>NZ_CP018624.1 GCF_002327185.1 Clostridium chauvoei | reverse complement strand
TGCATATCCTCCATTAAAAAATAAATTTGAAATAATATAATAACAATATAATAACAATATATCAACATAATTATTAACAGGTTATTATAGTTGTTGATAAATAGTATTAAAATATTCACATGTTAATAATTATGGTGATAACAAATTTAAATAAAAGTTATCCACAATAGGTTGATAATAAGTTCTAAACATTATTAACATACCCTAAAATGCTTATTTTTGCTACAAAATAGTAAAAATAAGTTAAGTTTAAAGAAAAAATAAACAAGTTATACACAATTTAATCCACAGTTGTGGATAAGTTTGTTTATTAATAATATTATTCACAGTCAATATTAATAATAACATAAGTTAAATAGGGTGTTCAAGAAGTTATCCACAAAAATATAAGTTGTTATTTTTATTTATCAACAGGTTAATGGTAATTATAGTGTATTGACATGGAATGATGATATATATATAATAATAAAGTAAATTTAAAATACGAATAATATAGTTATTTACTATATATATAAAAGTTTAAAGGGGGTGTAATGAAATGTTCATGACATACCAACCAAAAAAGAGACAAAGAAAAAAAGAACATGGTTTCAGAAAGAGAATGAGTACTCCAGGTGGAAGAAACGTTCTTAAGAGAAGAAGACAAAAAGGAAGAAAAAAATTAACAGCATAAGGGCCGCAATAAGTGGCCTTTTTTCTGCAAATGCAGGAAAAAAAGGAGGATGAAAGTTCTCATGATTTATAGAATAAGAAAAAATAATGAATTTAGAACTGTATATAAAAGAGGAAAGTCATTAGCAAATGGTCTTTTAGTTCTATATATATTTAACAATAGAAGAAATATAGATCAAAAAGGTGAATTTTACAATAAAATAGGGGTTTCAGTAAGTAAAAAAGTAGGAAATAGTGTGGTCCGTAGTAGGAGTAAACGATTGATAACTGAAAGCTACAGATTGAATTGTGAAGATTTAAAACAAGGATATGATTTTGTATTTATTGCAAGAAATGCAGTAAAGGATAGAAGTTATTTTGAAGTTGAAGAAGCAATGAAAAAACTTTTTTTAAAGGCAGGATTATATAAATAATGAAAGAAATAATGCTTAAGGCTATAGATTTATATAGAAAGTATATTTCACCTACAAAGCAACCCTGCTGCAAGTACATACCAACTTGTTCACAATACGCCATTGACGCAATAACTAAGTATGGGGCTATTAAGGGTGGAGTTTTATCTATAAAAAGAATCTTAAGATGTAATCCATTTTCAAAAGGTGGATATGATCCAGTTAAATAAGGGAGGTAAGACATAAATTATGATGTCAGTTTTATCGCCGGTGGCGGATTTTTTAGCAAAAATTTTCAATGGGTTGCACGAATTTATATTACAATTATTTAATATGCAACCAAGTGGAGTATCTTACGTATTAGCAATTTTTATTTTTACATTAATAATAAGATTACTTATACTACCACTAAATGTTAAGTCAACTAGATCAAATGCAAGACTTCAAGAAATTCAACCAGAATTACAAAAGTTACAAAAGAAATATGCAAATGATCCACAAAAGATGCAATTAGAATATTCAAAATTAATGAAAGAAAACAACGTAAGTATGTTTGGTGGCTGCTTACCAACATTATTACCATTACCAATATTATTCGCATTATATTATGTATTTATGAGAATAACACCAGGGGCTGGGATGGATACTTCATTCCTATGGATACCTGATATATTTGCAAAAGATCCAAGATATATATTACCGATACTTGCATTTTTAAGTACTTATTTACCATCTGTTTTATTAAGTAAATCAATGCCTCAAAATCCAGATAGCCCAATGAATATGGCAACAATGAATTTAGTTATGTCTGGTATGATGGGATTCATGTCACTTAACTTTAGTGCTATACTTGTAATATACTGGATAATAGGTGGAGTTATTCAACTAGCACAAACTTATTTCCTAAATTATTTACCATATAAGAAAAAGCAAGAAGCAAAGATGGAAAAAGAAATTCAAACAACTTCTTTAAATGCAAAAAAAGCAACACCAAAAACTAAAAAAAGAAATTAATATGCTTTAAGTAGCAGTTATAGGTGGGTGAATAGGGTATGAAAACATTAGAAATAACAGGAAAGAATGTAAACGAGGCTTTACAAAATGCATTAAGTCAATTAAATGTAACAGAAGATAAAGTTGAAGTTGAAGTTATTGAAGAAGGGACTAAAGGTCTTTTAGGTATTATAGGAGCTAAACCAGCTAAGATTCTAGTAAAAGTTAAAAGAGATTATGTGGGAGATGCACATGACTTTTTAAAAAAGGTATTAGATTCAATGGCTGTAAAGGCTGAAATTAATATTAAAGAAGAGAGAGATGCAATTCACATCGATTTAATAGGTCCTAAGATGGGACTAATAATAGGTTATAGAGGTGAAACGTTAGACTCACTACAATATTTAGTTTCCTTAGTTGTTAATAAAGGTCATGATATACCTTATAAAAAAGTAGTTTTAGACACTGAAAACTATAGACAAAAAAGAGAAGAAACATTAAAAAGAGTTGCTAATAAAACGGCTTATAAAGTAGTAAAAACTAAAAGAACTTTTAAATTAGAGCCAATGAATCCATATGAAAGAAGAATAATTCACTCAACTCTACAGGATAATGATCTTGTTTGCACTTATAGTGAAGGTGAAGAACCATATAGAAGAGTAGTAGTAGATATTAAGAATAGATAATAAAAAGAAAGCCGTAATTGGCTTTCTTTTTATTTGATGAACTTTTGACTAAATTTAAATATTTTTGTAAAATGAATATTAGTTAAAATGGGTTATAATATAGGGAAGGGGAGTAATTTCTAAGGAGGAAAAATAATGAAAGAGTTTGATACAATTTGTGCTATTGCTACTGCCTTAGGAGAAGGTGGTATAGCAATTATAAGAGTTTCGGGAGATAAGGCATTAGAAATAGTTTCAAAGATATTTAAATCTAAGAGCGGTGTAGATATAAAAGAAATGAAAACTTATACTATGAGGTATGGGCATATCATAGATTTCGAAACTGAAGAATTAATTGATGAAGTAATAATAAGTTATATGAAAGGACCAAGAAGCTTTACGGCAGAAGATACTATTGAAATAAATTGTCATGGTGGAGTAACTTCAACTAACAAGGTTTTAGAAACTGTCATAAAGGCTGGTGCAAGATTAGCAGAACCAGGCGAATTTACAAAAAGAGCTTTCTTAAATGGAAGAATAGATTTGTCACAAGCAGAGGCGGTTATGGATTTAATAACGGCTAAAACGGAATTAGCTATGAAATCTGCTTTAATGCAAAGTTCAGGGTCACTTTCCCAGGAAATAAATAAGCTTAATGAATACTTATTAAATGTTTTAGCATTAATAGAGTATGCTGTAGATTTTACAGAAGATGATGAAGAAATAGATCCTACTATACCAATTAAAGTAGAAGAAAGTTTAAATGAAGCAATACTAAATATGGATAGATTACTTAAGAATGCTGAAGAGGGGAAAATAATAAGAGATGGTCTTAGTTTAGCAATAGTAGGTAAGCCAAATGTAGGTAAATCTTCTTTATTAAATGCTCTTTTAAAAGAGAAAAGAGCTATTGTTACAGATATAGCGGGAACGACTAGAGATGTAATTGAAGAATATATAAATTTAGATGGTATTCCAATAAAAATAATTGATACAGCAGGTATAAGAGAAACAGAGGATGTTGTTGAAAAAATCGGAGTTGAAAGATCAAAAGAGAAAATTAAAGAAGCAGATTTAGTATTATTAGTACTAGATTCATCAAGAGCTTTAGATGATGAAGATAATGAAATAATAGATGCTATTAAAGATAAGAAATCAATAGTAATCCTAAATAAAATGGATTTAGAAAATAAGTTAAATACAAATATATTAGATGGATTTGAAAATATAATTAATATTTCAGCTAAAGAACAAATTGGAATTGATGGATTAAAAAACAAGATTAAAGATATGTTCTTTAATGGTAAAATAGACAGTGAAAGTTTAATTATATCAAATTCAAGACATAAGCAAGCTTTAATTAGAGCTAAGGATAATTCACAAAATGCATATATTAGAGTTAAAAATAATGAATTCCTTGACTTAATATCAATATATGTAACAGCAGCTTTAAAAGCATTAGGTGAAATAACAGGATCAGAATTAGAAGAAGATTTAGTAAATAAAATATTTAGAGAATTTTGTTGTGGAAAATAGGAGAAGTGAAATAATGAAATATAATGCGGGAGATTACGATATAATCGTTGTTGGTGCCGGTCATGCTGGATGTGAAGCAGCATTAGCATCAGCTAGAATGGGATTTAAAACATTAATGTGTACTATAAATCTTGATTCAATAGCTATGATGCCTTGTAACCCTAATATAGGAGGAACAGCTAAGGGTCATTTAGTTAGAGAAATAGATGCTTTAGGCGGAGAGATGGGTATAAATATAGACAATACTTTTATACAATCAAGGATGCTAAATACATCAAAAGGACCAGCTGTACATTCATTAAGAGCACAAGCGGATAAAAAGAAATACCAAGAGCGAATGAAAAAAGCCTTAGAAAATGAAGAAAATTTACAAGTTAGACAATTAGAAGTTATAGGTTTAGAGGTTGAAGAAGGTAAAATAGTTGGAGTTCACACTAAGAATGGTGCTTATTTTGGTTGTAAGGCTGTTATCTTAACAACAGGAACATATTTAAGAGCAAGAATAATAATTGGTGATGTGACTTACAATAGTGGTCCTAATGGATTAGCAGCTGCTAATGAATTATCACAATCATTGATTGATTTAGGAGTATCATTAAGAAGATTTAAAACAGGTACTCCAGCTAGAATAAATATGAAATCAGTAGATTTTTCTAAGATGATAGAGCAACCAGGAGATGAAAAAATAGTACCTTTTTCATTTATGAGTGAAGATATTAATAGAGATCAAGTATCTTGTTGGTTAACATATACATCAGAAGATACCCATAAAATTATAGAAGATAATATATCAAGGTCACCAATGTATAATGGTTTAATTGAAGGTGTTGGACCAAGATATTGTCCTTCAATAGAAGATAAAGTTATGAGGTTTCCAGATAAATCAAGACATCAAATATTTGTTGAGCCAGAAGGCGAAGATACATTAGAGATGTATGTTGGAGGTATGTCATCATCATTACCTGAAGATGTTCAAATTAAGATGCTTAAAACTATACCTGGACTTGAGAATGTTGAAATAATGAGAACAGCATATGCTATAGAATATGATTCAATAGATCCATTACAATTAAAACCAACGCTAGAGTTTAAAGGTATTGAAGGTCTTTATGGAGCTGGTCAATTAAATGGAAGCTCAGGATATGAAGAAGCAGCATCTCAAGGTATAGTTGCAGGTATAAATGCAGCATTAAAGCTTAAAGGTGAAGAACCAATGATATTAACTCGTTCAGATGGATACGTAGGAGTTTTAATTGATGATTTAGTTACAAAAGGAACTAATGAACCTTACAGAATGATGACATCTAGAGCTGAATATAGATTGTTATTAAGACAAGATAATGCTGATTTTAGATTAACTGAAATAGGATATAAAGTAGGACTTGTTTCAGAAGATAGATATGCTAAGTTTTTAAAAAGAAAATCAGATATTGAAAATGAAATGAACAGAATAAAAGAACTTCAAATTACAAATAAAAAAGAAGTTAATGAATACTTAGTATCTGTTGGATCAACTGAGCTTAAAAAGCCAATTAGATTTTATGAGTTAATAAAGAGACCAGAAGTGGATTATTTTAGTTTAGCGAGTTTAGATCCTGATAGACCAGAATATCCAGAAAATATAGGAGAACAGATTAATATAATTGCAAAATATCAAGGGTATATAGAAAGTCAGTTAGAACAAGTAAATCAATTCAGAAAATTTGAGAAAAAACTATTACCAGAAGATATAGATTATAAAGATGTAAAAGGATTAAGAACAGAAGCTATTCAAAAGCTTTCAAATATAAGACCTGTAAGTATAGGTCAGGCATCAAGAATATCAGGGGTATCCCCAGCTGATATATCAGTTTTATTAATATATTTAGAGCATCAATATAAGAAAAAACAATAATTTCTATGGAGGAAAATATGAAATTTTTTGATTTAATGAAGGAAGCAGCAATAGAAGCTAATCTAGAGCTATCTGAAGAGAAGTATGAGCAATTTATAAAATATATGAGATTACTTCAAGAGTGGAATGAAAAAATAAATTTAACAGCAATAACAGAGGATGAAGAAATAATTAAAAAGCATTTTATAGATTGTATAAAAGCTTTTAAATCAGAACAGATAAGAAATGCTAGTACTATCATAGATGTTGGAACAGGTGCTGGGTTTCCTGGGTTGCCTATAGCAATAATGAATCCAAATGTTAAGGTAACATTACTAGATTCATTAAATAAAAGAATAAACTTCTTAAATACTGTAATTAATGAACTTGGTTTAAAGAATATTACAACCATACATTCAAGAGCAGAAGATGGAGCTAGAAAACCTGAATTAAGAGAAAAATTTGATATTGCAACTTCAAGAGCTGTTGCTAATATGGCTGTTTTATCAGAATTTTGTATGCCTTATGTAAAGAAAGGTGGCTACTTTGTTGCTTTAAAGGGTCCTTCAATAGATGAAGAACTTAAAGATGCTGATAAAGCTATAAAAACTTTAGGTGGAGAGCTTAAGGAAATAATAGAAGTAGAAATCGAAGATACGGATTTAAGACATAACATAGTAGAAGTTAAGAAAATAAAGCAATGTCCTAAAATTTATCCAAGAAAAGCAGGTACAGTAAATAAAAAGCCTATTAAATAATGAGTTTTTATTAAATATATACAAAAAAATAAACTTGTCGATGAATGAATAAAAAAGAAGATACCAAATACAAAATGTAAAAAAATAGAATTTTTATAGCTAATTTGTTTTATAATTTAATGAAAAAAAAGAAGGAAAATGAGAGAAGAAAATAGAATTGTTAAATCATGGAATAATGGGTGATTTACAAATAATGAGGGATGGTTGGGTGCGCATATGAGTAGAGAAATTATAAATATAAGTATTGATAAGATTTTTCCTAATACTTATCAACCAAGAAAGTTTTTTAATGAAGAAGCATTAATAGAATTATCTCAATCAATAAAAGAGCATGGAATTATTCAGCCTTTAACAGTTAGGAAAAGAGGAGATAGTTTTGAACTAGTTGCAGGAGAAAGACGATGGAGAGCAGCTAGAATTGCTTCATTAGAATTGGTTCCTTGCAATATAATAGAAATTACTGATACTGAATCAGCGGAAATAGCTCTTTTAGAAAACCTTCAAAGAGAAGATCTGAATTTTATTGAAGAAGCAGAAGCTTATTATAATCTTATACATGATCACAAATTTACACAAGATGATTTAGCTAAAAGAATGGGAAAGAAACAATCAACTATAGCAAATAAATTAAGACTATTAAAGTTGAGTGATAATGTTAGAAAGATTTGTATAGATAACAAACTGACTGAAAGACATGCTAGGGCTTTATTATCTTTACCAAATGAGGAACTACAATTAAAAGTTGTAGAAAAAGTAGTTAAGAACGGTTTAAATGTAAAGAAAACAGAGGAACTTATAAATAAGGAGTTACTTAAATTAGCTGGAGAACAATTAAATGACAAGAGTAAAAAGAAGGTTAAAAGTATATTTCCAGCAAAGCTATATGTTAATACTATAAGACAAGTTTTCGATAAATTTAATATACCAGCTGAGTACAATTTTAAGGACTCAGAAGAATGTATACAAATAACGGTATCTATACCTAAAAAATAATAGTATATAGAAATACTTAAAGAAATTATATTCATTTTTTGAATATAATTTCTTTTTTTATATTCATATAATAATTAAAATTAGAAAAAAACGTAGAAAATAGTTATATTTAAATATTTTTTTACTTAGTTAATCTTTTAATATTACATAAAAATCTATATAATATTATTATATGGGAAGGGGGTGAAGCTCTAAATTAGAGCTTTTATATGAAAAAAATTTGTGTATTTAATCAAAAGGGTGGAGTTGGAAAGACAACTACAAATATTAATTTATGTGCATATTTAGCTATGGAAGGATATAGAGTTTTAACTATAGATATTGATCCACAAGGAAATACTACAAGTGGATTAGGTTTAGATAAGAGGAATTTAGAATTATCAATGTATGATGTTTTAACATCAGATACATCACTTAATGATGTAATATTAAGAAGTGAATTAGTTCAGAATTTATTTATTGCACCATCTACAATGGAATTAGCTGGAGCAGAAGTAGAAATGATAAGTAAGGAAAATAGGGAGACTATATTAATGAATAAAATTAAAGAAGTAGAAGACCAATACGACTTTATTTTTATAGATTGCCCACCTTCATTAGGAGTACTTACAATAAATGCATTAACATCAGTACAATCAGTATTAATTCCTATACAATGTGAATTCTATGCTTTAGAAGGCGTAGGTCAATTGATGAATACACTTCAATTAGTAAAGAAATCCTTAAATAAGGATTTAGATGTTGAAGGTGTAATTATGACTATGTATGATTATAGAACTAATTTAAGTAATGAAGTATATGAGGAAGTTAAAAACTTCTTTAATGATAAGGTGTATGAAACGACTATACCAAGAAATATTAGATTAGCAGAGGCTCCAAGTTTTGGACTACCAATAATGTTATATGATGAGAAGTGTAAAGGTGCAAATGCATATAAAGATTTAACAAACGAATTCTTAAAAAAACAATAAGAAGGTGAAATTATGAGCAAGAAGTTTGCATTAGGAAAAGGTCTAGGAGCTTTAATACCAGAAGATATGGCGAATAATGAAAATCTAGAATCGGGAAAATCATTAATTCCTATAAATCTTATTAAGAGCAATAATGAACAACCAAGAAAGTTTTTTGATGATGATAAGATAGCTGAATTAGCAGAATCAATAAAGCATCATGGAATTATACAACCAATAATACTTAAAAAAGATAATAATAATTATATTATTGTTGCGGGTGAAAGAAGATGGAGAGCTGCAAAGTTAGTTGGATTAAAAGAAATACCAGCAATAATAATGAATTTAACTGAAAAAGATATTCTGGAAATATCTTTAATAGAGAATATACAAAGACAAGATTTAAATCCTATAGAAGAAGCTATTGCATATAAAAAGTTATTAAATGAATTTCAATTAACACAAGAAGAGTTAAGTAAAAGAATAGGAAAATCAAGAGTAGCAATTAGCAATACTATGAGGTTAATGAATTTATGTGAAACAGTTCAACAATATCTTATAGATGGAGTAATTACAGAAGGTCATGGTAGAGTTTTATTAGTAATAACAGATGAAAACTTACAATGTGAAGTTGCTCAAAAAGTAATTGATGAGAAATTATCAGTTAGAGAACTAGAAAAACTAATAAAATTATTAAGTAAGCCAAAGAAAAATATCGAAAGAAAAATAGATAATAATCCATACTATAAAGATGTAACTCAAAGATTGCAAGATTTCTTAGGAACAAAAGTTAATATTAGTAATAAGAATAATAAAGGTAAAATAGAAATAGAGTATTATTCAGATGAAGATTTACAAAGAATTTTAGAGATTATAAACTTATAAAATGTTTCACGTGAAACATTAATAAGGAAACAAAAGATAAAAGTGATTTATGTTTCACGTGAAACATTATAAGAAAGGAAGATAAAGATGGAAAATATAATAAGTATGATAAATGAGTACTCAGCATTTTTAATTATAGGGTTAGCTATAATTGTATTTCTACTATTTATCATTGTATTAGTATTTATGCAATCACTTAATAAGGTGGAAAAGAAATATAAAAGAATGATGAGAGGCGTAAATAATAAAAATTTAGAAGCTCTTATAACATCTAAGCTTGATGATATAGATAAAGCAGTTGCAAATTCAGAAGAATCATTAAATAGATGCGAAGTTATTAAAGAGGAAATGAAAGAGTGTGTTAATAAAGTAGCTATAATGAGATACAGGGCTTTTG
The DNA here is from genome assembly GCF_002327185.1 of Clostridium chauvoei. Classification (NCBI taxonomy): domain Bacteria; kingdom Bacillati; phylum Bacillota; class Clostridia; order Eubacteriales; family Clostridiaceae; genus Clostridium; species Clostridium chauvoei. The sequence goes on along the minus strand of NZ_CP018624.1, from coordinate 2,862,550 downwards.
AAGATATAGGAAGTGATTTAAGTTTCTCAATAGCAATATTAGACTCTAACAATGATGGAGTTATGTTAACAGGTATTTATTCAAGACAAGAAAGTACTACATATGCAAAACCTATAGATAAGGGAATTTCAAGATACGAGTTATCAGAAGAAGAACTTCATGTTTTAAATGAAGCTATAAATAAATAAAATTAAAAGGTATGAAAGTATAATTTCATACCTTTTTTGTTATAAATATTTAATGCTATCTAATGAGTTGTTTAAATATTTAGTGTTATTACCTAGAGACTTTAGTATGAAGTGGAAAATTCCATTAGAGATACAATCAGCTAGAGACATTACGGTACATAATCTAGTATTTTGTAAAACCATAAATTCTAAATTGCCAGCAATATTAACTACGCCTGTAATACTCATATCGCCAATTGCTGGTAGATCTTTATTCATTGCAAGGCCGGGTTGTAAAGGTCTATTTTGTATAAAAACTTTTCCTATATTATGAATATCTCCAAGACATGCATCTATTCCTATTATATAAGGATTGGTAAAATTATCGTTTATCTTTTTTAGAGTTTCTTTAACGTTATTTGAATGAATTGGGTTTTCTAGTGAACCATAAATATGAATATTTTTGCGTGAAACAAATTTTAATTTATAGCCTACTAAAGGACCAAGAGAATCACCAGTAGATCTATCAGTGCCAACACAAATAAATATTATATCTCTATTTTCTTTAATTAATTTAGTAAGTTTATTACATAAGTAATCTCTAACTTCCACATAAGCGTTAGGAGAATAAGAGTTTAATGAAAAACATTTTTTCATTAAAAAACCTCCTTTATTGAAATTATTGCCAATAAAGGAGGTAGATATTCAATTATTAAATTTAATTACTATAAGATTTCTACTTTTTTTAGAACTGTATAACAAACTACTAAAAACATACAGAAAATCATTCCCATAAGTCCATTTAATTGCAATCCAATAAACATAGCTGCAAGAGTTGAAATTGGACTTATTCCAAGAGAAGAACTCATTATTTTAGGTTCAAGTAATTGTCTAGATACAAATACTAAGACATATAGAACGATTAAACCAATAGCTACAAAAAGATTTCCTTGATATAAAAAATATAAAATTAAAGGAATATATATACACGCCATACCAACTATAGGAAGTAAATCTAATAATCCAGCTAGTATACTTAATAGTAGTGCATAGTCAACTTTAAATATTAAAAAGCCTATAAATGTAATAAACATACTTAAAAAGATTAAAAACATATAAGCTAGTATATAATTAGTTAACATCTTTTTACCGTGTTTAGTTGCATTTAATATTTTTTTGCTATTGCTAGGAATAATATTGCTAATTTTATCTGTAGTTGTTGTTGTGATTTTTTCAGTAAAAAAGTAAGTTGATAATAAAGTAAATGCTATAACCATACCTATATATGGTACATAACCAAAGAAGGAAAATAATGATGTAACTAATGAAGTAACACCTGATATACCTACTTGTAAAAATTTATTAAGAGATTCTGTAGCTGTAGAAACTATATTGCTCCATACTGAAGGATCTATAAGATCTAAATTAGCTACTATTTTTTCAAAGAATCCTCCTAATTCAGAAAAATATGTTGGTGAATTACTTGATAAGAATTCTTGAAGTGTCTTTGCTACTGAAATAAGTTCACTTGTTAGTGAGCTTATAATAAGGACTAATGTAACTATAAACAACGAGAAAAATATAACTGTAGAAATCAAGGATGCTAACCAGGACTTCATTTTTAATTTTTTAATTAAATATTTAGTAGGTTTTTTTAATATCAAAGCAAATATAGCGGCTAATACAAATGGTAAGGTAAATCTTATAGTGCTTGTAAAAAGTACAAAGAACATAGTATAAATTGCAAAGAAAAGAATCAGCTTAGAAAGCTTATCCTGTAAATTATAATTTTCATCAATTAAATTATTATCGTTATCCAAAGACATCAACACCCCTTTTTAGAAATTTTATTTATTGCAGATAACGCAAAATCAATATCTTCTTTTTGAGTAAAATAACTAGTACTTAGTCTTATAGTTCCAGTTGGATAAGTACCTATAGATTTATGGGCTAAAGGTGAACAGTGTAATCCAGATCTATTTTTAATCCCAAATTCATTATCTAATATATAAGAAACTTCAGCAGTATCAATTCCATCTATATTAAAGGATAAACAAGTAGTAGATTTATCACCTACTAGATCTCCATAATATTTAATTCTATCAATATTTAATAGATTTTTTATGAAGTAAGTGTGAATAAATTTATTATATTCATATATTGTATTTAACCCTTCTGAATTTATAAATTTTATAGCCTCTAATAAACCTATAATTCCAGGAGTATTTAGAGTTCCAGATTCGAATTTATCTGGTAAAAAATCAGGCTGATTTAAATCGTGGGACAGACTACCAGTACCACCGAAATATAGAGGTTTACATAATTCGTTTAATTCGTTACTAATTATAAAACCACCTATACCTTGAGGACCTAATAAGCTTTTATGGCCAGTAAAAGCTAGTGCACTTAAGTTAAGTTCAGTAAAATCAGTTTTTAAAGTTCCAGCTCCTTGCGCTGTATCAAGTATAAAAAATATATTATGCTTTTTACATAAAAGTCCAATATCCTTTATAGGTTGAATACTGCCTGTAACATTTGAAGCTTGACTTATTATAATAAACTTTGTATTTGGCTTTATAAGTTTTTCTATATTAGAAGCTGTTATAAAACCTTGGTTATTAGCTTTTACTATATCTAATTCTATATTGTGATGTTCCTTCATATAGTAAAGAGGTCTAATAACAGAATTATGTTCCATAGATGAGGTAATTATATGATCACCATTAGATAAGCTTCCTTGAATTAAAATATTTAAGGAAGTAGTAATATTATTTGTAAAAATAACATTTTCAAGAGAGTTATAATTAAAAAACTCAGCTAGAGCAGAACGACACTCAAATAATATTCTATTAGTCTCTAATGAATTAGAGTGGTTTGAACGACCAGAATTACCACCTACAGTGGTAATAAAATTATAAATTGCATCTGCAACTACTTTAGGCTTAGGAAAAGTAGTGCTAGCATTATCAAGATATATACTCATTTCTACTCCTTTTATTTTAATAGTTTATAATAAGATAATTATAAATTATTAAAATAATAATTGCATTAATTTTTAAGAATTATTAATCAAACTATTTATATAGTGATTTAAAAAGAAAAATAAGTATAATATAATTAATATTATACGGATAAATTATATTAGGAGGAAAAAGATGAAGTATTACATTATAGTATTTAAGAATACATTAGACGCAATGATGGCAGAAAAAAATTTACAAAAGGAAGGTATGATATTTAAAATGATGCCAACACCAACCTCAATAACTCAAAGTTGTGGTTTGTGTGTAAGAATTGAAGATAAAGATAGCGTAAATAGAATAATTAATGAAAAAATAACAAATTACAAGAATATATATTTAAAGTCAGAATGTGGATATAAGGAAATTAATTAATATTAAAGGTGGTATTATGCGTAATTATTTAATGGTATTTACTCTAAAGAAACAAGTTGAAGGTGGAGTAAAATTAGAATTAATGTGGGATGAAATAGAAATGATTTTAAGTAAAGGACTTAAAATCATTTCTATATTAATCATAATGTACTTAACCATAAAGATAGGAAATAAAGCTATAGATAAGTTTATGAAACGTCAAATAAAAAGTAAACTTAGTTTTTCAATGAATGAGCAAAAAGCTATAACAATAGGAGCTGTTTTAAAAAGTGCTCTTAAATATGGAGTATATTTTACTGGAATAGCAATAATAGTAGCTAATGTTTTTTCAGGAATTTCAGCAGCTGTTCTTGGTGTTGGAGGTTTTGCAATAGGTATAGGAGCACAAAGTCTAGTAAAAGATTTAATTAATGGATTCTTTATATTGTTTGAAGATCAATATGGTGTTGGTGATCATATAACTATAAATCAATATACAGGTATAGTAGAAAATATTGGGATAAGAACAACTGTTTTGAGAGATTTTACTGGAGATTTACATATTATAACTAATGGGTCTATATTAGAAGTAACAAACCATTCAAGAGGGGATATAAGATTCCTTGTAGATGTAGAAATTGCATATGAAGAAAATGTTGAAGAAACTATAAAATTAATAACAAAGGTTTGTGAGAAATTTAAAGAAGAAAATAGAGCTGAAATAAGGGGAAATATAGAAGTTTTAGGAGTTACATCTTTAAATGCATCAGGTGTTAATATTAGAGTAATTGGTAGGGCAAAACCTTTAAGCCAATGGAAAATGGAAAGAGAATTAAGAAAAAATATTAAAGAAGCTTTAGATGAAGCTGGTATAGAGATTCCATATCCTAAAACTCAAATAATAAAGAAAGATAATAAATAAAGTTGACTATATATATAAGAATTATAAATGGAGGGATAAAATATGGTAGATACGTTTGAATTAGGAGATATTGTTGAAATGAAAAAACAACATCCTTGTGGAAGTAAGTCTTTTGAAGTTATTAGATTAGGTGCAGATATAAAAATAAAGTGTACGGGATGCGGAAGAATAATAATGCTTCCAAGAAGTAAATTTCAAAAAGATGCAAAAAAAATAGTTAATATATAGTAATTCAAATAAAAAACTTGCAAAACAAAAATTAAACTGATAAAATATAAAATTGTAATCCCTGCTGTGGAAGACACAGCCATTGTCCGAGGGGAGGAGGTGAAAATGATGAGAAAGTACGAAACTATATTTATACTACACCCATCATTAGATGAAGAAGCTTGTAAAGCTAACATCGAAAAGTTTAAGGGTGTAATAGAAAATGGTGGAGGAACTATAGAAAACGTTGATGTTTGGGGTAGAAGAAAGCTTGCTTACGAAATCTCAAAAGTTAACGAAGGATTCTATACGTTAATCAACTTCAATGCTGATGCTGACCTACCAAAAGAGTTAGACAGAATATTCAGAATTACTGATGGTGTTATAAGACACATCATTGTTAAACAAGAAGCGTAAGAGGTGATATTGAATGAATAAGGTTATACTTATTGGAAGACTCACTAGAGATCCAGAGTTAAATTTTGCGGCTGGTAGCGGTACTGCTGTTACAAGATTTTCTTTAGCTGTAAATAGACCATTCAAAAAAGAAGAAACTGATTTTATCAATTGTATAGCTTTTGGTAAAACAGGTGAAACAATAGCACAATATCTTACTAAAGGAAGACAATTAGCTGTTACTGGAAGCATTAGAACTGGTAGTTATGATGCTAAAGATGGAACTAAAAGATATACAACTGATGTAGTTGTAGATTCATTTGAATTTATCGGTTCAGGAAACGCTGGTGGTGGAAGAGACCAAGGTTCATCAAATGGTGGATATGGATCTTCAAATAACAATTCTGGTTATTCAAATTCCTCAAATGATATATTTGGAGGAATGAGTTTTGATGAAGACATGACTCCTGTAGATGATGGAGATATGCCTTTCTAAATGTCTAAATTTTATAAGGAGGAACTAAGCATGAGAGATGTAAAAAGATCTGGAAAAATGAGAAGATCTAAGAGAAAAGTATGTGCTTTCTGCGTAGAAAAAGCTGAAGCTATAGATTACAAAGATATAGCTAAGTTAAGAAAGTTCGTTACAGAAAGAGGTAAGATATTACCAAGAAGAATTTCTGGAACTTGCGCTAAGCACCAAAGACAATTAACAAGTGCTATAAAGAGATCAAGAAACATAGCATTATTACCATTTACAACTGAGTAATAATTATAACCCCTGACTTGTCAGGGGTTTTTTGCTATAAAAATATTTATTAAACAAAAATAAATATTAAAAAGTGTTTACATAATTTGTAATTAGGGTATAGAATTTGTTGCATTAATAATCGTTTATAATTAAAATATATATACAAGGGTATGTGAACAGGGGTGAAAAGAGTGAAGAGAGAGGACCTAAATATAATGGCTAATATGAAAATGATAGAAAATCTAAAAGCTAACCTTTTATGTATAATTGGAGAGTTCTATCATTTATTAACTAAAGGTAGTAATGTAGCTCAAGATGCCGTATTAAATTGTATATCAGGTGCTATATTAATATTGTATGTTTTGGGACAAAAACTAGGATATTCGTGTGATGATGTAGATGACGATATTAAAAGAAAATTAAAAGCAGGCATAGCAGAAGGACATGAGTATGAAAAAGATGGTAGAAGTTTAAGTAAGCTTCAAGGACATTTAAAGAAAAATCATTAATTAATGATATAGGAGGCTTTTATGAAAAAAAAGCTAGAGAGCATTAAGCCAATGATAATACCTCTAATGTTTATAGGAGCGTGTATAGGTTTCTATTATATAAAGAGCGCGCTACTAGGTTCAATATTACTTATTATTTTTATTATATTTAATGTAACAGAGTATCTTATTAAAAATAAACATCAAAACTCTATAGAAGAATTAAATGTTAGTATAAATAATTCAATAAATCAAAATATATTTAATTTAATATTTCCAGTAGCTATAATAGATAAAACAGGGAAAATAATCTGGGGGAATTCTAAATTTCATAAGTTTACAGAAGAAGAGCCTGTTGGATTAAATGTAGTTAGTATAGCTAGAGGATTAAATTTAGCAAGATTATTAGCTTGTGATAAAGACTTACATCAAAGGATAAAGATATTAGATTCTTTGTATAGAGTATATGCTAGCCATATTAAACTAGAAGATGATGAAGAAGAAATATATATTGTTTATTTTAATGATATAAGTAATCTAAGAAATATAGAGAATACTAAAGAAAGTATAATGTTAATAGAGGTAGATAATTTATCAGAGGCGTTAGAAACAACAAGCGAAAGCGACAGACCTATGTTGGTTGCAGAAGTAGAAAAAGCTATAAATACGTATGCTCAAAAACTTAAAGCAATGATAACAAAATATGACTCTAATAAGTATGTACTTTCTGTTCAGGATAAGTATGTAAACGAAGAAATAAATTCTAAATTTAATATTTTAGATGAGATCTCTAAAATAGATAGAGGAAATACTTTAGAGGTAACTCTTAGTATAGGTGTTGGTAGAGGTGGAACTTCTCCGCAAGAAAACTATAATTTTGCAGTTACTGCTAAAGAATTATCTTTAGGTAGAGGTGGAGATCAAGTTGCTGTCAAAAGCAATGAGAATATAACCTTTTTTGGTGGAAATAGTAGAGAAATAGAAAAAAGAACTAGAGTTAGAGCAAGAGTTATAGCACATGCATTAAAAGAATTAATATATGAAAGTAGTAATGTATTTATTATAGGACACTCTAGCCCAGATATGGATTGCTTTGGTTCAGCTATAGGATTATCAGCAGTAGTAAAACAATTAGGGAAAAGTTGTAATATTATAATGAATAAAGAAAATAATTCTATAGAATATTATTTATCTAAAATTAAAAATGACGATAAATATGATGAGATACTAATTACTCCAGAAGAAGCTAAAGAGCAAATGAATGAAAAGTCATTATTAATAATAGTAGATGTTCACAATAAGGGGTACATTCAAGATTTAAGCTTAGCAGAACAAGCCAATAGAAAAATAATAATAGATCATCATAGAAGAAGTCCTGATATAATAGAAGGGGCAATACTTAGTTATATTGAAGTATATGCATCATCTACATCAGAAATGGTGACAGAGCTTATACAATATATGGTTCAAAGACCTAATATATCAAGGTTAGAAGCAGAAGGTTTATTAGCTGGTATATTTATGGATACAAAAGGATTTTCATTTAAAGCAGGAGTTAGAACCTTCGACGCAGCATCATTTTTAAGAGCTCTAGGAGCAGATACAATAGAAGTTAAAAAAATGTTTACTGATGATTTAGATGATTACTTGCTAATAGCAGATACAATCAAATCAGCAGAAGTCAAAGATGGAGTAGCAATTGCTGTTGCACCAAATAGATTGAATGAAAGCTTTATGATAGCTAGAGCTGCAGATGAACTTTTAAATATATCAGGAATAAATGTTTGTTTTGTTCTTGGAAAAATAAATGAAGATATTATAATAAGTGGTAGATCTATAGGTGATATTACTGTTCAAGTTATATTAGAATCTATTGGTGGAGGAGGTCATATGAATATGGCAGGGGCTCAACTAATAAATGTTTCAATAGAACAAGCAAAAGAAATATTAAAACAATCAATAATAAAAAACTTAAGGGTAGGTGAATAACATGAAAGTAATTTTATTACAAGATGTTAAAAAGTTAGGTAAAAAAGGCGATGTTATAGAGGTATCAGATGGATACGCAAGAAATTTCTTATTTCCAAGAAAATTAGTAGAAGAAGCTAACGGTGGAAATTTACACATTTTAAATACAAAAAAAGAAAATGAAAGAAAAAAGAAATTAGCTGAATTAGAAGCTGCTCAAAAATTAGCTGCAGAATTAAAGGGAAAAGAAGTAACTTTAAAAGCTAAGGGCGGAGAAAATGGAAGATTATTCGGAGCAATAACTAGTAAAGACGTAGCTACATTAATAAATAAAAAATTTAACTTATCAATAGATAAAAAGAAGATAGTTATGGATACAATAAAGGTAGCAGGAGGATATGAAATAGAATTAAAGTTATATCCAGAAGTAACAACTAAAATGAGAGTAATTATTGTGCCAGAAGCATAAGGAGGATTAGATTTGAAGTCATACGGCGAAGAAAAGTTAGATGGTTTACTAGATAGTGAATTATCATTAGATGCACAGATTAATGTATTAAATCAAATACTAAGTAACATATTAGATGAAGGTGCTATAAGAGCAAGGACTGTTAGATTTAAGCTTCAAAAATATGTAAGCTCTCCAAGTCCTTATGAAAGAGCTTATGCATTAAATATGATAGCTTCAGAAGGTAAAGGAACAAAGACTATACCAAATGAAGATACTGTAAGAGATATATTAGAAGATACTATATATTTCATATCAGAAAATATAGCTAAAAAATATGTGCAAAATAAAGTTGAGTCACAAGTAGAAAAGGCTTTAGCAGAGAGACAAGATAAGTTTATGGATGATATGAGGGTTTCTATAATAAAGAAACAAAAGGGACCTGAAAGCACTAAGACAACTAAAAAGCTAGAGAGACTTCAACAATTAGATGCAAAAAATATAAATAAGAATGTTATGAGCTTATTAAGACCTGAAAACTTTGATGAAGTTGTAGGGCAACAAAGAGCTGTTAAATCTCTTATTTCAAAGATGTCATCTCCATATCCACAACATATACTTTTATATGGACCTCCAGGGGTTGGTAAAACTTCAGCAGCTAGATTAGCTTTAGAATATGCTAAAAAGTTAAGATTTACTCCTTTTGATGGAGATTCTAAATTTGTTGAAGTTGATGGAACTACATTAAGATGGGATCCAAGAGAAATAACAAATCCTCTATTAGGTTCAGTACATGATCCTATATATCAAGGTAGTAAGAAGGATTTAGCAGAAGTTGGAGTTCCAGAACCTAAAACTGGATTGGTAACTGAAGCTCATGGTGGAGTATTATTTATAGATGAAATTGGTGAATTAGATGAAATACTTCAAAACAAATTATTAAAAGTTCTTGAAGATAAAAGAGTTGAATATTCATCATCATATTATGATCCTGACGATGAAAATACACCAGAATATATTAGATATTTATTTGAAAAAGGGGCACCAGCAGATTTTGTTTTAATTGGAGCTACAACTAGAGAGCCGGGAAAAATAAATCCTGCATTAAGATCAAGATGTACAGAAGTATATTTTGAACCTTTATCAGCGGAAGATATAGAAAATATAATATATAATGCTTCAGAAAAATTAAATGTAAAACTAGAAGATGGTATAGCTAAGTTTATAAGCAAATATACTATTGAAGGAAGAAAAGCAGTTAATATATTAGCAGATGCATATGGTTATTCATTATATACAGCAGGAGAAGATGCTACAGAAGAAAATCATATTATAAGAATGAAAGATGTTGAAGAAGTAATTTCAGTAGGTAGATATTCACCTTATGAAATTATTGAAGATATAGATAAATATGAAGTTGGCCACGTATATGGTTTAGGTGTAAGTGGATTTATGGGATCAACTTTAGAGATTGAAGCATCTATATTCCCAGCACATAAAAAAGGTACTGGAGTAATTAAGTTTAATGAAACAGCAGGATCGATGGCAAAAGACTCTGTATTCAATGCAGCATCTGTGATTAGAAGAATAACAAACAAAGATATAAAAGATTATGATATACATGTAAATGTAGTTGGTGGAGGTAGAATAGATGGACCTTCAGCAGGAGCTGCTATTACTGTATGTATAATAAGTGCACTTCTTGATAAGCCAATAAGACAGGATGTAGCTATTACCGGGGAAATATCCTTAAGAGGTAAGGTAAAGCCAGTTGGAGGTATATTTGAAAAAATATATGGTGCAAGAAGAAAAGGTATTAAGCTTGTAGCAGTACCTAAAGATAATGAGAAAGAAATTCCATTAGGTTTACATGATATAGAAGTAGTAACTATAAGTGAAATAGAAGAACTTATGGATATAGTATTTAAAAAATAATATAGGTTAGACTTTCCTAATGGAAAGTCTAATTTTATTTTTACAATAATGTTTTATAAAATAGAGTTATTTTGATATAATAACTTTATTAATACGAGAGAGGAGGTTACATATGGATGCACCGGTTATGCGAAGTTTGCCACAAAGCATAGAAGCTGAACAATCTGTTATTGGATCTATGATAATAGATAAAAGTGCTATAGCTAAAGTTTTAGAAAAGCTAAAAGAGGATGATTTTTATAGAGATGGTCATAAAGCTTTATATAAAGCTATAAGAGATATGTTTGCACAAGATATGGCTGTAGATCTTGTAACCTTATTAGAACATCTAAAATCAACAGATATGTTAGAAAAAGCAGGTGGAGTAACTTATATATCAGAATTAAGTGCTTCGGTTCCTACTACAGCAAATCTAAGTTCATATATAAAAATTGTTGAAGAGAAATCCTTATTAAGAAAGCTAATAAAATCTTCAACTGAGATTATTGAAGAAAGTTATAACAGTCAAGATAAAGTAGATGATGTACTAGATTTAGCACAAAAGAAAGTTTTTGATATAGCAGAGAAAAATGGAGCAAATGATTATGAATCACTTTCAACCGTTTTAGAGAGAGGATTTCTAGAAATAGAAAAACTATTTAATAATAAGGGAAGTATTACAGGTGTTGGATCTGGTATTAGAGATTTAGATGCTAAAACTTCAGGATTTCAAAAAGGTGATATGGTACTTATAGCGGCTAGACCATCAATGGGAAAGACAACATTTTCTTTAAATATAGCCGAAAATGCAGCTTTAAAAGAAGGTAAAAGTGTAGTTATATTTTCATTAGAAATGTCTAAGGAGCAATTAGCTTATAAGTTATTATGTTCAGAAGCAAGTGTAGATATGTTAAAGCTTAGAACTGGTAATTTAGATGATGATGATTGGGAGAGAATAGCTAGAGCAACAGGACCATTATCTAAAGCTAAAATAATTATAGATGATACTGCAGGATTAAGTGTAATGGAAATGAGATCTAAGTGTAGAAAAATCAAAATGGAACATGGAATAGATTTAATTCTTATTGACTATTTACAGCTTATGTCAGGAAGCTCAGGGAGCGAAAGTAGACAACAAGAAGTATCAGAAATTTCAAGATCTATAAAAGCATTAGCTAAGGAAATGGAATGTCCTGTAATAGCATTATCACAGTTATCTCGTGCTCCAGAACAAAGAGCTGATCATAGACCTATGTTATCAGATTTAAGAGAATCTGGATCAATTGAGCAGGATGCTGACGTTGTTATGTTCTTATATAGAGATGAATACTATAACAAAGAAACAGAAGAGAAGAATATAGGTGAATGTATAATAGCAAAACAAAGAAACGGTCCAGTTGGAACTGTAAAAATGGCATGGATTGGATCACATAGTAAATTTGCTAATTTAGAATTAGTTTATAAAGAATAAAAGCTAAGCATTTGCATAGCTTTTATTTTTTAGTAGTTTATAAGTTTAGGAACTTTTAAATAAATTAAATTAGCTGATACCTTATTAGTTATATTACAAATATCAATATTTTTTAAATAAAATAACCTTTTATATTGCAATGATTTATTATTTTTACTCTTTAAATTTAAATTTAAAATAAGAAAATTATTTATATAATTTAATAGTAAATTTTCTTTTTTTAATCCATTTAAAGATATTAATATATCATAGTAATTTTTATTTTGGGTTATATTAATTATAGGATTTGTATTTAAGGAGTTATCATCAATTAAGTCTGAAATAAATTTATTTTTATTATTTAAAAATTTATTATAAATATTTTTATCGTCCATCGTCATACCTCCTTACTTGTACATATAGTTTATGGAGTGTAGAACAAGCTATGCTATGAGGGTGATGGTGAGATATATAAATTATAATTAAACAAGATAAAAATAGAAAATCATAAAAAGATAGGGGGATAATAATGAATAAGAAAATAGGATTTATAGGTTGTGGGAATATGGGAAAGTCAATGGTAATGGGACTTTTAAATTCTAAATCTATAAAAAAAGAAGACATTATAGTATCAACAAGAAGTAAAGAATCTAAAGAAAAGATAAAAGAAGAAATAGGAATAGAGTGTACATTAGATAATCTAGAGGTAGCTAAAATATCAGATATACTATTTTTAGCAGTTAAACCTAATGTGTATAAAGATGTTATTAAAGAAATTAAAGATTATCTAAAAGATAATGTTATTATAGTAACAATAGCAGCTGGAATAGATTTATCACAAATAGAAGGTTGGATTGGAAGAGAACTAAAAATAGTAAAGACTATGCCTAATACACCAGCTTTAGTAGGTGAGGCAATGTCTGCTATATGTCCTAATAAATTTGTAACAGAAGAAGAGTTAGAATATATATGTAATTTATATAAAAGTTTTGGGGATTGTGAAATACTAGCAGAGAAAGATTTTCATGGTTTTGTAGCATTATGTGGATCATCACCTGCTTATGTATTTATGTTTATAGAAGCTATGGCAGATGCTGCAGTTAAATTAGGAATACCAAGAACTAAAGCATATAACATGGCAGCACAAAGTGTTTTAGGATCTGCAAAAATGGTTTTAGAAACTAAAAAGCATCCAGGAGAACTAAAAGATATGGTTTGCTCACCTGGTGGAACAACAATAGATGCAGTAATAGAACTTGAAAATCAAGGATTTAGAAATGCAGTTATTAAAGGCATGGAAAAGTGTGCAGAGAAATCTAAAAATATGTAAATTTACTTAAATTAAACTAAGTTGTATTTAATTTTAAATATAGCTTAGTTTTTTATTATTATTTATAAATTTTACTTTTTATATTGATATAATTTTAGCTTTTTTTATTAAATATTTATTAAATTTTAATGTATATTTGTAAATGTTCATAATAATACTACTTTTTTATATAAAATAGTATAAATAATAATAGTTTACCTAAAATATAGATGACTATATAAATATTATACGAATTATTATTAAACAATGTAAAAAAATATTCGCAAATTAGTTGAAAATTTTAATGTATTTTGTTACTATGATATGTGGGTAGTAAATAAAAATCCAAATTTTATTGATGCAAGGCTAAAAAATAGTCTTTTCATAAGGAGGCAATATTAATGTCAGCATTTATTGTTTTAGGCGCTCAATGGGGCGATGAAGGAAAAGGAAAAATGACAGATTACTTAGCGGAGGAAGCACAAGTTGTTGTTAGATTCCAAGGTGGAAATAATGCAGGTCATACAGTTGAAGTTGGAGAAAAGCAATATAAGCTTCACTTAATTCCTTCAGGAGTATTATATGATGATAAGCTTAATGTTATAGGAAATGGTGTTGTAGTAGATCCAGAAGCTTTATTCACAGAAATAGGCTACTTAGAAGGTGAAGGTGTTAAGGTTACACCAGAAAAACTTATCGTTAGTGATAGAGCTCATCTTATAATGCCATATCATAAAGTTTTAGATAAATTAAAGGAACAAGCAAGAGGCAAAAATGATATAGGAACAACTGGTAAGGGAATAGGTCCTTGTTACACAGATAAATTTGAAAGATGTGGAATAAGAATCTGTGATCTTATGCACAAAGATGTTTTTGCTCAAAAGTTAAAAGAAAACATAGAAATGAAAAATGATTATATAACTAAAGTTCTTGGTGGAGAAGCTTTAAACTATGATGAAATCCTTAATCAATATTTAGGATTTGCAGAAAAGTTAAGACCTTTTGTACAAGATACTTCAGTTAGAGTATATGATGAAATAAAGAAAGATAAGACAGTATTATTTGAAGGAGCTCAAGGAATGTTACTTGATATAGATTATGGAACATATCCTTATGTTACATCATCTAATACTACTGCAGGTGGAGTTGCTAATGGTGTAGGTGTAGGGCCAACTATGATTACAAATGCAGTTGGTATAGCTAAGGCATATACAACAAGAGTTGGTAAAGGTCCATTCCCAACAGAATTAAATGATGCTACTGGAGATTGGATAAGAGAAAAAGGTCATGAATATGGAGTAACTACTGGAAGATCAAGAAGATGTGGATGGTTAGATACTGTTATATTAAAGACTACAGTAAGAGTATCAGGTTTAACTTCATTATGTGTTACTAAAATAGATACATTAGCAGGACTTGAAAAACTAAAGGTATGTGTAGGATATAAGTTTGAAGATAAAGTTATAGACTATTTCCCAGCAAGTTTAGAAGATTTAGCTAAATGCGAACCTATTTATGAAGAATTTGAAGGTTGGGGTGAAGAAGTAGCTGATGCAAGAAGCTACGAAGAATTACCTGAAAATGCAAAGAAATACTTAAAGAGAATAGAAGAACTTACAGAAACTAAAATTTCTATTATTGGAGTTGGTCCAAGAAGAGATCAAACAATAAGAGTAACTTCAGAATTATAAAAATAAAAGAATTATCTTAAATAGCTTACTATTTAAGATAATTCTTTTTTTATTAGGAATAATGAAATAATTAATACCTAATACTATTAATAGAAATTTATAGCAGAGGTGATATTATGATAACAAAAGATACAACATTAAGAGAGGTAATTTCTAAAAATCATATGGCACAATCTATATTAATGAGTTTTAGAGTAGGATGTGGAGTAATTACTACAAATAATGATAAAACAATAGAAGAAATAAGTTCTGAATATGGTATAGATAGAGAAGAATTAATTAGACAATTAAATTTCAACAGATACTATTAAAATTTAGAGTTATGTTAAAAGAGCATTAATTTAAGGGGAATCTATAAAATTGACTTTAAAAAAAGTTGTGTATATAATTTAACTATAAGAATTAAATTGTGCATATTATTTAAACATAATAATAAATTAATTAGAAGGATAGGTGGTACTTGTGATAACTAAGGAGATGACAATCGGAGAAGTTATAAGAGAAAAAGCAGATGCAGCCGAAATATTAATGAGTTTTGGGATGGGATGTGTTGGATGTCCATCAGCACAAGCTGAAACATTAGAAGAAGCTGCAATGGTTCATGGATTAAGCATAGATGCTCTAATAGAAGCTCTAAACAAGTAATAAAGAAAAATTATCAGCTCTGTAGTAAGATTTAACTACGGAGCCTTTTATTTAAATTTAAAAGAAATTAGTAGGAGGGGGACTATGGGAAAAAAGTATTCAAAAGAATATGAAGTACATTTTTACGAGGCTGACTATAATTTAGACTGTACAATGACTTCAATAATAAACATTTTAGCAGATGTAGGAACTGAACAATCAGAAAAGTTAGGGGGAGGAATACAGTATCTAATAGATAAAAATATGGCTTGGGTATTTTATCAATATGATGTAAAGGTCAATAGATATCCTAAGTATGGAGAAAAACTTAAGGCTACGACAGAAGCTATAGGGTTTAAAAAGTTTTATGCTATAAGAGAGTATAATATTTATGATGAAGCTGGAAATAAAGTTGTAGAAGCACAAGCGATATTTTTCTTAATAAATATGGAAAAGAGAAAAACCATGAGAATACCAGAAGATCAGTATAAAATTTATGGTTTAGACTCTGATATTAAAGATACATTTAAGATAGAAAGATTAGAGAAGCTAGAAGAGGTCACTTATAAAAAAGATTTTAAAATTAGATATAGTGATATAGATTTTAATAGACATGTTAATAATGCTAAATATGTGGAATGGGCTATAGAATCATTACCAGTAGAAGTAGTAAGAGATTTTAGGTTAGAAAATATAAAAGTAACTTTTGAAAAAGAATGTACCTATGGAGAAGAAATATGTGCATTATCATCGATAAGAGAAGAAGATAATGGGACACTGACATCTATTCATAGAATTGAAAATAAGGATGGAGTAGAACTTACAAAATTAATAGGAATTTGGGAACATATTTAAAAAATCGTAGCTAATAAATTTTTTTTATTAGCTACGATTTTTTTATTTAGAGTTAGCTATATTTTTAGCAACGCAGTATCCAGAACTCCAAGCCCATTGTAGATTAAATCCACCACAATCTCCATCTACATCTAATATTTCACCACAGAAATATAAATCTTTTATAAGTTTAGATTCAAGGGTTTTTGAATCTATTTCTTTAGTATCAACTCCACCGATTGTTACTTGAGCTTGATTAAATCCATTTGTTCCAATACATTTAAATCTCCATTGTTTTAAAAGATTTATTAGTTTTTTTCTATCTTTCCATTCTAAATCATAACAAGGACAATGAAGATTGGTAATTCTAGCTTCTTTTAATAAAGTAGGAATTAGCTTTTTATTAACTACTCCTATTAATGCATCTATTATAGGTCTATGAGAAAATACAGCCAAATGACCTTCAATGAAATTTTCTATATCTTCTAAAGAAGAATTAGGCATCATATCTACAAGAATTTCAACTTTTTTTCCTTGATTAAGAGCTTTAGATGCGTGACCTGATATTTGGAGAATTGGAGGTCCAGAAATTCCATAATCAGTGAAAAGAATCTCTCCAAATTCTTTTCTTGCAGGTTTATCGTTAATTAATAGTGTGGCATATCCATCAAATTTTATACCTGACAATGCTTTTAAATTAGGATGTTCTAACTTTAATTGAACTATTCCAGGAATAGGATCAATAATTTTATGGCCTAAGGATTTTGCTAATGAATGTCCAGAGCCATCAGAACCAGTTTTAACTGCTGATTTTCCTCCACAGGCAAGAATTAATTTATTACATGTGAATAAATTATACTCTTCGTTACTTGTGGATAACTTAAAACTTTTTTTCCTGTGGATAGATTTTAATTTGCAGTTTGTGTATAAAGGAATTTCTCTCTCCTCTAAAGCAAATCTAAAAATATCCACAACAGAAGAAGCTTGTAACGATTGTGGGTACATTTTTCCGTTATTTAACTCAACAATAGGTAAACCTAAAGATAGGAAAAATGATTTAGCATCTTCTACTGTAAATTTAGATAGTGATTCAACAAAAAAGTTAGAGTTTTCACTATGATAAGATAAGAAGGGAAAAGATATTGTGCTATTTGAAATATTGCATCTACCATTACCTGTAGTTAGAATCTTTTTACCTATTCTATCGGTAGCTTCTAAAATAGCTACATCTATACCAAAATCTTTTGCGGCAATAGCTGCAGTTAATCCAGAAGCTCCACCACCAACTATAATTAAATCATGATGTATCATAATATTTAGTCTCCTTAATGTATATTTAAATAAATTTTATCATAGTAATATAAGTTATAAAACTATGGAATACTATTTATAGAGGTGAAATATATGAAAGTAAGAGTTATAAATAAGGATAGTAGTGATTTTGAAAAAGAATTTAAAGTTAGAAGAATGAATTATGATCAATCAGTAGTTAACTATCCTAATTCTAAAGGTATAAATATATTTTTAAACAAAGATATAGAATTTATTACTGAATCAGATGTAGATAAATTTTTAATTAAATATAGAGATTTATTAAAGATAAAGTTAAATAGAGGAATATCAATAAACTTATATAAAATATTAGTAGATAATATTCAAGAGCAATTCAATGAAGAATTTGAAGCACTTAATTTACTAAAAGATAAATATAAAGTAAATAAAAGAGGAATATGGGATAAAGAAATACTTTGTATCATTAATAATCACATACCTATAAATATTATTGCAAGTGGAGAAAATTTTAAAAAAGTTGGGTATAATATATCTATAGAAGAAATTAATAAAGAAAAATTTTTCGAATTATGTACCTTTGAAATTAAAAAAATCGAAAAAGAAATTAAAGAAAAAGAAAAGCAACTTTCTAGGTATGGACAAGGCTTAAAGTGCCTAGAATCAAGAGATAAGATGGTGAAATTACTAGAATAAAATCTAGTAAAAACCTAGTATAAAATTAAATAAATAAAAAAGTTTAAAAAAAGTGTTGACACTATATTAAAATTTATGTATTATAGTTAATGTGCTCGGCAGGAGAAAGCCTCCTGAAAGAAAAGAGCAAAACTTAATATGGCTCCTTGGTCAAGCGGTTAAGACACCACCCTTTCACGGTGGTAACAGGGGTTCGATTCCCCTAGGAGTCACCATTTATTTTGGGCGCATAGCTCAGCTGGGAGAGCATCTGCCTTACAAGCAGAGGGTCACAGGTTCGATCCCTGTTGTGCCCACCAAAATTAAATGGCTTAGTAGCTCAGTTGGTTAGAGTACTGGCCTGTCACGCCAGGGGTCGAGGGTTCGAGTCCCTTCTAAGTCGCCATTTTAATTTTAAAAAACATAACATAAAATTTAATATTTTAAGCTATATGCTGGCATGGCTCAACGGTAGAGCAGCTGACTTGTAATCAGCAGGTTGTAGGTTCGATTCCTATTGCCAGCTCCATATATGGCTCCTTGGTCAAGCGGTTAAGACACCACCCTTTCACGGTGGTAACAGGGGTTCGATTCCCCTAGGAGTCACCATTTTATTTTGGGCGCATAGCTCAGCTGGGAGAGCATCTGCCTTACAAGCAGAGGGTCACAGGTTCGATCCCTGTTGTGCCCACCAAAATTAAATGGCTTAGTAGCTCAGTTGGTTAGAGTACTGGCCTGTCACGCCAGGGGTCGAGGGTTCGAGTCCCTTCTAAGTCGCCATTTTAATTTTACAAAAGCTTAAATATTAAAAACAAAAAACAACTTAATATGGCTCCTTGGTCAAGCGGTTAAGACACCACCCTTTCACGGTGGTAACAGGGGTTCGATTCCCCTAGGAGTCACCATTTATTTTGGGCGCATAGCTCAGCTGGGAGAGCATCTGCCTTACAAGCAGAGGGTCACAGGTTCGATCCCTGTTGTGCCCACCAAATTAAATGGCTTAGTAGCTCAGTTGGTTAGAGTACTGGCCTGTCACGCCAGGGGTCGAGGGTTCGAGTCCCTTCTAAGTCGCCAATTTTGCTGGCATGGCTCAACGGTAGAGCAGCTGACTTGTAATCAGCAGGTTGTAGGTTCGATTCCTATTGCCAGCTCCACAAAAGCTTTGGATTTTTCCAAAGCTTTTTTTATTGTTTGAAATTAAATATAAAAAACTAAGACGATGAAATAATCATCGTCTTTTTAAATTTAATTGTATTCTAATGTCTTCTGCATAAAATTTGTAAAGCTTAAAGTTACCGACAAGTCTAGAATAAATTCTTTCACTATAGATTTTAGTTATCATAGGAAGACTTAAATTAGTAGATATAAGCATTTTTTTATTTTTAAGTAATTTTCTATTAATTAAAGTGAATAACTCTGTAGCAGAGAACTCTGTAATTTGTTCTGCTCCTAAATCATCAATAATTAATAAATCACAATTAAGCAGTAATTCTTCTAATTCATAGTTGTTATTAAATCTAATATCTCTAAGACATTTAATAAGTTCATCAGAAGTTTTATAAACAACTAAAAATCCTTCATCAAGTAATTCTTTTGCAATGCACCAAGATAAGTATGTTTTACCAGTACCTGAATTGCCATAAAACAATAAGTTATTATTGTGCTTTGAAAAATTAGGAACATAATCACCTTGAATAAACTCTAAAATATTTTCTATATTTCTTCTTGGAGAAAATTTATCTTCTCCAATTTTATGGTTGGAATATAAACTTATATCAAATTTATTAAAGTTATGAGTTTTAACAGCATCTTCTAAATCAGAATCCTTATAATATAATTTAATTAACTTATTTTTGTAACATGAGCATTTTTTTATTCCAATATATCCTTCATCCTTGCATTTATGACATTGATAATGAAGAGATAAATATTCAGGATCATAACCTTTTGAAACTAATAGCTCGTATTTTTTAAATCTTAAGTCGGTTATTGTATCTTTAATTTTATTTAGTTCTTCTTCAGTAAGTCCTTTAAGTATGGACAAAGATAAATTCAAGCTTTGCTTTTGAATTGATTTTTCTAATTCCATAATTTCAGGATGCTTATCAGAAATTTCTTTTCTTCGTGCATTTAAATTATTTTGTTCTTTAATTTTAATTTGTTCATATATATTAGCTAATTCTTTTTGGTATCCTTTAATCATCGTTATCCCATCCTAATAGTTTCTTTTCAAGAGAATCGTAGTCATAATCTCTTGGTTTGAAGTTATTAAATTTTAAATTAGATTTAGTATTAGGTGTATTATCGAAAGATTTTTTAGCAGATGAACTTTTAAATTTAGCTTCTTTGGCTTCTATATCTTGAATAGTTTTTAAGTTATCTCTATTCCAGCTTGATAGAATTCCATCGATATATTTAAAGTCAGCTCTATTCAATCTTTGAGAGCATATGTCACAAGCCTTTTTTATTACATCTAATGAGAAGTTATAAGTTGTAGTCCATTTTTCTAACATATCTTCTTGAGGTTTCATTATATCTGCATTTTTAATTCCAAGGAATTTAAGAATCTCTCTATATGTACCCCATTTATCTTCTGTTTTTCTTATATAATTTTGAGCATCTTCTACAGTTTTAATATTCATTTCATGCCATGCAATAGCAACTTTTTCTATATACCTAGCATTACTTTTACCTCTAGAAACACAATATTCTATAATTAAGAGTATTAACTCAGATGAAAAATTATAATCTTTTTTCCAACTTATATATGTAGTGAATTCTGTAGGGGATAAAGGTCTTCCAATTAATCTTTCGATATCCTTTAACATTCCATTATTAGTTTCATCAGATAATTCATCTAAAAGGTTAATTTCTTTAGAGTTATTTATAGGTTCAAGAGATAAATCTATAAAATCTATTTCAAAATTACCCATTTTATCAATGGGGATTAACTTAATGACACCTTCATCATTCCAATAATTTAATGCATTTATAATGTCAGATTCTAAAAGATTTAATGATGAAGCTAAAATTGAAGAACTTATTCCTATTTCGCCACTCATATTATGCTTAAGCATTAACAAGTAGACTTTAATAAACTCTCCTCTAGCTTTTGGCATATACTTTTCAATAAATACATTACTAATAGGAGTAAATTTTAAGGGCTTAGATTTAAGCATAAATGTACTCATAATTTCTCCTCTACCTTTCTTTATATTTATTTACATTAAGTTAATTATATCAAAGTGAGGTATATCACTCAATAAAACAATTAACAGGTAAAATGAATAATATTAAATTTATAGGGAACATTATTAAATGTGTTTTCAATAATAGCAATAAAAAGGAAGGAGAAATTATGTATACAAAAAAAGACACAGTAGGTGTCACGATAAAAATAATATTATTAATTATCCCAATAGTTATAATGTTATTAGCAAACGATAATTATATTTTAGAAGCATATCTTAATGATAGTGTTATTGGATATGTAAATAGCAAAGAGGAAACTAAGCAGGTTTATAATGAATTATTACAAGAGGTAAATATAGATTCAAATATAGTAAATAACAACAATGAACCTATTAAATATAATAAAGTAAATGAAGAGGTAGTATTAAGTAATAAAAATGAAATTAAGAAAAATATGTTAGGAGCTTTAACAGGAAAGACATCAGCTTATCGATTAAACTTAGATGGAGAAAAAATAGGGTATATAGCTTCTAATGATATGGTAAATAATATATTAAAATTAGCTGCAGATAAACAAATAGATAATTTAAATATAGATAAAGGAGATATTGTATCAGCAGATATATCCTGTAATATAAATTTACAAGAAGAAGTTACTGATTTATCATCTTTAGATACAGAAGAGGAGTTAGCGGAAGAAATATATAACATTTCTAAAGAAGGCGAAAATTTAGTTGCAATTAATATAAAAACTAAAGAAACTGTACAAGAAAGTATAAAACCACAAACTATTACAGCTTCAGATGAAAATTTATATATTGGAGAAAGTAGAATCGAAGAGGGGCAAGATGGCATTAAAAATGTCTTGAAAGAAATTACATATAAAAATGTAGGAGAAGAAGAAAGTAAGGTTTTAAAAGAAGACATAGTAAAAGAACCTATTAATACAATTATTTATAAAGGGAGTAAAAACCCATATTATGAGGGGGTAGCTTTCTTAAATAAACCTACAGGCAGTGATGTTATAACTTCAGGGTATGGAGAGCGTTGGAATTCTTTTCATAAGGGAATTGATATAGCAGGAAATATGGGAGATGAAGTAAAAGCTTCTATAGAGGGGACTATTATATATGCAGAATATAATAATGGAGGATATGGTAACTTAATAAAGGTAGAGCATGAAGGTGGAATGACTACGTATTATGCTCATTTAAGTAAAATATATGTTAAGCCTGGTGATAAAGTAAAAGCAGGTGATTTAATAGGGGCTATAGGTAGTACTGGTTTTAGTACAGGACCACATTTACATTTTGAGTTAAGAGTAAATGGAGAACCTGTTAATCCATATGGATATATTCTTTAAAGCAAAAAATAAGGCGTCTTAATAAAGGCACCTTATTTTTTTATAAGCTTATTAATATTTACTTTTCCTTCACCTTGATAATTTTTAGGCATATCAAATGGATCGCAAGATACTTTTAGTAATGAAAGCGTATCTTTAAAGGTTAAACCAGGATCATTTTGATAAAGCAAAGCACATATTCCAGATATATAAGCAGTAGCTAATGAAGTGCCAGTATAACTTCTATAAGACGCATCTAACTTTTTAGGATATAATTTAATTCCATTCTTTTCAGATATATAATTTACATTACAATTTAAAGATACAATATCTACACAAGCAGCAGCTACATCAGGTTTAGAGCCTCTTCTTAGATTCCCAGCAGAGGAATAATTATAAGGTTTAATTACTCCTGTAGTATCAACACCTGCAACTGTTATACAATCCTTTGAGAGTGCAATTCCTGTTATTGAGCCTTCAATATTTTTGTTGCTACCACTTGGAACAATTGGAGTTATATTTTTGCTAGTAGCTAACTTAAATATTTTATCAAAGCAAGATTGTAAAAAAGCATTGTAGTATAAAAGTTCAAATGGTAAACAAAGAATTTTTATATTATGTTTTTCACTTTCTTCAATTAAGCACTCTATGGCATACAATACATCAGAGGCAAAGCCTTTACCCATCTTATCAAAGGCTTTATAGCAGTAAAGGTTAGCTTCTGGAGCAACACCTCTATACATATTATTAGACTTTTCACCACTTCCAGCTAGTATACCGCAAGTACAAGTTCCATGTCCATTATCATCATACGGATATTTAAGTTCAGATATCAAATCGACAAATGTAGATATTCTATTGTAAGGTGTAATCAAATCAGGGTGAGGATAAACACCGCTATCAACAACCCCGATTCCTATACCTTTACCTGTTATGTTACTTTTGCTAGATAATCTAGTTTTATTAGCTGTTGGGACACTCATTCCACATAAAAATAAATATTCATCAAAACAGATATATTCAACTTCAGGATACTCTAAAAGCCTTTCTATAGCTTTATTGTTCAATCGAGCTGATATTATATCACAATGTTTAATACATCTAAGTACTTCTCCTCTATAGGAGGATATTTTTTTCACTATTGAATCTTGGAATCTACTACATTTAATAATAACCCTATGATCTTTGTGGACTTTAGAGGCCATACAGTTTTTTAGGTTAATATCTAGCTTCTTATTTAAAGAAAACATATAATACTCCTAAAATTAATTACATTATATAGTATATTAATAGGAGAGATTTTGTTAATGATAAGTTATAATTTCCATTTAAATATTACTATGCCTATAATCATTATGCCTATGCCTATAAATTCCTTCATACCAAATGGAACCTTATCAGTACCGAATAGTCCAAAGGCGTCTATTATACCAGCAGAAGCTAATTGAGCTACTAAAATAATACCTATTCCACAAGTAGCACCCATAGCACCTATACTTTTCATTACAGTAAAAATAATAATAACGCCTAATATTCCACCTAATAGGTAGAGTTTGTTCACATCTTTAATAGATTTAAAGCTACCTTTTCCAAAAAACATTAAAATTATTAAAGTTAGAACTAAACCAGTAGCTTGAACGAAAGCATTAGTTTCCCAGGTTCCTATTTTTTCTTCTAAACGAGTATTAAAAACTCCTTGTAAGCTCATGGAAATACCTGAGATTATAGCAGCAATTATTGCAAACATTATATCACCTCAAAGATAGTATTCCACTTTAATATATAAATATGAAAAAAACCCTCTAATTTTAGAAGGTTTTTTCTTATTTATATATTAATAAAAGTATCTTTAATTCTATTTGCTGAATAACCTAATGTAATTCCAAGACTTATAAAGTCTTCAAGAAGTGTTAAGAAATGATCTTTAGATGGTGAAATTATTAAATCATTTATATCAATATATAAATTTAAAAATTGATCACTTAAACAATAATCATTAGGCTTAACTCTTATATTTTGGATATCAGAATAATTTCTATCTAATCCTATTGATAAAATTTGTCCAAGGCAATCTAAATATTTTTCAAATACTATATCTTTATTAATAGGTAAGTCATGATTTAAACAATATTTGTAGCATCTAGTTTCATCAGCAAGACATCCAAGTTTAATATGTAAGTCTAAATTCTTTCTAGCTGATAATTTATATTGATTTAAGTTTTCGTTAATACTAATTGTTTTACTTTTTTCTAATTGAGCGTTAAAAAGTGATTGAGCATCCATAAATATCCCCCTGTTCCTAGGACTTAATAATTCTATTTTACAAAAAGTTTTGAATATTGAAAAGTACGGTAAACGACTACAGAAAAAATTAATTTTTTGTAAATAGAAACTGCTTAATACAATGTTAGTATTAAGCAGTTTTATAAAAGCTATGAGTTTGTTTTTAAAGGATAACTTTTAATTAATGTTTCTCTTTTGTTATTTGAAATTTTCCAAAGCTCAATTCTATTTACTTTTAATGTTTCTAAAGAAGATTTTAAATTTATTTCACTTTCTGTTTTTTTCATATCCTTAGGAACAAAATTTAAATTAGCAATAGATATATGAAGTGGTATTTCGTTGTTATAACTTTTTAGATTGAAGCCGTGCATCTTTAAAGTATCACTCATTAATCTATTTAGTCTTTTAATATAACCTCTATCTTCTATCTTTAAATTAACAGTCTTACTATTTTCAGAAATTGAAACTTGATTGCACATTTGAACCTTAAAGTTTTTATAAGGTTTTATTATTTTATCTACAACTAAATCAAGTTTATCTATGTTTGGATTGTCTATTACTTCTAGAGGTATATAGGGAGTAGGTGAATTCCTATTAGCTCTAAATTTTTTAGAAAGATTTCTTTGAATAGGATTCAAGTTTTTATAAGATTCTTCATCAAATAATGCTACTAAATAATATTTCATAAAAATAACCTCTCAAGTTAAGTTAGCTTGCTTATAATCAAGTATTCAAGCTTTATTATTGATTATAACATACAGTATCAAATTTAAAAAGTAAGAATAGTTAAAACTTTTACATAAGGAAATAATTTTTACAAAAAGTGGATATTGGGCGTAAAACTATAATAAAATTAATGAACACGAGTAAAAAGCACATTTACCATAAAAAACTCTATTTAATTAATGAAAATTTATGTTATAATGGGGAAGGTAGTTTTCAAACTTAAAAAGAGTTAAAATTACCTTTTAAACATAAATATGGATAATAGACAGAATAATAGGCAAGATTAATATATATATAAATGATGATAAGGGTGAAATGGATGGAAAAGTTAGTTATACACGGAGGCAGGGCTTTAAAGGGTTCAGTCGAGATTAACGGAGCTAAAAATGCAGCGGTTGCGATATTGCCCGCAGCTATAATGGCAAGCGAGGGGAAATGTATTATCGATAATGTACCAGATATAGAAGATGTACATTGTTTAGAAAGAATTCTTAAAAGCCTAGGATGTGGCGTAAATAAAATAGATAACAATACATTAGAGATAGATGCTACGGACGTACACAGTGTAAATGCATGCACAGAAGATGTAAGAAGAATGAGAGCATCTTATTATTTTATAGGAGCTTTATTATCAAGATTTGGTAAGGCAAGAGTTGAATTACCAGGAGGATGCCCTATAGGTGTTAGACCAATAGATCAACATATAAAAGGATTTGAAGCTTTAGGTGCAGAAGTAATAATTGAAAACGGTGCAGTAACAATAGAAGCAGAAAAATTACAAGGTACTAGTATTTTCTTTGATGTAGTTTCTGTTGGAGCAACAATAAATGTTATGATAGCAGCAACCTTAGCAGAAGGAACGACTATATTAGAAAATGTAGCTAAAGAACCTCACGTAGTTGATGTAGCTAACTTCTTAAATTCAATGGGTGCTGATATTAAGGGTGCAGGAACAGACGTTATTAGAATAAAAGGCGTTGAAAAATTAGTAGGATGTAATTATAGTGTTATACCAGACCAAATTGAAGCTGGTACATTTATGATAGCAGCAGTTGCTACAAAGGGTGATGTTACTATTAAAAATGTTATACCAAAGCATTTAGAGTCTATAACAGCTAAGCTTACAGAAATGGGTGCTATAGTAGAAGAAGGCGATGATAGCATTAGAGTGCGTGTTGAAGGTCCATTAAAAGGTATCAACGTTAAGACAACACCATACCCAGGATTCCCAACAGACGTACAACAACCTATGTCAGCATTATTAAGTATTGTGCCAGGAAAGAGTTTAATAGTAGAAAGTATATGGGAAAATAGACATAAACATACTGAAGAATTAAACAAGATGGGTGCAAATATAGCAGTTGACGGAAGAACAGCTATAATAAATGGTGTTGATAAATTAAATGGAGCAAGTGTTAGAGCAACTGACTTAAGAGCAGGTGCAGCTATGGTTATAGCTGGATTAATAGCACAAGGAAAAACTGAAATCACAGAAATCGAACATATAGATAGAGGATATCCTAACATAGAATACAAATTTACAGATTTAGGTGCAGATATAACAAGAGAAGCTCAATAAAGAATATATGTGGGGGATAAGTAAATGAAATTTTGCTCATTATATAGCGGCAGCAGTGGTAATAGCATATTTATTGCTTCTGAGGAAGCTAGAATATTAATAGATGCTGGTTTACCAGGTAAGAAGATCGATGAGGCATTAAAAAAAATAGGTGAAGATCCTAAAGCTATAGATGGAATTTTTATAACCCATGAACATTCAGATCATATTAAGGGTGTTGGAGTTGTATCAAGAAAATATGATATTCCTATATATGCTAATGCAAACACCTGGACAGCTATGGAAAATAATATAGGTAAAATAAAAGAACATAATATAAAAATAATTGATAGAAGATCAACTATTGAAATAAAAGACTTAGATATAAAATCATTTAATATACCACATGATGCCATAGCACCATGTGGCTATACTATACATTCAAAAGGTAAAAATGTAAGTGTAGCAACTGATTTTGGTATATACACTCAAGAGATAAAAGATAACATAAAGGATTCGGATGTTATCTTATTAGAGAGTAATCATGATGTAAGTATGCTAAAATTTGGGCCATATCCCTATTCACTAAAGAGAAGAATATTAAGTGAAGTTGGTCATTTATCTAATGAAGATTGTGGAAGAGCTATAGTAGATTTATTAAGTCATAAACCAGGAAAAAATATAATTCTAGGACATTTAAGTGGTACAAACAATCATCCAGATTTAGCATTTGAGACGGTTCTTAGTGTTTTAAACGGGAACAACATAATCCAAGGTGAAGACATTAAATTATCTATGGCAAGTAGACATGAACCAAGCAATATAATAGAGTTCTAATAATAAAATTAAAAAATAATAATTAGTACTAATGGTTACTTGAAATAACTTTAATTAGTTAGTATAATTCAAGTATAAATTAAGAACAAATTAAGATGAGTGATAAGGAGAAAGAGTTATGAGTTTATATAAACAATGGACAGATATGGTAGTTGAATATGTTAAGACTAAAGGAGAGCAAGCTTTCTGGGCAGAATATACACAAATAGAAACTGCTATATACAAAGATTTATTAGCTAACCACAATAACCAAGAGAAGACAACAATTGAAGCGTTAGCAAAGAAATACGGAACAACATCAGAGTTTGTTATGGGATTTATTGATGGAATCAATGATAGTTTAAATACACCATATGATTTAGAAAACGTAACTGCTACTCAAGAAATTATACTAGACATAAATTTAGAACAGTTATACTTTAATATGTTAGATGCAAAAGCAGAATATCTTTATAATTTAGCACAATGGGATGCTATATTCTCAAAAGAAAAGAGAAGAGAAATCCAAAAGCAATACAGAGATTCTGTTGTAGTAAGAAATGATAATAAAGTAGGAAGAAATGATCAATGTCCTTGCGGAAGTGGCAAGAAATATAAAAAGTGCTGTGGAAAGTAATAAGATTTAACATAAAAGCCTGATATAAGTCAGGCTTTTTTTTGATATAATTAAACTAGGATAAAAATGGAGGGTGATTATATATGGATAGTAATGTTAAATGGGTTAATGAACAAAGAATACTAAGAACAATTGAAGCTCTAAAAGCTAATAATATGAATGGATATTTAGTTAAAGACAAAGAAGAACTAATAACTAAAATAGAGGAATTAGTAAAAGAAGGAGCTACAGTTTCTTGTGGAGGTTCAATGTCATTAGCTGAAAGTGGAGTTTTAGATCACTTAAGAAGTGGTAGATACAATTTCTTAGATAGAGGAAAAGAGGGAATTACACCTGAAGAAGTTGGTAAGATATATAGAGGGGCTTTTTCAGCTGATGCATATTTTACAAGCAGTAATGCAATCACAGAAGATGGAGAGCTTTATAACGTAGATGGAAACGGAAATAGAGTTGCAGCTATGATGTTTGGACCGGAAAAAGTTATAGTAGTTGTAGGAATAAATAAGATAGTTAAAAGCATTAATGAAGCTATAAATAGAGTAAGAGACGTTGCAGCACCTGCAAATGGCTTAAGACTAAAAAGACAAACACCTTGTAGCAAGGTTGGCTATTGTATGGATTGTGATAGTAAAGAAAAGATGTGTAGACAATATACATTAATAAGAAGTCAAAGCAGAGTAGATAGAATGCATGTAATATTTATGAATGAAGAAATAGGATATTAAAACATAAAAATACTAGGACTTTACGATAGTATCTCCTAGTATTTTTTGTGTCAAAAAACATCATTTAAAATAAATATATAGTGAGTAGTATTTTATATAGGAGATTAATATGTTTCAAATGTTTCCATTCTTATTTGGTGGAATGTTAAATGGTATGATGAATAATAATAACTACAACAACTGGAATATGAACAATAATTATAATAATAATTATAACGGAAACAATAATTATAATAATGGCTGGAATGCAAACAATAGCTTAGATCTTGGAGAAAGTTTTGCAAATACATTTAATAGTGTCTTTACTCAAGTATTTACAACATTAGTTAATAATACAGAGCTAATTGATAATATAGTAGATAGCGTTATAAATAGCGATGCAATATCGTCAATGATTGATGAGATAGATGAATTAGGAGAAATAGATTTTAAAATAACAAATTATAGTGATAAATATTTAATAGAAGGAAATCTTCCAGGAATAGATAAAAATAGTATAGATATAGACTACGAAAATGAACGGGTACTAATAAAAGTAAAGAAAAGCCAAGTATTTAGTAATGGAGTAAATACAATGGTTGCATTTGTTCAACCAGGACAAAATATAGAAAAAAGCTTTTACGTTCCAGATGTAGATAAAAATAAGATAAGAGCAACTTATAGAGACAACGTACTAAAAATATATTTACCTAAAAAACCAAAAGAAGAAGAACCAACAATAATAGATGTAGATAGTTTTACCGAGGCAGAATAATTATGATAATATATAATTAGAATTAACACAAGAGGAGAAAATGGAATGAATATAACCTTAATTTCAGTAGGAAAACTAAAAGAAAAATACTTAAAACAAGCTATAGATGAATATTCAAAAAGACTAAGTAGGTATTGTAAATTAGATATTATAGAATTACCAGACGAAAAAACACCAGATAATGCATCAGAAAAAGAAGAACAACAGATAAAAGATAAAGAAGGCCAATTAATACTTTCAAAAATAAAAGATAACATGTTTGTTGTGGCAATGGATCTAAAAGGAAAACAAATAACATCAGAAGAATTATCAGACTTTATAGAGAACTGTGGAGTTATGGGAAATTCGAACATAGCGTTTATTATAGGTGGGAGCTTAGGATTATCTCAAGAAGTTATAAAAAGAGCTAACTATAAACTATGCTTTTCTAAAATGACATTTCCACACCAATTATTTAGAGTTATGTTATTAGAACAAATATATAGAGCCTTTAGAATAATGAAAAATGAACCGTACCATAAGTAAGACTCCAAATTTTATATTTGCAAGGCGAACTTACACCTACGAGCGAAGACGAGTAGTGTGTTTCCTTTAATAAATAATTTTTCAATATTGTATGCGATAAATTCTAATTTATATTATTGAGGTTAAAATAAAAAAATTATATAGGTTTATTTTTTATAAAAATTTGATATTATATAAATAAGAAAAGCTTAGTGCATCAACACTAAGCTAAGTCTTAGAACATTTATTTTGTTTTAGGGCTATTGGATTTAACGGAATAAGTTAACAAAAAGGATGCTAATCTTGCGAGGATGGAGCATCTTTTTGTTTGCTTTTAATTTCAATATCAAGACCAATAAATTTAACTGAAATCTTTAAATAATGAACAAAAAGATTATGTTTTAAAACTAATCTAATTATATAAATAACAATTTAGAATTATACCATAATTATGTAGAATATATACACAAGAATAAAATGGTAAAATCTCACTTGGAGTAGTTACGGAGAACCGTACCATAAGCAAATGATATTTTTACAAATATTTCAAAAGGTATAGAGCTAAATTTAATTCTATACCTTTTGTACTACTAATTATAGAAATTTTTACAGGTTAAGCAGTAAAGATTTAAGTTCATTAAAATTAGAAATCTCATAGTCAGGTTTTATTGATGTTTCATTTATAATATTATTAGGATTATACCAACAAGTATCTATACCAAAGTTTATTCCACACTGTATATCAGAAGTTAAGCTATCTCCGACTATTAACACTTTACTTTTATCAGTATGATTTATATTTTTTAAAGTATGTTCAAAAATTTTAGGGTTTGGTTTTGATATTAATACTTCTTCGGATATTACTATAGTGTCAAAGTATTTTGATATAATAGATTTTCTGATTCTCTTATCTTGAACAAAAGTAAGGCCATTGGTTACTATGGCAAGCTTATAAAACTTATTTAAACTTTCTATAAGGTCTATACTATCATCATATAGAAATGATGCATTAGCCAAGTGTTCCATATATGATTTTGCAAAAATATTTTCATCAAAACTTAAATCTAATCTATCTGATAATCTTTTAAATCTTTCTACCTTTAATTTTTCTTGTGTAATAAGCCCTTGTTCGAATTCCATCCAGAGAGCTGTATTTATTTCTTGATAAGTTTTTAAATGATAGCTTTCATCATATTTTATTTTAAAATTAAGCATTGTATTTTTAAATGCTTCTCTTTCTGATTTTTTAAAATCATATAATGTTTCATCTGCATCAAATAATATTACTTCATATTTCATAACATAT
The DNA here is from genome assembly GCF_002327185.1 of Clostridium chauvoei. Classification (NCBI taxonomy): domain Bacteria; kingdom Bacillati; phylum Bacillota; class Clostridia; order Eubacteriales; family Clostridiaceae; genus Clostridium; species Clostridium chauvoei. The sequence goes on along the minus strand of NZ_CP018624.1, from coordinate 2,830,199 downwards.
CCTCCTAATTTAAATAATTAATTTAATTATCAAGTAATTTTAGTTGTTTTTCTTTATATTTTTCATTAGATTTTGAATTAAGTATAATACATATTAGAAATAGAATATATACTAATAAATGAAGTTTTAAAATTAACAATATTGACCAAAAGGAATTTTATATTATGAAAACCGTGGATAAGTAAGCCTTAGAAAACTCCCATGTTTAAAAACAGAAGACTTTCTATCATTAGTTATAGATAAAATTTACAAGTATCATTATAGATTTAATTTTATGAGTATTTTATTGGAATTAATATCTGTTTCATTTCATTAACCTCTTGACTTCGAGTGGTTGCAATATTTTCAGTGAATAGAAGTTTCATGGAAGATATGTCTAGAAAAAATACTTATTATAATCATAAGTGATGAAGCTATATAGAATGGAATATAAATGTTACTTCCGATATTATCATATACAATACCATAAATAAACTGACCAATGGGATTTGTACACATACAAATACATATGACGCATGAAATAACTTTTCCAATTAAATTGTGGGGAGTAATAATTTGAATGTAGGAAATAAGTTGTACTGTAAATACTGTTAGAAATATTAGCATAAGACAACATCCGAAAATCATAATAATATAAGACATTATTGGTTCTTTTATCATTTGTAATGATATCCCTGATAAAATAAGGGATATAGAACCGCTTATTACAAAAAATGGAATGGATTTTGATTTTATCTTTTTTGATAATGTACCTACAAGTATACCACCTAATACACTACCAGCAGCAATTATTTCTTCTGCATATCCATATAGTCTATTTGCTATATCAACTGAAAAACCTAAATGGTGAGTAATAATAACTGGAATAGCTATTAAAACCAAAGATGTCATAATCAAATTAACTGAAGCATAAAATATTGACATCTTCCATAAAACGGGTTGTTTTTTTAACATAAAGTTAAAACTAATTTTTAAATCCTTAATACCAGTAATAAATATATTTCCATTTGTCTGTTTTTTTTCAAATGGAATATGTATAAAAACCTCCATTACTGCTGAGGCGAAAAAACATATAATACTTACATAGAGAATTGTCTGTAAGCCTACAATTGAAAATAGAATTCCTCCAATTACTGGTCCTACCATACCTGATAAAGAACTAATAACATCAATAATAGAATTTGCCTGCATAAGATATTCAGTATCTACGATAATAGGAATACTTGCTTTTACAGTTGGCTGATATGCTCCTTGTATACCATATAAAATTATCATAGTTACTGCTATTAATGGTACAATACTAATTTTTCCTACTAATATACAAAATATAAATGATAATACTACAGTGCAAAAATCTAATATAACTATAATATTTCGTTTGTTCAATCGATCAGCAATAACACCACCAATTGGATACAATATAAGCATTGGAATAAATGAGAAAGCTGAAATTGTTCCAAATAGGGTAGATGAACCTGTTTCAAGAAGTAGATAAAGAGGAAGTGAATACAGTAGAATCTGATTTCCAAATAAAGAAATAATCTGTCCTATTGCTACAAGAATAAAATCTTTAGAAAAAATTGATTTACTTTTCATTAATAATAACCTTCTTTCAAAATATATTATTATTTCCTTGGAAGCAATGTTATTATATTATCATTTTTCTTCCTTGTCAACAAAATTTGTTTCCTTGGAAGTTATTTTTAAAAATAAAAAATTGCAGCCTATCTTTAAGCGTTGGCTGCATTATGATTCAAAATTTATCACAGTTTCCTTTTTTAATATCAATATCTAGTTTCCTTATTTCCTCATCTAAGTGCTTATCATATATTTGAGCAAAATGGAGCATAATATCAAATTCTTCTTCTGATATATTGTTAAAGACAACTTTATCTCGATTTTTAAATTCTTTATGTAGCTTTTCATGAGTTATAAAGATTTCTTTTCCCTGGTTGGTTAGTCTAAAATAAATTTCTTTTTTGTTATTTGGCTTCCTATAACTTTCAATAAAATTCTTTTATAAAAGTTTCTTGGTGATTTTAGTAATCCCACCTGTTGTCATTCGAAAAGCCTCTGAAAGTTTTGTTACATTAGAATATTCATTTTTTCCAATATATTCGATACAGTGTACTTCCGATGGCTTATAATCTTTTAGTTTTTCTTTCATCACATAATTATTAAGCCATATCATTTTATTCATAACATCCCAGAAACGTCCTATGACTTCTTCACCTTTACCCATGATGTGTCTCCTTTCCTTTACAATATAAGTAATATTATAAAGTTTTTTTACTTCCACGTCAACAAACTAGAAGAGGGCTGTTTTCCTTTATTACGGACTAAGTCTATTTTTGTAGTTTGGAATAAGGTATCATAAGTAATAAAAATTAATATAAATAAGAAAAGCTTAGTATGTAAACACTAAGCAATCCTTAGAATATTTTTAGTTTTAGGGATAGGTGTATTAATAAAAGCTTTAATATCTTTATAAGATATATATTTCATAATTATTTTCACTTGCTTTATGTTTTTCACATCAACGCTTTTTGGTTAACGCTACCTCCAACATTTATTGTAACCCCCATTTAAATAGATACTTTAACGAAGTTAACACTTTATTAAAATTACTAAATCATCAGCTCTACAAAATGTTTTAGAACTATAGCAATTTCAGCTATAACTAGTATAACTTGTGATGTAGACTTTTTTCCTAGTGATTTATAATGTCAGGGGGGTTGTGGTTTTGTATCAAACCACCCAATAAGTTGAGAAGTAGCTTTTATTGAATGAACATTACCTACTTTTTATTTTAATATTTTGTTTCTTGTATTTCGCCTTGTATACTTATTATCCAAACTGAATCTTTTGAGTTTGATAGAAAATCTTCTAATAGTGGATCTTCAGAATCAATTTCTTCTTCGAGTGAGGTATTTTCATCATGATTCGATAAATCATCTTCCGTATTTGAATATCCTGGGCCTGCTACTCCATCTGTTTCTTTTTGTCCTCCTGACATAACAACGAAATCTTTAGGATAGATATTAAGAACTCTGTCATGTTCGGTATTTAAATTAAAAACATTTATATCAATCGCATTATCATCCAAAATATCTGTATCTTGATATGAGTCGGCCATTAATGCTCCAAAACCATCATTTCCAATTTCGGTCATTAATTTTTTGGTAAATCCTGCAGCATCATTTGCAAAATTATTCTCAAAATCGCTGATACTTGAATATTTTGTATTTTCTATAATAGCTTTATTTAAACTCTTTCCACCACGAATTTCATTTAAGAACTTATCTAAACCATTAGAAATATCTTCTTTTTTCACAGAATTTTCACCATTCATTAAATATCCTAAATACATGGCAGCCAAATAACCTGTTCCGTAATCGGCATATACATTTCCTTTATTCAGATAAAATTTTTGAAGTTTAGCTTTTATATCAGACTCTGTTGAGTCTGCTGTAATACGCAATGACCTTCTGACAGTATTAGCACCTCCACCAGCTGCTTGTGCTGTTCCCTCTATAAACCAGCTAGGAAATATTTTAGTTGAGTCGCTTCTTGGATTACTTTGAGATATTCCTATCATGCCGCTTGTTAATGATTCAAACATCATTGCATGCATTAATTCATGTGCCAGAGTGCTTTCCAAGTTTTTTCTGCTATTAGGTGTCAACTCCCCTGTGGAGTTATCAATGAATGAAAACATATCATAATTTACTGCTAACGTATAATATAAATCTATTACTACTCTATCATTAACTTTTTCAAATAAATAAGACGTCTTTATATAAGCAAGAGCACTGGAAAGAGGATCACTGTCATATAAGTATGAACCACTATATAATTTTAATCCTATTCCTATTCCAATATCCGATTTATCTAAATATTTGAATGTAAGAGGGAAAGTTTTTATAAGAGCATTAACACCTTGAGGTAGTATTTGATTTTTTAGTACTTCTTTAAGGTTATCATATCCTTCCACATTATTTTTGTCTGCTCTTGAAATTTTTTGTGTAGTCTTAAAAGGTTCAAAATTGGAAGAAGCTTTAAATATACTACTTTTTTCAGAAACTAATCCATTTTCCTCCATGAGAACAGTAGTATCTGTAACAGGAACTGGTACATCTTTTTCATCTATATGTACAGTATCATCTACACCAGGAACTTTTACATAGTTTTCTCCTGTAGGCATAGCAGTCCATTTTCCATCGACATTAGTCAGAGTAACTTTATCTTTTTGAGTAAAATGTGGAGTAAATGTAAATATACCTAGTTTTTCAGTAGCATTTTCAGCATTGATATATATATGGTTAAGATCTACCAATCCTGACTCATCCTGTATTAAAGTAGAATTATTAACAGTTCTGAACTCAATATTTCCAATAAAAGACTCCATAATATTTATAGAATCATCTTTATTAGTATATAAAGTACTTCCTTCCTCACCATATAATCTTTTTATTTCAAAAGAAGAATCAGTTTTAGTTACAGCAGATAAGTCTAAGCTACATTCAGAGTGAATTTTTATTTCTATGTTTTCATTTAAAGCTTTAGGTGTTAACTTACCATTCATTAACTCCAGCCTACCTAAGTGTTCAAAAGATATTAAGTCATTTGTATCTTCTACACTTACTGAGACAGAAGCATTCTTTAAGGTATTTTCACCTTGCTTCCCATCTACATTTGTTACGTTACTGTTGTTAAGGTTAATGGACACATCTCCAATAGAGTTGCTATTTTTTCCTGCAGCATATATAGTACCTATGCTACCAATTTTCCCTTCCACAGTAATGTCAACATCCTGAGTCCAGTCCTCACCTTGGCTTCCTGCAAAAATATCACCTATGTTCGTGTTCTTTCCTGTCACCATTATTTTGCTTTTATTTCCATGGTCAACAGTTTGTCCACTTAATGAGCCACCAAATATATCAATAATCTTTGAATCATTATTATATCCAATATTTTCAAGAGCTAAAGAATGACCGTTTGCAAATATTGATACAATAGAATTTGTATAGTTAAAATTGAAATTTTTAAACGTTACATCTTTAGCAAGAATGATTTCTCCGCAACGTAGATTTAACGATGGAATAGGATATCCTTCTCCTTGGATAGTAACTCTTTTATCAATAATTAGAGGGGCATTTTGCCCAAAATCGCCTGAAGTTAAATCATTTACATAACCCTCGTTATTTTTAATAACAATAGTATCACCATCTTTTGCTGCATAGATTGCATTTGCAATATCATAATATGGTTTTTCTGAACTACCATCTTGTTCAGAGTTTGAGCCAACACTTACATCCATGTAAATAATATTGTTTGATGTTGTTAAAACTTCTTTTGGTTCTCCAAATGCCACAGTATTCAACATCGTGATAAACATACATATACATAGAAGTAAACTTAATAATTTTTTTTTCATTTATGTACCTCTTTCTTTTTTAGTTCTCATATTGTTTTTAAGTAAATTAGTTTAATTATTCATTTACAACACCTCATCTTTAAGAAGAATTTTTTATATTTTATAATATATATTATAATTAAAATTTAAGTAATCCTTAAAAAAAAGTCAAGTATTACTTAAATTTTTATGTTTAATCATAATATATAATTACTAGAATTAAATAATCTCTTAAAAATGATACTTTTGTCATTATATGACGAAAGTGTTGTCATAATATATCATAACATGATAGCCATAATTTGTGTTAGAGTAGCAAACAGCATAGGCCATTCCATACACTACCTAGTTAGTGGGTATAATTTTGGGTATGCCAAGTAAAGGAGGGTTGGTGGTAAGAAAATTCAGAGGTAATCATGTTACGCCAATTTTAATTTAAAGGTTAATAGAAATAATCTGTACTTATAAACGGTGAATATGACAGATAAAGCTTGTTTGACCATTTATCAAACTTCTTTATAGACCTCTGCTTTTTCCTTTTCATCTATTGAACACATAGATAAGGTTGTACTTTCAATAATTAAAGACTCCTCCAGCTAATAATCTGATTTCTAATAAAATATCTCATCTTAGTAGTGTTATTAAGTAGTTTTAATTTTAGTATATATTCTTTTAATGGGAGAATGTCTAGATTATTAACACTTTTACTTTTGTATTAAAATGGCTTTGAGGTTGGAAGATTTATTAGTTTAGAAAAAATAATTGAGGATAGCAAAGAAACTTATTGTGAAGCACTAAATAAATCATCTATATTATGGCATGATGGTAAGAATAATTTTTATATATGGCTTGAATACTTTCTTGGAGTTATTTAATAAAAATCAATGGGGCTGTCGCATAGCGGGTAAAAAAATCCGCTAGCGATAGCTCCTTTTCTATATTTTTATAAAATTTATTACACATTTTATAATATAAATAAACTCTATTTAAAAATAGACGCACTTTAATAAAGCTAATAAAAAAGACTTAAAAAATTTAACTATAAAGCTTCTTTTAGCTCAAATAAATGCTTACCAGTTCGGTTAGATTGTATTTTGTTATGTAATTTATTAACATTATGAGCCATAGCAATTAGGATGCTTTCTGCTAAAACATTCTTTTGACCACGACACATAAATCTTCTGAAATTCATATCATGTTTTACTTGTGCAAAAGAGCCTTCTGCTTGAATACTTCTATTCATTCTAAGTAAGATGCCTTCATCAGTAATAATTCTTTCTAAATCTTCTTTTCTTTGACGATTAAACTTTTTTGAAGTTTCAAGTTTCTTAGTTCTTTCCCCCAATGGAATTTTAGAATTATTTCCTTTAATACATTTACTCTTAAAGCTACAATTACTACAGTCCTCACATGAATAAATTGTTTTTTCACTTTCATATCCTGTTTTAGATTTCTTGAACTTTATACCATTGACTTTTAGAGTCTTACCATTCTGGCAAATAAATAAATCATTCTCAGCGTCATAATCCATATTTTCTATTCTGCCAATATCATTCTTATACTTTCTTGTCTTTGATATTTCATAATTAGAAGGTTTAATAAATGCTATTTGATTATTATCCTCAATAAATGAGTAATTCTCTTCACTTTCATAGCCAGCATCAGCAACTATTTTTGAATATTTAAAATTTAGATGCCATTCCATACTTTTTAAAAAGGGTATTAATGTAGTAGTATCTGTTGGCTGTGGTCCCACAGTAAGCCACGAAATATATTCTGCATCAACACCGTGTTGTACATTATAAGCAGGTTTAAGTTGACCATTTTTCATAGAATCTTCTTTCATTCTCATAAAAGTAGCGTCATTATCTGTTTTTGAATAACTATTTCTTTCTCCGCAGGTGTATACTTTTTGGTTATATTCTTTGAATTTTGAAAGATACTCTTCAAGCTTCTCTATAGATTTTTGAAGTGGTGATTTTCTTTTACCACATCCGTGGACGAATTCAATAGTTTCAATTTTCTTTAATTCATAAAGCCTTTTCTTTAGCTTTTTTACGTGCCTCATTTGAACTTTATTTTTATAAATCAATTTAATACCATAAAGTTCTTCGCATTCTTTTACAAGGTCGGCTATTTTTGTTAATAATTTAGCCATGTTTTTTGTCACAGCTTTTTTCCAAACGAATGTATATTTATTTGCATAAGCTTCTATTTTAGTACCATCAATAAATATTGATCTGCCTGATATTTCTCCAATCTCATAAAGAAAATTAGACATTTCAGCCAATATCTTTTCAGCACATGGAGCAAAATGTAAACTTCTAAATCTTGCAAATGTTGAGTGATCCGGAGCAGATGCCCCTTCGAGTAAAAACATAAAATTTATATCTCTAAGACATGCTGTTTCTATATCTCGTGAAGAATAGAAACCATTCATATATCCATAAAGCACAATCTTTAACATGTTCGTTGGCGATACTTGATTTTCTCTTATTTTAGAATAAGTAGAATATAGGTCAGTTAAATCCGTCTCCTCTACAAACTGACTTAGTAATCTCACCGAATCATTTTCTGGAATTATGCAATCTATATCAAAAGGAAGTTTTAATTGATAAAACTTTCGATTTACAGTATAATTTTGTTGTAAAATATTTTTTAGTTGCATAAAAAACATTTTACCATAAATCCTAAACTATTGAGTTTAGGATTTATTTTTTTTGCATCAAAAAGGAGCTGTGCACTATTATTTAGTGCGACAGCCCCATTTTATGGGGAAATAAATATAACTTTAGGAATATTTTAAAGTTATTTAACGGGCCTATTTAAATTAATTGTATGATGTTTAGATAGTGGTTTAACATTTATATTTGATCTATATTCAGTTTCTTTCCAGAAAATATTTTCAGCAACTAATGCTTCTGGATTTAACTCTACACCATCTAATATTATTTCTTTGAATTTTTGATAGCCAGCTCTATCTATTAGATGGCCACCATGTAAGTATTCAGGCTTATAATCTAAAGCCCATGCAGAGAACTTTTGCCAGTTTCCAAACATACCTAATACAACATCTTCAGTTACGAAGTTTAAGAAGGTTTGACCCATTCTAGGAGTTTGTTTTCCTGTTCTTCCACCTATAAGAACTCTATAGAATTTCTGAGGATTTCTTGTCCAAGCTCCAGTAGGGCAAGCAAGTACACACTCACCACAACCAACGCAACAACAAGGATCTTTATCTATAATTCCATTACTGTTTAAGCTTAAAACTCTAGTAGCGTGATGTTCACAAGCTTTAGCGCAAGCGCCACAACCTATACATCTTTCAGGGTGATAGATCATTCTAGCTTGACCGATAATCCCGAAGTCTTGAAAATGAGCTTTAGCACAATCATTCGGACAACCAGCAACAGAAACCTTAATATGATAATGTGAAGGGAAGATTAAATTCTCTATTTTAGTGGCTAACTCTTTAGTATTAGCATTAGCCTTTATACAATGGGAATTCCCTATACAAGCCATAATATTTCTAGCACCAATTGTAGGATATCCATTTTCAGTAACTTGCATATCACAATTACATTCATCTATTTCAACTTCTTTTAAGTAGTTAGCTATATATTTATTAACAGAAGGAATATTTTCATATTTAATACCTGGTATATTAAATGTTTGTCTCATTCCAATATGAAAAGTACCGTTACCATATGTTTCAGCAATATATTGGACATTGTTTAGATATTTAGCATTTACAGTACCCCCAGGAATACGCATTTGAAGCATGAATTCTCCAGGAATTTTTGATTGCCTGAAACAATTTAATCTAACCTTTTTGATATCTATATCATGATTCATAATAATATCCTCCTAATCTAATAATTTTTTAGCCTTAGTATAATTAAATACTGGACCTTCTAAGCATACATAAGTTTCATCAACTCTACAGTGACCACACTTACCAACTGCACAAGACATTTTTCTTTCAAAAGATACCCAAATCTTTTCTTCAGGAACTCCAAGCTTTAACAGTTCAAGAGCTGTAAAATGCATCATTATTGGAGGCCCAACAATAATAACTTCGTAATTATCATCAAAGGATTTTAAAGGTAACTTTGATAAATGCTTAGTTACAAGACCTTCTTCCCAATCTTCTTTGTGTCCATTATCTAAGGTATAAATTGTATCAAATTTATTTTTCCACTTTGATAATTCGTTTTTAAATAGTATTCCATTTTCATTTTTAAAGCCTAATACTAGGTGTAATGATTTTACAAAACTATCATCTAAGTAGCATTTATTAATAAGGCTTCTTACAGGAGCAACTCCTGTACCACCAGCTATTACAACTAAATTCTTATTTTCAAATTTTTCTAGTGGCCATCCTTTTCCATATGAGCCTCTTAAGAATATTTTATCTCCAGGTTTAAGATTGAAGAGTTCATCAGTTACTTTTCCAACAGCCCTTATAGTAAAATCAATATATCCAGTACCAAATCCACTAACAGAAATAGGGGCTTCTCCTATCTTAGGTAATGAAAGTTGTAGAAATTGACCATGTTGAGGAACTATATCAGTAGAAATTCTAAAAGTATATTCTAAATTTGTTTCATGTGTAATGCTAATTATTTCATATGCTTTAGGTGTTAATATATTAGTTGACATATTACATTCCCTCCATTATTTCATTTACTGCTTTGTTTACTTTATTGATAGTAGCTGTAATTGAAATATGTTCTGGGCATCTATCAGTACATCTACCACATCCAACACACATATGCTCAACGCCAAATTGTTCTTTATAATCATGTATTTTATGAAGAACTTTATATCTCATTTTATCAGCTTTGGTAATTCTAAATTTATGACCACCAGCCATTTCATCAAATCCATCTATATGACAAGAAGCTTGTACTCTTTTTCTTTCTCCCATTTTACCAGCAGGATCATATACAACATCTCTACTAGTGTAGCAACAACAAGTACTACAAGCTATTGTACAACTTCCACATTCAATACATCTTTTATTGAATTCTTGCCACATTGGATGTTCTTTAAGTTTTATTAATGTTTCTTTATCTTTAATTTCTGGAATTGTAACTTGAGTTTTATTACTTTCAATAAATTGCAACTCAAATTCTTCAGTATTTTTTCCAGTAAAGTAATTATCAAATTCAGTATCTTTAACATTAAACAATAAAGAGTCTTCGTTAACTCTTACAGCTAATGCGTAATCTTCAGTTTTATTACTATTCATTGATGTACAGAAGCAAGTGTCAAATCCATCAACACATTCTATACATATAAACTTAACTCTTTCTCTTATTCTTTTATAAAAAGTATCTTCAAAATTTCCATTTTTAAGATATATTATATCTTGTCTTCTTTGAGCATTTATATCACAAGGTCTAGCAAAAATTAAAATCTTTTTGTTATGACCTATAGAGCTTTCTCTAAATTCATCTTCTGTAAAATAGTAAAGTGTTTGGGAAATAGGTGTTATAACTTCTTTGGCAGGATAATCAGATTTCTCTTTAAATTCAATTTCTTCAATAGAAGAAACTTCATCATATCTTATAATATCTGTATCTGAGTATCTTCCTTGCTTCTCAAATCTCTTAGGAGCATAAATTTTATAATCCTTTTTCAATTCTTCAAATAGAGTATTCACTTCAGTAAATGAAAGATTGTATCCCATATAAATACCTCCAAAATCTTTTTAACAATTGTTATAAATTTATCATACTCCTATTTATAATATAGGTAAAATAGTATTATCTTATAATATAAATAGGTTAAAACTTATTAGGAGTAATTTAAAAAATAACCTTAGGCATCTTAAATACCTAAGGTTATTTTTATTTAAATTAGAAAGTGCTTTTTATAAAATTATTTTTTATAATACTTCCTTCTTTCATTATAATATCCATGTTTTCAACGTCTATTGCACGAATATTTTCTAATGGATTTCCATTTATAACTATTAAATCAGCAAATTTCCCTTCTTCTAATGTACCTGTAATATCGCCTACTTTAAGCATTTCAGCCCCTGTTTTAGTAGCTGCCATTATTGTATCCATAGGTGAAATATTAGCTTTTTCAACGAAGGAGTACATTTCTCCAATAGCGGTTATTCCATATGGTGTTAAGCTTGAACAAAATGAATCTGAACCAATAGTTAATCCAATTCCTTTACCCTTAGCTTTTTTTAGATTAGCATAAACACGATTTAATTCCTTTTCGGAAACAGTATTTCCTGGATATTGATCATGCACTTCTGGAATATACTCAGGAGCATATGACTTAAACCATTCATTAAGGAATTGGATAGTAGGACAAAAGTAAATATTTTTTTCAGACATTATATCTAAGCATTCATCATTAAGTGTTTGTCCGTGAATAATTAAATGAACGCCAGCTTTAGCTGAATCTAATGCTCCGCCATATCCTTCAGCATGAGACCATACAGGGATTCCTACCATATTACATTCATCAACAACGGCTTGAATTTCTTCAAAAGTATAGTGTTGATCAAGTTTTTTATCCCATCTCCATATTCCTCCACCTGTTGACCAGATTTTTATGGCATCAGGACTTTCTCTTAATCTTCTTCTAACAGCTTTACGAAGTTCCCAAGGACCATCAACACGTTCAGCCCATGGATGTGCTTGTTCATTATACCATAAAGGAACTCTATGGGAGTCTCCGTGTCCACAAGTACGAGCAAAGCCTAAGCCAGTACCTACTATACGAGGCCCTTGCATAATTCCAGCTTCAATCATATTACGAATATGTAAACCAGAACGTGAAATTTCACCAACGGTAGTTAATCCGTGTTCAAGACATTCGCGAGCCTGTTGAACTGCAACCACTGTTTTTTGAATAGGATCTTCTAAAACCCAATCACTATCATCATCCGTAAGGTTCCCAGAGAAATGTAAGTGGCTATCTATAAGACCAGGCATAATTGTTTTTCCTGATATATCAACTATTCTAAAATCTCCTGAAATCTCTTTTTTAGGGCCAGCATATTCAATTTTTTTATCAATTACTAATACTACAGAGTTTTTAATAGGCTCTTTTCCAGTACCATCAATAAGTAAACCACCTATAAAAGCAATTTTATCCATTATAACTTCCCCCTAATATTTTAAATTCTATTTAAAATAATTTATAAATACTAATACATTATATTACAGAATTATTAAAATATTTGTCAGAAATGGGGATTTAATATTTAAATTAAATTATCTACTCCATTAACTTTAGTTTGCTCATTTTCAGCGATAGGGATAACTATACATTTTTGCCCATCAATTATTTGAGATTTTATTTGAGGTACTTTTTCAGGTTTCACTTGAAGTACAACATCAAAATTAGAAGTAGCTTCAGTATCTTCAATAGCTGTATCACTAGCTTCTTCTAAATCATTAGTAGATTCATTATCTATAACAGCTTCTTTTTTTACTTCTTCAAGTCTATTTTGAAGTACTTCCACTTGTTTTATTAAATGCTCTTCTTTTTTTCTTTGCTCATTTGCTTTAAGTGCTTTTGGATCAATTAAATGTTCTACTAAAGGAAGATCTTCACCAAAGTTTTCGGTATAAGATTTTTCGATTTTAGTAGTAATTTCTTCAGGAATTCCACTATCTATTAAAAGGCTTTGTATATCATTTTTTGACAATATTATTGGTTCAGCCTCTGTAGTATCTTCATATATAGCATTATATTCTTCTATCATAGAATTAAGATTTTCTTGCACATCCATAAAGATTTTATCTGCTTTTTTCTCATCAGCACTAAAGGAATCTTTAATAATTGATTGGAATGTTTCTTTTTGTATAGTAGCAGTTTGTTTTGAAGAGCAACCTAAAGCGTATTCCATTAATTCAGGATGTGTATCTTTAGCATTTTTCGTGTAATACATAATAGAATTAACATCTGAGCTACGGTCAATAAAAGCTGGGAATACAAAACCATTAGTTGGAGCTTCAACTACCCAATCTCTAATACGTGCTTTTATTTTATTTTCCTCTTCAAAATATCTAAGTCCTGGACTAGAAAGAGAGACAGGACATAATGCACATAGAACATATTCATAAACTTCTTCTGATTCATCTATTTTTGCATTATCAGAAGTCTTAGTGATGACATCGTAAGCATCATGGAAAATAAGTATTATAAAGTTACCTGTATAATCATAATTATCTATAATAGAATCATAGAAATTATCAAGAAGAGCATCATCTTTTAATTGACTATTTTTAAGTTGCATAAGAGAAACTTGTTTTTCATTTATAAGCTCTTCATTAAGTGGAAAATTCAACTCTAAAATATTATTTCCAATAGTTCCAGATAAGACTTTTTTAGCAATCTCTAAATATTTAAAGTATTCATCTTCATCTAAATTTAGAAATGTTTCTCTGAATTTTAAAATAACATGTTTTTCTCCATTAACATAGCAACCACACATTTTAGTGAAGGTGCAATGATCTTTTTTAAAACGTCTTTTTAATTCAAGTATATCTTTTTTTCTCATATATAAACCCCACAATCTAATACTTTTTATTGGTATCAATATTAAGTATAGTATTTTTCTTTAGCTAATTAAAGATTTTAAGTGAGGATTTTATAACCTAGACATGCAGTAGAGTTGTGGATATTAGTTCCTTTTGTGGGGATATTAGCAATTATTATGTCGTTTATTTACTTCAAAAAGCTAAAAAATATATATTTTAGTAATTAATTTATATTTTTATAATACATGCTCCTAATACTTTTATGCATGATGGAATTATTTCAGGAGTTATATTAATAATAATTTATGTTTTATATTTGCCTTACTTTTAGCAATCTTATAAAGAAAGAGAGTATAGCCTTAGTAATGGTTGCTCAGGGTGTGATAGATGCTATTAGATTTTGTATTTTTGGATTACCCTTTTAAATAGGAAGATAAAATTAGATAAGTATTATAATTAATAAATGAAAGATATAGAAAATATCATTGCAGGATTAAATTAAGAAATTTGAAATTTATATTGCAAATACAGAAGAAAAATGATGGAGATTTATGCATATAGGGTGCTAAAATTAATACTTTTTTACGTATAAATAGTAAATTAAATATTATGATAAATATTAAGATATTATTAATATTGTATAAAAATCTATATTGTGATATTATTTTGTTATATTTTTAATCAAATTATAAATAGGGGGATAAAATGAAGAGGATAATAGACACATGGAATCATATTAGTTTAGTTAAAAGAATCATATTAGGTCTAATAGTAGGAATAATAATTGCTTTAACAGTTCCGAAGATAGGAGCACCACTATCAATACTTGGATCATTATTTGTTGGTGCATTAAAAGCTATAGCTCCAGTACTAGTGTTTTTCCTAGTAATGGCAGCGTTATGTCAGTATAAAGAAGGTAAAAAGACAAATATGAAATCAATTATAGGATTATACCTTCTAGGAACACTTTCAGCAGGAGTAATTGGAGTTATTGGTAGCTTCTTATTTCCAGTTAACTTAGTATTTACTTCAAGTGTAGAAAATTTAACACCACCAAGTGGAGTAGGAGAAGTACTACATAACTTATTAATGAGTATAGTTGATAATCCGGTTCATGCACTTTCTAGCGCGAACTATATTGGAATATTATTTTGGGCAATAATTTTAGGTCTTGCTTTCAAAAATGCTAGTGAAGGATCTAAGGATATTATATTAAACATTTCTGATGCTATGTCAGAAGTAGTAAGATGGATAATTAATTTAGCTCCATTTGGAATAATGGGACTTGTATATGAAAGTATATCAAAACAAGGGATAGAATCATTAGTTAAATATGGACAATTAATATTAGTATTAGTTGGATGTATGGCATTTTATGCTTTAATAATAAATCCAATAATAACTTTTATAGCAATACGTAAAAATCCATATCCACTTGTTATTAAATGTTTAAGAGATAGTGGAATTACAGCATTCTTTACTCGTAGTTCAGCTGCGAATATACCAGTAAATATGGCATTATGTAAAGAATTAGGATTAAATGAAGATACATATTCAATTTCAATACCACTTGGATCAACTATAAATATGGGAGGCGCTGCTATAACTATATCAGTATTAGCACTTGCTGCAACTCATACTCTTGGTATAAATGTAGATTTAGGAACAACTATAATACTTACTTTATTATCAGCTGTAAGTGCATGTGGAACTTCAGGAGTAGCAGGAGGATCAATATTATTAGTACCACTTGCTTGTAGTTTATTTGGAATTCCAAATGATATTGCTATGCAAGTAGTTGGTGTTGGATTTGTAATTGGAGTTATACAAGATTCTTGTGAAACTGCACTTAACTCATCAACAGATGTACTTTATACTGCAATAGCAGAATTTGCAAAAGCACGTAAAGAAAAAAATAAGAAGATGTTAGCAAACTAAAAATAGTAATTTTTAATATATCTAAGCAATTAAGGAGAACCTAGTAATAAGATAGGGTTCTCCTTTTTATTTTTAGGAGTAACAAAAAGTGACTAATTGAGAAATGAAATGCTTTAATGTATGATATATTAAGAAAGATTATTAAATAGGAATCTATATTAAAAGGAGGATTAGAGTGGAAAATATTAATTTTTTTATTGTTTTTATAGAAGGTATCTTATCAATTTTCTCACCATGTATATTACCAATACTACCTATATATTTAAGTATGTTATCAAATAGTGATATAGATGAAATAAGAGATTCTAATTTTAAAAATGGTACGTTAATAAAAATACTATAATGTTCACCCTAGGTATTTCTACTACATTTTTTATATTAGGATCATCAATAAGTGCATTAAGTTCATTTTTTAACACTAATAAAAAGCTTATAATGATTATAGGTGGAATTATAGTATTGATTATGGGATTATTCTACCTTGGGATAATAAAATCAAATCTTTTAAGTAGAGAAAAAAGATTTAATGTTAAATATAAAACCATGACTCCATTATCAGCATTTATATTAGGGTTTACCTTTAGTTTTGGATGGACACCATGCATTGGGCCTATATTAGCATCGGTACTTGTTATGGCATCAAGTTCAGAAAATATTATAACATCTAATCTGTTAATACTAGTTTATACAATAGGCTTTATATTACCATTTATAATAACATCATTATTTTATAGTAAGCTATTTAGAAAATTTGATAAAATGAAAAAATATATGAATGAGATTAAAAAGATAAGTGGTATTTTTATAATGATAGCTGGACTTATTATGCTTATAAATGGAACTATGAATATAAATAAAGAAATAAATATAAAAAATGAAAATCAAAAGCAAAGTATAAATAATATAGAACAAGAAAAAGAAAAAATAGAGCCAATAGACTTTACTTTATATGATCAATATGGAAATGAGCATAAACTAGGAGATTATAAAGGTAAAACTATATTCTTAAATTTTTGGGGAACATGGTGTCCTCCATGTAGAGAGGAAATGCCATATATAAATGAGTTATATGAAGAGTATAATAAAAATCAAGATGATATAGTTATTCTTGGAGTAGCAACACCTAATATTGGGAGAGAAGGTTCTGAAGAAAGCATAAAAGAGTTTTTAGATAAAAATAGATACACATTCCCTGTAGTATTTGATAATAATGCAACTCAAGTTTATGGATATGGTATAAGTGCATTCCCTTCAACATTTATTATAAATAAGGAGGGATATATAAGTAGATATATACCTGGTGGAATGAGTAAAGAGACCATGAAAACTTTAATCGAAAGTGAGAGATAAAAAACAAGCTAATGATACTAAAAAGTACCATTAGCTTGTTTTAGTTAAGGGTATATCCATATAGGAAAACATTAAGATTTTCATTGATAGAATCAAAATGAATTTCCTTTTCTTTTAATCGCTTAAAGTTTTGATTTTCATAGAATCCATAGTTACATCTAGTATCTGTATATAGATATAGAGATTTTACATCCATCTTATGCATATAATTAAATAAATAACCTACTAGAGACTTACCAACGCCAAGACCTCTAGATTCTTTAGAAACAATAAACAGCTGTATGCAGCCTTGGAAGTTATCTTTCTTACCTTTTATAATTTCCTTATAGGTATCAGTAATTTTTGAAAACTCCTTAAGAGACTTTTTATTTTCACTGTTAGAAATTAATAGTTTAAAGAATGTAGATGCAAGACTTGTAATGTTATGAAATTTTCTTAGTTTATGTTTATCTTTATTAGCATCACCTAGAATAATTCCAATAACCTTATTATTTTTTTCTGCAACCTTACTAAATGTACTTACTGAAATACAGTCTTGTAAATAAACATTTAAAACTAGATTCAAAAATTTTTTATCTTTAATAAATTCGTTAAATCCAAAGGCATCTCCAATTAGCTCTTTAACACGATCATAATCCCTTTTTTCTAAATCTCTATAAATTACTTTACTCATATTATTAACCACCTTTTTATGTTATATATAAAATTAATTTGTACTTATTTCCAAATAGCTTATAATTATAATAGAGTGTACAGTAAGAGGAGAGTCAAGCGTAACTTTAAATAAATAAGAGGTGTATTTATAATGAAAAATCTATTTTCTATTGGAGAAATTTCTAAAATCAAAGATATTACAATAAAAACTTTAAGATATTATCATAAAGTAGGAATTCTTGTTCCAAGATATATTGATGATGAAACAGGATATAGATATTATTCTATAGATCAATTTGTTTATATAGACATTATAAAAGGATGTAGAGCATTAGGAACTAGTATAGTAGAATTACAAGATATTTTTAAAACCTGCGATACTGATGAATTATTAAAATTTCTAGAAGTTAGAAAATCAGAAGCTGAAGAAAATATAACCAAAATGAAGGAAATAATAAAAAATATTGATACATTAAAGATGAATGTTGAGTATTCAAAAAGTATTTTAAGTAACACTGATATATATATAAAATCTTTTGAACAACGTTATATAATTGTAGCTCCATGTAAAGAATCAGGAAGCTTAAAAGAATTAGTGTACTATTCGAATTTAGATAAGGTTATTAATGATAAGAGAGACAAAATGGCAATGGAAAAGGGAATAATATATGATGTTACTTTAGATTGGAATTTAGAACCGAAGTATGTATTTAATACATTTAAGGATGATGTAGATATAAAAGTTGAAGATAATGTGAAAATCCTACCTAAGGGGAGATATTTAACTTTAGTATATAGTAAAGAAAATGAAGAGGAAAGAATAGATAAAATAATTAATTATGTAAAAGAAAACAACTTAAAAATTAATAATTTTATTGAGGTAGAATTATTTAATGATATTTTTAATACAGAGTCATATAGTTGTCAGATTCAAATGCTTATAGAACATTTATAATTTAATTATTTATATAATAATCAAATGTAGTTTTGAAAAATAAAGTTAAAAAGGTGTGATTTTTAGATATAAAACCTAAAAATTATACTTTTTTTTATTTATATATAAAATAGCATCCATAATACTAAAATCACAAATTAAATAGTGTGCATAATATGATAATATCCACACTAAAACTTGTGGGTATAACTAATGATAAATTAAAAGGAATGAGCAACTTATGATAAATGGAGAGAATTCTTCAAATAATTTTGTTAGTGGAACTGCAACCAATGTTTATGTAAATGTAACTACTAATAAAGTACAAGTTACAGCTGGTGAAGAAGTAACTTTTACTTTGCAATATTATGCAGAGGATGGACCAGGAAGCATAAAACCTGGAGAAACAATAATATTCCAATTGCCAAGTATTTTTTCAGGAATACAAATTAATTATCCAAAGCAACATTTTGAAAGTGTAAAAGTAAATGGAACAACTGTAACAGCTATTTTTGGTATAGGAGCAGAGACTGCCTTAGGTAGTTATATGACAATATCAGCAATTCCTAAAGATGTAGACAAAGAAACTAACGAACAAATCTCATATAGTATTGATGGACAAGTAAAATATTTAAATATAGATGTAGAGCCAGCACCAAAGCCAGCTCCCGTAGTTCCTATTGGAGACGGAGTTAAATTTTTAAAGACTTTTGGAAATGAAATAGTTCCACCAGGAATAACACCAGTTCAAACAGTATCAGAACCAGTTATTAATAAAGGATTTAGCTATTCTATATTTGTAAATGGAGATTATGAAAATTTAGAAAATGTAGTTATAAATGATCAGCTTCCTGAGGGAATGGAGATTACGCCTAATTCAGTAGTTGTTTTTGAAACCATTAAAGGGCAAGAACAACAAAATGTAACAGATACTTTAAGCAAGAGTGGAAGCATTATTCAAACAAGCACATCTCTTAAAATATCACTTGGGAATATAAATGCTAAATATATTATACGCTATGAAGCTTTAATATATAAAGAAGACCCAAGCTATATAAATACGGCTACGTTAACTGATAATAATGGAACTTTAACAAGTTCAGCTAGAGTTGACGTTACCAAATATAATGGACCTGCTATTACCAAAGGTCATAATGAATCTACAGTAGGTGATATTGGTGAATATATTGAGTATTTTATAAATGTAAATCCTAATGGAGCTAAAATGCAAGATGTAGTTGTAACGGATGTATTTCCAAGTGATATGACTTATTTAGTTGGAACGGTTAATATAGCTAAATATAATAGTTATGGACAAGTAATATGGATATCAAGTGAAAATATTTTAACTGTAGGAGATCATGAATTAACTTTTAATTTAGGGGATATAAGCAACCATTATGAAATAATATATGATATAAAGGTTACTGGCCCAAGTTTAGAGTATATAAATCAAGTCACAATAACCCATGATAAAGAAGAATATACTACTAATGACATTATAAGCTTTAAATCTAATTCAGGTGCTATAAATGCTTATAAAACTGTAACTCCAGAAACTTTAACAAATACTAGTAGTCAAATAGTTAAGTATTCAATAGACTTTCAAAGTTATGGGTATTTTGATGAGAATTATATAACAGCAACTGAAGAAATTAATAAAGATGTTAAAATATTATTTGTTCAAGCTCCAGATAACTTCACCTATACAATCAATAACAATGTAGTTACCTTTTCAAATAGTGCGGGAAAAATATTATATGGACAAAAGTTTAATGTTACAATAGTTACTGATTTTAGTGGAGTACCAGATGGAACAACCATAGATAATACAGCTAAAATAAATAAATCTATAAGTAATACTGTTCAAACTAAAAAGGGATATGCCTTTACTGCGACTAAAGTAGATAGCACAAATCCAAATTACTATATAGAAGGAGCGATATTTAATTTATTAGATAGTAATAATAAAGTTATAACTCAATTAACTAGTAATTCAAGTGGGATTATTACTTCAGCAATAAATTCACCAGGAGTATATTATCTTCAAGAAGTAACAGCACCTAAAGGTTATGTTTTAGAGAATAACAAAGTTCAAATAACAATAACTGCAAATGATATTGGAGAAACTATAAATATAGGAAATGTAGAAAATCAGTCTATTGATTACCCAATAGATATAAAAAAAGTAGATAAAAATAATCCTAATAAAGCATTATCAGGGGCTGAATACCAAGTATACAATACAGATTCAACACCCAATAAATTAATTACTACAGTTATAACTGGAGAAAATGGGGAAGCGCAAATTATGTTACCGGAAGGGAAATATAAATTAGTAGAGATAAAGTCTCCTACAGGATATGTTGAATCTAGTAGTAATGATAGTTTTGAGTTGACTTATGGTAATGAAAAATAGTATTTAGATTATTTGAGATATGGTAGTTTTAAATTAACCATATCTCTTTAGTAAGTAATATGTATTTAGTAAACACTAGGATAAAGATTTGTCAATAAGAGAAGACTATGATATTATATAACCCTATAAGTAAAGCCTTAACGAATGGAGGAATTTAATTAATGAGTAATTTACCAAATTGCCCAAAATGTAATTCAGAATATACATATGAAGATGGAAATCTTTTTGTTTGTCCTGAATGTGCTTACGAATGGACTTTAGAATCTGAAAGTCAAAATAATGAAGACGAACTTATTGTTAAAGATTCAAATGGAAATATATTAAATGATGGTGATTCTGTAACAATAATAAAAGATCTTAAAGTAAAGGGAAGTCCATCACCTTTAAAGAAAGGTACAAAAGTAAAAAATATACGTTTAATTGAGGGAGACCATAACATTGACTGTAAAATTGATGGATTTGGAGCTATGCAATTAAAATCAGAATTTGTTAAAAAGTTATAATATTATACATAAAAATATATTTAGGAGCATTATTTTTTATAATGCTCCTAAATTATTTATTTCCTAGATTCGTAGATTTCTTTTTCAATCTTTATAAAAACCTCTGCTATAACTTCATATGCTTTTCCCCAAGCGTTAATAACCTCATCAGTTGCAGCATCCCCTAAAACTTTTTTTATTGATATCAAAAGATTAGAACCAACAATTGGATAATGTTCAGCCTTTATTAATTTATCACAGTGCTTTTCACCTATTTTTCTTACAGCTGGGATAAGAGCTTCTAAATTATCTATATTTTGAGCTGCTGCTAATATTGTCATAGCTAAAGCTTTAGGTTGCTCACCAGAATTTTGTCTATCCATATTAAATAGAGTCTTAACTTCAGGATTATTTTCAAACATAGTTTTATAGAAGGTTTGTGTGATTTCTAAACCGTGAGCCTTTAATGAAGGAACAGTACTTTTAATTATATCTATTGTTTTTGTATCTAACATAATGAATCTCCTTTTAACACATAGTATTGTTTAATAATTATTATTTATGAAGATAATATAACATCTTTTATTTAAATGTGCAACTAAAATATACATTAAATGAAAATTAGTATTACTTTAATTGTTAAAGTTAATCAGAAAATATGGATGGATAAATAAATATTAATAAACAAACATTATTAATATTGACATATAACTAAAAAACCTTTAACATAATAACATATTAAACCGATAGGATAAGTGTGATTAAGGAGGAGTATGATGGATAGTACATTTTTTTCTGAATTTCTTATGATTACAGATATTAAAACAATACTATTTATGATTTTATTAATAGCTGTATTTTTTATAATTAGAAAAGTTGAAAAGAAAAATTCTCAATTTTCAACTCGCATGATTTTAGCAACCGTTTTAGGACTAGGGCTTGGAACTTTAGTTCAATTTTTAGCAGGATTTCCAGACAATCCAACTGATATTCAATGGATAGATGAAGTAATAAGGTGGTATAGTTTATTTGGTAATGGATTTATGGATTTATTAAAAATGTTAGTTATACCGTTAGTATTTATTTCAATAATAAGAGTTATTATAAATATGAAGCGTGGAGAAGACTTAGGTAAACTTACTATTAGATCTATATTAACTTTACTTGCAACAACAACAATAGCAGCTATAGTTGGAATCATTATAGGTAATTTATTTAATCTTGGGGTAGGCTTAGAAGCAACACAATTAGCAAATACGGAGATAAAAGAAGTTAAATCTATAATAGATACTTTAAGAGGTCTTCTTCCATCAAATCCAATAAAAGCAATGGCTGATGGAAATGTTGTAGCAGTTGTTGTATTTGCTGGATTTATAGGGTTTGCAATGCAATTATTAAGTAAGGATTTCTATAAAGAAATTAAACCAGCAATAGACTTAGTAGAAGCTGGATATAAAGTTATAACAAAGGTTGCTATAACAGTAATTAGATTTATGCCTTATGGAGTAGTAGCTTTACTAGCAAACACTATTGCAGGTAGAGGATTATCATCTATAATAAGTGTACTTAATTTCATTATTGCTTTATATGTAAGTATAATAATTATGTTTTTAATTCATTTAATTATTATTGCTTTAAATGGATTAAATCCTATTAAATATGTAAAAAATGTTTCTGAACCTTTAATATTAGCTTTTACATCAAGGTCAAGTCTTGGAACTTTACCAGTTACTATAGAAACACTAACAGAAAAGGTAGGCTTAGAAAATGGGATTGCAAGTTTTGTTGGTAGTTTAGGGGCAAATGCTGGAATGAATGGATGTGCAGCTATATATCCAGCGTTAATGGCAGTTACAATAGCAAATATATCAGGAACACCAATGGATTTCAGTTTTTATGCAATGCTAGTAGTGATTATTGCTATAGGATCTTTAGGTATTGCAGGATTACCAGGTACAGCAACTATGGCTGTGTCTGTAGTAATATCAGGTATGGGTATGGGAAGTTACTTCCCACTTGTAGGAGGAATTCTTGCGATAGATCCAATTTTAGATATGGGGCGTACAATGCTTAATGTAAATGGTTCTATGGTAACATCAGTTACCGTTGCAAATAGCTTTAATGAAATTGATAAAGATATTTTTAATAAAACAAAGTAAATAAAAAAATAGCCCTATAACTAAATTTGGTTAAGGGGCTATTTTTCTTGATTTTTAAAAGTTGAATAAATATAATTGAAGATAATATAAGAGGTAGTAGGAATGGTGATTAAATGAAAATATCAACAAAAGGTAAATATGGTTTAAGAGCGTTAATAGATATATCTATATATTCATCTTCAGAAATAGTAACATTAAAAAGCATTTCTGAGAGACAAGATATATCAGAGAGATATTTAGAACAGATTTTTTCTTTATTAAGAAAAGGTGGAGTAATAAAAGCAAAAAAAGGACCTCAAGGAGGTTACTTTTTAGCAGATGGAGCCAATAAATTGACTATTGGAGATATTATAAGAATTTTAGAAGGAGATTCTGATTTAATAAACATAGAAAAAACTGATAATCAAATAGAAAAATTTATTTGTGAAAATCTTTGGGAGATAGCAAATCAAAAGATAAAAGAATATTTTAACTCAATAACTTTAGAGGAATTATCTAGTAAGTATAAAGAAAGTACAGTAAATATAATGTATTATATCTAAATTTAAATAAGTATATTTTATTTGAATTTAGTTAAATTAATAAAGAGAGGTGAAGGAATATGCCTAAAAAGACAAGTAAAAATAATGATTTATTAAACAGCGTAAAAAGAACAACTTCTCCTAAGATATATTCAGTATTAGTAGAGCTTATGAATAATGATAGAGAAGATTTAGCTGAAATTGTTTTAAAGGTTGATTATTTATTACAATACACTAGCAATTGTATAAATCATAAGGATTTTGAAGAAGCAAGAGAATCTATTAAAAGAGCAGAGGATAGAATTAAGTTATTAAAAAGAGAGAATATAAATATAGATTATCTACAATATTTATATGATGGAATTAAGAAGAAGTGTAAATAAAAGAATAGGAAAATTTCCTATTCTTTTTCATATAAAAAAGGAAATTATAAATCAATTTATAATTCCCTTAAATATTTTGAGTAATTAACCTCAAATTCTCCACCGCAGGTGATATATGCCTAAGCAAATCTATCTGCCGAAGGACTATTAATTAAAAAGTCCTTTCCATGCACATTGTGCCGTTATCTGACGTAGTCACCTTTACCATAACAAAATTTATTATCTTCTTTTCTTTTTGTTAGCAACTTCTATGTTTATTTTTCTCTTGTTTAGTTTAAGTCCAATACATTTGTCCATAACCTTATCTTTAACATCAGGAGAAACATTAACAAAAGCAAAGTTTTCTAATATGTCTATATCACCTATAGAAGAAGCTTTTATTCTAGCTGAATCCTTTATAAAGTTAACTAAAGATTTTGGATTTATACCATCTCTTCTACCAACTGAGAAGAATAAACGAACATCTTCACTCTTTGGAGCTTCTAAAATATTTGATGTATAAGTAGATAATAAATCATCATTAAACTTACTCTTTATAAGTGCAGCGATTATTTCTACTGAATCATATTTCTTGTTTAATTCAACAGCAACTGGTATAAATTTATCAAAATCAGCTTTCTTTAATGTAGCATCAACATCATCAATCATTGTTTGTGATTTATTTGAGAAGATTTCATCTACTGTAGGAACTGATTTTTTAGTAATAGTACCCTTAGTAACTGATTTTATTTGCTTTAACATTGAAAATTCTTTTGGTGATATTAATGAGTAAGCAGTACCTTCTCTATTAGCTCTACCAGTTCTACCTATTCTATGAACATAACTTTCAACGTCTTGTGGTAAATCATAGTTTATAACGTGAGTAACACCTTCAACGTCTATACCTCTAGCAGCAACATCTGTAGCTATTAAGAAGTTTAATGAACCATCTTTAAATTTTCTTAAAGTTCTTAATCTGTGAGCTTGTGACATATCTCCGTGCATACCTTCAACAACATATCCTCTTGATTGCATACCTTCAACTAATTCATCTACGCCTTTTTTTGTTCTACAGAATATTATAGCAGAATTTGGATTATCGAAATCAAGTATTCTACAAAGCGCTTCAAATCTTGTTTTTGGAGCTATTTCAAAGAAGTGTTGCTTTATTTTTGAAACTGTCATAGCTGACTTTTCAATAGCTATATGTTTAGCATCAGCCTTCATATAACGCTTAGCTAATCTTTTAATTTGTGGAGGCATTGTAGCAGAGAATAATAAAGTTTGTCTGTCCTCTGGAAGTTCCTTTATTATATCTTCTAAATCATCTATAAAGCCCATGTTTAACATTTCATCTGCTTCATCTAAAACTAAAAACTTAACTTTTGATAGAGAAAGTGTTTTTCTTTTAATATGGTCTAAGATTCTACCAGGAGTACCAACAACAATATTAACATTTCTCTTAAGTGCTCTTATTTGATGATTTATAGGTTCTCCACCATAAATAGGTAAAATATTTAAATGATCATATTTTGATAATCTTGTAAGTTCGTCATTAACTTGAATTGCTAATTCTCTTGTTGGAGCAAGAATTATAGCACTAAGTCCTTCTTTACAGTCAATACTATTAATTATTCCACAACCAAATGCAGCTGTCTTACCAGTACCAGTTTGAGCTTGACCTATAAGATCATTACCTTCTATTGCTACAGGAATAGCTTGTGATTGTATTTGAGATGGTTTTTCAAAACCTAATTCATTAATAGATTTTAAAAGGGTATCTTTAAGCCCTAAGTCACTAAAATTAATTTCTTTCATTCAAAATCCTCTTTCTTTTTTTAATAAAAATAATTTATACTTAATTCTAAGTAGATTTATTTCCAAAATATCTATTGATTTTAATATCAACTTTCTTAGTATACACTATAATGATGAAATATGCTCGTATTATTTATTAACAAATTAAAGTTATTTTGTATAAAAGTAAAGTTTTTTATATATATAACCAATGAAAGCGTTTTAAGAGCGTAAATAATACGTAAATAATATATTTATAGTATTAACAAAATAAAGAAACTCTATTAAAAATAAATTTAAAATATTAAAAAGGAGATCTTACAAGTTTGAAGGAAAAACTATTAGTTTATGATAAGTTAGATACACCTATAGGAACTATCTATATTGTAATGGATGAAAAAGGATTAAAAAAAGTTGAAATTATAGAGTCTAAATGGTATGAGTTTTTAAATTTGAACTCTAATTTAAGGTTAGATATAGACGGATGTAAAAAAGTTAAAATTCAAATAGAAGAATATTTTAAAGGTACGAGAAAAATTTTTAATATACCAATTTCAATAGAAGACACCACATTTAGAATGAAAGTATGGAGTGAATTAAATAATATACCTTATGGAGAAACAACAAGTTATGGAGATATTGCTAACAAAATAGGAAATCCTAAAGCTTCAAGAGCGATAGGCCAAGCAAATAGAGCCAATCCAATTCCTATAATAATTCCCTGTCATAGAGTAAAAAGTAAAAATGGGAAGCTTATAGGCTATGTAGGAGACAATATTGATATTCAAAAAATACTATTAGAGCATGAAAATAGATATAAATAAACAACTTTTAAAATTAGATATGAAATTTTATATAATTAGGAAGAGATTTTTAAAGAAAAAATAGTGTAATATTTTGTAAAATTAATTTCAATTTATTACCTTTTAAAAACCTCTCCCTTTTTTTATTTTAATAATTTATTGTTTGAAAAATAAAAAAATTAATTCATTAGTAATAAATTAGTAATTAAAAAATATATAGTTTAGTATTTAATTAGTAATAAAATAGTAGTACAATAGTAGTATAATTAGGATTTAGATTGGGAGATAATAAGACGTGGACAAGCAAATAATACAAGAGTTTAATAAATTATATTTTAGTAAAAAGCAATTACAAAGAAGAGTATATAACAGAGAAGAATTGGAAGAAATATGGGAATTAATATCACAGGAAAGAAAAGATAAATCTGTTAAATTATCCTTTAAATATGCAGAAAATGGAGGATTGTGGTTTTGTGTTACTGATGACATACAAAATGATTTGGATTTTATAGAGAGTATCAACAAAAGTGATGTTTTAGGATATTTATCTAAAAGAAGTAAAAATAGAATTATAGAAGATGGACTTTTAAAAGAAGTAGTTTCAAATTTAAGATTTAATGATATTAAATTTGATAACCAATTAGTGATTAAAAATATTAAAGATGTAGATAGAGAAAAACTATGCTATGAAGATAGAGTTTTATTGAATTTATATGATTTTTTAGAAAAAGTAGGAAAAGAAAAGGTAAAAGTAGATGATACATACATTAACAAAGTATATGTAGACATATTTTTAGAGGAACCTAGTAGTAATAAAGAGTTATTAGAAGAGTTAAGTGATTTTATAAATGCCAATAGCAAATATAATGATATAGTTAAAGCATCAATAATCTATTACTATATAATTACTTTCAAGCCTTTTAATAAATACAATAACTTAATGGCTAATATTCTAGCATTTTTACATCTGATAAATAAGAGCTATAACCTTGTGAGGTATTTTTCATTATTAAAGACAGTTTTAGATGAAGAAAAGAAATATCTAAATGCAATAGAGGATAGTAAAGTAAGTGATGGAGACATAACATATTTTATAAAATATTATGTAAAGTCTATTAAGACATCAATTAATGGACTAAATAGAGAAATTAATTGCAAGTATGGTAAGAAAATAATAAAAGAGTTGTTAGAAAGAAAGAATATCGCTTTAGAAGATAGACAGATAACCTTTATAAATAATACAATAGCTAGTAATAATGTAGTTACAATAGATGTATATAAGAGTAAAAACAATATATCTTATGAAACAGCAAGAACAGACTTAACACACTTGGTAACATTAGGATTCTTTAAGATAAGTAAGGTAGGAAAAAAATATGAGTACTATATTAATGATATTGCGACTATCGTAGAAAGCTTTGAAGAATAAATAGTATTGACAATTTAAAAAAATTAATAGAAAATACTAAAGTAAGATTAAATATGTTGAAAGTTTCTAATGAGCAGATGGGCGGCTAGACTACCCATGTGCTCTTTTTTTATGCAAAAAAATAAAAAATTAAATAAAATGAGGTGAATTTCAAAGTGAAAAAGGTTTTAAAAGATAAGGTTTTTATGGGGACTATGCTTAGTTTAGCTTTACCAATAACCCTTCAGAACTTTATTACATCATCATTAAACTTAGTAGATAATTTAATGATTGGTAGACTAGGAGAAGAAGCGATAGCTTCTGTTGGACTAGCTAATCAATATTTCTTTATTTTTATGTTATGTTTATCTGGCATAAATGCTGGGGCAAGTGTATTTATGGCACAATATTGGGGAAGAAAAGATACTTCGAATATTAAGAGAATATTAGGTGTTGATATAAGTGTAGGATTTATAGCTTCAATTCTATTTGGTAGCATAGCATTATGCTTCCCAGAAGTAGTAATGAGTATATTATCTAAAGATCCTAGAGTTGTTGAACTTGGGTCAAGCTATCTTAGAATAGTTTCTATAAGCTACATATTTACTAATCTTACGCAAGCTTTTTCAGCAGCGTTAAGAAGTACAGAGCAACCTAAATTACCTATGTATGCAAGTTTACTAGGAGTTTTATGTAATGCGTTTTTAAATTGGGTGTTTATTTTTGGAAACTTAGGCACGAAGCCAATGGGAGTAGCTGGGGCAGCATTAGCTACAACTATAGCTCGTCTAGTTGAAATGATATTTATAATAGCTATGGTTTATTTAAGAAAGAATATAGTATCAGCTAAGTTGAAAGAATTATTTGGATTTAATATTGCATATATAAAGATGTATTTTAGAACATCGACAGCAGTTATTATAAATGAGTTATTATGGTCATTAGGAATGACTGCATATTCAATTGCTTATGCTCAAATAGGGACAAGTGCAGTTGCAACTATGCAAATAGCTACAACTTTAAATAATATGTTTATGGGTTTATCAATAGGGCTTGCTAGTGCAGCAGCAATAATGGTAGGTAATAAAATTGGAGCTAAGGAAGAAAAGACAGCCATTGACTATGCTATAAAATTAGAAGTAGTGGCTCCGATAGTAGGGTTAGTTGTTGGAGTATTATTATGGATAACAGCGCCTATAATAGTTAAACCTTTTAGTGTTACATCAGAAACCTTTGCCAATACAATTGTAGTATTAAGGATTATGGCTATATTTTGCCCATTAAGATTCTATAATGTGCTTATGATAGTTGGAATATTTAGAGGTGGTGGAGATACTCTATATTCAACTTTAGTTCAATTAGGAACAATATGGTGTTTTGCAGTTCCATTCTCATTCTTAGGAGCAACATTGTTACATTTACCAATAACAGCAGTTTATTTTTTAGTGTGTTGTGAAGAATTGATGAAAATTTTCTTTGAAAGAGCTAGAATGAAATCAGGAAAGTGGTTAAAAGATGTAATAAGTGGTGGACAAAGCCAAGTTGCATAATTAGATAAAATTAATAAAGCAGTAATATGAAAGTTTATTAGATATTTCATACTACTGCTTTTCTTTATATAATTAGTTATTTGGTAATTTACTTTTTATTATACTATGAACTAGTTTTGGTAGTTCATCTTGCTCTTCTTTTGTAAGATTAGCTGTTTCAATTAATGGATGAATATATAATTCAACTTCAGCAGGTCTAAGCCAAGGACCTTTAGTACCTTCCATTATTTTATATGATCCATTCATAGTTACAGGAACTATAGGAGCTTTTGATTTAGTTGCTAGTTTAAAACTACCAGCTTTGAAATCAGCAATTTTATCTCCTTTACTTCTTGTACCTTCAGGGAAAATAACCATTGAATCTCCATTTTTTAGGTTTCTAATACCTTGGATAATAGCTTCACCAGCTTTTCTTATATTACTTCGATCCATAAATACACAATTCATAAATTCCATCCAAGTTCTTATACCAGCCATTTTCTTTATTTCAGTTTTAGCAATAAATCCTTTTGGCATATCAATTTTACTCATATATATAGGAATATCAAAATTACCTTGATGATTTCCAATAAATAATACTGTTCTATCCTTTGGTAAGTTTTCAGCACCATGTACCGTTACTTTAACTCCAGCAAGCTTCAATAATGAATTAGCCCATGAAGATGTGAATTTATGAACATACGCTTTCTTCTCTTCAGTAAGTCCCTTTTTTTCAAGGCGTTTAACCTTATATATACCAGGAATAGTCATAATAAGACTTAAGAAAAAGTATATATACCATATAATGCTTCTAAACATAGTAAATCAATCCTTTCTTTCCATAACCTTATAAATAATTACATAATAAAGTATATAACAAAGCATAAACATATAAAAGTAAATAAACAATTAATAATTCTACAAAATATCAAAAGAAAAGATTTCCTAGGAAATAGAATTTGGTATTAAATGGGTTATATTGTTGACAATTCGAAATGACTGATATACAATTTATTTATTGAGTAAGTCTCCATAGTTCAATGGATAGAACAGTCCCCTCCTAAGGGACAGATACAGGTTCGATCCCTGTTGGGGATACCAATTTATTAAATGAGAGTGGTTTAAACTAAAAGTTTAAACCACTTTTATTTTTAATATGTAGAAATTTAAAGGCTCTTAAAATATTAAAAAAATTTAAAAAACTTTAGAATTAATTTTATTCTATAAAAAAATTACATATGATATAATAGAAATTATTAGAATTTTAATACATTAGGAGTGTGATTATTTTTGGAGAGTTATACGTGGCAAATAGTATTGTTAATTATACTATTAGTTATGTCAGGGTTTTTCTCGATGTCTGAAACGGCTTTAATGGCCTTAAGTAAAATTAGGATTAGACATATGGTGGATGAGGGAGTAAAAGGAGCAAAGTTAGTAGAAAAGCTAACTGAAGATCCAAATAAGCTATTAGGAGCCATACTTATAGGAAATAATATAGTAAATATAGGTGCATCTGCATTAGCAACATCATTAGCATTAAAGGCATTTGGTGAAAGTGGAGTAGGAATTGTTACTGTAATAATGACTGTATTAGTTCTTATATTTGGGGAAATAACACCAAAATCAATTGCTAAACAAAAATCAGAAAAGGTAGCTTTAAGAGTAAGTAAATTTATAAATTTAACAGTTAAGATATTTAAACCATTTATTGCAGTTTTTACAGCAATATCAAGTGTATTTATAAGGCTTTTAGGAGGAAATCCCAAAGCATCTGAACCATTTATAACAGAAGAGGAACTTCGTACAATGGTTGGAGTCAGTGAAGAAGAGGGTGTTTTAGAAGGTGTTGAAAAGGAAATGATTTTCAATGTTTTTGACTTTGCTGATGCTCAAGTAAAAGATGTAATGGTTCAAAGAGTAGATGTAATAGCTGTTGATGTTAATGCAACTTACGATGAGGTTTTAGAAGTAATAAAGACTGAGCAATTCTCAAGAATACCAGTATATAACCAAACTATAGATGACGTTGTCGGTATTTTAAATGTTAAAGATTTAATAATGGCTCAAGACAATAAAGTAGAGTTTAACGTTACAGAATATATGAGAGAACCATATTATACTTTTGAATTTAAAAAGATAAAAGAATTATTTAGTGAAATGAAAAAAACAAGAAATCATATAGCGGTAGTTTTAGATGAGTATGGTGGAAATGTTGGTATAGTAACTATAGAAGATTTAATTGAAGAAGTATTTGGTGAAATAGAAGACGAATATGATGATGAAAATAAGGAAATAGAAGTAGTCAAAGAAGATGAGTATATAGTAGATGGAAGTGCTAGGTTAGATGATCTTAGTGAGCTTATAGGAGTAAATATGGAGTCAGAAGAATTCGACTCTATAGGAGGACTTATAATTGGGGAGCTTGGAAGATTTCCAGAACAAGATGAAGAAGTAACTCGTAATAATATTAGATTTATAGTTGAAGATATAGATAAAAATAGAATTAAAAAAGTTAGAATATATACCTAGTAAAAGCTGATTATAAGTATTTTTATATTTATAATCAGCTTTTATAATTAAGAAGAAGAGGTGATAGACATGGATTTTATGGATTTAGCAATAGAAGAAGCTAAAAAAGCAGAAGAAAAGGGTGAGATTCCAGTAGGAGCAGTAATAGTCAAAGATGGAGTAGTCCTAGCAAAAGCACATAACTTAAAAGAAACTTTAAAAAAGCCAATGGCACATGCAGAAATGTTAGTTATAGAAGAAGCATGCAATAAATTAGATAATTGGAGACTTAGTGGAACTGAAATGTATGTTACATTAGAACCATGTCCTATGTGTGCAGCAGCTATTGCTCAAAGTAGAATTTCAAAATTATATATAGGGACTTTTAATAAAGATATGGGAGCTTGTGGATCAACAATAAATTTGCTTGATTATGATATATTTAATTTTTATGTAGATGTTAAATGGTGTTATAACGATGAATGTAGCAAAATATTAACGAATTTTTTTAATAAAAGAAGAAGAGAAAAATAGATAATACTTAAAGTTAAGTTCATAAATTTTTAATTGATATAAGCAACTTTTAAGGGGTATAATGGTAAATAACATAATAATAGTAAGGGAGTGAATTTACATGAATCCAGTAGCGTTTGAAGTATTCGGATTAGAGATAAGATGGTATGGGGTAATAATATCTCTAGGGGTAGTAGCAGCAATGGCTTTAACATACTTTATGGCAGAGAAGAAAAAGCTAGATTTTGAAGTTATTATAGATGCGTTTTTATGGGTATTCCCATTTTCTATAATAGGGGCAAGATTATATTATGTAGCTTTTGAGTATCAAAATTACGATAGCTTTATGGATGTAATTAATATAAGACAAGGTGGAATGGCTATACATGGTGGCTTAATAGCAGGACTTATAGTAGGCTTAATATTTGCTAAGGTTAGAAAAATAAATTTTTTAGAATATGTAGATATAGTAATGCCAGGTGTTATATTAGCCCAAGCTATAGGAAGATGGGGAAACTTTATGAATCAAGAAGCTCATGGTGGATTAGTATCTAAAGAGTTTATAAGTAAGTTTCCAGAGTTTATACAACAAGGAATGTATATAGGAGGACAATATTATCATCCTACATTCTTATATGAATCAATTTGGAATTTAGTAGTATGTGGAATACTTGTATATATACTTTTAAAAAGAAAGTCATCAGAAAGTGGAATGGTCTTAGGTAGCTATATGACTTTCTATTCATTAGGAAGATTCTTTATAGAGGGGTTAAGAACAGATAGTCTTATGTTTTTTGGCTTAAGAATAGCTCAAATAATAAGCATAGTAGGAATAATACTTGGATTATCTTTAATAATTTGGGTGAAAAAACGTAAAAAAACAAATTGTTAATATAGATTTTAAACAAGAGAATTTAGGCTTGATTTCTAAATTCTCTTATTTATTTGAAATATAATACTGAATTTACAGATAAAATATAGCTATACATAATGTATAGTAAGTTTTTCGTGTTGCAATATATATTCGTATATGATAATATATAGCAGTAGTTAAAATTAAATAGCTATAACATGGAGAGATGTCCGAGTGGTCGAAGGAGCACGCCTGGAAAGCGTGTATAGGGGCAACTCTATCAGGGGTTCAAATCCCCTTCTCTCCGCCATGCCGTGCTAGATGGGGAGTTAGCGGTGCCCTGTAACCTGCAATCCGCTATAGCAGGATTGAATTCCTGGCATAGGCTTTAATTTGTAGGGTCTGCCCTATGTAAGTGGTGTTGATGGTCGGGTCCCATGCGACGTAAGTGCATGAACCTCGTCAGGTCTGGAAGGAAGCAGCGATAAGTGATTACTGCGTGTGACATGGATAAATCTTACCAGAGCTAACTGCATAGGTAACGCCTACAGATTACTGCCAAAGCCAGGTGCGCGGTTTTATTTAAAACCTTTCTCTGTAAGAAAGGCTTTTTTAATGTATAGGCAAACAATAATAGTTTAATTAAATTAGGTTACTCTTCAATAGGATTAACATACAATAGGACAAGAAAACGAGGGCAGTTCATTAAGAACTACCCTCGTTTTCTTATCTACTTAAGTTTATAAAAGTATATTTTAAATCATTTTTAGAATTTGTTTTTTCTTCTGATTTATAATCTATATTCCAATCATTTAAATCTAACTTAGGAAACTTAGTATCTCCTTCAAAATCTTTATTTATTAAAGTTAAATAAAGTTTATTTGCATGAGGAAGTAATAAGTTATAAATTTCTCCACCACCTATTATGAAGGCTTCATCATTATTGTTTTTATATTTATTTAAAACATCATCTATATTATGATAAATTTCTACCATATCTGAATCTACTTTAAAATCAGTATCTCTAGTTATAACAACATGTTTTCTATTAGGTAATATACCAGGTAATGATTGAAAAGTTTTTCTACCCATGATTATTGTGTTGCCAGATGTAATTTCTTTAAATCTTTTAAGGTCTTCAGATATATGCCATAGTAACTTGTTATCTCCGCCTATAATGTCATTATTAGCCTTTGCAACTATAATAGATAACATTAAACAGATACCTCCATTTTAATAGATGGATGATATTCATAGTTTTCTAATTTTATATCATCTGGAGTAAAGTCATAGAAGTTTTTAATTTCAGGATTTATCCAAAGTTTAGGCGCATCATATTCATCATTTGTTCTAGATAAGTGTAACTTCATACCTTCTATTTGATTTTCGTATATATGAGCATTATTAATTACATGAGTAAATAATCCAGGTTTAAGGCCTGTAACCTGTGCAATTAGGTGAACTAAAACTGCATATTGTGTTGTGTTGAAAGGAACACCTAAAGGAACATCGCCACTTCTTTGAATTAACATACAATTAAGTTTACCATCTGTAACATCCCACATAGTTAAAAAGCAGCATGGTTGTAATGTCATATGAGGAAGGTCTTCTATATTCCACATAGTCATTAACATTCTTCTATCTTGAGGATTAGTCTTTAATGTTTCTATAAGATTATCTATTTGATTAAATTTTGCAATTTGATAGCCGTAACCTCTTCCAATAGTATTATTTTCATCAACCCATTGATCCCAAATATGTACATTTTGTTCTTGTAGTTTTGTTACATCATTAGATTGATCTTTATATATCCATAACATTTCTTTTACAGCTGTCTTAAATGCAACAAACTTAGTTGTTAATATTGGAAACTCTTTTTCTAAGTTAAATTGCATTACCTGATGAGGTAGTTTATACGTAGGCATTCCTGTCCTATTGTTATCGTAGTATCCATTATCTAATATATCCTGTACAATAGATAAATATTTTTTATCGCAAATACTCATTTATATACCTCCAAAATTTTGTTTAATATTTTATTACAAAGATAATGATAAATAATAGAGGTGATTCTGTAAAGTTTAATTTGTTCAAGGGTGAAGAGTATTGTATAATGAAAAGTAAATTAAAATAGAGATTTAATTTAAGGAAGAGAGGTAATTAGCATGGCATATACAGCCTTATATAGAGAGTGGAGACCTAAAACTTTCCATGATGTTGTAGGTCAAGAGCATATAAGTACTACTTTAAAAAATCAAATATTAAATGATAGAATTGCCCATGCATATCTTTTTTGTGGAACAAGAGGTACAGGAAAAACATCAACAGCGAAAGTTTTTGCCAAGGCATTAAATTGTTTAAATCTTAAAAATGGAGAGCCTTGCAATGAATGTGAAATGTGCACAAAGATAAATAATGGTTTAGCTATAGATGTTACTGAGTTAGATGCAGCTTCTAACAATGGTGTAGATAAGATAAGAGATATTATAGATGATGTAAAATACCCACCACAAGAAGCTAAATTTAAGGTTTATATAATGGATGAGGTTCATATGCTATCAACAGGAGCGGTTAATGCATTCTTAAAAACTTTAGAAGAACCACCAAATAACGTAATATTTATATTGGCAACTACAGATCCTCAAAAATTACCTATAACTATTCTTTCAAGATGTCAAAGGTTTGATTTTAAAAGAATAAATAATAGTGATATTATAGAAAGACTTAGAAAGATTGTAACAGACCAAGGGGTTTATGCAGATGATAAAAGTTTAGCTCTTATAGCAAGAGTTTCAGATGGAGCTATGAGAGATGCTTTAAGTATATTAGATCAATCTATTGCAATGGGAGATGGAAGTGTTGGCTATGAATCACTAGTAAATATGCTAGGGTTAGTAACAAATGAATATTTGTTTAATTTAACAAATGCAGTAATACAAAGAAATGTAGAAAAATCTATAAATATAATAGATGAAGTTGTTTATTCTGGTAAGGATATGTATCTTTTTATAAAGGATTTAATAGCTCATTATAGAAATATATTAATGGCTAAAGTAACTAATAATCCAGAAGAAGTATTAGATATGTCAGAAGAAAATATAACTTTAGTAAAGGATCAAGCTTCTAGAATTAGAGCGGAAGAAGCTATGAGATGTATTAGAATACTTCAAGAGGCCGAGGGGAATGCTAAGTTAAGTAAACAAGCAAGATTATATTTAGAGCTTGCAGTAATAAAAATGTGTAAAATAGAATATGATACATCTAATGAAATTATCCTAACAAGAATAAATAAGTTAGAAGAAGGACTTAAGAATGGTAGTTTAAAAGTTGTTGCATCAAATACAGCTCCAAGTAAAGCACAAGATGAAGTAAGCCCAAAAGTTAAAGGTGATATGCCAAAACAAAAGACAGCACCAAAGACAGCATCAATTAGTGGAAATGTAAACTCAAACTTAAAGCTACAAGATATTCAAAGGGCTTGGAAGGATATTTTAGAAAAAGTTAAAGGTAGAAGAGCTATGATAGTATATGCATCTTTACTTACAGGAAAGCCTGTTGAATGTAAAGATGGAATCGTAACTATACAATATGATGAAGAGTATAAATTTAACAAAGATAGATTAGAAAAACAAGAATATAGAGGAATAATAAGTGAAGTTTTTGCAGAGATGTTTAGAGAAGATGTTAAAGTTATATTTACAGTAGATGAAGAAGCAAAAACTGAAAAATCTACAGAGGAGATGCTTTTAGAAACTTTAGGTTCTGATCTAGTAGATGTTTTAGATGAATAGAAATATGTAAATTTTATAAAAAATAACATATGTAAATGTGGTCAATTTTATTATAATACTATATAATAAAAAATAGATTTTCGATAAAAAAGGAGGATTTTTTATGGCAAGAGGTGGATTCCCTGGAGGATTTGGGGGAGGAAATATAAATAACTTAATGAAACAAGCTCAAAAGCTTCAAAAAGATATGGAACAAATGCAAAAAGACCTTGAAACAAAGGAATTTGAAGCATCTGTTGGTGGTGGAGCTGTAATAGTTAAAACTAATGGTAAGAAAGAAGTTGTTTCAATTAACATAAAACCAGAAGTTGTAGATGCTGATGATGTAGAAATGTTAGAAGATCTAGTTCTTAGTGCAGTAAATGAAGCATTAAGAAAAGCTGAAGAAGAAACAGCAGATAAGATGGGTAAACTTACAGGTGGAATGAATATACCGGGACTGTTTTAATAAGTGAAAGATTGAAAATTAAGGAATTGAATGTTTTAAATATTCAATTCCTAAATTTTTTAGAAAGGGTGTATTAAATGGAATTTTATCCAGTTGCTATAGAAAAACTTATAGAAGAGTTTGCAAAACTCCCAAGTATAGGACAAAAGACTGCTCAAAGATTAACTTTACATATTCTTAATTTACCAGAGGATGAAGTAAAGGAGTTTGCAACAGCTCTTGTTAAAGCAAGGGGAACAATAAGATATTGTACAGTTTGCGGAAACTTTACAGACAAAGATCCATGTGCTATATGTGGAAATCCAAATAGAGATAAAAATATAATATGTGTAGTTGAACAACCTAAAGATATAATGACTATGGAAAAGGTTAAGGAGTTTAATGGAATATATCATGTTTTACATGGTAATTTATCACCTATGCAAGGAAGAGGGCCTCAAGATATTAGAATAAGAGAATTAGTAGCCAGAATGAGTGCAGATGTTAAAGAAGTAATTATAGCTACTAATCCCAATATAGAAGGAGAAGCTACAGCTATGTATATAGCTAGAATTCTAAAACCTTTAGATATAAAGGTTACAAGAATAGCTTCAGGAATACCAGTAGGTGGAGATTTAGAGTATGCAGATGAAATAACTCTTTCTAAAGCCTTAGAAGGAAGAAAAGAAATTTAATTATCTTCATTAGTATTTAAAAATAATTTGAATTAAAGTTGAGATATTAGGAATTACATTCTTAATACCTCAACTTTTTTTATATAATATAAAATATGTGTCTTAAGGAAATATTAAGATAATTAATAGCTTTATATTAAGAAATGGTGGTTAAACTTTAAAATAGTTAATTTTATAGGAGGGGACAACATTGAAGGTTTTAGAAGTAAGTGATTTACGTAAGAAACTAGGTAAAAGGGAAATTATAAAAGGGGTAACTTTTTCGGTAGAAGAAGGAGAGATATTTGGATTTTTAGGACCAAATGGAGCAGGGAAAACTACAACTATAAGAATGCTTGTAGGATTAATAAAACCAGATTCAGGAACTATAGCGATTTGTGGACATGATATACAAAAAGATCCTATAGGTGCATTAAAAGAAGTAGGTGCAGTTGTTGAAAATCCTGAATTATATAAGTACTTAACAGGTAGAGAAAATCTAATGCAAATTGCAAGAATAAGAAAGGTTTCTTTAAAAGATGTTGAAGATACTATTAGGCTAGTTGGTTTAGAAAATAGAATTAATGATAAAGTTAAGAAATATTCTTTAGGGATGAAACAAAGACTAGGATTAGCTGCATCACTTTTATCAAACTCTAAATTATTAATATTAGATGAGCCTACTAATGGACTAGATCCATCAGGAATTATAGATTTTAGAGAAATCGTACAAAAAGCAGCAAGAGAAAGAGGAATGGCTGTATTTGTATCATCACATATATTAGCAGAGGTACAAAATCTTTGTGATAAAGTAGCCTTTATAAATGATGGAGTAATTAAAGCTGTAGAAGAAATAAATAATAATACTATGACAACAGAAAAGGATTTAGTTTGTTTATTATCCTCAAGTGATAAAGCAGTTTTATTAAAAGAAATAAAAGCTCAAGGCTTTGTACACAATGTTAGAGAAATAGAAAAGGGATTAGAAATAATACTAGAAGCTAATACAACACCTAAATTAATAAAGACTCTAGTTAATGCTAACTTAGAAGTAGAAGAAGTATTTAAAGAAAGAAAAGGACTAGAGCAAAGGTATATGGAGTTAGTAGAAGGGGGTATTAGATAAATGATATTTACATTAATAAAAAATGAATTTATAAAGCTCATTAAGAAATCAAAAACATGGATAGTATTTGCTTTATTTTGCTTATTTATAGCAGTAACTATTTTTGGTGCATATAAATCAGATAAAAATATGAGATATTATATGTCACCAGAAAAACAATTAGAATATGTAAATGAAGATTTAACTCATATAAATAAAGAATTAGATAAATTTGAAAAGATGACAGATGAAGAAAAAACTTCAAATGTACAATATATAATAGAAACTAAAGAAAGAAAAGAAGAAGCTGAAAAAAGAAAAAAGAGTTGTGAAGATTTGATAGCTAATGGAATTCCAGAGGATGCATGGAAAAAAGAGTTAGATGAAAATATAAAATGGGCAGAAGAGTCAATCAAGAATTTAGAAGAAAATGGTGTTGATGAGTATAATCAAAAAAGATACCTTCAAGATAAAGAAAGATTAGAAGAGTATAAATATCTTAGAGATAATAATATAAAACTATTATATGGATGGGAATTTGAGTCTTATGGATATATGAAAAATCTTATGATGTTTTTAGGATTAGCAGTTTTAGTGTCAGGGATTGCAATATTTATGAGTGATATAGTATCAGGAGAATGTACTCCTGCAA
The DNA here is from genome assembly GCF_002327185.1 of Clostridium chauvoei. Taxonomy (NCBI): domain Bacteria; kingdom Bacillati; phylum Bacillota; class Clostridia; order Eubacteriales; family Clostridiaceae; genus Clostridium; species Clostridium chauvoei. The sequence continues at coordinate 2,789,385 of NZ_CP018624.1, read as the reverse complement.
CATTAAAATTCTTGCTTATTCAGCCAATAACTAGGGGAAAGGTGTTATTATCTAAGTTTATAGCAGCAACTTTAACAGTACTAACTATGATACTTGGAGTAGAATTTATAGGTTTTGGAATAGTAAATCTAATGAGTAAAGTTAGTGCATCAAATTATCCAGTAAGAATAGGAAATCTATATAAACTAGAAGTAGTAAAAGCAACAGGAACTAGCCAAATTGTACCTATAGCGGGTTCAGGGCATATGGCTACAAATCAAGAGTTATTTATTAAAGCAATGTTATTACAAGTATTATTTATAATAACAGCTTGTGCATTTATATTCTTAGTATCAAGCATTATAAAGAGCAGTATGGTAACTATGGCTGTAACTGTTGTAGTATCAGTTTTCCTTACAATAGGATGTGTTTCATTAAAGCCATTAAAGGATTTAGCACATTTAGTATTCTTAAATTATGGAGATACTATGAAGTTAGTAATAGGTTCAACGCCTCTTATGTATTCAAATCCTAATATGACTGTAAATAATGGAATAATAGTTATGATTGCAACAACAATTTTAAGTTATATAATAGGATATTTAGTATTTACTAAGAAGGATATTTTAATATAATTTTAATTAAATAAAGTTTATAGAACTATAGGATTTAGGCTATCTTAATCCTATAGTTTTTAATTTTAATACCTTTAATCATAATAAATTTTAAAAACGATGTATATAACAACCAAATAGTGGAAATAATTTCAATATGACATATTGACATATTTGGGAGGAGATTGTATGAATAAAGGTATAATAGCGGATTTATTAATGCAGAGGGTAGATTATAGTAAAGAGGATCAAGAGATAATTGACAATATAGAAGATGCTAGAATGGAGATGGAAGTAGCAAGAGCTATGTTTGATTTTGTAAGTGATCCTAAATTAATAGAAGTAGCCATACATGCTGAAGATGTGGCTAAGATGAGATATGATTATTTAATTTCACTTGCTAAAAAAAGAGAAATACGAAGAAAAATAGACTAAAGTAATAAAGGTAATAGTATAATATTACATAGGAGGAGATACATATGGATTATCAAATGATATTATATGCAATAATTGGGTTAGCCTTATTATATTTAGTAATAAAGTTCCTAAAATGGCCTTTAAAGATATTACTTAATGGAGTAATAGGAATAGTTTTACTATATATAGCAAATTTTATAGGAGGATATCTTGGTTTTTCTATAGGAATCAATGCTGTAACAGCATTGATTGCAGGTTTTTTAGGAGTACCAGGGGTTATTTTCCTAATAATATTTCAGTTATTCTTATAAAATAATAAAAGAGAGATTCAACTTAGAAATTGAATCTCTCTTGTTTTTTGAAGAGAGAGGGAACCTAGGGTTCCCAAAAGTCTATATAGATGGGAGTTAGAAGTTTTTCTTAATTTGCCAATGAGTGAAAAGCTCCTTATAGAAATAATATATGGATATGATTAAAAAGTGTTACTGAGCATATATATTTTTATTGGCTTTAATAGTAATATTATTATATAGAAACTTAAGAGGAGGAGAAGGTATGCCAGCAGGAAATGGAGTAAACTGTAAATACTGTCCAGAATATGAAAAGAAGCGTTGTAATGGAGATGATAAAGGGTGTTTATGCTATAAGTGTCCAAGACATTTAGGACAATGTAGATGTGTTAAATACTGTAGAGAAACGGAATCAATATTAACATTCTTTGATGATGAATGGAATTCATTAGATTAGTAAATACTATTCAAATATAAGATTAACTTAATTTAAAGTTAATAAATAAAATATAATAGAAAGAGGAATAGTAAATGAAAACAAAAGGGAAAAGTTTTTTTCAAGAGTTTAAAGATTTTGCTATGAAAGGCAATATTATAGACTTAGCTGTTGGTGTTGTTATAGGTGGTGCTTTCAACAAAATAGTATCTTCACTAGTTAAAGATATAATAATGCCTTCAGTTGGACTATTAACAGGAGGAGTTAATTTTGAATATTTAACATTAATCCTAAAACCTGAAGAGAATGGGAATCCAGCCGTAGTATTAAATTATGGTGTATTCATTCAAAATGTAGTTGATTTTATAATAATAGCTTTATCTATATTTATTATGATTAAGGTTATCAACAAACTAAATAGAAAAAAAGAAGAAGTAAAAGAAAAGAAGATTTCAAAGGAAGAAGTATTGTTAACTGAAATAAGAGATGTATTACAAGAATTAAATTCTAGAAAAACAGTTAAAGATGACATATAAAAATAAGCTAGTATTTTACCAAGATGGTAATATACTAGTTTTTTTCATAGAAAATAAGTACATAAATAAAATAAAAAACATATTATAAAAATATCTATTTAAAATAATTAATATTTATAAGAATTTAAAACATAAATAAAACAATTAAATTCCAATTAGTGATTGTTATATAGTTATAAAAGTAGTAGAATAAACAACAATAATATTTTGGCTTATAAAATAATAAATTGGGGGAGGAATATAGAATGCATAAAAAATTATTTATTCCAGGTCCTGTAGAGGTTAGATCAGATGTATTAAATCAAATGGCAAAGCCGATGATAGGACATAGAAGCAAGGAAGCTTCTATAATCCAAAGAAGAATAAGTGATAACTTAAGAAAATTATTTTATACTGAAAGTGAAATTTTGCTTTCAACAACTTCAGGAAGTGGTCTTATGGAAGGGGCAATAAGATCATGTACTGCTAAAAGGGCAGCTGTATTTTCAGTTGGAGCATTCGGAAAGAGATGGTATGAGATGGCTATTTCTAATAATGTTCCAGCAGATTTATTTGAAGTTGAAATGGGGCAAGCTATTACACCAGATATGGTAGATAGAGAATTAAAAACTGGGAAATATGATTTAGTTGCAGTTACTCATAATGAGACATCAACGGGGATAATGAATCCTATTGAAGAAATTGGAGAAGTAATAAAAAAATATCAAGATATTATATTTATAGTAGATGCAGTTAGTTCAGCGGCAGGAACTAAAATTGAAGTAGATACAGTGGGAATAGATGTTTGTATTGCCTCAACACAAAAAGCTATAGGACTTCCACCAGGAATGGCTATTTGTACATTTTCTAAAAAGGCTAAAGAGAGAGCCGAAAAAGTTCCTAATAGAGGTTTCTATTTAGATCTTTTAGCGTTATATAAATATATTCAAAAGAAGGATTATCAATATCCTTCAACACCATCCTTATCTCATATGTACGCTTTAGATTATCAATTAGATTATATTCTTAATAAAGAAGGTTTAGAAAATAGATTTTCAAGACATTTAGAAATGGCTAAAGTAGTTAGAGCATGGGCAGAAAATTATTTTGAGATTTTTCCAGACAAAAGATATATTTCTAATACATTAACAACTATAAAAAATACAAGAAATATAGACATAGCAGATTTAAATAAAAAGTTAGGAGAAAGAGGTTTCCAAATTTCAAATGGGTATGGAAGTTTAAAAAACAAAACCTTTAGAATTGCGCATATGGCAGATTGTCAAATGGAAGACATAAATGATTTATTAAAAAATATAAATGAAATATTAGGACTAGAATAAAGGTTAGCGATAAAAGAGTTTAGATGAGGTAGTCTAAACTCTTATTTAATAAGGGGGTATATAATGTATAAAGTTTTAGCAAGTGATGGGTTAGAAAAGGATGCTATAGACAAGTTGGTAGCATCAGGCTTTGAAATTATAAATGAACATTATAATAATGATAAGCTTAAAGAAAAATTAAAAGATTTTGATGTTTTAGTAGTCAGATCAGCCACTAAAGTAAGAAAAGATGTTTTAGAAAAAGCAATAAAAGGAAAGCTAAAGCTAATAGTGAGAGCTGGAGTAGGAATTGACAATATAGATGTAGAGTATGCTTGCAATAATGGAATAGTAGTTAAAAATACTCCTAACTCAAGTTCAAGTGCTGTAGCAGAATTAGTAATTGGACACATGCTTGCAGTAGCTAGATTTATTGGAATTTCTAATCATACAATGAGAAATGAAGAATGGAACAAGAAAAAATATAAAGGAATAGAAATTAGCGGCAAAACATTAGGGATAATTGGAATGGGTAGAATAGGAAGAGCTTTATCAGAAAAAGCAGAGGCTTTAGGAATGAAAGTTCAATATTATACTATTGAAGGAAAGCATGAGGATTTAAAGTATAAATTTATATCATTAGAAAAGATTCTTAAAACTTCAGATTTTATATCATTACATGTTCCATATGATAAAAATAAAGGTGCTTTAATAGGGAAAAATGAATTAAATATGATGAAAGATGGAGTTTATATAATTAATTGTGCAAGAGGAAAAGTAATAGATGAAGAAGCTCTTTTAGAAGCTTTAAATAGTGGAAAGGTAGCAGGGGCAGGTATAGATGTTTTTGAAGAAGAGCCAACAGCTAATAAAGCTTTAGTAAATAATGAAAAAGTTAGTTGTACTCCGCATATTGGAGCAGCAACAAAAGAGGCACAAGAAAGAATAGAAGAGGAAGTTGTATCAACTATAAAGAAATTTTTTGAAATAGATGATTAATATTTAATCTTAGGAGGAGAAAGTATGGCAATAATTAAGGCTTTTAAAGCATTAAGACCTACAAAAAAGCTTGCATCAAAAATAGCAGCATTACCTTATGATGTTATGAATAGAAAAGAAGCAAAGAAAATGGTAGAGGGAAATAAATATTCATTTTTACATGTAGATAGAGCTGAAATAGATTTAGATGAGTCTATAAATATGTATGATGATGTAGTCTATGATAAAGCAAAAGAAAACTTAGAAAAAATGATAGATTTAAAATGGTATATTCAAGATAAGAAGCCTTATTTTTATATATACAGACAAATAATGAATGGAAAACAACAAACAGGTTTAGTAGCATGTGCTTCAGTAGATGATTATAAAAATAATATTATAAAAAAACATGAATTAACTAGAGAAGAAAAAGAATTAGATAGAATTAATCATGTTGATAGATGTAATGCCAATACAGGTCCAATATTTTTGACATATAGAGAAAATAAATCTATATCAAATATAATTAATGAATGGGTTAAAAAGAAGCCAGTGTATAATTTCACATCTGAAGATGGCAATGAGCATGTAGTTTGGCTAATTGATGATGAAAAGACAATAAATAACTTAGAAAACTTATTTAAGGGTGTGGATTACGTATATATTGCTGATGGACATCATAGATCAGCATCGGCAGTTAAAGTAGCAGAGCTTAGAAGAAAAGAATACAAGGAATATACAGGAGAAGAAGAATTTAATTTCTTTTTATCAATAGCATATCCAGATAGTGAATTACAAGTTTTAGATTATAATAGAACAGTTAAAGATTTAAATGGATTAACTAAAGAAAAATTCTTAGAAGAAGTAAGAGAATATTTTAAAATAACTTTATCAAAGGATAAAGTAAAACCAAGTAAAAAGCATACCTTTGGAATGTATTTAGAAAAAGAGTGGTATCTATTAGAAGCAAAAGATGGAACATATAACATTGATGATCCAGTTGAACAACTAGATGTATCAATATTACAAAATAATATTTTAAGACCTATATTAGGAATAGATGATCCTAGAAAATCAAATAGAATTGCTTTTATCGGAGGGGTAAGGGGATTAGAAGAATTAGAAAAACGAGCTGACAGCGATATGAAAGTAAGCTTTTCAATGTTCCCAACTTCAATTGAAGATATTATGACTATTGCAGATAGTGGAAGAATAATGCCACCAAAATCTACATGGTTCGAACCTAAACCTAGAAGTGGCTTATTTATTCATAAATTAATGTCAATAAAGTAAACTTATGAATATAATAAATCAATATTTATAAATATTGATTTAGGAGTGAATTATTATGTTAACCTTATTAACTAGCATAATTATGATGATACTCTCAATAGCTATTGGAGCATTAATAAAGAAGGGGAAGATAAATCCATATATTAAAACTTATAGAAATACAATAGATAATAATGAAGAAAATACATTTTTAAATAAGGTTAGTGATTATTTAGCAAATAGTTTTTATGCATTGGGTTTAATATTGATATCCTTCGGTTTGATAGATTATGCAGGTTATGAAAAAAGTATACTTGTATTAGTAATAGCACTTATTGTGTGGTTTATAGCAACTTTTGTAGGAGCGCAACTTATCACAAATGAAGAGTGATATAGAAAAAGTCGGCATAATGAATTGCCGACTTTTTTATTAAGAAAGTTTATTTATCATTGTCTTTAATATTGCTGTTGAATTTCTTACACCTAATGGTATGAATTTTTCGTAGTCCATGTGAGCACCATTATTTGCATTATCTGAAATGGATCTAATAACAACACATGGAACATTGTTTAAGTAGCAAACATGAGCTATACTTGCACCTTCCATTTCACATGATATTGCACCAAATTCTTTTTCAAACCATTGAATTTTTTCTACACTTGAAATAAATTGATCTCCTGAAACTATTCTTCCAGAGAATGTGTTTATTTCAGTTATTTCTTCGCAAGCTTCCATAGCTGCTTTAACTAATTTTTCATCACACTTAAAAGCAAAAGTATCTAATCTAGGTACTTGACCATGTGGATCTCCAAATACTGTTGTATCCATATCATGTTGAACTAAATCTGTAGCAACTACTACATCTCCAGGATAAATATCTTTACCGATACCACCAGCAACACCTACATTTATTATTGAATCAACCTTATATTCTGATATAAGTATTTGTGCGCATACAGCAGCATTAACCTTACCAATACCACTAACTACAGCAATTATACTTGTGTTTCCAAGTTTACCTTTATTAAAAGTCATATTAGCCTTTTCAATTTTTTCTTCTAGAGTCATATCTTTTAAAAGAATTTCTAATTCTTCTGACATTGCACTTATAATTCCTAAAACCATTATTAAAATCCTCCATAAAAAAATTAGGTTAATAGAATAATTAACCTAATGATTATTATATACTTAAAATAATTTATTTAATAGACCTTAAAGGTCTAAGTTTTTCAAGTTTTTATTATATTCTGGCGTATATTTAACAATTATGAAAGCTAATAAACTAAGTCCTATAAAGGCTGATAAAAATGTTGTTATTTGAAAAACTATAGGATTTGAGGGGGTGAAGGTGATAAGTGCTATCAAATTATTTATAAAGTGACAGAATATAGTTAAATATAATGATTTTGTTTTATAAAATATATATCCTAAGGCTAAACCGAAAATAAAGGCATTGACACCTTGATGAAAATTAAAATGAGTATAGGCAAATAGTAAAGCTGAAATTGGGATTGCTATTTTTGCACTATATTTTCCAAGTAAGCCATTAAGTATAATTCCCCTAAATAATAATTCTTCTGTAAATGGTGCATATAAAATTGCATTAATAAAGAAATATAAGAAATTATTATTTGCAATAGAAGTAAATTCATTTAAAAAATCACTTTCAGGAACTAACATTACTAAAGGATAAATAAGTGAATCATAAATTAACCTAAAGGATATAACTAATAAAAATGGATAAATTATTGATTTTAAATTAAATTTCTTATAGGTATTTATAACTTTAGTATCTTTACCACTAATATCATTCCATATATAAGGTAATAAAAGAATAAGATAGTTTCATAAGGCAATAATACAATCATATTATTATTTAAAAAACTATCTGGAATAATAAAATTAGGAATACTATTAAAAATTACCTCTATAATATTACATACTAATAGTATTAATATTGCTTTAAATATACCAAAAGATATGTTTAATTGTTCTATTTTTCTATATGGTGAAAAATATTTATTAAATAATCTTCTCAATTTTAGACCTCCAAAAACTAGTAAATTTATATTTAACATATAATACCATTATAGATATAAATAATATTCTTGTATATATACAAACAATAGTCTAAAATAATTATAAATTATAATAAACAAAGGAGAGATATGAATGTTACAACATCCATTATCTAGAACAGAACTACTTATAGGTAGTGAGGGCTTAGAAAAATTAAAAAATGCTAAAGTAATGGTATTTGGAGTAGGGGGAGTTGGTAGTTTTACTGTTGAAGCTTTAACAAGAGCTGGAGTTGGAAATATAATTCTAGTAGATGACGATACAGTATGCTTAACTAATTTAAATAGACAAATACATGCTACATATAATACTGTAAGTAAAGTTAAAGTTGAAGTTATGAAAGAAAGAATTCTTTCTATAAATAAGAAATGTAATGTAACAACTCATCAAGTATTTGTAACACCTGAAAATATAAGTGATTTAGTACCAGATGATGTTGACTATGTTGTTGATGCAATTGACACTGTTTCAGCTAAACTTGCATTAGCCCAATATTGTTATGAAAAAAATATAAAAATAATATCATCTATGGGAACAGGAAATAAGTTAGATCCAACACAATTTCAAGTTTCAGATATTTATAAAACAAAGGTATGTCCATTAGCTAAGGTAATGAGATATGAACTTAGAAAAAGAGGCGTGAAAAAACTTAAAGTTGTATATTCAGAAGAAATGCCAAGAAAGCCTAAAACTGAAGATGTAGTTACTTGTAAAACAGGATGTGTTTGTACAGGTGGTACAAAAAAATGTGCAGCTAAAAGACAAATACCAGGAAGTATTTCATTTGTTCCACCAGTTGCAGGAATGATATTAGGTGGAGAAGTTATCAAAGATATACTAGAAGTTAAATAATTAAAAGGATAGAAAAGTTACTTTTCTATCCTTTATTTTTTATCTAATCTATATCCTTTTGGGGAAGTTCCGGTAACTTTCTTAAAGGCTTGGCTAAAATAAGAGGAATTAGAAAAGCCAACAATTGAAGCTATATCTCTAATTGAATAACTAGTAGTAGTCAATAAATTTTTAGATTCTTCAATTCTTTTATTAATTACATAATTAATTGGAGAAATTCCAATTTGCTTTGTAAAAGTGTGTACTAAATGGAACTTATTCATATAAGACATATCAGATAAAATATCAAGTGTAATGTTTTCTGAGTAGTGTGAATCAATGTAGTTTTTAATCTTAACACATTCTAAGTTAAGTTTTTCCTGTGGTTCTTCAATTACTAAAAGAGATGGGATACTACGAATGATATGGATTATAAGAAGTGTTAATATATTTTTGCAAGCCATCTCATAATTATAGTCTTTATTCTCAATTTCCCTTATTAAGGAATTTAAGCAGGTTAATATAGCATCTCTACTGCTTTGTAAATTAATAATTTTATAGAGTTTTTTAGAATTCGTATCATTAGTTAAGTTATAGGAATCGGGAAAGTTTAGTATTAAATTATCTATTCCTAAAACTATATACTCTAAAGGGTTATTTTTTACGATAGATTTTTCGGTATGAAGACAATTAGGATTTATTATAATTAAATCTCCTTGTTTAACCTTTACATCTCTATCATCTAAAGTAAAAGCCCCTTCACCATTAATGATAAAAAATATTTCTGTAAAAGGATGAAAGTGAGCTGTACTATGCCAATCGTTTTCATATTTGGACTTACTTATGTACAACAATTCATATTTACAGTTATAAATATTCTTATCAGTAATTAAATATCTTGTATTCCCCATAATACCACCTCATAAATTTATTGCTGATAATTATATATTATAACAAAGATTTATTGTTTTTAGAAATATTATTCATCGCAAGATTACTAAAATAATAAGCAATAATATTGTTGTGTAAAAGATTACAAATTAATACAATAATTATAAGGAGAGTTACTAAATGATAGTGTAAAGTTTCGTATGAAAAAATAGCTTATGGCTAATTTGGAATAATAGTTAAAAATATCTTTATAATATCTAAGAAAATTTTAAAATTGAATATGCTAAAAAGACCTTCGGTAACGGAGGCAAAAACTTAATCAATATTTGATTTTATGATTTATCAAGAAGTTTGTGATTCTTGCATATGTAATATGGTTTGTTGACCGAGACTGATAAGAATTTGCCACTTTGCAGACATATTGTCAATACCATCTAGTTGCTTTAATTCGTTTAAAGGACGCCAGTAATTGTAAGGATGCGGGCGTAAGAAGTTGTAATAAGCAACCCAAAGGGAGAAGCCATAAAGAGCACCTTCATCACTTCCATAACCACAGGTACCCCTGTAGGAAGATTTAAAGGTACGGTTTAAACGCTCTACAACTTGCTTAACCCAACGAAATTCTTCAGATACTGGATCATCGTTAGTAAGTCCGATAACTTGAGTTAGATTAAATTCTTTATTTTTTTCTAATTCAAATTGTTGCTTCGCTAACGGATATGAACTGTAACCATCGGCAACGAAGTTTAAAGCTTTTCCAGGGAAGTCTTTAAACTTATCAAAAGCCATACGCATTGCTAGTATACAAGGGCCAGTATCTCTTGTATCAGATACTTGATAACCTAGAATAGACCTTTTACAAGCATCCATTACAATCCAGACATAATGCTTAATGCCTTTTACTTTTATATAAGTTTCATCGGCAGAAAGTATTTTAGAGGGTTTGTAATCAAAGGTATCAACAAACGGCTTAATAACAGCAGCTGCTGTTAGAGCATAATTAGCAACAGTTCTATGTGAAATTTTTATTCCATGAACTTCTTTTAAAACATGAGCTGTTTGTCTTGTAGACATTTTACAATTAACGTGATAAGTCAAGCATAGTCCCATTATATGCGGGCTAAACTTCTTAAAACTAAATCCGGTAGCATGTTTTGATATTGGATATAGATCCATTTTAAAGAAGTTAATATTAAATTCACGATATATGTAATGAAGCTTATACTTGTATTTATCACAAGGATCAATATTCTTTGGAAGATTCTTAAGATTTCTTTGATAGTATAAGCATTTAGAATTATTGCATTTATGTATTTTAAAGTGCTTGCGTTGCTTTTGTTCCGTAAGCGTAGCACCGCAATAAGGACATATAAATACTATTGGTTTAGTTGTGTGATTAGTTTCTTTAAATGTAAGACCACAAACTTTACATTGAAACTGTCCTTTACTGCCATTGTTATCGTATATATATTCATGTGGTGCACCACACTTAGGACATTTAGTTTTTTTAGGGATAGACTTCCCGTTCCGTCTTTGGACGGGTTTTACGGTCTTGTTATATTTATGTTTGTAATAAGCTAAAAGTAATATATAGTCTACCTTTTCAAATCTAATAATTGTGGGTAGCTTATCTACTTTGAATTTTTGGTATTCTGGACTATTAGAATCATCAAATATCATCTGGTTAAGTGGAATATGTTTTGAGATGAATAAAAGTAATTGACCGATAATGGCAATTAAATATTGATTATAAGTAATTAAATAAGTTATAATTGAATCCATAATAACGACATCCTTTCATGTGTGATTTTGTTTGGTTAGAGATTCAATTTTAACATGAAATTAGGGGGTCGTTATTTTTTTATACAAAAAAACTGGCGAAACCTTGATATATAAAGATTTAAAAAGAAAAGTAGTGTAAAAAACTTTACACTAACTACTAAATAAGGGGGGAACATTTATGAGTAAAAAAAATACATCAAAAAGATTATTCGTGGGTTTATCAGTATTTCCAGCATTAATACTATTCATAGTATTTATGGTTATACCAACATTAAATGTATTTTGGATGTCTTTATTTAAATGGGGAGGATTATCAAATAATAAAAAATTTGTAGGGCTTGATAATTTTACAATCTTGTTTAAAGACGCAAATTTTATAAAGTCCTTTCAAAATACTTTATTTTTAATAGTAATTGTAACAATAATTACTCTAATATTAGCAATTGCAGCGGCAGCAGTATTAGTTAGAGAAGATACTAAATTTAAAAATTTCTTCAGAATAGTATTCTATTTCCCTAATATTTTATCAGTAGTAGTAATATCTGCTATATTCTCAGCAATACTTGATCCAAAACAAGGTATTATAAATGCAACATTAGATGTGCTGAGTTTAGAATCCTTAAAGAGAATGTGGCTTGGAGATCAGAAAGTCGTAATATGGTGTATAGTCTTGGCTATGATATGGCAAGCTGTAGGTTATTACATGGTAATGTACATGGCTAGTATGAGTAGTATACCAGCTAGTTTATATGAATCAGCAGATCTAGAAGGAGCAACAAAATCACAACAATTCTTCCAAATAACATTACCTTTAATTTGGAACACAATAAGAACTACTTTAACTTTCTTTATAATAAGTACGATAAATTTAAGTTTCTTGTTTGTAAAAGTTATGACTGGCGGTGGGCCTGACGGAGCATCAGATGTTTTCTTAAATTATATGTACAAGCAGGCATATTCTAACTCTTCATATGGATATGGAATGGCTATAGGAGTTGTAATATTTATATTCTCATTTGGGTTATCTTTAATAATTAGCAAAATAACTAAAAGAGATACATTAGAATTTTAAGGGGGGATTAATATGAAAAAGGCATTTAAAGAAATATCAGCTGAAAAATTATTGAGGATATTTATGTATTTATGTTTAAGTATTTTTGCATTAAGTATATTAATTCCTTTAGGATGGGCATTTTTAGCATCAATGAAGCATAAATCAGAATTTTATGGTAATCCATGGGCATTACCACAAGGGTTCTATTTTGAAAACTTCCGTAAAGCTTTTGTAGAAGCTAATATGGGAGAATACTTTATAAACTCAGTTATAGTAACTGGACTAGCTCTAATAATATTATTAGTAGTTGCTATACCAGCAGCTTATGTTTTATCAAGATTTGAATTTAAAAGTAAAAAAATCATTAACCTTTTATTTTCAGCAGGTTTATTTATAAACGTAAACTATATCGTTGTACCAATATTCTTAATGGTATTAGATGGAGAAAAATTAGTAAAACAAATATTTGCTGTACCAGCAAGTTTAACCTTATTTTTAGATAGCAGAATAGTGGTAGCTATAATTTATGCAGCAACAGCATTACCATTTACCATTTACCTATTAATGAATTATTTAAGAACATTACCCAAAGCATATGAAGAAGCCGCTTATATGGATGGATGTAGTAATTTCAAAACGTTAATACATGTAATAATTCCAATGGCAAAACCAAGTATTTTAACAGTCGTACTATTTAATTTCTTAGCTTTTTGGAATGAATATATAATTGCTTTAACAATGTTACCTAATAGTGGAAAGACATTGCCGTTAGGGTTAATAAATTTAATGCAAGTTCAAAAGACAGCAACAGATTATGGTGCAATGTATGCAGGACTTGTAATAGTAATGATACCAACAATAATTTTATATATATTAGTTCAAAAGAAATTAACAGAAGGAATGACAGTAGGCGGAATAAAGGAATAGGAGGATGAAGTAAATGAGTAAAGGAAGAGTTACTATACCAACAGACGATAATTTTATCAAGGAGACTATAGATATAGTAGAGAAATGGGGAGCAGATGCAATTCGTGATTGTGATGGATTTAAGTTGCCAAGAGAAATCAAAGGTTTAGCCGAAAAGATATATTCAACTTATTTTGTAGCACGTGGAGATAATGAGTGGGCTAATGCTAATAGAGAAGAGTTACAACAAACTTATTTAATGACAAAACATCATTTAGCTACAGAAGATTCTTTAGCAATTAAAATAATGGATGGATATTTTGAAGAGCAAGTTCAACCAGATTCATATCATGATGTTAAGGAATTCTGGGAAGTAATAGATAGAACTACAGGTGATGTAGTTAGTCTAGATAAATGGGAATATAATGAGAAAACTCAAGAAGTTACAATAAAGAATATTAAACCATGGCATGAATACACAGTCTCATTCTTAGCTTATTGTATTTGGGATCCAACTCAAATGTATAACCATATCACAAATAATTGGGGAGATAAACCTCATGAAATGCCATTTGATGCAAGAAAACCAAAAACTAATCAACATATTTTTGAGGCTATGCATAAATGGTTAGATGAACATCCAGAAACAGATGTTGTCCGTTTTACAACATTCTTCTATCACTTTACTTTAGTGTTTAATAATTTAGCTAAAGAAAAATTTGTAGATTGGTTTGGATATAGCTCAAGTGTTAGTGCTGAAGCTTTAAGAGAGTTTGAAAAAGTTAAGGGGTATAAGTTAAGACCTGAACATATAATTGATCAAGGTTATTATAATTCCTCCTTTAGAGTTCCAACAAAAGAATATTTAGATTATATGGATTTCCAACAACAGTTTGTGGCTTTAAATGTTAAAAAATTAGTTGATATAGCACATGAACATGGAAGAGAAGCTATGATGTTTTTGGGAGACAATTGGATAGGAACAGAACCTTATGGAAAATATTTTGAAGAGATTGGTTTAGATGCTGTAGTTGGTTCAGTAGGAAGTGGTGCAACTTTAAGAATGATTTCAGATATTCCAGGTGTTAAATATACAGAAGGACGTTTTTTACCATACTTCTTCCCTGACACTTTCTATGAAGGAAATGATCCAACTATAGAAGCAAGAGAAAATTGGTTGACTGCTAGAAGAGCTTTAATGAGAAAGCCTGTTGATAGAATAGGATATGGTGGATATTTATCTCTTGCATATAAGTTTCCTAACTTTGTAGAGTATATAGGTAAAGTATGTGATGAATTTAGAGAAATATATGATAACATAGACGGAAACAAACCATATTGTGGATTGACTGTTGCGATTTTAAATTGCTGGGGAAAACTTCGTACATGGCAAACTCATATGGTAGCTCATGCTTTATGGTATAAGCAAATTTATACTTATCTTGGAGTAATTGAAGCGTTAAGTGGTATGAGTTTAGATGTTAAGTTTATTAGTTTTGATGACATAAAGAATGATGGGATACCAGAAGGTATAGATGTAATAATAAATGCAGGTGATGCAGGAACTGCATTTAGTGGTGGAGAAAAGTGGAATGATTGTGATATAATAACAAATGTAAGAAAGTGGATTTTTAATGGCGGTGGATTTGTTGGAATAGGAGAGCCTTCTGCTGTGTTAAGTGGAGGACACTATTTCCAATTATCAGATGCGCTAGGAGTAGAGAAGGAATTAGGATTCTCATTAAGTACGGACAAGTACTTTAAGACTCAAGTAGATAGTCACTTTATAACAGAAGACTTAACTCAAGATATGGATTTTGGAGAAAGTCAAAAAAATATATATGCAACTAATGCTAATACAGAAATAATAAAAATCGAAAATGGTGATTTATTAATGTCTGCAAATAAATATGGAAAAGGTAGAGCTGTTTATATAGCAGGATTGCCTTATTCAGAGCAAAATACAAGATTATTAATGAGATCTTGCTTTTATGCAGCTAATAAAGAGTCGGAAATGAAAAAGTGGTATGTAGATAATATTTACTGTGAGGTTTCAGCTTATTTAAAATCTAATAAATATGCTATAGTAAATAATTCAAATGAAAAGCAAATAACTAATTTATATGATGGTTTAGGAAATGTAACTAAGATTGAATTAGAACCAGCTGAAATAAGATGGATGGATATATAGGGTTCATAATAAATCCTTAAGGAGGGGTTATAAATTATGAAAAAACTAATTTATGCAATAGTATTTTTTCTTTCAATATTTTTAGTTGTAAAAGGAAATACCATGGCAGGTTATGCAGGATTAGGAGTTATGTTTATAGGATTAGCAGGAATACTTTCTGAATTATACCTATATAATAAAAGATATCAATAATATAGCAAGATTATTATAATACTTCGCAAAAAAATTATATAAATAACGTTTACAAAATAATAAAATTAATATATAGACAAGCTATAAAATTATGGTACTTATTTAAGGGAGAGAGGAGAATTAAAATGAAAAAAAGAAGAATAGCACTTTTATTAAGTTCATTTATGCTAATTTCAACTCTAGCAGGTTGTGGGGCTAAAGATGGTGGGACAACAGACAGTGGTAAAGAAGAGGAAAATAAGGTTTTAAAAATAGCTGCTTTTGAGGGTGGATATGGTAAAGAGTATTGGGAAGATTTAAAAGCAAACTTTGAAAAAGAACATGAAGGGGTTAAGGTTGAATTAACAGTTGCGAATAACTTAGAAGAAATTATTCGTCCTCAAATTCAATCAGGAAATGTTCCAGATTTAGTTTATTTAGCTACTGGTAGAAAAGAAGCTTTAACTGAAACTTTCATTAAAGAACAAGGCTTACATGATTTATCAGGAGTATTAGATAAGAAGGTTCCAGGTGAAGATGTAACTGTAAAAGATAAGATTTTACCAGGATTCTTAGATACATCAGCAACTAATCCATATGGAGATGGAAAAACTTATTTAGCACCATTATTCTATAGTCCAACAGGATTATTCTATAATAAAACATTATTTAAAGAAAAGGGATATGAAGTGCCAAAGACTTGGGATGGAATGTTTGCTTTAGGTGATAAAGCTAAAGGGGATGGACTTTCTTTATGGGCATATCCTACAGCAGGATATTATGATGGTACGATGGCAGCAACATTAGCAGGAGCTGGTGGAGTAGAAGCATTTGATAATGCAATGAATTATGCAGAAGGTTTCTGGACTTCAGAAAAAGCAACATTAGCTTTAGATACATTAGCTAAGCTTAAAGACTATTTAGAACCATCAGTTGTTGCAAATGCAAACGATCAAGGATTTAAGAACAATCAACAATTAATTTTAGATAATAAAGCTTTATTTATTCCAAATGGAACTTGGTTACCAGATGAAATGAAGGATGCTCCAAGAGCAGATGGATTTGAATGGGGATTTACAGCATATCCAGCATTTAAGGATGGTGGAGACCAATATTCTTATAACTTCTTTGAACAAATGTATATTCCAAAAGATGCTGCAAATAAAGATTTAGCAGAAGATTTTATGGCTTATATGTATAGTGATGAAGCAGTTTCTATTATTGCTGAGAAAGCAAAAGCTGTTGTTCCTGTAAAGGGATCAATAGAAATTGCTAGCAAATATTTAGATCCATTACAAATTGAAATGTTCCAAGTTTACGAAAACGGAGCTAAGCCAGTTATGGGTGGATTTGCAGCAACTGAACCAGTTGAAGGTGTAACTTTTGGTGATATTTACACTGGAACAGTAGATTCAATAATGACTGGAGAAAAGACAGTTGCAGATTGGCAAAAAGCACTACAAGAAGCTAGTGACAAGTTAAGAGCAGCTATAATTAAATAGTGAAAATTGTTAATTAGGTGTGATAAATTTTATCACACCTTTTTTTATATTTAACTTAAGGATTGTAAACTTTAAGCAAATAAAGTGGTTGACAATAGCAAAAAATAACTATATTATCTAAATATAGTTTGATAATCAAAATACATTGGAGGGATATTTATGAATTTAAAAACAAGAGATTTAGTTTTAATTGCTATGTTTGCTGCACTTACTGCAATTGGAGCATTTATTACAATACCATTGCCAATAGTACCATTTACATTACAATATTTCTTTTGTGCATTAGGTGCAATATTATTAGGATCTAAAAGAGGGATGTTAGCACAAGTGCTTTATGTTGGAATAGGACTTGTAGGAGTACCTGTTTTTACTAGAGGGGAGGGCCACAATATATATTTCAACCTACATTTGGTTACTTAATAGGTTTTATAGTAGCAGCATATATTATAGGGCGTATTTCCGAGGAAATAAAAGAGATAACTACTAAAAACATTTTTATGTCATGTTTAGTAGGTCTTGGGGCTGTATATTTATTTGGATGTATTCATATGTATATAATTTACAATTTCTATTTAGGTCAAGTAATGAGTGCATGGAAAGTAATTAGTGTTGGGGTAATAGCTTGTTTAGCAAGTGATTTATTATTAACTTTAATTATTTCAATAGTTGGAGTTAGAGTTGTACCACTACTAAGAAAGTTAGGATATGCAAGTTAATTTTAGGGGGAATAGAAATGGGATATTGCAGTGAGTTAATGAAGAGAGTTTTAAGTGGTTATGAAGTAACTAAAGAAGAAGCTTTAAAATTATATAATGAACCAGCAGAAGTTTTATATAAATCAGCAGATACAATAAGAGAAAAGTTAGCTGGAAGTAAGATAGACTTATGTTCAATAATAAACGGAAAAAGTGGAAAGTGTTCTGAGGATTGTTCATACTGTGCTCAATCAATTCACTTTAAAACTGGAGTAACGGAATATAAACTATTATCCTATGAAGAAATAAAAGCTCAAGCGAAGGAAAATGAAAAAGAGGGCGTAGATAGATTTTCTATAGTAACTTCAGGTAAAGGCTTAGTTGGGGAAGATTTTAAGTCGGTAGTAGGGTATTACAAAAGATTAAATGATGAATGCAATATAAGTTTATGTGCATCTCATGGAATTTTAAATGAAGATTCTCTAGCAAAACTTACTGAGGTTGGAGTTAAAAGATATCATCATAATTTAGAAACTTCAAGAGGGTATTATAAAAAGATATGTACAACTCATAGTTATGATGAAAGAGTAAATACAATTAAAGAGGCTAAAAAAGTAGGATTAGAGATTTGCTCCGGTGGAATAATAGGCCTTGGAGAAAGTAGAGAAGATAGAATTGATATGGCGATAGAATTAAGGAAATTAGAAGTATTGTCTATTCCAGTAAATGCACTTATGGCAATTAAGGGAACGCCTTTAGAAAAACAAGAAGCTTTAAGTGAAGAAGAAATACTTAGAACCATAGCTGTGTTTAGGTTTATAAATCCTAAAGCCAATATAAGATTAGCAGCTGGGAGAAGTCTTTTAAATAATAATGGGGATAAGGCTTTTAAAGCAGGAGCTAATGCAACAATTACAGGAAATTTATTAACTACTTGTGGTAATAAAATTTGTGATGATAGAAAGATGATTAAAGCTTTAGGATTGAAGGTGAAATAATGGAAAAATCAATATTTATAACAGGGACAGACACCGATGTAGGAAAGACTTTTGTTACATCTTTAATAGTTAAAACACTTAGAGATAACGGAGTAGATGCAGGATATTTTAAGGGAGCATTAAGTGGAGCATTAAAAGAAGGTAATAAATTAATACCTGGAGATGCTAAAGATGTTTGTATGGTATCAGGATTAAAGGAAACTTATGATAATTTAGTTTCATATACATTAGAAAATGCTTACTCACCCCATTTGGCAGCTAGAGTTAAAGGTGTTGATATAAGTATTGAAAAAATAAAAGCTGACTATCAAAAGATGAAAAATAAATATGAATTGTTAATAGTTGAAGGTAGTGGAGGGGCAATATGTCCAATAAAGATAAATGATGAAGAAACTATTTTATTAGAAGATATTATAAAGTATTTAGGTTTATCTACAATAGTTGTTGCAAGAGCAGGACTAGGAACTATAAATCATACTACTTTAACTATTAAATATTTAGAATCCATAGGCATAAAGGTTAAAGGAATAATATTAAATGAATATAATCCACAAAATATTATTCACAAAGATAATAAAGAGACTATAAGGGTTTTAACAGGAATAGATAGGATATTAACTATTCCTTTTGTGGAAAAAGAAAAAATAGATGTGGATAGTTTAATAAATTTTGATATGTTGATAAGTTTATTAAATGATTAATAGGGAGAATTTATGAATTTAGTAGATAAGGATTTAAAATATATTTGGCATCCTTGTTCTCAAATGAAGGATTATGAAGAACTTAAACCAATGGTTATTGAAAGAGGAGAAGGTGTTTATCTTTATGATATATACGGAAATAGATATTTAGATGCTATCAGTTCTTGGTGGTGCAATTTGTTTGGACACGCTAATGAAAGAATCAATAACGCAATTAAAGCTCAAATAGATAAGATAGAACATGTTATTTTTGCAAACTTTTCTAATGTACCAGCGATAGAGCTTAGCGAAAGGTTAGTAAACATTACTCCAGATAGATTACAAAAGGTGTTTTTTGCAGACAATGGTTCAGCAGCAGTAGAAATAGCTTTAAAAATGAGTTTTCATTATCATCAGCAAATAGGAAAATTTAAAAAGCAAAAGTTTGTTGCTATTACAGATGCGTATCATGGGGAGACCTTAGGAGCATTATCAGTAGGGGATTTAGATATATATAATAAAGTATATAAACCATTAATGATTGATACGTATAGAGTAAAAGGTCCAAACTGCTATAGATGTCCATATGGGGAAATTAGAAGTAGTTGCGATGCAGAATGTTTTGAACATATGAGATTATTAATAGAAGGTAATAATGAAGAGGTTTCAGCAATTATAGTAGAGCCAATAGTACAAGGGGCAGCGGGAATGAAGATTTATTCCACGAAATACTTAAAAAAGTTAAGAGAGTTATGTGATAAGTATGATATTAATTTAATAGCAGATGAAATAGCCGTTGGATACGGAAGAACAGGTAAAATGTTTGCGTGTGAGCATGCTGAAATAAGTCCTGATATTATGTGTTTATCAAAGGGGTTAACAGCAGGGTATATGCCTATGTCTGTAGTTATGACTTCTAAGAAATTATATAATGCATTTTATGGGGACTATAGTGAGTATAAAGCATTTTTACATTCGCACACTTATTCAGGAAATGCTATGGGCTGTGCAATTGCATTGGAAGTTCTAAAGATTTTCGAAGAAGACAATGTTTTAGATATGATAAATAAAAAAGGCAAGATGTTAAATGATATATTAATAGATGAGCTAGAAGGTCATCCTCTTATAGGTGAAATCAGAAATATAGGATTAATAAATGCAATAGAGCTAGTACAAGATAAGGAAAGTAAAGAACCCTTTAACAGCGAAAAAAGGGTTGGATATGAAATATATAAAATTGCTCTTAAAAAAGGAGTAATATTAAGACCTATAGCAAATTGTATATATTTTAATCCACCATATATAATAGAAGAAAAAGAAATGAGAGAAATGGTTAAAGTCTGCAAAGAAAGTTTAAATAAATATATGATTAAATTTTTAAAGGACTAAGGAAGAGTAACTTCCTTAATCCTTTTTAATCTTTAAAGTTTATGGTTACTTTCATTTCGTTATTAGCAATCTGGTTAAGAACTTTTTCTAATACTATTGTTGTATTAGATACTGCTTTATTATATATTTCTGGGTCATTCATTTTAGATTCAAAAGTTTTAGCTACTTCCATTTGAATTACACCGAATTCTTCAGAAGTTAATTTTATATCTCCAAATCTAAGTAGTCCATTAGAGGATTCTTCATAAATAGTTTTATCTTCATCAATATCCACACTAAAAACTTTAGGCTTAGGAAGAGATAGTGTTATTTCATTTTTAAATTTATTGATAGTTATATCTTTATTTTCAATAGCTGATAGATCTACAGCATAAGAGCAATTAGCGAAGAATTTAATTCTTTTTATCTTTTTAAAGACTTCAAAATCTCCCCAACTTTTATCAACAACAATAGTTTCAGAAAGCTCTATTTCTAATGGGATAATTTTATTTACATCTCTAATTTCCTTTACTAAACTTTCTTCGGTTAAAAATTTTACATTTTTATTTTCATTTTCAGTTAATGTCCACTGTTTTGGTGGTGTTTTAGGTTTAGTAAAAATTTTATATCCAAGGAATATGCCTATAATAATAAAGATAAGAGGAAGAATAAAAGAGATTTTAAAATGTAGTTTTGATTTCTTTTTCTTACCCTTAAAAAAGTTTGGTATAAAAATAAAAAATCCCTCCTTGCATAAATTCATAGAACGTACTTAAATATATGAAAAGATAGATATATTTATTACAAAAAAATCCTCCTAGATATATCTAGAAGGATTTTTAAAGTTTATTTCTTTATTGCATATTTCATTAAATCTACATTTTTTAAATCAACAACTTTAGTTTTGTGTTTTATCTTATAGCTTATAAATAAAACTACAAATAATGGAATTCCAATATATGATGAACAAAGACCCATCCAATCAATTCCTGTTGAAGATATAAATGAAAGACCTTGTCCTAAAATTACTATAGTACATAATACTAATGCTATTATAGGGCCATATGGGAAGAATTTTGATTTATAAGGTAATTTATTTAAATCAAAATTTTGAACCTCGCAGGCTTTTCTAAATCTATAATGACAAAGGGCTATCCCCATCCAAGCTATAAAGCCTACTAACCCAGATGCACCAACTAACCATACATAAACAGTATCTTCAGCATATAGTCCAGTTAAAAAACAAGCTGATGCAATAACTGTAGTTGCGATGACAGCATTTGCAGGAACTCCTTTAGAAGTTACTTTTTCAAAGATTTTAGGAGCCATACCTTCTTTTGCCATTGAATAAAGCATTCTACTTGAAGCGTACATTCCTGAATTACCTGCAGATAATACTGAGCTTAATATTACAGCATTCATAATAGAAGCAGCTCCAGCTATACCAGCCTTTTCAAATACAAGAGTGAAAGCACTTTCTTGAACACCTACTTCAGCTATAGGAATTAACGCCCCAATTACTATTATAGTACCTACATAAAAAAGTAATATTCTCCAAAAGACACTATTTACAGCTTTAGGTATTGAAGTTTCAGGATTTTCACTTTCTCCAGCTGCGATACCTACTAATTCTGTACCTTGAAATGAAAAACCTGCTAATAGGAATACCATAAAGATAGACTTAAATCCTCCAACAAATGCACCACCAGATTTAAAGTTCGAAAGTCCAACAGCATGTCCATTCATTATACCAAAGATATTTAAAACACCGATTATTAAGAATACTATAACTGTACAAACCTTTATACTAGCAAACCAAAACTCAGATTCACCATAAGCTTTTGTTGATAATAGATTTAACATAACTATTATTGATAATAATAAAACGCTCCATATTATACCAGGTATGTTAGGGAACCAAAATTTCATTATTAAAGATGAAGCAACAAGTTCAGCGGCAATTGTTATTGCCCAGTTAAACCAATAGTTCCAACCAAGTGCAAAGCCTACAGCTGGGTCGATAAACTCTGTTGCATATGTACCAAATGAACCGGAAACTGGCATAAATGTTGCCATTTCACCTAGGCTACTAATTAAGAAATATACCATTATACCAATTAAGCAATAAGCAATTAATGCACCACCAGCACCTGCTTGATGAATTGTATCACCCATAGCAAGAAATATACCTGTACCTATAGAGCCGCCTATAGCAATCATACTAAGGTGTCTAGATTTTAATCCTTTTTTTAATTCTCCATTACAATTATTTACTGAATCCATATCAAGTCCTCCATTGATCGTATAATACATAAATGTTTAACTAAGTGAAGACTAATTTGACTTAAAAAATAAAAAATGCCCTAAGAACTATACTCAGGGCATATAAAATAAATATATTATCCATATACTAAGAATGATAGCGCTCCACAAATGTGACAGTATTACATATGTTATATGAAATACCAGTGATACGGTATTAAAGCTTTACCCGTACACTTCGGCAAAAAATCCTTTCACATTACTTCATTGAGCTTACCTCCATAATGCTACTGATAAGTTTTGCACCTCTATCTCAGTTATTCATTTAATGGCATTATTATTAATCAATAAAAAGAAATAGTCAATTTTGATGAAAGGCCATTTATGGTGAATTTAGGGCATAAATAGGCATTAAGAATAAAATATAAGCATATTATTCAAAATATCGATAGTATTAAATTTTCATTTTATAAACTCTATAATTTTTATATTGTGTATAAACTACATTTATCGTTATAATAATTATAATAAAGTTTAAAATAGCCTTAGGAGAATTTATTATGAGTGAAGTTAAAGAAGTAAATATAGATTTAGTAAAAGGCACACTTAGTGATTATATTATTAGGGATAAAAATAGAATAGTTATTGGAAGATTTACGATTTTAGAATTAGATAAAGACAATAAAAGATGTGATGTAAAGTTAAAATTTTATAGATATAATGATTCTGATTTATTAAATGAAACCATTAAAAGTATATTAAGAGCGATATTTAAGGATTCAAGTGTACACAAAGCTAATTTTATAGTTAATGAAAATGCAAATTTTAAAGTATTTATAGATTTAGGGTTTGTGTTAGAAGGAATATTTTCAGACAATCTTTTTATTAACGGTCATTTTGTAGATGAACTTAGTTTTGGGATAAACAGAAATGATTATAATAATTTTATGATTACATCAATTATTAGATTAAAGGGAGAAAATATAGAAATTAGAAATCTAACTCCAGAGAGTGCTGATGAATTGTTAGATTATTATATAAGAAATAAAGATCATTTAAGTCCGTATGAACCTAGTAGAGATGCAAGTTTTTATACATATGAAATGCAAAGAGATATATTAATTGAAAGCTACAGACAATTGATGAGTGGTACAGGTTATGATTTGGGAATATATATAGATGATAAATTAATAGGTAAGGCAAAAGTATCTAATATAGTATATGGAATTTTCAAAAGTGCTATTTTAGGATATTCTATAGATAAGGATTATCAGGGTAAAGGATATATGAAAGAGGCTGTAAGACTTATTTTAGATTATGCAAAGAATGAATTAGAGCTACATAGAGTTGAGGCTTCGGTATTAGTAGATAATGAAAGATCTAAAGGTGTACTTTTGGGGTGTGGATTTAAAGAAATAGGAATAAATGAAAAATATCTATATATAAATGGAAGTTGGAGAGATCATTTAACTTTATATAAAATATTAGAAGATTAATAATAAGCTTGTAGGTAGTATAAATCTAAAATAATATATAAAAAAGAGCTATATCAAGAAGAATTTAATTCTTTTTGACATAGCTCTTTTTTATTTAAGCAATAAATTGTAAAACTATATATTAAACTTCAAAGTTAATAACTGTAGTTTCACCTGCAACAACTTTTCCAGTAGCAACTGGAGTAATTGATTTAGTAGCATCTACATTTGTTATTAAAACTGGTGTAGCAAGGGATAATCCTTTACTTGCTATGAAGTTAGTGTCTATTTTCATTATTGGTGTACCAGCTTTAACTCTAGTACCTTGCTCAACAAGTTGTTCAAAACCTTCTCCATTTAAAGAAACAGTTTCTAAACCAATGTGAACTAATAATTCTAATCCATTATCTAAAGTCATTGCGAAAGCATGCTTTGTCTTAAAGACTAAAGTTAATTCTCCATCTGCAGGAGCAACAACTGTATCTCCTTCAGCTATTATACCTATTCCATCTCCAGCTAATTTTTCAGCAAAAACTTGATCTGGTACTTCAGATAAAGGAATTGCTTGCCCTGAAACAGGCGCAATAAGTGATGATGGTTTTGAAGCTACATTTTCTTGTTCAGTTGCTTCTGATTTAAATATCTTTTTTAAAAAATCAAACATAGTATATCCTGAAAAACAGGAATCCACTTCCTTTCATAATGTTATTTTTTTATATTACTGTAATAAAACATACGTATTAATACTATATTAAGTAGTATACATAAATGGTGGTGGTTACATACATTAAAGTATGAAAAATAAAAAATGGCATAAGTTCACTAAAGAACTTATGCCTGATTTAACAGTAACATCGTATACAAACATTATATATAGATATATTTCTTAATGTCAATAAAATATATAAAAAAATAAAAAACTTTTACTGAAATCGTTGACAAACAATCTATAAAATAATATAATCAAATCATAGTAAAAAGAGATTTAAATTGGCGTATTAAAAAAAGCTAGAAAGACAGGCGTATTCTTTCTAGCTTTTTTTATTTTATATCTTTATATACTGATAGATATCTTTAATAGAATATTTGAGTTCTTAAAAAGTTGCTTAGGGGGAGTTCTTTAAATAAATAGAATTATTAATATAGGTAAATAAGCCTATAACATACATTATAAATAAGATAAAATACAGCATAATAAGACAAGTTAAAGGATACTTTGCCAGGCGTATCAACATAAGGTAAAGTTAGAAAACAAAAGAAATAATGATATATATAAAGATAATTTACCTAAATAGATGTATATATTAGAATTAAGTATAATTATTATGTTAAGATAAAACACGTCGCTGATGCAAAACATCAAAACGACGAAAGAAGATTTGAAAAAAAGTTTTAAAAACTTGTTGACAAACTTCGACAGAAATGTTATTATTAAGAAGTCGCTTGAGGGCGATGAAGAAAATGGTCTTTGAAAATTGAACAGAATAAAAGTTAAGTAATAACCAGCAATTCTTTTGAAAGTCTTAAAACAAAGACTCAAAGTAATTTGAGCACAGATTAAACTTTTTAGTGAGAGTTTGATCCTGGCTCAGGACGAACGCTGGCGGCGTGCCTAACACATGCAAGTCGAGCGAGGAGAGTTCCTTCGGGAACAAACCTAGCGGCGGACGGGTGAGTAACACGTGGGCAACCTGCCTTGTAGAGGGGAATAGCCTTCCGAAAGGAAGATTAATACCGCATAATATTGCAGCTTCGCATGGAGCAGTAATTAAAGGAGCAATCCGCTACAAGATGGGCCCGCGGCGCATTAGCTAGTTGGTGAGGTAACGGCTCACCAAGGCGACGATGCGTAGCCGACCTGAGAGGGTGATCGGCCACATTGGGACTGAGACACGGCCCAGACTCCTACGGGAGGCAGCAGTGGGGAATATTGCACAATGGGGGAAACCCTGATGCAGCAACGCCGCGTGAGTGATGAAGGTTTTCGGATCGTAAAGCTCTGTCTTCAGGGACGATAATGACGGTACCTGAGGAGGAAGCCACGGCTAACTACGTGCCAGCAGCCGCGGTAATACGTAGGTGGCGAGCGTTGTCCGGATTTACTGGGCGTAAAGGGAGCGTAGGCGGACTTTTAAGTGAGATGTGAAATACCCGGGCTCAACTTGGGTGCTGCATTTCAAACTGGAAGTCTAGAGTGCAGGAGAGGAGAGTGGAATTCCTAGTGTAGCGGTGAAATGCGTAGAGATTAGGAAGAACACCAGTGGCGAAGGCGACTCTCTGGACTGTAACTGACGCTGAGGCTCGAAAGCGTGGGGAGCAAACAGGATTAGATACCCTGGTAGTCCACGCCGTAAACGATGGATACTAGGTGTGGGAGGTATCAACTCCTTCCGTGCCGCCGTTAACACATTAAGTATCCCGCCTGGGGAGTACGGTCGCAAGATTAAAACTCAAAGGAATTGACGGGGGCCCGCACAAGCAGCGGAGCATGTGGTTTAATTCGAAGCAACGCGAAGAACCTTACCTAGACTTGACATCTCCTGCATTACTCTTAATCGAGGAAGTCTCTTCGGAGACAGGATGACAGGTGGTGCATGGTTGTCGTCAGCTCGTGTCGTGAGATGTTGGGTTAAGTCCCGCAACGAGCGCAACCCTTATTGTTAGTTGCTACCATTTATTTGAGCACTCTAGCGAGACTGCCCGGGTTAACCGGGAGGAAGGTGGGGATGACGTCAAATCATCATGCCCCTTATGTCTAGGGCTACACACGTGCTACAATGGCAAGTACAACGAGATGCAATACCGCGAGGTGGAGCTAAACTATAAAACTTGTCTCAGTTCGGATTGTAGGCTGAAACTCGCCTACATGAAGCTGGAGTTGCTAGTAATCGCGAATCAGCATGTCGCGGTGAATACGTTCCCGGGCCTTGTACACACCGCCCGTCACACCATGAGAGTTGGCAATACCCAAAGTTCGTGAGCTAACCGCAAGGAGGCAGCGACCTAAGGTAGGGTCAGCGATTGGGGTGAAGTCGTAACAAGGTAGCCGTAGGAGAACCTGCGGCTGGATCACCTCCTTTCTATGGAGAAATCTAGTTAACAAGATGATTAACTAGTATATTTCAAAAGAAGAGTTATCTTAACTTCTGTTCAATTTTGAAGGACCAAAATCCTTCAAAATTTTGTTCTTTGAAAATTGCACATGAATTAAAACAACTTTATTAACAAATGTTAATTGAGAAGTGACAACAAGCCAAGAAAAATATTCTTTGTGATATAAATTGACTCTTTGTAAAAAGAGAACCGTAAAGGTCAAGCTACAAAGGGCGCATGGTGAATGCCTTGGCATCAGGAGCCGATGAAGGACGTGATAAGCTGCGATAAGCTTCGGGTAGGCGCACATAGCCAGTGATCCGGAGATTTCCGAATGAGGGAACTCACATGGGAAACCCCATGTATCCTGTAATGAATAAATAGTTACAGGAAGGTAAACCTAGGGAACTGAAACATCTAAGTACCTAGAGGAAGAGAAAGAAAAATCGATTTTCTGAGTAGCGGCGAGCGAAAGGGAAAGAGCCCAAACCAGAGATTTATCTCTGGGGTTGCGGACAGAACATTAAATAAACTAATTTGTAACCGAAAATAACTGGAAAGTTAGGCCATAGAGTGTAATAGCCACGTAGGTAAAACAGAAAGGTTTAGAGTTCTGATCCAGAGTACCACGAGACACGTGAAACCTTGTGGGAAGCAGGGAGGACCACCTCCCAAGGCTAAATACTACCTGATGACCGATAGTGAAGCAGTACCGTGAGGGAAAGGTGAAAAGAACCCCGGGAGGGGAGTGAAATAGAACCTGAAACCGTGTGCCTACAACCGGTCAGAGCACCATATGAGTGTGATGACGTGCTTTTTGTAGAACGAGCCAACGAGTTACGGTATGTAGCAAGGTTAAGTACTTAAGGTACGGAGCCGAAGGGAAACCGAGTCTTAATAGGGCGACTAGTTGCATGCCGTAGACCCGAAACCGGGTGACCTATCCATGGCCAGGTTGAAGCGGGGGTAAAATCCCGTGGAGGACCGAACCACGTTGCTGTTGAAAAAGCATGGGATGAGCTGTGGATAGCGGAGAAATTCCAATCGAACTCGGAGATAGCTGGTTCTCCTCGAAATAGCTTTAGGGCTAGCGTCGGATATGAGTAATGGAGGTAGAGCACTGAATGGGCTAGGGGGCGTATCGCTTACCGAACCTTATCAAACTCCGAATGCCATATACTATTAGTCCGGCAGTCAGACTACGAATGATAAGATCCGTGGTCAAAAGGGAAAAAGCCCAGATCGTCAGCTAAGGTCCCAAAGTGTAAGTTAAGTGGAAAAGGATGTGGGATTTCTAAGACAACTAGGATGTTGGCTTAGAAGCAGCCACTCATTGAAAGAGTGCGTAATAGCTCACTAGTCGAGAGATCCTGCGCCGAAAATGTCCGGGGCTCAAACTTACCACCGAAGCTACGGGCTCATCGTAAGATGAGCGGTAGAGGAGCGTCGTAATCGGGCTGAAGTCGTACCGTAAGGAGCGGTGGACTGATTACGAGTGAGAATGTTGGCATTAGTAGCGAGATGTGAGTGAGAATCTCACAGGTCGAAAATCTAAGGTTTCCTGGGGAAGGCTCGTCCGCCCAGGGTTAGTCGGGACCTAAGCCGAGGCCGATAGGCGTAGGCGATGGACAATCGGTTGATATTCCGATACCACTACAATCGTTATTATCGATGGTGTGACGGAGAAGGATAGGATGTGCTAGCGATTGGAAATGCTAGTCTAAGCGTTTAGGGAGTTGAAACAGGCAAATCCGTTTCAACAATTCTGAGGCGTGATGGGGAAGGCCAAAAGGCTGAAGTATCTGATTCCATGCTTCCAAGAAAAGCATCTAGAGAGAGAAGTAGTGCCCGTACCGCAAACCGACACAGGTAGATGAGGAGAGAATCCTAAGACCAGCGGAAGAATTGCAGTTAAGGAACTAGGCAAATTGACCCCGTAAGTTAGCGAGAAGGGGTGCCTACGAGAGTAGGCCGCAGAGAATAGGCCCAAGCAACTGTTTAGCAAAAACACAGGTCTCTGCTAAAGCGCAAGCTGATGTATAGGGGCTGACGCCTGCCCGGTGCTGGAAGGTTAAGGGGAACACTTAGCGCAAGCGAAGGTGTGAACTTAAGCCCCAGTAAACGGCGGCCGTAACTATAACGGTCCTAAGGTAGCGAAATTCCTTGTCAGGTAAGTTCTGACCCGCACGAATGGCGTAATGACTTGGGCACTGTCTCAACTGCAAATCCGGCGAAGTTGTAGTGCGAGTGAAGATGCTCGCTACCCGCGATTGGACGGAAAGACCCCGTAGAGCTTTACTGTAGCTTAGCATTGAATTCCGATATTGTCTGTACAGGATAGGTGGGAGACTGGGAAACTAGGGCGTCAGCCTTGGTGGAGTCATCCTTGGGATACCACCCTGACAGTATTGGGGTTCTAACCGGACGCCATGAATCTGGTGACGGGACATTGTTAGGTGGGCAGTTTGACTGGGGCGGTCGCCTCCTAAAAAGTAACGGAGGCGCCCAAAGGTTCCCTCAGAACGGTCGGAAATCGTTCGAAGAGTGCAAAGGCAGAAGGGAGCCTGACTGCGACACCCACAAGTGGAGCAGGGACGAAAGTCGGGCTTAGTGATCCGGTGGTACCTCGTGGGAGGGCCATCGCTCAACGGATAAAAGCTACCTCGGGGATAACAGGCTGATCTCCCCCAAGAGTCCACATCGACGGGGAGGTTTGGCACCTCGATGTCGGCTCGTCGCATCCTGGGGCTGTAGTAGGTCCCAAGGGTTGGGCTGTTCGCCCATTAAAGCGGCACGCGAGCTGGGTTCAGAACGTCGTGAGACAGTTCGGTCCCTATCCGTCGCGGGCGTAGGAAATTTGAGAGGAGCTGTCCTTAGTACGAGAGGACCGGGATGGACTGACCTCTGGTGCACCAGTTGTTCTGCCAAGAGCATGGCTGGGTAGCTAAGTCGGGAAGGGATAAACGCTGAAAGCATCTAAGCGTGAAGCCCCCCTCAAGATGAGATTTCCCATAGCATAAGCTAGTAAGACCCCTTGAAGAACACAAGGTTGATAGGTCAGAGGTGTAAGTGTGGTAACATATTTAGCTGACTGATACTAATAGGTCGAGGGCTTGACCAATAACGAAATGGCAAAAATTCATGTGCAATTTTCAGAGAATATCTGAAAAGGTAACTTAGCTATGCTAAGTGCTTTACACCAACCAAATCATAGATTTGGGGTGACAATGCATCTGGTGATGATGGCGTAGAGGAAACACTCCTTCCCATTCCGAACAGGAAAGTTAAGCTCTACAGCGTCGATGGTACTGCATGGGAGACTGTGTGGGAGAGTAGAACGTTGCCAGGTTAGTAAATAAGAGTCTAATAAGACTCTTATTTTTTTTGTCTTTTATAGCATTAATCCTGTAATTATTTTTATAGTTGCAGGATTTTTTTATTATATAAGTTTGTCATATAATAAGAATCTTTTCATAGATATAGATGTAGGAAACATTAAAAACTAAATAAATAAGTATAAAATATACTGATGTTAAAAATATGGTTAATGAGATAACAGAATGGATAATACTTAATATCAATTTTAATACCATACTTTAATAAACTTAAGTTTCTAAAATTAACAAGATAAATACAATTTAAATATAAATATAAATAAGTTTAAGTAGGAGAGTGGTTAGAATGAAGATATTAATGGTAGCCTCTGAAGCTCATCCATTTATTAAAACAGGTGGACTCGGAGACGTTATGGGAGCACTTCCTCAGGCTTTAAGAAAGCAGGGTGTAGATGTAAGAGTTATTATTCCTAAACATAGAGATATTAATAAGGATTTTATCAACAGACTGAAATTTATAAAATCCTTTAGAGTAAGTGTTGGGTGGAGAAAACAATATTGTGGAATATTTGAGTATGAATATAATGGAGTAATTTATTATTTTTTAGACAATGAATATTATTTTAAAAGAAAAGAATTATATGGACATTATGATGATGGAGAAAGATTTGCCTTTTTTAATAGAGCTGTTTTAGAAAGTATTAATCAAATTAATTGGAAACCGGATGTTATTCATTGCAATGACTGGCAAACTGGAATGATTCCTGTTTTATATAAATTAGAATATAAAAACAAATATTTTTACAAAAATATAAAAATGTTTTTTTCAATTCATAATCTTCTTTTCAAAGGAATTATGTCACCGAATGTTCTACCAGAATTATTCGGATATGATTATCAACCATTTTTAAATGGTAGCTTAGCTTTAGATGGAGGAGTTAGCTTTTTAAAAGGTGGTATAAATTATTCAGATCAAATTTTAACTGTAAGTGAGTCTTATGCTAAAGAAATACAAACCTCTGAGTATGGGGAAGGGTTAGAAGGATTATTAAAAAATAGAAGCTATGCTCTTAAAGGGATTGTAAATGGCATTGATTATGAAGAGTTTAATCCTAGAAATGATAAATATATATATAAAACATATTCTGAAAATACAATACATGATAAATATATCAACAAAGAAGAATTGCAAAGAAAACTTGGGTTACAAGTAAATAGAAATATACCTATGATTGGGATGGTAACTAGACTTACTCACCAAAAAGGGTGTGACTTAATAATAAATATATTAGATAGATTATTACAAAGAGATATACAAGTAGTTATATTAGGAACTGGAGATTATTTATATGAAGAAACTTTTAGAAACTTTAATTATAGATATCATGATAAAGTTTCTGTAAATATAATGTTTGATAATTCTTTAGCTCATAAAATATATGCAGCTTCAGATTTATTCTTTATGCCATCTTTATTTGAACCATGTGGATTAGGTCAGCTTATAGCGTTAAGGTATGGAACACTACCTATAGTTAGAGAAACAGGTGGTCTTAAAGACACAATTCAACCCTATAATAAATATAATGGAGTAGGGAATGGGTTTGGTTTTATTAATTATAATGCTAATGAGCTTATGGAAATAACAGAATATGCATTAGAAGCTTATCATAATAAAAATGCATGGAATTCTTTAATTTCACAAGCCATGAGATCTGATAATAGTTGGGAAAAGTCAGCGAATAAATATAGAACATTATACGGTGAAATAATTGGTAGATAGATATAATACAGCTATTAGGAGGAGGGTTTATGCTAGATATAGATAAGAAGTCTTTAAAGACAGATTATAAAAAGAAATTTTTAGAGTTACATGGAAAAGAGCTTGAGGAAGGAAGTAACCTTCAAAAATATGAAGCTCTTGGGAGTCTAGTTAGAGATTATGTAACTAAAGCGTGGATAACTACTAATAAAAAATATAACAAAACTGGAGAAAAACAAGTTTATTATTTTTCAATGGAATTTTTATTAGGTAGACTATTAGGTGATGCTCTTTTAAATTTAGGAATAAGAAATATGTGCAAAGAAGCATTACAAGAACTTAATATAGATTTAGAAGAATTAGAAAACTTAGAGCAAGATCAAGGGTTAGGTAATGGTGGATTAGGGAGACTTGCAGCTTGTTTTTTAGATTCCATGGCATCATTAAATATTGCAGGGCATGGATGTGGTATAAGATATAAATACGGCTTCTTTGAACAAAAAATAATTGATGGTAAACAAGTGGAAGTGCCTGATAATTGGCTTCGTGAAGGAAATGTATGGGAAATCAAAAAAAGTGATAAATCAGAAATTGTTAAATTTGGTGGAGAAGTTAAAGTTGAAACTGTAAATGGGAAATTAGTTTTTAATCATGTTAATTATGAGCCAGTATTGGCTGTTCCTTATGATACACCTATAGTTGGATATGAAAATGAGGTTGTAAATACTTTAAGACTTTGGAGTGCAGAGCCTGTATCAAATGAATTTGATTTTTCTTCATTCAGTAGAGGAGATTTTTTAAAAGCTATAGAGTATAAAAATTCAGTTGAATCAATTTCTCTTGTATTATATCCGGAAGATTCCTTTTATGAAGGCAAGATGCTTAGACTTAAGCAACAATACTTTTTTGTATCAGCAGGACTTCAAAGTATTATAAGACATTATAAAAAACATGGTGGAAATATATTAGAGCTTGATGAAAAAATAGCAATTCATATAAATGATACTCATCCAACTTTGGCAATTCCAGAACTTATGAGAATATTAATAGATGAAGAAGGTTTACCTTGGGAAAACGCTTGGAGGATAACTCAAAATGTAAATTCATATACAAACCATACAATTTTAGCAGAAGCACTAGAAAAGTGGCCAATAGATATGTTTAAGAAATTACTTCCTAGAATATATATGATAGTTCAAGAAATTAACGAAAGATATTGTAAGGATCTTTGGAATAAATATATAGGGCAATGGGAAAAGATTTCTAGAATGGCCATTATAGGTGATGGATATGTAAGAATGGCTAACCTTGCAATTATAAGTAGTCACAGTGTAAATGGTGTAGCTAAACTTCATACGGAAATTTTAAAGAAAAAAGAAATGTCAGACTTTTATTATTTATATCCTAAAAAATTTAATAATAAAACAAATGGAATAACTCATAGAAGATGGTTATTAAAGAGTAACCCAGAATTAACTAATTTATTAAAGGAAACAATAGGAGATAGTTTTATAAAACATCCTATGGATTTAGAGAATTTTGAAAATCATTTAGATGATAAAGGTGTCTTAGAAAAGCTAGCTAATATAAAATTAGAAAATAAAAAGAAGTTAGCTAATGAAGTATATAATACTAAAGGTATTATAATAGATCCATATTCAATATTTGATGTCCAAGTGAAAAGAATACACGCATATAAGAGACAGACATTAAATTGTTTAAGAATAATGGATTTATATAATAGATTAATAGATAATCCTAATCTAAACATTAAGCCTAGAACTTTTATTTTTGCAGGAAAGGCGGCTCCAGGATATATATTAGCTAAAAATACAATAGAGCTTATAAATGGAATTGCTGATAAAATCAATAACGATCCAAGAGTAAACAATAAAATAAAAGTGGTAATGTTAGACAATTACAGAGTATCCTTAGCAGAGAAAATAATTCCTGCAACTGATTTAAGTGAACAAATATCAACAACTACTAAAGAAGCATCAGGAACATCTAATATGAAATTTATGATGAATGGAGCTCTTACAATAGCTACATTAGATGGTGCAAATATAGAAATAAAAGATGAAGTAAAAGAAGATAATATTATAATATTTGGATTAACAGCAGATGAAGTACTAGATTACTATAAAAATGGTGGATATTGTTCATGGGATATATATAATAGCGATAAAAGAATAAAGAGAGTTATAGATAATTTAATAGATGGGACTTACTGTAATGATAGAGAGAGATTTAGAACAATATATAAGAATTTATTAAATTACAATGATGAGTTTTTTGTTTTGAAAGATTTTGATTCTTATGTAAAAGCTCAAGAAAAAGCTGACATTTTATATAGTGATATATACAATTGGCAACGAAAATGTGGAATAAATATAGCTCATTCAGGAATCTTTTCCTCAGATAGAACTATAAAAGAATATGCAACAGGAATTTGGGGATCAGATGTTATTTATAAAAATTTATAAATAATGAAAAGGAAATAAAGATCCTCAAAAATAAGAGAGTGTTAGTAATGTTATTACTAATGCTCTTTTGTTTTTATAAAAAATAAAATAATTATTAATATACTTAACATATATGAGAATTTAAACACATAGGTATATAAGGAAAGATAATTATAGAAATTTAATCTGTATAAGATGGTAAGGAGGGAGTATAGGATTATATGAGTAAAAAAGAAATGGTTGCGATGATTCTAGCAGGTGGACAAGGCTCAAGATTAGGCGTATTAACTAAAAAATTAGCAAAGCCAGCAGTACCATTTGGTGGGAAATATAGAATTATAGATTTTCCATTAAGTAATTGTTCCAACTCTGGGAT
This sequence comes from Clostridium chauvoei, assembly GCF_002327185.1. NCBI lineage: Bacteria > Bacillati > Bacillota > Clostridia > Eubacteriales > Clostridiaceae > Clostridium > Clostridium chauvoei. The sequence goes on along the minus strand of NZ_CP018624.1, from coordinate 2,753,648 downwards.
ATATACAGTTGGTGTATTAACCCAATATAAGCCATTAGATCTAAATGCACATATAGGAATAGGGGCACCTTGGGATTTAGATAGAAGAGATGGTGGAGTTAATATATTACCACCATATCAACATGAAAAAGGAGGAGCTTGGTATAAAGGAACTGCAAATGCAATTTATCAAAACATTGAATATATAGATAGATATGAACCAGAATATGTTTTGATATTATCAGGAGATCATATCTATAAAATGGATTATGATAAAATGTTAGAGTTTCATAAGTCAAAAGAAGCAGATGCAACTATTGCTGTCATAAACGTACCATTAGAAGAAGCAAATAGATTTGGAATAATGAATACAAGAGAAGATCTATCAATATATGAATTTGAAGAGAAGCCAGAAAATCCTAAGAGTACCAACGCATCTATGGGGATATACATTTTTAATTGGAAGGTATTAAAACAATTTTTAAAAGAAGATGAAAAAGATAGAGAGTCAAGTAATGATTTTGGTAAGAACATAATACCTAGGATGTTAAGAAATAAAAAGAGGATGGTAGCATATCCATTTAAGGGCTATTGGAAGGATGTAGGTACTATAGAAAGCTTATGGGAAGCTAATATGGATTTATTAAAAAGAGAAAATGATTTAAATCTTTATGATAATGACTGGAAAATATATTCTAATAATCCAGTAAGACCAGCTCAGTATATAGGTAAAGAAGCAAACGTAAAAAATTCATTAATAGTAGAAGGTTGCACAGTATATGGGACTGTAGAAGATTCAATATTATTTCAAGGTGTATATGTAGGGAAAAATACTACAATTAAAAATTCAGTAATTATGCCAGATACTAAAATAGGAAACAACGTAATTATAGATAAATCTATAATTGGAAGCAATGCGATAATAAGAAAAGGCTGTATAATTGGGGATGGGGATAAGATAGCAGTTATAGCGGCAAATGAAGAATTAAAAAACGGGACAACTTTAGAGCCAGCGGAATCACTATAATATTAAGGGGGAGAGTGCATGAACGGTTGTTTAGGCATAATAAACTTAGATGAAAATGATAGTAAAATGGGCGATTTAGTGACTAATAGAGTATTGGCGTCTATACCAATAGCGGGACGATATAGAATTATAGACTTCATATTATCCAATATGACTAATTCAGGAATGGAAGCTATAGGAGTATTTACAAAAAATAAATCAAGATCATTAATTGATCATTTATCTAATGGTAGACCATGGGATCTTCATAGAAAGAAGGATGGATTAAGAATTTTTAATTTTGGAGATGAAGATCCAATTTATGATGATGTCCATAATTTTGTAAATAACATAGAATTCATTAAAAAAAGTAAAAAAAGATATGTGTTAATTGCTCCAGCATATATGATATGCAATATTAGCTATAAGGATTTGATTAATTATCATAAAAAATCAGATAATGATGTAACTGTAGTTTATAAAAAAGTTAATGATGCAAATAATAATTTCATAGATTGTGGAATTTTAAATATAAATAATAAAAATAGAGTAGTTAATATTAAAAAGAATATAGGAAAAGAATCTATTTCTAATATAGATATGGAAATGTATATAATGAGAACAGATTTATTTATGGAAATAGCTTATGAAGGAATAAAAAGTGGAATGTATAGAAAGGTAAAGGAGTTTATAAGACAGAATTTAAATAATTTAAACGTTGGGGCTTTTGAGTTTAAAGGATACTTAGCATGTATAAATTCTACAAGAGCATATTTTAATGCAAGTTTAAGTTTTTTAGATAAACATATAAGTAAAGAGTTGTTTTATAAAAACCCACCTATATATACTAAAATTCAAGATGAGTTTCCAACAAGATATACAGAAGATAGTTGTGTTAATAATTCTATAATTGCAAATGGATCGTATATAGAAGGTACTGTGAAAAATTGTATTATTGGAAGAAAGGTTAACATAGGTAAAGGAACAATTCTTGAAAATTGTGTTATTATGCAAAATACAGATATAGGCAATAATGTAATTATGAAAAATGTAATTACTCATAAAGGCTCTTTAATAAATAGTAATAACAATATTATAGGAGACGGTAATTTACCTATAATTATAGAAAAAGAAAAATCAATAGTATAAGATTAGTTTATTAAAGTAGCTTTACACTAAGTTGTAGGGCTATTTTTTATAAAAGTTACTTTAAAGTATATATAATGGTTTATTGAAGGTGTAGAAGTATTATTTAAACAAGCAAAATATGAGTAAAATTCAGACTATTAAATATAAAACTGATAACTCTTCCAGGTGTATCAGTAGATGAAAAATAGAGGAAAATGTAGAATTATATAGTTAATATAGGTATAAATTTATATTAAAGGCAAGTTTACATATGAATTAATAGGGGATAGGTAGTATTATAAGTCATGTGCTCAGCAACATTGTTGAGACACAAAAAATCCTTTGAAAGTTTCTAATAAAACTTCTGAAAAAAGTTGTTGACAAGAGATTTGAAAAGTGATAAGATAAATGAGTCGCTTGAGGGCGATGAAGAAAATGGTCTTTGAAAATTGAACAGAATAAAAGTTAAGTATAACCAGCAATTCTTTTGAAAGTCTTAAAACAAAGACTCAAAGTAATTTGAGCACAGATTAAACTTTTTAGTGAGAGTTTGATCCTGGCTCAGGACGAACGCTGGCGGCGTGCCTAACACATGCAAGTCGAGCGAGGAGAGTTCCTTCGGGAACAAACCTAGCGGCGGACGGGTGAGTAACACGTGGGCAACCTGCCTTGTAGAGGGGAATAGCCTTCCGAAAGGAAGATTAATACCGCATAATATTGCAGCTTCGCATGGAGCAGTAATTAAAGGAGCAATCCGCTACAAGATGGGCCCGCGGCGCATTAGCTAGTTGGTGAGGTAACGGCTCACCAAGGCGACGATGCGTAGCCGACCTGAGAGGGTGATCGGCCACATTGGGACTGAGACACGGCCCAGACTCCTACGGGAGGCAGCAGTGGGGAATATTGCACAATGGGGGAAACCCTGATGCAGCAACGCCGCGTGAGTGATGAAGGTTTTCGGATCGTAAAGCTCTGTCTTCAGGGACGATAATGACGGTACCTGAGGAGGAAGCCACGGCTAACTACGTGCCAGCAGCCGCGGTAATACGTAGGTGGCGAGCGTTGTCCGGATTTACTGGGCGTAAAGGGAGCGTAGGCGGACTTTTAAGTGAGATGTGAAATACCCGGGCTCAACTTGGGTGCTGCATTTCAAACTGGAAGTCTAGAGTGCAGGAGAGGAGAGTGGAATTCCTAGTGTAGCGGTGAAATGCGTAGAGATTAGGAAGAACACCAGTGGCGAAGGCGACTCTCTGGACTGTAACTGACGCTGAGGCTCGAAAGCGTGGGGAGCAAACAGGATTAGATACCCTGGTAGTCCACGCCGTAAACGATGGATACTAGGTGTGGGAGGTATCAACTCCTTCCGTGCCGCCGTTAACACATTAAGTATCCCGCCTGGGGAGTACGGTCGCAAGATTAAAACTCAAAGGAATTGACGGGGGCCCGCACAAGCAGCGGAGCATGTGGTTTAATTCGAAGCAACGCGAAGAACCTTACCTAGACTTGACATCTCCTGCATTACTCTTAATCGAGGAAGTCTCTTCGGAGACAGGATGACAGGTGGTGCATGGTTGTCGTCAGCTCGTGTCGTGAGATGTTGGGTTAAGTCCCGCAACGAGCGCAACCCTTATTGTTAGTTGCTACCATTTAGTTGAGCACTCTAGCGAGACTGCCCGGGTTAACCGGGAGGAAGGTGGGGATGACGTCAAATCATCATGCCCCTTATGTCTAGGGCTACACACGTGCTACAATGGCAAGTACAACGAGATGCAATACCGCGAGGTGGAGCTAAACTATAAAACTTGTCTCAGTTCGGATTGTAGGCTGAAACTCGCCTACATGAAGCTGGAGTTGCTAGTAATCGCGAATCAGCATGTCGCGGTGAATACGTTCCCGGGCCTTGTACACACCGCCCGTCACACCATGAGAGTTGGCAATACCCAAAGTTCGTGAGCTAACCGCAAGGAGGCAGCGACCTAAGGTAGGGTCAGCGATTGGGGTGAAGTCGTAACAAGGTAGCCGTAGGAGAACCTGCGGCTGGATCACCTCCTTTCTATGGAGAAATCTAGTTAACAAGATGATTAACTAGTATATTTCAAAAGAAGAGTTATCTTAACTTCTGTTCAATTTTGAAGGACCAAAATCCTTCAAAATTTTGTTCTTTGAAAATTGCACATGAATTAAAACAACTTTATTAACAAATGTTAATTGAGAAGTGACAACAAGCCAAGAAAAATATTCTTTGTGATATAAATTGACTCTTTGTAAAAAGAGAACCGTAAAGGTCAAGCTACAAAGGGCGCATGGTGAATGCCTTGGCATCAGGAGCCGATGAAGGACGTGATAAGCTGCGATAAGCTTCGGGTAGGCGCACATAGCCAGTGATCCGGAGATTTCCGAATGAGGGAACTCACATGGGAAACCCCATGTATCCTGTAATGAATAAATAGTTACAGGAAGGTAAACCTAGGGAACTGAAACATCTAAGTACCTAGAGGAAGAGAAAGAAAAATCGATTTTCTGAGTAGCGGCGAGCGAAAGGGAAAGAGCCCAAACCAGAGATTTATCTCTGGGGTTGCGGACAGAACATTAACGGGAAGTTATAATTAACTGAAAATAACTGGAAAGTTAGGCCATAGAGTGTAATAGCCACGTAGGTAAAAATTATAATAACTAAGTTCTGATCCAGAGTACCACGAGACACGTGAAACCTTGTGGGAAGCAGGGAGGACCACCTCCCAAGGCTAAATACTACCTGATGACCGATAGTGAAGCAGTACCGTGAGGGAAAGGTGAAAAGAACCCCGGGAGGGGAGTGAAATAGAACCTGAAACCGTGTGCCTACAACCGGTCAGAGCACCATATGAGTGTGATGACGTGCTTTTTGTAGAACGAGCCAACGAGTTACGGTATGTAGCAAGGTTAAGTACTTAAGGTACGGAGCCGAAGGGAAACCGAGTCTTAATAGGGCGACTAGTTGCATGCCGTAGACCCGAAACCGGGTGACCTATCCATGGCCAGGTTGAAGCGGGGGTAAAATCCCGTGGAGGACCGAACCACGTTGCTGTTGAAAAAGCATGGGATGAGCTGTGGATAGCGGAGAAATTCCAATCGAACTCGGAGATAGCTGGTTCTCCTCGAAATAGCTTTAGGGCTAGCGTCGGATATGAGTAATGGAGGTAGAGCACTGAATGGGCTAGGGGGCGTATCGCTTACCGAACCTTATCAAACTCCGAATGCCATATACTATTAGTCCGGCAGTCAGACTACGAATGATAAGATCCGTGGTCAAAAGGGAAAAAGCCCAGATCGTCAGCTAAGGTCCCAAAGTGTAAGTTAAGTGGAAAAGGATGTGGGATTTCTAAGACAACTAGGATGTTGGCTTAGAAGCAGCCACTCATTGAAAGAGTGCGTAATAGCTCACTAGTCGAGAGATCCTGCGCCGAAAATGTCCGGGGCTCAAACTTACCACCGAAGCTACGGGCTCATCGTAAGATGAGCGGTAGAGGAGCGTCGTAATCGGGCTGAAGTCGTACCGTAAGGAGCGGTGGACTGATTACGAGTGAGAATGTTGGCATTAGTAGCGAGATGTGAGTGAGAATCTCACAGGTCGAAAATCTAAGGTTTCCTGGGGAAGGCTCGTCCGCCCAGGGTTAGTCGGGACCTAAGCCGAGGCCGATAGGCGTAGGCGATGGACAATCGGTTGATATTCCGATACCACTACAATCGTTATTATCGATGGTGTGACGGAGAAGGATAGGATGTGCTAGCGATTGGAAATGCTAGTCTAAGCGTTTAGGGAGTTGAAACAGGCAAATCCGTTTCAACAATTCTGAGGCGTGATGGGGAAGGCCAAAAGGCTGAAGTATCTGATTCCATGCTTCCAAGAAAAGCATCTAGAGAGAGAAGTAGTGCCCGTACCGCAAACCGACACAGGTAGATGAGGAGAGAATCCTAAGACCAGCGGAAGAATTGCAGTTAAGGAACTAGGCAAATTGACCCCGTAAGTTAGCGAGAAGGGGTGCCTACGAGAGTAGGCCGCAGAGAATAGGCCCAAGCAACTGTTTAGCAAAAACACAGGTCTCTGCTAAAGCGCAAGCTGATGTATAGGGGCTGACGCCTGCCCGGTGCTGGAAGGTTAAGGGGAACACTTAGCGCAAGCGAAGGTGTGAACTTAAGCCCCAGTAAACGGCGGCCGTAACTATAACGGTCCTAAGGTAGCGAAATTCCTTGTCAGGTAAGTTCTGACCCGCACGAATGGCGTAATGACTTGGGCACTGTCTCAACTGCAAATCCGGCGAAGTTGTAGTGCGAGTGAAGATGCTCGCTACCCGCGATTGGACGGAAAGACCCCGTAGAGCTTTACTGTAGCTTAGCATTGAATTCCGATATTGTCTGTACAGGATAGGTGGGAGACTGGGAAACTAGGGCGTCAGCCTTGGTGGAGTCATCCTTGGGATACCACCCTGACAGTATTGGGGTTCTAACCGGACGCCATGAATCTGGTGACGGGACATTGTTAGGTGGGCAGTTTGACTGGGGCGGTCGCCTCCTAAAAAGTAACGGAGGCGCCCAAAGGTTCCCTCAGAACGGTCGGAAATCGTTCGAAGAGTGCAAAGGCAGAAGGGAGCCTGACTGCGACACCCACAAGTGGAGCAGGGACGAAAGTCGGGCTTAGTGATCCGGTGGTACCTCGTGGGAGGGCCATCGCTCAACGGATAAAAGCTACCTCGGGGATAACAGGCTGATCTCCCCCAAGAGTCCACATCGACGGGGAGGTTTGGCACCTCGATGTCGGCTCGTCGCATCCTGGGGCTGTAGTAGGTCCCAAGGGTTGGGCTGTTCGCCCATTAAAGCGGCACGCGAGCTGGGTTCAGAACGTCGTGAGACAGTTCGGTCCCTATCCGTCGCGGGCGTAGGAAATTTGAGAGGAGCTGTCCTTAGTACGAGAGGACCGGGATGGACTGACCTCTGGTGCACCAGTTGTTCTGCCAAGAGCATGGCTGGGTAGCTAAGTCGGGAAGGGATAAACGCTGAAAGCATCTAAGCGTGAAGCCCCCCTCAAGATGAGATTTCCCATAGCATAAGCTAGTAAGACCCCTTGAAGAACACAAGGTTGATAGGTCAGAGGTGTAAGTGTGGTAACATATTTAGCTGACTGATACTAATAGGTCGAGGGCTTGACCAATAACGAAATGGCAAAAATTCATGTGCAATTTTCAGAGAACATCTGAAAAGGTAACTTAGCATATCTAAGTACTTTATATAAGCCAAATTTTAGATTTGGTAGCAGTATATCTGGTGATGATGGCGTAGAGGAAACACTCCTTCCCATTCCGAACAGGAAAGTTAAGCTCTACAGCGTCGATGGTACTGCACGGGAGACTGTGTGGGAGAGTAGAACGTCGCCAGGTTAATATGCGTTATTAGCTCAGTTGGTAGAGCACCTGACTCTTAATCAGGGTGTCCCGGGTTCGAATCCCTGATGACGCACCAATTTAAATCCTAGACTTTAAGTCTAGGATTTTTTGTTGTATAAAAATTTATCTGTTTAAAGTAATTTTATTTCAATATAAAGGAAAAAAATATATAATAAATATGAGAATATATATTTACAACGGAGGATTAGGTTATGCCATTAAAAACAAGAAAGGTAGCTATAATAGGAACAGGGTTAGTAGGTTCGAGTACAGCCTTTAGTTTAATAACACAAGGGGTTTGTGAAGAGATATTAATGATAGATATAAATGAAGAAAAAGCCCTTGGTGAAGTGATGGATTTAAATCATTGCATAGAATATCTAAATAGAAATACAAAAGTGAAAAGAGGAACCTATAAAGAATGTGGAGATGTTGATATAGTAGTTATAACAGTAGGAGCACCTCCAAAACAAGGGCAAACTAGATTAGATTCATTAGATTTATCTGCTAAAATAGCTAAATCTATAGTAGATCCTATAATGGAGAGTGGTTTTAAAGGTCATTTTATTATAATATCAAATCCAGTAGATATAATAGCATATCATGTATATAAATTATCAGGATTACCTAAAAGTCATGTAATTGGAACAGGAACATCAGTTGATTCTGCTAGATTAAAGAATTTTATAGGTGATTTATTAAATGTAGATCCTAGAAGTGTTCAGGGATATTCAATGGGTGAGCATGGTGATTCTCAAATGGTACCATGGTCTCATATATATGTAGGTGGAAAGCCTTTTAATAAGGTTATAGAAGATAATAAGGATAGAGTTGGGGATGTAGACTTAGATAAACTAGTTTTAGATACAGCGAAAGCTGGATGGGAAGTCTATAATAGAAAAGGAACAACATATTATGCAATAGCAACATCAACGGTGGCTATAATTAAGGCTATATTAAATGATGAAAATAAGATTATGCCAGTTTCTACATTGTTAGATGGTGAATATGGGGAGGCTAATGTATTTACAGGAGTTCCAGCAGTATTAAATGGTACTGGTGTTAAAGAAGTTGTTGAGTTAGATTTAACTAAAGAAGAATTAGAGAAATTTAAAAACTCCAATAATATTATAAGAGAATATATAACTAAGTTAGGTTATTAGAGATTTTAGAAGAGTATGCAATTAAATATTAGGTTGTATACTCTTTTTATATTAAAGTTATTAACATATATACTTAAAAGTTATAAACAGTGTGGATAAAAAAATCATCAAATTGTGGATAGAGTAAATTTGATATAAAACTTAAAAATACAATTTTTGACCTTAAAATTTGGCTATAATAGTGATAAATTTACCTTTTATGGGTAGTTATTAAATAAAAAATAAAAAAGTTAAAAGTTTTTTTATAAAAAGTGTTGACATATTAACTAAAAGTCTATATACTTATATCTTGTTGAGAGCAAAATATCTGGTGATGATGGCGTAAAGGAAACACTCCTTCCCATTCCGAACAGGACAGTTAAGCTTTACAGCGTCGATGGTACTGCATGGGAGACTGTGTGGGAGAGTAGAACGTTGCCAGGTCATATGGTTTACTAGCTCAGTCGGTAGAGCACTTGACTTTTAATCAAGGTGTCCGGGGTTCGATTCCCCGGTAAGCCACCACAAAAATCACTTCGTAAGAAGTGATTTTTTAATAGGAACTTGCTTAGCATAATATATAAAAAGAAGCTATCTCGCAAATTATTTTTTAAATTGTTTGCGTAGGTGGCTTCTTTATTTTATAAAGTATAAAAATTGAAATAATATATTAAATGGAGTAAAAACTTAAAATAATGAGAGATATGAAAATAATTCGCTTAAAACATAAAATATGATACTGATAATCATTTTCAATAAGAAAAGATATATGTTAAACTTACCTCATAGTTTAATTTAAAAAGGAGGTAAACAATGGCTAGAGATAGAAGACCACGTTTTAAAATGTGCAGAAGACTTGGTTTAAATGTTGTTGGTCATCCCAAAGCAATGGACCGTGCCATTAAGGGGACTAGCAGAGCAGATAAAAAGTTATCAGAGTATGGAGTTAGATTATTAGAAAAACAAAGATTAAGAGCTTATTATGGCGTCTTAGAAAAACAATTCGAAAGATATGTTCAGAATGCGTTTAATGAAAAAGGGATTACTACAGGTGAAGCTCTACTTATTAGATTAGAATCTAGACTAGATAATATGGTGTATAGAATGGGATTTGCAAACTCAATTAGAGCTGCAAGACAAATGGTTACACATGGACATCTTCTTGTTAATGGAAATAAGGTAGACATTCCATCATATAAACTAGTACCAGGTGATGAAATATCATTAAGAGAGAAATCAAGAAAGATTTCTAATTTTGTAGAGATTATGCAAAGTAACAGTAGTAATACTTTACCTTATATAAGTAAGGATGTAGAAAATTTAAAAGGCTCATATATAAGACTACCTCAAAGAGAAGAAATTCCGATTCAGATCAATGAAAATCTAATAGTAGAATTCTATTCAAGATAACGTAGCTATTATTTACATACCTTCTCAAATTAAAGTATATTTTGCCAACTAAAAAAAGTCCGTTACAAAATGATTTTGTAACGGACTTTATTTTTAAATTTTAAATAGATCTTTTTTTATAAATGATAAAAATCTTTTTATTCCGTCTATATCTTCTTTTAAGCTAGTATCTTCTTCATCAGATAAATAACCACTCGTATAAACACACATAATAAAAAATAAAATTCCAATATTAATATAAATATCTTTTATGTCAGCTACAAATAAATTACTAATACCAATGAAATCTAAACTACCTCCGTAGAATACCTTATCTATTAATGAACAAAGAGCTCCACAGAATATGAATAAGAAACATAAGTCACTCCAAAAGTTTTTTGTACCTTTAGATAGAAAGTATCTATATACTTCTATAAAGATAATAAGAGCAAGTATATTTATTATTATAAGAAGTGGAAAGCTTACCCCAGCACCAAATCTAGCATTAAGCCATGAACCATCAGAATTAATTATAGGATTAAAAGATAGAAAGTTAGGTATTATTTCAAAGTATTTTTCAAAAAAGAAAAACTTAATTATTATTTTAATTCCTTGATCTAATAACATTAATATAAAAAATATAAAAAAAGCCTCTTAGAGTTTATACCTTTAGAATATTTTTGTGAAAAATAATATATAATCCATCCAGTAAATGCAAATACAAATATAAGTGATAGATTGAGTATAAACGTATAAGAATCTTTTACTCTTCCTGTAATTATTTCAAATAAAAAATAAATTAACCACATGGCAGGAAGTAATGAAATGGTTAGTAGTTTCTCGTGATTTATTTTTCGTCTCATAAAACCCCTCCTATACAAAAAAGTATCACAATATAAAGATTTTATCATATATGCCATATAAATTCATATAGGTATAACAATTTGTTAAAAATATTGGTATAATTAAGAAAATGGTATTTTGAGAATATTAATAATAATTAGAAAAATAATATTAATAATTTCTAGACTAATGAGGAGGGTATTAGAATGTTAACTATTTTTGCAGTTTCAGATTCTATAGGAGAAACAGCTGAACAAGTAGCAGTTGCAGCAGCAAGTCAATTTGGGAATGATGTAGAGGTAAAAAGGGTACCTTATATAAAAACCTTAGAAGATGTAGAAGAACTAATTAAAGAAATAGAGCTTTGCGAGAGAGTTATGGTGGTATCTACTATAATAACAGTAAATGTTAGAGAATATTTAACCCAAAAAGGTGCTGAAAAGAATATATCTGTATTAAATGTATTAGGACCAATAATAAATGTTGCGTCAACAATAATAAATAAAATTCCTAATTATAATCCAGGAGCAATGTGGAAAACTGATGAAGTTTATTTTAAAAGGATTGAAGCTATGGAATTTGCTATGCAATATGATGATAGTAAGGATTATAGGGGATTAAAAAATGCTGATGTAGTTTTAGTTGGGTTATCAAGAACTTCTAAAACTCCATTATGTATGTATTTAGCGAATAAGGGGATTAAGGCTATAAATATTCCTTTAGTACCTGAAGTTGGAGTTCCAGAAGAAATATATGAAATAGATAAAAAGAAAGTGTTTGGACTTGTTATAAATCCATTACAATTAATAGAGATTAGAAAGCGTAGATTAGATAAATTTCATAGAATACCAGCAGATATAGAGTATGCAAGTGATGCAAGAATACTAGAGGAGTTTGAATTCTCAGATAGAATTATGAGAAAACTAGGATGCAAAACAATTGATGTTACACAAAGAGCGATTGAGGATACAGCATTAATAATTATAAAAGATTTAGGTCATGATAATAAATAGAGATAATAAAGTGGTACGGAATTAATTCTATACCACTATTTTTATATTTTTTTATAGAAGGGGGAATTTATCTTGAGAATAGGGTTAGTATTATCTGGTGGAGGGGCTAGAGGAGCATATCAAATTGGAGTTTGGAAGGCATTAAAGGAATTGAAGATAGATAAACATATAAAAGTTATATCAGGTACATCGATAGGAGCCTTAAATTCAATACTATTTATGAATGGAAATATTGAGTTAGCAGAAGAAGTTTGGAACACTATAAATTCAAATGAAATATTACCTATTAATGAGATAGATCTTAAAATACGAAAGACACTACTAGATGTAGGAATGAAAAATATAAAATTTATAAAAAAACATATGCCTAAGATTATATCGGGAGGTAATATTTCCAGAGAAGGTCTAAATAAGATTATAGATAAATTAGATCTATCCTTTATTAATAATTCGAAAATTAGATGCTATATAACTTGCACAGATATTGAAAGTTTAAAAGCTAAATACTTTTTAATTAATGACTATAATATTGATGAAATAAAAAATATATTACTAGCAACATCGGCTATACCAATAATATACGATAAGCAAAAGGTTGAAGATGGAGAATATTTAGATGGAGGAATAGTTGATAATGTACCTATAAAAGCAATCTATGAAGAAAATTGTGACATAATAATAATAGTTCATTTATCAAAGATTAGTGAAATAGATAAAAGAGAGTTTAAGAAAGCAGATATAATAGAAATTATACCTAGCATAATTGAAGACGGAGCTATTAATGGAGTTTTAGAATTTGATTCTAAAATAGCTAAGGAGAGAATGGCTATTGGATATGAAGATACAATAAATCTTATAAATCCAATGGTAAAATTAATTAGGTACTTAGATATAGAAGAAAATAATAATACAAAGCCAAAAGAGAATATAATAAGTAAAATAAAAAGATTGTTCAAATAGATATATTTACAAAACATAAACTTATTTATGTTTATTACAAATAACATACGTTAATAGACGAAATAAAAACATAAAAAACGAAATATAATTCATAAATTATAATTAAATTTAAAAAACATAGAAATAATGTTGACATAATTTAAAACTAATGATAGTATTTAAGACATCCACTAGAAACAAGTCAGAAATACTTGAAAAAAAGATTTTAAAACTTGTTGACAAGGAAACTAAGTAGTGGTAAGATAAACGAGTCGCTTAAACAACTTGAAAATAACTTGAAAAAAGTTGTTGACAAGAAGAGTTGAAAGTGATAAGATAAATGAGTCGCTTGAGGGCGATGAAGAAAATGGTCTTTGAAAATTGAACAGAATAAAAGTTAAGTAATAACCAGCAATTCTTTTGAAAGTCTTAAAACAAAGACTCAAAGTAATTTGAGCACAGATTAAACTTTTTAGTGAGAGTTTGATCCTGGCTCAGGACGAACGCTGGCGGCGTGCCTAACACATGCAAGTCGAGCGAGGAGAGTTCCTTCGGGAACAAACCTAGCGGCGGACGGGTGAGTAACACGTGGGCAACCTGCCTTGTAGAGGGGAATAGCCTTCCGAAAGGAAGATTAATACCGCATAATATTGCAGCTTCGCATGGAGCAGTAATTAAAGGAGCAATCCGCTACAAGATGGGCCCGCGGCGCATTAGCTAGTTGGTGAGGTAACGGCTCACCAAGGCGACGATGCGTAGCCGACCTGAGAGGGTGATCGGCCACATTGGGACTGAGACACGGCCCAGACTCCTACGGGAGGCAGCAGTGGGGAATATTGCACAATGGGGGAAACCCTGATGCAGCAACGCCGCGTGAGTGATGAAGGTTTTCGGATCGTAAAGCTCTGTCTTCAGGGACGATAATGACGGTACCTGAGGAGGAAGCCACGGCTAACTACGTGCCAGCAGCCGCGGTAATACGTAGGTGGCGAGCGTTGTCCGGATTTACTGGGCGTAAAGGGAGCGTAGGCGGACTTTTAAGTGAGATGTGAAATACCCGGGCTCAACTTGGGTGCTGCATTTCAAACTGGAAGTCTAGAGTGCAGGAGAGGAGAGTGGAATTCCTAGTGTAGCGGTGAAATGCGTAGAGATTAGGAAGAACACCAGTGGCGAAGGCGACTCTCTGGACTGTAACTGACGCTGAGGCTCGAAAGCGTGGGGAGCAAACAGGATTAGATACCCTGGTAGTCCACGCCGTAAACGATGGATACTAGGTGTGGGAGGTATCAACTCCTTCCGTGCCGCCGTTAACACATTAAGTATCCCGCCTGGGGAGTACGGTCGCAAGATTAAAACTCAAAGGAATTGACGGGGGCCCGCACAAGCAGCGGAGCATGTGGTTTAATTCGAAGCAACGCGAAGAACCTTACCTAGACTTGACATCTCCTGCATTACTCTTAATCGAGGAAGTCTCTTCGGAGACAGGATGACAGGTGGTGCATGGTTGTCGTCAGCTCGTGTCGTGAGATGTTGGGTTAAGTCCCGCAACGAGCGCAACCCTTATTGTTAGTTGCTACCATTTAGTTGAGCACTCTAGCGAGACTGCCCGGGTTAACCGGGAGGAAGGTGGGGATGACGTCAAATCATCATGCCCCTTATGTCTAGGGCTACACACGTGCTACAATGGCAAGTACAACGAGATGCAATACCGCGAGGTGGAGCTAAACTATAAAACTTGTCTCAGTTCGGATTGTAGGCTGAAACTCGCCTACATGAAGCTGGAGTTGCTAGTAATCGCGAATCAGCATGTCGCGGTGAATACGTTCCCGGGCCTTGTACACACCGCCCGTCACACCATGAGAGTTGGCAATACCCAAAGTTCGTGAGCTAACCGCAAGGAGGCAGCGACCTAAGGTAGGGTCAGCGATTGGGGTGAAGTCGTAACAAGGTAGCCGTAGGAGAACCTGCGGCTGGATCACCTCCTTTCTATGGAGAAATCTAGTTAACAAGATGATTAACTAGTATATTTCAAAAGAAGAGTTATCTTAACTTCTGTTCAATTTTGAAGGACCAAAATCCTTCAAAATTTTGTTCTTTGAAAATTGCACATGAATTAAAACAACTTTATTAACAAATGTTAATTGAGAAGTGACAACAAGCCAAGAAAAATATTCTTTGTGATATAAATTGACTCTTTGTAAAAAGAGAACCGTAAAGGTCAAGCTACAAAGGGCGCATGGTGAATGCCTTGGCATCAGGAGCCGATGAAGGACGTGATAAGCTGCGATAAGCTTCGGGTAGGCGCACATAGCCAGTGATCCGAAGATTTCCGAATGAGGGAACTCACATGGGAAACCCCATGTATCCTGTAATGAATAAATAGTTACAGGAAGGTAAACCTAGGGAACTGAAACATCTAAGTACCTAGAGGAAGAGAAAGAAAAATCGATTTTCTGAGTAGCGGCGAGCGAAAGGGAAAGAGCCCAAACCAGAGATTTATCTCTGGGGTTGCGGACAGAACATTAAATAAACTAATTTGTAACCGAAAATAACTGGAAAGTTAGGCCATAGAGTGTAATAGCCACGTAGGTAAAACAGAAAGGTTTAGAGTTCTGATCCAGAGTACCACGAGACACGTGAAACCTTGTGGGAAGCAGGGAGGACCACCTCCCAAGGCTAAATACTACCTGATGACCGATAGTGAAGCAGTACCGTGAGGGAAAGGTGAAAAGAACCCCGGGAGGGGAGTGAAATAGAACCTGAAACCGTGTGCCTACAACCGGTCAGAGCACCATATGAGTGTGATGACGTGCTTTTTGTAGAACGAGCCAACGAGTTACGGTATGTAGCAAGGTTAAGTACTTAAGGTACGGAGCCGAAGGGAAACCGAGTCTTAATAGGGCGACTAGTTGCATGCCGTAGACCCGAAACCGGGTGACCTATCCATGGCCAGGTTGAAGCGGGGGTAAAACCCCGTGGAGGACCGAACCACGTTGCTGTTGAAAAAGCATGGGATGAGCTGTGGATAGCGGAGAAATTCCAATCGAACTCGGAGATAGCTGGTTCTCCTCGAAATAGCTTTAGGGCTAGCGTCGGATATGAGTAATGGAGGTAGAGCACTGAATGGGCTAGGGGGCGTATCGCTTACCGAACCTTATCAAACTCCGAATGCCATATACTATTAGTCCGGCAGTCAGACTACGAATGATAAGATCCGTGGTCAAAAGGGAAAAAGCCCAGATCGTCAGCTAAGGTCCCAAAGTGTAAGTTAAGTGGAAAAGGATGTGGGATTTCTAAGACAACTAGGATGTTGGCTTAGAAGCAGCCACTCATTGAAAGAGTGCGTAATAGCTCACTAGTCGAGAGATCCTGCGCCGAAAATGTCCGGGGCTCAAACTTACCACCGAAGCTACGGGCTCATCGTAAGATGAGCGGTAGAGGAGCGTCGTAATCGGGCTGAAGTCGTACCGTAAGGAGCGGTGGACTGATTACGAGTGAGAATGTTGGCATTAGTAGCGAGATGTGAGTGAGAATCTCACAGGTCGAAAATCTAAGGTTTCCTGGGGAAGGCTCGTCCGCCCAGGGTTAGTCGGGACCTAAGCCGAGGCCGATAGGCGTAGGCGATGGACAATCGGTTGATATTCCGATACCACTACAATCGTTATTATCGATGGTGTGACGGAGAAGGATAGGATGTGCTAGCGATTGGAAATGCTAGTCTAAGCGTTTAGGGAGTTGAAACAGGCAAATCCGTTTCAACAATTCTGAGGCGTGATGGGGAAGGCCAAAAGGCTGAAGTATCTGATTCCATGCTTCCAAGAAAAGCATCTAGAGAGAGAAGTAGTGCCCGTACCGCAAACCGACACAGGTAGATGAGGAGAGAATCCTAAGACCAGCGGAAGAATTGCAGTTAAGGAACTAGGCAAATTGACCCCGTAAGTTAGCGAGAAGGGGTGCCTACGAGAGTAGGCCGCAGAGAATAGGCCCAAGCAACTGTTTAGCAAAAACACAGGTCTCTGCTAAAGCGCAAGCTGATGTATAGGGGCTGACGCCTGCCCGGTGCTGGAAGGTTAAGGGGAACACTTAGCGCAAGCGAAGGTGTGAACTTAAGCCCCAGTAAACGGCGGCCGTAACTATAACGGTCCTAAGGTAGCGAAATTCCTTGTCAGGTAAGTTCTGACCCGCACGAATGGCGTAATGACTTGGGCACTGTCTCAACTGCAAATCCGGCGAAGTTGTAGTGCGAGTGAAGATGCTCGCTACCCGCGATTGGACGGAAAGACCCCGTAGAGCTTTACTGTAGCTTAGCATTGAATTCCGATATTGTCTGTACAGGATAGGTGGGAGACTGGGAAACTAGGGCGTCAGCCTTGGTGGAGTCATCCTTGGGATACCACCCTGACAGTATTGGGGTTCTAACCGGACGCCATGAATCTGGTGACGGGACATTGTTAGGTGGGCAGTTTGACTGGGGCGGTCGCCTCCTAAAAAGTAACGGAGGCGCCCAAAGGTTCCCTCAGAACGGTCGGAAATCGTTCGAAGAGTGCAAAGGCAGAAGGGAGCCTGACTGCGACACCCACAAGTGGAGCAGGGACGAAAGTCGGGCTTAGTGATCCGGTGGTACCTCGTGGGAGGGCCATCGCTCAACGGATAAAAGCTACCTCGGGGATAACAGGCTGATCTCCCCCAAGAGTCCACATCGACGGGGAGGTTTGGCACCTCGATGTCGGCTCGTCGCATCCTGGGGCTGTAGTAGGTCCCAAGGGTTGGGCTGTTCGCCCATTAAAGCGGCACGCGAGCTGGGTTCAGAACGTCGTGAGACAGTTCGGTCCCTATCCGTCGCGGGCGTAGGAAATTTGAGAGGAGCTGTCCTTAGTACGAGAGGACCGGGATGGACTGACCTCTGGTGCACCAGTTGTTCTGCCAAGAGCATGGCTGGGTAGCTAAGTCGGGAAGGGATAAACGCTGAAAGCATCTAAGCGTGAAGCCCCCCTCAAGATGAGATTTCCCATAGCATAAGCTAGTAAGACCCCTTGAAGAACACAAGGTTGATAGGTCAGAGGTGTAAGTATGGTAACATATTTAGCTGACTGATACTAATAGGTCGAGGGCTTGACCAATAACGAAATGGCAAAAATTCATGTGCAATTTTCAGAGAACATCTCTGAAAAGGTAACTTAGCTATGCTAAGTGCTTTACACCAACCAAATCATAGATTTGGGGTGACAATGCATCTGGTGATGATGGCGTAGAGGAAACACTCCTTCCCATTCCGAACAGGAAAGTTAAGCTCTACAGCGTCGATGGTACTGCATGGGAGACTGTGTGGGAGAGTAGAACGTTGCCAGGTTAGTAAATAAGAGTCTTATTAGACTCTTATTTTTTTTGTATTTCTTTTAAAAAATAATAATCTTAAAATTAAAATCATTTTCTAATAAATATTTAGAAGATGATTTTTTATTTTATTAAAAACTAAATTAAATAGGAAAAATTTTACAAGATAATATAAAAATTTTATAAGCAGTTAATTAAAAAAATAAATAATGCAAATAAAGGTAGGAGTTTATTGTAGATATAAATAAAAAATGAAGATAATTGTATTTCAAAAGAAATGGGAAAAATAATACCTTTATGATATAATTTCAAATATATGTAAACCAAATATGGGGATAAGGAGGGGGAGCTATGGTAACCGTAAAAGAAAAAAAAGTAGTAGTAAAGAAGGGAGAAATAATATCAGAAGATAATAATTTATTTCATGAAGGAAAAAATTATAATAGCTATAGATTTATGGGCTCTCATTATATTACAGAGAATAGAAAAAGAGGAATAAGATTTACTACATGGGCACCAAAGGCTAGTTGTATTTATGTTGTTGGGGACTTTTGTGATTTTAAACCAATGGAAGAGTATAAACTTAAGAAAATAACAGATAAAGGACTATGGAGTATTTTTATTCCTGCTTTAAAGCCAGGATGTAAATATAAGTATTATATAGTTAACCAATGGGGTACCAAAGGTGTTTATAAGGCTGACCCATATGCATATTTATCAGAAGTTAGACCTAATACTGCATCCATTGTAAAAGAAGATATTAAATTTAAATGGAATGATAGAAAATGGATTAATAAAAGAAAAAAGACGAATATATATGAAAGTCCATTAAATATATATGAAGTACATTTAGGATCCTGGAAAACTAAGGATGGAGAATTCCTTACTTATGAGGAATTAGCTGAAGAATTACCAAAGTACTTAGTAGAGATGGGATATACTCATATAGAAATGATGCCATTAATAGAACATCCATTAGATGCCTCTTGGGGATATCAAGGCGTAGGTTACTATTCTCCTACAAGTAGGTATGGAAACCCAGAAGGTTTAAAGCATTTGATTAGTGAGTTACACAAGAATGATATTGGAGTTATCTTAGATTGGGCACCAAGTCATTTTTGTAAAGATGAACATGGATTATATATGTTTGATGGTGGGCCAACTTATGAATACGAAGAAGGTTGGAAGGCTGATAATAAAGGTTGGGGAACTTCTAATTTTGATTTAGGTAAGCCTGAGGTTAAGAGCTTTTTAATATCTAACGCTTTATATTGGATAAGAGAGTTTCATGTTGATGGCTTAAGAGTAGACGCTGTTTCTAACATAATATATTTAGATTATGGTAGAAATGAAGGAGAATGGATTCCTAATAAATATGGGGAGAATGGATG
Organism: Clostridium chauvoei; assembly: GCF_002327185.1. NCBI lineage: Bacteria > Bacillati > Bacillota > Clostridia > Eubacteriales > Clostridiaceae > Clostridium > Clostridium chauvoei. Next base: position 2,734,064 of record NZ_CP018624.1, on the reverse strand, counting down.
TTTAGAGGGAATTGAATTTTTAAAAGAATTGAATACTGCTGTTTTTGCAGAATTTGAAAATGTGCTTATGGTAGCGGAAGAATCAACTTCATGGCCAAATGTTAGTAAGCCAGTTAATTTAGGTGGATTAGGATTTAATTTTAAGTGGAATATGGGATGGATGAACGATACGTTAGAATATATTGAAGTAGATCCTATATATAGAAAATATCATCACAATAAATTAAATTTCTCAATGATGTATAATTACTCAGAAAATTTTATATTACCTATATCTCATGATGAAGTTGTTCATGGGAAAAAGTCATTAGTGGATAAAATGTGGGGAGATTACTGGAATAAATTTGCTGGATTAAGATTATTTTCAGCATTTATGATAGGACATCCAGGAAAGAAACTTCTATTTATGGGATCAGAATTTGGTCAATTTATAGAGTGGAGAGAATACGAACAACTAGAATGGAAGTTAATTAAGGAATTTGAGACACATAAAAAAACACAAAATTATTTTAAAGAATTAAATGAGTTCTATAAGGAAAACAAGGCTTTATGGGAATTGGATTATGATGAAAAGGGATTTCAATGGATCGATGCTGATAATAATAAGCAAAGTATTTTAACTTTTATAAGAAAAGGAAGAGATGAGAAAGATACATTAATATTTATATGTAACTTTACGCCTATAGTTTATTATGATTTCGAAGTAGGAGTACCATATTTAGCAGATTATAAAGAAGTATTCAATACAGATGAAGTTAAGTATGGTGGATCTGGACAAGTTATAGAAGGTACTTTAGTAGCAGATAATCTCGAAAGTCATAGTCAGCCATATTCAATAAAAATTAAGGTCCCACCTATGGGAGTTTCAGTAATAGCAATTGATAAATTCAATAATGCAGAAAATGATACTGATAAGATAAATGCTAAGGATAATAAGCGTACTAATAAAAAAGGTATTAAAAAGAATAAAAGGGTACTAAAGGGAGAGAAGAAATAAATGAAAGTATTAATAGTTGCATCAGAAGCACATCCATTTATAAAAACAGGTGGGTTAGGCGATGTTATAGGTGCTTTACCTCAAGCTTTAAATGAAATAGGGGTAGAAGCTAGAGTTGTTATACCTAACTATAGAGATATAAATGAGAGTTTGAAGAAAAAATTTAAATTTATTAAATGGTTTATGGTACCAGTAAGTTGGAGAACACAATATTGTGGAATATTTGAATATGTATATAAAGGTGTAACTTATTACTTTATAGATAATGAATACTATTTTAAAAGAGATAGTTTATATGGATATTATGATGATGGAGAAAAATTTGCATTTTTTGATAGAGCAGTGCTTAACTTTTTGAGGGAAATAGATTGGAAGCCAGATATAATACATTGCAATGATTGGCAAACAGCTATGATTCCAGTCCTTCATAAAGTTGAATATATGAAGGATGATTATTATAAGAATATGAAAACTGTTTTTTCAATTCATAACTTATTCTTTACAGGAACATTTAGTAAAGAGATTTTACCAGAGCTTTTTGGATATGATTATGGTTTATTTGATGATGGAAGCTTAGAGTTTAATGGAGGAGTAAGTTTTTTAAAGGGAGCTCTTAATTATTCAGATAAAATAACAACTGTTAGTAAAACTTATGCAGAAGAAATAAAAACTCCACAATATGGAGAGGGGCTACATGGTTTATTAGAATATAGAGGAAGTTATCTACAGGGTATAGTTAACGGAATAGATTATGAGGAATATAATCCAAGTACGGATAAATTTATATATAAACAATATTCTATAAATGATATTGAAGGAAAAGAAATAAATAAAGAAAAGTTACAAAAAGAATTAGGGTTACCTGTAAATAAGGATATACCTATGATTGGCATGGTGTCTAGATTAACACATCAAAAGGGATGCGACCTAATAATTAATATGTTAGAGGGATTACTACAAAAAGATGTACAAGTAGTAATATTAGGAACTGGAGATTCTTTATATGAAGAAAAATTTAAAGAAATCCAATCAAGATATACTAATAAATTAAGTGCAAATATAATGTTTGATAATTCATTAGCACATAAAATATATGCAGCTTCAGATATGTTCTTAATGCCATCTTTATTTGAACCATGTGGATTAGGGCAATTAATAGCTTTAAGATATGGTACTATTCCTATTGTTAGGGAAACCGGAGGGCTTAAAGATACAATAACACCTTATAATAAATATACTAATGAAGGAAATGGGTTTGGATTTAAGCACTATAGTTATGAAGAATTATTAAAAATAACAAATTATGCTTTAGAAGTATATAATAATAGAAAAAATTGGCAATCATTAATAATACAGGCTATGGATTCTAATAATAGTTGGGAAAAATCAGCTAAAGAATATAAGAGATTATATAGTGAATTAATAGCTTGCAAATAATAGTATATCTATTTAGGAGGAATACGTATTGTCAATTTCTAAGAAAAAAATAATAAATGACTATAAAGAAAAATTTTTAGAGTTACACGGTAAAGAATTAAGAGAGGGAACAGATCTTCAAAAATATCAAGCATTAGGTAGCTTGGTAAGAGAATATATAACTGCAAAATGGATTGAAACTAATAAAAAGTATTCTAATGTTAAGTCAAAGCAAGTTTATTATTTATCTATGGAATTTTTATTAGGTAAATTATTAGGGGACTCATTATTAAATTTAGGAATTAGAGAAACTTGTAGAGAAGCATTAAAAGAGTTAGACATAGATTTAGAATGTTTAGAGGAAATAGAACAAGATCAGGGTTTAGGAAATGGTGGTTTAGGGAGACTTGCAGCATGTTTTCTAGACTCTATGGCATCTTTAAGTATTGCAGGACATGGTTGTGGAATTAGATATAAATATGGATTTTTTGAACAAAAAATAATCGATGGAAAACAAGTTGAGGTACCAGATACATGGTTAAGTTCAGAAAATGTTTGGGAAATTAAGAAACCAGATAAATCAGAAATAGTTAAATTTGGTGGAGAAGTAAAGGTAGAGAATGTAAATGGTAAGTTAAATTTTATTCATGTAAATTATGAACCTGTTTTAGCAGTACCATATGATACACCTATAGTTGGATATGAAAATGAAGTTGTAAATACTCTTAGGTTATGGAGTGCAGAGCCAGTTTCAAATGAATTTGATTTTTCTTCTTTTAGTAGAGGAGAATTTGTAAAGGCGATGGAGTACAAAAATTCTGTAGAAGCAATTTCATTAGTTTTATATCCAGAAGATTCATTTTATGAAGGAAAGTTATTAAGATTAAAACAACAATATTTTTTCGTATCAGCTGGAATTCAAAGTATAATAAGACATTTTAAGAAGCATGGCGGAAATATATTAGAATTAGATGAAAAAATAGCAATTCATATAAATGATACACATCCAACATTAGCGATTCCAGAACTTATGAGAATTTTATTAGACGAAGAAGGATTATCTTGGGAAATAGCTTGGAGAATAACACAAAATATAATTTCATATACAAATCATACTATATTAGCAGAAGCTTTAGAAAAGTGGCCTGTAGATATGTTTAAAACATTACTTCCACGAATATATATGATAATTGAAGAAATTAATGAAAGATATTGTAGAGAACTTTGGAATAAGTATATAGGGCAATGGGATAAAATTTCTAGGATGTCTATAATAGGAGATGGATATATTAGAATGGCTAATCTTGCAATTGTAGGTAGTCATAGTGTAAATGGAGTAGCAAAGCTTCATACTGAAATATTAAAGAAAAAAGAAATGTCAGATTTCTATTATCTATATCCTAATAAGTTTAATAATAAGACTAACGGAATAACCCATAGAAGGTGGCTTATAAAATCGAATCCAAAGTTAACAGAGCTTTTAAAGTCTACAATAGGGTCTAGTTTTATAAAACATCCTACAGATTTAGAGAATTTTGAAAGATATCTAGATGATCCAAAAATTATAAAAGCCTTAGATAATATAAAAGCTAATAATAAGAAAAAGTTAGCTGAAGAAATATATAAGACTAAGGGTATAAAAGTAAATCTGGACTCGATATTCGATGTACATGTTAAGAGAATACATGCGTACAAACGACAAGTATTAAATTGTTTAAGGATAATGGACTTATATAATAGGATAATTGATAATCCTAATTTAGATATAGTACCAAGGACATTTATATTTGCAGGGAAAGCAGCACCTGGATATTATTTAGCTAAAAATACAATAGAGTTAATAGATGCTATTGCTAATAAAGTAAATAATGATTCCAGAGTGGGAGATAAAATTAAAGTTGTAATTATGGATAACTATAGAGTGTCCTTAGCTGAAAAAATAATACCAGCAACTGATTTAAGCGAACAAATATCCACTACCACTAAAGAAGCTTCTGGTACATCAAATATGAAATTTATGATGAATGGAGCAGTTACAATAGCGACTTTAGATGGAGCAAATATAGAAATTAAAGATGAAGTAAAAGAAGATAATATTATAATTTTTGGGTTAAGTGCAAATGAAGTTTTAGACTACTATAAGAATGGTGGATACTGTTCATGGGATATATATAATAATGATCCAAGAATAAAGAGAATAATGGATGATTTAATAAATGGAACATATAGTAAGGATAAAGATAAGTTTAAACCTATTTATGAAAATATATTAAATTATAATGATGAATTTTTTGTTTTAAAAGATTTTGACGACTATATAAAAGCTCAAGATAAAGTAGATAAACTTTATAGAGATAGAGAAAAGTGGCAAAGGATGTGCGGAATAAACATAGCACACTCAGGAATATTTTCATCAGATAGAACAATAAATGAATATGCAACTGGTATTTGGGGGTCAAATGTTATTTATAAAAATTTATAAGAAAGGGGAATGCTTATGTATGATATAGAAATTTTTCATGATTCTTGGAATTTAAAATATAGAGCGCCTTTTGGAGCTATTGAACTTGGAGATAAAGTATCATTAAGCATATCTTCTAACAAATATGTAATGGCATATGTTCATCTAAATCTTTTTAATGGAGAAGTTTTAGAACTTTTAATGAGGAGATTAGAGGACAATAATTTAGGAGAATATATTTTTAATATTGAAATAGATACAACTAAATTAAAAGGAATAGTAAATTATTATTTTAAAATAATTTATAACAATGATGTATTTTACTATGGAAATAACTCAGAATGTTTAGGAGGTGCAGGGTCTATATATGAGATAGATCCTAAGCCTTATCAAATTACTGTATATAAAAAAAGAATAGTACCAAATTGGTATAAAGAGGGATTGATATATCAAATATTTGTTGATAGATTTTTTAATGGAAATGATAATGGACAAATAAATAAACCTAAAAAGAATAGTTTTATATATGGAAATTGGAATGATGAACCTATGTATATAAGAGATGGTAAAGGAAATATAGCTAGGTGGGATTTCTATGGTGGAAATTTAAAGGGGATTATAAAGAAACTTCAATATATTAAATCATTAGGAGTTTCTATTATATATATGAATCCTATCTTTGAAGCTGTTAGTAGTCATAAATATGATACTGGAGATTATGAAAAGATAGATGAGATGTTTGGTTCAGAAGAAGACTTTAAAATTTTATGTGAAGAAGCAAATAAACTAGGTATAAAAATTATATTAGATGGAGTTTTTAGTCACACAGGATCAGACAGCAAATATTTTAATAAGTATGGACATTATGAAGGGTTAGGCGCATACCAATCAAAAGATTCAAAGTACTATAATTGGTACAGATTCAAAGAGTATCCAGATAAATATGAATGTTGGTGGGGATTTGATAATCAACCTAATATTGAAGAGCTAAACAATGATTATGTAAATTATATAATCAAAAGTGATAAATCCATTATATCAAAATGGATGTTATTAGGGGCAAGTGGTTGGCGTTTAGATGTTGCAGATGAATTACCAGATGAATTTATAGCAATGATAAAAGAAAAAATGTTAGCCATTAATAATGATAGCGTACTTATAGGTGAGGTATGGGAAGATGCTTCAAATAAAGTTAGTTACTCTGAAAGAAGAAGATACTTTTTTGGGGAAGAGCTAGATTCTGTTACTAACTATCCATTGAGAGATATAATTATAAAGTTTTTAATGGGTGATATAAAAGCAGAATACTTTACAAAGAGGTTAGTAAGTTTATATGAAAATTATCCAATAGAAAATTTTTATAGTGGCATGAATTTATTAGGAAATCATGATACAGAAAGAATTTTAACTATACTTAATGAAGATATAAATTTATTAACATTAGCTTTAGTTATGCAAATGACACTACCAGGAGTTCCATTAATATACTATGGAGATGAAGCTGGATTAAAAGGAGGAAGAGATCCTGAAAATAGAAAAACTTATCCATGGGGAAATGAAAATAAAGAGATTTTATCTATCTATAAATCTTTAGGTAACTTAAGATACAAAGAAGAAATCCTAAAAAAAGGAGAGCTTAAAGTAAATCTTAAAGAGAATAAATATCTTGTTTATGAGCGTGTTTATAGGAATGAAAAAATTACTATAATTTTAAATCCTTATAACCAAAGTATAAATTATAAGGTCAATGAATCAGAAGTAAATTACTATGATTTAAAAAGTACTCAATGGATGAAAAATGAAAATAAGAATTTAGTTTTAGATTCATATGGATTTAAAATATTTAAATCAAATTTAAGGTAGTTAGTTAAATTTATATATATTTGGGTTTGATATATATAAATTAGTTATGAATAGAAGGGGATGGGAATTTAATATGGGAAATAAAGAAATTGTAGCAATGATTTTAGCGGGTGGACAAGGATCAAGATTAGGAGTATTAACAAAACAGTTAGCAAAACCAGCAGTTCCGTTTGGAGGAAAATATAGAATAATAGATTTTCCTTTAAGCAACTGTTCGAATTCAGGTATATATACAGTAAGAGTACTTACTCAATATAAGCCATTAGACTTAAATTCACATATAGGGATTGGTGATCCATGGGATTTAGATAGAAGAGATGGTGGGGTTTCTATATTACCTCCATATCAAGAAGAAAAAGGTGGAATGTGGTATAAAGGAACAGCCAATGCAATTTATCAAAATATAGAGTATGTAGATAGATATAATCCAGAGTATATATTAATACTTTCAGGAGATCACATCTATAAAATGGATTATGATAGAATGTTAGAATTCCATAAGAAAAATAATGCTGATGCAACAATTGCAGTTATTGATGTGCCTTTAAAAGAAGCAAGTAGATTTGGAATAATGAATACAAGAGAAGATTTTTCAATTTATGAGTTTGAAGAAAAGCCAGAAAACCCTAAAAGTACAAATGCATCTATGGGAATATATATATTTAAGTGGGAACTATTGAAGAAGTATTTAAAGGAAGATGAATTAGATTTAAGTTCTAGCAATGACTTTGGTAAAAACATAATTCCTAAAATGTTAGATGAAGGTAGAAAAATGATGGCGTTCCCATTTAAAGGATACTGGAAAGATGTTGGAACAATAGATAGTTTATGGGAAGCTAATATGGACTTATTAAAGCTTGATAATAAATTAAATTTATATAGTAGTGATTGGAAGATATATTCAAGAAATCCAGTAAGTCCAGCACAATATGTTGGAGAAAGAGCAAGAGTTAAGGAATCATTAATAGTAGAAGGGTGTATTGTTAATGGAGTAGTTGAAAATTCAATATTATCACAAGGAGTACATGTTGGTGAAAATACTATAATTAGAGATTCAGTTATAATGCCAAACGTAAAAATTGGAGATAACGTAATTATAGAAAAAGCAATAATTGGAGCTGATGTAGTAATAGAATCAGGCAACAGAATAGGAAATGGAAAAGATATAGAAGTTATAGCAGCAAATGAAATTGTTGAGTGTAAAACAGAGGTAGCTATAGATTCATTAAAATTTAAATCCATAGAATCTGATATAAAAGAGTATTGTTATTAAAAAAGTAAAGAGTATAAATAATATAGGCTAGAATTTAGGAGGGAAACTTGTGAATAACTGTTTAGGAATTATAAATTTAGATGAAAATGAAAGTAGAATGGGAGAACTAGTAAGATATAGAACTTTAGCATCAGTACCTATAGCTGCTAGATATAGAATAATAGATTTTGTATTATCAAATATGGCTAATTCAGGAATAGAAGGTATAGGAATTTTTACTAAAAATAAATCACGTTCATTAATAAATCATTTAACAAATGGTAGACCTTGGGATCTTCATAGAAAAAAAGATGGACTAAGAGTATTTAATTTTGGGGATTATGCACCAGAATATGATGATGTTCATAATTTTGCAGATAACATAGAGTTTATAAAGCAAAGTAGAAGAGACTATATATTAATTGCTCCATCACACATGATATGTAATATAGATTACAATGAAGTTATTAAGCAACATAAGAAAAATAATAAAGATGTAACTATTGTATATAAGAAAGTAAATGATGCAGATAAAAAATTTATTGATTGTGATGTATTAAATATAAATGAAGAAGGTAGAGTTATAAGCATTGGTGAAAATATAGGTAGAGAAGAAAATGCTAATATTAGTATGGAAATGTATATAATGAAAACAGATGTGTTTATTAATATTGTATATGATTCTATAAAGAGTGGTATGTATAGAAAGATAAAAGATTTTATAAGTGCTAACTTAGACAAAATACAAGTAGATGCATTTGAATTTAAAGGATATTTAGCATGTATAAATTCATTAAAAGCTTATTTCGATACAAATATGGATTTATTAAGTAAAACTATAAATAAGGAATTATTCTATGAGAATAAACCAATATATACAAAGTCACAGGATGAAGCCCCTACACAATATACTAAAATAAGTGAAGTATCTAATTCTATTGTAGCTAATGGTTCATATATAGAAGGAACGGTGAAAAATTGTATAATAGGCAGAAGAGTTCATATATCAGAAGGAACTATAATTGAGAATTGTGTAATAATGCAAAACACTGTAATAGGACCAAATGTTAAAATGGACAAGGTTATTGCAGATAAAGGTACTTTAATAGATGAAAATCAAAGTATTAAGGGAACTAATAATCATCCAGTTACAATTCAAAAATCAAGAGCGGTGTAAAAAGTACTGAATATTTTATATAAATAAATTTTCTCTCATTAAGATAGAGCTGTAAAAAGGCTATCTTAGTGAGAGATTTTTTATTTTCAGAATAAATTTTAGAAGATATATTATAATAATTGAGATTATTTGTAAAATGAGTTTGTAAAAAAGGGGAAAACTATTCCTAGTGTATCAATAATAGTTTTTTTAAGAAAAAAAGAGGAAATATAACTATTAATATGTTAATTTTAAAATATGAGATAAATAGTAAAACAATAAAATTCTATAAGTGATATTATAAGTTTCGTTCCCAAGAGGAACAACAAAAAACCGCTAAACAAGCCGGTTAACAACAAATGAAAAAACAAAAAAGTTTTTCAAAAAAAGTTGTTGACAAGGATTTGAATAGATGGTAAGATAAACAAGTCGCTTGAGGGCGATGAAGAAAATGGTCTTTGAAAATTGAACAGAATAAAAGTTAAGTAATAACCAGCAATTCTTTTGAAAGTCTTAAAACAAAGACTCAAAGTAATTTGAGCACAGATTAAACTTTTTAGTGAGAGTTTGATCCTGGCTCAGGACGAACGCTGGCGGCGTGCCTAACACATGCAAGTCGAGCGAGGAGAGTTCCTTCGGGAACAAACCTAGCGGCGGACGGGTGAGTAACACGTGGGCAACCTGCCTTGTAGAGGGGAATAGCCTTCCGAAAGGAAGATTAATACCGCATAATATTGCAGCTTCGCATGGAGCAGTAATTAAAGGAGCAATCCGCTACAAGATGGGCCCGCGGCGCATTAGCTAGTTGGTGAGGTAACGGCTCACCAAGGCGACGATGCGTAGCCGACCTGAGAGGGTGATCGGCCACATTGGGACTGAGACACGGCCCAGACTCCTACGGGAGGCAGCAGTGGGGAATATTGCACAATGGGGGAAACCCTGATGCAGCAACGCCGCGTGAGTGATGAAGGTTTTCGGATCGTAAAGCTCTGTCTTCAGGGACGATAATGACGGTACCTGAGGAGGAAGCCACGGCTAACTACGTGCCAGCAGCCGCGGTAATACGTAGGTGGCGAGCGTTGTCCGGATTTACTGGGCGTAAAGGGAGCGTAGGCGGACTTTTAAGTGAGATGTGAAATACCCGGGCTCAACTTGGGTGCTGCATTTCAAACTGGAAGTCTAGAGTGCAGGAGAGGAGAGTGGAATTCCTAGTGTAGCGGTGAAATGCGTAGAGATTAGGAAGAACACCAGTGGCGAAGGCGACTCTCTGGACTGTAACTGACGCTGAGGCTCGAAAGCGTGGGGAGCAAACAGGATTAGATACCCTGGTAGTCCACGCCGTAAACGATGGATACTAGGTGTGGGAGGTATCAACTCCTTCCGTGCCGCCGTTAACACATTAAGTATCCCGCCTGGGGAGTACGGTCGCAAGATTAAAACTCAAAGGAATTGACGGGGGCCCGCACAAGCAGCGGAGCATGTGGTTTAATTCGAAGCAACGCGAAGAACCTTACCTAGACTTGACATCTCCTGCATTACTCTTAATCGAGGAAGTCTCTTCGGAGACAGGATGACAGGTGGTGCATGGTTGTCGTCAGCTCGTGTCGTGAGATGTTGGGTTAAGTCCCGCAACGAGCGCAACCCTTATTGTTAGTTGCTACCATTTAGTTGAGCACTCTAGCGAGACTGCCCGGGTTAACCGGGAGGAAGGTGGGGATGACGTCAAATCATCATGCCCCTTATGTCTAGGGCTACACACGTGCTACAATGGCAAGTACAACGAGATGCAATACCGCGAGGTGGAGCTAAACTATAAAACTTGTCTCAGTTCGGATTGTAGGCTGAAACTCGCCTACATGAAGCTGGAGTTGCTAGTAATCGCGAATCAGCATGTCGCGGTGAATACGTTCCCGGGCCTTGTACACACCGCCCGTCACACCATGAGAGTTGGCAATACCCAAAGTTCGTGAGCTAACCGCAAGGAGGCAGCGACCTAAGGTAGGGTCAGCGATTGGGGTGAAGTCGTAACAAGGTAGCCGTAGGAGAACCTGCGGCTGGATCACCTCCTTTCTATGGAGAAATCTAGTTAACAAGATGATTAACTAGTATATTTCAAAAGAAGAGTTATCTTAACTTCTGTTCAATTTTGAAGGACCAAAATCCTTCAAAATTTTGTTCTTTGAAAATTGCACATGAATTAAAACAACTTTATTAACAAATGTTAATTGAGAAGTGACAACAAGCCAAGAAAAATATTCTTTGTGATATAAATTGACTCTTTGTAAAAAGAGAACCGTAAAGGTCAAGCTACAAAGGGCGCATGGTGAATGCCTTGGCATCAGGAGCCGATGAAGGACGTGATAAGCTGCGATAAGCTTCGGGTAGGCGCACATAGCCAGTGATCCGGAGATTTCCGAATGAGGGAACTCACATGGGAAACCCCATGTATCCTGTAATGAATAAATAGTTACAGGAAGGTAAACCTAGGGAACTGAAACATCTAAGTACCTAGAGGAAGAGAAAGAAAAATCGATTTTCTGAGTAGCGGCGAGCGAAAGGGAAAGAGCCCAAACCAGAGATTTATCTCTGGGGTTGCGGACAGAACATTAAATAAACTAATTTGTAACCGAAAATAACTGGAAAGTTAGGCCATAGAGTGTAATAGCCACGTAGGTAAAACAGAAAGGTTTAGAGTTCTGATCCAGAGTACCACGAGACACGTGAAACCTTGTGGGAAGCAGGGAGGACCACCTCCCAAGGCTAAATACTACCTGATGACCGATAGTGAAGCAGTACCGTGAGGGAAAGGTGAAAAGAACCCCGGGAGGGGAGTGAAATAGAACCTGAAACCGTGTGCCTACAACCGGTCAGAGCACCATATGAGTGTGATGACGTGCTTTTTGTAGAACGAGCCAACGAGTTACGGTATGTAGCAAGGTTAAGTACTTAAGGTACGGAGCCGAAGGGAAACCGAGTCTTAATAGGGCGACTAGTTGCATGCCGTAGACCCGAAACCGGGTGACCTATCCATGGCCAGGTTGAAGCGGGGGTAAAATCCCGTGGAGGACCGAACCACGTTGCTGTTGAAAAAGCATGGGATGAGCTGTGGATAGCGGAGAAATTCCAATCGAACTCGGAGATAGCTGGTTCTCCTCGAAATAGCTTTAGGGCTAGCGTCGGATATGAGTAATGGAGGTAGAGCACTGAATGGGCTAGGGGGCGTATCGCTTACCGAACCTTATCAAACTCCGAATGCCATATACTATTAGTCCGGCAGTCAGACTACGAATGATAAGATCCGTGGTCAAAAGGGAAAAAGCCCAGATCGTCAGCTAAGGTCCCAAAGTGTAAGTTAAGTGGAAAAGGATGTGGGATTTCTAAGACAACTAGGATGTTGGCTTAGAAGCAGCCACTCATTGAAAGAGTGCGTAATAGCTCACTAGTCGAGAGATCCTGCGCCGAAAATGTCCGGGGCTCAAACTTACCACCGAAGCTACGGGCTCATCGTAAGATGAGCGGTAGAGGAGCGTCGTAATCGGGCTGAAGTCGTACCGTAAGGAGCGGTGGACTGATTACGAGTGAGAATGTTGGCATTAGTAGCGAGATGTGAGTGAGAATCTCACAGGTCGAAAATCTAAGGTTTCCTGGGGAAGGCTCGTCCGCCCAGGGTTAGTCGGGACCTAAGCCGAGGCCGATAGGCGTAGGCGATGGACAATCGGTTGATATTCCGATACCACTACAATCGTTATTATCGATGGTGTGACGGAGAAGGATAGGATGTGCTAGCGATTGGAAATGCTAGTCTAAGCGTTTAGGGAGTTGAAACAGGCAAATCCGTTTCAACAATTCTGAGGCGTGATGGGGAAGGCCAAAAGGCTGAAGTATCTGATTCCATGCTTCCAAGAAAAGCATCTAGAGAGAGAAGTAGTGCCCGTACCGCAAACCGACACAGGTAGATGAGGAGAGAATCCTAAGACCAGCGGAAGAATTGCAGTTAAGGAACTAGGCAAATTGACCCCGTAAGTTAGCGAGAAGGGGTGCCTACGAGAGTAGGCCGCAGAGAATAGGCCCAAGCAACTGTTTAGCAAAAACACAGGTCTCTGCTAAAGCGCAAGCTGATGTATAGGGGCTGACGCCTGCCCGGTGCTGGAAGGTTAAGGGGAACACTTAGCGCAAGCGAAGGTGTGAACTTAAGCCCCAGTAAACGGCGGCCGTAACTATAACGGTCCTAAGGTAGCGAAATTCCTTGTCAGGTAAGTTCTGACCCGCACGAATGGCGTAATGACTTGGGCACTGTCTCAACTGCAAATCCGGCGAAGTTGTAGTGCGAGTGAAGATGCTCGCTACCCGCGATTGGACGGAAAGACCCCGTAGAGCTTTACTGTAGCTTAGCATTGAATTCCGATATTGTCTGTACAGGATAGGTGGGAGACTGGGAAACTAGGGCGTCAGCCTTGGTGGAGTCATCCTTGGGATACCACCCTGACAGTATTGGGGTTCTAACCGGACGCCATGAATCTGGTGACGGGACATTGTTAGGTGGGCAGTTTGACTGGGGCGGTCGCCTCCTAAAAAGTAACGGAGGCGCCCAAAGGTTCCCTCAGAACGGTCGGAAATCGTTCGAAGAGTGCAAAGGCAGAAGGGAGCCTGACTGCGACACCCACAAGTGGAGCAGGGACGAAAGTCGGGCTTAGTGATCCGGTGGTACCTCGTGGGAGGGCCATCGCTCAACGGATAAAAGCTACCTCGGGGATAACAGGCTGATCTCCCCCAAGAGTCCACATCGACGGGGAGGTTTGGCACCTCGATGTCGGCTCGTCGCATCCTGGGGCTGTAGTAGGTCCCAAGGGTTGGGCTGTTCGCCCATTAAAGCGGCACGCGAGCTGGGTTCAGAACGTCGTGAGACAGTTCGGTCCCTATCCGTCGCGGGCGTAGGAAATTTGAGAGGAGCTGTCCTTAGTACGAGAGGACCGGGATGGACTGACCTCTGGTGCACCAGTTGTTCTGCCAAGAGCATGGCTGGGTAGCTAAGTCGGGAAGGGATAAACGCTGAAAGCATCTAAGCGTGAAGCCCCCCTCAAGATGAGATTTCCCATAGCATAAGCTAGTAAGACCCCTTGAAGAACACAAGGTTGATAGGTCAGAGGTGTAAGTGTGGTAACATATTTAGCTGACTGATACTAATAGGTCGAGGGCTTGACCAATAACGAAATGGCAAAAATTCATGTGCAATTTTCAGAGAACAAATTCTGAAAAGACTATTGACAAATAGTACTCAATACATTATAATGATAATGTAATCTGGTGATGATGGCGTAGAGGAAACACTCCTTCCCATTCCGAACAGGAAAGTTAAGCTCTACAGCGTCGATGGTACTGCATGGGAGACTGTGTGGGAGAGTAGAACGTTGCCAGGTAAGTTGAGGATCTTTAGCTCAGTTGGTTAGAGCAACCGGCTCATAACCGGTAGGTCCGGGGTTCGAGTCCCTGAAGGTCCACCATATTTGGGGGTATAGCTCAGTTGGGAGAGCACTTGCCTTGCACGCAAGGGGTCAAGAGTTCGAATCTCTTTATCTCCACCAAAAAGTTACGAATTATTTCGTAACTTTTTTTTTGTTTTAAATATAAGTAATATGTCGAAAATTAATTAAAAATTTAGAAATTTTTAATTAGTCATTAAGGCTTGTATATTATATAATTATATATGAGGAGATTTAAAATAAATTTAAGTTTAGCATTTTTTTATATAATACATATACTGGTGGTATATAATGCTAAAGTTAAATCCTAATGGGATAGGGAGTGTTTTTGGTGGGGAATAAAAATGAACTAGAACAGAGAATGATAGAGTTAAAATTAGAAAAAAGAGAATTAGTATTAACAGGTAAGAGCACGGTAAAAATAGATAAATTAATAGATGAGCTAGAAAAGTCAATAAAAGAGTTAAATAATGTGTATAATTAGTGATGAATTTATTTAAACTTGGATTTAAGTACAAGAAGTATTTAAATCCTTTTGTTTTTATCATATATTAACTATAAAAAGCATATTAAATTTATAAGGGTTATTTTTATATAGTCCTTAATGGATGAGAGGAGTAGGTGTATTATATGATAAGAACTATGGTATGTCAAAAAGAAGGGTGTAGTGGGAATAGATTCCATATACAAACTAAGGATGGGAAGCTAGAGTTAACTTGTGATCAATGTAAAACTAAGTATTATATTGATTTAAGTGACGATGATGTTATAATGCTACCAAATTGTTCACATTGTAATAATGAAACGTTTAAAATATTTAGGGATGTAGATAAGAAAGCGGTATATGCTAAGTGTACAGAATGTGGTTCAGAGCCAGAAGTTACGTATCTTGATCCTGATGGAATGCAAGTATCTTACCAAATTAAATTATTAAATGACATAAAGGAAGTAATGTCTTTGATTGAACAAAGAATGTGTAACTTAGAAAGAAATGTACAAGATTTAGAACAGGGACAAGAGATGTTAGAACAATCATTAGCTTATATTAACAGATATATAGTTGAGAGAGATTAATTGTTAATACAAAAAAACTTTAAGATATTGTATAATTTATAGCACAAGGAACTTTGAAGAATACTAAGGAGAAGATATATGAAAAATAAGAAAAAAATTATTGCTTGGTTTATGCTTATAATTTGGATGAGTGTTATATTTTTTATGTCACATCAACCAGGAAATATATCAAGTAATCAAAGTGAGTTAGTATTAAAGATATTTTCATTTATAGGGATAAATTTAAATGATTATTTTGGAGAGTTAGCAACGCTTATAGTAAGAAAAACAGCTCACTTTAGTGAATATTTAATATTGTTTGCATTTGCTTATAATGTTCTTATATTATATACAGATAAGAAAAGTGCGAGAATATGTTCTCTTATCTTTGTATTTTTATATGCATGTTCAGATGAAATACATCAATATTTCATACCAGGAAGAGCTATGGCGTTTAAAGATATACTTATAGATACAAGTGGAGGA
Source organism: Clostridium chauvoei (assembly GCF_002327185.1). Classification (NCBI taxonomy): domain Bacteria; kingdom Bacillati; phylum Bacillota; class Clostridia; order Eubacteriales; family Clostridiaceae; genus Clostridium; species Clostridium chauvoei. Next base: position 2,717,900 of record NZ_CP018624.1, on the reverse strand, counting down.
TTATTTGGATTTATTATAGGATATATACATGAAAAGAGAAAATTATTAAAAAGTGTATAAAAAATAGACTACTCAAGGTTGGGTAGTCTATTTTATTTAAATTATAATTTAATTTATCTCTGTGATATATGAAGTTATATATCCATTAGAGTTTAATTCTTTAATAATTTTACTTAAAGGAGATTCTTTAGAGTAAGTATAATTTAAATTGGTATCAGTAACTGAAACATCAATAAAATCTAACTCTTTAATTGGATGATAAAATAAACTAACTAATGATCCTGCTTTAGGAGAGTTAATACCTCTAGAAATGTTTGAAATATTTAAATCTCTAACATAACTTAAAGGTGTAGGTATATAAATATTACCTGTCTTTGTATGATGTATATTAAAGTATTGAATAGGACCATATGGTTCATATATATATTTAAAATATTCTTCTATAATTTTCTTTTGAGGTTTTGTAGCTTTATAGTGTGGACTTTCAAAAAATGCAAAAGGAATATTTAAAGCATGAGCTGTATTAATTGCATTTTCAATAATAACTCTAGTTTCATCAGTTGTTTTATTTGCATTTTTAGATAATTCTGTTCCTGATAGACTAGTTTCATTACCATATTGATGAGTATATCCATGTAAACCTACTAATCCACCTCTATTAATTAGGTGATCTAGAAGATTTATAAATGCTACATTTTGTAATGAGTGAATATTAAGAAGATCATTATCTATATTATTATCTGGTTCAACATATCTAGGAACCCAAGCTATATGAAAGCCTATATTTTTAGAATATAGTAAATCACCCATAAGTTTAAATTTTTCTATATTAGTAGAATCATTTAATGCTCCTCCAGCAGCAAAATCTTCAAGTCTTATTAAGGCTAAACGTCCTTTAGTTGCAGGAGAAATCTCTTTAACTATATTTGGTGAGTTAATAAAATTTATACTTTTATTTTCAAAATTAAAGTGTGTTCTTAAATTAAATATAGTTTCAATATCAGATAATGACATATAATATTCAGCATCTGAAAAAATTAAATCACCTCTTAATTTATAGGCTTTATTATTAATTTCAAAGGAATTTGTATTAGTATATAAAGTTACTATATTATTTATTAATATTTCATCATTATTATAGTATATAGGAGAATTTAGTTTATTACATATAGAACTTAATGAAATATAATAGCGTTGAGATTTTTCATAAATTGAAGTATTTAATGGTTCATTGAATACTGATATATTAATATTATATATTTGTTTAACAGGCATAGAGTTAAAGTCAACTGGAGATTCTGTACTTTTTAAAGTAAGAGAACTAGTTTCTATTTTTGAGAAATCACTAGATTCTACAATGATATTACCACCCAAAAGATTCGACTTAAAAAGTAAGATTGTTAATAATAAAATTAATATAGTTGATAATAAAGTCATTTTTAAAATATTATTTTTAAATTTCATAATACCCCCTCAGAAAACATATATAATTTAATAATTATATCATAGAATAGAGGATAGTAAGCGACATAAACCATTTAACATTTTGTTAAATATAGATTGTTTATCATATTCTTTTAAAGTATATTCACGGCAATTATTTAAATCCTTATAAAAAATATTATTAAGGATAGTAGTAATTTTTTTATCATAAATAACAGTATTTATCTCGTAGTTTAGTTCAAAGCTTCTAATATCCATATTAGCTGTACCTATATTGCAGATTTCACCATCTATTATAAGGAATTTGGAATGAACAAATCCCTTTTTATTATATAAATAAACTTTAGCTCCACAACGCATTAACTCAGCTAGATAAGTTATTGAAGCATGATTTACAGTAAAGTGATCTGCTTGTTCTGGAAATATTATAGTAACTTTTATTCCACTAAGAGATGCTATTCTTAATGCATCTATAAGACCTTCACTTGGAATAAAATAAGGCGTTACTATATTTATATAATCTTCAGCCATACTAATCATCTTTATCATACTTTGCATTATGGAGGGAAATTCTGAGTTAGGGCCACTTTTAATTACCTGCATAAGTGTATTGCCAGTAGAGTTAGGTTGAGAAAAATAGGTTTCTATAGAAGAAGTTAGATTGAGATTTTCACTATTACATTTTTTTATAGATGAATAATCATCAAGAAAGGTTGCTTGAAGAGCTAAAACGGCATCTCCTTTTATCATTATGTGACAATCTCTCCATTCTCCAAGTTTCCCTTTACCTAAATATTCATCACCGATATTAATTCCTCCAATAAATCCAATAGAACCATCTATAACTACAATTTTACGATGATTTCTATAATTAACTTGAGTATTTACTAACCTTAATAATGGAGCAAAAATATAAGTATAAAAAACAACATCCACTCCAGCTTGTTTTAATTCTTTTATATAAGATTTTTTTAACTTTATAGAACCCATTTTATCAATTATAAAACGAACTTCAACTCCTTGTTTAACTTTATCTATAAGAATATCTTTTATTTCATTTCCAATCTTATCATTTTTTACAATGTAATATTCAAGATGAATATGATGTTTAGCTTTTATAAGTTCATTCTTTAAAAATTTAAATTTTTCTTTACCACCATTTAGAATATATACTTTATTATTTATAAATAATGGTGAATAACTATTTGCGGCTAAAAGTTTTACCAAGGAAGGGTAATCTTTTAGTGTATCATTATTGCTACATATAATTGGATTTATAAGTTTCTTTAAATTGTTAGTGATTCCCTTATTTAAAGTGTTTAGTTTCCAATTCCTGCCTAAAAAGATGTATAATATTAATCCTATAGGTGGCAATAATAATAAAATTAGAATCCAGGCTATTGTTTTTTCAGGACGTTTTTTCTCTAAAATTACTATTGCACTTATAAGAATTAAATTTATAAAAATTATAGTTGAGAATAATATCATTAATGTATTTATAGCTACCACCTTCTTAATTATTATTTTATCCTAAACAAAGTATAACTATTAAAGTTTTACAATAAATTATTGAAATAAATGCTATAAAATTTCAAAAATTTATTTTTATTAACTAAAGCATATAATAATATATCGAATTTTAACAAATGAATAATAGAAAACGGTTATTATTAGCAAAAAAACAGAAAGCACTTGAAAAAATATGGATAAAGATATATAATTGAGTGAATTATATATAGAAATATTTATTTATTATATGTATTTTTATATAAGATTTATTTTACAACAAGGGGGATAAATATGAAGACCAATGAAAAGAAGGATAAGTCTCAAAGAGGTATTCTTGCTTCTATTGAGCGAGTAGGTAATAAGCTTCCTCACCCAGGTACAATATTCGTAATTTTATGTGCAATTATAATGGTTTTATCAGCTATATTTGCTAAAATGGGTGTATCAGTAACATATACTGGCTTAGACAGATCTACAATGGAAATTAAAGAAATGACTGCTAATGTAGTAAGCTTACTTACTCCAGAAGGAATAAGATATATGTTTACATCAGCGGTTACAAACTTTACAGGTTTTGCACCACTAGGTACAGTGTTAGTTGCATTACTTGGTGTAGGGGTAGCAGAAGGAACTGGTCTTATTGGAACGTTATTAACTAAGTTAGTAACAAGTACTCCAAAGAGATTAATAACTGTAGTTGTAGTTTTTGCTGGAGTTATGTCAAGTATAGCTTCAGATGCAGGTTACGTAGTTTTAGTTCCATTAGGTGCTATAATTTTCTTAAGTTTTGGACGTCATCCATTAGCTGGTTTAGCTGCAGCTTTTGCTGGGGTTTCAGGTGGATTTAGTGCAAACTTAATTGCAGGACCAACAGATGCTTTATTAGCAGGTATCACATCAGAAGCTGCTAAGATACATCCATCACAAATGGCTGTAGGAGTAACAGATAACTGGTATTTCATAATGGCATCAACAATTCTTATTACAATAATAGGTACTATCATAACAGAAAAAGTAGTAGAACCTAAATTAGGAAAATACAAAGGTAATGCAGAAGAAGTATTAACTGAAATTTCAACAGAAGAAACGAGAGGATTAAAGTTTGCTGGAATAGCAGCATTAATTTGTCTTGTAACATTAGTTGTATTATTACTTCCAGGACCAACAGGAATTTTAAGAAATCCTGAAACTGGACAAATATTAAAATCACCATTTATGGACTCAATAGTTCTTATAATAGCATTATTCTTCTTTATACCAGGAGTTGCTTATGGTATAGGAGCTAAGAAGGTTAAAGATGATAAAGATGTTATTGCATTAATGAGTAAGAGTATGGCAACAATGGGTGGATACATAGTATTAGTATTCTTTGCTGCTCAATTTGTTCAATACTTCAATTACACTCATTTAGGAACAGTAATTGCTGTTAAAGGAGCGGACTTCTTACAAGGTGCAGGAATTACAGGAATTCCACTAATAATAGGATTTGTAATTATTACAGCCTTTATAAACTTATTCATGGGATCAGCTTCAGCTAAGTGGGCTATTATGGCTCCAATATTTGTTCCAATGTTAATGAATATGCAATATTCACCAGCATTAGTTCAAATGGCTTACAGAATAGGTGATTCAACAACAAATATAATCTCACCACTTATGAGTTACTTCGCATTAATAGTTGCTTTCGCAGAAAAATATGATGACGAAGCAGGAGCAGGTACATTAATTACAACTATGCTTCCTTACTCATTAGCATTCTTAATTGGATGGACATTACTATTAATAGTATGGTATATGTTAAAACTTCCATTAGGACCTGGTGCAGGAATAATGATGTAATAAATATTAGAAAATATAGATTTATATTAAGGCTATTTAATGGTCTTAATATAAATCTTTTTTATTTAAATAAATTATACATAAAAATACATTTATTATTTTTCCTATGGTAGAATATAAGAGCGTGCCATAAAATAAAAAATAAATTAAGGGAGACAATTATGGATAATTTTAAAAAAATTTTTACTAGCTTTGTAACTAATTCGCTTAAAATTATAATGTTAGTAATTGTGTTTGGAGCAATAATCTTAGGAATGAAATTTACTACGTCCTTTAATCTAGCATTATTACTACAAGTAGTTTTTTATGTAGGAAGTATTTCTATATTTTATAAACTTATTAAAAATAAAAATTTCAGCAATAAAAATATAATTTTATATGTTATAGGGATTGGGTTTATAGCTAGATTATTATGGTTATTAAATGCTAATACTGTTCCAGTATCTGATTTTAAAACTATGTATAATTCAGCTTTAGATGTATTGAATGGTAATTTTAATACTTTACATGGAAATGGATATATAGCAAGATTTCCTCATTTAACAATGATGGTTTTATACTTTACATTTATGATGAAGGTATTTCCAAATGCATTACTAGCTATTAAAGTAGTAAATATACTATTATCAGTAGTAACAATATATTTGATTTATAAGATATGTAAAGAGGTTTTTGAAAAGGAAGAATATGCTTTAACAGGAGCTTTTATAGCGGCTATTTTTCCACCAATGATATCATATATAGGAGTATTCTGTACTGAGAATATAGCGATTCCATTTTACTTAGGAAGTATATATCTATTTATTAGATTTATTAAGAGAAAAAATGGGTTAGGGATTCTAGCCTTATCAGGTATATTACTATCATTAGGCAATCTATTTAGAATGGTTGCAGCGGTTACAGTTATAGCATTCATTATGTATATTATTATATATTATGGAGGCAAAGTTTCACAAAAAATAAAGGCTTCGGTAACTTTAATAGCATCATTTATAATTATTCTAGTTATTACGAGCTTTACTATAAAATCATTTGGTATAACAGAATTCCAGCTTTGGAAGGGAAGTGAACCATCAGCTACTAATATAGTAAAAGGACTTAACATAGAATCTGGTGGAAGATGGAATGAAGAAGATGCAGCAATTCCTGAATTATGTGATTATGACTATGAAAAGATGGAAAAAATGTCAAATGAGATTATAAAAGAAAGATTAACAAAAACTCCTCCAATGAAACTATTTAAGTTTTATGTTGAGAAGTTTGGTTCTCAATGGCGTGTAGGAGATATGGATGGTGTTTTTTGGACTAAATTAAGTTTAGAAGACAATGAAATGATAGTAGATTTTTCAGGTAAAAATATACCAACATTTCAATGGTTTTATATAGTAATAATACTACTAACTTACCTAGGTTTATTTAATAAGAGAAGAATAAAAAATGAAGTTATAAACCTATTTTATATTATATTCTGTGGATATGGATTATCATATTTAATAACAGAAAACCAAAGTAGATATGCATATATTGTATGTTGGTTATTTATAATATTTGCAGTTTCAGGAATAGAAAGGATAAAAACATGGAGAAGTTCTTAAAATTTGGATTAGTAGGATTAATAAATACCTTAATAACTATGATAGTTTTTAATATACTAAGAGTTTTTGGTGTTGGAATTCTAGTAGCAAACACTATAGGATATATATGCGGTATGGCAAATAGCTATTTATGGAATAACAAGTGGGTATTTAAAGCTAATAGTAAAGATATATCAACAATAGGCAAATTTATTATTGTTAATGTGATAACTATGCTTATAAATAATGGAATATTAATTGTGCTTGTAAATAACCTTAAGTTAAATGCAACTATAGCACAAGCTTTAGCTTTAATTATTACAACAGTTATAAACTTTATTGGAAATAAAATTTGGACATTTAATGAGTAATTAAGAATTACTAATATAGGAGATAAAAATAATATGAAAAAAGAAATAGCTGAAAATTTCTGTAAGCAAAGTCTAATAAATTTAGTGTTTTTTATTATTTTATCTATAAAGACAATTATATTTATGAGTCTAATATGGTCATATAACGGATTAAGTTTAAAAAAATTTGAGTTGAATAAAGAGTTAATACTAGCTTATATGTTAATGATAATAATTATTATAGTTCCTTCTTTATATTTTAAAGGAAAAGGAGCATTAAAATATTTAATTACAATAGATATTCTATATTCAATATTGTTAGTTGCAGATATAGTATATTTCAGAGCTACACGAAATTTTTTAGGATTTAGAAACATATTTTTTAACGAGCTTACAGATCCAGCTAAAGCATTTAAGCTTAAATTTATATTGATAGATTTAATATTTTTAATAGATTTACCATTAGCCGTATTAGCTTTAAAGTTAAAGTCTATAAAAGTAACAAGAAGGTTTATAGTTATTCCGACAGTAATAATATTTATAAGCTTCATAACAGTTTATAATGTGCATCAAGAAGTAGATATTTTAGATAATACTAAAATTAATTTTATGGATATACAATGGAATCCAGCTGAAACTACGAAAAATACCCTGCCTTTAGGATTCCATGTTTTTGAAGGAATAAATACTTTTAAGAAGGTTACAAACAAACCAAATGAACAGGATTTTAAAAAAGTTGATAATTGGCTTAAGTGGAATAATGAAAATTTACCTGCTAATGAATATAAAGCTATGGCAGAAGGTAAGAATGTTATATTTGTACAATTTGAGTCCTTAGAAAACTTTGTTATAAATAAGAAGGTATATGGACAAGAAATAACACCTAATATTAATAGGTTAATTAAAGAAGGATTATATTTTTCTAATATATATGAACAAAATAATGGGGGGAATAGTGTAGATTGTGACTTTATGGTAAATACTTCTGTATTGCCATTAGGAGATAGCATAACATTTTTAACACATCCAGAAGGGAAGTACCCATCTCTTCCTAGAATTTTAAAAAAAGAAGGATATGATTTAAGTACAGCTCATGTAGTTTCATCTTCAGACTATAATTGGGCAGAAAATCATGTTAATGCTTTAGGTTTTGAAAATGTATGGGACAATTCAAAGTTTAATATTAAAGAAAAAGTGGGAGGCTATTATTCTGATAGAGAATATTTAGAACAATATACAGAAAAGCTAACAGAATTAAAAGAACCGTTTTACTCAATGGTAGCAACTGCAAGTAGTCATGGACCTTTTGAAACACAAGATGAATTTAAGTATTTAAATTTACCAAAAGAATTAAATGAAAATAGATTAGGAGAATATTTTCAAAGTATTCATTATACAGATGTTCAAATAGGTATGTTTGTAGAAAAGCTAGAAGCTTTAGGATTACTAGATAATACAGTAATAGTTTTATATGGAGATCATGGTGGGGTTCATAAATATTATAGTAGTATGATAGAAAATGCACCTTTAGAAGGTGATTTTTGGAAGGAAGATACAGAACAAATACCATTTGTAATCTACTCAAAGGGAGTTAAACCCAATGTTGTTGATAAAAATGGAGGGCAGGTAGATATAATGCCAACAGTACTGTATTTACTTGGGATAGACTATGAAAATCTAATGGGAAGAAACCTTTTAAATACAAATAGAAATGCTACTATAATGAATAATAGAGAACATAATAAAGTAATAAAGGGTGAACCTCAAAATGAGGAAGAAAGAATTAGACTAGAAGAAGCTTATGATATAGGTGAGATTATAATAAAAAATAGATATTATGAAAAAAGAGATTTTGTAGAATAGTTAAAAGATAAATATAGATAATTTAAGGGAAGTGTTTATACGCTTCCTTTTTTTGTACTAATTTCAATGAATTCGCATAGAAATAAAATATATAGCCTAATTTTAAAGATTTATCTAGATTTTAAATGAAAGGTGGGTGAATTCATAATATCTAATTAGAGGATATTATGGTTAAGTATGAAAGATTACACAATTAATAATTTAAGAAATGTTGGATTGATAGGACATATTGGATCAGGAAAAACTTCATTAGCTGAAGCATTATTATTTTATTCAGGAAGTAGTGATAGACTAGGTAAAGTTGAAGATGGAACTACTATTATGGATTTTGATCAAGAAGAAAAAAAGAGACAAATTTCAATATCAGTTTCTTTAGCTCCAGTTATATTTAAAGATACTAAGATTAATTTAGTTGATATTCCAGGGTATTTTGATTTTTATGGAGAACTGATTCAAGGTATGAGAGCTGTTGATGTTGCTACTATAGTTGTATGTGGAGCTTCAGGAGTACAAGTTGGTACTGAAAAAGCCTGGGAATATTGCAATAAGATTAAACTACCAAGAACATTTTTTATAAATAAGTTAGATAGAGAAAATTCAAACTTCGATAAAACATTAAGCGAACTAAAGGATAAGTTTGGCATGAGTGTAGTACCTATACAATATCCTATAGGTAAAGAAGATGACTTTAAAGGTGTAATCAATATTATTTCAAAAAAGGCTAGAATATATAATGAAAAAACTCACAAAATGGAAATAACAGATATTCCATCAGATTTACTAGATAAAGTAGAAGAATGTAAGCAAATGATTATGGAGGCAGTAGCAGAAACTGATGAAGAATTATTAGATAAATATTTTGGAGAAGGCGAACTTAGTGATGAGGAAATATATAGTGGACTAATCAAAGGATGTGCAGATGGAGAAATTGCACCTATAATGTGTGGAAGTGCTACTAAGCTTATAGGTATGGATTCTATTTTAGAAGATATAGTAGAATGTTTTCCATCACCAGAATATGCAATTCATCAAAAAGCAATTGACTTACAAAACGATGAAGAGGTTTTCGTAAATCTTACAGAAGATAAACCTTTTTCTGCATTAGTTTTTAAGACTATAGCAGATCCTTTTGTAGGTAAGATATCTTTATTTAGAGTAATTATAGGGGAACTTTCAAATGAAGTTTCTGTAATAAATAGTAATAAAAATAAAGTAGAAAAGTTATCTAATATATTCTTTTTAAGAGGTAAAAATCAAATACAAACTAATAAGGTAATAGCAGGAGATATAGCAGCAGTAGCAAAACTTCAATATACAGGAACAGGGGATACATTATGTGATACAAATAATAGAGTTATGTTTGATAATATGAATTTTCCTACACCAGTAATTTCTATGTCTGTAATGCCTAAAGCAAAAGGCGATGAAGATAAAATATCATATTCATTACAAAAATTATTAGAAGAAGATCCTACTTTTAATATGTATAGAGATACTGAAAATGCAGAAACAATAATTTGTGGTTTAGGAGAAGCTCATTTAGAAGTAATAGCTAGTAGATTAAAAAATAAATTTGGTGCTGAAGTTGTATTAAATATACCTAAAATACCATATAGAGAAACTATAAAAGGAGTTTCTGAAGTTCAAGGAAAACATAAAAAGCAATCAGGTGGACATGGACAATATGGAGATGTAAAAATAAAATTTGAGCATAGAGATGATGGTGGAGAAGAACTTGAATTTGTAGATAAAGTCGTTGGAGGAGCAGTTCCAAGAAACTTTATACCAGCAGTTGAAAAAGGCTTAAAAGATTGTATTGAAAAAGGTATTCTTGCAGGATATCCAGTTATTGGTTTAAGAGCAACATTATATGATGGCTCTTATCATCCTGTGGATTCTTCAGAAATGGCATTTAAAATGGCAACGTCAATAGCATATAAAAAAGGGTTAGAAATGGCAAAACCTATATTATTAGAACCTATTATGCATATAGAGGTAATAGTTCCTGATGAATATATGGGAGATGTTATTGGAGATATAAATAAAAAAAGAGGAAGGGTACTAGGAATGGAACTTGAGGGAAATCTTCAAAAGATAATAGGTGAAGTACCATTATCAGAAATGGCTAAATATGCTACAGATTTAAGATCAATGACTCAAGCAAGAGGAACATTTACAAGTACTTTAGAGAGATATGAAGAAGTACCCGCACCAGAAGCCAAAAAGATAATTGAAGAAAGTCAAAAAATATAGGTGTAAATTGAATAAATAAGTAGATTATGAGTAAAATATAAATAATTAATTATATTTTAATATAAAATATAAATTTTAGGAGGAAGACTATGCCAGATTATAAGATGGATATACAAGGAAATTTAACTCTTAGTGAATATAGTAATATCTTTGATTATATGGGTGTAGTAGATATGCACGATAGTTTTACGATAACCTTAAACAACACAAGTCAGCAAGATATCAATATGATTACATCAATGTTAAAAGATAGTGATTTCACTATAAGAGAGCAAGGTATTAATATAAGAGGTGATTATTACATTAATGCAAATAAGTTAAAATAATAAATTTAGCTACTAGCTATCAAAGCTGGTAGCTTTTTTAAGTAAAATAAAAGCTATATAATTAGATAAAATAATATTATAATAAAATAAATCATATAATTTTAAAAGGAGAAGTTTATGAGTAACAATAAAAATAATGGTTTAGCGATAGAATATGCATTAGGAGAAATTTTATGTAAAAATAAATTAACTATATCTACAGCGGAATCATGTACAGGTGGATTAGTTGCAGGAAAGTTAATTTCCTATCCAGGTATATCAGAAGTATTTAAAGAAGGGGCTATAACATATTCTAATGAGGCCAAAATGAAAAGATTAGGTGTAAAAGCTGAAACTTTAGAAAAGTTTGGTGCAGTAAGTGAAGAAACAGCAAAAGAAATGGCAGAGGGAATTGCAAGAGAAGCTGAAACAGATATATCTGTAGTTACTACAGGAATAGCAGGTCCAGGTGGTGGAACTAAAGAAAAACCAGTAGGACTAGTATATATAGGAATTCATATAAAAGGAAACACCAAGGTTGAAAAATTTAATTTTAATGGAAATAGAGAAGAAGTTAGAGAAGAAGCTGTGTTAAGTGCACTAAGCATGTTAAAAAATGAATTATCAAAAAGTAAGTAAAAGGGAAAATAATAATCCCTTTTAAACTAAATAGTATTAAAAGGGATTATCTTTGTATATAAATAAAATGGGGGAGAGGCGATTAACTGTGGAAGCTTACTCGCTTCATTTTTAAGTATGCCCATGGAAAAGGGAATATATACATAAAAATGACCTTAAAATAATGAAAGGAAGTACTTAAATGAAAAAAGTTTATAAAGCCAATTTATATTTTCTAATAATTTTATTATTAGAGATATTTATGCCAAAAATTTTACTACCTATCTATGATATATTAGGTGTTACAGATTTAAGAATTGCTTTAACGATGAATCATATTATATTCTTTTTAATTCCAGCAGTAATATATATAATAGTAACTAAATCATCAGTAAAAGAAACATTAAAATTAAATAAGTTGTATTTAAAAGATGCATTGCTAGTAATATTATTAGCATTTTTATGTCAACCAATAATGAGTTTTTTCTCTATAGTAACATCATTTTTCTTTAATAATAATATCGGAGCTTTTATAACACAAATAAATTCTACACCATATTTAATTATGTTATCATTAGTTGCATTGTTACCTGCCATTACAGAAGAAGTTACAATAAGAGGGATAGTCTTATCAGGATATGAACATAAAAATAAATATCTAGCTGCAATGATAACAGGATTATTTTTTGGAATTTTACATTTAGATCCACAACAATTTTTATATGCAACAGTATTAGGATTTATTTTAGCTTTAGTAGTAAGAATAACTAATAGTATATTTGCAGAATCAATTATACATTTTATAATTAATGGAACTTCTGTAACTATGTCTAAATTGATAAATACTATTCCACAATCAACAGAGATAATGAATGGAACAATGGATTTATCATTAAGAAGTTTACCATTTAATGATAAGTTAATTATGTTTGTAGTATATGGAGTGATAGCAATAATATTTTCAACTTTTGTATATCTAATATTAAAGAAGTTAGAAGAACTTAATATTAATAGAGGGATATTAAAAGAAGAAATAAAGTCAGATGTGATAAGATAAGAAAATATATTTAATATACCATTTTTCTTAATAATAGTAGTATATATAATTTTTATGCTTATAAGTATCTTATAGAATTTAATATGCAATTAATATGAAAAAGGAACTGTAGTAAATATAGAGAAATTTTATTTACTACAGTTCCTTAATTATAAATTAAGTATAATTAATTAAAGTATAAGTTAATTGCTTTTAGTTAAATTTGTTGAATCACTATATAGTATAGAAAAATCCTTAGAGTTTAACCACCCTCTACAGTTAATATCCGTATCTATAGGTAAATTAACATAATACCAAGTTTCAGAATTTAATTCAGCAGTATCTAAAAGTTGAACTTCCATTCTAATTGAAATGTTCTTTAAAATAGGTGAAGAAGTAGTAGGTGCTAAATAAAGATTAGTATTGATATTAGTTATACCTACCTTTGAATTTGGGCTAGAAAACTTAATAGTAGGAGTTTTTTCTATTCTATTAATAGATCGAGTTTTTACAGTATTTCTTTTTTTAGAAGCTATCATCAGTTGTTTTCTAGTTAAAGCTAGTTTGTAGTCATAATAAAAATACATAGCAATTATGCCTAATATTAAAATTATGAAGATAAAATATTTCACCATACAACTCCGTAAAAATTAATATACCTTATATTATATTAAACATTCTTATGGAAATTACATATATAATAGTATTATAGAAAGTTTTCAACATAAAAATATTAATTAAAGACATTTTATAGGAGTGCGATATGGTAGATCTTTTTAGTTTAGGGCCAGATCAATTAATAGTAGTAGCTGCCTTTATTGCAGCTGACATAGCGCAGGGACTAACTAGTGAACAACAAGAAATAGTTGCATGGTTATTTGAAGCTATTGGACAAAATTTATCTGTTTTTGGAGCTGTTGAGGCATTAAGACAAAGTAATACTCAAGATGATGATAGCGGAATAATAAAGTAGTAGAAATTTTTTTATATTAGATATAATAAATTAAAACTAATTTCAACAAAATGTTTGACTTTTAGTTAAAATTTATGTAAAATAAATATTGTTAAGGCTCGATAGCTCAGTCGGTAGAGCAGAGGACTGAAAATCCTCGTGTCCCTGGTTCGATTCCTGGTCGAGCCACCAGGAAACCAACTAATTTTAAATTAGTTGGTTTTTTTTTGTTACTTAATAATAATTAATAACAGAGTTCATACATATATTAAGATTAACTTAACATAATATAAGCGACATAATAAGATTTTTAAAAATATATTAAAAAGTAAAAAATAACTCTTTACAAGGTTAATAAAAAGGTGTAGTCTAGAAGTATAGAAAATATATTAATTTAGTCATTTTTAAGAATTGTTTAAGAAATAATTAAGAAGTTTTATTTATTATATAAAGTATAAGTATTAAATTTATTAGGGGCGTGGTTAATTATGTTAGAAAAGATAAGTTTATCAGATGAAGAATATGATTATCTAGCTAAAGGGATAGCTATTGGTGTGGGAATTGGGATTTTTGTAGGAGTTCTAATGGGTGATGTTATTTTAGGATTTTCAGCTGGTGGAGTACTAGGGATTTTAGGAGCTGGAATACACTTTTTAGTAAAGAAAGCTAAAAAGGGACATAAAAAAGAACTAATATAATTATTTAAGTATAAAAGCGTTCAATAATTTAAATATAAAAAGGTATGCATTATAAAGATGAACTATCTAATTGATAAGGTAAAGTTCAAGGTGCATACCTTTTATTTATTTAAACATTATCTATTTGCCAATCTATAGGTTCTTTTCCTATATCCTTTAAAATTTCATTTGTTTTAGAAAAATGCTTATTTCCAAAGAAGCCTCTTGAGGCTGATAATGGACTTGGGTGTGGAGAAGTAAGTATGTAATGAATTTTATTAGTTATTAATGAGGATTTTTTAATCGCAGGATTTCCCCAAAGTATAAAAACTATAGGAGTATCTTTTTCATTAAGTAAACTTATAATTTTATCAGTGAAAATCTCCCAACCCATATTTTTATGAGAATTAGCCTCATGATCTCTTACAGTTAATACCGTATTTAATAGTAATATACCTTGATCAGCCCATTTCTTTAAATATCCATTGTTAGGTATATAGCACCCTAAATCAGAATGAAGCTCTTTATAAATATTTAATAAAGAAGGGGGAATCCTGACTCCTTTATTAACGGAAAAGCTAAGTCCGTGAGCTTGATTTGGACCATGATAAGGATCTTGGCCAATAATAACTACCTTAACATCTTTATAAGGAGTAAATTTTAAAGCATTAAATATATCATACATAGTAGGATATATAGTTTTTGTATTATATTCAGAAATTAGGAACTTTCTTAAATTTTGATAATAATCCTTTTGAAATTCAGGCTCTAATAGTTCTTGCCAGTCATTATCTAAAATTTTCTTCATATTCTCACCTCGAAATAATTATAACATAACCATAAATAAAGTATTTCTAATAAGCATAATAATATACTAATTGAATATTTAGAGTATATTATTAGTATAAAATAGTAAAATTATCCTATAATTGCATAAAAACAGGCAGAAACGTAACCACGAATATCAGTAATAGTAATATTAATGTATTTTAAGTAAACAATAGAATTTTTATGTTAATTATGAATAAAACAGGAATTATAAGATATAATAATAAAAGAATATGATAATATAAAATACGTTGTTAGCGCAAAACACAACACGGAATAAGGTGTTGACAGTATTTGCGACTGATGATAAGATAAACGAGTCACTTTTGAGAAATCAAAAAACAACTTAAAAAAAGTTGTTGACAAGAAATTTTAAGAGTGATAAGATAAACGAGTCGCTTGAGGGCGACGAAGAAAATGGTCTTTGAAAATTGAACAGAATAAAAGTTAAGTAATAACCAGCAATTCTTTTGAAAGTCTTAAAACAAAGACTCAAAGTAATTTGAGCACAGATTAAACTTTTTAGTGAGAGTTTGATCCTGGCTCAGGACGAACGCTGGCGGCGTGCCTAACACATGCAAGTCGAGCGAGGAGAGTTCCTTCGGGAACAAACCTAGCGGCGGACGGGTGAGTAACACGTGGGCAACCTGCCTTGTAGAGGGGAATAGCCTTCCGAAAGGAAGATTAATACCGCATAATATTGCAGCTTCGCATGGAGCAGTAATTAAAGGAGCAATCCGCTACAAGATGGGCCCGCGGCGCATTAGCTAGTTGGTGAGGTAACGGCTCACCAAGGCGACGATGCGTAGCCGACCTGAGAGGGTGATCGGCCACATTGGGACTGAGACACGGCCCAGACTCCTACGGGAGGCAGCAGTGGGGAATATTGCACAATGGGGGAAACCCTGATGCAGCAACGCCGCGTGAGTGATGAAGGTTTTCGGATCGTAAAGCTCTGTCTTCAGGGACGATAATGACGGTACCTGAGGAGGAAGCCACGGCTAACTACGTGCCAGCAGCCGCGGTAATACGTAGGTGGCGAGCGTTGTCCGGATTTACTGGGCGTAAAGGGAGCGTAGGCGGACTTTTAAGTGAGATGTGAAATACCCGGGCTCAACTTGGGTGCTGCATTTCAAACTGGAAGTCTAGAGTGCAGGAGAGGAGAGTGGAATTCCTAGTGTAGCGGTGAAATGCGTAGAGATTAGGAAGAACACCAGTGGCGAAGGCGACTCTCTGGACTGTAACTGACGCTGAGGCTCGAAAGCGTGGGGAGCAAACAGGATTAGATACCCTGGTAGTCCACGCCGTAAACGATGGATACTAGGTGTGGGAGGTATCAACTCCTTCCGTGCCGCCGTTAACACATTAAGTATCCCGCCTGGGGAGTACGGTCGCAAGATTAAAACTCAAAGGAATTGACGGGGGCCCGCACAAGCAGCGGAGCATGTGGTTTAATTCGAAGCAACGCGAAGAACCTTACCTAGACTTGACATCTCCTGCATTACTCTTAATCGAGGAAGTCTCTTCGGAGACAGGATGACAGGTGGTGCATGGTTGTCGTCAGCTCGTGTCGTGAGATGTTGGGTTAAGTCCCGCAACGAGCGCAACCCTTATTGTTAGTTGCTACCATTTAGTTGAGCACTCTAGCGAGACTGCCCGGGTTAACCGGGAGGAAGGTGGGGATGACGTCAAATCATCATGCCCCTTATGTCTAGGGCTACACACGTGCTACAATGGCAAGTACAACGAGATGCAATACCGCGAGGTGGAGCTAAACTATAAAACTTGTCTCAGTTCGGATTGTAGGCTGAAACTCGCCTACATGAAGCTGGAGTTGCTAGTAATCGCGAATCAGCATGTCGCGGTGAATACGTTCCCGGGCCTTGTACACACCGCCCGTCACACCATGAGAGTTGGCAATACCCAAAGTTCGTGAGCTAACCGCAAGGAGGCAGCGACCTAAGGTAGGGTCAGCGATTGGGGTGAAGTCGTAACAAGGTAGCCGTAGGAGAACCTGCGGCTGGATCACCTCCTTTCTATGGAGAAATCTAGTTAACAAGATGATTAACTAGTATATTTCAAAAGAAGAGTTATCTTAACTTCTGTTCAATTTTGAAGGACCAAAATCCTTCAAAATTTTGTTCTTTGAAAATTGCACATGAATTAAAACAACTTTATTAACAAATGTTAATTGAGAAGTGACAACAAGCCAAGAAAAATATTCTTTGTGATATAAATTGACTCTTTGTAAAAAGAGAACCGTAAAGGTCAAGCTACAAAGGGCGCATGGTGAATGCCTTGGCATCAGGAGCCGATGAAGGACGTGATAAGCTGCGATAAGCTTCGGGTAGGCGCACATAGCCAGTGATCCGGAGATTTCCGAATGAGGGAACTCACATGGGAAACCCCATGTATCCTGTAATGAATAAATAGTTACAGGAAGGTAAACCTAGGGAACTGAAACATCTAAGTACCTAGAGGAAGAGAAAGAAAAATCGATTTTCTGAGTAGCGGCGAGCGAAAGGGAAAGAGCCCAAACTAGAGATTTATCTCTGGGGTTGCGGACAGAACATTAAATAAACTAATTTGTAACCGAAAATAACTGGAAAGTTAGGCCATAGAGTGTAATAGCCACGTAGGTAAAACAGAAAGGTTTAGAGTTCTGATCCAGAGTACCACGAGACACGTGAAACCTTGTGGGAAGCAGGGAGGACCACCTCCCAAGGCTAAATACTACCTGATGACCGATAGTGAAGCAGTACCGTGAGGGAAAGGTGAAAAGAACCCCGGGAGGGGAGTGAAATAGAACCTGAAACCGTGTGCCTACAACCGGTCAGAGCACCATATGAGTGTGATGACGTGCTTTTTGTAGAACGAGCCAACGAGTTACGGTATGTAGCAAGGTTAAGTACTTAAGGTACGGAGCCGAAGGGAAACCGAGTCTTAATAGGGCGACTAGTTGCATGCCGTAGACCCGAAACCGGGTGACCTATCCATGGCCAGGTTGAAGCGGGGGTAAAACCCCGTGGAGGACCGAACCACGTTGCTGTTGAAAAAGCATGGGATGAGCTGTGGATAGCGGAGAAATTCCAATCGAACTCGGAGATAGCTGGTTCTCCTCGAAATAGCTTTAGGGCTAGCGTCGGATATGAGTAATGGAGGTAGAGCACTGAATGGGCTAGGGGGCGTATCGCTTACCGAACCTTATCAAACTCCGAATGCCATATACTATTAGTCCGGCAGTCAGACTACGAATGATAAGATCCGTGGTCAAAAGGGAAAAAGCCCAGATCGTCAGCTAAGGTCCCAAAGTGTAAGTTAAGTGGAAAAGGATGTGGGATTTCTAAGACAACTAGGATGTTGGCTTAGAAGCAGCCACTCATTGAAAGAGTGCGTAATAGCTCACTAGTCGAGAGATCCTGCGCCGAAAATGTCCGGGGCTCAAACTTACCACCGAAGCTACGGGCTCATCGTAAGATGAGCGGTAGAGGAGCGTCGTAATCGGGCTGAAGTCGTACCGTAAGGAGCGGTGGACTGATTACGAGTGAGAATGTTGGCATTAGTAGCGAGATGTGAGTGAGAATCTCACAGGTCGAAAATCTAAGGTTTCCTGGGGAAGGCTCGTCCGCCCAGGGTTAGTCGGGACCTAAGCCGAGGCCGATAGGCGTAGGCGATGGACAATCGGTTGATATTCCGATACCACTACAATCGTTATTATCGATGGTGTGACGGAGAAGGATAGGATGTGCTAGCGATTGGAAATGCTAGTCTAAGCGTTTAGGGAGTTGAAACAGGCAAATCCGTTTCAACAATTCTGAGGCGTGATGGGGAAGGCCAAAAGGCTGAAGTATCTGATTCCATGCTTCCAAGAAAAGCATCTAGAGAGAGAAGTAGTGCCCGTACCGCAAACCGACACAGGTAGATGAGGAGAGAATCCTAAGACCAGCGGAAGAATTGCAGTTAAGGAACTAGGCAAATTGACCCCGTAAGTTAGCGAGAAGGGGTGCCTACGAGAGTA
Source organism: Clostridium chauvoei (assembly GCF_002327185.1). Taxonomy (NCBI): domain Bacteria; kingdom Bacillati; phylum Bacillota; class Clostridia; order Eubacteriales; family Clostridiaceae; genus Clostridium; species Clostridium chauvoei. Next base: position 2,698,635 of record NZ_CP018624.1, on the reverse strand, counting down.
GGCCGCAGAGAATAGGCCCAAGCAACTGTTTAGCAAAAACACAGGTCTCTGCTAAAGCGCAAGCTGATGTATAGGGGCTGACGCCTGCCCGGTGCTGGAAGGTTAAGGGGAACACTTAGCGCAAGCGAAGGTGTGAACTTAAGCCCCAGTAAACGGCGGCCGTAACTATAACGGTCCTAAGGTAGCGAAATTCCTTGTCAGGTAAGTTCTGACCCGCACGAATGGCGTAATGACTTGGGCACTGTCTCAACTGCAAATCCGGCGAAGTTGTAGTGCGAGTGAAGATGCTCGCTACCCGCGATTGGACGGAAAGACCCCGTAGAGCTTTACTGTAGCTTAGCATTGAATTCCGATATTGTCTGTACAGGATAGGTGGGAGACTGGGAAACTAGGGCGTCAGCCTTGGTGGAGTCATCCTTGGGATACCACCCTGACAGTATTGGGGTTCTAACCGGACGCCATGAATCTGGTGACGGGACATTGTTAGGTGGGCAGTTTGACTGGGGCGGTCGCCTCCTAAAAAGTAACGGAGGCGCCCAAAGGTTCCCTCAGAACGGTCGGAAATCGTTCGAAGAGTGCAAAGGCAGAAGGGAGCCTGACTGCGACACCCACAAGTGGAGCAGGGACGAAAGTCGGGCTTAGTGATCCGGTGGTACCTCGTGGGAGGGCCATCGCTCAACGGATAAAAGCTACCTCGGGGATAACAGGCTGATCTCCCCCAAGAGTCCACATCGACGGGGAGGTTTGGCACCTCGATGTCGGCTCGTCGCATCCTGGGGCTGTAGTAGGTCCCAAGGGTTGGGCTGTTCGCCCATTAAAGCGGCACGCGAGCTGGGTTCAGAACGTCGTGAGACAGTTCGGTCCCTATCCGTCGCGGGCGTAGGAAATTTGAGAGGAGCTGTCCTTAGTACGAGAGGACCGGGATGGACTGACCTCTGGTGCACCAGTTGTTCTGCCAAGAGCATGGCTGGGTAGCTAAGTCGGGAAGGGATAAACGCTGAAAGCATCTAAGCGTGAAGCCCCCCTCAAGATGAGATTTCCCATAGCATAAGCTAGTAAGACCCCTTGAAGAACACAAGGTTGATAGGTCAGAGGTGTAAGTGTGGTAACATATTTAGCTGACTGATACTAATAGGTCGAGGGCTTGACCAATAACGAAATGGCAAAAATTCATGTGCAATTTTCAGAGAATATCTGAAAAGGTAACTTAGCTATGCTAAGTGCTTTACACCAACCAAATCATAGATTTGGGGTGACAATGAATCTGGTGATGATGGCGTAGAGGAAACACTCCTTCCCATTCCGAACAGGAAAGTTAAGCTCTACAGCGTCGATGGTACTGCATGGGAGACTGTGTGGGAGAGTAGAACGTTGCCAGGTAATGTGGCTCGATAGCTCAGTCGGTAGAGCAGAGGACTGAAAATCCTCGTGTCCCTGGTTCGATTCCTGGTCGAGCCACCAGGAAACCAACTAATTTTAAATTAGTTGGTTTTTTTATTTTTATAAAAATAAAAAGAAGTAAGACTATAAAAATCCTACTTCCTTATAAAATATGTTCTTATAAACGTAATTCGTCAATTACAGCTTCTATATGTCCTTTAACCTTAACTTTTCTAAATTCTTTAATTAAAACGCCATCTTCATTAATTATGAAAGTACTTCTTTCAATTCCTAAGACTTTTTTTCCAAACATATTTTTTTCTTTAATTACATCATAAAGAGCACAAACAGTTTTTTCTTCATCACTTAATAAAATAAATGGTAAATTAAATTTTGTTATAAATTTATTATGAGAAGTTAAAGAATCTTTACTTATACCAATAACTATAGCGTTTAGATCATGTATTTCGTTTGTATGATCTCTAAAGTCACAAGCTTCGGTTGTACAACCAGGAGTATTGTCTTTTGGGTAGAAATATAATATTACCTTCTTACCTTTATAATGACTTAACTTATGTTCATTTCCGTCAGATCCCATAAGAGTGAAATCTGGTGCTAGTTTACCTACTTCTAACATTGTAAACCTCCTAATATTTTTATTTAATAACAAATTATAAATAAAATTCGTATTTAAGTAAACATTATTATTGTTTACTTTATTTTATTATAATACTATAGATAATTATTATCAATAAGAATAATTATAGGTAAATTTAAATTTTATTCTAAATATAATATACATTATTTCCAATTCTGATATAATAAAAAGTATCAACTATAATAAAAATAAAGGAGACTTTTATAAATGCAAGATAAGATTTTAGCAACAGTAGCTGGAAAAGATATTAAAACTTCAGACTTACAAAAATTAGTTATGAGATATCCAGAAGAAAAAAGAGGATATTTCCAAACAGAGCAAGCAATGAAGCAATTATTAGAACAAGTTATAGCTTTTGAATTAATGGCACAATTAGGTGAAGAATTAAAGCTAAATACTACTGAAGAATATAAAGCTAATGTAGCTCAAGCTGAAAAAGATATATTAACTCAAATAACAATGAATAAGGTATTATCAGAAATAACTGTTACTGATAAAGAAGCTTTAGATTTTTATAACGAAAATAAAAATATGTTTGTAGAACAACCTACAGTATCAGCTAAACATATATTAGTTGATTCAAAGGAAACTTGTGACCAAATCAAGAAAGAAATTGAAGCTGGAGAACTTACTTTTGAAGAAGCAGCTAATAAGTATTCAAGTTGCCCATCTAAAGAACAAGGTGGTAGCTTAGGTGCATTTGGTAGAGGAATGATGGTTCCAGAATTTGAAGAAGCAGCATTCAATTTAGAAATTGGCGTTGTAAGTGAACCAGTACAAACACAATTCGGATATCATTTAATCAAGGTTGAAGGAAAATCAGAAGAAAAGTCAGTGGAATTTGAAAATGTAAAAGATCAAATAGTAAATAACTTAATTCAAGAAAGACAACAAAGAAAGTATTTAGATGTTGTTAAGGAATTAGAAGGCAAATATGGAGTTACTAGAAAATAGTAATATATAATAGAAGTTTTATTTACTTAATATAAATATTATAATTTAAAGCTAAAAACCCTCTTAGTTTTCTACTAAGAGGGTTTTTACTATAATAGTTCAGTATAATCATATATATATTTATCAGCTAAGCTAATAAGGTCTTCTTTTTGGTTTTCTGATGATTTATCATATATTGCAACTACTTTCATTCCAGCTAATTTAGCTCCATTAACAGCTTGAACAATATCTTCAAAAACAATGCAATCTTTAGGAGATATATTTAGTTTTTCAGCTGCAAGTAAATATATATCAGGATTAGCTTTACTTTTCTTTACTTCATCAGTAACAGTTATAGCATCGAAGTAATCATATAGATTATTATTTTTTAATGTAGCTTCTAATAATGGTAAGGAATTACTTGTAGCAAGTCCTATTTTTATATTATTTTCTTTTAATTTATTAAAAAATTCCAATACACCTTTTTTTAATTTTATTTTGTTAGAATAATAATCTAAAGCCATGACATTCCAGCAATTAATTATTTCATCAACAGAATCTTCTATTGAAAACCTATTTTTAAAATATAGAGCTGTATCATTAAAGCTTAGATGGCTTATCTCATCCTTAATACCATCAGGAACCTTATGGCCTTTACTTGAAAGATAGTCTATATCAATTTGTTCCCAAACCCACATAGAGTCTACTAGTGTTCCATCTAAATCAAAAATTGCTGCTTTTATATTATGCATTATTACCATCACCTCTATTGCTTATTTAAATTAATATTATAACAAATTAAAAAAAATAATCAACGAAATAGCATTTTTATAATAGTATATTAATATAAAAGAAAAAGGCTGCTAAAAAGCAGCGATTATTAGAATTCACGTTCGAGAATACTAATTTTTTCAGGATTTTTAAAGTCATCTAATGAAGTTATATTTAATTTTTCTAATACATTATCTAAGATGGCACTATGAGTCGCTATTTTTATAGAGGAATCATATGCAAATTGGTCTACTGCTTTCTTTCCTTCTTCTTTAGGAACTAGGATTTTAGGACCACCAACGCAACCACCAATACAACCCATACCTTCTATAAAGTTTGCATCTAATTCGCCGTTTTGAGCTTTTTCTAGAATTTCTTTGCAGTTTTTAACACCTTCAGCTTGCGCAGCCTTAAAAAGTTTGAATTTTTCAGGATAGAGTTCTTCTACTGCTTCAGATATTGCTATTGACACTCCGCCAGTACGTGCATATAATCTACCACCACGTGAAGCGTATTCAATGGATGGGGTTTCATCTAAGGTGGATGGATTAACAGACAAGGCATCAAAAATTTCTTTTAATTCTTGAAAGGTAAGAACAAAATCTATTGCACCTACTAAATCTTTATCTTTAGCTTCGGATTTTTTAGCAATACAAGGTCCTATAAAGACTACTTTAGCATCTTGATTTAATGTTTTAATAACTCTACCAGCAGCAATCATTGGAGATACAGATGGAGAGAGGTCTTTAACTAATGATTTATATACTTTTTTTAACATTCCTACCCACATAGGACAACAACATGAGGTAATCATTAAATCAGAAGAGGTATGCACATGGTTATTGAATTCAACAGCTTCTTTTATAGTTAGCATGTCAGCGGCAAAAGCTACTTCAATCATATCGGTAAAACCGATTTTTTTTAGAGCTGTTCTCATTTGATCCATAGTTGTATTTGGACCCCATTGGCCACTTATAGCAGGTGCTACAGCAGCTATTACTGTTTTGTTGTTTTTTATTAGTTCCATTACAGGTAAGAATTCAACTTTATCTATAAAGTTACCATCTTCACAGGCATCGATACAAAGTCCACAGTCTATGCAACGTTCAGAATCTATTATTTTGGAGTTAGTTTCTTTATCATCAATTATAGCATCGAAGGGACAAGAACGTTGACATTTAGATATTCCACCTTCAGTTTCAGCACAATTTCCAGAGCATTTCTGTAGTTTTTCAACTATTTTTTGATGAACATTGTAATTAGTAATAGCTTTTTTCAAATTATAAATGTAATTTTCATCATATTTAACATTAGATCCACATAATGATGAAATTATAGAAAACGTTTCCTTGACACTTTTTTCAGATGTAGATAGTATATTTTTAAGTGTTTCGTCAAAGTTACCGTCATAATAAGATTTTACAAGTTCTTTAAATAAAGTATTATATTTTTTATTCATTGTATACCTCCAAGAAAAAATTACAAACATAAGTAAATTTTAATATACAATTAGTATCTATATTTTTATTAAATAATATTACTTAATTTATAAATTTAGAAGGGGAGATAGATATGCCACTATTAGTATTTTTTATTTATATTGCAATTATCCCTATAGTATTGTCTATTTTTAAGGCTATTGGTGTGGAAGAGAGATTTACAGAAGGGGAGGAATATATAGAAAACAATTTTAACAAATAAAAAAAGCTAGGTAAATTCTTACCTAGCTTTTGGTCGGGGTGACAGGGATTGAACCTGCGACCTCATGGTCCCAAACCACGCGCGCTCCCATCTGCGCCACACCCCGTAGCACATAACTTATTATAGTGACTTACTTGGAATATGTCAATACATTTTTATATAAATATTGAAAAATTATATATTTTAATTTAGTATATAGTTATTAATTGTAAGCAAATTACATAGAGGAGGTACTAAACGTGAGAGGAAGTACTATTGTTATGATTGTAGCTAGTATAGGTTTTATACTTATCGGCTTAGTAATTTTAAGTAGTAAAAAAATTAGAAAGTTAATGTCAGAGGTTCAAATTTATACTGATACTAACAAATTCATTTCATTTAATGGAAAGTTTAATATTATAGTTGGGTTAGCTGGACTTTTATTAGGTGGTCTAGATTATATGTTTGAAGAACAGTCTAAATACATAGTTGTAATATTTATAATAGTAATGGTAACAGCATCTTTACTTCAAAATAAATTAGGGAAAAAGTATAAAAAGTACTAGTTAAAAAAGACATCATTTAGTGGTGTCTTTTACTATTTAATATGATATGATAGAGAATAAAATAATTTTTGTAGAAGGTTATCAAAAAGGATAAAATATTAAGAAAAAATTAAGAAATTTTAAACGGAAATTAATACTAATATAAGGCTAATCTAAGAATTCGATATCTCTAAAGCAAGTGTTTATTAGGGATAAGGGGGAATTTGGGTTTTAGCAACTATTGTAAAAAATATAAATACATAGGCCTATAGTATACATTTACATTACCTAAATACCACGCTTTTAAAAAATTTACCATTGTCCAAGCTTTCCATAAGTGTTATAATGAAAACATATCACGTAGGAGAGGGGGATGGTCCAAGGACCAGGATACGTATGAGAAAAAGAATTTTATCAGCAGTTATTGCCGGAGTTTTAGTATTAACTTCAGGAGTGCCGGCCTTTGCAACACCAAACCAGGAAGTTACGGAAAGTCAAAAGAAATATGAAGAAATAACTAAGAAGATTAATGACATTCAAGGTGAAATATACAAATTAAATATGGAAATAGATCCACTTGTTGAAAAGGTGGAAAATAATAAAAAAGAGATGCAAGATATAAAAGAGGAAATTGAAAACACTACAAAAGAAATCGATGCATCAAAGGTTGAAATCGGAGAAAGAGAAGAGATTTTAGGAAAAAGATTAAGAGAACTATATAAGTCAGGTGGACAAAGTAGTTACTTATCAATTGTCTTTAGTGCAGAAAGCTTTAGCGATTTCATATCTAAATTAGATTCTACAACTAGATTAGTTAATATTGATAAGAAGGTTGTAAAAGATTTATTGGACAAGCAAGAAAAGATGAATAATAAGATTTCGTCATTAGAAGAAAAAAATGATGAAATAGTTAAAGTAAATGATGAAACTCAAAAGGCTTTACAAGAATTTGAAGTTAAAAAGAAGGAACAAGAAGTTCTAATTAATACTGCTAAAGAAGAGCAAACTAAGTTTGATGCTGAATTCTTATCAATTGCAGAGAGAAAGATAGTAGATCACCAATTAACGGTATTAACTTCATCAAATTCAATTAATGAGATTCAAAGTGCTATTGATCAATTAAGAAGCGTTAGAGATAATCAGCTTAAGAGTCCTACTGTAATTGAAGAAGTAAATAATGCTATTGAAGCTGCTAAAGTAAGAATTTCTGATTTAGAAGCTAAGGCTGAAGCAGAAGCTAAGGCTCAAGCAGAAGCTAATAAACCAAGTATACCAAATAGAGGGGATAATGCTACTGTAAGTGGATCAGCTTCAGGTATAGTTAGTTATGCATATAACTTCTTAGGTACTCCTTATGTATATGGAGCAACTGGTCCAGATACATTTGACTGTTCTGGATTTACAAGCTATGTTTATAGAAATGCAGCAGGAATTGAAATTACAAGAACTACTTATTCACAAATTGGACAAGGTAGAGCTGTATCACAAGGTGAATTACAACCAGGTGACTTAGTATTCACATATGGTGGAGATCATGTTGGTATTTATGTAGGTGGCGGAAGTTATATTCATGCTCCTCAACCAGGAGATAGAGTAAAAGTATCACCAGTTACTTCATTCTACGCAGCTAGAAGAATAATAGAATAATTAATAGTTTAGCAAGTAAAACTCCGGTCTAAAATGGCCGGAGTTTATTTAAGTTAAATTCTGTTAATTGTAAATTAATATTCCTTAGGTTATAATTTAGAAAAAAGAAAATAAAGGATGATAAGATGGAAAATACAGTACAACTATTAGAAGATGAATCAATAGATGATCTACAGTTGAAGGGACTTCATTTAATTCAAAAGAAGAGCGGATTTAGATTTGGAGTAGATGCAGTACTTTTATCTGATTTTGCTAATATTAAAAAGAAACATAGAGTTATAGATATATGTACGGGAACAGGAATAGTACCTTTTTTAGTTTATGGTAAATATGAGCCTAATCAAGTAGTTGGATTAGAAATTCAAGAAGATATGGTTGAAATGGCAAAAAGAAGCGTTAAGTATAATAATCTTCAAGAAAAAATTAAATTTAAGTGTGGAGATTTAAAAGATAAAAAGTTATTAGATACTTTAGGTAAATTTGATGTACTTACTGTAAATCCACCATATAAATTGAATAATGCAGGGATTTTAAATCCTAATGATAAATTAGCTATAGCTAGACATGAAATTATGTGTAGGCTAGAAGACGTTATAATAGCTTCTAGAAGGCTTCTTAAGGACAATGGACGTATGTATATAGTACATAGGCCAGAAAGGCTAATAGACATATTTGAGCTTATGAGAAAGTATAATATAGAGCCAAAGAGAGTGAAGATGATTCAACCTAACCCTAAAAAGGCACCTAATATAGTACTTGTAGAAGGGCAACGAGATGGGGGAGCATTTTTAAAGTGGGATGCACCTTTATATGTATATAATGAAGATGGAACTTATAGTAAAGAATTAAATGAGATATATGGAAGAGAGGGATAAAAGTGTCAGTAGGAAAGTTATATTTAGTACCAACACCTATAGGAAATTTAAAGGATATAACACTTAGGGCGTTAGAAGTCTTAGAAAATGCGGATATTATTGCAGCAGAAGATACGAGACAAAGTTTAAAGCTTTTAAATCACTTTAACATAAAGAAGAGTTTATTTAGTTATCATCAACATAATGAGCAAGGCAAAAGTGAAGATATAATAAATAAACTAGAAGAAGGTTTAAATGTTGCTTTGGTAACAGATGCAGGAACACCTGGTATTTCAGATCCAGGAAGTGTTGTTGTATTAAAATGTATTGAGCGTGGAATAGATTTTGAAGTTTTACCTGGAGCTACAGCAATAACTACAGCTTTGGTATATTCAGGGATAGATACAACAAAGTTTGTTTTTAGAGGGTTTTTACCAAGAGAAAACAAAGAAAGAAAACCAGTAATAGAAGAACTTCTAAATGTAAAAGACACATTAATATTTTATGAAGCACCACATAGACTTTTAGAAACTTTGACATATTTAAAAGATAATTTAGGAGATAGAAAAATAGCAATATGTAGAGAATTAACAAAACTACATGAAGAAATATATAGAGGCACAATAACAGAAGGGATAGAACACTTTGTTGCTAATAAGCCTAGAGGTGAATTTGTCTTAGTTATAGAAGGAAAATCAGAAGAAGAATTAAAAGCAGAAAGAGACTCTTTATGGATAGACTTAACGGTAGAAGAACATATTTTAAAGGTTATGGAATCCGGAATAGATAAAAAAGAGGCTATAAAAAGAGTTGCAAAGGAAAGAGGAGTACCTAAAAAAGAAATATATAAGTATTCTATGAATATATAATAAAACACCCCTATTAGTTAATTTTACTAATGGGGGTGTTTACTTAAGAACTTTAAAGTAAAGTGGTATGTACGAATAAAAAGATTATTTCTTTAATTCAGCTAAACACTTTTCGCAAATGTTCTTACCTTTGTAGTTAACTACGTCTCTAGCATCGCCACAGAAGATACAAGCTGGTTCATATTTCTTTAATATAATTTGTTCACCATCTACGTATATTTCTAAAGCATCCTTTTCAGCGATATCTAATGTTCTTCTTAATTCTATAGGAATAACGATTCTTCCTAATTCGTCTACTCTTCTTACAACTCCAGTTGATTTCATAATATTTCCTCCTTAAAACAAGTTTCGACATCTTGTAACTTAATATTACTAAATATGTAATTAAAAGTCAATATTAAAATGATAAATTTATTTAAAATTTACAAATTTTTTATATGCGAAACTTTATAAGTAAAATATACTACCATAAATTAGAAATGTCAATAGGTTTATTAGAAAATTTCCAAAAAATACATAGTCTTGTTAAGTGGCTTGTCCTCTAGCTTTATAAGTAAAATAAATAAGCAAATTGATTAAAAATTAAAAAATCGGCTTACAAAACAAGAAAAAAATGTAAAAATAATATTATGTAGTAATAGAAAAGTTTATGTCGAAAATATAAAAAGTTATTAAGTAATAAAGAATATGATATAAATAAAGGGGATTTAGGCGTATTGTAATGCACTTATATAGATAAACTATAGTAAAGTTGAAATGTGTAGTAAAATAAAATAGGCAAAATTAACTTGTAATAAGTTTATAGGTACTATATAATAAATTTTAAAGAGATATTATATATATAATATTAAACGTGTGAGAGGTGGATAGATAATGGTAAAAAAAATTGATACTAATTATATAACAGATTTGGCAGAAGAAATGTCAACTAATAGTATGGTTTCTTATGATGATCTACCAAAGTATGACCTCTTTCTATCCCAAGTTATAGATTTTTTAAATGATAAATTTACAGAAGATAAATACACTAATAACATAGTACAAAATTACATAAAAAGTGAAGTTATAACTAAACCAGAGGATGGTAAAAAAAGAGGATATACAAAGATTCATTTAGTTCAATTAGTTCTTTTGAGTTATATGAGGCCAGTATTAACTACAGAAGAAATAAAAAAAGTGTTTAGTCTTGCATTTAATGAAATAAATGATAGATCTGATGACATAATATCATGGGAAAGAGCATATAAAATATTTGCAGAGACACAAAGTGAAAGTTTTAAAGACTTTTTAGCTACACCAGCTGTAGATGAACAAAAATTAAATGAGATAATTTCTGAATTAGACTTAAATGAAAAAGACGAAAATAGCATTAGAACCTTCGTAATAGTAATGTCTTTAATAGCACAAGCAAGTGCAATTAAAAAGCTGGTTCAAAAAATAGTGAATGAATATCATTCAGAGTAATTTCAAAATAGCACAGAGTATTCTGTGTTATTTTTTTTATTTAAATAGAGATACATTAGTATATTGGCTATAATAGTAGTATATATGTAAGAAAGATAAGGAATGCTATGGAAAATAAAATTGTAATTAGAGAATCAGTTAGAGGGATAATTGAATATATTTTAAGAGCAGGTCATTTAGATGATAGATATACAGGTAAAAGTAGAGCTTTAGAGGGGACATTAGCACATCAAAGATTACAAGCTAGTAATGAAAAGATATATTCTAATTATGAAAAGGAAGTAAGATTAGAATATACTTTTGCTATAGAAGATGCTTTATTAAAAGTAGATGGTAGAGCTGATGGGATAATAATAGAAGATAATAGGATAATAATAGAAGAAATTAAGTCAACTATGAAAAATTTATCTTTGATAGATGAAGATTATAATGAATTGCATTGGGCACAAGCAAAGTTTTATTCATATATATATTTAGTTGAAAATAATTTAAGTAATATCTTTATTAGATTAAGTTATTATAATATAGAAACAAATGAAGTAAAAAGTTTTGATAAAGAATTTAATATAGAAGAACTAACTAGTTTTATAGATTATATAGTTAAAGAATATAGTAGGTGGATTAAAATTAGTAGTAAACTTCAAGTATTAAGAAATGATTCAATTAATAAACTTGATTTTCCTTTTGAAACCTATAGGAAAGGTCAAAGAGATTTAGCAGTTAATTGTTACAATACAATAAGAGAAAAGAGCGTTTTATTTGCACAAGCTCCTACAGGAATAGGAAAGACTATATCAACGATATTTCCAGCTGTGAAGGCATTAGGAAGCGGAATGGGTAGGAGAATAATATATCTAACAGCAAAGACTATAACAAGAACTGTAGCAGAAGAGGCCTTTAATAAACTAGAAGATAAAGGGTTAAATTTTAGAAATATAACTTTAACATCTAAGGAGAAAATATGCTTTCAAGAAAAAGTAACATGCAATCCTGATGAATGTAGATATGCAGTTAATTATTTTACTAAAGTAAATGACATTATATTTGAGATGTTATCAAATGAAAAAAGATTTACTAGAGAGATAATAGAAAAGTATGCCAAAAAGTATGAGGTATGTCCTTTTGAATTATCATTAGATTTAAGTTCATGGTGTGATGGAATAATATGTGATTATAATTATGCATTTGATCCTAGAGTTAGATTAAAGAGATTTTTTGAAGAGGATTTAAAAAGCAATATATTATTAGTAGATGAAGGACATAACTTAGTTAATAGAGCTAGAGATATGTTTAGTGCAGAACTATATAAAAGTAATATTCTTAATGTAAGTAAGTTAATAAAAGGTATAGCACCTACATTATATAAGGCTTTATCTTCAATAAATAAAGAGTTCATAAAAATAAGAAAACAAGTTCAAGAAATGGAACAGGATAACATATATCAAAAAGAAGAGTTTAAGAACCTATATAAGCTGCTTAGGATAGCTTTGAAAGAGGGAGACGAATATTTAGTCAAAGCAGTAGGAACAAAAGGGTATAATGACGTATTAGAGCTTTATTTCGATATGAGAAGCTTTGTTTCAATTTCAGAGTTATATTCTAATGAGTATGTTACTATAGTAGAATTAGATAAAAGCGAAGTAAAAGTAAAGTTATTTTGCGTAAATCCTTCTAAGAACTTAGCTTCCATAGTAAGAGGAAGTTATTCAACAATAATATTTTCAGCTACTTTAACGCCACTAAATTACTATATAGATTTATTAGGTGGCAATGAAAAAAGTTATAGAATGAAATTACCATCACCTTTTAAAATAGAAAATTTTAAAACCTATGGTTATCCATTAAATATGAGATATAGTATGAGAGAAAAAAACATAGATAATGTATGTAAGTTAATTAAAAAATTCATTAGTGAATATAGTGGAAATTATATGGTTTTTTTACCATCATACTCTTATTTGAATAAAGTGTATTCAAGATATGTAGAGCTTTATCAAGAGGAAGATATTTTCTGCCAAGGAGATACTTTGTCGGAAGAAGATAGAGATGCTTTTATTAACAAGTTTAGGGAAAATAAAAATATAACAGCTTTTTGCGTTGTAGGTGGAATATTTTCTGAAGGTATAGACTTACCTGGTGATATGCTTATAGGTAGTGTAGTTGTTGGAGTTGGATTTCCTAGAATATCTAAAGAAGGGGATATAATAAAGGATTATTATGACGATAAGGGCTTTGATTATGCATACGTATATCCAGGAATAAATAAAGTGCTACAAGCTGCTGGAAGAGTAATTAGAACTGAAGAAGATAAGGGGAGACTTTTACTTATAGATGATAGGTATTTTAGCTTAAAATATAGAACGTTATTGCCAAAAGAGTGGAAAATAGAAAAGTTTAAATAGATATAAGAAAATAAAAAGAGATTATCTATACATTAAAATATAATAATTTTAAAATGTAGGTAATCTCTTTAAATATTTAATTTAGTTTATTGATACAGTATAGCTTGCCTCAAAACTTTCATTAACATTTAGCTTTTCTATACCAATCTTATCTTTTAATTCACCATTGAAATCAGCAAAATCAGAAAGACCATACCATGGTTCTATACATACAAAAGGAGCCCCTGTTGCTTTAGTCCATAAAGCCATATAAGGGAAGCCTGTAAAGTCCATAGATACATATCTATCATGATTTTTAGATTTTAATGTTATTACTGTTGATTTTAAATCATCAAATACTAAAGCATCAGATTTAAATATATCAAGACTTAAAGGAAGTATATTAGTATCTTTTAAGTAATCTTTCTTTTCGTGTATAAAGTAGCCTGTATTACCTAATTGCATAATCTTTGAATTTTCTATTTTATTAAATTCAAAATAATAATCATCCAAGTTTTCATTATTCTTTATAGGACACATAAAGGCTGGATGAGCACCTATTGAGAAATAAATTGTATCATTATCAACATTATCAACAGTATAAGTTGTAATAACACCATTATCAACAAGTGTATAAGTAATCTTTAAAGAGAACTTATAAGGATAAACCTTTAAAGTATCTTCAGACCAAGTAAGTTCAAAAACTATATGATTATCATCCTTTTCAATCATATTAAATTCACGAGTTCTTGCAAGGCCGTGTTGAGGAAGTTCGAAAGTTTCACCATTAACTCTATATTTATTATCTTTAACTTTACCTACTATAGGAAATAATACAGGAGAATGATATTTCCAATACTTTTCATCTCCAGTCCATAAAAATTCGGTATTATCTTTTTTGCTTGTAATAGAGTTTAATTCTCCACCAAATGTACTAGCTGTAATTTTAATAGAGTTATTTTCTAAAGTATAAATCATATTCAACACCCTTTCATAGAAAAATAGTTTCAAATAATATAAATTATACTATAGGAAATTTATTAAATAAAGTAAAGGTTTTATATGTAAAATTTTCCTGGAAAAATAGATAAAATAGTGAAAAAGATATAAAATAGAAAATGATAGTACAAAAAATAAAATATAATAATTATAATATATTTTATTTGATATATAATAATAAAGAATATAAATAAATAAAGATGGGTGATTTAATGAAAAATGAAGAGCCTGGGAAAAAAGATCTACTGTAGATTTTTTAATATACTTTATTGTTAAGGTAAAAAATGATGACATATTTGCATTAGCATCACAATTGGCATATTATTTAATCTTATCATTTTTCCCATTTTTAATCTTTTTAATGACGTTAATAGGATTTAGTAGTCTAAATTCTATGGAGGTATTAGATGGATTAAGGAGTATATTACCATCAAGTGTATTTGATCTTGTGTCTAAGATTGTTATTGAGGTAGTTGATACTCAATATACAGGTTTGTTAGGAGCATCCATAGCCATCACAATATGGTCAGCTTCATCTGGGTTTAGAGCTGTAATTAAAGGTATAAATAAAGCTTATAATATAGAAGAAGATAGATCTTTTGTAAAACGAGTTATAGTAGCAATATTTTTTACATTTACATTAGCACTTATAATAATTTTAACATTAGCTATGTTAGTATTTGGAGATGTAATAGGAAACTATTTAATATCAGTACTACCATTTAAAGATCTTATAGTAACATTGTGGAATTTAACTCGATATGGAATAGTAATATTTATGATGGTTTGGATATTTGCAGGTATATATAGGTACACTCCAGCCATTAAGAGAAAATGGAGAGAAGTGATACCAGGAGCTATAATAAGTACATTAGGCTGGATTGGAGTTTCATTAGGATTTTCATACTATATAAATAATGTAGCAAATTATTCGAGGTTTTATGGAAGTCTAGGAGCTGTATTTGTATTAATGACTTGGTTATATATTACTTCTATGATATTAATACTAGGTGCGGAAATAAATTCTGTATTAGCAATGAGAAAAAGACAATGGGAAATAGAATAAAGATTAAAAAATTAACATAAGGGTAGAAGCAAAGCTTCTACCCTTATATATTTAGAAAATTTTGTGGAGTTTCATATAATAAGTTAATTATTATATATTATTTACTATACCCATCTTTATGATTTTTATGCCAATTCCACGCAGTTTCTATAATATTTTCAAGTGAGTTATATTTTGGTTTCCAATTTAATTCTTCAGTAGCTTTTTCAGAAGAAGCTATTAACACAGCAGGGTCACCAGCTCTTCTTGGAGCAACCTCAGCAGGGATTGGGTGTCCAGTCACCTTTCTAGCTATTTCAACTACTTCTTTAACAGAGAAACCAGCACCATTACCAAGATTATAAATAGCACTTTCTCCACCATTCATTAATCTTTTTAATGCTAATGAATGAGCAGAAGCTAAATCAGAAACATGTATGTAATCTCTTACGCAAGTACCATCAGCAGTTGCATAATCATCTCCATACATCATTATTTTATCTCTCTTACCAAGTGCAACACTTAATATAATTGGAATAAGGTGACTTTCAGGAGAGTGATCTTCTCCAATTTTTCCACTGATATGTGCACCAGCAGCGTTAAAGTATCTTAAAGCTGTATATTTAATTCCATAAGCATGATCTGCCCATCTTAAAATCTTTTCAACTAATAATTTAGATTCACCATATGCATTTGTAGGAACTGTTTTACTATTTTCTAAAATAGGAATTTCCTCAGGTTCTCCATAAGTTGCTGCTGTTGAAGAGAATACAATATATTTAACATTATAATCTCTCATAGCTTCTAACAATGAAATTGTACCGTATACATTATTATTAAAATATTTTAAAGGTTCAGTCATACTTTCACCAACTAAAGAATCTGCAGCGAAATCTATAACTGCTTCAATTTTATTTTCAGTAAAAACCTTATCTAGTACTTTTCTGTCCCTTAAATCTCCCACATATAATTTACCACCTAATAAAGCGTCTCTATGACCCTTTGCAAGATTATCTAGTACCACTACTTCCTGTCCGTTTTCTAAAAGTTCGGCTACCATATGACTACCTATATAACCTGCACCGCCACAAACTAAAATTGCCATTCTCATACCTCCTAAATAAAACTTATCACTTAATTATAATATACTTTTGTCTATTTGAATAGAAAAATAAGAAGTGGATATAATCAAAGATAAAATATTCAGGAGGTATAAAAAATGAACAAAATAGTATTATTAGGAAAATTAATAAGAGACCCTGAACTTAAGACATTAGAGAATGGAGAAAAGGTATTCACTAGATTCATAATAGCAGTAGATAGAAATTTCAAATCACAAGATGGAACAAGAAAGTCAGACTTAATTCCAGTTACATTTTGGGGAAGAAAAGCAGAAGTAGTATGTAAGTATATGAAAAAAGGTAGTTATATAACTTTAAGTGGAAGATTAAGAACTGGAAGTTATGAAGATAAAGATGGAAATAAAAATATATAGCAGAGGTAGTGGCAGAAGATTTTAAATTTGTAGGAAATAGAAAGTGGGAAAGAGAAGATACTTCAGAAGAAGAAGTTCTTTAAAAAATATCAAAAAAGGGGTATAAGAATTATCCTATACTCCTTTTTACTATTTACTAAAATATTATTCCTTTAGATAAAACAGCAGTTTTTGTTTCACCTTTTTGTATTCCAAGAATTATTTTAACAGAAGATGATATATCTCCTATAAGTATTCCACCAACAAGCTTATTATCTTTAAAGAATAAACTTGTATAAGTATTATTGACTTTATTTATAGAACTTACCTTTTCTAATGTTTCATCATTAAAATCTACAGTTCCAGCAGAGAAAATTTCTGTTTCCATAGCAACAAATACTGTAGAAGAAACAAATCTTTGGAATTCTATTTTATCAAGAGCTGCGTTACAACCAGCTACTTTTCCCATTTCTATAGCAGCAGGCCAATTAGCATAATAGCAACCATCATATTCAGCAACATCACCACAGGCAAATACATCTGATATATTTGTTTCCATATGATTATTTACAAGTACACCTCTATTACATTTAACACCTATAGATTCAGCTAAAGCTGTATTAGCTCTTACACCAACAGAATAGATGATCATATCACAATTTAAAGTTTTACCACTCTTTAATATGATAGATTCAACTCCATTTTCATTTGCTAATATATAATCTATAGATTCACCAAGTAAAACATCAACAGAAGTGTTGTTTACTATATTATTAAACACCTTAGAGCCATCATTATCTAACTGTCTAGGAAGAATTCTTTCAGATAATTCAATAACCTTAACATGAATGTTTTGTTTTTGAATTTCCCAAGCAGCCTCTAAGCCTAAAAGTCCACCACCAACTATAACTACATTTTTTGTAGAAGGTAATTCAGATTTTATTATTTCTACATCTTTAAGCGTTTTTATAGTATGAATTCCATTTACTTTATTAAAGTTAAATGAATTTATCTCTATTTCAGATGAATCACTTAATTTAACTTTTGTATTAGGAATAAAGTTATAACTTCCGTTAGCTAAAATAAGTTTATCATAAGAAATTTCCTTATCATTGTTTAGTTTAATAGTTTTAGAATCTTTATTTATACTATCTACATTCACACCAAGAAGTTCATTTATGTTATTTTCTTTATACCAATTTGATGCAACAAGATAGAATTGATCATCACTATCTTCAGATATTAAATCAGAAAGTTGAGTTCTTATATATGAATGCTCAGATTCATTAGATATAAGAGTTATAATACCCTTAGCATTTCTTTCTCTTATAGCTCTTGCAGCATAGAAACCAGCAGCCCCATTACCTATAATTACGTAATTTTCTTCTCTATCTATAGAAGGAATAGATTGTGGTCTTTCTACTTCTATAAATTGATCACTACCAGCTCCACATACAGGACAAATTTCAGGAACAACTTCTGCTTCAAAAATTTCTCCACATATTACACATTTCCATAGCTTAAGTTCACCATCTCCAGAAATTTCTTTTATATCAGATTTATTATCTACATAAGGAGTAAATTCTTTATTACCTAAAAGAGTTTCACCAAAGCCTACTCCAAAATCAAAAGCTTCTTGAAGTTCTGAATCACTTGCTTTAAAGTTTATTTTTAAACTTGGACCATAGATTTTTAAATTTAATTCCTTAAATCTAGTTTCCATTCTAGGAATAGCTTCACCACTCCAACCATAAGATCCAAAAGCAGCAGCAAGTTTTCCACCATGAACAACAGGGTTTAATTTTGAAAGTATATCACGGATAGGTTCTAGTAATTCACCTACTATTGTAGGAGAACCGCATAATAAACCATCTGATTCGCCAATACTTCCTATAATATCTCCCATTTCACTATAAGTAACATTAAATAATCTAACCTCGATATTACCACAAGATTCTATACCCCTAGCTATCTTTTGAGCTATTTGTTCAGTATAGCCATAAGCGGATACATAAGGAATAGTAACTATTTTTTTACCATCAGCTCTTTTTGGAATTGGTGTACTCCATTCTTTATAAGTTTCCACTATTTTCATAGGATTTTCAACAAGTACAGGCCCGTGTCCTGGACAAATCATATCTATTTTTAAATCTTTAATTTTATCTATTGCTTTTAGTACATAAGGCTTATATGGACCAAAAATACAGTCATAATAATATTTTAATGCATCCATATAATGCTCTTCATTTTCAATTTTACTATTAATTATAGAAGGAGAAGAATAATGTGAACCAAAAGAGTCACAAGTAACTAATACTTCATCTTCTTGAATATAAGTATAAATTGAATCAGGCCAATGCAGGAATGGGGCTGAAATAAATTGTAATGTTTTATTTCCTAAGCTTAGAGTATCACCATCTCCAACAGTAATATATTCAAATTCAGTATTAGTAATTTTCTTTAAGAATTTAATAGCTATTGAAGAACCTACAACCTTTGCATTAGGAGAAAGTTCTAATATCTTAGCTACTGACCCCGCATGATCTGGTTCGGTATGATCAACTACTATATAATCTATCTTTTTAGTATCAACACCTAAATCGTTTAATCTAGAAATATATTCTTCAAAAAATTCTACTTTAACAGTTTCAAAAATAGCTGTTTTTTCACTACCTTTAACAACATATGAATTATAAGTAGTTCCATATGGAGTGTACATGATAATATCAAATATTCTTAAATTAGGATCTAAAGCACCCACCCAGTGGATATCCTTTTTTAGTTCTAAGGATTTCATAAATTGCACCTACCTTGTAATTAATATTAATTAATAACGATTATTTCAATATAATTATATGACTAATTATTGACAATATCAATGGAAGAATAAGTAAAATAACAAAAGTTTTTAATATTTCATCACTCTTAAAGTATGTACAATTTATCGACTTTTATTTATTATTCGACAACAAAAGAGTAAAACCAGAGTAATAAAATTACAAATATGTGATATTATGTCATAAAAAAGTTGAAAGAGAAAAAAATATGTAGGAAAATAGAAAAACATTTTAACTAACTTGGAAACAATGTTTGACATAGTTTTGAGATTAGGTGTGATATTGTTTATTTGTGAGTTATTAAATTCTCACTAAATAGGGTTATTAAGGGGGAAAGGATATGAATATTGTTGATAGCTTATTGAGTGTTAGAACAGAAGATAATAGAGAACATAAATATTTTTATAGGTTGTTTAGTAGTTCTTTTAGAGGAAATCAAGCATTTGGTATTGAAGTGGAAAGACAAGTCGTTGAAGATGGACAAGTAATTAACATTGAAAGAGATGATATTAGTCTTATATCAAATGATAAACAAAAAGTTAGTAAACTTTTAGACTTACTTTATAAGAATCAAGTTTCACCAATACATTTAGTAGATGTGTTGGGAGAATATGTAGATGAATATGTTTATGATTTTGACAGAGTATTAGAACTTCAAGGAGTAATTTAAAGAATAAGCTAGAGTTTTACAATATTGGTAAATTGTAAATTATTCTTATAATCATATATAATTAAAAATGTATCGGGAATAATAAAAATATTTTATTTAATAGTAAGGTAGTTTTAGAGGTGATTAGATGATTATAGGGGTAGGGACAGACATTATTGAAATAGCTAGAATTGAAAAAGCTATAAATAACACTAATGGTTTTGTAGAAAAATTATTTACAAAAAAAGAATTAGAGCTTTTTAAGAGCAAAAATATGAGAGCGGAAGTTATAGCGGGGAATTTTGCGGCAAAGGAAGCTATAAGCAAAGCCATTGGAACAGGAGTAAGGAGTTTTTCACTTAAGGATATTGAAGTGTTGAGGGACGAGCTTGGGAAACCAATAGCTACTTTAAATGAAAATATAATAAAAATATTAAAAGTGAGCTCTTTCAAATTAAATATATCTATATCTCATAACAATACATCAGCAATTGCTTTTGCTATATTGGAGGATATGTAAAATGTATATATTACCAGTTAATAAATGCAAGGAATTAGATAAATATACTATAGATAATATAGGGATTCCAAGTATAGTGTTAATGGAAAATGCAGCTCATGAAGTAGCAAATAGAATTAAAGGAAAAGCTGAAAATTTTCTTGTAATTTGTGGGGGAGGAAACAATGGTGGTGACGGATTAGCAATAGCAAGAAAGTTAATTTTACAAGAAAAGTCTGTTAAAGTAATTATAGTTAATGAAAAAAATAAATATACTGATGATTTTAATACTAATTTAAGAATATTAAAAGAAATGAAATGTTCTCTAGAGTATATACAAAATAATGAAAAGATTAATATGTTACAAAATATGTTAAATAAATGCGACATTGTTGTGGATTGTATTTTTGGTGTGGGACTTAATAGAAATCTTAATGATTTTTATATAAATATAATTAGAACAATAAACAATTGTAAAGCTTTTAAGATATCTGTAGATGTGCCATCAGGAATTAATGCTGATACAGGAATTTCTATGGGAAATGCAGTAAAAGCTGATATTACATACACGTTTGAAGTTATTAAGAAGGGATTTATTGAGTATAGAGCTTTAGAATATTTAGGGGAATTAGAGATAATTTCCATAGGGATACCAAAGGCTGTTAAAGATATGCATAATGTAAAAATAGTAACCCTAGATAAAAAAGATTATTCATACATGTTAAATAAAAGGAATTTATACGGACACAAGGGATCATATGGAAAGGCTGTTATAATTGCTGGGGCTAGAGGGTACACTGGTGCTGCGTATATAACTACAGAAGCTTGTTTAAAAACTGGAGCTGGGTTAACAACTTTAATTTCTTCAAGATATGTTCAAGATATTTTAAGCACTAAGTTAGTAGAAGCGATGACAATAGATATTAATGATGAAATGGAAATAGAAAATATCTTGAATAATTCCAATGCTATTGCCTTTGGACCAGGACTTAAAGGTGAAGAAAAAGCAAAGGAACTATTAGAAAAAGTTATTTATGAAACTCAAAAACCGATAGTTATAGATGCCGAAGGAATAAATATAATAGCAGAAAACAAAAACTTACTAGAGCCTTTAAAAGAAAGGGCAATTTTTACTACTCACCCAGGAGAAATGGCTAGATTAGTAGGTAAATCAATTAAGGAAATAGAAAGTAATAGAATAGAGATAGCCAAAGAGTATGCAAAAGCAAATAATATAATTTTATTATTAAAGGGATATAATACTATAATTACAGATGGGAATTTTGTTTTTGTAAATACTACAGGGAATAGTAAAATGGCATCTGGTGGAATGGGGGATTGTTTAACTGGAATTATAATATCTTTAATAGTTCAAAAACATTCTATGTTAAACTCAACTTTATTAGGAGCATATATCCATGGATTAGCAGGAGAAATAGCTTCAAAAAATCAATATTCTACTACAGCAACTGAAGTTATAGATAAAATTCCAAAAGTTATGGAGAGCATTTTAGAAATAGATTAGTAAAAGATAGAATAAAATCCTTATGAAGATAATATTAGTAGTAAAGAAGACTGATAACTTTAGGAGGATTTATGAAAAAAAAGATATTACTAACACTTTTATTATGTGTGCCATTTATATCTATTATTTTAGTTATAATATTTAGATTAACAGCAGAACCATCTAATGAGGAAATAATACAAAAATTAAGGGATACGCCCTATTACACTACGAGAATTGAGTATACCGTAAAAAATACTCGTGGAGAAGAGAGCGAAGAAACCGTATTGTATTATAGCAAGGATAAGGGTGCTAGAATAGATTTTGGTCAAGATAGAGTAAAGATATATAAAGATGGAAATGTAACAGTAAAAGACAATATATCTAATAAAGAATATACAATGGAAGAAGATATGGATAAGCTTCATACCATTGCTCTAATGACTAACTTGTTATCTTTTCCTATGGAAGAAGGAAGTATTGAAGAGGGACAAGAAGAATGGGGAGATACTCAATATATAGCTTTTACATCTGAATTATTTTTTGAAAATGATCATTTAGATAAAATTAAAGTATATGTAGATAAGAATGAAAAGGTTCCTCTTGGGGCTGTTATTTATGATAAAGATGGAAAAGATAGAGTAAGAGTAATTTATAAAGATTTTGAAAAATTAAAAGAAATGGATGATTCAATTTTATAGCATAAAAATTTAGAAAAAATATATAAGCAATGAGAAGGCGATAAACATAAGACAAGTTATAAGGGTGAAATTTAAAAAAGATAAAATTAATTTAAAGCTAATTCTTATATTAAAAGCAATGACGCACTATTTAAGAAAGTTACTAGAAGTTTAGTACATAAGTTACTTAGGTAAAATGATAGATTTAAAGGGTGTCTATTAGTGAAAAAAAGACAGAAAAATATAAAATTTAGAATATATTTGAAAAGATAGTAAAACATATATTTTGACATTATGACATAATTTGTAATATAATTTATTCATACATAGATTTTTACTACCTGGAGGCGGATTATGTCAAAAAATGTTAAAAGCCTAAATTTTATAATAAATGTTAGAAAAATTAAAAAAATAGGAAATATATTAGATCAAAAGTAATAGAATATAATAAAAAACAATATGAAGTGGAATTTCTACAATTAATGAAAAACGGCTATGAAGAAATGGCTGAAATTAATTTAGAGCTTTCACAACTTCCTTTCGAGTGCGAACTTGCAAATATTAATGAGTACGAGAAGTGGCTTTGTGGAGTGTGATATTTTCTAATGACGACTATGGTAGTAAAAAGAGGGGATATTTTTTATGCGGATTTAAGCCCTGTTATCGGTTCAGAACAAGGGGGAATTAGACCGGTTATAGTAGTTCAAAATGATATTGGTAATAAATATAGTCCTACAGTTATAGTAGCAGCTATAACTTCACAAATAAATAAGGCTAAACTACCAACACATGTTGAAATTTCATCAGAAGAGTATGGATTAAATAGGGATTCCGTTGTTCTCTTAGAACAAATTAGAACTTTAGATAAAAAAAGACTTAAAGAAAAAATAGGTCATATGACTGATGGAGATATGAAGAAAGTAAATAAATCATTACTTATTAGTTTAAGTCTGACATAGATAAAAAAGAATATTGTATTTTAAAAAGAGACTTTATTTTGAAAAGTCTCTTTTATTTTTTATTTATAAAAATATTTTCGTAAAATTTACAGAAAAAATCGCAATAGTATATACTATATAGAACTTAATTTATTTTTGAATTGGTTAATATTCTAAACAAATAAAAAGAGTACACTATATTCGCGAATATGATGCAAAATACACCTAATAGTATATACAAAATAAAAAAGCTATGATAAAATAATTTTAGTAAAAAGGGGACAATATATATTTAACTAGATATGATAAATATTTCAGGAGGATAAATATGAATAAGAATATTTCAGAATTGAAGTCAATAGCTCAATTAATACGTGGAGATATAGTAACAATGTTAACAGAATCATCTTCAGGTCATCCAGGTGGGTCGTTATCATCAGCAGATATAGTAACAGCATTGTTTTTTGGGGAAATGAACATAGACGTAAAGAATCCTAGTGATGAAAACAGAGATAGATTTGTATTATCAAAAGGACATGCGGCACCAGTTTTATATAGCGCTTTAGCAAGAAGGGGTTATTTTGAAGTAGAGGAGCTTAAGACATTAAGAAAATTTGGATCAAGGCTTCAAGGACATCCAAGTATGAAATGTTTACCAGGAATAGATATGTCCACTGGATCATTAGGTCAAGGTATATCAGCAGCAACAGGTATGGCTTTAGCTGGTAAAATTGATAATAAATCATATAGAGTATATACTCTTTTAGGCGATGGAGAATTAGAAGAAGGGCAAGTTTGGGAAGCTTCTATGGCAGCAGCTCATTATAAATTAGATAATTTAACTGCTTTTATAGATTTTAATGGGTTACAAATTGATGGGAATGTTAAGGATGTTATGAATCCATCACCAATAGATAAGAAATTCGAAGCCTTTGGTTGGAATACTATTGTAATTGACGGTCATAACATGGAAGAGATATTAAAAGCTATAGAAAGTGCAAAGCAGTGCAAGGAAATGCCAACGGCAATAATTTGTAAAACCATCAAAGGTAAAGGTGTTTCATTTATGGAAAACCAAGCAGCGTGGCATGGAACAGCTCCAACTAAGGAACAATGTAGTCAGGCGTTAGCTGAAATCGGAGGTAGTAGATAATGAGTAAAAAGATTGCAACACGAGAAGCTTATGGAAAGGCTTTAGCTAATTTAGCTAATACTAATAAAAATGTAGTAGTTCTAGATGCAGACCTTTCAAAATCTACAAAAACAGCAGATTTTAAGGCTGTATGTTCTGAAAGATTTTTTAACATGGGAATTGCAGAAGCCAATATGATGGGAGTAGCAGCAGGGCTTTCAACTTGTGGGAAAATACCATTTGTAAGTACTTTTGCAATGTTTGCAGCAGGAAGAGCTTTTGAGCAAATAAGAAATTCCATTTGTTACCCAAAACTAAATGTTAAAATTTGTGCTACACATGCTGGATTAACAGTAGGAGAAGATGGTGCATCACATCAAGCTATAGAAGATTTAGCTATAATGAGAAGTATTCCTAATATGACAGTAATATGCCCAGCTGATGCTGTAGAAACAGAAGCAGCAATTAAAGCTATAGCAGAATATAATGGACCTTGCTATGTAAGATTAGGAAGAGCTCCTGTTAATATTATAAATGATGCAGAAACATACGAATTTAAAATAGGAAAAGGTGTTAAGTTATCAGAGGGTAATGATGTAACTATAGTTGCAACAGGAATAATGGTTGATTTAGCATTAGAAGCAAAAGAAGAACTTTTAAAAGAAAATATAAATGCAAGAGTAATTAATATACATACTTTAAAACCTATAGATAGTGAAATTCTAATAAATGCAGCAAGGGAAACAGCTGCAATTGTTACAGTAGAAGAACATAATATAGTTGCTGGACTTGGATCAGCAGTTTTAGAAGCAATTTCAGAAGAGTGTGCTGTACCTGTATTTAGAATTGGTGTTAAAGATGTGTTTGGAGAAAGTGGAAAACCTAATGAATTATTAGAAGCTTATGGATTAACAACTAAAGAAATAGTTGAAAAAGCTAAAAAGGCTATTAATTCAAAAAGTAAATAATAAATTATATAAGTGAAAACTACTAACAATTTAAAATAGCTATATTTACCACCAAGTCGCAGTGAAAAATCTGCGACTTTATTAATTTGTAAGATATAAAATAGAAAAAAACAGGTATTTTATGGTATTATTAAAATTGTTAAAATAATTGGATAAAAAATAATACTATGAGGGAAGATAAAACAAAAAACTTCCTTTAAATTTTAGAAATGGAGGGATTTTATGAAAGGTAAATTAAGAGAATTTTTAATAATTACATTGGGAGTATTATTAATTGCTATTTCTTTGGAATATTTCTTTATACCAAATAAGATAGCAGCAGGTGGATTAACAGGTTTAGCTATTGTCATTAATCATTACATTCCTTTTATATCTACAGGACCTTTAGTACTAATAATGGATTTAATACTTTATGCAGTAGGTTTTATGTTTTTAGGAAGAAATTTTGGGGTTAAAACTATATATGCTAGTTTAAGTTTATCTCTTATTATGTCATTCATAGAAACCTTTCTAAACCCACAAGCTATTACAAATGATTTAATAATAGCAACTATTTTTGGAACTATTATAACAGCATTAGGTATGTCTTTAGTATTTCATATGGATGCAGGTACTGGAGGAACAGATACTATTGCTAAAATATTAAATAAGTTTTTTCATATAGATATAGGAAAATCCTTGCTTATGGTAGATTTTATAGTTACTTCATTAGGAGCTATAACTTTTGGTATAAATATAGGTTTATATGCATTGCTTGCTGTAATAATAAATGGAATCGCTATAGATAATGTTATAGCAGGATTTCATATGTGTAAGGAAGTTACAATTATAAGTAGAGAAAATGAAAAAATCGGACAGTATATTATGAATGAATTAGATAGAGGCTGTACTTTCTTAAAAGGAGTTGGTGGGTTCTCTGGTAAAGATACAGCGGTACTTTATACAGTTTTAGAAAGAAAAGAGTTTATAAAATTAAAACAATACATATCAGAAATAGATAAAAAAGCCTTTATTACGGTTGGAGAAGTTCATGAAGTTATGGGCGAAGGCTTTAAAGAAATATAAGCAATATTAGAATTACTTAAAAGGGGGATTATTTAAATGGAAAAAACAAAAGAGTATTTGTTATCAACTTTAGGAGTAGCGATAGTAGCCTTTAGTTTAGAGTATTTCTTTTTTCCTAATGGGATTGCAGCAGGAGGAGTATCAGGTATAGCATTAGCGCTAAATGAAATATTTAAAATAGAACCGAGTATATTAACATTTATTTTTAACATTATACTATTTTCTATGGCATTCTTATTAATTGATAAGTCCTTTGGGACAAAAAGTATATATGCAACTATAATGCTATCAGTATTTATGTGGCTAGCTGAAAGATACTTAGAACCAGTAGCTATAACTGAAAATCTATTTTTAGCAAGTATATTTGGGTCAGCTTGTATATCTATTGGAACAGCTATAGTTTTTCATCAAGGAGCTTCTACCGGAGGAACAAGCATTATTGCTAAAATAATAAATAAGTATTTAGGAATACCTATAGGACAAGGATTGCTTTTATCAGACTGTACAGTAACTCTTTTAGCTATTTATGTATTTGGTGTAGAAAAAGGTTTATTTGGTTTACTAAGTGCAATACTAATAGGTAGTTTAGTAGATAAGGTTATAGATGGATTCAATCCTGTTAAACAGGTATTTGTAGTAACTCAAAAGGAAAAATTAATAGTTGACTTTATAATGAATGATATAGATAGAGGATGTACGATTTTAACTGGAAAAGGTGGTTATACTAAAGTTGATACAACTATGATTTATACAGTATTAACTTCTAAGCAATTTATAATGCTAAAGAAGTTTATAAAAGAAAATAATCCAGAAGCCTTTGTAACTGTAAATGAATCTACAGAAGCATTAGGAAAGGGTTTTACTGATTATTAATTTTTTTGTAAGAATTTTGGTGTAAAATGGAGGGAAATCGCAATATAAGTAGTATAAAAGCATAAAAAATATTTTTCATAGAGAATTGTTATGCTATAATAACCCTATAGGTTTTTACAATAAAGAAAAAATGCGCTGATGAGAGGTGTTAGATATGATAGAATTTAAAAATGTGTCAAAGCTATATGATAATAATGTAAAAGCATTATCAGATGTAAACATAAATATAGAAACTGGAGAATTTGTTTTTTTAGTAGGTGCTTCAGGAGCAGGTAAATCAACATTTATAAAAATGTTAATTAAAGAAATAGATCCTACTATGGGAGAAATAACAGTTGCAGGAAAAAAACTTTCAGGAATAACAAGAAGACAAATCCCGTATTATAGAAGAAAGATAGGTATGGTATTCCAAGATTTTAGACTTATACCTACTTTAAATGTATATGAAAATGTTGCATTTGCAATGAGAGTTGTAGAAGCGACACCAAAGGAAATAAGAAAAAGAGTTCCTATGGTGTTATCATTAGTTGGATTATCACATAAGTATAAAATGTTCCCTAATGAATTATCAGGTGGAGAGCAACAAAGAGTTTCTTTAGCAAGAGCTATCGTTAATAACCCATCAGTACTTATTTGTGATGAACCAACAGGAAATCTAGACCCAGAAACAGCTAAAGAAATAATGGAATTGCTAGATGATATAAATAGAGCGGGTACAACTATACTAATGGCAACACACGCAAAAGATATAGTAGATACTATGAAAAAGAGAGTTATTGCTATAGAGAAGGGTTGCATAACTAGAGATGAAAAGAGGGGGATGTACGAGGATGAAAATTAATACTACAAAATATTTCATAATAGATGCACTTAAAAGTCTTAAAAGAAATAGAGGAATAAGTGTAGCAGCTATGATTACAGTGCTAATAACATTTTTCGTATTTGGATCATTTACATTATTGGCATTAAACTTCAATAAACAAATTGAAGATGTAGCCTCAAAAGTTGAGATAAAGGTATATTTAAAAGATGATATTAAATTAGTAGACCAAAGAGAAATAGAAGTTAAGCTAAATGAACAACAAGGAATAAAAGACGTAATTTACGAATCAAAAGATGAAGCATTTTTGAATTTTAAGGAAAGTTTAGAGCATAATGAAGGATTATTACAAGGTTATGATTTAAAGAATAATCCGTTACCTAGTTCTTTTATAGTTAAATTAGAAGATCCAAGTTATGCTGAACCAGTAGGAAAAGTAATTAAAGATATGACTGGTGTAGAAGACATAGGTAACCAACAACAATTAATAAATAAAATAGGCTCTATTGTTAAGGGCGTTCAAGTAATAGGTATAGGATTATTTGTTGTATTTGCAGGAGTATCAATTTTCTTAATAACAAATACTATAAAGATTGCAGTTTACTCAAGAAGAAGAGAAGTTGGAATAATGAAATTTGTAGGAGCTACAGATTGGTTTATTAGATGGCCATTTATAATCGAAGGGATAATAATAGGTGCGATAGGTTCTTTACTTTCAAGTGTAGTATTATTCTTCTTATATAAGTTCACATATGGTTATATAGTATCTAATATGTTCTTAGTAACTTTAGTACCACCAACATTTGTATTTACAACACTTATATGGTTATTCTTAGGTGGTGGTATAATAGTAGGAGCAGTTGGTAGTTTCGTTGCATTAAGAAAATTCTTAGACGTATAAACTAATGAGGGTATAAAAGGAGTTTAGAAAGGAAGTAATCAGTAATGGAGGATTTTAATAAAGGAGAGGGAAAAAGAAGAAAAAGCAAAAAGATAATTATTACAGTAACTTTAATAGTTATATTTATTGCTTCAAACCTTGGATTTTTTTACTTAGGAAACAGATTTGCTTTTAATGGAATTACTTTAAGAGGAATAAATAGTGAAGTAGCACAGGATTTAAAGGATATTCAGGATATTGGTAAGTATAATCTGCTTTTCCAAGTTAGGGATGCTCTTTTATCAAAATACGACGGAGAAATAGATGATGAAAAACTTTTAGAGGCAGCAATTAAAGGAATGACATCATCTCTAAAAGACCCTTATACAGTCTTTATGAACTCACAAGAATATAAATCATTTATGGAACAAAGTGAAGGACATTTTGTTGGTATAGGTGCTCAGTTAGGAATTAAAGATGGAAATGTAACCATTGTTGCACCATTAGAAGGTTCACCAGCAGAAAAAGCTGGTTTGAAAACTGGGGATGTAATATTAAAAGTAGATGATAAAGATGTTCAAGAAGCTAGTGTAGAAAAAACAATTTCAATGATTAAAGGTGAGCAAGGAAACCCTGTAAAATTAACTTTATCTAGAAGTAATGGTGAACCATTTGAAGTAACTATTGTAAGAGATGTAGTTAAAATGATTGCAGTTAAGGGTGAAATGCTTGATGATTCAATAGGATATATTCAAATATCTTCTTTTGACGAAAATGTTGCAGAAGAATTTAAGAATAAACTTGTTGAATTAAAAGATAAAGGTATGAAGGGAGTAATATTAGATTTAAGAGGAAATCCAGGTGGATTCTTAGGTGAATCAGTTAAAGTTGCATCACAATTCATACCAAAGGGAAAAACAATAACTTATACTATAGATAAATATGATAATAAAATTGAATCAAAATCTATAGGAGGAGAAGCTGACGGCATGCCATTAGTAGTTTTGATAGATGGAGGAAGTGCTTCAGCATCAGAAGTTGTTACAGGTGCTTTAAGAGATTATGGAGTTGCTACTACAGTTGGTCAAAATAGTTTTGGAAAAGGTGTAGTACAACAACTTATTGAGTTAAAAGGTGGAAAAGGTGGATTGAAGGTTACAACATCTAAGTATTATACTCCTAATGGAGAGAATATACACAAGATTGGTATCAAACCTGATGAAGAAGTTGAAATACCTGAAGATTTATTAAAACAACCTTATAATAGAAATAATGATCCACAATTTAAGAAGGCTTTAGAGGTAATAAAAGAAAAAATGAAATAGGAGGGCTCAAAATGGAATTACTATTATATACACTAAGAACCGTATCATATGCGATAGTTGAGCCATCACATTTAATTATATTGATAGTATTAGGATTAGTTTTCTATACAAAGAATAAGAGAATAGCAATAATGCAAAAAATGACTATAGGGGAGAGTTTAAACTCTCCCTTAGAACTTACACTTTCACAATTAGTATTAGGAATTATTGCAGGAGCAATAGGAAGTGTTATATTAAGTAGTCTTGGAATTGTATTTAATCATAATTCAGGAATAGAATTAATATTTATGTTTTCATTATTACTACTTTTTGTTAAAAAGAGATTTGTATGCTTTTCTTATTCGGGAGCAATATTAGGATTACTTAGTATAATATTTGGAATAGTATCAAATAAAATGAATATACAATCATACATAAATATAAACATAGTGTCATTAATGACATTTGTAGGAGTATTACATATAGTTGAAGCATTTCTTGTAATGTTTGATGGAGGAAGAGGGGCGTTACCTGTCTTCTCTAATAGAAATGATAAAATAGTTGGTGGATTTTCATTCAATAGATATTGGGCTTTGCCAGTAGCTATTTTTATAATTTTTAGTAGTTCATCAGTAAGTTCTTTTACAGGAAGTGTTGAAACACCCACTTGGTGGCCTATAATTAATAGAGCAGAAACACTAAACTTACTATTAACATCAGTAATATCAGCAATGCCTTTATATGGTGTAATAGGATATAGATCAGTATCTTTTACTAAAGATAAAAAGAAAAAACCATTATATTCAGGTGTTGGTATATTAATTTATGGTATATCATTAGCATTAATAGCACAGCTTGCAAACTTTGGGATAATAGGTCAAGTTTTGGTTGTGATTTATGCACCACTAGGTCATGAATTAATGCTTAAAATATTAAATAAAATTGAAGAAAAGGGATCTTATCTTTATACAAGTGATGATGAAGGGATAGCAATATTAGAAGTTTCTCCTACGTCAGCAGCATATAAGGCCGGTATAAGAAGAGGAGATAAGATAATTAAAATAAATGATAAACCAGTTCTTTCAGAAGTAGAAATATTTAAAGCGGTAAGAGATAATATTTATGATATTACTTTAACGGTGAAAAGTATTTCCGGGGAAATATCAGAACATGTCGTAAAACCAATAAATAAACGTATAGGAATACTTTTAGTTCCTAAGATGGTTAAAAGAGAAGATGCAATAGATATAAATAATGATGACTTTAAAAAAATATTAGAAGACTTAAAGAGAAAGCAGTAATGTTTTCTCTTTTTTAATATATTTCATTAAGATTAAATTAGGTTGAAGAAGGCAAAAATAAAATATAAAATATATGTAAGTAAAAGTTAAATAATGGAGATGATAAGATGCCAGAATTTAAGATAGAATCAAAATTTAAGCCCACAGGAGATCAACCACAAGCCATTGAGAGTTTAGTTGAATCTATTAAAAAGGGAGATAGAGGACAGACTTTACTTGGTGTAACAGGCTCAGGTAAAACTTATACTATGGCTAATATAATAGAAAAGCTTCAAAGACCAACTTTAATATTAGCTCATAATAAAACTTTAGCAGCACAATTATGTTCAGAATTTAAAGAATTTTTCCCGAATAATATAGTTGAGTATTTTGTATCATATTATGATTATTATCAACCAGAAGCTTATGTTCCACAAACAGATACTTTTATAGAAAAAGATGCCTCTATTAATGATGAAATAGATAAGCTTAGACATTCAGCCACATCTGCTTTATTAGAAAGAAGAGATGTAATTATAGTAGCTTCAGTTTCATGTATTTATGGGTTAGGTAATCCTGATGAATATAAAAAGTTAACTATATCTTTAAGAAAGGGTATGGAAAAGGAACGAGATGAAATAATAAAAAAGCTTATAGAAATTCAATATGAAAGAAATGATATAGATTTTGCAAGAGGAACTTTTAGGGTAAGAGGAGATTCTTTAGATATTATTCCAGCCTCATCTTCTAATAAAGGAATTAGAATTGAATTCTTTGGAGATGAGATAGAAAGGATTAGAGAATTTGATGTTTTAACAGGAAAGATATTAGGAGAGAGAAATCATGTATCAATATCCCCAGCATCTCACTTTGCAACTTCACAGGAAGTTTTAGAAAAAGCTATTAAAGTAATTGAGGATGAACTAGAAGAAAGACTTAAGGAGCTTAATGGACAAGAAAAACTATTAGAAGCACAAAGATTAAGACAAAGAACTAATTATGATATAGAAATGATAAGAGAAATGGGATATTGTAGTGGAATAGAAAACTACTCAA
Organism: Clostridium chauvoei; assembly: GCF_002327185.1. NCBI lineage: Bacteria > Bacillati > Bacillota > Clostridia > Eubacteriales > Clostridiaceae > Clostridium > Clostridium chauvoei. Next base: position 2,665,450 of record NZ_CP018624.1, on the reverse strand, counting down.
GAATACTTGATGGAAGAGCACCAGGAACGCCACCACAAACTCTTTTAGATTATTTCCCTGATGATTTCCTAATGTTTATAGATGAAAGCCATGTTACATTACCACAATGTAGGGCTATGTATGCTGGAGATAAATCAAGAAAAAATACATTAGTTGATTTTGGGTTTAGATTACCTTGTGCATATGATAATAGACCATTAAAATTTGAAGAATTTGAAGATAAAATAAACCAAATAGTATTTGTAAGTGCTACACCTTCACAATATGAAATAGATAATTCAAGTAATATTGCAGAACAAATAATAAGACCAACAGGTCTTTTAGATCCAGTTATAGAAATAAGACCTGTGGAAGGTCAAATAGATGACTTATATTCAGAGATAATAAAAAATACTGAAAGAGGATTTAGAACCTTAATAACAACTCTTACTAAGAGAATGGCAGAAGACTTAACTAAATACTTAACAGAACTAGGGATTAAGACAACTTATATGCATTCAGATATAGACACTATAGAAAGAATGAAAATTATAAGGGATTTAAGACTTGGAGAATTTGATGTGTTAGTTGGTATAAATCTTTTAAGAGAAGGACTAGATATTCCAGAAGTAGCGTTAGTTGCAATTTTAGATGCAGATAAAGAAGGTTTTTTACGTTCGGAAACTTCACTAATACAAACTATAGGAAGAGCTGCAAGAAATTCTGAAAGTAAAGTTATTATGTATGCAGATAGAATAACAAAATCTATGGATAAAGCTATTAAAGAAACTAATAGAAGAAGAAAAGTTCAAATGGAATATAACGAGGAACATGGAATTATACCAAAAACTATCATAAAGGATGTAAGAGATGTAATAGAGGCTACAACAGCAGCAGAAGCCAAAGAAGATTATAAGGTAGAAAATATAGAGGAAGTAAGCGCTAAGGACAAGAAGAAATTAATTAAGAAATATACAGAAGAAATGATGGAAGCTGCTAAAAACCTACAATTTGAAAGAGCGGCAGAACTTAGAGATATAATTGAAAAGTTAAAGAAATAATTTAACATATGATATTTGTGTAAAGTTGAATTTTATTATCAGGATTCAACTTTACATAAATAAAGAAGTGTTTTAGGAGTTACTATATGAATGCAGGTAATAGAATTATAGTTATTTTATTAGGAGATATAGAAAATGATTTATTAGATATTAGTGTAGTTAGAGAATTGTCTCCAATAGTATTAAAATCAAATGATTTAGTTAGTTATATAAAGAGAAAAGAAATATATATAGATAACCTTAACATAGAGATATTAAATCTTTTTGATACTAATTTAGAAAAATTAAAGTTTTGTAGTGAATATATAAAAGGATATGATTTAATTATAGTTTTATCAAATACAAAGACAAAAAAAGAAAAAGAAGTACTTTTGCATGGAGTAAAAGAAATACAGAATAATAGTAAAAAGTTAATTTCTATGGTAAATAATAGTGATGAAGGGTTCATAGAAGAATTAAGTAAATTTTGTTCAGTAATTAATATAAAAAGTTCTTCTAGGGATTTTAAGCTTTTGAATTATTCATTATTTAAAACTATAGTTAATAGTCATTCCAATATAAATTCTCAAGGGATAATAGATTACTATGTAACAAAAACGAAAAAAGAAGGGGGAGTTGGATTAGGTATAGTGAATATTTTAACAGAATATACTAATTTACAATATTATAAGAAAATCTCCTTTTCAATAATGAGTGGAAATAATATAACAATAGAAGATGAGTATCAAGTTTTTGATGTTATAAGAGATTACTCAAGAGATGATTGTGAAATAAATAAGTATATACAGCAAGATAATTATTTTAAAGATAGCTGGGTTATATCCATAATATCGACAAATTAAAAGGGGCCTAATTTTTTTTATTTAATATCACTTAAATAAGTTAAATAATTGTTTATAAACTTCAACAAGATTGTGGTTTTTTTAACAATGTTGTAAAGTAATGTTGAAAAAAGTCGAACTTATTTTAATTAATAGCTTAAATAAAAAAATTAGGAGGAAAAGAAAATGAATTTTATGGAAATAATCAAAAAGACATTAACAGATAATGCTATCATGGGAGCTATTTTCTCATCAATTTCAATAATATTATTAGGTTTCTACTTAAGAAAGAGAAACATAATGAACAATGCAGCATCTAAAATACTTACAAAAGTAGTTTTAACAGTTGCAATTCCAGCTTTAGCATTTACATCATTTATGAAAGATATAAATGAAAAAGAATTACATGAAGGTCTAAATATAATAGTATGGGGTTTTGCAGTTTATATTTTACTTATAGTATTAACTAAGTTAATCTATTCAAGAGTAAAAGGGGACAAGCAAGACGTATTAAGAGTCCTTACAATATTCGGATCAACAACTTTCTTTGGAGTTCCAATAGTTAAAGCAGTTTATGGTGCTACTGGAGCTATGTATTCATCAATATTCAATATAGCATATAGAGTATTCTTATATTCATATGGATACATAAAGATGTCAGGTATAAAAATAGAAAAAGAAACAATGAAAAAGAACTTAAAAGAAATGTTCTTAAATCCAGTTATAATAGCAACATTCTTAGGATTATTTATTTGGATATTCCAAAAATCATTACCACAAGTAGGGGTTGCTACAAAGGATGGTATAGTAAATTATGCATTCTTAAGAATAGATCAAACTTTACCTTGGTTATATAAGCCATTAACTTATTTAGATAAATTATGTTCACCTTTAGCTTGGTTATCAATAGGGGCTACTTTAGCTGAAGTACCAGTTAAAAAAGCTGTAGCACAAAAAGAAACTTGGATATACAGCGTTATAAAAATAATGTTAGTACCAGCTATAAACTTAGCTTTATTAGTTGTATTAAACAAGACTGGAATATTACCAGTTTCATTCGTAGGTGCAGCTACTACTGTAATAATGTTAGCAACACCAACAGCTACTGTTGCAGCAGCTTATGCTATAAGCTTTGATAAAGAAGCAATATTATCCTCAAACTGTTCACTATTATCCACATTATTTGCTGTTATATGTATGCCACTGTGGATAGTTGTGTTAGAAATAGTTAAAAATATTGGATTATTTGCTAAATAGGAGGTCCTTGATATGTCAGTTAAATTAGTTTGTTATGGTGTTAGAGATACAGAGGTATCATATTTTCATCAATTAAATACATATGGATATGAATTAGTATTAGTTACTAAAAACTTAGATCATGAAAATGTTAAGGAAGCTATAGGCGCTGAAGCAATAATGGTTAGAGGTAACTGTAAAGCTGATAGACAAAACCTAGAATTACTAAAATTACATGGATTAAAAACAGTTTTAACAAGAACTGTAGGATTTGATCATGTTGATTTAGGAGCGGCAAAAGATTTAGGATTAAAGGTTGCTAGAGTTCCAGGATATTCACCAAATGCAATATCAGAATTAGCATTAACATTAGCAATGATGTTATTAAGAAATACAGCTTACACAACTAATAGAACAAAAGATAAAAACTTTGTAGTTGATTCACAAATGTTTAGTAAGGAAATAAGAAACTGCACAGTTGGGGTTTTAGCATTAGGAAAAATCGGTGTAACAACAGCTAAATTATTTAAGGGGCTAGGTGCAAAGGTTATTGGATATGATATATTCCAAAGTGATGCAGCTAAAGAAGTTGTTGAATTTAAGAGCTTAGAGGAAGTATTAGCGGAATCAGATGTGATATCAGTTCATACACCTTACATAAAGGGTCAAAATTATCATATGATAAATGATGAGTTTATAGCAAAAATGAAGGATGGGGCTATATTAATAAATACAGCAAGAGGAGAAGTTCAAGATTTAGAGGCTATAATAAAAGCTTTAGAATCAGGAAAATTAGGCGGTTTTGGAACAGACGTTATAGAAGGCGAAGCTGGTATCTTCTTTAACGATTTAACAGGACAAACTATAAAGAATCCTTTAGTTGAAAAATTAATAGAAATGTATCCTAAAGCTTTAGTAACTCCACACATGGGTTCATATACAGATGAAGCTTTAAGAAATATGATTAGCATATCTTATGATAATTTAAATGATTTAATAGAAACAGGAAATTCAAAAAACGAAATAGCATAATAAAAAAATTCCTAGAACTCATTATGATTCTAGGAATTTTCTTTAATTATAAAATATGATATATTTTATAATTAAAGAAAGTAAAGTTTGTGAGGTGAGAATATGAAGTTTAAACTAAGTTTCAAACAACAGAATATGATCTTAGCGACAATTATAGCATTGATTCAAGTAATGATTTTACAAACATTATTTGTAGAGGACAAAATAAATACTTTAAATAAGAATATAAAAAGTGATTTACATACATCAGCTGTTTTTATAAGTAAAACACCTTTTATAAAAGAAAAACTTAAAAATAGGGAAAACGATTATACTATTCAAAGTTTTACTAAAGAATTAATAGAAGAGAATGAAAATATAGACATAATTGTAGTGGCAGATATAACTGGAGAAAAGTATTCTCATTTAGATGAAAGTCAAATAGGTGATATATTTAAAAATCCAGATAAAAAAGACGTTTTAGAAAAAGGAATAAGTTATTATTCAAGTATGACTGGTTCAATGGGAAAAACCTTAAGATACTTTGAACCAATATTTTATGGAAATGAACAAGTTGGCTTCGTAATGGTTGGAAAATATCAAACAGAAATAGAAGGATTAATGAAAAATATTATTGGAGTATTTACTATATTATTTATAGTTTCACTAATAATTAATATAGTATTAGCTAATTGGTTTGCTAAAAAAATAAAAAATAAGATATTTGGAATGGAACCAGAAGAAATTGCTAGATTATATACCCAAAAAGAAATTATATTAAATAATATAAAAGAAGGAATAATAGCATTAGATAATAAGGATAAAATAATAGAAGTAAATAATGCTTGTTATCATTTATTGAAAGATTTTAACGAAGAAAAGTTCTTTGAAAAAATATCTTCGTATATAGAAAAAAGAGAGGTTATAGAAATTAAGGAATTTATAATAGATGGAGAAAAAATATTTTTATCAATTTATCCTATGATTGGGGCACAGGGATATTTAGGTTCAATAATTACTATTATAGATAGAAACGAAATAAATAAAGTGGCTAAAGAAATAACTGGAGTAGATGAGATTATTAGAAATTTAAGAGCTACAGTTCATGAATTTAAAAATAAGCTACATGTAATTTTAGGACTTATAAAAATAGAGGAATATGATGAAGCAAGAAAGTACATTATAAATACACAAGAATCTCATGAATTGGTAGATGGGAAGTTTATAAGTATAGAAGATAATTATATAAAAGGGTTATTAATTAGTAGACAATTAGTAGCCAATGAGAGAAATATAAGTTTTGAAATAGATAATGAGTCAAATTTATATGAAAATCATGGTCAAATTGAACCTTATGATTTAATAACAATAATAGGAAACTTATTAGAGAATGCTTTTGAAGCTTGTCTTTCAAGTAGAAGAGAAGATATGAAAGTAGAAATATCTATAAAAGAAGATAGTGAAAAGATATTTATTAAAGTGAAAGACAATGGAATTCCAATTAACAAAGATATAAAAAGTACTTTATTTGTGCAAGGTGTATCATCTAAGGGAAATGGAAGAGGATTCGGTTTAGCACTAATAAAGAGTAGAGTTGAATTATATAGTGGTAATATTCAAATAGATGAAGTTGAAGATACTAAAATATTTATTATTGAAATGAACAAAGGAGGTAGCAATGAAAAAAGTAATGATAATTGAAGATGATCCTATGGTAGCTCTAATAAATAGAAAGTATATTGAGTCTATAAAAGGATTTTCAGTAGAAGATATAGTATCAGAAAAAGAAGAAGCTATTAAAATACTGAAAAGTAAACAAATAGACCTTGTTTTGTTAGATGTTTATTTACCTAAAGAAAGTGGAATTGACATATTAAAAGCAATCAGAGGTGAAGGACTGTTAGTAGATGTAATAATGATAACAGCTACTAATAAAGTAGAGAAAATAAAGTGTGCCTTTGCTTATGGAGTTGTAGACTATTTAATAAAACCTTTTGAGTTTGATAGATTTCAAGAGGCTATTAATAAGTTTTTAGCAAAGGATAATTTGTTAAAAGAAAGTAGTAAAATAAAACAAAAACAAATTGATAATCTATCAAAGACTGAGATTAATTTAGATCTACCAAAGGGATTAAATGAAAAAACTCTTAAAAAGCTAACTGACTTTTTAGAGGATAATATAGGCACTATATGGACAATAAGAGAAATTGCTGGTGAGATTGGTATAAGTAATGTAACTATTAAAAAGTATATGGAATATTTAGAGGAAGTAGGAAAAGTATCTTCCACTATAACTTATGGAAATATTGGGAGACCTGAGTATAAATACGAATATATAAAAAATATGGTATAATATAGTAGAAAAATGGTGAGACGAGAGGAAGTTGAATTATGGACTATAACAGATACAAATATGTAGGGCTACTTGGACTATTTTCATTAATTGGGTTAAAGGCATTTTGGTCACATGAATATATATATCTAGTAGCTATGATTAATCTAGTTTGGTTTACATTTTTTTATGAAAATAGTTTTGTTTATAAGAGAATGCCAAAGTTTCTAAAATCAAAGATTTAGTAAGTGTATATAATGGAGCATAAACAAGTTTATTAAGGTAGTTTAGGGAGGAATTCTTAAGCTACCTTAATTAGTTGAATAAGTATTAATGGTATTGAAAATTAGAAAATATGGAAAAGAACTCGATTTATATTTTTCGGGTTCTTTTTTGTTTAAAACTTCAATGTAATTATATGAGGCAACAATTTTATTGTTATAATATTTTAATTAATAATTTTTATTAACAAGGTATAATTGACAATAAATATAAAGAAATTTACAATATAATAAAGAATGTTTGTTCGAGTTTATTTTAAAATAAATAAGTGAAAACTAACTCTAAAATGAGAGAAGGGGCAGTAATATATGAAGGATAAAATTATTATAAAAGGTGCAAAAGTTCATAATTTAAAAAACGTTTCATTAGAAATACCTAGAGATAAATTAATTGTTTTTACTGGATTATCAGGTTCAGGTAAATCTTCTTTAGCTTTTGATACCCTTTATGCAGAGGGGCAAAGAAGATATGTTGAATCTTTATCATCATATGCAAGACAATTTTTAGGTCAAATGGATAAACCAGATGTAGAATATATAGAAGGTTTATCACCAGCTATATCAATAGATCAAAAAACTACAAGTAAAAATCCACGTTCAACAGTTGGAACAGTAACTGAAATATATGATTACCTAAGACTTTTATATGCAAGAGTAGGTGTTCCACATTGTCCAAAGTATAATATAGAAATTTCTAAACAATCTGTTGATCAAATTGTGGATGGAGTTAAGGAACTTGGGGATAAAGCTAAGATTCAAATTTTAGCTCCAATTGTAAGAGGTAAAAAGGGAACTCATGAAAAAGTTTTAGAAAATATAAAAAAGAATGGATTTGTAAGAGCCAGAGTTGATGGTGAAATTTATGATCTTACAGAAGAAGAAATAAACTTAGATAAAAATAAGAAACATAGTATTGAAGCAGTAGTAGATAGAATAATTCTTAAAGAAGGGATAGAAGGAAGATTAACTGATTCTTTAGAAACTGCTCTTAAATTAGCAGAAGGATTAGTTATAGTAAATGTAATAGGTGGAGAAGATATTTTATTTAGTGAGAAGTTTGCTTGTCCAGAGTGTGGTTTAAGTATAGATGAATTAGAACCAAGATTATTTTCTTTTAATTCACCTTTTGGAAAGTGTGATTATTGTGATGGCCTTGGAAGTTTAATTGAATTAGATGAAAATTTAATAATACCTAATAAAGATTTAAGTATTTTAGAAGGTGCAATAGCTACTTGGGGAGATGGGAGATTAAAGGAAGATTCTTGGACTTTTGCTATATTAAAGGCTTTGAGTAACGAATACGATGTAGATTTAAGCAGACCAGTTAAAGAGCTTTCAAGAGAGCATCTTGATTTAATTCTTTATGGAACTAACGGTAAAAAATTAAAAGTTATATATACAAAAGAAGGAGTTAAAGCTGAATATTCTTATGCCTATGAAGGCGAAATAAACTCTTTAAAAAGAAGATATAGAGAGACAAATTCAGATATAATTAAAGGTGATATAGAACAATACATGAGCAATAGTTATTGTCCTAAATGTAAAGGAGCAAGATTAAAAAAAGAAGCACTTGCAGTTAGGGTTGGAAGTAAAAATATTTATGAATTTACTACAATGTCTATTAGAGAAGAGTTAGCATACTTAAATAGTATTGAGTTTTCAGAAAAAGATAGAATTATAAGTGATCAAATAATAAAAGAAATAAAAAGCAGACTAAACTTCTTAATAGATGTAGGATTAGATTATTTAAATCTATCAAGAAATTCAGGAACATTATCTGGAGGAGAGTCTCAAAGAATAAGATTAGCAACTCAAATTGGTTCAGCACTTATGGGAGTTTTATATATTTTGGATGAACCTAGTATAGGACTGCATCAAAGAGATAATGATAGATTAATAAAAACTCTAAAAAATCTAAGAGATGTAGGAAATACAGTTATAGTAGTTGAACATGATGATGATACTATAAAAGAAGCAGATTTTATTGTAGATATAGGACCAAGAGCTGGTGAACATGGTGGAGAAATTGTTGCAGCAGGGCCTTTAGATGTAATTAAAAATTGTAAAGAATCTATAACTGGTCAATATTTAACTGGAAAGAAAAAAGTTAACCTTCCTACAGAAAGAAGAAAAGGAAATGGAAATAAAATAACTGTTAAGGGAGCTAGAGAAAATAACCTTAAAAATGTAAATATATCTATTCCACTAGCTACATTAACGATGGTTACAGGTGTTTCAGGTTCAGGAAAGAGTACTTTAGTAAATGAAATATTATATAAAGGATTAAATAGAATAGTAAATAGAAGCAAAAATCCAGTAGGTGATCATAAAGAAATTATAGGAGCAGAATTTATAGATAAAATAATTGATATAGATCAAAGTCCTATAGGAAGAACTCCAAGGTCAAACCCTGCAACTTATACAGGTACTTTTGATATAATAAGAGAATTGTTTTCAACAACTCCAGAAGCTAAGATGAGAGGATATAAACCAGGTAGATTTAGCTTTAATGTTAAAGGTGGAAGATGTGAAGCTTGTTCAGGAGATGGAATAATTAAAATAGAAATGCAATTTTTATCAGATGTATATGTACCATGTGAAGTATGTAAAGGAAAAAGATATAATAGAGAAACCTTAGAAGTTAAATATAAAGGGAAATCTATAGATGATGTTTTAAACATGACTGTAGAAGAAGCACTAAAATTCTTTGAAAATATTCCGAGAATAAAAAATAAGCTTCAAACTTTAAATGATGTAGGTCTTGGATATATAAGGTTAGGGCAACCATCTACTCAACTATCAGGAGGAGAAGCCCAAAGAATTAAATTAGCTTTTGAATTATCAAAAAGAAGTACAGGAAAAACTTTATATATACTAGATGAACCTACTACAGGATTACACATAGATGATGTAAATAGACTTGTTGAAATCCTTCAAAGATTAGTTGATGCAGGAAATACAGTAGTAGTTATAGAACATAACTTAGATATGATAAAATGTGCTGACTATATAATAGATTTAGGTCCAGAAGGTGGAGATAAGGGAGGAACTATAGTGGGATATGGTACACCTGAGAAAATAAGCACTTTAGAAGAGTCCTACACAGGGAAATATCTTAAAAAGATGTTAAGATAAATACTAAATACTTGTTATTTTATGCTAGAAGTTTTAATATATAATGGTAATAATACTTGAATTTAGAGGTGAAGAAATGAGTTTTTCAAGACTGATGACTTTTGGCTTTGGTATAGTATTTATAATAATACTATATTTCATAATTTACTATGCTCTAAAAATTATGTACAAGGATGTTAAAAGTGGTGGAAAAAGGAAACAAGCTTCAGGTAAGAAAAATTATGGAATAGAGGTTTTGAAATCAGGAGATAATTCAAATATTGAAGAAGGAACCCTATATTTATTAAGAGCTCCAATAACAATAGGAAGAAGAGATGGAAATACAGTTCAATTAACTGAACCATATGTTTCAGGAAATCATGCGAAGCTTATTGTTAAAAATAATGAAGTATTTATTGAAGACTTGAATAGTACAAATGGAGTTTTCGTTAACGATGAGCAAATAGACGGAAGCTTTAAATTAAGACCTAACGATAAGATAAGAATAGGAAGTGCAATTTTTAAGGTTATAAGATCAGATAAAAAATAGAGGTGAAGTTATGAAGAGTGCTTTAAAATTAGAGAAGAGAGTTCTTAAACTAATTTATCTACTATGTATACTTCTTTTTACTAACCTAGCCTTGTTAAAAAAACCATTTGATTACAAAGCACTTGGAATGGGAGTAGTACTATGCATAATTATAGGATACTCTCATTATGTAATAAGAAAGTTTTATCCTGATGGAGATAAGTTTATGTTGATTTTCTCCAGTATTTTAGCAGTAGTAGGGATAGCGGTAATATATAGAATAAACCATGCAGAAGCAATGAAACAGCTTATGTGGGTTGTTATTGGAATAATTGCTTATATTACAATAGTAGTTGTATTGCCAGATTTAAAGAGCTTTGCAAAGTATAAAAGAATATATATGATCTTAACACTGATTCTTATGCCTATGGCATTAATATTCGGTAAAGAAATATATGGAGCTAAGAACTGGGTTTATATAGCAGGTTTTGGATTTCAACCTTCAGAATTTGGTAAGATAGCTTTAGTTTTATACTTAGCATCAGCTTTAATGAATTATGAAAGCAAAAAGAATTTAAAAGAAGAATTTAAACAACTTATAGAGCCAGCACTAATAGCTATGTATTCATTAGCTTGTATGGTTCTTCAAACAGATTTAGGATCAGTATTAATTTTCTTTGGTATATCAGTAACTATGTTATACATAGCAACCTCAAAGAAAAAATATGTATTTACTTGTTTAGGCTTATCTGCAATAGGTGCAGTAGGAGCTTATGGAATGTTTTCACACGTAAGAAACAGAGTTATGATATGGTTAGATCCTTGGAGTCATGCTACTGATGAAGGTATGCAAATAGTACAAGGATTATATGCTATAGCATCCGGTGGACTATTTGGTGTTGGATTAGGAAAAGGCTATCCAGAATTTATACCAGTAAATACAAGTGATTTTATTTTTGCAGTTATATGTGAAGAGTTTGGAACAATTTTTGCTGTAGGAATTATGATTATATATTTCTTATTATTCTATAGAGGAATAAGAGCAGCTTTTGTTACAAATGAAAAGTTTAGTCAATTATCAGCTGTAGGTTTTAGTACAATGATAGCTTGTCAAACTTTAGTTATAATAGGTGGTATTTTTAAAGTAATACCACTAACAGGAATAACTTTACCACTTATCAGTTATGGTGGTAGTTCCATGATAACTATATTCTTTACATTAGGAATATTGCAGAAAATTTCAGAGGAGGCATAGTATATGAATGATTTAGCAAAAAGCGTTAGAAATGTTATGGTTGTATTCCTTTTTTGCTTTATAGGATTAATATCATATATGGCCTACTTCCAGATATTTAAAGGTCCAGGTATTGCCGAAGATCCTAAAAACGTAAGACTTTGGGCAAAAAGAAATGAAGTTTTAAGAGGAACTATTTATGATAGAAACGGTGAACCTTTAACAAAGAGCAAAAGAGTAGACACATTAACACAAGATAGAGAATATCTTTATGGAGATCTTTATGTTCATGCATTAGGATATGTTGACGAAAGATATGGACTTACAGGATTAGAAGAAGAATTTGATAATGAGCTTTCAAGTTACAATACTTTTTCAAATGGAATTAGAAATTTATTTAAGGACTTTAACCTAAAAAGTGCTTTTGAAAATAGAGATAAAGAACAGGATAAAAAGGTTGGTAATGGATTAGTAACTACTTTAGATTATAATATTCAAAAGGTAGCTTATGATGCATTAGGCGATAGAAAGGGATCAGTTGTAGCTTTAAATCCTAAAACAGGAGAAATATTAGCAATGGTTTCAAAACCAACTTATGATCCAGCTAACTTGGAGCAAGCTATAAAGGATGCAAATGCAGGTGTAGATGAAGAAAATAAGCTTTTAAATAGAGCTACTAATGGTATTTATCCACCAGGATCAGTATTTAAAACAATAACATTATCTAGTGCTATTGAAAATAATCCTTCAGTAACAGGAAGAATATTTAATGATACTGGTAAAATAACATTTGCAGATGGATCAACATTAAACAACTATATGCATCAAGCACATGGAAACATTGATTTAAGAAGAGCATATAGAGTTTCTAGTAATGTAGTATTTGGTACGTTAGCAATGGAGCTTGGAAATGAAAAATTAAAAGCAACTGCAGAGAAATTTGGTTTTAATTCAAGAATTCCAGGTGTTGGAGTATCAATGTCAATAAGCCAATTCCCTACTTTAGAATCATATGAAGAAGGGAATATAGCACAAAGTGGTATTGGGCAAGGAAGTGTTGTAGTAACACCAATGCAAATGGCAATAATGGCAGCAACGGTAGCTAATGATGGAGTTCTTATGGAACCTAAGTTAGTTAATAAAGTTGTTGATAAAGATGGAAATAACGTTAAAGAAATTCCAAATAAAGTTTTAAAAGAAGATGTAATTCCTAAAGATGTAGCAGAAACTGTTAAAGGATATATGGGATATTTAGTAGAAAATAACTTATATAGATGGCCTGCTTTTGAAGGAACAAATGCTGGAGCTAAAACAGGTACAGCAGATTATAAGTTACCTGATGGGACTGATGCAATTCCTCATGGTTGGTTTATAACAGCAGCACCATTAGATAATCCTAAAGTAGCAGTAGCTGTAATTGTTGAAAATGGTGAAAATGGTGCAGGAACAGCAGCAGAAATAGCATCACAAGTAGTAAGAATGGCAGTTTTAGGAGAATAATTAAAAAATTTAAAAGAAATCTTAAAAGAGTACTAAGGCATACTTAGTACTCTATTTTTTTTAAAGATAAACACTTTTATTTTACAAAAACATATATTAAAAGTAGGAATTTCTTTTGAAATTTTTCGAAAAAAAGGGTAAATAACAAACTTTTGAGGATAAGAGGGGAAATAAAATAATGTTTAGAGTAAAACCATTAGGCGTTGAGGGATGCTTCGTTATTACACCATCTATATCAATGAACAATACATGTGATCTTATAAAGGTATTTAATGATATTCAATTTAACATCTATGGACTGAGTACAGAATTCAAAGAAGAATATTATGCAATTGCAAAGCCAGGTGCTTTAAGAGGAATGCATTTTCAAGCACCACCAGAAGCACATGACAAATTAGTAACATGTATAAAAGGAGAAATACAAGATGTAGTTGTAGATTTAAGAAAAGACTCAAAAACTTTTGGAAAATATGCTATGGTAGATTTAAATGAAACAAATAAAGAATTATTGTATATTCCAAAAGGATGTGCTCATGGATACTATATTAAAGGTGATAAAGAGGCTTTAATTTTTTATAAAGTAACTAAACCGTTTATTCCAGAGTATAGAGGGGGAATTCATTGGAGTTCATTAAATATACCATGGGATTTTCAAGGCGATATATCAGTTGAAGAGGAAGATGAAAACTTTCCAAGATTTGAAGATTTTCAGTCACCATTTTAAAGTTTAAAATATATGTAAGTTAGTTATACAATAAGGGCTTTGTTAAAACACAAAGCCCTTATTGTATTAATCCACAAATGTGATAAAATTTACTTTATAAACTGTGGATAAAGGAAAAAGGGTGGTGATAAAATGTTTGATTTTGAGTATCATCTAAAAAATTTACCAGAAAAACCTGGTGTATATATAATGAAAAATAATTTAGGTGAAATTATTTATGTAGGTAAGGCAAAGATATTAAAGAATAGAGTAAAAAGTTATTTTCAAAATTCTAAAAATCACTCAGAAAAAGTTAGAGTTTTAGTTAAGAATATATCAGAATTTGAATACATAGTTACAGATAGTGAAATGGAGGCATTAATTTTAGAATGTAATCTAATAAAAAAATATAGTCCTAAATATAATATTTTGTTAAAGGATGATAAGTTTTACCCTTTTATAAAGATTACTAATAATGATGATTACCCGAGGGTATTTGTAACAAGAAAATATGCAAAGGATGGAAGTAAATATTTTGGCCCATATACAAATAGTACAGTTGTATATGAAACTATGAATTTAATAAATAAGTTATTTCCACTTAGAACATGTAAGCTTTCAATTAAAGAAAATGGAGAAAAGATTAGGCCATGTCTTAATTATCATATAAAAAAATGCTTAGGACCTTGTGCAGGCCATGCAACTAAAGAAGAATACAAAAAAATGATTGATGATATTATTGATATTCTTAATGGAAAAGATAAAACTATAAAAAATCAATTAAAGGCTAACATGGAAGAAGCTGCTATGAATTTAGAATTTGAAAAGGCAGCTAGTCTTAGAGATAAGATATTAGCAATTGAAGCGATAGCTGAAAAGCAAAAAATATTTAAGACTATGGAAGGTGATGAAGATTTCATTAACATATTCCAAGACGAAAAAGATAGTTGTATTCAAGTGTTTTTTTCAAGAGAAGGGAAAATAACAGGAAGAGAACATTTTATATTTGAAAATACCGTAAATGAGAGTATTGGAGAAATTTTAGGAGAGTTTATAACATCATTTTATGGAGGTACAGCAAAGGTTCCAAAGACTATATTTGTACCAGAAATAGAAGATTTAGATTTAATAGAAGAATTTCTAAATATAAAGAGGGGTTCTAAAGTGTGGATCAAGATACCACAAAAAGGGCAAAAAAGAGATATGCTAGAAATGGTTAAAAGCAATGCCCAAATAACTTTAGAAAAATTCAAAGATAAATTCCTTCAAGAAAGGGAGATAAATAGGATTTCACTTTTAGAATTGAAGGAAGCTTTAGAACTAGAAGAAACACCTTTTAGAATAGAAGCATATGATATATCAAATATACAAGGTGTGGATTCTGTTGGGACTATGGTTGTTTTTGAAGAAGGAAGAGCAAAAAATAGTGATTATAGAAGATTTAGAATAAAATCTGTAAAGGGTGCTAATGATTATGATAGTATGAGAGAAATTTTAGAAAGAAGATTTACTCATGGGCTTGAAGAAATAAAGCAGATTCAGGAAAGAAGTTTAAAGTTTTCTTCAGGTAAATTTTCAAGTTTTCCAGACCTTATAATGATGGATGGAGGGAAAGGGCAAGTAAATGTTGCTTTAGAGGTACTGAAAAAGTTAAATATAAATATACCTGTATGTGGACTTGTAAAAGACGATAAACATCAAACTAGAGGAATTATATTTAATAATGATGAGATTATAATTAATAGACACTCAAATCTAATGCAAATGATAAGAAGAATTCAAGATGAAGTACATAGATTTGCTATTACTTATCATAGAAGTCTTAGGGATAAAAGAACATTACATTCTATATTAGAAGACATTCCAAATATAGGAGAAAAAAGACGAAGAAATTTACTTATGAAGTTTGGTAGTGTTGAAAATATAAAAAATGCTAAACTTGAAGAATTATTAGATACAGAAAGCATAGATAAAAAAGCGGCCCAAAGTATAATAGATTATTTTAATAAATAAGTTACAATATTGTAAAAGATAATAATTTATATTTAAATGGGTTGTTTAATAGAAATTTTTAATTTATACTAGGAAAAGATATTACTACGTTTTTTAAGGAGTTTGTGATGAATCAATATAAAGGTTTTGTAGATTTATTTAAAGAATTTTATGATGAAGAGAGTTTAAAATTAGATGCACCTATGAAAGAGTATGTTCATTTTAGAGTAGGTGGACCGGCAGATATATTAGTAATACCTAATAACAAAGAACAGGTAATAAAAACAATTGAAGTTTGCAGAAAAAACAATATACCTTTTTACGTAGTTGGAAATGGTTCAAATTTATTAGTTAAAGATGGCGGAATAAGAGGCGTTGTTATAAAACTTGGAAATGTAAAAAATATAAATGTAACAGATAACAAGGTTGAAGCAGAGTGTGGAGCTATGTTAAAAGATGTTTCTAATTCAGCATTAGAAAATTCTTTAACTGGTTTTGAGTTTGCTTGTGGAATTCCAGGAACTGTGGGTGGCGCAGTATTTATGAATGCAGGTGCATATAATGGAGAAATATCAAATGTTATAGAATCAGCAGATGTTATAGATACTGAAGGCAATGTTTTAACACTTTCACATGAAGAGTTAGAGTTAGGTTATAGATCATCAATTGTTATGAAAAAAGGATATATAGTTTTATCAGCCACATTCAGTTTAGAAAAAGGCGATGGAGCTAACATAAAAGAAAGAGTTGATGATTTAACTTTTAAAAGAGAATCTAAGCAACCATTAGAATATCCATCAGCAGGAAGTACATTTAAGAGACCAGAAGGATATTTTGCAGGAAAGTTAATTGAAGATGCAGGTTTAAAGGGTTTTACTCTTGGTGGAGCTGCTGTATCTAAAAAACATTCAGGTTTTGTTATAAATAAAGGTGGAGCTACAGCTAAGGATATATTAGATTTAATACACCATATTCAAGCAGAAGTAAAGAAACAGTTTGGAGTAGAATTACATCCAGAAGTTAGAATTATAGGTGAAGATTAATACAATTAAAATAAAAAGTATTTGAAAGATATTTAGGACTTAATTAATTAGGTCCTATTTTTTATGTGTAATTAAATAAAAACCTCAAATTATTAAATGCAAATTGTAAATTAAAGTAAGGTAATATATAATTGTAGTATTAATAAAATTGGAGAGTGATGGTAAACCTATTCATGAATATTTATTAAAGCATGGGTATATTATAAGACCAGGGTTTCTTTTAGGAATACCAGGATGGATAAGAGTAAGTATAGGAATAGAAGAAGACAACAGAGAATTTTGTGAATTATTATTTAGAGCAATGGAAGAACGAGATTCGAAAATGTGATATAATTTAATTATAAAGAACAGTACAAACGATAGTGTAAAGTTTCGTATGAAAAAATAGCTTATGGCTAATTTGGAATAATAGTTAAAAATATCTTTATAATATCTAAGAAAATTTTAAAATTGAATATGCTAAAAAGACCTTCGGTAACGGAGGCAAAAACTTAATCAATATTTGATTTTATGATTTATCAAGAAGTTTGTGATTCTTGCATATGTAATATGGTTTGTTGACCGAGACTGATAAGAATTTGCCACTTTGCAGACATATTGTCAATACCATCTAGTTGCTTTAATTCGTTTAAAGGACGCCAGTAATTGTAAGGATGCGGGCGTAAGAAGTTGTAATAAGCAACCCAAAGGGAGAAGCCATAAAGAGCACCTTCATCACTTCCATAACCACAGGTACCCCTGTAGGAAGATTTAAAGGTACGGTTTAAACGCTCTACAACTTGCTTAACCCAACGAAATTCTTCAGATACTGGATCATCGTTAGTAAGTCCGATAACTTGAGTTAGATTAAATTCTTTATTTTTTTCTAATTCAAATTGTTGCTTCGCTAACGGATATGAACTGTAACCATCGGCAACGAAGTTTAAAGCTTTTCCAGGGAAGTCTTTAAACTTATCAAAAGCCATACGCATTGCTAGTATACAAGGGCCAGTATTTCTTGTATCAGATACTTGATAACCTAGAATAGACCTTTTACAAGCATCCATTACAATCCAGACATAATGCTTAATGCCTTTTACTTTTATATAAGTTTCATCGGCAGAAAGTATTTTAGAGGGTTTGTAATCAAAGGTATCAACAAACGGCTTAATAACAGCAGCTGCTGTTAGAGCATAATTAGCAACAGTTCTATGTGAAATTTTTATTCCATGAACTTCTTTTAAAACATGAGCTGTTTGTCTTGTAGACATTTTACAATTAACGTGATAAGTCAAGCATAGTCCCATTATATGCGGGCTAAACTTCTTAAAACTAAATCCGGTAGCATGTTTTGATATTGGATATAGATCCATTTTAAAGAAGTTAATATTAAATTCACGATATATGTAATGAAGCTTATACTTGTATTTATCACAAGGATCAATATTCTTTGGAAGATTCTTAAGATTTCTTTGATAGTATAAGCATTTAGAATTATTGCATTTATGTATTTTAAAGTGCTTGCGTTGCTTTTGTTCCGTAAGCGTAGCACCGCAATAAGGACATATAAATACTATTGGTTTAGTTGTGTGATTAGTTTCTTTAAATGTAAGACCACAAACTTTACATTGAAACTGTCCTTTACTGCCATTGTTATCGTATATATATTCATGTGGTGCACCACACTTAGGACATTTAGTTTTTTTAGGGATAGACTTCCCGTTCCGTCTTTGGACGGGTTTTACGGTCTTGTTATATTTATGTTTGTAATAAGCTAAAAGTAATATATAGTCTACCTTTTCAAATCTAATAATTGTGGGTAGCTTATCTACTTTGAATTTTTGGTATTCTGGACTATTAGAATCATCAAATATCATCTGGTTAAGTGGAATATGTTTTGAGATGAATAAAAGTAATTGACCGATAATGGCAATTAAATATTGATTATAAGTAATTAAATAAGTTATAATTGAATCCATAATAACGACATCCTTTCATGTGTGATTTTGTTTGGTTAGAGATTCAATTTTAACATGAAATTAGGGGGTCGTTATTTTTTTATACAAAAAAACTGGCGAAACCTTGATATATAAAGATTTAAAAAGAAAAGTAGTGTAAAAAACTTTACACTAACGTACAAACAAGGGAGGGCAACATATGAGATTTATAATAGTTACAGGATTATCAGGAGCAGGTAAAACAGAAGCTACAAGAAGTTTAGAAGATATGGGATATTTCTGTGTAGATAACCTTCCACCAAAATTAATACCAAAATTTGCAGAAGCATGTGTTCAAAGTCAAGGAAAGATAGATAAAGTAGCACTAGTTATAGATATTAGAGGTGGAATATTCTTTGATGATTTATTCGAAAGCTTAAATTATTTAAAAGATCAAGAATTTAAATATGAAATATTATTTTTAGATTCATCAGATGAGGTTTTAGTTAAAAGATTCAAAGAGACAAGAAGAAGTCATCCGTTATCACCAGGAAGTAGAGTTATTACTGGGATAACAGAAGAAAGAAATAAATTAAGAGAAGTAAAAGATAGAGCAGATATAATAATAGATACATCTAAATATGCAATAAGAGATTTAAGAGAAGAAATGAATAAAAACTATGGAGATGCAGAACAACCAGAAAAGCAACTTTCTGTAACTGTATTAAGTTTTGGATTTAAATATGGTATTCCAGTAGATTCAGATTTGGTATTTGATGTTAGATTTATACCAAATCCATTCTATATTCCAGAGTTAAAACCATATTCAGGAAATGATGAGCCTGTTAAAGATTATGTATTAAAGCAACAAGAAACAGTAGAATTTGTAAGTAAGTCAATAGATATGTTAGACTTTTTAATTCCAAATTATAAGAAAGAAGGAAAGAGACAGCTTATTATATCTGTAGGATGCACAGGTGGAAGACATAGGTCAGTTGCCATTGCAAATGCAATTTATGAAAAGCTATCAGAAAAGAACTATAATGTATCTGTAGAACATAGGGACATCAGAGAAGATGTTCATCAGGGAGCTAAAAAACTGTGAAGATTAAAGATTGGTTAAGGCCAGGGGTAAGAGTCAAACGTTGGTTTTTCTTTGGAATCTTTGGAATCTTATTAATTGCATTTGGATTTACGGAATTAGTAAACCATAGAATTTACGATATTTATTATAAGTTATTTTATATTTTCTTAAATATTACAGGAATATTTGTTATTTATGTTTCAGTAGCAGAAGGAATGAAGTCTATAATAGCCCTTACTAACAAAGGGTATATAAAATTATCATTAGATAGTAGAAAGATGGAAAGTCTTATTTACGAAAAGAGACTTTTAGTTAAAGGGCCTAAAATAGTAGTTGTAGGTGGTGGAACAGGACTGTCTACAATGCTTAGAGGACTTAAATATTATACATCAAATATTACAGCGATAGTTACAGTAGCTGATGATGGTGGTGGGTCAGGAGACCTAAGAGAAGATCTTGGAATGTTGCCTCCAGGAGATATAAGAAACTGTATTTTAGCATTAGCAGATACAGAACCATTAATGGAAGAATTACTTCAATATAGATTTCCAGATGGAAGACTTAAAAATCAAAGCTTTGGTAATTTATTTTTAGCTGCAATGGATGGAGTAAGTGATAACTTTGAAGATGCAGTTCAAAAAATGAGTTCAGTATTAGCTGTTACAGGAAAAGTTTTACCTGTAACCTTAGATGATATGAAGCTTGTAGCTGAATTAGAAAACGGTAATAAAATAGAAGGTGAATCTTTAATACCAAAAGAATCTCTGGAACAAAATTCAAGAATAAAGAGACTTATGATTGAACCAAAGGATGCGAGGCCACTAGAAGATGCTCTAAAAGCTATAAGAGAAGCAGATGCTATAGTTTTAGGGCCAGGAAGTTTATATACAAGTGTAATACCTAATCTTTTAGTAAAAGATATTGCAGATACTATTAAGAAAAGTGATGCAATAAAAATATATATATCTAATATAATGACTCAACCAGGAGAAACTCATGGCTTTAAGGCTTCAGATCATATAAAAGTATTAAAAAAGCATGCTGGTAAGAATATAGTAGATTATGTTGTAGCTAATAGAGAAGGAATACCAGAAGACATAAAAGCTAAGTATCTAGAGGATAACTCAGAATTAGTTGAGTTAGATAAAAAAGAGTTAAAGGCTTTAGGTGTAGAAGTAGTAGAAGCTTCATTAGTAAAAATAGAAAAGAAATATGTAAAACATGATGCAGAACATTTAGCAGAAGTTTTAGTTGATACAATAATGGAAAAGAAGCTTTTATATGATAGAAAGAAAATTATTGAATATATGTATCTATCACAACGTATAAAAGAAAAAGAAGAAAAAAATAAAAGAAAGAATAATCAAAGTTAAATGAAGATATTTAAGGTATATAGTTATAAGGCTATGTACCTTTTTTGTATTTTTTTAGTTAATAAAGGCTAATTAAATAAATTTATAGAAAAGTTATGGAAAAATATGATATATTTATTATATATTAGCGAAAAAGTAGTATTGTATATAAAAATTAAAGCTGGGGTGAAATATGAATATATTAATAGTTGAAGATATAGAAGAGCAAAGAGAAGCTTTAAAGAAAATAATACAAGAAGAATTTGAAGATATTACCGTTTATTCAGTAAAATCTTTGAAAAAGGCAATGGAAATAATAAATAAAGAAAATATAGATTTATTTTTACTAGATGTCAATCTAGTAGATGGGACAGGAATAGAATTAGCTGAGAAAATAAGAGTTAAACCTGGATATAAATTAACACCAATAGTATTTGTAACTATAGAGGCAAATAGAATGTTAGATGCTTTCAAAAATATTCATTGCTATGATTTCTTATTAAAGCCATATGAAAAAGAAGAAATAATAAATATAGTAAGCACTTTCTTAAAAGCAAAGAATGATGCTAAAGAAAACGATAATCCATCTAGTATTTTTAATATCTCATCTAAAATATCAGTAAAAATTTATCATAAAGATATAATATTTATAGAGTATTATTTAAGAAAATGTAGAATCCATACCATAAAAGGAAAATACGAAGTTAAGGTAAATGGATTAGCAAAGATTATTGAAGAAATTAACTTTAAAGATATAGTACAATCCCATAAATCTTATGCAATAAATTTAAATTATATAGATAAGATAGAAAAGGTATATCCAAAGCTTTGGAATATTTATTTTAATAATTATAAAGAAGCTGCAAAACTTGGGTATAAATATAAAAATAATATATACATAAAGGCAAATTAAAAAATGATTATAATAATTTTTTTAGAAATATTAATTTCTTTATTACTTTATAATATTCTAATTAATAAAAGTATCTTGAAAAATATAGTAAAAAATATAACATTAGCATTACTAAGTTGTTTACTTTTTAAATTACTTTATATTTTTCTTCACTTTATCTTTTTTAAATTATTAAACTATTCGGCTTTACAATTTAATCATTTAATAGTAGAGTTTAGCATTATAACAAGTATTTTAGTTATAATAAGCTTTCATTATTATAAAACCTCTTATAGATTAGTTGTACAAAAAAAGAATTTAGAAATAAATACGTATTCTAATATTGTTTTAGAAGAGCTTATAGAGAGTATTAAAGTAAATGAACATGAATATAAAAACCACTTAAATACTTTATATTCCATTATAGAAGTAGAGGATAGTAAAGAAGAGATAAAATCAAAAGTTAGAAAATACATTGGAGATATAAAAGATACCAGTAAAATAGCAGGCATTTTAAATATAAAAAATACAATTATTAAAGCTATTATATATAATAAAATATTAGAGTGTAATAACTTTGGAATAAATTTTAGCTATAAGATAAAGGGTGATTTTAAAGATAACTTAGAAGATTGGGAGTTAAATATAGTTTTAACTAATTTATTAAATAATGCTATTGATGAAGTTAAGAAATTAGAAAATAAAGATATAGAAGTAGTATTAGACGATAATATTATTGAAGTTAGAAATTCTATTGAAAATTTAGAAATAAAGGAAATCAAAGGCTTTTTTAAAAAGGGATTTTCTAAAAAAGGGCAAAATAGAGGCTATGGGTTATTTAATGTCATGAAAATAATTAAAAAGAATAAAGGTGAAATTAACATAACTTTAGAAGATAATTATTTAATCATTAAAATAATCTTCTAAATATTCTTTTCATGTAGGATTATATCCACTTTGTACATTATCTATTGATAATTTACTAATTGAGAAGTAATATCTATTATGATTAGCCTTATGGGTGAATAAATAAGTTGGTTTTAGGGGAATCACTTATAAATAGGGGAGGATGGATATTATGGAAAATGATCAAAAAATTAAACTTGGAGCTGGAATATGGACAATCTCTATTCTACATTTTATAGGAATTGCATTTAGTATTATTGGAACTATAATGAGTCTATTATTTAAAGATGCTATTAACGAGCAAATGATGACTTTAGGTGAAGGGGCAGTACCACAAGTTTCACAAATGGAAATAATTATAGGTTTAGTATTTACAATATTAATGTTAGTATCTGTAATCTTAATTTTAAGAAGAAAAGCAGTAGGAGTATATTGTTATTTCGGTACAATAATATTAAGAGTTATATTTAGTCTTATAACTGTAGAGTCTAAATTAGGAATTTTATTTATATTAATATTACCAGTATTAATGGCTATATTTATTTATATAAAAAAAGAAGTATATGGATTTGGAACTGCTTCAGCAGAATAATTGAATTTCAATTATAGCCTATGTTTGTTTTCTTAAAAAGATAATTCTTATTTAAGTTAATAAATATAGGCTTTTTATAAATAAAATTAAACGAGGTGTTATAGTGAAAGGTAAAAAATTAACTTCAAAAAATAAAAAGATAATTATTAGTATTAGTTTTATAATTGCCGTAGGAGTTATTTCAGCATTAGGATATAAAATTAAAGTTAATCAAAATAATACAAAAAGTACAGTAGAGAATGTAGCAGATAAATTCGAGGTTACTGGAGAAAATGGATTAAAGTTTAAAGGTATAAGTGTTATCAGTAAAGAACAAAGAGTTGGCATGGACAAGACACTAGGTGATATAGAGAGTGTAAATGTTTCAAATAAACAAGAAGTTTCAGAAGGAGATGTACTTTTTACATATTCAAATCCAGCAATTTCAGAAGAAGTGGCAGGAGTAGAAAGACAAATAGCTTCAGCTAATGAAAAAATCAATAGAAGTAATGGAAAAAGAACAGAATTTAATAATGAAATAGAAGAATATAAAAATCAATTAAATGCAGTTAAGAGTAAAAAACAAGGAGAAGCTACACCAGAGTTAGAGGCAAAGGAAATGGAGCTTACTCAAAAGCTTCAAGCAGCACAAGCTAAAATAGAGGCAGAAGATGCAGCAATAGAAACTTTAAAAGATAGTTCAGCTGATTTAGAAAAACAAAAGGAAGCTTTATCATCAAAACAAAAGAAAGTTATTAAGGCTGAGATTAATGGTGTTGTTTATATAAATGAAAAGGGATTAACAGATCCAACAGTAGAGTATATGAGAGTAGTATCAAAGGAACCTTTAATTAAAGCAGAAGTTTCAGAATTTGATGTAGAAGGATTAAAGGTTGATAGTGAAGTTCAGATAAAAGTAGTAAGTAATGGAGATATAGTTAAGGGTAAAATATCTACTATAGATGAATTACCAACAGTATCAGTAGATGGAAAGACTACAGCATATAACTTCTATGTTAAACCAGAAAAGGCAATAAGAGTTGGCTTTAGTGTTGAAGTAAAGGTAAAAGAGGATAGTATCCAAATACCAAAGGATTATGTTTATGAACAAGATTCTAAATTATATGTAGCAAAGTCTAAAGATGATGATAAGGAAGATCCATTTGAAAAGATAGAAATAAAAGCAGAATTAAAAGGGGATAATTATAGTTTAATTGATGGAGATATTACTTTAGGGGATAAATTAATGAAGAATCCTTCTGATATTTTTAAGGGGGATAATTAATTATGATAGAACTGAAGGATATAAATAAGTATTATATTTCAGGAGAAGAAAAATTACATGCTTTAAGGAATATAAACCTAAAGGTTGAAAAAGGTGAATTTTTAGCTATAATGGGCCCTTCAGGTTCAGGAAAATCAACGATGATAAAGATTCTAGGGTTACTAGATAATAAATTTGAAGGAAGTTACTTATTAAATAATAAGAATGTAAGAGATTTATCAGATGATGAATTAACTTCTTTTAGAAATGAAAAAATAGGTTTTGTATTCCAAGATTTCAATCTTATAAAAAGATTAACAATAAAAGAAAATATAGAGCTACCAATGCTTTATAGAGGATGTACATTAAGGGAAACTGGAAAAAGGGTAAAAGAGTTATTAGAAAAAGTAAATCTTATAGATAAAATAAATAAGTATCCAACTCAATTATCAGGTGGACAACAACAAAGAATATCTATAGCAAGAGCCTTAGTAAATAATCCTGACATAATAATTGCTGATGAACCAACAGGGGCTTTAGATAGTCATACATCAGAAGAGATTATAAGGATTTTTAAAGAGTTAAATAAAGATGGAATTACAATAATTTTAATTACTCATGATATTAATGTAGGAAAAAAAGCAGATAGAATGGTGAGAATATTTGATGGAGAGCTTAAGGAAGGAGAAGATGTATAATGAAATTAAAGGTATTAATCTTTTCAGCCTTGAGAAATTTAAATAGAAATAAAAAGCGTTCTTTTCTAACTATGCTTGGAATTATTATAGGTATAGCAGCTGTTATAGCTATAGTAGCATTAGGTGAAGGATACAAAAGTAAAACCATAAAAGAGTTTACAGGTGAAGATCAAGGTAAAGTCGTGTTAGAGGCATCTTTATCTAGTGAAGATAAAACTCAATCTATGATAAGTGGGAGTA
The DNA here is from genome assembly GCF_002327185.1 of Clostridium chauvoei. Lineage (NCBI taxonomy): Bacteria > Bacillati > Bacillota > Clostridia > Eubacteriales > Clostridiaceae > Clostridium > Clostridium chauvoei. Next base: position 2,639,691 of record NZ_CP018624.1, on the reverse strand, counting down.
TTTTTAGTAATTCAGATAAAGTGGCGGTTGAAAATATAGAAGGCGTTGAAAAAGTAGAATTTAATTTTGATTCAAATAGATTCGGAGAATTCATTACAGCAGAAGTTAGGGGTAAGGAGTTTCAAGGATTAGCTAATAAGGTTAAAGAAGGAGACTCTAAAGATGTAATAGGAAGAAATCTAACTAAAAGCGATAGTGAGGGAAAGAAAAGAGTAATAGTTATTTCAGAAACTATAATAAAAGATAATGCTGGAAAGCTTGAAAATCTTTTAGGTGGAATAGTTACTGTTAAGGGAATTACTTTTGAAATAGTAGGTATTGTTAAGACACCCCCAGATGATGAGGTAAGTTTCTTTAATATGTCAGGAGATATACAAATACCAGAAGGTACTTATAATAAATACTTTAGTACAAGCAAAACAATATCAGGATTAAAAATTACTTTAAGTAAAGATGCTGATGTAAAGAAAAGTATAAAAAGTATTGAAAACACTTTAAATCAAGTAGGTAGCAATAGAGGTAAGGGTAAATATAATGTTATGGATACTAGCGGAATAATAAAGCTTATGGGTGGAGTTTTAAACACTATTACTTTATTTATAGCAGCAGTAGCAGGAATATCTTTATTTATAGCAGGTATAGGGGTAATGAATATGATATATACATCTGTATCTGAAAGAACTGCCGAGATAGGAATAAAGAGAGCTTTAGGAGCTAAGAAAAAAGATATAAGAAGAGAATTTTTAATAGAGGGTGTTGTAATAACTTTAACAGGTGGATTAATAGGTTATATACTTGGAATAATAATAGCAAACATTATATCTATGTTTATGAAGCTTACTATTACACCAAGCTTCTATACAGCATCAATAGCCATAGTTATTTCTATTGTAGTTGGAATAGCATCAAGTTTATTACCAGCTAAAAAAGCAGCAAGTGCTAATACTGTAGATATACTTAAATAGGAAATATTATAATTAAGAACTGATTTTATAATTGAAATCAGTTCTTATTTTCTATCTATAATTTACATCTAAAAATTTATATTTTTTATGATATAATAAATTGATAAAGAATAGATAACAAAAAGGCTTCTACGAAACAGGTGGAAGAGTTGATAATAGGGACTAAATATAAGATTTAGAGTCGCACTTATAGCAAGGAGAAGGTAGTTTATGTCATTTTCATCAAAAGTAAAAGGAGAAATTTGCAGATATTCTGAATTAACAAAAGAAGATGCATTAGCAGAAATATCGGCAATTATGAAGGTAAGTGGAACTATATCCTTTAGCGGATTAGGTTTAGCGTTTAGAATAACAACTGAAAATCCAGCATCAGCAAGACATATTTTTAGTTTGTTAAAGGAGCATTTTGATATACATTCAAAGTTAATGGTTAAAAAGAGTAACTCTCTTAAAAAGAACAATATTTACATGGTACTTATTGAAGAATCTATGGGGGTTAGGGATTTACTTAGAGATACGGGAATATTTAAAGAAGTAGATGGTGTCTTAACTTTAGACTATAGAATTGATGAAGATATGGTTAAAACTGATGAATTAAAGAGAGCTTATGTAAGAGGTGCGTTTATAGGTGGAGGAAGTATTAGTAATCCTGAAAAAACATACCACTTAGAATTTGTTACCCATAGTGAAGAATATGCTAAAGATTTATGTAAACTAATAAATACTTTTGGATTAAAATCAAAGGTTATCCAAAGAAAAAATAGTCACATAATTTATATAAAAGAAGGAGAACAAATATCTAACCTTCTAAGTATATTAGGGGCTCATACATCATTATTAGAACTTGAAAACATAAGAATAATGAAGGAAATGAGAAACAATGTAAATAGACTTGTAAACTGTGAAACAGCTAATCTTAGTAAGACAGTAAATGCAGCAGTAAGGCAAGTTGAAAGCATAAAGCTTATTCAAAAAGAAATAGGTCTTCAAAGACTACCAAAGAATTTAAGAGAAATCGCTGAGCTTAGACTTAGCTATCCAGATGAATCACTAAAGGAATTAGGAGAAATGTTAAATCCACCAGTAGGTAAATCTGGAGTAAATCATAGATTAAGAAAAATAGAGAAAATAGCAGAAGAAGTTAGAACAGGAACTTATTAGTTACAAATGAGGTGATAGAGTGGAAAAAAAATTTACTCATCTTCATCTCCATTCAGAGTACAGTTTATTAGATAGTTCAGGAAAAATAAAAAAGATAATAAGTAAGGCTAAAGAGCTAGGGATGGATAGTATAGCAATAACAGATCATGGAGTTATGTATGGATGCGTTGCTTTTTATAAAGAAGCAAAAGATCAAGGCATAAAGCCTATACTAGGATGTGAAGTTTATGTTGCAGCTAAGTCAATGGATATTAAAATCAATGACAAAGAAAATAGTACGCATCACCTAGTTCTTTTAGTAAAAAATGAAAAAGGATATGAAAACCTTATGGAAATAGTATCAGAAGCTTCAATAAGAGGATTTTACTATAAACCTAGGGTGGATCATGAGTTTTTAAGAAATCATAGCGAAGGGCTAATTGCTTTAAGTGCATGTTTAGGGGGCGAGGTTCAGTCTTGGCACCTAAAGGATAATTATGAAAAAGCAAAGGAAGTAGCACTTTTATACAAGGATATATTTAAAGATGGTTTCTATTTAGAAATTCAAAATCATGGCATGGAAGAACAAAGAAAAGTTATGGAGGAGAATATAAAGTTATCAAAAGAACTGGATATTCCACTTGTAGCTACTAATGATGTACATTACATAAATGAAGAAGATTCAGAAGCACATGATATATTAATGTGTATCCAAACAGGTAAAACTATAGATGATCCAAATAGAAGAAAATATCCTTCAAATCAATTTTACTTAAAATCTAAAGAAGAAATGTGGAGTATGTTCTCTCATGTTAAAGAGGCATTAGAAAACACAACTAAGATTGCAGAAGAATGTAATTTTGATTATGAATTCCATGTTTCTAAGCTTCCTAAATTTCCTTTACCAGAAGGTAGAGAACCTTATGAATATTTAAGAGAAACTTGTTATTTAGGTCTTATCGAAAGGTATGATGTATTTAAAGATTTCTTAAATAAACCACTAAATGTGGAGGAAGTTGTGGATTTCTCTAAAAATAATGAGGAAGCTTGTGGATATGTTAAAAGATTAGAGTATGAACTATCAGTAATACGCCAAATGGGGTATGTAGATTATTTCTTAATTACATGGGATTTTATAAAGTATTCAAATGATAATGGAATTCCAACAGGCCCAGGTAGAGGGTCAGCAGCAGGGTCTATAGTAGCCTTTACTTTAGGTATAACAAAAATAGATCCAATAAAATATAGTTTACTTTTTGAGCGTTTTTTAAATCCTGAAAGAGTAAGTATGCCAGATATAGATTCAGACTTCTGTTATGAAAGAAGACAAGAGGTTATTGATTATGTTGTAGAGAAATATGGCGTAAATAATGTATCTCAAATAATAACCTTTGGAACTATGGCACCAAGAGCTTGTATAAGAGATGTAGGTAGAGCTATGAATTATGCCTATTCAGAGGTAGATAGAATAGCTAAGATGATTCCAACTATGCTTGGAATAACTATAGAAAAAGCACTTGAATTAAATCCAGAACTAAAAGAAGCTTATGATAAAGAAGAAAGAGTTAAAACTTTAATAGATGTAAGCAAAAAATTAGAAGGATTACCTAGACATTCATCAACACATGCAGCAGGTGTTGTTATAGCATCTAAACCATTAGTGGAGTATGTTCCACTGCAAAAAAATGATGAATCTATAGTAGCTCAATTCGATATGACGACCTTAGAAGAACTAGGATTATTAAAAATGGACTTCTTAGGTTTAAGAACTTTAACAGTAATGAGTGATGCTGTTAAAATGATAAAGTACAATAGAGGAATAGATATAGACCTAGATAAAATAGACTTTGAAGATAAAGAAGTCTATAAAATGATAGGTGAGGGTAAGACAGCAGGAGTATTCCAGTTAGAATCAGCAGGTATGACTTCTTTCATGAAGGAATTAAAGCCAGATTCTCTAGAGGATATAATAGCTGGTATATCATTATATAGACCAGGTCCTATGGCAGAAATACCTAAATATATAGAGTGTAAAAGAAATCCAGGTAAGCTTAAATATGATACACCACAATTAGAAGAAATATTAAATGTTACTTATGGGGTAATGGTTTATCAAGAACAAGTAATGGAAATTGTTAGAAAGCTTGCAGGATATTCAATGGGAAGAAGTGACCTTGTAAGAAGAGCAATGTCTAAGAAAAAGCATAAAGTCATGGAAGAAGAAAGAAAGAACTTTATTCATGGTATTACTGATGAAAACGGGAATTTAGAAGTTCCAGGATGTCTAAGAAATGGAATATCAGAAGAGATAGCCAATAAGATTTTTGACTCTATGATGGACTTTGCAAGTTATGCTTTTAACAAGAGTCATGCTGCAGCTTATGCAGTAATAGGATATCAAACAGCATATTTAATGAAGTATTATCCTGTAGAAACAATAGCCGCAATGCTTAACTCAGTAATGGGAACAAGTGAAAAAGTTGCACATTATATAAACTTTGCAGAAAGTTTAGGGATTCAAGTGCTTCCCCCTGACATAAATGAAAGTTATTCTAAATTTACTGTTAAAGGGGATAAAATAAGATTTGGATTAGCTGCAATTAGAAATGTAGGGTTAAATGTTGTTGAAAATATTGTCTATGCAAGAGATAAAAAAGGAAGATTTGAATCATTAGTGGATTTCGTAAATAAAATAGACTTATCAGCAATTAATAAAAGGGCTGTAGAAAGTTTAATAAAATCAGGAGCTTTTGATGAATTTAAAATATTTAGGTCAAAGCTTTTAGCAGTTTATGAAAAAATAATGGATGGTGTTTCAAATGAAAAAAAGAGAAATATTGATGGTCAAATAAGTTTATTTGGTATAGCTGAAGAAGATTTAAAAGCACCAGAAGTTAATTACCCTAATATAAAAGAATTTGCAAAGAAACATATTCTAGCAATGGAAAAAGAAATGACAGGATTATATTTATCAGGACATCCATTAGATGAATATGTTCAAAGTTTAAAGATGCAAACAAGTACTAATATAGAAAAAATATTTGAATCCTATGAAATATTACAAGAAACGTACAATAATGAAGAAATTAAAGTAGATATTATACACGATGAAGAAAAAGTAATATTAGGTGGTATTATTGCTGAAGTAAATCAAAAAATTACAAGAAGTAATACTATGATGGCATTTTTAAAGCTAGAAGATTTAACAGGAATAATAGAAGTAATAGTTTTCCCTAGAACACTAGATAAAGTTAGAGAGTTAATAAAGCCAGATATATTAGTAGCAATTAAAGGTAGAGTTAGCATAAAGGAAGATGAACTTCCAAAGCTTATATGTGAAGCTATAGATCCTTTAGAGAAAGTAAATAAAACAAAGGTTTATTTAAGAACTCAAAATACTAATACAGGAAAAGAATTAATAAAAACAATAAAAGAAACAATGCCTAAAGAATATAAAGGTGACACAACTGTATTTATGTTTACAGCTGAAGATAAAAAACAATACAGAATGTCTAGAGATATTTGGATTGATATGGAATCAGATGCGGTAGATTATTTTAGAAAAATTGTTGGGGAAGATAATGTAAAAATTATGGACTAAAATAAAAAAATAATATATTTAAGATAAGATGGGTAACATAAAAAAGAATATATCCATCTTATTTTAATGTTCTAAAACAAAAAGAAGTTATTAAAATCACATTGAAAATTTGTCAAATTTATATTATAGAAGATAAATTTCTACATAAAAATTAACAAAAAGGTAAATGAAAAATTTTACATCAATTAATTTCTGAAAAATTTATATTTGAGATATAAATTGATAATAAGTAGGTTATAATATCTATAGACAAGAATTAAAAGTAGATAAAAATCGTCAATAATTAATTTATTTTAGTTGCAATAAACTCTTATAGCAAGTAAAATAATAAATGGTGGTAAAAAGAAAAAAATAAAAACTTTAACAGCATACTAGAGTTACAGAATAGTAAAATAAAAAATGGATTATTTCATAGAAAGTGGGACAACCTTTGTCCCGGTGGTGTTAAGGAGGAGTTTACATGAAAAAGATAGCTATTTTAACTAGCGGTGGAGATGCCCCAGGTATGAACGCTGCAATAAGAGCAGTTGTAAGAGCAGCTTTATATAACGGATTAGAAGTTATGGGTGTTCAAAGAGGCTATAGTGGATTAATTAATGGTGAACTATTTAATATGGATAGATCATCAGTATCAGATATTATCCATAGAGGTGGTACTATATTAAGAACTGCGAGATGTTTAGAGTTTAAACAAGAAGAAGTAAGAGTTAAAGCTACTAAGATATTACAAGCTTATGGCGTAGATGCTTTAGTTGTAATAGGTGGAGATGGATCATTCATGGGAGCTAAGCTTTTATCAAAGCTAGGAATAAAGACTATAGGTCTACCAGGAACTATTGACAATGATTTAACTTATACTGATTACACAATAGGTTTCGATACTGCATTAAACACAGTTATCGATGCAATAGATAAAATAAGAGATACATCAACTTCTCATGAAAGAGTTTCTATAGTTGAAGTTATGGGAAGAGATTGTGGAGATTTAGCTTTATATGCAGGTCTTGCAGGTGGAGCTGAATATATAATTACTCCTGAAAAGGGATATACAAAAGAAGAATTATGTAAAGTAATTCTAGAAGGAAAGCACAAAGGAAAAATACATAGTTTAGTATTATTAGCAGAAGGTGTAGGCGGAGCTCAAGAATTAGCTGAATACGTAGAAGGAGTTACAGGAATTGAAACAAGAGCTACAGTATTAGGACATATTCAAAGAGGTGGAAGCCCAAGTGCATCAGATAGAGTTTTAGCTTCAAGAATGGGAGCAAAAGCTGTAGAAGTACTTCTAAATGGAGGAACTTCAAGAGTTATAGGTATTAGAAATAACGAAATAATCGATCAAGATATAGATGAAGCTCTAGCTTTAGATAGAACTTTTGATGAAGAACTATTTAAGACAGCTGAAGAAATAAATAAATAAGTTATTAAATTTACTACTAATTTTAGTAGGATTTTATAAAAGCAAGCAATAAAAAAATATAAATTATATTTAAACAACCAAAGGAGTGTATTACATGAGAAAAACTAAAATGATCTGTACAATAGGCCCAGCTAGTGAAAAGCCAGAAATATTATCAAAGATAATCGAAGCAGGAATGAACGCTTCAAGACATAACTTTTCACATGGAGATCATGAAGAGCATAAGGGAAGAATTCTTTTAGTAAAGGAATTAGCTAAGAAATACAACAAGGAAATAGCTGTAATGCTAGACACTAAAGGACCAGAAATAAGAACTGGAAAATTCGAACCTAAGAAAATTGAATTACAAGCAGGTGCAGAATTTACAGTTTATGCTGGTGGAGATGTTGTAGGAGATGCAACTCAATGTTCAGTAACATACGAAGGATTAGCTAACGATGTTAAACCAGGAAATGTAATCTTAATAGATGATGGTTTAGTAGGATTAGAAGTTAAGTCAATAGAAGGAAATAAAATTCACTGTGTTGTTAAAAACACTGGATTTGTAGGAACTCATAAGGGAGTTAATGTACCAGGAGTTTCAATAAAATTACCTGCTTTAACTGAAAAAGATATAGCAGACCTTAAATTTGGTTGTGAAATTGGTGTTAACTTAGTTGCTGCATCATTCATAAGAAAAGCTTCAGACGTTCAAACTATAAGAAAGATATTAGCAGAAAACGGTGGAGAACACATTCAAATATTATCAAAGATAGAAAACCAAGAAGGTGTTGATAACATAGATTCAATACTTGAAGCTTCAGATGGAATAATGGTAGCTAGAGGAGATCTAGGTGTTGAAATTCCAATGGAAAAATTACCAGCTGTTCAAAAGATGATAATTGAAAAATGTAACGTAGCAGGAAAGCCAGTTGTAACTGCAACTCAAATGTTAGATTCAATGATCAGAAACCCAAGACCAACAAGAGCAGAAGTTTCAGACGTAGCTAACGCTATCTATGATGGTACAGATGCAATCATGTTATCAGGTGAATCAGCAAACGGAGATTGGCCAGTAGAAGCTGTAGAAACTATGTCTAAGATAGCTGCAGAAGCTGAAAAGCAATTAAGCTACAAGGTTGCTGTTTCAACAGCTAAGACTCACATCCCAGCTATAGGTGGAGTTATTTCAAGAGCTGCTGCAAATGCTGCTAGCGAATTAAAAGCTTCAGCTATAATTTCATCAACTCAAAGTGGAGCAACTGCAAAGAGATTATCTCAATGTAGACCAGATTGTCCAATAGTTGCTGTAACACCAGATGAAAAAGTTGCTAAGAAATTAGCTATCTGCTTCGGAGTTAACCCAATAGTTGGAGAACAAATGCAATCAACAGATCACATGATGGAAAGATCAGTTGAAATAGCTAAGGAAAACGGATATGTAGCTGCTGGAGATACAGTAGTAGTAGCTGCTGGAGTTCCAGTTCATACTGTAGGATCTACTAACTTATTAAAAGTAAGCATAGTAGAATAATACACTTTTAAAAAGAAGCCTAAGGGCTTCTTTTTTTGTTTCAATAAAATATCTATAAGTAGTTTTAAATGAAAAATTTATAAATAAATAATAAAATTTAATTTTTTTATTTGCATATGAAAATGTTTAAATGATATTAATTATCAATTAAAAGAGAAAAAGTTTAAAAATAGTATAAAAACAGTATAAAAATAGTATAAAAAAGATAAAAATAAGAAAAGTTAACAAAAAATTAACATTTACATTTAGTATTTTTAGGATATAATGTATAGTATCGAAATAAATAGATATACTATTAATATGGAATTAAATGGCAACTAATTCTGCAATGGCACCCAAGGGTGCTTTTTTTTTATCTAAAAATAAAAATCAACTTAGATTTAAGAATAATTTGATATATTTGTATAAATTATAGTAATAATGAAAAGAATATTAAAAAAAGATAAAGGATGGATTGATATGTCAAGTTTGAATTGTAAAGCATCAAAGTGTGTATATAACCATTCAGGGAGTTGTAATGCAGATTATATAAATATATCAGGGAAATATTCTCATATTAGCGATGAAACTTGTTGTAATACTTTTAAAGAAACTACTTTAAAAAATACATTTAGCAATATTAACAATGTAGGTATATTTAATGGAGTAAAGCAAATGTTTAATTCCAATATAACCTCTTTATCACCTTCAGTTTATTGTGATGCATCAAATTGTTATTATAATAAGGAAGGTGCGTGTGTTGCAGAAAATATTTCTGTAGCAGGCCAAAAGGCAAGAACTTTAGATGAAACTAATTGTGAAACCTTTGTTGAGGCATATTAGTTAAACAGTTAAATTGCCTTAAATTTTCTTCGAATTTGTTTACTGTTATGTTATAATCATAATTACGAATTCGGTAAATAATAAGGAAGAGTTAGGTGATTATTTTGCTAGAGAAAAATAAAGAATATACTTTAGATATAATTTCACAGGGGTATGAAGGCGAAGGAATTGCAAAAGTAGATGGATACCCAGTTTTTATAGAGGGAGCAATAGCAGGAGAGAAGGTTAGAGCCTTAATTGTTAAAGCTAAGAAGAACTTTGCATACGGTAAATTACTAGAGATTCTAGAAACTTCTGATGGAAGATTAGAACCAAAATGTGAATACTATAAAAAATGTGGTGGATGCTCTGTTCAACATATGAATTATGAAAAGCAATTAGATTTTAAGTGGGATAGAGTAAAGGATTGTGTATATAAAATAGGGGGACTATCTAAGGATTTAGTTAAATATCCATTAGGAATGGAAAACCCTATTAGATATAGAAATAAAGTTCAGCTTCCAATTGGTTTAGTTAATGGAAAGCTTTCAATAGGTTTCTATGCTCCAAGAAGTCATAACATAATAGATTTAGAAACTTGCCTAATTCAAGATGAAATAGCAGATAAAGTTGTAGAGTTAACTAGAAAGTGGATAGAAGAATATAATATAGCTCCAGCTACTATCGATGGTAAGTTTAATCCAAAGGGGTTACTTAGACATATAATGATTCGTAGAGGCTTTAAAACTAATGAGGTAATGGTGGTTTTAGTTACTTTAAAGGATAAAATTCCACATATTAATGAATTTGTAAAGGCTATAAGTGAAAACATAAATGGAATAAAGAGTATAGTGCAAAATGTTAATCTAAAAGAAACAAATGTTATATTAGGCGAAAAGTGTATAACATTATGGGGAGAAGACGTAATTACAGACTATATTGGAGATTTTAAGTTTAATATATCACCACTATCATTCTTCCAAGTTAATCCTATCCAAACAGAAGTATTATATGGAAAAGCTTTAGAATATGCGGGTTTAACAGGCGATGAAACAGTGTTTGATGCATATTGTGGTACAGGTACAATAACACTATTTTTATCACAAAAAGCTAAAAAGGTATATGGGGTTGAAATTATAGAACCGGCAATAGTAAATGCAAAAGAAAATGCTAAAGTTAACTTAGTAGAAAATGCAGAATTCTTTGTAGGTAAGTCAGAGGAAGTCATTCCAGAGCTTATAGAAAAAGGAATAAAACCAGAAGTAATAGTAGTAGATCCGCCAAGAAAAGGCTGTGATGTGAAGCTGTTAGAAGCTATAGGTAAAGCAAAACCACAAAGAGTTGTATATGTATCATGTGATCCAAGTACCTTAGCAAGAGACTTAAAAATACTAGAAGAACAAGGCTTTAAAACTGAAGTCGTTCAACCAGTAGATATGTTTCCACATACAAGTCATGTGGAAAATGTAGTGTTGTTAAATAAAAAGTTATAGTCTAACAAAAAACTCACACTAAAAGAAGGTGCTCCAGGACTAAGAGGTCGCACAAAGTGCTCTCCGTAGCTCTTGAAAAAAGATAGCTCTATGGGAGATAGTTTCAAGGAATAAGATTGAGAGTATGAAGAAATATAATGGCGAAATAAGTTGGTCATTAACACTGATGAAACCAGGGCTTCAACAGAAGTTAGTAACTGAAATAAGATTGAATTAATCAGGATTAAGGGAGAAATCACTTTAAACTGATACCGATGTCAAGGACATTATAAAAAAAGAGGATTAAGCATAAAGAAGATGATTTCTGTATTGAACAGGAGTCATCTTTTTTTGATTCCATTTATATCTGTAATTGTTATAATAAAGTATATATCTATCAATTTCAATTTTTAGTTCTTCATAAGAATTACAGTTCTTACTTTTTACAGAATCTTTTAGATGACCAAAGAATGATTCTTGAGGTGTATTGTTCCAACAGTTCCCACGACGGGACATAGATTGTTCTAATTTATTTTTTAAAGTAAAGATTGAAATATAGGGCTTGTATAATGTGATCCTTGATCAGAATGAATAAATGCATTTGAATTTAATTTTACATTTGTTTGTTTCTTTAACTTTATTATAGTTTCAATTGCTATATCTAGTGTAATTCGTTTAGATATATGGTGCACTAAAGTTCACTAGTTGAAGCGTCTAGAACGGTCGATAAATAAGCCATACCGCTCTCACCTTATATCCTCTGAATTTATATAATTGTAATATCCCGAACGTGAAACATCCAAAAGCTTACAAAAATATCGTGTTAAGATTTTAAAGTTATTTGCTTCAATTGTAGATTTTATTAATTCAAATTTATCACTAGTTTTTAATTCTTTATTTTTGTTTATCAACAACCTTTCTTTCTCGTCTAATTTTTTTTATAATTCTAACTGTGCTTCAAGCAGCTTTATTTTAGCTTCTTGTCTTTCTATAATTTCTTCTTTTGTTAGTTCTCTATTGCTAGGGCGCTCATTAGAATATAATTCTGCCTTTATCATAAGTTTTTTTCATCTATCAGCAGATTGTTCAACTCTTTTCATTCCAATCATTTCTATATCAAATCCATTTTTAATGAAAATGTCTCGTGGTAATTTTCCAGCAATATATTCATCTATAAACAATCTTTTAAATTCAAATGTATAAGTTATAGATTTTTCACTAGCTCTAGCAACAATTTTATTCTTCTTCTGTAAATAAAATCTTATTCATTAGCTACCTCCAACTTGTTTTTTTAATTATATAAATACCTATAGATTTAAACACTTTTTTATAAGTGTCTAGTCTATAGGTATCAGTTTAGGTGAAGTTCGCTTTTATTATTTTTATATGCCAAAAAATAAAGTGACTATCTTTATTGATAATCACTTTACAAACTTAGCTATATCTAAAATGAATTGTAGTAGGGGAAAGGTTATGTTGTTGAATGCATATACATTCATCTTCAAGTGTAATGTTAAAATAATCTATGAACTCATATGAAAATGTATCAACTAAGCTTAAATTACAATGCTCTTGTCCAGGTAGTATAGTTATTACACAGTTATAGCTACTATGAGTAAAAACATACCTTTCAAAATTTAATAATTGTTTTTTTATTTCATTAATATCTGTACTATGTATAGTATTAAAATTTTTACAAGCTGTCATATAAAGGGCTTAAATTACTTCAATATAAACTCTATAAGATGAATGATTTTTATTTTTTATAGGTTTAGATATAGTAAGTATTTATATAATTAGTATACAAAGAAAAATAAAAAATCCTTTAGGAGAATGTAAAAAATGAGTGGTTAGGTTATATATCATAATAGTGAGAAAAAAGTTTAATTATGGTAAAATGTTTATTGTATAATCTATTTAAATGGGTTATTAAGGGCAAATTAAAAAGAGATAGGGGGTTATATACATAGAGTTAAAATGAATAGAAGATGAAATAATACAAACAGATAATGTTATTAGAAATAGAAAATATAAAAATGCTATTAAATTTGGAGTAATAAGTAGATAGATGTTTAAAAGGGATATTTAAAAGAGGTTAGGTGAAAAAGACATGAAGATAAAAAGCGTAAAAGTTCATAACTTTAGGTCAATAAAAGATAATATATTTAATATGTATGATTATTCATTATTGATAGGTGAAAATAATTCAGGGAAAACTAATATAATGACTGCATTAAGAGTATTTTATGAGGATAATATTAAATTTAATATAGATAAGGATTTTCCTAAATTCGATACAGATGATAGGGAAAGTTGGATAGAAATAGAGTATAGTCTTGAAGAATATGAAAATGAAAATTTAAAAGTTGAATATAGAAATGATGATAATACTTTAAGAGTTAGAAAATATCTTAACTCAGAGGAAATTGATGTCAAAACAAATCAGAGCAATATATATGCGTATGAAAATGGAATTTTATCAAGAAATTTATTTTATGGTGCTAAAAATATTGCTCAATCAAAATTAGGTGAACTTATATATATACCGGATGTAAGCAAAAGTTCAGAGGTATTAAAGTTAACAGGTCCATCACCGTTTAGAAATTTATTAAGTTATGTTATGAAAAAAATTATGAAGAGTAGTCCAGCTTATAAAGAATTAGCTTGTAGTTTTGATACTTTTAATAATGAATTTAAAAGAGAAGTTACGGATGAAGGTATTTCGTTAAATACATTAGTTCAAGATATTAATAGCAATATTAATACTTGGGGAATAAACTTTGGAATACAAATAAATGCTATAAAGGAAGAAGAAATTATTAAAAGTTTAATGAGCCATTATATAGAAGATATTAATCTTAATAATACAATAGATATAGATAACTGTGGGCAGGGAGTACAAAGACATTTAATATATACATTAATATTATTATCAGCAAAGTACCAAGATGATAGTATCAAAAAAACTGATTTTAACCCTAATTTGAAATTAATATTGTTTGAAGAACCAGAAGTATTTTTACATCCATCTCAACAAGAAAGATTAAATATAAGTTTACGAGGGCTTGGAGCTGAAGAAAATAATCAAATATTAATTACAACACATTCTAATATATTTGTATCTCAAAATACAGAAGATTTAAAAAATATTTGCAAGGTAAAAAAATCAAATGGAATTAGTGAAATATATCAAATGAATGAGTCAGATTTAAAAGATTTATATGATGACAACATAAGTATATTTAAATATTTTAAAGAAATTTTAGAACAATCATCAGATAATAAATTAAAAGCTGAAATAAGGAAGAGAAACTTAGCAAATGAACATTCGAATATTGATGATATATTAGATAAGGAATCTATGAAGTATTTTTTATGGTTAGATTCAGAAAGAACATCAATGTTTTTTGTTAATCATGTAATTTTATGTGAAGGACCAAGTGAAAAAATATTTTTTGAATATTTAATAAATACAAAATGGACAGAGCTAAAAGAACGTAATATATGTATCATAGATTGTATGGGGAAGTTTAATATAAATAGATATATGAATTTATTCTCTAAATTAGCAATATCACATTCTGTACTTATTGATAGTGATGGAAGCAAAGGGATTCAAGGCATATTTAATAAATTTATTGATAAAAGCAAAAATGAATTTACGAAAAATGTACATTTATTTGAAACAGATATAGAAGATTTTTTAAAAATAGATACTCCTAAAAGGAAAGACTTAAAACCGTTAAATATTATGCATAATTATAAAAATAATTATATTAGTGATGAAAAAATAACTGAAATAAGGTCATTGTTAGAGGAATTAATGTAAAAATAATATATGAAAATAAAAGGGTGTTGTTGAGAGATGGCAAATTATGATTTTAAAGAATTATCTAGCTATGATTTTGAACTTTTAATAAGAGATATTCTTCAAAAGGAATTAGGAGTTTATATTGAGAGTTTTAAATCAGGTAGAGATAATGGAATAGATTTAAGATATTCAACGGATAAGAAAAATACAGCAATAATACAATGTAAGCACTATGCAAATTCAAGTTTTAGCAATTTAAAGACAAGCTTAAAGGGCGAAGTATTAAAGTTAAATAAAATAAAGTGTAGGAGATATATGGTTATAACTTCAAAAGGATTAAATCCTATGGAAAAGGATGAATTATTAGAAATATTAAGACCATATTGTGATAAGACATCAGATATATTAGGAAAAGAAGACATAAATAATTTATTAACTAAATATCCAGAAGTAGAAAAATCAAATTATAAATTATGGTTAACTAGTACTACACTAATGGATAAAATATTACATAGTAGAGTATATAATCAGTCAGAATTAGAAATTGATGATATAAGAAGTAGATGTAAGTATTATGTTCAGAATAAAAGTTTTTTTATAGCTTTAGATATGCTAAAAGAATTAAATTATTGCATTATAACAGGAATGCCAGGTATAGGTAAGACTACATTGGCGGAGATATTAATATTACATTTTTTAGAGAAGGAATATGATATATATAAAATAAGTAATGATATAAGTGAAGCCTATGAAGTTTATAATAAAAATAAGAAACAGTTATTTTATTATGATGATTTTTTGGGACAAACCTCACTTGATAACAAGTTAAATAAAAATGAAGATGATAAAATATTAAAATTTATAAAAACTATAGCTAAAAACAAGAATTCAAAATTTATACTTACAACACGAGAATATATATTAAATGAAGCTAAAATTTACTATGAAAAATTTAATAATTTCAACTTTGATATTAATCAATGTAGTATAAAATTAAGTGATTATACTGAGATTCATAAAGCTAATATTTTATATAATCATTTATATTTTTCAGAACTTCCAAGAGAAATATATGAACAATTAATTATTAGAAAAAAATATAAAGAAATAATAAATCATTCTAATTATAATCCTAGAATTATAGATGAGGTAATAAAAAATTATTGTGATGAAAGCTATGATGAATTTTATAAGAATATGATTTCTACTTTAGATAATCCAGAGTATTTATGGGAGCATATATTTAAAAATCAATTAAAGTCATATTCAAGAAATTTATTAATAATTTTAGCTACAATGCCTAATGTAGTTGAAAGCTCTGAATTAAAAATTGCTTTTGAAAGTTATAATTCATATATATGTGATAGATATTCTGAAAATAGACATAGATATGATTTTCAGAATGCATTAAAGGCTTTGGAAGTAACTTTTATAAAAGTTGATAAAAATAAAGATAAATTACTAATTAGTTTTTCTAATCCATCAATTAAGGGTTTTATTGAAAATATTATATATGATGATAAAGAAACTTATTCAGGATGTTTGGAATCTACAGCGTTTTTTATGCAGATTAGAACATTAGCTAGTAGGGGTTTTAAAAAGTTTAAGGATGAAAAGCTGATAAGTATATTAATAAATAAAATAGAGGAAACAATTGAAGAAAAAGATATTACAATTTTTAACAAACAAAATAATTCCATAGTAAATTATAATAATTATACATTATTAGATAAGTATAATTATACATATGAATTTTTAAAATTAAATAATATAGAAGATACTAAATTACTTAGTGAATTACTTAATGTTGTAATAGATAAATTAACATTTGATGATTTAGAAGGTTGTTTAAGAATGTTAAGACTATTTAAAAAATATGATATGGATAGGAAAAATTATAATAGAATAGGATCTATAGTTTTAACAATAATAATAGAAGCCACTACTGATGATATACTTTCATTTGAATGGGAAAGAGTAATTAACATTTTAAAAGAAATCGAGGGAAATATAAGAAATTACGAAGTAGAATTAATTACGGAGCGATATATAAATAATTATGAGACGATGTTATACGATGAAAGTAGTAACTTAGACAATTCAGATGACGTTAACGAAACTATAAGCATAATAGAAGAAATAAATAAGTATTTTGGATTTGATGATGAAATAGATTTGCTAAAAAATAAATTTAACGAGTTATTAGAAGATGAGTTAAAGATGGAATATTATGATGAAGACCAAGCTTATGAGCAATATAGAGATTCAAAAATATTAAATGAGGATATAAATATCATAGATAATATGTTTGAATCATTACTAAAATAAAAGAGTTGAATAGTCTAATTAGAGTAACATAAACTTATTTTTTACATAATATATAATATAATTGAATTTTAAAGAGGAAAAATGGAGTTTATATTAGCAGAAGAGTTAAAAAAAGAATTTTATGTAAGAGCTAAGTTTTATAAGTTAGTTTATGATAGTAATAACATTATACGATGCAGAAGTGGTGTTAGTATAAAGTAGTGGACACAGCAAGTCGAACTAAGTAAAATTATATTTAGTTAAGAATAGATAATAATAAAAACAACCATGATATTAAGAACTATGTGTATCATTCTAGGTGTAGCTAGAAGTACATATTATAAATCTTTTGATAAAACTAAATCTGCAACCGAAATAGAAAATTAGGAGCTAAAAGCAGTGATTAAAAGTAGTAGAAAGTTTAGAAAACATTTTAAAAAGAGATTTTACAACCACTTCTACTAATGAAAAATAGGTTGGAGATATTACATATATTTATATTATCAAAGATGGGTTATGCTATTATAATTGAAAAATCTGGATTAGTTGAGTTAGAAATACATGAAAAACTAAATAGGTTCTTTACCTTAAAGTTTAGGAGGGCAAACTATGTATTATACAAAAATTATTTTTAATTCTGGAGATTGGAAAAAACTAACCTATAGTTTTAAACTTAATATGTTATGTAGAGAATTAGAAATTATTTACGATAATTTTTTAGGTGGATATACTACCAAAGGAATTAAACTGAATAGAAATCAATATGCTCATTTAAAACAGTTGTTGAAAATTGAGAATTTTAAAAAGTATAGAGATAATCTAAATATAGATAATTATATTTCATTGTTAGATACATATAGATGGAGCTTACAATGTATATCAAATGATGGAGAGCCTATGTTGGAAATACCCAATAGAGGTGATGATTATATTATGCCGCCAGACTTTGTGATTAACCTAGTAGAATACATTGCTGAGATTGGAATAGAACCTGAACTTATCCCGAAAATGAGATTGTTCTGATAGTTAAATAAGAATTTAAAAAGTATAATTACCAAAGAGGAATCATACAAATGCTTTTCCCACATACAAGTCATGTGGAAAATGTAGTGTTGTTAAATAGAAAGTAAAAAATACAATAAAGATAGCTACGAAACTGAGACAGTAGATAGTTTTGTGTAAAAACAAAACTATCTACTGTTTTTTGTATTAACAGTTGGAAGTTTTGGAATAATATACTATATAAATTAGGAGGAATTATTATGACAAGAAAAATTGATACCAACTTTGATTACAATGAGGAAATTAAAAGATGCAAAACAATCGATGATGTAATGGGTAAAAACGGATTAATACAAAGATTAGTTAAAGATGTTCTTGAAAATATATTAGAAGGTGAAATGGAAGAACATCTAGGAAGAAATAAATATGAACGTGTAGAAGCAGTTGATCAAACTAAGAAGAACTACAGGAATGGTTATAGTCGCAAGAATTTAAGAAGTTCCTTCGGTGACGTCGACCTAGACGTACCCCGTGATAGAAATGCTGAATTTGAGCCACAAATTATAAAAAAATATGAAACCGTGTGTACTGAGTTAGATAAAAAGATTATATCTTTATATGCTAAAGGTATGTCAACATCTGATATTCAGGCTGAAATTGAAGACTTATATGGAATAACTATATCACCATCGATGGTATCTAAAATAACTGATAAAGTGCTTGCTAGCGCCGCCGAATGGCAAAATAGAGTATTAGATAAAATATATCCAATAGTTTATTTAGATGCTATGTACTTTAAAGTTAGAAGTAATGGAAAGATAGTTAACAAGGCTGTCTATATATGCTTAGGATACACTATGGAAGGATATAAAGATATTTTAGGTATATGGGTTGATGAAGCTGAAGGTGCTAAATTCTGGTTAGGAATTTGCAATGATTTAAAAAATAGAGGTGTAAAAGAAATTTTAATTGCTTGTATGGATGGATTAAAAGGTCTTCCACAAGCTATAAAAACAGTATTTCCATCAGTAAATATTCAAACATGTATTGTTCATCAAATAAGAAATTCAATAAAATACATAGCTTCAAAAGATAAAAAAGCATTTATGAAAGATTTGAAGGAGGTTTATAAGGCTACAACAGAGGAACTTGCGTTAGCACAGCTAGATAATTTAAAGGAGATATGGGGAGATAAATATGGAATAGTAATAGATTCCTGGTATAACAATTGGAGTAACCTTTCAACATTTTTTGACTTCTCTCCAACTATAAGAAAGATGATTTATACTACAAATATCTTAGAAGGTTTTAATCGTCAAATACGTAAATTCACTAAAGTTAGAGTCATATTCCCAACTGATGAATCTTTAAATAAGTGTGTTTACTTAGCAACAATGGAGATACTAGAAAAATGGACTCAACCTATACATAATTGGGGTGCTACGCTAGCGGAGCTATCAATAATATTTGAAGATCAATTAAAAGATGAATTAGCTTAAAAGCTTGTACTTTTTATAAATTATATGCATACTATTAGATTTTTTTGAAATACTAAAAAAGGTAATAAGAAACATTATTAGTATTTCTTAAATATAAAAAAATATTACTGGAAATGAAAATTTCCAGTAATATTAAAATAATAAAAATGATAATTACACAGAATTATCTATTCTCTCACGAAACTAAAAGTGGAGTTTTGTAGCTATCTTTATTAATTTCTATTTTAAATTTTTAATCCAAGCAGTAATTATTGATTTTACAATGCCATATTAGTTATTTAGCTCTGTTAAGCTCATTTCAGACTTCAATAAGTCTACTATCATATCTTTATATTCTAGAATATATATTTGCAATTTCCTGTAATGGGTATATCATTACTTAATTGCGCTTAATGTATCCACTATTTTATACTAACACCATTTTTATTAATTAATAATGATAATATATAAATTAATACTGATATTGGGAATAAAATAGAAAAAGTATAATTATATAATAAATAGTATAAAACAATTGCTAAAACTATAGAAATAAAAGTTGTTTTTAATATTGGAATAATGGTTTGAATCAACTTATCTTTAGTTTTATTAGATATATTTAAAGTTATTTTATTATAATTAGTAGCTAGCTGTAAGTTCCCAAGAGCGGAGCTGAAAATTATCAAGATTAGTAATTTTATTAGTAGTTTTAAATTATGAGCATAATCAAAAAGATATATATTTATAAAAAATAATATTAAAATATACGATGTAATATTTAAGATACAAACTATATTGCTAGAAATTATTTTTTATAAAAAGGTTCTTTTTTGAATTTAATATTATTAACATTAATAAATAATTCATTATTTATACTATCACAAGCAAACATTATTATAATAGTTGAAAATGCTATAAGTACAATATCGTTAATTCTATTATTATTACTAAGTTGTATATAGAATAGTAGGCCCATAAGCATTGTACAAGATAAATTTTTAATTGTTAGTATACCATAGCTATTCGATTTATAAATTTTTAAATACTCTTTAATCATAATTAAAATAGGTTACCTCCGTTGCAATTAATAATATCATTTAAATTATAAAATGATAGTGTAATTTCCAATTAATATTATATCAATAATATTAATTAATATCTAAACTAGAAAAATTTTAGTATTTTTAAGTAAATATTAGATATATAAAATTATAAATACAACAGTAAAAAAGAGATTTAATAATATAATTAATGCTTTTTATGTATTAAGTATAATATAGGTCTAGAAGAGAAATTTGAAAGTAGAAGAAAGAATGAAGACATTGTAATAGGTTCAGTTAGTTGTTCATATTACGAAGATCTTCAACAAATAGAAATTACGTACTTTATAGGATCACAATACAGAAATAAAGGGTATGCACTTGAAGCGGTTAAAGCTTATACTGAATATTTTTTTAATAATTATAATAAACCTAAAATTATAGCAACAGTTAGAGAAGAAAACATACCAGCTTGGAAAGTTGTTGAAAAAGCGGGATTTAAATTCAAGGAAAAGAAGATTCATAAGGATTTGAATGATGAAAAACTAGAAATGTACTATTTTTATGAATTTACAAAGCACCTCACAAATGATGTATTTAGTAAATATAAATAGTATATGAAAATGGATATATCTTAGTTAAGGATGGAAAAGTTCAAAAGGTTACAAAGAATTTAGATGAAGAATATAAAAAATTTGAAATTATAGATTATGAGAATAAGCTAATAATACCAGGTTTTATAGATTTACATTTTGATGCTCCACAGTTTGCAAATTTAGGATTAGGTCTAGACAAAGAATTGATTCCTTGGCTTAAGAATTATGCATTTCCTGAAGAAGCAAAATTTAAGGATGTAAATTATGCAAAAAACATATATATAAATGTAATTAAAGAGATATGGAAACAAGGAACTACACGTGTAGTTCTCTTTAGTAGTTTACATAAAGAAGGAACTAGGGTATTATTTGATTTATTAATTAAATCAGGATTAGGAGCCTATGTAGGAAAAGTAAATATGGATAGAAATTCACCAGAATATTTGATAGAGGATACTAATCAATCTATAAGTGATACTGAGGATATTATAAAAGAATATATAGATAAAAGTGATTTAGTTAAACCTATAATTACCCCAAGATTTGTTCCGAGTTGTACACCTGAACTTATGAAAAAACTCGGTGAACTTTCAGAAAAATATGATTTACTGATACAATCTCACTTATCAGAAAATCATTTAGAAATAGAATGGATAAAAGAACTTCATAGGGAGTGTTCTTCGGAAAAGTAGGAAGTTTTAATTAATATTAAATAAGGACTAATTTAAAATAGTAGAAAAAGACTATAATAAATTTTATAAGTTATAAAGCTCTTCATGATTTTTTTATATATTATTTAAATAATAGGCTATTAATTTTAGGTGTAGCTAAAGAAACTGTTGTAGATAAGAAAATTAACGAAATAGTTATAGATAAGTTATTTAAAAAGATTATAGGTTGAATAAATTTAAGATTGGTAAAAATGCTGAAATAGAATATAATTTTGATGAAGTAATAAAATAGGTTGATTTAGACTAGAAAAGTATCAGTAAATATAAAAGTATAATAACAAAATTTAAAAGTTAAGAGATAAAAGTTTATGAAGAGAGTTGAAATGCTAAAAGCTAATTTCTATTAAATACAGAAATTAGTTTTTAGCATTTTGTTTTTAAAATTAAGTTTAATTTTAAGGTGGAATTTTTACTGTTTTTATTAGTTAAATTAAAATTAACAGCACAATATATTAATTATAATTTATAAACAATTATACGTATTAATTTGGAAAAAATTGTTGACACAAGGAGATTAATAGGATATTATTTAGATATTAAATAATTAATTGTTATCAATGTCTATTATGAAATGGTTTAAATTATGTTTATAAATTATTTTTTATAATTAATCATAAAGGAGAGGTAAATATGCAAAAGCTAAATGTATTTCTTGAAGAAAAGATGTTTCCTATTGCAGCGAAGCTAGGATCAAACAAAATATTAATTTCAATACGTGATGGTATCACGTTAAATATGCCATTAATTATTATTGGCTCATTATTTCTTGTAATAGCAAGTTTCCCAATAAAGGCATGGACTGATTGGTTAACGGCTGTAGGAATCGACTCTTATTTATGGAAAGGCGTAGATAGTAGTTTTGGACTAATGGGTTTAATAGCAAGTTTTGGTGTTGCTAACAGTTTAGCTCGTCAATATAAAGTTGATGGAGTTTCAGCAGGTATTATATCATTATCTTCATTTATTGTTGTTACACCTTTTGTAAGTGGAGAAGCAGGAGCAGGAATCCCAGTTGGATATATGGGAAGTAAGGGATTATTCGTTGCTATGGTTCTTGGTATTATTTCAGCTTTAATTTTTAAAGAATTTATTAAAAAGGATATTCAAATAAAATTACCAGAATCAGTACCGCCAGCAGTTGCGAGAAGTTTTAGTGCATTAATTCCAGGTGCAGCTATTATAACCCTATGGTTAATCGTTTTCGCAGTTCTTGATAGAATGAGCATTGGTAACATTCATGATTTACTTTTAAAAATTCTAGGTGGACCATTAGGGTTACTTGGAAATAATATTTTCGGAACAGTTATTTCAATATTATTAAACAGCTTATTCTGGTTTGTAGGTATCCACGGTGGTAACGTGGTAAATAGTATTCTTAACCCAATTTGGTTAATGAATTCAGATGCAAATCGTTTAATATTCCAAGCTGATAGTGCAGCACAATTACCACATATTATTACACAACAATTTATGGATAACTTCGTATATATGGGTGGTGGAGGAGCCACAATCGGTTTAGTAATTGTTATTGCAATCATCGCTAGACGTAATAGAGCCAGCCAAATTACTAAAACTATGGCACCATTAACATTTACACCAGGTATATTCAATATTAATGAACCAGCAATGTTTGGTTTACCAATAGTAATGAACGTTTCATTAATAATACCATTTATTTTGGCCCCAATAGCCAATGCCGTCATATCCTATGCAGCAATGGCCACCGGATTAGTCGCAACTACCACAGGTATAGCCGTATCTTGGACAATGCCACCAATTATTAGTGGTTTCCTTACAACTGGAGGACATATAAGTGGTTCAATTTTACAATTAGTCTGCATACTTGTTGACGTGGCAATTTATTGGTTCTTCTATAAGACAGTAGAAAAACAAAACTTAGAATTAGAATCAATAGAAAAATAATAAGATAGTTAGATAAATTTATATAGTTAGTTTAAAGAGACTTTAGGAGGAGTAGTTATGGGTAAAAGATTAATTAGCGCAAATGCTTCAGAAATATTAGAGATGAACGCAGCAGAATTGAAACAAAGTATTAAAGCAAGTGAAGGGAGAACTATTCTTTCAGAGAATGTAGCACCAAGAGAATCATTTATAGGTGATATTAGCAATTCAGAGATTGCTAGAGCTTTTGGGGCAGATTTAATTCTTCTTAATTGTGTAGATGTTTTAAATCCAGAGATTTTTGGATTAGATGTAAAAGAAGGTTCTTTTGTAGATGAATTACATCGTTTAGTAGGACGTCCAATAGGGGTAAACTTAGAGCCAGTAGATTTAGAAGCAGACATGGCAGAAGATATTTTTACTATCAGTAAAGGTAGACAAGCTACACCAGAGACAATTGAAGAAATTGAAAAACTAGGCATGGACTTTGTTTGTTTCACTGGTAATCCTGGTACTGGAGTTACTAATTCACAAATCGAAAAAACAATTAGTTTAGCAAAGGAAAAATTCTCAGGACTAATAATTGCTGGTAAAATGCATGGAGCTGGTGTTAATGAACCAGTTGCTGATCTAAAGGCAGTAGAAAGTTTCATTGAAGCTGGTGCAGATATTATTTTAGTTCCTGCAGTTGGAACAGTGCCAGGTTTTGATGATGAAGAGTTAAAAGCAGTAGTTAAATTAGCACACAGTAAAGGAGCTCTTGTATTAAGTGCAATTGGAACTAGCCAAGAAAGCTCTGATGAAGATACTATTAAGCAAATTGCTATTCGTAATAAAATTTGTGGAGTAGATATTCAACATATTGGTGATGCTGGTTATGGCGGAGTAGCACCATTTGAAAACATCTTTGCTATGAGTAAGGCAATTCGTGGTGTTCGTCATACAATATCTATGATTGCTCGTTCAATTAATCGTTAATCAGTATAATAAAAGGAAGTTTGTTTGAAAAAATAGGAAGGTTATTAAGACTTTTAATTTACCTTCCTATATAATGAAGTTAAGATATATTATTAATAATAGTAAAGGGAAGGGTGGAGAAAATGAAAAAAATAATAATGTTAGTATGTGCTGCTGGAATGAGTACTAGTTTAATGGTGGAAAAAATGAAAAAGGCTGCTGAAGCTAAAGGAATGGATGCAGAGATATTTGCTGTTTCAGCTAGTGAAGCAGATAATTATTTAGAAGATAAAAAAATAGATGTATTACTTTTAGGACCACAAGTACGTTTTATGAAGTCACAATTTGAAGAAAAAGTTGCACCATTAGGGATTGCATTAGATGTAATACAAATGGTAGATTACGGTATGATGAATGGAGCAAAAGTATTAGAACAAGCGATTAAATTAATGAACAATTAGGATAAAGCCTATTACTTAAAAGGAGTGTTTATTTTGGGAGAACAAACAGGTTTAGAGGTTATTATGGAGTTAATTATGTATGGTGGAGATGCTAAAAGCAATTCTATGGAAGCTATTCAAGCTGCAAAAACTGGGGATTTTGAATTAGCAAAAACTAAGCTTTCTCAAGCAGAAGCATCATTAATACATGCACATCATGCTCAAACAGGATTATTAACACAAGAAGCTCAAGGAAATAAAGCAGAAGTTTCATTATTAATGGTACATGGACAGGATCATTTAATGACTTCAATAGCATTTACAGATTTAGCGAAGGAAATTATTGAGCTTTATGAGAGAATTAATAAAAAATAATAATCAAAAACTTAATAGATAAATTTATAAAGTATATTTTCTAGACTGCTGACAAAGTATCAGCAGTCTTTAATTTTATAAAAAATAATTTTTGTTATATAATATAACTCAAGAAGTTTAATATTGGAGAGACAAAAATGGAAAGTTTAGATAAAGATTATTATAAGCATATTATTGATTCATTAGAGAATGGGATATTAACTATTACTAAAAACTTTAAAATCAAATTTATCAACAATAAAGCTGAAGAATTATTGAAAATAAGGATGTTAGATATTAATAGAGTAGATATATTAGATATTTTTCCTTCATTAAGATTAAGTTTAGATGAAATGATTAAAAATAATGAAAACACAATAGAAAACATAAACATATCAAAAATAAATAATAGTTTTAATTGTGATTTAATAAAAATGGTTTTACCTAATGGTGACTATGAATTTATTATGGTTTTAAAAGAAAGGAAAAAGTTAATAAGTACTTTAAATAAATTAACAACCTCATATGCGGTGTACACTTTTGATAATATAATTGGTCAAAGTCCTCAAATCAATAAAGTTATAAATGATGCTAAGAAAATTTCTAAAAGTCCATCAACTGTGTTAATAACAGGGGAGAGTGGCTGTGGAAAAGAGCTTCTTGCTCAATCAATTCATAATTATAGTCTTAGAGCCTGTGAACCATTTATCGCTGTAAACTGTGGAGCTATACCTAAATCATTAATAGAAAGTGAACTTTTTGGTTATGAAGAAGGTTCTTTTACTGGAGCTAAAAAAGGTGGGAAAACAGGGAAGTTTGAACTTGCAAATGGAGGAACAATATTTTTAGATGAAATAGGAGAAATGCCTTTAGAAATGCAGGTACACCTTTTAAGAGTTATTCAAGAGGGTAAAATAACTAGAGTGGGAGGAAAAGTTCCAATAGAGATTGATGTTAGAATAATTGCTGCAACTAACAAAGATCTTAAGGAAGAAATTAAAAAAGGATGTTTTAGAAATGACTTGTTTTATAGATTAAATGTAATTCCTCTTCAAATGCCTCCTCTTAAAGATAGATTTGGAGATATTCCAATACTAATTGATTATTTCTTAAATATAAAGAGTGAAAAACTTAATAAACCAATACCTATAATTTCTAATAAATTATTAAAAAAAATGATATCTTATTGTTGGCCAGGGAATATAAGAGAACTAGAAAATTGTGTAGAGAATATTGTTAACCTTAATGGGGAAACCAGTTATGAGATGAATTTTGATGAATGTACTTGTTTAAAATATGATAATTTAGGTAATGAAATAATTCATACTTGTGATGATGAAAATTGCATTACTTGCAATCAAAGCAAGAGTAAAGAGGAAGATTGTCAGCAAGAAGTTTTATTAAGTACATTATTAGAAATTGAACAAAGAACAATAAAGAATACTGTAGACTATTTTAAAGGGAATATGACTAAAGCTGCTGAAAGTCTTGGGATAAGTAGAAATGCTTTATATAATAAGATGAAACGTTATGGGATAGCAAAATAAACAAAAGACACTTGAAATATTTCCCAAGTGTCTTTATTAATTTAAATTGTTATTTTTTATAAGCATCAAATTTTGCTTTAGTAGCTAATCTTCTACTCCACATTTCTTCTTCGTTTTTATAACCTCTACCGTATCCTCTATCTGAGCTTTCATAAACTTTTCCTCTAAACATTAAATCTAATATATGAACAGCATCTTTACCAGCAGCTTCCATAGTTCCTCTACATGAGCCACAATAAGTAACTACAGATTCTTCGTTAAAATCATTTGCTCTTCTTGTATATAGCTTTTTATAAAGTTCAGGGTTTGAGCTACAGGCCATACCACCAACTCCACAACATCTTGTGTTTTTGCCGTTATGTTCTATTTCGCTCCATCTATACTTCATTTCATCTAACATCCATCTTATACTTTCATGATGAGAAGTTACATCTCTAGTTACACAAGAATCATGGATATTAAATACAATATCAGAGTTTTCTCCTATACCTAAAGCTTCTTCAGGAAGTCCAATTTCATCTCTAATAAGATCCCAATAAGATATAACTTTTTGATTTTTAACAGTATCTGAATAAACTTTATAACAAGAAGGACATATAGTTACTATAACTTCAGCTCCCATTTCATCAAACTGATCTATAACTTTTTTATTTATATCTAAATATCGTTGCTTTTCACCAACTAATAGAGATACTTTACCACAACATTGAAGTATTGCTCCAACATTTTCTTCACCTAATTTTTCTTTTAAATGCTTTAAAACTTTATCACATGCATCTGGAATATAGGCTGGAACTGTACATCCTGGAACAAATACATACTTAGTTTTCTTTGCCTTTCCATAATCAGCTTTAACTTGTGTTGAATACTTTTCACTAGCTTCTTTTTCTTGTTGAGGTGCTACATATTCAAGCTCTTTAAGTGGGGCATAGCCATTATTCTTTTCGGCAAAATCTTCTTTCATTGCAATAAAGTTATCTTTTATATTAAAGTCTTTAGGACAAACTATTGTACATTGACTACATTGATTACAAGAATAAGCTATCATCTTATCCATATTTTCATAGCCTTTTTCCAAATACTCTTTAAATAACTTTTTAGGACATTCAGTATATTCTCTAAGCATTAAACATTCTTTCATACAAAGTTTACATTGGCATTGTCTACATCTATCTGCTTCTCTTAAAGCTTCTTCTTTAGTGTACCCAAGGGCAACTTCATCAAAAGATTTAATCCTAATTTCAGGATTAAGCTCCTTCATATCTTCTCTAACTCTTGATATTTTACTCCAATCAGTAGGCATATCAAGTTTAGTATCAAAACTCCAAGTATCCTTTAATTCTCTTCCTTCTATTAAAGATTCTTCTTTTAAAAATCTAATTACAGATTCAGCAGCTCTTCTTCCAGTTGCCATAGCTTGTATAACTATAACTGATTCTCCAGAAGCATCTCCAGCTATAAATACCTTATTGTTTGACACTGATTGAAGAGTTTGCTTATCACATTCAAATGTTGAATTTCCTCTTTGTTCTAATTTTTTTTCTGCAAAGCTTCCATCAACACCTTGTCCTATTGCAAATACTATTGTATCTACTTCTAGCTCAGTTGTGTCATTATCATCGAAGGTAGGAGCAAACATACCTTTTTCATTAAACATTGAAAGACATTTCTTTAAAATTACTTTTGAAACTCTTCCTTTTTCATCTACCTTTATCTCTTTTATAGCTCTTGCATGATTAAATGATATTCCTTCACTAATAGCACCCTTAACTTCGTGTTCTGATGATGCCATTTGATCAAAATTATTTTCTAAGCATATTGAGTAAACAGAATCTGTAGTGTTTATTCTTCTTGCAACTCTACAACAATCCATAGCAACGTCTCCGCCACCAACTACTAAAACTTTTTTACCTGATTTAGTTATATTTCTTGTAAGGGCTGCTTCTTTTAAATATTCAGCTGCACTAAATATACCTTCAGCTTCAGAGTTTTTTAAGCTTGTATCTACTCTTCCAACATGTTTACCAACTGCAACTATAACGGAATCGAAATCTTCTATTAACTCATCAAACTTAATATCTTTACCAATCTCTACACCAAGTTTAAAATTAACACCTAATTTATCTAAATAACTTATTTCTTTTTCTAATATATTTCTTGGTAATCTATATTCAGGAATACCAACTGCCATCATTCCACCTCTTACAGGAAGTTTTTCAAAGACAGTTACCTTTATTCCTTCTTTTCTTAATTCAAGGGCAGATTGCAAGCCAGATGGACCAGCTCCTATTATTGCAACTTTTTTGTTTTTTTCAGGCTTTATAGTTAAATCCCAATCATTTTCATTATCAAAATTATCAGCTGCATATCTTTTTAATGAAGCAATTGCCATAGGACTTTTACCTTCATTCCATTTACATTTCTTTTCACAGGGATGAGCACAAATTCTTCCAAGGGTTCCTGGAATAAAAAGATTCTCTCTAATAACTTTTATAGCACCTTTACCATCATTTTCTTTAATTAATTTGATGTATGTTTTTACATCTGTATGCATTGGACATGTAGCAACACAAGCAGCCTCTGAATCTCCCATGCAATTATCAACTATGTTTTGCATATTTTCTATTATTTCTTTTTTTAACATTTAAGCTCCTCCTTAAAAGTTATAGACTAAATTTACTTTGAAATTTTACTATTTAAAATTGCTAATTCTTCTTTAAAAAAGATTTTGGATCAATAGCAAATATAAATACTCCAAGAACTATTACAAATCCCCATAATGCTAATGAACCTGTTATTTTATTTCCAAATAATACTGCACTAAAAATTATTGTCCAAAGTGCTGCTGTACTATTTAAAGCAGTTCCCATTGCAGCACCTATTAAATCCACAGCTTTGTACCATGATAAATAAGTTATTGTTCCAAGTATTGCAATTCCAGCGTATTTAAACACTAATCCACTTTGAACTATGTATCCTGCAAGTGGGTATCCTTTTATTAATGGTAATACTATAACTGCATATGAAATCATTGAAATAAAATATCTTAGTCCTAAGAATTGTTGAGGTGTTGCTTGTATATGATCTTCGTCTTTTATATGTTTCATTGCAAAACCAATGATAACTCCTTCAAGAGCCCAACCAAATACAGCTACTACTGCAAATAATATTCCCTTTAAGAAAGTAGGAGGAACATTTCCAGGGTTAAATCCTAACATAAATGATCCAAGTAAACTTACTACAATACCAATTACAGCTCTAAGTGATAATTTTTCTTTTAATATAAGATATGATAATATTGCTCCAACTCCAGGATAAATTACTGAAATACTTGATGCATATGGTGCAGTTGCATATTTAATTCCTAAAAGATATGCACTCATACCAATTGGAGAACCTACTAAAGCTGCAATTGCAGCTGCTTTACCTTTTTTAGTTTTAAAAAGTAAATAAAAAACATGCTTTAGTTGTTTTCTAAATACTAAAAATAGTGCAACCCACATAAAACAGAAACCTTCATGGAAGAATGCTGTTACAAGAGGTGAGAATTCAAAACTTGTTTCTGATATTCCATAATTTAATGCGAAAATTTTATCGACAAATATTGGGTTTTCTCCTAACTTACCCATTAACACTCCATCTAGTCCCCATGCAAGACCGACTAATATACCAAATATGATACCTTTTTTAAAAACTTTTTTATCCATTTTTTAAAATCCTTTCTTTTATCAAAAATTATTACATAAAATACTAAAGCAATTTCCATGCCAAGTTATATATCTAAGTAAAAGTTATAAATTTAACAATTGATAGTTATTTGTGTAATTAATAATTACATAAAAAGTGTAACTTATAATGACAATGTAATTAATGATTACACTTTTACTGTGATATGATTTTGATTTTTTGAAATAAGTATATATTTATACGTAAAGATGGTTAAAATTTTATCTAATAATATTAATAACAGCTTGGAAGAAAAGGTAATAGATATTTAATTTTTTTATCTTACAAAAATGTAACTCAATTGAAAGGTAAATAAATATGTGATATTTATTTATTTATGTAAAATAATAATTGTATTAAGCGATAGATAAAAAGAGTTTTAATAATAAAAATAAGATTAGGAGTGAGTTATGTGAAGAATATATTAAATGTTGAAAAGATAGAAAAGTTTTATGGTAATAAAGGTAATGTTACAAAGGCTATAGATAATATAAGTTTTAGTGTAGATGAAGGAGAGTTTATTGGTATAATGGGGCCTTCAGGTAGTGGTAAATCAACACTACTTAACTGTATATCAACAATAGATAATGTAACTACAGGAAAGATAATTATAAATGATAAAGATATTACAAGATTAAAATCAAAAGATCTAGATAAATTTAGACAGAATGAATTAGGTTTTATATTTCAAGATTTTAACCTTTTAGATACATTAACAGCTTATGAAAATATTGCATTATCATTAACTATTAAAGGTGAAAAAACTTCTGAAATTGATGGGAAAATTAAAGACGTAGCAAAGTATTTAGATATAGAAGGAATTTTAAATAAGTATCCATATCAAATGTCAGGAGGACAAAAACAAAGAGTAGCATCAGCTAGAGCTATAGTTACAAATCCATCATTAATACTTGCAGATGAACCAACCGGAGCTTTGGATTCAAAATCAGCTAGATTATTACTTGAAAGATTTGAAAGTTTAAATCAAGATTTAAATGCAACAATATTAATGGTTACACATGATGCATTTACAGCTAGTTATGCTCATAGAGTTCTTTTTATTAAGGACGGAAAAATATTTACTGAATTAGTTAGAAGTAAAGATACAAGAAAAGAATTTTTTAATAGAATTATTGAAGTTATAACTCTTCTTGGAGGTGATGATGGAAATGTATTTTAAACTTGCTTTAGGTAATGTAAAGAAAAGTTTTAAGGATTATACTATATATTTTCTAACACTAACATTAGCAGTAGCTATATTCTATAGTTTTAATTCTATAGGAGCACAAAAGGCATTTACAGAATTAGAATCATCAGGTAAAAATTATGTAGGTATGTTAACTAATATTATAGGATATGTATCAGTATTTGTATCGATAATATTAGGAAGTTTAATGTTATATGCTAATAATTTTTTAGTAAAGAAACGTAAAAAAGAATTAGGTATATATATGACGTTGGGAATGGGAAAACGTAAAATATCAAAAATACTAATAACAGAAACTATTTTAGTTGGAATTATGTCTTTAATAAGTGGTCTTTTACTTGGAATATTAGCATCACAAGGATTATCAATATTTACATCAAATTTATTTGATGTTGCAATGAGTGAATATAGTTTTGTAATTTCAACTACTGCTATTATTAAAACTATAATATATTTTGGAATAATATTTTTACTTATTATGATATTTAATACTATTATAATCTCTAAATATAAGATAATAGATTTATTAACATCAGGAAGAAAAAATCAAGATATTACTTTTAAAAACCCTCTAATTTATTTAATAACATTTATCTTATGCGTAGTATCACTTGGATTTGCATACAAATTTGCACTAGAAGTTGGATTAAATATTCAAAACCCTAAATTTTTAATATCTATATTACTTGGTATAGTAGGAACGGTATTATTTTTCTTTAGTTTAGCAGGATTTATATTATATATAGTAAAGAAAAATAAGAAAGTCTACTTTAAAGGGCTAAATATATTTGTAGTTAAACAAATAAATAGTAAGGTTAATACAAATTTTTTATCTATGTCTATAATATGTTTAATGCTATTTATTACTATAGCAGTTTTATCAACTGGATTAAGCTTTAAAAATGCTGTTGAATCTAGTTTAGAAGGTGCAACACCATATGATGCAAGTGCAACTATATATATTTATTCAGAAGATAAAGTTAAAAGTATGGAAGACTCTTTAAAAAATGTTGGATTCAAATTTAATAACAACGAAAGATATGTGTTTTTAAATGAGTATTATGCAGATACAAAAATAAAAGATTTATTTTCATTATCAGAAGAGAACTCTAGCAATGATTTTAATGTAAGTTTTGTAAAAGAGTCTGAATATAATAAAGCTAGGAGTATAAGGAATAAAGAAGCAATAAAATTAGGAGAAAATCAAGTTCTCATTTTATCAAATTTTGAAAAATCAAAAAAAGTTATAAATAAAGCTTTAGAAAAATCTACTAAAGTGAATATTAAAGGAAAAGAATATACATCAATAAATAATAAAGCAATAGAAGAAAATCTTACTACAACATATATGCAAAATAATATGATTACTGTAGTTATTAATGATGAATTTTGTAAAGAAGCTGAATGGGCGTCATCAAATGTAAATGTTAATTTCCCAGAAGACAATAAAAAAGTAGTGGAAGAAAAATATAGAAAATTATTTGATATCTATAGAGACAAGCATGTTGACTGTGATAAAACTGGTTTAGTGATAGCTTCAACAAGACAAGAAACATATGAACAAAATAAAGGACTTACAACTATACTTCTATTTATAGGTATATATTTAGGAATAGTATTTTTAATAAGTAGTATGGCAATTCTTTCACTTCAACAATTATCAGAAGCAAGTGATAGTATTGAAAGATATAAATCTTTAAAAAGATTAGGTGCAAATGAAAAGAGCATATACAAAACAATATTTGCACAAACTATTATTTACTTTAGTATTCCAGTTACATTAGCATTAATACATTCAATTGTGGGAATAAATGTAGCAAATAATTTTATAACTTTATATAATCAGCCTAATGTGGGAGCAGCATCATTAATAACAGCGACAATATTTATGGTAGTTTATATAGGTTATTTCTATGCTACATATACTGGTTATAAAAATATAGTTAAAAGTAATTTATAAGATTTAGATAGTGGTGATATTTAAAATAATATCATCACTTTTTATATACATACAAAACCTAAATAACATTATGTTATTATATATATATAAAATTTGTATAATTAGTTTATAACCTAAATTAGGGAGTTGATTTTTATGGAAAAAATTATAGTTATAGAAGATGATGCAGTAATAAGAGAAGAGTTGGAAAATTTATTGAATAGATATGGGTATGAGGTTAAAGCTATAACTAACTTTAATAATATTATAGATTATATAGAGGAAGAGAAGGCGCATTTAATACTATTAGATATAAATCTACCTGTATTTGATGGTTATTATATATGTAGAGAAATTAGAAAAAGGTCAGAGATACCTATAATAATAGTTACAAGTAGAGATAATCAAATGGATGAACTTATGAGCATGAATCTTGGAGCTGATGATTTTGTTGCAAAGCCATATAATACACAAATATTATTAGCAAGGATATCATCAATTTTGAAGAGAACATATGGGAGTTCATTAAAAAAAGAACAAGATATAATGAGTTATAAAAATATAAGTTTAAATCTTTCAAATGGAAGTATAACATGTAATGGGAAAACTTTAGAGTTAACAAAAAATGAAATAAAAATATTATCTTACTTAATAAAAAATAAGGGTAATATTGTTTCAAGAGAGTCATTAATGGAATATTTATGGGACTCAGAGTTATTTGTAGATGACAATACATTATCCGTAAATGTAACAAGACTTAGAAAAAAACTCGAAGAAATAGGTATGGAGGATTCTATAGAGACTAGAAGGGGATTAGGGTATATAATGCCATGAAAATAGTAGATTTTTTTAAGGATAAGTTAGGATTTTTAGTTATAAACATATCTTTATTTATATTAGTTTCAATAATAATGTTAGTAACTAAAATTAGTTTAGCAGTAGTATTTATAGTTTTTTGCATTTGGTTTTTACCATTAATATCATATATAACTATAGAGATGCTTGAAAAGAAAAGGTATTATGATGAAGTTATTAGTGTATTAAATAATTTAGAGAAAAAATATTTATTACCTGAGGTTATAAATAAGCCAAACTTTTTAGAGGGGAAAATAGTATGTGATATTCTAAGGGAAGTAAGTAGAGATATGAATGAACAAGTTAAATATTATAGAGATAAAGAAAATGATTATAGAGAATATATAGAAACTTGGGTTCACGAGATAAAGACACCAATAGCATCTACAAGATTAATAATAGATAATAATGAAAATCCAATAACCAATAGAATAAAAACTCAAATTAATAGGGTTGAAGGATTTATTGAACAAATATTATATTACTCAAGAAGTAATGATGTTAGTAAGGATTACATAATTAATAGTTTTGAACTTAATAAAGCAATAACGAGTGTTATAAAAAGGAACTCAAGAGATTTCATTAGTAGGAAGATTAAGTTGAATTTAAATAGTTTAGATAAGATAGTTTATAGTGATATTAAGTGGGTAGAATTTATTATTAATCAAGTAATAAGTAATGCTATTAAATATTCAAGAGATAAGGAGCCTAAGATTAGTATATACTCAACTAAAGAGAATAATTCAGTGGCACTTATAATAGAAGATAATGGAGTAGGTATTATAGATAGAGATTTAAATAGAGTTTTTGATAAAGGGTTTACTGGTGAGAATGGTAGAATATTTGGTAAATCAACAGGTATTGGACTTTATTTATGCAAAAATCTTTGTGATAAGTTAGGGTTAGGCTTAGAACTTAAATCACAAATTGGAGAAGGTACAAAAGTAAAAATAATATTTCCAGAAGGAAGATTAACAAGTTTTTAAAATAAAAAATATAATCAAGAAGTCCCTTAAATTTAATAAAATTTAAGGGGTTTTTTATTGTAAAAAAAAGGATTTTAGATATTGAAATGTAAAAAAAGCAAAGAAATTAAGAATAAAATAGTGAAATGATAAATAGTTTATCCTAATTTATCAGAATTAACAATATTATTATAAAGTTAAGCAATATATTTAAAGATTAAATTTTAGGGGTTTAATATAATGAAGTTGACACCATAATTAGGTAAAAAATAAAGGGGGGATTTAAGTGAAGAAAAAGTTTCAAAAGAAGATGAGCTATTTACTTTTATTTGTTTTTATAATAAGTGGAATAGTTTCAAACTTAGATATTGTTGCACATGCAAATACTGTTGGGCAAGAATATACTAAAGACTTTAATGACGGAATAGAAGGCATAGAAAGAGTCCATGGTGGTGGTATTATATCCCACGTTGATGGTGGACTTAATATTGAAGCAGCTAATTGGCCAGATCAAGGTCAATATACTCTAGTTGTAGACAATAATTCACCAAGTATACAAGATGGTGTAATTGAAGTTGATATTGGAGTTAAGAGTAATGCAGGAAGATTGGGAATAGTTTTTCGTTATGTAGACGTTAACAATTATACTATGATAGGTTATGATGTAGGCGGAAAATGGGTATTAAAAAATGCTAAAGATGGAGTAGAAACTGAAGTTGTAATTGCACAAAATTCTGTGTCATTACAAAGTGGACAAACTTATAGGCTAAAGCTTACTTTTGCTGGTACATTTGCAGAACTATATATTAATGATACTTTAATATATTCAGGTAATGATTTAAAAAATGTAAACTCAGGAAAGATAGGATTTAGACATTGGGGATACACAGATAATTATTCTAATGCTAAATATGATAACTTATTATATTATGCAAAAAAACCATCAGAATCTACTGAAGATGGTCATTATCTAGTTTCCTTTGATGATAATGATATAAGAGGTTGGGCTGTAGAAAGAGGTACAGGAGCACTTTCGGTAGAAAATGGAAAGCTAACAGCAGCTGCTGATGGAAATGATTCTAATACAATTTCTAGAGATAAAAACGCACCTTTAGTACAAGATGGATTTATTGAAACTAGAGTTACTGTAAACAATCATGCAGGACGTTTTGGATTATTATTTAGATATGAAAATCCAAATAGCTTTGCAGGAATTGGATATGATGTAGGTGGAACATGGGTATGGTTAAATGGATCAAATAATGGACCATTACCTTTTAATAAGGTATTAGAAGTTGGTAGAGAATATAAAATAAGCATTAAGTATGCAGGAGAATTTATTACTTTATTAATTGATGATGAAAAGGTATTTGAAGGTAATGTTTCAGGGTTAAAGACAACACCAGGTAAAATAGGTTTAAGAAACTGGGGATATACAGGAAACTTCTCCAATGTAACATTTGATTATTTTATAAATGGAGAATTTAGTCCAGTTACACTTAATCCAGATCGTAAGTTTGTAACTTATAATGATGCAGGAACTTATGATATTCCTATAAATTTATCTGGAAACAATGAAATAGATAGATTATTTGTAGGAGATAATGATTTAGTATTAGATACAGACTATACATTAGGAAATAATACAATAACTATAAAAAAAGAATTTATAGAAAAAGTTAAAAATAGTGGAGATACCAATATAAGTATTTTATTTAGAGATGGATATGTAACAACATTTAAATTACAAGTTCAATTACCACCTGATGGGGATAATGAATACTTAAGAGATTTTTCTAAAGATGGTATAGAAGGAATTCAGGTTGTTCAAGGTAATGGAACAGTAGAGATTAAAGATGGAAACTTATTATTTAATTCTAATGGAACATCAATTTTAATAGATGAAAATTCACCAGAATTATTTAATAGTTCAGTTGAATTTGTTGTTGATCCATTAAAAGATTCAGCTAATATAGGTGTAATAGTAAGATATTCAGAAAATGGTTCATGGACATATATTGGACAAGACGGTTCTGGTAATCAATATGGTTCAAACTGGTATGTTAGAAATAGTAATGGTCAAAATAGACAATTAGTTACGGATAGTACAAGAATATATGCCAATAGAGTTAAGCCATATAAGGTAAAAGTAAAGGTTGTAGAAAATACTGTAACAATCTATTTAGATGGGGCAGAAATATTTAATGGTGTTGTAAATGAATTAACAAGAAGTAGAGGTAAGAGCGGATTAAGATTAGCTGGTGGAAATTCTGGGTTATATCAATATTTAGCTGTTAACTCCGAAAAAGTTTTAGACACATTTACAGGAGAAATAACTGAAAATGAAATATCATCTGAAAAATTAAAAGTCAAATTAGATGCTAATTTCCCAAGAGTTATTGATTATACTTATTTAGATAATAATAAAAAAATGTATGGTCAAGAAAGACCTATATATTGCGTAAGTATAAATAATAAAGATTATGTTCCAACAGTAACAGCAACATTTAATGGAAATGAAGCAATATATAAGTTAAATATAGATAAGTTAAAGCTTTCTTTTGATGTTAGATTTACTGTAGAAAGTAATACTTTAGTAATGAAAATAGAAAATATAGATGAAAGTACTACAAAGGTTGAAACTATAAACTTCCCAAA
Source organism: Clostridium chauvoei (assembly GCF_002327185.1). Classification (NCBI taxonomy): domain Bacteria; kingdom Bacillati; phylum Bacillota; class Clostridia; order Eubacteriales; family Clostridiaceae; genus Clostridium; species Clostridium chauvoei. The sequence continues at coordinate 2,601,264 of NZ_CP018624.1, read as the reverse complement.
TCATAGTTTGGTTTCAATAAGAAATACAGATCCAAATGCTGAATTTAATGGAGCTAATTATGCTAATGATGATATAAAGGTTAACTTAACATCAAAGAGTGATGATGAAACTTACAAAAATACATCAATAGCTATATTAAGTAATGATGAATTAGCAGCGAGTATTTCAAATAATTCAATAAAGGGAAGACAACAAGTTAATTATCAAACATTTGTAGTTTCAGACCATTATTCAACAGGATTATGGACAAATGAGTATTTATATCGTGGATTAGATGGAGAGATAATTAATGAACCGTGGACAAAAGTTACTATAACAGCAGACCGTAATTCTGATAATAAAGTTAATTATCAAGATGGAGCAATTGCTTTAAGAGATGATATATCAGAGAAAAGATTTGGTTCAGAGCTTGTAAATAATTCTTATAGTTCTGTTGCAATGAATGTTGGAAGTAATGCTCAATATCCATTCTTAAGAATATTAGACAATATTAAGAAGTTCAATTTATCAACAGATGGATTTGAACAAACTATAATTATAAAAGGATATCAAGCAGAAGGACATGACAGTCAACATCCTGATTTTGCAAATATTAGTGAAAGAGCAGGAGGAATAAAGGAGTTCCAAACTTTATTAAGAGAGTCAGAAAAATATAATGCTAATATTGGAGTTCACATAAACCATACAGAAGCTTATCCAGAAGCACCTCAATATAATGAGAATTTAGTATCATCAGTTGGGGGATGGTCTTGGTATGATAGTGCTAAACAAATAATTAGAGAAAATGACATAATGAATAAAGAAGATGGAATGGGAAAAAGACTTGAAGATTTAGTAAACAAAGCACCAGGATTAGACTTAGTTTATGTTGATGTTTATATGGATGCTAGATGGCCAGCACATAAATTAACATCTAAGTTAAATGAATTAGGACTTGCTGTAGCATCAGAGTATGCTAAAGAATTACAACAAACTAGCGTATGGGCTCACCATGCTTATAAGGGAGGCTATGGTACTAATAGTAACCTTGCTAGATTTGTAAATCATCAAGAGCAAGACGTTTTTGGTGGAGATAATTTATTTAGAGGAAATTCAAGAATTGGTATTAATGGATGGCAAGGAGAAACTGACTTAAATGCAACAGTAAAGAATTTCTTTACAAGTCAATTACCATTTAAATATTTAATGAGTTATCCAGTAAGTAAATGGGAAGATAATATAATACACTTTGGAGCTAATAATGAAGTTGTTTCTAAAGTTGAAAATGGAGTAAATGTAATAACTAAAGATGGTAAAGAAATAGCTCGTGGAAACAAGATATTTATACCATGGGATGCTAAGACTGAAGAAAAAATATACCATTGGAACGATAGTAACTCTTCAACAAAGTGGGAATTACCAGATAGTTGGAGTGATGTAAGTACTGTTTATTTATATGAATTAACTGATTTAGGAAAAGTTAATGAAACAGAAGTTAAAGTAAAGAATAATAAGGTTACTTTAGATGTTAAACCTAATACAGGATATATTATATATAAAGGTAAGCAAGTAGAAGAGAATTTTGAATGGAGTACAGGAAGTCCAATCAAGGATATGGGATTTGATAGTCATTCATTTGATTATTGGACAAAATCCTCAAGTAACACTTCAAAAGATCATATAAATATAGTTAATAATGCTAAAGGAAATAGTCATATAAAAGTTGAGGGTAACAATGGAGCAGATGCAATGATAACTCAAGTTGCAACGGGATTAGTTTCAGGACAAAGTTATTCAGCATCAGCTTGGTTTGAAGTAAGTGATGGAAGAAAAGCTACACTAAGTGTTACAACTGAAGATGGTAAAGAAGTATCTAACTATACAGATCGTACAAATGTAGTGTTTGGAGTTCATCATACAGATAAATATAAGACTAACTATCAAAGAGTAAGAGTTAACTTTACTGTTCCAGAAGGCTCAAAAGCTGCAACAATTAAGTTAAAGGCAGATGGAGGAGATAATAATTCTTGGGTAAATATTGATGATGTTAGAATTATGAAGGTTGGATTAACAAATCAAGGAGAACATTATCTATTTGAAGACTTTGAAAATGTTGATTTTGGATTTGGAGCATTTGTATCAACTGAATCTGATAACTCTCACTTATCAGAAACTAATGAACCTTATACTGATGATACTATATCAGGTAAATACTCACTTAAGGTACGTAGTGGAGATTATATGAGAACTATTCCAGCTACAGTTAGATTTAAGCCAAACACTGCTTATAAAGTTGGATTCGATTATATAACTTATAGAAATCAAGGCTTTACCGCAGCTATTAAATCAGATAAAGCAAAAGAAGCTGGAGATACTGAAAAGGAAACTTTAAAAGTTGTTGATTTAAATAATAGAGGAAATGCAGTATTAGAATTTACTACAGGAGATTATGATGATTATTATTTAGAGGTAAGAAAAAATAATGATAGTAGTATAATAATAGATAATCTTTGTGTTGATGAAATTGTAAATATATCAAAAGAAACTTTAAAAGCATTAGTAAATGAGTTAAAAGCTTTAGATTCTAAAAATTACACAGAAGAAAGCTTTGGTAAATTACAAGAAAAGATACAAAGTGCAGACGTTGTTATAGCAAATGATACTGCAACTGAAGAAGAAATTAAAAATGCTTATAATGACTTAAATAGTGCTAAGGATTCATTAGTACGCTATGCAACTACAGCTGAAATAAATGAACTTAAGGCTGTAATTGCAAATATGAAAAATGTTAATGCAGATGAATATAAGCAAGATGATAATTGGAAAGCCTTTGAAAAAGCTATATCTACTGCAGAAGCATTAGTAGAAAATACTAATATTACAATTATTGAATTAAATAATGCTATTAACGAATTAAATAAGGCAAAGGAAAAGTTAGTTCCTATTAATGGTGTTGATAAGAGTAAATTAACAGCTCTTTTAGAAGAAGTAAAGAATGTTAATGAAGAAGATTATGTAAATGATACGAATCTACAAGACTTTAAACAAGATGTAATAGAAGCAAATGCTATTATATCTAATGATGCAGCTACACAAGATGAAGTAGATTATCGTTACAATAAGTTAAAGGAATCTTATGATAATATAATTCCTTTAAATAAGACTACTTTATCTGATTTAATTGAAGAAGCTAGTAAGTATAACGAAAAAGATTATACAGAAGAAAGCTTTAATGTTTTAAAAGAGGCATTAAAGGTAGCTAATGAAGTTCTAGCAAATGAAACTGCAAATAGAAAAACCGTTGTTGATGCAGAAAGCTCTTTAAGAAATGCTATAGATTCTTTAGTAGAAGGAGAAAAGCCAACAGAGGTATTTAAAAAACATTTAGAAATTGCGGTATCAGTAGCTAAAGATGTAACAGAAGCAGAGCTTTCAAAAGTTGTACCAGCAGTAGCAAATGAATTTAAAACTGCTTTAGTGGAAGCTGAAAAGGTGTTATTAGATGAAAATCTTACACAAGAAGCTATAGATAAAGCTTTTGATAGATTAAGTAAAGCTATGCATATGTTATCTTTTGAAAAAGGAGATAAAAAAGAATTAATAAAGCTAGTTGAAAAGATTAATGCCTTAGAAGAAAAAGAATATATTAAAGCAACTTGGGACAATTTACAAAAAGTTTTAGAAGAAGCTAATTTAGTAATAGAAGATGAAAATGATTTAGTAAATGAAGTAAATGAAGCTTATACAAAATTAGTTAAGGCTTTATTAGACTTAAGATTAAAACCAAGTAAAGATAAGCTACAAGACTTAATAAATCAAACAGGAAAGTTAAATTCTAAAGATTATACAAAGGATTCTTGGAAGGTATTAGAAGACAAATTAGCATTTGCAAAGACTATTATGGCTAAGGAAGATGCAACAGCTGAAGAAATCGCTAATGCAGAAAAAGAATTAGATTCAGCTATGAAGGGTTTAATTGCAAAATCAGGTAACGGAAATAATAATAATTCAACAGGTGGAAAATTACCTGCAACTGGAACAGCTGGTGTAAGCTTAGGAGTAATGGGAATATCATTACTTTTAGCTGGAGCTACAGTATATAAAAGAAAAAGAAAATAGAACTTAATTATTAACAAAAAATCCCCTAAATTTAATAAAGTTTAGGGGATTTTATTTTTACTTTAAGAGAATACTAGTATCACATTTTAATTTCAAGGAGTAAGTAAAATGAAAGTTAAGGAATTTGTTTTATTTAAGAAAAATGAATTATTACAATTTTGTATTTATAGACTTATTTTTGGGATTAGTTATAGTTTTATGATTCCTGTAATACCTTTGTTTTTTAGTTCAATAGGAATAGCTACTACAATGGTAGGTGTAGTTATGTCTTTATATGGAGTTAGTAAGGCCTTAGCGCAGATTCCATTTGGGGTTGTGTCAGATAAAATAGGAGATAAATTATTACTTATAATAGCTGTAGGATTAATGGCATTTATACCTATAGGTTATGTATTTTTTAATAGTCAACTATTAGTTAGTGGAGTATATGTATTACAAGGCGCTATTCTAGGGATGGCGGCACCAGCTACTTTTTCTATATTATCAAGGTCTTTAGAAGAAAGTAAAAGAGGGGAATGTACTGGATTTGCATCGGCAGTCTTTACTCTTGGAGGTGGCATTGGAGCTGCTATAGCAGGATTTATCATATCTAAATTTGGTAATTATAATATAGTTTTTTATATAACATCTATTGGCATATTTCTAACATTTCTATTTGTAATTTTAAAAATAAAGAAATCAGACATTTCAACGACGGAAAAGAAAAATCACAATAAAAAGGGACTAAAATTAATTATTAAAGACATAAAAAAATATAAGCTTGGATACAAAATTTTATTATTAAGTTTTATTGCTATGCTTGGAGATTTTATATATGGATGTGTAGTTTCTATATTTCCATTCTACGGAAGTGAAGTATTGGGTGCTTCTGTTGGGTATGTTTCTACTATAATTTCTCTTTATTTATTTATATTTGGCTTTGGGGCTCCAATAGCAGGGTGGGTTAGTGATAAGATAGGAAACAAAAAACAATTATATATATCTTTTATAGTGATGAATGGAACTTTGTTTGCATTATATTTAATAAGAAATAAGGTTTTATTTGCAAGTATTATAATAATTTATTTTTTAGGTGCAACATTTTTAAATGCATCTCTTCAAAGTTTGCTTTCGGAATTTGGAGAAAATGAAAATATAAAAGGTATAGTTTTTGGTGTTGTAGGAGCTTCGGAATCTTTAGGTTATGCTCTTGGACCAATCGTATCTGCATATATTTATAGCTTAAATAAAACTTGGTTATTTTTAGGATTATTAATAGTTTCTATATTGGTATTAGGGGTATATCATTTTTTACATAAAAAAGCTTATATAAATTAAAGTGAAATTTAATACATAGATTAATAAAAAATCTCATATAAAAATATAAATATGAAAAAATAATCAATTAAAAAGGAGGAGTTTAGTGAATATTATTTTTGAGGTTTTTAATTTATATAAGGAGAGATTTGATTTTTTTCTAGAATTATTAGTTCAGCATATAGTTTTATCTTTTATAGCTATACTGATTATTACTGTAATTGGAATGGCTATAGGTATTTATATAACTAGAAATAAAAAGTTAGCAGATTTTGTATTAGGGACAGTTAATTTTTTATATACAATACCATCTATTGCTTTGTTTGGGTTCTTAGTTGCTATAAGTGGTATAGGAAATGTAACGGCTTTAATTGCTCTTGTTATATATGGTCTTATGCCTATTATAAAAAACACTTATTCAGGTATTAATGAAGTAGATTCACAAATAGTAGAGTCAGCAATTGCGATGGGAAGTACAAAAAGTCAATTATTATGGAAGGTTCAAATTCCATTAGCACTTCCAGTAATTATTACAGGCTTTAGGACTATGGTAGTAATGACTATAGCTCTTGGTGGAATAGCTTCATTTATAGGAGCAGGAGGGTTAGGTGTTGCCATATGGAGAGGAATTACTACTAATAATCCAGCTATGACTATAGCTGGTAGTTTGCTTGTTGCACTACTTTCTGTATTATCAGATTTTTTTATTGGGAAATTAGATATTAAGGTTAGTAATAGAGTAAATGGTATTAGGGATAATAATAAGTTTAGCAAAAAGAAGTTACTCATTGGAAGTTCTATATTAGTTTTTATATGTTTAACAATTGGAATATTAGGATTTACAGCTAAGAAAGGCAAGGTTGTTGTTGCATGTAAGCCACAAACAGAAGGATATATTTTAGGTGAAATGATATGTCAATTAATAGAAGGAAATACGGATATTACTGTAGAGAGAAAATTCGGTATAGGAGGGGGAACATCTAATATTCATCCTGCAATGATTAATGGAGAAATAGATATTTATCCAGAATATACAGGGACAGCAAGGTTATTTGTTTTAAAAAAATCTATAATTGAGGATAAAGATGAATTATATGAAGCTGTTAGAGATGATTATATGAAAGAATACAATATAAATTGGCTTGGAACTTATGGCTTTAATAATACATTTACCCTTGCATTAAAAAAAGATTTAGCAGAGGAATTTGGAATAAATAGTTTTTCTGATTTAGCCAAAGTAAGTGATAAATTAAGTATAGGTTGTGAATATGATTTTTATGAGAGGGAAGATGGATATAAGGGATTAGAAAAAGTTTATGGGTTTAAATTTAAAGATAAAAAAGATATTGATATAGGTTTAAAATATGAAGCTATAAATAATGATAAGGTTGATGTTATAAATGCATTTTCAACTGATGCGTTATTAAAAGAATATGATCTTAAAATAGTAGAGGACGATAGAGCCTTTTTTCCATCATATTACGGTGCCACATTAATTAGACAAGAAGCTTTAGATATGTATCCAGAATTAGAGGGTATCCTTAGAAAGCTAGATAATCAAATAAGTAATGAAGAGATGATTGATTTAAATTATGAAGTAGATAAGGAAGGTAAGGAGCCTAAAGATGTAGCTAGAGAATTTTTAAAGAAGAAAGGATTATTATAGTTAAAGGTGGCGTTTATATGGAAGTTATAAGGTTTGAAAATATAGAGAAGTCATATGAAAAAGGAAATATAGTAATAGATAATTTGAATTTTACTATAAATAGTGGGGAGTTTGTTACTTTATTAGGAAAATCAGGCTGTGGTAAGACTACTTTACTTAAATTAATTAATGGAATTATAAAAGCTGATAAAGGGAATGTAGTCATTGAAGGAAAGGAAATAAATAATTGGGATATTATAGAACTTAGAAGAAATATAGGTTATGTAATTCAACAAGCAGGGCTTTTTCCACATATGACAATAGAAGATAATATAGGGTATGTATTAAATATGAAAAAGATACCTAAAGAAGAAGTAGATAAAAGAGTTCGAGAGTTAATTAATATAGTAGGAATTGATGAAGAGTATCTAAAAAAATATCCAAGAGAATTAAGTGGAGGGCAAAAACAAAGAATTGGTGTAGCTAGAGCTCTTGCTTCTAATCCAGATATTATTCTTATGGATGAGCCTTTTGGAGCTGTAGATGAAATAACAAGAAAAAGTCTACAGGAAGAGATTAAAAAAATTCATCGTGAATTGAAGAAAACTATAATATTTGTAACTCATGACATAGAGGAAGCTTTAAGCCTTGGAACTAAGGTAGTTATTTTGGACAAAGGGAAGATAATTCTTCAAGGTACAGCTAAAGATATGGTGTTTAATGTTGATAATGAATTTGTTAAAGAACTATTTGGGGTAAAGAATTTTTCATCTTATTTAAGTCTAACTAAGGTATCAGAAGTGGTACAACCTTTGAATAATGATAAAAAATTATATTATGAAAAATTATATAAAAATAAAAAATTACCAATACTAAAAGAGGAGGATTCTTTAATGGAAGCAATGAGAACCCTTTTTGAAAATAAGCTAGGTAAAGCTTTAGTGAAAAATAGTGAAGATGTACTAATTGGCCAATTTTCTATAAGAGATATTTATAAATAATTAAAGGAGGAAATAATAATGAGTAAATTAGAAAATAAAGTAGCTATTGTAACTGGTGGTGGTAAAGGAATAGGATATGGTGTAGCTTCAGCTTTTGCTAGAGAAGGAGCAAATTTAGTTATAACAGGAAGAACTTTATCTACTTTAGAAAAGGCAAAAATAGATTTAGAAAAAGAGTATGGAATAAAGGTTTTACCTGTAGTTGCAGATGGTGCAAATGAAGATGCTGTAAAAAATGTTATAGAAGAAACTATAAAAAATTATGGACAATTAGATATATTAGTTAATAATGCTCAAGTTTCAAAGTCAGGAGTATTATTAGTAGATCATAGCAAAGAAGATTTTGATCTAGCTATTAATTCAGGTTTATATGCAACCTTTAATTATATGAAATATTCTTTTCCTTATTTAAAGAAATCTATTGGAAAAGTAATAAATTTTGCATCAGGAGCAGGAATATCAGGAAGACCAGGTCAAGCTTCATATGCAGCTGCAAAAGAAGGTATTAGAGGATTATCTAGAGTTGCAGCAACAGAGTGGGGAGAACATGGAATAAATGTAAATGTAGTATGTCCATTAGCAATGACTCCAGGACTAGAGAAGTGGAAGCAACAATATCCAGAAATGTATGCTGAAAATATTAAAAGCATTCCATTAGGAAGATTTGGAGATGCAACTGAAGATATAGGAAGAGTGTGTGTATTTTTAGCAAGTGATGATTCAAGCTATATTACAGGAGAAACTATATCAGTTCAAGGTGGATCAGGAATGAGACCATAATCTATATAAATTTTATAGTATAAATTAAAAATATGATATTTTTAGAATATTTGTGTTATAATAGTAATCGAAAAAAGCGAATAATATGCTACTAGGGGTGCGAAAGCTGAGAATTACCCTTATAACCTGATCTAGTTAATGCTAGCGTAGGGAAGTGGTGTTACAAGTTTATACTTTATTTAAAATTATTATAATTATAAAAATTTTTCATAGGATATAATAAACCACTTTCATTAGAAAGTGGTTTTTTTATTTTTAAATTAAATAGTAAGGAGAGATAAATTACTATGCTAAACTTTGATGAAATAACTTTTAACTATCAAAATAGCAATGAAAATATAATAAGCAAGTTATCATTCAACATAAATAAGGGTGATTTTGTAAGTATTATAGGGGCTAGCGGATGTGGTAAAAGTACTATTTTTAGACTAATAGCATCATTAGAGAAACAATCTAGTGGAACTATTTATATTGGAGATAAAGATATAAGAGAATTAAAAGCTCCTATAGGGTATATGCCCCAGAAGGATTTACTTCTTCCTTGGAGGACAATTTTAGAAAATACTTGCTTACCATTAGAGATACAAGGTGTTTCTAAGAATGAGGCTAAGAAACAAGCTGAAGAGTTATTAGGTAGATTTTCTCTTTATGAATATAAGGACAAGTATCCAAAGGATTTATCAGGAGGAATGAAACAGAGAATTTCATTTATAAGAACTTTGTTGACAGGTTCAGAGGTATTACTTTTAGATGAACCTTTTAGTGCTTTAGATGCTATAACAAGGCTAGCACTTCAGGAATGGTTATTAGATCAATGGAGTAAATACAATAAAACTATTCTATTTATAACTCATGACGTAGAAGAAGCTATGTTTTTATCTAATAAGATATTTGTTGTTAATAAAAATCCTATAACAGAGTTAAAAGAAATAGAAATTCCCCTTAAATATCCTAGAAATAGGAGGATGTTAGAAACAGAAGAACTTTTAACGTTAAAAGATAGTCTTATAGATGAATTAAGGATAGTGTAAAGTTTCGTATGAAAAAATAGCTTATGGCTAATTTGGAATAATAGTTAAAAATATCTTTATAATATCTAAGAAAATTTTAAAATTGAATATGCTAAAAAGACCTTCGGTAACGGAGGCAAAAACTTAATCAATATTTGATTTTATGATTTATCAAGAAGTTTGTGATTCTTGCATATGTAATATGGTTTGTTGACCGAGACTGATAAGAATTTGCCACTTTGCAGACATATTGTCAATACCATCTAGTTGCTTTAATTCGTTTAAAGGACGCCAGTAATTGTAAGGATGCGGGCGTAAGAAGTTGTAATAAGCAACCCAAAGGGAGAAGCCATAAAGAGCACCTTCATCACTTCCATAACCACAGGTACCCCTGTAGGAAGATTTAAAGGTACGGTTTAAACGCTCTACAACTTGCTTAACCCAACGAAATTCTTCAGATACTGGATCATCGTTAGTAAGTCCGATAACTTGAGTTAGATTAAATTCTTTATTTTTTTCTAATTCAAATTGTTGCTTCGCTAACGGATATGAACTGTAACCATCGGCAACGAAGTTTAAAGCTTTTCCAGGGAAGTCTTTAAACTTATCAAAAGCCATACGCATTGCTAGTATACAAGGGCCAGTATCTCTTGTATCAGATACTTGATAACCTAGAATAGACCTTTTACAAGCATCCATTACAATCCAGACATAATGCTTAATGCCTTTTACTTTTATATAAGTTTCATCGGCAGAAAGTATTTTAGAGGGTTTGTAATCAAAGGTATCAACAAACGGCTTAATAACAGCAGCTGCTGTTAGAGCATAATTAGCAACAGTTCTATGTGAAATTTTTATTCCATGAACTTCTTTTAAAACATGAGCTGTTTGTCTTGTAGACATTTTACAATTAACGTGATAAGTCAAGCATAGTCCCATTATATGCGGGCTAAACTTCTTAAAACTAAATCCGGTAGCATGTTTTGATATTGGATATAGATCCATTTTAAAGAAGTTAATATTAAATTCACGATATATGTAATGAAGCTTATACTTGTATTTATCACAAGGATCAATATTCTTTGGAAGATTCTTAAGATTTCTTTGATAGTATAAGCATTTAGAATTATTGCATTTATGTATTTTAAAGTGCTTGCGTTGCTTTTGTTCCGTAAGCGTAGCACCGCAATAAGGACATATAAATACTATTGGTTTAGTTGTGTGATTAGTTTCTTTAAATGTAAGACCACAAACTTTACATTGAAACTGTCCTTTACTGCCATTGTTATCGTATATATATTCATGTGGTGCACCACACTTAGGACATTTAGTTTTTTTAGGGATAGACTTCCCGTTCCGTCTTTGGACGGGTTTTACGGTCTTGTTATATTTATGTTTGTAATAAGCTAAAAGTAATATATAGTCTACCTTTTCAAATCTAATAATTGTGGGTAGCTTATCTACTTTGAATTTTTGGTATTCTGGACTATTAGAATCATCAAATATCATCTGGTTAAGTGGAATATGTTTTGAGATGAATAAAAGTAATTGACCGATAATGGCAATTAAATATTGATTATAAGTAATTAAATAAGTTATAATTGAATCCATAATAACGACATCCTTTCATGTGTGATTTTGTTTGGTTAGAGATTCAATTTTAACATGAAATTAGGGGGTCGTTATTTTTTTATACAAAAAAACTGGCGAAACCTTGATATATAAAGATTTAAAAAGAAAAGTAGTGTAAAAAACTTTACACTAACGAATTAAGGAAGAAGGTGAAAATATGAAAAAATATGCACCATCAATAATAATAGCAGCAATATTATTACTATTATGGGAAGGTGTAGCTAGACACATAAATGCCATGTATATATTACCGTCCCCAACAAAAATAGTAGAGGAAATTTGGAAACTTAGAGATGTTCTTTTTACAGTACATTTAAAAGCAACAGTTACAGTCACAATAATAGGTTTAGCTATTGCAATAATATTAGGTGTTGGACTAGCTATAATTATGGATTTAAATGAAGCTATAGAAAGAGCTTTATATCCCTTAGTTGTAGTTACTCAAACTATACCAATTACAGCTTTAGCTCCATTATTTGTATTATGGTTTGGATATGGAATTTCAAGCAAGGTTGTAGTTACAGTATTAATTACATTTTTCCCAATCACAGTTAATGTTTATGATGGTTTCAAGTCAACTAAAAGAGAAATGGAAGAACTTTTAGTAACTTATGGAGCCTCTAAAAAAGATATATTTTTAAAATTAAAGATACCAACAGCTATGCCACATTTTTTCTCAGCTTTAAAGATGGCAGTACCTATTAGTTTAATTGGAGCAGCTATTGGAGAATGGCTGGGGGCTCAAGCTGGACTTGGTTATTTTAGTAAAAGAATGATGACTCAACTTAATGGAGCAGGAGTTTTTGCACCAATAGTAATACTTTCATTGCTAGCAATAATTTTAGTAGCAATAGTAAACATATTAGAAAAGAAGATAATTAAATGGAGGAGTGAATTATAATGAAAAACTTAAAGAAAATATCATCATTAGTACTTATTTTATGTTTAACTTTAACACTTATATCATGTGGAACAAATAGAAAGGTAAGTACTGACTCTAAAGAGTTAGAGGAAGTAGATTTAGTTTTAGATTGGTATCCAAATGCAGTACACAGTTTTATATATAATGCAATTGAAAAGGGATATTATGAAAAAGAAGGATTAAAGGTTAATGTTAAATTTCCTGCTAACTCATCAGATCCACTATCATTAACAGGAGCAGGTCAAGCTACTTTTGGAATATATTATCCACAGCATTTAATAAATGCAATAGCAAATGAAAATATACCAGTAAAATCAGTTGGAGCAATAGTTCAATCAGGTTTAAATGTTGTTATATCACTTAAAGAAGAAAATATAACTAGACCAAAGAACTTTACGAATAAAACTATAGGTTATTCAGGTGATCCATTAACAGAAGCTATAGTTAAAGATATGGTTAAAAATGACAATGGTAATCCAGATTCAATTAACTTAGTAGATATAGGATTTGATATAATTTCATCAATGGCAACTAAGAAGGTTAACGCAACTACAGGTGGAATGGTAAATCACGAAGTACCAGTAATGATAGACAAAGGGTTAGATGTTAATTATTTCTATCCATCAGATTATGGTGTTCCAAATGCATATGAATTAGTATTTGTAGCTAATAACAAAACAATAGAAGAAAAACCAGAAGTTGTAGAAAAGTTTATGAGAGCATCTAAAAAAGGTTTTGAAGATATGAAAAATGATCCACAAGCTTCACTAAAATTACTATTAGATCATCAACAAGCAGATAGCTTCCCATTAACAGAAGCAGTTGAAAAACAAAGTATGGATATTTTATTACCTAAGATGGAAACAGAAAATGCTAATTTCCTTTCACAAGATTCAAAAGTTTGGGAAGAAAATATAGAATGGCTTTACAATAAAGGCTTTATAAAGAAGAAACCATCAGCAGATGATGTGTTTGTAAATATTAAGGCTGAATAATATATTTTAACATATTGAAAAAACCCTCTGTTAAAAAAATAGAGGGTTTTTATAATTTATAATATTAAAATTAATAATTAGAGGCAAATTCAAATAACTTATTTTAAATAAAATAATAAAAGTACATCATTGTGGAATACTAAAAATTATTAGTAGATACAAGAGGTGAAAGATTTGGCGTACATAAACTTTAAAGAAGAAAATTCCAAAGCAAAAAATCAATTCCATAATAGACTTAAAAATAATGGAAAGCTATTTAAGAAATTAAGAGAAACTAAAAATATATCTAAAGATTATATGCCAGATAAAGAATATAGTTATAAGGATTTTAATGGCCGTATATTTGGGGAACATAGGATAAAGGGTGAAGAAAACTTTGAGGAGGTTTCAAATAAAGATATTATTTGTAGTACTTTTCAAAACTGTAAGTTTAACAACATGAAGTTTAAAGATTGTAAATTTATAGGATGCTATTTTATAAATTGCGACTTTGGTAGTGGAGGAGTAGCTTTTGAAAATTGTATATTATTTAAGGAAGAAAGTGATGCAATTCCTTCTTTAAATAAAAATGATAATTTTTCATGTATTTTTAAAGGATGCAATATATATGGAAAGTTTCTTAATTGCTTATTGAATTATGCTGTGTTTGAGAATTGTAGTATTCAAAATTCAAATTTCAATTTAACAGATATGACAAGCGTAATAATTAAAAATTCAGAATTAAATTTAACTATAATAGCTGATACTGATTTAAGTGGAGCTAAGATATTAAATACATACATACAAGACTTAGAATTTAGAGATAAATACATAAGTAAAATGGATGAAAAGACATTTGTAGATAAAATAAAATTAAGAAGTAAAACTAGGTCTGAATATGAAGGGATTTATATGGTTTATGAAACTTTGGCTAATAAATTCAAAGGAAATCAATTAAACAATAATTTTGGGGAGTATTATTATTTAGCACAAAAAACTAAAGCTAAAGTTTTAAAACCTATGCCTAGAATAGTTTCATTTTTAACTTGGTCAACTTGTGGATATGGAGAAAGACCTATATATGCAGTATATTCATCTATAATCATAATATTAATTTTTTCAGTTTTATATTTAGGATTTGGGATTGATATAAATGGGCAGTTAGTTAACTACTATACGATATTTAATAATTTTAATTTAGCAGAACTAAAAGAGTACTTCAATGAAGCAATTAATTTAAGCGTGGGAATGTTTGCAGGAGTTGGGTTTAATACAGCTCAACCCACAGCAAGTAGTTATATGGTTACTAATGTAGAAATGTTAGTTGGTGTTGCTATGATGGGGATAGGTATTGGAGCAGTTACTAGAAAGATAATTAGATAAAGGAGATAAGTTTCAAAGATAAAAAGTAAAAATAAGGGAAAAATTATAAGGATAGGATAGTTAAATTTATAATAAATGAAAATAAAGAGCAAAAAAGTAATTAAATCGTTTAACTATCCTGTATAGTAGTAGAATAGTCATTAAACTTGAAATACAATAGTTGAATTTATTAAAGTAAAGCATTAAAATTAAAATGCATATAAAATGCATTTAAAATGGATTTTATAGGAAGCAATTGAAAAATATCACTTAAATAGAGAAATGGAGTGAAATAATGTTTAGTGATTATAAAAATGACCTTATTAATGAGTTTAAAGGCTATAATCTAAACAGCTTTAAAAAAGATTTAATGGCTGGTATAACAGTTACAGCAGTAGCGTTGCCTTTAGCTTTAGCCTTTGGTGTTAGTTGTGGAGCCACAGCAGCAGCAGGACTTATTACTGCTATAATAGGAGGTTTAGTTATAGGAGCTTTATCTGGAGCATCCTTCCAAATATCTGGACCAACTGGAGCAATGAGTGCTATCTTAATTTTATTATTCCAAAAATATGGATTAAATGGAGTTTGGATTGCAGGTGCAATAGCAGGACTTTTATTAGTTATCGCAGGTATATTTAAATTTGGTAAAATAGTTTCTTATATACCATCACCAGTTGTTACTGGATTTACATCAGGTATTGCTTTAATAATAGCAATAGGACAGTTAGATAATTTTTTTGGAGTGTCTACTAAAGGAGCAGAGTCAGCAGCAGGAAAAGTGATACATTTCCTTCAAGGACCTTTAAATCCTAACTGGTATGCAGTTTTACTTGGTGGAGTAGTAGTATTAACAATGATAGTATGGCCTAAAAAGTGGAATGCTATAGTGCCTTCATCATTAATTGGATTAATACTTGCACTAGGTATAAACCTTATTTTTAAACTTCCAGTAGAAGTTATTGGTAGTATTCCAAAGACATTATTCCTTGATGACAGATTGACTATAGGAGCTATAGATTTAGCTACAGTCAAAGGGTTAATAGTGCCATCAATAAGTATAGCAGCTCTTGCAATGATAGAAAGCTTACTTTGCGGAGAAGTTGGTAAGAAGATGAAGGGTGAAGAATTTAATTCTAATAGAGAATTAATCGCTCAAGGAATTGGTAATATGATAATTCCTTTCTTTGGAGGAGTTCCAGCAACTGCAGCAATTGCTCGTACAAGCGTTGCAATTAAATCAGGTGGAAAAACTAGATTAGTTAGCGTATTCCATGCTTTATTCCTTTTAGTATCAATGTTTGTCCTTGCACCAATAATGTCACAAATACCATTAGCAGGACTAGCTGGGGTATTAATGGTTACAGCTTGGAGAATGAACGAATGGGAAAACATCGAATATATGTTTTCAAAAAGATTTAAAAGTGCTATCTCTAAATTCCTAATAACAATGATAGCTACAGTTATGTTTGATTTAACTCAAGCTATTTTAATAGGTGTAATATTCTCAAGCCTATTATTCATTGTTAAAATTTCTAATATGGATATTTCAATAAATGAAGTTGATGAAGATAGATTAGCAGATGATATTGACATTAATCAAAACTTAAGCAATGTTAAAGTTGCTTACTTTACAGGTCCTTTATTCTTTGCAACAGTTGAAAAGTTTAAATCAGAGCTTTCAGAAATAAAAGAAGGAACTGTATTAATTCTTTCTATGAGAGGAGTTCCATTAATAGATACTTCAGGGATACAAGCCTTAGAAGAACTGCGTATAGATTTAGAAGAAAAACAATGTACGCTTATGTTATGTGGACTTCAACCTCAAGTTAAAAATACTATAGCTAGAGCTGGAATTTACGAAAAAATAGGAAAAGAAATGATTTTCTGGAGTGCAGATCAAGCAATAGTTGCTGCAGATCAATTTAAAACAGCTTAATAAAATTTTAACATAAAAGCCTTTTGGTATATTTTTACCAAAAGGCTTTTTTATTCTTTAATTTCCATTTTAAATAAAATTATTTTGATAATATTGACAATAAAAAGAGTGGATGATAAACTGGAATAGTTAGTATAAATTAACTTTAAGTTTACAAATACTAAACTTTTAAACAAAAAATAGGAGGTTGCATGAGTGAAGCATTTTTGTTAATTAAATATTTATCTGTTGGATGGAATTAAAAATTTATATTAATGGAGGGATTTTTTTATGAAAATTGAACAATTAGGAAGACACATTTTAGTGGAGTATTACAACTGTGATAAGGAAATTTTAAAAAATCATGAAATTATTGAGGAGTATATGAAGCAAGCAGCTATTGAAGCAAATGCAACAATAGTAACAAGTTGTTTTCACAAATTTAATCCCTGGGGAGTCAGCGGAGCTGTAATAATCCAGGAATCACATCTTACTATTCATACATGGCCAGAATATGGTTATGCATCAGTAGATTTATTTACTTGTGGAGATTCTGTTAATCCATGGATTGGATTTAAATATCTTGAAGAGGTTTTAAAGTCAGAGAGAAGTGAATCAACAGAAGTAGCTAGAGGCTTAGTAGATAAAGTAAAAACTTTTGCTAATGGTGCCTATGATAATATGAAAATTAATTATAAGATGGAGGTTTAATACATGAATATGGAATTATGGTACACTGAAAACCAAACAGAAAATGTAAATTTCTCGATGAAAGTTAAAAAACACTTGTACTCAAATCAAAGCTCATTTCAAAAAATTGATGTTTTAGATACTTATGAGTTTGGTAGAGTACTTGTAATTGATAATTGGACAATGGTTACAGAAAAGGATGAATTTATTTATCATGAAATGATAACTCACGTAGCTATGGCTACCAATGAAAATATAGAAAATGTATTAGTTATAGGTGCTGGAGACGGTGGTACAGTAAGAGAGTTAACTAGATATAAAAATATATGTAATATAGATATGGTTGAAATAGATGAGGATGTTGTAAAGGCATCAAAAGAATTTTTACCATTTACAGCTAATAAGTTAGATGATGAAAGAGTAAATTTATTATTTGAAGATGGGATTAAGTTTATCAAAGGTAAAGAAAAAGTATATGATTTAATAATAGTAGATTCTACAGATCCAATTGGTCCAGGGGAAGGTTTATTTACTACTGAGTTTTATAAGGATTGTTTTGATGCATTAACAGATAAAGGAATTTTAATAAATCAATGTGAAAGTCCATATTATCCAAATAATCAAAGAGAAATGCGAAGATCATTTAATAAACTAAAAGATTTATTTAATGTATGTGAAGCATATCAATATCATATGCCAACTTACCCATCAGGACATTGGATGTTCTGTTTTGCATCAAAAGATTTACATCCAATAAAAGATTTTAATGCAGAGAAGTGGAATGCATTAGGTCTTAAAACAAAGTATTATAATACAGACCTACACATAGGGGCATTTATGTTACCAAACTATGTTAAAGATTTATTAGATAAATAATAATAGCTTAAATATCAAATACTACTAAGGAATACTTAGTAGAGGTGATATTTATGAAAAAGTTATTATATATAACTGTAAATTCAAAACCTGAATCAATATCAGCAAGTAAAACTGTTGGGAGAGCTTTTGTAAATAGGTTTTTAGAAAGACATAATGATTTTGAACTTGAAGAATTAGACCTTTATGATTGTCATATACCAAGATTGGAATATGAATATTTTGAAAAAAGAAACTGCATGATTAAGGAAGAGGATTTTAATAAGTTAGATAAAAAGCAACAAGAGGAAGTACATAAGATTGTAAAACTAACAGATCAATTTAAAGAAGCTGACGTGTATGTTATTGCAGCTCCAATGTGGAGTTTATCATTCCCAGCTCCTTTAAAAGAATATATTGATTGTATAGTTATGGACGGTAAAACAATAAAAATAAAAGAAAATAAAATAGAAGGTTTATTAAATGATAAACCAAGAGGAATGGTTTATATTCAATCATCAGGTGCACATATTCCATGGATGTTAAGGCTTGTATTAAATAAAGGATTAAATTACATTGAGGACATAGCTAAATCAATGGGAATAAAAAGGTTTGAAGAGCTTTTAGTTGATGGAACTGGATTTACAGATGAAGAAAAGAATAATGCTATAGAATTAGCAAAAGAAAAAATAGATGGAATAATTGATGAAGTTTGGAGAGAGTAGAAGATACTGAGCTTATTTAGATAAGCTCAGTATTTTTTTTATAAATTTCCACTATTAAAATTATCAAATTTTTGTTATTCTATTTATTGTTACTAAACAACAGAAAAACAAAAAACAGACGGTAAAATATGTTATGTAGGAATATGGGAAAATATGAATATTTCGCATAATAATTAGGGGCGTGTTAGGGATGAGTAAAGAAAAATTCTTTAAAGAGTTAAAAGACTATGGAATTATAACCTTTGGTGTTATATTAGTTGCAATTGCACTAGTATATTTTTATGCACCAAATAACTTGGCAGCAGGGGTATTATCAGGGACAGCATTGATAATTAATCACTTTATTCCATCAATATCTATAGGTGGAATGTTGTTTATAGGAAATGCTATATTATATGTAATAGCATTTATAGTTATTGGGCCTGAATTTGGAGTGAAAACAATATACGCAAGCTTTGGGTTATCAGCAATAATATGGCTTATGGAGAAGTTTGGAAATCCACATGCTATTACAAATGATTTAATGATAGCATCAATATTTGGTACTATATTAGTATCAATAGGTATGTCAATAGTATTCAACAGAAATGCTTCAACAGGTGGAACTGATATTGTTGCAAAAATATTAAATAAATACACTAAATTTAATATAGGTATTTCTTTATTAATGGTAGATTTCTTTATAACTTTATTAGCAGGATTAACCTTTGGATCAGATACAGGATTCTACGCATTATTATGTGTACTAGTTAATGGACCAATGATAGATAGGTTAATAGCAATATTTAATGCTAAAAAGCAAATAACTATAGTAAGTGATAAAAATGAAGAAATTTCAAATTACATAATAAATGAACTAAAGAGAGGTTGCACACATTTAAAGGGTGCAGGTGCTTTTAGTAGAGAAGATAAGGACATTATATATACTGTTCTTGAAAAGCAAGAGTTAACAAGTTTAAAAGAATTTATTAATTCAGTAGATGAAGATGCATTTATTACAATAGGACATATTGAAGAAGTTAAAGGTAAAGGCTTCCCTCAACTTGATTTTTAAAAATTTGAATTAAAGATAATTTATTGGACAAAATAACACTATAACTTATAGGAGGTGTTATTTATGAATAATCAAAATGATGGAATGATGGGTGGACTACCAATCAATATAAACAAGGAAGTTCCAACACCTAATGCTGATGCAAAAGCAATAAAATCTTTAATAAAACACTCAGGTGAAGTTATAGGATATGAGCTTTCAAATGGCGAAAGAGTATCTAAAGAAGAAGGAGTACAATTAGCTAAGGCTGGTAATATACAAGGCGTAGCTGTTGGAGTCTCTAAAAAAGGTGAAGAATATTTAAGAAGTTTACCAGATCAAGATGAGTCAAATAACTTAAGTGCTTTACCAACAATAAGTGAATAAAGAAAAATATGATAAGGCCTAATTAATATTAGGTCTTTTTTTGGAACTTAACAATTAAGTTTATAAAAAGTTTAAAATTAAAATGAATATTAGTTCTTGAAAAATATAAAGATTTTATGTAAAATTGATTTGAATAGAAGGATAACTTTATTAAAAAGTTAAAAAGGAGATAAAAATGAGTAGTATAATGTTTATATTAATAATAGTAGCGTCTGTTTTTGTATCATTTAAAATGGCAGAAGAAAAGGGACAAGCTAAATACGTGTGGTCAATAGTAACAGGTATGGTAGGACCTTTCGTAATAATAATTCAATATTTATCTCATTACTTTAAAAATAGATATGCAACAAGATAACCAGTTACTTACATATAAGAAAAGCTATAAATCCTTGGATTTATAGCTTTTCTTTATTTTAATTAGTTAAGGTTAAATTACCATTTACAGTTTTTACATTAATTTTATTGTCTCCAGTACCAGTGGAGAAAGTAATATTTCCTTCAGAAGATTTAGAAGGTTCTTTTATAGTAGAACTAACTTCATGTAGGTCTTGATAAAATTCACCATTAATTGTTGAGTAATTAAAAGTAAAAT
Organism: Clostridium chauvoei; assembly: GCF_002327185.1. Lineage (NCBI taxonomy): Bacteria > Bacillati > Bacillota > Clostridia > Eubacteriales > Clostridiaceae > Clostridium > Clostridium chauvoei. The sequence continues at coordinate 2,580,346 of NZ_CP018624.1, read as the reverse complement.
TACTTTCAACAGGAAGGTTAAAGTGAATATTTCCTGAAGTAGTTGATGCATCAAGTTTAGTAACTGAATTTGTTAATAAAGCCGATATATCACCAGAAATAGTAGATAACTTTATTTCACCAGAAATAGGCGTGGAATTTATATTTCCATTTATAGTTGATGCGTTAAATACTTTACTAACAAAAGCGTTAGTGGCAATATTACCATTTGTTATATTTATAGTTGCATTTTCGCAGTTTAAGTTAGATAGCATAACATCGCAATTAATTGAGTTTATATTAAGATTAATTAATTGTGAACTATCTAATTTTATAGATCCACATACTGAGTTAATATTAAGGTTTTTATTATATGAATAAGGTATTTTTATTATAAATAAATAGTTCTCATTAACATTTGATAAAATAGATTTATTAGGTTTTACAGTTAATTTATTACCTTCATATGAAATTTCAAAAGGAGAATCAGTACTATTCTCATCTAAATCTAAAAATCTATTAGATGTTTCAAGAGCAAGATTCGGACCTTCATAATTTTCAAAATAAACAGTATAGCCATTAAAGTCTACATTTAGTTCTTCAATACCATTTAAATCTTGGTTTATTGAATATTTTTCATCACTACTAAAGCTATAATTATAATCTGAATGAGAAAGAAGTCCTAATTGCCATTCTGCTACATTAAAATAATTAGCAAAAGAGAAGCCACTATTATATAAGATCACTCCAGCAAAAGAGAAAGCTATAACTGAACCTAGAAGGAGAGATAACATAAAGACTTTCATTTTAGTGCTTATTAGTTTTTTCTTAGTCATTACTTTTCCCCCTTTATTTTTAAAGATAGCCAATCTATAAATCTAGCTAATAGACGTATAATCCATTTAATTAAATAATATCCTACTAAAAAGAAAAATATAAAGGATAAAACAGATCCTATAACCATTAATACTATAACTGAATTTGGAAAGTCTAATATAAAGGCTGGAAAAACAAAAATTCCAACAGTATTTGTAACAACTTTTCCTACTAATATTCCTATACCTGCAATACTTAATGAAAAAGTAGCACCTAACATACCAACAATTAAACCTAAAGTTCCAGCACCTAAACCTAAAATCATAGGACCTAAGAATATTAACCCTAAAACTAATATAATTAATGTCAAGATAATGTTAGTTGTATTGGTCTTACTAGGTTCAGTATCATTAATGGTATTTGTTTTATTGTTATTTTCAGTATAATTGTGATTAATGTTTTCTTTTTCTTCATTAACATTTGAGTAGTTAGCATCTATAAAATCACTACTATTATAATTAGAAGAATTATTTTCGTTAGGAGTATATTTTTTTAAATATCCATCTCTATATTTGTTTATTATTTCATATGGACTTCCAAGTTCTTCACTTATTTCATCTTCAGTTTTTCCAGAAGCAATTTCAGTATCAAAATAATCTTTATATTCATATAAAATGTCTCCAAGAATTCCTGTTGGAAGATCACTTAAGCCAGTTTTTAATATATCTAAAAACATCTGCTTAGTCATTATTATTAGCACCCCCGATAATATATTTATTTACATCAATTTAAATTACTATTAATTGTCTATGTTAATAGTATAAGGAAGGCATAGTGTTAATACAAGATGTTGGAAGTATCTTTAAGGAAATAATAAAATAGAGTTAAGAAAAACTTAAGAAGTCAATTAAATTATCCACAATACTAATTATAATAAGAAAAACCTGAAAAAATGGTGAAAAATGTGTTAGGAATGTTAAAAGTTATCCACAAAATGTGGACAACTTTCAAAAACTGTTGAAAACTTTTTAAAAGGGTATTGACACAAGATATGAGGTACGAATATGTGTTTGTAACAAGATAGTGATTTTTGACGAATTACGAAGATATATGTAATGGGATAATTTTGAAAAATATACAAGCTGTGCATAACCTTTTGAAGTTATTCACAAAACACACATGAATGTGGATAAAATCTGTGGATAATGTTAAAATATTACTGTAATATAGATAAAATAAGGGCTTCAGTAATTTAATGTGTGGATAACTTTATGTAGAAAAAGTGTTGGACATGCAATAATTAGGGCATATTGTGGAAAGCTAAGAAAAAATGGCAAGTTTAAGGAGAGAGAAATGAGATATAATAAAAATATATATGAAGGTATTTTTGTAAAGTTTATAAAGATGGAATAATTATAAACAATCCAGTTGAAATTGTATTATAATAGAGTAAAGCTTAAATAAAGATTAGAAAATAAAAAACGAAATTTGGGGTGAATAAATGAAGTTTAAATTTTGTCCCTTATGTGGAAAAGAACTAGAAGAAAAATACAGCTTTGATGAAGGAGGAGTACCTTATTGTAGTCATGATGATGTTATGTTTTTTGATACTCCAAAGCCATGCATAATGGTTGCTGTAATAAAAGGCGATGAGATACTACTTTTAAAGCAGAGTTATATCTTTAAAGACTCTAAAGTTTTATTATCAGGATATGTTTCCCACAATGAAACAGCTGAAGAAACAGTTTATAGAGAGGTTAAAGAAGAATCAGGATTAGATGTAGCTAATATCAAATACTTAGGATCTGATTTTGTTCAAGATAAAGAAATATTAATGATAACATTTATGGCAAAATATGTTTCTGGTGAAATTAATAAATCTACAGAAGTTGAAGGGATGTCATGGTGTAAGTTAGAAGTGGCATTAGATGAAATGAAAGAAGATAAAATAGGAACAAAAGTAGTAAAAAAAGTATTAGAAGAAATGAACTATAAAAGCTATTAATATAAAAATAGTAGGAAGCGTACTAGATTCCTACTATTTTTATGTATAAAATTAATTTTCTTTACGTAATATTTTTAAAGAAAGTATATTATTTTCATAAGTTATAGCAACATTATCTACCATCATACCAACTAAGGATAATTCACAATCAAGTTCGCTTTCCCCACCTAAATTCCAATAATAATGTTCAACTTCATGTTGTCTTTTAGTATTTAAAATTGAATTTAAATTATCTAGTTCATTTTTAGATAAATTTAAAACCTTTCCTGATATATAAAAATAAGAATTGTTTTCTTCATTTTTAATATCTAGGTGTACATCATCGGTACCTAGCTTATGGAAATACGTTATAAGTTCACTTACAATTCTCAAGTTTTTTTCTAATTTAAACTTCATCTTAATATTGTTCCTCCCTAAATGTAGTTATTAATGGTATTAAAATCATTGCTACAAAACCTGCCGCTAAACCATTATTGTATAAATTTAAGCCACCATGAAGATAGCCAATATTAGTAACTATGTTTAAGTGTAAAAATCCTGCAATTATACCAAATTTCCAACCAAATTTACCTGATATAGGGGCAAGTGCTGTTGAAAATAAAATTGATAATATTAAACCTGGTGAGTTTATAGGATCAACATGAAGTAGTGATGCTAAACATGCTCCTATTACAATAGGTGTAATATTTTTTAGGTGTTTACCAAAGCAACCAAATCCCATAATAGTAAAAATAGCAGCCATTGTTGGGCCATTTAAATCACTTTTTATAAGCAGAACAAAAGTAGTAGAAGCTATTCCTAATATACCCATGTTTATATATGAAGCTTCTCCAAAGAGAATATAAAAGTCACTAACTAATCTACCTGTTTGTTTACTTATATTAATTAATTTATTTTTATTATTATCACTATAAATTAATCCTATAACAATCAAGTATATAGAAATAGTAAATAAAAATATAGCAAAGATTTTATTAGAGCCTGTATGCCAAATAAGTCTAGTTTCAAAATTTATTCCAATGCTTCTTAAAATAGACATTAATAAAGTAGCAAAAAGCCCACCTGCAAAACCAATATTATATAAATTATATCCATTGTGGGCTTTAATACAATGAGATGCTATAGGTGGTAATACAAAACCAGTAAAAATCCCTAAGGCATATCCAAGAATTATTCCAGTACCAGTAGAGAAATACCCTGTAAAACTTAATTGACTAACAGTTGGAGCTAGTGATGTTGCAAGTAAAGCTACAAGAGTATAATTTAAAAAAGGTTCCTTTTGATATTTAGAAAATAAATATACACCTATCATAATAGGCCAAATATTTAATATATTTTTTCCAAAAAAAGAAAAACCAGTCATAAGATATAAAGCCATAATAGTAGAACCATTAGGTTTTATACCTATAATAACTAAAATTAATATAGAAACAAGACTTGTAAGAGCAGCATTTACAAAGGTTGCTCCAATTCCACCAATTTCTATATAATCTGTTATTAAGATATCAGGTGTAAATAATATTGTTTTTAATCCAGATAAAATCTCTTTAGGAGAATCTATAGTAAAAGCAAAAACAATAAAAAAGACATACATTATTATTAATACAGTATAGGGAGGATATAGTTTTCTCTTTGTTAACATTAAAATCACCTCGAAATTATGTATTATTAATTATAGTTTACATAAGCTAATTATATATTATAACTAGGTAAAAAGTCATAAAAATATAGTTTAAACAATAAAAGATTTTTTAGTATTTCAATTTATTAATAAAAGAGTATAATATAATAAACTAAAAAATTATTAGATAGATATTAATTGGGATATATAATTAAAGAATCAATAGGAGGAATATTCATGGGGGTAAAAAAAGTAAAACTTGTTCCAGAAATAAAAGGTACTTTAAGAAGTCATGTTATTGAAGTACCAACTTGTATTAGAGAGTGTAGTGGAATAAAGATATTTGGTAAAAGAATAAAGTCTTTATTATTTACTACAGATGTTGCCATTATAAGAAATACAAATGCAGATGCAATAATTGCAGTTTATCCATTTACTCCTCAGCCACTTATAACGCAAGCTTTAGTTATGGCTGCAGATGTACCTATATTTTGTGGAGTAGGTGGTGGAATAACTCAAGGAAAAAGAGTTGTGAATCTTGCTTTGGATGCTGAATTTAAAGGGGCTATGGGGGTAGTTATAAATGCACCAACTGCAAATAATATAGTAAAAAAATAAGAGAAACTATAGATATACCTGTAATAGTTACAGTAGTTTCAGAATGCGAAAATATAAGAGATAGAATAGAATCAGGAGCTACTATTTTAAATGTATCTGGAGGAAAGAATACTGCAAAAATAGTTAGAAAAATAAGAGAAGAGTTTCCAGACTTCCCTATTATGGCTACAGGTGGACCAACAGAAAGCTCTATATTAGAAACAATAGAAGCAGGAGCAAATGCAATAACATATACTCCACCAGTAACAGGAGATATAATGAGTAGTCTTATGGATAAATATAGAGGATGAAATAAAATTTAAAAAATTCTGAAAATATATAGCATAATTTTGTAAAATGTGTATAATAATATTAATGAACTATAAATTTTATTAAAAACAAACTATTTTTAATAATATACATAGTTTTAGGACTTTTAAAATAATATATTTAAGATTATTAGGTAGAGGAGCTGTTAATAATAGTAGTTATGAAGAGCTGGCAAGCGAAGAAACATGACGAAAGGATTAATAGCCGAAGAAATAAAAAAGCAAAGTTTATTTCTGGGGATACATATAATATGTGTATCACTGTCACGTAAGTGGAGAGCTACGAAAAATCATTTTATGAAATTATGGGTACCATAATTATAGCTACCATTTATATTGTGAAAATCTACCATCGTTATTACGGTGGTTTTTTATTTTGGTCAATTAAATAATATGGAGGTAAATTATGAAGTTATTTGGGGCAATGGAAATCAAAGAAAATGAATTATGTATAGGTGGTATTAAAGCTACAAAATTAGCTAAAGATTATGGTACACCATTATATGTAATGGATGAAAAACTTATAAGAGATATTTGTAGAGGGTATGTTAAAAGTTTTAAATGTAAAGAAGATGGAAATAGAGTAGCTTATGCAGGGAAAGCTTTCTTAACAGTAGGAATGTGTAAGTTAATAAAAGAAGAAGGGCTTTGCTTAGATGTAGTATCTGGTGGAGAGTTATATACTGCACATAAGGCAGGATATCCTTTAGAAAATATCTATTTTCATGGAAACAATAAAACTTTAGAAGAAATAGACTTAGGAGTGAAGCTTGGAGTTGGTAGGTTTATAGTTGATAACCTATGGGAAATGGAAAAAGTAAATGAAATAGCTAATAAGTATAATAAAGTACAAAAAATATATTTAAGATTAACTCCAGGAATAGAAGCTCATACTCATGATTATATAAAAACTGGGCAACTAGATTCAAAGTTTGGATTTGCACCTATTGCAGATAATATTATGAATGCAGTAAAGATAGCTTTATCTTTTGATAATATAGATTTAGTTGGACTTCACTGTCATATAGGTTCACAAATATTTGATACAGAACCTTTTGGAGATGCTGCTGAAATAATGCTTAAATTTATAGATGATATAAGACAAGAAACAGGACACACAATACAAGAATTAGATTTAGTGGTGGTTTTGGAATATATTATTCAGAAGGAGATAAACCTAAGGAAACATCAGAATATTGTAATGTCATATTAGAAAGAGTAAATAAAGTATGCAAAGAATTATCTTTAAATAAACCTATTTTAACAATAGAACCAGGAAGATCAATAGTTGCTAATGCAGGAACTACATTATATAAAGTAGGTTCAATAAAGGAAGTTCAAGGAATAAGAAAATATGTAGCAGTAGATGGGGGAATGACAGATAATATAAGACCTGCTTTATATCAAGCAAAATACGAAGCAGTTTTAGCAAATAAAATAAATGATTCAATTAATGAGACAGTTACTATAGCAGGAAAGTGTTGTGAATCCGGAGATATATTAATAAAAGATATTAAGCTACCTAATATTTGTAGTGGCGACATATTGGCTGTAATGTCAACAGGAGCATATGGATTCTCTATGGCAAATAATTATAATAAAAATTTAAGACCAGCAGTAGTATTTGTAAAAGATGGAGAAGCAAAGATAGTATCAAAAAGACAAACTTATGAAGAGTTAGTATCATCAGAGATTTAATTAAAATTAGATATTAATTTATTTGAAAATAGTAGTATATGTAGTGCGTTTACATATACTATTATTTTTTTATAGTATAATAAATTTATAATTAACAAATAGCTTATTAATTATATAGGTTTTGTATTTATATTAGTCAATAATTAAAATAATTATGTTATACTAGAATATGAGAAATTAAAAAGAGGTGAGAGGCATTAATGCCAATAAGATATGAATAATTTTACTATAGACAGAATAGAAGGAGAATATGCAGTTTTAGAAACAGAACTTGGAGATTTCATTAACATAAAAAAAGATTTAATTGATGGTAAATTTAATGAAGGCGATATATTAGTAAAAAAGGGAGACCGATTTAAAGTAGATGATGTTTTAACTAAAAATAGAAGAGAATATATTAAAAATATGATGAAAGGTATGTGGGAGTAGTAATGAATGAAGAAAAAGTAAGTAAAATAAAAGCCTTTTTGGATGAAAGAGGAATACCAACAAAAGGTTTCTTTTATGAATGGGGAATACCAATAATTGTAGCAGTTTTATTAGCTTTAGCTATAAATAAATATGTAATATTTAAAGCTTATATACCTTCTGAATCAATGGTTCCAACTCTAAATGTAGATGATAGATTATTTGTAAGTAGAGTATATAATCTAGATAAGTTAAAGCGAGGAGATATAATAGTATTTTATTCAGAAGAATTGCAAGAAGATTTAATCAAAAGACTTATAGGACTTCCAGGGGATGAAATTAAAATTGTAAATGGATCAGTTTCAGTAAATGGAGAAGTTTTAGTAGAAAATTATATAGGAGCACATGATAATTTTAATGGAGAATATAAAGTTCCAGAAGGAAAGTATTTCTTTTTAGGAGATAATAGACTTTGGTCAAAAGATTCAAGATATTGGATTAACCCTTATATAGATGGCCAAGATATAAAAGGTAAGGCACAAGTGAAAGTATATCCATTCGATGAGATAGGAAGAATTAAATAGTCGTAGAAAGGAAAAGATACTAATAATGCTTGAAAAATTCCAAGAACTTCTAAATAAACTATCAGAAGAAAATTTACAAGAAGGAAAAAAATCAAGTAGTACAAAAGATTATGTAAAAATAATTGGAATATCATTATTAATAGCGATACTAGTAAATAAATTTATATTTTTTAAAGCAAGAGTACCTACTTCTTCTATGGTACCAACATTAAATATTGGTGATATTGTATTAGTAAACAGACTATATAAGCTAGATCTTTTAGAAAGAGGAGATTTAGTAGTATTCTTTTCAGAAGAAAAAGGAGAATATATGGTAAAGAGGCTAATAGGATTACCAGGAGATTACATATCTATTAGTAGTGGAGATGTATATATAAATGGAGAATATTTAGAAGAAGATTATGTACAATCTAAAGATGATTTTATAGGTAGTTATACTGTTCCAGAAGATAAATATTTCTTTTTAGGAGATAATAGACCTATATCATTAGATTCAAGGCGATGGAAAAACACCTATATAGATGGTAAAAAAATAATAGGTATAGTAAAGTTTAGAATATATCCTATTCCAAGTATAGGAAGTATAAAATAAATGGAGAGTTAGTATTATGATGGATAACAATACTGAAGATAATAAAAAGAAAAAAAGAAAGCAGATGATTTTGTATGTAGTTATAGCATTCTTATTTATGTATGCTTTTAGTTCAACTAAAAATATGATGACTACAGAAGAGATAAGCTATAATAAGTTTTTATCTATGATTGAAAATAAAGAGATTAAAGAAGTAGTAATATCATCAAACGAACTTAAAATAATTCCTAAAGAAAATGAAGGGCAAAAATTAAAAAATAAAGTTTTATATACAGGTAATGTAAATGATCCAGAGCTTGTAAAAATATTAGGTGATGCTGGAATAGAGTTTAGAGCTAAACCTATAGAAAATAATTTTATTGCAGATTTCATTTTTCTTTATGTGCTTACTCCAGTCTTAATATTCTTTATGTTTAGATTTTTAATGAGTAAGATGGGTAAAAAGATGGGTGGAGGCCCTATGATGGGCTTAGGTAAGAGTAATGCTAAAGTTTATGGAGAAAATGATATAAAGATAACTTTTAACGATGTTGCAGGGCAGGATGAAGCAAAGGAATCTTTAAAGGAAATAATAGACTACTTAAATAATAAAGAAAAATATACTCAAATAGGAGCTAAGTTACCTAAGGGAGCTTTATTAGTAGGACCTCCAGGAACAGGTAAGACATTACTTGCAAAAGCAGTTGCAGGAGAAGCAAAAGTACCATTTTTCTCAATATCAGGATCAAACTTTGTTGAAATGTTTGCTGGTATGGGAGCTGCTAAAGTAAGAGATTTATTCCAAGAAGCAGAAAAAAATGCTCCATGTATAATATTTATAGATGAAATTGATTCTATAGGTAAGAGTAGAGATGCACAATTACAAACAAATGATGAAAGAGAACAGACTTTAAATCAATTATTAACACAAATGGATGGGTTTGATTCATCAAAGGCAATAGTTATATTAGGAGCTACTAATAGACCAGAAATATTAGATAAAGCTCTTTTAAGACCAGGTAGATTTGATAGAAGAGTTATAGTAGATAGACCTGATTTAAAAGGAAGAATAGCTATATTAGAGGTTCATTCAAAGGATGTAAAATTTGATGAAAGTGTAAATCTAGAAGAAATAGCAAAATCAACTCCAGGAGCAGTAGGTGCAGACCTTGCAAACATGGTAAATGAAGCCGCATTAAGAGCTGTTAAACAAGGTAGAGATTCTGTTAATCAAGAAGATTTAAGAGAAGCTGTAGAAGTTATAATTGCAGGTAAAGAAAAGAAAGATAGAATTTTATCACCATTAGAAAAGAGAATAGTAGCCTTCCATGAAGTAGGGCATGCTTTAGTTGCAGCTATGTTAGAAGGAGCAGATCCTGTTCATAAAATAACAATAGTTCCAAGAACTATGGGGGCATTAGGATATACAATGCAATTACCTGAAGAAGAAAAATACTTAGTATCTAAAGATGAGCTTTTAAATCAAATAACAGTAATGTTAGGTGGTAGAGCAGCAGAAGAGGAAGTATTTAACTTGATTTCAACAGGAGCATCAAATGATATAGAAAGAGCTACAAAAACAGCTAAGAGTATAGTTACTGTTTATGGTATGACTGAAAAGTTTGATATGATGGCTTTAGAAACAGTACAAAACAGATATTTAGATGGCAGAGCTGTAAGAGAGTGTAGTGATCAAACATCAACTTTAGTAGATGAGGAAATATTATCAATAATTAAAACTTGCCATAAGAATGCAAGAAAATTATTAAATGATAATAGAGATTTATTAGACGAGATTTCAGAATACTTACTAGACAAAGAAACTATTTTTGGTGATGAGTTTATGGAGTTTATATTTAAAAAGCATCCAGAGCTTAGAAAAATCAAAGATAAAAAGATAGAAGAAAATAAAGAAATAGAAATTGCAAAAGATGATATAAAAGATATAGAATAATAGAAGGACAATTTATATGGACAATGGAAAAGATACTCCATTGTCTATTGTTTATTGAAAATTTATTTATAAAAGGAGAAATACCTATTGGATAGAATAGAATTTTTAAAAGAAGAACAAAACCTAGAGGAAACTTTAGAAGCTTTAAATACAGAGATATTAAATTATGTTGAAAAGAGAAAAGCTATAGTAGATTATATTCTTGATTACAGAAAGAAATTTCTTGAAGAATATAAAGATGATGAAGATAAATTAATAGAATACTTTGACCATGAAAGATATGTTAAAGAGGAATCATATAAAACTATAGATAGAAGACTTGGTGAATTTACAAAGCTTAAAGAATCGCCATACTTTGGAAAGGTATCTTTTATAGATGATGGTATTAGTGAAATATCTTATATAGGAAGATATGGATTAACACCAGAAGGCAGTTATGAACCTAAAATAGTAGATTGGAGAGCGCCAGTTGCATCATTATTTTATAAGGGTATGACAGGTAAAACAAGTTATAAGGCACCAAGTGGTGAAGTTCCTGTTGATATAATTAATAGAAGACAACTTATGGTTAAAAAAGCTAAGTTACAAGGTTTTTTTGATTCAGATATGAATGTTCAAGATGAAATTCTTCAAATGGTACTTTCATCAAATTCTGGAGAAAAACTTAGAGATATAGTTATGACTATACAAAAAGAACAAGATGAAATAATAAGAGCAGAAAGAAATAAAGTTGTTGTTGTAAATGGAGTAGCAGGATCCGGAAAAACTACAATAGCTTTACATAGAATAGCATATCTTTTATATAATTATAGAGAACAACTAACAGATAAGGTACTTATATTAGGACCAAATGATATATTTATGGATTATATATCAGAAGTTTTACCAACTCTTGGGGAAACAGCAGTTATAAATGAAACCTTCTTATCATTTGCTTATAAGGAAATTGATTTAAAAGAGCCAGTTGTAGGTTTAACTGCTTATTTAGAAGAAGTTCTTAAAAATAATAAAGAAGCTATAGAAGAAATAAGATATAAATCATCAAAGGAATTTATAGAATTCTTAGATTTTAATATTGGAATCTTTGAAAATGAATATTTTAAACCAGAAGCAATTAAGTTTGAAAATGAAGAGATTGTTGGATTAGAAGAAATAGATGAACTATTTAATAAGCATTATAAATATATGCCTTTATTTAGAAGAGGTCAAAAGATAAAGAGAATATTAATTTCTAAAATAAAAGATAAAAGAGATGAAAGAGTAAGAGAAATAAATAAAGCTACTAAGGAAAAATTAGCTAGTCTTACACCAGAAGAATTATTAATAGAAGAAAATAATATAGAATTCCAAAGAAGAATAGCTGTAAGAGAAGTTGTTAGAGAAGTCATGAATGCTAGAGCTAGATTAGAAGCTTGGATAGATAATGATAGCGTAGTTGATATATATAAAGAACTTAATTGTAAAGATGTTTTATCATATTTAGATTTACCAGGAATATTATATTTAATGATTAAGCTTGATGGTAAAAAGGTAAAGAATGAAATTAAACATATAGTTATAGATGAAGCTCAAGATTATAACTATTTACAATTTTTAGTTTTAAAAGAATTAACAGGATGTAGAAGCTATACAGTTGTAGGGGATACTAATCAAAGACTTGTTAAAGCAGAAGAAGTTCCAGCAATGCTTAGATTGAAGGAATTCTTTGGAGGGTTTGTTAACTTATTTGAACTTAATAAAAGTTATAGATCAACATTCCAAATAATGGAGTATGCTAATAAGATTCTAGATGAAAATGCAATAGTACCATTTGTTAGAAAAGGGGAATTTGATGTTTTAGAAACTTCAGTACCTGCAAGTGACAAAGAAGGTCTAATAGAAGTTATATTAAACTTATTAGAAGATTATCAAGAAGAGAATTTTGAAAATATTGCAGTTATAACTAAAGATAAAAATGAACTTAATAAAATAGCACCAGAATTAAAGTCTCGTATAAATATTTTAGCTTTTGATACTGAAGATGTTATATATAGAGGTGGAAAGGTGCTTATACCTTCATATTTTGCAAAAGGGCTTGAATTTGATGGTGTTATAGTAGTAGATTTTGATGACAACACAGATGATTTAATAAAATATATTATGTGTACAAGAGCTTTACATAGATTATCTGTAGTTAAAGTTGAAAGTAAATAAAATTATGTAATAAGTAAAAAAGTATTATTTCATGTGTATATAGAGACAGTAGATAGTTTTGTGTAAAAATAAAACTATCTACTGTTTTTTTGTATTAACAGTTGGAAGTTTTGGAATAATATACTATATAAATTAGGAGGAATTATTATGACAAGAAAAATTGATACCAACTTTGATTACAATGAGGAAATTAAAAGATGTAAAACAATCGATGATGTAATGGGTAAAAACGGATTAATACAAAGATTAGTTAAAGATGTCCTTGAAAATATATTAGAAGGTGAAATGGAAGAACATCTAGGAAGAAATAAATATGAACGTGTAGAAGCAGTTGATCAAACTAAGAAGAACTACAGGAATGGTTATAGTCGCAAGAATTTAAGAAGTTCCTTCGGTGACGTCGACATAGACGTACCCCGTGATAGAAATGCTGAATTTGAGCCACAAATTATAAAAAAATATGAAACTGTGTGTACTGAGTTAGATAAAAAGATTATATCTTTATATGCTAAAGGTATGTCAACATCTGATATTCAGGCTGAAATTGAAGACTTATATGGAATAACTATATCACCATCGATGGTATCTAAAATAACTGATAAAGTGCTTGCTAGCGCCGCCGAATGGCAAAATAGAGTATTAGATAAAATATATCCAATAGTTTATTTAGATGCTATGTACTTTAAAGTTAGAAGTAATGGAAAGATAGTTAACAAGGCTGTCTATATATGCTTAGGATACACTATGGAAGGATATAAAGATATTTTAGGTATATGGGTTGATGAAGCAGAAGGTGCTAAATTCTGGTTAGGAATTTGCAATGATTTAAAAAATAGAGGTGTAAAAGAAATTTTAATTGCTTGTATGGATGGATTAAAAGGTCTTCCACAAGCTATAAAAACAGTATTTCCATCAGTAAATATTCAAACATGTATTGTTCATCAAATAAGAAATTCAATAAAATACATAGCTTCAAAAGATAAAAAAGCATTTATGAAAGATTTGAAGGAGGTTTATAAGGCTACAACAGAGGAACTTGCGTTAGCACAGCTAGATAATTTAAAGGAGAGATGGGGAGATAAATATGGAATAGTAATAGATTCCTGGTATAACAATTGGAGTAACCTTTCAACATTTTTTGACTTCTCTCCAACTATAAGAAAGATGATTTATACTACAAATATCTTAGAGGGTTTTAATCGTCAAATACGTAAATTCACTAAAGTTAGAGTCATATTCCCAACTGATGAATCTTTAAATAAGTGTGTTTACTTAGCAACAATGGAGATACTAGAAAAATGGACTCAACCTATACATAATTGGGGTGCTACGCTAGCGGAGCTATCAATAATATTTGAAGATCAATTAAAAGATGAATTAGCTTAAAAGCTTGTACTTTTTATAAATTATATGCATACTATTAGATTTTTTTGAAATACTAAAAAAGGTAATAAGAAACATTATTAGTATTTCTTAAATATAAAAAAATATTACTGGAAATGAAAATTTCCAGTAATGTTAAAATAATAAAAATGATAATTACACAGAATTATCTATTCTCTCTAAATAATTAGTACGCAGCTCCTTTTTATAGACATCTAGAGTTCTTTTTCTAAAATATATCTTTGCGCTTTCATTCCTATTTCATTATAGAAATTTAGAGCGTTATTATTAAAAGACCATACCATTAAATCAAGTCGCTCTGCTCCTTTTTCTTTTGCTATATTCGTAACGTGAGAAAATAGCAATTTACCAATTCCACGTCCTCTAAATCGTTCATCTACACATAAATCATGAACTTGTTGCATTAATTTATCTATATTATTGTAATCATCTAATCTTATATCTCGTATTCTCATAAAATTCTCCGTAATTTAATGCTTTAGTATTTAAAAAATAATTAAGCTATTAAAGTTTATAGTTTATAATAGTATCTTTTCCTTCTGTAACATCTAAATTAGGCAACCCTTCTATTTTCTTAACAACATCTACATTAGTTATTAATACAGGAGTAATAAGTGATATACCTTTAGATTGTATTAAGTCTCTATCAATTTTTAGTATAGGAGTTCCAGCAGTTACTTTTGTACCTTGATTAATAAGTTGCTCAAAACCTTCTCCTTTAAGAGTTACAGTATCTAAACCTACATGAACTAGTATTTCAACACCATTATCTAAGGTCATTCCAAAGGCATGCTTTGTATCCATAATTAAAGATATTACTCCATCAGCAGGTGCAACAATAGTGCTTCCAGTAGTATCTATTGCTATACCATCACCTACCATTTTTTGAGCAAATACAGGATCAGGTACAGAAGATAAATCTATAGTTTTACCTGAAACTGGAGCTATTAGATTTAAAGATTTATTAAAAAAGTTAAACATATATAGTAGTTCCTTTTAAGGAACTTCACCACCTTTCGTATATTATATTTTAGAATTAAAAAGGCATAGATTTATTAACCTATGCCTAGTTTATCACTTAAATTATAAAAATATTATACGAATTAATTAATTTTTTATTTAACTAAAAAATTAAGTTTGCCACTAATACTATGATAGGTAAGGTTACAAGTGTTCTTTCTAAGAATATTATAAGTAGTTGTCTTAAAGATACTGGGATTTTAGATCCTAATAAAACTCCGCCAACTTCTGACATATATATTAATTGAGAAACAGATGTACAAGCTATTATAAACTTAGTCATATCACTAGTAATATTTTTAGCAGCTAATACTGAAGGTAATAACATATCTGCAAATCCTACAACAAGAGTTTGAGATGCAGCTACTGCTTCAGGAACTTGTAATAATTTTAATACAGGGATAAATGGTATTCCAAGAATTTGGAATATTGGAGTAAACTCTGCAATTATTAAAGCTATTGTTGCTAATGCCATAACTACAGGTAATACACCTAACCACATATCTAATACATTTTTAATTCCATTTATAAGGAATGCTTTAATATCAGTATTCTTTGCAGCCTTATCTAATGCTAAATTATAACCCCAACTAAAAGGAGTATATCCTTCAGGAATTATTTCATTGTCAACCTGAGGTCTATTATTATAATAAGTATCAGGTATTTTGCTTAAAGGATATATTCTTGGAATTATCATAGCAGCAACTATACCTGCAAATGTAACAGTTAGATAGAATGGTATAAACAAGTGTGATAATCCAACTTGACTTATTACAACTAAACTAAATGTAATTGATACTGCAGAGAAGGTTGTACTAATTACAGCAGCTTCTCTTTTTGAATAGAAACCATCTTCATATTGCTTGCTAGTTAATATGATACCTAAAGTACCATCTCCTAACCAAGAAGTTATACAATCTATAGATGAACGACCAGGAAGTCTAAATATAGGTCTCATTACTTTAGTAAGTATAGCTCCAAAGAATTCTAATAAACCAAAATCAAGTAATAAAGGTAAAAAGAATCCTGCAAATAAGAAAATTGAAAATAAGATAGTTAATAAATCATTTAATACAAATGAACCTGTAGAGTCTCCTATTATAGGAGTTGGTCCAACACCCATTATAACTAACACACAGAATATAGCACCTAATATTCTAGATATAAACCATAAAGGTCCTACATTAAAAAGTGTGTTTAAATATTCATTATTTAATATACAATTTGGTTTGGCTATTTTTGTAAAAATACTTATTATAGCTGAAAAACAAACTGTAATAGTGATTATATATGGTAAGCTTGCTCCTAAGTAATTAACTAAAATTTTAGATAATATAGCTACAGGAATTGTAATCTCACCATTATGTTTAACTGGAGTCATAAACAATATAATACCTATTATAGAAGGTATTAAGAATGTTAAAATAGACTTAAGTGAAGGTTTAATTGTTATTGATTTTTGCATCCGTATCTCCTTTGTAAATTACGCATTAATATTTATACACTAATATTAATTTTAATACATTAAGAAAAAAAAGCAATAGTATATTATGCAAAAAAAATAGAAAATTATGCATATATATTAAGAATTATTATGAGTTTTATTTAATTATATTTTTCTCAAAAATAAGAATAAATATTTATAGAGATAAAGATAATATTAATGTATTAAATAGAATTATGAGGAAAGTAGAAAAATACTTAAATTTTAATATTTTAACTAATAAGGAGTACTTAAAAAGAGTAGGCTCCTTATTTTTATTATAGAAATATAATTAAAAAATTAATATTTTACTTATGAGGTGAAAATATGGATAGAAAAAGGATTATTTCATATTTATTAATTGCCAATCTAACTATTATTTTAATATTAATGATAGGAAAATTAAGTATAGTTCTTAGAGCTATAAATGTAATTTTCAAGGTAATTATAGTACCTATAATCTTTGGTACATTTTTATTTTATATATTGAGGCCTTTAAATAATATTTTTAGAAAGAAAAAATTAAAGAGTTCTACGGCAGCAACACTAACAATAATAATATTTTTCTTTATAGCTTCAGGTATTTTAAAGTATTTCAGCGAATATTTTATAGAACAATTTTTTATTCTCAAAGATTTGTTTATAAAAATATTAAAAGAAAGAGAACTTCAACAGGAAATTAATCGAGTAGTAAATGAAAATGTATTTAATGTAGATTATTATAGTAAGTTTTTAGGCGATTTAAAAACTTATATTGGAGTTGCATTAATTAGTGCTAAGGGAATATTTAATAAAGGAATGCAGGTATTCTCAGATGCATTGCTAATTGTTTTAATATTATTTTACCTTTTAAGAGATGGGGAAAAATTAAAAGATAAAATAATTAGTTTAGTTCCTAAAAAATATGAGAATACATTAGAGGAGGTATTAGATGAATCCAATACTGTCCTATCATCATATATACTAGGTCAAGCGACTGTAGCATTAAGTTTATCTATGATGGTTTATGTAGGGTATAAGATTATCGGAATGACTAGTCCTTTATTTCTAGCGACAATAACATTTATATTAGCTTTTATACCATTTATAGGATTTTTTATATCTATGATAGTTCCATATATTATAGCAGTAACTATGGGATGGACTATGGTATTAAAATTAACAGTATTATTTATAATAGCACAAACTCTTAAAGGAAGATTAGTAGTGCCACTTATTATGGGAAAGGTTATGAAAATACATCCAATAACAGATATATTTTTAGTTGTATCAGCAGCAACATTAATAGGACCTGTAGGTGCATTTGTAATTATTCCTATATATACACTTTTAAAAGTATTTTATAATCATTTTAGGTCATATATTGATTTTAAGTTATTGAGATAAATTTAGTTTGATTTAAAAATAATCTTATATAAAATGAATATTAATTTTATATAGAAAAACATTGTAAAAAAACTTATAATTAAAAGAAGATATAATGAATAAAGTGTTAAATTTGCTTAGGAGTGTATTAAATGAGTTATCGTGAAAAAATAAAAAGTGCAAAAAGAGTTGTTGTTAAGGTTGGAACTTCAACATTAACATATGACAATGGAAATATAAATCTAACTAGAATAGAGAAATTAACAAGAGTTTTATCAGATATGATTAATTCAGGAAAAGAAGTTACATTAGTAACTTCTGGAGCAATAGGGGTTGGAGTTAGTAAGTTAAAACTAAAAGAAAAGCCTACTAGCATAAGAGAAAAACAAGCAGTTGCATCAGTAGGACAATGTGAATTAATGCATATATATAGTAAATTTTTTGGTGAATATAGTCATACTGTTGGACAGGTGTTACTTACTAGAGATGTAATTGAAGATGATCACATTAGAGAAAATGTATGTAATACTTTTGAGACTTTATTAGAAAAAGGAATTATTCCAATAGTTAATGAGAATGATACTGTTTCAATAGATGAAATAGAGAATATAGTTAAGTTTGGAGATAATGATAATTTATCTGCAATAGTTGCAAAGCTTATAAATGCAGATCTTTTAATAATATTATCAGATATAGATGGATTTTATGATTCAGATCCAAGATGTAATCCAGATTCAAAACTATTAAAGGAAATAGATGAGATAACTCCTGAGTTAGAAGAATGTTGTGGAGGAGCAGGTAGCAATTTAGGAACTGGTGGTATGGTTACTAAGTTAATAGCTGCTAAAACAGCTACATCAGCAGGTGTAAATATGATTTTAGCTAATGGAAAAGAACCGGAAATATTATTAGAAATATTAAATGGTGAAGAAATAGGAACTTTATTTAAAGCTTAATTAAAGTTTTATATATACAAATAGATGGAGGTATTAAAATGAGCGAATTAATAATAAAAGGACAATTAGCTAAAGAAGCTTCATATGAATTAGGAAATGCCAGCACTTCAAAAAAGAATGAAGCTTTAGAGAATATGGCTAAGGGTTTATTAGCAAATAAAGAAGCAATAATTAAAGCAAATGAATTAGATTTAAAGAAAGCTGTTGAAAAAGGAACATCAAAAGCAATGTTAGATAGACTTTCTTTAAATAGTCAAAGAATAGATGATATGGCAGACGGACTAAGACAAATAGTTGCTTTACCAGATCCAGTAGGTGAAGTAATCTCAATGTGGAAGAGACCAAATGGTTTACAAATAGGTCAACAAAGAGTTGCTATGGGAGTTATAGGAATTATATATGAAGCTAGACCGAATGTAACTTGTGATGCAGCAGGATTATGTTTAAAAACTGGTAATGCAGTTATTTTAAGAGGTGGTAGTGAAGCGATAAATTCTAATACTGCAATTGTTAAGGTATTAGCTGAAGCTGTAGAAGAAGTAGGCTTACCTAAAAATTCAATTCAATTAGTAGAAAATACAAGTAGAGAAGTTGCAACACAAATGATGAAACTTAATGATTACATTGATGTTTTAATACCAAGAGGTGGAGCAGGACTTATACAAACAGTAGTTAAAAATGCTACAGTACCAGTTATAGAAACAGGTGTAGGAAATTGTCACATATATGTAGATGAAGAATGTGATTTTGAAATGGCTAAAAATATTATAGTAAATGCTAAAACATCAAGACCAGCAGTATGTAATGCAGCAGAAAAGATGTTAATTAATGAAAAAATAGCAGATAAATTCTTACCAATAATATCAGAAGCTTTAAAAGAAAAAGAAGTTGAAATTAGAGGCGATGAGAAGGTAAGAAGTTTAATATCAGAAGCTGTAGAAGCTACAGAAGAAGACTGGAGTAGAGAATACTTAGATTATATAATTGGAGCAAAAGTAGTTAAGAATATAGATGAAGCTATAAACCATATAAATAAATACGGTTCAGGACATTCAGAAGCTATAGTAACTAAAAGCTATGAAAACTCACAAAAATTTATGCAAAGAGTTAGTGCAGCAGCAGTTTATGTTAATGCATCAACAAGATTTACTGATGGATGTGAATTTGGTTTTGGAGCAGAAATAGGAATAAGTACTCAAAAGTTACATGCTAGAGGGCCTATGGGACTTAAAGAACTTACAACTATTAAATATATTATTTATGGAAATGGACAAATAAGATAATTTAAATATATATTATATGAAAATTTAATTATAAAATAATAGATAAGAAAGCAACTAATAAGAGTATTCAATCTTTTTAGTTGCTTTTTATTTAAAAAGTTCTTTTATGGAAAAAATGAAAAATATTATTAAATAAAAATTAAATTTATAGTAATGGATTTCTTTAGATTATATAATAGAAGAAAATGTAACTATGAAAATAAAGGGAGAAACTTATGAAGATAAATAATAATAGAGTAGAGTATAAAATAAGTAGTTTTTATGATTTAACTAGGGATGATATTTATGAAATAGCAAAGTGTAGATATGAAGTATTTGCATGTGAACAAAAAATAGTTTGTGAGAATGATTTCGATGATAAAGATAAAGATTGTTATCACTTATTAGCTTATTATGAAGAAAAGTTAATAGGTTATTGCAGAATACTTAAAAGTGGGATGGGGTATGAAAAACCTTCAATAGGAAGAGTGCTTGTTTTAAAAGAATATAGAAGAAATAGTATTGCCCAGGAAATGATGCAAAAAGCGATAGAATTTATAAAAGAGAATTTTAATGATGATGAAATAATATTGTCAGCCCAGTTATATGTACAAAATTTATATAACTCAATAGGATTTAAACAAATATCAAATGTATATGATGAGGCTGAAATTCCACATATAAAAATGTCATTTAAGATAAAATAAGAATATATTAAAGGGAGAAGAAAATGAAAAAGGGAAAATTGGGGAGTTGTATAAAGCGTATGATGAAGGTTATTATGGTATTGATAATTATATCAATAATAATAATTTTAACTATAATAAATCATGTACAAGGTTATGGAGAAAAATATATATTAAATTTAGAAGATTTACCGAAAAATAGTGATGCTATAATAGTTCTTGGTGCTGGAGTTAAAGATGATGGAAATCCATCAGACATTTTAGTAGATAGACTGGAAACATCTTTAGAAGTATATAAAGAAGATAAAAGTAATACTTTTATTTTAACAGGTGATCATGGAAGAGAAAATTATAATGAAGTAAAAGCCATGAAAGATTATATAATGAAGAATGATATAAATGAAAAGCATGTTTTTATGGATCATGCAGGTTTTAGCACTTATGACAGTATGTATAGAGCTAAAGAAATATTTAAAGTGGATAAAGCTATTATAGTAACTAATAAATATCACTTGCCAAGAGCCTTGTATATAGCAAGAAAGCTAGGAATAGAAGCTTATGGTATTCCTTCTGATATAAGAAGGTATTTATTTATTGATAGTTATAAAAAAAGAGAAAAGTTAGCTCAATTAAAGGATTTTATTTATGTAAATATATTAAAACCAAAACCAACATTTTTAGGTGATGAGATACCGGTTAGTTCTTCAGATGGTAGAGTTACTGATGATGAGGTTGAATTATAAGTTCTGCTATATGCAGAACTTTTATTTTTTAGAACAAAAAAATAAAATCTTCATATTTTGAAATTAGGAACATTATATATTAAACAAGAGAATAGAAATTTAAAATAGGGGGAAAGAAATGGAGAACCAAAACACATTAAATAAAATAAAGTCAAATAATTATGTTGAGGTTATAAATTTGGATGTAAATGGAGATATGAGAAGGCGTTTTTTGGATTTAGGGATAATAAAAGGGACAAGGATTAAAATTCTATATAGAAGTCCATTAGGAGATCCTAGAGCATATTTAATTAGAGGTGCTGTTATTGCAATTAGGGATGAAGAAGCTGAGCACATCTATGTACAATCAATAAATAAGGAGATGAATTAATGGGACTAACAAAAAGTTCTACAGGAACAAAAGTGTTAGCAAAAGGGAAAAAAGTAAGAAATAATGAAAAAGTCTATACTATAGGATTAGCAGGAAATCCTAATGTGGGGAAAAGTACAGTGTTTAATGAACTAACGGGATTAAATCAGCATACAGGAAACTGGCCAGGAAAAACTGTTATAAATGCAGAAGGTTTTTATAAATATAATGAAGATTTATATAAAGTTGTGGACTTGCCTGGCACATATTCATTATTATCTAATTCAGAAGAAGAAGAAATAGCAAGAAATTTTATTTGTTTTGAAAAACATGATGCAATAGCTGTAATAGCAGATGCGACTAGTTTAGAAAGAAATCTAAATTTACTAATTCAAATACTTGAATTAACTGATAATGTTATATTATGTGTAAATTTAATGGATGAAGCAGAGAAAAAGGGAATAAGTATAAACTTCAAAAAGCTACAAAAAGAGTTAAAGTGCAAAGTAATAAGTATGGCTGCAAGACAAGGAAATGGAATTGAAGAGTTTAAAGAAAAAGTTAAAGATTTAGTGAATAATGGATACAAAGAAACCTTTGAAATGAAATACGATGAAGAAATAGAAACGAATCTATCAGAAATAATTCCATTATTGAATTTTGATATAGAAGATAAGAAAAAGAGATGGATAGCTTTAAGATTATTAGAAGGAAATAAGGATATTTATGATTCTTTAATGAATAAATTTAATATACCAAAAGAAGTTATAAAGTTAATAGAAAACATAAGAAATAGGTTAATAGAAAATAAGAATATTTCATTAGAAGATAGGATTGTAGGTAGTATCATAAAAAAATCTGAAGATATAGCTAAGAAAACTGTTTCTATATCAAGAGAATATGGGTTAAAAGATCAGAAGATAGATAAAATATTAACATCAAAGTTAACAGGAATACCAATAATGATAATACTTCTAGCAGTAGTATTATGGATAACAATAACATTAGCAAATTATCCATCTGATATGTTAGCAAAAATGTTTGCAGCATTAGAAATTAAGTTAAGGGAATTTTTCTATTATATTAATTCTCCAGTTTGGCTCCAAGGTATTATTATGGATGGAGTATATACTACTTTGGCTTGGGTTATTTCAGTTATGTTGCCTCCTATGGCAATATTTTTTCCAATGTTTACTTTATTAGAGGACTTAGGGTATTTACCAAGAATAGCATTTAATTTAGATAAGTGCTTTAAGAGATGTTGTTCCTGTGGGAAACAAGCCTTAACTATGTGTATGGGACTTGGATGTAATGCAGCTGGAGTTATTGGATGTAGAATAATTAATTCGCCAAGAGAAAGATTAATAGCGATAATAACAAATAATTTTATGCCATGTAATGGTAGATTTCCATTGATAATCACGGTGGCAACAATATTTGTAGGTGGATTGCTTGGAGGAAACGGTACATTAGGAGCAAATATAATTTCAGCATTAACAGTAACTTTTATAATAGTATTAGGGGTGTTTATTACTTTATTAGTTTCTAAGGTGTTATCAAAAACATTTTTAAAAGGAATGCCTTCAAATTTTATTTTAGAATTACCTCCATATAGAAAACCTCAAATAGGTCAAGTTTTAGTAAGATCAATATTGGATAGAACTATTTATGTCTTAGGACGGGCTATAATAGTAGCAGCACCAGCTGGAATAGTTATATGGATGTTTGCTAATATCCATATAGGGGGAGGAACTTTATTAACTGTATGTGCAGATTTTTTATCACCCTTTGCTAATGCAATAGGTTTAGATGGGTATATATTAATGGCGTTTATCCTTGGACTACCAGCTAATGAAATAGTAATGCCAATAATAATAATGAGTTATTTAAGAGCAACTACAATGTTAGAATTGGATAGTATGACTCAGTTAAAAGAATTATTAATAGCAAATGGATGGACAGTATTAACAGCTATAAATGTTATGTTATTATCTTTGATGCACTATCCTTGTGCAACTACTTTGCTAACAATTAAGAAAGAAACAAATAGTATGAAATGGACATTCCTAGCATTTATAATTCCAACATTATGTGGAATTATAAGTTGTTTTGTAGTAACTCAATTATGGAGATTTATTTCATAATTTAGAATTAATATAGAAGAGATTATTCAAACATAGTTTTAAATAATGTCTTCTATATTTTTATTTTGTGTTAAGTTTGTTATTATAAGGATAAGTGTAGTATTAATTTTTAGCTTGAAAGGGTAAGTTTATGGAAAAGAAAAAAGAAAGAGGATATGTTTTAATTACAGGAGCATCTTCTGGGATAGGATATGAGCTTAGTAAGTTATATGCAAGAGATGGATATAATTTAATTTTAGTAGCTAGGGATATTAAAAGGCTTAAAAATTTAAAAGATCAATTAATTTGTTATGATATAGATGTGGATACTATAGCTATAGATTTAACTGGGGATAATTCCTGTGAAAATCTCATAGAAATTGTGAATAAAAAAAATCTTTCTGTGGATATTTTAATAAATAATGCAGGGGTAGGTTCTTTTGGATATTTAAATACTTTAGAAACCGAAAAAGAGATGAATTTAATAGATTTAAATATAAAAGTCTTAACAAAACTTACAAAATATTTTTTAAGTATAATGATTGATAATAATAAAGGGGCAATTATGAATGTGGCATCTACAGCCGCTTTTTGTGGAGGTCCTAAAATGGCTACTTATTATGCTTCAAAGGCGTATGTTCTTAATTTTACAGAAGCATTATATGAGGAAGTAAAAGATAAAGGAATTAAAGTAAGTTGTCTTTGTCCAGGGGCAGTCAATACGACTTTTCAAAGTAAAGCAGGTATTAAAAAAAGAGAAGGTGCAAAAAATAATTTAATGTCACCTAAAGAGGTTGCAGAGATTGCTTATAGAGATTTTAATAAGGGGAAAGTAATAATAATTCCTGGATTTAAAAATAAAATGTTGGTTTTAATAAATAAATTATTACCAAGATCAATATCAAGAAAAGTAATTCTAATGATGAATGAAGGTTAAGGAAGATAAAATAAAAAAAGGTGAAATATAAAATGAATGATATCTTAAAAATTAAATTCTTAGAAGAATACAATAACTTAGTAGATAATGGAGTTATATTTTATTATGGAAGTGAGAGTATAAGCTATGGAGAAGTAACTTGCTTGGATATAAAAGATGACTTATTATATATAGAGTTAAATGGATTTGAAACCTATGAAATAGATTTAGATGATTTTGAAGAAAACCATTCTAAAGAAGGTGTTAACTATCATAGTTGGGCACTAGTAAGAGAATTTGATAATATTATTAATAAATTAATAAAGGGATAGTTTCGATAACTATCCCTTGTTAATTTAAAAAATTAATTTCTAAAAATAACTTCTTCTTTAGAGAACATAAATTTAGCAAATATAATTGCAGCAACTATATATACTATATGCCAACCTAAAACTATAGCAATATGTTTTACATTAAATATGCCAACAACAAATTCTTTCATTAAACAAATAGAGTTTGTAATAGGAATATTAAAGAATACTGGATTTATGTTTTTAGCATCCGTTATATAAGGTATAAATGCTAATAGCATTGTAGGCATTGTTATAGCAGTTAAGTAAGAATTAGCCTCTTTAGTTGATCTTGCATAAAGACTAACGGATATTTGCATTGAACATAAAGTAACTAAAAGTAATACACATACAATTAACATACCAATTATAGTGGATGGTGTAAGTTTAAAATTAAGAGCGTCAGTTCCAAAAGACATAAACTTCTGCATTGATACAATCATTACAACTAAATTTGCCATTAAGGCTGTAAATGAAACAGTACAAAGAGCAGCTATCTTACCCCAAAGTAATGCATCTCTTTTAGCTGATGTTGAAAGTAATGGTTCAAAAGTAAATCTTTCTTTTTCACCAGCACCTAAGTCAGCAGCCATACCAACAGTAGAAGAAATCATTAAAATAACTATTAGTGTAGGGATCATTGTAAGAAGCATGGAGGCAACGCCATTAACTTTATCAGTATCTACATTTATTCCAGACTTAACTTCTATATCAAAAGGTTTAAGTATAGATGGATCTATTCCTTTTTCATTTAATCTAGCTTGTACAATAGTTTCCTTATAAGTATCATAAACACTATTAACCATACTACTTGCAAGCATAGATTTATTTGACTCTTCATCAATTAATAATTCAATTGATGCTTGCTTACCTTCTGATATATCTTTATCAAAGTTTTCAGGTATTTTTACAATAAGCTGAATGTCACCCTTTTTTAGAGATTCCGTAGGAGATTCAACTTTAGGAGTTTTAATATTTTCTAAACTTGTTAATGTTTTTGCCATTAAAGAATTAGAATCTCCATCAATAACTATATTTATTTCTTTTTCTACATCTTGTTGAGTTTTTTGCATTGAAGAAGACATAAATTTAAACATTAACGGATATAAAAGTATTGGTAGTATTAACGTAAATACTAAAGTTTTTTTATCTCTAAATATATCTAATAATTCTTTTTTTAATACAGTTAGGAAGTTACTCATTTGTATGACCTCCAATCAGATTTAAAAATACTTCTTCTAAATCATTATTATTATGCTTTTCTTTTAGATGTTCTATAGTAGAATTTTCTAAAAGATTACCTTTATTTATTATTACAACTCTATCACATAATTTTTCAACTTCTTTCATAGAGTGGCTTGAAAATAAAATTACTTTATTTTCTTTTTTACATTGAAGAATAAAGCTTTGAACTATTCTTGCAGCACTAACATCTAAACCAGTTGTAGGTTCATCAAATAGCATAACAGAAGGGTTATGAACTATAGATCTAGAAATTGATATTTTTTGTTTCATACCTCTAGAATATTTTCCTACAGGTTTATCTATATAATCTTCCATTCCAAAGCTTTTAGCAAGATCATCAATTCTTTTATTAGCTTCTAATTTACTCATTCCATATAAGTTAGCAAAATACCTAATATTTTCTCTTCCTGTAAGTCTGTCATAAAGACCTACATCTCCACCAAAAAGAATTCCTATTTCTTTTCTAACTTTTTCAGGATTCTTTTTAACATCAATTCCATTAACTGTTATTTCGCCATTAGAAATTTGTAGCATTGTAGATACCATTCTTAAAGTAGTTGTTTTACCAGCTCCATTTTCTCCAAGAAGTCCAACAATTTCTCCTTCATTTACATCGAAAGAAATATTGTCTACTACAGTAGTTTTCTTGAAGTTTTTTGTTACATTTTTTAATTGTAACATTTCAATCCCCCCTTTTTCATATTATTAGGTATTATATATTGTTTTATGTTGTAGATTATACCATATAACTCTAAGTTATGGAAGAAAAAATTACAATATTAATAAATTTTAACAGTTATTATTTTAGAAATAAACGGTGTATACATAAAAAATAAGTAAATTTATTCTAGTTGATTAAATATTCTTGACATAGAATATTTAATCAACTAGAATGTTATAAAAGATAAAATTTAAAATAAGTGAAGTTAAAAAGTACACTTTAAATTGGTCCTGTGAGGCCAGAAAGGGAGTATGTGACTATGTTATACCAAAAATTATACAATAATTGCATAGCTATGTCAGTAAGGAAGTTTTCTAATACTGATATTAAATATATAAGGATAGTAGGGAGAAGATTCTAATGTCGTCTCCCTGGTATCCTTTTATTTTATATAAAAATCAGTAAGGTTTTAGAAAAGT
Organism: Clostridium chauvoei; assembly: GCF_002327185.1. Taxonomy (NCBI): domain Bacteria; kingdom Bacillati; phylum Bacillota; class Clostridia; order Eubacteriales; family Clostridiaceae; genus Clostridium; species Clostridium chauvoei. Next base: position 2,552,550 of record NZ_CP018624.1, on the reverse strand, counting down.
GTATTTTTAGCGTAAATTATATAAATCTAAGGAGGCTAAAGTATGAAAGCAAAACTTATATTAGAAAATGGAATGATATTTGAAGGGAAAGCCTTTGGATATTTAAAAGATAATGTTGGAGAGGTTGTATTTACAACAGGAATGACTGGTTATCAAGAAGTGTTAACAGATCCATCATATTATGGACAAATAGTAACAATGACATATCCTTTAATCGGGAATTATGGAATTAACTTAGAAGATATGGAGTCAGATTCACCAAAGGTTAGAGGATTTATAGTAAGAGAAAAATGTAGCTTCCCTAATAATTTTAGATGTGAAATGGGATTAGAAGATTTTCTAAAACAAAATAAAATTATTGGATTAGAAGGAATAGACACTAGAGCATTAACAAAGGTTTTAAGAAACTATGGAACAATGAAAGGCATAATATCATTAGAGGCAAATTCTTTAGAAGAAGTAGAAGAAAAAGTTAAGGCATTCTCTAATAATGAAGCTGTTAGCATAGTATCAACAAAAGAGACTTATACTATAGAAGGTCAGGGAAAACATGTAGCAATAATGGATTTTGGAATAAAACAAAATATTATAAGAAACTTCAAAAAAAGAGGATGCAAAATAACTGTATTCCCAATGACTGCAACAGCTGAGGAAGTTTTATCAGTTAACCCAGACTTAGTATTTTTATCAAATGGACCAGGAGATCCAGAAGATTTAACAGATGTAATAGAGAATATTAAAAAGATAGTTGGAAAGAAACCTATAGTAGGAATATGTTTAGGACACCAACTGTTAGGATTAACTTTAGGAGGAAAGACTACTAAGTTAAAGTTTGGACATAGAGGATGTAACCATCCAGTTAAGGATTTAGAAGAAAATAAAGTTCATATTACATCACAAAATCATGGATATGTGGTTGAAACATTGCCAGAAGATGTTGTAGCAACTCATGTAAATATAAATGATGGAACAATAGAGGGAATGAAGCATACAAAGTTACCAATATTCTCAGTTCAATTCCATCCAGAGGCTGCAGCAGGTCCAAAGGACAGTGAATATATATTTGATAAATTTATGAATTACGCACTATAGGAGGGTTTTAGATATGCCATTAAATAAAGATATTAAGAAAGTTTTAGTTATAGGATCAGGTCCAATTATAATAGGTCAAGCAGCAGAGTTTGATTACTCAGGAACTCAAGCTTGCCAAGCTTTAAAAGAAGAAGGAATAGAGGTTGTACTAGTAAATTCAAATCCAGCAACAATAATGACAGATGCAGAAGTTGCAGATAAAGTTTACTTAGAACCATTAACAATAGAGTTTTTAGAAAAAGTTATAGCAAAAGAAAAACCAGATAGCTTACTTGCAGGTATGGGTGGGCAAACTGGACTTAACTTAGCTGTAGAATTATATGATAATGGAATATTAGATAAATATAATGTAAAAGTAATAGGTACATCTATCGAATCAATTAAAGAGGGTGAAGATAGAGAGCTATTTAGAGATATGATGAATAGAATAAATGAACCTGTTATACAAAGTGAAATAGTTACTGACTTTGAAGCAGGTATGGCTTTTGCTAATAAAATAGGATATCCAGTAATAGTTAGACCGGCTTATACATTAGGAGGAACTGGTGGTGGAATAGCTGAAACAGAAGATGAATTAAAAGAGATTTTAACATCAGGTTTACAATTAAGTACTATAGGTCAAGTTCTTCTAGAAAAATCCGTTAAGGGTTGGAAGGAAGTAGAGTATGAAGTTATGAGGGATTCGTATGGTAACTGTATAACTGTGTGTAACATGGAAAATATAGATCCAGTAGGAATCCACACAGGAGATAGTATAGTTGTAGCTCCTTCTCAAACTTTATCAGATAAGGAATACCAAATGTTAAGAACTGCATCAATAAATATAATAAATGCAGTTGGAATAGAGGGAGGTTGTAATGTACAATTTGCCTTAAATCCAAATTCATTTGAATATGCAGTTATAGAAATAAATCCAAGAGTATCAAGATCATCAGCCCTTGCATCAAAAGCAACAGGTTATCCTATAGCAAAGCTTGCAGCTAAAATTTCACTAGGTTATGGATTAGATGAAATAAAAAATGCTGTTACTCAAAAAACATATGCTTGTTTTGAACCAACTTTAGATTATGTAGTAGTTAAAATTCCAAAGTGGCCTTTTGATAAGTTCTTTACTGCTGACAGAGCATTAGGAACAAAAATGATGGCTACAGGTGAAATAATGGCTATAGGAGCTAATTTTGAGTCAGCTTTCTTAAAGGGAATTAGAAGTTTAGAAATAGGTAAATACTCATTAGATCATCCAAAGTTTAAGGAACTAAGTATTCAAGAACTTAAAAAAGCTGTAATGAAACCAGATGATGAAAGAATGTTTGCTCTTGCAGAAATGATTAGAAGAGATTATAGAATAGAAAGTATTGCTAAAATAACAGGAATAGATATATTCTTCTTAGAAAAAATTAAATGGATAATTCATGAAGAAACAAGATTAAAGTTAAGTCACATAGAAAATTTAGATAAAGATTGGTTATTAAATTTAAAGAAAAAAGGATTCTCAGATAAAGCTATAGCAGATATGTTAAAGGTTAGCCCAGATGATATCTATAGATTAAGAAGTATATGGAATATAAAACCTGCTTATAAGATGGTTGATACTTGTGGTGGGGAGTTTGAAGCACTATCACCATACTACTATTCAACATATGAGCAATTTGATGAAGTAGAAGTTTCAGATAAGAAAAAAGTAATAGTTATAGGTTCAGGTCCTATTAGAATAGGGCAAGGAATAGAATTTGATTATGCTTCAGTTCATTGCGTAATGGCATTAAAGAAAATGGGAATAGAAACAATAATAGTAAACAACAATCCAGAAACAGTAAGTACAGACTTCAATATATCAGATAAATTATATTTTGAACCACTAACTGAAGAGGATGTATTAAATATAATAGAAAAAGAAAAGCCTTATGGAGTTATACTACAATTTGGTGGTCAAACAGCTATAAAGCTTGCTAATTTCTTAAAGGAAAAAGGAATAAAAACTTTAGGAACAACAGCAGATCAAATAGATATGGCTGAAGATAGAGAAAAATTTGATGAGTTACTTGAAGGATTAGGAATAGACAGACCAAAAGGTAAAGGGGTTTGGACAGTAGAAGAAGGATTAGAAGAAGCAAGAAAATTAGGCTTCCCAGTATTAGTAAGACCTTCATATGTACTTGGTGGTCAAGGTATGGAAATAACTTTTGATGAAGAGGAATTAATATACTACTTAAAGAATGCTTTTGTTAAAGATAAAAAGAATCCGATATTAGTAGATAAATATTTAATGGGTAGAGAAATAGAAGTAGATGCTATATCAGATGGAGAGAATATTTTAATACCAGGAATAATGGAGCATTTAGAAAGAGCAGGAGTTCACTCAGGTGACTCAGTAACTATGTATCCAAGTCAAAATATAAGTGATAAAATAAAGGCTAAAGTCTTAGATTATACTAAGAAGTTAGCAGTTGCTATAGGAATTAAAGGAATGATAAATATTCAATTTATAGAGTTTGAAGGAGAATTATATATAATTGAAGTTAATCCAAGAGCATCAAGAACAGTTCCATACATTAGTAAAGTTAGTAAAGTTCCAATAGTAGATTTAGCTACTAAAGTAATGCTTGGGCATAAATTAACGGACTTAGGATATGGAGTAGATGTGTATAAAGAGCCAGAATTAGTATCAGTTAAGGTGCCTGTTTTCTCAACTCAAAAGCTTCCAAAGGTTGAGGTATCTTTAGGACCAGAAATGAAATCTACTGGTGAAGTTTTAGGTGTAGGTAGAAATGTTAAAGAAGCTTTATATAAGGGCTTTGTAGGTGGTAGCATGTATCCAGGAAACGAAAAAGGTAAGATATTAGCTACTATAAATAAACATGATAAAGAAGAGTTTTTACCAATAGCTAAAATGCTTTCAGAAGTAGGCTATAAGTTTATAGCAACAGCTGGAACAGCTAAATTACTTAGAGAAGCTGGTATAGATGCAGAAGAAGTAAGAAAACTCAATGAAGATGCACCTAATATATTAGATGTTGTTAAGAATAAAGAAGTAGATTTAGTAATAAATACACCAACTAAAGGAAATGACTCTAAGAGAGATGGCTTCTTAATAAGAAGAGCAGCTGTAGAGAGAAATATTGGAGTAATAACAGCATTAGATACATTAAAGGCTATAGCAGAAGTTAAAGTTGAAAATGTAGAAAAGAAAGACTTAGAAGTATTTAATATAGCAGAGTAAAATATAGAAGGTACAATATTTAACTGATCCCTATCAATTAGATAGAGAGCAGTTTATATTGTCGACTTTGTTTTTATTTAAAATAATATTCTATCAAATTAGTTATTTTCACCTGGAACAAACGGAGGATCCTGATCATGATCTGGTTGTGATGGAAGAAATGGTGGTTTTTGATCATCGTCAGGCTTTTGATTATTGTCAGGTTTTTGAACTGGATTATTGTCAGGCTTTTGAGCATTATCAGGTTTTTGAACTGGATTATTATCAGGAACTACTGGTGTAGTAGGTTTCGGTTTACTAGGTGATTGTCCTTCATTTCCTGAACTACTAGATCCTCCAGAAGACCAAGAATCACTAGATGTATTATCATCATAAGAAGATCCACTTTCAACACTAGAACTATTTTCTATAGTAGAATTTTCTTGTTGAGTAGTTGGAGAAGTTCCATCTTGTTCAGTAGTTTGCTTATCAGTTGAATCTTCTTTCTTTGTAGTATCTTTCTTTTTATTAGAATCGCTCTTTTCACTAACGTTATTTTTTTGGGAATCCGTATCCTGTTTCTTTGAACTTGTATTATTATTCTGCTTTACAGTTATTTTAGAGTTTTTATCATATTGTACTTTAGTTTTCATGCTTTCTAGTACAAAAACAAAAATAAGTAAACAAGATAATATAACTATTGATATGTTTTGTGGTTTTAGTAATTTTTTCTTCATAAATAAATTAAAAACCCCTTTCTATAAAATTTAACATACATGATTAATTCTATATTTATTAAAATAATCCTTTTTTGAACAAAAAAATACATGAATTTAATTGACATCGAACGGAAGTTCGTATAAAATTAATATCAGAACAAATGTTCCGGAGGGGAGATTATGAAAATAGATAGTGGTATTTTTGTAAAGTTAAATTATAAGACAATTGGAGAATTTAAGAGTTTAATAATAGATAGAGACGGAATAAAAAAGGATTATGATAAATATTTAATGTGTGCAGGCAAATATAACAAAGATGGATGGACTTTTGTATTTAAAGCTAATAGCATGAAGGAAGCAGAAGAGTTAATAAATACAAAATCAATAAATACAAGTAGAGTAGTTAATAATGCACATATAATAGATAATGATAAGGTACATATACCAGCATGGATGTAAATAAATAGCACTAGATAAAACTTAATTTATCTAGTGCTATTTATTTGAGACAGTAGATAGTTTTGTGTAAAAATAAAACTATCTACTGTTTTTTTGTATTAACAGTTGGAAGTTTTGGAATAATATACTATATAAATTAGGAGGAATTATTATGACAAGAAAAATTGATACCAACTTTGATTACAATGAGGAAATTAAAAGATGTAAAACAATCGATGATGTAATGGGTAAAAACGGATTAATACAAAGATTAGTTAAAGATGTCCTTGAAAATATATTAGAAGGTGAAATGGAAGAACATCTAGGAAGAAATAAATATGAACGTGTAGAAGCAGTTGATCAAACTAAGAAGAACTACAGGAATGGTTATAGTCGCAAGAATTTAAGAAGTTCCTTCGGTGACGTCGACCTAGACGTACCCCGTGATAGAAATGCTGAATTTGAGCCACAAATTATAAAAAAATATGAAACTGTGTGTACTGAGTTAGATAAAAAGATTATATCTTTATATGCTAAAGGTATGTCAACATCTGATATTCAGGCTGAAATTGAAGACTTATATGGAATAACTATATCACCATCGATGGTATCTAAAATAACTGATAAAGTGCTTGCTAGCGCCGCCGAATGGCAAAATAGAGTATTAGATAAAATATATCCAATAGTTTATTTAGATGCTATGTACTTTAAAGTTAGAAGTAATGGAAAGATAGTTAACAAGGCTGTCTATATATGCTTAGGATACACTATGGAAGGATATAAAGATATTTTAGGTATATGGGTTGATGAAGCAGAAGGTGCTAAATTCTGGTTAGGAATTTGCAATGATTTAAAAAATAGAGGTGTAAAAGAAATTTTAATTGCTTGTATGGATGGATTAAAAGGTCTTCCACAAGCTATAAAAACAGTATTTCCATCAGTAAATATTCAAACATGTATTGTTCATCAAATAAGAAATTCAATAAAATACATAGCTTCAAAAGATAAAAAAGCATTTATGAAAGATTTGAAGGAGGTTTATAAGGCTACAACAGAGGAACTTGCGTTAGCACAGCTAGATAATTTAAAGGAGAGATGGGGAGATAAATATGGAATAGTAATAGATTCCTGGTATAACAATTGGAGTAACCTTTCAACATTTTTTGACTTCTCTCCAACTATAAGAAAGATGATTTATACTACAAATATCTTAGAGGGTTTTAATCGTCAAATACGTAAATTCACTAAAGTTAGAGTCATATTCCCAACTGATGAATCTTTAAATAAGTGTGTTTACTTAGCAACAATGGAGATACTAGAAAAATGGACTCAACCTATACATAATTGGGGTGCTACGCTAGCGGAGCTATCAATAATATTTGAAGATCAATTAAAAGATGAATTAGCTTAAAAGCTTGTACTTTTTATAAATTATATGCATACTATTAGATTTTTTTGAAATACTAAAAAAGGTAATAAGAAACATTATTAGTATTTCTTAAATATAAAAAAATATTACTGGAAATGAAAATTTCCAGTAATGTTAAAATAATAAAAATGATAATTACACAGAATTATCTATTCTCTCATTTATTTCTATATATCTAATAAATTCTTTTTATATTGAACATAAAGATCTCTTAATTCTGACATCATATCATCAAGCTTTAGAGATAAAGTTGATGCTGTAGCGAAGTCATCTGAAGCTAACGCTTCTTTTATTTGAGTAAATAAGCTCTTAGTAGTATAAGTATCCTTCATTATATAATGTCTTAAGTCATTTATTCTCATCCAATTTGAAACATCTAAATCTAATGCATGACTACCATGAAGTTGCTTATACCCTCTAACTTCTAATGAATAATTTGATATAACTCTATGAGATATTTCAGTTGCCCATCTTTCAGTAGTTGCTAGTTTAAAGCTATTAATTAGAGCATCACCCATTACATTATTTCTTTTTAATATTTCTAATTTATTAGGATTATTATCTAATTGAATTAAGTTTTCATATATTGTAGCTGGTGCTTTTCCAAAGAAACTATTTCTTTCTTCTTCAGTGAAATATTCAAATACATCCTCTTCACTTCTATAAGCTCTATCTTTTTCTAGGTAATCTGAATTTTCACCTGCTTTTTTAGATAATTCAATTAATAGTTCTTCTTCAGTTTTATTATTATCAGTAGCATATATTATACCATCTAACATTGCCATATAAGAAACGGCTATTGCTAAGTAAATATTAGTATGAGGGTTTGGAGATCTAAGTTCGAATCTAGTGGCTAATGGATTTTGTAAGTCTCTAATAAGGCCAACAAGAACAGTTCTATTTCTTGAAGGATTATCAGGGGTTAACCCAAGAGATGTAACTACGCATATAGGAGCTTCAAAGCCAGGTTTTAATCTTTTTAATGAGTTGTTCGTTGAAGATATAAATGGATTCATAACTTCATAGTTTTTAAGAATTCCCATTACAGCTCCATAACCTAAACAACTTAAAAAATCTTCTTTTGTAGCATGGAATAAGTTAATTCTTTTCCCATTTTTAAGCTTTAAGCTAACACCTAAATGAATGTGCATACCAGATCCAGCAACACCATCAATTGGCTTTGCTTTAAATGTTACCTCTAATCCATTACGTCTAAATACTTCTTGAACAAGAATCTTTACAAATATTTCGTTATCTGCAGCTTGTATTGCATCAGAATACTTCCAGTCTATTTCAAGTTGCTCCATTATATGATTGAAGTTTCCTGAGGATTCAAGTTTAGCTTTAACTCCACCAACCTCTTTATGGCCCATTTCAGGTTCAAATCCGTATTCTTCCATAAGCAATAAAGATTGTTCTAAAGCTGTTCTTACAGAACCTTTAGTTCTTGTCCAGTAATGTTCATGTAAAACTTGAGATGTAGATAATTCTTCAATTTCTGCTTTATCATTAGGAGTTTTAACCCAAAATTCAAGTTCTGATGCAGATGTTATAACAATATCATCAATATCATCAAATGTTATATTAAAAGGCTTTAATGTTTGGGGTTTATTTTTAAAGATATTAAAAAGAGTAGACTTGAAGGTATCTACTGCAGAAGTTAAGATATGTCTTGAACATACAGGTTTATGATTATGAACTAAAAATGAAGGGATTCTTAAAGTTCCAACAGGCTTATTAGTTGAAGCATCGATGTGATCATAATTATAGTCAACAAACCAATTACAGTTAAGGTCTGTAATCATATCAACTTTGGCGTCATTAAGGGTAGCTATGCCAGGAAGTACAACCGATGAACCATCAGTTTGAATGGCAACACCATGAAGGAAACTGTCTAGGTCTTCTAAAAATACTTTTGCAGGAATTTTTTCATCTGTATCATTACCAGATAAATCTACACCTACAAAGGAAACAAATTTTATTTCAGGGTGATTATTAAAAATATTTAATAAATCTTCTTTATTATGATTTGATTTTGAAATTGTAAATATTAAATTACTCATAAATTTATTCTTGCAAAACACAAAAATTATGCAAGAAATAACTCACATCCTTTCTAACAATATCGAACAAAAACAATAATTAGACGAAAAATATTCGCTTAAATTATAATTATAGAAAAATTCTATTATATTGATTATATGATGTCAATAATTTTATTGTTAAATAAGTCGAAAAATTGAAACATAATTTAATGAGAATTAAAACTTATGGATTTATATAGAATAAAGGTATAAAATAAAAATAGAATTAATGAAAAATGGAGTGAGAATACTTGGATAAGAGAAATATGCCTATAGGTTTTTTTGATTCAGGGGTAGGTGGTCTTAGTGTTATGAGAGAAGCACTTAAGATAATGCCAAATGAAGATTATATATATTTTGGTGATTCTAAGAATGCACCATATGGAACTAAGTCTGTTACAGAAGTTAGGGACTTAACATTCAAAGCTGTAGAGTTTTTATTAAGCCAAGGAGCTAAAGGAATAGTTATAGCTTGCAATACAGCAACTAGTGCAGCAGTAGCAGAGTTGAGAAAAGCATATCCTCAAGTACCGTTAGTAGGAATAGAGCCTGCGTTGAAACCGGCAGTTGAGTTGGAAAATGAAGGTAATATATTAATAATGGCTACTCCTATGACTTTAAGGGAGAAGAAGTTTAATCTATTAATGGATAAATATAGAGAAGTAGCATGTATAGAGCCTGTACCTTGTGCTGGGCTAATGGAATTTATAGAAAGAGGAATTTTAAAGGGAGAAGAACTTGAAGAGTATTTAAAACAAAAGCTTAGTTGTTATATAGATTTAAAAATAGCAGCAATAGTTTTAGGTTGTACTCACTACCCTTTTATAAGTGAAACTTTATCTAAAATTGTAGGAGAAGATATTCCAATTATAGATGGAGGTCTTGGAACATCTAAGGAAATAAAGAGACGACTACAAGAGAAAGGTTTATTAACAGATTCAAAAGTAAAAGGTAGCGTAAAAATATTTAACTCTTTAAATAATGAAGGTATTATTAAATTAAGCAAATCCTTAGTTGGTATCGAATAAGTTAAATTGTTATGGCAATTTAACTTATTTTTATTTTTATTTGTTAAATTGTTGACAAAATATAAGTGTGTTGATATATTAATATTAAGGAAAGAATTTTCAGAAAATTAAAAAAACAATCATAGGAGGAATAATCATGGAGATAAAAATAAGAGATATACTTGGAGAAAGCATTCACATAGAAGATGCTATTTTATTAAGAGAAATTATTAGAAACAACATTAACCAGGGTATAGTACTAGATTTTAAAGGTTTTGAAAGAATACCATCTACTTTTATAAATTGTCTTTTAAGTGATTTAATTTATAAATTTGGAAGAGAATATATTTTTAAACAAATAGAAGTTAAAAATTTATCAAATTATAGTGACTATTCTAGAGTAGTTTTAGGAACTACATTTAAATAGTAGAATTAAAAATGAATATGTTGATATAAAAAGATACCAAATCAATAGTAAAATGCTATTCATTCGGTATCTTTTTATATTAATTAAAGTTACAACCTAGTCACTTTCTCTCAAATAAGATATAATTACCAATAATGATATGATATTATAAAATTAGTGTATTCATATTATTAAATATGATAATAATATCTAATATGTAGAATTGAAAGGAGATTTAACTATGAATAATCCAATAGTAACTATAAATATGGAAAACGGAGGAGTTATAAAAGCTGAATTATATCCAGAAGTAGCTCCAAACACAGTAAGAAACTTTATTGATTTAATTAAGAGAGGATTTTATGATGGAATAATATTTCATAGAGTAATTCCTGGCTTTATGATTCAAGGGGGATGCCCAGATGGAACAGGAATGGGTGGCCCAGGATATAGCATAAAGGGTGAATTTACAAGAAATAGATTCAAAAATGACTTAAAGCACTCAAGAGGTGTTTTATCAATGGCAAGAACTATGATTCCAGATTCAGCTGGTAGTCAATTCTTTATAATGACACAAGATTCACCACATTTAGATGGTCAATATGCATCTTTTGGAAAAGTATTAGAAGGAATGGAAGTTGTAGATGAAATAGTTAAAGCTAAAAGAGATTACAATGACAAACCTTACGAAGATCAAAAAATAAATAAGATGACTGTTGATACATTTGGCGAAACTTATGATGCACCAGAAATAATAGAGGATTAATAATTTTTAGGAGTGAATAAAATGCTTGATAATAATAAGTGTATCTTAACTTACAGAGTTCCAGAGATAGAGTTAAAAAGTTTAGAAAATAAAAAAATGAAAATAATAGAAATTCTACCTGAAATGACAGAAATGAAAGTTAGAGATATACTAGATGGATTTAGGTTTCCTACCTTTAATCCTTATCCTACAAAGGGAAAAATTATTTTATTTAACAATTTTTCAGATAAGGAATTACAAGCAACTATTACAGCTGTAAGAAAACTAGTAAAAGGTGGAATTTTAGCAGTTGTAACTCCTACATCAATAGAATGGAAGTTTAATGATTTAGCAAATCATTTAGTAGAAGAACGAGAATGGTTTTTAAATCAACAGAAGGGAAGTTTGTAGAGTGAGTAGAGTTGGGGAGAAAATCAAAGAAGCAAGACTTAAAAGTGGAATGACTCAAAAGACATTAGCAAAAAAATTAGGTGTTGCTGAAAAATATATAAATGAAGTAGAAATGGGAAGAAAGGTTGCACAAGAATCATTTATTAATAGAGTTTCTAAAATATTAAATGCAGATTTAAATGATATAAGCATGGTTGTAACTGACGAAGTCCTAATGGAAGAAAGAAAGACTTTGCAAGAAACAAAGTCTAAAACGGCTAAGAAAAATATAGAGCAAGATGAAGTATGGACAAATGCATTTTCATCAGTTTTAAAAAATGTGCCTATATTTGATTATACTTTAAATAAGCCTAAAGGATTTAGAGAATTACCTATCCATTCCAATAAAGTAGAAGGCTATCATCAAGATAAAGTATTATATTTAGAAGTTCAAGATGATGAAATGACAGGCTTTAGAATGTTAAAGGGTGATTTAGTATTTGCTCATCTTATAAAGGAAATAACTAATAATGGTATTTTCTTAGTAAATTACAAAGGCAAAACTAAAATAAGGCAAATAAAAAGTTTAGGAAATTCAAAAGTATTACTTGTAAGTAATGGTGGAAGTTTATTAACAGAAACTATGGAAGCAAGAGATATAGAAGTTATTGCTAAACTTGAAAGAATAGAGATAAAATTATAGTTTTATATAGAAAGGATTGCTAATTTTAGCAGTCCTTTTTGCTATTTATAACAAATTTTAATATCCAAAAAAGGTTGAGTACATATAATGATAATTGAACAATGTAGTAGGGTGATTATCATAGAGACAACAGGAATGAATAATATAAATACTGGACTAGGGATTATAAAAAATGTTCCTAAAATAGTATTAAATAAACTAGGTATTCCAACAAATATGGGATATTTAAATAACAATAATATAGAAGTTGTGATAATTTCTGGGGAAAGTGTGGATAAGTTATCACAATTTGTGGATAACTTAGGCGGAAAATATGAAAGTTTGGGATATGGATTTGCGATTGTAACTATATCTGTGGATAAGTTAGTAGAATTAGCAAGAAATGAAAGCATTCAGTATATAGAATTACCTAAGAGTCTATATACAACTGATGAACAAAGTAATAGAGCAGCCTGTGTTCAAAGAGCACAAAGTAGTTTTAATGTAGATGGAAAGGGAGTTTTAATTGGGTTTATAGATTCAGGTATAGATTATACACATAGAGCATTTAGAAATGCTGATGGAACAACAAGAATAGAATATATATACGATTTAAGTCAAGGAAATGTAGTATATGATAAGCAGAAAATAAATGAAGCTCTAAAGGCTCCAGATCCATTTTCAATAGTAAACTCTTATGATCAAACTGAACATGGTACACATGTAGCTGGTATAGCTTGTGCTGGGGGAAATATAAGACAAGAGTACTATGGAGTAGCCCCTAATAGTTCTATAGCTATGGTTAAGTGTACACGGGGAAGCTATGCATTAAGTACTAATATTATGAGAGGGCTAAAGTTCTTAGTAGATAAAAGTGCAGAATTAAAAATGCCATTAGTAGTTAATATAAGCTTGAGTACTAATGATGGGGCTCATAATGGGACTAGTTTATTAGAACAATATATATCAACAGTAGCAACTTTAGAGAGAATAACTATATGTATTGCAGCAGGGAATGAAGGTGAGGCAGCCCATCATGTTGGAGGTATGATTGTAGATCAAAAAAAAATATCTATAAATGTGGCTAGTGATGAGCCAACAGTTGTAATAAATTTATATAAACCTGTATTAGTTGATATGACCTTAAAGATTATTAGTCCAACTGGGGCCACAAGTGGAGATATAATAATTAGAGAAGGTTACAATGAAGGAAACATAGGAAGAGATAAATTTCAAATATTTGATACAGGTCCTAAACCTTTTGATATTATAGGTGAAGCTGTAATAAGTTTAGTTACCAATGGACAATACTTATCTGGAGGGCAATGGGATATTATATTAACTATAACAAATAATTATAATGGAATATTTGATATGTGGCTTCCAATATCAGAAGGATTAAATGAAAAAACTAAATTCCTACAACCAACAGTATTAAATACATTAGGAATCCCAGCAACGGTAAATAATATAATAGCTGTTGGAAGTTATAATTATAGAACTAACAATATATCTTCTTTTAGTGGGAGAGGTACGCCATCGGTATATGAACCTATTAGACCAGATCTAGTTGCTCCTGGAGAGGAGATAATGTCTACAGTTCCTGATAATAGATTTGATGTAAAAAGTGGGACATCAATGGCAGCACCTACAGTTACAGGGGTTGCAGCACTACTTATGGAGTGGGGAATTGTTAAGAAAAATGATTCATATCTATATGGAGAAAGATTAAAGTATTATTTAATAAAAGGAGCAAAAAGAACAAGGACAGATATTACATATCCAGATCCATCGTGGGGATATGGTGAAATCTGTGCATATGATGCTTTAGAAAACATTATAAATACTATAGGATTTTTGGGTAATAGAAGTAAAAACACTAATATGTATAGAGATATACAAGAAGATATATTGCAACAATATAAAGAGAGTACGGATATAGTTGGATTTATTGTTGAGTATGATTCTAAAGAAAAAATTAAGGAAGTAGATAAGCTTCCTAATACTTATGGAGTACTTTTAGATAATAATTTTGCAATTGTATTTACTCCATTTAATAAAATTCGTGATATTGAACCTTATGTCAAAGAGATAGTACCTATAGAGGTACCAGCAATATATACGTTAACTGAACTTTCACCTGTAGAAGCTAGTGGAGCACCAATGTTTCATCATAATCCTTTTATAACTCTAAATGGTAGGGATGTTATTGTTGGAATAATAGATACAGGAATAGATTATTTAAATGAAGAGCTTATGAAAGAGGATGATACTACTAGGATTATAAGAATTTGGGATCAAACTTTAAAAGGGGATAAGGCTATTTACGATACTAGAATGGGAGTAGAATATACGGAATCTCAGATAAATGAGGCTATTAAGATTAGTAAATCAGGAGGAGATCCATATTCCATAGTAACAAGCAAAGATGAAGTAGGACATGGAACTATGGTGGCAGGATTAATTGGAGCAAGAGGAAAAAATCCAGATGTTATTGGAGCAGCTCCGGATTGCCAGTTTGCTGTAGTTAAAGTTCAACCAGCATCAAAGACACTTTTGCATTATGCAGGTGTAAAAGGAAGTGCCGTAGGAAAATTTTCAACAGTTGATGTATTACTAGCTATAAGATATTTAACAAAATTAGAAAATGAGTTAAAAAAGCCTATGGTTATATATATACCATTAGGTACTAATATAGGAGCACATGATGGGACTTCAGTTATAGAAACTTATATTGATTCAGTTAGTAGGCAGTTAGGAATAGTTTGTGTAACTGGAACAGGGAATCAAGGAGATACAGATACACATACAGAAGGAAAATTTCAAAAATCAGGAGAGATAAAAACTGTAGAATTAAAAGTAGGAAAAGCTCAAAAAGATTTAAGTTTTCAAATTTTTGTAAAACAACCAGATAGAATTTCACTAGGAATAATATCTCCATCTGGAGAAGTTATCGATAGAATACCTGCTAGACTAGGGAAAGTTGAAAAGGCTAAACTCATATATGAAGGAACTAATGTAAAAGTAACCTATATATGTCCTGATTATGCAACAGGGGATGAAATTATTAATATAGAGCTTAGAGGCTTGAAAGAGGGAATATGGCAATTTAGATTATATGGTGATTATGTGGTTGATGGTAGATATTGGAGTTGGTTGCCACAAAGAAATTTATTAGATACAGATACTAAGTTTTTAAATCCTAGTCAATATACAACTTTAACAATACCATCTACATCAAGATTAGCAATAGTATCATCATTTTATAATCAAAATAATAATGCAACAGTAGGTCAATCAGGAAGAGGGTTTACAAGAGATGGTAGGATAAAACCTGATATTTCAGCTGGAGGGGTTAACGCCTTAGTAATAACTCCTGGAGGAGGCACAAAAATAGCTAGTGGTTCATCTATTTCTTCAGCTATATTAGCAGGTTGCTGTGCACTTATATTGCAATGGGCTATAGTAGATGGGAATGATCCATCTATATATGCTACAGAAGTTAGAGCTTATATAATAAGAGGTGCTGATATGAGAGTTGGAGATATATACCCAAATCAACAATGGGGATATGGAACATTAAGTATGAAGGGTATATTTGATGCAATTAGAGGTAATTTATCAGGAGGAGTAGCCTCAACAAGAGGGTTAGACAACAACGATAAATACGAAGAATATAATATAGGGAAATTATTTATTAGAAAACCTAAAGATTGTTTATAATCTTAAAATTTATGGAGGGGATGTTGTGGAGAGTACCACTCAAGGAAAGAAGTTTAAAAATATAGCAAATAAAGTTGGTGTTTACGTTGAGTATTCGAACCCACAATTATTTGAAAAACTAAATTCTCTAGATGATATGATAGCTATTGATTTTAATAATGGTTTTGGAGTTGTATTTGCACCAGTTGAAAAAATAAGCGAAATAGATGCGTATATAAAAAATAAAGTATATGAGGAGGCGCCAGCTATATATACATTAACTTCAATATCTCCACAGGATGCAGCTGGAGCATTAGTTTATCATAATAATCCGTATATACCTTTAAGCGGAAAAGGAATAATAGTTGGTCTTGTAGATACTGGGATAGATTATTTAAATGAAGAATTCATTAGAGAAGATGATACAACTAAAATAATTAGAATTTGGGATCAAAATATAGAGAGTGGAGAATTAGTATATGGTCTTAGATTTGGAACTGAATATAAAGAAGAGCAAATTAATGAAGCTATAAAACTTAAAAGAAGTGGAGGAGATCCATATACAATTGTTCCAAGTAAAGATGAAATTGGGCATGGAACAGCAATATCAGGACTTATAGGAGCTATAGGAAAAGATCCAAAACTAAAGGGAATGGCACCAGATTGTAATATTGTAATGGTAAAAATGCAAGAAGCAACTAAAGCACAGTTAGAGTTTTCAGGGGTTACAACAGAAGGTAGAGGAAGGTATGGAACTGGAACAGTACTAACAGCAGTAAGGTATTTAGAGAGAGTAGCAAATGAATTAGGAAAGCCCATGGTTATATTTATACCAGTAGGAACAACTGTAGGTGCACATGATGGAACATCTAATTTAGAAGTTTATATAGATGAAATAAGTAAAACTCTTGGAATTATAGTTGTATCAGATACAGGAAATCAAGGAAATGCAGATACTCATGTTGAAGGAAGAATAGAAAAAACTGGGCAATCTGTTCCTATAGAATTAAAGATTGGGGATAATCAAAAAACCATAGATTTTAAAATATGGTTTTCAATACCGGATAGGGTTTCTATGACTATTATTTCACCCACAGGAGAAAAGTGGGGGGAAATATCAGCAAAATTTAAACAGAAGTATACAGGAAAATTTATATATGAGGGTACTTTTATGGAGATAGAATATTTCCTACCAGATGAATTAACAGGAGAAGAAGTTATTAGTGTAAGAGCACGAGACTTAAAACCTGGAATATGGACCTTTATCCTTACAGGAACTTATATAATTGATGGGAGATATTGGAGCTGGCTTCCTCAAGATAAACTTTTAGCACCAGGAACTAGATTTTTAAGTCCAAGTCAATATACTACTTTAGCAATACCGTCAACTGCTAAATCTGTTATTGTAGCAGCATATTATGATCAGAGTAATAATGGAGTAGTTTCACAATCAGGTAGAGGATTTACTAGAGATGGAAGGATAAAGCCTGATATTGCAGCAGGTGGAGAAGGGGCACTAGTTTTAAAACCTGGAGGAGGAACAGCAGTTATGTCAGGTGGAAGTGTTGGAGGAGCTATATTAGCTGGAACTTGTGCCATTATGCTTCAATGGGGAATAGTAGATAAGAATGATCCGAGAATGTATGCCAATAAGCTTAGAGGATATATAGTTAGAGGTGCTAAATTAAGAAGTGGAGATATTTACCCAAATCAAAATTGGGGTTACGGTATGTTAGATATACCAGGAATATTTTCAGCAATTAGAAGCAATGATTCACGATCTATAGAATCAAAGTATGATGAGTACACAGTAGGGAATTTGTTTATCAGTAAACCATTTGATTTATAGTAATCACATTTAGTATAAATAAAGCATATTAATATTTAAGGATTAATAATAAAAAGGAGCAATATATGGCTGAAAAAGGTCGTTTAAAAATACAATGCTTTAAAAGTAATACCTATATACCAGTAGATAATACTAAAATAATAGTAACTCCATCAGAGGGGAGTAATAATAATGCAAATGAAATAGTATTATCTACTAATTCAATGGGGGAATCAGAAACTATTGAGTTAGAAGCACCACCTTTTGCATATTCTCAAGAGCCAACAGGACAAATACCGTATAGTATGTATGATATAAGAGTTGAAAGAGATGGATTCCAACCACTATTAATAAATAGATGTCAAGTTTTCCCTGAAGAACTAGCGTTACAACCTTGTAATTTATTAGAAGCTGGAGCAAGGAGTTTTAGGGCAGATGTTATTAATATAGAGTCTAATGTTTTAAATGGAGATTATCCATCTAAAATTCCAGAAGAAGTAGACAAACCTTTACCACCACCATCAAGTGGGGTTGTCTTACAAAAACCTGTGGTTCCAGAATTTATAACAGTACATGCAGGAAGTCCTAGTAATAATTCAGCACCAAATTATAAAGTATTATATAAGGACTATATTAAAAATGTTGCGTCTTGTGAAATATATTCAACTTGGTCAGATAGTACTATAAGAAGTAACGTTTATGCTATCATATCATTTACTTTAAATAGAATTTATACTGAATGGTATAGAGGGAAAGGTAAAAATTATGATATTACAAACTCAACTGCATATGATCATGCTTTTAATTATGGAAGAAATCTTTTTGAAAGCATAAGTGCTGTTGTAGATGATATTTTTGCAACTTATGTTAGGAGGTTTGGAAGAAAGCAACCATTATTGACTCAATATTGTGATGGTAAAAATGTTTCATGTCCAGAGTGGATGACACAATGGGGAAGTAAATACTTGGGAGATCAAGGAAAAACCCCATATGAAATACTAACTCATTTTTATGGAAATGATATAGAGCTTGTAACAGCTGAACAAGTTAAAGGTAGCCCTAAATCTTATCCAGGATATGATTTAACAATAGGTTCAACAGGTGAGGAAGTAAAAGTAGTTCAAGAATATTTAAATAGAATAGCACAAAACTATCCACTTATTCCTAAAAGTGCTGTAGATGGAATTTATGGAGCCAAGACACAAGAAGCAGTAAAGGTATTCCAAGGTGTATTTAATCTTCCTAAGACAGGAATTGTAGATTATGCAACTTGGTATAAAATATCAGATGTATATGTTGGAGTAACAAGAATTGCAGAACTTAGAGGTTCTATTCCAACTACAGAGAAAATATTTATACCACCAAGATCCTTTGATAATTATTATGATATAAGTGTTCCGAGATTTACTTATATGGAATAGGATTTAAAGTAAATATATAAAGGCTACTAAATTAAAACCTTAGTAGCCTTTATATATTAAAATTAGGATTATGTTAAAAAATATTATTTATAGGGTATCTAATTCTTTTTTATGTTTAAAATAAAAATATATTGTTTGGAATATAAATATCAAACTAAGTAGACCAAAGAACGGATACAATTTACCAATTAATTTAGAGAAACCTATTTGAGAAATTGGTAAAGCTATGGCTATAATTATAAATATCCCTTTTTTAAAATCAATTTTAAAAGTTTGCTCTAAGGTCTTACTGATTGAATAAACATCAGAAACTTCAGTAGAAAACATTTCAAGCCAAATAACTACTAGTAATAATGCTTGAACTATACTTCCAAATCTTTGAGCAACAAATAAAAGTGGAATCTCATATTCAAATATATATGGTTGATTAACCATTAATAATAGATTAATTGCAAAGCAAAGAGAAGCTAATCCAACAGCTCCTAAAGTAATTCCATAAAACATAGTTTTAGGTTTTCTTACTTGGTTACTAATAGGAACTAAAACACCTAAACAGCAAAGTACATTATAACCTGCATATAAAATTGTAGATTTAGTTATTCCTGTTTTTCTAGGCTCAAAGTTAGTAATAAAGTCAAAAGAAAGCATATCTTTACAGAATAAAATATAAAGAACAGTTATAAGAGTTATGGTAATTATTAATGTTGGAACTATAAAAGAGTTAACTTCTATTAGTCCATCAGTATCTCTAAGTAAAAAGAAAATAGCTATTGCTATCATAATTAAAGAACCAACAATTTTGGGTATTCCAAAAAATTGATGAATTAATGCACCACTACCGGCTAAGATTATAGATGCACTAGAAATCAAATATAGAGTAGTAATTACACCAGTTGCTTTACCTAAAATATTAGGACTTACTACACGTATAACATCACTATAGGAATTAAGTCTATATTTTATACTGATTTTAGATACAATAGTACCCATTGCTATATAAAAAATACCACAAATAATTATTCCTATAAAACTTGCTACACCATAAGACGTAAAAAATTCTGTTATTTCTTGGCCAGAAGCTAATCCAGCACCCACAATTGTACCTATAAATACAACTGCAATTTGAAAAATTTTAGTTAATTCCTTTCGCATTTAATATCCCCCTATTGAATTTCTAATAACCAATATATAACTAGGTATATACTTTTATTTTGTAAATATGCATAAGGGAGTAATTCTAAGGAAAAATAATTATTATATACGCAAAATAAGTTTTAATATGTACTATCATAGAATTTTAATAGGAGGTAATTCAATTGAATAAAAAAATGAATATATCAAAACTATTAATAGTGTTTTTTACTGCAATTATTTTATTTGGATGTGTAGATAAAAATAATAATCAAGATGTAGAAGCAGATATATTTAATACCACAAAGGCATCGGATATTGCAAAGGAATATTTAGACTTTATAAGTATTGGGGATTTAAATGGTGCAAACAAATTATGCAAACAAGAGTTATTAGAAGCGAACAAAAACATTGGAGTAGGGACATCAAGGATTATTTCATATGCTCAAGAGAATTTAATAGAAAGTGGAATGTCAGCTTATGTAGTATTTAATGTAGTTAGAAGTTCAGACTCAGAACCGAAATGCGATTTAGATAATTTTTCAATTAAGATAGAAAAAAGTGGAGAAGATTATAAAATATCAGAAGTAAAAGCTATAAATAAAGGGCAGGTATTCGTTAAAAATAATACTTTAAGAATGATTGGGGAAGATGGGGGAAAGAGTGATTTAATCGTAAAATTAAGTGATATGCCAAGAGACATATATCCAAGAGATAATAAAGTTATGCTTTATAAAGAGCCATCTCCAAATCAAGCTTTTGATATAGTAGCATTAAGTTATACAGGAAAAAAGGTAGCAATATCAACAACAGGAGATAATAGTCAATTTGTTTCAATAGGATATATAGAAAATAGTAAACAAACAGCTAGTGGTTCAGGAAGTACTACATCAAATAATTCTCAATTAGAGCAAAGTTTAGAAGGAATATTAGAAAAACCTATTGCAAAAAAGGTAGTCCCAGTTGATGTATTAAAGGATTGTAGCATAAATGATTTTATATTTTCTCAAGAAGAAGAAGAGCTAATAATAGAATATACTAGTAATTTATCAGTAAATAGAATAAAGGTTTATAAGTCAGACGATGGAACTCCTGTTGACTTTGGGATTGATGATAAATTTCCAGAAGATAAATATAATATAAAAGTGGTAGGATTAGATAAGAATAAAATATTTATAAAAGTAGAAGCAGCTAACAAAAGCGAAAATATAGATAAAGAAATACTAGGGAAATATGAAGTTGATACTGAAAAATCAAATATAAATAAGCTATAAAGTGACATAAAATTATTAACATATATAAATAATGTAGTAAAATATAAAGTACAACTATAATAAAAGTTGTACTTTTCTTTTTATTAAAGGATTATATAAAAATAAGTTTTAAATTTATATAGAGCAAGGAGAACATGATGAAAGAGTGGAATGGCAAAAGATATCATAGTTTAAACTATTATCTTAGAAATAAATTTGGAGAAAAAGTATATAAGATTTCTTTAGATGGAGGCTTTACATGCCCAAATAGAGATGGAAGAGTAGCTAAAGGAGGGTGTACTTTCTGTAGTGCAAGTGGATCAGGGGATTATGCAGGAAGCAGAGCTTTATCAATATCTAAACAATTTGAAGATAGAAAAGAAATGATGGAGAAGAAATGGAAAGATGGAAAGTATATAGCGTATTTTCAAGCCTATACTAATACTTACGCTCCAGTAGACGTATTAAGACAAAAATATGAGGATGCATTAAAGCAAAAAGGTGTAGTAGCTTTATCTATAGCAACAAGGCCTGATTGTATAGATGATGAAATTGCAGATTTGTTAGGTGAAATTAACAAAAAGACTTATTTATGGGTAGAACTAGGTTTACAAACTATAAATGATGATACAGCAAGAAATTTCAATAGAGGATATGACTTGAAAGTATTTGATGAGAGTTTAAAGAAGTTAAAGGATAGAAATATTGAAGTTGTAGTTCATACTATATTTGGACTTCCAGGGGAATCTAAGGAGGATATGCTAAAGACAGTAGACTATGTAGCTCATTCAGGAGTACAAGGTATAAAGTTCCACCTTCTTCACTTAATGGAAGGTACAAGAATGGTTAAACAATATGAGTCTGGAGAATTAAAGTTAATGACACAAGAAGATTACATAGATACTGTATGTAAAGCAGTCACTATGATACCAGAAGAAATGGTAGTTCATAGATTAACAGGAGATGCTCCAAGGGAATTATTAATAGGTCCTATGTGGAGTTTGAAAAAATGGGAAGTACTTAATACAATAGATAAAGCATTAGAAGATAATGATCTATGGCAAGGAAAAAACTATAAATAGATTTAAAATAGGGGGAAGTATAATGAAGGTAGATGTAATAATTTCTGCTGATCATATTAATGAAGAAAGCTTAGAAGGAAAGACTGTTGTTGTTATTGATATGCTTAGAGCGACTTCTGTAATAACTACAGCATTAGCAAATGGAGCTAAAAAAGTTATTCCTTTATTAACTGTAGAGGAAGCTTTTGATATGAAAGAAGAGTTAAAGAGTTTAGGAGAGAGCGTATTATTAGGTGGAGAGAGAAGAGCTCTTAAGATAGAAGGATTTGATTGTACTAATTCACCTTTAGAATACACAAGTGATGTTGTTAAGAATAATAATGTAGTAATAACTACAACAAATGGAACTAGA
This sequence comes from Clostridium chauvoei, assembly GCF_002327185.1. Classification (NCBI taxonomy): domain Bacteria; kingdom Bacillati; phylum Bacillota; class Clostridia; order Eubacteriales; family Clostridiaceae; genus Clostridium; species Clostridium chauvoei. The sequence goes on along the minus strand of NZ_CP018624.1, from coordinate 2,529,590 downwards.
GCTATAACTTTAAGCTTAAAAGCTGATGAGATATTAGTTGGAGCTATGATAAATGCTAAAGCAATAGTAGATAAGGTTAAGGATATAAATAAAGATGTTGTATTTATTAATGCTGGAACAAATGGAGAGTTTTCAATGGATGACTTTATCTGTTCTGGGTATATGATTTATTTATTAAGTAAAGATAAAGAGCATGACTTAACAGACATTGCTAAGACTGCAAAATTAATATATAAATCTAATGAAAATATAATTGATTATATAAAGGATGCTAGACATTATAATATTTTAAAAACATTAGGATTAGAAGCTGATTTAAATTACTGTTGTCAAAAAGACATTATAAAATCAGTACCTAGATATGATAAGAACAAAAAAAGTATAGTTATTTAATTTCTATAGAAGAGAAGCCAATTAGATTATAAAAAGTCTAATTGGCTTCTTAATTTTTATATAAACTTTCTTTATAAATTAATATAGGTATTGACAATATAGAAAAATAGGGTTATATTATTGTTAATGATAATCAATATCAATTAGAAAGGGTGAGAAAATGAAAATTATTTATTGGAGTGGTACAGGTAACACAGAAGAGATGGCTAATTTAATAGCTAAGGGTATAGAAAAAGGTGGAAAAAACGCTGAATTAATAAAAGTAGAAGATGCAAGTGTTGATTCCATCAAAGAAGAAGATACAATTGTTTTAGGCTGTTCTGCAATGGGAGATGAAGTATTAGAAGAATACGAAATGGATCCATTTATAGAATCAATAAGTCAAGAAGTTCAAGGTAAAAAAGTTGCTTTATTTGGATCTTATGGATGGGGCGATGGAACTTGGATGAGAAATTGGGAAGAAAGAATGATTGGGTATGGAGCAGAAGTTATTAAAGAAAGCTTAATTGTAAATAATTTTCCAGAAGGTGAAGATGTAGATCGTTGTATAGAATTCGGTTTACAATTAGCTAAATAAAAATTTAACACACATTTCAAATTTATTGAATTTAAATATAGGAGAGTATATATGATGGAGGAAAAACAAAAGCAATTTTATAGCGTATTAAACTCAAAAAATAATAAAGAATATATGGAGCTTTATTTAGTATATAGTTTAGCCCCAGTAATTGCTGGGTTTAAACCATCATCTACAATTAACTTTAAACGTGATTATAGAGATTTATACTTTCAATGGAATTTACATGGCAAGAAGTTTATAAAAGAGCTGGGGTTAAATTATATAATATTAAGAGAACATCAAGATTATATTGTAGTTCTAATATATAAAGAAAATACATTAAAAGAATATTTATTAGAAGAAAGCAACATTAAATTTTTAAAGAAGTTAGGATATGATGAAAAAAATAATCTAGATTCTTGGCTAGAAACTTTAAAAATAAGATATAATAAATACCATTGTCCACATGAAATAGGATTATTTCTTGGAATTCCAATAGAGGATGTTATAGATTTTATGGAATGTACAGAAAAAAAGTGTTTAATGTGTGGATATTGGAAAGTCTATAATGATTGCTATAAAGCAAAAGAAATATTCAGTTTATATGATAACAGTAAAAAATATATAGTTAGCAAGATACTAGAAGGAAGATCCACACTTTCTCTAGTAAATGATATACAAACAAATTTTTAAAATTCTCAACAGAATATGTTTGACTAAAAGAGTAGTTGTATCCCTAACAACTACTCTTTTCTCAAGTTAATAAAAATTAATAATTTTAATTAATTGTATTGACAATCTTGGTAAAATAAAGTATTATAATGTTAGTTGATAATGAATATCAATTTCTGATAAGTATACAAATACATTACTTTTAATATTTATCATTACAGGCTTAACACCACTTGATAAATGTATGAACAAATTAAACTCTTAAAATGTAAAATTTATTTCGCAGGATAGATGGATAGATGAGAATTATCCATCTATTTTTGCGTTTTTAGATAAAAAATAAAAAATTTATATCTAAAAAATGAATGGATTTAAATGAATAAAATTACAATAGATGATAAAAAATACACTATAAAATTTAGTAATGTTAATAATATGTTAACAGTAGAGTTTATAGGGGTTAAGAAATATTAAAATATGATATATTTTTTGAAATTTGAAATTTTTACCTTAGGTCAAATATGGAATTTAAAACAGTAAATTCACTAATTAACAATTAACTCATATTTAGGATAGAGGAATTTCGTGCTAACCTAGGGGTAGGCAGATAGCCAAGTAAAATCTAAGGAGGTAGGAGCAATGCAAAGTTTAAAAATTATAAAGTTAATAATATCATTAGGATTAGCTTCAACATTAGGCTTGGGAACTATATGTGAGCCATTTAAGACAAGTGAAAATATTAATAAAAGACCTGAAATTGTAGAAGCGAATAAAGGTGAGGTTAAGACTGGAGAATGTCCTTTAAAAGTAGAAGAGCAAAAACAAAAGGTACAAGCTAATGCTAGTAATGATGCTAACAAAAATACTGAACTTAATATATATGAAAATACTGAAAAGCAAGTAGTAGCTTCACAGAAAGAGGTTAAAACTGATAGTAAAGAAAATATATCTAACGAAAACAAACAGTATAATGAAACTTTAGAGGTTAATGAAGATAATAATAATAACCTTGAAGTAGGACAAAATTCTACAGTAGAAGATCAAAAGATAGAGACTCCAAATATAAATCAAGATGATAGTTATATAGCTGAAATAGAGCAGATGATTTTCGAACAAGCAAATCAACAAAGACAAGCTGCTGGATTACAACCATTAAGTTATAATGGAACTATGGAACACTATGCAAGAGCAAAATCTAAGGATATGGGGGTTAGAGGATATTTTGATCATAAAAACCCAGAAGGTCAGCTAATGACAGAACAGATGAGAGCTGATGGAATATCTTACAATGCATGGGGAGAAAACATAGCATACATTAGTGGTATATCAGGAAATAGTAATTTAGCGAATCAATTTATGACAAATTGGATGAATTCATCAGGTCATAGAGCAAATATTTTATCTAATAACTTTACAAGCATTGGTGTTGGAGTGTACAAAATAGGAAATACATATTATGCAACACAAGAATTTTATAGATAATAAAGATAGGCCTTTTAAGGTCTATTTTTATTATCTACATAATAATGTCACTCTACGACTTTGAAATTTTTAGTATCTATAGATAATAACAAGAAGCTAATGAAAATTAACAAGAAGCTAATTATATTGGTTGATATTGTAATTATACAATTAATATCCATTAGAGCAGTTATACTTATTAATTTAGGTATAACAAAGTATAAAAGTGAAATTTTAATACCTATAGCAATTGTTAAGCAAGCTCCTAAAATCCATATTTTTTTATAAATAGTAGGTTATTTATAAAACTAAATTCCCTTCCTATGATTAAGAAAATTAAAGTAAATAGTATTAATGAATAAATTAATACTAGAGTATTTTGGTTTTGTGAACCGAATATATTATTAGTTATTAATATATTAAAAAGTAACTCTCGCATCAGTTCTATACCGATAAATCCACTTAATGCCATAAGTTTAAGCTTGTTTTCCTTTTTTATTAATTGAACTGCAAAAGATATACATAGAGTACTTTTATTGCTATATTAAAAGCATCTTCTAATTCTTTAAGACCTTTCTTAGTAATTTTATAATATTTTCTTTTTCTACCATCTATAACTTTTCTATTATACGACTTGGAATATAAAGAACTTTAAATAATATGATTCATCTGAATTCCATAAGATTGGATGGTCTGATGATTGAGTTCTACATTCTATTTGTCTTAAAGTTTTATGAGCATCACGAGCAGCCTCAGCAATAGTTTGTCTTAATAACTCTTCATTCATATAGTGTGAACATGAACAAGTTATGAAATAACCACCTTCCTTAACCATTCTTAATCCTCTAAGGTTAATTTCTTTATAACCTCTTTTTGCACCATTAATGCTATTTCTAGATTTAGTAAATGCAGGTGGATCTAATATAACAACATCGAATTTTCTACCTTCTTTTGACCAAGTTGGTAAAACATCAAAAGCATTGTGACATTCAAACTTAACTGTATCTTGAAGATTATTAAGTTCTGCATTTTTAGTAGCACAATCAATTGCATGTTGAGATACATCAACTCCTAAAACTGACTTTGCACCAGCTATACCTGCATTTAATGCAAAGGAACCTGTATGTGTAAAGCAATCTAAAACATCTCTATCTTTACAAATTCTATGGATTGCAGCTCTATTTTCTTTTTGATCTAGGAAAAATCCTGTTTTTTGACCATTTTCTAAATCAACTATATATTTAACTCCATTCTCAATGATTTCAACATTAGTATCAAATGGAGCAGTTAAGAATCCTTTTCTTTGTTCTAATCCTTCAAGTTCTCTAGTCTTTAAATCGCTTCTTTCATAAATTCCTTTAGCACCATATTCATTAACTAAAAGATTAACTATTATATCTCTATATTGTTCCATACCTAAGGTTGAAATTTGAATTACAAAATAATCTTCAAATTTATCAACAGTTAAACCAGGTAAAAAATCTGCTTCACCAAAAATAAATCTACATGAAGATGTATCAATAACTGTTTTTCTATAATCCCATGAAGCTTTAAATCTTTTTCTAAAGAAATCTTCATTTATTTCTTCATCTATATCTCTAGTCATAATTCTTATTGTTATTTTACTTTGATCATTTATGTATCCTTTACCAATAAAGTTATGTCTAGGTCCATATACTTCTACTATATCACCATTTTGGTATTCACCATCATATTCATTTATCTCATCAGTATATATCCAAGGACGACCATTTTCAGCCTTTTTATGTTTTCCTTTATGTAAATAAAACTTACTTGCCATATGTAAACAGCTCCTTATAATTTAATTCTTTAAAATTATAACATACTAAAAATTTAATTCTAGATATAATGTAAAAGAAATATATTAATAGTAATAAATAATGTATTAGGGGATAGGAATTTGATATTTAAAGCTGTAACAATACCAACGCCAACTAGGGTAAAGAGATATATTAAGGAACATGCAACAAAAGAAAGGGTATGTATATATTCTTTAATAGGATTAGGGGGTGGAATTATAGGTTTAAGTGATTTTCCAGCAAAGAAACTTGTTATAGGTGTACTTATATATTATGGAGTAGCATATGAAATTATAGAAAAATCAGAAGGTATAATAAATGATCCTATATTTATAGAGATTATGATGAAAAATCAATATATAGGTTATGGAATGCCAACAAAACTATTTTAAAGAGTAAAACCACCTATTTAAATAACAGGTGGTTTTGGGGAGATATAATCTTGTATAAACTAATACAATTTGGGGGAACTGTATTAGCGGTTTTCTAGATGCTTTTCAATTAACTTTTCAATTGTCGGGGTACATCTATAACCTCTGCATCCGCCGGTACAAGCTCCAGTTGCTTTGGATACTTCCTCTACGGTATGAGCACCGGCTTTGATTGCATCTTTTATTTTGGATCTTGGTATTGCCTTGCAAGTACAAACTTTTGTAATCTTATCAAGGACTTGTTCGTTTAAATTATTTTCCATATAAGTATTCCTCCTATAAATTATAAAGTTACTGAATTAAAAAACAGTAAAACATTATTAAAAGAGTAAATTCTAAGAACTAATGATTCATTAGAAACTGACTACGGAAAATAAAGGGGATAAAAAATAATTGACGTTTATTTTTTATAAGTGTATTATATAATTTAGGAAAATAAAAGTCAATACTAATTAATAAAAACTATTAGGTAGTTAGTTATCTTTGGAATACTTATTGTTCACTATATATTATTGAACAAAAAAATTTTTTATATTCAATAATATTACCTTTTATATTGCGAATGTTTGTAGTAAAATAAATATATTATTAAAAGTAAAAAAACTATGATTAGGAAAAGTACTTATATTTTATTCTTTAAGAGAGTGGCTGGTTGGTGTGAAGTCATAGAAAAATTTAAGGAAAATCACCTAGGAGTTGAAAGCTGAAAGGAAATTTCTTATTAAGCTTATCCGTTAGCCTGCGTTAAAGGATAGGGTATGTTAGTACTCGAAAGAAAAGTCTTATTTTTATATAAGAATTTAACCATGGGTGGTATAGCGAATTCACTTCGTCCTATTAGGGCGAAGTTTTTTTATAAAAAAATATGAATAATTAATAATTAATAGTGAATAATTAAGGAAGAATATGAAGTAATTTCTTAAATTATTACTTTTAGAACTCCCTTGGAGTTTTATAAAAATTATTAATTATTAAGGACTAATTATTAATTACAATAAGAAGGGAGATTTGTATATGTACAAAAAGGTTGAATTACCAAAAGGTTTTGTTGGCATGGAAAAGAATGTTGCAGAACTTTGGAAAGAGAATAACGTAATAAAGAAAAACTTTGATATGAATCAAGATGGTGAATATTTCACTTTCTATGATGGTCCTCCAACTGCTAATGGAAGACCTCACGTAGGTCATATATTAACAAGAGTTATGAAGGATATAATCCCAAGATATAAAGTTATGAAGGGATACAAGGTTATAAGAAAAGCTGGATGGGATACACATGGACTTCCAGTTGAGCTTGAAATAGAAAAGAAACTTGGAATTTCAGGAAAACCTCAAATAGAAGAATATGGTGTTGAAAAGTTCGTTACAGAATGTAAGGAAAGTGTATTCACATATGTAAACATGTGGGAAAAAATGACTGAACAAATAGGATATTGGGTAGACATGGATGATCCATATGTAACATATCATAACCCATACATAGAATCAGTATGGTGGGCTTTAAAACAAATGTGGGATAAAGAACTTTTATATAAAGGTCATAAAACTATGCCATATTGTCCTAGATGTGGAACAGGTCTTTCTTCACATGAAGTTTCACAAGGATATAAAGATGTTAAAGATTTAACTGCAGTTGCTAAGTTTAAAGTTAAGGGTGAAGATAACAAGTATATACTTGCATGGACAACAACACCTTGGACATTACCTTCAAATGTAGCGTTATGTATAAATAAAAAATATGATTATATAGAAGCTAAAGTAGAAGATGAAATATATGTTTTAGCAAAAGAATTAGCACCAAAGGTATTAGGTGAAGATTATGAAGTAATCAGAGAATTCAAGGGGGAAGAGCTTCTAGGAACTGAATATGAACAACTACTTCCATTCCATACTCCAGAAGGAAAAGCATTTGTTGTAATTCATGGTGACTTTGTAACTTTATCAGATGGTACAGGTATAGTTCATATAGCGCCTGCATATGGTGAAGATGATAACTTAGTAGCTAAGAAAAATGGTTTAGCTTTCATAAATTTAGTTGATTTAGCAGGTAAATTTACAGAAGAAGTTACTCCTTGGGCTGGTAAGTTCGTTAAAAAGTGTGATGAAAGTATTGTTAACTATTTAAAAGAACAAAATAAGTTATTTAAATCAGAAAAACATACTCACTCATACCCACATTGTTGGAGATGTAACACACCACTTCTTTATTATCCAAAGGAAAGCTGGTTTGTTGCAATGACTACTTTAAGAGATAAGTTATTAGAAAACAACAATAAAATTAATTGGTATCCAGATAACATAAGAACAGGTAGATTCGGTAATTTCCTAGAAAATGTTATTGACTGGGGTATTTCAAGAGATAGATATTGGGGTACACCACTTCCAATTTGGGAATGTGAATGTGGCCACAGAGAATGTATAGGTAGTATTGAAGAGTTAAAAACTAAGGGAATTAATGTTCCAGATGACATAGAGCTACACAAACCTTATATAGATAATGTTCATTTAAAATGTGAAAAGTGTGGAAAGGAAATGACTAGAACAACAGAAGTTATAGACTGTTGGTTTGATTCAGGATCAATGCCATTTGCTCAATTACACTATCCATTTGAAAATAAAGAGTTATTTGATAAGAATTTCCCAGCTCAATTTATATCAGAAGCAGTAGACCAAACTAGAGGATGGTTCTATACATTATTAGCTATTTCAACAGCTATATTTGATAGAAACCCATTTGAAAATTGTATAGTATTAGGTCACGTTCTTGATAAGAAGGGCTTAAAAATGTCAAAATCAAAGGGAAATGTAGTAGATCCATTTGAGGTATTAGATGCACAAGGAGCTGATGCTACAAGATGGCATTTCTATACTGCAAGTGCACCATGGCTTCCTACTAGATTCTCTATAGATGATGTTGCAGAAGCTCAAAGAAAGTTCTTAAGCACATTGTGGAATGTTTATTCATTCTATGTTTTATATGCTGATTTAGATAAATTCAATCCATTACAATATGCAGATTTTGAATCAGAAAACGTAATGGATAAATGGATAATGTCAAAATTAAATACATTAATTAAAGACGTTGATTCAAATTTAAATTCATATCAAATAACTCAAGCTGCTCTTACTTTAGAAGACTTTACAGATGAGTTATCAAATTGGTATGTAAGAAGAAATAGAGCTAGATACTGGTCAGAAGAATTAACAGATGATAAAATAGGCGCTTACGTAACATTATATAGAGTATTAACTACTTTAATTAAAGTTGCAGCTCCATTTGTACCATTTATAACAGAAGAAATGTATCAAAACTTAGTAGTTAATTTAGATCCAAAGGCTGAGGAAAGCATTCACTTATGTACATGGCCAACAGTTAATGAAAAAGCTATAGATAGTAAGTTAGAAGAAGAAATGGATTTAGCTTACACAATAGTTAAATTAGGAAGAAGTGCTAGAAACGGTGCTAATATTAAAAATAGACAGCCGCTTTCAAAGATATTATTATCAACAGATTTACTTCCAGAATATTATTCACATATAATAACTGATGAGCTTAACATAAAAGAGGCTTTATTTGGAGCCGATCTTTCACAATATGTTAACTTTGAAATTAAACCTAATTTACCTGTATTAGGAAGAGCTTATGGTAAGTTAATACCAGGAATAAGAAAAGAAATTGCTTCAAGAAATCAAATGGAATTAGCTCAAAAGCTTCAAAATGGAGGAACTGAAACTATAAATGTTGATGGAACAGAAATAGTTTTAGATAAACAAAGTGTTTTAGTTACAATGCAAGGATTAGATGGATATGCATTTGCTGGTGAAGGTTCAATTGGGGTTGTACTAGATACAACAATAACACCTGAACTGAGAGAATTAGGACATTTAAGAGAGATAATTTCAAAAATCCAAAACATGAGAAAAGAAAAAGGCTTTGAAGTTGCTGATAAAATAAAGCTGTATGTTGCAGAAAATGACATGTTAATGGATATTATTAAAAAATATGCAGAAAATATTAAGAGAGAAACTTTAACTCAAGAAATCATTTATAATGGTGAATTTGATTATACAGATACAGTTATAAATGGTGAGAATTTAAAAATGACTGTTGAAGTTATAAAATAAAAACATTTATTTAAAGATATAGATTAAATTCTTAATTAAAAGAGACTAGAAATTTTTACGAAAAAACTCTAGTCTCTTTAAATTTAATAAAGCAAACAGGTATATAATTTACTAAAATAGGATAAAATGTAGAAAAAGCAGATATGATGCCTTGTATTTTTTAGTAAATAAAGGTATAATATATATTTAGAATAGATAAGTTTAAGAATACTATTAAAATGGAGTGATGTTGGTATGGCTACTTCTATTAAAGATGTTGCAAGAGAGGCTGGAGTTTCAATTGCCACTGTTTCCAGAGTGTTAAACGATATCGATGTTGTAAATGAAGATACAAAGAAAAAGGTATTAGACGCTATAAAAAAATTAGGTTATAGACCAAATATAGTAGCGAGAAGTTTAAAAACTCAAAAAACAAAAACAATAGGAATATTAGTTCCTGATATCTCAAGTGGTTTTTATCCAGAGATAGTTAGAGGAGCAGAGGATGTTGCTAATATTTATGATTATAATGTAATATTATGTAATTCAGACTTTGACTCAGAAAAGGAAAAAGAATATTTAAGAGTACTTAAAGAAAAGATGGTAGATGGGGTTATCTATATGAGTTCCTCATTACAAGACGAAATACTTGATATAATAAATGAATTAGATTTAAAGACAGTATTAGTTGAGACAAATGATAAAGAGGGAACATTACCAAGTGTAACAATAGATAATATAAAGGCTACTTATGAAGCAACTAATTATTTGCTTAATAAAGACTTAAAAAATATTGCTTTTGCTGGTGTTAAGAAAGACACTATGAATGCTTGGGGCGACAGATACATAGGATATGAGAATGCTCTTAGAGATAAAGGTATAAAAACTGATGAAGAATTAGTATTTACAGGAAATCTTAAAGTTAAAACAGGATATGATGCAGTAGAAAAGTTTGAATCATTAAACAAAAAATACGATGCAGTTGTATGTGCGTCTGATGAAATTGCAATGGGTGTTATTAACGGATTAAGAGAACACGGCAAGAAAGTACCAGACGATGTTAGTGTTATAGGATTTAATGATAATGCAGTAGCTTCAGTATTCTACCCTAAAATAACAACTATAAATCAACCAAGTTATGATATGGGATCAGTAGCTATGAGAATGCTTATAAAGCTACTAAATAAAAAAGAAATAGATGAAGCTCAATATGTTTTAGACTACAGCTTAGTTGAAAGAGATAGCTGTAAATAACTAAATAATTATTATAGTAAAAAGCAGGATTTAAATCCTGCTTTTTACTATATATTGAATTTTTAGATTTAATATGGGTTGTAATTTAAATAATAATATAGTAAAATTATATTGGGTATAATAAAACGTTTTCAAATTCGACTGGGTATATTTTTAGGGTGATATTAAAGTGCAATAGTGTACTTTAATAGAGTAGGTAATGGTTATTAATAATAAGTAGATTAACTTAAAAACAATCTTAATTAGAGTAAGATTGTTTTTTTATTTTTAAGTTTAGTTGCGATAGCAACTAAGTTGTGTTAAAATAAACAAGTTAAATAGTTGCGATAGCAACTAAAAGGAGGGAAAGGCATGGAGTGTAAAGATGATGCAATAGGAAAATATATTTCTGAAATATATAGAAACAGTTGTAGATTTTTCTCAAAAGAATTTTCAAAGCTTAATTTAGGGGTAGGACAATATATATTTTTAATTCAGCTTTATAAAAATGATGGAATAAATCAAGAAAAATTATCAGATTTGTTAAAAATAGATAAAGCCAACACAGCAAGAGCTATAAAAAGGTTAGAAGAAGAAGGATATGTTACAAGGGTAAGATGTAGAGAAGATAAGAGAGCATATAATGTTTTTCTTACAGAAAAAGCATTAAATATAAAGGAAGAGTTTTTTGGAATACTAAAATCATGGGAAGCTAATATAACAGAACCATTAACGGAGGAAGAAGTAATAACAGTAAAAAATATACTGAAAAAAATAACTATGAACTAGAGAACAAGGAGGTTTATTATGAATAGACAGGAACGATTAGGAGAAGAGAAGATATCAAAACTTTTAATTACATTTTCTGTACCCGCTATAATTGGTATGCTAGTAAATACTTTATATAATATAGTAGATAGGATGTTTATAGGACATATACCAGAAGTTGGACAATTAGCAATAACAGGGGTAGGTGTAACTATGCCTATAGCAACTATTATATTAGGATTTGGGTTATTGCTTGGCGTAGGAACATCAGCAAGGGTATCTTTAAATTTAGGACGAGGGCATAAAGATGATGCAGAAAAGTTAATAGGAAATTCACTAGCATTATCAATAATAATAAGTATAGTTATAGTGATTATAGGATTAATGTTTTCAAATAAACTTTTAAGAGTGTTTGGAGCAAGTGATAGTACAATTGGTTATGCACAGGATTATATAAACATTATTTATTTTGGAACAATATTTAATCTTATGGGCTTTAGTTTAAATCATTCTATAAGAAGTGATGGAAATCCTAGAATAGAAATGTTTTCAATGCTAATTGGAGCTATAACTAATATAGTATTAGATCCAATATTTATTTTCGGATTAAACCTTGGAGTAAAAGGTGCAGCAATAGCAACAGTTATATCTCAATTAGTTAGTTGTATATGGGTTATAAGTTATTTTACAACAGGAAAAAGCTATATAAAACTTAGAAAAGAAAATTTAAAATTAGAAAAAAGAATAGTATTAGCGATTGTTACAATAGGAATGTCTCCATTTTCAATGCAAATAGCTCAAAGTATGGTGCAGGTTATTGCAAATAATTCCTTAAGAATATATGGTGGGGATTTAGCTATAGGATCAATGGCTATTATAGCAAGCATAACAATGATATTCGCTATGCCGATAATAGGATTAAATCAAGGAGCTCAACCAATTATAGGATATAATTATGGGGCTAAAAAATATCATAGAGTAAAAGAAACTGTTACTTATGGAACGATAATAGCAACTATCATAATGATAATAGGCTTTTTACTAGTTGAATTATTTCCACATATTTTAATTAGTATGTTCAATAAGGATCCTAAATTAGTAGATATAGCAACTAATGGATTAAGAATATATCTTTGTATGATACCTTTTATAGGATTTCAAATTGTAAGTTCAAGTTATTTCCAAGCGATAGGGAAAGCAAAGGTTTCGATGTTTTTAAGTCTACTAAGACAAGTTATTCTTTTAATACCATTTATGATAATATTACCTAGAGTTGTTAATCCAGCTTTAAACGGAATATGGATAGCTGGGGCAGCATCAGATTTATTATCAGCAATTATAACAGGAATTTTATTTTATACTTCTGTAAGAAAGTTAAAAGAAGTACCAGAAATTAATTAATAAAAGAAAATGGGATATAAAATCAAATGATTTTATATCCCATTATTATTTTTTAATATCTATTAAAGTATTCCTTCAGTTTTTAGTATATTTTCTAACTTTTGAACCTTTTCTGTAAGAGTTAAAAACTTTTCTTTTAATAATTCATCTGGAACATTTACTTCATTAATTACCTTTTCCATATCTTCTACAGTCTGTAATGCCTCATCAATATCTTGTTGAGCTAGTTTTAGATTTGCTTCTTTCATAATTGAGTCTCCTTTATATGAATTATACATAATTAATATTCGTTATATTTATCGTAACATTAATAAATATTAGATGCAAGGCATATATTTAGAAAAGGAATTTTTGTAGGCGGTGAACAAGGTGATTAATTATATTTGGTTTATAATGATATTTTTAGGGATTATAATAGGTCTTTTTACTGGTAATGGAGAGGGAATATCTAAGGCTATAATAGGCTCTGTAGACTCTACAGTAGGACTTGTAATTGGATTAGTAGGACTTATGTGTTTTTGGTGTGGAGTTATGAAAGTAGCAGAAAAAAGCGGGCTTACTAATAAATTGGCACGGCTTTTAAGGCCTATATTAAAATTATTATTTAAAGATGCTGCTAAAGATGAAAAAGCATTAGGTGCTATTGTCATGAACATAACTGCAAATATGATGGGACTAGGAAATGCAGCAACACCATTTGGAATAAAAGCTATGCAAGAAATGGATAGATTAAATAAAGATAAAGGCACAGCATCTGATGATATGGTATTATTTCTAGTATTAAATGCAGCGTGTATTCAATTAGTGCCATCAACAGTAATATCTATTAGAGCAGCTTGTGGATCAGCAAACCCAGGAGCAATTATAGTTCCAGCAGTATTAGCAAGTACAATTGCAGCTATTGTTGGAGTTATATGTTGCAAAATATTGCAAAGATATTTTTAGTTGGAGGTGGAGCTAATTGTTTGATTACTTAACTAAGAGTGTAATACCCATAATAGTAATAATAATAATTACTTATGGAATGTTTAGAGGAAGAAAAGTATATGAATGGTTTATAGAAGGAGCAAAGGAAGGCTTGAAGGTTTGTTTAAACATATTTCCATATCTTTTAGCAATGATAGTTGCTGTTAATATTTTTAGAGAATCTAATTTATTAGATATGCTTAATAATTTAATATCTCCAATATCAGAGTTTATAGGTTTACCAAAGGAGGTTGTCCCACTTGTATTAGTAAAACCTTTATCAGGTAGTGGTGCAATGGGAATACTTACAGATATTTTAAAAACATATGGGCCAGATACTAATATAGGATTTATAGCATCAGTAATTATGGGAACAACAGAAACGATATTTTACACTATAACAGTTTATTTTGGAGCAGTACAGATTAGGAAAATAAGACATACTATATGGGCATCTTTATTTGCTGAAATAACAGCAATAATAGCAGCAATATTTTTAGTTGGAACGTTAATATTATAATTTCTTTTAAATAATACGTCTAATAAATAAAAAAATTACAAAAGGTAATAATTTTGTAACTGTTTGATAATAATTACATTATATAATAAAAATATAAAATAATTGGAGGTATTAAAAGTGAGAGAAAATATTGATATGTTATATCTATCAGATGAGGAAATTAAGAAAATGGCCATAAATTTAGCATATGGAATTGGTTTAGGAGTATTTATAGGCATTTTTATTGATAATGTTCTATTGGGATTTTCTTTAGGTGGAGTTATATCAATTTTAGTTTCACTTTCAGTATGTTTTATTAGAAAAATTTTAACATATAACTTAAAGAAAAAAGAGGTAAACTAATGGATAAAGAAACTCTAAATATTCTAAAAGATAATAGTATTTTTAGGGGAATGAGTATAGAGCAAATAGTAAACTTTACTGAAAAAAGCAACTGTAAGTTAAATACTTATGGTAAAAATGACATTATAGCAGTAGAACAATCAAACTGTGATAGCATAGGATTAATAATAGAAGGTGTTATAGAGATACAGAATATATATGAAAATGGAAGTAGTTTAACTATACAAAGATTTTCAAGAGGAGATGTTTTTGGAGAAGCTTTAGTTTTTTCAGAAAATCATAAATATCCAGCCACAATAATCTCCTCAACTAAAAGCAAAGTGCTTTTCATCTCTAAAGAAAGCATTGTAGAGTCTTGTTTTAGAGATTTAAATTTTTTAAATAATTTTATGTGTTTATTAAGTGAAAAGATTATTATGTTAAATAATAAAATACGAAATACATCTTTAAAAAGTATAAGGCAAAAAGTATGTAATTTTATATTAGAACAATACAAAAAACAAGATAATCTTACTATTAATTTAAATATAAATAAAAAAGAATTAGCAGAAATGTTAGGAATACCAAGACCTTCTTTATCTAGAGAACTTATAAAATTAAAGAATGAAGAGATAATAGAATTAAGTAAAGGACAAATAAATATTTTAAATTTAGATGAAATAAAAATATAATGTGCAAATAATTTATACATTTTTAAATATCGGTAACAAATGTTACCGATTTATTTTATTCAAATATATATAATAAACCCATGATGTTACTTAAAACTATCAAGGGGGAATTAATTATGGATAAAAAAATGTTTTGTTTTCAATGTCAAGAAGCTGCAGGATGTACAGGATGCACAATAAAAGGTGTGTGTGGAAAAACACCTGAACTAGCAGGATTACAAGATTTATTAATATATGTAACAAAAGGATTATCAGAAGTTTTGATAAGAGCAAGAATGGAAGGTATAGAAATTGTATCTGAAATTAATCATTTAGTTACAATGAATCTTTTTACAACAATAACAAATGCAAATTTTGATAATGATATATTTTATAATAGAATAAGAACGACTTTAAAAGAAAAAGATTCTTTATTATCTCAATTAAAAAATAAAGAAAGCTTAAATGGTGCAGCTACATGGACTGCAAAAACTAATAAAGAATTTGAAGTGAAATCAAAAACCATAGGGGTACTAAGTACTACAAATGAAGATATTAGAAGTTTAAGAGAGCTTATAACTTATGGATTAAAAGGATTATCAGCATATTTAAAACATGCAAATGCTTTAGGTTATGATTCAGAAGAAATATCAATATTTATGCAAGAAGCTTTAGCAAAAACAATGGATGATTCAATAACTATTGATGAGTATATAGCATTAACTTTAGAAACAGGAAAAGTTGGTGTAGATGGAATGGCTTTGTTAGATAAAGCTAATACAGAAACTTATGGTCATCCAGAAGCTACTAAAGTAAATATAGGAGTTGGAAAGAATCCTGGAATTTTAGTATCAGGGCATGATTTAAAAGATTTAGAACAACTACTAGAACAAACACAAGGCACAGGCGTAGATGTTTATACTCACTCAGAAATGCTACCAGCTCATTATTATCCTGCATTTAAAAAGTATTCAAATTTTGTAGGGAATTATGGTAATGCATGGTGGAAACAAAAAGAGGAATTTGAAAGCTTTAATGGACCTATATTAATGACAACTAATTGTATAGTTCCACCTAAAGATTCATATAAAGAAAGATTATTTACAACAGGTGCATCAGGATACGAGGGGTGTACTCATATAAATGTAGATGACAATGGCAAAAAAGATTTTACAGAAATAATAGAAATGGCTAAAAAGTGTAATGCTCCAAAAGAAATAGAAACAGGAGAAATAATAGGTGGATTTGCACATAATCAGGTTATGGCTGTAGCAGACAAAGTTGTAGAAGGTGTAAAAAGTGGTGCTATAAAGAAATTCTTTGTAATGGCAGGTTGTGATGGTAGAGCTAAATCAAGAGACTATTATACTGACTTTGCAAAGGCTTTACCTAAGGACACTATCATTTTAACAGCGGGATGTGCAAAATATAAATATAATAAATTACCTTTAGGAGATATAGCAGGAATTCCTAGAGTATTAGATGCTGGTCAATGTAATGATTCATATTCACTAGCATTAATAGCATTAAAGTTAAAAGAAGTATTTGGACTAGAGGATATAAATGAATTACCTATTGCATTTAATATTGCATGGTATGAACAAAAGGCAGTAATAGTATTGTTATCACTATTATACCTTGGAGTAAAAAATATTCATTTAGGACCAACTTTACCAGCATTTCTTTCACCTAATGTAGCAAATGTATTAATCGAGAACTTTGGAATAGGTGGAATAAGTAATGTAGAAGATGATATAAAGATGTTTATGGAAATGTAATTTATAATTAAAAATAGCTAAGGTAATTAAATAATCGCCTTAGCTATTTTTATATTTATGGGAAGAAAACTAACACTAATTTGTAGATTCTAAGTTGTCATCAGCATCACTTTTCTTTATATCTAAACCTAATTTATTTTTTAATGAATCAACAATAATAGCAATTGCATTATCTCCTGATACGTTACAAGCAGTTCCAAAGCTATCTTGAGTTATATATAAAGCAATCATTAAAGCTATTTGAGCTTCTGAGAAGCCTAAAACACTTTGTAGTACTCCAAGAGCAGCCATTACTGCACCACCAGGAACACCAGGAGCTGCAACCATAGTAACACCTAGCATAGCTATAAAACTCATCATTTGACTAGGGTTTGGATTCATATTATTAAGAAGCATTACTGCTATTGCACAACATGTAAGAGTTATTGTACTACCAGATAAGTGGATAGTTGCACCTAAAGGAACAACAAACTCTCTTACTTCCTTTGAAACCTTATTTTTTTCAGCACATTGTAAATTTACAGGTATTGTAGCAGCTGAACTTTGAGTTCCTAAAGCTGTTAAATAACCAGGGATTTGATTTTTTAATAATGAAATAGCATTCTTTTTACCAGCAATACCTGCTAATAAAAATTGAATAAACATTATTGTAAAATGTAAAGCAATTATTACTAAGAATACCTTCCAAAATACAGATAATACATTTTTAACTTCTCCTGCAAATGTCATATTTGCAAATATACCCATGATGTGGATAGGAAGTAAAGGAATTATTAAGTTTTTAATTGTTAGTTCTACTATTTGTTGGAATTCACTAGCCATATTATAAAGTGATCTTCCTTTTATAGCTGATATTCCAAGTCCTAATAAGAAAGCTAAAATTAAAGCTGTCATAACAGACATAATAGGTGGAATATCTATTGTAAATAAAGCTTTAACTAACTTTTCTTCTGGGTTAACAGCATTATTTAATGTACCTGATGTGTGTATAAATAATGGGAAAAACTTTGAAGATACAAAGTAAGCAAGTAAACCAGCAATTAAAGTTGATGCATAAGCAATTAAAGTAGTTAAGCCAAGCATCTTTCCAGCACCTTTTCCTAAATCAGCAATTCCACAAACTACAAATCCAACTATAATTAAAGGAATCATAAAGCCTAAGAAACTACCAAATATTGAATTGAAGGTAGCTAAAACACCTACAATAACCTTAGGACAGAAAGATCCTATAATGATACCCAATATTATTGATAAAATTAATTTTGGTATAAGTCCAAATTTTTTCATATAAAATGTCCCCCTTTAATATGATTTTTATAATTTAAAGGTAGTATATCAGAAAAAAAAGATTAAAAAAGTACTAATCGTAATAAAGAGATTAATGGAGAGAATTAAAGAAAAATAAAGAGAGCGACAAAAAAATATTGTTTAGATAGGCAAAATAGGCTATATTTTACCTAAAACAAGTTATATAATTGTTTATAATAAAACAAATCTTCCGAAATGTTTATCTGGGGCAACCATATAGTAAACTAATGTAAGGATGGTGTTGGTATGGCGAGTGAAAAATATTATATAGTAAGTGACAAAGTATTACCGGAAGCATTTAAGAAAGTAATAGAAGTTAAAGAATTATTATTTACAGGAAAAGCAAAAGATATTAGCGATGCAGTTAAGCAAACAGGTATAAGTAGAAGTACTTATTATAAATATAAAGATGACATTTTTCCTATGTCAGAAGGAATACATAGTAAAAAGATAACATTAGTAGTATTATTATCCCATGAAGCGGGAACTTTATCTAAAGTGTTAGATTGTATAGCTTTCAATAAGGGGAATATATTAACAATAAATCAAGATATACCTATTAATATGGCTGCGAATGTAACTATAACATTAGATATTTCTAATATGAAAAAAGATCTAAAGCATTTAGTAAATGTTCTAAGAGGACTCCCTAATGTTGTTAGCGTAAAACTTTTAGCTATGGAATAAATATAAGGAAGTGACAGTATTGAACAAAGAATTCTATAAAAGAAATAGACAAAACGTTTTCAAGGAGATTAAGGATAATTCTGTTGTTATATTATTTGCGGGTAATGCACCTAAGAAAACTGCGGATGAAAAATATCCTTTTACTCCAAATAGAAATTTTTATTATCTAACAGGAATAGATGAGGAAGATCATATATTACTAATGAGTAAGGTAAATGGGGAAATGAAATCTTGTTTATTCATAAAAGAGATAGATCCAATACTAGAAAAGTGGCACGGAAAATCTATAAGAAAAGAAGAAGCCTTTGAAGTAACAGGAGTAGATGATGTAGATTATTTAGGTAATTTTAAAGGGGCATTACATAAAATAATTACATCAAGGGAAGAATTTAATATATATTTAGATTTAGAAAAGGACAGCTATGATTCACAAGAAACCCTTGCAGAGAGTATTTCCAGGGAAATATTATTAAAATACCCACAAGTAAATATTAAAAATATTTATAGAATTATAGGGAAATTTAGATTAGTAAAGTCACAAGAAGAAATAGAAGAAATTCAAAAGGCTATAGATATAACAATTGAGGGTGTAGAAACTCTTATGAAAAAATGCAAAGCAGGAATGAAAGAATATGAATTAGAAGCATATTTTGATTTTATATGTAAAACTAAAGGTGCAAAAGACTTTGCATTTAAAACTATTGCAGCAACTGGTAAGAATGCAGCAGTATTACATTATGTAGATAATGATTCAGAATTAAAAATGGAAGATCTAATTTTATTTGATTTAGGGGCACAATATAATTATTATAATGGGGATATATCAAGAACTTTTCCTGTTAGTGGTAAATTTACAGAAAGACAAAAAGCAGTATATAATGCTGTTTTAAGAGTAAATGAAAGAGTTATTCAAGCTATGAAACCAGGAGTTAGCTTTATAGAATTAAATAAGCAATCAAAAAAGTGGATTGCAAAAGAGTGTATTGAGCTTGGATTAATTGATAAGGAAGAAGATGTATCAAAATATTATTACCATAGCATAGGACATAGTTTGGGAATGGATACTCATGATATAGAGTTAAATAATAGAGATGTTATATTTGAAGCTGGAATGGTATATACAGTTGAACCAGGTATTTATATAGAGGAAGAATCAATAGGAATTAGAATAGAAGATGATGTGTTAATAACAGAAGATGGATGTAAAGTTTTAACTGAAAATATGATTAAATCTGTAGAAGATATAGAAGAATTTATGTTAAATAAAAATGATTAAATACAATTTTCTTAAAAATAGATATGTAATATTGAGAAATAAATAAGAATATTTTAATTTTTCGAAAAATACTATTGCAATAGTTAAAAGATGCTTGTATAATCTAATTAAATTAAAAAGTGAATAACGGCAAGGGTAGAGGCGCGATATTTAAGAGTACCATTGATGAGGTAAGCACAATGATTCAATGGAAAAGGAAATGTCGCCGAAGTATATAACTGATGCTTTAAGGTTATATATCTGGGGTTGTATAAAATATATGCAACACTGTCACAAATTGTATTTGTGGAGAGCTATCATTTAAGGATTTTTTTAATATATTATTTTAAGAAGTATATTAGAGCCTTGAGTGAAAACTCAAGGCTCTTTTTTTGTAGCATAGTAGGTAAAATAAGAATTAATATTCAGTACTAAGCATTAAAGCTGCCCTTTAAGTATTCACAAAAGATATTAAAAGGGGGATTCTAATCATGAAAAACAACAGAAATTTTAGAATTTTATTTATGACTATATTGATGTTAGTATTATCAACATCTGTAGTTTTTGCATCAGAAGTTGATGCAGCAACAACTAATGCAAGTCATTATGGTATTTTAACATTGATACCACCATTAGTAGCTATAATATTAGCTTTCTTAACAAAGAACGTAGTAATATCACTATTTATAGGTATTTTATCAGGAAGTTTTCTTATTAAACTTATAGATCATTCATTTTTTGGTGCACTAATACAATCATTTTTAGATTTTGTATCAAGAGCTTTAAATTCATTAGCAGATCCTTGGAATGCAGGGATTATACTTCAAGTTTTAGTTATAGGAGGAGTTATTCATCTAGTAGCTAAAATGGGAGGAGCTAAAGCTGTAGCAGAAGCGTTAGCAAGAAAGGCAAAAACAGCTAAAAGTACTCAATTAGTAACGTTATTATTAGGACTTGTAGTATTTTTTGATGATTACGCAAACTCATTAATAGTTGGACCTATAATGAAGCCAGTAGCAGATAAAATGAAAATATCAAGAGAAAGATTAGCATTCATTATAGATGCTACAGCAGCACCAATAGCAGGGCTTGCAATTATATCTACATGGATAGGACTTGAAGTTGGTTTAATAAATGATGCTTTCACAAATGGTATTGGTCAACAAGTAGATGCTTTTGGAGTGTTTTTCCAAACTATTCCGTATAGATTCTACAACATATTAATAATATTCTTTGTATTTGTTACTTCAATATTATTAAAAGATTTTGGACCAATGTACAAAGCAGAAATAGAAGCTAGAAGAAGAGATTTACATTTAGTAAAAAAGGAAGTAGCAGCAGATAACAATAGAGAAATTGAGGATTCGGAATTACAACCTAAAGAAGGTATAAAATTAAGTGTTTGGAATGCGATAATACCAATAGGTACTCTAGTGGTTACAGCATTAATTTGCTTCTACTTTAGTGGATATTCATCAATAGTGGGTGGTGAAGATGTAGCACTTCAACAATTAATGAGCAATTCACCACTTTCATTTACAGCTATACAACAAGCTTTTAGTAATGCAGATGCATCTGTTGCATTATTCCAATCAGCATTAATTGCAAGTATAGTTACTATAATTATGGGTGTTGCAAAGAAGATATTTACTTTATCAGAAGCTATAGACACTTGGGTAGATGGAATGAAGCCATTAATTATAACAGGTGTAATATTAATACTTGCATGGTCATTAAGTTCAGTAATTAAAGAGTTAGGTACAGCAAAATACTTAGTATCATTATTATCAGGTTCATTACCATATTTCTTATTACCAAGTTTAATATTTATACTTGGAGCGGTAATATCCTTTGCTACAGGAACAGCATATGGAACAATGGGAATATTAATGCCATTAGCTATTCCGCTAGCATTTTCCATAAACCCAGATATGGGATATGTAATAGTAAGTACAAGTGCTGTATTAACAGGAGCGATATTTGGAGATCATTGCTCGCCAATATCAGATACAACAATTTTATCTTCTATGGGATCAGGTTGTAATCATATAGCTCATGTTAAAACTCAAATGCCATATGCCTTATTTGTTGCAGTAATTACTATAGTGTTTGGATATATACCAGCAGGATTTGGTTTAGCATGGTATATAGTATTACCAATATCTTTACTTGCGATTTATATTGGAGTTCAAATATTAGGTAAGAAGCCAGATAGTGCAGTACAAGAATAAAATTAAAAATAGAATTTTAAGAAGAACTAGACTAGATTTCTAGTTCTTTTTTTATAAAATTAAAATAAAAACAGTTGAATAATTGGAATATGTTGTATAATTTATATAGGTGTAAATAGAAGGGAGAAAAGTAAATGAGTAATATTAGTAGTTTAAGAGAAATAATGAAAAATAAAAAAATTGACCACTATATAATTCCAAGTAGTGATCCACATCAAAGTGAATATGTATCAGAATATTATAAGGGAAGAGCATATGTTTCAGGATTTACAGGTTCAGCAGGAACTGTTGTAATATCATTAGATAATGCAAACTTGTGGACTGATGGAAGATATTTTATACAAGCAGCTAAGGAACTAGACGATAGTGGAATTAAGTTAATGAAAATGAGAACACCAGGATATCCTACTATTGAAGAGTGGATATCTGAAAATGTTAAAGCTGGAGAAATATTAGGATTTGATGGAAGATGTTATTCAGTAAATCAATATAAAGATTTACTTTCTATAGCTAAAAAAATGGATTTGAAATAAAAATGGAAGATGATTTATTAGAAATTATTTGGGTTGATAGACCAGCTTTACCTAGTGAAAAGATATTCTTACATGATATTAAATTTGCAGGAAAAAGTGCAAGTGATAAGCTTAAAGAAGTAAGAGAAAATATGAAAAAGTTAAACGTAGAAAATTATATAATTTCATCCTTAGATGATATAGCTTGGCTATTCAATATAAGAGGAAATGATATAAAGTTTAACCCTGTATTTCTTTCATATGCATTAATTACAATGAATACAGCAAAGCTTTATATAGATATTAATAAAGTAGAAGATAAAGTAATAGATGAGTTGAAAAAACAAGGAGTAGAAATATTAGATTATGACTTTATATACGAAGATGTACAGAATATAAGAGAAAATACACTAATAGATCCAACTAAAGTTAATGCAAAGATATATTCTAATATAAACAAAGATGTAAATATAATAGAAAGCTTAAATATAACAACAAAATTAAAAGCTATAAAAAATGAAGTTGAAATAGAAAATTTAGAAATATGTCAAGTAAGAGATGGCGTAGCTATGGTTAAATTTATAAAATGGTTAAAGGAAACTGTAGGTAAAGAAGTAGTTACGGAAATTTCAGCAAGTGAAAAATTAAGAGAGTTTAGATCAAAAGGTGATAACTTTAAAGGTGAAAGTTTTGGAACTATAGCAGGATATAAGGATCATGCAGCCATGATGCATTATTCAGCAAATGAAAAGAGTAAGTATGAGTTAAAGCCAGAAGGAATGTTTCTTGTAGATTCAGGTGGACAATATCTTGATGGAACTACTGATATAACAAGAACTTTTGTATTAGGAAGTTTAACAGAAGAGGAAAAAAGAGATTTTACTTTGGTACTTAAAGGGCATATAAACCTATTAACTGCAAAATTTCTAAAAGGAACAACTGGAATAAACTTAGATATTTTAGCAAGAAGACCTTTATGGGACTATGGAATTGACTATAAATGTGGAACAGGTCATGGAGTAGGATTTTTCTTAAATGTTCATGAAGGACCACAAGGATTTAGACAGGAGGGAAACACGACTGTTTTAGAACCAGGTATGATAATAACAAATGAACCAGGGATTTATAAAGAAGGAAAACATGGAATTAGAACAGAAAATACTCTATTAGTAGTTAAAGATATGATAAGTGAAGACTCAGGAGAATTTTATAGCTTTAAGACAATATCATATTGTCCTATAGATTTAGATGGGGTAGAGGTAAGTTTATTAACAAAACAAGAAAAAGACTGGTTAAATGAATATCATAATATTGTATTTAAAAAGCTAAGCCCTTATTTAAACGAAAGCGAAAAGTCATTCTTAGAACATGAAACAAGAAGTATATAGATAAAAAGAGATAGAAAATTTCTATCTCTTTTTATTAAGCAATTTTTTTACTTTTAATATGTTCTTTAGAATGTTCATGTTTTTCATGCTTTTCTTTAGGTGGAGTTATATATTTATTTACTAATATTGCTATAACAACACCACATAAAGTTTCAAAAGTTCTATTAACTGCATATAATAGTGGGCTTGCAAAAGCATGAATAGTAGTAACTCCTAAAAATGCTATACATGCTACGTTGACTGCACCTGGTTTCTTTACCAAGTTACATGATGTTATAACTACTATTATACCTATTGCAATGGATAAATAAATTAGAAATTTAGATATAAAGCCTGATGAAATATTAAAAGCTATAAATCTGCATATGAGCATAAATCCAAGACCGATAGTTGCCCCCATAATCGTTCCTAATGCTCTGTTGATTCCCATTTTAATTGAGCTTGAGACAGTATCTTGTAAACAAATTATCGCTGTTAAACAAGCAAAGAATGGCTCATTTGGTAATAGGGCTAAACATAAAAAGACTGATAGTGCAGATTTTATAGTTCTAAGTCCGACTTTAGGTAGAGTAAATTGCATTAAATAGTGCCTCCTAATATAATAAGCTTATCTATAATTAAAACTACTCAGAGTCATTGTTTTCAATTTTTTTGCAATCCTCAACTTTTATTTCAGGAGGATTAATATATTTATTAACTAGAATTGCTACAATTATACCTAAAGCAGTTTCTATAGTTCTCCTAGTTGCATAAAATAAAGGATTGCTTGTTACAGGAGCTATCATTATAGCTATAAGAACTATACAAGATATACTACAAGAACCAGGTTTTTTTACTAGGTTACAAGTATATATTACAAATACAATACCTAGTGCAGTAATAAAAGGAATTATTTTTTCAAGATGAAAATGCCTTGCTAAAGATAAGCAAACTACTCCAGTAAAACCACCTAATAATGTACCTACTAATCTATTTATCCCCGACTTTACCGAATTTTCAACTGTTCCTTGCATACATATAACAGATGCTATTGCTGAATAAAAAGGATCTGCTTTAAAAAGAATTAAGCAAATGCATACTGATATAGCGGTTTTTATATTTCTAGATCCAATTCGTGGTAATTCTAAACTTTTCATAACTATCCACTCCTATTCAAAAGGGTCTATATTTATACATTATTATATCATACAACGGAGATGTAAATTTGTACACAATAAAAATTTAAGCATTTTTTGACTAATAGAAGATGAAATTGTTTTAGTATATGATAAAATCTAAATATAAGTAATTTATAAGGAGAGAATAAAATGAGTTTTTGGGGTACTTTAATATTGGTAGAAGTTTACCAATTAGTAGGAGCCATATGTGAGAGTAAGTCTACAGAGTTTAAAAAAGCAAAATTAGGGTATAGAAGTAAATTTTCAGGGAAAAATAAATATACATGGGAATATTGATTCTAGTGGAAATTTTAAAAATAATTGACAGTAATTTGATTATAGAATATCATATTATTAAAATGATAAATGCAATGAAAAGAAGAGTAGCAGAGGGGAAAGTCCAAAGAGAGCTAGGGTAGCTGAAAACTAGCGGCAATAAGCTTTGTGAAGATGGTCTTAGAGCATATCTTTTGAGCTAATTTTGTTAGAGAGATACGGTAGCAACCGTTATATTGCAAGGTGATGATAGTCACCTAATAAGGTATTTATTGTGAAATAAATACAAAGTAGAGTGGTAACGCGTATATTACGTCTCTATATAGGGTTTATACCTATATAGAGGCTTTTTTTATTATAAAATTTAAATCTATTATAATGAAGGAATTTTATTAGTTAACTATTAAAGGAGGAAGAAATATGTGTAAAAAACCATATTATATAACTACACCAATTTATTATCCATCAACAAAACTTCATATAGGTAATACTTATACTACTGTAGCAGCAGATGCTTTAGCTAGATATAAAAGATTAACAGGATATGATGTAATGTTCTTAACAGGAACAGATGAGCATGGACAAAAAATACAAAGAATAGCTGAAGAAAAGGGAATTGCTCCAATAGAGCATACAAATGAAATTGTTGCTGGAATTAAAGACCTTTGGAAGATGATGAATATAAGCTATGATAAATTTATAAGAACAACAGATGATTATCATATAAAGGCTGTTCAAGATATATTCAAAAAATTATATGATAATGGGGATATATATAAATCATCATACGAAGGTTTATATTGTACACCTTGTGAGTCATTTTGGACAGAAACACAATTAGTTAATGGAAATTGCCCTGATTGTGGTAGACCAGTTGAAACATCAAAAGAAGAAGCTTATTTCTTTAAAATGAGTAAGTATGCAGATAAATTAATAGAATATATAGAAGCTCATCCAGATTTTATACAACCAGAATCAAGAAAAAATGAAATGGTTAATAATTTCTTAAAACCAGGACTTCAAGATCTTTGTGTATCAAGAACTAGTTTTAACTGGGGAGTTCCAGTAACGTTTGATGAAGGACACGTAGTTTATGTTTGGATAGATGCACTTTCAAACTATATAACAGCTTTAGGTTATGGAAGTGACAATAAAGAATTATACGAAAAATTCTGGCCAGCAGATGTACATTTAATAGGTAAGGATATATTAAGATTCCATACTATTTATTGGCCAATAATGTTAATGGCTTTAGATTTACCATTACCAAAGCAAGTATTCGGTCATGGTTGGTTACTTGTAGATGGTGGAAAAATGTCAAAATCAAAGGGGAATGTTGTAGATCCAGTAACATTAGTAGAGAACTTTGGTGTTGATGCAGTAAGATATTACTTATTAAGAGAAATACCATTTGGTTCAGATGGATTATTTAATAATGAAATATTTATAAAGAAAATAAACTCAGATCTTTGTAATGATTTAGGAAATTTACTTTCAAGAACAGTTGCTATGGTAGAAAAATACTTTGGAGGTGTTATACCAGCTCCAACAGCTAAGGAAGCTATAGATGATGAGTTAATAGGATTAGCTTTAGAAACACCTAAAAAAGTAGATAAAGCTATAGAAGAATTAAGAATTCCAGAAGCATTAGAACAAATCTTTACATTAATAAGAAGAGCAAATAAGTATATAGATGAAACAACACCATGGATATTAGCTAAAGATGAAGAAAAGCAAGAAAGACTAGGAACAGTATTATATAACCTAGCTGAAAGTTTAAGATTCTCATCAGTACTTTTATCTGCATTCTTACCAGAAACAAGTATAAAGATGAATGAGCAATTAAATACTAAGTGTATAGAATGGGATTCATTAAGTAGCTTTGATGGAACAGTAGTAGGAACAGAAGTTAAAAAAGGAGAAAGTCTTTTCCCAAGAATAGATGTAGATAAAAAACTTGCTGAATTAGAAGCTTTAAGAGAAGCTCAATTAGCAGAAAATAAGAAAAATGAAAAGAAAGAAATCATTCCTATAAAAGAAGAAATAACAATAGAAGATTTCGAAAAAATAGATTTAAGAGTAGTGAAAGTAATAGCTTGTGAACCAATAAAGAAAGCGAAGAAATTACTTAAATTAAAAGTAGATATAAATGGTGAAGAAAGACAGGTAGTTTCAGGAATAGCTCAATATTACAAACCAGAAGATTTAGTTGGTAAGTATGTTGTATTAGTAGCAAACTTAAAACCTGTTACATTAAGAGGGGAATTATCACAAGGAATGATATTAGCTGCATCTACAGATGATGATAGTTTATTAACAGTAGTAAATCCAGGTGAACTTCCAACAGGAAGCCAAGTTAGATAATAAAATATAAAAGATAAAGAAATTCAGCTGATGCTGAATTTCTTTATATAAATTAAAATTTTAAAAGCTTAAATCTAAAAGGGGGGATTTTTTTTGAATATTATTGTAGGCAATGCATGGCCATATGCAAATGGACCATTACATTTAGGAAGAATAGCTGTATGGCTTCCAGGAGATGTAATAGCTAGATATCATAGATTAATGGGGGATGATGTTATATTTGTTTCAGGAACAGATTGTCATGGAACTCCTGTAACAATGAAAGCTAAAGAGGAAGGAACAACTCCAATTGAAACGGTAGAAAAATATCATCAAGAGTTTAAGACTTGTTTTGAAAACTTAGGATTCTCTTTTGATATTTTTACTAAAACACACTCAGAATATCATGAAGAGAAGGTAAAAGAGTTTATTTTAGAGTTGTACAATAAAGGATATATTTATGAAAAAAATGTAGAACAGATATATTGTGAAACTTGTAATAATTTCTTATTAGATAGATATATAGAAGGAAAATGTCCACATTGTGGTGAAATAACTTCAGGAGAACAATGCGAAGAGTGTTCTGAAATAATAGAAGTTGATGATTTAATAGATAAGCGATGTAAGGTATGCAAAAGTGAGCCTGTAGTAAAAAATACTAATCATCTATTTTTTGCACTATCTAAGTTTGAAATTGATGTTAGAAGACTAATTATAAGACAACATGGGTGGAGAGATAATGCAGAAAAAATAGTTAATAGATATTTAAAAGAAGGTCTTAGAGATAAAGCTGTAACTAGAGATTTTAATTGGGGAGTAGATGTTCCTTTAGATGGCTATGAAGATAAAAAGATATTCGTATGGATTGAAGCGGTTATGGGATATTTAACAGCTAGTATGAAATGTCTTGAAGATAAAAAAGAAGATTTTTTAGAGTATTGGAAAGGTGAAGATTCAAGAATTTATTTTGTTCATGGTAAAGATAATATACCATTCCATACAATAATTTTCCCAGCTATACTTTCAGGACTAGGTATAAAAAATCCTAATTTGAGAGTAATATCAAGTGAGTATTTAAAATTAGAAGGGAAAAACTTTTCAGCTGTAAAGAATTGGGCTATATGGTCAGATTACATAGTCAAAAATTATAATGTTGATTCTGTTAGATACTATTTATTATTAAACTCACCAGAAGAAAATGATACTGATTTTACATGGAGAGACTTTATTAATACATCGAATACAGATTTAGTTGGAAGCTTAGGGAATTTTGTAAATAGAACTTTATTATTTTGTAAAAGAAACTTCAATTCAAGAATACCTAAAGGTGAAATTTCAAGAAAATTTCAACAAGATATATTAAATTTGTATTTTGAAGTAGGGGATAAAATAGAAGAAGGCCAATTTAATAGTGCCTTAAATGATATATTTAATTTTATAAAGAAAGCTAATAAATATTTTGATAATGAAAAGCCATGGATATCAATAGAAAAAGATAGGAAAAAATGTGAAGAAACCATTTATGTATGTATTCAAATCATTGTAAATATCTCAAATTTATTAGAGCCTTTTATTCCATTTACAACTAAAAAAATCAGAAGATTTTTAGACTTAGAAGATCCTATTTGGAGTTATATCGAAAAGAAGCAGGGAAATATAAAAGAAATAGAAATACTATTTGAAAGAATAGATAAAAAGATAGCAATAGATGAGGTTAAGAGATTGAAAGAAAAAAAGCTATAAAAAGTGAAAACCCTAGAGTTATAATCAAATTTGGGGACGATTAAACTCTAGGGACCATTCTGTTAAGATGGTTTTAGGGGTAAATAATAATGCTTTAACTACTTTACAAATACCAATATAAATGATAAATATGTCATTTATGTGACAAAAAGATAAACAAATTATTAAATGTATAATAATTAGCTAATTCTACATACTTAGAATAAGATTATTTGTTAATAATAAGATAAGGAGAGATAATATGGAAGGAAAATATTTAATTTTTGATACTCATGCACATTATGATGATGAAGCCTTTGATGAAGATAGAGAAGAGGTTTTTAATGAAATAAGAGAAAATGGTGTAATAGGAATTATGAACTGTGCATCTAGTTATGAAAGTATAGGAAAAACAAATAATTTAACTAAAGAATATGAGTTCATTTATGGAGCATTAGGAATACATCCAGAAAATGCAGATGAATTTAATTCTAAAGTTAAAGAGGAAATAATAGAATATATAAAAAATAACAAAAAATATTAGCAATAGGTGAAATAGGTTTAGATTATTATTGGGATGAAAATCCATCTAAAGAAATCCAAAAAGAAGTTTTCAGAGAACAAATGAAAATAGCAAAAGAATTAAGTTTGCCAGTTGTTATTCATGATAGAGAAGCACATGGTGATACTCTTGAAGTTATGAAAGAATTTCCAGAGGTTAAAGGGATAGTACATTGTTTTTCAGGAAGTGTTGAATTTGCAAAAGAATGTGTTAAGTTAGGATATTATATAGGAATTACTGGTGTTGTAACTTTTAAAAATGCAAAAAAGGTAGTAGAGGTAGTTAAAGAAATACCTATGGATAGATTGCTAGTAGAAACAGATTGTCCGTATATGGCACCTGTACCTAATAGAGGGAAAAGAAACAAATCAGATTATATAAGATATATAATAGAACAAATTGGAAAAATTAAGGAAATCAGCCCAAAAGAAGTAAATTTAAGGGTAAACGATAACTTTAGAGACTTGCTTGAAAATAGAATATAAAGTAAAATTAAAAATGTGAAACACTAATTACTAAAATTTATTTTATATATGCATGCTAAAGAGGCATTAGAAGAACAGAATCTACTTAAAGTTAATCTTTATAAACTGCTAAGGACAACCTGCTATTATTTATTTTTATTAAATTATTTATTTATGCACAGGGTGCATTTTATAAGCAGTTTAAATAGGAGCAAGAAGTGTCATATTTGACAAACTATAGCATTTCAATATATAATGCTAAAGACGCTCTTGCCAAAGGAGGTAAAGTAGATGGTAGAAAAATGTAAGGAATACTTAAAAAGAAATTTTTCTAACAGTCCAAAGGCAAAAATATTGTTAGGTGCTGCACTTGTGGCCATAGTAACAGTGACGTTCATCAATATGAGAAAGACAATAACAGTAAGTATAGACGGTAAAGAAGAAACTTTTGTCACATATAAAGGGACTGTTGAAGATGTGTTAACTACTAAGGGGGTAGAAATTGCTCCTAAAGATAAAGTTAAACCAGCTTTAAATAGTAAAGTGAAAGAAGACAGTACTATATCTATTAAGAAAGCTATCCCTGTAAATCTATCTGTAAATGGTAAAAGTGTTGAAATTAACACTGCAGAAGATACTATAGGTGATATGTTAAATGCAGAAGTAGAAGAACTAAAGAATGAAGGAATAGAGTATAAAGAAGGCGTTGATGAAGTCACACCTTCAGTTGACACAAAAATTGGAGAAGGTCTTAACGTTCAACTAGTTAAAGTAGAAGTAAAAGAAGAATTAGCTAAAGAAGCTATTAATTTTGACGTAGTAGAACAAACAGACGATACACTTGATGAAAGTGTAGAACAAGTAAAACAAGATGGAGTTACTGGAGAGAAAGAAGTTGCTTATGAAGTAATTTATAAAAATGGCAAAGAGGTATCCAGAAATGTAAAAAACTCCAAGGTTATAACTGAACCTGTTAATAAAATAATTGTACAAGGTACAAGAAAAAGTTTTGCTAGTAGAGATGGACAAATATTAGATTATAAAAAGTTAATTTATTGTGAATCTACAGCATATCATGGTGATGGTTTAACCGCAACAGGAAGTACACCTGTAAGAATTGAAGGTGGGATAAGTACTATTTCTGTTGACCCAAGAGTAATCCCTCTAGGATCATTAGTATATGTAGAGGGATACGGAAAAGCTATTGCAGCAGATACAGGTGGAGCTATAAAGGGAAACATAATTGATGTTTTTGTGAATTCACAAGAAGATGCATATAGTTGGTGGGGAAGAAGATACGATGTACCAGTGTACATTTTAGCTTATCCAGGAGAATGGTAGAAAAGGTGCTCATATGGGCACCTTTTTTACTTATTTAAATATAAATTTGACATAATATCTATATAAGGATAAATTATAAATAAGAATATAGAAAGACGAAGTTATAATACGAAAGGAAGATAATGCTTTGATTAAAGAAGTTATAGTAGTAGAAGGCAGAGATGACATAACAGCAGTAAAGCAAGCTGTAGATGCAGAATTAATAGCTGTAGGTGGATTTGGAATAAATGCAAGAGTAATAGATAGAATAAGAGAGGCTCAAAAAAGGAAAGGTGTAATAGTATTAACTGATCCAGATTTTGCAGGGGAAAAGATTAGAAGTATAATTGCTAAAAGAGTAAAAGGTATAAAGCATGCTTATATCGCACAAGAAGATGGAATAAAGGGTGACGATATAGGTGTAGAAAATGCTAAACCAGAAGTAATAATAGAAGCTTTAAATAGAGCGAAAATATCAGAAGAAGTTTTTGAAGAGTTTTACACTTCACAAGATATGTTTTACTTTAAGTTAACAGGAGATGCTAATTCGAAACAAAGAAGAATTATGCTAGGTAAGGAATTAGGAATTGGATATGGTAATGCAAATCAAATGTTAACTAGATTAAATAAGTATTCAATAACAAAAGAAGAGTTTATTGCAGCAATTCAAAAAATAGATAAAGAAATGGAAGGAAATAAGTAATATGGATATACAAGATGTGAAAACAGCAGAGCTTGTTAAAAAGTATAACTTTAAATTCTCAAAAAGCTTAGGGCAAAACTTCTTAATAGATGATTCTGTTCCTAGAGATATAGTAAATGGTGCTGATGTAGATGAAAATGACTTAGTAATAGAAATAGGACCAGGAGTAGGAACTTTAACAGCACAATTATTGAAAAGAGCAAAGAGAGTAGTAGCTATAGAATTAGATAATGATTTAATTCCAATATTAGATCAAGAACTTGGAGACAATCCTAATTTCATGCTAGTACATAATGATGCTTTAAAAGTAGATTTTAATGAGATTATAGGAGATGAAGAAAGTGTTAAATTAGTAGCTAATTTACCATACTATGTTACTACTCCTATTATAGTTAAACTTTTAAAGGAAAACTATAAATTTAAATCATTAACCATAATGATTCAAAAAGAAGTTGCAGAAAGAATGGATGCAGATCCAGGTAATAAGGATTATGGTTCACTTTCATTATTAGTTCAATACTATTGTAATACTAGTATTGTAAGAAGAGTACCACCACAATGCTTTATACCAAGACCAAAGGTAGACTCAATAGTTATTAGACTAGATAGACTTGAAGAGCCTAAGGTGAAGGTTCAAAATGAAAAATTATTCTTTGATATAATAAGAAACTCATTTAATATGAGAAGAAAAACTCTTTGGAATGGAGTAAAAAGTTTAGGGTTAGAAAAAGAAAAATTAGAATTAGCTTTTAAAAATGCTAATATAGACCCAAAGAGAAGAGGAGAAACTCTAAGTATTCAAGAGTTTGCTTGTTTATCAGATAAAATAAATGAACAGTTCTAAAAATAAAAGTATTACAATAGAATAGTAGTGCCTAAGCGTATTAATGAAAAACTCGGAAGACTTTTAATTTGATGTTAAAATTCTTCCGAGTTTATTTTTGAACATATTTATATATAGCACGCATATAATATATTGAATTAATCTAAAATGGAGGTTTTAGAGTTTTGGCACAAGTAAATAAATTGTATAGAAATTTTATTATTTTACAAGAAGATGAAAGAGGATATTCAAACTGTAACGATAAAGCTCTATCTGGTTACTCAAAAATAGAGGCAAAAGGAGAAAAATGCAAGGTATCTTTTTATGCTCAAAACCTAAAAAATGATAGTGATGATTATTGCATTATGCTTATATGCAATAAGAAAGATTCTAAGAAACTTATAGATTTAGGAAAAATCAAAGTTTCAGAAGGAGGAAAGGCAGAAGTTACGAAAGAATATTTTGTTGATAACATAGCTGGTGTTGGAATACCATATGACAAAATATCAGGAGCAGCAATAGTTAAAATGAAAGATGGTATTCCTATATTCATAATGTGTGGCTTTATGAATGGAGAGCAACCATCAGAAAACTGGAAAAACTATAAAGTAATAAAAGCTGAAGAAGGAATAATTAAAATTAAACCTAAAGTAGAAGCTCCAAAGAAAGAAAAGGATAAGGATAAGAATAAGGAAAAGAAAAAAGAAAAAGAAAAGAAATATGATAAAGATAAGAATAAAAAGGATGAATGTAAGAGAGAAGAAGTAGAAGTTAATATGGAAGATATAACCTCTGAAAGGGAAGAATCTGATAGTGTTGAAGAAATTACTAAAGTTCAAGAGATTGAAGAGGTTGAAGAAGTTAAAGAAGAGGTAGAAGTCTCAGAAGAAGTAAAAGAAAAAATTAGAGAAGAATTGAGAGAAGAGCTAAAAGAAGAAGTTAGAAAAGAAATAAATGAAGAGATTAACACAAGTAAAAATGAAGAAAGAACTAAATTTGACGATTATGAAGAGCTTATTCAAAAGAAATCTGACAATGTAGAAATAAGAGGAAGTGTTGGAGAGTATTTTGAAGGAATAGCAAATGGTTTTGAACATTATAGAGGTTATAAAGAAATAAAAAATTGTAAGTGGTATAAAGTTCAAGTTAATGATTTATATGAAATGTGTAATATGTCAAATTACAATAAATATACTGTAGCTTATTATCCAATGTTAAACTATTATCCTTATATTAAGAAGTATGGATATTTTATGTTAGGTTATAAGTGTGATAAAGAAGGTAATCTAAAATATATAGTTTATGGAGTACCAGGAAAGAAAGATAAAAATGAACAGCCATATGAAGGGAAAACTGGTTTTGTAACTTGGATAAGTGATGAGGATAAAGATAGCTTAGGATGCTGGTTGATGTTCTATGATTTTAGAAATTCAACAGTTGTTGTGCCTATGCAATAAAATATAAGATTAGAGACTGTACTTAATAATTCCTAATGAGTATTAATAAGAAAAAAGTCTATATTTTTACAGTCCTATTATCACTTATGTTTATCCTAGTATGCATGCAACAATTATTCAAAGAGAATGTAAGAAAAATTGCTCTTTCTAATAATAATATAAGAGCGTTTAGAGAATTGAATGTAGGGGATGGTAAATACCAAGTTTTATTACCTGAAACATGGTCTATTGATGAGAGAAATAAAAATATAGATGGAATTGAGTTTGAAGCAACAATAAATGATAATAACAAAATAAATGGTACTATTAGCATTTTG
Organism: Clostridium chauvoei; assembly: GCF_002327185.1. Lineage (NCBI taxonomy): Bacteria > Bacillati > Bacillota > Clostridia > Eubacteriales > Clostridiaceae > Clostridium > Clostridium chauvoei. The sequence continues at coordinate 2,493,967 of NZ_CP018624.1, read as the reverse complement.
GATAGAATCAAAGAGATCGATAATATCCCCGATACCATATTTAAAGATGTTAAAAGTGAAGATTATAATGTTTATGATGAATATGGAATTAAGTGGCATGTTTTAGAATATAAAATGCCAAATGATGATGAGTACAAAAATATATGTTATTTCAGAAAATACTCTAGAGGGAAGGTTCTTATAATAAACTTTCATTTCGATGAAAGTGAATACAAACCAAGCATAAAAGTTGCTTTTGATAAAGTAGCAGAGGGCTTTAAATAGTTTATAATAAGATTTGCCATTAAAGAATTAAAGTATTATAATTTAGTTATAATTAGGAGAAGTTTAAACTTCTCCTAATTACTTATTAAAGTAAATATATACATAATAAAATCTTTTGAAAAAGGAGATTACATTTTGAAGAAAAGAAAAACATTCATAAGTATTATGTTAACAATGTTAATTTGTTTAAACTTTGTTAGTTGCACTACAATAGATAATATAAAAACAAAAATTGGGGGTAAAAATGAGTATTTTGAATACTTAAATACTAATAAAAGTGATAAGATAAGTATTCAAAGTATTAGAGATCCAGGGTTTAAATTTATAGTAACAGATGATAAAGCTATAAAAGATATGTACGAACTTTTATCTAGTGCTAAAGTAACTGATAAAAAATCAGAGCTAAATCCTGATTATGTTTTTGAAATAAATGTTGGTGATGAAGTAAAGAAATTTTATTATGTTGTTGGAGCAGTAGAAGGGAATTTCTATGATGAAACAACTAACTTTACCGTATCAAAAAGATTAGATGAAGGAATAATACAAAACTTATCAATAATAAGAAAACCTAGGGATTTTGAATATGTGTATTATAACTCAATTTTGAAGGTCTTAGAAATGAAAAAATCGGAATTGAATAATAATACCCATAAGGTAGGAATAAACATTCAAGGTGATGTTGATTGTTTAAAGTATGTATTTTCAACTGATTTAGAGGAGTTTTTAAAGAATGCAAAAAAAATTACTCCAGATGTAAGTCTTGTTAATAATAACTCAAATGAATTTGATGTTGTTATTACTATAAAGAATAGAGGGTACGACAGTACTACATACAAAACTAATATAACAGTTGATAACAAGACAGATAAGATAAAAGATGAATTTTATGTAATGGCGACTAATGAATTTAAAGAATGGGCTATTGATATTTACGAAGAAAGTGATGTACCGAAGGCTATAAAAGCTGAGTGGTAAAAGGAGGAGAATAAAATGGGAAATTGTTCAACATGTCCTAGTAAGGATAAATGTGGATCAAAAACAAAAGATGGAGCATCATGTGGGAAAATAACTCCTAACTATGGGAATGTAAAAAATATAATTGGTGTTATAAGTGGTAAAGGTGGAGTTGGTAAATCAACAGTAACAGGTATATTAGCAAGCACTTTAAGAAAAAAAGGATATAAGGTGGGAGTGCTAGATGCTGATATAACAGGACCATCAATGCCAAGATTTTTTGGAATAAATGAAAAAAGAGCTATGATGCAACCTATAGGAGAAACTAGTGTAAAATATTTTCCAGTAGAAACTGAAAGTGGAATAAAGGTTATATCAATAAATCTTTTAATTCCTAATGAAGATGAACCAGTAATTTGGAGAGGTCCAATGGCAACTGGAGTATTATCACAATTATTTACTGATACAAACTGGGAGGACTTAGATTACTTATTAATTGATATGCCACCAGGCACGTCAGATATAACATTAACTATAATGCAAAGCTTCCCTTTAACTGAGTTAGTAATAGTATCAACACCTCAAGACATGGTATCTATGATAGTTAAAAAGGGTGTAATAATGGCTGAAAAAATGGGTATCTCTGTAAGAGGTGTAATAGAAAATATGGCATATATTAATTGCCCTGGTTGTGATACTAAAATTAAAGTCTTTAGCAAAAAATCAGCTGAAGAACATGCAGAATATTTAGGTTTACCATTATTAGGTGAACTTCCTATAAATTTAGATTTAACAGAAGCTTTAGAGCAAGGAAAAGCAGAAGAATACGTAAGAAATAATGATTTATACGCATTAATATTTGAAGGTTTATATTAATAAATACATAACTCTTTTTTCTTTGGGAATAATATAATTGAAGTTATTTAGAAAGGATGAGAGTTATGAAAGCTAATGTAGATAAGGATACTTGTATAGGTTGTGGACTATGTCCATCTGTATGTCCAGAAGTGTTTGAAATGGACGATGATGGAAAGGCTGTAGCAAAAGTTACAGAAGTTCCAGATGCAAATGTTGATGAAGCTAAAGATGCTGAATCAAGTTGTCCAGTAAGTGCAATAACAGTAGATTAATAAAAAAGTTCTACCTTGAGTTTAAGGTAGAACTTTTTTTGTTAAAATTAACTTATACTTGCTTGTTTACTAGATAAGTTGTTAATAATTCTATCAAAAGGTAAGAAGAAAATAATAATTAAACAAATAATTAATTCTCCACCTACAGCTGTTCCATTTACAACTAAAGAATATAAAGCAGGTGACCATCCTTCAGGTGCAAATGCTCCGAAAAATACATAACCTGATATAAAGTGGAATATAAACTTTAAAGTCATACCAACAGCTGTTCCAATCATCTTATTATTTTTAAAATATCCTGCAAAACCTACAGCCATGTATGGTAATGGATAATCAAATAATACTTGAATAGGATGTAGAATATAAGGGTTTAATATTAAACTTATTATACCAAATAAAAACCCTGTTAATAATCCTATTTGTGGGCCATACATATAAGCGATTAATATTATAGGAACCATACTACCTAATGAGATGCTACCGCCTCCATTTGGTAATACATATAATTTAATCATATTTAGTATAGTTGCAAGAGCAAGAGCTATACCGATTCTAGTCATTATTTTAGCATCAAGCTTAATATTTTTGAACTTTATTATAGCAAGTAAAAGTATGACGCCACCAATAACTGTGACTATTGATAATGGGTTGTCCCATAAAACTGAAAAGCTTTCTTTTAGAGTAGAAATAAAATTTGACATAAAAAAATACCTCCTTATACTTGTGCTAGGAGATATAAGATATACTAATATATACATGAAAATGTAATATAGATATCATACATAAGCTTCCCTACGCTGGTATTATCCAGATCAGGTAAAGGGTTAATGTTAAAAACATCTCTCAGCCAATGGCACCCCTAGCAATTGTTAAATATAGGTTATATTTTAAAGTTATTTCTAAAAAAAGTCAACTAATTTATCTTTGTAAATTTTGGAAGAATGATTATTACAGTAACCAAAACTTCCTGATTGCGAGGATATATTTACAGTTGAACCTATAGATGTATAATTATCTACCTCTGATAATGGAAGTTTTATAATTGTATCATCTTCTAAGCAAACAAAAGCTTCAAAATTACTGTAATCTATTATTTTACCTTTCAAACTAACACCACCTAAAAGTTAATAATATTAGTTTGGTCAAAAAGGTTACTTATAATACAAAAAATGTTGAGTATCTTTTAACTTTACTCAACATTTTTTAAAATTTATACTTTTTCTATTGCTAGTCCCATCATACCAGGACCTGAATGAACAGCTACCATAGCGCCTACAGGTGTTATGCCCATAAACTCGCAATTATGTAATGCTTTAACTGATTCAGCAAATAAAAGAGCTTCATCCATGCAACCACCTTGAAGTATCCAAACTTTACATTTAGATTCATCTAGATGAGTTTTTAAAACTTCAATCATTTTAGATAAAGATTGTTTTCTTCCTCTAACTTTAGCATATGGGTGATAAACTCCATGCTCATCCATAGTTATAATTGGCTTAAGGTGTAAAAATTGACCTATAGTTCCTGCTAATTTACCTATTCTGCCACCTTTTTTTAGATACTCTAAGGTATCTAAAGTAAAGTAACCTGTTATGTTTTCACGAATTCTAGGTAGTTCTTGTATTATTTCATCATAAGATTTTTTTTCTTTAACGAGTCTAGCAGCTTCTAATACTAGAACTCCTTGAGGGAATCCTATGATTTTGCTATCGTATACATAAGAGGTAAGGTTTGGATGCTCTTCTAATGCTAATCTAAAGGCATTAAATGTTCCAGACAATCCACTAGAAACAGAGATTGCTATTACATGAGTATATCCATTAGCTTCTAAATCTTTTAGAACTTTAGCAGAAGTCTTAGGACTAGGAAGAGATGTTGTAGGAATTTCTGTAGAAAGTCTGTTATAAACCTCTTCAGGAGTAATGCTAATTTTATCTTCAAATTCCTCGTTTGAGTATAAGATTCTTAAAGGAAATAGATGTATGTTATTTTCTTTTAATGTTTCTAAAGATAAATCAGATGCACTATCCGTTAAAATTGCTATCTTTTGCAAATATATAGCCCCCTTTCTAATTATATATCAATTATATATCATATTTGATAACTATATCAATAGTGATAAGGTTATAATTTTATTAATTTATATAGATTTATAAATTTATTATATAATTATTATTTGTAGAAATAATTATATAATAAGCTGTAATAATTGGATTAAATAAAAAAAGCGTCATTAAGACGCTTAAAGATATAGATCTTTGTAAATTATTTTAAAAACTTTAAGTGATTCTTCTATTTTAGGTTTTAAAAGAAATTTTTTGTTTTTATATTCCTCTAAACCTGCAGGTGTTAAAGAATAGAATTTCTGAAATTTTTTATGAGGATCATCCCAATTGCCTACAACATAACCACTCTTCTCTAATTTTTTTAGTAGGGGATAAATACCACCAGTACTAGGAATCCAAAGTCCATTAGTATTTTCACCAATTTTATGAGCTATTTCATTTCCATTGGTTGGACCTAAAGTTAAAATGTGAAGAACGTATATAGGAAGTAATCCTTTAGTAAAAACCTGACCAACTGATTCTCTTTCTTTTTGGATTTTTTTTAGTTCGGCTAGTTTTTGTTTGTATTCCTCATGAATTCGCTGTTCCTCTGCTTTAATATCATCGATACTATTAAAGCTAAAGTTATCCATGTTATTGTACCTTTTGAATAGCTAAACCTATTAAACCAGGACCAGCATGAACTCCTAAGGCAGGACTAATTTCAGAAATACCAATATCCACTATATTATCAAGTTTTAATAATGTTTGTAAGTATTTTTCAGCAGTTTCAAGAGCTCCACCTTGAAGAACCCAAACTTTACATTTACATTTATTTAATTCATTTTTTAGTATATCAGTAAGTTTTGATAAAGCTTGTTTATGTCCTCTAGCTTTACAAATAGTATAATAAACACCATTATCATCAACAGTTATAATTGGTTTTAAGTGAAGAATTTCTCCTAAAGTTCCAGTTATTCTACCTATTCTACCACCTTTTTTTAAGTATTCTAATGTATCTATAGTAAAATATCCAGTTATATTTGAATGTATTGCAGGTAAAGAACTAACAATTTCTTCAAAAGACTTACCTTCTTCAATTAACTTACAAGTTTCCATAACTAGAAGTCCTTGAGGTAATGCTAATATTTTACTGTCATACACATGAGAAGTTAATTTAGGGTGATCTTCTAAAGCTAATCTTATAGCATTAAATGTTCCAGATAACCCACTAGATATAGTGATAGCTATAACATGTGTAAAGCCTTCGTTTTCTAAATCAGTTAATATAGTGTGAATTGTTTCTGAACTTGGTAAAGAAGTTTTTGGCACTTCATTTTCTAAATTATTATAGACTTCTTCTGCTGTAATATCTATTTTGTCTTGAATCTCTCTATCTGAATAGATAAGTTTCAAAGGTAATAATTTTATATTCTTTTCCTTTAAAGTTTCTAATGATAAATCACAAGCACTATCGGTTAATAAAGCTATTTTTTGCATGTGTACTCCTCCTAATAATTTCCGATTAATGTTAATTATATTATATCATAATAGATTATTATATCAATACTGATAAAATTCTAAAATTATCACTATTGATATGATTTCTTGTTTTAATTAAATTTATTCTTAAAAATAAAAAAACCACCTTATGGTGATTTTTAACTAAAAGTTATATTTGAATTTTTATCTAATATGTGCCATATAGTTTTTCCTTGAGATAAAGGTACTACATTACCGGAATAATCGTAAAAAGTTGTTTTTGAATTTTTATCTTCTTTTTTCCAAAGTACATTTACATATTTTCCGTTAGAAAAAATATATCCTTCCCCTTCTCCGATTAAATCTATATCTATATGATTATTATCTGCTTGAAGCTGAATATTTGTTTTTTGAATAACTACATTAGCAAAAGATAATGGTTTATCTGTTAAAGCGTCAATAGCTACTTCACCATCCATATATTTTATATATTCCCCATTATCATATATATATGAGGTATTATAAAATCTATTTACATTAAGGTTTATATTTTTTATTGTATTAAGAGATTCCTTTGAATAATATTCACTATTAAATGTTGCAAAAGGTTTTGGTGTTGAATTAAACTTTTTATCTATTATAGAATTTAATATATTTTCAGATGATGTATATAAATTATGGGGAGCAGATCTTTTATCATCCCTCCAAAAATATTTGCCATTTGAAATTTCATTTATACTCATAATTGATTCATCTTCTGAGATTGTTGCTAATGCTTCAGATGAGCCTCCACAATGAGCAAAGGCTAGATTGTTTTCATGAGCAAGATCTAAAAAGTATGGTCTAACGCTTCTTATAGGGCCAATAGCATTTGGTTGTTTACTATGAAATAATGCCATAAATCTAGGAATTCCCCCTTCAGCTAATGTTTCATAAATTACGTCTGCATAAGATAAACCACTTTGTGGCCTAGCATAAACAGAATTCTCTACCATAACCATAAAAGGTGTGTTATTATTTAAGTCTTGAGAAATTTCTTCACCAGTATAATAGGAATATATTGGTTGAGATTTATCTATTTCGTTAAAGACATCAACAGGATTACTTTCCTTATTTGAGCAACTAATCAATGAAAAAAGTGATAAAAATATTAAAATTGATAAAATTCGTTTCATAAATATAATCCCCTTTTATTAAATTAAATTTTTAAAATATTAAGTTTATATGTGGCTTTTAATAACAATATATTACATAGATATATAAAAATATGAGTACATTTAAAAATTTATGTTTATTATAAAAAAGGGTAAAAAATGAAGATATATTGATGTAATTTGAGAATAGTTAATCGAAGTCAATCCTAGCATCTTTGATGATGAAAATGTAATGGAGTATAATAATTACTAGTAAATTAATACAAGATATTGTGCGATAGGGGTTGAGTGTATGCTATATGTAGTGAAAAGGGACGGTAGGGAAGTCGAGTTTGATGCCGTTAAAATATCAAACGCAATTAAAAGCTCAGGAGAAGAGGTCGGGAAAAGACTTAGAGAAAGTCAAGTTCTAGATACAGTTCAGAAAGTTATCAATTATATAGAAATGTCTGGGCAAGAAAGAATAACTGTTGAAGAAATTCAAAATTTAGTTGAGAAGGCGTTACTTGACAGTGGATATAAAGACATAAAAATAGCCTATTCAAATTATAGAACACAAAGAACACAAGTTAGAGAAATAAAATCAGACTTAATGACAGCTATTCAAAGAATTGGTGTCGAAACCGATAGAGATAATGCTAATGTAGGTAATAACTTTAGTTCTAAGTTACTTAGAATAGCATCAGAATCTAATAAGTGGTTTAATTTAGCTAGTATGCCAAAGAGATTAGCTAAGGCACATGAAAATGGAGATTTATATTATCATGATTTAGACAGTTATAACTTGACTACTAATTGCTTACACATACCTACAGGGGAAATTTTAGAAAAAGGTTTTAATACAGGATATGGGACAATAAAAGCACCAAGAAGAATAGAAACAGCAGCAGAACTTTCATGTATATTACTTCAATCAACTCAAAATGATATGTTTGGTGGGCAAGCACACCCGGATTTTGATAATGACATGTCTGCTTTTGTAAAGCCAACGAGAGATGAAATAATAAATGAGTTAGAAGAGCTAGGAATTGATAAAGAAAAGATAGAGAAACTAACAGAAGAAAAATTAAAGAAAAGAATACATCAAGCAATGCAAGGCGTTGTATATAATTTAAATACGATGCATTCAAGAGCAGGATCACAAGTACCGTTTAGTTCTATAAACTTAGGTATTCCAAACTCTGAGGATGCAGCTTTAGTATGTGAAATTTTCTTATTAGAATATGAAAAAGGATTAGGGAAGGGAGAGCAACCGATATTCCCTAACATAATTTTTAGAGTTAAAGAGGGCGTTAATAGAGAAGTTAATGATCCATATCATTATTTATATAAATTAGCATGTAGAGTTGCTGCTAAAAGAATGAATCCAACATTTATGAATATAGATGCAGACTTCAACAAAGAATATTATGATATGGGATATATGCCTGCAACTATGGGATGTAGAACTTATCTAATGAAGAATATAAATGGTGAACCAGGATGTAAAGGAAGAGGAAATATTGCGCCAACTACAATAAACTTACCAAGAATAGGCTTACAAGCTAATGGAGATATAGATAAATTCTTTGAAATATTACAAATGAAGTTAGACCTTGCAAAGGAATCATTACTTCATAGATATGGAGTACTTAAAAATCTTAAAATTAAAGATTTACCATTTGTAGCTGGTCAGGGTTTAATGAAGGGATCAGAAGGGTTAACTCCTGATGATACAATAGAACCAATCCTAAAACAAGGAACATGGGGAATTGGATTTATAGGACTTGCAGAAACTTTAATAGCATTAACAGGAAAGCATCATGGTGAAGATACTGAAGTTAGAAAATTAGGTGTTAAAATAGTATCATATATTAGAGAATATACAGATAGAATTACTGAGGAAACTAAATTAAATTGGAGTTGTTATGCAACACCAGCAGAAGGTCTTTCAGGAAAATTCATAAAACAAGATCAAGGTACTTTTGGAATAGTTAAAGGAGTTACTGATAAAGAATACTATACAAATAGTTTCCACATTCCAGTAAACTTCCCTATATCAATTAAATGTAAAATAGATATAGAAGCACCTTACCATAAACTTTGTAATGCAGGGCATATAAGTTATTTAGAAGTAGACGATTGTCCATCTGGAGAAGCAATTATGGATATTTTAGACTATGCATATAAGTACACTAACATAAGTTATTTAGGAATAAACTTCCACATAAGATACTGTAAAAGTTGTGGGACTTATTTAAGTAGTAATGAAAGTAAGTGTAATAAGTGTGGAAGTTTAGATATTCAAGGTATTTCTAGAGTTACTGGGTATTTAAGTTTAGACGAAAGATTTGGCCCGGGAAAATACCATGAAAGAGAAGATAGAAAGTCTCATACAGGAACAAATAAAAATAATTACCAAATTGTATAAAAGTATACTTTACTTAAAGGAAAATACAAAATAATAAATAGTTATAGAATTGGGTATCGAATCCTAATCCTATAACTATTTTTTTATTGTATAATAGTATAATGGACAAGCTTTTGAAATTAAAAGTATTTATTAAATTAAGAAGTAGGATGTGGAGGATAATATGGAAAAGACTATAAGATTATCAGGGATAGCATATGAAAGTCTAGTTAATGGACCAGGCATAAGAAGAGTGTTTTTCTCACAAGGTTGTAAGCATAATTGTAATGGTTGTTTTAATCCAGACACTCATAGTTTCTTTGGTGGAGAAGATAGAAATATGGATGAACTTATACAAGGAGTATTAGATAATCCGATGATAAAAGGCGTGACATTTAGTGGGGGAGATCCCTTTGAGAGAGCGGAAGAATTTGCGTATATGGCGAAACAATTCAAAAATAATAATATAAATGTCTGGAGTTATTCAGGTTATACTTTTGAATATATATTAAACAACATTGATAAGATTCCAGGTTGGAGAGATCTTTTAGATAATATAGATGTTTTAGTCGATGGGAGATTTGATAAAACAAAAATGGATGAAAGTTTAAAGTATAGAGGTTCTACTAATCAAAGAATTATAGATGTTAAAGAAAGCGTTAAATCAGGAATTATAAAAACTCTAGACTTTTAATATGATTATTGGATATTTAAATAATGTAATGTTATAATGATTAAAAAAAGAATAATATGATTCGTATATGCTTGAAAATAAGGTTCAAGTGTCTCTACTGGGAAACCGTAAAAATCCTAACTACGAATATATGAGTGATGAGTATATGTTTTTTATACCCACTATACATTCATATGTTTATTTGTAAATTACATTTTTAGTAGAGAAGATAAATAAATGAGTGATAGGAAGGTAATTATGGAAGCATTAAAGAAAAAAATATTAGAAGAAGGTAACATAAGAGAAGGTAATATATTAAAGGTTGATTGTTTCTTAAATCATCAAATGGATATTAAATTTTTTAATGAAATAGGAAAAGCATTTAAGGAAAGATTTAAGGATCAAAAAATTGATAAAATACTTACAATAGAAGCTTCAGGGATAGGAATTGCAGCTATTGTTTCACAATATTTTGATTATGTACCAGTAGTTTTTGCGAAGAAAACGGAAAGTTTAAATTTAGACAAAGAAGTTTTTGAATCAGAAGTACATTCATTTACAAAAAAGAAAACTTATAAAGTTAGAGTAGGAAAAAACTTTATAAAAAAGGAAGAAAATATACTGATAATAGATGATTTTTTAGCTCAAGGTTGTGCAACAAAGGGTATGATAGATATAGTTAGACAAGCTGAAGGAAATATTATTGGTGTAGGAATAGTTATAGAAAAGGGTTTTCAAGAAGGAAGAAAAGTGCTTGAAGAAATGGGGATAAGAGTAGAATCTTTAGCTATAATAGATAGATTTGAAAATAATACAGTTATATTTAAATAAGAGTATGCAAATTGCATACTCTTATTTTTTAACAAAAAAAGCGCCGAAGCGCTTTTAAATAAATGGGGGATGGGACCTGTAATAAACAGGTTTTTTTGTATCTACATTTTTATTATGGACAAGAGAATGAAATTATATACAAAAAAATAAAAAAATTTAGAATAAATTTAAAATAAATAATTACAATAATATGGAAGTGTGTGATATATTAAATTTAGGAAATACTATGTCTTAAAGACAATAATGAAAGGAGTTTAATAATGAATATTTCATTTAATAGCATGACGTGCTCACAAGTAGATACTTTAATTATGTATTTATTAGAGGATAATTTAGAAACACCTAATGAAGAGATTAATAAAGTAATAGATTCATTAGAAAAAAGAGATTTATTTAAAGGAAAAGAAGGTCAAAGTTATATATTTAATAGAGAGGTTAATTCAGAGTTTCAAACTGTAATTTTAATGGGATTAGGCAAAGAAGAAAACTTAAGTTTAGAAATTATTAGAAAAACAGTTGGAAAAAGCATTAAGAAATGCAAAGAATTAAAATTATTAAAAATATTTTTAAGAGTACCAAATACAAATAAATTATCAGTAAAGGATATGGCTAAAGCTTTTACATATTCAGCAAAGTTAGCAAATTACACTTTTGATAAATATAAAACATCTAAAAAGGAAAATGTTGAATTAAATATTTCAATAGGCGTTCATAATATAGACAATGAAGTTAAGGAATCAGTAGATTTATTTATTGAAGAGGGAACTGCTTTAGCAGATGCAGTAATACTAGCTAGAAATTTAGTAAATGAGCCATCTAATGTTATTTACCCGGAAACATTAGCAGAAGAAACTATTAAAATTGGAGTTGATAGTGGATTTGAAGTTGAGGTTTATGATTTAGAGAAAATAAAAGAATTAAAGATGGAAGCTTTCTATAATGTAGCAAAAGCATCAATAAATGAACCTAAATTTATTATTATGAGGTATTTTGGTGATGAAGATAATAAAGATAATATATTAGGATTAGTAGGAAAAGGCTTAACTTATGATTCAGGTGGATATTCTATAAAACCTACAGGTAGTATGGTAGATATGAAATCTGATATGGGTGGAGCAGCTGCTGTAATCGGAGCAATGTCTGTAATTGCTAAAAGAAAACTTAAAGCAAATGTTATAGCTGTAGTAGCTGCTTGTGAAAATTTAATAGCAGGAAATGGATATAAGCCTGGAGAAGTTATAGGATCTATGGCAGGAAAAACTATAGAGGTAGTAAATACTGATGCTGAAGGAAGATTAACCTTAGTAGATGCAGTTCACTATATAATAGAAAATGAAAATGCTAAAGAAATTATAGATGTTGCTACATTAACAGGAGCGGCATTGCATGCATTAGGTGAAACTACAACAGCGGTAGTAACTAATAATGAAGAATTTTATAAAGAACTAAAAGAAATATCTGAATATACAGGAGAAAAGGTTTGGCAACTACCAACTTTTGATGAATATAAAAAATTAATTAAATCTGATATTGCTGATTTAAAGAATAGTGGTGGTAGATTAGCTGGAACTATAACAGCAGGATTATTTATAGAAGCCTTTGTTCAAAATAAACCCTGGTTACATTTAGATGTAGCAGGAACAGCTTGGGCTTCATCATCAAGCGAATATGGAATAAAAGGTGGTACAGGAGTACCGGTAAGCACATTATATGAATTAGTAAAAAAGAGACAAAAATAATAGAGAATGATTATAATAATTTTAAGTAATTAGATTATATTCAAATTTACTTACAAACATATGTAAGTTAGTAGTAATATTAAAAGTATTGTTTATTACAATTATGAAAACACAACTGTTCTACATGAAAAGTTGTGTTTTTATTTTAGTTTTTAAGTTTTCTAAAAGCTAGTAGGGTTTTTATTACACATATGTTAAACAAATAATAAAAATAATTAGTGATAATTAAATATAATTATAAAAAACGTGTAAAAAGTTGTCAAAAGTTTTAATATATAATACGATATTTATACAAATAAGCTTATTGTTAGTAAAAATACAATAATTTGGAGATTAATAAAATAAAATGTAAAAAATATCATATTATTGTAGAGTATAAGAGGAGAAAACATGATATTAAATGAACTTAAAAGAGTAATTACAAGTAAAAAATTCATTATAGTTATTATTATAGGATTATTACTTGCTTTTATTAGTGTATATATTGATATTAAACAATACATATTTTTCAATTATGATGCCCCTGATCTCCAAACGCTAGAACTCCAAGAAAAGGCTAAAGTTATGGTAGAGAACGGTCTAAATAAATATTCAGTATTTTTTAGTTCATTCTTAATGTCTATTGTTACAATGCCTATTCTCTCAGTATTACCTTTTGGATTGTCATATATAGAAGATAAGGAATATGGCATTATTAAGCAAATAGATATGAGAATAAACCATAGGAAATATATATTATCAAAATTACTTGTTAATGGAATTGCTGGTGGATTAGCAATAATAATTCCAACTATAATATTAAGTATATTAATTTTTACTTTTTTTAAAGGAAGTATAACTAGTTTTTATGGATATGGTAAAATGGGTGGCCCCTTTATAAGATTATTAACTGAAAATTTTGGTGTTTATATAATGATACATATATTTATAAATTTTAGTTTAGGTTTTGCTTATGCTAGTATTGGATTAGCAATTTCTGCATTTATCAAAAATAAGATAGCAATAATATTTTCACCATTTCTATTTTGGATATTAGGAAGTATGTTCTGTTCCATTCTAAATATATATAACTATTCACCATCATCCATTAGTCAATTTTATAGAAGTGTAGATATGACTATAAGTAATATTTTCTATAGTAATCTACATTATTACTAACCGATTAGTAGAAGTAAGTTATAGCTATAATTTAGATTTAAATATATGGGATGGAATTTTTAGAACTACAACTTATGGCAGTTTACTTTTAGGTTTCTACTTTCCTTATATTATAATTTTAACAACTTTTTTTAATACTAAAAGTGATTATATAAAATTTATTATGCTAAGAACTAAAGAAAAAAGAATATGGATTGTATCTAAGATTTTAACTAATATTGTGTTTAGTTTTTTGTTTGCAATTTCTTTTTTCGTTATTGTATTTAGTATTAATTTTCTAATGTTTAAATTTGAAAATAAATGGAGTGAAATTATATTAAATCATATGGTTTAAATGAAGGTATATTTAAAATAAATGAATATATAGGATTGGGTACCATATCTAGTATATTTAAGCATAAGTTTAAAAATTATAATGGATTTACTACTTCTTTAAGTACTTCAATTATAATTAGTTTAGTACTTTTATTTGTAATATTATTTTTAAATCTATACTTTAGTAGAAAGGCATTAATAGAAGATGATTAAAAGAATAGTAAGTATAAATTTGAAGGTAAATAATGAAAAGCTACGAATTTTAATTTTATTTATTGTAGGTATATTAATAACAAATCTACATTATGGATTAATGGGAATAGATAATAATACTGTATTAATGGGAGATGTTATTATAGAAACTTATGGTGGATTAGTAACAGAGTATAGTATATATAATATTTTTATTTTATATTATGGATTACTCCATATATAATAGTATTAAATTTGCTTAATTTATCTACAATAGATAGATTTAGAGAAAGTACAACTTTAGTCCTACCAAGAGTTAAAAACAAGGCAAAGTGGTTTATAGCTTTTAATTTAACGATAATAATAAGAATAAGTATATATTTTTTTGTATTATTTTTATCTTCGCTAATTGTAATTTTGATAAAAAGTGGATATATAGCATTTCAAAATTCACCAGTACACATAAATAGCGTAATAAATATAAATCAATATGGTATTTCATTATATATTATTTTATTAAATATTTTGACAGTAGTAGCTATACAACTTTTTTTAAATAATTTATATTCTATTTTTTCAAGATCAAATGAAGCAAGTGTTATAGGAATACTATTTTATATAGCGCCAATATTTTACCCTAAAAATACTGAATTTTGCAAAATATTTTTGATTAATAATGGAATGCTAAAAAGATACGAAATGTTTGAGAGTGGATTTAATGGATTGAATTTTAAGAGTTCTTTGATATTTATTATTGCTTTTATAATAATAAATTTTTTCATAGGACTATTTATAATCAAAAAACAGGATATTGTAGATATTTAATTATTAGTAGGAGGGTAATTTTTTGAATGATAATGTAATAGAAATAGTTAATTATACAAAAATATTTAAAGGAACAACGGTTTTAAAAAATATAAATTTAAATATTATAAGAGGAAAATGCTACGGGATTGTGGGAAGAAATGGCTCAGGAAAAACCTTAATTTTAAAATCTATATGTGGATTTATTAAACCAACATCTGGATATGTAATGGTGAATGGTTTAAAAATAGGATTTGATGTTGATTTTCCTGATGATGTGGGAGCGTTAATTGAGCAACCAGGATTTTTACCAAATTATAATGCGTTTGATAATTTAAAGTTTTTAGCAAAGATTAGAAATAAAATTGGTAATGAAGAAATTGAAAAGATATTAAAATTTGTAGAGTTATATCCAATTGATAATAAGTTAGTAAAAGAATATTCTTTAGGCATGAAGCAACGATTAGGTATAGCACAAGCTATAATGGAGGATCCTGAAATATTAATATTAGATGAACCTTTCAATGGATTAGATAAAGAGGGAGTTAAAAACTTAAAAGAAAAGTTAATAGAACTTAAAGAAAAGGGAAAAACAATACTAATGACAAGTCATATATATCAGGATATAGAGGAGCTAAGTGACTATATTTATGAAGTAGATAATGGAGTTTTAATTAAACTTAAAGGTGATAATTAGTAGAAAGAAATCTATGAATGTTATAAATTCAGATTAATGTTTATTTTAGATTTAGGGACAGACATTAAAATAGTCAGTTAGTTATTTTACTACAATTTAGTAAAATAACAATAAATAAACCCTAGTAAACAAACTGTTTACTAGGGTTTATTATATTAAAAATCAGATTGTCCTGTAGTTCTTGGGAATGGTATTACGTCTCTTATGTTTGACATACCAGTAACATACATTATAAGTCTTTCAAATCCTAATCCGAATCCAGCATGTTTAGTTTCACCGAATTTTCTAAGGTCTAAATACCACCAATAATCTTCTTCTTTAAGACCTAATTCAGCCATTCTCTTAGTTAAAACATCAATTCTTTCTTCTCTTTGGCTACCACCGATTATTTCACCTATTCCAGGAACTAATAAGTCCATAGCTGCAACAGTTTTTTGATCTTCATTTAATCTCATATAGAATGCTTTGATATCTTTTGGATAATCAGTAACGAATACTGGCTTTTTGAAGTGTTCTTCAGTAAGATATCTTTCATGTTCAGTTTGTAAATCGATACCCCATTCTACTGGATAATCAAATTTCTTATCTGCTTTCTTTAAAATTTCTACAGCTTCAGTATAAGTAACTTTTCCGAAGTCTGATGAAATTACGTGAGTTAATCTATCCATAACTCCTTTATCAATAAATTGGTTAAAGAATGCCATTTCTTCTGGACATTCAGTCATTACATATTCAATAACATATTTTAGCATATCTTCAGCTAATTCCATATCAT
Organism: Clostridium chauvoei; assembly: GCF_002327185.1. Taxonomy (NCBI): domain Bacteria; kingdom Bacillati; phylum Bacillota; class Clostridia; order Eubacteriales; family Clostridiaceae; genus Clostridium; species Clostridium chauvoei. Next base: position 2,477,365 of record NZ_CP018624.1, on the reverse strand, counting down.
CCTTTAAATCAGCAAATGAAATTTCAGGTTCAATCATCCAGAATTCAGCTGCATGTCTAGCTGTATTTGAATTTTCAGCTCTGAAAGTAGGTCCAAAAGTATAAACATTTCTAAAGGCTAGAGCATAACACTCAGCATTTAATTGTCCTGATACTGTAAGGTTTGATTCTTTACCAAAGAAATCTTGGCTAAAATCTATGTTACCATCTTCAGTTTTAGGTGTGTTGTTTAAATCTAGAGTTGTTACTCTAAACATTTCTCCAGCACCTTCGCAGTCACTTCCAGTTAAAATTGGTGTGTGAGTATATACAAAACCTCTTTCTTGGAAGAACTTGTGTATAGCATAAGCTGCAACAGAACGAACTCTAAATACAGCTGAGAATGCATTACTTCTTGGTCTTAAGTGAGATATTGTTCTTAAATATTCAAAAGTATGTCTTTTCTTTTGAAGAGGATAGTCTGATTGAGATAATCCTTCAATTACTATTTCTTTAGCTTGAATTTCAAATGGTTGTTTAGCTTCTGGTGTAGGAACTAAAGTACCTATAACAGTTATTGATGAACTTATAGGTAATTTAGATACTTCTTTAAAGTTTTCTAATTTGTTTTCAAAAACTATTTGAACGTTTTTGAAAAAAGTCCCATCATTAACTTCAATAAATCCAAATGCATTTGATGCTCTTAGTGTTCTTATCCATCCAGAGATTTTAACTTCTTTTGATAAATATTCATTTTCGTTTCTATAAAGTGATTTTACTAAAACTACTTTATCCATAAGTTTTCCTCCTAATATATCATAAAATTTATTTTTAAAAATAAAAAAACCTCTCATCCCTAAAAGGGACGAAAGGATACTTTCGCGGTACCACCCAAATTGTCATAAGATATGACCACTTATCTGACACAAATAATGTCATCCAATTAATAACGGTTTGAATCCGTCTAAGCCTACTCTCAATAAATAGATTTCGGTTAGAAACTCAGAGATGTTCTTCACTAAAGGCTTCGTATAAGGCTTACACCGTTCCTTACTCGCTAAGACTACGTCCAATAGCTACTCTTCTCATCACAGTAATAAAATATGATGTTTATTACGATTTTACACTAATTTACTAACATTTGCAACTTTTTATCATAATATATTTGTATAGTGTTTATTTGGAGGATTTTATGACAAAAAAGAATTTCTTAGAAGAAAAATTTATAGAACTAAATCAACTTAAAACTATTTTATTAACTTATCCTAAAGATTACAAGGAGAGTATTATAGATGTTATGAGTGGCGTTTGTGATAAGGTTACTGAATACTTAGAGGATTGTAAAAAGCATACTTTTAGAAGTGTCCCAATTACTAATCAAAAATTTACAATAGAAGAGTTAGCTAAATATAATGGGAAAAATGGAATGCCTGCGTATGTAGCCATTGATAATAAGGTTTATTCTTTGGAAAATGTTGATGCTTGGAAAAATGGAATGCATAATGGATTGAAAGCTGGAAATGATTTAACGGAATTTTTTAAGTCTTGTCATGAAGGTGCACAAATTTTATTAGATAACTTAGAATTAGTAGGGGAATTGATTCCAACTATGTCTAGGAGATACAGAGAAAATATTATTGAAAACTTACCAATAGAATATACTATTGAAGAATTAAGCAAGTATAATGGAAGAGATGGAATGCCTTCTTTAATTGCTATTAATGGAACTGTATATGATGTTGCTGATGTTGATGTGTGGAAAGATGGTGTTCATTTTGGAGTTATGGCAGGGAAGAATCTAACTAATGAATTTTTGAATTGTCATGCTAAAGAAATGGATAAGATATTAGAAAAGTTAAGAATTGTAGGAACTTTAATAGAATAAATAAAAAATACCAATACATAAAGAACCTATGTATTGGTATTTTTTATTCTTTTCCTGTTGAATATGAATTTGAAAGTTCACTTGGGAAAGATAGCATTTGAGTATCTTTTACAATTCTTTTGAATTCATACTCTAATTCTCTAATTTTACTTTCAACAGTATTATCTTTTATATCTAATATGCAATATGTTATATTAGGTCTACCGATTTTAGGTTTTCCAACACTACCAACATTGATAAATAATTTATTATCGAATTTTTTAATAGATGGTATATGAGTGTGGGCACAAACTAATACATCGCAATCTAAATCCTTCATTATAGCATTAGTATTTTCTCCATCTTCAAATAGGTATTCATTTATCTTGTTAGGACTTCCATGAACAAACTTAATCTTTATTTTATCAAAAGTATATTCAAGAAACTCTGGTAATTGACTTAAGAAGAATTTATTGGATTCTCTTACTTCCTCACAACTCCAAGGCAGAGCAAAGGAGTTTATTTTTGTATCTCTTATATAACTAAAAGCACCATCTACTACTGAGGCATCATAGTTCCCTTTAATACAAGGTAAATTTCTTCTTTTGATTAAAGCAATAACTTCATTTGGGTGTGGGCCATAGCCAACAAGATCACCAAGACAAACAATCATATCAACTTTTTGTTCATCTATATCTTCTAATGCTTTCAATAATGCATAAATATTGCCGTGAATATCTGAAATGGCAGCTATCCTCATTTTATCCCCTCCTAAAAAAACGTATATTATATTATACCACTTACAAGTATTGCATAGATAGTATTTTAGCTTTGTAGTATACTATTATTTATAGGGAAATAAAACATTTAAGGAGGAACAAAAATGAAAGCGACTAGAATAAAAAAAGTATTAGAAGCTATGGAAAAACAAGGTTTAGAACAAATAATAGTAACGGCAGCACCTTCAATTTTCTATTTAACAGGAAAGTGGATTTCTCCAGGAGAGAGAATGATAGCTTTATATTTAAATAGGAATGGGGAGCATAAATTCATAGTAAATAAGCTATTTCCTGTATATGAAGATTTAGGCGTAGATATATTATGGTATTCAGATATAGAAGATCCTATAAACTTATTATGCACAGTTGTGGATAAAGAAAAAGCTTTAGGTGTGGATAAAAATTGGCCTGCTCATTTTTTAATTAATTTAATGAATAGAAATGGAGCAAAGGGTTTTGTAAATTCATCTCCTATAATAGATAGATTAAGAATGATAAAAGATGAAGAAGAAATAGAACTTATGAAAAAATCTTCTAAAATAAATGATAAAGTTATGAAGGAATTATGGAGTAATCTTAAAGAGGGATATTCAGAAAAGTATTATTGTAACCTTTTAGCAGAATTATATGAAAGAGAAGGAGTAAACTCATTTTCCTTTTCACCTATAATTGCAACAAGTCCAAATGGAGCAGATCCACATCACAAATCAGGAAAGTCACTTTTAAAGAAAGGTCAAAGTATAGTAATAGATATGGGGGGCGTATATAATTATTATTGTTCAGATATGACTAGAACTATATTCTTTGGAGAAGAGCCAAGTAAGGATCATGCAGAGATATATAATGTAGCTAAAGAAGCTAACTTAAAAGCAATTTCAAAAGTTAAAGATGGAGTTAAATTTTCAGATATAGATAAAGCGGCAAGAGGACATATAGAGGATGCTGGGTATGGGGATTATTTTACTCATAGAACAGGACATAGTATAGGAATAGAATGTCATGATTTTGGGGATGTAAGCTCTGTTAATAATGAGGAAATTAAAGCAGGCATGATATTTTCAATAGAGCCAGGAATATATCTAAAAGATAATTTTGGTGTAAGAATAGAAGATTTAGTTTTAGTAACAAAAGATGGATGTGAAGTATTAAATTCAGTAACAAAAGATATAACAATACTTTAAATATATAAAGCAAAAACCTAGCCAAAGGGCTAGGTTTTTTTATAGTAAAAATAATATTTCTTTTAGCTTTTGAAAATCTACAAATTAGAATAAGACACCAGCAATTGTTGCTGTTAAGCAAGTTGCTAGAACCCCACCTAAAAGTGATTTTAAACCTAAGCTTGCAATTGTCTTTTTCTTTTCTGGTGCTAAACCACCAATACCAGCTATTTGAATAGCGATTGAACTAAAGTTAGCGAATCCGCATAAAGCGTAAGTTAACATCATAACAGTCTTTGGTTGTAATGTACCAGCTGTTATATAGTTTGAAAGCTCTGAATAAGCAACGAATTCGTTTAATATAATCTTTTGTCCTAATAAGCTACCAGCAGTTGGGATATCTACCATTGGAACTCCCATAATGAATACTAATGGTGAGAATAACTTACCAACTATCCATTGGAAGCTTAAATCTGGGAATCCAAATACTCCACCTATAGATCCGATAATGAAGTTAAGTAATGATAATAAAGCAATAAATGCAAGTAACATAGCTCCAACGTTTAATGCTAATCCTAAACCGTCACTAGCTCCGTTAGCAGCAGCTTCAACAACATTTGATGCAGTAATTTCTACTTGAATATCAGTAGAATTTTTAGTTTTACTTTCTTCAGTTTCAGGAACTAAAATCTTAGCTAATATTAACCCTGCAGGTGCAGCCATTATACTAGCAGTTAAAAGGTGTCCAGCGTTAACTCCCATAGCAACGTATCCAGCCATAACGCCTCCAGCAACAGTAGCCATACCACCAATCATAATAGCCATTATTTCTGATCTAGTCATATCTTTTACGAAAGGTTTAACTAATAATGGAGCTTCAGTTTGGCCTAAGAATATATTACCAACAGCACTTAAAGTTTCTGATCCACTTGTTCCAAGTAATTTACAAATAAACTTAGCTATAAATTTAACTATAGCTTGCATAATTCCAAGGTAGTATAAAACACCCATTAAAGATGAGAAGAAGATAATTGTAGGTAATATTTGAACTACCCATACAAATCCTACAGGACAATTTGAATCAGCCAAATTTCCGAATAAGAATACAGTACCTTCTTTTGTAAATTCAAGTAACTTAGTAATAGCTGTACTTGCACCTTCAAACACAGCTCTACCAGCAGGAACTTTTAATATAAGAAGCGCTAATACAACTTGTAACGCAAGTCCAGTACCAACGAGTCTCCAGTTAACTTTCTTTTTATTTTCTGAAAATAAGAATGCTATTCCTAAAATAGCGATAATACCTATAATACCGATAAATCTATTCAATGTTAATCTCCTCTTTCATAATGATTTACTTTTACATTGGCGTATTTTCGGGCTTATTAAATCATTTGTATTAATCTTATATTTTAAAAAAGATATTAAAAAGACAGTAAAAAGATATTAAATTGTAGCGATTATTTCATTCATAAGTTGAGTGAACTTAGCTTTAACCATGTTTGAAGTTTCAATAACTTCTTCGTGGTTTAAAGGTTGTTCTAGTATTCCAGCAGCCATATTTGTCATACATGAAATACCAAGTACTTTCATTCCACAGTGGTTTGCAACAACAACTTCAGGAGCAGTTGACATACCAACAGCGTCTCCACCAAGAATTCTAACCATTCTTACTTCTGCTGGAGTTTCGTAAGTTGGGCCACTCATCATTGCATAAACACCTTGCTTTACACTCATATTAAGTTTCTTAGCTATTTCTAGTGCCTTGTTTCTAAGCTCAACATTGTAAGCGTTTGACATATCAGGGAAACGAGGTCCGAAATCTTCAAGGTTTCTACCTATTAGCGGATTGTCACCTGAAAGGTTTAAGTGATCAGTTATTAACATTAAGTCTCCAGGTACATAATCTTTATTAACAGCACCTGCAGCGTTAGTTACTACTAACTTTTCAACTCCTATTAATTTCATAACTCTAACTGGGAAAGTTACCTCGTTATAAGCGTACCCTTCGTAGTAATGGAATCTACCTTGCATAGCAACTACGCATTTTCCATTTAACATACCGATTACAAGTCTGCCAGCATGACCTTCAACTGTTGAAGTTGGGAAGTGTGGAAGATCCTTATAATCATAGAATTCAGGGTTCTCAATAGAATCAGCTAAAGAACCTAATCCAGATCCAAGTATTAATCCGATTTCTGGTTTGTATTTAGTCTTTTCTAGTATAAACTTGGAAGCAACTTGAAGTTTGTTTGATAAATCCATAAAATCACCTCTAAAAATTAATTTATGTTTACGATTAAATTTTTAATAAAGCTATATAGCATTAATAATTATAAAATAAAGTTAGAAAAAAGGAAATAAAAAATTTTAAAATTTTTAACAATTCTTTAATGCATATATATGTAATTGTTAAAAAAACTAATAATATATATTGGATATTTAAAAATAGTGCGAATATTGTACTCAAATCGACAAAAAATAGACAAGTATATAATTGAATTTACCAATTTAATTAATTAATATAAAAATAATTATAAAGGATAAAATTTCATTTATTACGACAAAAAATTACGAAATTTTCATTATATATCATTAGGTTATGTTAAGTTTATTAAAAAATACAAAAAATAAAAGTAAAATGAGTTTAATTAATTCATTTTACTTTTATTTTAGTTAAAATATAAATTTATTTTAGTAGTAATTCAGCTACTTTAACAACATCTCCAGCGCCTACTGTTAAAACTAAATCATCTTTTGAAACGTTATTTTTAATATATTCAAAGGCCTCATTATGGCTGTGAACATTTTTACAGTTTACGCCTTTAGATCTTAATGCATTTCCTAATTCATCAGAACTTACAAGACCAGTATCCTTTTCTCTAGCTGCATAAATATCCATTAATAGAAGTTCATCAGTTTCGAAGAATGATTCTGTAAATTCATTAAATAAAGTTTTAGTTCTTGTATAAGTATGAGGTTGGAATATTGTATAAATCTTTTTATGAGGTATTAATTGAGCTGTATTTAATGTAGCTTTAATTTCAACAGGATGATGTGCATAATCATCTATAATAGTAGCTCCATTAAATTCACCTTTATATTCAAAACGTTTATGAGCTCCTTTGCATTCAGCTAGTCCTTCTATTATATCTTTATATGGAAGATCAAAAATTAGACCTACACAAATTGTTGATAAAGCGTTTAAGATATTATGCGTACCAGTTGTACTTAACGTAACATTAAATAATTCTTTTGAATCCTTACAAACTGTAAAAGAAGCACACCCTTTATTATTATAGGTAATATTCTTAGCAGTAACATCTCCATAATTAATTCCATAGCTTAAAGTGTTACATTTGCATTTATTTAAAATATCAAAAACTTTTTCATCCTCAGCATATCCTATTAAGTAGCCAGTTTCAGGAATTAGATTAGCAAACTTTTCAAAAGTAGCTTTAATATGATTTATATCTTTATAGTAATCAAGATGATCTGCATCGATATTTAATATTATACCTATATAAGGGTAGAATTTTAAAAATGACTCTTTATATTCACAGGCTTCAGTTATAAAGTATTCACTTTTACCTATTTTAAAGTTACCATTTATAATATCAAGATCTCCACCTACTAATATTGTAGGATCTAAATCTGCTTTTAAAGTTACATGAGAAAGCATAGAAGTGCAAGTAGTTTTTCCGTGTGTTCCAGCAACAGCAACATTAAATTTATGCCCTTTCATTATTAATCCTAAGAACTCAGCTCTAGTCATAAGATCTATATTTTGTTTTTTAGCTTCTATTATTTCAGGATTATCTGAAGGAATAGCAGCAGTATATACGACAAGATCAACGTTTTTTAAGTTTTCACTTTTATGTCCTATGTATATTTCAGCTCCAGAAGTTTTTAATTTATTGGTAACAGTAGACTCTTTGAAGTCAGAACCAGAAACTTTAAAACCGTTATTTAACAAAACAGCAGCAAGGCCACTCATGCTAACTCCACCAATACCGATGAAGTGAACCTTTTTATTAATATCTTTATTAAAATCGAAAGACAAAAAATCAACTCCTCTATTTGATTATTAAAATCACTCCTATTAAATTCAAGATAGGAGTTAAATACAATTCAAACGTAAATAAAAACTAAACTTTAAACTTACATTTATAATTATATACAAAATTAAAAAAATGAACACATAAAAAACTCGTATATTCAATATTTTATGTGGAAAATATAAAAAATGTTATAGTTTTATAGATAATAAACAAACAACTGATTAAAATCTATTGATATTGAGAAGAATATGGAATAAAATATGAATATTAGAGGCTAAAAAATGATAAATAATTCGGAAAAAACAAAATGTAGGTGATATAGAGTGGAAAAGTTAAGTAGAAATAGTAGAGTTGTAGCGATTACAAAAATTCTAATGGAAAACCCGAATAAGGTTATTGGCTTAAATAATTTTTCGGATTTATTAAATGCGGCAAAATCAACAATAAGTGAAGATATAGTTATAGTTAGAGAAGTTTTAGAAAAATTAGAAATGGGAAAAGTGGAAACAATTGCAGGTGCAGCAGGAGGAATAAAATATATTCCAGGTATAGGGCATAATGAAAGCTCTAAGTTTGCTAAAGAACTATGTACTTTGTTAAGAGATGAAATAAGAATAGTTCCTGGGAACTTTATATATATGACAGATGTAATGTATAATCCTCAAATAATAAGTAGAGCAGGAGTTATATTATCTTCCTTTTTTAAAGCTACAGAAGTTGACTATGTAGTAACTGTAGAAACAAAAGGAATACCTTTAGCTTATGAAGTAGCAAGAAATTTAGGGATTCAATTAGTTATAATAAGAAGAGATAGTAAAATCACAGAAGGCTCAACAGTAACAATAAATTATGTTTCTGGAACAAGTGGTAGGATTCAACAAATGTCTCTTTCTAAAAAATCAATGAAGCCATCAAGTAAGTGTGTATTTATTGATGATTTTTTAAGAGGTGGTGGAACTGCTAAGGGAATTAAGGATTTATTAAAAGAGTTTGATAGTGAATTAGTTGCTACTGGAGTTTTAGTAGATAATGTTGGTATAAGTAAAAAAAAGGTAGAAGATTACATTTCTATAGTAGAGCTTAAGCATATAGATGAGGATGATAAATTAGAAGTAAATCCTTCTGAAATTATGAAATAAACAAAAAAAGTAGTGGAGTTTTACAAAAAAGTTGCTAGAAGTTTTAAAAAATTCTAAAAATAATAAATAAAAAAAGGATTTTTATAACTTTTATAGAAATATATATTTATCATAGCAACTGGAGGTGTAGTGCAGTGACAATTACAGACGTTAGGATTAGAAAGATAGCAGCAGAAGGAAAAATGAAAGCTATCGTTTCGGTGACATTTGACAATGAATTCGTGGTTCATGACATTAAAGTAATCGAAGGACAAAATGGGTTATTTATAGCAATGCCAAGTAGAAAAACACCAGATGGTGAGTTTAAAGATATTGCGCATCCTATAAATACTGATACTAGGGAAAAAATTCAATCTTCAATTTTAGCTGCATATGAAAAAGCTTTATTAGAAGATGATTCAGAAAATGTATCTGAATAAAAGATATTTATTTAAAAATAAAAGGGGCTATGGCCTCTTTTATTTTTTATTTAAAGTTAAATTTTTCATTTATATGTAGACTCATTTAATAAGTCTACGAGGTTGAAATACTTTAATTAATACAATATAATATAGTGAGATATGTACGAACATTTTTAAAGAGTTTTATATATTTGTACTTAAAATGTTTAAATAATGAGGTGGTTATATGTATAAATGTGCGCTAATTTTAGCAGCAGGCCAAGGAACTAGAATTAAGTCTGATTTACCTAAGGTGTTACATAAGGTAGCAGGAAAAGAAATGGTTAATCATGTAATAGATACTATGAGAAAAGCTAAAATACAAGATGTAAATGTAATAATAGGAAAAGGTGCAGAGCTTGTAAAGAAAAATACTGAATCAAGAACTGTAAGTTATTCAGTACAAGCAGAGCAATTAGGAACAGGACACGCAGTAAAGTGTGCTATAGATTTCTTAAAAGATAAAAAAGGAACAGTAGGAATTTTCTGTGGAGATGCTCCTTTAATAAAGAGTGAAACTGTAGAAAGACTATTTGAAGAACATGAAAATAATAATAATAGTGCTACTCTTTTAACATCTATTGTAGAAGATCCAACAGGATATGGAAGAGTTATAAGAGAAAATGATGAAGTATTAAAGATAGTAGAGCATAAAGACTGTAACGAAGAAGAGCTTAAAGTAAATGAAATGAATGCAGCTTTATATTGTTTTAATATTGAAGAGTTATTAGAAAGCTTAGATAAATTATCTAATAATAATAATCAAGGTGAATATTATTTAACAGATGTAATCGGAATTTTAAAAGAACAAGGAAAGAAAGTTGGAGCTGTAGTTATAGATTATGAAGAAACTATAGGTGTAAACTCAAGAGTTCAACTTGCAGAAGCAGAACAAATTTTAAGAAATAGAATAAATTTAAGACATATGACTAATGGAGTAACTTTAATAGATCCATCAAGCACCTATATAGGTGATGATGTAATAATAGGAAAAGATACTATAATCTATCCTGGAAATGTAATAGAAGGAAATACTATTATAGGCGAAAGAGTAATGTTATATCCAAATTCAAGAATAAAAGATAGTCAAATAGATGAAGAGGTTGAAGTACAATCATCAGTTATCCTTGATAGTAAGATTGGAGCAAATACTACAGTAGGTCCATTTGCTTATATAAGACCAGAATCAGTTATAGGTAAGAGTGCAAGAATTGGAGACTTTGTAGAAATTAAAAAATCAACAATTGGAGATAATACTAAAGTGTCACATTTAACATATATAGGAGATGCAGAAGTTGGATCAGCTTGTAATTTTGGATGTGGAACTGTAGTTGTAAATTATGATGGAAAAGATAAATATAAAACTATAATTGGAGATAATAGCTTTATTGGTTGCAATACTAATTTAGTTTCACCAGTTAAGGTTGGAGATAATACGTATATAGCAGCAGGATCAACTATTACTAATGAAGTAAAAGAAGGCGATCTTGCTATAGCTAGAGCAAAACAAAGAAACATTGAAGGATGGGTAGCAAGAAGAGGTCTTACTAACAAATAGGTATTTATATATAAAACAAACTGCTAAATTTTAAGGAGGTCTTCGTAAGATGATAACCCATGGAAAAAATATTAAAATATTTACTGGAAATGCACATCCAGAATTAGCAAAGGAAATTGCAGAGATACTTGGAATTCCTTTAGGTAAAGCAAAAGTTTCAACATTTAGCGATGGAGAAATATCTGTTGATATTGATGAAACAGTTAGAGGTGCTGATGTGTTTGTAGTACAATCAACTAGTTCTCCTGTAAATGATAATCTAATGGAACTTTTAATAATGATAGATGCTTTTAAAAGAGCATCAGCTGGTAGAATAACAGTTGTTATGCCTTACTATGGTTATGCTAGACAAGATAGAAAAGCAAAATCAAGAGACCCAATAACAGCTAAGTTAGTTGCTGACCTTTTAACAGCAGCAGGAGCTCATAGAGTCTTAACTATGGATTTACATGCAGCTCAAATACAAGGTTACTTTAATATACCGGTAGATCACTTATTAGGATCACCAATATTAGCTAAATATTTTGTTTCAAAAGGCTTTGATGAAGATGATGATGTAGTTGTTGTTTCACCAGACTTAGGTAGTGTAACAAGAGCAAGAAAATTTGCAGATAAGTTACAAGCACCTATAGCAATAATAGATAAAAGAAGACCAAAAGCAAATGTTTCAGAGATAATGAATATAATTGGAGATGTAAAAGGAAAGAGATGTATTCTTATTGATGATATGATTGATACTGCAGGAACTATTGCAAATGCAGCAAATGCTCTTAAAGATCTTGGAGCAAAAAATGTATATGCATGTTGTACACATGGAGTATTATCAGGACCAGCTTTTGAAAGAATAAATAACTCAGCTATAGAGGAATTAATAATGTTAAATACAATAAAGTTACCAGAAAAAAATGATTTAGCTAAATTTAATTCTTTATCAGTAGCTCCTTTATTTGCAGAAGCAATTAAGAGAATATATGATGACCAACCTATAAGTAAATTATTTGAATCTTAGTATATAAGATAATAATTTGGATAAAAACCCTCTAAAAAGCAAAAACTTTTTAGAGGGTTTATTTTATTATAGTTAATAATTTGTAAAGTTTATTAATATTTAAGTAATTAAGTAAAGTAATCTATTATAATAGGAGTAGGAAGGTGATGGCAATGGAAAGTAGATTAGGAAAAGTTTTAGTTATAGATGATGATGAAAATATATGTGAAGTTATAAATATGTATTTAACTAGTACGGGATATGAAACTAGAATATGTCATAATGGAAAAGAAGCATGTAATGTTTTTAATAGTTTCAAGCCAGAATTAGTATTATTAGATATAATGCTTCCAGGAATGGATGGAGTAGAAGTGTTAAAGTGGATTAGAAAGCATTGTGAAATACCAGTAATTATGTTGACAGCAAAGGGAGATACCTTTGATAAGGTACTTGCATTAGAGTTAGGAGCAGATGATTACATAGTAAAACCTTTTGAGCCTAAAGAATTAATGGCAAGAGTTAAAGCAGTAATGAGAAGATATACATATGAAAATATAGATAAAGAAGTATTAAGTTTTTCTGACCTTGTTATAGATGTAAATTCTTATAATGTTTTATATAAAGGGAATGAAATAAAAATGCCACCTAAAGAATTTGAGTTGCTTTATTATTTAGCTAGTAATAAAAATAAAGTTTTCACTAGGGAACAACTATTATGTGAAGTATGGGGATATGATTATCCAGGTGATTCAAGAACGGTCGATGTTCACATAAAAAGGTTAAGAGAGAAAATTAGTGGAGGGGAAAATTGGCAACTTGAAACTGTTTGGGGTGTAGGATATAAGTTCGAGGTGAAGTAATGAACAGAAAAGGGATTGCTTATAAATTAACAATTACCTTTACTTCTATAATAGCAGTAATACTAGTATTAATAGGGATGATTTTATCCATATGGTTTAATAAAGAATATAAATTAGAGAAACAACGAGTATTGGAAAAACAACTAGTATTAGTAGAAGAAGCTACAATATCATTTTTAAGCCAAAATACAGAGTATGCATATGATAAGTTAAGAGATACAATGAATATGATAGAAAGCTCTATAGATATGGATTCGGTTATAATAGACAATTTAGGGTACATATATGTAGTTTCAGACAATAAATATAATAAAGAAAAATACACTAAGCTAAATATAGAGGAAGAAGCTTTAATTAAATTAAAAAATGGTGAAACTGTAAATTCTAAATTTATAGATAGTGAAGGTATCGAAAGAAAGACATATATAAGACCTATTTTTAATAAGGGATACTTTAATGGGGCTATAGTTTTAATAGGAAACAACATATATGTAAAGATGCCAAATAGAATTTATATTATCATTTGGATTTCTGTAGTTTTAGCTCTTATTGTATCAAGTATCATAACATATTATTTTTCAGAAAAAATAATAATAAAGCCTTTAGAAGAGATAAATAATGCAGCTAAGAAAATAGCTAAAGGTGAAGTGGAAAAAAGAGTAAATATTAAGTCCAATGATGAAATTGGCGAACTTGGAGACTCTTTTAATATAATGGCTGAATCTTTAGAACAAGTAGATAAAAAAAGAAGAGATTTTATATCTAATGTATCTCACGAATTAAGATCACCCATAACATCAATTAAGGGATTTATTACAGGTATATTAGATGGGGTAATTCCTAAAGATAAAGAAAATTATTACTTAACTATAGTAAACGACGAAATAAGTAGATTAACTAGATTAGTAACAGACCTTCTAGATATATCAGCAATGGAATCAGGAAAGTTTAATCTTAATATGGTGGAATTGGATATAAATGAAGTTATAACATTATGTACTTTAAATTTAGAAGGAAAAATAAAAGAAAAAAATATAAATGTTGAGGTTGTTTTTCATAATAAACATGAGTATGCAATTGCGGATAGAGATAGATTAATACAAGTTATTACCAATTTAATAGAGAATGCTATAAAATATGGAGAAGATAATGGAGAAATAAAAATAAACACTTATTTAAGGACAGATAAGGTATATGTAAGCATATTTAATAGTGGCTCAAGCATTCCAAAGGAAGATATAAATAATATATGGGATAGATTCTATAAATCAGATAAAGCTAGAACAAATAAAATAAGTACGGGATTAGGATTGCCTATAGTACGTCTTATTTTATCACAGCATGGTCAAGATATATGGGTTAATAATATAGATGGAAAAGGTGTAAGATTTACATTTAGTTTAAAAAAGGCTAATTAAAATTGAGGAGGATTAAAATAAATGTTTAATAAAAATAATTACAATAATGAAAAACAAAACTCCTCAAGTGATAGTTCTTCTATAAAATTTAAAATGAAAAAAGAAAGCTATAGAATAAAAATCAGAAGAAGATTAACCTTAATTTTAGGTATATTAATATTTATATTTATAATATCAACTAATATTATTATATTAAAAAAATACGATGAGCTTATAAGTAAAATAGATAAAAGTAAAATAGATGTAAATAGAAGAGTATTTGAATATGATAAGGTTGCTAATAAGGTTGCAGACTCTATAGTTAGTATAAGTGATGAAACTGGAAAACTTGTTAAGAACTCATATTCTTCATCTAATGTTACAGGAATAATATTAAATGAAGAAGGGTATATATTAACAAATTATACATCGATTAATGAATTTAAAGAGATATATGTAAAGTTACCATCAAGTGGTTCTATGCCTATAAAGGCAAATTTAGTTGGAGCAAATGAGCAAATAGATATTGCTATAATAAAAATATATTACAAAGGAAATCTTTCACCTATAAAAATTGCGAAATTTGATGAAGTAAAAGATGGTCAAGAGATAGCTATATTTAGCAATTCTATGGGTAATGAGTATATAGAGCGAATAACACCAGGAATAGTAACATCTACTCATCAAGTAATAGGCTCACAAACAGATAATAAAGAGTATAGATTATTAGAATTGAGCTGTGTAGTTAATGAAAAAAATACTGGGGGAGCTGTTTGTAATGCAAACGGGGAACTAATAGGTTTAGCTAGTTCAAGTATAACTAAGAAAAAAAATGAACTAGGATTATATTATGCAATTGATTTAAGAGAATTAGAAAAGATAGCAAAGGTTACAGATGTTTTTAAACAAAAACTAGGAGTGAGCGGAGGCGTTATTGAAGATCCCAAAAGTAAGGTTAAGGGATTTTATGTTGAAAATGTAAAGGAATCAGGGAATGCATACAAAGCTGGAATAAGAGCCACTGATATAATAGTTCAATTAGATGGAAAAAGCATATTAACTACCCAGGATTTAGCGAATATAATAAATGATAAAAAAAATGGAGATAATATAAATTGTAAAGTTATAAATAATGGTGAGGTAAAAGAAATAAAGATATCAATACAATAAAAATATCAATATAAAAGAAACTCCTTAGGGGGTTTCTTTTATATGATTAAACAATAGAAATAAAAGGTCTTTAATTATTGTAAAAAACTAGTATAATAATAATGTGTTAAATAGCAAAAAAAGGAGAAGTTAAAAATGTTTTTAGTTGTTGGATTAGGAAATCCAGGAAAAGAATATGATAAAACTAGACATAATATTGGATTTGAATGTGTAGACTATCTTTCAAGTAAGTATAATATAGAGTTAAATAGGATAAAATTTAAAGGTATATATGGAGAAGGTTTTATAAATAATAAAAAGGTTGTTTTATTAAAACCTACAACTTTTATGAATTTAAGTGGAGAAAGCATTAGAGAAATTGTTAACTTTTATAAGTTAGAGCCAGAAGAAATTATAGTTATCTATGATGATATAAGCTTAGAAGTTGGAAAAATACGTATTAGAGAAAAAGGTAGTGCTGGTGGGCATAACGGAATAAAAAGTATAATAAAAAACCTTTCTACAGAAGTTTTTCCAAGAGTTAAAGTTGGGGTAGGACAACCTAAAGGGGATTTAGTTTCACATGTTTTAGGTAAATTTTCTAAGGAAGAAGAAGAAATATTAAAAGAGAGTATACAGGCTTCAGCTGAAGCAGTAGAAATTATAATTAAAGAGGATACTAAAGAAGCCATGAATAAACTAAATGGATTTAAGGCATCTAAAATTATATAACTTAAGGATGGTGTGATTTGATGAGATTAAAGGGGGTAATGGAACCCTTAAATAATAGTTCTCATTTTGATGAGATATTAACTAATATAAATCAAAATAAATATCCAATTAATATATATGGGTTATCAGACTCAGGTAAAAGTTATGCGATTGAGGGAATCTATGAAAATATAGATACCCCACTAGTGATTTTGACTCATAGTGATATGGAAGCTAAAAATCTATATGAAGATTTAATTTTTTATACAAATGATGTTTATTATTTTCCAAATAAAGAAGTTGTTTTTTATAATATAGATGCAATTTCAGGGGATTTAAGATGGGCTAGATTAAAAGTAATAAAAGAAATGTTAAATAATAAAAAGAAAATAATAATAACTTCTATAGATTCATTTGCTACAATCTATACACCAAAAAAGTTGTTTAAAAAATATACTTTTAAACTTAAGATAGATCAAGAGGTTGATTTTAAAGACCTATCTATGAAGCTTTTAGAAGGTGGATATGAAAGGGTAGAAATAGTAGAGGGAAAAGGTGAGTTTTCTTTAAGAGGGGGAATACTAGATGTTTTCCCTCCTACTTCAGCGTACCCATTTAGAGTAGAGCTTTTTGGAGATCAAATAGATTCAATAAGAACTTTCAATACAGACTCTCAAAGGAGTATTGAAAAAGTAAAAAGCTTAGAAATATTCCCGGCTAAGGAAATAATAATAACAGAAGAAGGATTAGACTTAGCTAAAAAAAGAATGAAAGAAGAATTTGAAGAGATAAATCAAAAGTCAGGAAACAAAGATAAAGAGCGAATATCAAGATTACAAGATATAGTAAATAAAAATATTGAAAGTTTATCAGAGACACTAACTTTTGAAACTGTAGAGAGTTACTTACCTTATTTCTATAAGGAAAAGGAAGATTTATTTGAATATTTAAAAGGATACACTTATATAATAGATGATGTTAAAAGATGTATAGGAAAAGTTGATAGCACTTACTATGAATTTAGAGAAAACTATGAGTCTTTTTTACAAAGAGGTGGAATTCTTCCAGGGCAAAATGAGTTATTGATAACAAAGGAAACTTTAATTGAAAAAGTACAAGATCAAAACTCAATAACATTAGATACTTTTGTAAGTAAGAATGAAATATTAAAACCATTAGCTACAGTAGGAATAAATCAAGTAACCTTAAATAATTATCAAGGACAGCTAGATTTATTAATAGAAGAAATTCAAAATAAAAAATTAAATGGCTATAAAATATTAATCCTATCAGGAACTAGAAGTAGAGGAGAAAGATTAGTTTCTACGCTTAGAGATAGAGGAATAGAAAGTTCATATAAAGATGATGTATCATCAATACAATTTGGTGAAGTAGTAATTACATTTGGAAACCTTTTAAAGGGTTTTGAATATCCAGATATAAAATTATGTGTGATTTCAGATAAAGAAGTATTTGGAGAAGCAAAAAGAAAAACAGCCAAAAAGATAAAACCTAAAAAGGGTATAGCTAAAATTAAGAGCTTTGCAGAACTTAAGCCTGGTGATTATGTTGTTCATGCTAACCATGGGGTAGGTGTCTATAAGGGCATAAAACAAATAGAATCTTTAGGTAGTACTAGGGATTACTTAGATATAATTTACGATAAGGGAGATAAATTATATGTTCCTGTAGATCAATTGGATTTAGTCCAAAAATATATAGGAAGCGAAGGAAAAAGCCCAAAAGTAAATAAATTAGGTGGAAGTGAATGGACTAAGGCTAAAGCTAAAGTTAGAAAGTCAATAAATGAAATAGCCCAAGACTTAGTTAAGCTTTATGCAGCGAGAGCTACTGTTAAAGGATATAAATTTGGTAAGGATACTCAGTGGCAAGGGCAATTTGAAGACGAGTTTCCATTTGAAGAAACACCAGATCAATTAACATCAGTAGAAGAGATAAAAAAAGATATGGAATCTGATAAGCCGATGGACAGACTTTTATGTGGAGATGTTGGATACGGAAAAACAGAAGTAGCAGTAAGAGCAGCTTTTAAAGCAGTAATGGATGGAAAGCAAGTTGCATTTTTAGTTCCAACAACAATATTAGCTGAACAACATTATAAAAATATGATAAAAAGATTTTCAGACTTTCCAGTAAATATTGATATGGTTAGTAGATTTAGAACTGCTAAACAACAAAAAGCAACACTTCAAGCAGTTAAAGAAGGAAATGTGGATATATTAATAGGAACCCATAGATTAGTTTCTAAAGATATTGTATTTAAGGATTTAGGACTTCTTATTATAGATGAAGAACAAAGATTTGGAGTAGCTCAAAAAGAAAAAATAAAGGGCTTAAAGAAAAATGTTGATGTTCTTACGTTAAGTGCAACACCTATACCAAGAACTCTTCATATGTCATTAACTGGGGCAAGGGATATTTCAGTAATAGAAACTCCTCCAGAAGAAAGATACCCAATACAAACTTATGTTGTAGAAAATAATGAGGAATTGGTTAGAGATGCCATACTAAGAGAAGTGAATAGAGGAGGCCAAGTTTATTATGTATATAACAGAGTAGAAACTATTCAAGATATGGCGAGTTATCTTAGAGATTTAGTTCCTGAATGTAAAGTAGGTATAATCCATGGGCAAATGACTGAAAGACAGTTAGAAAAAGAAATGGTAAGCTTTATGAATAAGGAATATGACATATTGGTATGTACAACAATAATAGAAACAGGAATTGATATTCCAAATGTAAATACTATGATAATACATGATTCTGATAAAATGGGATTATCACAGTTATATCAATTAAGAGGTAGAGTAGGTAGATCTAATAGAATAGCCTATGCATATTTTATATATACAAAAGATAAAGTATTAACTGAAGTTGCAGAAAAAAGATTAAAGGCTTTAAAAGATTTTACAGAGCTTGGATCAGGATTTAAAATTGCAATGAGAGATTTAGAGATAAGAGGTGCAGGAAATATGATGGGATCTGCACAACATGGTCATATGGCAGCTATAGGATATGATTTATACTGTAGAATGTTAGAAGATACAATCAAGATAATAAAAGGTGAAATAGATAAAGAACCAGTTGAAACAACAGTTGATATAAAAGTAGATGCATATATACCAGGAACATATATAGAAGATGAGATACAAAAAATAGAAATATATAAGAAGATTGCAGCCATAGATAATATAGAAGATTATATGGATATAAAGGAAGAGTTACAAGATAGATATTCTGGTATTCCAGATGCTGTTCAAAATCTTATGGATATAGCTTATATAAAAAGTAAAGCTAAGTTATTATCAATACAAGAGATAAAAGAAATGCCAAAAGAAGTAAGATTTAAATTTGCAGATGGTTTCAAGGATATTAATAAAATATATAAATTATTATTAAAAGATTATAAAGATAAGGTATTTCTTATGTTTGGAGAGAATCCATATTTCTCAATAAAACCAAATGAGATAAAAAAAGAGCAGATATTAGAGTTCTATAAAGAAATGTTAGATAATTTAATAAAAAATATGTAAACTATTTATATTAAATTGAATAACTGACACAATATTGATATACTTATATTATATAATGGTATTGAAAACAAAATAAAAGAGAAGTGAGGGAACGGACTTGAATAAAATTAAGAAGGTTCTGGCTACAGCGATGGTAGGAATATTAGCTTTTTCTGTAGTTGGGTGCAAAATGATACAAAGGACTCCAGAGTCAATACAAAACACTGTAGTAGCTAAAGTTGGAGATGAAAAAATAACAAAAGGTGATGTGGATAAAGAGTTAAAGACTTATTTAGAAAAGTTTAAGCAACAATATGGAGAAAACTATGAAGAAAATCCACAAATAAAAGAGACTTTACATCAATATAGAGTAACTATGTTAAATCAATTAATTGATGAAAATATACAAGTTCAAAAAGCTAAGGAGTTAAATTTAGTTCCAGAACAAGCAGAGTTAGATAAAGAAATTAAAGAACAAAGCGACAATATAAAAGCTATGTATGGAACAGAAGAAAATTTCAAAAAGTCTTTAGAAGATAACGGACATACTGAAGAAAGTTTTAATGCATTTATAAAGAAGCAAATTATAGCTCAAAAGGCAAAAGATTATATATTTAAAGATATAAAAATAACAGATGAAGATATTAATGCAGAATATGAAGCGAATAAGGCAAACTATGGAGAAGCAAATGTTGCTCATATATTAGTAGCTGACGAAAATAAAGCTAAAGAAGTAAGAGAAAAGGCTGCTAATGGAGAAGATTTCGCTGCATTAGCTAAAGAATACTCAGAAGATCCAGGTTCAAAAGACAAGGGTGGAGATTACGGCGTAATTCCATATAACTCAGAAAAATTTGTTAAGGAATTTGTAGATGGATTTAAAACTCTTAAAGAAGGTGAAATTTCACAACCAGTTAAGAGCCAATTTGGATACCATATAATAAAGGCAACTAACGTAAAAACTAAGTCATTTGATGAAGTTAAAGATGAAATAAAAACTAAAATGGATAAAGAAAAGAAAAACGAAGCTTACAAGAAAACAATGGATCAATGGAAGAATGAAATAAAAATTAAAACTTATGAAGATAAACTATAATATAAAAAAAGAATTCGATTTAATCGGATTCTTTTTTGTTTATTTATAAATTATGGTTATAAGTGTATAAAATTTCTAATAAGTCAAATAATAATATTGCAACTAATTATTAATAATGAATTAAGGAGGTAGCTCACAATAATGAAAGCAACAGGAATTGTTAGACGTATTGATGACTTAGGTAGAGTAGTAATACCAAAAGAAATAAGAAGAACATTAAGAATTAGAGAAGGAGACCCTTTAGAAATTTTTACAGATAGAGAAGGCGGGGTAATATTAAAGAAATATTCACCAATAGGGGAGTTAACAGACTTCTCAAAAGAATATGCTGAGAGTTTACAACAATCAATTGGACATATTGTACTGATAGCAGATAAAGATGCATTTATTTCAGCTAGTGGAGCTCCTAAAAAAGACTATATAGAAAGAAAAGTAAGTAACGAACTAGAAAAAATTATGGATGATAGAAAAGCAGTCTTAATAAATGACGAAAATAAAACAATATCATTACATAATGACGAAGAAGATGGAAAGTATAGTAGTCAAGTGATAGCACCTATTATTGCAGAAGGCGATGCTATTGGAGCAGTAATAATATTATCAAAACAATCAGGAGAAAAATTCTCAGAAATAGAATTGAAGTTAGCAGAAACAGCAGCTTCATTTTTAGGCAAACAAATGGAACAATAAAATACTACAATAAAAATTGAATAAAGAGTTATCAATAAATAAAAGTAATAATACCTTCAAACTTTAAATACAAATTATTAGTACGATAAAGTTTGGAGGTATTTTTTTATGAAGAAACAGTCTTTAATTAAAGCGAGTTTAATTCTTGGAATAACAGGAATAATAGCAAGATTTTTAGGCTTATTTTTTAGATGGCCATTAATAATGTTAATAGGCGATGAGGGTGTAGGATATTATCAAATGTCATATCCGTTGTATATGTTTTTCGTAGCCATGGCATCTGGAGTTCCTGTAGCTATATCTAAGATGATATCAGAAAAAAGAGCTAAGAATGATGTTATAGGTATTTTTGAAGTTGTTAAAGAATCAACTATTTTAATGATGGTTTTAGGTGTAGGAACAACATTTATATTATTTTTCTTTGCAAAACCAATAATAAGTTTTTTAAGGTGGGATATGAAAGCATATTATGCTTTACTTGGTATATCTTTTGCACCGCTTATAATATCTTTTATGACAATATACAGAGGTTTTTTTCAAGGTCTTCAAAATATGACACCCACAGGTATATCACAAATATTAGAACAAATAGGTAGAGTTGTTATAGGTGTAGGTTTAGCGGTTATATTATTACCTAAAGGAATTGAATATTCAGCAGGAGGAGCAGCTTTTGGAGCGGCAGCAGGAGGGCTTATAGGAGGAACATATTTATATATAAAATATAGACATGTTAAGAGAGAAATGGGAATTAGAAGAATACAAGCTAACCCAGAAGTGTTAAATAATATACTAAAAATAGCATTACCTATATCAGTAGGGGCTACGGTAGGAACTATAATGAATTTGATAGATTCTATATTAGTACCACAAAAGTTACTAACAGCAGGGCTTACTTCACAACAATCAACAATATTATATGCACAATTAACAGGTAAAGCTGCTGTAATAGTAAATATTCCTCTTACATTATCCATGGCACTTTGCACATCACTTATACCAATAATAGCAGAAAATTATATACTAGGAAGAAAGAAAGAGCTAAATTCAAAAGTAGTTTTATCTCTAAAATTATCATCAGTAATTGCTATGCCATGTATGTTAGGACTATTCTGTTTAGCAGGGCCAATAATGAAACTTATATTCCCAGGGAAATTTGAAGGGATAGAAATATTACAGTTCTTATCATTATCAATTCCATTTGTGATACTAACACAAACAACTACATCTATATTACAAGGGACAGGCCATTATATAAGACCCGTTATAAACTTATTTATAGGTTGTTTAGTAAAAGTTGTACTTACATTAGTATTAGTTCCGATTCCTTCAATAAATATATATGGAGCTGTGATAGCAAGTGTTAGTGCATATATAGTGGCAACAGTATTGAATTTAATATCAGTTAAGACTAAAATGAAGAGTAGGTTAGATTTTTATGGATCATTTATTAAACCAACAATTGCAGCGTTAGTTATGATAATAGGAGTTTTATTAACTTATGGATATACAATAAATAAAATAACAAGCGAAGGTTTTTCATGTATAATTTCCATTTTTGTAGGTATGATTATATATGGAATAGCAATATTGATATTTAGGGTTTTTGATGTAAATGAAATAAAAAATAGACTTGTAAAATATTAAGTGAATAAGGAGAGAAGCTGATGATAAAAATAGTAGGATTAGGACCAGGTGCACCAGAGGCTTTGACAATAGGAGCGGTAGATGTCTTAGAAAAAAGTGAAAATTTATACTTTAGAACTGAAAAACATCCAACTGTAGATTATCTGAAAGATAAAATAAACAAATTTAAAACATACGATCATTTTTATGAAGAATGCGATAGCTTTGATGAAGTTTATGCTAACATAGCAACAGATGTTATTAATGTATATAAAGAAAAGGGCGATTTAGTATATGCTGTTCCTGGACATCCGCTAGTAGCAGAAAAATCAGTAGTTAATTTAATTAATTTATGCGAGGAAAATAATATTGAGTATAAGCTAGTTCCAGCAGTTAGTTTTGTAGACGCAATGATGGATAGTTTAAAAATAGATCCAATAGAAGGTCTTAAAATTATAGATGCGTTTGATATGAAAAATCAAATACTAGATAAAAGAATAGGAACAATAATAACTCAAGTTTATAATCAATTTATAGCATCAGAAGTAAAATTACAATTGTTAGATTACTACAATGATGATACAGAAATTTACTACGTAAGAGCAGCAGGAATAAAAGGTGAAGAAAGTATAAGAAAGATTCTTATGTATGAATTAGATATGCAAGAAGACATAGATTATTTAACATCTATATATATTCCAAAAGATTTAAATAATAAAAAAGATATAAATGATTTTATTGATATAATAGATACTTTAAGAGGTGAAGATGGCTGTCCGTGGGATATAGAGCAAACTCATGATAGTATAAAAAATCAATTGATTGAAGAGGCATATGAAGTTGTAGATGCTATTAATAATGACGATATTGATGGTATGATTGAAGAATTAGGAGATATCTTATTACATGTAGTATTCCATGCAGCTATAGGAAAAGATGATGGATATTTTAATATGTCAGACATAATAGAAGCGATATCAAATAAAATGGTATATAGACATCCGCATGTATTTGGGGATAAAATTTCAATTAAAAGTGAAGACGTACTAGAAAGCTGGGAAGAGCTTAAAAAGAAAGAGAAAAATCTTGAAACTTTAACTGAAGAGTTAGAAGCTATAGCAAAAAGTCTACCAGCCCTTACAAGAGCTAATAAAGTTCAAAAGAAGGCAGCTAAAGTAGGGTTTGATTGGGATAATGCTAAAGAGGCATCTTTAAAGGTGGAAGAAGAACTAAAAGAAGTTTTAGATGTATATAAAACGGGAAATAAGGAAAAAATAACAGAAGAGGTAGGAGACTTGTTATTTGCTTGCGTTAATGTGGCAAGATTATTAAATGTAAATGAAGAAGAAGCACTTAACAAAACGATAGAGAAATTTATAAGAAGATTTTCCTTTATAGAAGAAGCTGCAAATAATTCAAATAAAAACCTAAAGGATATGACATTACAAGAAATGGATAAATTGTGGAATAAAGCTAAAAAAGTCGAGAAACAATAAAATAAAATATTCTAAGAAGGAATTTTGACTTATATGAAGAATATATTATATTAAATTAGGGTACTGGCGAATTATTGTAATAAATAGCTTTAATAACAAAATATTGATAATTCTATAGACTACAAGTAAAAGAGGCTATATAATAAGATAATGTAGTTAAGTACATATTTTTAAAAAGAGAAAAAAGTTAACTACTAAATATATAACTGGTTATTTAAGGAGGATGTAATTGTGAATAAAGCAGAATTAATCACTAGCATGTCAGAAAAAAGTAAATTAACAAAAAAGGATGCAGAATTAGCTTTAAAAGCATTCATAGAAAGCGTTGAAGAAGCATTAGAAAATGGAGAAAAAGTTCAACTAGTTGGTTTCGGAACTTTTGAAACTAGAGAAAGAGCAGCTAGAGAAGGAAGAAATCCAAGAACAAAAGAAACTATAAACATACCAGCATCAACAGTGCCAGTATTTAAAGCTGGAAAAGAATTTAAAGAAAAAGTTAATAAGTAGTTATATAGGAACCCGAGAAATCTCGGGTTCTTTTAGCAATATTAAAAGGAGTGCAATTACATGAGATTAGACAAGTATTTAAAAGTTTCAAGAATAATAAAAAGAAGAACTGTAGCCAAAGAAGCATGTGAAGGTGGTAGAGTTTCAATTAATGATAAAATAGCAAAGCCATCAACTGTTATAAAAGAAGGCGATATAATAGAAATAGAATTTGCAAATAGAAAATTAAAAGCTAGAATAATAAATATTGCAGAACATGTAAGAAAAGAAAATGCAAAAGAGATGTATGAGATTTTAGAAGGCGAAGAAGATAAAGAATAAAATTAGCATTACTGTCATATATTTTTATTAAAGAATATATGGAGGAGAGGCTATGGAAAAAAAAGGGGAAAATAAAATAGAGGATGCAAGAGGTAACATAACTCTAGAAAATAGAAAAAAATTAACACTAACAGGGGTTGAAGAAGTAATAAGCTTTGATGATGAAAAGATATTACTAAATACTACATTAGGTTCATTAACTATTAGGGGCGAAGAGTTAAAAATGAATAAATTAGATGTGCAAAATGGTGATGTAATAATTATTGGACATATATCATCAATGATTTATAGTGGCAAGGAAGTTAAAAAAGAAAAAGAAAATATAATAAAAAGATTATTTAGGTAAATAGAAAATGCCGTTACCAATAAATGTACAGTTTGATATAGTAGTTTATGCTATATTAGCAGGAGTGCTTACAGGTATAATATTTGACCTTTATAAGATTATGAGAGGAGCTAAAGTACCTAAAGTAATAGTAGTAATAGAAGATATTTTATTTTGGTGTTTAGCAGCTTTAATAATATTTACTTTCTTGTTATATACTAATTATGCTTTTTTAGGGCCTTATGTATATGTTTTTATGATATTAACTTTGATAATATATTTAAGGTTTATAAGCCCTATAATATTTAGAATAGAGAAGAAGTTAATACGATCATGTAGTAAAATTATTAGAATAACCTTTAAAAATATTATATATCCTATAAAACTTATATATTCAAGCATATCTGGTAAGAAGTAACTTTAATTAAATAACATAAAAAATAACTTGAATAAAATATGTAGAGTGTTTAAAATATATTATAGAATATATTTTAGAAGAGGTTAATATCTATGAAAAAGCGATTAACTCTTAAGAACCTAATTATAATTTTACTTTTTGCAGTTTTTATATTTAGTTATATTAGACAGGAAATTACAATGAAT
The DNA here is from genome assembly GCF_002327185.1 of Clostridium chauvoei. Taxonomy (NCBI): domain Bacteria; kingdom Bacillati; phylum Bacillota; class Clostridia; order Eubacteriales; family Clostridiaceae; genus Clostridium; species Clostridium chauvoei. The sequence goes on along the minus strand of NZ_CP018624.1, from coordinate 2,451,087 downwards.
AGAATCAGAAAAGATATCGATACTAGTCAGCAACAATTAGAAGAACTTAAAGAAAAGAATAATAAACTTGAAGTTAAGCTAAAAAAGGCTGAAACAGATAAAGAATATCTTGAAAAGCTAGCTAGAGAAAGACTAGGAATGGTCAAAGAAGGCGAGAAGGTTGTAAATTCCCAAAAGCAAAATTAGAGAATATGTTTTAAAAGTATCACAATAGGTTATTATTATAATAACATATATTATTTAATTTTAAGGAGGAATCTTTGTAACATGACCTTGATGGCAGGAAAGATATTAGAAGGTACAGTGGTTAATATCACAAATTTTGGAGCTTTTGTAGAGATAGAAGGAAAAACAGGTTTAGTTCATATTTCAGAGGTAGCAGATTCTTTTGTAAAAGATATTAGACAACATCTTAAAGAACAAGATAAAGTTAAGGTAAAGGTAATATCAATAGATGATAATGGTAAGATTAGCTTATCAATAAAACAAGCTAATGTCCAAAAAAAATCATATAAACCAGCTGAAATAGATTGGGAATTAGAAAACAAAAAGAGTAGTGGTAATAGCAATTCAGGGAATTTTGAAGATATAATGTCAAAATTCTTAAAGGATAGCGAAGAAAGAATGCAAGATGTTAAAAAGAACCAAGATTTTAAAAGCAAGAGTAGCAGAAAAGGATTTTAAGATCTATACTTAGGACATCATTTTAAAGTTAATATATAAATTTACATAAAAACCTTAGATTTAAACTAAGGTTTTTGTTATTTATAGTTTTCTATAAGTATTAAAAAATGATGTATCCCTTGAATTATAGGGGGATTCTATTATTTACATAATAAAATAAAAAAAATATGAAAAAAATGTTGACAGTATAAAGAACATGCTATATAATTAATTTTGTCGTCAAGGGGCGGCAAACAAAACATGCTGAAGTGGCGGAACAGGCAGACGCACAGGACTTAAAATCCTGCGGTAGCGATACCGTACCGGTTCGATTCCGGTCTTCAGCACCAAGCTAAATTCAACTTAAATATCGCGGGGTGGAGCAGTTGGCAGCTCGTCGGGCTCATAACCCGAAGGTCGTAGGTTCAAGTCCTGCCCCCGCAACCATAAGATGGCGGAATAGCTCAGCTGGCTAGAGCACTCGGTTCATACCCGAGGTGTCGTAGGTTCAAGTCCTATTTCCGCTACCATATATGCTGAAGTGGCGGAACAGGCAGACGCACAGGACTTAAAATCCTGCGGTAGCGATACCGTACCGGTTCGATTCCGGTCTTCAGCACCAAGTTGAATTTAGCTTATAATATCGCGGGGTGGAGCAGTTGGCAGCTCGTCGGGCTCATAACCCGAAGGTCGTAGGTTCAAGTCCTGCCCCCGCAACCATAAAATGGCGGAATAGCTCAGCTGGCTAGAGCACTCGGTTCATACCCGAGGTGTCGTAGGTTCAAGTCCTATTTCCGCTACCATATACGCTGAAGTGGCGGAACAGGCAGACGCACAGGACTTAAAATCCTGCGGTAGCGATACCGTACCGGTTCGATTCCGGTCTTCAGCACCAAGATCTAAGTTTTAAACTTAGATCTTTTTTGTTTTTAAAATAAATTATTCATCAAAATTTGAGATATGATTAAAAGTGTTATTCATATTTCTTCACAATAGAATTAATAGTGACAAAAAATATAAATAAATAAATAAAAAATAAATAGTTAGTAAGTTGAGTTTAATTTACTAAAAATGGAAATAAGTCTTGATATATAAGGGTTATTTTAATAAAAAGTATTGATTAGAGAAATAAATAAAAAGAAAGTATAAATGGGAATAAAAGGGAAAAGTGTCCTACGAAAAATATATCGTAAACCAACAAATGACATATATCTATCTAACATAATGCTATAATAAATATACATTTTATGGAAAAAGGAGAGAGATACATGCAATATGGGGTAGATATATCAGAGTTTAAAAGAGTAGATAACAAAAAAAGTAGAAGGGAAATACGGTTACAGGACACACCTATTAAATCTATTATCTCAGGTTGTATGGCATTGTTATTAAGTAGAGTCATGTTAGCTGTAATTCCAGGTGTAGGGATAGCACCTTTTGGGTTAGCTTATCTTTTAGGGACAAGCCTTAAAGAGAATAAAAAGAATTCTATATTAACATTAATAGGAACAATTATAGGATATGTATCTATATATAAAACTTTAGATAATGTATGGATGTACATAATATCAGCAGTGTTAATATTCGCATATTCTAAAATGAAAGATATATTAAAATATCAACACAAAGATAAAATAGCTTTTGTATTGATATTTTGCGTATTTTTCTTTTATAGCCTATTAGTTAGTAAACAACCTGTAGGTGTAAATCTTACATTTTCACTAATTAAGGTAGCATCTATAGCTCCGATATATTATATTTTACGATATGCATTAAATTGCACCGAAGAGCTTAAAACAAATTATATATTTTCTACAGAAGAGTTGATAAGTATAGGAATATTGATTTGTTTATTAGTAGCTGGAATCGGAGGAGTAAGTATTTTTGGAGTATCGGTAAGAAATATAGTTGCTTTATCTTCAATAATATTTATAGCTTATATAAGTGGAGCAGGCCTTGGAGCGGCTGTTGGAGTTACTATGGGGTTTATAGTAGGTATAACTACTGATAATATTATTTTATTAATAAGTCTTTATAGTATATGTGGACTTATTGTTGGGGTATTTAAAGATACTGGAAGATTTTTTTCAGCTATATCCTATGTAGTAATATATTTTATTATAACAATGTATTCAGAAACTTTTGCAATATATGGAGCTATAGAAGCGGTGCTAGCAGGAATGATATTAATTTTATTTCCTAAGAGTATTTTAAATAAAGCTATAAAGGAAGTAAATCAAGATAAGAAAGTTGAAATTATAAATGACATCCATTTACAAGGAATTAAAGGTGAGTTTGTAGATAGATTAGAAGCTTTAAAGGGTGTGCTTGGAAATTTATCAACATCAATATCTAATTTAGCTGAAAATGATAGGTTGCTATTAAATAATAAAGGAACTGCAATGGTTGAGAGTTTAGCAGATAGGGTTTGTTGTAATTGTGAAATGAAAGGACGATGTTGGGATAGAAATCTTCACAATACATTTAATTCTTTTTCTGAACTTATAAGTAGTTGTGAAGCTAATGATGTGAAATTTCCAACAGATTTAGAAAAGAGATGTGTAAAAAAAGCAGCATTACTTAGAAGTTCACAAGAAATTATAAATAATTATGTTGTTAATGAGGCTTTGAAAACAAGGTTATCAGAAGGTAGAAATTTAATTTCAAATCATATAAATAATATGGCTATGACAATGGGGGATATTGTAAGAGACTTTAATAAGGATATTTCTGTATGTACAGATATAGATAGAATTTTAAGGAAATCATTAAATAAGAGTAATGTAGATTATAAAGATGTATTTTGTTATTTAGATAGAAGAGGTAGGTTGAAAATAAAGGTAACTCTTTCAAATTGTGAAGGTGCAAATTATTGTTCAAAGAAGGTGTTACCAATTATAAATTCATTAGTAAAGATTCCTGTATCAATAGGAGGAGATGGATGTAGAATAAATCCAGATACTGATGAATGTTCCATAATAGTAGAAGAAACTCCTAAATATCATGTTTTATCATATGTAGCAACAGAAATTAAAGATGGAGAAAAGTTTGCAGGAGATAGTTACAGTTATGGGAAAAATGATGATGGAACTTATTTAACAATTGTAAGTGATGGAATGGGGTCTGGTCCAGAAGCAGGGATAGAAAGCAAGGTAGCTGTAGATTTGATAGAAAAATTTATAGAAGCAGGATTTAGTGATAGAACTGCAATAAATACTGTAAATTCAATTATGGGAATGAAGTTTAGTGAGGATGAAAAGTTTACTACTTTAGATTTAAATGTTATAGATTTATATACTGGTGAAGCTGATTTTATGAAAGTTGGTGGAGTTGTAAGTTTTATAAAGAGAGCTAATGATGTACAAATTATAAACTCTGAAAGTTTACCATTTGGAGTTTTGGATAATGTAGATATTAGTACTGAAAAGAAAAAGTTAAAACATGGAGATATTATTATTAGTATAAGTGATGGCGTTTTAGATGTAGATAAAAGTGATATTGGTAATTATGACTGGTTAAAAGAATATCTTGAATATGCAGATACTAATCCAGAGGCACTATCAAGGGATATATTAGAAAAATCTAAATCCTTAAGTGGTGGGAAAATTAAAGATGATATGACGGTATTAGTATCAAAAATATATTCAGTGTATTAATTTAAAGGTATGGAGATGAGATTTAGGATTGTACCATTAAATCTCATCTCTTTTATTTATAAAAAATATAATATTTTTATAAATATTTACATTAATAGCTGTAAAGGGTATTATATTATATATTAAAATATTTATACTTAGGAGCATACAATTGATAGATAGGGTAAAACACTTTATAAGAGATAATAAATTACTTAATAAAGAAGATAAGATATTAGTAGCTTTATCAGGTGGGCCAGATTCTATATGTTTGTTGCATATTTTAAATTCATTAAAAGATGAAATGAATTTAGATATAGGAGCTGCACATGTTAATCATATGTTAAGAGGGCAAGATGCTTTAGCAGATGAGGAATATGTGAAAAAAACTTGTGAAGAGTTAAAGATACCTTGTTATATAGAAAGAATAGATATAGATAAAATATCTAAAGAAAAAGGTATATCTCATGAAATGGCAGGAAGAGAAGAGCGATATAAGTTTTTCGATAAAGTTAAGATGGAAAAAGGATATAATAAGATTGCTATAGCTCATAATGCTAATGATCAAGCAGAAACTGTGATTATGAGAATGATGAGAGGTGCTGGTTTAGAAGGTCTTTGTGGAATAAGAGCACAAAGAGGTCAAGATATAATAAGACCTATATTATGCCTTAAAAGACAAGAAATAGAAAGATATTGTGATTTAAACAAATTAAATCCTAGGATTGATAAGAGCAATTTAGAAAAAGTTTATAGTAGAAATAAAATAAGATTAGATATATTACCATATATGAAGAAAAATTTTAATGAGGATATTATTGACACTATAAATAGAATGGCAAGTCTCCTTCAAAAAGATAATGAATTTATTGAAAAGACAGCAAATAAAGTATATAAAGAATATTGCTTTGAAGAAAATGAAAATCTTATTATATCAAAAAAATTATTTGAATTAGAAGATTCTATAATTACTAGAGTAATAAAAAGTGCATTTATAAAATATTCTAAAAAACATACTAATTTTGAGATGAAGCATATTTACGAAGTTATAGAACTTGCTAAAATAGGGACAAATAAAAAAATAGATTTACCTAACGAAATCTTTGCAGAGAATATATATGGAAATATTTATTTGAAAAAGCGTTTAAAAGTAGAAAAGAATGAATATAATCAAGTATGTTTGTCAAAAGATAAGATTGATAGTAAAGAAATTACCTTTGGTAAATATAATGTTAAATTTCAAGTAGTAACTAATAAAAATAATATAGAATTTTCCGATAATGTCTTAATAAAATATTTTGATTATGATAATATAAAAGAAGGACTATGTATTAGGACTAGAAAAGATGGAGACAAAATTAGACCTCTTGGAATGAAAGGTAGTAAAAAGTTAAAAGATATATTTATAAACCTAAAGATTCCAAGGGAAGAAAGATTAAATGTACCCATAGTATGTTTTGATAATGACATAGCATGGGTAGTGGGGTATAAGGTTTCTGAGAATTTTAAAATAACCAAAGAAACTAAAAATATTATAAAAATTACTTTTTCTAGAAAGGAATAAGCAAATGGTAGAAGATATCAAAAAAGTATTATTAACAGAACAAGAAATAACAGAAAAAATCAAAGAACTTGCATCAAGAATTAATGAGGATTACAAGGGAAAGGATTTATTGGTAGTAGGAATATTAAAAGGATCTGTAATAGTTACATCAAGTCTTATAAAAAACATAACTATTCCATGTTCTATTGATTTTATGGCAGTATCAAGTTATGGAACCTCAACAGAGTCTTCAGGAGTAGTTAGAATTTTAAAAGATTTAGATCATGGAATTGAAGGTAAGGATGTAATTATAGTTGAAGATATAATAGATAGTGGAGTTACACTTGATTATCTTCTTAAATATTTAAAAGCTAGAAAAGCAAATAGCATAGAAATACTAACACTATTAAATAAGCCAGCAAGAAGAAAGGTTCAAATAGAGGTTAAGTATTGTGGTTTTGAAGTCCCAGATGAATTTATAGTAGGATATGGGATAGATTATGCAGAAAAGTATAGAAACTTACCTTTTATAGGAATATTGAAAGAGGAAGTTTATCAAAGACAAAAATAGCAATTGATAAAAATAAAATACTATAAGAGAGGGGGGCCTTGAATGAAAAAATATTCAAGTGCAACTGTATGGATATTTGCAATACTTCTACTTTTTTTAGCAGCTACATTTCTGTGGAATAATGGAAGTATGTCAGACCAAATTGCATATAGTGAATTTCAACAAAAATGGGTAAATGACAAAATAGATAGTTTGACGGTACAACAGGATAAAATGATTATTAGTGGAAAACTAAGAGATGGAAAGCAGTTTTTAACATATGCACCAAGTGATATGTTAGAAATCTTAATGACACAAAATCCAAAAGATAATATTAAAGTTGAGTTTAAGCAACCATCTAATAGTGGTATGTGGATTAGTATAATTCCTACTATAATGCTAGTGGTAGTAATGATAGTAGCATTCTTTATGATGTCGCAACAATCCCAAGGTGGAGGCGGCGGTCGAGGTGTAATGAGCTTTGGTAAAAGTAGAGCTAAAGTACTATCACCTGACGCTAAGAAGGTAACATTTAAAGATGTTGCGGGAGCAGATGAAGAAAAACAAGAGTTAGAAGAAATTGTTGATTTCTTAAAACAACCTTCAAGATACGTAGAAATGGGAGCTAGAATACCTAAAGGAGTTCTTTTAGTAGGACCTCCGGGAACTGGTAAAACTTTATTAGCTAAGGCTATTGCTGGAGAAGCAGGAGTTCCGTTTTATAGTATATCAGGATCTGATTTTGTTGAAATGTTTGTTGGTGTAGGTGCATCAAGAGTTAGAGATTTATTTGAGCAAGCAAAGAAAAGTGCACCATCATTAATATTTATTGATGAAATAGATGCTGTTGGTAGACAAAGAGGCGCTGGTCTTGGTGGTGGTCATGATGAAAGAGAACAAACTTTAAATCAATTGCTAGTTGAAATGGACGGTTTTGGAGCAAATGAAGGAATAATAATGATTGCAGCAACAAATAGACCAGATATATTAGACCCTGCTCTTTTAAGACCAGGTAGATTTGATAGACAAATTGTTGTTGGAGCTCCAGATGTAAGAGGAAGAAAAGAAGTTTTAGAGGTTCATACTAAAGAAAAACCTTTAGAAGAAGATGTTGATTTATCTGTATTAGCTAAAAGAACACCAGGATTTAGTGGAGCAGATTTAGAAAACTTAGCTAATGAAGCAGCTCTTTTAGCTGTTAGAAAAGATAAGAAACAAATAGGAATGAATGAATTTGAAGAAGCTATTACAAGAGTAATAGCAGGACCAGAAAAGAAGAGTAGAACTATTAGCGAACATGACAGAAAGTTAACAGCTTTCCATGAAGCTGGTCATGCAGTTGTTATGAAATTCTTAGAACATTCAGATCCAGTACATGAAATAAGTATAATTCCAAGAGGTATGGCTGGTGGATACACTATGAACTTACCAAGAGAAGATAGATCATATACATCAAAAGCAAAACTAAAAGATGATATGGTTGGACTTTTAGGTGGTAGAGTAGCTGAAAAGTTAGTTCTATCAGATATAAGTACAGGAGCTAAGAATGATATAGATAGAGCTAGTGCAATAGCAAGAGCTATGGTTATGGAATATGGAATGAGTGATAAGCTAGGAACTATTTCTTATGGAACAGATAATAACGAGGTATTCCTTGGAAGAGATCTTGGAAGAGGAAGAAACTTTAGTGAACAAGTTGGCTCAGAAATAGACAAAGAAGTTAAATCATTCATTGATGAAGCATACAGTAAAGCTGAAAAGCTTCTAAGTGAAAATATGAGTAAATTACATGCTGTAGCAGAAACTCTATTAGAAAAAGAAAAAATTGATGGAGAAGAATTCGAAAGAATATTCGATGCCAATTAATTTGTTATAATAATTATTAATGCGAGATAATAGGTTTATTATCTCGCATTTTATTTTTTATATATAGGTAATTAATAGATAAGGCTAGGTAATTAATAGATAAGGCGTAAGTATTATTAATTTTTAATTAACGAATTATGTTTTAAAATAACATATAAAAGCGGGGTTATATTTAAAATATACGAACATTAATAATTAAAATTAAAATAATATTCGAACAAAGTGTTTAATTAAAGGTTTATTGATGATATAATAAGTTATAATTTAAAAGTTATTGGGAGGTTAGTTATTTATGAAAAGTGATATTCAAATAGCTCAAGAGGCTAATATGGAGCATATAGTAAAGATTGCTGAAAAGTTAAATCTAAACGAAGATAATATAGAGCAATATGGCAAATATAAATGTAAGTTATCTTTAGATATATTAGAACAGAATAGGGATAAAGAAGATGGGAAGTTAGTTTTAGTAACGGCAATAAATCCAACTCCAGCAGGTGAAGGTAAATCTACAGTTACTGTTGGTTTAGGGCAAGCGTTATGCAAAATGGGTAAAAATGCAGTAATAGCTTTAAGAGAACCATCATTAGGACCTGTATTTGGAATTAAAGGGGGTGCTGCAGGTGGTGGATATTCTCAAGTAGTTCCAATGGAGGATATAAATCTACATTTTACAGGAGATATGCATGCAATAACTTCTGCTAATAATTTATTGGCAGCGTCTATAGATAATCATATTCATCAAGGGAATTTATTAAGAATAGATTCAAGAAGAATTATCTTTAAAAGAGTTATGGATATGAATGATAGAGCTCTTAGAAATATAGTTGTTGGAATGGGTGGAAAAATAAATGGATTTTTAAGAGAAGATGGCTTTATGATAACTGTAGCATCAGAAATAATGGCGATACTATGTTTAGCAAATAGCTTAAAAGATCTTAAAGAAAGAATGGGGAATATATTAATAGCATATGATTTAGATGGCAATCCAGTATATGCTAAGCAGTTAGAAGTTCAAGGGGCAATGGCGTTATTAATGAAGGAGGCTATAAAACCTAATTTAGTTCAAACATTAGAGAATACTCCTGCGATAATACATGGAGGACCATTTGCTAACATAGCTCATGGATGTAATTCTATAATAGCTACAAAAATGGCTTTAAAACTAGGCGATATAGTTATTACAGAAGCAGGATTTGGTGCAGACCTAGGAGCAGAGAAGTTTTTAGATATAAAGTGTAGGTACGGAGAATTAAATCCAGACTGTGTAGTAGTAGTGGCTACTATAAGAGCTTTAAAGCATCATGGTGGAGTTTGTAGAGACGAATTAAATAAGCCTAATGTAGAAGCTTTAAGAGTGGGAATAGTAAATTTAGAAAAGCAAATAGAAAATATTAAAAAATATAATGTACCAGTAGTTGTAGCTATAAACAGATTTTTAACAGATAGTGTGGAAGAAATTGAATTTATAAAAGAATTCTGTGGAAAACTAAATGTAAAAGTTGCTTTATCAGATGTATGGGCAAAAGGTGGAGAAGGTGGAATAGAGTTAGGAAATATAGTTACTAGCGTATTAGAGAATGAAAAATCATGTTTTGCACCAATATATAGTGAAAAAGAAACAATAGAAAATAAAATAAATATAATAGCAAGAGAGATTTATGGAGCTAATGGGGTTAAATTTACGCCAGAAGCTAAAAAGCAAATACTAGAACTTGAAAAGTTTGGATTAGATAAATTACCAATTTGTATGGCAAAAACCCAATATTCACTTTCAGATAATGCAAATCTTTTAGGTAGACCAGAAAATTTTGAAATTACTGTAAGAGAAATAAGAGTGTCAAATGGAGCTGGATTTATAGTTGCATTAAATGGGAATGTAATGACTATGCCAGGGTTACCTAAGATACCAGCAGCCAATAGAATGGATATTTTAGATAACGGAGAAATTGTAGGATTATTTTAATTTCTACAATTTACAACGCTTGACAAATACTCTGTAATTGTTAAAATTAAATTATTAAATTTTAAGGATTACAATACTTAAAATAAAGGCAGCTTTAGGGCTGCTTTTAATTGTATTAAGGATGGTGCTTTTATGGTTTTATTGCTGGATGTAGGGAATACAAATATAGTCTTAGGGGTATACAAAGACAAGGAAAATGTTATGAGTTGGAGAATTTCTACAGATTCAAAAAAGACTTCTGATGAATTTGGGATTCAAGTGATGCAATTGTTTACGCAAAGTGAACTTAATCCAAAGGAAGTAAAGGGTATAATTATATCATCTGTGGTTCCTAATATAATGCACTCTTTGGAAAATATGATTAAAAAATGCTTTGGGATTAATCCATTAATTGTAGGCCCTGGAATTAAAACAGGCATAAATATAAAATATGATAATCCAAAAGAAGTTGGAGCAGATAGAATAGTAAATGCAGTAGCTGCTCATGAAATTTACAAAAGAGATATGATAATAATTGATTTTGGTACAGCAACTACCTTTTGTGCTGTAACTAAATCAGCAAATTATTTAGGAGGATGTATTGTACCTGGTGTGAAAATATCATCAGATGCTTTATTCGATAGAGCCGCAAAGCTACCAAGAGTAGAGTTAGAAGTGCCTGAAAATATAATATGTAAAAATACAATTTCAAGTATGCAAGCTGGAATAATTTATGGTTATATAGGCCAGGTTGAATATATAGTTAAAAAGACTAAAAAAGAAATGATGGAGCTTGGGTCAGAAGAGCCTTTTGTAATAGCAACAGGGGGATTAGCTAATCTAATAGCTAATGAAACAAATGTTATTGATAAAGTTGATTCTAGTTTAACATTAGAGGGGTTAAGAATAATATACGAAAAAAATAAGGAGTAGTATAGTATGAAAATAAAAAACCTAGAATTTGAAAATAATGTTTTTCTAGCACCTATGGCAGGCGTTACAGATATATCCTTCAGAGGATTATGTAAAGAAATGGGTTGTGGATTAGTATACACAGAGATGGTAAGTGCTAAAGCTTTATATTATGGAAGTGAAAATACTAAAACTTTACTAAGAATAGCTGATGAAGAAAAACCTGTAGCAGCTCAAATTTTTGGGAATGACCCTAAAATAATGGCAGAGGTAGTACAAAAATATTTTAATGATAGAGAAGATATTTGTATATTAGATATAAATATGGGGTGTCCTGCTCCTAAAATCACTAAGAATGGTGAAGGATCTGCACTTATGAAAGATCCTAAACTTGCAGCAAAAATTGTTGAAGATATTAAAAAGGTTTCAACAAAGCCTGTTACAGTGAAGTTTAGAAAAGGATGGGATGAAGAAAGTGTTAATGCAGTTGAATTTGCAAAAGCATTAGAAAATGCAGGTGCAGATGCTATTGCTGTTCATGGAAGAACCAAAAAACAAATGTATGAAGGTAAAGCAGATTGGGATATAATTGCTAAAGTTAAACAAGCAGTAAATATTCCTGTCATTGGAAATGGAGATGTCTTTACACCCGATGATGCTCTTGATATGAAAAAAATCACAAATTGTGATGGAATAATGATAGCAAGAGGAAGTATGGGAAATCCATGGATATTTAAGCAGGTTCAAAGAAAGCTTAAAGGTGAAGAATTATTAGAGATAAGCGATATAGATAAAATAGATATGTGTCTTAGACATTATGAATTGGCAATAAAATATGATGGAGATTATAAAGCTGTAAGAGAGATGAGAAAGCATGCATCATGGTATATAAAAGGATTGCCAAGAAGTAGTGAAGTAAGAAATATTATGAATACTATTGAGGAAAGTTCTAAGGTTATTGATTTTTTAAAACAATATAAGGAAGAACTGTTAAAGTAAAATATTTAGGTATTAAAGTATAAATATTTGAATAAATATAGTCTAAACGGTTAATACATATATAAGTCACTAAACTTAATCTTGTATATGGATGACATTAACTTTGTTGACATATTAAACTTACTGATTTATAATATTTTAAATGTTCAAAGAATATCAGACCTAGTGTTAGGTATTACAATATAAAAGTAGTAATTAGTTTGAAGGGGAGAAAGAAATGAGCGAATCAAAAAAATTCTTGATGACTTATGAAGGTGTTAAAAAGTTAGAAGATGAATTAGAGTTCCTAAAAACAGTTAAGAGAAAAGAAATAACAGAAAAGATAAAAGTAGCATTAGGGTATGGGGATTTAAGCGAAAACTCAGAATATGATGAAGCTAAAAATGAGCAAGCATTTACAGAAGGAAGAATTATTCAATTAGAGAATATGTTAAAAAATGCTTCTGTTGTTGATGAGTCAGAAATACCAACTGATAAGGTATCAGTAGGATCAATAGTTAAAGTTAAAGATTATGAGTTCGATGAAGAAGTAGAATATTCAATAGTAGGTTCAGCAGAAGCAGATCCTATGAATTTTAAAATATCAAATGAATCACCAGTTGGAAGTGCTTTAATGGGCAAAAAAGTTGGTGAAATAATAGAAGTATCAGTTCCAAGCGGAGTAAATAAATTTGAAGTACTTGGAATTAGAAGAGATTAACGGAGGGATATTTAATGTCAACTGAGGAAATGAATATACAAGAGCTAGAATCTCAGTTTAGTGAACAAGAAGCATTAAGAAGAGAAAAACTAGTAGAGTTACAAAATGAAGGTAAGGATCCATTTGACGTTTATAAGGTTGAAAGAACCCACTCTTCAGAAGAAGTTAAAAATAGTTTTGAAACTTTAGAAGGTACAGTAGTAACTGTAGCTGGAAGAATTATGTCTAAAAGAGGTCAAGGTAAAGTTGTATTTTCAGATATCCATGATAGAGATGGTAGAATACAATTATTTATCAAGATAGATGAAGTTGGAGAAGAGGCTTTAAAGTCATATAAGACTTATGACTTAGGAGACTGGGTTTCTGCAACAGGAGAAGTGTTTAAAACAAGAACAGGTGAAGTATCTGTTAAGGTTAAGAGTTTTGAATTAATATGTAAATCATTAAAACCGTTACCAGAAAAGTGGCATGGATTAAAAGATCCAGATTTAAGATATAGACAAAGAGAAGTAGATATAATTACAAACCCAGAAGTTAAAGATACTTTTATAAAAAGAGCTAGAATAATAAAAGGAATAAGAGAATTCTTAGATAATAAAGGATTTATAGAAGTTGAAACACCAATATTATCACCAATAGCTGGTGGAGCATCTGCTAGACCTTTTGTTACTCATCATAATACATTAGATATAGATATGTATCTAAGAATTGCTCCAGAATTATATTTAAAGAGATGTATAGTAGCTGGATTAGAAAAGGTTTATGATCTTGGAAGAACATTCAGAAATGAAGGTATGTCAGTAAGACATAACCCAGAATTTACTATGATAGAATTGTATCAAGCATTTTCAGATTACAATGATATGATGGAAATAACAGAAAATATGGTTGCATATGTTTGCGAAAAAGTAAATGGTACAACTAAAGTTAATTACCAAGGAACAGAAATAGATTTTACACCTCCTTGGAGAAGAATAACTATGGTTGATGCTGTAAAAGAATACGCAGGCGTAGATTTTAATGCAATAAAATCAAATGAAGAAGCTCAAGCTATAGCTAAAGAAAAGCACTTAGAGTTCAAAAAAGAACTTAAATACGTAACTAAAGGTGAAGTATTAAATATGCTATTCGAAGAATATGCAGAAGAAAAGATGATACAACCAACATTTATATGTGATTACCCAGTAGAAATCTCACCTTTAACTAAGAAAAAGAGAGATAATGCTGAGTTTACAGAAAGATTTGAAGGATTTGTATTTGGTAGAGAAGTATGTAATGCTTACTCAGAATTAAATGATCCTATAGTTCAAAGAGAAAGATTTAACCAACAAGAAAAAGAAAGAGAATTAGGTGATGATGAAGCATACATGATCGATGAAGAGTTTATGAGTGCTTTAGAAACAGGTATGCCACCAACAGGCGGATTAGGAATAGGAATAGATAGAATGATAATGTTCTTAACTGATTCAGCATCAATAAGAGATGTCATCATGTTCCCAACAATGAAGCCACAATCAAATAAATAATTCTATTTAAATAAAGGGCAAGTTTTCTTGCTCTTTTTTTTATATAGATAGTTAAAAGATTAAATAAATTGGTGTGAATATGTTAAAAGTTATTAACATTAAAATAGATTTTTTTCTTAAAAACTGTGGATAAAATGATTTAAATGTGAAAAATAAAAGTTTTTTTACTTTTTTTTATAAAAGGGGTTGTCATATTAAAAAAACATGATATAATATCTAATGTAATCAATATTCCGCGATAGCTCAACGGTGGAGCACTCGGCTGTTAACCGATAGGTTGGAGGTTCGAATCCTCTTAGCGGAGCCATTTGATTTAACATGTTAATATAAAAATATTCCGCGATAGCTCAACGGTGGAGCACTCGGCTGTTAACCGATAGGTTGGAGGTTCGAATCCTCTTCGCGGAGCCATTTAAATTTAACATGTTTATATAAAAAATATTCCGCGATAGCTCAACGGTGGAGCACTCGGCTGTTAACCGATAGGTTGGAGGTTCGAATCCTCTTCGCGGAGCCATTTTTTTATCTAAAGGCTTTTATAAGAGTAGATATAGTCTATTGTTATAAAAGTCTTTTTTATATTTAAAAAACAAAAAAGAGATAAGATTTATATTTATAGTATTGTTTTACTTGACATATAAAACTCTTTTGATAAAATTGATGTATAAGTGAATATTACATGATGATAAAGAAGAGTAATTTTAAATTTAATTTTAGAGAGACGATGGTTGCTGAAAATCGTTATTAAATTAAAATGAATGGCGCTTTTGAATGTATTGATTTAGAAAGATGGGCTATAGCCAAGAAGGGTGGAACCGCGGAAGAAAATTTCGTCCCTTTAGGTTTATAAGGCCTTTTTATTTTACATTAAAATATTGGAGGTATGAAAATGGCAGTAGAAAAGACTATGGATAAAATCGTTGCACTTTGCAAAAATAGAGGATTCATATTCCCAGGGTCAGATATTTATGGTGGATTAGCAAACTCATGGGATTACGGTCCACTAGGAGTAGAATTTAAAAATAATGTTAAAAAAGCATGGTGGAAAAAATTCGTTCAAGAAAGTCCATATAATGTAGGTGTAGATTGCGCTATATTAATGAATAAGGAAGTTTGGGTAGCATCAGGACATATTGGTGGCTTCTCAGATCCATTAATGGATTGTAAAGAATGTAAGGCTAGATTTAGAGCAGATAAATTAGTTGAAGACCATATGACTGAAAGTGGAGTAGAAGTAGCATCAGCTGATGGTTGGAGTAATGAACAACTAAGAGAATATATAGAAAAAAATAATATAGTTTGTCCAAAGTGCGGAAAAATGAACTATACAGATATTAGAAAGTTTAATTTAATGTTTAAAACTTTCCAAGGTGTTACAGAAGATGCTAAAAACGAAATATACTTAAGACCTGAAACAGCACAAGGTATATTTGTAAACTTCAAATCAGTTCAAAGAAGTTCAAGAAAGAAAGTACCATTCGGTATAGCACAAATAGGTAAATCTTTCAGAAATGAAATTACACCAGGTAACTTCACTTTCAGAACAAGAGAGTTTGAACAAATGGAATTAGAATTCTTCTGTAAACCAGGAACAGATTTAGAGTGGTTTGGATATTGGAAGGATTACTGTTGGAGCTTCCTATTAAATCTAGGAGTTAACAAAGAAAACTTAAGAATGAGAGATCATGCTCAAGAAGAATTATCATTCTATTCAAATGCAACATCAGATATAGAATATCTATTCCCATTTGGTTGGGGAGAACTTTGGGGAATAGCTGATAGAACTGACTATGATTTAAATAAGCATCAAGAACATTCAGGTCAAGATATGAGCTACTTAGATCCAACAAACAAGGAAAAATATATACCATATGTTATAGAACCATCATTAGGAGCAGATAGAGTTGCATTAGCATTCTTAGTTGATGCTTACGATGAGGAAGAATTAGAAGGTGGAGATACAAGAACAGTAATGCATATACATCCAGCATTAGCACCATATAAAGCTGCTATATTACCACTTTCAAAGAAGCTTTCAGAAAAGGCTTTAGAAGTATATGGAGATTTAAGCAAGAAGTTCAACTTAGAATATGATGATGCAGGAAGTATCGGTAAGAGATATAGAAGACAAGATGAAATTGGTACACCATACTGTATAACAATTGATTTTGAAACTTTAGAAGATAATGCTGTTACTATAAGAAATAGAGATACAATGCAACAAGAAAGAGTAAAGATAGAAGAGTTAGATGCATTTATTTCAAAAAGCTTAGAATTTTAATTTAATTAATTAATAGCTTGGGAATTATTTCCCGGGCTATTTTTATTTTTGGATAAGTTGACGAATTAGTAGTTATATCAAGAATAAATATAAATAATTGTATATATAAAACCAATAGTGTTAAAGATTAAAAGTATAAGAAAAACTTGATAAAATTTCTTTGATTTTTGTATTTAATTAATTTAAATGTTATAATTAGAAAGAATTGGGACAGACTTAAATAGAGTTAATATAATAATGGAATAGATAGTTTTTTTGGAGGAAAGTATATGAAAAAAGACTTTAAAGAATTTAAAGAGTTTATAAATGGAAAGAATGTTGCCGTTGTAGGTATAGGTGTAAGTAATATTCCTCTTATTAATTTTTTATTTAAACTAGGAGCTACTGTTACAGCTTTTGATAAGAAGACCGAGGACCAATTGGGAGAAGTTGTTAACGGATTTAAAGAAAAGGGTATAAAATTAGAATTAGGAGAAAATTATTTAGATAAATTAACAGGTTTTGATGTTGTATTTAAAACACCATCTATGAGAATAGATTGCGATGCTTTACTTAAAGTGAAAAATGAAGGAGCATATATAACATCAGAAATGGAAGAGTTTGTTATATATTGCAAAGGCAAAATATATGGGTTAACAGGTAGCGATGGAAAAACAACAACAACAACAATAGTTTCTAAAATTTTAGAAGCAGAAGGTTATAAAACGTGGGTTGGTGGAAATATAGGTACGCCTTTATTCTCACAAATAGAAGAAATAGAATCAAGTGATATGGTAGTATTAGAATTATCAAGTTTCCAATTGATGACTATGGATTCACCTATAGATGTTGCTATAACAACAAATTTAGCTCCAAATCACCTTGATATGCATAAAGATATGCAAGAATATATTGACTCTAAGAAGAATATATTTTTATATCAAAACAAAGACAATGTTTTAGTAGTAAATAGAGAAAATGAAATAACATATGGATTTGAAAAGGAAGCTAAAGGTGAAGTAAGAGAATTTAGCTCTAAAAGAATATTAAAAGATGGTGCATATTATCAAGATGGTATTCTGTATTTACAAGGTAAAGAAGTATGTAAAAAAGAAAACATTGTGATAAAGGGAATGCATAATGTTGAAAATTATTTAGCAGCATTTATAGCAACTAAAGATGATGTGAAGATTGAAACCATGAAAAAAGTTGCAGAAACATTTAATGGGGTAGAGCATAGATGTGAATTAGTTAGAGAATTAGAAGGTGTTAAATATTATAATGATTCTATAGCATCAAGCCCAACTAGAACATTAGCAGGTCTTTTTGCATTTGAAAAAAAAGTAATATTAATAGCAGGAGGATATGATAAACATATTCCTTTTGAACCATTAGCAGAAAAGGGATATCCATATATAAAAGAATTAATTTTATTAGGAGCAACTAAAAGTATGATAAAGGAAGCTTTTGATAAAGTTATGAAAGATAAAAATATATGTATTCCAATTAAAATAGTTGATTCATTAGAAGATGCAGTAAATGAAGCTAGAAATATTGCAACTACAGGAGATGTAGTAACACTATCACCAGCTTGTGCATCATTTGATATGTTCCCTAACTTTGCAATAAGAGGAAATAAATTTAAAGAGATAGTAAAAAAATTAAAATAAAAACAAAACACCTACAGGTTAACTTTATTAATCTGTAGGCGTTTTTTTATTTAAGGATATATGTTTTATTTACATCTATAGTTTTATCTAAGAATATTCCGTTATCAGTAATAAAATAATTATTAATAGAATCAGTAGTTACATTTGATGTAGTTGCAGTATTTTTAGTTAAATCTACTGATAATGAACATAAGTTATTATTACTATTATCGATGAAATATAATTTGTTATCAAAACATTTAAGATTTGTACCATTAATTAGGTCTACTCTATTTGTTGAAGTTGAATTTGGATCTAATTTATATAACGAGTTATTGTCATGAGAATTT
Organism: Clostridium chauvoei; assembly: GCF_002327185.1. Classification (NCBI taxonomy): domain Bacteria; kingdom Bacillati; phylum Bacillota; class Clostridia; order Eubacteriales; family Clostridiaceae; genus Clostridium; species Clostridium chauvoei. The sequence continues at coordinate 2,432,492 of NZ_CP018624.1, read as the reverse complement.
ATATAAAGTATTTGACTATTATAAACAGTAAAACTATCAACAGAAGTATTGGTTAATTGCTTTTTATTAGTACCATCTAGTTTTACAATATAAAGTTTAGAGTTATCACTAGTGTTTTGATATAAGATAAAATCTCCATTTATTAAAAATTTACCACAAGAATCAGCTGTAAGTGAGGAAGATGTACTAGTTTCTAGATTATATGTATAAATTTTATTGTTATCATCTCTATTTATATAATAAAGTGATTTCATGTTAGAAGTTATATTATAAACAGAGTTATTATTAATTTTGGTTATTTCATTACGTTGATAATCTAATTTGTATAAAAAATTATTATCAGAACCGTTTGGAAAATAAATACATTCATCTATAGAAGCTGTAGATTCTACTGGGTAATTAAAAATATCTTTTATATCTTTAGTTGATATATAACCAGTAGCTTTAGGTTTTTCTATAGTAGATAATTTATTGTTATTTTCTTTATCTGGAAAGAAAGTTAGATTACCTATATTTAAATATGGAGAGTATGAATTTGATTTTTCAACTAAAACTATATTTGTGTTAGTTGTAGGGGAAGGTGTTTGTGATTCTACTGTAGTAGTATTATTTTTAATTTTATTTTCTTTATCTTCTTGTTTGGTACAACCAATTAATAAAATGCTAGATAATAAAATTAAAGGTAAAATTTTTTTTAGCATAATAAACCTCCTAAATAATGTGCTAATACTAATATATAATAGTTTATATTAATTTAATGTAATTTAAAATTTAAATTATAAAGTTTTAACTTTAATATAAGTATCGTACTTTTATAATAATATATTTAGTATAATTATGATATATAGAGTTAACTATGCCTGGCGTATCTTTATATGAAAAACTTAGAAAATACAAGAAAATAGTAGTAAAATAGAAATAAAACTCAAAAATTAATAGATTTATAGTATGTTATTCTTCGTAATCATGATATTATAAATAGCGTCGTCGGGAACAACGAGGACAAAACGAAAAACTTGAAAATATATTTTAAAAAATATGTTGACAAGGAAATGAGAAAATGTTATTATGATTAAGCGGTCGAGAGATTGCAAGAAATTAGATCTTTGAAAATTGAACAGAATAAAAGTTAAGTATAACCAGCAATTCTTTTGAAAGTCTTAAAACAAAGACTCAAAGTAATTTGAGCACAGATTAAACTTTTTAGTGAGAGTTTGATCCTGGCTCAGGACGAACGCTGGCGGCGTGCCTAACACATGCAAGTCGAGCGAGGAGAGTTCCTTCGGGAACAAACCTAGCGGCGGACGGGTGAGTAACACGTGGGCAACCTGCCTTGTAGAGGGGAATAGCCTTCCGAAAGGAAGATTAATACCGCATAATATTGCAGCTTCGCATGGAGCAGTAATTAAAGGAGTGATCCGCTACAAGATGGGCCCGCGGCGCATTAGCTAGTTGGTGAGGTAACGGCTCACCAAGGCGACGATGCGTAGCCGACCTGAGAGGGTGATCGGCCACATTGGGACTGAGACACGGCCCAGACTCCTACGGGAGGCAGCAGTGGGGAATATTGCACAATGGGGGAAACCCTGATGCAGCAACGCCGCGTGAGTGATGAAGGTTTTCGGATCGTAAAGCTCTGTCTTCAGGGACGATAATGACGGTACCTGAGGAGGAAGCCACGGCTAACTACGTGCCAGCAGCCGCGGTAATACGTAGGTGGCGAGCGTTGTCCGGATTTACTGGGCGTAAAGGGAGCGTAGGCGGACTTTTAAGTGAGATGTGAAATACCCGGGCTCAACTTGGGTGCTGCATTTCAAACTGGAAGTCTAGAGTGCAGGAGAGGAGAGTGGAATTCCTAGTGTAGCGGTGAAATGCGTAGAGATTAGGAAGAACACCAGTGGCGAAGGCGACTCTCTGGACTGTAACTGACGCTGAGGCTCGAAAGCGTGGGGAGCAAACAGGATTAGATACCCTGGTAGTCCACGCCGTAAACGATGGATACTAGGTGTGGGAGGTATCAACTCCTTCCGTGCCGCCGTTAACACATTAAGTATCCCGCCTGGGGAGTACGGTCGCAAGATTAAAACTCAAAGGAATTGACGGGGGCCCGCACAAGCAGCGGAGCATGTGGTTTAATTCGAAGCAACGCGAAGAACCTTACCTAGACTTGACATCTCCTGCATTACTCTTAATCGAGGAAGTCTCTTCGGAGACAGGATGACAGGTGGTGCATGGTTGTCGTCAGCTCGTGTCGTGAGATGTTGGGTTAAGTCCCGCAACGAGCGCAACCCTTATTGTTAGTTGCTACCATTTAGTTGAGCACTCTAGCGAGACTGCCCGGGTTAACCGGGAGGAAGGTGGGGATGACGTCAAATCATCATGCCCCTTATGTCTAGGGCTACACACGTGCTACAATGGCAAGTACAACGAGATGCAATACCGCGAGGTGGAGCTAAACTATAAAACTTGTCTCAGTTCGGATTGTAGGCTGAAACTCGCCTACATGAAGCTGGAGTTGCTAGTAATCGCGAATCAGCATGTCGCGGTGAATACGTTCCCGGGCCTTGTACACACCGCCCGTCACACCATGAGAGTTGGCAATACCCAAAGTTCGTGAGCTAACCGCAAGGAGGCAGCGACCTAAGGTAGGGTCAGCGATTGGGGTGAAGTCGTAACAAGGTAGCCGTAGGAGAACCTGCGGCTGGATCACCTCCTTTCTATGGAGAAATATAGTTAACAAGATGATTAACTAGTATATTTCAAAAGAAGCGTTATCTTAACTTCTGTTCAATTTTGAGGGATCTACCTCAAAACATGTGGGGGTATAGCTCAGTTGGGAGAGCACTTGCCTTGCACGCAAGGGGTCAAGAGTTCGAATCTCTTTATCTCCACCACATGGGTCTATAGCTCAGCTGGTTAGAGCGCACGCCTGATAAGCGTGAGGTCGATGGTTCGAGTCCATTTAGACCCACCATTGTTCTTTGAAAATTGCACATGAATTAAAACAACTTTATTAACAAATGTTAATTGAGAAGTGACAACAAGCCAAGAAAAATATTCTTTGTGATATAAATTGACTCTTTGTAAAAAGAGAACCGTAAAGGTCAAGCTACAAAGGGCGCATGGTGAATGCCTTGGCATCAGGAGCCGATGAAGGACGTGATAAGCTGCGATAAGCTTCGGGTAGGCGCACATAGCCAGTGATCCGGAGATTTCCGAATGAGGGAACTCACATGGGAAACCCCATGTATCCTGTAATGAATAAATAGTTACAGGAAGGTAAACCTAGGGAACTGAAACATCTAAGTACCTAGAGGAAGAGAAAGAAAAATCGATTTTCTGAGTAGCGGCGAGCGAAAGGGAAAGAGCCCAAACCAGAGATTTATCTCTGGGGTTGCGGACAGAACATTAACGGGAAGTTATAATTAACTGAAAATAACTGGAAAGTTAGGCCATAGAGTGTAATAGCCACGTAGGTAAAAATTATAATAACTAAGTTCTGATCCAGAGTACCACGAGACACGTGAAACCTTGTGGGAAGCAGGGAGGACCACCTCCCAAGGCTAAATACTACCTGATGACCGATAGTGAAGCAGTACCGTGAGGGAAAGGTGAAAAGAACCCCGGGAGGGGAGTGAAATAGAACCTGAAACCGTGTGCCTACAACCGGTCAGAGCACCATATGAGTGTGATGACGTGCTTTTTGTAGAACGAGCCAACGAGTTACGGTATGTAGCAAGGTTAAGTACTTAAGGTACGGAGCCGAAGGGAAACCGAGTCTTAATAGGGCGACTAGTTGCATGCCGTAGACCCGAAACCGGGTGACCTATCCATGGCCAGGTTGAAGCGGGGGTAAAACCCCGTGGAGGACCGAACCACGTTGCTGTTGAAAAAGCATGGGATGAGCTGTGGATAGCGGAGAAATTCCAATCGAACTCGGAGATAGCTGGTTCTCCTCGAAATAGCTTTAGGGCTAGCGTCGGATATGAGTAATGGAGGTAGAGCACTGAATGGGCTAGGGGGCGTATCGCTTACCGAACCTTATCAAACTCCGAATGCCATATACTATTAGTCCGGCAGTCAGACTACGAATGATAAGATCCGTGGTCAAAAGGGAAAAAGCCCAGATCGTCAGCTAAGGTCCCAAAGTGTAAGTTAAGTGGAAAAGGATGTGGGATTTCTAAGACAACTAGGATGTTGGCTTAGAAGCAGCCACTCATTGAAAGAGTGCGTAATAGCTCACTAGTCGAGAGATCCTGCGCCGAAAATGTCCGGGGCTCAAACTTACCACCGAAGCTACGGGCTCATCGTAAGATGAGCGGTAGAGGAGCGTCGTAATCGGGCTGAAGTCGTACCGTAAGGAGCGGTGGACTGATTACGAGTGAGAATGTTGGCATTAGTAGCGAGATGTGAGTGAGAATCTCACAGGTCGAAAATCTAAGGTTTCCTGGGGAAGGCTCGTCCGCCCAGGGTTAGTCGGGACCTAAGCCGAGGCCGATAGGCGTAGGCGATGGACAATCGGTTGATATTCCGATACCACTACAATCGTTATTATCGATGGTGTGACGGAGAAGGATAGGATGTGCTAGCGATTGGAAATGCTAGTCTAAGCGTTTAGGGAGTTGAAACAGGCAAATCCGTTTCAACAATTCTGAGGCGTGATGGGGAAGGCCAAAAGGCTGAAGTATCTGATTCCATGCTTCCAAGAAAAGCATCTAGAGAGAGAAGTAGTGCCCGTACCGCAAACCGACACAGGTAGATGAGGAGAGAATCCTAAGACCAGCGGAAGAATTGCAGTTAAGGAACTAGGCAAATTGACCCCGTAAGTTAGCGAGAAGGGGTGCCTACGAGAGTAGGCCGCAGAGAATAGGCCCAAGCAACTGTTTAGCAAAAACACAGGTCTCTGCTAAAGCGCAAGCTGATGTATAGGGGCTGACGCCTGCCCGGTGCTGGAAGGTTAAGGGGAACACTTAGCGCAAGCGAAGGTGTGAACTTAAGCCCCAGTAAACGGCGGCCGTAACTATAACGGTCCTAAGGTAGCGAAATTCCTTGTCAGGTAAGTTCTGACCCGCACGAATGGCGTAATGACTTGGGCACTGTCTCAACTGCAAATCCGGCGAAGTTGTAGTGCGAGTGAAGATGCTCGCTACCCGCGATTGGACGGAAAGACCCCGTAGAGCTTTACTGTAGCTTAGCATTGAATTCCGATATTGTCTGTACAGGATAGGTGGGAGACTGGGAAACTAGGGCGTCAGCCTTGGTGGAGTCATCCTTGGGATACCACCCTGACAGTATTGGGGTTCTAACCGGACGCCATGAATCTGGTGACGGGACATTGTTAGGTGGGCAGTTTGACTGGGGCGGTCGCCTCCTAAAAAGTAACGGAGGCGCCCAAAGGTTTCCTCAGAACGGTCGGAAATCGTTCGAAGAGTGCAAAGGCAGAAGGGAGCCTGACTGCGACACCCACAAGTGGAGCAGGGACGAAAGTCGGGCTTAGTGATCCGGTGGTACCTCGTGGGAGGGCCATCGCTCAACGGATAAAAGCTACCTCGGGGATAACAGGCTGATCTCCCCCAAGAGTCCACATCGACGGGGAGGTTTGGCACCTCGATGTCGGCTCGTCGCATCCTGGGGCTGTAGTAGGTCCCAAGGGTTGGGCTGTTCGCCCATTAAAGCGGCACGCGAGCTGGGTTCAGAACGTCGTGAGACAGTTCGGTCCCTATCCGTCGCGGGCGTAGGAAATTTGAGAGGAGCTGTCCTTAGTACGAGAGGACCGGGATGGACTGACCTCTGGTGCACCAGTTGTTCTGCCAAGAGCATGGCTGGGTAGCTAAGTCGGGAAGGGATAAACGCTGAAAGCATCTAAGCGTGAAGCCCCCCTCAAGATGAGATTTCCCATAGCATAAGCTAGTAAGACCCCTTGAAGAACACAAGGTTGATAGGTCAGAGGTGTAAGTGTGGTAACATATTTAGCTGACTGATACTAATAGGTCGAGGGCTTGACCAATAACGAAATGGCAAAAATTCATGTGCAATTTTCAGAGAACATCTCTGAAAAGGTAACTTAGCTATGCTAAGTGCTTTACACCAACCAAATCATAGATTTGGGGTGACAATGCATCTGGTGATGATGGCGTAGAGGAAACACTCCTTCCCATTCCGAACAGGAAAGTTAAGCTCTACAGCGTCGATGGTACTGCATGGGAGACTGTGTGGGAGAGTAGAACGTTGCCAGGTAATGTGGCTCGATAGCTCAGTCGGTAGAGCAGAGGACTGAAAATCCTCGTGTCCCTGGTTCGATTCCTGGTCGAGCCACCAGGTATGGCGCTATAGCCAAGTGGTAAGGCAGAGGTCTGCAAAACCTTTATCCCCGGTTCAAATCCGGGTGGCGCCTCCAAAAAACCTACAAGTTTTACTTGTAGGTTTTTTTACTTTATTTAGAATTTTTAAATATATTATCAGAGATATATAGCAAATCATTTTTATAGTTAAATGTTAATTTAGCTCCAATAGGTAATGTTATATTTGGATAACTATGTCCAGTTGGAAAACCATTTATTATCGGAATTTTTAATGGGGATAATTTTTGAGCGATAATATTAGAAATATCGAAACTATTAGATGTTTTAGAAGAAATACAATCTGTAAAATGTCCTAAAATAATGCCAGAACAATTTTTAAATTTACCAGATGAGATAAGTTGAGAGAGCATTCTATCTACTGCATAAGGTTTTTCACTAACCTCTTCAATTAATACAATTGAATTTTTAAAGTTAATTTCATAAGGTGTCCCAATAGAAGAGCAGATAAGGCTAAGATTACCTCCAACAAGTTTCCCATGAAAGCTATCTTTATTAATATAGCTTATAGTATTTTTACCAATAGTTTTTAAGTTATAAAAAGGTATATTATAATTAGTTAATGTATTAATAAAATAAGTTTGCGTAAGTTGATCTTTTAAATTAGATGTTATCATTGGACTATGGAACGTAGTAAAGTTACATCTATTCGATATATAATTAAGAAGTAACGTTATATCACTATAGCCACAGAATGGCTTAGGGTTTTGTTTGATTTTTTTAAAGTCTAGATAAGGAATCATTCTTATAGAACCATAGCCACCTCTTAAACATACAATAGCATCTACAGTACTATCAGTAAACATATCAATTATATCCTTCGCTCTATCTTCATCCGTACCAGCTAAATAACCGTATTTATCATAAATATGCTTTCCTTTTTTTATATTAAAACCTAATTCTTCAAATTCTAATATTTTAGAATCTATAATATTAGAATCTTCACAAGAGGCAGGAGCTACTATCCCTATAGTAGAAGAGGAAGATAGAGGGTTTAATTTTATCAATATAAATTCACCTACTTTTAAATATTAATATTAAAATATACTATAAAAAATAAAAAGCTATTACTTAAAATAATAACTTTTTATTATAAAACTTATATATGAAATTAATTTAACTAAACATTCCTTTTTTATATAGGATAAATGCTGTAATTGCAGTTAAGAATGCTGTTATTATCATAGTGATATTAAATCCAGCAGGATTTTTTAATAAAGGCATTTCAACGAAGTTCATCCCAAATATACCACCAATTACAGTAGGAATTGCCATTAATATTGTAACAGAGGCTAGAATTTTCATTACTATATTTAGATTATTTGAAATAACAGATGCAAAAAAGTCCATTGTACTAGCAAGAATGTTACTATATATTTCAGTCATTTCTATTGCTTGTTTATTTTCAATAATAACATCTTCTAACACATCTTTATCATCTTCATATTTTTGCATTATTTCTAGTTTAAGCATTTTTTCTAAGGTTATTTCATTAGCTTTTAATGATGTAGAAAAATAAACTAAAGATTTCTCTAAAGAATGAAGTTGAATTAATTCTCTATTTTTCATAGATTTATGAAGTCTTTTTTCTATCATTAAACTCTTTTTATCTATTTGTCTAAGATAAAGTAAGTAATATGTTGATATTTTATTTAATACCTGTAATATAAATCTAGATTTTTTAAAAGAATAAAAAGACTTAACTTTACCGTTTATAAAATCAGTTAGTATTCTACTATTTTTCAAACAAACAGTTATTATTTGTTTTTCAGTATGTATTATAGCTAAAGGATACGTATCATAAGTAAGTGAGTTATCTTCCATTTCTGTAAAAGGAATATCGACTACTACTAAGACACATCCATCTTCAATATCTATACGAGATGTTTCTTCGTCATCTAAAGGCGCCTTTAAAAATGAAAGTGGTACTCCTGTTTTTTTTGATATTAATATTAATTCTTCATCTGAAGGAGCGATAATATTAATCCAACAGCCTTGTTCTAAATTATCCAATATTTTTAGTGAAGGATCTTGCTCACTTTTACTTTTATAAATTTGAATCATTTTATATAACACCTCCGAAACAATTATACTATTAAAAAGAAAATTATAATAGGAGAAAATAAGTAATAAGAGGTATGTAAGCGTATAAATAAGAGATACTTAAAGCTATAATTAGGAAAAGGCTATATTCTCTTAAAAACTAATATTAAACTTATAATAATTGCAAATATGAGTATTAATGAAGGAATTTTGATGTGGATAAAAGTGAAAATAATTAGTATAATCACAATATTGTTTTATAAATTAAGAGATAATGCATTTATGGGGGATTTTTTGATATGATGCATAGAGAGGTTATTGCACGAAGAAAGGTTTCTGTAATTTCTGTTTCGATAGTACTTATTACGGTTATGTTATATATATCAGAGGCTGTAAAAATTATAGGATTAGATAATCACTTTTTAGGTTATTTAATACACGGGTTTTTATTATTGCTTACTACAATTATTTTATTAAAAGAGTTAGGAACCTGGAGTTTAGCTTATAAACATTCGATAATAGCAGGAAAACTAATAATAAATAAAATAAGTACCAGAGAGGAAAAAAACTTAGAAAGCATAAAGATTCAGGATATATTATACATAGGTAAAAAAAATGAAATTCCTAAAGAGTATTCTTCAATCAGAAATTCTAAAAAATATTTATGCAATAGAATTGGTAGTGAAATTTATTGTTGTATTTACAAAAGTGGAAATAAAATAAAAAAGTTTAATTTCCAGCCAAGCAATTTATTTATTGAAAGAATAATAAAGCATGGTAGTTTAAGTTGTAAATTATCTAAGACAGTTTAATATTATAAAAAAATAGGCTTCCAAACGGAAGCCTATTTTTTATAGAATTCATCTTTAACTTCACATAGAAGATTTTGATTTTGTATAATATCTAATCCTGTAAAAGCAAGTGCTTGAGCAGCCTTTAAACTTTGTTCTAATGCGTATTCAGTAATTGTTGCATTAGCAAATTCTTTTGAACCATATTTTATAGTAGTATCCTCAATTATAGATATATAAGGATGAATACACGGTAATGTTTTACTAACAATACCTAAGCTTAGACCAGAATAAACATCTCTAGGTTCAGATATATTTATTATCCCATTTTCTTTAAGATTATGACTAAATAGCCTATTTAAGGTTCTGTTAGTAATAAGTTCTTCGTTCTCAGGTTCATATAAGGATATAGAGTATTGAACTCTTATTAACTTGGAAACATATATGGCTATTTCTCTTAATTTATTTTCAGCTATTTTAGCTGTATCCATATCTTTAGCTCTTATGTAAAATTGAGCTTCTGATTCTGAAGGTAAAAGAAGTGGAGTAAAACCACCTTGAGATAAGATAGAATTTACTTCTACATCTTCAGGAAATCCTTTTAATAGTGCATTTAAAATATTAAATGTTAGAAGTACTCCATCTAATGAAGTGTACTTACCTTTATTAAGAAAGCTCAATCCATTATCACTTATAAATTTAATACTTAAAGGTATTATTGCAGAAGAACTTCCACTTTCAGAAGTAACAATATCAGGATGTGCTAATAGAACTACATCAATATCTGCAAAAACTCCTTGTTTTACCATAACGGATTTAGTGCCACCTAGATACTCACCAGGACAACCTATAACAACAACGGTTCCACCAATTTTATCAATAACCTTACCAAGTGCTATAGCAGCAGCTATAGAAGTTGAAGATAGTAAGTTATGTCCTGTTATATGTCCTTCTCCAGGAATTGCATCATATTCACATAGAAAGCAAACCTTAGGATGCCCATTTCCTTTAGTAGCATAAAAAGAAGTAGATAAATCTAAAAAGTTATTTTTTACTTCAAAATCGTATTTGAGTAATAAGTCAGATATATACTTACAACCTTTAGTTTCATTGTAGCTATCTTCAGGATTATCATATAGATACTTACACAGGTCAAAAATGTCATTACGACATGTAGACAAATAAGAAATCATCTCTTGTTTCATAGTTTATTCCTCCCAAATTATTTTCAATATTAGTTTCCCTTAAAAACCAAATAATATTTATTAACTTTATAGTTCCCCAAAAGTATAAAATTCATTACATATGGTCAGAATTAAGATAATAAAAAAAGATAGTGTAAAGTTTCGTATGAAAAAATAGCTTATGGCTAATTTGGAATAATAGTTAAAAATATCTTTATAATATCTAAGAAAATTTTAAAATTGAATATGCTAAAAAGACCTTCGGTAACGGAGGCAAAAACTTAATCAATATTTGATTTTATGATTTATCAAGAAGTTTGTGATTCTTGCATATGTAATATGGTTTGTTGACCGAGACTGATAAGAATTTGCCACTTTGCAGACATATTGTCAATACCATCTAGTTGCTTTAATTCGTTTAAAGGACGCCAGTAATTGTAAGGATGCGGGCGTAAGAAGTTGTAATAAGCAACCCAAAGGGAGAAGCCATAAAGAGCACCTTCATCACTTCCATAACCACAGGTACCCCTGTAGGAAGATTTAAAGGTACGGTTTAAACGCTCTACAACTTGCTTAACCCAACGAAATTCTTCAGATACTGGATCATCGTTAGTAAGTCCGATAACTTGAGTTAGATTAAATTCTTTATTTTTTTCTAATTCAAATTGTTGCTTCGCTAACGGATATGAACTGTAACCATCGGCAACGAAGTTTAAAGCTTTTCCAGGGAAGTCTTTAAACTTATCAAAAGCCATACGCATTGCTAGTATACAAGGGCCAGTATCTCTTGTATCAGATACTTGATAACCTAGAATAGACCTTTTACAAGCATCCATTACAATCCAGACATAATGCTTAATGCCTTTTACTTTTATATAAGTTTCATCGGCAGAAAGTATTTTAGAGGGTTTGTAATCAAAGGTATCAACAAACGGCTTAATAACAGCAGCTGCTGTTAGAGCATAATTAGCAACAGTTCTATGTGAAATTTTTATTCCATGAACTTCTTTTAAAACATGAGCTGTTTGTCTTGTAGACATTTTACAATTAACGTGATAAGTCAAGCATAGTCCCATTATATGCGGGCTAAACTTCTTAAAACTAAATCCGGTAGCATGTTTTGATATTGGATATAGATCCATTTTAAAGAAGTTAATATTAAATTCACGATATATGTAATGAAGCTTATACTTGTATTTATCACAAGGATCAATATTCTTTGGAAGATTCTTAAGATTTCTTTGATAGTATAAGCATTTAGAATTATTGCATTTATGTATTTTAAAGTGCTTGCGTTGCTTTTGTTCCGTAAGCGTAGCACCGCAATAAGGACATATAAATACTATTGGTTTAGTTGTGTGATTAGTTTCTTTAAATGTAAGACCACAAACTTTACATTGAAACTGTCCTTTACTGCCATTGTTATCGTATATATATTCATGTGGTGCACCACACTTAGGACATTTAGTTTTTTTAGGGATAGACTTCCCGTTCCGTCTTTGGACGGGTTTTACGGTCTTGTTATATTTATGTTTGTAATAAGCTAAAAGTAATATATAGTCTACCTTTTCAAATCTAATAATTGTGGGTAGCTTATCTACTTTGAATTTTTGGTATTCTGGACTATTAGAATCATCAAATATCATCTGGTTAAGTGGAATATGTTTTGAGATGAATAAAAGTAATTGACCGATAATGGCAATTAAATATTGATTATAAGTAATTAAATAAGTTATAATTGAATCCATAATAACGACATCCTTTCATGTGTGATTTTGTTTGGTTAGAGATTCAATTTTAACATGAAATTAGGGGGTCGTTATTTTTTTATACAAAAAAACTGGCGAAACCTTGATATATAAAGATTTAAAAAGAAAAGTAGTGTAAAAAACTTTACACTAACTAAAAAAATAAGAGGGTGGGTTTATGAAAATAAAATTTAAAGGTATTCAAATACATGAAAGTGAAAAAGTATGTTTTATATGTAGAAATCAACAGGAAGATGGTATAATTGTAGGAAAGAGCTTAATCTGTAAAAGTTGTCAGGACAAAATAGTAAATACTAATATAGATAATAAACAGTATGACTTTTATAAGGACAAGATTAAAAAAGCTTTATTTAGTAATTATAATTTATAAATTTAAATATTAAGGAGCAACAATGGAAAAAGGTAAGTTTATAGTATTTGAAGGTGGAGATGGATCAGGCAAGAGTACTGTTCTAGAAATGGTATATAACCATTTAAAAGAAAGAGGAATAGATTGTATTAAGACTAGAGAACCCGGTGGTATTAAAATATCAGAAGATATTAGATCTATTATATTAGACACTAAAAATACTGAAATGGATGGAAGAACAGAGGCATTATTATATGCAGCAGCTAGAAGACAACATTTAGTTGAGAAGGTTATAGTAGCTTTAAATGAAGGTAAAGTAGTTTTATGTGATAGATTTATTTATTCATCATTAGCTTATCAAGGCTATGCAAGAGGCTTAGGAATTGATGATGTTTTTGAAATAAATAAGTTTGCAATTGGAGAGTATATGCCTGATTTAACAATATTATTTGATATAACTCCAGAAGTAGGCTTAGAAAGAATAAATAAAAATTCAACAAGAGAAATTAATAGATTAGATTTAGAAAAAATAGATTTTCATCACAAAGTTAGAGATGGTTATGAGATCTTATATCAAAATAATAAAGAAAAAATCATAAAAATAAATGCAGAAAAAACATTAGAAGAAGTCTTTGAAGAAGTCAAAAATGTAGTTTTAAATAGGGTACTATAAAATATTTTATCATAATATAAAATTTAATTAAATTCTATAGGATTTATGATAAAATATTCTTAGGAGATTTAATTTTTAATTAAAGGGGAGGAGTCTTTATGAAATTAGTAATAGCAATTGTACAAGACGATGATGCGTTAGATCTAGTAGATGCAATAACAGAAGCTGGATTTAGAGTTACAAAGTTAGCTACTACAGGAGGATTCTTAAAGTCTGGAAATACTACTTTAATGATTGGTGTGGAAAAAGAAAAAGTACAAAAGGTTATAGAGGTTGTAGAAGATATTTGTAGAACTAGAAAGCAAATGATAGCAACTCCAACACCTATATCAGGTAATGCAGATATGTATATGTCATATCCGATAGAAGTACAAGTTGGGGGAGCAACGGTTTTTGTAGTAGATGTTGATCAGTTTGTTAAAATATAAAATTATGGAGGCGTGCAATGAGAGAATTTATAGGACATGATAGAATAATTAGTAGCTTTAAAAAGCGAGCTGATACAGGCAACTTATCTCATGCACACCTTATTGTAGGGGAAGACGGAATAGGTAAAAGCAATTTAGCTAGAATATTTGCTCTTAAAATTTTAAATAAAGAAGAGTACAAGGACTATGTTGACATAATAAATTATAGACCTAAGAAGGCGTCATTTGGGGTAGATGAGGTAAGAGAGATTATTGATGAAGTTAGTAAAAAGCCTTTTGAAGGAGATAAGAAGGTAATAATTATCCACGAAGGAAATAAACTAACGACACAAGCTCAAAATGCATTGTTAAAGACCATAGAGGAACCACCAATTGGAGTTTTTATTATACTTCTTTGTGAAAGCTTAGAACTAATATTAGATACTATAAAATCAAGATGCCAAATATATAAATTAACACCTATATCTAAAAGTGAATTAGTAGAGTATATAAAATTTATAAAAGATGATATAAGTGAAGAAGAACTTTTAGCTAGTATTGCTTATAGTGAGGGAATACCAGGAAAGGCAGAAAGATTTTTAACGGATACAAGATTGAAAGAATTGAGAGAATTAATATTAGACTTGCTTAAATCGTTATCTAAAAATGATGGGGAAGTTTTATTAAGTTTTGAAGAAAAGATATTAGAGTATAAGGATAATAAAGAGGAAATATTAAACATTTTAGCCTCCTTTATAAGAGATCTAATGGTTTATAAAGAAGTTTATGATTATAGTGTAATAATAAATGGGGATAAAATAGAGGAGCTACAACAACTAGCTATAGATATGTCTTATAGAAAGTTGAATAGCTTATTGGATAAAATAAGAGAAGCAAGAGTTAATTTAATGAGTAATTCTAATTTTGCTATAACCATAAGAGTAATGCTTATAGGTTTTATGGAGGTTTAAATATGATAAAAGTTGTGGGAGTAAGATTTAAAAAGGCAGGAAAGATATATTACTTTGATCCAAAGGATTTAGATATTAAAAAAGGTAATTATTTAGTTGTTGAAACAGCAAGAGGTATTGAGTTTGGCGAGTGTGTAATTGGCTTGAAGGAAATACCAGAGACTGACATAGTAGCACCTTTGAAGAGTGTTATAAGAATTGCTGAGCAAGAAGATGTTGATAAACATAAGAGTAATAAAATCAAAGAAAAAGATGCTCTAGAAATATGTCTTAAAAAGATTGAAGAGCATGGATTAAATATGAAGTTAATAGATGTAGAATACACTTTTGATAATAACAAAGTAATATTTTACTTTACAGCAGACGGAAGAGTTGATTTTAGGGAATTAGTAAAGGATTTAGCAACTATATTCAAAACAAGAATAGAGCTTAGACAAATAGGGGTAAGAGATGAAGCTAAAATGTTAGGTGGATTAGGACCTTGTGGTAGACCTATGTGTTGTTCTTCATTCTTAGGAGATTTTGCTTCAGTATCTATAAAAATGGCAAAAGAACAAAACCTATCTTTAAATCCTACTAAAATATCAGGGATTTGCGGAAGACTTATGTGTTGTTTAAATTATGAGCAAAGCACTTATGAAGATATAAGAAAGAGATTGCCTAAAGTTGGATCAATCGTTGAAATGTCTGAAGGGCAAGGTGAAGTTATAAGTAATAATATTGTTAAAGAGAGTGTTAAGGTTAAATATAAGAGAGTAGATGAAGAAGTAATAGAAGAGTTTAAGATAGAAGATGTAACTATTATAAAGGGAAGTTATGAGGATTCTATAGACGAATCAGATATTAAACTTGAAATAGAATTACCAGAAGATAAAAATTTAATTAAAAATCTTATAAAGGACAATTAGGAGGAATAGAAGTGAAATCTTCATTAAAAGTTTATAATCTTAATACACAAAATGATATTATAGCTATAAGAGAAGCTATAAGCAGTAATGAAGGAATAATTGCCTGTGAAGTTAGCGTATCTAAAAAAGAAGTTAGTATTGTATATGATGATAGAGTTGTAAAGCTAGATAACATAATAAATTCTTTAGAAAATTCAGGATATGATGTAGAGTAAAGGATAAAAGGACTGGTAAATCCTATAAGGATATACTTTTTAACCCTTTTAAAATTGAAATCATTGTGCTAAAATAAAGAAGAAATAAATTTCATATTAATTAGGAGGTGCTAATTATGGCATTCGTAATTCAAGATTCATGTGTAAACTGTGGTGCATGCGCTGCAGAATGTCCAGTTAATGCTATAAGCCAAGGAGATACTCAATTCGTTATAGATGCAGATACTTGCATAGATTGCGGAAACTGTGCAAATGTTTGTCCAGTTGGAGCTCCAGTTCAAGAGTAATGTACATGAGAAGAACCGTCTTTTATATGACGGTTCTTTTATTTTGTAAATAAATATCATTCAAGTAATAGAACTGTATTACTGTTTTTAAAATCTAAAGAGTTAGTTTGAATAGAAGTACTATTACATTTTTTTACACATTTCATATGAGATAAGAATTTATGCGGACCATCTAAGTAAGCATAATCATATAAATTTCTATAGTACATAGGAATTATATACTTTGAATTAATAGATGTGGCTAACTTAGCAGCATCTATACCATTTAAAGAAAAATGACCTCCTATAGGAATAAATAAAAAATCTAAATTTTGCAATTTAGAAACAAAATTAATATTTAGGGTATGCCCAAGAGTACCTAAATGACAAAGTCTAAAGCCATCTATTTCAAAAATATAAATTATATTTTCACCTCTTTTAGCCCCCATTATATTATCTTTAAAGGAACTATAACTATTTAAAGATAAATATTCATTACAAAAAGAAGAAATGCTATTTATTATAGTACATTCTTTCTGAATGTAGGGCTCGATATTTTGATATATATCTGGACTATTTAAAGTAATTATATCAACTTTAAAATCATATTTTTTAATACTGGCACCTATTTGCATAGGATCTATTAATATTCTTTTGCCAATTGAATTTTTTATAATAAAGGTGGTACCACCAAACCATTGAATTTCCATAGTAAGCTCCTTTCTTAAAGTTAATATTATTAGTGTTTGAAAAATATGTTTAAATAATTCCAAAAGATTAATTATTTTAGGGTAATTTAGTAAAAGTGGATTATATTAATATATATTGATTGCAATGATACCAAATGGACATAATAAAGGTATTAATATATAATTAAAGTCAAAGAAAGTCAAAATTAAATTAGGTTTAAAAAGGTGAAAAGATGGCAAGAATTTCAGATACAATAGAAAAATTTATAAAGAATATGATAAATGAGCAAGAAGAGAATCAAGTGTTAATTCAAAGAAACGAATTAGCAGATAAATTTTGTTGTGCACCTTCCCAAATAAACTATGTATTAACTACTAGATTTACTTATGAAAAAGGGTATTTAATCGAAAGTAGAAGAGGCGGAGGAGGTTATATTGTTATTACAAAAGTAACTTATGACAATAAAGAACGTAGATTAGATATAATAAACAATTCTATAGGTAGTAGTATCACATATAATGGTGCAATTTCAATATTAGATCACTTAAGAGAATCAAGATCCATTACGGATAATGAATATGAAATAATGAAAATATCATTAAATGACAGAACATTAACATCTGTATTAGATAAAAATAGAGTAAGAGCAGATATATTAAAAGGAATGATAACGGTAATTTTATCATAAATTCTAGATATAAATGTGTTTACTTTATGAGGGGTTAAAAAATATAAAATTAGGGTATGGAGGTATATATATGATTTTTGGGAGGTTTACGGAAAGGGCACATATAGTGTTAGTAGAAGCTCAAAAAGAATCACACTATTTTAAACATGGTTATATAGGAACAGAGCATATTCTTGTTGGGTTACTCAAAGAGGGTGGATATGCAAGAGAAATTTTATACTCTGCAGGAATAACAGTAGAAAAGGTAAAAAAGGTAATAGAAGATTATTTAGGGTTTGGTGATGATGATATCTCTGTAGGAGAGATGCTATTAACTCCTAGAGCAAAAAGATTATTTGATGATAGCTTAATAAAAGCTAGAAATTTTAACCATAATGCAATAAGTCCAGAACATATACTGTTAGCTTTAATAGAAGATGTAGAGAGTGTTGCACATACTACATTATCTAATTATAAAGTTGAATTTAAAGATTTAGAGCAAAAGTTAAATAAGTATCTATTAGGAAGTGATATTATAGATGAAAGTTTAACTGAAAAAATGGACACTAAACCTAAAAAGAAATCAGTTAAAACTCCAATGTTAAATCAATATGGGATAGACTTAACATTAATGGCTAAAGAGTCAAAATTAGATCCTGTGATAGGGAGAGATAACGAAAATCAAAGAGTTTTAGAAATCTTATGTAGAAGAATAAAAAATAATCCATGTTTAATAGGTGAGCCAGGGGTTGGTAAAACAGCTGTAGTTGAAGGGTTAGCACAAAGAATAGTTAATGGAAATATTCCAGAAATATTAAAAAATAAATCATTGATATCTTTAGATTTAACATCCATGATAGCAGGGGCTAAATATAGAGGAGAATTTGAGGATAGACTTAAAAAGGTAATGGAAGAAATAAAAAGTAGAGAAGATGTAATTATATTTATAGATGAGATTCATACCATAGTAGGAGCAGGTGGAGCAGAAGGAGCTATTGATGCAGCAAATATACTTAAACCAGCATTAGCAAGGGGCGAAATAAAATGTATAGGAGCAACAACAATAGAAGAATATAGAAAATATATAGAAAAAGATTCAGCATTAGAAAGAAGATTTCAACCTGTAAATATAGGAGAACCTTCAAAAAATGAAACTTTAGAAATATTAAAAGGACTTAAAGATAAATACGAAGCGCATCATAGGGTAGAAATTACAGAAGAAGCAATAGAGGCAGCTGTTAAGCTTTCAGATAGATATATAACAGATAGATTTATGCCTGATAAAGCAATTGATTTAATTGATGAAGCAGCAGCTAAAGTAAGAATAGAAAATTTAATAGCACCACCAAGTATAAAAGATATAGAACTTAAAATAGAAGATATAGAAAGAGAAAAAGAAGAAGCAATAAGAGGTCAAGATTTTGAGAAGGCTGCAAGCTTAAGAGATAAAGAAAATGAACTTAAACAAGAGTGTATAACCTTAAGAGATGATTGGAAACATCAAAATTACAACAATAAGTATGTAGTAACACCAGATAATATAGCAAATGTAGTATCATTATGGACTCAAATACCATTAGAAAAATTAACTCAAAAAGAATCCCAAAGACTTTTAAAATTAGAAGATATTCTTCATAAAAGAGTTATAGGTCAAAAGGAAGCAGTAAGAGCAGTATCAAAGGCTGTAAAGAGAGCGAGAGTAGGGTTAAAAGATCCTAACAGACCAATAGGTAGCTTTATTTTCTGTGGTCCAACAGGTGTAGGAAAAACAGAATTATCAAATGCTTTAGCAGAAGCTATGTTTGGAAGTGAAAAAAATCTAGTTAGAATAGATATGTCTGAGTATATGGAAAAGCATGCAGTAGCAAGATTAATAGGGTCACCTCCAGGATATGTTGGATATGATGAAGGTGGACAATTAACAGAAGCAGTAAGAAGAAATCCATACTCTGTAATATTATTAGATGAAATAGAAAAAGCCCATCCAGATGTGTTTAATATATTACTTCAAATTATGGAGGATGGAAGATTAACAGATGGAAAAGGAAAGGTAATAAACTTTAAAAATACAATAATAATTATGACATCTAATATTGGAGCACATACAATAAAAAAACAAAAAACAGTAGGTTTTGAAACAGAAAAAAATAATACAGAAACAGATTATGAAAAAATGAAACAAAATATTATGGAAGAAATAAAAAGAGAGTTTAAGCCAGAATTTATAAATAGAATAGATGATATTATAGTTTTTCATCAACTAGATACATCAAATATATTACAAATAGTAAATATTATGCTAAATAATACCATAACACGATTAAAAGAAAGAAAGATAACAATAAACTTAGATGATGATAGTAAAAAATTCTTAGCTAACAAAGGTGTAGATATAAGTTATGGAGCAAGACCGTTAAGAAGAATAATAACAAAAGAATTAGAAGATAAATTAAGTGAAGAAATGTTAAAGGGATATATAAAAGGTGGAGATCAGCTAGAAGTATATTGTGATGGAGCATCATTATGCTTTAAGCATATTTCATAATGAATAAATTAAGAGTGAGCCGTAATTAGTATAATTAGGGCTCATTTTTATATATCAAAATAATAATAGATATTAAACTTGGTAATAATATAGTAGTATCTTAGTAGATTTATTTAACAAATAAAAGTAAATAATAAAAATTATTATTTAAAATCAGTTGAAAAAATAAAAAAATATATGTATAATACAATCATTAATCATACCCCGTGGGGGTAAGGAGGTTAAAATGGATAAAGAGATAAAATTCAAAGAATTAATTATAATTGGTGGAGGTCCAGCGGGATTAACTTCAGCCATATATGCTACTAGAGCTAAAATTGATATGTTATTACTAGAAGATAAAATACTAGGTGGACAGGTAAGAAACAGTTATACAATAGAAAATTATCCTGGATTTAAGAAAATTTCAGGAACTGAATTATCAGATTTAATGCAACAACAAGCAGAAGAGCTTGGAGCTGAAATAGATGAGTTTGATGTTATTGAAAAGGTTGATTTTAGTGAAGATGAAAAAATAATAGAAACTGGAGATTATATATATAAAACTAAGGCTGTAATAATTGCAACTGGTGCTAGCCCTAAAAAGTTACCAATAAGCAATGAAAGTAAATTTGCAGGAAAAGGGATTCATTACTGTGCAGTATGTGATGGAGCTATGTATCAAGATAAAATTGTAGCAGTTGTAGGTGGAGGAAATTCAGCCTTAGAAGAGGCTATATTTCTAACTAAATTTGCAAAGAAAGTAATTATGATAAGAAGACATAATTATTTTAATGGTGAAAAAGCTATAATAGATGAAGTTGAAAACAATCCTAAAATAGAAATTATGTATAACTATGATTTAGTTGATGCATATGGAGAAGATTTTTTACAAAAGGTAAAGATTAAAAATACTAAAAATAAAGAGACAAAAGAGCTTGATATAGATGCTATTTTTGGATTTATTGGTACAGAACCTAAAACAGATATGTTTAAAGAATATATAAAAACTACATCAAATGGATATATTATAACAGACGAAAATATGAAGACTAATGTAAGTGGAGTATATGCAGCAGGTGATGTTAGAGATAAACAATTTAGACAGATAACAACAGCTGTAGCAGATGGTACAATAGCTGCTTTAAGCACAGAAAAATATATTGTAGAGAAAAGGAAGGGATTATAAAATGATAAAAATTTATTCAACATCTTGGTGTCCAGCGTGTATTAAGGCGAAAAGATTTTTTGATATGAAAGGCTGGAATTATGAAGAGATAAATGTAGCCGATAAACATGAAGATAGAGAAGAAGTATTTAAAGTTTCAGGACAAAGAACAGTACCAGTTGTAGATGTAAATGGAGAAATAATAGTAGGTTTTGATAAGAAGGCTATAGAAGTAGCGTTTAATAAGTAATAATCAAAATCTATTTTCTTAGAAAGGAAGTGGTTAAATGTTTAGTTGTATTAAAGATAAAGAAAGAACATTTAGAAATCTTGTTAATGGAGAATGGGTTAGTAACAAAGATGGGAAGTTTATAGAATTATATTCACCTGTAAATGGTGAATTGGTAGGCAGAGTACCTGCAATGACTAAGGAAGAGGTTAATTTTGCAATAACAAGTGCAAAAGAAGCACAAAAAAAGTGGAAAGAGATAACAATAAACCAAAGAGCAGATATTTTATATAAAGCGGCAGAAATATTAGTAGAGAGAAAAGAAGAGCTATCAGATATACTAATGAGAGAAGTTGCAAAAGATAGAAAAAGTGCTGAGTCTGAAATATTTAGAACAGCAGATTACATAAAATTTACAGCGGATACAGCTAAGAATATTTCAGGAGAAAGTATTCCAGGAGATAGTTTTCCAGGTTTTAAAAGAAATAAAATCTCTGTAGTAACAAGAGAACCATTAGGAGTAGTTTTAGCCATATCACCATTTAATTATCCAATAAATTTAGCTGCGTCAAAGTTAGCACCAGCATTAGTAGCAGGAAACTCTATTGTTTTAAAACCTGCAACACAAGGAAGTTTATGTGGATTATATCTAGCTAAAGTATTTGAGCAAGCAGGAATACCAGCTGGAGTTTTAAACACTATAACAGGAAGAGGTAGCGAGATTGGAGATTATGTTGTTACTCATCCAGAGATAGATTTTATAAACTTTACAGGAAGTACAGAAATAGGTACAAGAATTTCTCGTATCACAACAATGGTTCCTCTTTTAATGGAATTAGGAGGAAAAGATGCAGCTATAGTTTTAGAAGACGCAGATTTAGATTTAGCTGCAAGCAATATAGTATCAGGAGGATATTCTTATTCAGGACAAAGATGTACTGCAGTAAAAAGAATATTAGTAGTTGATAAAGTTGCAGATAAACTTATTAATAAATTAAAAGATAAAATTGAAGCTTTAAAAGTAGGAAATCCATTAGAGTCTGATGTAGATATAGTACCTTTAATAGATTCAAAAGCAGCAGACTTTGTGTGGGAATTAATAGAGGAAGCAAGAGAAAAGGGAGCTCATTTAGTAACTGGAGGAAAAAGAGAAGGTAATATAATTTACCCAACACTTTTTGATAATGTAACAACAGATATGAGATTAGCATGGGAAGAACCTTTTGGTCCTGTACTTCCTATAATAAGAGTTAAAGATAAAGATGAAGCAATAGAAATTGCTAATAAATCAGAATATGGATTACAATCATCAGTATTTACAGAAAATATAAATGAAGCATTTTATGTTGCTAATAGATTAGAAGTAGGAACAGTACAAGTTAATAATAAAACTGAGAGAGGCCCAGATCATTTCCCATTCCTAGGAGTAAAAGCATCAGGAATAGGAACTCAAGGTATAAGATATTCTATAGAATCTATGTCAAGACCAAAAGCTACTGTAATAAACTTAATACAAAGTTAAAAAAATAAACCATTGGCAAAAACCAATGGTTTATTTTTATTTTTCAAGAGCTGAATCAATAGCTTTTTTATCAAAACCAATTATTATTTCACCGTTTATATCAAGAACAGGAACTCCCATTTGTTTTGATTTCTTTACCATTTCTTCACGAGCCATCATATCATCTTGAACATTAAATTCTTCAAATGAAATATTTTTAGCTTGTAAGTAACTTTTTGCTTTGACACACCATGGACAAGCATTAGTTGAATATACTTTTATCATAATCAGATGCCTCCTATCAATAATTAATATTAATTACTATAAATTTTACAATAAACTACTAGCATTTACAACAAATTTAATTATAAATATTAAAATGAATTTTATTCTATGATATTATGTATAATATCATAGAATAATTAAATTATTTAATAACATTGTTATTGTCTAAATTAGAGTTTAATACCATGTTATCAAGAGAATTTTGAACATAGATATCTGAAAGGTCTTCGGATAAATTTTTTTTGGTATCTTCTTTAAGTATATTTTTAGAGGTAATGTTTGAGAATAAATCCTTATTAAACAAAATATCATCTCCTTTAGACTTATTAAGATTATTTTTTCCAAAAATCTCTGTTTTATTCAAAAATAAATTTTTTAACTGGTCTAGACATCTATAACAATTTTGAATATAATATTATCAGGAGGATTAATTATGATAGATAAAAACAGTCCAATTCCAGTTTATTATCAATTAAAAAACGATTTAATATCTAAAATAGCTGAAGGGGTATGGAAGCCAGGTGAATGTATAGCTAGTGAAAGAGAGTTATGCGAAGTCTATGGTGTAAGTAGAATGACTATTAGACAAGCAATTGGAGAGCTAGTACAAGAAGGTATCCTTTTAAGAGTAAAAGGTAAAGGTACATTTGTATGTGAACCTACAGTAAAGCAACAAGATATGATGAGTTTTACAGAAATTATTAAACAAACTGGCAGAAAGTTAAAGACTGAAGTTATAGAATTCAAGAAAATTAGAACTCCAGAACACTTAGTAGAAGTGCTTGAATTAGACGAAGTGTATAAGATAAATAGAAAACGTATTGTAGATGGAGAATGTATAGCGATAGAGACAGTTTATATACCGGTAGATTACTGTGGATATGTTGATGAAGCTATGTTAGAGGGTTCTTTATACAAAATACTTGAAGATTTTGGGTATTCAGTAGATTATACTAATTCGTCAATTGTATCAATTATTGTTAATGATGATTTAAAAAAGTTATTTGATGTGGAAAATGATGTTCCGTTATTAAAAGTAATAGGAAGAACTTTTACTGAAAGTGGGAAAATTCTTTTTGTAGAAGAAGCAATTTACAGATCAGATAAGTTTATACTTCAAGTAAATATATCGAGAAGAGAGGGAAAAATGCGATGAAATTAATAGTTACAAAAAATTATGATGAATTAAGCAAAGTAGCAGCTAAGGAAATGGCTGATATTATAAAAAATAATCCAAAGGCAGTTTTAGGTTTAGCAACTGGTGGTTCACCAATCGGAATGTATAAAGAATTAATAAGAATGAATAAAGAAGGTCAAGTTGATTTTTCACAAATTACAACAGTTAATTTAGATGAATATGTTGGATTATCAGGAGAACATAATCAAAGCTACAGATATTTCATGAATGAGAATTTATTTAATCATATCAATATAAATAAAGAAAATACTTTTGTTCCAAATGGATTAGCAGAAGATATTGAAAAAGAATGTATAGATTACGATCAAAAGATAGCAGAACTAGGTGGAACAGATGTACAACTATTAGGAATAGGAAACAATGGACATATAGCATTTAATGAACCAGACAATTTCTTAGTAGCAGGTACACACTTAACAGGATTAACACAAAATACAATTGAAGCAAATGCAAGATTTTTTGATTCAATAGATGAGGTTCCTAAAACAGCTTTAACTATGGGATTAGGTGGAATAATGAAATCAAGAAAGATTATAGTTATAGCAAGTGGAGCAGGAAAAGCTGAAGCAGTAAAAGAAATGTTAAGTGGAAAAATAAAAACTAATATGCCAGCATCAATGTTACAAATGCACAAAGATGTTGTATTAATAGTTGATGAAGACGCTGCAAGTTTAATAAATAGATAATATTTTAGAATAATTATTAGATTAAAAGGAATTATTTAAATAATAGTTCCTTTTTTATTTTTTATAAATTGTTTTTTATAAATTTATTATGATATATTATAATATAGTTAAATCAAGATTTTAAATGTATTTACAATAAAATTAAATTTAGGATGGTAGGTAAATTTATGGCTAAAATTAAATCCATATTTGTTTGTCAAGAATGTGGGTATGAATCTTTAAAATGGTTAGGTAAATGTCCTGATTGTAATAAATGGAATACTCTTGTAGAAGAAGTTAAAGATACACAAAAAGAACAAAAAAATAAAGTTAATACAATAAAAGTTCTAGGTAGTATGCCTAAAAATATACAGGAAATAAAATCTGGAGAAAAAGAAAGGTTTAATACAGGATTAAAAGAATTAAATCGAGTATTAGGTGGAGGTTTAGTGAAAGGATCTCTTACTTTAATTTCGGGAGATCCAGGAATAGGAAAGTCTACGTTACTACTTCAAACAGCAAATGCTATTTCTAAAAAGTATGGAAAGGTATTATATGTTTCAGGTGAAGAATCAGAAGAGCAAATAAAGATAAGAGGGGATAGGTTAGGAGCCAATGATAGTAATTTATATGTTTTATCTGAAACTAATTTAGATTTAATAGAAGGATATATAGATGAATTAAAACCTGTATTTGTAATAATAGATTCTATACAAACGGTATATAAAGAAGCTATAACATCTGCACCAGGTAGTGTTTCACAAGTAAAAGAATGTTCAAATGCAATTATGAGAATTGCTAAAAAGAAAAGTATCCCCTTATTTATAGTGGCACATGTTACTAAACAAGGTGAGCTTGCAGGACCTAGAGTGTTAGAGCATATGGTAGATACTGTTTTATATTTTGAAGGTGAAAGAACAGAAGAATTTAGAGTTTTAAGAACTATGAAAAATCGTTTTGGAACAACTAGTGAAATAGGAGTTTTTGAAATGGTTGAAGAAGGTTTGAAGGAAATCTATGATCCATCTAGAATATTTTTAGAAGATACAAATTTTAATCAAGAAGGTTCAGCAGTAATAGGTGTTATGGAAGGAACTAGACCAATACTTGTAGAAATGCAAGCTCTTGTTAGTGAAACTAATATGCATATGGCAAGTAGAACAGCAGTAGGTATAGATAATCAAAGACTTAGATTAATACTAGCGGTATTAGAAAAGAAATTAAAGGTTCCTTTCTTTAAATATGATGTATATGTAAATGTAGTTGGTGGATTAAACTTAGATGGAACTACTGGGGATTTAGGATTAGCACTAGCACTATTATCTAGTGTTAAAAGTACTGGGTTTAAGTTGGAGAGAACTGTAATAATAGGAGAAGTTGGATTAACAGGTGAAATAAGGCCAATATCAGCTTGTGATAGATTAATTAAAGAAGCAGAAAAAATGGGATTTAAGAATGCTATAATACCAAATAGAAATAAAGATAAAGTAACTAGTAATGAAATGAACATTATTGGCGTAAGTAATATAAGAGAAGTAATTAGTAAGATATTCTAGTGAATCAGGTGAGTGTATGAGAATAAAGAATGATAAAGAGATAAAAAATATATTGAAATTAATGAGTCCAGGAACTCAACTAAGAGATGGGTTAGAAAATATTTTAAGAGCTAAGACTGGTGGATTGATAGTACTTGGAGATGGAGAAGAGGTTATGGAGCTAGTAGATGGAGGATTTCATATAAATTCAGAATATACTCCAGCTTATGTATATGAACTAGCTAAAATGGATGGAGCTATTGTCATAAGTGGAGATTTAAAAAGAATTGTATGTGCAAATACACAATTAGTACCATCCTCATCATTAACTACATATGAAACAGGGACCAGACACAGAACAGCTAATAGAGTTGCTAAACAAACGGGTAATATTGTTATAGCTATATCACAAAGAAGAAATATAATAACAGTATATAAAGGCGATTTAAAGTACGTTTTGCAAGAAAGTAGTGTTATTCTAGCAAGAGCTAATCAAGCTATTCAGACTCTTGAGAAATATGTTAATGTGTTAAATAGAGCAATAAACAATCTGAATTTACTAGAATTTCAAGATTTAACTACAATATTTGATGTAGTAACAGCAATACAAAGAACAGAAATGGTTATGAGAATTGTTGAAGAGATTAAAAGATATATTGTAGAACTAGGAAACGAAGGAAGATTAATTTCTATGCAATTACAAGAGTTAATAAAAAACATAGAAAGAGATGGTATTCTTCTTATTAGAGATTATTGTAAAGAAGAATTAGAGCCAGAAGAAATATATAAAGAAATACAAATGCTTAGTTCAGAAGAATTACTAGATTTAGACTTAATATCTAAATCCTTAGGTCATAGTGGAATATCCTTAGTAGATACTTTAATATCACCTAAAGGGTATAGAGTATTATGTAAAGTTCCTAGAATTCCAAGCTCAGTAATAGAAAATTTAGTTAAGCATTTTAATGAATTGAAATATGTTGTAGAAGCTACTACTGATGAACTAGATCAAGTAGAAGGAATCGGAGAAGCAAGAGCAAGAGCTATAAGAAATGGACTTAGAAGAATAAAAGAACAAGTTTATTTAAAAAATGAGATTTAAGTAGATTAAAATGGAATAAGTAAGAAAAAGATAGTTAATAATAAAAGAGCAGGTTATTTTAAATAACCTGCTTTAAAAATTATCTAAATGAAAATTTACCTAAGGTATTTATTTTATCCTCTTCCTTAAGAAGTATATCGTAAAGGTTTAAACCTAAACTATTACAAATAGATGTAAGGTAAAATAAATTATTTCCGATTTCTCTTTCAACAACCTCACGACAATTATCACACAAGGTACCATTTAGATGATTTTCAAGTAAAGCGCTAAACTCAGATAATGAATCATTCTCGCTAGGAGTAACTTGTTTTTTAGCGGATATGTTAATACAGCCACAGTTTGTAACAGATTTTGCTACAGCTCTATTTACCCTAGCACTTGATTCAGTATATTTAGTCATTATGTCAAGAATACTTTTATGTCTTATTAGTGATTCGTCCACATCATTTTGAAAGTTATCAAAAATTATATCTTTCATATATTTCAACTCCTTATTATAAATCGATATAATATAAAATTTAGCTATAAAGTATAACTGATAAATTTGTTAATACAGCCATAGCCTGTATTAATTATTATAATAGACAATTTTATTTAAAATTTATAGGGGGTAATTTTATTTTAAATTAAGAAGAATTTAAGAATTACAAGTTTTAGACAGTAGATTAATATGGTATAATATTATAAAATTGCCTTTAATATGGGCAATAAATCAATATTAAATAGAATAGAATTTAATAATATAATTATGTCAATAATTAAATAGGAGGTGATTGCGTGTTCAAAAAAACAATAAGAATTATATTTTCGCTTATAGGCTCAATCAGTGGTTATGTTATTGGAAGTATAATATTAGATATTCCTCAAATAAGTAATATTAGTTTCCTATCAAAACCTGTGGGTTCGGTATTATTTCTTATTTTTACAGTTTTATTATTTGGTCTTATATTATTTATAATTTCTCCACGTATTTATGATTGGGTAGTAAGTTTAATAGAATATGCAGAAAAAAATATTCAAAAGTTATCGGCTACGGAAATACTTTATGGTGGATTTGGTGCGTTATTATCATTAATAATAACATCATTAATAGGATTACCATTAAATAAACTAACTATGGTTGGTCCAATAATATTTATATTATTTAATCTAATTTTTGCATTTATCGTAGGAGATATATTTATTAAAAAGAAAGAAGATATATCAACACTATTAATAAATTTAAAGAAAACAAGTTCAAAAGAAAAGAAATCTAAAAATAATATGAAAACAATTTCTAAAGTTTTAGATACATCAGTAATAATAGATGGAAGAATATTTGATATATGTAAAACAGGATTTATAGAAGGACCCTTAGTTATACCTAGTTTTGTTTTAGATGAACTTAGACACATATCAGATTCCTCAGATTCATTAAAAAGAAATAGAGGAAGAAGAGGGTTAGATATATTAAATAAGATTCAAAAAGAATTAGAGATAGGAACTGAAATTTGGGAAGGTGATTTTCCAGAAATAGCAGAAGTAGATAGTAAGCTATTAAAACTAGCTCAAGTATTAAAGGGAAAAGTTATAACTAATGACTTTAACTTAAACAAAGTTGCTGAGTTTCAAGGAGTACCAGTACTTAACATAAATGAATTAGCTAATGCTATAAAACCTGTTGTTCTTCCTGGTGAAGAAATGAAAGTAGTTGTTGTTAAAGATGGTAAAGAAGCTACTCAAGGTGTTGCTTATCTTGATGATGGGACAATGATTGTAGTAGAAGGTGGAAGAAAGTACATAGGAGAACCTATAGAAGTTATAGTAACTTCAGTACTTCAAACAGCAGCAGGAAGAATGATTTTCGCAAAACCAAAAGAATAGCTAAGTAGGTGATTAAATGGTAAGTGCTATTATTTTAGCTGGTGGAAGAGGCAAACGAATGGGTGCTGGTATTAGTAAACAATATATAGAGTTAAATGGAAAACCTATTTTATACTATACTTTGAAAAGATTTATTGATTGTAAAAAAGTAGATGAAGTAATCCTTGTATTACCTAAGGATGAAATTGATTATTGTAAAAATGAAATCTTAGACAAATACAATTTAAAAATTGATTCTATAGTAGAAGGTGGAATGGAGAGACAAGATTCTGTATTAAATGGATTACTAAGTATTAAAGATACTGATATTGTACTTATTCATGATGGAGCTAGACCGTTTGTTTCAGAAAAAATAATTGAAAATGGAATAGAATTAGCTAGAATTCATGGAGCAGCGGCACCTGGAGTTATGCCTAAGGATACAATTAAGGTGAAAAATGAAAAGGGATTTTCAGTAGAAACTCCTAAAAGAGAAAATTTAGTATCAATTCAAACTCCACAAGTATTCAAGTTTGATATAATTCTTGAATGTCATAAGAGAGTAAAAGCTGATAAAATTTCAGTTACAGATGACACCATGGTAGTTGAAAATTACAATAATAAAGTATATCTTTATGAAGGAGATTATACAAATATAAAGATAACAACACCAGAAGATTTAATATTAGGAGAAACACTTATTAGACTATAGAACATAATATTGACATAATTTTAAGCAAAAGATATAATAAGTTACAAATAAATATTACTAACGCAGTGAAGAAGAATAGTAGAGTCCGCCTATTCAGAGAGAAAGTCCATAGGCTGTAAGATTTTCAATAGGATTTGAACCAGCTTTAGAGTTGTAGGTAAAAACTATCGGTTTAACACCGTTATCATTAGTAGAGAACAAATTTAGGTGGTACCGCGATATAAGTTCGCCCTAATCATAGGGGTGGACTTTTTTTATTTTTATAAATGAAAAAATTTATTATTATCCAATTATTTAATTGTTTAATAAAATAATATAGTACTAATGTAGATAGTGTAAAGTTTCGTATGAAAAAATAGCTTATGGCTAATTTGGAATAATAGTTAAAAATATCTTTATAATATCTAAGAAAATTTTAAAATTGAATATGCTAAAAAGACCTTCGGTAACGGAGGCAAAAACTTAATCAATATTTGATTTTATGATTTATCAAGAAGTTTGTGATTCTTGCATATGTAATATGGTTTGTTGACCGAGACTGATAAGAATTTGCCACTTTGCAGACATATTGTCAATACCATCTAGTTGCTTTAATTCGTTTAAAGGACGCCAGTAATTGTAAGGATGCGGGCGTAAGAAGTTGTAATAAGCAACCCAAAGGGAGAAGCCATAAAGAGCACCTTCATCACTTCCATAACCACAGGTACCCCTGTAGGAAGATTTAAAGGTACGGTTTAAACGCTCTACAACTTGCTTAACCCAACGAAATTCTTCAGATACTGGATCATCGTTAGTAAGTCCGATAACTTGAGTTAGATTAAATTCTTTATTTTTTTCTAATTCAAATTGTTGCTTCGCTAACGGATATGAACTGTAACCATCGGCAACGAAGTTTAAAGCTTTTCCAGGGAAGTCTTTAAACTTATCAAAAGCCATACGCATTGCTAGTATACAAGGGCCAGTATCTCTTGTATCAGATACTTGATAACCTAGAATAGACCTTTTACAAGCATCCATTACAATCCAGACATAATGCTTAATGCCTTTTACTTTTATATAAGTTTCATCGGCAGAAAGTATTTTAGAGGGTTTGTAATCAAAGGTATCAACAAACGGCTTAATAACAGCAGCTGCTGTTAGAGCATAATTAGCAACAGTTCTATGTGAAATTTTTATTCCATGAACTTCTTTTAAAACATGAGCTGTTTGTCTTGTAGACATTTTACAATTAACGTGATAAGTCAAGCATAGTCCCATTATATGCGGGCTAAACTTCTTAAAACTAAATCCGGTAGCATGTTTTGATATTGGATATA
This sequence comes from Clostridium chauvoei, assembly GCF_002327185.1. Classification (NCBI taxonomy): domain Bacteria; kingdom Bacillati; phylum Bacillota; class Clostridia; order Eubacteriales; family Clostridiaceae; genus Clostridium; species Clostridium chauvoei. The sequence continues at coordinate 2,401,123 of NZ_CP018624.1, read as the reverse complement.
GATCCATTTTAAAGAAGTTAATATTAAATTCACGATATATGTAATGAAGCTTATACTTGTATTTATCACAAGGATCAATATTCTTTGGAAGATTCTTAAGATTTCTTTGATAGTATAAGCATTTAGAATTATTGCATTTATGTATTTTAAAGTGCTTGCGTTGCTTTTGTTCCGTAAGCGTAGCACCGCAATAAGGACATATAAATACTATTGGTTTAGTTGTGTGATTAGTTTCTTTAAATGTAAGACCACAAACTTTACATTGAAACTGTCCTTTACTGCCATTGTTATCGTATATATATTCATGTGGTGCACCACACTTAGGACATTTAGTTTTTTTAGGGATAGACTTCCCGTTCCGTCTTTGGACGGGTTTTACGGTCTTGTTATATTTATGTTTGTAATAAGCTAAAAGTAATATATAGTCTACCTTTTCAAATCTAATAATTGTGGGTAGCTTATCTACTTTGAATTTTTGGTATTCTGGACTATTAGAATCATCAAATATCATCTGGTTAAGTGGAATATGTTTTGAGATGAATAAAAGTAATTGACCGATAATGGCAATTAAATATTGATTATAAGTAATTAAATAAGTTATAATTGAATCCATAATAACGACATCCTTTCATGTGTGATTTTGTTTGGTTAGAGATTCAATTTTAACATGAAATTAGGGGGTCGTTATTTTTTTATACAAAAAAACTGGCGAAACCTTGATATATAAAGATTTAAAAAGAAAAGTAGTGTAAAAAACTTTACACTAACCTAATGTAGAGGGAGGAATAAGTATGAAAATGTCCAATATGCTTATATCAACTTTAAGAGAGGTTCCAGCAGAAGCTGAAATAGACAGTCATAAGTTGATGTTAAGAGCAGGAATGATAAGAAAAATGGCTTCAGGGGTATATAATTATCTTACTTTAGGCTTAAAAGTTTTAAAAAATGTAGAAGATATAGTTAGAGAAGAAATGAATGCAGCAGGTGCTCAAGAATTTTTAGCATCAGCAGTTTTACCAGCTGAATTATGGCAAGAATCAGGTAGATGGGATATATACGGAGAAGAGATGTTTAGATTAAAAGATAGAAATAATAGAGATTTCTGTCTTGGACCAACACATGAAGAAGTATTTACTGATATTGCTAGAAATGAAATAAAGTCATACAAACAATTACCAGTAAATCTATATCAAATTCAAACTAAATATAGAGATGAAAGAAGACCAAGATTTGGAGTTATGAGATCAAGAGAGTTTGTAATGAAAGATGCTTATAGCTTTGATAAAGATCAAGAAGGATTAGATTTATCATTTAATAAGATGCATGATGCATATGTTAAAATATTCAATAGATGCGGATTAGACGCTAAATGTGTAGAAGCTGACTCAGGTGCAATTGGTGGATCAAATTCAGCAGAATTCATGGTTAAATCAGAAGTAGGAGAAGATGATGTAGTATTCTGTACAGAATGTAATTATGCAGCGAATATGGAAAAAGCACCATCAACACCAGAAAAGGCTGAAAAAGAAGATGCAAAAGAGTTAGTAAAAACAGAAACTCCAAACGTTAGAACTATAGAAGAATTAGTTAAATTCTTTAACACAACAGAAAAAAGTTTTGCAAAAACATTAATATTTAATGCTGATGGTAAAATTGTTGCTGTAATGGTTAGAGGAGATAGAGAAGTTAATGAAGTAAAAGTTTCAAATGCTTTAGGTGGAATTGTTAACTTAAATATGGCAACAGCAGAAGAAGTTTTAGCAGCTACAAATGCAGCAATAGGCTTTGCAGGTCCTATAGGAATAAAAGTAGAAGAACTTCTAGTAGATGAAGAAGTAGTTAATATGTATAACTTCATAGTTGGAGCAAATGAAACAGGATACCATTTTGAAAATGTGAACTTCGGAAGAGACTTTGATGGTAAAGTTGGAGATTATAGAAATATAACTGTAGGAGAAAAATGTCCAGTATGTGGAGAAAAGGTTACAATAGCAAGAGGAACAGAAGTTGGGCATATATTTAAATTAGGAACAAAGTACTCAGAAGCTATGAAAGCTACTTTTATAGATGAAAATGGAAAAGAAAAGCCATTTATAATGGGTTGCTATGGAATTGGAGTAACAAGAACAATGGCTTCAATAATAGAACAACATCATGATGAAAACGGAATAGTATGGCCATTATCTGTAGCACCATATCATGTTACAGTAATACCAGTTAATATAAAAGATGAAAACCAAATGGAAATAGCTAATAAGCTATATGCAGAGTTAAAAGAACTAGGAGTAGAAGCTTTATTAGATGATAGAAACGAAAGAGCAGGAGTTAAATTCAAAGATTCAGAATTAATTGGAATTCCAATGAGAATAACTGTTGGTAAAAAAATAACAGATGGTGAAATTGAATTTAAGCTAAGAAGCTCAGAAGTAGAAGTTATAAAGATAGAAGAAGCTATCAATAAAGTTAGAGATGAATTTAAGAAAAATAATATATTTATTAGATAGGAGGTACTGCAATGAAGATTTACAATTCTTTAACTAGAAAAAAAGAAGAATTTATTCCTATAACTCCAGGTAAGGTGAAAATGTATGTTTGTGGACCTACAGTGTACAATTATTTTCATATAGGAAACGGCAGAACTTTTATTATTTTTGATACAATAAGAAGATATCTAGAGTATAGAGGTTATGATGTAACATTTATACAAAACTTTACAGATATTGATGATAAGATGATAAAGAAAGCAAATGAAGAATCAACTACTGTTAAAGAGATAGGTGATAAATATATTTGTGAGTATTATAAAGATGCTGATGGATTAAATATAAAAAGAGCATCAGTAAATCCAAGAGCAACTGAATATATATCAGATATTATTGAATTTGTAGAAAGTTTAATAGAAAAGGGATATGCATATGAAGTTGATGGAGATGTATATTTTAGAACAAAGAAATTTGAAGGTTATGGGAAATTAGTAGGTCAAAATCTAGAAGATTTACAAGCTGGAGCTAGAATAAATGTAGATGAAAGAAAAGAAGATCCTATGGATTTTGCTGTTTGGAAGTCTCAAAAACCAGGTGAACCTGCTTGGGAAAGTCCTTGGGGAATGGGAAGACCAGGTTGGCATATAGAGTGTTCATGTATGGCTAAAAAACTATTAGGCGATACTATAGATATACATGCAGGTGGTATGGATTTAGCTTTCCCACACCATGAAAATGAAATTGCCCAAAGTGAAGCATTAACAGGGAAGACTTTTGCAAATTACTGGGTACATGGGGCATTTTTAAATGTTAATAATCAAAAAATGTCTAAGTCATTAAACAATTTCTTAACAGCTAGAGATGCTTTAAAAGATTATGAAGCAGATGTAATAAGATTTTTAATGCTATCAGGACACTATAGAGTACAATTGAATTTTAGTAAAGAGTTATTAGATTCAGCTAAAGCATCAATTGAAAGACTATATAATGCTATATCAAACTTAGAAAATCTTATTGATGAAGTAACAAAAGAAAAAATGGATGATAAAGAAAAAGAATACTTAATATCATTAGATAAATACAGACAAAAATATATAGAGAAAATGGATGATGATTTTAATACAGCAGATGCTATAACAGCTATATTTGATTTAATTAAAGATACAAATAGCAATATAACAATAGAGTCATCAAAAGAATTATGTGAAAAAGCTCTCGAATTAATAAAAGAATTAGGACTACCGTTAGGAATACTTCAAAACTCAACTAAAGGAAGTTTAGAAGATGAAATTGAAGCATTAATTGAACAAAGACAACAAGCAAGAAAAGATAGAGATTTTGCCTTAGCAGATAAGATAAGAGATGATCTTAAAGCTAGAAATATAGTATTAGAAGATACTCCACAAGGAGTTAGATGGAAAAAGATTAATTAAAATATCAAGGCTGCAATATTGCAGCCTTTATTTAAAGGAGAGAATCATGTTAGATGATTTAAAAATTAGAGAATTTAGTAAAGAAGAGGCAAGACAATTAAATCCTTTGCAATTAGCATTGATAGGGGATGGGGTATATGAAATATACATAAGAAATTATATACTTACAGAAAATACTGATTTATCAGCTCATAAAATGCATGTAAAAGCTATAGGTTATGTAAAAGCTAAGAGCCAGTCTACAATAATGCATAATATAGAAGACATGTTAACAGAAGAAGAACTTTATATTTATAAGAGAGGTAGAAATGCAAAGTCTGCTACAGTACCTAAAAATGCTGATGTAAGAGACTATAGAAATGCAACAGGCTTTGAAGCTTTAGTAGGGTATTTATATTTAATTGGAGATAAAGAAAGACTAACAAAGGTATTAGAAACTAGTGTAAAGATAGAATTATAATAAATATAAGGAATAGGAGTGATTATAGTGACGAAAGGAACTAGATTAGAAAGAAAAAATGCTAGATTAGAGAGAGAAGTTTTTTCAGGAAGCAATAAAAATTCTAAGAGAAACTTTAGAGAACCTAGAAAAGGAAGAGAGTATAATAATAATCAAGAGTACATAGAAAATAAGGAGAATACTTCTAAAAATGTACAATCAATGAGAGAAGACTTAATAGTTGGTAGAAATGCCGTTATGGAAGTTTTAAAAAGTGATAGAACTATAGAGTGCTTATATATAGCAAAAGGTGATGTAGAAGGATCAATTAAAGCTATAATAAACTTAGCAAGAGAGAAGAGCATTGTTATTAAAGAAGTTGATAGAAAAAAACTAGACTCAATGAGTGAAGGCGCAAATCATCAAGGAACAATAGCTTTAGTTACGCCATTTAAATATTGTGAAGTTGTAGATATATTAAAAATAGCTAAAGAAAAAAATGAAGATCCATTTATAATAATCTTAGATGAAATAGAGGACCCACACAATTTAGGTTCAATAATAAGAACTGCAGAGTTATGTGGGGCGCATGGAATTATAATACCAAAAAGAAGAAATGTTGGAATAACATCAACAGTATATAAATGTTCAGTAGGAGCTATAGAGCATATGAATATAGCAAAAGTAACAAATATAAATGCTATAATAGATGAATTAAAAGAAGAAGGCGTTTGGGTATATGGAGCTGATATAGAAGGTACAGAGTATAGTTATGAAGTTAACTTTAATGGACCATGTGCAATTGTTATTGGGAGTGAAGGAAGAGGTATATCTAAATTAACATTAAAAAAATGTGATAAGTTAGTTAAAATTCCGATGATAGGAAAAATTAACTCTTTAAATGCTTCAGTTGCAGGTGGTATAATGATGTATGAAGTATTAAAGGGAAGACTATCAAAATAAACTTGGAAATATAAAAGAGGTAAATTGTGAAGATCATATTTGTTGATGGATACAATGTAGTTAATAGTTGGCCTAATTTGAAAAATGAAAAAGACCATAGCTTCCAAGGAACAAGACAAAATTTAATAGATATACTACATAATTATGGAGTGTATAATGATTGTAAAATTGTTATAGTTTTTGATGCTCATAAAGTTAGTGGAAGTATAGAGAAAAAAGAAAGTATTAATAAAAATATAACTGTAGTATTTACTAAAGATGGAGAAACGGCAGATTCTTATATTGAAAGAGAAGTCCATAATCTAGGAAGAAAATTTGAAGTTTACGTAGTTACTTCAGATTGGCTAGAGCAACAAACTATATTTCAAAGAGGTGCTGTAAGAGTATCAGCTTTAGAGTTTTACAATGATATAATACAATCAGAGTTACTTATAAAAAATAAAACGAGAAAGAATTATACAGTTAATAAAAATCATTTAGGTGACAATATTAACAATGAAACTTTACTAAAGTTAGAAGCTATGAGAAGAAGTAAGTAAATTATTTGAATAAAATAATACAAATAGGATGTAATTGTAGAAAAAAATATGGGGTTGAGGGGGAAAAAGTGTGGATAATAAGGGATGTGTTGCAGAAACTGTTATTGGCTTTGAAGATATGCTGGATGAAGAAATTGTAGTCGAATCCCAGAAAGGAAATATACGAGCCCAAGAGTATCTAATATCTAAATATGAAAACTTTGTAAAACTAAAATCAAAATCATATTTTCTTATTGGGGCAGACAAAGAAGATATATATCAAGAAGGGATGATTGGGTTATATAAAGCTATAAGAGATTTTAAAACAGATAAGTTAACAAGTTTTAAAGCTTTTGCAGAACTTTGTGTAACAAGACAAATTATAACAGCTATTAAAACTGCAACAAGACAAAAACATATTCCTTTAAATACATATGTATCATTAAATAAACCTATTTATGAAGAAGAATCTGATAGAACACTATTAGATATTCTTTCAGGATTTAGAATAAGTGATCCTGAAGAACTCATAATAGGAGAAGAGCAAATGAAAAGTATAGAAGGAGAGATGCAAAAGGTTCTATCAAGTTTAGAGCTAGAAGTGCTTCAATCCTATTTAGATGGGAAATCATATCAAGAAATTGCATGTGATTTAGACAGACAATCAAAGTCTATAGATAACGCTTTACAAAGAGTAAAAAGGAAACTAGAAAAATGTTTAGATACTAGAAAATAAAGTATTTATTTTTTATTGACAAAGGTTTTAAATAATAGTAAACTTTATAATTGGTATATTAAACTACAGAGCAAGCAAGAGTGCTCACGTAGCTCAGTTGGTAGAGCGTCGCCTTGGTAAGGCGGAGGTCGTCGGTTCAATCCCGATCGTGAGCTCCAGTATAGTTGATTTTACATTTATAATTTCAACATATTTTAAAAAGTACAAAACGCTAGGCAAAGTTTATTAGAAAGATTAAAGGAGGAATTTACAATGGCAAAGCAAAAATTCGAAAGAAGCAAACCACACGTAAACATTGGAACAATTGGTCACGTTGACCACGGTAAGACTACATTAACAGCTGCAATCACAACTGTTTTAGCAAACAGAGGATTAGCAGAATCATTCAAATATGATGAAATTGATAAGGCTCCAGAAGAAAAAGAAAGAGGAATCACAATCAATACAGCACACGTTGAATACCAAACAGACAACAGACACTATGCACACGTTGACTGTCCAGGACATGCTGACTATGTTAAGAACATGATCACAGGAGCAGCACAAATGGATGGAGCAATCCTAGTTTGTTCAGCAGCAGATGGTCCAATGCCACAAACAAGAGAACATATACTACTAGCATCAAGAGTTGGTGTTGACTATATCGTAGTATTCTTAAACAAGGCAGATATGGTAGATGACGAAGAATTATTAGAATTAGTAGAAATGGAAGTTAGAGAATTATTATCAGAATACAACTTCCCAGGAGATGATATTCCAGTAATCAAGGGATCAGCTTTAGTAGCATTAGAAAACCCAACAGATGAAAAAGCAATCGCTCCAATCTTAGAATTAATGGAAGCAGTAGATAGCTATATTCCAACACCAGAAAGAGCAACAGATAAGCCATTCTTAATGCCAGTAGAAGATGTATTCACAATCACTGGTAGAGGAACAGTTGCAACAGGAAGAGTTGAAAGAGGAGTTCTTCACGTAGGAGACGAAGTAGAAATCGTTGGATTATCAGAAGAAAGCAGAAAAGTAGTAGTAACAGGAATAGAAATGTTCAGAAAGTTACTAGACGAAGCACAAGCTGGAGATAACGTAGGAGTTCTTTTAAGAGGTGTTCAAAGAACAGACATCGAAAGAGGTCAAGTATTAGCAAAGACTGGATCAGTTAAGCCACACAGCAAGTTCGTAGGTCAAGTATACGTACTTAAGAAAGAAGAAGGTGGAAGACATACTCCATTCTTCGATGGATACAGACCACAATTCTACTTCAGAACAACAGACGTTACTGGATCAATCAAATTACCAGACGGAATGGAAATGGTTATGCCAGGAGACCACATTGATATGAACGTTGAATTAATCACTCAAGTAGCAATGGATGAAGGATTAAGATTCGCTATCAGAGAAGGTGGAAGAACTGTAGGTTCAGGAGTTGTTACTAGCATAATCGAATAAGACATATATAACATATAAGTAATAGGACTGGGTTTGTTTACCTAGTCCTTTACAAAGGTTGATATATTGACATAATACTTTATTTGTGATAATGTGTTTAAGTAATTAACGAATAAAATAACATTAGAGCAAATAAGTTTTGATATTATTTACGATAAACTGGAGGTGCAGACTGTGAGAGTAAAGATAACTTTAGCATGCACAGAGTGTAAGCAAAGAAATTACAATTCAATGAAGAACAAGAAGAATAACCCAGACAGATTAGACATGCAAAAATACTGCAAGTTCTGTAAGAAGCATACACTTCATAGAGAAACAAAATAATTAGCTAATATAATAGATGCACATGCTCACGAGAAATAAGGATGTGAAGTATAATGGCTGTTAAGGAAAATGTAAATTTAACTAAAACTCCATCTGAAAAAGGTGGAATATCTAAATTTTTTAGAGAGGTTAAGGCAGAAGTTAAAAGAATAACTTGGCCTTCTAAAAATGACACTAAAAAAGCGTTAATTGCAGTTGGCGTAGTAGCTCTAATATATATGATATTAGTAGGCGGGTTAGATTATATTTTTCAAAACCTCTTTGAATTATTGTTAAAATTGAAATAAGGAGGTTTAGGTGGTTTTCACCTATTAAGAAAATATGAGTGATAGAGCAAGATGGTATGTTGTACACACATACTCAGGCTATGAAAACAAAGTAAAAGCAAATCTTGAAAAGACCATCGAAAACAGAAATCTTGAAAACTTACTTCAAGACATTCAAGTGCCTATGGAAGAAGTTATAGAAGAGAAAGATGGTAAACAAAAGATTTCTCTTAAAAAGAAATTCCCTGGATATGTGTTAGTAAAAATGCTAATGACAGATGAATCATGGTATGTGGTTAGAAATACAAGAGGCGTAACAGGATTTGTTGGTCCAGCGTCTAAACCAGTACCGCTTACTGATGATGAAGTTGAATCAATGGGAGTTATAGAAACACCTATTGAAATAGACTTAGAAGTAGGGGAAAGCGTAAGAGTTATCTCAGGTCCGCTAAGAGAATTTGTAGCGACTATTCAAGAGATTAATTTAGAAAAACGCAAAATAAAAGCATCAATCGATATGTTCGGCAGAGAAACTCTAGCTGAACTAGATTTTACACAAGTTGAAAAATTAGTTTAATAAATTATAAGCTAATGTTTTAATAAAGTGGGAGGACTAAAAAGTCCGTATTACCACAGTATAGGAGGAAAAATACATGGCTAAGAAAGTAACAGGAATGATCAAACTTCAACTTGCTGCAGGTAAGGCAACACCAGCACCACCAGTTGGGCCAGCATTAGGTCAACATGGTGTTAATATTATGGGTTTCTGTAAGGAGTTCAACGCAAAAACTGCTAATCAAGCTGGTTTAATAATACCAGTAGTTATAACAGTTTACCAAGATAGATCTTTTAGTTTTATCTTAAAGACTCCTCCAGCAGCAGTTCTTATCAAAAAGGAATTAGGACTAGAAAGTGGTTCAGGAGTTCCAAACAGAACTAAGGTTGGTAAGTTAACAAAGGATCAAGTAAGAAAAATTGCTGAATTAAAAATGCCAGACTTAAACGCAGCAACAATCGAAACTGCTATGAGCATGATCGAAGGTACTGCAAGAAGTATGGGCGTAACTATTGAAGAGTAATTCGTAAAAGCGTGGGAGGTAAAAACCGTTAAAACCACAAAGGAGGCAAATTATGGGAAAGAATTATATTGAAAGTGCAAAATTAATAGATAAAAATGTTCTATATACTCCATCAGAAGCTTTAGACTTAGCTGTTAAAACTGCAAAAGCTAAATTTGATGAAACTATAGAATTACACGTTAGATTAGGGGTTGACCCAAGACATGCAGACCAACAAGTTAGAGGAGCAGTAGTTCTTCCAAACGGAACTGGTAAAACTGTAAGAGTATTAGTATTTGCTAAAGGTGAAAAGGCTAAAGAAGCTCAAGAAGCTGGAGCAGATTTCGTTGGAGCTGAAGATTTAGTTCAAAAGATTCAAAGCGAAAACTGGTTTGACTACGATGTAGTTGTAGCTACACCAGATATGATGGGTGTTGTTGGTAGAATCGGTAGAGTTTTAGGACCTAAGGGATTAATGCCAAACCCAAAATCAGGTACAGTTACATTTGATGTTGCTAAGGCAATAGCTGAAATAAAAGCTGGTAAAGTAGAATATAGAGTTGATAAAACTGCTATCGTTCACTGCCCAATCGGTAAGAAGTCATTTGGTGTTGAAAAATTACAACAAAACTTCCATGCTTTAATGGACGCTTTAGTTAAGGCTAAACCAGCAGCTGCTAAGGGACAATACGTTAAGTCAGTATCTGTTTCAAGCACAATGGGACCTGGAGCAAAAGTTAATCCAACAAAAGTTTTAGATTAATATTGACATCATAGAACTTATGTAATATAATAAGTTCTGTTGTAAAAGAAAATACTGTTTCCAAAGACAGTAGGTGCCGAAAGGTTTAAAGATAATCACCTACCTAGGAATGCCAAGGTTAGTGATTATTGGTCTTCCTGCGTCGATGGGAAGGCCTTTCTTAATATAAATTTGCAGTTTGAAGACTGTGAGGAGGTGGACACACAGTAATGAACAAGAATAGACAAATTAAAGAAGCTAAAGTAGCTGAAATAAAAGAAAAACTTGAAAAAGCTCAAGCGGTAGTTTTAGCTCAATATCAAGGTTTAACTGTTGAAGAAGATACAGCTTTAAGAAAATCTTTAAGAGAAGCTGGTGTTGAATACAAAGTTTATAAGAATAGCTTAGTAACATTAGCTGCTAAAGAATTAGGTTTAGATGGTGTAGAACAATACTTAGAAGGACCTGTTTCAATAGCTTTCGGATACGAAGATGCTACTGCTCCTGCAAGAGTGTTACACACATTTGCAAAGGATCATAAGAAATTAGAATTAAAGGCTGGTATAGTAGATGGAACTATCTACAATAAGGCAGAAGTTGAACAACTTGCTACAATACCACCAAAAGAAGTGCTTATTGCAAAACTTCTTGGAAGCTTCAAGGCTCCATTATCAAACCTTGCATACTTATTAAATGCAATTAAAGAAAAAAAAGAATCAGAATCAGCTGAATAATAACTGATTAAAAAATTTGGAGGTGCAATTATAATGACAAGAGAAGATATAATTCAAGCTATTAAAGAAATGAGCGTTTTAGAATTAAATGAATTAGTAAAAGCTTGCGAAGAGGAGTTCGGTGTTAGTGCTGCTGCTCCAGTAGCAGTTGCAGGTGGTGCTGTTGCAGGTGCTGCTGCTGAAGAAAAGACTGAATTTGATGTAATATTAGCTAACGCTGGTGGACAAAAAATAAAGGTTATCAAAGTAGTTAGAGAATTAACTGGATTAGGATTAAAAGAAGCTAAGGAAATAGTTGATGGAGCTCCTAAGACACTTAAGGAAGCTGTATCAAAGGAAGCTGCTGAAGATATGAAAGCTAAATTAGCTGAAGTTGGAGCAGAAGTAGAAATAAAGTAATTTAAACTTTATATAAAAAGGTGCTGTAATGGCACCTTTTTAATTGCCTAAATGAAACTATATAAAATATCATATTCCTGGGATACTTTATATAGTTTTATAATGTTTTGGTTTATAAAAATTAAATTATACTTAAAAATTTATACTAACAGGTATTAAATATTGACAACACAAAACAATTATGATACTATCATAAAATGTACTATTCAATATGGATAAGTCTATATTCAAATTGAAAATAGGTATAATCAAGAACAGATGTGGTTATACTAATAAGTGATGCTGTCCGAAAGCGTAAGTCCTTAGGGGAAGTATGCTTTTGGTTATTTTAGTTTTATACAAGGGGTGAAAATTCATGGTACATCCTGTCCAAGTTGGAAAAAGAACTAGAATGAGTTTTGGTAAGGTTAAAGACGTAACTGAAATGCCAAATCTTATTGAAGTACAATTAGATTCTTATCAGTGGTTTTTAAAGGAAGGTCTTCATGAAGTATTTGATGACGTTAATCCGATAACAAACTTTACTGGAAATCTAGTACTTGAATTTATTGACTATAAACTTGATATGGAAAATATTAAGTACTCAGTGGAAGAGTGTAAGGAAAGAGACGCAACTTATGCTGCACCATTAAAAGTTTCAGTAAGATTACAAAATAATGAAACTGGAGAAATTAAAGAACAAGAAGTATTTATGGGTGATTTCCCACTAATGACTGAACAAGGAACTTTCATCATAAACGGTGCTGAAAGAGTAATTGTTAGCCAATTAGTAAGATCACCAGGTGTTTATTACAATTATAGTGTTGATAAGACTGGTAAAAAGTTATATTCATCAACTGTAATTCCTAACAGAGGTGCTTGGTTAGAATATGAAACAGATTCTAACGATATTATCTATGTAAGAATAGATAAAACAAGAAAACTTCCAATATCTATATTAGGAAGAGCTATGGGACTTGGAAGTGATCAAGAACTTTTAGAGTACTTTGGTGAAGATGAAAGATTTAAGGCAACGATTGAAAAAGATAATACAAAGACTAAAGAAGAAGCCTTATTAGAAATCTATAAAAGATTAAGACCAGGCGAACCACCTACAGTTGATAGTGCTATATCTCTAATAGATTCATTATTCTTTGACGCAAAGAGATATGATTTATCAAGAGTTGGTAGATACAAATTCAACAAAAAGTTGGCACTAAACTTAAGACTTGTTAATCAAGTAGCTGCAGAAGACATAGTTAATCCTCAAACAGGAGAAATTATGGTTGAGCAAGGCCAAAAAATTAGCAGAAGTTTAGCTGAAGAAATTCAAAATGTAGGTATTAATTCAGTAGATATTTTAGTAGAAGATAGAGTATTAAAAGTAATAGGTAATCACTTTGTTGATATTACTAAACATATTTCATTTAATATTGATGACTTAAATATTAAAGAATTAGTTCACTATCCTACTTTAAAAGAAATACTTGATAATTATGATGATGAAGCAACTATAAAAGAAGAAATAAAGAGAAACATAAACAGATTAATTCCTAAACATATAATAAGAGAAGATATTTTTGCTACAATAAGCTATGAATTAGGATTACCTTATGAAATAGGATATGTAGATGATATCGATCATTTAGGAAACAGAAGATTAAGATCTGTTGGAGAGTTATTACAAAATCAATTTAGAATTGGTTTATCAAGAATGGAAAGAGTAGTTAAGGAAAGAATGACTATTCAAGACCAAGAATCAATAACTCCGCAAATGTTAATTAATATTAGACCAGTTGCTGCAGCTATTAAAGAATTCTTTGGTAGTTCACAATTGTCTCAATTCATGGATCAAACAAATCCATTATCAGAATTAACACATAAGAGAAGATTATCAGCTTTAGGACCAGGAGGTCTTTCAAGAGAAAGAGCTGGTTTCGAAGTAAGAGACGTTCACCATTCACATTATGGTAGAATGTGTCCTATAGAAACGCCAGAAGGTCCAAATATAGGATTAATCAACTCACTTGCAACATATGCAAAAGTAAATGAATATGGATTTATAGAAACTCCATATAGAGTTATAGATAAAGAAAAAGGTATTATTACAGATGAAATTAGATACTTTACTGCTGATGAAGAAGATCAATATCTAGTTGCTCAAGCTAAAGAACCTATTGGTGAAAATAGAAAGTTCGTTGATAGCAGAGTTACAGTAAGATTTAAGCATGAAGTATTAGTTGTTAATGCAGAAGAAGTAGATTTAATTGATGTTTCACCAAGACAAATCGTTTCTGTAGCAACAGCTATGATACCTTTCCTTGAAAATGATGATGCATCTAGAGCACTGATGGGTTCAAACATGCAACGTCAAGCAGTTCCATTATTAAAGCCACAAGCTCCAATAGTAGGTACTGGTATAGAATTTAAGGCAGCTGTAGATTCAGGAGTTCTTCCAAAGGCTAAGAATGCTGGTACAGTTGTTTATGTAAGCGCAAGCGAAATAAGAATAAAAAGAGAATTAGATGGTGGTATAGATACTTATAAACTTCTAAAATTCAAGAGAAGTAACCAAGGTACTTGTATTAACCAAAGACCATTAGTTGATAAAGGTGAAATAGTATTTAAAAACCAAGTATTAGCTGATGGACCATCAACTGATTTAGGAGAAATATCATTAGGTAAAAACATCAGAATGGGCTTTATAACTTGGGAAGGTTATAACTACGAAGATGCTATGTTAATCTCTGAAGAATTAGTTAGAGAAGATGTATTTACTTCAATTCATATAGAAGAATATGAATGTGAAGCGAGAGATACAAAGTTAGGACCGGAAGAAATAACTAGAGATATTCCAAATGTAAGTGAAGATGCTTTAAAGGATATAGATGATAGAGGAATAATCAGAATCGGTGCAGAAGTTAGATCAGGAGATATACTTGTTGGTAAAGTAACACCAAAGGGTGAAACTGAATTAACAGCAGAAGAAAGATTATTAAGAGCTATATTCGGTGAAAAAGCAAGAGAAGTTAGAGATACATCTTTAAGAGTTCCTCATGGAGAATCTGGAATAATAGTAGACGTTAAAGTGTTTACTAGAGAAAACGGTGATGAATTAAATCCAGGAGTTAATGAATTAGTAAGATGTTATATAGCTCAAAAGAGAAAGATATCTGTAGGGGATAAGATGGCTGGACGTCATGGTAATAAAGGGGTTATCTCAAGAGTATTACCTGAAGAAGATATGCCATTCTTACCAGATGGTAGACCACTACAAATATGCTTAAACCCACTAGGGGTTCCATCACGTATGAATATCGGTCAGGTTCTTGAAGTTCACTTAGGTTGGGCTGCAAGTCAATTAGGTTGGCATATTGCAACACCAGTATTTGATGGCGCAACTGAAAATGATATAGAGGAATGTCTTGAAAAGGCAGGATATAATGCGAATGGAAAAACTGTATTATATGATGGTAGAACAGGAGAAGCATTTGATAATCTTGTTACCGTAGGTATAATGTATATCTTAAAACTTGCCCATCTAGTTGATGATAAGATACATGCTAGATCAACAGGACCATACTCACTAGTAACTCAACAACCACTTGGAGGTAAAGCTCAATTTGGTGGTCAAAGATTCGGTGAAATGGAAGTTTGGGCACTAGAAGCATATGGTGCAGCGCATACACTACAAGAAATATTAACTGTTAAGTCAGATGATGTTGTAGGTAGAGTAAAAACATATGAAGCTATAGTTAAGGGTGAAAATATTCCTGAACCAGGAGTTCCAGAATCATTCAAGGTTCTAATTAAAGAACTTCAAGCTTTATGTTTAGACGTTAGAGTATTAAACGACGAAAATCAAGAAGTTAAATTAAAAGAATTTGCTGATGAAGATATGGCAGATTTAGAAGTTAACATAGAAGGTACAGAAGAACTAGTAACAAGTGAAACTTCAAATGGAGATGACAGTTACACTGTTGTTGAAGAAGAAATTGAAGAGGATGTTGAATTTGAAAACTTCCCATTAGATGGATTCCATGAAGAAGAGTTAGAACTTGATGATTTTGTAAATGATGAACACTAAATTTGAAGGGAGGATATACCCTTGTTTGAATTGAATAATTTTGACGCTATCCAAATAGGGCTTGCTTCACCTGGCCAAATTAGAGAATGGTCAAGAGGAGAAGTTAAGAAACCGGAAACTATAAATTATAGAACTTTAAAACCAGAAAGAGATGGTCTATTCTGCGAAAGAATATTTGGACCTATAAAAGACTGGGAATGTCATTGTGGAAAATATAAAAGAGTTAGATATAAGGGCATAGTTTGTGACAGATGTGGAGTTGAAGTTACAAAAGCCAAAGTAAGAAGAGAAAGAATGGGGCACATTGAATTAGCTGCCCCTGTATCTCACATTTGGTACTTCAAAGGTATTCCATCAAGAATGGGATTACTTATGGATATGTCACCAAGAGCTTTAGAAAAAGTATTATACTTTGCATCTTATATAGTAATTGACCCTAAAGAAACACCATTATTAAAGAAACAACTTTTAAATGAAAAAGAATATAGAGAAGCTGTAGATAAATATGGTGATGAAAGCTTTGTTGCTGGAATGGGAGCAGAAGCTATTCAAGAATTACTTGGAGAAATCGACTTAGAAGGTCAATCAAGAGATCTTAAAGAAGAATTAAAAACAAGTACAGGTCAAAAGAAAGTAAGAATTATAAGAAGACTAGAAGTTGTTGAGTCATTTAGAAAATCAGGGAATGATCCAAAATGGATGATTATAAATGTAATACCTGTAATTCCACCAGATTTAAGACCTATGGTTCAATTAGATGGGGGAAGATTTGCAACATCTGACTTAAATGACTTATATAGAAGAGTTATAAACAGAAATAATAGATTAAAGAAGCTTTTAGATTTAGGAGCTCCTGATATAATCGTTAGAAATGAAAAGAGAATGTTACAAGAAGCAGTAGATGCGCTTATTGATAACGGTAGAAGAGGAAGACCTGTAACAGGTCCTGGAAACAGACCTCTAAAATCTCTTTCAGATATGCTTAAAGGTAAGCAAGGAAGATTCAGACAAAACTTACTTGGTAAGAGAGTTGACTACTCAGGTAGATCAGTTATCGTTGTTGGTCCAGAGTTAAAAATGTACCAATGTGGTCTTCCAAAAGAAATGGCTTTAGAACTATTTAAGCCTTTTGTAATGAAAAAGTTAGTAGAAGATGGTGTAGCACATAATATTAAGAGTGCTAAGAGAATGGTTGAAAGAGTAAATAATCAAGTATGGGATATACTTGAAGAAGTTATTGCGGATCATCCAGTTTTATTAAACCGTGCACCTACTCTACACAGACTTGGTATTCAAGCTTTCCAACCAGTACTTGTTGAAGGTAGAGCAATCAAACTACATCCATTAGTATGTACAGCATATAATGCCGATTTCGATGGAGACCAAATGGCTGTTCACGTACCTTTATCAGTAGAAGCTCAAGCAGAAGCGAGATTCTTAATGCTTGCGGCAGGAAATATAATGAAACCTTCAGATGGTAAGCCAGTTTGTGTACCTACACAAGATATGGTTTTAGGTTCATATTATCTAACAATGGATAAGGATGCAGCTAAAGGAGAAGGTAAAATATTCTCATCAAAAGATGAAGCTATTATGGCCTATGAAGTAGGTGAAATAGCAATTCATGCGCAAATAGGCGTAAGAATGTTCAAAGAATTTGATGGAGAACTTAAATCTGGAATAATAAAAACTACAGTAGGTAAAGTTATCTTTAATGAATCTATTCCACAAGACTTAGGATTTGTAGATAGAACTAAAGATGATGAAAGTTTAACTTAGAAGTTGATTTCTTAAT
Source organism: Clostridium chauvoei (assembly GCF_002327185.1). Classification (NCBI taxonomy): domain Bacteria; kingdom Bacillati; phylum Bacillota; class Clostridia; order Eubacteriales; family Clostridiaceae; genus Clostridium; species Clostridium chauvoei. The sequence goes on along the minus strand of NZ_CP018624.1, from coordinate 2,383,721 downwards.
AACTAAGAAATCTTTAGGTACACTTATAGATAAATGTTATGCAGTTCATGGACCAACTAATACATCTATTATGCTAGACAAGATTAAAGCGTTAGGTTACCATTATTCATCAATTGGAGCGGTTACAGTAGCGGCTTCAGATATGATAGTACCAGATGCTAAGTATGATTTACTTAAAGAAGCTGATGAAACTGTTAGCAAAATTGAAAAGATGTATAAGAGAGGTTTCATATCTGAACATGAAAGATATGAAAGAGTTATAGAAAAATGGACTAAAACAACTGAAGAAGTTGCTGATGCCTTAATGAATAGTTTGGATAAGTTTAACCCAATATTTATGATGGCGGACTCAGGAGCCAGAGGTTCTAAGTCACAAATTAAGCAATTAGCAGGTATGAGAGGACTTATGGCAAGTCCTACAGGTAAGATTATCGAATTACCAATTAGAGCATCATTTAGAGAAGGTCTTGAAGTTTTAGAGTACTTCATATCTACTCATGGAGCTAGAAAAGGTAATGCCGATACTGCTCTTAAAACTGCCGATTCAGGATATCTAACAAGAAGACTTGTTGATGTATCACAAGATGTTATCGTAAGAGAAATTGATTGTGGTACAAAAGAAGGTATATATGTATCAGAAATCAAAGAAGGAAATGAAGCAATTGAAGGATTAGCAGAAAGACTTCATGGTAGATACACAGTTGAAGAGATACTTCATCCAGAAACAGGAGAAGTTATGGTTCCAGCTGATGAATATATAACTTTAGATATGGCAGAAAAGGTAGCTGCTACAGGAATTAAAAAAGTTAAAATTAGATCAGTATTTACATGTAACTGTAAGGTTGGAGTTTGTTCAAAATGTTACGGTATGAACATGGCTACTGCTCAAAAGATAAATATAGGTGAAGCTGTTGGTATAATAGCTGCACAATCTATCGGGGAACCAGGAACTCAGCTTACAATGAGAACATTCCATACAGGTGGAGTTGTTGGAGCCGATATCACTCAGGGTCTTCCTAGAGTTGAAGAATTATTTGAAGCTAGAAAACCTAAGGGGTTAGCTATAGTAAGTGAAATAACTGGTAATGTAAGAATAGAAGAAACTAAGAAGAAGAGAACTGTATTTGTAATGGGTGCAGATGGTGAAGAACGTAGTTACGAAATACCATTTGGATCTAGATTAAAAGTTGTTGATGGTGATGAAATAGAAGCTGGAGATGAAATCACAGAAGGTTCAGTAAACCCTCATGATATCATGGCTATAAAAGGTGTTGACGGAGCTAGAAGATACTTACTTTCAGAAGTACAAAAAGTTTATAGACTTCAAGGTGTTGATATTAATGATAAACATTTAGAAGTTGTTGTTAGACAAATGACTAGAAAGGTTAAAGTATCTGATTCAGGAGATACTGAATTATTACCAGGAACAATGATAGATATGTTCGACTTTAATGAGGAAAATGCAAGAGTAAGAGAATTTGGTGGAGAAGAAGCTAAGGGTGAAATGGCCTTACTAGGTATTACTAAAGCTGCTTTAGCAACAGATAGTTTCTTATCAGCTGCATCATTCCAAGAAACAACAAGAGTTCTTACTGAAGCTGCTATAAAGGGAAAAGTTGATCCATTAATAGGATTAAAGGAAAATGTAATTATTGGTAAACTTATTCCAGCAGGAACAGGTATGATGAAATATAGATCAGTAAAATTAGACGTTGAAGATGTTGAAGTAGAAGAAGAAGTATTAAATATAACAGAATAATACATTTTAATTTTATTGACATGTATATACTTAAATGATAAAATACGAATTGTGTGATTTTTGAACTATATTATCGAAATTATGTTTATATGATTAATAGAAGCAAAACATTTAAGTTTTGCTTCTATAATCTTAATATATTTAGATAAATAAAGTTTTAAAATATCAAACCACATTGTTACAGTTTAGTAAAATGTAAATTTTATCAAATGATTTAATTTAACATATTTATTTTATGTTAAATTTGTAAAAAAGCTTTTATCTTAAATATTAAATAGATAAATAATTTTCAGGAGGTGAAATAATGCCAACTATAAGTCAATTAGTTAGAAAAGGCAGAAAAACTATTGTCAACAAGTCAACAGCACCAGCACTTAATGAGTGTCCACAAAGAAGAGGGGTTTGTACTGTTGTTAAAACAACAACTCCTAAGAAGCCTAACTCAGCGTTAAGAAAAATCGCAAGAGTAAGACTTACAAATGGATTCGAAGTAACTGCATACATTGGTGGTGTAGGACACAACTTACAAGAACATAGTGTTGTTCTTATAAGAGGTGGTAGAGTTAAGGACCTTCCTGGTGTTAGATACCATATCGTAAGAGGAGCACTAGATTGTGCTGGAGTAGCTAACAGAATGCAAGGAAGATCAAAGTACGGTGCTAAGAAGCCGAAGGCAAAAAAGTAGTTTAAACTACACCAGTGCTTGTCTTCAGCATTTACATAGATTTATAAATTAAGTTTATATAGATGAAGAAGTGAAGCACTTTACGGTAATAAATATTACCGAGTACCAATGAACTTAAATTTATCATGTTAAGGAGGGAAGAAAAGTGCCAAGAAAAGGACATATCGCAAAGAGAGATGTATTACCAGATCCAATGTACAACTCAAAAGTTGTTACAAAGTTAGTAAATAACGTAATGATCGATGGTAAAAAAGGAGTAGCTCAAAAAATATGCTACGAAGCGTTTGAAATTATGGCGCAAAAAACAGGCAAAGAAGCTTTAGAAGTATTTGAAGAAGCTATGAACAATGTAATGCCTTTATTAGAAGTTAAAGCTAGAAGAATAGGTGGTGCTAACTACCAAGTTCCAATAGAAGTAAGACCAGAAAGAAGACAGACTTTAGGTTTAAGATGGATCTTAGATGCTTCAAGAAAAAGAGGCGAAAAGTTAATGGCTCAAAGATTAGCTGGAGAATTATTAGATGCAGCTAACAATACTGGAGCAGCTGTTAAGAAGAGAGAAGATACTCACAAAATGGCTGAAGCAAACAAGGCTTTTGCTCACTACAGATACTAGTACACAAACTGTTTTGGTTATTTCCAAAACAGTTTTGTCGAATTTAAAATTACTCATTGAGAGGAGGAAATACAAATGGCTAGAAAATATCCATTAGAAAAATTCCGTAATTTCGGAATAATGGCTCATATAGATGCCGGTAAAACTACGACAACTGAGCGTATATTATTCTACACAGGTAGAAGCCATAAAATAGGAGAAGTTCACGAAGGTGCAGCTACAATGGACTGGATGGTTCAAGAACAAGAAAGAGGTATAACAATTACTTCTGCTGCAACAACTTGTGAATGGAGAGGTCACGAACTAAACATTATCGATACTCCAGGACACGTAGATTTCACAGTTGAAGTTGAAAGATCTTTAAGAGTACTTGATGGTGCTGTAACAGTTCTAGATGCTAAGAGTGGTGTTGAACCTCAAACTGAAACAGTATGGAGACAGGCAGATAAGTATGGCGTTCCAAGAATGATATATGTTAATAAGATGGATGCTACAGGTGCTGATTTCTTCAGATGTATAAATACTGTAAGAGAAAGATTAAAAGCTAATGCAGTTCCAATACAAATTCCAATAGGATCAGAAGATCAATTTAAAGGAATGGTAGATTTAATATCTAATAAAGCTAACATCTTCTACGATGATTTAGGAAAAGATGTTAGAATAGAAGAGATTCCAGCTGATTTAGTTGATCAAGCAGAAGAATACAGAATGGCTATGATAGAAGCTATTGCTGAAACAGATGAAACTTTAATGGAAAAATATCTTGAAGGAGAAGAGTTAACTGAAGAAGAGTTAATGACTGCTTTAAGAAAAGCTACTATAGCTAACGAAATCGTACCTTGTATTTGTGGATCATCATACAAAAACAAAGGTGTTCAAGAAATGATCAATGGGGTTGTTGATTTCTTACCGTCACCATTAGATATACCTGCTGTTAAGGGTACTACTTTAGAAGGTGAAGAAGATACAAGAGAATCATCAGATGAAGCTCCAATGGCAGCGTTAGCATTTAAAATAGCGACAGATCCATTTGTTGGTAAGTTAGCATTCACAAGAGTTTACTCAGGTGTTATGCAAAGCGGATCATACGTATTAAACTCAACAAAGGGTAAGAAAGAAAGAATAGGAAGACTTGTTAAGATGCATGCTAATTCAAGAGAAGAAGTAGAAGCATTAGAAGCAGGTGAATTAGGAGCTATTATCGGATTAAAGAACACTACAACAGGAGATACTCTTTGTTTAGAAAGTGATCCAATAATACTAGAAGCAATGGAATTCCCAGAACCAGTTATATCTGTAGCTATCGAGCCAAAGACAAAAGCTGGTCAAGAAAAGATGGGATTAGCGTTAGCTAAACTTGCAGAAGAAGATCCTACATTCAAGACTTATACAGATCAAGAAACAGGTCAAACTATCATCGCTGGTATGGGTGAATTACACTTAGAAATTATCGTTGATAGATTAACTAGAGAATTTAAGGTTGAATGTAATGTTGGTGCTCCACAAGTTGCTTACAAAGAAACTATTAGAGCAGCTGTTAAAGCTGAAGCTAAGTATGCTAAGCAATCAGGTGGTAAAGGACAATACGGTCACTGTGTTATCGAAATGGAACCAACAGAAGGCGAATATGTTTTCGAAAATGCTATAGTTGGGGGAGCTATTCCAAGAGAATACATTCCTGCTATAGACAATGGAATAAAAGAAGCTGCTAAGAGCGGGGTTGTGGCAGGTTACGAAACTATTAACTTTAAGGTTAAATTAGTTCACGGATCATACCATGATGTCGATTCATCAGAAATGGCCTTCAAGATTGCTGGATCAATGGCATTCAAGAACGCTATGGCTAAAGCAGACCCAGTATTACTTGAACCAATGATGAAAGTTGAAGTTACAATTCCAGAAGAATATATGGGAGATGTAATGGGAGACATTAACTCAAGAAGAGGAAGAATCGAAGGTATGGAAGCTGTTAATGGTGCTCAAATAATTAGAGCATTCGTTCCGCTATCAGAAATGTTTGGATATGCAACTACATTAAGATCAAGAACTCAAGGTAGAGGTACTTACTCAATGGTATTTGATCACTTCGAAGAAGTTCCAAAAAGCATTCAAGAAAAGATTAAGGGTGAAAGATAATTCACTTTAAATATAAATAAAAATGTTGTTACTTATAATTAGTTATAGGTAACAACAAAATAACAATAATTTTGTTGTTATAAATAGAAGGAAAACTTCACATAACTATAGAAAATTAGAGCTGAATTAGATATAATATCTAGGAAGGTTCATATAATTAATTTCCATAGAGGAGGAATTTACAATGGCAAAGCAAAAATTCGAAAGAAGTAAACCACACGTAAACATCGGAACAATCGGTCACGTTGACCACGGTAAGACTACATTAACAGCTGCAATCACAACTGTTTTAGCAAATAGAGGGTTAGCAGAATCATTCAAATATGATGAAATTGATAAGGCTCCAGAAGAAAAAGAAAGAGGAATCACAATCAATACAGCACACGTTGAATACCAAACAGACAACAGACACTATGCACACGTTGACTGTCCAGGACATGCTGACTATGTTAAGAACATGATCACAGGAGCAGCACAAATGGATGGAGCAATCCTAGTTTGTTCAGCAGCAGATGGTCCAATGCCACAAACAAGAGAACATATACTACTAGCATCAAGAGTTGGTGTTGACTATATCGTAGTATTCTTAAACAAGGCAGATATGGTAGATGACGAAGAATTATTAGAATTAGTAGAAATGGAAGTTAGAGAATTATTATCAGAATACAACTTCCCAGGAGATGATATTCCAGTAATCAAGGGATCAGCTTTAGTAGCATTAGAAAACCCAACAGATGAAAAAGCAATCGCTCCAATCTTAGAATTAATGGAAGCAGTAGATAGCTATATTCCAACACCAGAAAGAGCAACAGATAAGCCATTCTTAATGCCAGTAGAAGATGTATTCACAATCACTGGTAGAGGAACAGTTGCAACAGGAAGAGTTGAAAGAGGAGTTCTTCACGTAGGAGACGAAGTAGAAATCGTTGGATTATCAGAAGAAAGCAGAAAAGTAGTAGTAACAGGAATAGAAATGTTCAGAAAGTTACTAGACGAAGCACAAGCTGGAGATAACGTAGGAGTTCTTTTAAGAGGTGTTCAAAGAACAGACATCGAAAGAGGTCAAGTATTAGCAAAGACTGGATCAGTTAAGCCACACAGCAAGTTCGTAGGTCAAGTATACGTACTTAAGAAAGAAGAAGGTGGAAGACATACTCCATTCTTCGATGGATACAGACCACAATTCTACTTCAGAACAACAGACGTTACTGGATCAATCAAATTACCAGACGGAATGGAAATGGTTATGCCAGGAGACCACATTGATATGAACGTTGAATTAATCACTCAAGTAGCAATGGATGAAGGATTAAGATTCGCTATCAGAGAAGGTGGAAGAACTGTAGGTTCAGGAGTTGTTACTAGCATAATCGAATAATTTCATTTAGCTAATGAACAAACTTTAAATTTAAAATAAATAGCGCTAAAATGTGATCACTATTTAGAAAGAGTAAGGGGACGCCTTTACTCTTTCTTTTTTTTATAAAAATAAGAGTAAATGATTAAAATTAGTAGAAATAGGAATAATATAAATATAAAATTATACAAACCAAATATTACAAGAAAAAATTGTTGATAAAAATATAAAACACTAATAAAATATAATTATTAAAGAAAATGTGGTTAAAAATTAATAAAAAAATTAATTTAAAAAAATGAAAAAAGGCTAAAAAAGTCTTGAAAATACTATGTAAAGATAGTATAATAAAGAAGTTGTATAGCGAACAGCGATGAATCAAGAGGTTGCCGGACTTCCGGGTTAATTCTTGATGAGTATGTTAGGATCTAGAATCCAACGACAGGGGTTTTATAACTTTTTTATGTGTTTTAATAGGAAACACCAGGAACAGTTTATAGAACAACCGCTGTTGTGCGTTAGAAGTAAAGCGTACATGAAAAGGAGGGAAACCAAGATGTCAAAACAAAAAATAAGAATCAGATTAAAGGCTTTTGATCACACAATATTAGATCAATCAGCTGAAAAGATCGTTGAAACAGCAAAATCAACAGGAGCTAAAGTTGCAGGTCCAGTACCACTACCAACTGAAAAAGATGTTGTTACTATATTAAGAGCTGTTCACAAATATAAGGATTCAAGAGAACAATTCGAAATCAGAACACACAAGAGATTAATCGACATAGTTAATCCATCACCTAAAACAGTTGATGCTTTAATGAGATTAAACTTACCAGCTGGTGTTGATATCGAAATTAAGCTATAATAGCTACTATTAAATAAACAGTTTGAACGATTATGATTGTTAGACAATCCGCTAATACGTTTAGGAGGTGTAAATACATGAAAAAGGCTATATTAGGAAAGAAAATAGGAATGACTCAAATATTTGATGAAAATGGTAAGGTTGTTCCAGTAACAGTAGTAGAAGCTGGCCCATGTGTTGTTGTTCAAAAGAAAACTATCGAAAAAGATGGTTATGAAGCAATACAAGTAGGTTTCGGAGATGTTAGAGAAAAGCTTGTTAACAAGCCAAAGAAAGGACATTTTGCAAAAGCAGGTGTATCTTTAAAGAGAAGATTAAAAGAATTTAGATTAGAAGATTGTTCAACTTATGAAGTTGGTCAAGAATTCAAAGCTGACATATTTGTAGCTGGAGAAAAGATCGACGTTTCAGGAATTTCAAAAGGTAAGGGATTCCAAGGCGTTATCAAGAGATGGAATGCAAATAGAGGACCTATGACTCATGGTTCTAAGTTCCACAGAGCTGTTGGTTCAATGGGAGCTTCATCAGATCCATCAAGAACTTTCAAGAACAAGAATATGCCAGGACATATGGGTGCTGTTAACACAACAGTATTAAACTTAGAAGTAGTTAAGGTTATAGCTGAAAAGAACTTAATACTAATCAAGGGTGGTATCCCAGGACCTAACAAAGGTACAGTAGTAATAAGAAACGCAGTTAAAGCTTAATTCTGTAGAAAGGAGGAAACAGGATGCCTACAGTAGGATTATTTAATCAAGAAGGAAAACAAGTTGGAGATATCCAATTAAATGATAATGTGTTCGGAGTTGAAGTTAATCAAGATGCAATGCACCAAATGGTTGTAGCTTTATTAGCTAACAAGAGACAAGGAACTCAATCAGCTAAGACTAGAGCTGAGGTTAGAGGAGGCGGAATCAAGCCTTGGAGACAAAAAGGAACTGGTAGAGCAAGACAAGGTTCTATTAGAGCACCTCAATGGATCAAAGGTGGTATAGTATTCGCACCAAAGCCAAGAGATTACAGAATGTCAGTACCAAAGAGCATGAGAAGAGTAGCTATGAAGTCTGCTTTAACAAGCAAGGTACAAGGTGGAGAAATGATAGTTTTAGAAAACTTAACTTTTGAAGCTCCAAAGACTAAGAACATGGTTGAAGTTTTAAAAGCTTTCGAAGCTAAGAAAACTTTAATAGTAACTGCAGAATCAAACGAAGCAGTTTATAAATCAGCAAGAAACATTACAGGCGTTGAAGTAATGCCAGTTAACAACATTAATGTTTATGATTTATTAAAGTTCGAAAAGTTAATCATAACTAAGGATGCTGTATCAAAGATCGAGGAGGTGTACGCATAATGAAAATGACAAGCCATGATATAATAAGAAAGCCTGTTATAACTGAAAAGAGTATGGCTGCTATGGCAGAGAAAAAGTACACTTTCATAGTTCATATAAACGCAAACAAAGTTCAAATAAAGAAAGCGGTTGAAGAAGTTTTCGGTGTTAAAGTTGAAAATGTTCAAACAATAAGAACTATGGGAAAAACTAAGAGAATGGGCGTACATGTAGGAAAAAGAGCTGACTTTAAGAAAGCTATAATCACATTAGCTGAAGATAGCAAAAATATTGAATTCTTTGAAGGAATGCAATAATTTAAAGTAGAGCGAGTTATTGGTACATAGTACCAGATAAGCTTAAAGAAGGAGGGAATTTACATGGCAGTTAAAAAGTTTAGACCAACTACCCCATCAAGAAGATGTATGACTATGGCTACTTTTGAAGAAGTAACTACTAGCTCACCAGAAAAATCACTTCTTGTATCTTTAAAGAAAACTGGTGGTAGAAATGCTCAAGGTAAAATAACTGTTAGACACCACGGTGGTGGAGCTAAGAGAAAATATAGAATAATAGATTTCAAGAGAAATAAGGATGGTGTTCCAGCAAAAGTTGCTACTATAGAATACGATCCAAACAGAACAGCATACATTGCATTAGTTGTATATGCTGATGGTGAAAAGAGATATATAATCGCTCCAGTTGGATTAAAAGTTGGAGATGTTGTTGTTTCAGGACCAGAAGCAGATATAAAAGCAGGTAATGCTCTACCATTAAGAAACATACCAGTTGGTACTTTCGTTCATAACGTTGAGTTACAAGCAGGTAAGGGAGCTCAAATGGTAAGATCAGCAGGAACTACTGCTCAATTAATGGCTAAAGAAGGAAATTATGCAACATTAAGATTACCTTCAGGCGAAATGAGATATGTAAGAATTGAATGTAGAGCTACAATCGGAACAGTTTCAAATACTACTAACGATATAATTAACATCGGTAAAGCTGGTAGAAAGAGACATATGGGATGGAGACCTACAGTTAGAGGTTCAGTAATGAATCCTTGCGATCACCCTCACGGTGGTGGTGAAGGTAGATCACCAATCGGTAGACCAAGTCCAGTTACTCCATGGGGTAAACCAGCACTTGGATACAAGACTAGAAAGAATAAGAAGTATTCAGATAGATTCATAATAAAGAGAAGAAACGATAAGTAGTATGAAGAGAATCTAAAATTCTCTTCATGACTTGTCAACCTAGAGATTATGAAGGGAGGCAAATTATAGTGAGTAGATCAACAAAGAAAGGACCTTTCGTACACGAAGGACTTTTAAAGAAAATCGAAGAAATGAATGCTAGTGGAGAAAAGAAGGTTGTTAAGACTTGGTCAAGAAGTTCAACTATCTTTCCACAAATGATTGGTCATACAATCGCTGTTCACGATGGAAGAAAGCATGTACCTGTTTTCATAACTGAAGATATGGTAGGACAAAAACTTGGTGAGTTCGCTTTAACAAGAACTTATAGAGGACACGATTATGACGAAAAAGCGTCAAGAAAAAGAAAGTAATCCCGGAAAGGAGGAACATAAATGGAAGCTAGAGCTATAGCTAAATATGTGAGAATGTCTCCAATGAAAGTAGGAGTAGTTCTTGATTTAATAAGAGGAAAGAATATACAAGAGGCTTTCGCTATATTACAATACACTCCAAAAGAAGCAGCTGTTGTTATAAACAAAGTTTTAAAATCAGCTGTTGCAAATGCAGAAAATAATCATGAAATGGATATGGAAAGATTATACGTTGCTGATGCATTCGTAGGTCAAGGTCCAACATTAAAGAGATTTAGACCTCACGCTCAAGGTAGAGCATTTAGAATCAATAAGAAAACAAGTCATATAACACTTGTAGTTAAAGAAAGAGCTTAGAAAAAAGGAGGGAAAACAAGTGGGTCAAAAAGTACATCCTCACGGACTTAGAGTAGGTGTTATCAAAGATTGGGATGCTAAATGGTATGCTTCAAAGAAGAACTTTGCAGACAATCTAATAGAAGATAACAAAATCAGAGAATTCGTAAAGAAAGAGCTTTACTCAGCTGGTATTTCAAAGATTGAAATAGAAAGAGCTGCTAAAAGAGTAAAGTTAAATATACACACTGCTAAACCTGGTGTTATCATCGGAAAAGGTGGATCAGGAATAGAAGCATTAAAAGTTAAATTAGCTAAAATGGTTAGTAAAAAGAATTTATTAATCAACATAGTTGAAGTTAAGAATGCAGATGCAGATGCTCAATTAATGGCAGAAAATATTGCTGCACAATTAGAAAAGAGAGTATCTTTCAGAAGAGCTATGAAGCAAAGCATCCAAAGAGGTATGAGACTTGGAGCTAAGGGTGTTAAAACTGCTTGCTCAGGTAGATTAGGTGGAGCTGAAATAGCTAGAACTGAACAATATCACGAAGGAACAATTCCACTACAAACTTTAAGAGCAGATATCGATTATGGATTTGCTGAAGCTGATACAACTTACGGAAAGATCGGCGTAAAAGTTTGGGTTTATAATGGAGAAGTTCTTCCAACTAAAAAAGTTGAAAAGAAGGAAGAAGTTAACGCGTAAGAAAGGAGGAATTAATCATGTTAATGCCTAAAAGAGTTAAGCATCGTAAGGTACAACGTGGTAGAATGAAAGGAAAAGCTACAAGAGGTAATTTCCTTGCATACGGAGATTATGGTATTCAAGCTACTACTTGTGGATGGATTACTAGTAATCAAATAGAATCTGCCAGAATTGCTATAAACAGATATATCAGAAGAGGAGGAAAACTTTGGATAAAGATTTTCCCAGATAAGCCAGTAACTGAAAAGCCAGCTGAAACAAGAATGGGTTCAGGTAAAGGTTCACCAGAATACTGGGTAGCAGTAGTTAAACCTGGTAGAGTGTTATTCGAGTTATCAGGAGTTAATGAAGAAGTTGCAAGAGAAGCTATGAGACTTGCATCACACAAGCTTCCTGTAAAGTGTAAGTTCGTTACAAGAAGAGATTTTGAGGAAATGGGTGGTGAAGAATAATGAAGGCTAGAGAATTAAAAGAATTAAGAGCAAATAATCCTCAAGATTTAAAGGTTAAGCTAAATGACCTTAAAGCTGAATTATTCAACTTAAGATTCCAATTAGCTACAGGACAATTAGAAAATCCTATGAGAATAAGAGAAGTAAAGAAATCTATAGCCCAAATCAAAACCATCTTAAGAGAAGAAGAGATCAGGGCATACGAGCAGTAAATCTGAAAGGAGGTAACTCTTAATGGAAAGAGGATTAAGAAAGAAAAAAATAGGTAGAGTTGTTTCAGATAAAATGGAAAAAACTATTGTTGTTGCTGTTGAAACTAAAGTTAGACACCCATTATATGGTAAGACTGTAAACAGAACAACAAAGTTTAAAGCTCATGATGAAAACAATGAAGCTAAAATTAATGATAGAGTTTTAATTATGGAGACTAGACCATTATCTAAAGATAAGAGATGGAGACTTGTTGAAATAGTTGAAAAAGCTAAATAGGCTTTAAGACTGAAAGGAGGGTAATTCAATGATACAACAACAAACCTTACTAAAGGTAGCAGATAACTCAGGTGCTAAGGAAATTATGTGTATCAGAGTTTTAGGCGGATCAAAAAGAAAGTTCGGTAACATTGGAGATATAATAGTTGCTAGCGTTAAAAGTGCAACACCAGGCGGAGTTGTTAAAAAAGGCGACGTTGTAAAAGCTGTTATAGTTAGATCAGTTAGAGGATTAAGAAGAGCTGACGGTTCATACATTAAGTTTGATGAAAACGCAGCTGTTATTATAAAAGATGATAAGCAACCAAGAGGAACTCGTATCTTCGGACCAGTTGCTAGGGAGCTAAGAGATAAAGAATTTAACAAGATATTATCATTAGCACCTGAAGTTCTATAATAGAGGAGGTGGCTCATTTGAAGGTACATGTTAGAAAGAATGACACAGTTGTAGTTATTTCAGGTAAAGATAAAGGAAAAACAGGTGAAGTTTTAAAAGTAAGTCCAAAGACAGGTAAAGTTATTGTTCAAGGAGTTAACATAGTTAAAAAGCACCAAAAGCCAAACAGAGCTAATGCTCAAGGTGGTATAATTGAAAAAGAAGGAGCTATATATAGCTCAAAAGTTATGTTATACTGCACTAAATGTAAAAACGCTACAAGAATTAGTAATAAAATCTTAGAAGATGGTACTAAAGTTAGAGTTTGTAAGAAGTGTGGAGAAACATTCTAGAATCTGAAAGGAGGTACTAATTATGATAACAAGACTTCAAGAGAAGTACGAAAAAGAAGTAGTGCAAGCTATGATAGAAAAGTTCGGATATAAAAACATTATGGAAGTTCCAAAGCTTGAAAAAATTGTCATCAATATGGGAGTGGGAGAAGCTAAGGACAACCAAAAAATATTAGAAGCTGCAGTTAATGATTTAACTATAATTGCAGGTCAAAAGCCAATCTTAACAAGAGCAAAGAAATCAGTTGCTAACTTTAAGATTAGAGAAAATATGGCTTTAGGATGTAAGGTTACATTAAGAAAGGCAAATATGTATGAATTTGCTGATAAATTAATGTCAATTGCTCTTCCAAGAGTTAGAGACTTTAGAGGAGTTTCAGCAAAAGCTTTTGATGGTAGAGGTAACTACTCATTAGGAGTTAAAGAGCAATTAATATTCCCAGAAATTGAATACGATAAAATCGATAAGGTTAGAGGAATGGATATTATCTTCGTTACATCAGCAAATACAGACGAAGAAGCAAGAGAATTATTAAGATTCCTTGGTATGCCATTCGCTCAATAATAAGGAGGGAAAACCGTGGCACGTAAAGCTATTATTGAAAAGTGGAAAAGAGAACCAAAATACTCAACAAGAGCTTATACAAGATGTAGAATATGTGGAAGACCACATTCAGTACTAAAGAAATTTGGTATTTGCCGTATATGCTTTAGAGAACTTGCTTATAAGGGTCAAATCCCTGGTTGTAAGAAAGCAAGTTGGTAAAAAACCTATATAGTGAAAGGAGGCACATTAAATGGTTATGACAGATCCTATCGCAGATTTGCTAACACGTATAAGAAACGCAAATTCTGTAAAACATGAAGTCGTAGAAGTTCCTTCATCAAACATGAAGAAGGCTGTTACAGATATATTATTACAAGAGGGATATATAAAAGAAATAGAGGAATACAATGATGGTGTAGTTCCAATGTTAAGAATATCTCTTAAGTATGGTGCAAATAAAGAAAGAGTTATAACTGGTATAAAGAGAATATCAAAACCAGGTTTAAGAGTTTACTGTAAGAAAGATGAAACTCCAAAGGTTCTTAATGGATTAGGAATCGCTATAATATCAACTTCTAAAGGATTATTAGTTGATAGAGAAGCTAGAAAAGCTGGCTTAGGCGGAGAAGTAGTTTGCTACGTTTGGTAGTTCTTAATTAGAAAATAACTAAGATTAACATATATACACACGAACAAGTAAAACAGGAGGTGCGATTATGTCAAGAGTAGGTAGATTACCTATAGCTATACCTGCAGGCGTAACTGTAACTGTTTCAGCAGAAAATGTTGTTACAGTTAAAGGTCCAAAGGGCGAACTTGTTAAGGCTATGAACAAAGACATGAATATAGCAGTTGAAGACAACCAAGTTGTTGTTACTAGACCTAGCGATCAAAAAGAGCACAGAGCTCTTCATGGATTAACTAGAGCATTAATAAACAACATGATAATTGGAGTTGAAAAAGGATTTGAAAAATCTTTAGAATTAATAGGTGTTGGTTATAGAGCTCAATTACAAGGTAAGAAGCTTGTAATGAACTTAGGATATTCACATCCAGTTGAAATAGAACCAATCGAAGGTGTTACTTTCGAAACTCCAGCTGCAACAAAAGTTGTAGTTAAGGGTATCGATAAGGAAAAGGTTGGGGCTGCTGCGGCTGATATAAGATCATGGAGAAAGCCTGAACCATATAAGGGTAAGGGAATCAAGTATGATAACGAAGTTATCAGACGTAAAGAAGGTAAAACTGGTAAGAAATAATAGAAAGGAGTGAGCCTTTTATGTTTAAGAAGGTAGACAGAAAAGCTAGTAGAGAAAGACGTCACCTTAGAGTACGTAAGAAAATTTCTGGTACTCCTGAGAGACCAAGACTTTCAGTATATAGAAGTGAAAAAAATATATATGCTCAAATAATAGATGATGTTAACGCAGTAACTTTAGTTTCAGCTTCAAGCTTAGACAAAGATTTTACTGTAAAAGCAGGCGGAAATAAGGAAGCAGCTAAGCTTGTAGGAGAATTAGTTGCTAAAAAAGCTTTAGAAAAAGGAATCTCAGAAGTAGTATTCGACAGAGGTGGATACGTATATCACGGAAGAGTTCAAACATTAGCTGAAGCAGCAAGAGAAGCTGGCTTAAAATTCTAAGTAAACAAGGAGGGAAACACATGAGAGTCGATCCTAGCGCACTAGACCTTAAAGAAAAGGTTGTTTATATAAACAGAGTAACTAAGGTTGTTAAGGGTGGTAGAAACTTCAGATTCAGCGCTTTAGTAGTTGTAGGTGACGAAAACGGACACGTAGGCGTTGGAATGGGTAAATCAATAGAAATACCTGAAGCAATCAAAAAAGGAATTGAAGACGCTAAGAAACACTTAGTAAGTGTTGCAATAGTTGGAACTACAGTTCCTCACGAAATATATGGTAAATTTGGAACTGGTAAAGTTCTTATAATGCCAGCTAAAGAAGGTACAGGAGTTATTGCCGGAGGTCCAGCAAGAATTGTATTAGAATTAGCAGGATTAAAGGATGTTAGAGCTAAGTCATTAGGTTCAAACAATCCGAAAAATATGGTAAATGCAACAATCAATGGTTTAGAAAACTTAAGAACAGCTGAAGATATAGCTAAATTAAGAGGAAAAACTGTTGAAGAGATTTTAGGTTAGGAGGGAATAGCAATGGCAAAGATTAAAGTTACTTTAGTAAAGAGCTTAATTGGAAGAAAGAAAGACCATATTGCTACTGCACATGCCCTTGGACTAAAAAAGATCGGTAAGACAGTAGAGCATGAGGAAACTCCTCAAATCAGAGGAATGATCAACAAAGTTGACTATCTACTAAAAGTAGAAGAAGTTTAATACAGAGGAGGTGCATTGATAATGAAACTTCATGAATTAAAACCAGCAGCAGGAAGTAAGAAAGCTCCTAAAAGAGTTGGTAGAGGTACTGGTTCAGGTTTAGGTAGAAACGCCGGAAAAGGTGAAAAAGGCCAAAACGCTAGATCAGGTGGTGGAGTAAGACCAGGATTTGAAGGAGGTCAAATGCCACTATACAGAAGACTTCCTAAGAGAGGATTCACAAATATATTTGCTAAGAAGTATGTTAGCATTAACGTTGATAGATTAAACATTTTTGAAAACGGAACAGAAGTTACTCCAGAAGTTTTACTTGACAGAAGAGTTGTAAGTAAATTAATGGACGGAGTTAAGATTTTAGGAAACGGTACAATAGAAAAGAGCCTAACTGTTAAAGGATGTAAATTCTCCAAGTCAGCGGCTGAAAAGATAGAAGCAGCTGGAGGAAAAGTTGAGGTGATTTAGTATGCTATCAACCCTACGTAATGCCTGGAAGGTTCCCGAGCTAAAGAAAAAATTTATATGGACAATATTTTTAGTTGCAATTTTCAGGATTGGAATACATATTCCTATTCCTGGGATTAGCACATCACATTTACAAGAATTAACTGGAAATGGTACTTTACTTGGTTTTTATGACTTGTTGTCAGGTGGAGCTTTAAGTAAATTTAGTATATTTGCATTAAGTGTAACACCATATATTAATGCATCGATTATTATTCAATTGCTTACAATAGCATTACCATCTTTAGAACAACTTTCTAAAGAAGGTGAAGAAGGTAGGAAAAAAATCCAAAAGATTACAAGAATACTTTCAATAGCGATAGCAGTAATATTAGCCTTTGGTGCATATCAAATGATAGCATCAACTGGAGCAACAGCAGGTATAACAACACCAGAAATGATAGTCGTTTTAGTAGCATTAGTTACTGGATCAACTTTCTGTATGTGGTTAGGTGACCAAATAACAGTTAAAGGATTTGGAAATGGTATTTCTATATTAATTTTTGTTAATATAGTATCTCAATTACCTATGACTTTAATGTCATTATTTACATTAAAGGATACTGGTAAAATTACTATAGTAGAGATTACACTATTTTTAGTTTTTGCATTAGCAATGCTTGGAGCAACAATATTCTTCTCATTAGCAGAAAGAAGAGTACCTGTACAATATGCAGGAAAAGCTGTTGGAAGCAAAGTTATGAGAGGTCAATCTACTCATATTCCACTAAGCATAATTGGATCTGCGGTAATAGCAATAATATTCGCAATGTCAGTTATGATGTTTCCAAGAACAATTGCAATGTTCTTCCAAGGTCATGATTGGGCAACTTGGGTAGTATCAAGCAAATATAGTATATTCAATGAAAAAACTTGGATGTATCCAGTATGTTATTCAGTATTAACTATATTCTTTACTTGGTTCTATACTCAAATTACATTTAAGCCTGATGAAATGGCGGAAAATCTGCATAAATCAGCAGGTTTTGTACCAGGAATTAGACCGGGGGAAGCTACAGAAAAGTATTTTGAAAATGTACTTACTAAAGTATCTTTAGTAGGTGGTATATTTGCAGCGTTACTTGCAGTATTACCAATTATAATTTCAAGTACTTCTCTAGAAGGAGTTCAATTTGGTGGTACATCATTATTGATTATCGTAGGGGTTGCTTTAGATTTCTCAAGACAACTTGACTCACAATTAGTAATGAGACACTATCAAGGATTCTTAAAATAGATTTATATTGGAGATGATGCCGGTGAAGATAGTATTATTAGGTCCTCCTGGAGCAGGAAAGGGAACACAGGCAAAATCAATTAGTAATAGATACTCTATACCACATATTTCTACTGGTGATATCTTCAGAAAGAATATTTCTGAAAATACTCCTTTAGGAATAGAAGCTAAAAAACACATCGATAAAGGTCAATTAGTACCAGATGAAGTTACTATTAATATGGTAAAAGATAGACTACAAGATGAAGATTGTAAGGGCGGATATCTTTTGGATGGTTTTCCAAGGACAGTTGCACAAGCAGAAGCCCTTCAACAATTCTTGAATGAAAGAAATGAAGATATTGATACTGCATTATTAATTGAAGTACCAATGGAGTTTATTTTAGAAAGAATGACAGGCAGAAGAGTTTGTCCATCATGTGGAGCTAGTTATCATATAAAATTCAATCCACCAACTATTGCAGGTAAATGTGATGTTTGTGGTAGTGATGTAATCCAAAGAAAAGATGATTCAGAAGAAACTGTATCAGAAAGATTAGATGTGTATGAGAGACAAACGCAACCACTGATTGATTTTTATAAAGAAAGAAACTTACTTTCAATTGTAGATGGTACAAAAGCTATTAATGAAGTATTCGAGGGTATCTGTGATATCCTAGGAAGTGGCAAATAATGATAATCGTTAAAAACCACAAAGAAATCGACCTGATGAGAGCAGCAGGTAGAATAGTAGCTGAAACCTTACTATTAATTGAAGAAAAAGTAAGACCAGGAATAACTACTGCTGAATTAGACAAGATAGCAGAAGAATTTATAACTAAGCATGGAGCAAGGCCTTCATTTAAAGGTCTATATGGTTTTCCTGCTTCACTATGTATATCTGTTAACGAGCAAGTAGTTCATGGGATCCCAGGAGGGTATGTATTAAAAGATGGAGATATTATTAGTGTAGATTGTGGAGCAGAGCTCAATGGTTTTCATGGAGATGCTGCCAGAACATTTGCAGTTGGAAATATCTCAGAGGAAGCGAAGAAGTTAATAAAAGTAACTGAAGAGTCTTTCTTTAAGGGAATTGAATATGCAAAAGTTAACAACAGACTAACTGATATATCACATGAAATACAAAACTACGTTGAAGCAAATGGCTTTCATGTAGTAAGAGATTTCGTAGGACACGGTATAGGTAGAGTTGTACACGAAGATCCTGAGGTGCCTAACTTTGGTAGACCAGGGAGAGGTCCAAAATTAGTAGCTGGTATGACACTAGCTATTGAACCTATGGTTAATGTGGGAACTTATAGAGTTAAAACATTAAATGATGATTGGACTGTAGTAACTAGTGATAAAAGTCTATCTGCCCACTACGAAAATACTGTTGTAATTTTACCAGATGGACCCGAAATATTAACACTAGTTAAATAAGTGTTGCTTAGTTATAAATTCGCATGATACCAAAAGGTGGCTTGTAGATTTATGACTAAGGTAATCATCGAGGTGAAAAATTTGCAAAACAATGACTTAATTGGGAAAGTAATTCTTTCACAAGCAGGAAGAGATAAAAATCATTTATATGTGATTATTAAACAAATAAGTGAGGCTTATGTGCTTCTGAGTAATGGAAGTACTAAAACAGTTCAGATGCCTAAGAAAAAGAAGCTAAAACACATAACTGTTTTAGATGATGTGAATGATGAGATTAAAGCATCAATAATATCAAAAGATAGAGGTACTGATTTAAAAATCAAGAGATTTCTAAAGCTTAAAGGCATTGTTAAGGAGGGTTGATTACCTTATGTCAAAAGATGACGTTATAGAAATGCAAGGTACGGTATTAGAATCTTTACCAAATGCAATGTTCCAAGTTGAACTAGAAAGCGGACATAAGATTCTAGCACATATATCAGGTAAATTAAGAATGAACTTCATAAGAATTTTACCAGGAGATAAAGTTACTATCGAACTTTCTCCATATGATTTAACAAGAGGTAGAATTACATGGAGAGCTAAATAAAGATAGTATAAAATTACTATCATGAAGTATTACAAGGAGGGTTAGCGATGAAAGTAAGACCATCAGTTAAGCCTATTTGCGAAAAGTGCAAGATTATAAGAAGAAAAGGAAGAGTAATGGTAATCTGTGAAAATCCTAAGCACAAGCAAAAGCAAGGCTAATATAATTAGGTATTAGGCAAAAAAAGTATTATTTTACTATATAAAATTTATTGACTTTTATGTAAAAGTCAAATATGATTATATAGGCATTTTAAATTTAAGCAAATAAATTTTAGGTACGGCTGACGGTAGGGTAAAACCTCTATCGACCTAGAGTTTTATTATATAAACATATAAATAACTTATATGCATTTCAAGTACCAGGAGGTGTAAGTTTTAATGGCAAGAATATCAGGCGTAGACCTACCAAGAGAAAAAAGAGTTGAAATAGGTCTAACATATATATACGGAATAGGACTTTCTACTTCACATAAGATACTAGCTTCTACTGGAGTTAATCCAGACACTAGAGTTAAGGATCTTACAGAAGAAGAAGTAACAGCAATCAGAGAATACGTAAAAACTTTAACTATAGAAGGTGACTTAAGAAGAGAAGTTGCTTTAAATATTAAAAGATTAGTAGAAATTGGATGCTACAGAGGTATCAGACATAGAAAAGGTCTTCCAGTTAGAGGTCAAAAGACTAAAACTAACGCAAGAACAAGAAAAGGTCCAAAGAAGACTATCGCAAATAAGAAGAAGTAGTGAGGAGGGAATTCGATGGCAGCTCAAAAAGTCAAAAAGACTAGAAGAAGAAAAGAAAGAAAGAATGTTGAGCATGGTGCTGCACACATCAAGTCAACTTTCAATAACTCAATAGTTACTTTAACTGATGCGGCAGGAAATGCTTTATCATGGTCAAGTGCAGGAGCTCTAGGTTTTAGAGGATCAAGAAAGAGCACTCCATTTGCAGCGCAAATGGCAGCTGAAACAGCAGCTAAAGCAGCTATGGAACACGGATTAAAAAGTATAGAAGTATATGTAAAGGGACCAGGTGCTGGTAGAGAAGCAGCTATAAGATCCCTACAAGCAGCAGGATTAGAAGTAACACTTATAAAAGATGTTACTCCAATTCCACACAACGGATGTAGACCACCAAAGAGAAGAAGAGTCTAGTATTCATATAGGAGGTGTAATTAATGGCAAGATATACTGGAGCTACATGTAGATTATGTAGAAGAGAAGGTATGAAGTTATTCCTTAAAGGGGATAGATGTTATACAGATAAATGTGCTTTTGTTAGAAGAAGCTATGCACCAGGACAACATGGAGCAGCTAAGAAGAAATTATCTAACTATGGAGTACAATTAAGAGAAAAGCAAAAAGCTAGAAGAATATACGGAGTTCTTGAAGGACAATTCAGAACTTATTATGAAAAAGCTGATCACATGAGAGGTATCACAGGTGAAAACCTACTTATGTTATTAGAAATGAGATTAGACAATGTTGTTTATAGACTAGGATATGGTGCTTCAAGAAACGAAGCTAGACAACTAGTTAATCACGGTCATTTCTTAGTAAATGGCAAGAAGGTAGATATTCCTTCATTCAAGGTTTCTGTTAACGATGAAATCACAGTTTGTGAGAAGAGCAGAGGAACTGAAAAGTTCAAGACTTTTGTTGAAAATCCAAAGACATTACCTAAGTGGTTAGAAGCTAACGTTGAAAACTACCAAGGTAAAGTAGTTGCTGAACCAACAAGAGAAGATATAGATGTTCCAGTTAACGAAACTCTTATTGTTGAGTTATACAGCAAGTAATAGGTTATTATTTGCACTGTTAAGAAATATTCTTAATGGCAAATATGAAATCAGTTGCCCTCAGAATAAGGTTGCCATTTAAAATTATAAGGAGGGTTTGTACATGTTAGAAATAGAAAAGCCAATAATAGAATGTATAGAAGCAAATGAAGACGGTACTTACGGTAAGTATGTAGTTGAACCACTAGAAAGAGGATATGGTATTACTCTTGGTAATGCATTAAGAAGAATATTATTATCATCACTTCCTGGTGTTGCTCCTACATCAGTTAAAATCGATGGAGTACTTCATGAATTTTCAACTGTGCAAGGTGTTAAAGAAGATGTTACAGAAATAATCTTAAACATTAAATCATTAGCACTAACAATGAATGGTGAAGGTCCTAAGACTATCTACATAGATGCACAAGGACCTGGAGTAGTTACAGGTGCAGATATAAAAACTGATGGAGACGTTGAAGTTGTAAGTAAAGACCTACATATTGCAACATTAGACGATAATGGAAAATTATATATGGAATTAACAGTTAACAGAGGTAGAGGATATGTTACTCAAAATAAAAATAAGAGTGATGAACTTCCAATATCAGCAATTGCTGTTGATTCAATATATACACCAGTTAAAAGAGTTAACTTTACAGTAGAAAACACAAGAGTAGGTCAAATTACTGATTATGACAAGTTAACTTTAGAAATCTGGACTAATGGAACTATAAAGATTGATGAAGCAATAAGCTTATCAGCGAAAATCCTTATAGAACACTTTAAATTATTTATGTCTTTAGGCGATAGCACTAATGACGTAGAAATTATGATAGAAAAAGAAGAAGACAAGAAAGAAAAAGTACTAGAAATGACTGTAGAAGAGTTGGATTTATCAGTTAGATCATATAACTGTTTAAAGAGAGCTGGAATTAATACAGTTCAAGAACTTGCTGGAAAATCAATGGATGACATGATGAAAGTAAGAAATCTAGGAAAGAAGTCTTTAGAGGAAGTCGAAAGAAAGCTTAAGGAATTAGGCTTAGGATTAAGACTAAACGATGAGTAAGGAGGTAAATCCACATGGCAGGTTATCGTAAGCTAGGTCTTGCTACAGACCAAAGAAGAGCTATGCTAAGAAGTCTAGTTACAAGCTTCTTAAAGCATGGTAAAATTGAAACAACTGAAACAAGAGCAAAGGAAACTAGAAAAATAGCTGAAAAGATGATTACTTTAGCAAAAAGAGGTGATCTTCACGCTAGAAGACAAGTTTTAGCATATGTTCTTGAAGAAGAAGTAGTTCAAAATCTATTTGATAATGTAGCTCCAAAGTACGCAGAAAGAAACGGTGGATACACTAGAATGTACAAAAAGGGTCCTAGAAGAGGGGACGGAGCACAAGTTGTTATACTTGAATTAGTATAATTTTTTAGGGGATTAAGTTTATACTTAGTCCCCATTTTCACATATATAAACTTAAATTTAAATGTTTTAAAATTTAAGTTTATATATGTGAAAATAATATTAAGGACATTGTATTTTAAGAAAAATAGAATATAATAAACTTAAGAAAAAAAGTGTATATACATTACTTTAGATAAATCTGAAGTTTAGTTACAATAATGGTTTAATAAAATATAAAATAAAAGGTTAGAGGATTATTGCAGAAGGGGGTTTAGACATGAATAAGGCAATGATAAAATGTGACAATGTGTCTTTTAAATACACAGTACATGAAGGTGGAGAAGAAAGATATGCTGTTAATGGTGTAAACTTTGATGTTAAAAAGGGTGAATTCTTAGTAGTTTTAGGACATAATGGTTCTGGAAAATCTACTATAGCTAAACATATGAATGCTCTTTTGATTCCTACAAGTGGAACTGTAATTGTTGATGGATTAGATACATCAGAGGTTAATAATTTATGGGAGATTAGAGCTAAAGCAGGGATGGTTTTTCAAAATCCAGACAACCAATTAGTAGCAACTATAGTAGAAGAAGATGTTGCTTTTGGTCCAGAGAATTTAGGAATTGATCCTATTGAAATAAGAAAAAGAGTAGATGCTAGCTTAGCGAAAGTAGGAATGCTTGAATATAAACGTCATGCTCCTCATCTTTTATCTGGTGGTCAAAAACAAAGGATAGCTATAGCTGGTATCTTAGCTATGCAACCAGAATGTATAATTTTTGATGAGCCAACAGCTATGTTAGACCCTTCAGGGAGAAAAGAAGTTATAAAAAACATAAAAGAAATAAATGAAAAGTATGGTATTACAATAGTTTTAATTACTCATTACATGGATGAAGCAGCACAAGCTGATAGAGTAATAGTAATGGATAGTGGAAAAATAATTTTAGAAGGATTACCAAGAGAGGTATTTTCAAAAGTAGAAACTATGAAGAAAATAGGACTAGATGTACCACAGGTAACAGAATTATGTTATGAATTAAAAAATAGTGGGATAGATTTAGATACAAATATTTTAAATGTAGATGAGATGGTGAATGCGTTATGTCAATTAAGATAGAGAAATTAACACATGTATATATGCCTAAATCCCCATTTGAAAAAGTGGCATTAAATGATGTAAATATAGAGATAAATGAAGGGGAATTTATTGCATTAATAGGTCATACAGGTTCAGGAAAATCAACTTTAATACAACATATGAATGGGTTACTTAAGCCTAGTTTTGGAAAAATAATTGTAGATGGGATGGATATAACATCAGCAAAGGTTAATATATCTGATGTAAGAAAGAAAGTTGGGTTAGTATTTCAATATCCAGAATATCAATTATTTGAGGAAACAATAAGTAAAGATATTGAATTTGGTCCTAGAAATCTTAAGCTAGATGAAGAGGAAATAAATAAAAGAGTAAAAAAATCTATGGAGATGGTTGGATTAGATTATGAAATATATAAAGATAAATCTCCATTTGATTTAAGTGGTGGACAAAAAAGAAGAGTAGCCATTGCAGGAGTTATAGCAATGGAACCAAAAGTCTTAATCTTAGATGAACCAACAGCAGGGTTAGATCCAAAAGGAAGAGATGATATACTAGGCCAAATAAAGCTATTACATGATAAATATAAAATGACAATAGTTTTAGTAAGTCATAGTATGGAGGATGTAGGAAAGCTTGCGGAAAGAATAATTGTTATGAATAAAGGTAAAGTTGCATTACAAGGAAAGCCTTCAGAAGTGTTTAAAGAAATAGATACTTTAGAAAGTATAGGCCTTGCAGTGCCACAGGTAACTTATTTAATGAGAGAATTACGAAGGAAGGGCTTCAAGGTTTCAGATGAAATATTCACTATAAGCCAAGCTAAAGAAGAACTTCTTAAAGTATTAAAATCTAATAGAGAGTAGAAAGGTAATAGAGGTATGATAAAAGATATAACTATAGGACAATATATACATGGTGAAACTTTTGTACATAAACTAGATCCAAGAACTAAAATTCTATTATCTATATTATTTATAGTTTCATTGTTTATAGTAGATAAATTTGTTGGATATATTTTTATAGTAGGTTTTTTAATATTGACAGTTTATGTTGCAAAGATTCCAGCACGATATTTATATAAAGGTCTAAAACCAGTATTTTTTTTAATTGCTTTTACAGCTATTTTAAATGTATTTATGATTAAAGGATCAGCAAATACTTTAATTTTTGAATTAGGATTCCTTAAAGTTTATGAAGAAGGACTTAGAACAGCAGCATTTATGGCGTTAAGATTAATATTCTTAATTATGGGGACATCTGTTTTAACTCTTACAACATCTCCAATAGAGTTAACAGACGGGATAGAAAAACTGTTAAAACCAATAGGAAAAGAATTAGCTCATGAGTTAGCTATGATGATGACTATTGCTTTAAGATTTATCCCAACCCTTATGGATGAGACGGATAAAATAATGATGGCTCAAAAAGCAAGAGGTGCAGATTTTGAGACAGGTGGATTAATACAAAAAGCAAAAAGCTTAATACCACTTTTAGTTCCTCTATTTATTAGTTCTTTTAGAAGAGCTGATGAACTTGCAATGGCTATGGAGGCTAGAGCATATAGGGGTGGAGCTGGAAGAACTAGAATGAAACAATTAAAGTTTACATCTAAAGATACAATAGCATTTAGTGTATTTGGAGTACTTCTAATTTGCAGTTTATCAATAAGATTCTTTATGTAAAAGTATAAAATAACTAAGGTGAAAATAATGAGAAATATAAAGCTTGTAATTGAGTATGATGGAACAAATTATTTAGGCTGGCAAAAGCAAAATAATGGTGTTACTATTCAAGGAACAATAGAAGAAGCATTAAAAGAAGTTACAAAAGAAGAAATAGATATTACAGGAAGTTCAAGAACAGATTCAGGAGTTCATGCAAAGGGATTTGTTGCAAATTTTAAAACAAATAGTAGAATACCAGCAGAAAGATTTAGAGAAGCTTTAAATGTTAAGCTTCCTAATGATATCGTAATTTTAAAGTCAATAGAAGTAGAAGAAGGATTTCATGCTAGATATAATGCAGAAGGTAAAACATATTCATATACTATTTTAAATAGAGATGTACCTATGGCTATAGGAAAAGATTATTTTTATCAGGTTAAGGGCAATCTAGATGTAGAAGAAATGAAAAAAGCTTGCACTTATTTTATAGGAAAGCATGATTTTGTTGCTTTTAAAAGTAGCGGTAGCTCAGTAAAAACTACGGTAAGGACCATAAGCGATCTTCATATAGAAAACTTTGATAATTATATAAAAATATTTGTTACTGGTGATGGATTTTTATACAATATGGTTAGAATAATAGTTGGAACATTATTATTAGTAGGACGAGGAAAAATAAAAGCAAAAGATATAGAGCGAATAATAGAAGATAAGCTTAGAGATAAAGCGGGAATGTGTGTACCGGCAAAGGGGCTAGTACTTGAAAAAGTTTTTTACGAAAACCAAAAATAAAAACAAAAAAATGTTGACACGCCCGTAAGCGTGTATTATAATAATGTTTGTTTGTTAGAATATTTATGTATATAAGATCCACTAGCCCCGGGTCTTGACATAAATGCAGTATTTGAGAGAATACGGCACAATGTTAAAAGTTCAGGGAGGGAAAAAGATGAAATCATACATTGCAAAACCACAAGAAGTTGAAAGAAAATGGTATGTTGTTGATGCTGCTGGAAAGCCACTAGGAAGAGTTGCTAGCCAAGTTGCTTCAATTTTAAGAGGAAAAAATAAACCAACATTTACACCAAATGTTGACTGCGGAGATTACGTAATAATAATTAATGCTGAACAAGTTGTTTTAACTGGTAAGAAGTTAGATCAAAAATTAATGAGAAAGCACAGCTTATATCCAGGTGGATTAAAGGAAACTCCATATAGAGAAGTATTAGCTAAGAAACCTGAATTTGCTTTTGAAGAAGCTGTTAGAAGAATGCTTCCAACAGGCGTTTTAGGAAGAAAAATGCTTAAGAAGTTAAAAGTATACAGAGGTGCTGAGCACGGACACGAATCTCAACAACCAGAAGTACTTGAGTTAAAGTACTAATACAGACTCGGGAGGAGGAATAAAAATGGCAAAAGTTCAATACATGGGTACTGGAAGAAGAAAGAAATCAGTTGCGAGAGTAAGACTTGTACCAGGAAACGGTAAAGTAGTTATAAATAATAGAGAAATAGAAACTTTTTTTGGTTTAGAAACTTTAAGAATGATTGTTAACCAACCATTAGTTTTAACAGGAACTAAAGATAAGTTTGATGTTTTAGTTAACGTTCACGGTGGTGGATTCACAGGTCAAGCAGGAGCTATAAGACACGGAATCACTAGAGCATTAATTAAATCAGATGAAGCTCTTAAATCAGAATTAAAGAAGGCTGGATTCGTAACAAGAGATCCAAGAATGAAGGAAAGAAAGAAATACGGTCTTAAGAAAGCTAGAAGAGCTCCACAATTCTCAAAGAGATAGTTTGCAGAATTATATGGAAGAGAGGATTACCTCTCTTCTATTTTTTTTGGAATAAATTCTACAAAAAAGGTTAAAATAATTGGTAAAGATACAATGTTATATTAAATTCAGGTTAAAAAATAAGCAAATTACTTAACAAAGATTAAAAAATGATGTAAACTTAATTTGTAAAAATAACAAAGCAAAGGAGAATATACTTTGGAATCATTAATGGTTATTATAAAATTAATGGGTGGATTAGGACTATTTATCTATGGTATGAAGTTAATGGGTGATGGTCTAGAAAATGCAGCAGGAGATGGATTAAAATCTATACTTGAAAAAGTTACTAAGAATCCTTTAATATCAGTACTTGTTGGAGCAGCTGTAACAGCAGTTATTCAAAGTAGTAGTGCTACAACAGTAATGGTAGTTGGATTTGTTAATGCAGGCCTTATGAATCTTGCACAAGCTGCAGGAATAATTATGGGAGCTAATATAGGGACAACCATAACAGCTCAATTAGTAGCATTCAAATTAGATACTATAGCACCTTTATTTGTTTTTGTAGGTGCATTTATAGTTATGTTTGCGAAAGGTAAGAAAAGAAAAGATATAGGAAACATAGTTTTAGGTTTTGGTATTCTGTTTACTGGAATGGGTGCTATGAGCGAAGCTATGAAACCATTAACAGCTTCACCAATATTCCAACAAATACTTCTTACTGTAGGAGAAAAGTGGTACTTAGGAATAATTGCAGGAGCGTTATTAACAGCAGTACTTCAAAGTTCTTCAGCTACAACAGGAATATTAGTTGCTTTAGCTACAGCAGGAGCAATAGATATACGTATGGCTTTACCAATAATATTTGGTTGTAATATTGGAACATGTATAACAGCTATGATAGCAACAGTAGGAACTAATAAAACAGCTCACAAAGCAGCTATGTTACACTTAATATTTAACTTAGGTGGTACAATATTATTTATACCATTCTTAGTTACTGGATTATTAGGAGATCTTGTATCAACAATTAGTCCAGATGATGTAAGCAGACAAATAGCAAATTCACATACTGTATTTAATGTAGTTAATACACTTGTAATGTTACCTTTAACTGGAGCACTTATTAAAATAGTTAATAGAATAATTCCTGGGGATGATGAAGAAGATAAACCAGGTCCAAAATATATTGATGATAGATTATTAGAAACACCTGTTATTGCAGCAGGACAAGTAATTAAAGAAACAATTAGAATGGCTAACAAAGCTAAAAAGAGTTTAAATTTAGCAATGGATGCATTTGATAATAACGATGAAGTTATAATAAATAAAGTTTATGAAAATGAAACTGTAATTAATACATTAAATGAAGCTATTACTAACTATCTAGTAAAGTTATCTAAATGTGAATTATCAGATAAAGAAAGTGTAATAGTTGCATCAACATTCCACGTAATAAATGATATAGAAAGAATCGGAGATCATGCTGAAAATATAGCAGATTTAGCAGCTCAAAAGATTGCTAAAAAGCTAGATTATAGTAATCAAGCTCGTGAACAATTACATGAAATATATGATAATGCAATTAAGGCATTAGAAATAGCTATAGAAAGTTATGCAAATAGAGATATAAATAAAGCAAAGAGCATAGTTGAAGTAGAATCTAATATTGATAAGTTCCAAAAGAAATATAGAGAACTTCATATTAAAAGGTTATATGATGGAACATGTAATGCTTACGCAGGTACAATATTCTTAGATTTATTAAGTAATCTTGAAAGAATTGGTGACCATTCAACTAATATAGCAGAAAGTGTTATCGAAAATAATTAAACATTTAAGACTAGAGGAATTTAATTCTTCTAGTCTTTTTTTGTTTATAAGGTAAGGAATATAAATAACTGGGTATAATAACTTTAGAAAAATAAATTAATAATTAAGGTATGGAGGAAAGCAAATGAAGAAATTCAAAAAAGTTTCAGTATTAATAGTTATTTGTTTAATATTTTCTTTGCCAATAACTATAAAAGCTGAAGATACAAATGAAAAGATTATATTGATAGATCCAGGTCATGGAGGCTTTGATGGTGGAGCTCAAACTAAAAGTGGAACAATAGAAAAAGATGTTAATATAGCTATAAGCTTAAAATTAAAAGAAAACCTAGAAAAAAAGGGTTATAAAGTTTATATGACTAGAACTGATGATAATGGATTAAATGAGAAGGGTACAACTATTAGAGAAAAAAAGAGAGAAGATTTAAAGAAAAGGTGTGAATTAAAGAAGGAAACTAAGTGTGATGCATTTATATCAATTCATCAAAATATGTTTCCGCAAGCGAAATGTTATGGTGCTCAAGTATGGTATTCATCAAATGATATAAGCAAAACTTTAGCAACCAATATTCAAGAGGAACTAAAACAAAGTGTAAAAGATAATAATAAGAGAGTAGCTAAACCAGCAGGAGAATCTTATTTGATTTTAAGAGATAAATATGAGGGTGCGTCTGTACTAGTTGAATGTGGGTTTTTATCTAACCCTGATGAAGAAGCAAAACTTAAAACAGATGAACATCAAAATGCTCTTGTAGAGGGAATTTCTAATGGTTTAGATAAATACTTTAAAGGAGAAAATAGTAATTTGTCAAATTAAATAATTTCCTGGGAAATTATCTAAAAAAGTCAGCTTATATGTAATATAAAATTCTCCCTGTTTACTTGACAGGGAGAATTTTATTTTGAAATAATTAAAGACCATGAAAGCCCTTTCCATTAACTTCTGAAACATCTATTATAGTTATAAATGCCTTTGGATCGATTTTCAAAATCTTATTTTTTAAACTGATTAGTTGAGATGATGTTACAGCTATATATAACATCTTTTTAAATTCATGAGTGTACTCACCTTGTGCAAGTAATGATGTAGCTCCTCTATGTAAGTCTTTAATTACATAATTAACAATATCTTCCTCTTTTTCAGATAATACAAGTAATAGTTTTTTACTATTAAAACCATTAATAACTCTATCTACGATTATTCCTTGTATAAATATTGATATTAAAGTATAAAGTGCTTTAGGAAGCCCAAATATAATAGCTCCAATAACAACTATTATACAATTTATAGAAAATCCTAATTTACCTATTTCAAAATTAGAATATTTTTTTCTTAGAACCATTGCAACTATATCTGTTCCACCTGTAGAACCATTTCTTAAGAACACTATACCATAACCAAGTCCACAAATAACACCACCATATATACAATAAAGTAAAATATCATCTACTTTTACTAAATGAGAAAATGGTTTAGTTATGATAAGGGATAATGATAAAGAAACCATTCCTATAGCAGAATATAGAGTAAATCTTTTACTTAACATTTTATAACTTAAAAAGAATAATGGTACATTTATAATAAATACTGTTATACCAGATGGTACTCCAGCGATATATTGTAAAATAAGTGCAACACCAGTAGCACCACCACTTAGCAACTGAGCATTTACTAAAAATAAGTTAACTCCTAGGGCAGCTATAAAGCAACCTACTACTATAAGGAAAAAATCCAATAAAATAGTTTTGTTTTCTTTTAATTTTGATAACATAATGAACTCCTTAATTTGTTCTTTGCAATATATAAATAATACTGCATATAATCACACTCCAAATTATATATTAAAATCAAGTATATGTTAATATATAATCGAATTTAATAAAAAAGTAATTTTTAAGATTAGAAAATTATTTTTTTATAAGTTATGATAATTATAGGATATTAATAGAGAGGTGATAATATGTTTAACGTTTTAGTTGTAGATGATGAAAAAGAAATTAGAGATGCAATTGATATATATTTAAGAGGAGAAGGAATGAAAGTATTTAAGGCTAAAGATGGTATAGAAGCCTTGGAGATACTAGATGAGGAGAAAATACATTTAATAGTTTTAGATATTATGATGCCAAGGCTAGATGGTATAAAAACATGTTTAAAAATAAGGGAAAGTAAAAATTTACCTATAATAATGTTATCAGCTAAAGGTGAAGATAGTGATAAAATTTTAGGATTAAATGTAGGAGCTGATGATTATGTAGCAAAGCCATTTAATCATTTAGAGCTTGTTGCAAGAGTTAAGTCACAGTTAAGAAGATATCAGAAACCATTGGAAATGGATGAAGAAAGTGAAGATGTAATAGAAGTAAAGGACTTAGTAATTAATAGCAAGGAAAAAACTATAACATTAAGAGGCGAGGATATAAAAGTAACAGCTACAGAATTTAAAATACTATATTTATTAGCATCTAGTTTAGGAAAAGTATTTTCAATTAAAGAAATATATGAAAAAGTATGGGAAGAACCATTTTATAGAAGTGAAAATACAGTAACAGTTCATATAAGAAGAATAAGAGAAAAAATAGAAATTAATACAAAGGAACCTGAATATATAAAGGTTGTTTGGGGAGTTGGATATAAAATTGAAAGAGAAATTTAAACTTTATTTTAAAGGGGTATGGGGAGCAGAAATAGTTATAGCTATAATACTTATAATTGCTTTACTTAGTGGTTATAATAAGGCGTTAGATGGGAAATTAGCTAAAATAGGGGCTGGAACTTTTGATGCATTAGTTAATTCAGATAACTATATAAAATCAATGATATATTATGAGAGTGAAGATGTATCAAAACATATTTATGAAGTAACAAATAATCTTAAAGATATGTCTAGTATAATAAATGAAAATAATTATATAAATGAAAACTATATATATAATCAAAAAATATATTATGTAATTATAGAAAATGAGACAGGTAGATTTACTACAAATGATGTAGAATTTAATAATTACATATTAGAAACAAATCATAGTAGATTTATATCCAAAGACATATTAGTTGAGTATATTAATAAACATAACCTAACATCAGTAATAATAGATAATAAAAATACCTTTAATTATTATATAAATGATACTAATGAGAATATATCTAAAAAGGATTTAGGTAGATATACAGAAATATATTATCAATCTCCAACAAGCTATAGTTATATAGTAAAGACAGAAAGAATAACTGCTCAAGTAATGATTTTAGCAACTATACTAACAATACTATTAGTAATAAAAATATTAATAAACTTAATATTTAATAGACAAAATATACATTTAGAAATAAAAGCTTTAAGTAGATTAATTTATGTACTAAGGTATGGATTCAAATATAAAGCTACAAGAAATAAAATTTTAATATCTTTATGTGGTGCAGCTGGAGTAATTGTAGGATATCTATATTTAGTAGCAGGTATAAGAAGTCAAAATGTTTTAGTAACATTTTTAACAAGATACCCTTTTAAAGGAACATTAATATTAGTATTAATTCCATTAGTATGTGTACTTTACTCCTTAAAAAAGAGTTTAGATATATCAGTAATAAATGATGGTTTAAAAAAATTAAATGATGGTAATTTAGAATATACATTAGAAAGTTACGGAGAAAGAGAAGTAAAAGAACTTGTAGATAACATAAACCAAATTAAAGATGGATATAGAATAGCAGTAGAAGAAAAAGTAAAAAATGAGAAGATGAAAACAGAACTTATATCGAATGTTTCTCACGATTTAAAAACACCATTAACATCTATAATAAATTATGTAAATATATTAAAAGAATCTAATATAACAGAAGAAGAAAGAAAAGATTATTTAGCAATATTAGAAAAAAATCTATGAAATTAAAAATATTAATAGAAGATTTATTTGAAGTTTCTAAACTTAATAGTGGAAAAATGAATATAAATAGAGAACTTATTAATATTGTATCATTAGTACATCAAGGTCTTGGAGAATACTCTAATTTATACGAAGAAAAAAATATAACATTTAAAGTAAATTCAAATAAAGAAGATATATTAGTAAATTTAGATGGTAAATTAATGTCTAGACTTTTTGAAAATATAATAATAAATTCTTTAAAATATTCTTTAGAAAACACAAGAGTTTATATAGATATATTAGAAAATAATGATGATATTGAAATATCATTTAAAAATATATCTAATTATGAAATGGAGTTTAGTACACAAGAAATTTTTGAAAGATTTGTAAGAGCGGATAAATCAAGAACATCTCTAGTAGAAGGATCAGGAATAGGTTTAGCTATAGCAAAGAGTATAGTAGAACTTCATAATGGTGATATTAAAATTGAAGTAGAAGGAGATATGTTTAAATTATATATTATAATACCAAAATAATAATATATAAAATTTTAATATGTTAATTTTGAAAACAGATAAAATAAATGTTATAATAAATATTAATTAATAATAATTACAGAAAGAGAGGGTTTATTATGATATTTATTGAGTATCCAAAATGTACAACATGTAAGAAGGCAAAGAAATTTTTAATTGAAAATAATATAGAATTTATAGATAGAGATATTGTTGAAAGTAATCCAACAAAAGAAGAATTAAAATTATGGATTGAAAAAAGTGGATTACCAATTAATAAGTTCTTTAATACTAGTGGAAAGTTATATAGAGAAATGGGATTAAAAGATAAAGTTAGAGTATTAGAACAAGATGAGCTTCTAGATATATTAGCATCAGATGGTATGTTAGTTAAAAGACCTATACTAATAAATGATAATAAAGTATTGGTAGGATTTAAAGAAGAAGATTGGACTAACGCAATAAAATAACAAATATTAAAAAAGATTAAAAGTCAAAGGATAAAAACTATTGATACATTAAGAAAAAAGGAGTTTCTATATAAATAACTCCTTTTTTTCTTTGTTTTTAAGTCTTTTTCTAATTTTACAAAGAAAAAAATAGAAACTATAATGACTATATATTGTGCTACGTAGGGGTAGAACTGAAAATATATACTATATATAGTGCGGGGGGATTTGGTGAGTTATTTATTAAAAGTTTGCGAGTTAGCAATAAGTGGAATAGATGATAAAGAGGGGCTTTACAATAAAGAGAAGTTAATGGATTCATTAAAACATATAATTAGACCTAATATGAGTGAAGATGAAATAAGAGATTCTTTAATTCAAGTAGCATTAGAATTAACTACGGATATGGAGCCTAAGTGGCAGTATGTAGCATCAAAAATATATGTTTATAAACTATATGATGAAGTTAAAAAAAATAGGAATTTAAATAACGATGAAAATCCTTATAATGATTTATATAATTTTATAGTTAAATTAACTCATAAAGGGCTATATGGTAAATATATACTAGAAAATTATAGTAAAGAAGATATATTAGAACTAGAAAAAGAAATTAAACCTGAAAGAGATTTTCTTTTTACATACAGTGGAATAAATCTTTTAGCAAAAAGATATCTAATACAAGATTTTAATAGAAATATTTTAGAGCTACCACAACAAATGTTTATGGGAATAGCTATGCATTTAGCAATTCCAGAAGAAAAAACTAAAAGAGTAGAGTGGGCAAAAAGATTTTATGATGTACTAAGTTCATTAAAGGCAACGATGGCAACACCAACAATGTCAAATGCAAGAAAACCTTTCTACCAATTAAGTTCATGCTTTATAGATATAGTTGATGATAGTTTAAAAGGGATTTATAAATCTTTAGATAACTTTGCAGAAGTTTCAAAGTTTGGTGGTGGAATGGGGATCTATTTAGGTAAAGTTAGAGCTTTGGATTCACCAATTAGAGGGTTTAAAGGGGCTTCAGGTGGGGTAATTCCATGGATTAAATTATTTAATGATACAGCTATAGCAGTTGATCAGTTAGGGGTTAGAAATGGGTCAGTAGCTGTATGGTTAGATGCATGGCATAAAGATATACCAGAATTTCTACAATTGAAAACTAATAATGGAGATGATAGAAAAAAAGCTCATGATATTTTCCCAGGGCTATGTTATCCAGATTTATTTTGGAAACTTGCAGAGAAAGATATAGACGCTAATTGGTATATGATGTGTCCACATGAAATTAGATTAGTAAAAGGATATTCATTAGAAGACTTTTATGGTGAAGAGTGGGAACAAAAATACTTTGAATGTGTTGAAGATGAAAGAATACCCAAGAGGGTTATGTCAGTTAAAGATATAGTTAGACTTATAATAAAAAGCGCAGCAGAAACAGGAACACCATTTGCTTTTTATAGAGATACAGTTAATAAAATGAATCCTAATAAACATCAAGGAATTATTTATTCATCTAATTTATGTACTGAAATAATGCAAAATATGAGTCCTATGGAGATTCAAAAATCAAATATAACAGATGAGAACGGAGATACTATAGTAATAGAAAAGGTTAAAGCAGGAGATTTTGTTGTATGCAATCTTTCTTCAGTAGTATTAGGTAATGTAGATGTTAATAATGATGATGAACTAGGATATGTTGTAGAAACTCAAATAAGAGCTATGGATAATGTAATAGATTTAAATTATTACTCAGTTCCATTTGCAGAAATAACAAATAAAAAGTATAGAGCTATAGGACTTGGGACTAGTGGTTATCATCATATGCTAGCTAATAATTTTATACACTGGACTGATGAAAAACATATGGAATTTGTAGATAGAGTTTATGAAAGAATAAATTATCATGCTATAAAAGCTAGTATGAACATAGCTAAAGAAAAGGGAACTTATAGTTGTTTTAAAGATTCGGATTGGCAAACAGGGGAATACTTTTTACTTAGAGGATATGATTCTTTAGAATGGAAAAAGCTAAGAGAAAAAATAAGTGTATATGGAATTAGAAATGGATATCTTATGGCTGTAGCACCAAATGGATCAACAGCAACTATAGCGGGAACTTCAGAAGGAATTGATCCTGTTATGGCTAGATTCTGGTTAGAAGAAAAAAAAGGAAGTATAATTCCTAAAACAGCACCAAACTTAAATGAAGATAATTATTGGTATTATAATTCAGCGTATAATTTAGATCAAAACTGGTGTGTAAAAGTAAATGGAGTAAGACAAAGGCATATAGATCAAGGTCAGTCTTTTAATCTATATATAACAACAGATTATACTATGAGACAAATAATGAATCTTTATATAGAAGCTTGTAAATCAGGAGTAAAATCAATCTATTATGTTCGTTCAAAATCATTATCAGTAAGTGATTGTGAAAGTTGTTCAGCATAATACCGTGATATAAATAATAGGAGGAGACAAATGTCAATAAATAAAAAACCTCTTTTTAATGAGTTAGGAGATATAGAAGTCTCAAAGAAGAGAATAATAAATGGTAATACGACTAATCTAAATGATTTTAACAATATGAAATATTCATGGGTATCAGATTGGTATAGGCAAGCTATGAATAATTTTTGGATACCAGAAGAAATAAATTTAGCACAGGATTTAAAAGATTATAATAAGCTTACAACAAATGAACGAACTGCATATGATAAAATTTTATCATTTTTAATATTTTTAGATTCTATACAAACAGCAAATTTATCCAATATAAATAATTATATAACTGCAAGTGAAGTTAATCTTTGTTTAACAATACAAGCTTTCCAAGAAGCTGTACATTCACAAAGTTATAGTTATATGCTAGATACAATATGTTCACCAGAAAAAAGAAATGAAATTTTATATCAATGGAAAGATGATAAAATCTTATTAGAGAGAAATAAATTTATTGGGGATTTATATAATGATTTCTTGGAGAATCCAACAAAAATAAATTTATTAAAAGTAATAATGGCAAATTACATTTTAGAAGGTATTTATTTTTATTCAGGATTTATGTTTTTCTATAATTTAGAGAGAAATGGAAGAATGCCTGGATCAGCTCAAGAAATAAGATATATAAATAGAGATGAAAACACACATTTATGGCTATTTAGAAATATATTAAAAGAATTACAACAAGAAGAACCAGAGATATTTACAGATAGTATTAAATGCGAATTGGCAGAAATGATGAAAACTGGAGTAGAACATGAAATTGCGTGGGGATATTATGTTATAGGAGATAATATACAAGGATTAAATAAAACTCTTATAAATGATTATATAAAGTATCTAGGAAATCTAAGAATGAAAGCTATAGGATTAGATGAAATATACGAAGGATATAATGATAATCCAGCAATGTGGGTTGATATTTTAGCTGATGCAAATTCAGTTAAAACAGACTTTTTCGAAGCTAAATCAACAGCATACTCAAAAGCAGGGGCATTAATAGATGATTTATAAAAAGGAAAAGTATGTCTTAAATATTAAAATAATATTTAGGGCATACTTTTTATAAATGTAAAAATTAATATTTAAATTTAATTACGATTTCTTTAATTTCACCTTTAGAGTTTTTTCTAGTTTTAAAATCTTTTATATCAGGGAAGTTATTATCTAGCTGGTAGTTTAATTCATTAATTGTAGCTTTAGCTTTCTTAGATAAATCATTATCTTCTACAACAACAAAACGTTCTTTTTTTGTTGTAATTTCATCAAGTACATCATCGATTATTACATAATAGTTAGGACCCTCTTCTATAACAGGATATTCTTTATTTAAAGTAAGAGTAGTACAAAGAGAATTATTTATACATTTAATTAGCATATAGTGTACCTCCATAATAAATAATTTATTTTCTTTAGTATATAATATTAATTAATATAAATAAATGAATAAACTAGAAAAAATAAAATTTTGTAAAATATCACAAAAATATAATAAGATAGCTATTAAGAGAAAATGTAAAAAATTCAATGGAAATCGTTTGTCAAATGATAAAAAACGAGTAAAAAATACTCCAAATTGATAAAATTACTAAAAAACCCTGTAAAAAATGACGATAATTTCTTAACATATTAAAAAAATATGGTATAATACAAAAGTAGTCAGAATAATTAAAGTAGGTTAAAATTTCTATATGTTAATAATATATAGTAATTATTTTAAGGAGGAATTTTGGAGATGAAAAAGGGTATAGCGGCTTCAAAAGGCTATGCAATAGGAAAAGTATTTTTACAAGAACATGAAGAAATAGTAATAACAGATGCAAAGGTTTCAGACGTAGCTGCAGAAAAAGAAGTTTTACAAAGCGCTTTAGATAAAGCAAAAACTCAATTAACAGTTATTAGAGACAAGGCCTTAGCTGAAATAGGAGAGCATGAAGCACAAGTTTTCGAAGCTCACCTAACTTTATTAGATGATCCAGAATTTACAGGTGGAATGTTACTTGAAATAGAATCAAATAGTATAAATGCTTTAAAGGCTGTTGAAAACGTAACAAATACATTTGTTATGATATTTGAATCTATGGAAAATGAATATATGAGAGAAAGAGCAGCTGATATAAAAGACGTTTCAAAGAGAATAATTGCAAACTTAGCAGGAAAAGGCGGAGATGCTTTTGCAGTTACAGAACCAAATACTATAGTTGTTGCTCATGACTTAACACCATCAGATACAGCACAATTAGATAGAAGTAAAGTTACAGGATTTTTAACTAATATTGGAGGAAGAACATCACATTCAGCTATTATGGCTAGAACTTTAGAAATTCCTGCAATAGTTGGATTAAAGGATATAACAACTTCAGTTAAAAACGGAGATTTCGTTATTGTAGATGGTATCGAAGGAGTATGTATAATAAATCCAGAACAATCAGTTATAGATGAATACACAGCTAAAAGAGAAAAATTCTTAGCAGAACAAGAAGAATTAAAAAAATTAATAGATGTTAAAACTGTTACTAAATCAGGTAAGAGAGTAGAAGTTTGTGGTAACATAGGTTCACCAGAAGATGCAGAAGCAGTAATTGCAAATGGTGGAGATGGAGTTGGTTTATTCAGAACTGAATTCCTATATATGGACAGAGATGTAGCTCCAACAGAAGAAGAACAATTCGAATCATATAAAAAAGTTTTAGAAATAATGAAAGGTAAACAAGTAGTTATAAGAACTTTAGATATCGGTGGAGATAAGACTCTTCCTTACTTACCATTACCACAAGAAATGAATCCATTTTTAGGATATAGAGCTATAAGATTATGTTTAGACAGAAAAGACATATTTAGAGTTCAAATAAGAGCTTTATTAAGAGCTTCTGTTTATGGAAATCTTGCAGTAATGTTCCCTATGATTTCAGGATTAGAAGAATTTATGCAAGCTAAAGAATTCGTTGAAGAATGTAAAGCAGAATTAAAAGTAGAAGGAAAAGAATACTCAGAAAATATCCAATGGGGTATAATGGTAGAAATTCCAGCTGCCGCAGTTTATGCAGATGAATTAGCGAAGCATGTAGATTTCTTCTCAATAGGAACAAATGATTTAATACAATATACATTAGCTGCAGACAGAATGAGTGAAAAGGTATCATACCTTTACAATCCAATGCACCCAGCTGTATTAAGACTAATAAAAATGACTATCGATGGTGCTCATAAGCATGGTAAATGGGTAGGAATGTGTGGAGAAATGGCAGGAGATGAAGCTGCTATTCCAACATTAGTTGAATATGGTTTAGATGAGTTCTCAATGAGTGCAACATCAATATTAACAGCTAAGAAAATAATTTTAGAACAATAATAATTAAAAATATAAATCTCTCTGTATTTTAATACGGAGGGATTTTTTTTTATCAATATGATAAGATTAATATATTATAAGATAAATTATAAAGTAGAGGTGATAATATGCAAAAAGTAATAGAAATGTTCATATCATTTTTTAAAATAGGTGCCTTTACATTTGGTGGAGGATATGCAATGATTCCACTTATAGAAGCGGAAGTTGTTAATAAAAAGGCTTGGTTATCCAAGGAAGAGTTTATGGATATATTAGTAGTCGCACAAAGCTTTCCAGGAGCATTAGCTGTAAATTGTTCTATATTTTTAGGATATAAAATAGGTGGGTTTTTAGGAGCTTTAATGGCATTATTAGCAGTAGTATTACCATCATTTATGATTATTTTAGTAATAGCATCATTTTTTATGCAATTTAGAAATAATTATTATGTAAATGCAGCTTTTAAAGGAATCACGGCAGCAGTACCGATGCTAGTTCTAATTGGAGCTATAAGCCTTAGTAAAGGTCTTGAAAAAAATAAAAGAACAATAATAACTATAATTGTAGCATTGGTAGCACTAGAAGTATTTAATTTACATCCAATAATAGTAATATTAGCTTCAGCAATATACGGAATAATATTTTTAAGAAAGAAGGTGGAATAGATGCTATTACTTAAGTTATTTTTCGCATTCTTAAAAATAGGAGCCTTTAGTTTTGGTGGAGGATATGCTATGTTACCTTTTATAGAAAGGGAGATAGTAACTAATAACAATTGGCTTAATATGAATGAATTTATGGATATAATAGGGATATCTCAAATGACTCCAGGACCAGTAGCTATAAATTCAGCAACATTTGTTGGATATAAAGTGTCCGGAGTAATAGGCAGTATAGCAGCTACTTTAGGAGTTGTATTAACATCATTTATTTTAGTATCTATAGCTAGTAAAGCGTTAACTACATTTAAAAATTCTATTATAGTCAAATCAGCTTTATTAGGAATGAGGCCAGTTTTAATAGCGTTGATTATATCAGCATTTTTAAGATTAGCAAAAGAATCCTATTTAGATTTAAAGAGCTTGATAATTACTACGATAATAGGAGGGGTGTTAATTTCAAAAAAAGTACATCCAATATTAGTTATTGTTTTAGCAGCAATATTAGGATTAATATTTTATATATAAATAATCGAGGTAAGAGTTATGAGAAATGAAATTAGGAAAGATTATGAAAAGGCATTAGCCTCATATAATAATGGTGAATTAGAAAAAGCATTAAAATATTGTGAAATAGGTATAGCAAAGGATTTGAAAAATTCAGATCTATTAAACCTAAAAGGATTAATTTTTTACATAAGAGGAAATTTAAAAGAAGCAATAGCTATATGGAAGATAAATAAAGCTTGTAATGCAGATTTTATGGCAGAGTCATATATAAAAGACTCACAAGAGGATGAAGAAAGAGTACAATTATTTAAGGAAGCACAAAAACAAATTAAGGCATTATATATAGATAAAGCAATAGAATTATTAATGTTATGTTTAGAAAGTGATTTTAATTCAATACAAATAAATAATACTTTAGCTATATGCTATTTAAAAAAAGGTGAGATAGAAAAGTGTAGAGAATACTTAAATAAAGCTATTTCAATAGACAGACATGATAAAACTAGTGCAAGTATTTTAAAAGAATTAGAAATATATAATCAAGATAAAAAACCGAAGTATATAGTACCAATAGTAATAAGTATTGCGGTAGTAATATTTATAGGTTTTATTGGGTTAAAAGTTATAAGAAAAGAACCTCAAAATAATGAAACCTTATCAGAAAATACACAATTACAAGATAAAGAAAATACAGAGAAAAAAGAAACACAAAATAATGAAGAGTTAGCACAAAATAAAAAGAAGATAAGATAGAAGAGATTAAAGAAGAACCTAAGGCTGAAAAAATACAAGAAACACCATTAACACTTGCAGAGGTTCAAGAGTATTATGGAAATGCTACAGCAAAATTTAAACAAGGTGATTATTTAGGTTCTAAAGAATTACTAGATAAAGCAGTTAAATATTCAAGTAAAAGCGATTTAAATGATGATATATTATTTTTCTTAGCTTCAGCTAATGAAAAGTTAGGTGATACAGATAATGCTATAAAAAATTTCGAAGAATATATAAGTCTCTATGAAAAGGGGAACTATACAGAAGAGGTTTATTATAAATTAGCATTATTAAATAAAGATAAAGATAAAGAGAAAAGTAAAAAGTATGCAAATAAGCTTGTTTATAATTATCCAGGATCAATATATAACAATACTAATATAGATTCTATCCTCAAAAATTAGTTATAGGATGTGATTTTGTGATAACAATAATAAAAGGAGTTAAAGTATATTCTCCAGAATATAAAGGAATTAAAGATGTAGTTATTTGTGGAGACAAAATAGAGGGGGTATTTGATAATATACAAATACCAGAAAACTTTATAACTATAAATATTATAGATGGAAAAAATAAGATTCTTTTTCCAGGATTTATAGATTGTCATGTTCATATATTAGGTGGAGGAGGCGAAGGTGGATTTAAAACAAGAACACCAGAAATACCACTTACGGAACTAACCAAAGCAGGAATAACTACTGTAGTTGGATGCATTGGAACTGATGGAGTATGCAGAAATATGAGGAGCTTAATTGCTAAAGCAAAAGCTTTAGAAGAAGAAGGTATAACAACTTTTTGTTATACAGGTTCTTATGAAATTCCAGTTAAAACTATAACTGAAAGCATCAAAGGAGATTTAATGATGGTTGATAAAGTTATAGGTGTAGGAGAAGTTGCATTATCAGACAATAGAAGTTCACAAGCAACTTTTAATGAATTTGTAAACACAGTTGCACAAGCAAGAGTTGGAGGATTGTTATCAGGAAAAGCAGGAATAGTTAATGTTCACTTAGGAGATGGAGCAAGAAAATTAGATTACCTATTTTCATTAATTGAAGAAACAGAAATACCACCAACGCAATTGTTGCCAACTCATATAAATAGAAGTAAAAAATTATTTAAAGTTGGAGAGGAATATGTAAAGAAGGGTGGATTTATTGATTTAACTACAAGTTCTGATCCAAGATTCTTAGAACCAGAAGAATTAAGAGCTAGTGAAGGGCTAAAGGAATTAGTAGATAAAGGTATAGATATTGAACATATAACATTTTCATCTGATGGAAACGGAAGTATGCCAGTTTTTGATGAGCATGGACATTTAGCTGGACTTGGAATATGTAAAGTATCAACCTTATATGGAGAAGTTAAAGAAAGTATAAAAATATATAATTTAAAAATAGAAGATGCTATAAAGGTTATAACTTCAAATGTAGCAAAAGTATTAAAATTGCATAATAAAGGAACTATTGAAGAAGGTAAAGATGCAGATTTAGTTTTAGTAGAAGAGGATACTTTAAATATAGATAAGGTAATTGCTAAAGGTAGAGTAATGGTCGATAATGGAGAAGCTATAGTTAAAGGAACTTTTGAATAAACAAAAACAAGACTTTAGGAAACTAAAGTCTTGTTTTTGTTTAGTTAGTTTTAAAGAATAAATGTTGACCTATAGCTCTACTATCATTTTTAGGGATGTTTTGCATCCAAGTACAAGTAGATATAGATGGATTATAAAAGAATAATGCTTCATTTGTTGGATCATTACCTTTTATAGCATCATAAACTGCATCATAACATTCTTTATTAGGTTCGACAGAGATTTGACCATTAACCACACAGGAGAAGGCATTGGGTTGAAAAATTACTCCTTCAATTGTATTTGGAAAACTCGGATCTAAAACTCTATTTAATATTACCGATGCAACTGCTACTTTACCCTCATAGGGTTCACCCTTACT
Source organism: Clostridium chauvoei (assembly GCF_002327185.1). Classification (NCBI taxonomy): domain Bacteria; kingdom Bacillati; phylum Bacillota; class Clostridia; order Eubacteriales; family Clostridiaceae; genus Clostridium; species Clostridium chauvoei. Next base: position 2,339,887 of record NZ_CP018624.1, on the reverse strand, counting down.
TTCAGCATAAACTATTTGTGCCATTAAATTTAAATCTTCTTCAGTTAAGTAAATTAAATTATTATTATGGTTGAAAACTTCTACCACATTATTAGTTGTTTTATCTATAAAAGTATCATTGTAGTCTTGATTTAAGTCCTCATTAGCTATATTTTCAGAGGTGGATGGATCATTTGTTACCTCACAAGCTAATATAGAATTTGATATATTTACTGAAAAAGAAAGGGTTAAAAAGAAAATAAATAGATATTTTAAATATTTCATAAATAACCTCCTTTTGGATATAACCCAATCCAATAATTATTATTAACCAAAAGGGAAAAATAATACTAAAAATTTATTTTTAAATCTTTATATTTTTGATAACTATTTAAAACATCCTGATATTTTGAAGTAGCATTTTTATAATTATTATCAATTTCACTCTTGTATTTATCTAAATCAGAACAATCTTTTTCAAAGCTAACAGCTTCTTTCATAGATTTAATATATACATCGTAAATTTTTAAAAATTCTTGTAAGGAGTTATAAAATTCCATACACCCATCAGGAATAGATAAAGTATGGACATTATTCTTTAAATCATCAAGTAACTTCTCTTTTTCTATTAAGTCATCTAAAATTACTTTCATATCCCTATTATCTTCTCTTACCTTCTTTATAGCAGGCATTAAATCTTGAGATAGTTTATCTAAGGTAGGTATAAAAGAATCTAAAGCAAGAATAAAATCACGCTTTTGACTATTTTTAATATCACTATCTCTATTTACTTTAATTATTGCATTTACATAACTATTGGTATTATCAAAAAATAATAGAGTTTTATCTGAAAAGTTTATATTAATATTATTTTTACTTAAAGCATTATAACTAGTTAAACATGCTTCTTTATAAGTATTAAATTCCTCTAATTCATCTCCAGATTTTATATTTTCAGGATCGTTTATTATATGCAAACAAAAATCATATAAGGTTATAGTATTAGATAATGCATCTGATAGTTGAGATTTAATTTCCTTATCCTTATCAGATTTTATTTCTATTTCAGATATTTTATTTGCTAATTCCTTTAATGATTCAGAGGATTCGGTAAGTGTAGATATAGATTTTTTAGTATCTATAGTAAAATCATCTACACAATCTTCAAGAGATAAATTAATTTTATCTATACTTTTTGCAATAGATTTAAAATTTTTCGTAGTCTTGTTAATGCCTATATTTGAAAAAATAAGAACAACTAATAATGTACTAAATAAAACAGTAGAAATTAATGAAATAATGAAAATATGATTTTCATGAATAAGAGATTTAAGCTTATCATTCATATACTATCTCCCCCTAAAATATTTCTTTACATAAATTTATATTATAGTTAATTGAAAAATATTATAAAATTCAAATAAATTTTTTGATTTTATATATCAATATGTTAAGACTTTAGGAATTGGTGTATAATTAATTGTATAGACTAAATAGGGGGTGACCCAGATGAATGAAATTATATCATTAACAGTAAATGCTATTAAAAATATATCAATATGGTCTGTATTAGATATATTAGTTGTAGCTTATATATTCTACAAAGGATACATGTTAATAAAAGAAACAAGAGCAGAACAACTTCTAAAAGGAATTATATTAATAATAGTTTTAATACCAATAAGTTATATCTTTAAATTAGATATGCTTTATTTCATTTTAAATAAGACATTAACAATAGGAGTTTTATCTGTAATAATCATCTTCCAACCAGAAATAAGAAGAGCATTAGAGCATATTGGAAGAAGTGCATTTGAAGAATTTCATAATATACAAGATGAAGAAAAGAGAAATATAGCTATAAATGAAATTGTAACGGCAGTTTCAAATTTAGCCGAGGATAAAACAGGGGCGTTAATAGCAATTGAACAAGGAACGGGCCTTGGTGAAATTTTAAACTCAGGTACAATATTAGATGCAAATATAACATCTAATTTACTAGAAAATATTTTCGTAGTTAACACACCATTACATGATGGTGCTACAATAATTAGAAAAGATAAAATTTTAGCATCAGGATGTGTCTTACCATTAACTAATAATATAGATATAAATAAAAAGTTAGGAACAAGACACAGAGCAGCTATAGGATTATCAGAAACATCAGATGCTATAGTAATAATAGTATCTGAAGAAACGGGTGTAATATCACTAGCTATCAATGGTAGATTAACGAGGAATTATGATAAGGAAAAATTAAGAGTAATCTTATCTAAGATAATGGAAAATAGGGAAAGTAAGAGAGTTAAATCAGCTGGAGAGAAGGTGAAAACATGGATAAAAGGGATAAAAACAAAAGAGGAATAGTTCCAGTAATATGTCTTTTGCTATCTATTGGATTGTGGTTTTATGTAACAAACGTTGAAAATCCAAGGAGAACGTATGAGTTAGAAGATGTTCCAGTGCAAATATATAATATAGAAACATTATCAAATTTTAAATTAGCCTTAACTCCAAACCAAGAATTCTATGTTAACTTAAAGCTAGAAGGGTATGGAAGTGATATATATAAAACTAAGAAGAGTGATTTTAAAATAAAGGTAGATTTAAGTGATTATGCATTAAAAAAGGGAGAAAATAAAATTCCAGTAATAATTGAAAAGTCTCCTTCAGATATAAATATAAAAAATGATAATAGTCTTACAGTTAATGTACTGTTAGAAGATTTAGCTGAAAAGACAATGCCAATAAGCTCTAAGATATCAGTTACTACTAAGCAAGGCTTTTTTGCAGGAGAGCCTGAAATTAATCCTAAAGAAGTAAAGTTATCAGGAGCAGAATCTCTTGTAAACAAAGTAAGTAGCATTATTGTATCAGGTACAGAACATGATGTATCAACTGATATTTCAGCTTCATACAAATTAGAGCCTATCGATAGTGCAGGTAATACTGTTACAGGGATAAATTTATCACAAGAGTTAGCAGAAGTAGTTATAAAGATTAGTAAAGGAAAAAGTGTTCCATTAAAAATAAATACAGTAGGTCAATTACCATCAGGTATGAAATTAAAATCTTTAGAAGCAACTAGAAAAACTGTTGAACTTTTAGGACCTAAAGAAATATTAGATAAAGTTGCAGAAGTACAAAGTTCACCATTAGATTTATCAACCTTTAATGGAAGTGGAGAAACAACATTAACAGTAGTTATTCCAGAAGGATTACATGTTATTCAAGGAGAAGAATATGTAAATGTAAAAATATCAGTAAGTAAAATTGTTAGTAAGGATTTTGATGTTACGTTTGCTCTAAATGGGGTATCAGAAGGAGTTAAAGTAACTCCAACTAAAAATAAAGTAAAAGTAACAGTTTCAGGATATGAAGATGAAATTGAAAATGTAACTATAGATAAAATAAAAGCAGAATTAAATGTGGAAGCCTTTAAAGAAGATGGAACTTTTTCAGAAGCACCAATAGTTACTCTTGTAGGGTTAGATAAAACATTTACTATAGGAGCCGTTGAGAAAGTTAGTTTTACAGTAGTAAAAGAAATGCCTCCAAAGCCAGAAGGGGAAACTAATCAATAAAACTAAATGAAATATTAATGATAAATAAACTCCACGATAGAATTTAATTCATATTGTGGAGTTATTTTTATAAAAATATAAGGATATTGTTGGATATCTATCAAGTAAAAATAAATATTAATAGACACAATTATATGTTAAAATAAGTTACTAATAAAATAAAGTAAGGGTGGTAATATGGCAATTAGAATAAATAATATTATTTTAAAAATAGATGAAGATACAGAATTATTAAAGAAAAAAGTAGCTAAGAAGTTAAGGATATCTGAAAATGAAATAAAAAGCTTAAAAATAATAAAAGAAAGCTTAGATGCAAGAAAGAAAAATGATATTAAATTTACATATTGTGTAGATATCGAACATTCAAATGAGAAAAAGTTAGTAAATAAACTAAAAGATAAAGATGTTAAATTAGAAGATAAAGAATATGATACAGAAATAGAATTTGGAGATAAAAAGTTACAAAATAGACCTGTAGTTGTAGGATTAGGTCCAGCAGGACTTTTTGCAGCATTATTACTAGCTGAAAAAGGTTATAAACCATTGTTGATAGAACGAGGCGAAGATGTTGATAAAAGAACAGAAACTGTGGATAAATTTTGGAAAACAGGTGAATTAAATTTAGAATCTAATGTTCAATTTGGAGAAGGTGGAGCAGGAGCTTTTTCAGATGGAAAGTTAACTACAAGAATAAAAGATAAAAGATGCGATTATGTATTAGGAGAATTAGTTAAAGCAGGTGCACCAGAAGAAATCACGTATGTTGGCAAACCTCATGTTGGTACAGATATATTAAAAGAAGTAGTTAAAAATATAAGAGAAAAAATTAAATCATTGGGAGGAGAAGTTTTATTCTCTTCTAAATTAGAGGATATAAAATCTGAAAACAATAAGGTTAAAAGCATTATAGTTAATGGAAAAGAAATACCTTGTGAAGCTTTAGTACTTGCAATAGGACATAGTTCAAGAGATACATATGAAATGTTAAATAAACAAGGGGTGTTTATGGAACCAAAAGCTTTTGCTATTGGAGTTAGAATAGAGCATCCTCAAGAATTAATTAATAAAAGTCAATATGGGGAAGCGCATGAGCATCCAAGATTAAAAGCAGCAGAATATAGATTAACGTATCAAAGTGAAAAATTAAAAAGAGCAGTATATTCCTTCTGTATGTGTCCAGGTGGAGTTGTAGTTGCAGCAGCATCAGAAAAAGATAGATTAGTATCTAATGGTATGAGTTATCATGCAAGAGATTTAGATAATGCAAATTCAGCATTAGTTGTAACTGTTGGACCAGAAGATTTTGAAGGGGATTCACCACTTAGAGGAATGGAATTCCAAAGACATTATGAAAGCTTAGCTTATAAATTAGGTGGTGGGAAATACAAAGCACCTGTTCAATTAGTAGGAGACTTTATGGAAGATAGAGTTAGCACTGAATTAGGAAAGGTTATTCCAAGTTATACAGCTGGATACGAATTTAGAGATTTAAGAAAGTGTCTTCCGCCATATGTTATAGAAGCATTAAAAGAAGGAATAAATAATTTTGATAAAAAGATAAAAGGATATGGAAATAAGGATGCTGTTTTAACAGGAATAGAGACAAGAACTTCAGCACCAGTTAGAATAACTAGAACAGAAACTTTAGAAAGTATCTCTATGGAAGGGTTATATCCAACCGGTGAAGGGGCTGGTTTTGCCGGAGGCATAATTTCAGCAGCAGTAGATGGTTTAAAAGTAGCAGAGAGAATAATAAATAAATTTAAAGTATAACATAATTAGTTATATAAAAGTATCGAAAAAGGTAATACGAAATAAAAGTAAGAAAATTCTGAAAAATTAAGTTTTCAGAATTTTTTTGTTACAATGGAATTAAAGGGAAAAATTAATCAATTCAGAAAATTTAATTTGTTATAAATTTAACGAATATATTTTAAATTTATACGTAATTACGCAATGGTCAAAACAAAGTTAAAATGTAGAGGTGCAAAAAATGAGTAAGAATTTTGATGACTTATTATTGAAGCTAAAGGACTGTAAAAAGAAGAAAGTTGCAGTTGCTGTAGCTCAAGATGAACCAGTTTTAGAAGCTGTGAAAGCTGCTCAAGAAAGAGAAATAGCAGATGCTATATTAGTAGGGGACAAGTATGAAATAATAGAAATTTCAAAAAAGATAGGAATGGATATTTCAAAATTTGAAATTATTCATGAAGCTGATCCTAAAAAAGCTACTTTATTAGCAGTTAAACTTGTGTCAAGTGGAACAGCAGATATGGTAATGAAGGGTTTAATTGATACAGCCACTTTCTTAAGAAGTGTCTTAAATAAAGAAGTTGGGTTAAGAACAGGAAAATTAATGTCTCATGTTTCAGTATTTGAAATAGAAGGAATAGATAGATTAGTATTTTTAACTGATGCTGCATTTAATACTTATCCAGATTTAAAAGCTAAAATTCAAATATTAAATAATTCAGTAAATGTTGCCCATGCTTGTGGGATAGAGCTTCCAAAGGTTGCACCAGTATGTGCTGTAGAGGTAGTTAATCCAGATATGCCAGCAACAATAGATGCATCATTATTATCAAAGATGAATGATAGAGGTCAAATAAAAGGTTGTTTAGTAGATGGCCCATTAGCATTAGATAATGCTATATCAGAAGAAGCTGCCCATCATAAAGGAATAACTAGTCCTGTAGCAGGAAAGGCAGATATAATATTACTTCCTAATATAGAAACAGCAAATGTTATGTATAAAACTTTAACATATACATCAAGATCAAAAAATGGAGGACTTTTAGTTGGAACTTCAGCTCCAGTAATATTAACTTCTAGAGCAGATAGTTTTGAAACTAAAGTTAATTCAATTGCTCTTGCTGCATTAGTTGCAGAACAAAATAAATAATAATATATTAGGGGGAATGGGGATATGTCTTATAAATTATTAATAATAAATCCAGGATCTACATCAACTAAAATTGGAGTGTACGAAGGTGAGAAAGAAATTTTAGAGGAAACTTTAAGACACTCAGCTGAAGAAATTGCAAAATATCCAACAATATACGATCAATTTCAATTTAGAAAAGAAGTAATTTTAAATGTATTAAAAGAAAAGAATTTTGATATAAAAACATTAGATGCAGTAGTTGGTAGAGGTGGAATGCTAAAACCAATGGAAGGTGGAACTTATAAAGTTAATGAAGTTATGCTTGAAGATCTTAAAAATGGAGTTCAAGGACAACACGCTTCAAATTTAGGTGGAATACTTTCAAATGAAATCGGAAAAGAATTAGGAGTTCCAGCATTTATAGTAGACCCTGTAGTTGTAGATGAATTAAGTGATATTGCACGTATTTCAGGAGTACCAGATATTCCAAGAAGAAGTAAATTCCATGCTTTAAATCAAAAAGCTGTTGCAAAAAGATATGGAGAGGAGTCTGGAAAAGGGTACGAAAATTTAAATCTAATAGTAGTACATCTAGGAGGAGGAGTTTCAGTAGGAGCTCATAAAAATGGAAAAGTAATAGATGTAAATAATGCTTTAGATGGAGATGGCCCATTTTCACCAGAAAGAGCTGGTTCTGTACCAGTTGGGGACTTAATAAAATTGTGTTATAGTGGAAAATATACAGAAAAAGAAATTGCTAATAGAATGGTAGGAAAAGGTGGATTCGTAGCTTATTTAGGAACTAATGACGTTAGAGACGTTCTAAAAGCAATAGAAGAAGGAAATAAAGAAGCTAAACTAATTTATGATGCATTTATATATCAAGTTTGTAAAGCTATTGGGGAAATGTCAACAGTATTATATGGAAAAGTTGATGCTATTTTAGTTACTGGTGGAATTGCATACTCACAAAAAGTTATAGCAGATATAAAGAGTAGAGTAGAGTGGATATCCAAGATAGTACCATATCCAGGTGAAGATGAATTATTAGCATTAACTCAAGGAGCAATAAGAGTATTAGATGGAAAAGAAGAGGCTAAAGAATATAAATAAAATATATGTATAAATTTAATTTTAAAAAGGCAAAATAGAATTAAAGTCAATTTTATATTATTAAACATAGTTATATTGACTTAGGCATTATATCTTTTGATATAATGCCTTTAATTTTGTTTAAAAACAAGCTTCTATGGTAAAATTATCAATATAAGGAGGGGGATCATGAGAACTTCATTAAACATAAATAATAAACTAACAATGATATCAGAAATGAGAAATGACACAATATTTCAAGTTTTAGAATATGATGATTTAGAAGGGGCAAATAATTTAAGTACATCTATACAACTAGATTTTATGAAAAAATCTGGTGTAAAGCTAAAACAAGTAAGGATTATACTAGATGAAAGTGCTGTAAAGCTTGAAGCTGGTGCTCTTAGCTACATGAAAGGTGATATAGAAATAATAAATAAGGTAAATGGAGTTAGAGGTTTTGGTAAAAAGTTTTTCTCAAGTAAGGTTACAGGAGAATCTACATTTAAACCTATATTTCAAGGAAAAGGAGAAATTTTTCTTGAACCGAGTTTTGGACATTATGCACTCATAGAACTAGAAGATGAGGAAATAATAGTAGATGGTGGATTATTTTATGCTTGTGAGGAAACTGTAGACGTTAAAGCCACTATGCAAAAAAATATTTCAGCAATGGTATTTGGAGATGAGGGAGCATATCAAACCAAATTAAGTGGTAGTGGAATAGTATTATTAGAAATACCAATTCCAGAGCAAGAAATTTTAAGATGTAAAATGTATAAAGATACATTAAAGGTAGATGGAAATTTTGCTTTACTTAGAACTGCTAATATTGAATTTACAGTAGAAAAATCAGGAACATCTTTAATAGGAACAGCTTTAAATGGAGAAGGGCTATTAAATGTATATAGAGGAACTGGAGAAGTATGGTTGGCTCCAACAAAAGGCATATATGATGATTTAAATAAAAGAGGATTAAGTGGAATAATAAAGGTGTCAAAAGATCATGATGAAGACATATAAAATATTAAGTTTGCTTTAATTCAATACAGTTGTAAATTAATAAAGATATAGTTATAATTAATCTTGCAAAGGAAGATAAGAGGTGATTTGCATGAGTGAATTAGCAAGTAAATTGAAAAATGATGAATTAGATTTATTTTTTGAAGCTGTATTAAAGCTTGAAAATATAGAAGAATGCTATAATTTTTTTGAAGATGTAGCTACAATAAATGAATTAAAGGCATTAGCTCAAAGAATTCAAGTTGCTAATATGTTAAGAAAAAAAATGGTTTATACAGAAATAGCAGAGGATACTGGTGCAAGTACTGCAACAATAAGCCGAGTAAATAAATGTTTAAACTATGGAACTGGTGGATATAACTTAATATTAGATAGATTAGATAAATAAAATACATTAGTATAATGGGATATTACTTAACTTAAAAGAAAACAAATTATAGTTAAACGTTGTTACTTAATTTGTTATTAGTTGTCAATTCTAATAAAAAAATGTATACTAGGAATGTTAGATAGTATAATTAATAAACCATAGAAAAAGTGAGGTAAAAAATTATGGGTAGAATGTTTGGGACAGATGGAGTAAGAGGAATCGCAAATTCAGAATTAACAGCAGATCTAGCATATAGTTTAGGAAGAGCTGGAGCATATGTTTTAACTGAAGGTACTCACAAACCAAAAATATTAGTTGGTAAAGATACGAGAATATCTGGAGATATGTTAGAGGCAGCTTTAGTAGCTGGTATATTATCAGTAGGAGCAGAAGCTGTTATTTTAGGAGTAGTTCCAACACCTGCAGTAGCACATTTAACAAGAAAATATGGAGCTGATGCGGGCATAATGATTTCTGCATCACATAACCCTGTTGAATATAATGGAATTAAATTTTTCGATAATAAAGGATATAAATTACAAGATGAATTAGAAGACGAAATCCAAAGAGTAATCGAAACTGGATTTGAAGGTGTTCCAAGTCCAGTAGGGCATGATTTAGGAAAGTCAACAATTGAAGTAGGTGCCCTTGATGAATATATGGATTATGCAATGTCAACAGTAGCTGTAGATTTAAAGGGATTAAAGATTGCTTTAGATTGTGCTAATGGAGCTTGCTATAAAGCCGCAGTTAAATCATTTAGAGAATTAGGTGCTGAAGTTTATGTAATTAATGATAATCCAGATGGAACAAATATAAATGAAAAATGTGGATCAACACATCCAGAAGAATTAATGGATTATGTAGTAAGAAAGAATTGTGATTTAGGATTTGCCTTTGATGGAGATGCCGATAGATGTTTAGCTGTAGATGAAAAGGGAAATCTAATAAATGGAGATTTCATATTAACTTTATGTGCTAAATATTTAAAAGATTTAGGACAATTAAAAGATGATACTTTAGTTGTTACAGTTATGAGTAATTTAGGTTTAGATATTGCCTGCAATAAAGAAGGAATAAACCTTATAAAAACAAAAGTTGGAGATAGATATGTTCTAGAAGAAATGATAAAAGACGGCTATGTTTTAGGTGGAGAACAATCAGGACATATTATATTCTTAAATTATAATTCAACTGGAGACGGACTTGTTACTGCACTTCAAGTTGCAGCTATTAAAAAGAAAAGTGGAAAAACTCTAAGCGAATTAGCTGGAATAATGAAAGAATTACCACAAGTTTTAGTTAACGCTAAAGTGCCAAATGATAAGAAAAATATATACTTAGAAGATAAAGAAATAATCGAAGCTATTAAGAAAATAGAAGAAGATTTACACGGAGTTGGAAGAGTTTTAATAAGACCTTCAGGTACAGAACCTTTAGTTAGAGTTATGTTAGAAGGGGAAAATCAAGAAGAAATAGATAAGATGGCACATGGATTAGCTAATCTAATCTTAAGCAAAATTTAATTGATAAAAACTGTACTATTCATTAAGAAGTAGTACAGTTTTTTATTTAACAATATATTTCAATACTAATTAAAATATACTCTTAAATATAAATGATAATCTTGACACAGAATATAAAATTTATTATACTATTAAAAAAATAGCGAAAATTCGAAACGTTAAAAATGAATTTAATTGATAGAGACTTTGTATAACTCCAATGATATGGTTTGGGGGTTTCTACCAGGGACCGATAATTCCTGATTACGAAGAAGATACTTTTGTGTTTTCTTTGTAATCAGGAATTTTTTTATTTTTAAATGTCGAAATATAGATAAATGCGGGAGGTTAACATGGATTTATTAAAATTACCTAAAATAGAATTACACTGTCATTTAGATGGAAGCCTTAGACCAGAAACAATAGTTGATATAGCAAAAAAAGAGGGGATAGAGATACCATCTTTTGATATTGATACTATAAAAAAAGAACTTGTAGCTCCATTAGAATGTGAATCGCTAGATGAATATTTAAAAAGATTTTCACTTCCTAACTTAGTAATGCAATCAAAAGAAAATTTAAGAAGAATTTCATTTGAGCTTCTTGAAGATGCAGCAAAAGAAAATGTAAAATATATTGAAGTTAGATTTGCACCACTATTACATATTAACAAAGGATTGAGTTTAGAAGAAATAATAGAGAGTGTAATTGATGGGATAAACGATGCACAAAATAAATATGATATACAAGGACGTGTAATATTATCTTGCATGAGAACTATGGCACCAGATAGAGTATATGAAGTAATAGAAGCAGGTAGAAGATTCCTTGGAAAGGGAGTTGTTGCTGTTGATTTATGTGCATCAGAGGAAGCAGGATTTTGCGAAAAATTTGTAGAGCCTATTGCTAAAGCTAGAGAATATGGATATAGAGTGACTATTCATGCTGGAGAAACAGGAATTGGCAAAAATGTTTTAGATGCAGTTGAACTTTTAGGAGCAGAAAGAATAGGACATGGAGTTTTTATAAAAGATTGCGAAGATGCATATAAGATAGTTAAAGAAAAAGAAATTGTACTTGAAATGTGTCCAACTAGTAATGTACAAACAAAAGCTGTTAGAAGCTTTAATGAACATCCTATATATAATTTTCATAGAGATGGGATAAAAGTAACGTTAAATACGGATAATAGAACAGTATCAAATACAAATATGATTAATGAAATTAATATAGTGTCAAATGAATTCAAAATAAATAATGAAGATTATAAAAAGATATATTATAATAGCATAGATTCATGCTTTGCTGATTTAGATACAAAAAACAAACTTAAAGAATATATTTAATATAAAAATTTACTTAAAAGGCGTGATTAACACGTCTTTTTTAGTAGTAAATATAATAAGGAGAGAAATATGAGAATTATAAATAGTAGAGGATTAAGTGATAGAGGAAATCTAATAAATGAAGATATTTTTAATATAGAAGAAAATGCTGCATGGGTATCAGATGGATTTTCCCAATATTACGATACATTAAATATTGAGAAAGATAGTGATAGTTTTATTAAACTAGTTAAAGAATAAAGATATATGCTATAATTACTTTAATATTTAAATGGAACATTTAGGAGGTTAAAACAATGTTTTTAAATGAGTTAAATAAAGAATTAGCAATTGCGTACATAAACCTACTTATAGAATTTGCTTTAGTAGATGATAAAGTGGAAGAAAAAGAAAGAGAGTTAATTGAAAGATCCCTAAAAGAGATGAATTTAGAAAAATTAAATTTAAGTCAAATTAAGAGGGAAGAAACAATAAAACTTATTAAAGATGCTGGAGAAAGAGTTAAAAACATAGTTTTTTTTGAATTAACAAGAGTTGCTTTATCAGATGCAGAATATGAAATAGACGAAGTAGACTTCTTAGATGAATTAGCTTTAGAGTTTAATATTTCAAGAGCAAAGAGATTCCAAATGGCAAATTATTTCTTTAAACATTCAGAATATGATGAAGTAAATGAAGAGATAGCTAGAAAAGAAGCAGAAGAATTTTTAGATTAATTATATAACATATAAATAACCCATGAGATTAATTCTTATGGGTTATTATTTTGAAAAATAAATTAAGAAAAAAATAAGGAATTTTTAATTAAAACTTTAATAAAAATAAGATATAATTTTGAGATAAAAATTTTTATAACATTACAGAATAGTTACAAATGCAAAGGGATGTAACTACTATTTAATAAGATATGTTAAAATTAATTTATAATAAGGGGGTGAGCAGGTGAGTAAAATTGTTGAATGTAATGATATTAGCAAATCATTTAAAGTAGGTTCAATAAAAACTGATATACTTAAAGGAATAACTTTAAGTATAAATGAAGGTGAATTTGTTGCAGTTGTAGGTGAGTCAGGATCAGGAAAATCTACATTTTTAAATATATTAGGTGGATTAATGTCTGCAGATAAAGGAGACATATTCATTGGGGACGTTCAAGTAGATAAATTAGGTGAAAATCAATTAGCTTTATTTAGAAGAAATAACATGGGGTTTATATTTCAATCTTATAATTTAATGCCTCAATTATCAGCGCTTGAAAACGTTGAGATGCCACTTATTTTTTCAGGAGTTCCTAAAAAGGAGAGAATTAAAAGAGCAAAGGAAATGTTAGAAAGAGTTGGTTTAGGAGATAGAATTAATCATAAGCCTAGTGAGTTATCAGGAGGACAACAACAAAGAGTTTCTATAGCTAGAGCATTAATTAATAATCCTAAAATAATTCTAGCTGACGAGCCAACTGGTAATTTAGATAGTAAGACAAGCATTGAAATATTAGATTTATTAAAAGAACTTAACAGAAAATATAATATGACATTTGTAGTTGTAACACACTCTCATGTGGTTTATAACTATGCAGATAAAATTATTAAAATGGAAGATGGATTATTATGCAAAGAGGGGGATAAATATAATGAATAAAAAAATAGCAATAGTAGTAGCATTAACTACTTTACTAACAATGACTGGTGGATTAACGGTAGAAAAGGTTTTTGCAGCAGGAAAAATAGAGAGTAATACATCAGGTGGGGAAGAAACGGGATCTGGAAATAGTTCAGGAGGATCAGGTGGGATACAAACACCAGTAGTACCTACTAATAATGTTCAACCTAAAAAAGTTATAATAACTCAAGTGACACCTAGTAAAGCAGTGATATCACCAGGAGAAGAATTTTCACTAACATATAGAATAGAAAATATAAGTGGTGGAAGAATTGATGGATTATCATTAAAATTAGTTGGGGTAGAAGGTAAACCAGGGCTTGATGGGTTTACAGCAGTTGGAACAACAAATGAAATATATGCAGGAAGTATAGCTTATAATGATATAAAAGAAGTAACTATTAAATTAGTCAGTGATCCAGCATTAAAAACTGGTGTGTATAATTTCGTAACAAGTGTTACTTATAGTCAATTTGGAGCAGAGCAGGAAGAAATCTCAAAGATTTCTGGGATTACGTTAAGATCAGTACCAGATATTTCAGTAAATGGAGTTGAAGCCTTTCAGAATCAAGGAGGAAATACGTTAACAGGAACATTAGTTAATGATAGTAAAGTAAAAGTTAAAAATGTTAAAGTTAAAGCAAAGATAGGTAATGATACATACGAATATTCAGCAGGAACAATAGATGCTGAAAGTGATGGAGTATTTGAAATTTCTATCAATCCAGTAGATGTAGACACCCAAGGTGAGATAGATGTAACTTATGAAGATGCTAATGGGAATAAATATTCAGCTAAAGGAAACTGCATGGTGAAACCTATAGTTATGGAAGAGACTGATATAAGTAGTGATAAAGTTAAAAAAAGCGGAAAAATAATGAGCTTTTTAAAGAAGTTATTTAGAGTTGGGATATAATTATGAAATTTAGTGATTTAGTTCAAATCATATGGAGAAACATGTGGAAAAGACGTACCAGAACTATATTTACCATGAGTGGTGTAGTTATAGGATGTCTTGCAGTATTTATAATAAGTTCCATAACAAATGGATTCCAAAAGTATCTAACAGATGAGATGGAAAGCTTAATGGATACATCGGTTATAACTTTGATGCCCTATTGGGGAGAAAAAGGTGATGAAAAAGAAGATTCTAATAAAAAAACTAAACTAGATAGCAAATGTATAAATGAACTTAAAGAGCAAAATTTTATATTAGAAGTAATGCCTAAAAAATATACTTATGTAACTACTAAAATGAATAAAAAAGAAGGTCATGCAAGAGTATTAGCAACGGATTTTATATCAAATAAAGAAGAGGATTTATTATTTGGTAGATATCCTAGAAACGGAAGTAAAGAGATAGTTTTAGGCTATGAAAGCGCTAAAGAACTTTTAGGCTATACTTGGGAAGAAAAAGTTAAAAGTGATGATGAATTTAATAAACTAATAGGTAAAAATATGAAATTAGGAGTGGAAGCAGGATATGATGAAAAGGGAAATCCCTTAAATTCAAAAAAATTCACTGCAAAGATTGTTGGAGTATTAAGTAATGGTAAGATGGAATATAACTATTTAGTTCAAGCTCCAGTAAAATTTGTAGATAGTATTATAAAATCAAATGAACAGCTTCCAAAAGAAGAAATTGACAAACAATTAAACACATATGAAGAAATAGGCGTTAAAATTGATGATAAAAGTAAATTAGCAGAATATGAAGAAACATTAAAGTCTATGGGTTACTCAACTAGGTCATTTGTAGATTTTGAAAAACAAAGCAGAACTATGCTTTTAGGAGTAAGTTTAGTTCTTGGAACTTTAGCTGGAATATCTTTATTAGTTGCAGCATTAGGAATAACAAATACAATGGATATGGCTATATATGAAAGAAACAAAGAGATAGGAGTAATAAAAGTTATTGGTGGAAGTCTAAATGATGTTAGAAAGATTTTCGTTGGAGAAGCTTGTGCTATATCATTAACAGGTGGAGTTATATCTATTATATTGGGTGTAATAGTTGATTTAATAATTAATTATGTAGGAAAATCAGTAACACAATCAATGATGGGACAAACTATTCCGGCAATAGCTATACCAAGTTTAGGATTAGTTGTAGGTATATTAACATTTAGTTTATTTATAGGATTTATAGCTGGAATAATTCCAGCCAATAAAGCTGCAAAAACAGATGTAATAACAGCAATTAGATAATTAAAAGGGGCTGTCGCACTAAATAATAGTGCACAGCTCCTTTTTGATGCAAAAAAAATAAATCCCAAACTCAATAGTTTAGGATTTATGGTAAAATGTTTTTTATGCAACTAAAAAATATTTTACAACAAAATTATACTGTAAATCGAAAGTTTTATCAATTAAAACTTCCTTTTGATATAGATTGCATAATTTCAGAAAATGATTCGGTGAGATTACTAAGTCAGTTTGTAGAGGAGATGGATTTAACTGACCTATATTCTACTTATTCTAAAATAAGAGAAAATCAAGTATCGCCAACGAACATGTTAAAGATTGTGCTTTATGGATATATGAATGGTTTCTATTCTTCACGAGATATAGAAACAGCATGTCTTAGAGATATAAATTTTATGTTTTTACTCGAAGGGGCATCTGCTCCGGATCACTCAACATTTGCAAGATTTAGAAGTTTACATTTTGCTCCATGTGCTGAAAAGATATTGGCTGAAATGTCTAATTTTCTTTATGAGATTGGAGAAATATCAGGCAGATCAATATTTATTGATGGTACTAAAATAGAAGCTTATGCAAATAAATATACATTCGTTTGGAAAAAAGCTGTGACAAAAAACATGGCTAAATTATTAACAAAAATAGCCGACCTTGTAAAAGAATGCGAAGAACTTTATGGTATTAAATTGATTTATAAAAATAAAGTTCAAATGAGGCACGTAAAAAAGCTAAAGAAAAGGCTTTATGAATTAAAGAAAATTGAAACTATTGAATTCGTCCACGGATGTGGTAAAAGAAAATCACCACTTCAAAAATCTATAGAGAAGCTTGAAGAGTATCTTTCAAAATTCAAAGAATATAACCAAAAAGTATACACCTGCGGAGAAAGAAATAGTTATTCAAAAACAGATAATGACGCTACTTTTATGAGAATGAAAGAAGATGCTATGAAAAATGGTCAACTTAAACCTGCTTATAATGTACAACACGGTGTTGATGCAGAATATATTTCGTGGCTTACTGTGGGACCACAGCCAACAGATACTACTACATTAATACCCTTTTTAAAAAGTATGGAATGGCATCTAAATTTTAAATATTCAAAAATAGTTGCTGATGCTGGCTATGAAAGTGAAGAGAATTACTCATTTATTGAGGATAATAATCAAATAGCATTTATTAAACCTTCTAATTATGAAATATCAAAGACAAGAAAGTATAAGAATGATATTGGCAGAATAGAAAATATGGATTATGACGCTGAGAATGATTTATTTATTTGCCAGAATGGTAAGACTCTAAAAGTCAATGATATAAAGTTCAAGAAATCTAAAACAGGATATGAAAGTGAAAAAACAATTTATTCATGTGAGGACTGTAGTAATTGTAGCTTTAAGAGTAAATGTATTAAAGGAAATAATTCTAAAATTCCATTGGGGGAAAGAACTAAGAAACTTGAAACTTCAAAAAAGTTTAATCGTCAAAGAAAAGAAGATTTAGAAAGAATTATTACTGATGAAGGCATCTTACTTAGAATGAATAGAAGTATTCAAGCAGAAGGCTCTTTTGCACAAGTAAAACATGATATGAATTTCAGAAGATTTATGTGTCGTGGTCAAAAGAATGTTTTAGCAGAAAGCATCCTAATTGCTATGGCTCATAATGTTAATAAATTACATAACAAAATACAATCTAACCGAACTGGTAAGCATTTATTTGAGCTAAAAGAAGCTTTATAGTTAAATTTTTTAAGTCTTTTTTATTAGCTTTATTAAAGTGCGTCTATTTTTAAATAGAGTTTATTTATATTATAAAATGTGTAATAAATTTTATAAAAATATAGAAAAGGAGCTATCGCTAGCGGATTTTTTTACCCGCTATGCGACAGCCCCTTTTTAAAAAGTTTAGTATAAAAAATAAAACATATCGTAAAATAACTTTATAATATATTAAATCATTAGATAGTGTAAAGTTTCGTATGAAAAAATAGCTTATGGCTAATTTGGAATAATAGTTAAAAATATCTTTATAATATCTAAGAAAATTTTAAAATTGAATATGCTAAAAAGACCTTCGGTAACGGAGGCAAAAACTTAATCAATATTTGATTTTATGATTTATCAAGAAGTTTGTGATTCTTGCATATGTAATATGGTTTGTTGACCGAGACTGATAAGAATTTGCCACTTTGCAGACATATTGTCAATACCATCTAGTTGCTTTAATTCGTTTAAAGGACGCCAGTAATTGTAAGGATGCGGGCGTAAGAAGTTGTAATAAGCAACCCAAAGGGAGAAGCCATAAAGAGCACCTTCATCACTTCCATAACCACAGGTACCCCTGTAGGAAGATTTAAAGGTACGGTTTAAACGCTCTACAACTTGCTTAACCCAACGAAATTCTTCAGATACTGGATCATCGTTAGTAAGTCCGATAACTTGAGTTAGATTAAATTCTTTATTTTTTTCTAATTCAAATTGTTGCTTCGCTAACGGATATGAACTGTAACCATCGGCAACGAAGTTTAAAGATTTTCCAGGGAAGTCTTTAAACTTATCAAAAGCCATACGCATTGCTAGTATACAAGGGCCAGTATCTCTTGTATCAGATACTTGATAACCTAGAATAGACCTTTTACAAGCATCCATTACAATCCAGACATAATGCTTAATGCCTTTTACTTTTATATAAGTTTCATCGGCAGAAAGTATTTTAGAGGGTTTGTAATCAAAGGTATCAACAAACGGCTTAATAACAGCAGCTGCTGTTAGAGCATAATTAGCAACAGTTCTATGTGAAATTTTTATTCCATGAACTTCTTTTAAAACATGAGCTGTTTGTCTTGTAGACATTTTACAATTAACGTGATAAGTCAAGCATAGTTCCATTATATGCGGGCTAAACTTCTTAAAACTAAATCCGGTAGCATGTTTTGATATTGGATATAGATCCATTTTAAAGAAGTTAATATTAAATTCACGATATATGTAATGAAGCTTATACTTGTATTTATCACAAGGATCAATATTCTTTGGAAGATTCTTAAGATTTCTTTGATAGTATAAGCATTTAGAATTATTGCATTTATGTATTTTAAAGTGCTTGCGTTGCTTTTGTTCCGTAAGCGTAGCACCGCAATAAGGACATATAAATACTATTGGTTTAGTTGTGTGATTAGTTTCTTTAAATGTAAGACCACAAACTTTACATTGAAACTGTCCTTTACTGCCATTGTTATCGTATATATATTCATGTGGTGCACCACACTTAGGACATTTAGTTTTTTTAGGGATAGACTTCCCGTTCCGTCTTTGGACGGGTTTTACGGTCTTGTTATATTTATGTTTGTAATAAGCTAAAAGTAATATATAGTCTACCTTTTCAAATCTAATAATTGTGGGTAGCTTATCTACTTTGAATTTTTGGTATTCTGGACTATTAGAATCATCAAATATCATCTGGTTAAGTGGAATATGTTTTGAGATGAATAAAAGTAATTGACCGATAATGGCAATTAAATATTGATTATAAGTAATTAAATAAGTTATAATTGAATCCATAATAACGACATCCTTTCATGTGTGATTTTGTTTGGTTAGAGATTCAATTTTAACATGAAATTAGGGGGTCGTTATTTTTTTATACAAAAAAACTGGCGAAACCTTGATATATAAAGATTTAAAAAGAAAAGTAGTGTAAAAAACTTTACACTAACAATCATTATTAGGAGGTAAATAAATGAAAAGATTTGCTTTAGTAACCTTAATAATTGTAATGACAAGTAGTATAGTAGGATGTACTAATAAGAAAGTAGAGCAACCACCAGTAAATGAAAACCAAGCGCAATCAAGTGATCAAGGATCACCACAACAAAATACTCCACAAAGTGATAGTAATATAATAGAAAAGAGTAAAGATGATATAAAAGATTTATATGAAGATTTAAAGGATGAGTTAAAAGAGCAAAAAAATAATTTTAATAGCAAAGAATGGGATGAATTCACAAAAGAATTTAATGAAGAAAAAAATAAAGTTAAAGATGTAGTAAAAGATAATTATTTAAACGAAGCAATAACTCATTTAGAAGAATTATATACTGAATATGATACTGCTATTAAAGAACAAAAAGATATAAACAAAGAAAGAATCGAATCAATAAAGACTAAAATTGAAGAAATTCTTAAAAAGTAAGTTTCAAAAGACCTAGAGGAATTTAATCTAGGTCTTCTTTTATTTTTTAGTAAGTAAGATATATAATATATGTAATTATAAGGTTAAAGTTTAGGAGATAACTATGAACTATGTATATATATTAAAATGTGTAGATGGAACTTTATATACTGGATGGACAAATAATTTAGAAAAGAGGCTAAAAGCTCATTCATCAGGAAAAGGGGCGAAATATACAAGGTGTAGATTACCGGTAGAACTAGTATATTATGAAGTATATGAAGATAAAATTAGTGCTATGAAAAGAGAATATGAAATAAAGAAACTAAAAAGAAATGAAAAATTAGAGCTAATAAAAAAATAGTTGGTAAAGGAAAAGACTTGAAATTTACATAATAATTGGATAAAATTGTAAATATAAGTCTGGAGGGATCAGCTAGTATGAGATTAAAAAAATTTATGATATTAATTAATATTTCTATATGTATTTTAATTTTAGTAGGATGTGGACAAGATGTAAGTAAAAATCCACAAGAAGTGACCTTAGCATTTACAGATGCACTTTATGGAGGAGATTTTAAAATGGCAGATACTTATTTAAAATATCCTAAATATAATAAACTGACAAATAATGATGAAAAGTTAAAAGGTATGTACGAAACATTATTTAAAAAATCTAAAATTGAAATATTAGATGCAATAGAAAATGATAATTTGGCTACAATAAAAGTAAAAGTTAACTCTATAGATTTACAACAGGTAGAAAAATATATATTAACAAATACTCCTAAAATACTTAGGGAGAATAAAATAGAAACTACTGGAGATGAAGCAGATGAAGTTTTATATAAAGAAACTATAAATAAGATTAATGATTCTTCTACTGGTATTAAAGAAACAGAAGTAAATATATATTTAGAAAATGAAGATAAGAAGTGGAAGATAACAGATGAGAGTGAATTAATAACAGCAATGGAAGGGAATTAGATTATATAATAGAATAATTTTAAATACTTCTCTTAATAATATAAATGTAATAATATTAAGGAGGAATTAGTAATGCCAAAATTAAATTGTTGTGCTAATAATTGCACACATAATAGTGAAAATTATTGTTGTAGAAATCAAATAGATGTTGGTGGAGAAAATGCAACACATTCTGGAGGAACTTGTTGTGAAAGTTTCCAAGAATCAGATGGATCATTTACAAATAGTATCCAAAGTCCAAATACAAATTTATCAATAGCATGTAATGCTACAAATTGTATTCATAATAGTAATTGTCAATGTGACGCAGAATCAGTATCTGTAAGTGGAGTTTCAGCTTGTACTTCAGAACAAACTGAATGTAGTAGTTTCTACGCTAGATAATATAAATGCTATCTTTTTAAAATTTAAAGAGATAGCATTTTTTTTATGTAAAGGATAACTTGCTATAAACATAGGTATATTGGTATAGACATCTACATGTATAGTTGTTAATAATAGAAAACAGGAGAAAAACAAAGTAAATTAAATTTAATTATTGTAAATAAAGAAATTTAACGAAAAATACTTGATTTTGAATAAAAAAGTGTTAAAATAAGTGTATCTTTTAATTATAAATGCATAAAATATAGTATTAAAATTAATAGATAAAATTAATAAAAGCGCCAGGACTTAAGGATTTGAATTTTAAAATGAAACTTAGCTAAAGCTAAGTAAGTTCGCTTAACCAAATCATAGATTTGGAATTTTAAGATGAAACTTAGCGAAGGCTAAGTAAGTTCGCTTAGCCAAATCATAGATTTGGAAGCTCACTTAAGTTGACGAGGTTGGGGAGTATCGAGACTTCGGCGGGTGCCCCACGGTATCGCACTACCGTTAACGGTTAATAAAACTATGAAGTGATTTATAGCACAATATTAACTTGGTGTAAAAACCTTCAACAGAAGATTATAAAGGTTTAATCTTTGTTGTAATAAAATAAATTAAAAACATTTAGGAAAAAGGAAGGAAGATTTTTTATGTGCGGAATAGTTGGATTTGTAGGAAATAGAGAAGCATCTCCTATATTAGTAGAGGGATTATCAAAACTAGAATATAGAGGATATGACTCAGCAGGAGTTGCGGTTTTAGAAAATAAAGAAATAAAGGTTAGAAAATTTAAGGGACGTCTTAAAAATTTAGAAGAAAACCTTAATGAACAACCAATAGATGGACATATAGGAATAGGACACACTAGATGGGCGACTCATGGAGAACCATCAGATGTAAATTCACATCCTCATAGTAATGGAGATGCGACAATAAGTGTAGTTCACAATGGAATAATTGAAAACTATATTAAATTAAGAGAATGGTTAACATCAAAGGGATATGAATTCCAATCAGAAACTGATACAGAAGTTATACCTAACTTAGTTGATTACTACTATAATGGTGATTTATTTGAAGCTGTTACAAAAGCAACAGCTAAAATGGAAGGAAGCTATGCAATTGGTGTTATTTGCAAGAATGAACCAGATAAGCTTATAGCAGTTAGAAAAGATAGTCCATTAATAGTAGGAATAGGAGAAGGCGAATACTTCATAGCTTCAGATATTCCAGCAGTTCTTGGATACACAAGAGATGTTTATCTTTTAGAAGATAAAGAATTTGTAATTTTAACTAATGATGGTGTTGAACTTAAAACAGAAGATGGAGAAAAGATTGAAAAAGAAGTTTATCATGTAACTTGGGATGTTGATGCAGCTGAAAAGGGTGGATATGAAGATTTCATGCTTAAAGAAATTCATGAACAGCCAAAAGCTATAAAAGATACTCTTTCATCAAGAATATCTCATGATCATAAAGTATCATTAGAAAATATAGAAATAACAAAAGAAGAGTTAGAAGCATTTGATAGAGTATTTATAGTTGCTTGTGGAACTGCTTATCATGCTGGATTATTAGGAAAAGTAGCAATTGAAAGATTAGCTAAAATTCCAGTTGAGGTTGATATAGCTTCAGAATTTAGATATAGAGATCCATTAATAACAGAAAAGTCACTATTAATAGTAATAAGTCAATCAGGTGAAACAGCAGATACATTAGCAGTTTTAAGAGATGCTAAGAGAATAGGTGCAAAAGTTTTAGCTGTAACTAATGTAGTAGGAAGCTCAGTTTCAAGAGAAGCTCATCATGTTTTATATACATGGGCAGGTCCTGAAATAGCTGTTGCATCTACAAAAGCTTATGAAACTCAACTTATAGCAATGTATATAATAGCAATGTATTTTGGAGAAACAAAGGGTGTTTTATCAGAAGAAATGGCTAAAGAGTTAAAAGATGAGTTATTAAGCTTACCAGATAAGGTAGAAGAAATATTAAAACAAAAAGATGAATTACAAAAGTTCGCTTCAAAGAACTATATGGATAAAGATTTATTTTTCTTAGGAAGAGGAGTAGATTATGCAGTTGCATTAGAAGGATCATTAAAGTTAAAAGAAATATCATATATTCATTCAGAAGCTTATGCTGGTGGAGAATTAAAACATGGTCCTATAGCATTAATAGAAAAAGGAACTCCTGTAATTGCTTTATTAGCAGAAGATAAATTAAAAGAAAAAATGATAAGTAATATAAGAGAAGTTATTACAAGAGGGGCTAGAGTTTTATCAATAGCTAATATAGGAGATAAAGAAGCTGAACAAGTATCAGAAGATGTAATCTATATACCAAAAACAAACTCATTATTATCACCAGTATTATCAGTAGTACCATTACAATTAATATCTTATTACATGGCAAAACAAAAGGGTTGTGATGTTGATAAGCCAAGAAATCTTGCGAAATCAGTAACAGTAGAATAATAACTAATTCTAAAAATATGTTAATGGGGTGTAAAATATGAAAGATGAATTAATGAGATTATTAGACGAGTATAAAGAGACAGAATTTGCAATGGAAAAATATATGGGTTTATTAGATGAAAAAGATTATGCACAGGGAAAATTAGATATTGTAAAAATAATAATATCAGACCTTGAAAATCTTGTGAAAGAAATTTAAATAAATATTTTATAAAGAGTTATACATTTTGGAAGAGATGTATAACTCTTTTTTTATGAAGTTAAATTAAAATTTAATTTCACGAAAAAAATATAAAAACAAAAAAATATTCAGAAAAATATATAGCAATAATCTACTTTAACTGATAAAAATGGTATAATTAAATATGTAATTTATTATATGTTAGTAAAATAGAGGATATTTTGACAATAGAGTAATGACAATTTCATAGGAGAAGTGGAGGGATATAATGACGTTTAGTTTAGCGGAAAAAAAAGAAAATAAAGAACTAAAACATATAATTATAACTATAATAGCAAGTATAGCCTTAGTTACCATCGCTTTAATCATTAAATTTTTCTTTACGAAAGGTATCGAAGGCCCTAAAATAGCATTTCTAAATAATATAGAGGCTATAAACGATACATTAGCCATAATATCTATATTAAGTTGTTGGTTATATTAATATATGCATAAGAAACCTATATTTTTTATAATTACGTTAATATATATTAGTTTTGGAGTAGAGTATATTTATGTAAGTTTATTTTTAAGTGAAAGTAAAGAGAGTCTTTTAGGAATAGTTCCAGTATTAATATCAACATATTTATTTAGAAGTATTTTGATATTATTTACTATACTAAAAAGTAACAAGATAACAGAAAAATTATGTAGAAATAAAATGATATCAATTATTCTTACATCTATAGTTACTATAGGTTTGTTAAGTGCAGAAGTAAATTATATTAATTTAAATTCAATAAGGGAAAATTCTAATTTTGTTATATTTATGTCTGTAATTATGATAATATATCATTTTTTTATTTTATCTATTTTAGCACTAAGAAGTATTGAAGAGGTAGAATTTATATATACCATAATAATATCAAGTATAAGTATTTTTACAATAAAGAGAATTTATAGTTTAGGCCATTGGAATGGTCATAACTGTTATATAAGTTCAGTATGTAAACTACTAACTTTCTTAGGGTTTTTCATCCTTTTAGTAGGAGTGTTTATAGAAATTATAAGAAAAGTAAGAGAAAATGAATTATTAAAACAAGAACTTAAAGTTTTTTATGACCTTACTGAATACAATCAACATAATAATGTTGTTATATTTAATGGAGAAAAGAAACCAGTATATGCTAATGCTCGTGTACGATATTCTAGTAGTAAATTTTCAACGAAAAATGTAAAAAAATTAAGCTGTTTAGAAAATTTAAGCTTAAATAAAATTTCAGAAGAACAATCTAATGTAATATATGATAGAGTTACTAAAGATAGTTTTTATAAAGGCGTTGTACTATGTGAAAATAATAATGCTTTGAAACTAGATGTACAAAAAATTAAAGTTAACACAGCTGATGAGGTTTTTGTTGCAACTTATAGGGATATAACTAAAGATTATAAAATGAATGAACAATTGAAAATTAATGAAAGTAAGCTTAAAAGTATAACTGAAAATATAAAAGATCTAATATTAATGATAGATATGGATGAAAATATTACTTATGTAAATAATGCTGTTATTGAATTATTAGGTTATAAAAAAGAAGAGCTTTTAAATAGTAAATATTCATTAATACTAGAAAAGAAAAATTCAATTGATATAATATCAAAAAATTTAAAGGAGAGTCCTTATAAAGAACATAAGTTAATATGTAAAAATAATAAAGAAATATATGTAGAATCTATAATAAGTCAAGTTGAAAGTAATAACGTTGAATCAGCAGGATATATTATTGTAGCAAGAGATTTAACTTATAGAAATGAACTTGAGAGCTTAAAGATAAAATATAAAGAGATGAAAGAATACGAAAGAATACGAAAGAATACGAAATGAGTTTTTTGCAAATCTATCTCATGAAGTTAGAACACCAATCAATATTATATATTCTTGTTTACAACTTTTAAATAAACAAAAATCTAATGGGAATAAAGCTTTAGGTAATTATTATGAGAAATATGAAACTACAATGAGACAAAATTGTTTTAGAATGTTACGACTTGTAAATAATTTAATAGATATGACTAAAATAGATTCAGGGTTTATGAAAATGAATTTTAATAATTATAATATAGTAAACTTGGTAGAAGACATTACACTATCAGTAGTTCCTTATGTAGAATCTAAAAAGATAAATATAATGTTTGATACTGAATTTGAAGAATTAGATATAAAATGTGATCCAGATAAGATAGAAAGAGTAGTATTAAATGTAATATCTAATGCTGTTAAATTTACTGAAAATAATGGGAATATATTGGTATATATTTCAGCAGATGAAGAATGGGTAAAAATAAGCATTAAAGATGATGGAGTTGGTATTCCGTATGAAATAAGGGGATTTATTTTTGAAAGATTTGTACAAAATGATAAATCTTTAAATAGAGGAACAGAAGGAAGTGGAATAGGGTTAGCGCTTGTTAAATCTTTAGTAGAGCTTCATGATGGAAAAGTATATTTAGAAGATAATAATGAAAAAGGAAGCGAATTTGTAATAAAGCTACCTAATGTAACTATTGATACACCTAAGTATGAAGAAAAAGATATGATTTCTAACGTATCTAAGCCAATTGCAGAGAGAATATCTATAGAGTTTTCAGATATATATGATATTGTTTAATATAAAAACTTAATAGAAAGTTTCCTAATTGTTAAATAAATTTGAAAAAATGGACAGTATACTAATAAATAAAGGATTTAAATTATTAGGAGGCGTATTATGAGTTATCAAAGTATAACAAAGAAAAATTACCTAGCTGTATTAAGTACATTTTTCATGGCATTGATATTTCTAGGCATAGGATCATTTATAGGAGTTAGATTTATACCAGCATCTATAAGAAATTTTATGAACATAGCATTTTTTATAGTGGTATTATTTTCTCTATTTTCAAAGAAGGGTGGATTTATTAGAAGTAAAAAGAGTATGTATGTGTATGCCTTTATTCTAGGTATATTAACCGGATCAACATATATATATTATTTCAATACCTTAGGGTCAGCTACATTTATGTCTGTTGTTTTAGGTGTAATACTTATTTTTGGTATGGCATATATAATAGCAGCAGGGTCTACAGAAGAAAATTTATTTAAATTAGGGCCTATAGTTTTTGGAGGAATAACAGTTCTATTAATATTAGAATTTATAAATATATTCTTCTTTTCATTTGGAACATTTGATATTATACTTTCAGCTATTGGAATAGGTATATATTCAATATACTCAATAATAATAATGAAATCTGTTCAAGTTAGATGTAGATATGGAGTTTTATCCGAAATAGAAGTGGTAAGCCTTGCATATTCAATATTTATAAGTTTCTTGAATTTATTATTAGATTTATTAAGATTAGTATCAATTTTAAAAGACTAATAGTAGATAATTTTAAAATATATGATATAAAGAGTAGGAGAAAAATCCTACTCTTTTATTATATTACTTTATATATTAAGATGTTTTAAAGCAGAAGATAGCACTTTATCTATAGAATCATTAATTACTAAGTTAGCTTTATTATCAGCAGATGTTGTACTTTTATTTATAAGAACAAGATTCTTGCCTCTAAAGTAATCAATAAGTCCAGCAGCAGGATATACAACAAGAGAAGTACCACCGATAATTAATGTATCAGCTTTAGATATAGCATCAATTGACATTCTAATAGTATCATCATCTAAGCCCTCTTCATAAAGAACCACATCAGGTTTAATGGTTCCACCACATTTGGTACAAGTAGGTACATCTTTTGATTCTAAAATAAAGTCTACATCATAAGATGAGTTACATTTAACGCAATAATTTCTATGGACAGATCCATGTAATTCAAAAACTTTTTTACTACCAGCAGCTTGATGCAATCCATCTATATTTTGAGTTATAACAGCTTTTAGTTTTCCCATTTCTTCTAATTTAGCTAAGGCAATATGAGCTCCATTAGGTTTAGCATTAGGATAGATAAGTTTAGCCTTATAGAAATTAAAAAATTCTTTTGGATATCGTATATAAAAGGAATGAGAAACTAATTGTTCGGGAGTGAAGGTTAAATTTAGTTTCTCATTAAACAATCCATTAGAGCTTCTAAAGTCTGGTATACCAGAAGCTGTCGAAACACCTGCTCCTCCAAAAAACACTATATTGTTGCTTTCACGTAGAATTTGAGTTAGTTTTTCTAAATAAGATT
The DNA here is from genome assembly GCF_002327185.1 of Clostridium chauvoei. Taxonomy (NCBI): domain Bacteria; kingdom Bacillati; phylum Bacillota; class Clostridia; order Eubacteriales; family Clostridiaceae; genus Clostridium; species Clostridium chauvoei. The sequence goes on along the minus strand of NZ_CP018624.1, from coordinate 2,311,850 downwards.
CCATATAATTTCCTCCTTATTTTATACACTAAGTTTAACATAGATGTATAAGATAAATAATGAGATTTTAAGATTAAATATAAAATAGTAATTTTATTTATCTTGTTGAGTAATATTAAGTAAAATAGCCAAATTTTAGATGAAATTAGGCTTAGAATAATCTAAAGTAAAATAGTATAATTATAAAAACATTGGGGGTTGGCTATTATGATGAAAGGTATAATTAATATTAAGCAAGAACAAGAGAAGAGTAATTTAATAAAAAACTTATTAATAAGGAAAAAGCAGTAAAAAAGTATAATAATAATAAAGAAATATAAGTAAAAAAACTAGATAATTAAACATTATCTAGTTTTTTTATTAACCTATATTACTTACTAAACATATATTAAGTAATATAGATATATTTTAATTTAACGAAAGAAAAAGGAGTAGATTTTATGGGAGATTATAAAAAATTAACACCTACAAATGGGTTTGACTTTAAAGATCTTCTTAATGCAAGACAAAATAATTATGCTTGGTCTATGGGGGAACTAGGTGAATATATTTATGTAGGAACTGGAAGAAATGTGTTAGTATCCATAATTAAAGCAATGGCTACAAGAGTTGGAGTAGATCCTACAGCAATTAACTTTCCTATATCAATAAAACCAATTGCAGAAGATAATTTAGGAGAGATATGGAGATATAAAAAAGATGGTTCTTTACCATGGAAAAGAGTATTTAAAGCTGAGGCTAATTCAGGAATTGAAGGCTTTAGATTTATGATAGCTAATAGACCTTTTGGTGGAAACCCTTGTTTATATGCAGCAGCTTTTGGAAGTGAAATAAAAATATTAAAAACTACTAATGGTGTAGATTGGGAATATGTAAATACTACAAATTTATTAGGAACTTCATCAAGAGCTATGGTTATTCATAGAGGAAAGGTTTATGTGGCAACAATAGATGAATTTAATTCAGGTGAAACTCCATTATTATATGCTAGTAGAGAGCCAGAATTTTATTCTTGGAAATCAGTTATAGGTAGTGGTGCTAATAATCCAAAAGGTGCAATAACTAATATGGAAGTTTTTAATGATAGAATTTATGTTGCTACGTCAAGTGAAGATGGAGTTCAGGTTTGGAGATCAAAAAACAGAGATCCAAAAGCAGATGAATGGGTTTGTATAGTAGATAAAGGATTTGGAGATGGAGCTAATACTTTCACATTAAGTATAGGTGTATTTGATGAATATTTATATGTAAGTGCATCAAAACTATTACCATTATCATGGGTTATACCTTTAGGATGTGACATTATAAGAATAGATAAAAGAGATAATTGGAGATTAGTTGTAGGTGGACCAGCATTGATTGAAACAAATCCTATTGGCCATAGAGGAAAAAGTCTATCAGGTTTAGGATCAGGATTTAATAACCCATTTAATGTATATGCTTGGCAAATAAAAGAGTACAAGGGAAATTTATTAGTAAGTACTTTTGATAGTGCCACTAATGTTGAGCTTATATTAGAATTAATTTTAGCTAATAGGACATTATTAGAAGCACGTATAGGTGAAGATACTGTTAGAGCATTGATAAAGATATTCAAATTAGTAGTAAGACTTCTAAATGAAAAGAATTATCCATTTGGATTTAATTTGTATGTGTCTTCTGATGGAATTAATTTTGATTTAGCAATAAGAAAGGGACTTTGCAATAGGTATAATTATGGTGGAAGAATCTTATATGTAGATAAATGTAACGATTTATATATTGGAACAGCTAATCCTTATCAAGGCTGTGAAGTATGGAAAACAAATAATGTACAACCTTATCATCCTTGTTGTCATCACCAATTATATAACAGTAATTCTGGAGAATTTTATCAAGCAATATATGCAGAAGCAAAAGATGATTTAGCTAAAGTTGAAGAAAAAATACCACAAATTAGTGAATTTTTAAAGAATATACAAATATGATAATATGAACTGCTAACTTTTTGTTAGCAGTTTTTTTAGTTTAATATTAATATCTGGTAAGCTTAAGTATTATATCTTTATGTTCTGGATATTTTTCAATTAAATCTTGTCTCTTAAATAATTCAAAATCGCTAAATTCAAATCCAGGAGACACCATACAGCCAACTAATGAAAAACCTTCACTATTCATAGCAGAACCAAAAATATAATTTTTAGGAACTAAAACTTGAGGAGTTTCTCCTTTATCTATATTTAATCCAAGCTCTTTAGTTATTAATTCTCCTTCAGGTGAAATCATATATATAGTTAGTGCAGAACCAGCATGATAGTACCACATTTCATCTGAAGTTAATCTGTGGAAATTGGATACTTCACCAGTTTCTAAAAGAAAATATATGCTACTCCATAGGTTTCTTGTTTCCTTTTCAGTTTTATTTATAGTTTGGTTAGATAAAAATGATTCTTTAAAATATCCTCCTTCAACATGAGGAGTTAATCCTAATTTTTCTATATAATATTTAGCAGAAGTCATTTGAAATCCTCCTTTATAAAGATTTTATTTTGTTAATTTATTTATATTATATAAGGATATACTTCGAAAAAATAGTACAATTAATGATAAATATATCTTTAATTAAATAATAGTAGCAATAAAAAGCATTTAAATATATAATAAACTAAAACTATAGGAGAAGAGGAAGAGGTATGGAATTATATGTTTCAGATTTAGATGGTACACTTTTAAATAGTGATAAAGAAGTGAGTGATTTTTCTAAAAATCAATTAAATAAATTAATAGATGAAGGGATTCAATTTACTGTAGCTACAGCAAGAACACCAGCAACTGCAGTAGATATTTTAAAAGGAATAAATATTAAACTACCAGTTGCAATGATGAATGGAGTATTAATATATGATATAAATAAAAATAAATATATAGATATTAAAAAAATTAAAGAATCAGCAGTTATAGAAGTATTAGATATTTTTAAAGAACATAAGAAAAATTGCTTTGTTTATGCAATAAAAGATAATTATTTATGGGTATATCATAAAGATTTTACATGTACAATGGAAAAAAACTTTTATGAAGAAAGGTGCCATAAATCCTTAAAAACTTTCGTTAAAGTTGAGGATTATTATAAAACTATTAATGGAGCAGATATTATTAACTTTATAATATTTGATAAATTAGAAATAGTTAAGCCTATATATGAAAAAATTAAAGAAGTTGATGGAATAACTGTAGATTATTATAAAGATCTTTATGGAGACGGATATTATTTAGATGCTTATAGTTCAATAGCTTCTAAAGCAAATGCTATAAAATATTTATCACGATATGTAAATCAAAATAAATTAATAACTTTTGGTGATAATGTTAATGATATTCCTATGTTTAAAATTTCTGATGAATGTTATGCAACTGAAAATGCTACAGAAACACTAAAAGAGCTGGCAACAGGAGTGATAGGTAGCAATAATGACGATGGAGTAGCAAAATTTATAACGAAAAGATTTGAAAATTCTTAATAATAAAAGAGTGCGTTAAAGCACTCTTTTATTATTCAAATTTCCATAAGCCTATAGAATCTAAAAATTTAGAATCTATTTCGTTTGTTACTGGGAAACCATGTTCTTCTTTATATGAAAGAACAGCTTTTTCTAAAGTGCTTTCATAAATTCCTGTAATAGGATAAGGAAAATAACCTAGAGCTTTAAGTTTCATTTGTACTAGGTACACATCAGTACCTCTGTTATTAGGTTTTATAATTCTATTATAATTAGAAAATCTCCAATTAGGTCCACCGCTAATAACAACTGAAGTACCGTAATCAACTAAGTTAAACAATTCTTTTACATTATGATTATACATTCTAATACATCCACCAGAAGCCATAGTTCCAATTGAGTCGGGTCTATTAGTTCCATGAATTCCAAAGGTATCCCAAGGAACATTTAATCCTAACCAATATCCACCAAATGCATCTTTCATTAGAGCTTTACTAGTTATTTGCCATGTACCTATTGGTGAAGGCGTATTAGGTTTACCTATTGCAACAGGATATATTTTTTCTGTTAATTTTGTTTTATTATTTATCAATGATAGAGTAAATGAATTAACATCAATATAAATAATATATTTAGGTTCAATAGAATTGCTATCTATATAAGCTTTGGGATTATTTGATGGAATTAATATAGTAACTAGTAATGCTAAACTTAAAAATTTATAAAATTTTTTCATAAACTCACCTATTGTAATTATATATATTATCATTAGACAAAATTATTTAAATTATACCATAATATAATTGAATAATTATCAAATTTTAAAAACCGGTTTACTAAATTGATAAAAATGTGCTAAGATTATATATAGTAATAATTGAGTAAAAGAAAAGAGGTATTTTTATGGACAAGGTTAAAAAATGGAAGCTTGAATGTGATGCTAAAAAACTTGTAGAGATATTAAATGAAAGAAAATATAATGCTGTATATGTTGATAACATAAATGAAGCTAAAGAAAAGGTTTTAGAATTAGTTGAAGAAGGTTCAAGTATAGCATTAGGTGGGTCAGTAACTTTAAATGAAATGGATTTGGTTAATACTATAAGAAATGGGAATTATAATTTTTATGATAGGTATCAAGATTTACCATTTTCAGAAATAGTAGAAATAATGAGACAGTCAATGGTAGCTGATTATTTAATTACAAGTACAAATGCGGTTACAGAAGCAGGAGAACTTGTAAATATGGATTGTTCAGGAAACAGAGCTGCAGGTATGATATTTGGACCAAAGAAAGTTATTGTAGTAATAGGTGCCAATAAAATGGTTAAAGATATGGATGAAGCATTGGATAGAATAAAGAGAGTAGCTATTATGAATGCAAAAAGAATAAACCATAAGACTCCTTGTGCTGAAAGTGGAAATTGTGAAGATTGTTTTGTAAAGGGAAGAGTGTGCAATTATTTATCAGTAGTAAATAATGGAGCAAAATTCCCAGGAAGATTTACAGTAATAGTTATTGCAGACGAAGTAGGATATTAATAATAACCAAAAAAAACTATACAATTTGTATAGTTTTTTTTTGGTTGCGGGAGCAGGACTTGAACCTACGACCTTTGGGTTATGAGCCCAACGAGCTGCCAACTGCTCCATCCCGCGGCATTATGGGAAATTTGGTTGCGGGGGCAGGACTTGAACCTACGACCTTTGGGTTATGAGCCCAACGAGCTGCCAACTGCTCCACCCCGCGATATTTAAATTTAATTACTGTCTTGGGTTTAAGTATATGCTTAATAGTTCAGTAAGTCAATGATTTATTTAAAAATAAATTATTATTTAATTTTTATCAACTATATATAAGTGAATTTATATAGATATAGCAATAATAAGAGTATATAATATCATTAAATATATAAGAGGGAATGAGAAAAATGAGTAAAAAAGAGTTGAGAGATAAAGTACTTTTGATTAGAGATAACTTAAATGCTAAAGAAAAGATTGAAAAGGATAATAATATACTAAGTAAACTATTAAATACAGAATTATATAAAAACAGTACTAATATATTTACTTATATAAGTTATGGTAGTGAAGTAGATACAAAAGAGTTAATAAATAAATCATTAAAAAATGGAAAAAAAATATTTGTACCAAAGACTATTAAGGAGTCTAGAGAAATGAAAGCTATTAATATAACTTCTTTAGAAAACTTAACCAAGGATAAATATGGAATATTGGAGCCTATATCTTTTGATAAAAATATAGATAAAAATAAATTAGATTTAATAATAATGCCTGGCTCTGTATTTGATAGTAATGGAAATAGAATAGGTTATGGAGGCGGTTATTATGATAGATATCTTTTAGATATTTATAAAGAAAATAATAAAGTTGCATTAGCTTATGATTTTCAAGTTAAGGATAATTTATTAGTAGATGAACATGATATTAAAGTTGATTATATTATAACTGAAAAAAGATTAATAAAAGTTAAATAAGTTTTTATAGACTTATTTAGCTTTTTTATGTTGTAGGTATTTATAATTTTGAGAATATAATAGTTAGGTTTATAACATACTATTAATGGTACTGAGAATAAGTAAAGGGGTAGTAATTTTTAACATTTACTATAGGACTTATTTTAGTAATACAACTTTGAAAAGGAGAAATGTTAAGATGGCTATTAAGAAACTCAAAAAAATAGTAGCAACTGCTCTAGTAGCAACTGCATTGTTCACTAACTTTAGTTATGTTAATGTTCTTGCAGAAGATAAAAGAGCACAAATAACAGACTTTAAAAACGTTCTTGATGTAACAGGAAGTCCAAAGGTTGAATTAAATGATGATTACTCAACAAATTTGGATAATCCTTTTTCAGACATGGGAGCATGGCATGCTTATTACTTACCTAAGACTGGGGACACTAATCTTTATGGAGGTTTTACAGGACCATTAATAGTGGGGGAAGAGTATCCTATAAATATGTCTGATACTATTAGCAAAATAAATATTATAAACTCAACTACTAATACAGCGTATGATTTAGGAACAGCTAAAACTTCTTTTGATTTTTATCCAGGTAAATTAGTGCAAAAATATGAATTACAAGATTTCACTTTAAATTTAGAACTTATCTTTGCAACAAATAGAACTGCATTAATAAGAACTGAGGTAGTAAACAATACCGATAAAGAACTTAATTTAAAGCTTGAATGGACAGGAAATATATTTAATAAATCCCCTTATGCTTTAAAGAAAGATGATGCAGGAAATAAAGTATATGATTTAAACCAAACTTTAGAAGCAACTAGTGAAGGAGTAAAAGTAAACTTTTCAAATGTAAGATCTACTTGGTCATTCTTCTCAAGTGATCAAACTAAATTTGAAGTAAAATATAATGGAAATACAAGTACAACAGTAGATGGAAACACATATAAGACAGTTTTAAAGGATGAAGTTAAGATTCCTGCAAAGGAAACATTTAAAACATACTCAACAGAGAGTTATACTTTTACAGCGGATGAATTAAGCAAAGAAACTGGTAAGGTTAAAAAAATAGTTACAGATGTAGATACTCAATTTAAAGATAATGAATCTCGTTGGCAAGGTTATTTAGATAAGACTTTTAAAGAAGAAAAAACAGCTGATGAAAAATATAAGAATGCAGCAGTTAAATCAATGATTACGTTAATTACCAATTGGAGAAGTGCAGCAGGAGCACTTAAACATGATGGTGTAATTCCATCTTTATCATATAAATGGTTTGTTGGTTTCTGGGCATGGGATTCTTGGAAGCAAGCAGTAGCAACTGCACAATTTGATGGTGAATTAGCAAAGAATAACATAAAAGCGTTATTTGATTACCAAATACAAAAAGATGATCCAATTAGACCACAAGATGAAGGGGCTATAATTGATGCTATATTCTATAATCAAGACGAAGCTAGAGGCGGAGAAGGCGGAAACTGGAATGAAAGAAACTCAAAACCAGCTTTAGCTGCTTGGTCAGTATGGAATGTATATAAGGCTACTGGAGATAAAGAATTCTTAAAAGAAATGTATCCTAAGTTAGTTGCTTATCATGATTGGTGGTATAAAAATAGAGACCATGATAAAAATGGGGTAGCTGAATATGGTGGAATGGTTCATGACCTTAACAATAATGAAGAAGAAAGAATCCTAGCAGCGGCATGGGAAAGTGGAATGGACAATGCAACTAGATTTGATAAAGAGGGTTATGGAGAAGGAGATATAGGTGTAAAAGTATTTGAAAATAAAGATAAGAATGGTAAACTTGTAGGTTATTCAATTAACCAAGAATCTGTAGACTTAAATGCTTATCTTTATGCTGAAAAAGGCTTCTTAAAATCTATGGCTGATGAATTAGGCGAAAAGAAGGATTCTAAGAAATACTCTAAAGAAGCAGAAGATCTTAAGAACTATGTATCTGAAAATATGTATGATAAAGAAACTGGTTTCTTCTATGATTTACAAATAAATGAAGATGGTTCTCAAAAGAAACTACTTGTAAATAGAGGAAAGGGAACTGAAGGATGGATACCTTTATGGGCTAAAATGGCAGATAAGGAACAAGCAGAAGGTGTTAAAAAGGTTATGATGAATCCAGAAATGTTTAATACTTTTGTTCCATTACCAACAGCATCTAAAGATAATCCTAAATTTGATCCTAATAAATACTGGAGAGGACCAGTTTGGTTAGATCAAGCTTTATATGGAGTAGAAGCGCTTCAAAATTATGGATATTATGATGATGCATTAACTTTATCTCATAAATTATTTGATAATGCAGAAGGATTAATAGCAGATGGACCTATTAGAGAAAATTATAATCCAGAAACAGGTGCAGGCTTGCATACTAAGAACTTTAGTTGGTCAGCATCAGCATACTATTTAATGTATAAGAATACATTAACAAATGATAAAACAACATCACAAGTAGGCTTTGAAACAATGGCGCAATCTGATGAAAATAATAAAGAAGTAGAAAAAGCTGAAACTTCAACTGCAACAACTGTAGCAGTAGTAGCTATTATTATAATAGTTATAGTTGGAGGAGTTGTATATTATAAAAAGAAAAGTGAAAAAAATAATAAATAGAAAAAATTAAGTCTGCATTTTGCAGGCTTAATTTTTTAGTTTAAAAATAGTTGATAAAAATAGTTAAGAGTAATATAATTTAATTAAGCAATTACTTAACTAAAAATGGGAGATACGTATGAAAGAAAAAGTAAGAGTTTTTAAAGCTATGGGTGATGAAACTCGAATAAAAATATTATTACTATTATCTAAAAGAAATATATGTGCTAAAGGCATTGCAAAACATTTAGATATATCTGAAGCCGCAGTATCTCAACATATAAAAATTTTAAAAGATGTAAACTTAATAACCGGATATAAAAGAGGATATTATGTAGTTTATGATTTAAATAAAGAAGTTTTAGAAAATGCTATAAATTTTATGAGTTTACTGATAAATGATGATATAAACTCAATTTCTAATAAATTAAATATAAAACTTAGTGATATTAATATTTCACAATGCAAAATTAATTGCAAATCAATGAAAAGTTGTTGCAAAAAGTTATTGAAGGAGGATTAATTATGAGAATTTGTTTCCCGGTAAAATCAAATGAGGGAATAGAAAGCATACCATATGGTCATTTTGGTACAGCTCCAATGTTTGTAATATACGATTCAGAAAAAAACGAACTTTCAACTATAGGTAATGGGGATTTAAATCATGAGCATGGGAAGTGTCAACCTATAAAGGCATTAGCAGGAGAAATTGTAGATGCTGTAGTAGTAGGGGGAATTGGTCAAGGAGCAATAGTTAAATTAAATTCTTTAGGAATTAAAGTTTATAAGGCAATAGCAGGAACTATAGATGAAAATATAAAAGCACTTAATGATAGTAAGCTACATGAATTTTCAATGAGTCATACATGTAACCATGATGGCTGTTCACATCACTAAGATATAATATTTAACCATATTATATATTTTAAATTTACAAAATAAAAATAGTCATTTACCTTTAAAGTAAATGACTATTTTTTATTTTAATATTATTTTTCTTTATTAGCAATTTCTAATATTAATCTATTTTTTAATTCAGAAACAGCAATAGCCCCTTCTTCACCATTCTTTCTACTTCTTACAGAAACTTCATTATTAGCAGCTTCCTTTTCACCAACAACTAAAATATAAGGAATTCTTTCAAGTCTAGCTTCTCTAATTTTATATCCTATTTTTTCAGCTCTATAGTCTGAAGTAGTTCTTATACCAGCATTTTTAAATTCTTTAACAATTGATTCTGCATAATCATTATATTTGTCTGATATAGGAAGAACGATAGCTTGAGTTGGAGATAACCAAGTAGGGAAAGCTCCAGCATATTTTTCTATAAGCATTGCTAAAGTTCTTTCATAACATCCGATTGATGATCTATGAATAACGTAAGGACGCTTTTTATTGCCATCTTTATCTATATAAGTCATATCAAATCTTTCTGCAAGAGCAAAGTCGATTTGAATAGTTATTATTGTATCTTCTTTTCCGTGAACATTCTTAAATTGAATATCAAGTTTAGGACCGTAGAATGCAGCTTCACCATCAGCTTCTACATAATTAATGTTAAGGTGATCTAATATACCCTTCATTAACACTTGAGTTTCTTCCCAAGCTTGAGGATTATTTATATATTTTTCAGTATTATTTGGATCCCATTTAGAGAATCTATAAGAGATATCTCCATCAATTCCTAAAGTTTTCATTATGTAGTCTATTAATTCAACGCAACCTTTAAATTCTTGTTCTATTTGTTCAGGTGTACAAACTATGTGACCATCAGCTAAAGTGAATTGTCTAACACGAATTAATCCATGCATTTCACCAGAAGATTCATTTCTATAAAGAGTAGAAGTTTCTGCATATCTTATAGGTAAATCTCTATAGCTGTGTTGATCTGAATTATAAATAGCGAATTGGAATGGACAAGTCATAGGTCTTAAAGCCATAATTTCAGCATCTTTTTCTTCATCACCTAAAACAAACATACCATCTTTATAATGATCCCAATGTCCTGAAACCTTAAATAAATCATTCTTAGACATTGAAGGAGTTTTAGTTAAAACATAACCTCTTCTATCTTCTTCATCTTCAATCCATCTTTGTAGAGTTTGAATTATTTTAGCTCCTTTAGGCATTATTAAAGGAAGTCCTTGACCAACATTTTCGTCAGTTGTAAATATTCCAAGTTCTCTACCTAATTTATTGTGATCTCTTTTCTTTGCTTCCTCTAAAGCTTCTAAATGAGCATCTAAATCAGCTTTTTTTAAGAATGCTGTTCCATAAACTCTTGAAAGCATTTTATTCTTTTCATCGCCTCTCCAGTAAGCACCAGCACTTCTGATAAGCTTAATTGCCTTAACTGCTTTTAATGATATAAGATGAGGGCCAGCACATAAATCAGTAAAGTCACCAATCTTGTAGAATGAAATAATTTCATCTTCCCCTAAATCATTAATTAACTCAATTTTATAAGGTTCATTAGCTTCTTCCATAAGCTTTAAAGCTTCTGCTCTTGGAAGTTCGAATCTTTCAATTGAAGGATTTTCTTTTATTATTTTCTTCATTTCATCTTCAATTTTAACTAATTCTTCAGTAGTAAAAGCTTTTTCTAAATCAAAATCATAATAGAATCCATTTTCAATTGAAGGTCCTATAGCTAACTTAGCATTAGGGAATAATCTTTTAACAGCATAAGCTAATACGTGAGAGATACTGTGTCTTACAGCATCTTTACCTTCTTTAGAGTCGAATGTACAAATTGCAAGTTCAACATCTTCATTAACAATATGACGAAGATCTACAACCTCACCATTAACTATTCCACAACAAGCATTTCTAGCTAAACCTTCGCTAATTGATTTAGCTATATCAAGAACTGATATACCAGCTTCAAATTCTTTAACTGATCCATCTTTTAAAGTAATTTTAATCATAATAATTTACTCCTCTCAAAAAATATTTTAAAGTTAAAAATAATAATAAAAAAAGCTCTCATCACAATTTCTATATAAAATTTATACAGAAAAGGGACGAGAGCGTAATATTCCCGCGGTTCCACCCTTAATTGCCTAAAAAGGCCTCTTAAAGTAGTTATCGTAACGTGATAAAACGGACTTTATTAGAGTCACTCAGAGGGGGTCTTCAACTAATTTCAAATAAGAATACTTACACCAAACGTAATCTCTCTCTGTAAATGAAGCTTTAGTTTACTCTTCTCTTCAACGTATTTTCATTATTTGTTATTAATTATAATAATATAAAATATTAATGTCAACTAGAAAAAAATAAGATATTTATTTACTAAAAGGTTAAAAATTATAAATTTTATATTGATTTTTCATGAATATTTTTATATAATGAAGTAAATAGGTAAGCAGATGTGGCGGAATTGGCAGACGCACTAGACTTAGGATCTAGCGCCATTGGCGTGGGGGTTCGACTCCCTTCATCTGCACCAATTATATTTGCGGAAGTGGCTCAATGGTAGAGCGTCACCTTGCCAAGGTGAATGTTGCGAGTTCGAGTCTCGTCTTTCGCTCCAAAAAAATAACACAGGCAACTGTGTTATTTTTTTTGCTTTCTAAACATATTATGTAATACAAAGGTTTTAAAAAAAGGGTGATAAAAAATCACCCTATATTGAATAATAAGTTAAATTTTAGCTAATATTAATATTATTAAATAAATGTTCAAGTTCAAGTTCATCTAACATAGAGTGGGAGTAGAGTTTTCCACCCATTAAGTGTTTTATAATTTCATCTTTTTGATAACCTTCTTTATATAGTTTAAGATTTTTTATTAATCGTTTAAGAGAGCAACTAGGTAATTTTAAAATTTCTGAAATCTCTTTGACGCTATAAAAATCTTTAGGTAAAAGCTTGTACAATTTGTCTTGAAATTCAAGTTTATATTTTAAATCTGTTTCAATACAATTATGGGGGCCATTTTTTCCTCTATGATGAAGGTTACAAAGATATTTATAATTTAAATCGAAGTCGTACCCCCCTTCATGTTTGTGGACTATATGATGAACATCCGCTGGTGAGCCGCAAATTTCACAGTGGTACAAAGCTTATGCCTCCTTTTTTTTACTATCCTTACTTAAATTATAAGGTAAAAATGGTTAAAATTCAAAGGTATTAATAGGCAAGTTTTCAGAATGTTCATTTAAGCAAGGGATTTAAAATAACCTTTAATACACAATGAAACAACTTGAAAAGATGGTACATTATACTATATAATATATTATATAGTAGAAAGAAAGGTGATAAAGGTGAGACAGAATTACGACTCTTTTGACTACTGGGAAAATCTTATAAGTGAAAATAAAACTATAAGAGGACATATGTTTATGGATACTCCCCCTACAGAGAAAAGCCTTTACATTCACACATTAATTTATTGTAGGAATAATGGACTTAACAATGTTTGGAGTTATTTTCCAAATGAAAAAGCTTTACTGGGGTATATCCAATATTCTTTTTTACAAGAAGCTTTTTATAAATGGATCTATGGAAAAGATAGATTAATTTTAAGGGTACCAAATACTCCTGTAGAAAAAGTAATATCTGATGCTCAAAGTAGTAGAAAGATATCAGAAGAAGAAGCTTCACTAATGATAAAACAACTAGATATGCTTAAGAAGTGTTGGGATTTACCAACTGAAAAGGTTCTACCTGAAATATTAAAATTTGTAAGAGAATTTAATAGAGTATGGTATGGAGATCATACAGAATTTTTATATATAAAGATATTCAAAAGTGCTGAGGATTTAGGTGAGTTTGTAATTTCATCTAGCTATATGACCTCAACAACAAGTGACTTCGAAAAAAGAGTTACTGTTGATATAGACAATTGGAGAGAAATCTGCAAGAATGCCGTAGTAGATAGAAGAATAGGAGAGAAATTCAAAGATATTTTATTGAAATCTCTAACAGAAGTGATTTAAAGTGTACAAAAATTGTTGACAGTAATTATTATGTATATTATAATAATTACTGTCAGTAAGACATGCGGGTGTAGCTCAATGGTAGAGCCCTTGCCTTCCAAGCAAGTTACGTGAGTTCGATTCTCATCACCCGCTCCATTATGCGTTATTAGCTCAGTTGGTAGAGCACCTGACTCTTAATCAGGGTGTCCCGGGTTCGAATCCCTGATGACGCACCAGAAAAGATTAGCAATTGCTAATCTTTTTTTATTTCTACTTTAAGTGTACTAAATAAAAAATAGTAATAGATATTTAATAAAAGAATATCTAAATAAATAAAGAAATAATTTTTATATTGACATCTTACTATTAAATTGATAGTATAATAAAGAAAATTTAAAATTGATATCTTATCAAGAGCGGTGGAGGGACTGGCCCTATGAAACCCAGCAACCAAAAAACATTCATTAGTTTTTATGGTGCTAAATCCTGCAGGTAAAACCTGGAAGATAAGAGGCGTAGTATATACTTTTTTAAATAAGTTATTTAAGCTTCTGATTTTGTCAGAAGCTTTTTTTTATGACGTTTTAAATTTAGATTCTATAAAATAGGAGGCGGAGAAAATGAAGAGTAAATCATCAATATTATCATTATTACCTTTAGGTGTATTTATAGCAGTATATTTAGGAATATCTATAATTGCTAAAGATTTCTATGCAGTATCTGTAATTGTACCATTTTTAGCAGCAGCATTAACTGCAATAATCATGAATAGAAAAGAAAAATTTGAAAGTAAAGTAGAAATATTTTGCAAGGGGGCGGGAAATTCTAATATATTATTAATGGTATTAATTTTTATTTTAGCAGGAGCTTTTGCTCAAACGGCTAAAGATATGGGAGCTGTTGACTCAACTGTAAATTTGGGGTTATCATTACTTCCAAGTAGTTTATTAATACCAGGGATATTTATAATAGCTTGTTTTATAGCATTATCAGTAGGAACATCTATGGGAACAATAGTAGCGTTAGTTCCAATTGCTGTAGGAATTGCAGATAGAACTGGAATTACAACTGCTTTAGCTGTAGGAGCTGTTGTAAGTGGAGCTATGTTTGGAGATAATTTATCAATAATATCAGATACAACAATAGCAGCCACAAGAACACAAGGTTGCGAAATGAAAGATAAATTTAAAATGAATTTTAGAATTGTTTTACCAGCAGCAATAATGACAGCTTTTATTCTTTGGTTTTTAACAAAAGATGCAAACATTACAAATGTAGAAACTGTTGAATATACTTTTATAAAAATCTTGCCATATATAGCTGTAATAACATCAGCTTTAGTAGGAGTTAATGTTATTCTAGTTTTATTAGGTGGTATATTAATTTCAGGAATTATAGGTTTATTTTATGGTAGTTTTGATTTATTAGGATTATTCGGATCAATATCAAATGGTATCGGTGGCATGAGCGAGTTAATTATAATTTCATTATTAATAGCTGGAACAATTGAACTTATAAGATATAATGGCGGGATAGATTTTATATTACATAAAGGTCTTAAAAACTTTAAGTCAAAAAGAGGAGCAGAGTTTGGAATTGCCACTCTAGTAAGTTTAGTAGATATATGCACTGCAAATAATACAGTTGCCATAGTAACAGTAGGACCTATTGCAAAAAACATATCAGATGAATTTGATTTAGAACCTAAGAGAGTTGCAGGTATAATGGATATGTTTTCTTGTGCATTTCAAGGAATAATTCCATATGGAGCACAATTAATATCAGCAGCTGGATTAGCTACATTATCACCTTTTGCAATAATGAAATATTTATTCTATCCATATTTAATGGGAGTATGCGCGATAATCTCAATATATTGGTATTGGAGAAATAAATAGGAGCTTCTTTTGAAGAGACAGTAGATAGTTTTGTGTAAAAATAAAACTATCTACTGTTTTTTTGTATTAACAGTTGGAAGTTTTGGAATAATATACTATATAAATTAGGAGGAATTATTATGACAAGAAAAATTGATACCAACTTTGATTACAATGAGGAAATTAAAAGATGTAAAACAATCGATGATGTAATGGGTAAAAACGGATTAATACAAAGATTAGTTAAAGATGTCCTTGAAAATATATTAGAAGGTGAAATGGAAGAACATCTAGGAAGAAATAAATATGAACGTGTAGAAGCAGTTGATCAAACTAAGAAGAACTACAGGAATGGTTATAGTCGCAAGAATTTAAGAAGTTCCTTCGGTGACGTCGACCTAGACGTACCCCGTGATAGAAATGCTGAATTTGAGCCACAAATTATAAAAAAATATGAAACTGTGTGTACTGAGTTAGATAAAAAGATTATATCTTTATATGCTAAAGGTATGTCAACATCTGATATTCAGGCTGAAATTGAAGACTTATATGGAATAACTATATCACCATCGATGGTATCTAAAATAACTGATAAAGTGCTTGCTAGCGCCGCCGAATGGCAAAATAGAGTATTAGATAAAATATATCCAATAGTTTATTTAGATGCTATGTACTTTAAAGTTAGAAGTAATGGAAAGATAGTTAACAAGGCTGTCTATATATGCTTAGGATACACTATGGAAGGATATAAAGATATTTTAGGTATATGGGTTGATGAAGCAGAAGGTGCTAAATTCTGGTTAGGAATTTGCAATGATTTAAAAAATAGAGGTGTAAAAGAAATTTTAATTGCTTGTATGGATGGATTAAAAGGTCTTCCACAAGCTATAAAAACAGTATTTCCATCAGTAAATATTCAAACATGTATTGTTCATCAAATAAGAAATTCAATAAAATACATAGCTTCAAAAGATAAAAAAGCATTTATGAAAGATTTGAAGGAGGTTTATAAGGCTACAACAGAGGAACTTGCGTTAGCACAGCTAGATAATTTAAAGGAGAGATGGGGAGATAAATATGGAATAGTAATAGATTCCTGGTATAACAATTGGAGTAACCTTTCAACATTTTTTGACTTCTCTCCAACTATAAGAAAGATGATTTATACTACAAATATCTTAGAGGGTTTTAATCGTCAAATACGTAAATTCACTAAAGTTAGAGTCATATTCCCAACTGATGAATCTTTAAATAAGTGTGTTTACTTAGCAACAATGGAGATACTAGAAAAATGGACTCAACCTATACATAATTGGGGTGCTACGCTAGCGGAGCTATCAATAATATTTGAAGATCAATTAAAAGATGAATTAGCTTAAAAGCTTGTACTTTTTATAAATTATATGCATACTATTAGATTTTTTTGAAATACTAAAAAAGGTAATAAGAAACATTATTAGTATTTCTTAAATATAAAAAAATATTACTGGAAATGAAAATTTCCAGTAATGTTAAAATAATAAAAATGATAATTACACAGAATTATCTATTCTCTCTATATATGAAATAATACTTTTTTTTAATTACTTATATGTTTTTTTAAATCATTTATTATATGTATGATTTTTGAAGAAATGCTTGTCATATTATTTAAGTGATTATAGCAACCAGTAATATTTTTTTGATTATAGCATATAACAGCATTACTAGCTTCTTTATGTAAATCTATATGTATATTCTCAAGCTTTTTAAATGAAGGCGAGTTTATGATATTAGGATCTGACTCATTATAATACCATTTACCTAAAGCACATTCTTTATAATTTGATGCATTATTCTCATTAATATTTTCTAAGCCTAAAATCATATTATATATTTTCCATCTCCAAAGAAGGTGGTCAACTATATAAGTATCTAATTTTTCAGCTAAAGTTAAATTAGTATTGTTAATTTGGTTTACTCTAATATTGTTAGAGAATTCACTAGTTTTATTAATTTTATCTGCAACATCTTTACACATATTATCTAAATTAATTTGGAACTCGGCAATTTTAGTTAATTTATCTGCCATTGTATTTGTAGTTGCACTTTGTTCTTCGGATATTGTAGCTATATTACAAAACTCCTCATCAATTTCTTTTATAGAGTCGATTATGTTATTCATATACTTTGGTATTGACTCCATTTTATTAATTCCAAAATTAAGATCTTCTATAGTACTGTTTGTACAACCTAGAGTTTCTTGAGTACTATCACTTAATTCTAAAATATTTTCAGATATTGTTTCTACAGAAGTTTTTGTGTATTCAGCTAGTTTTTTAATCTCATTTGCAACTACGCTGAAGCCTTTACCACTTTCCCCAGATCTAGCAGCTTCAATAGATGCATTAAGAGAAAGTAAAGAAGTTTGATTAGCGATTTGTTTTATTATTCTAATTATTTCGTTTATATCATTAACTTTATTTGCAACTAGATTAATATTTTCTTTTATTTGAAAAACGTTTGATGAAGAATTTATTATATTATCAATTATATTATTAATTGATTGCATACTATCTATAGCTTCATTTTTCACATCATTAGAGTGTTGGGAAACAGTTTGAATAGATGATGCTACGTTTTCTGAAGTAGATGCAAGTTCTTCGCTACTTGCTAACATAGTTTGTATTATGTCTTTTTGTTCAGCTGAATTAGCTAACATATCATCTACAGAATCGATTTCTATTATATTTTTTACTATATCATTGATACCCATAACAGCATTGTTATCGTAATATGAACTTAACAAAGTATTTAATGTATCAATTAAATTTGCATCGTAAAAATCATTATATGATAAGTATTTTCCCTCACTCATTCTTTTATTTAGAATGTTATTTAAATTATGATTAGATTCTGATTTCTCTAAGTTATTTTTCTTTTTGAAAATCATTTTCAATCATCTCCTTTGTTGAATAGATTTGAAATACTTATATATAATATAATTAAATTAAAAAAAATACAATAAAAATGAGAAAGATTTAAAAAAATTCTAAGAAATTAAACTATTTTTGAAAATATTTAATGAGCTTATTTAAAAATAAGCTCATTAAATATAACTAACTATTCATATTTATTTATTTTAGCAATTACATCATCATAAATTTTATTACCGATATCAAAGTTTATAGAGTCGATATAAAATGATTCTAAATCATCATGAAGTTCATGAGCTTCAGTTAAATAAGATAGACCTTTTGTTATTAAATCATAGAAAACTTTACTATCATATTCTATATCATCTTTATTTTTATTTAAGATATCAGCTTTGCAGAAATCTTCAATATTATATACCTTGCCAGAAAAAGCAGTTTGACTTATTTCATTTTCTGTAAGAATACAAGTTGATAGTTCTGGTATAAATATATGCTCTATTCTATCTGGAATAAATGGATCGTGTAAATATTCTACAAAGTATCCTTTCTTTTGAGCTGTCTTACCGATTTCTTTTAAAATATGACTCTTACCAAATCCAGGACCGCCTTTTAAAACGAATTTATTTTTAAATTCAGAAGATAAATCTTTTACAAAAGTAATTATTCCACTAGGAGTAAAGGAAGTTCCGAATAAATGTCTTTCATTACCATAACCAGTTTTTTGTGCTATAAATATTTCTTCTTTTAAACTTTCAGTTATTGTATCTATTTTATAGGTATCAATAGCTTCGGCATTTAACTTACACCAATCTTCGTGTATTGATTTTGCAGCTGCAAAAAAGCTATATGCTCTTTTAAATTTATTACTAATTACTTTACTAAGAGATATAATTTCTTTTTTATTTTTAGAAACGGATTCTACATCCATAGAATCACCCATATTTAAAACTTCATCGATGGCTATAGGATAAACTGGATCTACTATATGAGGTGCAGTACCATCCATTAATGCTACTTTTAATTCTTTAACAACTACAGCATCTAAAGATTTATCATCTGAAGAACAATGATGATATTCAACGGTATAGCCCTTTGCTTGATAGTGAGCGCCTATTTTTTTCATTAAATGAGATTTACCAGTTCCAGGACCACCTTTTATACAAAAAATTCTATTTGCTTCTTCTTTAGAAATTATATAGTCAAAAAATGAAAAAAAGCCTCCAGAAGTATTAGCTCCAGGGAAAAGATGTCTTTCTTTTAAGTTAGTCAATATTACCACTCCTACTACGTTTTGTTTTCAATAAATATTATATTTAAAAATTTTCAAAAAGTGCCTATGCATAAAGATAAAAGCATAAAAAATAAATATGCAGAAATATTGTATAAAAATTAAATGGAATTAATATATAAATATACATTTTAAATGAATATTAATTAGATTAAAAATTCTCAATATTATCATGAAAAACTTAATAAAAACATTAATTAAAAGATAGATTAGTATATATTGTTAAATAAATTAAGGCGTTTATAGAAGGAAAACTCTAAAGGAATACTAATGAGATGAATAAAAATTAAAAAAATACAAAAATATTTCAAAAAAGTATTGCATAAATATAAAGATATGATGTATAATTATGCTATGTTAAAGGAAGGAAATGAAAAATATAGATATTTTATTAGATAGTGTAAAGTTTCGTATGAAAAAATAGCTTATGGCTAATTTGGAATAATAGTTAAAAATATCTTTATAATATCTAAGAAAATTTTAAAATTGAATATGCTAAAAAGACCTTCGGTAACGGAGGCAAAAACTTAATCAATATTTGATTTTATGATTTATCAAGAAGTTTGTGATTCTTGCATATGTAATATGGTTTGTTGACCGAGACTGATAAGAATTTGCCACTTTGCAGACATATTGTCAATACCATCTAGTTGCTTTAATTCGTTTAAAGGACGCCAGTAATTGTAAGGATGCGGGCGTAAGAAGTTGTAATAAGCAACCCAAAGGGAGAAGCCATAAAGAGCACCTTCATCACTTCCATAACCACAGGTACCCCTGTAGGAAGATTTAAAGGTACGGTTTAAACGCTCTACAACTTGCTTAACCCAACGAAATTCTTCAGATACTGGATCATCGTTAGTAAGTCCGATAACTTGAGTTAGATTAAATTCTTTATTTTTTCTAATTCAAATTGTTGCTTCGCTAACGGATATGAACTGTAACCATCGGCAACGAAGTTTAAAGCTTTTCCAGGGAAGTCTTTAAACTTATCAAAAGCCATACGCATTGCTAGTATACAAGGGCCAGTATCTCTTGTATCAGATACTTGATAACCTAGAATAGACCTTTTACAAGCATCCATTACAATCCAGACATAATGCTTAATGCCTTTTACTTTTATATAAGTTTCATCGGCAGAAAGTATTTTAGAGGGTTTGTAATCAAAGGTATCAACAAACGGCTTAATAACAGCAGCTGCTGTTAGAGCATAATTAGCAACAGTTCTATGTGAAATTTTTATTCCATGAACTTCTTTTAAAACATGAGCTGTTTGTCTTGTAGACATTTTACAATTAACGTGATAAGTCAAGCATAGTCCCATTATATGCGGGCTAAACTTCTTAAAACTAAATCCGGTAGCATGTTTTGATATTGGATATAGATCCATTTTAAAGAAGTTAATATTAAATTCACGATATATGTAATGAAGCTTATACTTGTATTTATCACAAGGATCAATATTCTTTGGAAGATTCTTAAGATTTCTTTGATAGTATAAGCATTTAGAATTATTGCATTTATGTATTTTAAAGTGCTTGCGTTGCTTTTGTTCCGTAAGCGTAGCACCGCAATAAGGACATATAAATACTATTGGTTTAGTTGTGTGATTAGTTTCTTTAAATGTAAGACCACAAACTTTACATTGAAACTGTCCTTTACTGCCATTGTTATCGTATATATATTCATGTGGTGCACCACACTTAGGACATTTAGTTTTTTTAGGGATAGACTTCCCGTTCCGTCTTTGGACGGGTTTTACGGTCTTGTTATATTTATGTTTGTAATAAGCTAAAAGTAATATATAGTCTACCTTTTCAAATCTAATAATTGTGGGTAGCTTATCTACTTTGAATTTTTGGTATTCTGGACTATTAGAATCATCAAATATCATCTGGTTAAGTGGAATATGTTTTGAGATGAATAAAAGTAATTGACCGATAATGGCAATTAAATATTGATTATAAGTAATTAAATAAGTTATAATTGAATCCATAATAACGACATCCTTTCATGTGTGATTTTGTTTGGTTAGAGATTCAATTTTAACATGAAATTAGGGGGTCGTTATTTTTTTATACAAAAAAACTGGCGAAACCTTGATATATAAAGATTTAAAAAGAAAAGTAGTGTAAAAAACTTTACACTAACTTTTATTAGAGGAGGATATTTAAATGAAAAAGAGTATATTAAAAAAATTATTAGGGGTTGCAATGGTTAGCGTTATGGCTATAGCAATGATAGGATGTGGAAGTAAAGCTGATGGAGCTAATTCAGAAAAGGACAAGCTTGATATTATACAAGAAAAAGGAAATCTTGTAGTTGGATTAAGTGCAGATTATGCACCTTATGAATTTCATGCAATGATAGATGGAAAAGATACTGTAGTTGGTTTTGATGTTGATTTAGCTAAAGAAATAGCAAAGGATCTTGGTGTTAAATTAGAGATAAAAGAAATGGAGTTTGATTCTTTAGTTACAGCACTTCCAGCAGATAAGATAGATATGGTTATATCAGGTATGAATCCAGATGAAGAAAGAAAAAAGGTTATAGATTTTTCAGACATATATTATACATCACATCATGGAGTAATAGTAAGAAATGAAGATAAGGACAAGTATAAAACAATAGAAGATTTACAAGGAAAGAAGGTTGGAGCTCAATTAGGATCAACTCAAGCTCAAATAGCACAAGAAAAAATAAAAGAGGTTGACCTTAAACAACTTTCAAATGTTAATAATTTAATATTAGAGCTTAAGACAGGTAAAGTTGATGCTTTAATTGTTGAAGTTCCAGTTGCAGAAATGGCTATAAAAGCAAATTCAGAATTAGTTCTTGCTGATGTTAAGTTTGAAGAAGAAAGTGGCGGAAATGCTGTTGGAATTAAGAAGGGATCACCAAAATTAATTGAATCAGTAAATAAGACAATAAAGAGACTTACAGATAGTGGAGAATTAGATAAATTAATTATTGATGCAAATAATTTAGCAGCAGAACAAGCTGAAAATAATTAGATAATAAGGTAATATTAAAATTTCTAACTTAAAAGGAGGTTACAACATTGAATTTAGACTTTAGTTTTGTACCTAGATACTTTTCTGTATTTATAGATGGTGCGAAGATAACATTAATAATATCACTTATAACAGTTCTATTTGGAGCATTATTTGGATCACTTTTATTCTTTATGAAAAGTTCAAATATTCATATTGGAAAGATAAAACCCTTAAAGATAATAGCATCTATTTATATAGAAGTAGTTAGGGGAACTCCTATGCTGTTACAAATTCTTATGGTTTATGCAGGATCTAAAATGCTATTTAATATTAATTTAAGTGCATTTACAGCAGCAATAATTGCAATTTCATTAAATTCAGCTGCCTATGTTTCTGAAATTGTAAGAGCTGGGATTGAAGCTGTAGATAAGGGGCAGTTAGAAGCTGCAAGAAGTTTAGGTATGACACAAGCTATGGCTATGAGATTAGTTGTTATTCCTCAAGCAGTTAGAAATATTTTACCTGCAATAGGTAATGAGTTCGTTACAATTATTAAAGAATCTTCCATGGCATCTGTTATTGGAGTTGGAGAGCTTATGTTCTCAGCTAAAGTTGTAACAGGAGCTACTTATTTAGGTTTCGAACCACTTATAATAGCAGCAACATTTTATTTTATTTTAACATTCTCACTAGGAAGACTAATGAGCTACATTGAAAGGAGGTTGAAGGTTAGTGATTCACGTCAATAATTTATATAAAAGTTTTGGGAAAAATGAAGTTTTAAAAGGGGTAAATGAGAATATTAAAAAGGGGGAAGTTGTCGTTGTAATTGGACCTTCAGGCTCTGGTAAAAGTACATTTTTAAGATGTTTAAATTTATTAGAAAATCCTACAGATGGAGAAATAATCTTTGAAGGAAATAGTATTACAGATAAAAAAACAGATATAAATAAAATAAGAGAAAAAATGGGGATGGTTTTTCAACAGTTTAATCTTTTTCCTCATAAGACAGTATTAGAAAATTTGACTATGGCACCTTTAAAGGTTAAAGGTTTTTCAAAAAGTGAAGCAGAGAAAAAAGCATATGATCTTTTAAATAGAGTAGGTTTAGCAGAAAAGGATACAGCTTATCCAGCATCATTATCAGGTGGGCAAAAGCAAAGAATAGCAATAGCTAGAGCTTTAGCAATGGAACCAGATGTTATGTTATTTGATGAACCAACTTCAGCATTAGATCCAGAAATGGTTGGGGAAGTTTTAAATGTAATGAAGGGACTAGCTAAAGAGGGAATGACAATGGTGGTTGTAACTCATGAAATGGGATTTGCTAAAGAAGTTGGAGATAGAATCTTGTTTATGGATGGTGGAAATATAGTTGAACAAGGAACTCCAGAGGAGATATTTAACAATCCTAAAAATCCAAGAACTATAGATTTTTTATCTAAAGTATTATAAAAATAAATTTATAATGTTTGAAAGCTATGAATTTTGGGGCAATTCATAGCTTTTATTATTAGTAGCTATTGTTTTGGTTTTATTTATTATGTTAAAATAAAATTAAAATTTTAATAATATATGGATATTAAAATTTACAAATTAGAAAAATAGAAATATTTTACATGGAAAAAGGGGAATAATATGAGCTGTATATTTAAAATTAAAGAAGGATTTAATAGTTTTACAAACACAGAAAAAAAGTTAGCTAAATATATATTAAACAATAGTAAAAAAGTAGTAACTTTATCAGCTCAAGACTTAGCCAAAAATGCAGATATATCGCCAGCTGCAGTTGTTAGGTTTTCAAAAAGTCTAGGATACAAAGGATTTACAGCATTAAAGGTAGACCTAGCTAGAGATAGAGGAGAAAATGAGAAAGAAATTGATATTACTATAGCACCTGATGAATCAACAGAAACTATAGTAAAAAAGATAGGTAAATCCAATACTAATACAATAAAAGAAACTTTAAATTTAATAAATCTAGAGAATATAAATAATGCTATAGATGCATTATGTAAAGCAAAAAAAATTTATTTATTTGGTATAGGAGTGTCAGGCTTAGTTGCTGTAGACTTTCAATATAAACTTTTAAGAATAAATAAGCAAGTTGTTTATCAAAATGACCCACATATTCAATTGGTATCAGCAGTACATATAGGACCAGAAGATGTAGCGATAGGAATAAGCTATAGTGGAGAATCTAAGGAAGTTAATTTAGGTATAAAAAAAGCTAAAGAAAATGGGGCAAAAACTATTGTAATAACAAAATATAATAAAAATAGTTTATCTAAAATAGGAGATATTGTCTTATATTTACCAAATGAAGAAAAGGAATTAAGATTAGGTGCTATATCATCTAAAATAGCCTCCCTAACGTTAACTGATATATTATTCTTAGGAGTTGCAAGAGAAGACTTCTACAAAATAGAAGAATATCTTATAGATACACGAGAAATAATTCAACAATTAAAATAAATTTTATTAAACTAGAAAAGACTATTACTAAATTATAAGAGGTAATAGTTTTTTTTATAAACGCATATGAAGTACATTTTAAAAATATCAAAATATAATTAGAGTCAGTAAGTTATAGTTTCTATTCTATTAATAATATTAGATTTTTAATAATACAATAGTAGTAATCTTAGAAATCCGATTAGTGGGGGAAGAATGAGCTACAGATTAAACTATGACTTTTTAAAACTAGAATTCAAAGAGTTATATACAAAAGTTCAAGAAATTGAAAGAGAAGAAGATTTAGAAAAAAAATATAAAAATGTATTAACCTTACTACAAGATATTATAACTATAATCTGTATTAAAAATAATCTATTTTACCATAGGGACACTTATATATTAGAGAATATTAAAGTTTTAGGAAGTAAGGGAACAATCCCTTATGAAGTTATGTATATTTTATCGGAGTTTGTAGAAGATATAAATTCAAATATAGAAAATTTAAATATTAGATTTTCGACTTTGTATGAAATATTAGTATGGCTCTCTATAAATTATGGAGAAGAAAATTATTCATTATTTTATGATAAGTTAAATGATGATGAAAAGAAGATTTTTAATAAATACTTAAACGAGGATTTTAAAACTAATAAAATTAGTGAAGTTCTTAGAAAATCAGATAGTATAGAGTTTGAGATTGAAGAAGAGGGTAGTTATCTTGATAATATTGAAGACTTTGATTTAGATTTAGATGATTTAGATGAGATAAAGGAGTTTTCTGAATTAGAAGAGTATGATGAACCAGGAAGTGAATATTTAATGGAAGGAGAAATCCATTATTTAGGCAAAGGGGTAGAAAAAAACTATTTTAAGGCAAGAGAATTTTTTGAAAAGGCTGCCGAAGAAGGTAATGAAGATGCACAAGCATATTTAGCTTTATTTTATGAAAAAGGATTAGGTGGAGAAAAAAATATAGATAAAGCGCTTTATTGGTATAAAAAATCTGCTTTAAGAGGAAGCTCCTTTTCTCAATATTCGTTAGGATATATATACTTTTCAGGTGAAAATGTTGAGAGAAATTTAGAGTATGCTTTTCAGTGGTATAAAAATGCTGCTGAAAATGGATTTGCACCAGCACAATATGCTTTATCTTACTTATACAAAAATGGAGAAGGTTGTGAAAAAAATATATTTAAGGCATATTATTGGTTAGAAGAATCAGCAGAAAATGATTTTGAAGATTCATACTATGTGTTGGGACAATCTTATTTAGAAGGAAACTACGTTGAAACAGATTATAGAAAGGCATTTTTCTACTTATCAAAAGGTGCTAATAAGGGGGATAAAAACTGTATAGAAAGTTTAGGAGATATGTACTATTGGGGTTTTGAAGTAGAAATAGATAAGGAAAAAGCCTTTGAATTATACAATAAAAGTATAGAACTTGGAAATGAAAATCTTTATTATAAAGTTGGGAAATTAATTGAAGAAGAGGGAAATCTAAAAAAATCCATGGAGTACTTTGTAAAAGGACATAATGCTGGTGATTTAAGGGCTACCCAAAAACTCGGGATAATTTACTATAATGGTGATGGAGTAAAAAAAGATGTAGATAAAGCAATAGAATATATGAATATTGCAGCTAGTAGTGGAGAAGATCATGCTCTTTATGTTATGGGAATTGCTAATTTAGATAGAGACAGAGAGCTTGGAATTGATTATTTAAAAAATGCTTACAAGAAAGGTTCAGCCATTGCAGCAGAAGCCTTAGCTAGTGAATATTTAATTGATGTTTTTAATGAGAAAGAAGTTAATGAAGATGAACTTTTAAGCTATATATATTCAGCAATGGAAAATGATATAGAAGAAGCTTTTTACTATTATGGATTAGTTTATAATTATGGAATCGGTGTTAAAAAGAGTAATGAAGAAGCTTTTAAGTATTTTAAAATAGCTGCAGAAAAAGGCTGTCAAAAGGCTATGATAAAGTTAGGAAACTGGTATAAACATGGACTATATGTTAATCCAAATGCAAAAGAAGCTATTAAGTGGTATAAGAAAGCAGCGGAAGAATATAATACAGAAGCAATTTTAAATATAATAGAAATCTACGAAAGAGGTATAGGAATAAAACGTGATTTTAAAAAGGCTTTTGAGGGAGCAAAACTTTTAAGAGAAGCAAATGTGGTGGAAGGAAATTTAAAACTTGCTTATTATTATATGGTAGGAATAGGTACGGATATAAATTTAGAAAAGGCAACATTATATATACAAGACACCATGGAATTAGATGAACGAAAAACTATGAATTTTTTAGGAGAAATAGCAGAAAAACACATGCTTGGCTTTTCTGATGATGATGCAATAGAATTTTATTTAAAATCTGTAGAATTAGGATATATAAAGGCTTATGCCAATTTAGAATATATTTTATATAAAAATAACAAGGATATAAATACTTATTCACAGTATTTTAAAGCAATAAGAAATAAAAGAAATAATATAGAACAGGGGAAAAGTATATATGTAAAAGGAAAGAAACTTGTAGAAAAAGGGGAATTAGAAAAAGATAATTCTATTATAGAAAAAGGAATACGAGAAATAGAAAAAAGTATAGCTCTTGGTTTTTATCCAGCTATAGTAGATGTTTTTAATTATTATGAGACACTAGAAAAAAACTCTGATAATTTAATAAATTTATATAAAACCAAAGAAAAATTAATATATTATAATTTAATTTAGAAAAATCCTGTAACAAAAGTTTTTATAATTTTGTTACAGGATTTTTATACATATAAATAGTTAATTAAATAACAAAGTATAAGGATAAAAATTAGGAATTTATTAGGGTAAACTTAACATAATGCTCAAAAAATGTTAAAAAAATATCTTAATTGACAGATGTATCCATAAATGTAATAATAAATTCAAGTAGCTAGTTAAATGTTTTCATTAGCTATTACTAATAAAATTAAAGTTTTACTCATAAATATAAAAGGCCAGTAATTATATAAATCATAAAGGGTTTTATAGTTATGATTATAATTAAAAATTTTTCTACAACAGAAGAGAAATATAGGGGAGATATAAATATTAATTAATCGATAGCGACTTTAAGATTAATAAATTAATATCTAGATATTTCAAATATTGACTTTTAATAATTACGAGGAGTGTATGTAGAATGAAAAAGTATATTGTAGCCTTAGATCAAGGAACAACAAGTTCAAGAGCGATTATATTTGATAATGAGCAAAATATATTAGGAGTAAGCCAAAAAGAAATAACTCAAATTTATCCTAAAGAAGGTTGGGTAGAACATAATCCAATGGAAATTTGGGCAAGCCAATATGGAGTTCTTCAAGAAGTAATGGCAAAAACTAATATAAGTCAAGAAGAGATTGCAGCTATTGGTATTACAAATCAAAGAGAAACAACAATTGTTTGGGACAAGAATACTGGAGAGCCTGTATATAATGCAATTGTTTGGCAATGTAGAAGAACAGCAGGAATTTGTGATAAGTTAAAAGAACAAGAAGGATTAAGTGAATATGTAAAAGAGGCTACAGGTCTTATAATAGATGCTTATTTTTCAGGAACTAAAATTAAATGGATTTTAGATAATGTTGAAGGTGCAAGAGAAAAAGCAGAAAGAGGAGAACTTCTTTTTGGTACAGTAGATACATGGCTTGTTTGGAAGCTTACTGGGGGAAAAGTTCATATAACTGATTACACAAATGCTTCAAGAACAATGCTTTACAATATAAATGAATTAAAATGGGATGAAAAAATATTAGAAACTTTAGGAATTCCAAAGTCAATGTTACCAGAGGTTAGAAATTGTTCAGAAGTTTATGGATACACTAACCTTGGAGGTAAAGGTGGATACAGAGTACCTATAGCTGGTATTGCTGGAGACCAACAAGCAGCATTATTTGGTCAAGCTTGTTTTGAAAAAGGATCAGCTAAAAATACCTATGGAACAGGTTGTTTCTTACTTATGAATACAGGAGAAGAAAAGGTTACTAGTAAAAATGGATTATTAACAACAATAGCAATTGGTATTGATGGAAAGGTTCAATATGCTTTAGAAGGTTCAGTATTTGTTGGTGGAGCAGTAGTTCAATGGATTAGAGATGAACTAAAACTTGTAACTGATGCACAAGATACTGAATACTTTGCAAATAAAGTTGAAAATAATGGTGGAGTATATATAGTTCCAGCTTTTGTTGGACTAGGGGCACCACATTGGGATATGTATGCTAGAGGAGCTATTTTTGGATTAACTAGAGGATCTAATAGAAATCATATAATTAGAGCTGCACTTGAAGCTATTGCATATCAATCAAAAGATGTATTACATGCAATGGAAGAAGATGCAGGATATAAAATTGAAAGCTTAAAGGTTGATGGAGGAGCAAGTAAGAATGCTTTCTTAATGCAATTCCAATCAGATATTATAAATACAGAAGTTACAAGACCAATAATTACAGAAACAACTGCACTTGGAGCAGCGTATTTAGCTGGACTAGCTGTTGGATATTGGAAAGATAAAGAACAAATTTCTAAATCTTGGTATGTAAGCCAAAGCTTCAAACCAAGTATTGAAGAAGAAGAAAGAAAGAAGCTTTATGCAG
The DNA here is from genome assembly GCF_002327185.1 of Clostridium chauvoei. Lineage (NCBI taxonomy): Bacteria > Bacillati > Bacillota > Clostridia > Eubacteriales > Clostridiaceae > Clostridium > Clostridium chauvoei. The sequence continues at coordinate 2,282,183 of NZ_CP018624.1, read as the reverse complement.
GCTGGAAGAAAGCAGTTTCTAGAGTTAAGGATTGGGAAAGATAATAAACAATTGAAATCTATTTACAAAAATAAAAATTTATGGTAAAATATAAAATATAATTAAATATAAAGTGTTAAGAGAATTAGAGTCAAGCACGAAAATTAGGGATTTAAGTATCTTTAGTTTCTACTTGACTTTTTTAATATGCAAAAGTCGCTATCGCTTAAATTAATGATAAAAATTCTAGGAGGTTTTAGTATGTATGATGTTGCAATAATAGGAGCAGGTGTAATAGGAGCTTCAATTTTTAGAGAGCTTACTAAATATAATTTAAAAGTGGTTGTGTTGGAAAAAGAAAATGATGTTTCAATGGGAACTTCAAAGGCAAACTCAGCAATAGTCCATGCTGGATATGATCCAAAAATTGGAACGTTAATGGCAAAGTATAATGTAAAAGGAAATGAGATGTTTGAAGGTCTTTGCAAAGAATTAGATGTGCCATTTAAAAGAAATGGGTCATTAGTAGTAGCTTTTTCAGAAGAGGAAATGAAAACTATTCATGAACTTTATGAAAATGGGAATAAAATTGGTGTTAAGGGCTTGAAGGTTTTAAATAAAGAAGAACTTTTAAAGAAAGAACCTAATCTTAGTGAGGAAGCAGTAGGAGCTTTATATGCACCAACAGGAGGAATTGTTGGACCTTTTGAATATACAATAGCTCTTATGGAAAATGCAGTTTCAAATGGTGGAGAGTTAATGTTAAGAGCAGAAGTTAATAAAATAGAAAAATCAAAGGATATATTTAAGATAAATACTAAGAATGGAAGAACTATTGAAGCTAAATATGTTATTAATGCTGCTGGAATTCATGCTGATGATATTCATAATTTAATTTGTAAAGAAACTTTCAATATAGTTCCAAGAAAAGGTGAATACTTTGTAATGGATAAAACACAAGGCTCATTAGTAAACAGTACAATATTCCAATGCCCATCAAAACTTGGTAAAGGTATATTAGTTACACCAACAGTTCATGGTAACCTTTTAGTAGGACCAGATGCTCAAGATATTGATGACAAAGAAGATACTAAAACTGAAGGAGAGAGATTAGATTATATTAGAGAAACAGCTGTGAAGACCACTACTAAGATAAACTTTAGAGAATCCATTAGAAATTTTGCAGGTCTTAGAGCAACACCAAGTACAGGAGATTTTATAATTCAAGAATCAGATGATGTTAAAAACTTTATAGATGTTGCAGGAATTAAATCACCAGGACTTTCATCAGCACCAGCTATTGCAGAAGGAGTTGTTGAAATATTAGAAGGTTGTGGTTTAAGTCTTACAAAGAATGAAAAGTTCAATCCAATAAGAAAAGAAATAAGATTTATGGAATTATCAGCAGAAGAAAAAGCTGAAGTTATAAAAAAAGATCCAAGATACGGAAAAATAGTTTGTAGATGTGAAAGTATAACAGAAGGTGAAATAGTTTCAGCCATAAATAGATGCTTTGGAGAAAATATGACATTAGATGGTGTTAAGAGAAGATGTAGACCAGGAATGGGAAGATGCCAAGGTGGATTCTGTGGACCAAAGGTACAAGAAATTATAGCAAGAGAATTAAAAATTAGAATGGAAGATATAAACCTTGAAAAAGACGGTTCATATATATTAGTAGGAAAAACAAAGTAGGAGGGATAGCTATGTACGATTTAATAGTAGTTGGAGGAGGCCCTGCAGGACTTGCAGCAGCTTATGAAGCTTATAATGAAGGAATAAAAAATATTTTAATTATAGAAAGAGATAATGAACTAGGTGGTATATTAAATCAATGTATTCATAATGGTTTTGGACTTCATACTTTTAAGGAAGAGTTGACAGGCCCTGAATACGCTCAAAGATTTATTGATATGCTTAAAGATACTAACGTTAAGGTTATGCTTAATACAATGGTATTAGATATAGATAAAGATAAAAATGTACATGCTATCAATCCTAAAGATGGATATGTTGTTTTACAAGGAAAAGCTATTATTCTTTCAATGGGATGTAGAGAAAGAACTAGAGGTGCTATAAATATTCCAGGAGATAGACCATCAGGAGTATTTACAGCAGGAGCAGCTCAAAGATATATAAATATGGAAGGATATATGCCAGGTAAGAAGGTTCTTATTTTAGGATCAGGAGATATAGGACTAATAATGGCAAGAAGAATGACTCTTGAAGGAGCTAAAGTTGAAGGTGTTGTTGAACTTATGCCATATTCCAATGGATTAAATAGAAATATAGTTCAATGTCTTCAAGACTATGATATTCCACTATATCTTTCACATACAGTAATAGATATAGTTGGTAAAGAAAGATTACAAAAAGTAGTAATAGCTCAAGTAGATGAAAAGAGAAGACCAATAAAAGGAACTGAAAAGGAATTTGAAGTAGATACATTACTTCTTTCAGTAGGGTTAATTCCAGAAAATGAGTTATCAAGTAAAGCTGGAATAGAAAAAGATATGAGAACAAATGGACTTATTGTTTCAGAAAGTATGGAAACATCAATAGATGGAATCTTTGCTTGTGGTAATGTTGTTCATGTTCATGACTTAGTTGATTTTGTTACTCAAGAATCAAAACATGCTGGAAAATCAGCAGCTAAATATATTAAAGATGAACTTAAAAAGGGTGAAGCCATTAAAATAATTAATGGACAAAATATAAATTACACTGTTCCTCAAAAAGTTACAGTTGAAGCAATAGATGGTAACATGACAGTATTTATGAGGGTAAATAATATCTATCACAACAAGGTTTTAGTTGTTAGAGAAGGAGATAAAGAAATAGCTTCATTTAAGAGAGCACATCTTGCTCCATCAGAAATGGAAAAGATAATTTTACCTAGAAAGCTATTAGAAGGAATTAAGGGAGATTTAACAATTTCTTTAGAATAGTAAAAAATAAAGTTGTAGATTATTAGAAATATAGATTGTAGGACGGTGAAGAATAAATGATTAAAGAATTAATTTGTATAAGTTGTCCAATGGGATGTCACTTAAAAGTAGATACAGAGAAGAAAACAGTAGAAGGAAATACTTGTAAAAGGGGAGAAATATATGGATTAAATGAAGTAACAAATCCTGTAAGAGTTGTAACTTCAACAGTAAAGGTAGAAGGTGGAGAACTTCCAGTTATGCCTGTAAAGACAAATGGAGCAATTCCTAAAAATTTAAATTTTGAATGTATGAAGGTTATAAACTCAGTTATAGTAAAAGCTCCAGTTAAAATGGGGGATATAATAATTGAGAATGTACTAGGAACAGGTATTAATGTTGTAGCTAGTAGAAACATTTTAGCTAAATAAAGTTAGGATGGATAAAAGACCTAGATATGCATATTTAGGTCTTTTATATTGATTAAATAAATTAAGTAAGGAATATAAATATAATCTATTGTAAAGATATATGAAGAATTTCAAATTTTCAATTTAATAGGCTGTTTATTATAATTTTATTAAAAATTAATCTTTAAAATAGGTTAACATAACAGAAAAATATAGGGATAATTGACAGAAAAGTATTAATATGGTATGATTAAATCAGACCTTTGGAAATGATTACATTTATAAAATAACAGAAGACAGATTTGTGCGATGGAGTTTTAGAGTTGAGCATAAAGAGAATTAAGTTCTTTTTTTTGTTCAGCTTTTTCTTTAACTTTTTTTGCAAGACATTGTAAAAATAAGATGGGATTAAATCCGAGGAGGTATTTTATAATGACTTTTCTAGCTGAATTAATTGGAACGATGATTCTTGTTTACTTAGGAGATGCTGTTGTAGCTAATGTTGTTTTAAAAAAGACAAAAGGTTGTGGCAGTGGATGGATAGTAATAACAACAGGATGGGCTTTTGCAGTTGCTATACCAGCACTTATTTTTGGAGCTACAAGTGGAGCTCATTTCAACCCCGCATTAACAATTGCATTAGCAGCTATTGGTAAGTTCGCATGGAGTGAAGTACCAATGTATGTATTAGCTCAAATGCTTGGTGGATTCATTGGAGCAATATTAGTATTTATTCAATATTATAATCATTTTGAAGAAACAGATGATAAGGATGGAAAGCTAGGAGTATTCTGTACAGGACCTGCAATAAGAAATGGTAAATTTAATTTTATTAGTGAATTTATTGCAACTGCACTTTTAGTATTTGGTATTTTAGGGTTAGGACAAGTTGACATGGCAAATGGATTAAACACTATTGCAGTAGGTTTATTAATTTGGGCATTAGGCTTAAGCTCAGGGGGAACTACAGGATATGCTATGAACCCAGCTAGAGACTTAGCACCAAGAATTGCACATGCTATCTTACCAGTACCAGGAAAGAGAGATTCAGATTGGAAGTATGCATGGATTCCTGTTGTAGCTCCAATAGTTGGGGGACTTGTTGGAGCATTAGCATTCACATGGGTATTTTAATTATTAAATAACACTTATTTTACATTTTCAAAGGGGAGATATGATTTTATAACTTAAAGAAAGCTGTATCAAAATATTTTGATACAGCTATTTTTTATCTATAAATCTTTATTTTTATATATATTTAAGGATATAAAAATTGATAATATAAGAACAACTAAAACTATAATAGGAGCTATAAATGGTGCAAAGTGTATTATTGTATTTATTGTTTCTTCACTTGGTTTAGATAAATTAAGTTTGGATATAGCTACAATTATAATAGTTGGACTAAAAAGTACAATCATCATAATTAATCTACCTTTTTCAACTCCAAATTTAAATAGAATAGGTAGAAGTATAGATATAAGTATTATTGAAATACCAAAGAATAGTAAAGATAGAGCTAAAGTTTCTTTAGATAATGAATTTGAAAAAATATTAAATAAAAAGCAAATTATAAATCCTAAAAAGGAACATAGTATTCCAAGTAGGTATTTGCTAATAATAATATCTTTACGATTTATTGGCATAGAAAGTGCATATCTATCCCAATTAGATCTTTCATCATAAGCCAATGCTGTAATAGGAAGCATGGCACAAAATATGCAAATTACTCCATTTAAAAATGAAGTATCCTTACTTGTAAAAGCTAGAAAGCCATAGAATATTATAAATGCTATATAAACCTTTGATTGTTTTTTCAAATTAAGTAAATCTTTTAATATTAAGCCACTCATTTTACAGTCTCCTTTACGTGATAAAGCATTATATCTTCAATAGATGGATTATCTATAATAAATCCTTTAGGAACTTTATTTTTTACTACTAAAGCCTCGATTCCAAAGGTATTTTTACGATAACCAATTACAAAATCTTTATTTATAGAATCAAATTCTTTAGTGCTACATTTTAGTAGTCCATATTTATCTAATAGTTCATCTTTAGATTCATTAAATATTAATTGTCCTTTGTGTATAAAAGCTATATAATCACATATCTTTTCAAGGTCACTTATTATATGCGATGAAATAAATATAGAATGGTTTTCGTCTTGAATAAAGTCTAAAAACACATCTAGAATTTCATCTCTAACTATAGGATCAAGTCCACTAGTAGCTTCATCTAAAATTAATAATTTAGGATTATGAGATAATGCGACAGCAATTGATAACTTCATTTTCATACCCTTTGAATAATCTTTAATAGATTTATTTTTAGGTAAAGAAAATTTAGAAGAGTACTTTTCAAAAACATCTTTATCCCAAGATTTATATGTTCTTTTCATGATTTTATCTATATCTGTGAGATTAAGATTTTCAGGAAAACAGCTTTCATCTAAAACAACGCCGATTTCTTCTTTTAAATTGTTGCTTAGAGATTTATTATCCGTACCCAATATTTTGATTTCACCATTATCTCTATGGATAATATCTAAAATAAGTTTAATAGTTGTACTTTTACCAGCACCATTTTCACCTATAAATCCTGTAATGCACCCAGTAGGTACATTTAAATTTAAATTTTTAAGAGAAAAGTCAGTATAGTTTTTGCTTAAGTTTTTAATTTCTAAAATATTAGTCAACTTTTATTCCCCCTTATAAATAAGCGTTAACATTTCTATGAGTTCATTAAGGCTTATTCCACATGTAATTGCAGATTCAGAAATATCTTGCATAAGGTTTTCTATATTTTTAAGATGTTCTTCTTTAACTAAATCTATATTCTTAGTAGCTACAAAACTTCCTTTACCTGTAATAGATACAATAAACCCATCACGTTCTAGTTCCTCATAAGCACGTTTTGTAGTAATAACGCTTATTCTTAATTCTTTTGCAAGTAATCTCATAGATGGCAAAGCATCGCCTTCTTTTAGTTCACCAGAAATAATCATACTTTTTATCTGTAAACAAATTTGTTCATAGATAGGTTGGCCAGTTGAATTACTAATAATAATATTCAAATCCTATCACTCCTGTAAAATATAATATTATATTGTATATATTCATTATATATAATGTGTATAATTTGTCAATAAAATAAAAAGCCCTTACTAATAAATTTATTAGTAAGGGTATCTTTTAAATTTAGATGTTTTTAAACAAAATCATAATCTACTGTTATAACACAGTTATATTGAGGATGTTCTTCTCTTATACTCTTTTTAATTTCTTCAACCATAATATCCAATTTAGTTTGACTTAGTTTTTCGGAAGGACTAAGAACTATATCAAAAATAAGATTTTTAATTTCTCCTTCTCCAACAACTCTAAAGTCATGCATAGATTTTATTGCAGGATATTTTCTAAGAGTTTTTGCAACACAATCCCAAGCTTCTTGAATTTCATCTGTAACTACACAAATAGGATCCATATGGATAACTAAGTGTAAATCTAATTCTTTAGAAATTTGTCTTTCAGCTTTATCTATTACATTATGAATTTCCATAATATCTATATCAGACGGAATTTCTGCATGGATAGAGGCGATAACTCTTCCAGGTCCATAGTTATGAACTATTAAATCGTGAACTCCTGTAATATTTTCATAAGATAAGACCATTTCACAAATACTATTTACAAGCTCAGCATCAGGTGCTTCACCAAGTAGAGGATTAAGAGTCTCACGAACAAGACTAAATCCAGCATAAAGTATTGCAAGTGCAACTAAGATTCCAATATAACCATCTATAGGAAAATCTGTAAACTTAGCAATGAAAAAAGAAATAGCAACGGTACTTGAAGTAAAAACATCTCCAAGAGCATCAGTAGCAGCTGCTTTTAATGCTGAAGAATTAATCTTATTTCCAAGAAATTTATTAAAACTTGATAGCCAAATTTTAAATCCTATAGAAATTAAAAGTAGTATAAATGGAACGAGTTCAAAGTTTATAGCTTGAGGATTTAAAATCCTTTCAAAGGAAGATCTTATAAACTGAACACCAACAAGCATAACCATAAAAGCTACTATTAATGCAGATAAATATTCAATTCTACCGTGTCCAAAAGGATGCTCTGCATCAGCTGGCTTATTTGCCATTTTAAAACCTATTATAGTAATAATAGAAGAGGCTGCGTCAGATAAGTTGTTAAAAGCATCAGCGGAAACTGCAATTGATCCAACAAGCATACCTACTGAAAATTTAATTAAAAATAATAAAGAATTAATTATAATACCAATTATTCCACCAAGAGTACCGTAAGCATTTCTAACCTTTTGATTTTTAGTATTTTCATTATCTTTTACAAAGGTTTTTACTAAAAAATTTGAAATCATTAAATCACTTCCAATCTATATAAATATTTTTTCTTAAATATAAGTTTATATACAAAGACTAACTGAGATAATTAAATTTGTCTAGAAAAATTTTGAAAATATTTTACCTGAATTAGGAGTGGTTTTTATTATATGGTATAATAAAAGATGAAATTTTTATTAATTAAGAAAGGACGTTAAAAATGGAGAGACAATTAGCTTTAGATTTAATAGATTTTTTATATGAAAGTCCATCAGCATTTCATAGTGTACTTACTGTAAAAAATGTGTTAGATTCAAATGGTTTTAAAGAAATTAAAGAGAGTGATAAATGGAACTTACAAAAAGAAGGTAAGTACTATGTAAGAAAAAATGATTCAGCTGTTATAGCTTTTGTTGTAGGTAATGATGATTTAGCTAATAATGGATTTAGACTTATAGGTGCTCATACTGATGCACCAGGCTTTAGAATTAAACCAAATCCAGAAATGACTGTTGAAGGTAAATACTTAAAATTAAATACAGAAGTATATGGAGGACCAATATTATATACTTGGTTTGATAGACCTTTAGGGGTTGCAGGTAAAGTAATAGTAAAGGGTGAAAATCCACTTAAACCTGTAACTAAATTAGTTAATATAGCTAAGCCATTACTTATAATTCCAAGCTTAGCAATTCACATGAATAGAACTGTTAATGAAGGATTTGATGTAAATAGACAAAAAGATACTCTTCCTTTATTAGGTTTAATAAATGAAAAGTTTGAAAAGGACAACTATCTAATTAAAATATTAGCAGAAGAGCTAAAGATTAATGTTGAAGATATAATGAGCTTTGATTTAGGACTATATGAAGTTGAAAAAGGTTGTTTAATGGGAATGAATGAAGAACTTATATCAACAGGAAGACTTGATGATATGTGGATGGTTTATGCAGGAGTGAAAGCTTTAGTAGATAGTAAAGTAAATGCTGCTACTAAAGTTATGGTTTGCATAGACAATGAAGAAATAGGAAACTTAACAGCTCAAGGTGCAAGTTCAATATTATTAATAAATATATTAGAAAGAATTGCATTAGCATTAGGACATGATAGAGAAGATTTCCATAGAACTTTATCAAATTCAATTATGATATCAGCTGATTTAGCTCATGCAGTACATCCAAATTCAGGAGAAAAGCATGACCCAACTAATAGACCAGTATTAGAAGGTGGTCCAGTATTAAAGATAGCAGCTGCAGGAAGCTATAGCACAGATAGTTTTAGTGGAGCAGTATTTGAAGGTGTATGTAAAGCAGCAAATGTTCCATATCAAAAGTTTGTAAACAGATCAGATGTAAGAGGTGGAACAACAATAGGACCTGTAACAGCAGCAGGATTAACAATTCCAGTTATAGATATGGGTTCACCAGTACTTTCAATGCACTCAATAAGAGAACTTGCAAGTGTTAAAGATAATTACTATACAGTTAAAGCATTTACAGAATTCTTTAATTTATAGGATAAGTTAAAAAGTCTGTAGGAGAATAAAATCAATTATTCTTCTATGGGCTTTTTTGTTTGAAAAAATACTTATATATATGAGTAATATATGGATAGTTGGGAATAATAACCGTATTATGAGTATAAGTAAGGAGATGTGTATTTATGAGAGATAAAGATTCATTAAGCTGTAGAAAAGCTGTTATAGCAGAGTTAAATCAAGCTTTTAAGGGAATAGTACATAACCATAAATACCTAAATAAGCAGTTTAAGCAGGGGGAGGAGATTATAGGTTCAGGTGAATGGTTATTAGACAATATTTACCTAATAGAAAAAGAATACAAAGCCATAAAGTTTAATCTTCCATCAAGTTATTTTGATAACTTGCCTTCTGAAAATAAAAATGGGGCAGGATGTCCTAGAATTTACGATTTAGCTAAAGAATATGTAAAGATAAACCAAGGAATAATCAAAGAAGAAGAAATTATAAAGTTTATAAACAAACAAGATATAGATTTCACTATGGGAGAACTATGGGCATTTCCATTAATGATTAGAATATCGTTAATAATAAATCTTGCAAAGATAACTAACGATATGATTATTCTACAAAAACAAAGATCGGGAGCTAGAGCTTTAGCAAATACAGTAGTAGATTCATATAATCATGGTAAGCTAGATTCTCTATTATTAAAGTTGGAGAAGGAATATCCTTTAAGTAATGTATCAGAAAAAAATCAAGTTGTTGAAGAATATATGGGTGATTCCGAAAAGCTACATGATGGTTTATTTTCATCAGAATTTATAGAAAATTTCTTTAGGGTATTAAGAGATAATTCCATAGAAGATGAAAGAATATTTAAGTTTATTAAAGAGAGAGTAGACAGTAGTAAAGATAATAGTTTACAAAAAAATATAGTCAAAGAAGGAGTTATAGAAACATCAATTGGAAGTATAATAAGTTCTTTAAGACTTATAGATGCAGTAGATTGGAAAAATTATTTTAATAATACTTCAAAAGTAGAAGAAATTTTAAGAGAAGATCCTGCTGGAACCTATGAAAACATGGACTTTAAGACAAAAGATCATTATAGGCATAGGGTAGAAGAACTTTCTAGGATATTAAATATTTATGAATTAAATTTAGCAAAAAAGGTATTAGAATTATCACAAAAGGCAATAAATGAAGATAGGGAATTATTTAAAACCCATGTTGGATATTATCTAATAGATGATGGTGTCGATGAACTTTTAGAGAAATTTTATGAGAAACGAAAAGTAGACTATAAAATGTCTCAAAGTAAATATTTAATAATGATATTATTAATAACGCTACTTATAAACTTTGGAGTACTAACTCTTACTTATCTAACAGGAGTTAGATTTACCCCACTAGAATATATAATAGCTTTTTTAATAATGATAATACCATCTAGTGAAATAACTATAGCTTTATTTAACTGGAATATAGCAAAGATAGTACCACCAACACATATACCAAGGATGGATTTTAAAGATGGCATACCAGAGGAAGAAAAAACAATAGTAATAATTCCAAGTTTATTAACATCAAAAGAGCGAACAAAGGAGTTATTAAGACAGCTTGAGGTTTATTATTTAGCAAATAGAGATAAAAATATTTATTATGCTTTACTTGGAGATTTTAAAGATTCCATTACAGAAAATAACAGCATGGATAAGGAAATAAATCAGCAAGGCATAGAAGAAGTTAAAAGATTAAATAAAAAATATTTTAAAGACTCTAAAGATCACTTTTTCTTTTTAAATAGAAAAAGGGTATTTAATGAAAAGGAAAAGGTCTATATGGGCTATGAAAGAAAAAGAGGAAAAATCATGGAATTCATAGCTTTGCTAAAAAACGATGGTAAAACAACTTATAACGTAATAAGTAGCAATATAGATTCCTTAAAAAATGCTAAGTACATAATAACACTAGATGCAGATACAGTACTTCCAATGGGTGCTGCAAAAAGTTTAATTGAAGCTATGAGTCATGTGTTAAACACTCCATATATATCTGATGGGAGAGTTACTAGAGGATATGGAATAATGCAACCTAAGGTTTCAGTAACCTTAGAAAGTAAAAACAAAACATATTTTTCTAAGATATTTGCAGGAGAAGCAGGGGTAGACGGTTACTCAACAGCATCTTCAGATACATACCAAGATATATTTGGAGAAGGAATTTTCACAGGCAAGGGTATTATAAATATAAATGCATTTTATGATACCTTAAAAAATGAAATACCAGATAATAAGGTCCTATCCCATGATTTATTAGAAGGTTCTTATGCTAGATGTGCCTTAGTAACAGATGTAGAAGTTGTAGATGGATATCCAGCTTACTATTTATCTAGTTGCTTAAGACTACATAGATGGGTTAGAGGAGATTGGCAAATTTTAAGATGGCTATTTTCTTCAAAGCTTAATTTAATTTCAAAATGGAAAATTTTTGACAATTTAAGAAGGAGCTTACTTGCACCTACTTTATTAATAGGATTAATACTAGCATTAACTATATTTAAAACATCAGGACAAATAATGATATTATTATTTTTAGCAATAATAATACCACTGGTATTTACAGTTACAGACTTTGTAGTAACTCCTAAAAACAAACTTATGGGAACCTTCAAAAATCTAAAACAAATAGTTTTGATTTTAAGTTTCATTCCATATCAAACATATTTAATGTTAGATGCTATAATAAGGACTTTATTTAGATTAACTATATCAAAAAAGAATTTATTACAATGGCAAACAGCAGAAGATGCTGAAGCCTCTGTAGTTAATACATTAGGAAATTATTATAAAAAAATGTGGATATCACCTATAGTTGCGTTAATAGTATTATTCTTATCTTTAGGTAATGAACCATTGATAGGGTTAACTAATTTGATACTAGCAGTACTTTGGGGGATAGCACCAGCTCTAGCATATAATATATCAAGAGTTCAATGTATAGAAGAAGAACCATTAAAGTCAGAGGATGAAGAGCTTTTAAGAGAAGTAAGTAGGAGTATTTGGGCTTATTATGAGGATTTTGTAAATGAAGAAAATAATTATTTAGCGCCTGATAATTATCAGGAAAAGCCATTTAAAGGGGTAGCTCATAGAACATCTCCAACAAATATAGGCATGGGATTATTAACAAATCTTATTGCTTATGATTTAGCATATTTACCACTAGGTGGAGTAGTAAGTAGACTTGAGATGGTTTTAGATGGAATGAGAGGATTAGAAAAATTCCATGGACATTATTTAAATTGGTATGACACAAAAACAAAAGCACCACTATGGCCTAGATATGTATCAACAGTAGATAGTGGGAATCTTTTAGGTTACTTATGGATAATAAGTGAAACTTTAAAAGAATTAAAAAATAAACCTTTGATAAGAAAGGAAGAAATACTATCAATAAAAGATACTTTTAAGTTAATAAGGTCAGAAGAAAAAATAGAAGTTTTTGATATGTTACCAGATGAGGTAGAGCTTAATGATTATAAAGAGCTTCTACAAGAAGAGCTAAATTTAATAAATGATACATTGAAAAATATAGACTCTAAAGATGAAAAGTCAGTAAAAGAACATTATTGGATTAATAAACTTAAAAAAGAAATTGAATTTAAATTAGATTTTTATGATTATCTATTTAAAGGAATAGAAGAATTAATAATAGATAAATTTAATGATGAAGAGGTACCTTCTTTAATAGGATTAATAAATTATTTAAAGGAAGTAAAGAGTTCATCAGGAGAAGAATATCAAGATATAATACTAAGAAAAATTAACAATATTGAAGATTTTAAAGAGAGAATAGATAGATTAATTTCAGAAATCCAAAGCATTATGGATGATATGGATTTTAAAGTAGTATTTAGCAAAGAGAGAGGATTATTTGCCATAGGATATAACTTAGAAGAAAATTCTCTAGGAAATTCATACTATGATTTAATGGCATCAGAAGCAAGGGCAGCTTCATTTTTAGCAATAGCTAGAGGCGAAGTGCCAAAGGATCATTGGTATAATTTAAGTAGGAATATGACTAAGGCTTTTGGAAATAAGAGTTTAGTGTCTTGGAGTGGAACGATGTTTGAGTATTTTATGCCATTCCAAATAATGAAAAATTTTGATAATACTCTTTGGGATTTAACATATTCATCAGTAATAAAATCACAAAAGGCTTATGCTGAAAAAAAGGGCATTCCATTTGGAATTTCAGAATCGGCTTTTTATGAATTTGATGTAGCACAAAATTATCAATATAAGGCATTTGGAGTTCCAGGAATAGGACTAAAAAGAGGATTAGAAGATGAGTTAGTTGTATCACCCTATTCAACTATAATGACATTACCTTACGAAAAAACAGGAGCTATTGAAAACTTAAAGCTTTTAAAAGATATAGGAGCTTTTGGTAGATATGGATATATAGAAGCAATAGACTATACAAAGCAAAGAATAGGTAGTGGAGAAAATGATAAAGAAGTAAGATGTTATATGGTACATCACTTAGGTATGTCCCTAATGGCCCTAGATAATCTTTTAAATAAAAACATACTGCAACAAAGATTTCATAGGATACCAGAAATAAAAGCAGTAGAATTATTGCTACAGGAAAAGATACCTCAAAATATAACATTTGAAAGAGAAGTAGATATTCATACTCCAGATGTGACAATAAGAAAAGAGGATTTTGTTCCAAGAATTATAAAAGGAGCAAAAAGAGAAAATCCAGAAGTTCTTATTTTATCAAATGGAAGTTACTCAACTATGATCACTCAAACTGGTAGTGGTTACTCTAAAAAAGATGATATGACAGTATATAGATGGAAGGGTGATAGCACAACAGATTCAACAGGGATGTTCTTCTATATAAAAAATTTAAATTCAAATGATTATTGGAGTGCAACCTATGAACCATGTAAGGAAACACCCGATAACTCTAGTATTGAATTTACAATAGATAAGGCAAATTTTAAAAGAAAAGATGGCAGTGTAGAAACTAGTTATGAAGTATCACTTTCACCAGAAGATAATGTTGAAATAAGAAAAATAACTCTTAAAAATACAGGTGAAAAGGAAAGAACTATAGAGATAACAAGTTATCTTGAAGTAACTCTTCAATCCTTTGAAGGAGATGCTGTTCATCCAAGCTTTTCTAATTTGTTTATAAGTACTGAATATGATGAAGAAACTCATAGCTTAATAGGTAATAGGCGTCCAAGAGCTAAGGGAGCAAGAGTTCCATATATTGTTCATACAATATCAGGGGAAGATAATATAGAAGGTGCATTAACTTATGAAACATCAAGAATAAACTTTATAGGAAGAGATAGAGATTTAAAATCACCTAAGGTTATGGATAATGATGCACCACTTCAAAATACTACAGGAATAGTATTGGATCCTATAATGAGTATAAGAGCAAGAGTTAGGTTAGAAGCTGGAGAGGAAAAAGAAATATACTATATAACAGCTGTAGGAGATTCAAAAGAACAAGTAATAGATTTAGCTAAAAAATACAAAGCTATTAAGAAGATAGAAAAAGAAATATCAGCTGCTAATTATGCAAATCAATTAGAGCTAAAATATATAGGTATAAAATCAGCACAAGCTAATATATATCAAAGCTTAGCTTCTTATATATTATTTTTACATAGTGGTAGAAAAAATAGAGAAGAGTACATTAAAAATATAAATATGAGTCAAGAAAATTTATGGGCTTATGGAATATCTGGAGATTTACCAATTGTAATGCTTTTAGTAGAAAATGAAGATGATTTAAGTCTTGTAAGACAGGTAGTAAATATGCATTATTATTGGAAAACTAAAGGGTTAAAAGTAGATTTAATAATATATAATGAAGAAGAAGTATCTTATGAAGAACCATTACAAAAAAGTATTGGGGACGTAATAAGAAATTCAAGAGAAAGAGATAACATAAATAAAACAGCAGGTATTTTTATACATAATAAAGCAACTATGGGTGAGGATATTAAAAACTTTATAGTTGGGATAGCTAGATTATATATAAATTCAACTAATGGAACATTAATAAAGCAAATAAACGAATTAGAAACAAATGAACCACAAAGCTATATTAGACATAAGGAGTTATATAATGAAAAGAGAGTAAATGTTAATGTTATTGAAGAAGACGTAGACTGCTCAAATATAACTTCAGAAGGTGAAGTTAGTTCGAATAATTTTGAAACTTCTAAGGTAAATAAAAAGAGAACTTATGATTTTGATGAAAGAAATTTAGACTTCTTTAATGGTTATGGAGGATTTAATCCAAAAGATAAAAGTTATGTTATAAGACTTAAAAACTATGAAAATACTCCAGCACCGTGGATCAATGTTATTTCAAATGAAGATTTTGGCTTCCATATATCTGAGGCGGGAGCATCATATACCTGGTGTGGAAACAGTAGGGAAAACAAAATAACGCCTTGGAGTAATGATTGGGTAATGGACCCATTAGGAGAAGCTTTATATATAAGAGATGATAAAACAGGAACTTATTTTAGCATAACTCCAAAACCAGTAAGGGATGGAGGAGAGTATATTATAGAGCATAGCTTTGGGTACTCTACTTTCAAACATACTGCATATAATATAAGTGGAGAACTTAAGGCCTTCTGTCCAAAAGGTGAAAAAGTTAAGCTTTATAAAGTAACTGTGGAAAATCTATCAAATCAAAATAAAGAGCTGACACTATTCTATTACGCACAATTAGTACTTGGAGTATACAATTATGGTAGTGCAAAAAATATAAGTACCTATATACAAAGAGATTATATATGGAGCCAAAATCCTTATTCAAAATATTTTGGTAAGCTAAAGGCATATTTATCAATGCAAGGAGGAGAAGAACAAAGATTTACTGGAGATAGAAAAGAATTTATAGGAATCGGTGAAGATTTAAGTACTCCTTTAGCATTACATAAAGATAGTTTATCTAATTCAGCAGGTGCTATTTTTGATCCATGTTTAGCTTCTTCTGTAAAGATTAAGTTATTACCTGGAGAGAAAAAAGAAATTGTTGTAATGTTAGGGCAAGAAGAAAATTTAGAGTTAATACAAGAAAAGATAAATAAATATAGAAATATAGAAAATGTTGATAAAGCTTTAGACAACGTAAAAGGTTATTGGGCAAATTTCCTAGGAAATATACAAGTAAAGACACCAGATCCATCTATGGATTATCTTTTAAATGGATGGCTAATGTATCAAACTTTAAGTTGTAGGTATTTATCAAGAACGGCCTTTTATCAATCAGGTGGAGCATATGGATTTAGAGACCAATTACAGGATTCTATGTCTATAGGAATATTAAATCCTAAAATTACAAGGGATCAAATATTAAGAAGTGCTTCAAGACAATATGTAGAAGGAGATGTTCAACATTGGTGGCATCCAGTAGTAAACTCAGGAATAAGAACAAGATTCTCAGATGATTTATTATGGTTACCTTATGTAACTATAGAATATATTAAATCTACAGGAGATTATGATATTTTATATGAAAAAGCACCTTATTTAGAGGATGAACCTTTAAGAGATGGTGAAGATGAAAGATATACTATAGTAAATCAATCAACAAAAGAGGGTACTATTTATGAACACTGTCTAAAAGCTATAGATAGGGGATTAAATTTTGGAGCACACAATATACCACTTATGGGTAGTGGTGATTGGAACGATGGAATGAGTACCGTTGGAAACGAAGGAAAAGGTGAGAGTGTATGGCTTGGATGGTTCTTATATAAAATATTAGATGGATTTAAAGATATATGTGAACATATGAAAGATGATGAAAAGAAACAAAGATATATAGCTTTCCAAGATTTTATAAGAGAAAATCAAGAAAAGAATGCTTGGGATGGTGGTTGGTACAGAAGGGCATACTTTGATGACGGTACACCATTAGGCTCAATACAAAACGATGAATGTAAAATAGATTCCCTTGCACAAAGTTGGTCTATAATTTCAGGTGCAGGAAAGCGTGAAAGAGTAGAAGAAGCAATGGAAGCTGTAGATAGATATTTAGTAAGTAAAGATAAGGGATTAATAATGTTGCTTGCACCACCATTTGATAAATCTAATTTAGAACCTGGATATATAAAGGGCTATGTAGCAGGTGTTCGTGAGAATGGAGGCCAATATACTCATGCTGCAGTTTGGGTTATATTAGCATTAACTAAATTAGGGTTAGGAGATAAAGCATGCAAATATTATAATATGATTAATCCAATAAACCATACTAATACAGAACTTCAAGCAAGAAATTATAAGGTTGAACCTTATGTAATGGCAGCAGATGTTTATATAAAAGAACCTCATGGTGGTAGAGGTGGTTGGAGCTGGTACACAGGCGCTTCAGGATGGATGTATAAAGTAGGTTTAGAAGATATACTTGGGGTTAAAAAAGTAGAAGGAAAAGGTTATAAAATTAAACCTTGTATTCCTGATACTTGGAATGAATATGAAATAAGTATAAGAGACGAAGAGGGGCAATATAATATAAAAGTAAAACGTGGAGATGAAAAAGGTATAACTATTAATGGAGTTCCATTAGATGGGGATTTAATTCCAAAATCTATAGGAAGTCATGAAATCATAGTAGTTATATAAATAAAAGCGATTAATTAAATAAAGAGTAAGTAGTTTTAGATTAAAGTAAACTACTTACTCTTTTAATTTATTTAAGAATATATAATATTAAGTTATTATTTTTAATATATGTAATAGAGTTAATTTTTCTTAAAGTATTCTTTCTATTGGGCTTTTTGTAAACTGAAAGTTTTGCCACTGTATTATTCTATTTCCCATTATAGTTAGTAGTTCTAGTTATTCAATTAGAATCTTTAACAGTTTTATAATATTTTATTCCGTAAAGAATATCCTTTGATATTTTGAACTTTTTACCATTAGAATCAATTACATAGATTCCAAGGAGATTTCCAGATTTATCAAAGCTAGCTCCCAAAAGTGTAATAACATTATTAGAATAGATACCTATATTGTTATTAGAAACTCCTAAAGACTTATCCTCTTGTAACCAATCTAAAAGCCTAATATTCAATAGATGATATATTCTTACATAAGATTTATTAATTAAATTGTCTTCTTTTTTGGTACACCATTAAAAAATCCTGTTCTAGTATCAAGAGATGGAGAAGTTGGTAACCCCATACCAGATCCATTTATATACAATAATAATGTTTTATCATTTGGTGCTAAATTGTTACGAGAAGATTCCATTTTTAATTTATTGATATCATACGAATCTTGTCCAGGTTTCCAGGAATCAACATTTATACTATAGTTAGCGCCTAAATTAAGATTAGTAAAATCACTTTCAGCTGGAGGGGTAATTCCTTTTACCCATACATTGTAAATTTGCTTACCATCTGAATCTACAGTAGTAGTTATATTTTTATTATTAGATATTAGCTTTTTAAGTTTTAACGCATTTTTAGATGATTTTTTTTAGGTTTTTTTATATCATTACGTTTTGAAATTTTAATGATATCAAATATATCAATAATCCCATCATTATTAAAATCAAATTTTTCATTCCAATTTGGAGAACTATTTTTTATATTATAGTATTTTGAAATTTCATTAATATCAAGTTCATTAATAACGGAATCATTATTAAGGTCATATTTGGAATCATAGTTTAATGCAGGGGAATCTGCATAAGTAGTTAAAGTTTTTGAAAAGTTTAGTGACAATATACTTGCAAGTAAAATTGCACTAATTATTTTAGTTTTTTTTAGCATTTATCTACCCTCCATTTAATTATTATCTTTCTTAAAGTATTCTTCCCATTGGTCTTTTCCTAAATTGAAAGAATATAAAACTGAAAGTTTTGCGCCCCTATTATTTTCTTTTCCATTATAGGTAGTCATTCTAGCTCTTCCATTAGGATCTTTAACGGTTCTATAATATTTCATTCCATAAAGAACATTATCTGATATTTTAGATTTTTCATCATCAGAATCAGTTACATAGATTCCAAGAAGATTTCCAGCTTCATCAAAGCTAGCTCCCCAAAGTGTAATAATGTGATTATAATTGACACCTACATTTTCATGAGAAATTCCTAATACCTTATCCTCTTGTAACCACTCTAAAAGCCTAGTGTTCAATAGGTCGTACGGTCCTATATAACATACATCAGTTAAATCTTCTTGTTTAAATATTCCACTAAGAAATCCTGCTCTAGTATCAATATATGGAGAAGTTGGCAAGCCTATACTAGATCCATTTATATACCATAATAATGTTTTAACACTTGATAGTACATTGTTACGGAAATACTTCTTTAGTAGATTAAAAATATCACTATTTTTTTGATCGTGGAAGGTTGATGATGTACGAATATGGAGGGATTTATCTAAATTTTTACCGTTTTCTGGATTTTGAGCTAAATATCTATCTATATACTCTTTATTTTGGTCTAACCACCAATGTAGCATATTAGTAGCAACAGCTCCACTACAAAAAAGGTTATCTCCTGATCCACCTTTTACTTTATTGATATCATACCAACCTTGTCCAGGTTTCCATGGAGCAACATTTATGCTATAGTTAGCTCCTAAATTAAGAGTAGTAAAGTCACTTTCACTTGGAGGAGTAATTCCTTTTACCCAGACATTGTAAATTTTTTTACCAGCTGCATCTCCAGTAGTGGTTACATTTTTATTAGCAGCTAGTAGATTTTGAAGTTCTAAAGTATTTTTAGATAAATTTTTTTCAGGTTTTTTTATACCATTACGTTTTGAAATTTTAATAATATCAAATATATCAATAACACCATCTTTATTAAAGTCAAATTTTTCATTCCAATCTGTAGAAGATTTTTGCTTGTTATAATATTTTGAAATTTCATCAATATCAAGTTCATTGATAATAGAGTCATTATTAAGGTCGTATTTAGAGTCATAGTTTGGGTCAGATGAATCTGCATAAGTAGTTAAAGTTTTTGAAAAGGTTAGTGACAATATACTTGTAAGTAAAATTGCACTAATTATTCTAGTTTTTTTTATCATTAGGTCACCCCTTTTTAATAATTTTTTATGTAATTTATACAAATAATATCAAAAGTCAACATTTATTTGAATTTGAAATTTTTCTTTTAATTATTATAAAAGTTTATCCTTAAGCATATCAAATTTTATTATAATAGATATATTTATTAAGTTACTTTGGTTAAATAAATTATAGAGAAATTTAGAATGGTAGTTTAATGAAGTTTGATTTATACTAGTGATTAAAACCATTTAAAAAGTTAGTACTAATATACTAACTAGTAAAATTATACTACTTATTTTATTTATTTTCAACATTTATCAACTTATTTCGAGTAATTTATTTATAATTTTTGCGAAATATATAATATTAATATATTTAATAATAATTAGAGCTGATAAAAATATTATATTTTGTATAAATGGAGTCAATAGAGAAATACCATAGTGCTTTTTATAAAAATGTTTTCATGTTAATATTAAAATATGTAATAGAATTTAATTTTTATTGGGGGTGTTATAATGTTTAATCAAGTTAAAAATACAAAGGTATATGAACAAATTGTAGAACAAATAAAATCAATGGTTGAGGATGAGATTCTTAAAAAAGGGGATAAGCTTCCTTCAGAAAGAGTTATGGCAGAAGATCTTGGAGTAAGTAGAGCATCAGTTAGAGAAGCTTTAAGAGCCTTAGAAGTTGTTGGTTTAATTGAAAGCAAACAGGGTGCAGGAAATTATATAAAAGAAGATTTTGGTGGGTTAATTTCAGAACCATTATCTATAATGTTTATGTTACAAGGAAGTGACCCAATAGATATATTTGAATTAAGAGAAGTTATAGAATTAGAAACGGTAGTATTAGCAGCAAGAAAAATAACAGACACACAACTTGAAGGCATAAAAGATATATTAAATGAATTAAAAGAGAATTTTGATGAAGATCAAAATGTAATTTTAGATAAGAAGTTTCACTATATGATTGCAGAGGCATCAGGAAATAAGTTAATAATAGATGTTTTAGAGGTCCTATCCCAATTAATTGATAATTTTATAAAGGATTCAAGAAAAAATATATTAGCAGATACGTCTAATAAAGAAGAGCTTGATAAATTACATGATAAATTATATGATGCTATAAAAAATAGAGATGAAAGCAAAGCTCATTATATTATGAAGGAGCATTTTAGTTTAATAAAAAGGTATATAAGTTAATAGAGGTCTAAAAGCTTAGTAATTTAATTTACATAATAAAAGGGTTAAATAAATAACAAAAATAGGTAGTATAGTAAAAAAATAAAAAATATAAAAATTTTTTAAAATTAGGAATATAGGCATTTAGCCTATATTTTTTTTGAAATTATTTATAATTTAAATATGTTAACAAAATAACAATTATAGAAAATATAGGAAAAGTGATATATAATAATACTTGAAATTGGTCATACCATTTTACCGCTATAAAGTATGAACCAATTTATGAAGTTTTATTCGCAGATTTATTAATAAAACTAAACTTTATAAATTATTTTGTTAATAAATTTTACTTTCTTTTGGTATTGGTGTGAGCTGGATTTTTAAGCATATATCCATATTTGAAGAGGGGTGTGGGAATGAACGAATATTTAATGTTTTTTATTGCTTTATTGCCTATAATATTACTAATTGTTGCCCTTGGAGTTTTTAAGATACCAGGTCACAAGATTTGTCTAATAGCATTAGTTTTCACAATAGTATTATCAATGATAGGATGGAAAATGCCTTTTACTGTATCTTTATCAGCTGCATTAGAAGGAATAGTACTAGCTTTATGGCCTATAATGCTTGTAATTATAGCAGCAGTATTTACTTATAATCTATCAGTTCATACTAAGGGTATGGATACTATAAAAAAAATGTTAACTAATGTAACAACAGACAAACGTATTTTAGTATTAATATTGGCATGGGGATTTGGTGGATTCCTTGAATCTGTAGCTGGTTTTGGTACAGCAGTTGCTATACCAGCTAGTATATTGACTGTATTAGGATTTAATCCTGTATTTGCTGCAATTATATGTTTAGTTGCAAATACAACTCCAACAGCTTTTGGAGCAATAGGATTACCTATAAACACCTTAGCTAAGCTTACAAATTTAACTCAAACACAGCTTAGTAATGCAGTTTCAATACAATTATTCTTATTTGTTGTTTTTATTCCTATGGCATTAGTTATGATAACAGGTAAGAGTTTTAAAGCAGTTAAAGGGGTGCTTTTTATAACATTAGCTTCAGGATTAGCCTTTGCAATTCCACAAGCTATATTTGCTAAATATTTAGGAGCAGAGCTACCAGCAGTTTTAGGTTCAGTAATATCATTAGCTGTAACTATATGGATGGCTAAAACATTCCATAAAGATAAACAAAATGATAGTAGCAATGAAAAGGTTTCCTTAAAGCAAGGTGTTATTGCATGGTCACCATTTATATTGATATTAGTTCTAATACTTATATCAAGCCCTTTGTTCCCAAGTGTAAATGGAGCTTTATCTTCAATTAAAACTTCAGTAAACATTTACCAAGGACAAGGTGCTAGCCCTTATACATTTACATGGATTGGAACACCAGGAGTTTTGATTTTAATATCAGGCTTTATAGGTGGAGCAATTCAAGGTGCTAAATTAAAAGAAAAGTTAGGGGTATTAGGTAGCACTATAAAACAAATGAGTAAGTCAGGGATAACAATCCTATCAATCATAGCATTAGCTAAGGTTATGGGATATAGTGGAATGATTAAATCTATAGCTGTTATTTTAGTTATGATTACAGGAAGATTCTATCCTGCAATAGCACCATTAATAGGTGCATTAGGAACATTTATAACAGGTAGTGCAACTTCATCAAATGTATTATTTGGTGGACTTCAGGTTGAAGCTGCAAAATCTTTAGCAATTGATCCTTGTTGGTTAGCAGCAGCTAATACAGCAGGAGCAACAGCAGGAAAGATAATTTCACCACAAAGTATAGCAGTTGCAACAGCAGCTACAGGTATAGCAGGAGAAGAAGGAAAGATATTAAATTCAACTATTAAATTCTTTTTGGCTTATGTAATCATACAGGGAATAATTACATTCCTTGGCGCAGCTTTATTTTAAAAAAATGGGTAGAATGGAGGAGAACTGTAATGAATATAGTAGTTTGTATTAAACAAGTTCCAGGGACTTCAAAGGTAGAAGTAGATGAAAAAACAGGAGTATTAAAAAGAGATGGTATAGATTCAAAAATGAATCCATATGATTTATATGCTCTAGAGACAGCTCTACAAATAAAGAATAAAGTTGGAGGTGCTATAAAAGTAATCAGTATGGGACCACCACAAGCTATGGATGTTATAAAAGAAGCTTTTGCAATGGGAGCAGATGAAGGAACATTAGTATCAGATAGAAAATTTGCAGGGGCAGACGTTCTTGCAACTTCATATACATTATCACAAGGTGTAAGAAAAGTAGGAGATATGGATCTTATTATTTGTGGAAAACAAACAACAGATGGAGATACAGCACAAGTTGGACCAGAAATGGCAGAATATCTTGGTATCCCACATGTAGCAAACGTTAGACAAATCTTAGAAGTTAACGAAAAATCAATTACAGTAGAAATGGATATGCCAGATACTGTAGAGGTTTCAGAAGTTAAATTTCCTTGCTTAATAACTGTTGAAAAGGATATTTTCCAACCAAGACTACCTTCTTATAAGAAGAAAGTAGCAACTAAGGATAGAAAAATAAATGTTATTGCGTTAAAAGATTTTGAAGATAAAGATGAGAAAAAATACGGTCTAAATGGATCACCAACTCAGGTTGAAAGAATATTCCCACCAGCATCAAATGATGCACATGAAATGTGGAATGATAAGCCAGAAGAATTAACTGAAAAAATAGCATCTAAGTTAAAAGAGTTAAAATTCATTTAGGGGGGATATGTAATGGCAAAGCTTGTTATAAATCAAGATAAAGTAGGAGATATAAACGAATTAATAAAAATATGTCCATTTGGTGCATTAGAAAATAATAATGGAAAATTAGAAATAAATGCAAGTTGTAAAATGTGTAAATTATGCGTAAGAAAAGGACCTAAGGGTGCTGTAGAATACGTAGAAGAAGAAGTTAAAAAATAGATAAGAGTAAATGGAATGGTGTTGCAGTTTATGTAGACCATGTAGATGGAGAAATTCATCCAGTTACTTTTGAACTTATAGGAAAAGCTAGAGAGTTAGCTAAAAAGATAAATCATAAAGTTTATTGTGTTTTCATTGGTACAAATATAAAGGACAAGGCTGAAGAATTACTTCACTATGGAGTAGACGAAGTCTTTGTTTATGACAAACCACAATTAAAGTACTTTACAATTGAACCATATACTGCAGCTTTTGCTGAATTTATAAATGCAGTTAAGCCATCATCTATACTTGTTGGAGCTACAACAGTTGGTAGATCACTTGCTCCTAGAGTTGCAGCAAGATTTAGAACAGGTTTAACAGCAGACTGTACAATACTTGATATTAAAGAAAACACAGATTTAGTTCAAATAAGACCAGCCTTTGGTGGTAATATAATGGCTCAAATAGTTACACCAAACTCAAGACCACAAATGGCAACAGTAAGATACAAAGTTATGTCTGCTCCAGAGAGAGAAGAAGAAATTAAAGGAAAAGTAACTATCTGCGAAGTAGATGATTCAAAATTAAATTCTAATATAGAAGTTCAAAAAGTTACAAAGAAAGAAAAAGAACACAGCATTTCAGAAGCAGAAGTAATTGTTGTTGCTGGAAGAGGGGTTAAGGCAGAAAAAGACCTTAAGATGATAGAAGAATTAGCTGATCTTTTAGGTGGAGAAGTAGCTTGCACAAGACCTTTAATAGAAGCTGGATGGTTTGATGCTAAGAAACAAGTTGGATTAAGTGGTAGAACAGTAAGACCTAAGTTAATAATCACTTGTGGTGTATCAGGAGCTGTACAATTTACAGCAGGTATGAATAATTCAGATTATATCTTTGCTATAAATAAAGATGAAAAAGCACCTATATTTGAAGCTGCTCACTATGGAATAATTGGAAACATATATGAAGTAGTTCCACAATTGATTGAAAAAATCAAAATGGAGAAGGGAGAATAGTTATGAGTTACAAAAAAGTTGATAAACATGATATAGAATATATTAGTTCAGTTATAAATGATAGCGAAAGAGTTTTTGTTGGTGAAAATATAAGCGAAGATTATAGCCATGATGAACTTGGAGCTGTAAAACAAATGCCTGAAATAGTAGTTCAAGTATTAGAAACAGAAGAAGTTTCTAAAATAATGAAATATGCTTATGAAAATAATATCCCAGTAACTCCAAGAGGATCAGGAACAGGATTAGTTGGTTCAGCAGTACCACTACATTCAGGAATAATCATAGATTTAAGTAAAATGAACAAAATGTTAGAGTTAGATGAAGAAAATCTTACTTTAACTTTAGAACCAGGTGTACTACTTATGGAAATAAGTAAATACGTAGAAGAACATGACTTATTCTACCCACCAGATCCAGGTGAAAAAACTGCAACTATTGGTGGTAATATCAGCACTAATGCAGGTGGTATGAGAGCTGTTAAGTATGGTGTTACAAGAGACTACGTAAGAGGTCTTGAAGTTGTTCTTCCAAATGGTAAAGTAGAAAACTTTGGAGGAAAAGTAGTTAAAAATAGTTCAGGATATAGCTTAAAAGATTTAATGGTAGGTGCAGAAGGAACTTTAGGAATAGTTACTAAAGCTACATTAAAGTTATTACCATTACCTAAGAAAGCTATTAGTTTATTAATACCATTTAAAGATTTAGATACTGCAATTGAAACAGTTCCAAAAATAATTAAATCAAAAGCTATTCCAACAGCTATAGAATTTATGGAAAGAGCAGCTATAGTATCAGCAGAAGAATTCCTAGGAAAGAAATTCCCAGATAATTCTTCAGATGCATATTTATTATTAACTTTTGATGGAAACTCAAAAGAAGATATAGAAAAAGATTATGAAAAAGTAGCTGATATATGCTTAAAGGAAGGCGCATTAGACGTATTTATTTCAGATACAGATGAAAGACAAGAATCAATTTGGTCAGCAAGAGGAGCATTCCTAGAAGCTATAAAAGCATCAACTACTGAAATGGATGAAGTTGACGTTGTTGTACCAAGAAATAAAGTTGCAGAATTCGTTAAATTTACAAAAGACGTAGAAAAGCAATTTAATATAAGAATTAGAAGTTTTGGACATGCTGGAGATGGTAATCTTCACGTTTATATATTAAGAGATGAATTAACAGAAGAACAATGGCATGAAAAACTAAATGCAGTAATGGAAACTATGTATAATAAATCAAAAGAACTAAATGGAAAAGTATCAGGAGAACATGGTATAGGTTTTGCTAAAAAAGGATACTTACATGAAGCAATTGGAGATGAAATGATAAATATAATGGCTGGAATTAAAAAAGCATTCGACCCTAAGAATCTATTAAATCCAGGAAAAGTTTGTCAATAAAGTTTAAGATTTAAAAAAATGCACATCCTCTAAAAATAGTTTTAATAAAGTCTTGTAAGTGTTGTATTGAAGTAATCAGAACATTTACAAGGCTTTTTCAATATATTAATGAAAAAAATTTTCAGAAAAATTTTTTTTAAGTAACCTATTTTACTAAAAGTTTGGTAAAATATAAGTATATATTAGGGTTTGGGAGTATTATACATGAAAAATATTTTAATTATTGAGGATGAGAAACAACTTCTAGAAATATCAAAATTGTATTTAGAAAAAGAAGGATACAAGAACTGTAGATACTCATATAAAAAAACTAAGAGAGAAAATAACTCTTTTTCAGAGAAATTTAAAAACGGTATGGAGGGTAGGGTATAGCCTTACAATTGAGAAATGAAGAAAATAACATTAAAGATGATAAAGTATATGGTTATACTAAATTTAGTATCTGCATTGCTAGGTTTTTCTTTAACATGGTTATTATTACCTAGTGTATATAATAATAATGAATTTAAGTTATTAGAGGAAACTAGCAAGTATGTGATTGAATGCATAGAAAATAATGAACCTGTATCTTTAGATAATATATCAGCAGTTTTATTGAAAAATGGAGAGGTAGTAAATCTATGCAAAAATAAAAACAAACAAATAAAAAACATTGATTTTTTTAGTTTAGAAACACAAGAAATATATAATTCTAAAAATGGAAATACATATATTACGTATAAAGTAGAAACTCCATATGGAGACTTAGTAATTTATAAAGGGTATGAAGCAACAGAACAATTAATAAAAAGTGTAAATACAATAATGGTATTTATATTTATACTTTTATTAGTATTTTCAGCTATTTTAGCTATATATGTAGGAGATAAATTTACGGATCCCATAATAAAAATACAAAATAAAGCAAAAGATATAGCTAAAGGAATATATTCAAGTAGCTATAAAATTGAAGGTAATGATGAAATTTCAGATTTATCTAGCAGTATTGAAGAAATGGCTAAAGATCTTAAAACTAAAGATAATCTTCAAAGAGAATTTATTGCAAATGTAAGTCATGACTTAAAGACGCCATTAAGTGTTATTAGAGCTAATAGTGAAGCTATAAGAGATGGAATTATCCCTGAAGATAAGTTGGTAGAATATAGCGAGAGTATAATTAATGAGGTAGATAATTTAAATGAATTAGTTGATGAAATGTTACTATTAAGTAGGTTAAAAGAAGATAACAAATTCTTAAATTTAAAAAACCAATCCTTAAAAATGTTTTTATATGAGAGCTTTAGAAGACTTGTAAATGCTAATAATAGAATTAAAAATGTAAAATATAAAATAGATACAAGAATAGATAATTTAGAAAAATTTAATGTAGATATAGATGAAAAATATTTATTTAGAGTAATAAGCAACTTATTCAACAATGCATTAATCCATTCAAAAACTAAAGAAATAACATTAAAAGTAGAAACAACTAATTTAGGCATAAAGGTTGGAGTTAGAGATTTTGGAATAGGAATTAAAGAAGAAGAGTTAAAATTTATATGGGATAGATATTATAAAGGGAATATAAGCGGAGGCATAGGTTTAGGATTAGCTATATGCAAAGAAATAATAGTAGCTCACGGATTTATTTATGGTGTAGAAAGTAAAGTAAATAAGGGAACAGAATTTTATTTTACAATTCCATATGATTTAATAGTGGAAGTTTAATTTTCACAGTTTCATCACAAATTAATCAAAAAATCATTAAATCTTAAATATAAATAGAGGCTATAGTGAATGACTATAGCCTCTATTTATATTACAACAATTAAACATTAAATTAATATTCTCTAGACTTTAGATAGCTATGATTTTCTTTTCCATCATTAAAATAAGACTTTGTATTTGAATCATCTAAAGTTATTTTATTAGGATATCCAAAGGATTTTATGTTGTTACTTTTTTTAGAGAAACTTAACATAACAATATACCTCCTAACGTAAATTTAAAAAGTGTTTCTTTTGAAACACCTTTTAAAATATTAAAAGTAAGATAAAACTTAATATAGTTGATTAGTTTTACTTTTTCTTGTTATTTGATCCTTTGCAGGATATTTATAAAAAGAAGTAGCTATATTAGTAGAATTAACAGGATCTGCAATTTCTTTTCCTACTGAAGGTATAGTTCCGTTAGTTCTATTTTTTTTATTGTTAGACATATAAATCACTCCTTAATATTCATTAAGTATATGAGAGATAAGTTAAATTATATTTATGCAACTTTTTTTAGTCAGTATAATACATTTTAAAATTATTAGGGATTTACATTTAAATCCTTATCTACATCAACATGCTCAGTATAATCAAATTCAGATGTAACAATATTATTTACAACTATAGGATCTTCAATGGTACTTGGGATTTTTGTAGTACCATTAGTTTTTCCATGACTTTCAAGAGCGTGTTTAGGTGGTTCATAATTAGTTCTCTCTGTTGGTAAATAAGTAGTATATTTTTTTGTCATATTAAATCCCTCCTTTCACTATTTATTATTTGACTTGTACAATTTTTAATGCATAGTATTATCTTCTAAAAATAGAATAAAAATAAATTATAATTATAGATATTTATTTAAAGTATCTTTTATATATTGAGGGAAAAATAAAGTTAAATCTGAATGATTTTTATAATTATGAATGTCAAAGGAATAATTTAAATTTAGTTCTTTAATTTTATTTATTAGAGGTTCTATTTCAGGTTCAAAGGTTTCTTCCTCTGTAGAATAGTGAATATATATTTCATTTTTATTATTACAATTAGAAATTAACTTGTATTCCAATAAATTATTAAGGTAATCTATAGATTTCTTATCAGTATCGCCCATAATATATTGAAGAATTTCTTCATGACCAGGTAAACTAAGATAATTCCCTAATTTATATTGAGGAGCACCTGATATAATTACGCTATTATTTCTATCAAGACCAAAATATAATGCAGCGTAGCCACCTTTACTAGAGCCTATGAATATTTCTTTTTTTATATTTAAATTATTGGATATAGAAGCTATTAGAGAAGACACATCAGATTGAATATTAAAATCGTTATCTTTACCTAAATAATAAGCACCTCTACCATCAAATCCAAAATCATCTAATATAAATAGCTTATTAACGTTGAATTTTTCTAAGGTT
The DNA here is from genome assembly GCF_002327185.1 of Clostridium chauvoei. Lineage (NCBI taxonomy): Bacteria > Bacillati > Bacillota > Clostridia > Eubacteriales > Clostridiaceae > Clostridium > Clostridium chauvoei. The sequence goes on along the minus strand of NZ_CP018624.1, from coordinate 2,252,230 downwards.
CTTAGATAATTGTATCGAGCCTTTTGACCTTTTTTAGTGCATGAAGTAAATACAACTAATAAAATATCAGAAGTTTTATTTTTATGTAATAAATAATTTATAGGATATTTTTCACCCTTAAAAGATTTTTGTTTAAATTTCATATAGAATTTAGTTTTAATTAAGTCTAAAAATTTATAAATTTTATTAATAATCATTTTTTCACCTCAATATAAATATTAATTTTCAATTTATTTGGATAACTTATTATGTGGGGAGAATATGTAAATTAATCAATAATATGAGTTAAAGTTAATATACTATCTGAAGTAGAAACATCAAATAAAATATTATCATCAAAGTGAGCAACTCCAATTCCATTTTCATAAAATGAACAATCTAAAGATATGTAATATTTAGTTTCATCAGGGTATCCATATAAATAACAAACTACTTCATCTCTATTTAAAAACATCATGTGATTCATACCTTCACTTACAGTTTTAGCAATATTAAAATTCAAACCAATAGTTTCATAAATATCTTTTTTTGTTGTATAAGGTGAAAAGGAATAGACTTTATCCCATTCAAATTCGGTAAGATCATTTAACATGATTGGGCTTGAAGATGGGGAAAGTCCTAAAATTTTATTTTTTAATAATGTAGAATTTGAATCACATAAATTAGTTTTATCAAAATCTAAGAATATATCAAAGCTAAAAATTAAAAGTAAAAAAAGCAGGATTCTCTTATAAAATTTAAAAGTTTTATTTAAAGACATAAAAAACTCCTTAATTTTCATATAAATAATTTTAATTAGATTATACTTATAAATTATCAGTTAATCAAGGAGATAAATAACAGATAGTTACAAAAACAGTTAATTAATTAACAGAAATATATATCGCGTTTAAAGAGGAGATGTGGGAAGTAGAATTTTAGAGGATAGAAGGATTAAAAGAATAACTTTTCATTATATTAATTTAAATAAATTTAATTAATATAATAAAATTTGAAATTATTATTAAATTATTATTAATTATTAAGAAATATGAGGAAGAATGAAAGATTTATAAAAAAAGGCTGTCTCTTGTAAATAATTTTTACGAGACAGCCCTAATTTTATTATAATTTAATTTTGTAAAATCTTTTCATATACAAAATGAGCAAATAATGAATTTGACCAAGCAAACCAATCTCTTGTAAATTCCTTTGGATTATTACAATAGAAGCCTTCATGCATAAATCCAGTATCACCATCTGTAGCTAATAAAGTTTTTAATAAATCAGATATTTCTTCTTTGTTATTAGTAGTAAGCCCTGCCATTGAAAGTGCTATATGCCATATGTACTCTGGTGGAGTATGTGGACTTCCAATTCCTTTAGCAGCACTACCTTCATAATAGAAAGGATTATTTTTGCTTAATATAAACTTTCTAGTATTTTGATAAATTTCATCATCAATTCCTCTAAATTCAATATAAGGTATTGATAATAAACTTGGAACATTAGCATCATCCATAAAATTATAGTTTCCTAATCCATCTGTTTCATAAGCATATATCTTACCAAATTCTTTATTTTCTATAATTCCAAATTTCTCAATTCCATTTTCAATATCAGTTCTTAATTTAAAAGCTTTATCTTTAAGAGAAATATCATTATAAATTGTTTCAGCAATTTCTTCTATATATCTTAAAGCTACAGAAGCAAACATATTAGCAGGAATTAAATATCCATATTTGCAAGCGTCATCACTAGGTCTAAATCCAGACCATGTCATACCTGTATAGCCTACAGGATTTCCAAGACCATTATTACATAAAGTATCTGTTTCAGAACAGTTTAATCTTTGGAAGGAGTAGTCTGACTTTCCAAAGTGATCTTGTTCTGTTATCCATAAATCAATAATTATATTGAAGATATTTTTAATTTCATCATTAAAGAAAGAAGTATCACCTGATTCTTTCCAATACTTATAAATTAATCTTACAGGGTAACATAAAGAATCTATTTCATATTTTCTTTCCCAAACCCAAGGACTATCTTTAGTTATATCGTTGTCCCACTTTTGACCATTAGCTTCTCTATTAAAAGCATTTGCATAAGGATCTATAAGAATACATTTCATTTGTCTCTTTATTAATCCAGTAAAAAGATCCTTTAAATTTTCATTGTTTTTAACAAAAGGTAAGTAATGCTCTACTTGAGAAGTTGAGTCTCTAAGCCACATAGCAGGAATATCCCCAGTTATTACAAAGGCATCATCATCTTCTACAGTAACAGTAGTTTCTATAGTATTAATAAAACAATTAAAAAATAAGGATTTTAATTTTTCATCTTTTATAGAATTGGATAAATCTTGTCCAATACCTATTAATGTTTCTTTTATATTTTCTAGTTTAGTAGTTGTAGAATTCATAATATCCTCCTGAATTAAAACAAATAATTTATTTTGAATAAGACAATTCAAGATCTCTTAATAATGCCTTATTAGAAAATGCTAATAAAAATGTAAATACGCTAGAGATAAATAATACAGTTGTTCCTGGACTTACTTCAAATAAAATAAGTGTAATTGCAGCTATCAAAACATTACATATAGTAAGTATTGGTCTAGTAAAGGTTAATATAATTGATGCCTTTATAAGATCAAGATTTTTCATAGAAAATCTGCTAATTAATATGTATATATAAGGAGTTACTAAAGCTAGAAGTATTAATAATCCTGTAAATATACAAGTAAGTACTAAGTTATATTTAACTGTAGAGAAAAACTTAATATTAGAGTGTAAAATGAAAATTATAAATAATTCAGCACACCAAAATAGAGTGCTTTGCTTAAAATTCATTTTAAATCCACGAATAAAATCTTTTAAAACACTTAAATCTTTATCACGTACTATCTTTCCCATGCAAAATAATAATGTTGTAAAGGCTGCACCAGTAGGTATTAAAGTTACTAAAAATAAAGGTAAATAAGTAAAAATGTTACTTATACCTACAAATAGGAAAAATAAAACAACTGGAATATTTAATATCATAAAAAAGATATTAAGCAAAAAGAACCAAAAGACATAGTTGAAAAAATCAAGTAACTTTTGGATATTAAAAACTTCGTTCATAAATTAGTCACTCCTTTTGTAATTGTTTACCCGAGATGATTATAGTATAATTTATAGGATGTCAGAATTCAAAGTTTTATACAACAATTCAGAAAAATTCTATAAAAACTTCATTAAATCAATAAAATGGCATCTATAAAAAATTTAATAAAAATATTATCATAAACTGATTTTAAAAGGGGGAGGAAAACAATAATTTAAAAAGGGGATAAAAAGAGAGGGATAATATGTTAATAAAGCAATCTATGATATACAAAAGGTTATTTATTATTTACACAATAGTTGTAGTTTTTTTGCTTGTAAGTTTAGATTTTTATTTTATAAAAAAGTCAGCTAATGACATTAAGGAAAATAGCTTGTATATAAACGAAAAACTTGTACATGATGTGAATGATGAAATACATAAAGTAAGTACTTCTACAAATATAATAATAAATAACATGTATAAAGATCAAAAGCTTATGGATGATATTTTAGGCTTTTTATCAACAGATATGTTATCTTACTTAAAGTGGAAAATTGATAGATTTGCAAAAAGTGATGATTATTATTATAAGGGGATAGAGTACTTTACAGAGATGACTTTCAATGGAAATCCATATATAGAAAGTATATCTTTTATAAGTTACGATACAGAAAGCATAACGAATTTTACTAGAAATAAGCTAATTACTGTAAAAGAACTTAGGGATTTGGAATTAAAAGCAGATTCAAACTTTGGATATCCAGATATCATTTGTAATGATAAATTTATAACCTATATTAGAGCGATAAGAGAGCCAATAACTCTAAAGCCAAAAGGTTTAATATTCATTAAGTATGATTTATCTTATATAAAAAATATACTTAATAATTATGAAGATAAATATGAACTTATGCTTTTAAGCAATAAGGGGTTTGTCATTTATGATTCTACTGAAAAATATAAAAATAAGCATTATCCATACTTTGAATTATTATCAGATACAAAAAAACAAGTATATTTAGATGAAGCATATGAGATTAATACTATGGTAGACACTAATTCAGGAATTATGACTATAGGGAAAATAAAAAGTAATGAAATAAAAAGTTTGCCTATTAATTTCTATAGTTCTTTAATTTTTATAGACATATTATTATTTGTAATAGTAGAGATTCTACTTTATATAAAATTTGAGAAATTAGCAGAAAGAATGGACAATATAATGGTTGTTATGGAGCAGGTAAAGCAGGGTAAAACCGATGTTTCCATACCAATAAGCTACGAAAAGGATGAACTAAACTTTATATCTCAAAGCTTTAATGATATGTGTGAAAAGCTAGATCAACATATAAAGAAAAGTTATTTAGCAGAATTAAATCAAAAAGAAGCAGAGTTAAATCAAAAGAAAGCTGAAATGATGGCTCTTCAAAATCAAATAGATCCACACTTTTTATATAATACTTTAGAATCAATAAGAATGAAGGCTATATGTAATGGAGATAAAGAAGTTGGTAAAATGCTTTATATATTAGCATTCTTATTTAGAAATCAGTTAAAAGAAAAGGATCTTATAACTATTAAAAGTGAAATAGATTACTGTCAAAAGTATATAGAAATATTTAAATTCAGATATGAAGACAAGTTTGAGTTTAATATAGATTGTGATGAAGAGGCTTTAGATAAGCAGATAATAAAATTTACATTACAGCCCCTTATAGAAAATTATTTTGTTCATGGGATAAGACTAGAAGATAAAGACAATAAGCTTAATATAAAAATAGTAAAAGAAGATGAAAATATAAAAATAATCATCAGAGATAATGGAAGAGGAATACCAAAGGAAAAATTAGATTCTATAAATAGAATGATAGAAAACAAGGAGGAGTTTGGAAAATCTATAGGGATTTTAAATGCTCATAAAAGAATAATAATACACTATGGGGATACGTATGGAATCAAAATAGCAAATGGAGAGGAACGAGGAACTGTCATTTCTGTAAAGATACCATGTAGAGAGGTGGAAGAATATAATGTATAAAGTTATGTTGGTTGATGATGAAAAATTAATATTACAAGGGCTATTAAATATTATTGAATGGGATAAGTTAGACTTAAAAGTTATACATTCAGCAGAAGATGGGAAGGAAGCACTAGAAAAATTCAAAGAGACTCCAGTTGATATTATAGTAACAGATATTAATATGCCTAGATTAACAGGTCTTGAACTTTTAAAAGAAGTTAAAAAGTTAAATAATAACGTAAAATTTATAATTTTAAGTGGGTATGATGAATTTAACTATGCAAGAACAGCTATAAGATTAGGAGTAGAAAATTATATATTAAAACCTATAGATGAAGAAGAATTAGAAGCTACTCTAAAAAAACTTAGAAATAAAATTGAAGAAGAAAGATCAATAGATATGAGGGTTTTAGAGAAAAATAGCGTACTATTACAATTTATAAACGGAAAAATAAGCAAAGATGAATTAAGTCATATGAAAGATTCAATAAATATTGGACTTGATGAAAAAAGCTATATTGTAAGTAGTATAAATGTTAATAATAGAGATACTAACGAAAATAACAATATATATGAAATATTAGAAGAAATTACAGAAGGAAAATATGAAGTTTTATATAAATTTGATGGACATATAATACTTATTAATACATGGAATAGAGATGTTAATAAAGAAGAAATTTTAAAGTATTATAACAAAGTAAGAGAAAAACTTTCAAATGAATTAAATGCAGATGTATTTATAGCAATAGGCGAAAAAGTAGACTCTATAGAGAAGCTAGAAGAAAGCTACAGAGTTTCTAATAACTTAAAGAAATATGTATTAACAGAAGGGTTTAATATATGTTTAAGTAAAGAAGATGTTTGGAACTTAGAAAAAGAAAATAGAAGCTTCCATGATGAAATAGAAACTATAAATAAACTTGTTATAGAAAAAAACAAACCAGAATTAGAAAAATATATTTTAAGTTTATTTGATCAAAAACTAACACCAAGAAATATATACGATTTATCTATAAAAACAATTTTTCTTATGGATAAGGTTTCAGAAGAATTTAGACTTGATGTTAAATATCGTAAAGATAGCTTAAGAGATACCTTAGTAAAACTTTGCAATGAAAGTGCAATAGATAACATAAAATCCTTTATCTTAGGAGAAATAGATGAGCTAATGGAGCTTATGACTTCAAATACAGTAAAATATAGCCCTGTAGTACAGCAGGTTGTAAATACAGTTAACGAAAAATACTGCGAAGAGTTAAGCCTAAAAACCCTTGCACATTATTACAATATAAATAGCTCATACTTAGGACAAATCTTTACTAAAGAAGTAGGAAGCTCTTTTTCAGACTATCTAAATAAAGTTAAAAATATGAAAGCAAAAGAACTTATACTAAACACGAATATGAAAATAAATGATATTGCAAAAGCTGTAGGGTATTTTGATACTAGCTATTTCTATAGAAAGTTCAAAAAATACTATGGGGTTTGCCCATCCACCTTAAGAGAAATGAAAAATTATTAGTTAAAAAGAGTAGAACCTATAAATAATCATTTGTAGGTTCTACTCTTAATATTATACACTTTTAAAATTAAAAATTATAATTTTAATACAAGAATCGTGCAAATTATTCTCATCATGAAAACATATTTTTAAATTTATAGTTTACTTTTCAGTATAAATACTCTTTATAGTAAGTATAAACCCAAAATAGTACTATAATTGGTTTATTAATACGACTAAAAGGAGATTTGTAAAATAGTATTTATTAATCTTTAGTTAAAGACAAGTCTAGAAGCTAGAGATATAATTTATTTTTTATAATATGAGTTATATGGAACTATTCATAAAAATTATATATCTAATGAGTAGAAGGAGGGATATTTTGAAAACTATAAATTATTCTGATAGAAGAGTAAACAACCCTGAACATATAACATTCTTGGCTCAAAAGGGGGAAGAAGATGCCTTTACATCTTTAATAGAACTCAATGCAACTGCTTATTATAGAATAGCAAAAGGAGTTTTATCATCTGAGGAAGATGTTAAAGATGCAATTCAAAATACAATAATAATTATATATAATAAATTATATACCTTAAAAAATATAAATTTATTTAAAACTTGGTCAATTAGAATTTTAATTAATGAATGTAATAAGATTTATAATGCAAATAAAAAGGTTGTTAATTTAGAAAGAGTTGAAAATATTTCATCATATACAATTAATTCAGATGATGAAATAGATCTTTATAATGCAATTTCAACATTATCAAAGGATTTAAGAATACCCACTATACTGTTTTATTTTGATGATTTATCATATAAAGAAATTTCTAAAATTATATCAATTCCTGAAGGAACTGTAAAATCTAGAGTTTTTAGAGCAAAAGAGAAGTTATATGAAATTTTAAAGGAGGATTAGCAGTATGGATGATAATTTTGATAAAGAGTTAAAGGGAATGGCTAAAAAATCCAATGTCAAAGAACCATGGGATATAAAGGAATTAGTTGAAAATGCATGTAAAAATAATAAGAAAATAAATAAATTTTCAAAACCTAAAAAATTTATAATAGCTGCAAGCATGTTAATATTGTGTACAGCATCATTTGGGATATTTGTAAGTGCTAATGTTCAGGAAATCCCTATAATAAATAAGGTTTTAGAGTATTTCACAAAAAGTAATAAAATAGATAAAGGATATGAAGGCAATACAGTTAAAGAAAACTACTCAGCAATTGAAGATAAATACACTGTAGGTATTGAGGATGTATATTTTGATGGGGGGAAATTAGTGTTTTTTTATAAAATAAAAAGCACCGAAGTTCTCGATAAATCAAATGTTTACTATTTAAATACAACTTTGAAGGTTAATGCAAATATTGATGCTACTGGAGCATTAGAGGAGAAAGAATTTATTGATGATTATACTTATTATGGTATGATTAGTTATGGAATAAACTCAAACAGTAGTGAAACCTGGCCAGAGATACTAGATGGAACTATTACTATTAATAGTATAGATATATATGATAAAGATAATATCATAAAAACTATACAAATTAACGAAGAACCATTTAAAATTAATTTAGATAGTAAGAATATAAAGAGTAAAGACCTTTTAATTAATAAGATTATTTCGTATAAGGGATTAAAAAGTGAAGTCACTAAGCTAACAAAATCCCCAACAGGCATAACTATGGAAGTTTTAAACAGTAATCCGTGGAACCAAAATAGTGAAGTATATTTTCGTACTTATTTATGGGATAGTAAAAAAGGAGTTTTAGATTTTAAAGATAAAACGAATGATACTTCCGATGATGGTATAATAATAAGAGAGCAATACGAAAATCCTAGTGAAGATGGGGAATTGTCAATAATCTCTTTTGTTAGTAAGTCAGGACCAGTAGGTAATGGCGAAGATAGAAATGTTACTTATAAATTAGATGAAGGAATTCAATTAGATTTAGGGGATTTAGGGAAATTAGAAGTAGAAAGTATAGTCAATAAGAATGATAAAACTATAATTACAATGAGAACTACAGGATATATCTCAGTTAATCATCTATCAATTATTAATGGAGATCAGAAATATCTAGCTTCACAAACAACAAACAAGGAAGTGTACGGTGATTTAGATATGAAGGCTGACTATATATTCCCAAAGTTAGATAAAGAAACTGGAATATATATAAGATTAGATCATCCTAAGTTATTAGAACTACTAGCTAACCAGACTATAAGAATAAATTTATCTAATCTAAGGTAAGTATGTGAATATAATAAATTAAGACTAATATAAATAAATGAGCAAATATGGCAGAATAGATATTGCTCATTTATTTTTTTTATTCTGATAGAGGGGTTCAGTATGCATCCTGTGACTATCAAGATTTATTAAGAGATACTGGATGTATGCAAAGTATGAGTGCTAAAGGATGTTGTTATGATAATGCTTGTGCAGAATCATTCTTCTCATCTTTAAAGAAAGACTTTCTTTATGGAAGAAAATTTAAAAGGAGAGCGGAATCAAAACAAGCTATAGTTGAATATATTGAATTATTTTATAATGCAAAAAGATTACACTCCACCTTAGACTATAAGTCACTAAGGGAGTATAGAAAAAATTATTATAATAATTTAAATAACTTCGCAAAAATTCCATTTAACGAAGAAATGTTATTGAAAGTAATTCATACATTAAAATAAAAAGTAGTTTATATATGAATTAAGGAGGATGGATGATGTGGAAATTTTTTAAAAGAGAAAAAAGGCAGGTTGACGCAATCATAGATTCTATTGGTATTGTTGATAATAAGTTACCAATATGTAATTTTTTTGACAATGTTATTTTAGGTAAACCAGATTCTATAAAAGTTTTAACACACACAATAGAGGGAGAGCCAGTATTTAGAATAATAACATATGATGGTAATAAAATTAAAATGACTCAAATTTACAATGATAGAACAGAGGTTTTTATTGGTGATAATTTTAAGAAAGAAAAAAATAATAAATTAATCGAATATAATTTATATGAAAAAGAAAAATTTATAATAAGATTATTGTTTTACAGAAATTAAAAAAAGGCAGTTTTATTCTGCCTTTTTTATTCACTAAAGATTATTTTAGCGAAGTTATATCTAATTTTTATCTTAAAAAGATAATTATATAATAAATAATCTATTTTAAAGTATCTATTCAAATTTTTTTAAATAGATTATTAATAAATTATATGGCCATATGATTATTTGATAGTGTAAAGTTTCGTATGAAAAAATAGCTTATGGCTAATTTGGAATAATAGTTAAAAATATCTTTATAATATCTAAGAAAATTTTAAAATTGAATATGCTAAAAAGACCTTCGGTAACGGAGGCAAAAACTTAATCAATATTTGATTTTATGATTTATCAAGAAGTTTGTGATTCTTGCATATGTAATATGGTTTGTTGACCGAGACTGATAAGAATTTGCCACTTTGCAGACATATTGTCAATACCATCTAGTTGCTTTAATTCGTTTAAAGGACGCCAGTAATTGTAAGGATGCGGGCGTAAGAAGTTGTAATAAGCAACCCAAAGGGAGAAGCCATAAAGAGCACCTTCATCACTTCCATAACCACAGGTACCCCTGTAGGAAGATTTAAAGGTACGGTTTAAACGCTCTACAACTTGCTTAACCCAACGAAATTCTTCAGATACTGGATCATCGTTAGTAAGTCCGATAACTTGAGTTAGATTAAATTCTTTATTTTTTTCTAATTCAAATTGTTGCTTCGCTAACGGATATGAACTGTAACCATCGGCAACGAAGTTTAAAGCTTTTCCAGGGAAGTCTTTAAACTTATCAAAAGCCATACGCATTGCTAGTATACAAGGGCCAGTATCTCTTGTATCAGATACTTGATAACCTAGAATAGACCTTTTACAAGCATCCATTACAATCCAGACATAATGCTTAATGCCTTTTACTTTTATATAAGTTTCATCGGCAGAAAGTATTTTAGAGGGTTTGTAATCAAAGGTATCAACAAACGGCTTAATAACAGCAGCTGCTGTTAGAGCATAATTAGCAACAGTTCTATGTGAAATTTTTATTCCATGAACTTCTTTTAAAACATGAGCTGTTTGTCTTGTAGACATTTTACAATTAACGTGATAAGTCAAGCATAGTCCCATTATATGCGGGCTAAACTTCTTAAAACTAAATCCGGTAGCATGTTTTGATATTGGATATAGATCCATTTTAAAGAAGTTAATATTAAATTCACGATATATGTAATGAAGCTTATACTTGTATTTATCACAAGGATCAATATTCTTTGGAAGATTCTTAAGATTTCTTTGATAGTATAAGCATTTAGAATTATTGCATTTATGTATTTTAAAGTGCTTGCGTTGCTTTTGTTCCGTAAGCGTAGCACCGCAATAAGGACATATAAATACTATTGGTTTAGTTGTGTGATTAGTTTCTTTAAATGTAAGACCACAAACTTTACATTGAAACTGTCCTTTACTGCCATTGTTATCGTATATATATTCATGTGGTGCACCACACTTAGGACATTTAGTTTTTTTAGGGATAGACTTCCCGTTCCGTCTTTGGACGGGTTTTACGGTCTTGTTATATTTATGTTTGTAATAAGCTAAAAGTAATATATAGTCTACCTTTTCAAATCTAATAATTGTGGGTAGCTTATCTACTTTGAATTTTTGGTATTCTGGACTATTAGAATCATCAAATATCATCTGGTTAAGTGGAATATGTTTTGAGATGAATAAAAGTAATTGACCGATAATGGCAATTAAATATTGATTATAAGTAATTAAATAAGTTATAATTGAATCCATAATAACGACATCCTTTCATGTGTGATTTTGTTTGGTTAGAGATTCAATTTTAACATGAAATTAGGGGGTCGTTATTTTTTTATACAAAAAAACTGGCGAAACCTTGATATATAAAGATTTAAAAAGAAAAGTAGTGTAAAAAACTTTACACTAACGATTATTTTTAGGGGGAGTTTTTATGAAAAATTGTTATAGAGAGAATATAAATGATGTAGATGCAATTATAAGATAGCTTTAAAAAAGAAAAAAAAGACAATTTAATTGAATATAATCTATATGATAGAGGTAGTTTTGTAGTGAGATTATTATATTATAGAAATTAATTAGATAAATAAAGTTTTAGATTTCACGATTAAAAATGTAATTTAAATAGTATTTAAAAAATGGAAATAATCTAAGAAATTTTTATGGAGATAAATTTCTTAGATTATTTCGACAAATGATAATTAGGGTAAATATGATTTTAGTTATAGAAATTACTCATTTAATATGAAATCTTTAGAATTACTAATAAATTTTCCGTCTTTTATTATATAAGTAGTATGTGCATACTTTGAAACATCTAGATCATGTGTTACTAATATAATTGTTTTCTTATATTTTTCGTTTAATAATTTGAATATTTCTAATATTTTTATACTATTTTCCTCATCTAAAGCACCTGTTGGCTCATCAGCTAAAATTATTTTAGTATCTTGAACTAAAGCTCTAGCAATAGCAACCCTTTGCTGTTGACCTCCAGATAATTCTTTTATTAATTTATTTTTTATATTAAGAATTCCAAGTTCTGATAGATATTTATCAATTAAGTTATGTTTATCAGATTTTTTTCCTTTTCTAAATTTTAAAGGTAGTAAACAATTATTTAAAACAGTCATATCATTTATTAAAGCAAAGTTTTGAAAAATAAAGGATATTTTTGTATTTCTAATCTCTGATAATGAGTTTATATTATTAAAGTTGATTTTTTGATTTTCAAATATATAATCTCCTTTAGTTGGCTTGTCTATCATACCTAGTATATTTAAAAGAGTACTTTTACCACAACCTGATGAACCCATTATAGATATAAAATCTCCTTCATTAATTTGTAAATTTATATTTTTTAGAGCTATTGTTTGATTTTCATTTTTACCATATATTTTTTCAATATTAAGTAGTGTAATCATTTATTAAAATCCTCCATCATTTCCTTAGGTGATAATTTATTTATTTTATTAAAAATAAATTTGAAACAAATTATAATTAATAGAATTACTATAGAAATAGATACTCCCCAATAACAGACTTTATTTTGTACTAAAAATCTTCTGAAAGAAAATTTGCCAACAGTATTAGTTAAAATAAAGCTAGTAATGATTATTATATATAGAATTGGACTAAATTCTAAAATGAATATATTATTAATTTCTTTTTGTTTAAATCCTAAAGAATATAAAATTCCAAATCTATCTTTACTAGATAGAATTTTTATCAATAATGTAATGAACAATGACCCTATTGTTGCTAACATCAAAATTAGTGTCCTAATATTTTTTTTAAAAAGATCATATTTAATTTCTTTAGAAAACCATTCATAGTCTTCTCCATAATTTCTTATTTCAAATAAATTTGAAAAATCTTTCAATGCAGTTTCAACACTTGTTATATCACTATTTGAGATGATTATAGGATCATTGTTATAACTTGAAGTATAGTCTTTATCTTCAATAGGTATAATAAATTTTCCACTAGTATCTTTAGCAGTTAAAATACTATCATAGTGTGTTTGATATAGTATACTTTCTGACATAACACCTATAATGTGAAAATCATTTCCGTTGAATTTAATTATATCTCCAATTTTAAATTTATTAGAAAAATTAACTCCAACAACTACTGGAATAGTATTTCCTTCAATTTTCCACATATTTTCTTCGATTTGACCATTTATTTTATCACTATGTCTATTTAATGATGTATAATTCATTTTAATAGGCAGAATAGCTGTATTATCTCCAAATATATATTCTTCTCTATTCATCAACAATTTAGGACTAATGTTTAACGTTTTAAGAGGTATACTATATTTTTCATCAGGCATTTCAAGCATAATGCCACCTTTTATATTATTTTTTTCTAAGCTTTTTAATATAGGTAATGGATTTACATTTTGTCCTGAAATATTAGCAGGAGTAAATTTTATTATTATTCCATTTTCAATATCATAGCTTGAATTATATAATTTTGTATATTCAGTTTTGAAAAAGAATGTTGTTAAAAAATTATAGATACAAAATATAGATAATGTTAATTGGATTATTAGTATTATATTTATTACTTTATCTTTTCTAAAAGTAAAAAAAAGTTTATCTTTCATCATTATCTTATATCCTCCAAAATTCTAAATCTTAAAGTATTAATCATACATAATAAAGATGTTAATAAAATTAATATAAATCCGATAATACCTGTCATACAAATGTTAATTAAGTCTACTTTAAAGAAAATATCATCTATATTATTACTGATATAATTTATTGTTATACTTGAAAAATATATTGCAATAAAAAATGCTATTGAAAACATTGGTAATAAACATCTTATGTATTCATATAAGATATGTTTTTGCTTTGCACCAACTAATCGCATTATAGAAAATTTTCTTTTATTTATTTGAACATAACATATACTAAAAATTACTATTGTAAGTATTCCTAAAATTATATCTACTATTTCACCTTCAATAGTCATTGATTTATCAATTGCAAATTTTAATACATTTTTAGCAGGGCTATTATGAATTGCTCCTTTTAAATTTCCAAATGCAATATTTGTATTTTTATCAACAAAACATTGGATTATATTAGACAATTCATTTTCTTTTCTAAGATATTCAATTGGCATAAATGTCATAAATGAAGCATATTGTGAATCTTTTAATACTCCTGCAATTTTACGGTTTTCACCTTGAATCTCTATGTATTCTGTTGAACTGTTTAGTTTATTTAAAGCTTGCATTAATGAATTACCAATAATTACAACATCCGTTCTATTATAAAAATCATTTTTCCCATTTGAAAGCCATTCTATATTAAAATAATCTTCTATATTAAAATTTTCAGATACTCCAATTAGTTTATTTGCATAATCCGTTTCACCAATTCTATTCACAACTAAGGATGGTTGTGTAGCGTATTTATTAATTCCGATAGATTTTAATAATTTATTAGATTCAAGTAAACTTAATGGAGTTTGAAGGTGTATATCTAAGTAGCTAAAAGTATCATTAAACTTATTTTCATCTATAACATATTTTATATTTATATAATTTGAACTAATTATAAAGCTAATTGTAAAAAGTGCTATAGAAAAACCAAGTGTAAGTAGAGTGTTAATATTTTTTTTCATAGTTCCCCCTATCATAAAATATAAAGATATATTCAATTAATTTAAATTGAATATATCTTTAATAATTCAAGTTAAGATTTAAATCATATATTACATATATAATCTAAGTCCACAATTTTGATCAATTGATTGATCTGTAGAATGTAAACTTTCCCAAATTCCAACATTTGCAGCATAACTAGATACACCAACATCTCCTGATTCAGCACCTGTTCTTGTACTATTTCTATCAATTACTCCATTAGTTTTGTATGCATAGAGTTGTACATAAGCCCTATATTTATTATTACTTTTATTTGCAGTTGAGGCATTTGCACTATTTTTAGCACCATTTGTATTGTATAATGACCCTCCGATAACTGTTCCAGTTCCATCCATTTTCCATTGACCAGTTGCTGCATTAGCGATTATTGAACTTCCTCCTACTATTGAGGTTGTTAATAATAAACCTAATAATATTTTTTCATTTTTATTCCCCCTAAGTTTATAAGTTAGTGTAAAGTTTTTTACCCTACTTTTCTTTTTAAATCTTTATATATCAAGGTTTCGCCAGTTTTTTTGTATAAAAAAATAACGACCCCCTAATTTCATGTTAAAATTGAATCTCTCACCAAACAAAATCACACATGAAAGGATATCGTTATTATAGATTCAATTATAACTTATTTAATTACTTATAATCAATATTTAATTGCCATTATCGGTCAATTACTTTTATTCATCTCACAACATATTCCACTTAACCAGATGATATTTGATGATTCTAATAGCCCAGAATACCAAAAATTCAAAGTAGATAAGCTACCCACAATTATTAGATTTGAAAAAGTAGACTATATATTACTTTTAGCTTATTACAAACATAAATATAACAAGACCGTAAAACCCGCCCAAAGACGGAACGGGAAGTCTATCCCTAAAAAAACTAAATGTCCTAAGTGTGGTGCACCACATGAATATATATACGATAACAATGGCAGTAAAGGACAGTTTCAATGTAAAGTTTGTGGTCTTACATTTAAAGAAACTAATTACACAACTAAACCAATAGTATTTATATGTCCTTATTGCGGTGCTACGCTTACGGAACAAAAGCAACGCAAGCACTTTAAAATACATAAATGTAATAATTCTAAATGCTTATACTATCAAAGAAATCTTAAGAATCTTCCAAAGAATATTGATCCTTGTGATAAATACAAGTATAAGCTTCATTACATATATCGTGAATTTAATATTAACTTCTTAAAACTAAATCCAATATCAAAACATGCTACCGGATTTAGTTTTAAGAAGTTTAGCCCGCATATAATGGGACTATGCTTGACTTATCACGTTAATTGTAAAATGTCTATTCTAGGTTATCAAGTATCTGATACAAGAGCTACTGACCCTTGTATACTAACAATGCGTATGGCTTTTGATAAGTTTAAAGACTTCTCTGGAAAAGCTTTAAACTTTGTTGCCGATGGTTACAGTTCATATCCGTTAGCGAAGCAACAATTTGAATTAGAAAAAAATAAAGAATTTAATCTAACTCAAGTTATCGGACTTACTAACGATGATCCAGTATCTGAAGAATTTCGTTGGGTTGAGCAAGTTGTAGAGCGTTTAAACCGTACCTTTAAATCTTCCTACAGGGGTACCTGTGGTTATGGAAGTGATGAAGGTGCTCTTTATGGCTTCTCCCTTTGGGTTGCTTATTACAATTTCTTACGCCCGCATCCTTACAATTACTGGCGTCCTTTAAACGAATTAAAGCAACTAGATGGTATTGACAATATGCCTGCAAAGTGGCAAATTCTTATCAGTCTCGGTCAACAAACCATATTACATATGCAAGAATCACAAACTTCTTGATAAATCATAAAATCAAATATTGATTAAGTTTTTGCCTCCGTTACCGAAGGTCTTTTTAGCATATTCAATTTTAAAATTTTCTTAGATATTGCAAAGATATTTTTAACTATTATTCCAAATTAGCTGTAAGCTATTTTTTCATACGAAACTTTACACTATCGTTTATAAATATTTGTAATAATAATTTACAAATATTACTTTATCATTATAATATAGTTTTTTTTGTAATTATTTGTAGTATATATTGTATTTTAATTCGACATATTCATACAAATTTTTAGAGAAAATTTGTATGAATAAAAGATTAGGAAAAAAGAAACAAAAAAGTTAATATGAATATACAACTATTAAAAGAAATGGTGTAAATCCTGTTGAATTAGCAAATTACTCATTGAATAATGGATTCTGTTAAGGCATCAGCAAACATTTTTACAAGAGAATGTCAAGAATATTGGGTTTTTAGTTTAGATGGAGCTGCTACCCATAATAATTCAATTACTGATGAACAAGATCAGTTAATAGAAAATAAATTAAACTTAGAAAAATTAGGATATGGAAACCTTAGAAACTATAATGGCCAAATAACAGCAGAATGGAATGAACAATTTAATAAAGTAGTAAATCAATTTATATCTGATTTTGGATTGAAAGATAAGTATGATAAATTAGGTGGAAATAAGAAGACACAACTTTATGTTTGGATAAGTCAAGCAGTAAATGGACAAATAATCAAAGTTCAAAGAGATACTGGGTCACAAGGAACAAATAATAAAACACATAAAGAAGTAATAACTTTAGAGAGTATTAGAGAAAACTTTTATTTAGGAATAGGAGATGCACTTATAGGAGCTGTAAAAGGAGTGTTTGAATTTGTAAGTCATCCAATAGATGGAGTAATAGGAGTTGCAAATGGAATCCAATTTCTAAATAAAGTAATAAGTAATCCAAATTGTGAGGAAGCTATAATATTAGATAAAATTATTGTAGAGGCAGTAAATAATTTTATAGATTCAAATTTAAATGAAAAATCTAGAGTGTTAGGACGAATAGTAGGAGAGATACTAATAATAGTAGCGACAGATGGAATAGCAGAATCTATAATGGAGCATCTACCCCAAATAGCAAATCAAGTAAAAAATGGTGGGAAAGTTGAGAAATATTAGAGTCCATTAAGGCATCTAAGGGGGCGGGTAATGCTAGTAAGACAGTATGGGATAATATAAAGATTACTCAGCCTATGTATGATGGTACTAAAATACCTAAATCATTCGAGTTAATAGTTGGTGGAGAAAAGTTCTGGGTACATCCAAATGGTACGAAGCATATGGTTGAATATATAACAAGAGACCCTATGTCACACGGAATGCCTATAAATAGTCAAACTTTACTTTCAAGTTTTCAAAACTCAGTTTCAGGTGCAGTTAAGAAGGGTGTTAAGTATGATGAAATTATGAATGTAGGAAATTGGGAATTAATTTTTAGTAAACCAAGAGGAGAGGGATTATTGCCAGTAATAAAACATGCTGTTTACAAACAATAACCAAACGAAAGGTAGTTATATAATATGTTAAAGGTATTTAAAAATGAAGGAACTAAAAAAGAAAATATAGAATTTGATATATATACACCAATAAATATAGAATTCGGAGTATGGAATATTTCAAAAGAACCAACTATATACTGGAGAACAGGAGATTTTAGTAGCTCGTTAATTGAAATAGGAATAGGGCAGTATAAGAAAGATATACGTTCTATAACATTAACTATATGTAAAAATGTATATGAATTAGATAATTATTCTGAAAACAACTTTAATATATTTAAAGGAAGTCCCATATTAGAATTAGAAAATATTAATGATGAAATATATACAGATGAAAAGGGGACATTGAAAGTATATATAGAAAGTAAAAATGTGAGTATAATATTTTCAGAAAATGAAATTAGTGATTGCTTACAAAATGATAATGTTGATTTCTATCTAGATGCTAATAAATCACTTGTAGGATTAAGCGTTAATAATATTAGTGAGGAAAATAAAGCTATACTTAAGGAAGCATTAGTATAGTTTACAGGTTACTGCAAAACCAATAAAATTCTCACTTCATAATAAGGAGTATTTTAGAATATTATTAAATGAATAAAAGATAAATAATAATCTTAATTCATAATTCTAATAATGTAGTGAGCATGGGGGAAAAGGGGGAAGAGTAGTAGAGAAATTTATAAAGTTAATTTTAGAGTATAAAACTAAAAATACTTTCTAAAATCTTTACCATTAATACTAATCAAGAATGATGTGTTTATTAATAGGTAGCAAAAGAATATAAAAAGGAAATAATTAAATTATTAACTGAACAAGGAAGAAGAGCAACTCATGTTGCTAAAGATATAGGGTTAGTGAGTCAACTATTAGAGGCTGGGTTAAGAAACATGAAGAGTATGGTAACAATGCCTTCCCGGATAGCGGCAACTTAAGTCCTGAAGATGAAGAGTTAAGAATCTTTAAAAAAGAGATTGGCTGATATAGAAGAAGAAAATGCAATATTAAAAAAAGCCATACGCATCTTCACAAAGCCAGAGAAGTAAAATATCAGTTTATATGTGATATTCATCTTTAGCCCTAAATAGTACAGAAATGATTATTATAATAACTTAGATGAGGCTGCTTAAAATTAAATTTTACTTTGTTCTGAGAATCTATATTATCAACTTACATATTATTATAATTTTAGAAAAATCTAAGACTAGGAGTAATCCTAAGAAAAGCATAGAAAATCGTATATTCTATATGTCTAATATACTCAGAATATTCCATAAATCTAATTTAGTGATATCTTTGGCTTTTAATATAGATCTAAATCTATTAACTAACTCTAAAATTTTAGATACATTTGTATATTGACTACATAATAATTCAAATAATTTCGTATCTAAACCTTTAACTGTAGATAATGGTTGATAAAGAAGTTTTAATATTAATTTTCTTTCAACATAAATTGTTGTTTTTTGCCTTTTTGTACTGTTGTTTACTATCAGCTTTAAGCTTGGATATATGCCGTCTAAGTAAGCTAGTAGACCCTGAATATCCATGATTTCTTATCCTAACCTCAATCTCTTTAAAAGGCAACTTTGAAGAAGTTATATACTCATTAATTTCACCGACATACTCTGTTAAATAACCTAATATCTATCATTGCTTCTTTACATGAAGTGCTTTTATTTATACCACTATTATATAATTTTAAGCATTGCTAAAATTAATACATATCAAATTATCAAGTAAATAATTTGTATTCTTTATACATTACAATCTGATTAATATTAAAAATAAACAAATACTTAATAACTCTAACCATAGATAATTTATGAACTCGGCATACTCTGAATACTTCATATCATTAACTAAATCACTCTTAGATACTTTAATTTCAATACCATGTAGATTTAGATTAAAGTGTTCCTTAACTCTTAAATTCTCTGCTACTAAGACATCTATTCTTCTTGATTTAGAAGTAGTACCAGTATATACAGGGAATTCAGTCAAAGTCTTATATTTATCTTGTTCATATGCACCCTTAAACGCTTTTCTATTACATTCTTCACCTAACCATTTAGGTTTAGATAATGCAGCTACAATTTTAGAAGCCGTAATAGTTTCTTTTATTTTTAATACTGAAGCTACTATAAGCATGTATAGAGTATTATACTACTAATAATAGTATATATAACCATTAATTTCAAGCAAATAACTATTAAGATTTTAATTACCGGACTAGAATTAATGTGCTAATATCAAGGTTATATATTCTAAAATTGGACATACTAATATAAAGTAAAATAAAATTATTCAGTTGATTTTTATTGTTATAGTGCTATTATAATATTATAAATAAAGAATAATTTTTATTTGGGTGTACTGACACCTTAATAATCTGAAATATCTACGTGATTTAATTGCACGTCGTTGGTAGGCAACAGAAAAACCTAAAAGATTTGCGTGATTTAATTGCACGCCGTTGGCAGACAACAGAAAAATCAGTAATGGAGTATTTGTACTTGGTACAGGTACTCCATTTTTGCATAGGGGGTCTATATGGCAAAGTTAAATAAAAAGGATGTTTTAAAAACAATAATTTCTTCTGCTAAACTTTATAAGAAGGCTCTTAGTGGTAAACTATCCGTTAATGATTTTGAATTACGAACTGATGGAACTACAGAATTAAAATTACTAGTTTTACCTAGCTTAATGGATTTTAAAGACCATGTTAGAATGATTGGTGAATTTGAGGATTGTAGTCCCAAATTATTTACTGAAGTTCTTGCAGGTAATATTCAAGGTGCATTAGGTTTTGTTCATGATAATAAAGGTGAATAACATAACATTCTATCATAATTTTCAAGCAAGATGTACATACTCTAACTTCTAGTTCAAATCGCTCTTTGAAAATTATATAAGTTTGAATATTTTATCGGTAGGAGTTTTTTATGAATAAAAGAGTCAATGTTTCATTATATAGAAACATTGGCTTTTTTCTATATAAAAAATAATAATCTCTAATTTATACACTAAATCTAAAGTATTTCAACTTTAAGATTAAATATTAAATATGATATATTTTAAATATGGAGAAACGTTTACAAAGGAAGGGGAGGGTTAATATGTTAAAAAAGTCAAAAAAAGAAGAGTCAACTAAGAAGAACAGATTTAAAACATTTAAGAGTAATAAAGAATTATTACTACTTACTATACCAGGAGCTATTTGGTTTCTAATATTCGCATATTTACCAATGTTTGGGGTGGTTGTAGCTTTTAAAGATTGGAGAATACATGGGGGATTCCTAGAGAGCTTAGTTAAAAGTGAATGGGTAGGATTTGATAATTTCAAGTTCTTATTCCAAAGTAGTGATGCTTGGCTAATAACAAAAAATACAATAGCTTATAATGTTGTATTTATAGTATTAGGGATAGTGATTCCAGTAACTCTTGCAATATTGTTAAAAGAGTTATTAAACAAAAGGGGATCAAAATTCTATCAAAGTTCAATGTTTTTACCATACTTTTTATCTTGGGTTGTAGTAAGTTATTGCTTATATGCATTCTTAAGCCCAGAAAAAGGATATATAAATGGACTTTTAACTTCATTTGGAATGGACAAGATATCTTGGTATACAGAACCTAAGTTTTGGCCATTTATCATAATATTTATGAGTCAATGGAAAGGAATTGGATATGGAACTGTTGTATATCTAGCAGCAATATGTGGTATAGATAAAACTTATTATGAAGCAGCAATAATTGATGGGGCTAGTAAGTGGCAACAAATTAAACATATAACAATCCCACTATTAAAACCAGTATTAATTATAATGTTTATAACTGCAGTTGGAGGAATGTTTAAATCAGACTTTGGATTATTCTATCAACTACCTAAAAACTCAGGAGCTTTATATCCAGTAACAAACGTTATAGACACTTACGTATATAGAGGACTTATGAATTTAGGTAATATAGGAATGAGTTCAGCAGCAAGTTTATACCAATCAATTGTAGGACTTGTGCTGATATTAGTAACAAATGGAATCGTTAGAAAAGTAGATAACGAAAACGCATTCTTCTAAGATAAAGGTGGTGTATTAAATGTTAGAAATGAATAGGAAAACAGCTCGTTTCAGAGGAAAGAAATCAAAGGAGCCAGCAGAGGAGATAAGTAAATTTAATTCTATATCAAAGGGAACTAACGTAGGATTTAATATATTATTTATGATATTGGCAGCTTTATGTATAATCCCATTTATATTTGTTGTTATTATTTCACTTACAAGTGAACAAGCTCTTCAAGCAAATGGTTATAGATTTTGGCCACAAGAATGGAGTTTTGCAGCATACAAATATATATTCTCATCAGGAAGCCAAATAATGAGAGCTTATGGAGTAACAATAATAGTAACTGTATCAGGTACATTATTAGGATTAGCTATAATGTCAATGTATGGATATGCATTATCAAGAAAAAGCTTTGCATATAGAAAATTCTTCACTAAGTTAATATTCATACCAATGTTATTTTCAGGTGGTATGGTTTCATCATACTTAGTAGTTACAAAATTCTTAGGATTAAAGAATAGTATATTAGCACTTATATTACCGATGTGTGTAAGTTCCTTTAATATAATAATTCTTAGAACATTCTTTAAAACAACAGTACCAGATGCAATTGTAGAATCAGCTAAGATTGATGGTGCATCAGAATGGAAATTATTCTTAAAAATAGTATTACCTATATCCCTTCCAGGTATAGCGACAATAGCATTATTCCTAACCTTAGGATACTGGAATGATTGGTTTAACGCTATGTTATATATTGATGATAATAGTTTAATGCCATTACAATACTTACTTATTAGAATAGAAAGTTCAATGGAATTCTTATCTAATAATGCAGCATTGATGGGAGCAAATGCTATAGAAGCTAGTGCAAATATGCCAAAGGATACAGCTAAGATGGCAATAGTAGTAATTACTACTTTACCAATTATATTTGCATATCCATTCTTCCAAAGATACTTTGTAAATGGATTAACAATTGGGGCTGTAAAAGAATAGTAAGCAATAAATTATTTAATATTTTGAGGTGGTACTAAATGCCACCTTAAAATATAACTTAATTATAAAATACAAAGTTTAAACATAGGATAATAAAGATTAGTAAAGATTAAAAGAGGTGTTAAGATGCATTATTTATTAGAAAGAATAGAAAAAACTTGTGGAGAAATAGCAAAGTATGTGTACAGAGATCAAATTAACCTTGAGGATTATAAGTACATAGATGGAAACTATCATAATATAGATTTAATAAAAGAAGCACCAGAAGAAGGTTGGAGAGAATTTAAAACTGGAGACCTTTGGGGAGGAAAAGATTGTCATGGTTGGTTCAAATGTTCAGTTGAAGTTCCAGAACATTTTAAAGGACAAACTATAGCATTAAACTTCCATACATTTGAAGAAGGTTGGGATGCAACAAACCCTCAATTTATCTTATATGTTAATGGAGAACAAATCCAAGGAGTAGATATAAATCATAGAGAAATAATATTAACTCATGATGCAGTACCTGGAACAAGATATGATATAGACTTACATGCTTATGCAGGAATGTTAGCAGATAAATTGGCAACATTACATGGGAAATTAGTAGTTATAGATATGGTTGCTAGAGATTTATACTTTAACTTAAAAGTTCCAGTAGATGTTTGTAAGGAATTAGATAAAGAAGATAAAAACAGAATTGATATGATAACTGTTTTAAATGATGCTATAAATTTAATAGATTTAAGAAGGCCAAAATCAAAGGAATATAATGAAAGTGTAATTAAAGCTAATGAATTCTTAAATGAAAAGTTCTATGGAGAATTATGTGGACATGAATATGTAACAGCTACATGTGTTGGACACACTCATATAGATGTAGCTTGGTTATGGACAGTTGCTCAAACTAGAGAAAAAGTTGCAAGAAGTTTCTCAACAGTATTAAAGCTAATGGAAGAATATCCTGAATATATCTTTATGTCATCACAACCACAGCTTTACAAATTCTTAAAGGAAGATCATCCAAAGATATATAAAAAAGTTAAAGAAAAGGTTAAAGAAGGCGTTTGGGAAGCAGAAGGGGCTATGTGGCTTGAAGCTGATTGTAATGTAACGTCAGGTGAATCATTAGTTAGACAAATATTACATGGTAAGAGATTCTTTAAAGAAGAATTTAATGTTGATAATAAAGTGCTTTGGTTACCAGATGTATTTGGATATTCAGCAGCACTTCCTCAAATATTAAAGAAATCTGATGTAGATTACTTCATGACTACAAAGATTGCATGGAACCAATTTAATAAAATTCCAAATGATACATTTATGTGGAGAGGAATTGATGGAACAGAAGTATTAACACACTTTATAACTACTACTTGTCCAGGACAAGATAGAGCATCACATTTTACAACTTATAATGGACATATTCAACCAGATGCTATAATGGGAGCTTGGAGAAGATACCAAAATAAAAATATAAATGATGATGTACTAATTTCCTTTGGATGGGGAGATGGTGGTGGTGGTGCCACTTTAGAAATGCTTGAAAATGGAAGAAGACTTGCAAAAGGTATTCCAGGAGCTCCAAGAGTTAAGATGGGTACAGCATTAGACTACTTCAAGAGGTTAGATGAAAAAACTAAAAATAATAGTAAGTTACCAAAGTGGGTTGGAGAGTTATATCTTGAATATCATAGAGGAACTTATACTTCAATGGCTAGAAATAAGAGAGATAATAGAGCTTGTGAAAACTTATATACTTCAGCAGAAAAAATTAATTCATTATCAATGTTATATGGAAAGAACTATCCATATAGAAGTATAACAGATTCATGGGAAACTGTTTTATTAAATCAATTCCATGATATAATTCCAGGCTCTTCTATTAAGGAAGTTTATGATGTAACAGAAGTTGAATATAAGGAATTACTTGAAAATGGTAGTAAGTTAGTTAACGAAGGTGTAGATTATATAGCTTCAAAGATTAACTTAAAAGATAGAAGTGTTGTTGTATCAAATACACTAGGCTTTGAAAGAAGTGATATTGCAACTTTTGAAGTTCCAGAAGATATTAAGAATCCAGCTGTTATTGATAATAATGGAGAAGAATTAGTATGTCAAAGAATAGAAGAAAATAAAGCTATATTCTTTGCAAAAAATGTTCCAGCTAATGGACATAAATCATTTAAGATTGTTGAAAGTACTAAAGAAGTTACTTTAGATACAGTTTTAACTGATAAAGAAGCAGAAAATAAATTTGTTAAGATTAAGTTTGATGATAAGGGACAAATAGTTTCCTTTATAGATAAAGCATCAGGTAGAGAAATATTAAAAGATGGTGCTATAGGTAACGAGCTACAAGCTTTTGAAGATAAGCCAATGTGCTTTGATAACTGGGATATAGATATATACTACAAAGAAAAAATGTGGAAGGTAGATGACGTAAGAAGCATTGAAGTTGTAGAAAAGGGACCAGTAAGAAGTACTTTAAGAATTGAAAGAAAGTTCTTAGAATCAACTATAGTACAAAAAATCTATATATACAATGACCTTCAAAGAGTAGATTTTGATTCATATGCTGACTGGAAAGAATTTGATGTTCTATTAAAGACTGCTTTCCCAATAGAAGTTAATGCAAATGAAGCTACTTATGAAATTCAATATGGAAATGTTACTAGATCAACTCACAATAACACATCATGGGATGTTGCAAAATTTGAAGTTTGTGGACATAAGTGGGCAGATCTTTCAGAAGGTGAATTTGGAGTATCTATGCTAAATAATAGCAAGTATGGCCATGACATTAAAGATGGAAATATGAGATTAACTTTAATTAAATCATCAACAGATCCAAATCCAGATGCGGACAAAGAAGAACATTACTTCACTTATTCAATTTATCCACATTTAGGAACATGGAAAGATGCTGAAACAACTCAAAAAGCTTACGAATTAAATGTACCTTTATATACAAAGGTTGAAGAAGCTCATGAAGGTGAACTTTCAGATGAATTAAGCTTAGTTAAAGTTAATAAAAATAATGTTATGATTGAAGTTATAAAGAAAGCAGAAGACACAGATCATTTAGTTGTAAGAATGTATGAATTCCATAATAAGAGAACTACAGCTACTTTAGAGTTCTTAAGTGATATTGAAGAAATATTCGAATGTAACTTAATGGAAAGAAACCTAGAAGCTATAGAAGCTCATGGAAATAAAATTGAATTTACAATTAAACCATATGAAATTAAGACTTTCAAATTTAAATTAAAATAATAAAAAAACTGGCTTAAATGCCAGTTTTTTTTATATTGAAACAATTTCTTTGAATATACTTCTAAGTAAAAGTATGTAACATATAAGAATTGGACTAGTAAATAAACAAACTTGTAAGAACATTGAAAAGTTAAATCTATCACCATTTATAGGATAAAAGTTACCTGATATAGCTATAAGATATACAACTACAATAATAAATAATGCAGTAAGCACTAATAATATTGAAAGAAGTACTTTCTTTAACTTACTATTTTCCATAAGCAAAATAAAAATAGTTAAAGCAGGGATAAATAATACTATAAATCCCATAGATAGTCTGTCTTCTTTAACAGGACTAATCATAAGGGTATAAAAAGAACAGAATAAAATTGTTATTGTTAAAAGATATTTATTTCCTTTTGATATTTTCAACTAAATTCCTCCAATACATAATCAATATGTTAATAATTAATTAATATTTTTACATAAAATTAATTATTTTTCAATAGTAATACCAAAAAATATTTTACCAGTAAAATTAAGCAAATTAAAAATAGAAAATTAAAGAGTAAAAGGTAATAAATAGAATTTATGAATTTAGTCCAGTTAATGTGGAATTTTTTCACTGTAAAGGTTTTATATAGGGGTGTATAATTTGAATTGTAAAGGATAAAGCCAAATTACAGGAGGGGTTAATTATGAGAAAGGTCAAAAAGCTATTAGCTTTAGCAACTTGTGCAGTTTTAACGACTTCGTTAGCATTAACAGGTTGTGGAAACTCTTCATCATCTGGCTCAAAGGGTGATGAAACAGTTAATTTAACTTGGTACACAATTGGTCAAGAGCCAAAGGATCTTCAATTAGTAGAAGATGAGATAAACAAGTATCTAAAGGACAAAATAAATGCCACTATAGATATGAAGTTTGCAGACTTTGGTGATTATGATCAAAAATTATCTGTAGTTATAAATTCAGGAGAAGCATATGACTTAGCATTTACTTGCTCTTGGGCAGGAAACTATGTTGGAAATGCTAGAAAAGGTGCATTCCTTGAATTAGATGATTACCTAGAAACTACAGGTAAGGATATGAAAAAGGAAATAGACCAAAGATTCTGGGATGGAGCAAAAGTTGAAGGAAAAACTTATGCAGTACCTAACCAAAAAGAACTTGGTGTACAACCTATGTGGGTTTTCACAAAAGAGCTTGTAGACAAATATAACATACCTTATCAAGATATCCACGAATTAGAAGATTTAGAGCCTTGGCTTAAAGTTATAAAAGAAAAGGAACCAGAAGTAGTTCCACTATATATAGATAAGAATTTATCACCACCACAATACTTCGATTTCTTCTCAGAACCATTTGGAGTTGAATATGAAGATGAAGGTTTAACAGTTAAGAATATATTCGATACAGATAAATTTAAGAGCACTTTAAAGACTTTAAGAAAATACTATGAAGCAGGTTACATTAATACTGATTCATCTATAGCTCAATATGATAAGTCAATTAAGAGATTTGTAACTAAAGCAGATGGACAACCATATGCAGAAGGTATTTGGGCTAAGGACGTTGGATATGAATTAGTTGCTTCTCCAATTATGGATACTCATATAACAAGTGCTTCAACAACTGGATCAATGATAGCAGTTTCAAAGAACTCTAAGAATCCAGAAAAAGCAGTTGAATTCTTAAATCTTCTAAATACTGATGAACATTTAAGAAACCTAGTTAACTATGGTATTGAAGGAACTCATTATGACAAGGTTGCTGACAAGCAAATTAAGTTATTACCAAGAAGTGTTGACTATGGAGTTGCATACTTCTCAACAGGAAACTTATTTAAGACTTATGTTTTAGATACTGAACCTACAACTAAGTGGGACGAATTTGAAGAATTCAACAAGAATTCAAAGGTTTCACCTGCATTAGGATTTAAGTTCAATCCAGAACCAGTAAGTACTCAAATAGCTGGTATAAGTAATGCTTACCAAGAATTTAGAGCATTAATTTTCAGTGGATCAGTTGATATCGATGAATACATTGAAAAATTAAATACTAAGCTAAAAGAACAAGGTATGGATGAAGTTATGAAGGAAATGCAAAAACAACTTGATGAGTGGAAAAAAGAAAATAAATAAGGTTATAGAATATCAAGGGGTTTAAAATCCCTTGATATTTTTTTATTACATAGAAAATAAGCATTTAAGAAAGGGGTTAAAATTAATGATATCTATAGTAAATATATATAATTTTATAAGAAAAACTGTTTATCCAAGTGGGGAGTTTGTTTTAGATGATTATGAAACTGTAGTAAGACAGATAGAAATCTTAAAGCAATATGGATTACCTTCTACTTATGCATTAAAATATGATGCTTTAATGGATGAAAGATATAGTAATTTAATTAAAAGTAGTGTAGATGAATATGATGAAGTTGGTGTATGGTGGGAATTTGATAAACAGCTTGCAGAAAAGGCGGGAGTAAAGTGGAAGGGAGAAACTCCTGTAGATGATCATGTTGATATGGGGTACTCATTAGGATATTTACCTGAAGATAGAATAAAAATGGTAGATGTTTATATGGAAGACTTTAAAAGTATATTTGGATATTATCCAAAGTCTGTAGGTTCATGGGTAATTGATATAGTTACTTTAAATTATTTTAAAGAAAAATATGGTGTAGTTGCAGCAGCTATATGCCGTGATCAAATAGGTACAGATGGATTTACCTTATGGGGTGGATATTTTAATCAAGGATATTATCCAAGCAAATTAAACGAATATATGCCAGCTCAAAATAAAGAAAATCAAGTAGACTTACCTATATTTAGACTTTTAGGACCAGATCCAATATATTGTTTTGAAGATGGTTTAAGAAAGGGAATAAGTGATGTTTACACTTTAGAACCAGCAGGTAGAATGGGGGGAACTAAAGAGTGGATAGAATGGATATTTGATAGGTTAACAAAAGAGAAAACTTTAGGTTTTTCTTATGCACAAGTAGGTCAAGAAAATACGTTTTTATGGAATACAATGATGAAAGGGTATGAAATTCAAATACCTTATGTAGCGAAATTAGCAAAGGAAGGAAAGGTTAGAGTTGAAACCTTAGAAGAGTCAGGAAAGTGGTTTAAGAAAAAATATAAACTTACTCCACCAACAACCTTTGTTGCTTCAGAAGATTGGAACAAGGAAGAAGATTTAAGGACTCTTTGGTACAATAGTCGTTTTTATAGAGTTAGTTTACTTTGGGATGATAATGAACTTTCAATAAGGGATTTACATTTATTTAATGAAGATTATAAATCAAGATATTACAATGATGTTTTAAATGGTAATGAAAGTGTTTTTGATACATTACCTATATTAGATGCTCACCGTTGGAGTGATGGGGATTTTAGAGCTTCAATAGATGTAGTTTTAGTAGATGAAGATGGAAATATAGAAAAGTTAAAAGGGGAGGAGCCTGAATTTTATATAGAGGATGATTCTACTTACAAGATAGTTTGGAAATGTAGTCAAGGAAAAATAAAGATAATTTGTGATGAAGCTAAGATAACCTTTGAAGCTATAGAAAGTTTTAAAAATAATGAAAAATTAGCTTTATATATAAATACTTTACCAGTTTTAAAAAATTCAGATACTAAAGTTTTAAAATGTAGTCATAATGGGTTTAATTATAGTCTAATTGCTGAAAATGGAGAGTTTAAGTTAAAGGAGAATAAGGTTATTGTTTTATCAGAAAATAATAAAATCACTTTTACTTTTTCAAAAGGAGAAGGCAATAAAAAATATGATTTCTTTAATAAAGAATACGTAGAGAATAAAGAAACTATAGATAATTATATTCCTAAATATAAGAGAATTAAAAGCACATCAAAAGTTATGCCAAGAGCCTTTGCACCAATAATTACACCTAAAGTTATACTAAAAGAAGCTCCATATGAAGGGGAATTTAGAATAGAAAATATTAATAAGGGTGGAGAAGTTTACTACACTCTTGATGGTAGTGAGCCTAATAAAAACTCTAGCTTATATAAAACACCTATAAAAGTTAAGGGAGAAACTATAATTAAAGCCATTGCTTATAATGAAGGCTTTAAGGAAAGTAGCATAATAGAAGGAAGACTTTATACAACATTGCCTATTAAGGATATTAAAGGGTTAACTAAGGCTACAGAAAATAAAAAATATAATAATAATGGAGTTTATGACCTTATAGATGGACAAAAAGGAACTACATCTTATAGAGAAGGTGGATGGCTTGGCTACACAGATGATATGGATGTAATAGTTGATTTAGGAGAAGTTTTAGATATAAATAAAATAACAGTAGGCTTCCTTCAAGATACTAGAGCGTGGATATACTATCCTAGATATGTAGATTTTTCTGTATCTATTGATGGAGAAAACTTTGAAAAGCTAGATAGAGTAAATTATAAAAATAGAGTTCCAAGACAAGAAGTTGGAGTTGAAAATATATCTATACAAAATAAAATTAAAGCTAGATATATAAGAGTGTTTGCAAAAAATGAAGGAGTTTGTCCTCCGTGGAGCATAATGAAGGGTGAAGGACCAGCTTTTATGTTTGTAGACCAAATAACTTGTATGTAATATTTGTGAAAACGTTACTCCTATATAGAGTTTTTTAAGTGAA
Source organism: Clostridium chauvoei (assembly GCF_002327185.1). NCBI lineage: Bacteria > Bacillati > Bacillota > Clostridia > Eubacteriales > Clostridiaceae > Clostridium > Clostridium chauvoei. The sequence goes on along the minus strand of NZ_CP018624.1, from coordinate 2,221,026 downwards.
TATATAGTTTGTACACTATATTCAAGATTATATAGAATCTATAATAATAGTATAGATATAAAAAATACATCTATAAATGGAGGAATAAAAAATGCATCAAGAACAATTTATAGAAAATAACAATGATAAAATATTAAAAGTAATAACAGCAGTAAAAACATTAATATTAGTATTTGCAGCCTTAACTTATATATTTGAAAGTTTAACTTTAGCCGTTCTTATTTTACTAGTATATGTTATTGTACATTTTTTAACTTTAAGTTTCTTTGTTGAATATGAGTATGAATTAACAGAGGATGAGTTAGATTTATCAAAAATAATGAGTAAAAAGAAAAGAAAATTAATAAAGACTATAAATCTTAGAAATGCAGAGTTTTTTAAAGATGCATCAGAATTTAGTCCACAAAGATATTCAAATGTTAAAGTAGTAAAGCTTTATACAAAGGAATATGTAAATAAAGAAAAGCAAGTGATTTTAATTAATGAAAGTGGAGATATGAGAGCCTATGAATTATCTTTAAAAGATGATTTAAAAAAGGCTATTGAGAGAATTAAAAGAAGGGGGTAAATATAGATGTACTTAATACCAAGTCCTAAAAAGTTAGTTAATAGCAGTGGAAGTTTTAATATTAGAAGAGATACAGAAATAATTTTAAATTATAATTGCAATTTTAATGATTTTGAGGGGGCTTTAATTCTTAAAAAGGAAATTGAAGATAATTTAGGTTTTGATATAAAAATAAATAAGGCATATATAGACGAAAAGTCTAAAAATGCTATAAAGCTTATAAAATCAGAGGTTGTAGGCAATGAAGAGTGTTATGAATTAGAGATAAACAAAGATTCTATAACTATAATAGGTTATGGAGATTCAGGGTTATTTTATGGTATTCAAACATTAAGACAAATATTAAGACAAGAAGGGGCTATTTTGTCCAATGTAAAAATAAATGATGAACCGTACTTTAAAAATCGTGGATTTTATCATGACGTTACAAGAGGTAGAGTACCTAAGTTAGAAACATTAAAGAAGCTAGTGGATAAGGCTGCTTTATATAAAATAAATCAAATTCAATTATATATAGAGCATACTTTTGCTTTTAAAGGTATGAGTGAAGTTTGGATAGATAAAGATCCGTTAACAGCAGAAGAAATATTGATTTTAGATAAGTATTGTAAAAGTCGTCATATTGAACTAATACCATCCTTAGCAACTTTTGGACATTTATATGAAGTTTTAAGAACAAAATCTTATAGTAATTTATGTGAATTAGAAAATATGGAGGATGATGAATACTCATTTGTAGATAGAATGGCTCATCATACTTTAGATGTAAGTAACGCTGAAAGCTTAAAGCTTGTTGAAAATATGCTAAAGCAATTTATCCCTCTTTTCACTTCAGATAAGTTCAATATTTGTGGTGATGAAACTTTTGATTTAGGAAAAGGCAAAAGTAAAGAGCTTGGAGAAAAGTTAGGACAAGGAAAGCTTTATACAGGATTTTTAAATAAAATAATTGATATTGTAAAGGGATATAATAAGGAAGTTATGTTCTGGGGTGATGTTATATTAAATCATACAGAGGTGATAAAGGATATACCACAGGATGTTATATGTTTAAATTGGAATTACGGAGCAGAAGCAACTGAAGAAGGTACAAGAAAAATCCATGAAGCAGGAAGAGAACAATACGTATGTCCAGGGGTTGCAGGTTGGAGTCATCTTATGAACCTTATGGATAATGGATTTGAAAATATAACTAGAATGATAAGCTATGGAGTAAAACATGAAGCAAAAGGTGTTTTAAATACAAACTGGGGTGATTATGGACATATAAACATACTTGAAGCTTCAATACCAGGAATGGCTTATGGTGGTGCTTTATCCTGGAATCCAAAGGGAGAAAAAGAATTTGAAACTATATATAAAGGATTATCATTACTTGAATATGGAGACACTTCATTAACTGTAGTTTCTATACTAAGAGATTTAAGTAAAACACAAGTTGTGACTTGGTCAGATTTAGTAAGATGGAAAGAGTTATTTGATAAAAATTCAGAAGTAAGAGAAGGTATTAAAAATTTAAATATAGAAGATATTATTGAAGGCTACAATAATGCAACTGAAATAGAAATTAAATTAACAGCTTTATTAAATAAAGTAAAAAATAAAGAAGCATTACAAGAATTTATTGTTTGTACAAGAGGGATAATACTTATAAATAAATTCTTTATATCATTATTAAAAGCTAAATTTAAACAAGAATGTATAGGCTTTGATTTTGATAATAATACTCTAGCAAAAGAGCTTGAAGAATGGTTTTATGACTATTCATATATTTGGAAAAAGGATTCTAAAGAAAGTGAATTAAATAGAATTAGAGAGGTTATAAAATATACTTCAAAGGAATTAAGAACATTCTAGAAAAAAGATAGAATTTTAAGAATTTTGATAAAATAATGTAGATTTAAGCAAGTAAATATAAAAAAGTTCACTATAAAAAAGAAAATAAATATTTTATAATCATATTGTAAACGTTATTAAAACGAATAGATAAAAAGGGGCTGATTAACTATGAAGTTTAAAAAATTACTAGCATTAGCAGCATGTGCAACATTAACAACAACAACTTTGTTAACAGGATGTGGTAATTCAGGTGCTAAAGCAGGAAATAAAGGTGATGAACCAGTTACATTAACTTGGTACACAATTGGACAAGAACCAAAAGACTTACAAATGGTAGAAGACGAAGCAAATAAGTACCTAGAAGAAAAGATAAATGCAAAAATTGATATGAAATTTATAGATTATGGTGATTATAACCAAAAGCTTTCAGTAATCATAAATTCAGGAGAATCTTTTGATTTAGCATTTACTTGTTCATGGGCAGGTGACTATCTAGGAAATTCAAGAAAAGGGGCTTTCTTAGAATTAAATGATTACTTAGATACAACTGGAAAAGATATGAAAGAAGCTATAGACCAAAGATTCTGGGATGGAGCAACAATAGATGGAAAGATTTATGCTGTACCAAACCAAAAAGAAATATCAACAGCACCAATGTGGGTATTTACAAAGGAATATGTAGACAAATATAACATACCTTATCAAGACATTCACACAATTCAAGATTTAGAACCATGGTTAAAGGTTATAAAAGAAAATGAACCAGGAGTAACACCACTTTATATAACAAAAGGGTTCTCAGCTCCACAATATTTCGATCAATTAGTTGATCCAGTTGGGGTTGAACATAATGATGATAGCTTAAAGATTAAGAATATGTTCGAAACAGACAAAATGAAGGAACAATTAGAAGTTTTAAGAAAATACTATCAAGCAGGATATATAAATGCTGATGCAGCTACAGCTCAAGATGATAAATCAGTTAAGAGATTTGTAACAAAAGCAGATGGTCAACCATATGCAGAAAATCTTTGGTCAAAAGATTTAAAATATGATGTAGTAGCTTCAACAATAATGGATACTTATATAACAAATGCTTCAACAACAGGATCAATGATAGGAATATCAAAGAACTCTAAGAATCCAGAAAAAGCAGTTGAATTCTTAAATCTTTTAAATACTGATGAATACTTAAGAAACTTAATCAACTATGGTGTTGAAGGAACTCACTACGAAAAAGTTGGAGATAAGCAAATTAAGTTACTACCAAAAGAAGAAGACTATAGAGTTGGATACTATACAGTAGGTAACTTATTCCTTACTTATGTTTTAGATAAAGAACCATTAACTAAATGGGATGAATTCGAAGATTTCAATAACAAAGCTAAAAATTCACCAGCTTTAGGATTTAAGTTTGATCCAGCAGCAGTAAGTACTGAAATAGCAGCTGTAAATAACGTTCTTGAAGAATTCAAGTCAACAATATACAGTGGATCAATGGATATTGATGAATATCTACCTAAGTTAAATGCTAAGTTAAAAGAACAAGGTGTAGATAAAATAATAGCTGAAATGCAAAAACAAATTGATGAATGGGCAAAGACAAATAAACAATAATATAAGCTAAATAATAGGTGATAATGATGCTAGATTTATTAATTCTAGTATCATATCACCTATAGTTTTAACTAAGCGATAATATGAGGTGGTTAGATTTGAAACAATTAAATTATAGAGAAACTTTAGATATGAAGTTTAAAGCCGTTAATGGAATAGAAAATACTTTTAGAAATTATGAAGTTAAAAATAATGTTATAGATATTTATTTTTCATCAATAGATAAAATAGCTATATCTTATTTAGAAGAAGATATAGTGAAGGTATTTATAGGTGATAAATATGAAGAACAATTAAAAACAGGAGCAGTTTTAGATAACTTAAAGCCTTCAAATTTTATAATAGATGAAGATAAAAAATATATAATTATAAAAGGAAATAAAGTAGTTACTTTAGTAAATAAGGCTACAAAAGAAATTACTTTTAAAGATAAAAAGGGAAATATAGTTTGTAAGGATTTTCAACCAAGCTTTAAAGATGATGAAGGAAATATATATATATCAAAGTTTAATGATTGTTTAGCGTATTATGGCTTAGGTGAAAAGGGTGGCAATTTAAATAAAAAAGGGTATTATACAGAAAATTATAATACAGATGATCCAGAAACAGATGACAACTCAACTATGTATTATAAAACAATTCCATTTTATGTAGGTTTAAAAGAAGAAAATGTTTATGGACTATTTTTTGACAATAGTTATAGAAGCTATTTTGATATGGGAAAAAGCTATGAGGATAGAATATTTTTGGTTCAGTAGGTGGAAATATAGAATACTACTTTATGTTAGGAAAGGATATAAAAGAAGTAGTTAGAAATTATACTTCATTAACAGGAAGAATGGAGATGCCACCATTATGGAGTTTAGGATATCAACAATGTAGGTTTAGTTATTTCACTCAAGAGGAAGTAAAAGATTTAGTAAAGACCTTTGAAGAAAAGGAAATACCACTAGATGTAGTTTATTTAGATATAGATTATATGGATGGTTTTAGAGTAATGACTTTCAAGACACCACATTTTGATGATGCAAAGGGACTTATTACAGGGTTAAAAGAAAAGGGAATAAAAACTATAACCATATTAGATCCAGGGGTTAAGGTAGACGAAGAGTACGGAGTATATAAAAGAGGAAAAGAAGGAAATCATTTTACTAAGAAATTAGATGGTGAAATATTTATTGGAGCTGTGTGGCCAGGGGATAGTGCTTTTCCAGACTTCTCAAATAAAGATTGTAGAGAGTGGTGGAAAGAAGAGTTAAAGAAATTCATATCAGAACATAATATAGATGGAATATGGAATGATATGAATGAGCCATGTGTATTTAATAATGATCACAAAACAATGTTAGAAAGCTGTATTCACAATGGAGACTATGGAGTTATAGAACATAAAGAATTTCATAATAGATATGGCTTTGAAATGAGTAGATGTTCTCATGAAGCACAAAAAGAATTAGATGAAAATAAGAGAGAATTTTCAATGACTAGAGCTACCTATGCAGGTGGACAAAGATATTCTTCAGTGTGGACTGGGGATAATATGAGTCTTTGGAGTCAAATGAGAATGTCTTTATCTATGAATTCAAATCTTGGAATAAGTGGATTTTCATTTGTAGGAAATGATGTATCCGGATTTGGCTTAGATTCTTCAGAAGAATTATTTATAAGATGGATGCAAATAGGAAGCTTTCTTCCTATATTTAGAAACCATTCTAATATGTACACTAGAAGGCAAGAGCCTTGGGCTTTTGGTAAGAAAGCAGAAGCTATTGCTAAAAAATCAATTAAGTTAAGATATGAATTATTACCTTACATTTATGATTTATATTATATTTCACATAAAGAGGGTTTACCTATATTTAGACCTATGATAATGGAATATCCAAAAGATAAAAATCTTTTAAATATAAAAGAACAGTTTATGTTAGGAGAAAACTTATTAATTGCACCTGTTGTATATCAGGGAGAAAGAACAAAGGTTTTATATCTTCCAGAGGGAATATGGCATAATTACTTCACTAATGAAAAATTTATAGGTAGAAAAAGCTATAAGATTAAATGTGAGTTAGATGAAGTCTTAGTATTTGTTAAAGATGGAAGTATAATTCCAACTTATCAAGAAAAATTCATGAATGTAGAGAACAGACCAAATAAAGTAACTTATAAAGTATTTGGGGAAAATGCAAAGGGATTCCATTATTATGATGATGGAAAAACTATGGACTATACAAAAGGAAAGTATAACTTATATTTACTAAAAGCAACTAATAATATAGGAGAAGTAGAAGCAATAAGAAAAGAATTAGAAGAAGAAAAATTTGAATTTATTTTTGATTAAAAGGATGTGGATAGAATGAGTATACAATATAAATTCCCTAAAAATTTTTGGTGGGGAGCTGCAACATCAGGGCCACAATCAGAAGGAAGATTTAATAAAAATCATAAAAGCGTTTTTGACCACTGGTTTGATATAGCACCAGAAGTTTTCTTTGATGGTGTAGGACCAGATATAGCTTCAAATTTTTATAATAGCTATAAAGAAGACTTAGCTATGCTTAAGGAAATTGGACTTAATAGCTTTAGAACATCAATACAATGGACCAGACTTATTAAAGATTTTGAAACTGGAGAGCCAGATGAAGATGGAGTTAGATTTTATAATGATGTAATTGATGAAAGTATAAAAAATGGAATAATTCCAGTTATGAATTTACATCATTTTGATTTGCCAGTTGAATTATATGATAAATATGGTGGTTGGGAATCAAAACACGTAGTTGATTTATTTGTTAAATTTGCAAAGACAGCCTTTAAGCTATTTGGAGATAGGGTAAAATATTGGGCAACATTTAATGAGCCAATAGTAGTTGTGGAAGGACAATACCTTTATAAGTTCCATTATCCTCAAGTTGTAGATGGTAAAAAAGCTGTACAAGCTTTATATAATTTAAACTTAGCTTCAGCAAAGGCTATAGAAGGTTTTAGAGAGCTTGGATGCAATAAAGATGGTGGAAAGATAGGAATTATTTTAAATTTAACACCTGCTTATCCAAGAAGTAATAGTCAAGAAGATTTAAAAGCAGCAGAATTTGCAAATAGTTTCTTCAACAATTCATTTTTAGATCCAGCAGTAAAAGGGGAATTCCCTAAGGTTCTTACAGAAGTTCTAGAGAAAGATGGAATTATCTTTGAAGCTACAGAAGAAGAGATGAAAATTATAAAAGAAAATACTATAGATTTCTTAGGAGTAAATTACTATCAACCAAGAAGAGTAAAGGCTAAAGAAAGTGAATATAAGGAAAGTACATGGATGCCAGATAAGTATTTTGATAACTATGAAATGCCAGGTAGAAGAATGAATCCTTATAGAGGCTGGGAGATATATCCTGAGTGCATGTACGATATAGCTAAAAATATAAAAGAAAATTACAACAACATCCCATGGTATATTTCAGAAAATGGAATGGGTGTTGAAGGTGAAAGTAGATATATAAATAATGAAGGTGTAATAGAAGACGATTATAGAATTGATTTTTATAAAGAACATTTAGAATATCTTCATAAAGGAATTATGGAAGGTTCAAATTGCTTTGGATATCACGCTTGGACACCAATAGATTGTTGGTCCTGGTGTAATGCTTATAAAAATAGATATGGATATATTTCAGTAGATTTAGAAACTCAAAAGAAAACAATAAAGAAATCAGGTAGATGGATAAAAGAAGTATCCGAAAATAATGGATTTTAACAGGAGAGAAGTTTATGAGAAATTTTGTTGTTTATGATATAGGTGGATCTGCAGTTAAGTGGTCAATTATCACAGAGGATGGAGAGTTTTTTAAAAATGGAATTATAGAAATTCCTGAAACAGTAGAGGAATTTTTCGATAAGCTTGTAGAAATTGCAAAGGAAAATAAAGAAGAGTTTAAATTAGAGGGAATTGCTATAAGTTCTCCAGGAGCAGTAGATAGCGAAAGTGGAATAGTTTATGGAGCAAGTGCAATACCTTATATTCATGGACCTAATTTTAAAGAAATATTACTAGCTAAGACTGGATTAAAGGTAGAGATAGAAAATGATGCTAACTGTGCTGCTTTAGGAGAATGTTGGTTAGGGGCAGGAAAAGAAGAAAAAGATTTAGCTTTCATAGTCTGTGGGACAGGTATAGGTGGAGCTATAGTTAAAGATAAAAAAATCCATAAAGGTGTTAATAGACATGGTGGAGAATTTGGATATTGCATAGTAGATGTAGATAAAAATTCAGGAAATAAATATTTAACTTGGAGTAATGTAGGATCTACAGCTGCCCTTGCAAGAAGAATTGCTAAAAGAAAAGGAATAGCTGAAAAGGACATTAACGGAGTAAAAGCTTTTGAACTTTATGAAAATAAGGATCAAATAGCTATAGAAGAGGTTAATAATTATTTTACTTACATGGCTGTTGGAATTTACAACATTCAATATACTTATGATCCTGAAGTTATAATTTTAGGAGGAGCAGTATCAGAGAGAAATGATTTTATAGAAGAAGTATATATAAGAATAGATGAAATAATGCAAAGAAATGTAGATGGTAAGATAAGACCTGTTATAAGAAAGTGCAAATATGGAAATAACGCAAACAAATTAGGAGCACTTTATAATTTTATACAAAGACAATAATTAGAAGTGGAGGAGAGTTTATTATGGATAAGAAGTTTGTTGTTGCTGTTGATTTAGGAGGAACTAAAATTTATACAGCTTTAGTTGATTTAGAAGGTAATATAGTTAAAGAAAAGGTAGTTAAAACAGAAGCTGAAAAGGGTGACTTAGCTATAGTTTCTAATATAAAATCTACTATTAATTTTGTTTTAGATGGAGTTAATATAGAAGATGTAAAAGCAATAGGAATAGGTTCACCAGGACCTTTAGATGTTAAGAAAGGTCTTATAGTAGCACCACCTAATTTACCATTTAAAAACTTTAATATAGTTGAAAATTTAAATAATGAATTTAATCTTCCAGTATTTTTAGATAATGATGCTAACGCAGCAACTTTAGCAGAGTTTATGTTTGGTATAGGTAAAGGTACTGAAAATATGGTTTATGTAACAGTAAGCACAGGTATTGGTGGAGGTGCTATATTAAATGGAAAAATATATAGAGGAAGTACATCGAATGCTGTAGAAGTTGGACATACAACTGTTAAAGGTGATGGGCCAAGATGTGGATGCGGAAACAAAGGCTGTGGAGAAAGAATGGCATCAGGAACAGCAATAATGAAAAGAGCAGAAGAAGCTGTAAATAGTAATGCAGAAACTTCATTAAAGAAATACGATAAAGTAACAGCTAAAGAAGTTTTTGATGAAGCTAAAAATGGAGATACAGTAGCTCAAGACATTTTAGATGAAGCATTATCATATTTAGGAATTATAGTTGCAAATGTAGCAAATACTTTTGATCCAGATATGATAGTTTTAGGGGGCGGAGTTATAAATGGTGGAGACATTGTTTTAGAAACAGTTAAAAAGGTTGTTAAGAATAGATGTTTAGGTATTGTAGCAGAAAATTGTAAGATAGAAAAATCTAACTTAGAAGGTAAATCAGGAGTTTTAGGAGCAGCAGCTTTAGCAATAAGTGAAGTAAATAAAATAGTAAACAATTTCAACTATTAAAGGAAATTATTAAGCTATGAAATAACTTTATAATTGTATATACTGTAAATAAGATAAAAATTTAAGTTTTTTAATTGCAATAATAGGAATTATGGCTTAGAAGTAGTACAGGAGGAAGAGAGATGTATCCAATTAGATTTGAAAATTTATACTACGAAAAAATATGGGGAGGTAGAGACTTCGAGGAGTTTAGAGATAACCTTCCAGATGGAAACATAGGAGAAAGCTGGGATATAGCTTGTCATCCTAATGGTACTGGGATAGTTGAAAATGGAGAATTTAAAGGAACTAAATTTGATGACTTAATAAAAGAGCAAGGACATGATTTAGTTGGTACAAAGGTAACTTTAGAAAAACTACCATTACTTATTAAATTAATAAATTCAGGAGAGAAACTTTCAGTACAAGTACATCCAGGTGATGAATATGCAGCTAAATACGAAGGTGATTATGGAAAGACAGAAGCTTGGTATGTTATAGATGCAAAGCCAGATGCAAGTTTAATCGTAGGTACAAAGGATTGTACTAGAGATGAGTTTAAAACTGCAATAGAAAATAATGAAGTAGAAAAATATTTAAATAAAATAAAAGTTAAAAAAGGCGATTGTTTCTTAATAAATAGTGGGCTTGTACATGCTATATGTGAAGGAACTATAATTGCAGAAATACAACAAAATAGTGATGTAACATATAGAGTATATGATTATGGAAGACCAAGAGAAATCCATGTAAAAAAAGCATTAGATGTAATTAACTTTGATCTTCAATGTGAAAATCTTCAAGGTGAGTTAGAAAACTTTAATGGTTATAAGAAAGCTCTTCTATGTGAAAATGAGTATTTTGGAATCGAAAAATATTTAATAGAAGAATCTTTAAAGGAAGAAAGCGATAAAGAAAGATTCTTTATGTTTACTTGTGTAGATGGTGATGGAACAATAGAAGGCGAAGGTTTTAATGAAAAAATAAAGATGGGAGATAGTTATTTAATCCCTGCAACTTTAGGTAAGTATGAAATAAAAGGAAAGCTTACAATATTAAAAAGTTATCCTGTAATAAAATAATTTGTTTGAAAAGTTGGATGTTTATAATATCCAACTTTTTGTGTTTATTGAATATATGCACTAAATATCATAAAAATCCACTAAAAACATTTACAGATAATGGGTATAATTATTTAAGAAGGTTTTAACTGGGGGGATGAATGTGAAGAAGAAAGGGTATTTGGGGTATATATGTAAAGTTATAAAAATAGTATTTAATTGTGCACCTATAGATGCTTTAATTATAGCTATGCAAAAGATATTAGATGGTATAGTACCAACTTTAGAAGTAATGTTTGTAGCCGACTTTTTAGATAAAGCAGTTGAAATATTAAATGGTAATAGAAGTTACAATGAAATATTTTTACCAATAATTTTATTAGGTTCTGCAGTAGCATATACTTGGATTTCTGATAAATTATTAGGTTTTGTACAAACAAGATTAGAAATAAAATTAAAAGAGACTATAAGAGTAGATATTACTGAAAAAATAGCCAAGCTAGAATATAGACATATAGAGAGTGAAGCAAGTTGGAATTTAATATCTAGAGTAATTAAACAACCAGAGATAGATATTAAGCAAGGATATGTTAATTTATTTTCAATTTTAGCCTTAGTAATTAAAATTTCAGGAATATTAGCTATACTATTTAGCAAAGCTTGGTGGACAGGAATTATTATATTAATAGTTTCAATTCCATTATTTGTTTTAGCTATTAAAAGTGGAAAAGCAAATTATCAAACTTATAAAGATGCTTGTAATTATAGAAGAAGATCTGATTATATAGGTGCAGTTCTTACAGATAGAGATTCTGTTGACGAAAGAACATTATTTAATTATGCTCATAAATTAAATGAAATATGGTTAGGTTTTTATGAAAAAGTAAGAATAATGCAATATAAAACTCAAAAGAAATGGTTTATAAGAAATAAGATGGGAAGTGTTATAACAGCTTGCCTATCTATCTTTATACTTATTATTTTATTAAAGCCTGTTCAAGAAGGAAGTATGTCTGTTGGTATATTTATTTCTATAAGTAATGCAATTTTAAATCTTGTTGGAGATATGTCATGGACCTTAACCTATCTTATGGAAGATCTAGCTAAAAATAAGGAATATATAAATGAATTATGTGATTTCTTTATATTAGAAGAATGTGAAGGAGCAATAGATAAGCCAGCTCAAGAACCTGTAATCTTAAAGACTTTGGAATTTAAAAATGTATATTTCAAATATCCAGGTACTGAAAATTATATACTTAAAAATTTATCCTTCACTATAAAGGGAGGAAAACATTATTCAGTAGTTGGTATAAATGGAGCAGGTAAAACAACACTAACTAAGTTAATAACAGGATTATATAGTAATTTTGAAGGTGATATTTTAATAAATGGAGTTAGTATAAGAAATTATTCTCAAGCAGAGTTAAAAGCTTTAACTTCAGTAGTTTATCAAGATTTTGCTAAATACAATATATCTTTAAGAGATAATATAGCTTTAGGAAATGTTTTAAGGTTAAATGGAAACTTTATAGATAGAGATATTGAAAAAGTAATAACAACTATAGAGCTTGATGAAAAAGTAAAATCTTTAGAACATGGTTTAAATTCAATGCTTGGAAAGCTTAAAGAAGATGGAATTGATTTATCAGGTGGACAATGGCAAAAAGTAGCCATGGCAAGATCTATAGTAAGCAATACTTCATTAAGAATACTAGATGAACCAACTTCTGCTTTAGATCCAATTAGTGAAAGTAAGGTTTATGAAAAGTTTGAAGAGATAAGTAGAGGTGGGACAACTATATTTATAAGTCATCGACTTGGCTCAACTAAGCTTTCAGATGAAATTTTTGTTATAGGAGATGGAGCTATAGTAGAAAAGGGTTCTCATGAAGAACTTATGGAGCTTGATGGAGTTTATGCAAAAATGTATGAAAGTCAAAAGGAGTGGTATGCATGTTAAATGAAAGAAGGAAATCTTCAACTTTTCAAGTAATAAAAAAAATATTACCAATGGTAATAGCATCTTCTCCTAAAGATTTTATTTTTCTATCAATTTTAAGCCTTATAAGTAGTGGATTATTTGCTTTTAGTACTGTAGCTACAGAGAAATTTTTTAATTCAGTTGCCGCTTTAGCAGGTGGAAATACTACTATGGCAATGGTAATATTAGCAGCTTTATTTTTAGGAACTGTTTTAATATTAACTCATTTTTTAAATGGACTTGTAAATATGCTGGCAAATAAATTTTTCTTTATTGCAGCTGGGTATATAACAAACTTTGTAAATGAAAAAGCTAGTAAGATAGATCCAATAAACTTTGAGTATTCAGAGACTCTAGATGATATAAATAAGGCTCATATAGGGGTAAGAGGAAGTATATTTTTTAATGGAATAATAAATATGATGTTAACTTTATATTTGCCTTACTTCATATTTATGGGGATATATTTATATAGGTTAAATCCTATACTTACATTTTCTATAATACTTATATTTATACCAGTTGCTTTAAATCAATTTATTAGACTTAAGATTTTTACAGATTTAGAAAATCAATCAGCTAATATTAGAAGAGAATTTGAGTACTATGAAAAATGTATGATAGATAGAGAATATTATAAGGAAACAAGACTTTTAGGAGCATTTTCATATTTTAAAGACTTATATTCATCAGCTTTATTGTTACTTAATAAAAAATTATGGCAAGCTGAAAAAAAGGCAAATTTAATAGAGCTTGGTATGAAAGTATTTACATTAATTTGTTATATGGGAATATTATATTTGTTATTCACAAGTCTTATGAGTGGAAAGATAGGTGTAGGTGCCTTTGGAGCAGTATTATCAGCTATTGGAACGATGTTTTCAACTATGGAGGAATTTATATGTAGAGAAGTTGGAGATATTACAAAAATGTTTGGAGCAGTAAGAAACTTAGATAGATTTTTAGATTTACAAGAAAGACAAGGGGAACCTGTAGAGATAGAAGGTGTTCCTAATATATCTTTAAAAAATGTAGGGTTTGTTTATCCTGGTGCTTCTAAACCATCCTTAAGTAATATTAATTTAGATATTTCTCCAAAAGAAACTATAGCTATAGTTGGAGAAAATGGAGCTGGAAAGAGTACTTTAGCTAAGTTAATTTTAGGATTATATCTGCCAACAGAAGGAAAGGTAGAGTTTGGAGGATATGATACCAAAAAGATTTCGCCAGAATCTATTTATAGTAAAGTATCAGCAGTTTTTCAAAAATATCAAAAATATAAAATGACCTTATCAGAAAATGTAAGCATAAGTGATATAGAGAATTTTAATAATCAAAAATTAAAAGAAGTTTTAGAAAAAGCTGATGTAGAATTAAATAAAGAAAGATTTCCAGATGGATTAGAAACTATGCTTTCTAGGGAATTTGATGGAGTAGATTTATCAGGAGGTCAATGGCAAAGAATTGCTATAGCAAGAGGTTTATACGCCTTTAAGGATATTATAATTTTAGATGAACCAACAGCAGCTATAGATCCCTTAGAGGAAAGTAGAATATTTAATAAATTTAAAGAGTTAGCAGCAGGAAGAACAGCCATAATAGTAACCCATAGAATGGGAACAGTAAAGATTGCAGATAGAATTATAGTTATGGAAGATGGAAGCATAAAAGAAATAGGAAGTCATGAAGATTTAATGCAAGGAAATAGTAGCTATAAGAAAATGTATTTAAGTCAAGAAAAATGGTACAGTTAGTAAAGCTTTGCATCTTTTAGATTTAAGTGGTAATATTTAAATTAGATTTTTTAAATTATTAGGAAAATTAAATCGAAATATGAGGGGATTTACTATGTTGTATGCAGTTCACATCTTAGGGGGAGCTTTCTTGATATATTTAGGTTATCAAGTTAAAGTAAAAAAAGACTTAAATCTAATTACTAATTATCGCAAGAAAAACATAAAAAATGAAAGTGGCTATGCAAAATGGGTAGGAAATAGTGAAATGATAGCAGGGGTAGCAGTAATAATTGCAGCACTTGTTAGTTATTTTTCTAAAAATAGAACTATAATATCAGCAGCAGACTGGATATTAGTAGTATCTCTTATTACTTGTTTATTAATAGGCGATAAAAAATATAAAAAATAGAAAAAAGATTATATCCAAAACTCCTTTGGATATAATCTTTTTTATTTATAGAATTAAATTTTATTATATTTTTTTAGAGATATAAGATTCTTTGAAAACATTTTGAAAACTATAGGCTAAATAAATGAATTTAACTAATAGCAATGCTAAAATATCAATAAGGGGTAAAGGTTTCAATATGTTTTAATAGTACAAGGAATTTTAATTGTATTAATAGGTTGTTTTTTATTAACAAGAAGAAAAAAAGTCTCAGGAGGAAATAAATAATGGAATTTAAAAAGGTTATGAATGTAAGAGCAGATCAACTTTACGATGCAATACTTGACTCTATTTCATATGAAGCAAAAATATCAAAGAAAAAAATAGTTAAAGGCTTTAGTTATACTAAAGAGATGAAAACTAAAATGTCAGCAAAGGGAAATATACTTGTAACAATAGAAGACTTAGAAGAGAATAGAATTTATGCTGCTAGATTTAGTAGTGCACAAGGGGAAAATTATTTAAAATATGAAATAAATGAAATTGATGAAAATAAAATTGAAGTAACATATACAGAAGGCTTTGAAGGAAGTAGTAAAAGTAAGACTTTAAATTATAAGTTATTAAATAGTTTTTATAGAAGAAGTTTTAATAAAAAGACAAACACAACATTAGAAAACATTGAAAATTGGATACTTAGTAATAGTAATAATGAAAATTAAAAAAAGCTGTTTCTAAATTTTTAGAAACAGCTTTTTCTTTATATTAATATAATTACCTATAAATGGTTATTCTAATTTTTTATCAATAAAGTAACTTATAAGGTGGCAACTTATTGCAAATAGAACCATTGTTATAACAGGCATATATATACCACTTATACTAGAGCTAATAAGGCCTAAAATTAAAACTTGAACAGGAACATCTATAAGAAAGTATAGTAAATTATATTCTTTATCACTAAGTTCTTTTACTTCTTTTACTGCCATTGCAAGTCCTTCCAGTATATTGTCTATAAATAAGTCAACAATAAAATAAATTAAAAAGAATTTAAATAAGACTTTTATAGAAGAGTATTTAAGTCCAAATAACATCATCAAAGCTCCACCAAAAAAGAATATTAATGAAAAAATCACTACTGCAAATATTGATAAAGCTATACCAACTCCTAAAAAGTCTTTAAGTTTAAAGTTTTTCTTCATGCTTTCCTCCGAATAGTTAAAAATTTAACATGTTTATTATATCATAATCGGCAAAAATACTTATCTATTATATTTTGTGAATATAATAAGAGAATGTTATAATAGGTAGAGTAAATTATAATGGTATGAATTTAGGAGGCTTAAATGAAAGAGTGTAAAGGAATAGTATTTTTTGATGTAGATGGAACGCTTATAGATTGTTTTAAGGGGATAGCTAGTCCTACTGAAAGAACAAGAGAATCTATAAAAAAATTAAAGGAAAATAACTTTTTAACTATACTTGCAACAGGAAGACCCAAAAGCTGTATAGATGAGAATTTACTTAACTTAGGACTTGATGGTTACATAGCTTCTAATGGAGCATATGCAGATTTTAAGGAAGACATAATATTCGATTATCCTATAGAAAGTGATAAGATTAATGAAATATTAGATTATTTCAAAGAAAATAATATTGATTATATGTTAGAAGGCCATGAAATGAATTATGTTTCAAGTTATGAAAATAAGAAATTAATGGAATTACTACAAGGCGCTAAGCTTAATATGGATTATATCACTGACAAATGGGATAGAAGTGAAGTTAAAACAAGTAAACTTATAATAGTTAATGATGAAAATAATGAGATTTTTGAAAAGGTATCTAAAAAATATAAGGATAGCTTTGCATTTATGAAACATCCAACAGGCTTCTCTTTTGAAATGTATTTAAGCAAATATACTAAAGGATATGGAGTTGAGCAATTAGTAAACAAGCTAGGTATAGATATGGACAAGACTTATGCTTTTGGCGATGGTGAAAATGATATTGAAATGTTCCAAGTTGTAAAACACGGAATAGCAATGGGTGGATATCATGAGAAACTAGAAGCTGTTGCTTATGACTTTACTGAAAACGTAGAGCATGAAGGAATAACAAAGGCTTTAGAAAAATTAGAATTAATATAATTTTAGAAAGCTTTCCACTTATTATACATTGAAATAAATGGAGAGGATTGGTATAATATAATCTCCAATTAAAATTTTAGAATTAACGAATATTAAAGTGAATCTTAAATTTAGGGCTAATTTTTTACATATAAAACTGTTAAATACTAGATTTTGGATGAGCTTATAATTATGATGAAAATTTGTAGGGGGAAACCAATGCCAAAGAGAATAGCTATTTTAGGTGGACCAAGATGTGGTAAAACTACTTTAATTCAACAATTATATGTAGAAATGAAAATCAGAGACTTAAGCGTAGGCGTTGCTACAGAGTATAGTACAGACTATCTAAGAGATAAAGGAATGATAGAAACTATAGCAGAACAGTATGGTATATATTTAGGACAACTTCATATAGAAGAGAGCCTAAATTCTTTTGACTATGCATTAACTGATTATGCTACTTTTGTACCTTACATATACGGTAGATTTATGCTAGGAGATAAAAAAAGAACTATTAAAGAAATAGAAATCTTAAAGGATTTATATGTTTTAGCGTTAAGAGATTTACCTAAATATGATCATATATTCTTTGTACCAAGAGAATTTGGCTACGCAAAGGATGGAGTAAGATGGCAAGATGAAGAAATTGCAAAGGCTGTAGATAAAGCTATCTTAAGTTTCTTAGAAGCTGAAAACGTAAAATATACTGTAATAACAGGATCAACTAAAGAAAGATCAGAAAAGATTCTTGAAATAGTTGGAATAGATAATGAAGTTAAAAAGCCTGTAAAGGATAAATAATATATAAAAGTATATAAATCTGGTACATTTTAGAGTAACTACGCAATTAAAAATGTGTAAATCTTTTATGTATCAGATTTGTTGCATTTATCTTTATAATTAGAATAAGGGAGGTGACTTTAGTTTAATACTTTTAAAAAGTATTAGCTAAGAAAAAGGTATGACTAAATTATATTTAACAAGACATGGTGAAACAGAGTGGAATACTCAAGGGATAATGCAAGGATGGGGAGATTCACCTTTAAGTGAACTTGGAATTAAACAGGGTGAATGGTTAGCAGAGAGAATAAAAGAAACTCCTATTGATGTAATATATACAAGCCCTACAGGAAGAGCTTATAATACAGCAAAAATAGTTAGAGGAAATAAAAATATAGAAATAATACCTCATGATGGATTAAGAGAAATAAGAGTTGGGAATTGGGAAGGCTTAAACCAAGATCAACTTAGAGAGTTAGATGAAAAAAACTATAATAACTTCTGGAATACTCCATCTAAGTATGTGCCAACAGGTAATGGTGAAACTTTTATGGAAGTTAAAGAAAGATCATTTGCAGCAATAAATGAGATTTTACAAAAAGAAAAGGGAAGAAATATATTAGTAGTAACTCATACAATTGCTTTAAAGACTTTCTTAATTGCATTAGAAAATAAGGATATAGATACTTTGTGGGAACCTCCATTTATAAAACAGACAAGCTTAACAGAAATAGATTTTGATGATAACGGACATAAATATTTATTAACAGCTTGTATGAAACATCATAAATATTCAAAAAAAGAATATAATGAATTTAAATAAATTAATAATAAAAAAATACGTCTAGCAAATAAAATCATTAAATTTGCTAGACGTATTTTTTAGTAAACATATTTTAAATTATTTATTCTCTGTTTTTACAGTTTTAACAGTGATACCCTTATTATTAAGTAAGTTTAGTTGTGTCTCATCTGCATATATATCTGTAATTAAATAGGATATATCTTCAATTCTTCCACTAGAAAAATTATGTTCTTTTCCAACTTTAGAGCTATCTGCAACTATTATTTTAGCTCCTTTGCATCTTCGAAGCATCATTTCATTAATAGTTGTTTCTTGAAGAATAGAAGTACCTATTCCGTATTCAGCACTAATTCCACTTACTCCAAGAATACATTTATCAGCAGTTATTTTATTTATTATATGAGTGGCAAAGTCGCCTACCATAGTTTTCTTTCTATCATTAACTTCTCCACCTGTTAATACTAGCTCAACATTTGGTCCTTTTGGAATTGATAAGGCATTACCATTATTAGTTATTACAGTAACACGTTTATCTTCTAAATACTGTAAAGCTAAAAGCGCTGTAGAGCTTGAATTAATAAAAATAGTATCACCATCTTCTATTAAACCAGAAGCATATTTTGCAATGGCTTCTTTTTGAGATAAATATTCATTAGATGAATCAAGTAGAGAAGGATCATCGTTTAATGCTCCTTCTATTAAAGTAGCACCACCGTAAAATCTCTCAACTATGCCTTGATCCTCAAAAAGTTGAATATCTCTTCTTATAGTAATAGGTGAAACAGATAATATTTTTGAAAGTTCATCAGTTTTTATGGTTTTGTTCTCTTTTAGATATTGTAATATAGCTTGTTGTCTTTTATGAACAATACCTTTTGCTTGTTTCATAATTTCCTCCTAAATATTTATTCTAAATTTTTAATTAGCTTAGAGGCTTCAGTTGTAACATACATCTTATTGCCATCAGCTAAAACATATTTTAAATTTCTTTCTGCTAAACCTTTATCTTTTGTTTCAATATATAATTTAGATAATAACATATAGTAATTTACTCTTTCATGCTTATTCATATTGTCTACAGACACTGCCTTGAAAGCCTTTTTACTATCCTTATACTTCTTTAATAATAACATATATTGACCAGTGATTTCATTCCAAGAAAATAGCGGTAATATCTTTTTTCTTCCTATTTTAGCGTCTTTAAGCTTCATTACATTTTCATAATATATCTTTGCTTTTTCTACATCCTTAAGAGATGCATAAGCAAAGAAATAGAAATAGTAATAAACAAGAAGCAAGTCTAATGAAGTTGAAAATGATTTTTTACCTTCTTCATCTAAATAAGCTATAATCTCTTCATATTTTCCCATGTCTTTATATAATAGAAGTTTAAAAACTTTATTAGATGATTTAAATCCTTTTAAGTAATCATACTTTTGAAGTTTTTCCATAAGCTTTTCTGCTTCATAAGGATCACACAATTCAATTAAAGTATAAATAGCTTTATCATTTAATTTTTTTAAGACTTCATATAAGAAAGCAAAGGAGCCGAAAAATACTAAAATTACTCCATATAGTACTTTAACAGCTGTACTATTAGCATTAATTATTAGATGAATTAAGTAGATTAAAAATATTATATAGAAGCTAATGCTCAAAATGAACTTTCCTTTTCTACTTAAAGAGAACCATTTTCTACTATTCATAAAGATACCTCCTAAAAATATAGCCAATTATTAAGCTAAAGTATAAAATATTTAATTTATATGTTCATTATACACCGTAAACCTAGAAGTAATCAATGACTAAATGCTCAAAATGAACAAAAAATATCTAAAACATTCATAAAATGAATTTTAAGAATATTTAATACAATCCCATTGAAAAAATGGTAATTAAACCTTTACATTAGTTAAAATAAAGTGGGTTTTAAGTGAAAAACATGAGAAAAATTAAAAAATTTATAAAATTCTAAATAATCTATTGAAAAAAATAGCAAAATGTATTACTATAAAGACACAGGGAAACGATACAAACGAACAAAAAATAAAAACAAATAAATAAAAAATAATGATAATTAAACTTAAATGAAATTTTAAGTATGAAAATTAATCAAAACAATCAAAATAATCTTAACAGTAGACGAGGAGGAGAAAAAATGTCAAAAGTAGATGAAATAACAAGAGAATCATGGGTGTTAGGAACTTTTCCTGAATGGGGAAGCTGGTTAAACGAAGAAATTGAACAAGAAGTAGTAGCACCAAATACATTTTCAATGTGGTGGTTAGGATGTACAGGAATCTGGGTAAAGAGTGAAGGTGGAGCAAACCTTTGTATAGATTTCTGGTGTGGAAGTGGTAAAAGAACACACGCTAATCCATATATGGATCCACAACATCAAATGTCAAGAATGTGTGGAGGAAAGAAGTTACAACCTAACTTAAGAGTAGCACCATTTGTTTTAGATCCATTTAGAATAAAGGAAGTAGATGCAGTAATTTCTACACATGATCATAATGATCACATTGATGTAAACGTTGCATCAGCAGTATTGAAAAATTGTGATGAAAAAGTTCCTTTCATTGGACCACAAGCTTGTGTGGACAAGTGGGTTGGCTGGGGAGTTCCAAAAGAAAGATGTATAGTTGTTAAACCAGGCGACACAATAAAAATTAAAGATGTAGAATTAGTTGCTTTAGAATCATTTGATAGAACAGCATTAATAACAAGTCCTCCAGAAGGAAACTTAGTTGGAACAATGCCAATAAATATGGACATTAAAGCTGTTAACTACTTAATAAAGACAACTGGTGGAAATCTTTATCATAGTGGAGATTCACATTACTCAAACTACTATGCAAAACATGGAAATGATCACAAGATTGATGTAGCATTAGGTTCTTTTGGTGAAAATCCAAGAGGTATTACAGATAAGATGACTTCATCAGATATCTTAAGAATGGGGGAAGCATTAAATACACAAGTTATAATTCCATTCCATCATGATATATGGTCAAACTTCCAAGCAGATACAAATGAAATAAACGTATTATTTGAAATGAGAAAAAACAGACTTCAATATAAATTTGTTCCATTCATTTGGCAAGTAGGCGGAAAGTTTACATTCCCAGTTGATAAGGATAAGAGAGAATATCACTATCCAAGAGGTTTTGATGATTGTTTCGCAAAAGATATAAATACACCATATACATCATTCCTATAAAAAGTAAGTAAGGAATTGAATGTAGAAGATATAGCAATTAAATGGATAAAAACTAGGGGGAGAGATATATGTTTAATGAATTATTAGAAAAGAAAAGATATTCCTTTCATGAGGGATTCGACAATTGGGAAGATGCTGTAAAGGCTGCATGTCAGCCGCTTATAGAAGAAGGTGCAATTCTTCCTAGTTATGTAAATTCAATTATAAGATGTGTAAATGAATATGGTCCATATATAGTTATAGCACCTAACATTTGTATTCCACATGCTCAAGAAGGAATTGATGGTGACGTTAAAACAACTTCAATTTGCTTTATGAAAACAGAAAAACCAGTACATTTTAGTGATGACCCAGAACATGATGCAAGATTATTCTTTGTATTAGCATCAGAAAATAGTGAGTTACATCTGCATAATCTTACAGAATTAGTTGGATTGATATCAGACGAGGAAGTAGTAGAGAAATTATTAAATGCTAAATCTTTTGAAGATCTTAAAAAAATCCAAGGGTAAATAGTCTTTAAAGCTTCTCCCTACGGGGGAGTAGGGAGAAGCTTAAAATAGATAATAATATGTAACTATTTAAAAAATTAAGAAGGTGAGGATGGTAAAATGGACTTTTTAATTAAGATTTGGGAATTCTTTCAGGTAAATATTCTTACTCAACCGGCATTTTTCATTGGATTTATAGTACTTTTAGGTTATTTACTTTTAAGAAGACCTATTTATGAGGCATTTGCAGGATTTGTAAAGGCTACAGTTGGATATTTAATATTAAATGTAGCGGCAGGTGGATTAGTTAGTAATTTTAGACCTATACTTGCAGGACTTAAAGACCGTTTTAATTTAACAGCAGCTGTTATTGATCCGTATTTTGGACAAACAGCAGCACAAACAGCTATTGAAGGCATTGGAAGATCCTTCTCACTAATGATGCTTGTATTACTAGTAGCATTCTTATTTAACCTTTTACTAGTATTCTTCCGTAAATGGACTAAAATACGTACAGTATTTATAACAGGACATATTATGGTACAACAATCATCAACAGCACTTTGGATGCTATTATTCTGTTTCCCACAATTACAAGATACAAAGATAGTTCTTATGCTAGGTTTACTATTAGGAACATACTGGTCAGTATCATCTAATTTAACTGTTGAAGCATGTCAAGAACTTACAGAAGGTGGCGGATTTGCTATAGGACATCAACAAATGTTTGGTGTTTGGTTAACAGATAAGATAGCAGGTAAATTCCCTAAAAACAGCAAGAAGATAGAAGACTTAGAGCTTCCAGGCTTCCTTTCAATCTTTAATGATAACGTTGTAGCAACAGGAGTACTAATGTTAATTTTCTTCGGTACTATAATGACAATATTAGGACCTGATTTACTACAACAAATAGATAAATCCTTTAAACCAGAAAGAAACTTTTTCTTCTACATAATGGAGAAATCATTTAACTTTGCAGTTTATCTAAGCATATTACAACTTGGAGTTAGAATGTTCGTATCAGAACTTACTGAATCTTTCCAAGGTATATCAAATAAATTACTACCAGGTTCAATGCCAGCTGTAGACTGTGCAGCAGTATATGGATTTGGACATCCAAATGCTATAACAATAGGATTCTTATTCGGAGCACTTGGACAATTTATAGCAATATTAGGACTTATCGTATTCAAGAGTCCAGTATTAATAATCACAGGTTTCGTACCAGTATTCTTTGATAATGCTACATTTGCAGTATTTGCAAATAGAAAAGGTGGATTAAAAGCAGCAATTACAATACCTTTCGCAGCAGGTATGATTCAAGTTTTAGGAGGAGCTTTCTCAGCACACTTCTTCCAATTATCACAATATGGTGGATGGCATGGAAACTTCGACTGGGATACAATTTGGCCACTATTTGGTGTAATGATGAAATATGGTCAATATATTGGTGTGGCAGCAGTATTAATAATTATGTTAGCTATTCCACAAATACAATATAGAAAAAATAAGAAAAATTACTTTAAAGTAGCAGAAGATTATGAAGCAACAATAAATCAAGAAGTAACTGCTTAAAGTTAATAAAAATTTTCCATGGGTTTATGGTAAGTGGGCATAAAAGTCCACTTACCAGAAATTAAAACAAAAGCCTAATTAATACTTAGATTATTAATTAAGTAAGTTTTTTCTAAAAGGAAAGACTTAGTTAGTTAATAAAAACAAATATTTTAAATTAAATAAAAAATTATGGATAAGTTTTGGAGGGATTGTTATGTTAAAAGTAATAGCAGCATGTGGAAATGGGATGGGATCAAGTCAAATAATCAAAATGAAGATTGAAAAAATCTTTAGAAAGTTAGGAGTTCCAGTTTCAATTCATCATAGTAGTGTAGGAGAAGCTAAAACTCAAGCATCAAACTACGATGTAGTATTTTGTTCAGAAGCATTAAAAGGAAACTTTGCAAATGCAGCAAAGAATGGAACTAAAGTAATAGGACTTAAGAACCTTTTATCAGAACAAGAAATAGAAGAAAAAATTAAAGAGCATGTAATACAAAAATAATATAAGTAGAAGCTTTGAGATTTATGGGAGTACAGACCTATAAATCTCAAATTTTAACCGTGAGAGTTATATGGTGTTATGGGAAAACAATATTAAAAATCTAGGAGGAAGAAATAAAATGAATATAGAAAAGAAGTTTTTAACAAATTTGCATAGATGCTACGCTACATCAAGCACAGTAATAGATAATGAAACAAAGATATTATTAGCAACTGAAGGTGAAGGTGCATGTTATATGTACTCAGGTGAAGACTTTAAACAATCTACTGTATGGGATGGCCCAGGTGGAACAATGTCAATGATACCTGTACCAGGAAAGAATGGAGACTTTTTAGCAGTTCAAAATTTCTTCCCAACATTCCAATCAGAAAAAGCAACTATAGTTTGGGCAAGACCTAAAGAAAATGATGAATTTGAAGTTAAAACAATATTAGATTTACCATATGTTCATCGTTTTGATATCTTAAAAGCTAATGGAGTTAACTACTTCTTAGGCGCTACTCTTTGTACAACAAAAACTTGTAAAGATGATTGGTCAGATCCAGGTAAAATTTATGTAGGAGTTCTTCCAGAGGATCTTAATGAGCCAATACAATTAAAAGTTATAAAAGAAGGACTTACAAAAAACCATGGCTATTGTAGAGCAATGTGGAATGGAAAAGAAGTTGGAATGGTTACATCACAAGAAGGTGTATTTGTTGTAACACCACCACAAGTAGAAGGTGAAGATTGGAAAGTAGAACAAATTATGGACAAGCCGGTAAGTGATGTGGCAGTTGTAGATATAGATGGCGATGGAGTAGATGAATTAGTAACAATAGAAGAATTCCATGGTGGAAACTTTATAATAAATAAAAAAATCGGAGATAAATACGAAGAAGTTTATAAATATCCAAAGGAAATGGATTTTGGTCATGTTGTTTGGGGTGGAAAGCTTAGAGGAGTTCCAACAATAATTGGTGGATATAGAAGAAACGAAAAGGAATTATTCTATATTCAATGTGAAAGCACAAACCCACTTAAATTCAAGGCTACAACAATAGAAGCTGGAGTAGGACCTAGTAACGTTGCTGTATTAAATGAAAAAGATAGAGATATTATAATTTCTGCAAATCGTGAATTAGGAGAAGCAGCATTATATATTGTTACAGATTAATAGCTAAAAATATAAAAGGAATGGGAGTGGATTAAATGTTAGAACAATTAAAACAAAAAGTATATGAAGCTAATATGCTTCTTCCAAAATATAATTTAATTACTTTTACTTGGGGAAATGTATCAGGAATAGATAGAGAAAAAGGTCTTATAGTAATTAAGCCATCAGGAGTAGAGTATGATGTTATGAAGCCAGAAGATATGGTAGTTGTAGACATGGAAGGAAATGTGGTTGAAGGTGATTTAAAGCCATCATCAGATACACCAACACATGTTAGATTGTATAAAGAGTTTAAAGAAGTTGGAGGCATTGTCCACACTCATTCTAAATGGGCAACAGTTTTTTCACAAGCAGGTAGAGGGATAAATCCATATGGAACAACTCAAGCTGATTATTTCTATGGAGAAATTCCATGTACTAGGGATATGACTAGAGAAGAAATTGAAAAAGATTATGAATACAATACTGGTGAAGTTATAGTTGAAAGATTTAAGGATTTAAATCCAAAATATATGCCAGCTGTATTAGTTAAAAATCATGGACCATTTACTTGGGGGAAAGACCCTTCAGAAGCAGTGCATAATGCAGTAGTTTTAGAAGAAGTAGCTATGATGGCATTTACTACAGAGATGATAATGAATTCAGGGGTAAGATCAATGCCAAATACTCTTTTAGATAAGCATTTTATGAGAAAGCATGGACCAAATGCCTATTATGGACAAAAATAAGAAGTCAGAGGTGTATTTATGAAGGAATATACATTAGGATTGTATGAAAAATCAATGCCAAATACCCTTACATGGAGGGAAAAGCTAACTTTTGCAAAGGAAGCTGGTTATGATTTTGTTGAAATAAGTATAGATGAAACAGATGAGAAGCTTTCAAGACTTGAAAGCTCAAAGGAAGAAAGATTAGAGCTTATAAAAACTATGTATGAAATTGGTATTCCAATTAGAACTATGTGCCTTAGTGGTCATAGAAAATATCCACTTGGAAGTTTAAATGAAAATGTAAGAAATCGTGGCATGGAAATTATGGAAAAAGCTATAGATTTTGCTTGCGATTTAGGTATAAGAATAATCCAATTAGCAGGATATGATGTTTACTATGATGAGTCTACAGAAGAAACAGAGAAGTTATTTTCACAAAACTTAAAGCTAGCTGTTGAAATGGCTGCAAAAAAAGGAATAATATTAGCTTTTGAAACTATGGAAACAGAATTTATGAATACAGTAGAAAAGGCTATGAAATATGTAAATAAAATAAACTCACCATATTTACATGTATATCCTGATTGTGGAAATATAAAAAATGCAGCAGTAACATATAATACTAATGTTTTAGATGATTTAAAGACAGGAGCAGGACATATTGCAGCAGTTCATCTAAAAGAAACAGTTCCAGGAAAGTTTAGAGAAATACCTTTTGGTACAGGACATGTAAACTTTGAAGAGATAATAAGAACTTCATGGGAATTAGGTGTTAGAAGATATGTAGCAGAGTTTTGGTATGTAGGTAATGATAATTGGAAAAATGTCTTAAAAGAGACAAAAGTTTTTATGGATGAAAAGTTTAAAAATGCCCATAACCCTAAATAGGGATAACATAACCTAAAACTCCAATTAATAAAAAACTACTAAAACTTAGGTCTTAGTAGTTTTTCTTGTAAAAGGTTTTGGGAGATATTAACAATATATTAATAAGCTTAAGATTAATTTATGGTGTATATAAAAAGAGTGTGATTAAAAAAACGGAATTATGAAAATTTTTTCAATAAAATTAAAATTTTTTTCGAAAGGATTTTATACACTAAAACCTTAAGAATCCTTTGAAAGGCAAGGATTACATAAGATATTTCTTACCAAATTAAATTCGTAGACAAGATTAGAGTTTGTGAATTTTTGTTGAAAAGATAATGTATTTTATGTTAACATTTAGCTGTAAGGCTATTGAAAATATCCAAAACAAGAATAATTTAAATCAAATTGCTCAAGCGAGTGAAGGGAGAAATTATGAATAAAGAGTTATTAGTTAACAAGTCAAAAGACGTTAGAAAGAATATTATTGAAATGATCTATGAGGCTAAATCAGGTCATCCAGGTGGATCATTATCTTGCGCAGATATAATTACATATTTATATTATGAAAAAATGAATGTAGATGTGAAAAATCCTAAGGCTGAGAATAGAGATAGATTTGTTTTAAGTAAAGGACATGCTGCACCAGCACTTTATTCAGTATTAGCAGAAAAAGGATTCTTCCCAAAAGAAGAATTAAAGCACTTAAGAAGAATTGGAGCTTTATTACAAGGACATCCAGATGCAAAACATATTCCAGGAGTTGACGTTTCAACTGGTTCATTAGGACAAGGAATATCAAATGCTGTAGGTATGGCGCTTGGATTAAAGACACAAAAGAGCGATGCTAAGGTTTATACTGTTTTAGGAGATGGAGAATTACAAGAAGGTTTAGTGTGGGAAGCATCAATGGCTGCTGTACATTACAAATTAGATAACTTAGTTGCTGTTGTTGATTACAATGGCTTACAAATAGACGGAAAAAATGAAGATGTTATGACAGTTTCACCAGTAGATGAAAAGTTCAGAAGCTTTGGTTGGAACGTTATAATGTGCGATGGAAATGACTTTGAAGAAATAGATAGAGCTTTCAATTCACTTGTAAGCGGAAAGCCAAATCTTATACTAGCAAGCACAGTTAAAGGTAAGGGTGTTAGCTTTATGGAAAACCAAGCTGGATGGCATGGACAAGCACCAAGTGCAGAACAAAAAGATCAAGCTCTAGCTGAGATTGCTAAATAAGGAGGAATAAAAAAATGGGAAAAGCAACGAGAGAATCATATGGAATGGCATTAGTTGAATTAGGAAAGGAAAATGAAAATGTAGTTGTTTTAGACGCAGACCTTTCAAAATCAACAAAGACAGCAGATTTCAAAAAGGACTTTAGTGATAGATTTTTCAATGTAGGTATAGCTGAACAAAACTTAATGGGTATGGCAGCAGGTCTTGCTAATGTTGGAAAAGTTCCATTTGCAAGTACATTTGCAGTTTTTGCATCAGGAAGAGCTTTTGAAGTAATCAGAAACTCAATCTGTTACCCAAAAGTAAATGTTAAAATAGCAGCAACTCATGCTGGTATCACAGTTGGAGAAGATGGTGGATCACACCAATCAGTAGAAGATATCGCTCTTATGACATCTCTACCAAACATGACTGTTTTAGTTCCTGCAGACCATAGAGAAGCTATGGCAGCTGTAAAAGCAGCAGCAGAAATGAATGGACCAGTTTACTTAAGATTCGGAAGATGTGCAACAGAAGACATCTATGATGAAAACTACAAGTTTGAAATTGGTAAGGGTTCACAATTAACAGAAGGTAACGATGTAGCAATCATAGCTACTGGTATGTTAGTTGCAAAGGCTCTTGAAGCTGCTAAAGAATTAGAAGCTGAAGGAATAAAAGCTAGAGTTATAAACATGGCTACTATCAAACCAATAGATAGAGAAATAATAATAAAAGCTGCTAAAGAAACTAAGGGTATAGTTACAGCTGAAGAACACTCAGTTATAGGTGGTCTTGGAGCTATGGTTTCATCAGTAGTTTGTGAAGAATGTCCAACAGTAGTTAAAAAGGTTGGTATTCAAGATACATTTGGTGAATCAGGTACTCCAAACGAATTAATGGAAAAGTACGGATTAACAGCTGCTGAAATAGTAAAACAAGCAAAAGCTATATTAAAGTAGTATTTTAATACTAATAATTAGATAAAATAATATTAAGTTTTTTAGGAAGGTTAGAGGTATCTGAAAAGATACCCTAACTAACCATAAAATAAAATTGTTTAAAATATTTTTAAGATTCAGAATTTAAGGAGTGAATGAAATGAAATTATTCGTAGATACAGCTAATGTTGAAGATATTAGAAAAGCTAATGACCTTGGAGTTATATGTGGTGTAACTACTAATCCATCATTAATAGCTAGAGAAGGAAGAGACTTAAAGGAAGTTATCGATGAAATCTGTTCAATAGTTGACGGACCAATCAGTGCAGAAGTTATGGGATTAAAAGCTCCTGAAATGATAGAAGAAGGTAGAGAACTTTCAAAGATGAACAAGAACATAGTTATAAAAATACCTATGTGTGAAGAAGGCTTAAAAGCAGTAAGCGTATTATCAAAAGAAAACATAAAGACTAACGTAACATTAATATTCTCACCACTTCAAGCTTTATTAGCTGCTAGAGCTGGTGCTAGTTATGTAAGCCCATTCTTAGGAAGATTAGATGATATCGGAAATCCTGGAATAGACCTAGTAAGAAATATATCTGAAATATTTGAAATACACGGAATAGAAACAGAAATTATTTCTGCAAGTGTTAGAAACCCAATGCACGTTTTAGATGTTGCTTTAGCTGGTTCACACATTGCAACAATTCCTTATTCAGTTATAGCTCAAATGACTAAGCACACTTTAACAGATGTTGGAATGGCTCAATTCATAGCTGACTATGAAAAGGCATTTGGAAACAAATAGTTTTTAAAGAAATTTTAGAGAAGATACCTTTTATTGAAGGTATCTTCTTTTTTTAATTCATAAAATTTTCATGCTATTATTAGCAAAACAAAAAAATATTATCCTAAAAATAACCATTATAAACAAAGATATTACAAGAATATATTAATTTAATTAAAAAATAATGCTAAAATTAATATAAAATATGTAAAAAATAACAAAAAATACTTTACTTTTTTCAAAAAGTTATTATAATAAAATTGTTGCAGAAAAAAAACAAAATATTAATTAAGAATCTAAGAATTACACTTTGTATATGGGCACTTGAAGTGTAAGGAGATAATAGTGCAACCGGCTTATTTTAAGGGGAATATCCTTAGATAGGTCGGTTTTTTATTTTGTGTAAATAAATTAGACAAAAGATATTAGATAGGAGGGGAGAAGATAATGAGGAAAAAGAGAGAGAAATATATATCATTATTTCTTTCAATAATTTTTACAATAGCATTTATTAATTTAAGAGGAATTAAGACAGAAGCTGAAAGT
The DNA here is from genome assembly GCF_002327185.1 of Clostridium chauvoei. Taxonomy (NCBI): domain Bacteria; kingdom Bacillati; phylum Bacillota; class Clostridia; order Eubacteriales; family Clostridiaceae; genus Clostridium; species Clostridium chauvoei. Next base: position 2,190,476 of record NZ_CP018624.1, on the reverse strand, counting down.
AAAATAGAAAAAGCTATACCTGTTAATTGGTCAAGAACCCCAGAAGGAAATGGAATTGTAGATACAGAGGGAAATAATTTCTCTTCATATTGGGACCAATATAATGGGGGAAAGGAACGGATATTAGATAAGGGTAATTTAAATGGAAGTTCAAGTATAGTTAGAACAGCGAATATTATAAATTCAAATCAATATAAATGTACAAGCAATAGAATTTTTGATTATTCAACCTTCTGTCAATTATTAAATCCAACTCAAACAGATAATGTATGGGATGGTAAGGGAAATAATCCTTATTATCAAGGATATATAAATAAAGAATTTGCAAAAAATTATCCAGTAGATGGATTTGCTACTTGGAAATATCATAGCAATCATAATGGTGATGAATGGAGAATGTTTAGAGGAGAATTTTCTTTAAATCCTGACCAAATAAAAAGTGAGGATTTATATATAGGAGTTTCAAGTAAAGGATCACCACAACTTATATTCCCAGTAAATGATTTTGTTATGGTATTTATAGATGGTAATACAACTGATATAAATTATGGAACTCAAGAAATTACAGATAGTAATAGAAAAAATATAAAGTTTAGAATGCCAGATGGAAGTATTGAAGCATTAGATTTTAAAACAGCACACTATAGAAATAATCCTTATGGAATAGATAATATCTGCATAAATAGATTACATCAAGATGTAAGTAAGCATACTGATGGATGGCATGTACACTTAGATGATAATACAGAAGTTGTAGATGGAAAGTATTTAAAACTTGGAAATATAAATAAATATTTAAATCCTAATATTACTAATCATAAAATAGAGATATTTTCAGGAGACAATGCAGGTGGCGGAGCAATTAGTAAATTTGAAATATTTAAAGTTTCAAAGCCTAATATAGGAGTTAATAAGAGTGCTTATAAATTAGAAGGTGATAAGGAAATTTCACTAGAAAATAATGTTTCAACAGTAACTTCAGCAGAAGATGTTTATTATAAATTTGCAATGGAAAATAAAATGAATGAGAACTTAACAAATATTGAGTTTGTAGATGACTTATTAAATATTAAGGTAAATCAAAATGGTGTATTTAAGAAAGCGTCAGATTCAAGTTATGAAAAGGTTAATAGTTCATTAGTCCAAGTTAAAAAGACCACAGCTAATAATGAAGAGATAATTGGAGGCTTAGAACTTTTAAGTAATCTTCAAATAAAAGAAAAGATTGAAGTTGTAGATAAGGGAAACTTGAAATACACAGTTATAGACAAAGATGTAGATAGAGGTATTTTAACTAATAAAGTAGTAGGAACAGCAAATTACTTAGGTGATCAATTAATAGCAATAAGTGAAGCAAACTTTTCAGTAAAAGTTAAAGATATAGATATAAAAGATATAAGTATTTCAATGACTAAAAATGTAGAGGAAATAATTAGAGACGGAAAAACAATATATAAGAATAATGGACAAGAGGAAATCCCTAAGGTAAATCCTAACGATGAAATAACTTATGGTTTTGATATAGTAAATAACAGTAAAAATGGAGATAAAGCAATAGCTGTAGATAATTTAGACTTACAAGATATATTAACTCCAAACTGCCAAATGGAAAGATGGAATTATGATTTTCAAGGTAAGGGAGAAAATATTAATCATGAGAGCTTTACAATTAAACCTAATGAAAGTATAAAAGTTATTTTAAAAAGATTAGTAGTTCCAGAACCAAATAAAGATTCAGATAACTATATAATCACAAATGAGGGTGTATTAAGTAGAAAAAATATAGAATTAGCAAGAAGTAAGGTTGATGTTGAAATAGCAAGACCTAGTTTAAATATAATGAAAGCTATATCCAATAAAGGGTTAACACCAGAGGAAAATAAATCCTTTACTATAAAAGTAGTTGGGGACGATAACTCAAAAGTTACAGTAGAAGCTATACCAAACAAAACTTACAATATACCTAATTTAAAATATGGAGTTGTATATACAGTAAGCGAGGTAATTCCTATGAATTATAAGTTAGATGGAATAGAACTTAGAGATAATGATGGAGAAGTAGTTAACCAAGAAAAACAACTAGCAGAGAAAATTAATACAGGGGAAGGTTTCTTAGCAGGACACCTAACTATGCAAGGTAGCTTAAATAATGGAACTATGAAAATTATAAATAAAAAAGAAAATAAAAGCTTATTCTTTAATTCAAATGTGAAAAAGAATATATTTAAATATTCTAAAGATAACATTGAAACTAAAGTTGAATAGGGGAAAGGGGTAATTAAGTTGAGAAGAAAAAAAGAACTTATAGCAACTCTTTCAGTAGTACTTTTCATAGTTATTATTGGAGGGATTTTCAAAACCCTAGGATTTTTTAGTGATATAGATACAAATGAATCTGTATTTACTACAGGAAAAATAGATACAGAGGTTACGGAAGAGTTTGATTCAAGTGACAAAGATCATAAAGATAACTTGAAAAAGAAAGTAAAAATAAAAAATAATAGTGAAACAGAAGCTTTAGTAAGAGTTAGCATAAGTACAAGATGGATTGATGATAATGATAATGTTCTAGGTCTTGATGAAAATGTAGTTCAATTGAATATGTCAAAGGATTGGGAAAAATATTGGGTTAAAGGTAATGATGGATATTATTATTATAAAAAAATATTAGAGGGAAAAAAAGATGATAAAAATGCAGAGACAGAAATGCTTTTAGAATCAGTAACCTTTAATATACCAGAGGAAAAAAAGCCTTTATATGAGGGCAAGAATTTTATAATAGATGTTAAATCAGAAGGTGTACAACCAACTTATTTAAACAGCAGAAAAGAAGACTATGCTTATAGACAAGTTTGGAGAGAATTACATGATAAAAATATTGATAGCTTGTTAAGTAGCATAATAGATGAAACTGAAAAAGGTAAAGGAGAATAGATATGAAGAGAGTTTTAAAAATCGTAATGGTCACGTTTATTTTTAGCTTTATATTTACGACAAAAACCTTTGCCTTAGAGAAAATTCCATCAAATATTAAGCTAGAAGGAAATTCAGAAGGAATTAGCTTTCAAGAAAATAAAGATGAGTTTTTAAATATTGATAACTTATTACCAGGAGACTGGTACCAAGGAGTTATAGATATAGAAAATAAACATAGTAAGCCTATAGAGCTTTATATGAGATTAGAAAAAGATCCTAAATTGGAAGAATATCATTTGCTAGATAAACTTAATTTAAAAGTTAAACTTGGAGAAAAAGAAATTTACAATGATGTAATAAGCAAAGCAGATGAATTAAATGAAAATATATTTCTAGGCATTTTTAAAAAAGGTGATAAAGAAAAATTAACAATAGAAATTTTTCTTGATGGAAACAAGATAGGAAACGAATACGTAGATAAAAAATCTAAAATAAATTGGATATTTACAGCAAATACAGTAGATAAACAAGAAAAACCTAATAAAGTTATTAATAAAAATTATGGTATAAATAAATATTTCAATAAATTGGGATTGCCATCAACAGGGGATGACAGTATTTATATAATAGTAAGCACTTCTATAGTTGCTATTATACTTGGTTTAATTATGATGAAAAAAAGAAAGAGAGATTTTCATTAAAAATTAGGTGGTGATTTTATTTTTAATAAGGTATTAAAGGGTATTTTAAATGGGATATTTTATGTAGTTATAGTAGGTATTATAGTTTTTGCACTAAGTCCAAAGCTATTTGGGTTTAGCTTTTATAGTGTATTAAGCGGAAGTATGACAGGGTCAATAGATACAGGTAGTATAATTGCAGTTAAAAAAGTTGAAGCAAGTAAAATAAAAAAGAGTGATGTAATAACTTTCAAAACAGGTGGGGATACAGTAGTTACCCATAGAGTTGTTAATGTATTTAATGAAAATGGTTTAAAATTTGCAACTAAGGGTGATGCAAATGAACAAATAGATCCAATGAAGACTTCAGAAGATAATGTTATAGGAAAAGTAATTTTTCACTTGCCATTTTTGGGATATTTAATTGTATTTATACAAAATAATTTAGTAGTAGTGGGAATTACATTAACTATTCTAATAGTTGGAGGATACTTAATTGAGAACTTTTTTAGTAAAAAAACAAAAGCTGAAAAAGTAAGAATTTAAAATGTGATAATTATATTAAATTAATTATAAATAAAAACAAAACTAACATAAGTAGGGGGACATAAGAAAATGAGTAAAAAGAAAATAGTTTCATTATTAGCTGCAACAGCAGTAGTAGTAAGTGTTGCAGGAGGCACATTAGCTTGGTTTACTAGTGAATATAGCGTTTCAAACAGCTTTACAACTGGAAAAGTAGGGGTAGAAATAGAGGAACAAAACTTTGAAGACGAAATAGCAGAACATTGGCTACCAGGAACTGAAGTAAATAAAGAAGTTAAAATGATAAATACACAAAAAACAGATGCTTTAGTTAAAACTACTATTACAATAAAGGTTCAAAATGCTGAAGAATTAAAAGATCAATTAAAAGAAATGGTTCAATTAAAATATGTAGATGAATCTTTAGCAACTGATAAAATTGAAAAAGGTGAAAAATGGGCTAAAGGTAATGAAACAGAAGTTGTAGTAAATGATGACAAGAGTATATCATATAAAATAGAATACTACTATTTAGATAAAATAAGAAAATATCAAGAAACAGCTAAGCTGTTAGATTCAGTAAAATTATCAGAAAAAGCAGGAAATGAATGGGCTAATAAGAAAATTGTTATAGATGTTAAAGCAGATGCAGTTCAAGCAAAAAATGCAGCATATACATCATGGGAAGACCTTAAAAATGAAGATATACTAAAAGTATATGATAAAATAAGTCCAAAGGCTAAACAAAACTAATAATTATAAATAAAGGCAATGATATTTTATGATTTAAATAAAATATCATTGCCTTTTTTGTTTAGGATTAAAGACTAAATAATAAAGTTAACTTCTAAAAAATATAAAAAAATTATGAATTAGTTAACGAGAAAATAGTCGCGGATAATGAATATTTGTTGATAGTTTTTATAAGGAACTGAAAAATATAAATCTTAAATTTAAATATTGCTAAAAGTCAAAGATTTTATAAAAATAAAATGCTGAAAACTGTAGATGAATTAAAAATATATGTACAAAGTATGAATATATAATTTATATGCGCAAAAAAAATAATATTGTAAAAATGGACGATGGATTTTATAATTATTCAAGAGAAGGGTCGAAAAAATATTAAAACGTTAAAAAACACAACTTAAAAGCTTAAAAATTTAATAAATATAAAATTTACTTTAAAACAGAAAGGGGGATAATAAGTGTTCAACAAGCTAAAGAAAATTATAACAATATGCCTTACATTAGTTTTTACATTAAGTTTGTTTAATATGAGGCTAATAAAAACAAAAGCAATAGAAGTTAACACTAGGCCTTTGGATGTAAGTTGGAGTAGAACACCAGAAATACCAGATAATCAAATTGTGACAGAAACTAGAGAAGATAAAAAGCCTGATTCTAATCATTGGAGTAGTGATGGTAATACGTATATACTCAATAATCCAGGGGAGACTGAGAAAGGTAGAGTTTTAAGAACACCTTATAGTATTGCAGACAATAACATCACTTATAATTTAATATTTGATTATGAAGCTATGACTCAATATTTGAATCCAACAGAAACAACTAGAGTTTGGGATGGAAAAAACAATCCGTATTTTAGTAAGTATGTTGGGATATTACCTTCTAACTATCCAGAATGTGCAACTTGGAAAAGAATAGATGGACATGAGTGGAGAATGTTTAGAGGAAATTTTAATTTAAATGGAGATATAAACAATAAAGAAGTATATTTAGGAGTTTTAAGTGGAAGTTCTCCAGAACTTATACTTCCAGTTAATGACTTCTTAATGGTTTTTATCAATGGCAAACCAACAAATATAAATTATGGAACTCAAAATTCAAATGGAAATAGTATGAAATTTAGAATGCCAGATGGTTCAATAGAAACATTATCATATAAGCAAGCAGTGAGTAATCATAATAATAGATGTTATAACAAAAATCACCTTGATATGTCTAAACATACAGATGGTTGGCATGTACACTTAAATGAAGGTGCAACAAATGAAAATGGACATTTAAATTTAGGAGATATAAGTAAATATTTAGATCCTAGCAAAACAGAACAAACTATAGAAATATTTACAGGTGACATTGCTGAAGGTGGTGGAACTAGTAAGTTTGAAGTATTTGTTGTAGATAAACCAGACGTAGAAGTATCAAAGGGTGCTTATCTATTAGAAAATGGAATAGAAGAAACTTTAGTTGAAAACTCACAAGTTTATGCATCTCAAGAAATTAACTACACTTTCAAATTACAAAATACAGGTGATCAACCATTAACTAATATAGTATTTGAAGATAACTTATTAGGAATAAAAGTTACAAAAGATGGGGTTTATAAGTTAAATTCAGAAGAAAAAATAGAAAGTAGTGTAGGTAATGTAGTTACTAAAACATTATCTGATGGCAGCTTAAAGCAAGGTGGATTAGAGCTTCTAGAAAATTTACAATTAGGAGAAGCTGTAGAGGTTAAGGGGTTAAATTCACAAAAGTATGTTGTATCAGATGTAGATATTAATATGGGGCAAGTACTAAATACCGTAGTAGGTAAAGGTAATTATTTTAATGATAAATTAACAATATCTAAAGAAGCTACTTTTAACTTAGAAGCTATAGATATACCGTTAGAAGCATTAAACTTTACTATGCAAAAGCATGTAGAAGAAATAAAAAGGGGCAATGAAATAATATATAAAAGAGGTGAAACTCAAGAGGAAAGTACTACTAAAATAGTTCAACCAGGTGATGAAGTTAAATTCTTATTTGATATATCAAATGAAACTAAGATTAAGGAAAGAGCTATGTCAGTAAATAACTTAAGCTTAGAAGACTTCTTAGAAAATGAATGGAAAGATAGTACTCCAAATTGGGTTTACAAATTAGTAAATAATGATGGTAGTTTATCAGACTTTAATGCTAATAATTTTAGTATGAATATAAATGAAAAGATAAAAGTACTAGTTGAAGGTTTTATAGTTCCAGAACCTAAAGTAGGTTGGAATTATAAAATAACTAATACTGTAACTTTAAAGAGAAGTGGACATGACATGGCTACTTCAAGTGCAAATATAGAAATAGCTAAACCAAGTATTAATATAGTTAAAGCTTTAGAAGGAATTTTTAAAGTAGAAGATCTAGGTAGCAAGTTTACTATAGTAGTTACTGGTAGTGATGGTAAAACCTATACTTTAGATGTTAACCAAAATGAACCAGTTACTATATCAAACTTACTATACGGAGTGGAATATACAATAAATGAAGTAGTTCCTATGAATTATGAATTAAAAGGTATAGAAATTACTGATAAAGCTGGAAATATAATTAATAATGGAACGGATAATAAACTTAAATTTACTTTAAATAAAGACTTAAATGGTAAAACTGTAAAAGTTACAAATAGTAAAGAAAATAATAGTTTATTCTTCGATTATGACAAAATAAAGAATGTTTTCAAATGGAACTTAGAAAAGTTTGAAATATTCAAGAAAGATGAATAGAGGAGGAGTGGTTTAGATGAAATTAAGAAAAGGACTTATAACAACTCTATTCATTGCAACTATTATGTTGTTTAGTGGATATATATTTGTTACTACAGCTTTTTTTTCAGATTCAGATTCAGAAGAAAATATATTTATAACTAGTAATGTAGATATAGATATAGAAGAAGAGTTTGAAAAAACTGATAAAGAAAATGAATTTATAAAGCATATCAAAATAAAAAATGAAAGTTCTACAGAAGCCTTAGTTAGAGTTAATATAACTAAAAGCTTTACTGATAACGATGGGAATATTTATGGAATAGATGAAAATATGGTAGAGCTAAAATTTGCCGATAATTTTCAAGAAAATTGGCTAGATGGTGGAGATGGATACTACTATTATAAAAAGATTTTAGGTAGCAATGAACTTACAGAACCACTTTTAGAAAAGGTAATTTTAAATATTCCAGAAGATATGAAGCAAGAGCTTGAAGATAAGGAATTCCAAGTTAATGTTCAATCAGAAGCAGTGCAAGTAAATAAATATAAAATTGAAGATGGTAATTATGAATATTCATTCACAAAAGTTTGGAGACAAATAAGTGAAGAAGTAATAAATATGCTAAAAGAGCTTATAGATACAAAGAGTAATGAAGGTGGAGGAGTATAAGTATGAAGAGATTTTTAAGATTTATAATTCTTACATTAATTCTAACTTTAAATATCACTTGTATAAGTACTACAAAAGCCTTTGCTATTAAAATACCATCTAAGATTACTTTAATAGGGGATACAGAGGGAATTAGAATTAAAGGTGAAGATTTCTTAAAGATAGATAATTTAATGCCAGGTGATAAGCATATAGGAATTGTTGATATAGAAAGCAATCATGAAGAGCATTTTGAATTATATATGAGAATAGAGCAACCAGATAAAAAAGATGAATATCATCTTTTAGATAAACTTAATTTAAAGCTTACAATTGGAAATAAAGAAATATACGATGGTTTAGTAAGCGATGGGACTCATTTGAAAAATAATATTTTCATAGGAGTTTTCAAAAATGGAGACAGAGAAAAAATAAAAGCTGAACTTTCTTTAGATGGAAAGAGCGTAGGTAATGAGTATGCAGATAAAAAATCTCACTTAAAGTGGGTATTTACAGCAACTAATATTAACTCTTCAGGAGAAGTTGATAGCTCTAATGGAGGAAATTCATTATCAGGAAAATTACCATCAACAGGGCAAGAAGGTATTTATAAAATACTTGGATTAGCATTATTAGCAATTGCATCAGGAATACTTTTATTTAAAAATAAAAAGTCATAATTAAATAAAGAGGTGGGCAATGAAGAATAAGACAGTTAAATTTATAGGAAATTGTATTTTCTATTTTGTTCTTATAGCGATTGTATTTATATTAATAACACCAAAGATTTTTGGATATAGTTTGTATAGTGTATTAAGTGGAAGTATGACAGGAGCTATAAGTACAGGTAGTGTGGTAGCTGTTAAAGCTATTGATCCTAAAGAAATAAAAACTAGTGATGTAATAACTTTTAAAACAGATGGAGGGTCTATAGCAACTCATAGAGTTATAGATTTAACTGACGATAATGGACTAGCCTTTGTAACTAAAGGTGATGCAAATGAAAATATAGATCCAGTACCTATAAAATCAGCAAATGTCATAGGAAAAGTTATTTTTCATATTCCAGTAATAGGATACTTCATCGTATTTATACAAAATAATATGGATAAGCTATTAATTTTAGTACCAACTATCTTTGTTATATTAATTGGAATAAAAGTATTTATAGATAAAAAGAAAAAATCAAATAATGAAATAAAATCTGAAGAATTATAAAGAAGTATAGCTTTGCTATTAATACGTTATAACATTAGAGTGTTACAACGTTAATATATTAATGTGTTAATAATTAAAATTATTAAAATAAATAAGTTAAAAGAAAAGGGGAATTGGAAAATGTCAAAGAAGAAAATCGTATCATTAATAGCTGCAGCAGCAGTAGTAGTAGGAGTTGCAGGAGGAACTTTAGCTTGGTTTGAAGCATCAGACACAGAAGTTAACAATTTTACAACTGGTTTAGTAAATATAGACGTTCAAGAAGACTGGCGTGGAGATAAGGCAAACTGGTTACCAGGTGATAAAGTAGAAAAGAGAGCTTGGGTTAGAAATATAGGAAAGTCAGATGCATTAGTTAAAGCTACAATTGAAATTAAAGTATTAAATGAAGATGGAACTGAATTATCACCAGAAATGGCAGAAGTATTCACTCCAGAATTTATAGAGAAAAATATTGAGTTACAATTTGCTGATGTAAATATAAAGAATGAGGCAACAAAACCAACTGAACATTGGATGCCAGGTGTAGAAGATACAGATGCAGTTGAAGAAGCAGCAACTTACTATACAGCTCCATACTACTATTTAACAAAACTTAATCCAGAAAGAAACACACACCCATTATTAAGTAATGTAAAATTACTAGAAACAGCTGAAAATGAATGGGTAGGAAAGAAGATACAAGTAAAAGTTGTTGGAGAAGCTATCCAAGCTACAAATGGAGCTCACGAACAATGGCAAATAGATAATGAAGCTGTTAAAGCAATCTATGACCAAATAAGCCCAAAAGCTAAATAATAATTATAAAATAAGAAAATGGTATTTTAGATTAATTTCTAAAATACCATTTTTTGTTACTTAATAAACTTTAATATTTCATCTAATTTCTTAGCACCAAAGTAAACATCAGAATCATTTACTATTATTGCTGGCACGCTCATAAGTTTATATTTAGTTTTTATCTCGTCAAAGTTTGCTAAATCTAACATTTCACTTTCTACATTAGGATTTTCAATGGCGATTCTTTGTGCTGAAACTACTACATCAGGACAAAGGTGACAGGATAAAGATACACATACCTTTATATTAGTAGGTTTATTTATAGATTTAATTTTTTCTAAGTTATTTGGATCAATAGCTTGACCAGGACCTGCTAAATTATATATTGCAAGTATAAAGGAGTTTAATTCATGACCACCTGGAACACCGTGGAATTTAACACCGCTATAATTGTTATCTTTGTCAAGTAAAGCAACTACAGGGTATTTATCAGCATTAATTTTTTCTTCAATAGCTTTAGCTTCATTTTTAATATAAACTTCTGCTTTAAGTTTATCAGAAAGATTAGCTATATCTAAAACTAAGTCTCTTAGTTCAATAGATTTTCCATTGTTAGGATCAACTATTGTTACAAGAGTAAGGGGATTTTCTATTTTTGCTAAAATAGATGCTAATTGATTTCTTAATGTATCATTTAATAAATGACTTTTACCATCAAAGGCTTTAGTGTTTCCGATATTTTCTTTTTCTTTAGGAGCTTCATAGGTAACTTCATAAGCGATACCTAATCTTTCTTTTTCTTCAAATATATATTTTTCAGCATCAGTAGCAGCAATAGCACCATCAGAAACGGCAGTAACTACTTGTCTTAGTGCTTTAGGTCTTAAATCACCAGCTGCATAAACACCATCAATATTAGTTTTCATATTTTCATTAGTCAGTACGTATCCAAAGTTATCGAGTTCTATATGGTTTTTAAATACAGAAGTTTGAGGAACGTAACCAGCAAATACAAATATACCGAAGGTTCCATCTTCTTTTGGAGGGAAGTATTCAGACTTTTCATAAGTTACATTATTAATTAGTTTAACTGAACGTAATAAATCATCACCAACAGCTTCAACTACTTCAGTATTAAATTTAATATCTATTTTTGGATGAGCCTTAACTTTATCACCTATTGATTTTGCACAAGTAAAATCAGGTTCTCTAGCTATTATTGTAACCTTTTTTGCAAATCTAGTTAGATATATGGCTTCCTCACAAGCTGCAAATCCAGCACCAATAACTAATACTTCAAGATTTTTAAAGAATTCACCATCACAAGTAGCACAGTAGGCAACCCCCCTTCCTCCAAACTCTTCTTCACCAGGGAAGCCAAGTTTTCTAGGAGTAGCACCTGTAGCTATAATTACAGCTCTCCCTTTAATTTCACCTATATCAGTTTTTAATATTTTAACTTCCTTTGAGAAGTCTACGTCATTAACTTCAGCTCTTTGAAATTTAACTCCGAAATCTTCAGCTTGTAATCTCATTTCTTCCATTAATTCATGTCCTGAAGTTTTTCTAATTCCAGGATAATTAACTATTTCAGAAGTTTTAGTAATTTGACCTCCAGGACTAGATTTTTCTATTATTAAAGTATTAAGCTTTGCACGAGTTGCATATATACCAGCAGAAAGACCAGCAGAACCAGCACCAATTATAACTAAATCATAAATTTTATCATTCATTAAATTAACTCCTCCTTTATATTAATTCAAAATAAAATTAAAACTTTCAATTAAAAATCTTAATTTTGTTTTGAAAATAAAGCGTGGCCAAATAGCCACGCCATAGTTATTTTTAAAAGAATAAGAATTATAGTTTACCTACTAAATCTAAGCTTGGAACTATAGTTTCAGCACCAGGAGTCCATTTAGCTGGACAAACTTGATCTCCATGTTCAGCTACGAATTGAGCAGCTTGAACTTTTCTTAATAATTCTTCAGCATTTCTTCCGATTCCTAAATCATGAATTTCATAAGCTTTGATTTCACCTTCTGGGTTAACAATGAAAGTTCCTCTTAAAGCTAAACCTTCTTCTTCAATCATAACATCAAAACCTCTAGTAAGATTTCCTGTTGGATCTCCAAGCATTGGGTATTTTATTTTAGCTATTGTTTCTGAAGCATCAGCCCATGCTTTATGAACAAAGTGAGTATCAGTAGATACTGAATAAACTTCACATCCAATTTCTTTAAACTTTTCATAGTTATCTGCTAAGTCTCCTAATTCTGTTGGGCAAACAAATGTAAAGTCTGCAGGATAGAAGAAGAATACTCCCCATTTACCTTTAACATCAGAAGTTGTAACTTCTGTAAAATCTCCATTGTGATATGCTTCAACCTTAAATTCTGGTATTTGTTTTCCTATTAATGACATATTAAGTCCTCCTAAAATTTGAATTTTATAATTGATAACTGCTATCAATTAACCTTATGTATTAATAATAATTATTACTTAATAAAAAGTCAATAGTTTTTAAAAAATAATTATTATTAGTTAGTATTTAAAATAGTAATGCTTTTTGTAACTTATACTTTTAACTTAAGTTATATTGGGTTATAATCAATAATTAGGGATATAATTTAGAATATAAAATAGAGTACATATTAAGGAGGAAAATGCTTTGGCAGATTATATAAAGGAAATAGAAAAAAGAAGAACCTTTGCTATAATATCTCACCCCGATGCAGGTAAAACAACATTAACGGAAAAGTTCCTATTATATGGAGGAGCTATAAGACTTGCAGGGTCAGTTAAAGCTAGAAAGGCTTCTAAGCATGCAGTATCTGACTGGATGGAAATTGAAAAACAAAGAGGTATTTCAGTTACTTCATCAGTTATGCAATTTAATTATAATGATCATTGCATTAATATACTAGATACACCTGGTCACCAAGACTTCTCAGAAGATACTTACAGAACTTTAATGGCTGCAGATAGTGCTGTTATGGTTGTAGATGCTGCTAAAGGTGTGGAAGATCAAACAAGAAAGCTTTTCCAAGTTGCATCATTAAGAGAAATGCCTATATTCACTTTTGTAAATAAGATGGATAGAGAAGCTAGAGATCCATTCCAATTACTAGAGGATATAGAAAGTGAACTTGGAATTAAAACTTACCCAATGAACTGGCCAATAGGTTCAGGTAAGGAGTTTAAAGGGGTTTATGAAAGAGATAACAATAGAATTATAGCTTTCGATGGAGGAAATCACGGTCAAAGCGAAGTTCAAGCTATAGAAGGTGAAGTAGATGATCCTAAGTTTAGAGAAATTCTAGGAGATGCTTTACATGAAAAATTAATGGAAGATATAGAGCTTTTAGATATAGCTGGAGATGAATTTGATATAGAAAAAGTTAGAACAGGAGAATTAACACCAGTATTCTTTGGTTCTGCTTTAACAAACTTTGGAGTTGAGCCATTCTTAGAACATTTCTTAGAAATGACTACAGCACCATTATCAAGAAACTCAAGCATAGGAGAAATTGATCCATTTGATGATAAATTCTCTGCTTTTGTATTTAAGATACAAGCAAATATGAATAAAGCCCATAGAGATAGAATTGCATTTATGAGAATTTGTTCAGGTAAATTTAATAAGGGTGAAGATGTAATGCATATGCAAGGAGGCAAGAAAATAAAGCTTGCTCAACCTCAACAATTTATGGCTCAAGATAGAGAAATAGTTGAAGAAGCTTATGCAGGAGATATAATCGGGGTATTTGATCCAGGTATATTCTCAATTGGAGATACTTTATGCTCACCTTCAAAGAAATTTAAATTTGAAGGAATCCCAACTTTTGCTCCAGAACATTTTGCTAGAGTTAGACCTGTAGATACAATGAAGAGAAAACAATTTGTTAAAGGTGTTACACAAATAGCTCAAGAAGGTGCAATCCAAGTATTTAAAGAACTATACATAGGTATGGAAGAAATAATCGTTGGAGTTGTAGGTGTTCTTCAATTCGAAGTTTTAGAATATAGATTAAAGAATGAATACAATGTAGATATTAAGATGGATAGACTTCCATTTAGATATGTTAGATGGATAGAAAATAAAGATGTTGATGTTGAAAAGTTAAACTTAACATCAGATGCTAAGAAAGTTAAAGATTTAAGAGATAGAAACATTATAATATTCCAAAATGACTGGGGTATTAATTGGGCTCTAGAACATAATAAAGGTCTTGTACTTTCAGGTGTAGGTAAAAGTGAAGAATAATTTATAGAGATTAATATAAATAAATAGCTAGTAGGGTGTACATCTTACTAGCTATTTTTTTATTAGACTTTTGTTATAAATTAGAGCGATGAACATATATTTATATTATGAAAGCTAAATAACTAATAATATGTAAAAAATTATAAAACAATAATCAAAATGGATATTGTGTAAAAAAATGTCTAATGTTACAATGGTATAAGATAGGACTTTTAAGTATTAATACATTATAGAATCTAATATAAAACCAAAAGGGGGAGGGGCAAAGGGTAATAAACGAAATTTAAAAAATGATTCCACTAAAGATAACAATATTTAAGATATGTTTAAATTAAAGTTATACAAAGGGGGATATATATGGGAAAAAGAATAAAAAGATTTATTTCTCTTATGGTTGTAGGGGCTATAACCTTTAGTACTATATCAGGATCAGTAGATGTTTCAGCTATAGCTACAGAAAAGGAAAATAAATCAGTAGGGTATGAAATCTATCCAAATCCACATGAATTAAATTATTCAGGAGGAGAATTTGAAGTAGGTACTAATGTAAATGTTATCTATGAAGAAGGAGTAGATGATTATACTAAAAAGCGTGTAGAAGAGATATTATCTAGTAAAAATATTACTTTAACGACTTCTAGCGAAGTAGTATCAGGAAAAACTAATATTTTAGTTGGGATTAATGGTTCAAAAGGAGTTGTAGATAATTATTTCAATGAAAACGTATCACATCAAGAAAATTTCTTTGACAAATTAGATTCGCATATAGTTTATGTTAATAATGGAGTTATTGGTATATTAGGAAAAGATGCAGATAGTGCTTTTTATGGAGTAACTTCATTAAAACATGTATTTAATCAATTAGAAAACGGAACAATTAAAGATTTTAGAATTAATGATTATGCCGATGTAAAGTATCGTGGATTTATAGAAGGATACTATGGAAATCCTTGGTCTAATGAAGATAGGGCTGAACTTATGAAGTATGGTGGAGATTATAAGATGAATCAATATATCTTCGCACCAAAAGATGATCCATATCATAACAGTAAGTGGAGAGAGCTTTATCCAGAGGATGCTTTAGAAGGTATAAAAAAATTAGCTCAAGTTGGTAATGAAACTAAGAATAGATATGTATATGCATTACATCCATTTATGCATAATGCAATTAGATTTAATACAGAAGAAAATTACCAAGATGACTTACAAATAATTAAAAATAAATTCTCTCAATTATTAGGAGCTGGAGTTAGACAATTTGAAATATTAGCAGATGATGCAGGAGTTCCAGCACAAGGTTCTCAAACTTATGTTAAGTTGTTAAATGATTTAACAGTTTGGCTAGAAGGACAAAGAGAAACTTACACAGACTTAAAGACAGATTTAATATTCTGTCCAAATGACTATATGGGTAATGGTGGTTCAGCACAATTAAAGGAAGTAAATAAAGCTGGAGATAATGTTAGCATAGTAGTTACAGGAGGAAGAATATGGGGTGAAGTAGACCAAAACTTCGCAACTAACTTCAAAAATAATATTGCTTCAGAAGGATATGAGGGTAGAGCTCCATATATGTGGATTAACTGGCCATGTTCTGACAACTCAAAGCAACATTTAATAATGGGAGGTAACGATACATTTTTACATCCAGGAGTAACTCCAGGTTCAGTACAAGGTATAGTTTTAAATCCAATGCAACAAGCAGAAGCTAATAAGTCAGCATTATTTGCAAATGCAGATTATGCATGGAACATTTGGGAAAATAAAGCTGAAGCAGATAGAAACTGGGAAGCTTCTTTTAAGTATATGGATCATGGAACAGCTGAAGATACAGATTCATCAAAGGCTTTAAGAGAAATAAGTAAGCACATGATAAATCAAAATATGGATAGTCGTGTTACTGTATTACAAGAATCTTTAGAATTAGCACCAAAGCTAACTGCTTATAAGCAAAAATTTGAAAGCGAAACAAACACTAAAGCAGATGCTGAAGAATTAATTACTGAATTTACTAAGTTAAAAGATGCAGCAGCACATTATAAAGAAAATCCAGGAAACCCTAGAACAAGAGATCAAATAGTATATTGGTTAAATTGTTGGGAAGATTCAATGAATGCTGCAATTGGATATTTAAGAGCAGCTATGGCTATTGAAGATGGTGATAATGCTACAATATGGACAGAGTATTCAAAGGCACAAGCATCTTTTGAACAGTCAAAGAAATACACTTTCTGGTATGTAGATCATTATGAAAAAGCAGAGGTTGGAGTTCAACACATAGTACCATTTATAAACTTTATGGAACAAAATATAGGTAATATTGTTTCATCAATAGTTGATCCTAATAAGGTTATAGCTACTTATATAACTAATCGTACAGATAAGCCTTCAGGAGATATTAAAAATGTATTAGATGGAAATCCAGCAACTGAAATAGTATATAAAACACCAAACACTATTAGTGAAGGAACTTATGTTGGAGTAAAATATAGCAATCCAATTCAATTAAATAAGGTTCAATTTTTAATGGGTGCAGCATCAAATCCAAATGATACTATGTCAGAAGCTAAGATACAATATACAGAAGACGGAAAAGCTTGGACAGATTTAAATGGAGAAGTTTATGCAAACCCTAAAGATGTTAAAGTGGAAGGTTTAGATTTAAAAGTAAAAGGAATTAGATTAATTTCAACACAAAATAAAGGAAATACATGGCTTGGGGTTAAGGATATCATTGTAAATAAAGAAGAGGGTAATGGCGGAACAAATCAAGATCCATTAACTCATACCTTAATTAGAACACCAGGATGGTCTGTATATAGTGGAAATGAAAGTTCACTATTCGATAAGAATGATAGTACTAATGTATGGTATAGAACTCATTCAGGTGACTTAACTCATGTAGGTGACTATATAGGAGTAGATTTAGGAGAAGTTGTTGAAGTTGGTAATGTTCATTTTGTAGTTGGAGCAGGAGATAGTGATAAGTGGACTGAATATAAATTAGAATATTCAACAGATAATAGTAATTGGACAACTTATAAAGAATATAATTCAACAGCAGGTAAAGATGTTATTAATGAAAATTTATCAGGAGTACAAGCTAGATATATAAGACTTACTAATATGAAACAATTAAATAAGTGGATTAAATTCTCAGAAATAAGAATCGAAAGAGCTGTAAATGAAGAAGTTGGAGATACTAAAAACATTTATACTAATGTTAATTCAGGAATAAAATCACTTTCAACAGAAGCATTAACTAAGCTAGTTCCACAAAATAATATTACTCTTAATTCAGGTGAATATATAGGACTTAAGCTAAATCGTATTAAAGATATAAATAGAGTTACAACTGATATATCAAATATGGATGGATTAAGACTAGAAAGCTCTATAAATGAAATTGAATGGGATGGAGTAGATAACTCAAATCTAAAGGATGCACGTTATATTAGATTAATTGCAGACAAGACTGTAACATTTAATGTATTAGCTTTTGAAGTAGCGTCAAATGAAGTGTATCCAGCATCTTTAGTAAGTTCTTATGTGGAACCTTATGGTGGAGCTGATGCAAAGTTAGCTTTTGATGGAAAATTTAATACATCAGTTAAGTTTGGGGGACCTCCTAGAAGTGGAAGTACTATCCTATATGATTTAGGACAAGTTATGAAGGTAAATAACATTAAATATGCTGTGTTAGATACTGAAGTAGACCATATTCGTGATGCTAAAATTCAATTATCATTAAATGGTGAAGATTGGACAGATTCTATAGTTATTGGAGATGGAGTAGAAAACTCAAACAATTTCGATGCAAGACCAGGAGATAATGGATATAAGCATGGTAGCATATCAAATGGAATAATTCCAATATCACATAGCTATGTAGAAGGTGAAAACCTAGATTTACAAGCTAGATATGTAAGAGTATTATTTACAGCCGCAAACTCAGGTCGTTGGTCTGTAATAAATGAAATATTAATAAATAATGGTGAGTATGTAAGAACAGAAAATAATCCAACTTATATTTCAGATCCAATTGAATTAAAAGGCTTCGAACCAGAAAAAGTATCAGATGGAAATTTAGCTACTGCATATAAACCAAATACAAACAATGGAGCTATAACAAGTGGAAGCTTCACATATCGTCTATCAGAAAACACAGATATTAAAAAGATTAATATTATTCAAAGTGGAAGCTCTATTTCAAATGCTAAGGTAATGGTTAGAACAGGCTATAATGAAGCAGGTGAACCAGTATGGAATCAATTAGGAATATTAGGTAAGAGCTTAACAGAATTATTAAATCCTAAGTTTGAAAATATTTTTGAAATCAAAATAGAATGGAATGGAGTAGCACCAACTATTTATGAAATAATTACAATAAATAATTATGAGCTACCAAATTCAGATAATTTAAAAGCGAAGTTTGATGAATTATCTCTTATTAATGGAGAAAACTATACAGCTGAAAGCTTTAAAGTATTACAAGATGCGTTAAAGACAGCTGAGGAAGTATTAAATAACAATAATGCATTACAAACAGAAATAGATAAAGTTTTAGCAGATCTTATAGCTGCAGAAGAAGGCTTAGTATTAAATATTGCTGATGGTAGTGCGTTACAAGAATTAGTTGATTCATGCAACTTTGTAGAAGATAAATACACAGTATCTTCATGGACTTCTTACAATGAAGTATTAAACTTAGCTAAAGGAATTTTAGCAGATTTACAAAATAATAATCAAACAGCAGTTGATGAAGCTAAGGTTAATTTAGAAAAAGCCATTGAGGCTTTAAAAGAAAGAGCAAAGTTTACTTTTGGTTTAGAAATTGTAGTAGATGAAGCAAATGAAATTACAGATTCAGAAATAGATAAATTAGTGCCAGTAGTAAAAGATTTATTCTTAAAAGAAAGAACAAAAGCTATAGAAATTTTAGAAAGAGCTAAGAATAAGGATGCAACTCAAGAAGAAGTAGATGCTAGTTTTGAAAGTTTAAGTGATGTAATGCAATATCTATCTTACTATAAGGGTGATAAAACTAGTTTAATAGTATTAGTAGAGAAGATTGGTAAATTAGATAGCAAAGAGTATATTAAAGCTACATGGGATAACTTAGTAGTAGAATTAGAAAAAGCCAATGCAGTTATAGCTGATGAAAATGCTTTAGAATATGAAGTTGCTGAAGCTTATGAGGATTTAATGAGAGCATTCTTAGATTTAAGATTAAAACCAAGTAAGGAAAAGCTAGAAGATTTAATAAGTAAAACAGAAGCTTTAGAAAAAGTAAATTATACAGAATCAACTTGGACTGTAGTAGAAGAAAAACTACAATTAGCTAAGAAGGTAATAGAAAATGAAGATGCTACAAAGGAAGAAATTTTAGAAACTCATAATAATTTAGAAACAGCATTAAAGAATTTAGTAGATGTTACAGAGTTAAGAAAAGCCATAGAAGAAGGAGAAAAAATTAACTTAGATTCATACACTAAAGATTCTGCAAAAGCTTTCCTTTCAGCTATAGAAGAAGGAAAGAAGGTTGTAGCAAATTCAAATGCTACAAAGGAAGAAATTGATGCTGCGATAAAAACTATTAATGATGCGAGTAAAGCTTTAGTTAAAAAAGCTGATTTAACTTCATTAAAAGATATTATTGAAAAAGCTAAAGAAATAATAAATGGAGAAGACAAATATACATCTGAATCATTAAAAGCTCTTAAGGAAGCTGTAGAAAATGCAGAAAAACTTATAGAAAATGAAAATGTTACAGATGAAGATGTTCAAAAGGCTATAGACAATATAATTAAAGCAATTGAAGGTTTAGTAGAAAAGGAACAAGTAAATACAGGGACTGCAGGAAATAACCAAAACCAAGGAAAACCTAGCAACGGAAATTCTTCAAATAATTCAAAGGGTAACCTACCTAATACAGGTGGTACACCAGCAGTAGCTGTAGCATTAATGGGATTATTAGCTATAGGAGCTGGAAGCGCTTTAAGAAAAAAGAATAAATAAAGTATTAGTTAAAATCTCAAGAGAAATATAATTTTCATTCTCTTGAGATTTTTTTGAGCTTTAAGGTGAATAGAATAAATTAAATAGCTTCGGTTAAAATACTATTAAATGCACCAAAAGGAGACTGGATATTATGAAAAAATTAACTACTATTCTATTAGCCATGTTTATATCTATTATTTTTGAATGTAGTTGTTTTGCCGAAGATTTAACTATTGTTAATCCATCATTAACTAAAGAGGAGAATGAAATTTTAAATAAGATTGATGAATTTAAATCAATAGACAAAAACATATCTTTTTTTGCAGAGTTAGCTTATAAAAACAAGGCGTTAAATTTAAAGGATGATAGAAAAAAGAATATCAAATATGAATACAATAAGATTAACAAATTTGAAAGGGATTTATTAATGGATCTAAGAGCAGAAAATAATAATACAAATAATTATGATCCAAATAAAGTTAAACTATTAATAGGAGTATCCCATTATAAACTAGCATGTGAAAATTTAATTTCTTTTATAGAAAGTGATACTTCAAGAGAAGAGTATATTTATTTTGCTAAGTATACATTTTATAAATCTACTGGTCTTGATAATCTAACAAATTTAGAACGGTTTTTAAAAGGTGGTATCTAATATGAAGAGATGTAAAAGATATAAAATTTTAATTTTTATTATTATAATAGTTATGTTAACTCCGTTTAGAAGTACATTTGCTATAGAAGAAAAAAACATTAATGAAAAAACTATAGTATCATTAATAGATGATATTGCTAATGAAAATGCTAAATTGATGAAATTAGGATTAGAGGGCTTTGACGGAAAAGTTAAAAAAAAATCTAATATTGATGATTTAATTAAAAATATTGAAGCTGAAAAAGAAAAAGTTACTATGACTATAGATAAATTAAGAAAAATAGAAAATGAAAAAAATATATCTTCAGCTGACAAAAGTAAACTTTTAGAGCTTATAAATATAGAGAGGTATCATATTGTATCTTATGAAAAATTACTAGAATACTTAAGAAATGCTTCCATAGAAGATGATTATGATTTACTATATTCATTTTTACTAAATGGGACAATGGCTAAAGAAACTTTAAGATTTGTAAATGATATAGTTAACTTATAGTTTTCACAAAATATATTATGAAAAAAGGGGCTATTTAAATAAAGGAATAGCCCCTTTATTTAATTAGATTACATATATCAAAATAGGGAAAATATACCTATATATTTTGTTAATAATAGGGTGAAATTTAATGAATGTAAAAAGACTTTTGTTATAGATATAAGGCATATGAAAACATCTTTTTACAATAAGTAATAAAGTTGTAAAATTTATATTTAAATTTAAAAATTTATGTAAATATATAGTTGAATTTTATTGCTATAATTTATGGTAGAATGTATAATTAAAATGTAAATCCCATTAAAATGGTGTTTTATATGATAATTTGTTTTGTTTTTTACTTTCTTCTAAACCAAAGGAGGCAGATAGAAAGTGAAAAAAATCAAAAATTTAACACTTTTAACAGTATTAGTATTTATATTTAATATTATTATGCCAGTTGTAAATGTAAATGCAGTTATGCAAAATACAGTAACAGAAGGAACTAATATTAAAGAAGAGACTAATAAAGTAAGTAATGATGTTAAAACAGAAAAGGAACCGAGTTTAGAGAAGACAGATGGTCAAGGGGAGGATTCAGTATTAGAAAAAAGTAATACTGAAGAACAAGCTACAGAACTAAGTGGTTCAGGAGTAGTGGAAGCAAAAACAGTAATGCAACCAGTAACTAATGATATGATTATTAGCTTAGAAAATCCATTAGTAGATCATAACTTAACAGATTCATTTTTTGTTAAGGGATGGGCTTTAAGTAGTAATAATGTATCAGAGGTTGAAGTTTTTGTTGACAACCAATCTGTTGGACAAGCTACTTATGGAGTTCGAAGAAATGATATTTCAAAAAAATATCCAAATTATCCAAACTCTTCACAAAGTGGTTTTACTAAAGAAGTTACCGGAATATCTAATGGAGCACATACTGTAAAAGTAGTTGCAACAGATATAAAGGGAGTTACAAAAGAAGCTTCTACAATAATTAATGTAAACAATGCAAAAACAGTAATTATGTCAGAGGGAGTTGCTAAGAGATCACAAATGATTTCTTTTTTACAAAAGAAAAATTCAAGCAAGTCTTTAAGCTACATTACTAATTTTGTTGATTGGACATTAGAAGAAGCAGCAACTGAAGGTATTAATGCAGATATACTATTTGCTCAAATAATGTTAGAAACTGGATACTTAAAATTCGGTGGAGACGTTAAAGAAGAACAAAACAATTTCGCAGGGTTAGGAGCTGTAGGTAATGGAGCACCAGGAGAATCTTTCCCTAGCATACAAATTGGAATTAGAGCAGTAGTTCAGCATTTAAAAGCCTATGCTTCAACTGAACCATTAAAACTTGAATGTGTAGATACAAGGTTCGGATATGTTGAAAGAGGCTGTGCAAAATATGTAGAACACTTAGGAATAAAAGAAAATCCTAAAGGTAAAGGGTGGGCAGTAGCTCAAAGCTATGGTTATAGCATATTAAGAATAGTTAATGAGCTTAAGCGTGAAGTAGTTGTAGATGCTTCAAGAGTTTCTCAATTTAATGTAACAGGAGAATTAAAAACTGGTTCAAACGTTACATTAACAGGAAAAGCAGAACCATCAGCAGACAGCCTATACAAATTTATAGTGAAAACGCCAGCAGGGGAATGGATAACAGTTCAAGACTTTAGTAATAATACTAAAGTTAATTTTGTGCCTGAAACTGCGGGAGAATATAGATTTGTAATGCATATTAAGCACAAAAATTCTTCAGAAGTATATGATGATTATACTTATGTAGACAAAACTGTAAAAGGCGTATCAAATGTAACTGATTTAACGATAAAAGGAAACAATGTTGTTAATGGAGAAGTTACATTTATTGCTAGTGCTAAGCCTGAAGTAGATACACTATATAAATTTATAGTTAAAGATCCAAGTGGAGCATGGACAGATATACAAGATTACAGTTCAAATAATACTGTTAAATATACTCCTAAAAAAGCAGGTGTATATAGATATGTAGTTCATGTTAAACATAAGACTTCAACAGCGGCTTATGACACATTTACTTATAAAGATGTAGATGTAATAGTAGCAAAAGATGCAAAATCAACTTTAAAAAGTTTTAATGTAACAGGCGATAAATTCGCAGGTTCAACTATGACAATGACAGCAACAGCAGATCCATCTGCAAGTACATTATATAAGTTTATAGTAAGAGACGGTAATGGAAAGTGGATAACAGTACAAGATTATAGTAATAAGAATACTGCACAATACAAGGCTCCTACATCAGGAGAGTATAGATATGTTGTACATGTAAAACATCAAAATTCAGGAAGAGAATACGATGATTATACATATACTGATATGAAGTTAATTGGAGCAGATTCAAAGGTTACTGGGTTTACAGTAACTGGAGAAAGAATTGCTGGAACAGAAATGACTTTAACAGCAAAAGGAACTCCATCAGAAGATACTTTATATAAGTTTATAATCAAAGATCCAACTGGAAAATGGACAGACATACAAGATTTTAGCGCTATTAATACAATTAAATATACACCACAATTATCAGGTGAATATAGATATGTAGTGCATGTAAAGCATAAAACATCAGGAAAAGCATACGATGATTATACTTATACTGATTTAACAGTTAAAGGAAATGTTTCAACAGTAAAGAAATTCGATGTAACTGGAGAGAAAGTTGCAGGAGCAGAAATGACACTAACAGCAACAGGAACTCCAGAAGCAGATACACTATATAAATTTATAGTGAAAGATCCGAATGGAAAGTGGACAGACATACAAGATTACAGTAATAAAAATACTGTTAAATATACACCACAATTAGCAGGTGAATATAGATATGTAGTACACGTTAAGCATAAGACATCAGCAAAAGCATATGATGATTATACTTATACTGATTTAAAAGTTACAGGAGAAGATTTAACATCAAAAATAGAATCATTTACTGTAACAGGAGACAAAATTGCAGGTTCAACTATGACAATGACAGCAAAAGCTCAACCAGCAGCAGATACACTTTACAAATTTATAGTTAGAGATAGCGAAGGGAAATGGGTAGACGTACAAGATTTCAGCGCTAAGACAACTGCTGATTATAAACCTCTTAAATCAGGAGATTATAGATTTGTAGTGCATATAAAACATAAGGGTTCAAAAAAGGCTTATGATGATTTCAAGTTTACAGATATAACTGTAAAAGCTTCAATAATAAAAACAAAGCTAAAATCCTTTGAAGTTACTGGTGAAAATTTTGTAGGATCAAATATAAGCTTAAAGGCAGAAGCTACAGAAGCTAATTCAGAATTTAAGTTTATGCTTAGAGAAGATTCAACAGGAAACTGGTTTACTATTCAAGATTATAGTGCTAGAAATAAAGCTAACTTTAATTTTGTAAGACCAGGAAACTATAGAGTTGTTGTTCATACAAAGCACGCTACTTCAGAAAATAGCTATGATGATTTTGATTATAGAGATGTAGTAGTAAGTGTTTCAGAGTCAAAGTTAACATCTTTCAATGCAACAGGAGTTTCAAGTGTTGGAAAACAAATAACAATGTCTGCATCAGCAGACCAAGCTGCAGATACATTATATAAATTCATAGTAAAAAATGATGCAACTGGAGAATGGATAACAGTTAAAGATTTCGATGAAATTAATCAAGCTGTATTTACACCAGAATCAGAAGGTGCATATAGATTAGTAGTTCATGCTAAGCATAGATTATCTAAGAAAGTATACGATGATTTTAGATATGTAGATGTTGTAGTTAGAAATAGAAAATTAGTAGTTGTAGACGCAGGACATAATTTCGGTGGAGATGATGGAGCTTATGCAACTCATAATGGAGTAACATATTCAGAAAGAGACCTAAACATGCAAGTTGCAGTTAAGGTACAAGCTGAGCTTGAAAGCAGAGGCTTTGAAGTTGTTATGACTAGAAAACCAACAGATAGAGAAACACTAGAAATGAGAGAAAGTTTAAAAAAGAGAGTTAATATTGCAAATAGCTTAAATGCAGATTTCTTTGTAAGTATTCACCAAAATACAGTAGGAATAGTACCTCATTCCGCTACAGGTATGGAAGTATACTACAGTACAGCAGCGCCACTTTCAGGTGGAGCAACGTTAGCTGACGGTAGAGAAGTAAATATGAGAGCAGGAGAAGGAAACAAAACATTATCATTACAAGAAAAGATTGCTATTAGTAGAGCAGTTGGATCAGATATAGTTAATACTGTAACTAGTACGATGGGAATAAATAACAGAGGATTAAAAGATGAAGATTTTTATGTAGTTAAAAATACATTAATGCCATCAGTTTTAGTTGAATGTGGATTTATTTCAAATCCAGAAGAAGCTAAAAACTTAGCAAATAATGCTAAGCAACAACAAATGGCTAAACTTATTGTAGATAGTATTAGTAGAAATCTTTAGTCTAAAAAGATAATATAAAAAATCCGTATGTATTTTAGATGTGTTAAAACATTCTTTTATACAAACGGATTTTTTTCTTATTATAATAATAATTTTAAAGTACGAATTTTCTTATTACCTTAGCAACTCCACTATTTAAATTAGTATCAGTTATATAATTGGCTTCTTTTTTTACCATATCGAGGCCATTACCCATTGCTACACCAAGACCTGCATATTTTATCATTGATAAGTCATTTTCAGAGTCACCTATACAAATTACATTCTCTGGTGAAAGGTTAAAGCTTTCAGCTAACTTTGATACAGCATTACCTTTTGAAGATGTTCCTAACATTAATTCGAAGTTATAAGGACTTGAACTAACTATATGAAGGTCATTTTTAAATTTATTTTTAAGTTCTTCCTTAGCTTTAAAAAGTTTATCCACATAATTTTCTTCAATAGTAATAGCTTTTAGAATTTGTCCATCAAATCTATTTATAGCATTAGTTAAGTCTTTTTCTATAACAAATTTAATTTTTTGATCATCTGGAAGAACTCTATTCATCTTAGCATAAGCATGATTAAAAGGTACTTCAGTTTCTCTTAAAACAGTATCAAAAGTATTAAAATTGGTGTGAAGTCCATAATGTTTTATTATGTCATATACTTCATGTAAAATATCTGAGGATAAAGGGTTTGCAAAAATAGGTTCATTTGAAGATTTTTCTCTTACATAAGCACCATTAGAAGCTATTATTGGTGCATCTACACCTATCATATCAGAGTAGAACTTAGCCGAACAAAAAATTCTACCAGTAGTAATTGCAATTTTTACTCCTTTGTCATTAGCTTCTTTAAGAGCTAATTTATTTTCATCACTAACTCTATGATCATCATCAAGTAGAGTTCCATCCATATCTATACAGACTAATTTATATTTACTCATAAAAATATCCTCCCTAAAATATCATATCTTTCAAAATGTAGTAATTTAATTTATAAAACAACATATAGACAAAAGTCATATATAAAGTTTCTATTAACAATATTATCTAATTTATATTATAACAAAAGAACGTAGAATTTAAAAAATTTATTCAGATAATTTTGATGAAAGGAAGTTCTTAAGTTTTTCTAAACTACGTTTTTTAATACAAGTACAATTATAGTAATCCTTAGAGGTTTCTTTACAATAATTAGTTAATGTGTTTTTCTTATCACCTAAATAAAGAAAAGTTATTAATTCAAGCTCTTGAGGGTCAAGCTCACATAAGGCTAAACTTAAATTTAATAAATCATTTCTAGATATAAAATCATTTTCAACATCATCACAAGAGGGTAATAAATCACAAAGTTCAGAACCTTCATCAGAAACACTATTTAAACTTATAGATACATTATTATTATTAGCTTCCCTTCTATAAAGATAACCATAGCCATTACGTATAGCCCAAAAGACATAGGAAGGAAAGCTTTCTATATCTTTATCTAAATTAAATTTATTAATTGCATTAATTATATTAAGATTTCCAATTTGAATAATATCATCTAAAGTATAATCATTTAAATGAACTCTTCTAGATTCTTTAAGTATTAAATTACGATATAACTTTATTATTGCCTCCATTGCAATTTTATTTCCCTTCTTAGCAAGAATTAATAATTCTAAAAAATCCATAAATCAAGCACCCCTTTATTTATTATATGTAGAGTCTAAAAAAGACTCTCTATATAATAAATACGCACTTGGTAGGAGGTTTTAAGAAAAATAGTAAAAAAATACGAAAAAAATTTTGAAAAATTTTTATAAAAATCCCTCAAAAAAATCAAAAGCTGCATATTTATTAAGTATAGGAGGTGATAATATGGCAGCTACTTCAGAATTAGTAAAAAACTCATTAAAGCTTAGTTATCTTGTTGGAGAAAAGAAAACAAAGACTCAAAGCTTTAAGAACATTGCAGAATCAGCTACTGATGACCAATTAGTTGAACTATCTGATGGCATTGAAAAATTACTAGCTCATAGCGTTGAGACAGTAAGAAAAGAACAAATCTTTAAAATCTCAAAAGGGATATAGCTTTAAGTAAAAAAATAAAGAAAGGAGGGGAAGGGTATGGCTACAACAACTACTATAGTAATGTCGTTTAAAGATCCAGTAGAAAAAACTTTTAAATTATCTGTAAGAGATGTTAATCCTGAAATAAATGAAGATAACATCAATGCTTTAATGGATAATATAGTAGCAAACAATGTTATTGAAACAGAATATGGAGCTTTAGCATCTAAAGAAAAGGCTGAAGTTATAGTTAAAGAAGTTACAGAAGTTAACTTAGTTTAAGTATAATTCAGTTATAAAGATATCTATGACTATTAAGTTGTAGATATCTTTTTTTGCTTTATAGAAACTTATAAATGAATAAATTGTAAAATATAGAAAAAATAATACAAAAAGCATAAAAATTTGATACAATATATTTAAAGAACGTCTGTTCTTTAAATAAGATAAAGGAAGGTTGGAAAATGAGGGATTTATTAAAGAGAGCAAAGTTAGGCGATAAAAAAGCAAAAGAGTTAATTATAATGGCGTGTAAACCACTTATAATTAAAACTTACAGGTCAGTTGAATTAATAGATTATGATAAGGAAGATATAGAACAAATTTGTGTTATGGTTATACTTAATGTTATAGAAAAAATTGATATAAATAGAGGGGATAAGCTTTTAGGATATATAAAAAAATCTATACAAAATCAAATGATAGATTTAAAAAGAAGGAGAAATGTTAAGGAAAAGTATGAAAAAGTTGTTATGGTAGAAGTGGCAGAAAATAGGGCTAGTATAGAAGAAGAGATATTAGAAAAAGATCTTATTAAAATACTAATAAAGATAGTAAAAAATCTATCGTATGAAGAGAAACTTCTATTTAAAATAGTTTTCCTAAATGAGAAACCATTAACTCGTTATGCAGATATTAGAAAAATGTCATATATAGATGCATATAAGTTAAAACAAAGAGTTACAAGGGTTTTACGTGAAAATATAAAATAATCAAAAAAACAAGGGATTTGAGTAAACATTTACACTCAAATCCCTTTTTTGCGTGAATTTAGATAATTTTTCATATGAAATATTAAAAAATATGTAGGAGCTATAAGCGTAAATATTGAAAATTTATTAAAAAAATTAAAGTTTTATGAATTATGATTACAAAATCGTAAAAGAAAAATCGACAAAGATAATTACAAAAAATTTACAATTAATGCAATAAAAAAGAATTGAGGCAATTGAAAAGATAAGCTAAAAATGATATTATAATCTTGAATTTAATCATATTAAATAAAAAATTTCAAATAAGCATACGAAAGTGAAAAAATAAAAATTTTAAAATTCATAATTTGAATTTTTATTTTTAATAAAATAAAAAATATGATATAATTTTTATGCTTATGAAAGAAAAAGGGGATAAGTGAGGGGAAAATGGAAAAAGACGTAAATTTTCAACGAATATTGACAGCTATAAGAAGAGGATGGAAAACAATAGTTATAACAGTACTAACTATTACATTAATATCCTCAACCACAACTTTCTTTTTAATTAAACCTACATATGAAACACAGGTTAAATTATTTATAGGAAAAGAGGAAACTAAAAAAGAGGGATATAACGAAAGTGAAGTACATATGTATCAAAAGTTACTTAAGACTTATTCAGAAGTTATTAAGACTAAGGATTTAGCAAATGCTGCAATAAAAAAAGCAAATATAGATATAAAGCCAGCAGAGGTTCTTAATAACTTAACAATAGTTCCAGTAGCAGATACACAAATACTAGAAATAAAGTATAAAAGCACATCACCTACTGATGGATATAATTTAATAAACTCTATTAAAGATGAATTTATTAAATTATCAGAGGATATAGTTCAAAAAGGTAATATACAAGTTTTAGAAAGTGCACAAATTCCTAAAAAACCAGTAAGCCCTAATAAAGTTTTAAATATAGGATTATCTATTGTTTTAAGCTTAGGGTTAGGTGCCGGAATAGTTTTATTAAAAGAATTTATGAACAATTCATTTAGAGGTAAAGAGGAAATAGAAAAAGAATTAGGTTTACCTGTAATTGGAGTTATACTAGATATTAATTCTTTGGAGAGATAGATTGATTCTAAATAAAACATAATGGAGGATAACATTGGAAGAAAGAGTTATAAGTATTGAAGAATTATTTCAAGCAATTAAAAAAAGATGGAAGTTAGTAATTTTATGTACAATAGTAGCTACACTTTTATCAGGAATTATAAGTTTTTTTATAATAAAGCCAAGGTATGAGGCTAACACGAAGATATTTATAGGTAAGGAAGAGGGAGAAAATCAAAACTATGATCAAAGCGATGTAGCTATGTATCAAAAGCTTATGAAAACATACTCTGAAGCTATAAAGACCAAAGACCTTATAGGAAGAGCTTTAAAAAATAGTAGCTTAAATTTAAAGGAAGATACTATACTACAAAATTTAATAGTACTACCTGTAGCAGATACACAAATTCTTCAAATAAAATTTAAAGGAAAAGATAAAGAAGAAACAAGAGATGTTATAGAAGCTATTACAAAGGAATTTATTAATACTTCTAAAGATTTAGTTCCAAATGGAAATACAAAAGTAATAGAAAAGGTAGAACTACCTGAAAAACCAATAAGCCCAAATAAAAAAATGAACATAATAATAGCTTTTGCACTAGGATTTTTAGTAGGTATAGGTTTATGTTTCTTATTAGAATTCTTAGACAATACTTTTAAAAATAAAGAACAGTTAGAAAAAGAACTAGGGGTACCTGTAATTGGAGTTATTCCAAATATAGATAGAAAGTAAAGGAGAGAGTTTATGTTTATAGTAGAAAAAGATCCTAAATCTATAGCAGCAGAAAGCTATAGAACTTTAAGAACCAATTTACAATATTCATCTTTTGATAAGGAATATAAAGTAATAGTTGTAACTAGCTCAGAACCAGGAGAAGGTAAATCAACTACATCAGGAAATCTTGCAATATCCTTAGCTCAAGGTGATAAAAAAGTAATATTAATAGATTGTGATTTAAGAAAACCGTCAGTACATAGAAAATTTAAGATATCTAATGTAATAGGTTTATCAGATGTATTAATAGGAAAAGAAAAGTTATATGCAGCAGCACAAAAGCACGGAGATAACTTAATAATATTAACCGCAGGAAAAATACCGCCAAACCCATCAGAAATGTTAAACTCAAAAGCTATGACAGCACTACTAGAAGAATTAAAAAAGCAATTTGATTATATAATCTTAGATACTCCACCAGTACAAGCCGTAACAGATTCACAAATTTTATCAACAAAAGCAGATGGAACAATTCTTGTTATCAGATCTGAAAAAACTAAGAGAGATTCAGTACATAACGCAGTAAACTTATTAAAAAAAGTAAATGCTAACATAATTGGTACAGTTCTAAACGGGGTAGATGCTAGCCATAATAAGTACTATTATTACTACGGAGAAGGATAATATATGGTAGATATACATTCACATATTTTATGGGGAGTAGATGATGGGTCAAAGTCAGAAGAGATGACTTTGAATATGCTAAGACAAGCTGTTAAATGTGGCACTAGTAAAATAGTTGCCACACCACATTTTTTAAGGGGACATTATGAAATTGCACAAGGGGAATTAAAAAACAACTTAAAGAAAATTAAGGAATTAGCTGAAAAAAATAATATAAACCTATCAATATATTTAGGGCAAGAAGTATATTATACAGAAAAAATTCTGGATTATTATAACGAAGGTTTAATAGGGACAATAAATGGTTCTAGATATATGTTGATAGAATTTCCAATTAGAGATTTTTCAACAACAGAAATATTAGATAATTTATATGAACTTCAAATAAAAGGGATAGTGCCAGTAATAGCACATCCTGAAAGATATATAAAATTTATAAGAGAACCTAGATTGATAAATAGGTTCATAAGAGAAGGATATTTATTTCAACTTAATTCAGGAAGTATAGAAGGTAAGTTTGGTAAAGATGTTAAAAAATTAGCAGAAACTTTTCTTGAAAATAAAATATATAGCTTTATAGGTTCAGATGCTCATAGAGACGAAAAGAGAAATACGGATATAAGTGAAGGAATAAAAATAATAAAAAAAATAGATGATTCTTATTTAAGAGCATTAAGGAACAATGGGGAAAAATTATTAAATAATGAAGAAGTAGAATTTTTCGGAGAACAAATAAAGCCTAAGAAAAAAGGCTTATTTGGAATTTTTAGGAAATAATAAAAAATATTTTAATTACTAGGGAGGGAGTGAGGAAATTTGGAAAGGCTAAATCTTAAGGAGGATAAGATAGTGCTTCAAAATATTAAAGAGAGAAGATATTTATATGAAGCATCTAAAAGGGGACTAGATATAATTGCTTCTTTAAGTGGTTTGATTTTACTTAGCCCAATTTTAATAGTAATAGCTACTTTAATAAAGTTAGAATCAAAAGGACCTATAATATTTTCACAAAAAAGAGTTGGTTTAAATGGTAAAGAATTCAATATGTACAAGTTTAGATCAATGGTTGTAAATGCAGAAGAACTTAAAAAGAAACTTGCAGAGCAAAATGAAATGTCAGGTCCAATGTTTAAGATGAAAAATGATCCTAGAATTACTAAGATAGGAAAGTTTATAAGGAAAACAAGCATAGATGAATTACCACAATTAATCAATATCCTAAAGGGAGAAATGAGTTTAGTAGGACCTAGACCAAGCCTTCCACAAGAAGTAAAAGAGTTTGAACCTTGGATGATGAAAAGATTAGAAGTAAAACCAGGGCTTACATGCTACTGGCAAGTATCAGGAAGAAATAATATTGATTTTGAAGATTGGATGAAGCTAGACATTAAATATGTGGAAACGAGATGTCTTTTATTAGATATAAAGCTTATATTTAAAACATTTTTTGTATTATTTGGAGATGATAATGCATGTTAAAAGGAAGGAGAGATATTATGTTATGTGCTGTAATTATGGCAGGGGGTAAGGGAACAAGATTTTGGCCTTTATCTACAGAAGAAAAACCAAAGCAATTTTTAAACCTTATAGAGGAAGAAACTATGATTCAAATGACAGTAAATAGAATCCTTCCTATTATTCCTATGGAAAGAGTGTTTGTATGTACTGGGGCTATGTATGTAGATTTAGTAAGAGAACAACTTCCAAATCTTCCAGAAAGAAATATAATAGTTGAACCAGAAGGAAGAAATACAGCTCCTTGTATAGCTTTATCATCATTAGTTATAAAGAGATATTACAAAGATGCCAATATGGTAGTTTTACCTTCAGATCACTTAATAAGAGATGAAGAAAAATTTAGAGACATTGTAAAAGCTGCAGATAGCTATTTAAATGAAAATAAGAATGCAATAGTTACTTTAGGAATGAAACCAGATAGACCAGAAACAGGTTATGGATATATAAACTACGGAACAGAGGAAGTAGAAGTTAATGAGCATAAAGTTATAAAAGTAAATTCCTTTGTAGAAAAACCTAATTTAGAAAAAGCTAAAGAGTATTTAAAGCAAGGTTCATATTTATGGAATGGTGGAATGTTTTTATGGAACATAGAAAACATATTAAAAGAGATAAAAGCATACTTACCTAATACTTATGAAGCTTTAAAAGAAATAGAGAATATAAAAGAAGAAGACTTACAAGAATATATAGTTGATAATTATAAAAAAACAGATTCAACATCAATAGATTACGGAATTTTAGAAAAGTCTAATGAAATATATGTAGTTCCAAGTGAAATAGGTTGGGATGATGTTGGAAGCTGGGAGGCTATTGAAAGATATAGAGAAAGAGACACTATGGGAAATATTCATGTTGGAAATATAAGTAGTGTGGGCGGAAAAGACAATTTAGTAATAGCACCTAATCAAAACATAATAATAGATGGATTAAGTGGTATTTACGTTATAGAAAATGATGGACAAATAATAGTAGGCAGTAAAGAAAAAGTTTCTCAAATAAAGGAATTAAGATATGCAAGATAAGAAAAATTTATTAATATATGCACATTATTTTTATCCTGATGTTGCATCAACTGGACAAATACTTACAGAGTTATCAGATAGTTTAAAAGATACTTTCAATATAACTGTAATATGTGTAGTTCCAAGCTATGATGGGAAAGTTTCAGAAAAGTATAAGACTAATAGAATTTATCATGAAGATTTTAATGGAATAAAGGTAGTTAGAGTTAGAGTACCTGAATTCCAAAAGAGTAATAAGATAAGTAGAGTTAAAAACTTATTAGCATATTTCTTAAACTCTATAATAGCTACATTCAAAATAGGAAAACAAGATTATATATATACTATTTCTCAACCACCAGTATTAGGAGGAATCCTTGGAGTAATAGGAAAATGGTTTAAAGGCGGAAAGTTAATTTATAATATCCAAGACTTTAACCCAGAGCAAACTATGGCTATAGGTTATGCTAAAAATAAATTTATTTTAAACTTTACTATGATGTTAGATAAATTTAGTTGCAAGATGTCAGATAAAGTTATAGTTGTTGGCCGTGATATGCAAGAGACTTTAAAAAATAGATTTAATGGGAAAAATGTTCCAAGGAATGTATTTATAAATAACTGGATAGATGAAAAAACAACATATCCTTTAGATAGCAATAATAAAAAAATTATAGAATTTAAGAAAAAGTATGAGTTAGAAGATAAATTTATAATTATGTACTCAGGAAATATAGGATTATATTATGACTTAGAAAATATAATTAAAGTTATTGCAGAATTTAAAGATGAAAAAGATATAGTTTTTGCATTTATTGGTGATGGAACAGTAAAAGAGAAGATAGAAAAATATGCTATAGATAATAAATTAGAAAATGTAAAATTTATACCATATCAGCCTAAAGAAGATTTAATATATTCTTTAAATTCAGCAGATATACATTGGGTAGTAAATGCAAAAGGCATAAAAGGAGTATCTGTACCAAGCAAACTTTATGGAGTAATGGCTGTAGGTAAGCCAGTTCTTGGAGTACTAGAAGAAGGTTCAGAAGCAAGATTGATAATAGAAGAAGCTGGATGTGGAATATGTGCAGAACCAGGCGATTATAAGGGTATTTTTAACAACATAAATTACATAGTTAAAGAAAAAAATAATATAAAGGCTATGGGGCCAAAGGGACGAGAGTATCTAGAAAAGAATTTAACTAGAGATGTGTCTATGGAAAAATACAAAAATAATATTTTAGAGTTATAAAGGAGTTAGATTATGAAAAAAGCGTTAATTACAGGAATAACAGGACAAGATGGATCATACTTAGCAGAATTATTATTAGAAAAAGGTTATGAAGTACACGGAATAATAAGAAGACATAGTACTATAAATACATCAAGAATAGATCACTTATTTGAAAATCCTGAAATAGGAAACAAGAAACTGTTCTTACACTATGGAGATTTAACAGATTCAAGTAACTTAAATAGATTAATAGAAAAAATTAATCCAGAAGAAATATACAACTTAGCAGCACAAAGTCACGTTGCAGTAAGCTTTGAAGTTCCAGAATATACAGCAGAAGCTACAGGAACAGGTACTTTAAGATTACTAGATGCAATAAGAGAAACAGGCGTTAAGTGTAAATTCTATCAAGCTTCAACTTCAGAATTATTCGGAGGACTTCCTGATACAGCTCCACAAAGTGAAAAGACTCCATTCTATCCAAAGAGTCCATACGGTGTAGCTAAGCTTTATTCATATTGGATAACAGTAAACTATAGAGAAAGCTATGATATGTTTGCTTGTAACGGAATATTATTCAACCACGAATCACCAAGAAGAGGAGAAACTTTTGTTACTAGAAAGATAACAAGAGCAGTAGCTTCAATAATGGCAGGAAAGCAAGAAAAGTTAAGCCTTGGAAACTTAGATGCAAAGAGAGACTGGGGATTTGCAGGAGACTACGTAGAAGGTATGTGGTTAATGCTTCAACAAGAAAAGCCACAAGACTATGTACTTGCAACTAACGAAACTCATACAGTAAGAGAATTTGTTGAACTTGCATTTGAAGAAGTAGGAGTAGAAATAGAATGGAAGGGTACTGGAGTAGATGAAAAGGGATATAACAAAGCTACAGGTGAATTATTAGTAGATGTTAACCCAAGATACTTTAGACCAGCAGAAGTTGAACTTCTATGGGGAGATTCAAGAAAAGCAGAAAAAGAATTAGGATGGGAAAGAAAAGTTAGCTTCAAGAGCCTAGTATCAATGATGGTAGATGGCGATATGAGAGAAATCGCTGGAATAGGTTCACAAGAATTTATAAAAAAAGCAGAAGCTGCAGTTACAAATGACTAAAAATAAAAAAATTGCTTTTTATATATCAGACCATGGATTTGGTCATGCATCAAGGAATATACCTATTATTAGGTATATTCTTGGTGCTAATAAAGAGATAAATATAATAATAAAAACTGGAGTATTTCAAGGAGAATTTTTGAAAAATTCTTTAGAGGAATTTAGTAATAGAATAGAGTATTATTTTTCACCTATGGATGTTGGACTTATTTTGAAAGAAGGAAGTTTAGAAATAGACTCATATAAGCTTAAAGAAAAAGTTCAATTATATATAGATAGCTTTGAAGAAAATATTAGAAAAGAATCAGAGTTTCTACATTATAAAAATGTAGATTTAGTAGTAAGTGATATAGTACCTTGGATTTTTAAAGCTTGCAAAAAAGTTAATATAAAAAGTATGTTAATTTCAAATTTCACTTGGGTAGATATTTATAAAGAATATTTAGAGAAAGATATAATTGATAAATATGAAGAGTGTTATTATTTAGCAGATAAAACTCTACTATATAAGTTATATATTGATAATATGAAAAGCTATATTAAAGAGTATGAAGAGGTAGGAGTAGTTTGTAGAGATTTTAATAAAGAAAAAATTAATAAAATAAAAAGTAAGTACGATAAACCATTAGTTTTTATAAGTGTAGGAAGATCTGTAAGTTTAAATGACAATATAGATGTAAGTAGTTTAGATTATTACTTTATAGCAACAGAAGGTATAAATTTAATTGGGGATAATGTAAAGTACTTACCTAAAGAAACTAAAAATACTCATGAATACTTAATGGCTTGTAATTATATAATAACAAAAGCTGGGTTTGGTACAATAGCGGAAGCTTTAATAGGTAGAAGTAAAATAGCTGTTTTATCAAGAGATACAGTAGCAGAAGATAGAAACACAATAAAGAAATTAAAAGAAAGAAATTTAGCTTTAGAAGTAAGTTATGAAAATTTCGATATAGAAAAAATATTAAAGAGATTAGAAAAATTTAAACCTAATTATAAGGAAAATGATTTTACTAATGACTATGAAAATATAGGAAATAAGATAATTAATTATTTAAAGGACGGTGTTTAGAGATATGCATAAAGAAAGCAAGATTTATGTTGCAGGACATAGAGGATTAGTAGGTTCAGCAATAGTTAGAAATTTAGAAGCAAAAGGTTTTAAAAATATAATTTGCAAAACACATAAAGAATTAGATTTAACAAATCAAAATGAAGTAAGAAGATTTTTTGAAGAAGAAAAACCTGAATATGTATTTTTAGCAGCAGCTAAAGTTGGTGGAATAAATGCAAACAATACATATCCAGCAGACTTTATATACGAAAACTTAATGATTCAAAACAATGTTATAAAATCAGCACACGATTTAAAGGTTAAAAAGCTATTATTCTTAGGAAGTACTTGTATATATCCTAAAATGGCTCCACAACCAATAAAAGAAGATTATCTTTTAACAGGAGCTTTAGAAGAAACAAATGAAGCTTATGCAGTAGCTAAAATAGCAGGACTTGAAATGTGTAAGTTCTTCAAGAGACAATATGGAGATAACTTTATAAGCTGTATGCCAACAAATCTTTATGGACCAAACGATAACTTTGACCTAAAGAATTCACACGTATTACCAGCTTTAATAAGAAAGTTCCACGAAGCTAAAATAAATAATAGCGAAACAGTTGAGATATGGGGAACAGGTACACCATTAAGAGAGTTCTTATACGTAGATGATATGGCAGATGCATGTGTATTCTTAATGGAAAACTACGATGGAGAACAACATGTAAATATAGGAACAGGAGAAGAGGTTTCTATAAGACAATTAGCAGAAACAGTTAAAGAAGCTGTAGGTTTTGAAGGTGAATTAGTATTTAATACAAATATGCCAGATGGAACACCAAGAAAACTTACAACAGTTGAAAAATTAAATGGACTAGGATGGAAACATAAGGTTAGCTTAAATCAAGGTATTAAGATGGCTTATGAATGGTTCTTAGAAAATTATAAATAAGGTTAAGAGGTGACTATGTTTAAAAGTAACTACTTTAAAATGATATTGAGATTAAACAAAGTTAATTTCGGGAAAAAATTA
This sequence comes from Clostridium chauvoei, assembly GCF_002327185.1. Taxonomy (NCBI): domain Bacteria; kingdom Bacillati; phylum Bacillota; class Clostridia; order Eubacteriales; family Clostridiaceae; genus Clostridium; species Clostridium chauvoei. The sequence goes on along the minus strand of NZ_CP018624.1, from coordinate 2,151,872 downwards.
AATCTCTATGGAGTTCCAGTAATTTTTAAGAAAAAAGAGTCACAACTAAATATAGGAGAAAACTGCACTATAAAGAGCAGTTTTCTTTCAAATTTAATTGGATTAAGTCAAAGAACTATAATAGTTACAAGAACAAAAGAAGCAAAGATAAATATAGGAAATAATGTTGGAATTTCAGGTGCAACAATATATGCAAGAAAGGCGATAACTATTGGAGATAACACTTTAATTGGGGGAAATGTAAAAATATTAGATAATGATTTTCATCCGATAGAAGTGGAAGCAAGAAATATAGATGATAAAGATAAGATTGGAACTAGAGAAATAGTTATTGGAAAAGATTGTTTCATTGGATGTAACTCTATAATACTAAAAGGGACTAAGATTGGTGATGGATCTGTAGTTGGAGCAGGAAGTATAGTTTCAGGGGAGTTTCCTAAAGGTGTGGTTATAGCTGGAAACCCAGCAAAAATTATTAAAAATGTAGGTGATTAGATGAATATATTATATTTCTTATGGAGAGGTGGAATTGGAGGCGGAGAAAAAGTAGTATTAAATTTAGTAAATGGGCTTAAGAATAAAGGGTTTAATACTAAGATTTGTGTGTGGATGAAAGAAGATGCACCTCTAAAAGAAGTATGTAAGGAACAAGGAATAGAATATATAGAATTAAATGGGGAGAATAAATTTAAATTATCAACTTTTATAGAGTTAATAAAAGTTATAAGAGGTAATAAAATAGATATATTACATTCTCATGGAGCTATAGCTAAATTTTTTGGAACAGTAGCAACTAAGTTTACTAAAGCAAAAAGTATAATAACAATTCATAGGTTAACTGCAGATAGAAAATCTCATCATAAAGTCTTAAACATGATATCTATATTATTATCAAGCAAAGTAATTTGTGTTAGTAAAGCTGTAGAAAATGGCTTAAACAAGATAGAAAAAATTATATATAAGTTAAAAAGTAAAATTGTTATATATAATGGCTTAGATATAGAGAAAATAGAAAGATTATCCAATGAATCAGTTGATATTGAAAAAGAAGAAGATATAGTATATTTACTTTTTGTTGGAAGATTAGATCCAATAAAAGGTGTAGATTATTTAATAAGAGCAATGAAAACTATAGTTGAGACTGACCCAAAATATAAATTACTTATAGTTGGGGATGGTGAGGATAAAAAAAGGTTACAGGACTTAACTAATGAATTAAATTTAAATAAATATATAGATTTTAAAGGACATCAAGATAATGTTTATAAATACATGAGGTTTTGTGATGTTTTAGTTAATCCATCTTTTACAGAGGGTTTTCCATTAGTGATATTAGAAGCTTTAACTAATAAATTATTTATAATTACAACATGTGTAGGCGGAATTCATGAAATACTATGTGATTATAAGTATAAAAAATATATACCGGTAAAATCTAGTGATAGTATAACAGAATCAGTTTTAAATTGTAGATTTAAGGTTGAATATAAAGCTGAAATTAATAAATTTAAAATAGATAATATGATAGAAGAACATATTAAATTTTATAATATAAAGTAGGAGATGTGATGAGAGCTGAAATTTTAATTAAATTAGCATTTATATTGATAACATTTGATGCCTTTCCATTTCATAAATTGGGAATAAGTTTATCATCAATGCCATTATCATACATATTTATAGGGTTATTTTTTATAGCTAATTTAGATAATATGATAAAGTTAAAAATAAAGAAATTCGAATTAAGTATTATAATGTACGCACTTTTTATGATTATATTCACAATAATAACCAATTATCGTAATTCATTTTCTAGTTTAGGGTTAAATAAATTTATAAATGAATTTATATTAACTTTTATAGGATATTTTAGTATAAAGTTATATCTACAAGTAAAAAAAGATTATAAAAAGATTTTAAAATTAGCTATCAATGGAATAAAGATATCTGTATTTTTTGGGATAATACAATTCTTTTATATTCATGTTATGAAGTTAAACTTTATTTTTAATATTTTAGATAAAATAACTCTTGATACAGAGTATTTACTTTGGGGAAGAATATCTATGAATTTTGGAGAGCCATCATTTATAGGAAGATATATATTATTAATTATAATCCCATATTTATTACTAATAGAGAAAAAAAAGAAGAGTGATAATATATATATTTGTGCTTTTATAATTTTAGGAATTTTATCAGGATCCACAAGAATTGTTTTTGATATAGCAGCAGGAATAGTTGTATTAACGTTTATATATTATAAAGAGATAATAAAGAAAATAAGTCTAACTAAAATATTTATAGGTTCATATATAATTATTTTATCAATTCTAATTATGTTTGTTATAAAACCTGATCAGGTTTTCGGTCAAATTGAAAATGTACAGGAGAGAATAGCAATTATATTTGATAAAGATTCAGGGAAAAAAGATTTATCAACAGAATGTAGATTATCTTATTCACTAATTGGGCCATATTCATTAAAGGAAAAACCTTTTGGATATGGAATTGGAAATTACATTTATGCATATAGAGATAATATAAAATCAGTTAATAAAAATTATATGGGAAATTATGAATTAGTAAGTGTATATAATAGAGAATGGCTAAGTTCTTTTAATATGTATAGTAGATTTATGGTTGAGACTGGGATATTAGGATGTTTATTTATGTTAATAAGCATTATAGGTTTATTTAATAAAGTAAAATATAATAGGGAATTTACAGTTATATTATTATTAAATTTATATAATATAATTCAATCAGATTTTATGGCATTTATACCTATGTTAATATGGATCTCAATTTTTCTATGTTTTAATAATAAGGAGAAAGTAAATGGAGAAAGTGTTATTTTATGACTATAATATTGTAGGTCATCACTGGGATTATGACTATTTTACTATGATGAATATGAATGGAATAGAAAAAGTATATTATAGTATAGACTTAGATGATGAAAAGAAATATAAATTAAAAAAAAGTAAAATAGAACATATAGAAGGAAAAAGAGTATCAAATAATAAGTTCAAAAGGATACTTGATTTTTTAATTAACATAAGAAAAGTGAAAAAATACTGTAAGAATAATAATATAAGTAGAATTCACTTTTTTACTTTAGACTATATGCTTATCCCTATAAGTATTTTATTTTGGGGAAATAAGTATAAATTAACAGGGACAATACATTGGATTCCTAAACAAAATATAAAGTATAAAATAATAAGACATTTAATATCAAGTACAGGATTTAAAATTATAGTTCATGGAGATTACATAAAAAATTCTATGGAAAGTAGATTAGAATTAAAAACTAATAATATTAATTCAACTAATTATCCTATTATAGAAAATAATAAATTTAAAGAGCTTTCTTATAATAAATTAAATGAAGATATAACAATTTTATATTTTGGTGGAACTAGATATGATAAGGGTATAGATATTTTAATTGAAGCAATTAAAAATATAGATAAAAAAATTAATTTAATAATTGCAGGTAAAGAAGAATATTTTTCAAAAGAATATATATGTGAAAAAATATCAAAGAATAAAAATATAAATTGTATTTTAGACATGAAATATATAAGTGATGAAGAAATGGATAAATATTATAAGATTTCAGACGTTGTAGTATTACCATATAGAAAAATTTTTGGTGGGCAAAGTGGTATTTTAACAGAAGCTATAAACTACGAAAAAGTTTTAATAGCACCTGATATAGCTCAACTTGGAGAAACAGTTAAAAGTAATGATATAGGTATATTATACCAATGTGAAAATGTAATAGATCTTAATGAAAAAATAAATTTTGTTATTGATAATTATGAGGAAATAAGAAGTAGATATATAGAAAATCAAAGAAATTATAAAAAGATAGCTACATTTAAAAATTTAAGTAGTGATTATATGAACTTAATAATTAAAGAATAACATAATTCATATCAACAATTTAATTTATAATCTTGGAGGATTAGTATGAAAAAAATATTATATATATGGCAAACTGAATATCCTTGGGATATAAGAGTAGAAAAGTTTGTGAAATCATTATCTGAATTTAATGAAGTGCATTTACTTTGTAGAAATACTAAAAAAAATAAAGAAGAAGAATTTATAGAAGAAGATAATTACAAAATCCATAGATTCCCTATAAAATGGAGCAATAAGAGATACTTAAGTGAACCATTACATTTAAATGTTTTTTGGAGAATATTCATTGAAAATAAAATAAAAGAAATAAAACCTAATTTAATTATAGTAAGAAATCTTCCATTAGCTAAATTAGCTATAAAATTAGGAAAAAAATATAATATAGAAGTTATTTTTGATAATGCAGAAAATTATCCAGAATTCATAAGATTTTTCCCAAGATATGATAAAAAGATTTTCAAACTTATAGACAAGATGGGATATTTAGAGAATCTAGAAAACTATTGTGTTAACCAATCAAAGGTTACTATAAATGTAATAGAAGAAAATACAGATAGAATAGCAAATAAAAATATTAATAGAGATAAGATGATGGAAATATATAATGTTCCTCCAATTAATGAAAAATTTAATTCTATTGAGCATGAAGGAATAAATTTATGTTATATAGGAGCATTAGATGATGATAATCTTAGAGGAACAAGTGATTTAATTAGAGCTATGGCATTGATAGAAGATAAATATAAATTATTTATTTTAGGTGATGGAAAAGAAAGAAATAAATTAGAAGCTCTTGTTAAAGATTTAAAGCTAGAAAATAAAGTGTTTTTTGAGGGCGCTATAAAGTATAGCGAAATAAAAAATTATGTTAGCAAATATGATATTGGGGTAGTACCTCATAGACGTACAGCCATGACAGATACAACTATGGCAAATAAAATATATGAATATATGTCCTGGAGGTTAGCAGTTATAGCCACAGATGCCATACCATTAAAAAGATTTGTAAATGAAAATAAAGTTGGAGTTATATATGAAAGTGGAAATCATATAGATTTAAGCGAAAAAATAATTGAATTATGCAAATATAATATTAATGAAATAAGAAATACTAATTATAAGTTACATATAGAAAAGTATAATTGGGAAATTGAAAGCATTAAATTATTAAATTTAATTAAGGAGAAATAATGAAAGTAGCACATTTAAGTACAGGAATCTCTAATTCATCTGCTGTAACTAGATTACATAAATCAATGTTAAATAAAGGTATTGATTCATATTTAATAACATTAAGAGAAACTAATAATATAGATAGAGCTATAAAATATACAAGTTATACTAAGTTTATGAAATTAAAACGAAGTTTAAATATTATATTAGATAAATTAATATTAAAAATTTATAAAGATAAAGAAAATCTTTTATATTCTTTAACTTCTGGTTATGACATAAGTAAAATTAAAGAATTAAAAGATGCGGATATAATTCATCTTCATTGGATAAGTGGAAGCTTTATAGATTTAAAATCGTTAAAAAAACTAAATAAACCTATAGTTTATACATGTCATGATAGTCTACCATTTACAGGTGGATGTCATGTTAAGTATAAGTGTGAAAATTATAAAACAGGTTGTGGAAATTGTAGAATGTTAAATTCCAATAAATTAAAAGATATATCTTACTATATAAATAAACGTAAAGAAGATATTTATAGAGATTTAGATCTAGCTTTTATATGTCCAAGTAATTGGATAAATAAGCAGTTAAAAGAGAGTAATGTTTGCAATAGCAAAAAAAGTTATGTAATAGGAAATACATTAGACTTTGATATTTTCGATATAAAATCTAATAATTCATTTAAGGAGTTAGAATCAAATAAAATTAAAGTTCTATTTGGAGCTGTAGATCCTAAAGGTGTTGAATATAAAGGCTATTCTATAATAATAGAATTTATAAAAAAACTTAAGAGAGATAATAAAGAACTATTAGATAAAATGCAATTTGTAGTTTTTGGAACATCTGATATTGAAGAAATAAAAAATTTAGGTGTTAATTGTACAGCTATAGGGGAAATAAAATCACAAGAGAAGTTAGCGAATTTATATAATGATTGTGATATATTATTGTATCCAAGTTTAGAAGATAACTTACCTAATGTAGTTATGGAATCTCTTGCTTGTGGACTTCCAGTAGTTGCATTTAATATCGGTGGAATCTCAGACTTAGTTAAACATAAGAAAAATGGTTATCTTGCAAAAGAAAAAGATGTTAAAGAGTTACTACAAGGAGTAAATTGGATAATAGATAATAAAATAGATAAAGAAAAAATAAGAGAATCTGTATTTTGTGATTATAATAATGATGTAATTGTAGAAAAGCATATAAATTTATATAAGGGTTTAATTATAAAGTAAATTTAGAATTATCATTAAAAGGGAGAAGTTTATGAAAAATATAGATTTTACTAAGTTTTATATAAATGATATAAAACAAATAATAATTCCAAGTTTTTTTAAAAAATTACGTAAGGTATATATTTATAAAAAAATTTTTAAAAATTCTTATGTATCATATAAAGCTAAGGTTGATATAAAAGAAGAAGTTAAATTAGGCGAAAATTCAAGAATATATGAAAATGTAAATATAGGTGTTAAGAGCTTTAAATTAGGTGATTTTAGCACAATAAGTGGACCTACTCAAATTGTTGGACTTGGAAAAGTTACAATAGGTAAGTTTTGTTCTATTGCACCAGATGTTTATATGGTTACGAACAATCATAACATGAATAATCTTATAACTTATCCAACTGAATTTATTTACGATACTTCAAAAAAAGACCATATTATAGAGGATATAAAGATAGGAAATGATGTTTGGATAGGAAGAGGAGTAACAATATTACCAGGAGTTAATATTGGAGATGGATGTATTGTTGGAGCGGGATCAGTAGTAACCAAGGGTAATTATGAACATTATTCTATTATCGTTGGAGTAAAAGGAAAAGTTATTAAGAAAAGATTTTCAGAAGAAGTTATTAAAGAAATAAAAGAAAAAAATATTTTTAATAAAGATATTAACACATTTAAAAAATATCTGGAGGAATTTAATTAACTATGATTAATAGTTCTAAAAAATTACAAAAGGATTTTGTTAGTTATTTCATTTCTAACTTTGTCCCATTAATAATGAATTTATTAGCAGTGTACATATATACAGCTATATTAAAAACAGATGAGTTTGGTGAATATAATATTGTAATATCAACATATACAATTATAAGTATGTTTTTATTTGAGTGGATAGGACAAGGGATAATGAGATTTATGCCTATCTATGAAAAAGAAGGAACAACACCTATTTTAATGAAAATTGTTAAGGTTATAAATACTTTAATTTTGGCATTTGTTGTGCTTTTTGTAATACAAAAGGTATGTATTAGATATAACGTTTTAGACGAATTAATTATAGGTGCACTTTATGTACTAACAAGTGGTGTTTTTTTAATATTAACATCTATATTAAGAGCTAAACTAAATTCAGGACTTTTTTTAAAAGTAAGTTTATTTCAATCCGTTATAAACTGTGTTATCAGTATAGGATTATTAATAAACTTTAAAAGTTTTTGGATGATTGTAATATCAAAAGTTATAACAAATATAATTGCAATAATATATCTAATAAGAGAAATAAATAAATCAAAAATAATAGCTAATGATGAAATTAAAATAACAAAGGATAAATTAAAAAAATATTAATGGAAATGCTTAAATATGGGTTTCCCATAATACTTACTGGAATAGGTTCTATGGGATTAAAAATAGGTGATAGATATATTATTAAATATATATTAGGAAACTCTGGAGTTGGAATATATACATCAAATTATATGATAAGCGAAAATATAACAATGGTATTATTTGGGCCTATTATGACAGCAGCTCATACGTTAATGATAAATCTTTATGAAAAAAATCAAATAGAAGAGCTTAAAAATATGTTATTACAAATAAAAAAATCAAGTATATTATTATTTATCCCAATAATTATGTATATAACACTTTTTCATAAAAATACCAGTAATATTTTTATATCTAAATCCTATGATGTAGGTAGTTTAGTAATACCAATAACACTTTTAGGAATATTTTTATTTAATTATGGATTGTATAATTTTAAAATTTATGAATTTAAGTTAAAGTCTATGAAAATAACTAATGTTATTACAATATGCTTTTTATAAATATAGTATTAAATATATGTTTAATAACTAAATTAAATATATATGGAGCAGCATTATCAACAACTAGTGCATATGCAATATTTTTTATTATTTCTGTTTATGTAAATAAAAAGAAAAATTTATAAATAGAATAGAAAATAAATTCACAATAAAGTTAATAATAAACAATCTAGTTTTATTTATTATTTGGTTAACAATAAAATTCTTTAGTAATAAATTATTAAGAATAGATAATTATCTTGAAAATATTATTTTTGTTATTTTTACAGCTACACCAGTATTTTTGGGGTATTTATATATTTCTGTATTTAAATTAAAAATGATTAAGTTAAAATAATTTAGAAAGTGTAGGTATTAAATATTGAAAAGAATAAAAGAAATTGAAGGTATAAGGGGTATAGCAGCATTAATGGTAGTTTTTTCTCATGTGTTAGGATGTCTACCATTTGCTTTAATGTTAGCAAATATAGACTTAGCTAAGACTCCGATACATATATTATGGGATGGACATGCAGCAGTAATAGTATTTTTTGTATTTAGTGGTTATTTTGCATCAATTAAGTATTTTGAATTTAATATAAAAATGACAACGAAGGAATACTTCAAATATATATATAATAGATTTTTAAGAATATATCCAGTTTATTTTATAGCTATACTTATTGGATTTATTTTATGTAATATGTTATATACTAGAAGCAATGTAGAGTATTTTAATGAATGGTTTGTAAAATTCTGGACAAATAAACTTACAATAAAAGAATTTATAAATCAAATATTTATAATAGGAAAGTTTAATACAGATTTAATAAATCCTCCTATATGGACAATGGTTTATGAAATGAGAATAGTTATTGTATTACCTATTTTTATAATATTAATGAAAAAGTATAATAGTACTTTAGTATTAATAGCTTCATTTGTTATATCTAAGTTGCTTCCAATAATAGGAGTTTTACATATTTTCTTAATGGGTATGTGGATAGCTAAAAATCAACATATAATAATAGAAAAAGTAAATAAAAGAAACATATATAAGTATATATTATTGATTATTGGGTTAGTAGCCTTCATATCTAGATGGACTTTTTATAATATATTTAGTAGATTTTCAATAGGGAAAATTGACTTAGTCCTTCTATTTGGATTTGCATGCATATTTATTTATATACTATGTTCCAAAGGAAATAGAAAAAATATATTAGTGAATAATAAGATATTTAACTTTATAGGAGGGATATCTTATAGTATATATTCAATTCATTTTATAGTTCTATTATTTTTAGGTAAATATTATCAGTATATAGATAACTATTTATTATTTGTAGTATTAAATTTAATTATTACTATAATATTAGCAACTATAATAAATAAAACTATAGAGAAGAAAATTATTAAATATAAATTATAATTATTTTAAAGAAGAAAGGGGAGAAAATAATGAAAAAGATTAAAGTGATGTCTATCTTTGGTACAAGACCAGAGGCTATTAAAATGGCTCCTCTTGTTAAAGAACTAGAATCAAGAGAAGAAATAGAAAGTATAGTTTGTGTAACAGCACAACATAGAGAAATGTTAGATCAGGTAATGGATACTTTTAATATTAAAGCAGATTATGATTTAAATATTATGAAAAAAGGACAGACGTTAGTTGATATAACAACAAGAGCATTACAAAATTTAGATGTTGTTATAAAAGAAGTTAAACCAGATATAGTTTTAGTTCATGGAGATACTACAACTACATTAGCAGGAAGTTTTGCAGCTTTTTATAATCAAGTTAAGGTAGGTCATGTAGAAGCTGGACTTAGAACATATGATAAATATTCACCTTATCCTGAAGAGGTAAATAGACAGGTTACAGGAATTATAGCAGATATGCATTTTGCACCAACAAATACATCTAAGTTAAACCTTATTAAAGAAGGGAAAAATGAGAATAGCATATATGTTACTGGGAATACAGCAATAGATGCATTGAAGACTACAGTAGATAAGAATTATAAACATCCACTTATAGAGTCATTAGGGAATGATAAGATGATTCTTTTAACAGCTCATAGAAGAGAAAATTTAGGGCAAAATATGAATAATATGTTTACTGCAATTAAAAGAATTCTAGATGAATTTAGTGATGTTCAAGTTGTATATCCCATACATATGAATCCATTAGTAAGGAAAATAGCTAATGATATTTTTAGTGAAAATAAAAGAGTTCATATAATAGAGCCTTTAGAAGTAATAGATTTTCATAACTTTTTAAATAAAGCACACATAATAATGACTGATAGTGGAGGAATACAAGAAGAAGCACCTTCACTTGGAAAACCTGTTTTAGTACTTAGAGATACAACGGAGAGACCAGAAGGGGTAGAAGCTGGAACTTTAAAGTTAGCAGGAGTAGAAAATGAGACTATATATAATTTAACAAAAGAATTATTAACAAATTTAGAATTATATAAAAGTATGTCTGAGGCATCTAATCCATATGGAGATGGTAATTCTAGCAAATATATAGTTGATGCAATTATAAATGAGTTTAATGTTAAATAATTAGTAGATGGGAGGGAGAATATGGCGATTTTAATTTCAGGTGGAATGGGATATATAGGTAGTCATACTACGATAGAACTTTTAAATGAAGGACATGAGGTTATTATTGTAGACAACTTATATAATAGTAATATAGTTGTTAAAGATAAAATTAAAGAAATAACGGGAAGAGAACCTAAATTTTACGAAGTAGATTTACTAGAAGAAGAATCTGTTGATAATATATTTAAAGAAAATAATATAGATTCAGTTATTCATTTTGCAGCTTTAAAGGCAGTAGGAGAATCGGTTTTTATACCTCTTGAATATTATCATAATAATTTAACTAGTACATTAATACTGTTAAAACTTATGAAAAAGTATAATGTTAAGAATTTTGTATTTAGTTCTTCAGCAACAGTATATGGAGAGTCAAAAATAATGCCAATACCTGAAGACGCACCTCTTTCAGCAACTAATCCATATGGTAGAACTAAGCTTATGGTAGAAGATATGTTAAGAGATTTATATAAAGCAGATGATTCACTTAACATAGCTATTTTAAGGTATTTCAATCCTGTTGGAGCACATGAAAGTGGGCTTATAGGAGAGGATCCAAGTGGAATACCAAATAATTTAATGCCGTACATAACTAAGGTAGCGGTAGGAGAGTTGAAAGAGCTTAGTGTATTTGGAAATGACTATGATACTGTAGATGGAACAGGAGTAAGAGACTATATTCATGTTGTAGATTTAGCTAAGGGACATATAAAAGCTTTAGAAAAGCTAAATGAAAATCCAGGACTTGTAACATACAATTTAGGGACTGGAAAAGGATATAGTGTACTAGAACTAGTAGAAGCATTTTCAAAAGCTAGTGGAGTAGAAGTACCTTATAGAATAGTTGGAAGAAGACCTGGAGATATAGCTACATGTTATGCGAATCCGAGTAAAGCAAATGAAGAGTTAAATTGGAATGCAGAAAAAGGGATTAAAGAAATTTGTGAAGATGCATGGAGATGGCAAAGTAAAAATCCTAAAGGATATAATTAAACTATTTAATAAAAGGTATTATAAAACACCTACAAATGTTTAGAAATAACATTTGTAGGTGTTTTTTAGTGTTAATTTAGAACGTTAATAGATTGAAGAGAAACAAATGAGTCTGATGAAGAATCTGATTTTTCACCAGGAACATATATTTCTACTGTATGTTTCTTATTTTCTAAATTATTAATTTCAAATACTTTAAAGTCTGATATAACATTTTCTGAATAAGTATCAATAGCTTGGATAAACTTACCATCAATATAAAGATAAGCTACACCTCTATTAGGAGCTACAACAGAATTCCAAGCAAAACCAGTACCTTCAAAATTGAAATAAATAGATTCATTAGATGTATTAGTATAAGCTTGAGAACCAGCTACATTAGTCCAGTTAGAAGTATAATTAAAAGCTTCATTATCATTTAAATATAATCCAGCCTTTAAAGTAGGTGATTGTAATTGTAATTGTTCAAATACTTCAATATTATGAACAGAAATAAATGAGTCTGAAGAAGATTCAGATTTATTACCTGTAACAACTATTTTAGCAGTGTGAATTTTATATTCTAAATTACTAACTTCAAAAACTCTTGAATCTAAAACAACATTTTCTGAATAAGTATCAACAGTTTTAACTAATACGTCATCAATATAAATGTTAGCAATACCTCTATTAGGAGCTACGATAGAATCCCAAGCAAAACCAGTACCTTCAAATTCGAAAGTTAGAGATTCGCCAGCTATATTAGTATAGGCTTGAGAATCAGGAACATTAGTCCAATTAGAGGAGAAGTTTAAATCTGGAGAAGCGTTGTTATATATACCAGATTTTAAATAATTATTTAAATTCTTATCAAAAACTTCAATAGATTTAATAGAAAGATAACTATCTGAAGAATTATCATTCTTATTACCAGTAACAACTATTTTAGCAGTGTGATTACTATAATCTAAGTTGCTAACTTCAAAAACTTTAGAATTTTCAACAACATCTTGAGAGTAAGTATCAACACTCTTAACAAGTTGACCATCTATATAAATATTAGCAATACCTCTATTAGAAGCTACAACAGAATACCAAGCAAAACCAGTACCTTCAAAATTGAAAGACATAGATTCATTAGGCATATTAGTATAAGCTTGAGAGTTAGGAATGTTATTCCAATTAGAAGTATAATTTAATCTGTCAGTAGTATTATCATATAAACCTACAGTTAAAGGTAAAGATTGAGCTTTATCAAAAACTTCAATAGATTTAATAGAAATATAATAGTCACTTGAATATTGGTTTTTATTATTAGTAACAATTATTCTAACGTTATGATTACCATTATCTAAGTTATTAACTTCGAACGCTTTGAAATCTGCAATAACATCTTGAGAGTAAGTATCAACACTTTTAACAAGATTATTATCAACATAAACATCAGCAATACCTCTATTAGGAGCTACAACAGAATACCATGCAAAGCCAGTACCTTCAAAAGAGAAAGACATAACTTCGTTAGAAGTATTAGTATAAGCTTGAGAATCAGGAACGTTATTCCAATTAGAAGTATAATTTAATCCAGCATCCATATTAGTATGTAAACCTACAGTTAGAGGTAAAGATTGAATTTTATCAAAAACATCTATAGATTTAATTGAAATATAGAAATCTGAAGAAGCATCATTCTTTCTATTAGAAGCAACTATTTTAGCAGTATGTTTACTATTATTTAAATTACTAATTTCAAAGGCTTTGAAATCTGCAATAACATCTTGAGAGTAAGTATCAACACTCTTAACAAATTGATCATCTATATAAACATCAGCAATACCTCTATTAGGAGCTACAACAGAATACCATGCAAAGCCAGTACCTTCAAAAGTGAAAGACATAGATTCGCTAGCTGTATTAGTATAAGCTTGAGAGTCAGGAACATTATTCCAGTTAGAAGTGTAGTTTAATCCTGCAGCTGTATTACTATATGATCCTACAGTTAAAGATGTATTTTGTTCTTTAGCAAAAACTTCAATAGATTTAATTGAAATATAGAAATCTGAAGAAGCTTCAGATTTATTGCCAGTAGCAACTATTTTAGCAGTATGTTTACTGTAGTTTAAGTTACTAATTTCGAAAGATCTAAAATCTGCAACAACCTCTTGTGAGTAAGTATCAACAGTTTTAACAAGTTGATTATCAATATAAATATCAGCGATACCTCTATTAGGAGCTACAACAGAATTCCAAGCAAAACCAGTACCTTCGAAAGTGAAAGACATAGATTCGTTAGTTGTATTAGTATAAGCTTGAGAGTCAGGAACGTTAGTCCAATTAGAAGTATAATTAAAATTAGAATTAGAGTTGCTATAAACACCAGGTGTTAAAGTATCAAAGCTATTAAGTGCTTTTAAGTTTATGTTAGTATCTTCAGAGTTATAATCAATAGCATGTTCATCAGAATTAACTAATTTAACTCTAGTTGTATTTCCATTTAAATCTATACCCTCATTAGAGTTAGATGTTTTTAAGTTTACAGTACCTTCTTTTAATACTTCTGCTTTTATTACAGCAAGAGTACCATTTCCAGAAACCCCATTATTTGCACCAGTTAAAGTGAAAGCTAGATTTGCTTGTCCATTTTTAACTTGATTAATAGGTTCTTGAGCATTATTATTTCCAAATATGTTTCCTTTAGAAATACTTTGAACCTTTAATAAAGATTCATCGTAAACAAAGTCTATAGATCCAGCATATAAGTTAGTAACATCAGATACATTTACAATAATATCAATTATGTTACCAACTTTAGCTTCACCATTTATAGTATATGTAACTTTTGTTTGTGTAGCAGCATGAGTTTTAATAACCCCTAAACCACATAATTGAAACAGAATTGTAATGCATAGTAAAAATGAAAGTTTTTTGAAATTTTTTAGTGTTTTTAATTTCACAGATTGTCCCCCTTTTAAATTAATTATTAAAAAATAGGCATATTACCTAAATTTTTTAGTATGTAATTTATCTATAAATAGTCATTTTAGAGCGTTAATTGTCGAGAAATGAAATTCATAGATATGTATATTTTAATTATAGTATAATTTTATATTTTTTTCTATTAAAATTATAAAAAAAGTACAAAAAAGTTGTATAAAATATGAATAACATAAATTATAACGAAAATTATAATTAAATTTTTAATATAATTAACAAAAAAATATAAAATATTGAATACTAAATGTTAAGATGAGAGGGGAGTAAACGATAATAGTATTAATTAATAATAAGTAAAAATTAGGGGGAATAATATGGATAGAAATAAATATATTAAAAATTTTTGGTCATTTTTCACAGTTATTATTATTAGCATAAATATTTTTAGTCAGTCAATTATTTATGCGCAGGAAATAGAATATAAAGTTGAAGGAAGTATGTTAGGAATTGATGTTTATTCAGCAGGAATGGACAAGCCAACATATCAAAGTACATATAACATTCCAGATGAAATAAATAATATTGTTATATTTGTTAGATTTAAAGGTGAAAAAGAGTTTGTAAATGATAAAAGCTTTTCTGTTATAAATGATATTTACAATGGAAACGATATATCTTTAAAAGAATATTTATCAGACTTAACTTATGGAAGAGTAAAATCAAACACTACTTTTTATCCTGTAGATAAAGATAACAAGCATTACTCTTATGAAGCACCAAATTCTAGAGAGTATTATAAAAGAAAATCATCTACTAACCCAATTGGATATAAAGATGATGGGGAGAGATTTACTAGAGAAAATGAATTGTTATCAGATGCTGCTAGGAGCATTGTATCACAAGTTAATGTTGATGGAGATAAACTTGATTTTAACAAGGATGGTTCTATAGATAATGTAACTTATGTAATAAAGGGATTACCAGAAGGACATGGTGATTTATTATGGCCACATAAAAGCACAATGAGTAATACTACATATATTAATGGAAAAAGCATAACAGAATATAATGTTTTAACCCAGGGTACAGAAAATACAGGAGTTATGGGCAAGTATATGAGGTTAGTTGGAGTAGTTGTTCATGAATTTTTACATACATTCTTTTTCCCAGATTTATATAGATATAGTAGTAATTCTTCAAACCCAGTTGGAAAGTGGGATATAATGGCTGGTACAGCTAAAAATCCACAATTGCCTTTAGCATATACAAGACTTACATATGATGGAACAGAAACAGTGATACCAGAGATTACTTCAGATGGTGAATATAGGTTAAGTCCATCAAATTCAAAAATTAAAGGAGATACAATAGCATATAAAATTAAATCACCATTATCAAAAATCAATACTTCGTAGTAGAGTTTAGAAAAGGTGATGATAAGTGGGATTCAGTGCTAAATATAAATAATCCAGGGTTATTAGCTTATAGAATAGATGAGTCAGTAGGTATTTTTGAAGGAAATAAAATGGGTTATCCAGATCACATTTATGTTTTCAGACCAGGTGTTACATCACCAGAATTAGCTGATGGAAATATAGATGAAGCAATAATTAGTCCAAGCCTTGGCGAAACTAAAATAGGAAAAGCTTCAAGTAGATTAAATTTTGATGATGAAACTTTATACTTCCAAAATGGATCAAATAGTGGAATAGAAATATATGATATTAAATTTACTAATGAAGGGAAATTAGATTTTAAAGTAAAGTTTCCTAAGATAGACGGTGATGGTTCAAAAGAAAAGCCATTTATAATAACAACAGCAGAGCAGTTTAATAACATAAGAAATAATTCAAATGCTTATTATAAATTAGCAGCAGATATAGATATGTCAGAAATAACAAACTTTTCACCTATTAAGGAGTTTAAAGGTGTTTTAGATGGAGATGGACACACAATTAAAAATATAAATATAAATAGACAAGCAGAAGAGTGTATTGGAATATTTAATATTATTTATAAAGGTGCTGTAGTTAAAAATTTAAACTTTAGCAATGTAAATATAGTAGGGAATCGTTTAGTAGGTGGAGTTTCTGAAAATAATAATGGAATAATAGAAAATGTTAAAATTAGCGGGAAAATATCAGCAGATAAGGATTATATCGGGGGATTAACTGAAAATAATTCAGGTAAAATAATAAATAGTATTTCTACTTGTGATGTTATAGGTGGAGATTATATTGGAGGAATAGCTGCTAATAATTATTTTGGAACTATTGAAAATACAATTTTTTCAGGAAAATTAGAAATTACATCAGGAAACAAAATTGGTGGAATAGCAGCAAGAAATTATGAAAAAGAAAGTGTTGTAAAAAATAGCTATTGGGATATAACAAAGTCTTCAGTAGAAGTTGGAGCAGCAGAAGGTGATGGAGCTTTAACAAAGGGTATGATAGGAGTTAAAGCAAATAAAAATATAGAAGTTAACGAGGGAGAAGAGGTAGAAGCAAGTTTTAAATTAGTAGGTGATAAATCAGATATTACATCAATTGATGGAGAATTTTTAATTGAGAATAAAGAAATTATAGACTCTATTAATGTTTTGGAAATATATGATGGAAAGCTTAACTATAAGTTAAAAGCTAATAAAGAAGGTAAGACAAAGTTTACTTATGCAATAAAAGTAGGTAGAAATATATTAAATGTAGATACAGATGTTATTGTAAAAAGTAACTTCAAAAAAGAGGATTTAAATAAGGATAAGATAGTAGATATAGAAGATTTAGCGTTAATATCTTTAAAATATAATTTAACATCTAAAGATAAAGAATGGAAAAGCGAATATGATTTAAATTTAGATGGAATAATTGATATATTTGATTTGGTTAAAGTATGTAAAATAATTAAATAGAAAATCTAAAAAAAAGAGATAAATACTACCAATAAGTTATATATGCTTAAAAAAAATGTCGATTTTTCAAAAAGATTCTTTAAAAAAAACAGAAAATAGGATATAATAACAATTAATTAACAATTTATTAATTAATTGTTAACAAACAGTTTGAAAAAATGTTAATTAATAAATTGTAGTAAAATTTAACGAAAAAGGAGAGCGTATATGACGAAAAAATTATTACTTAAAATACTTACATATTTAATGTTAAGTATTAGTATACTACCAGTTTCAAATACCTTTGCAGAAGAATTGAATCCAAAAGTATTTGAAGGAAAAGTAGTTCAAGAAGAAGTAAATGAAGGTGTAAGAGAAGGATATGTAGATGTTCCAGATGTTAGTTTGAAAAAAACAATGAATAAGGCAATTGGACAAAGAGAAGACGCTGATATTCCAAAAGCAAAGTTAGAGAAACTTACTCAGCTTTATACAAGATTTAGTGATATTTCTAATTTAGAAGGTATCCAATATTGTACTAATTTAAAAGAGTTAAATTTACAAGGTAATGAAATAAAAGACATTAGTTTATTAAGAAATTTAAAAAACTTAAAAGTATTACTTTTAAATGGAAATCCGCTACAAGATATAAGCGTATTAACTGAATTACCTAATTTAAGAGAGCTATATTTAAATGCAGTTCCTATAAAAGATGTAACTGAGTTAGGCAAAATAAAGAATTTAAGAGAATTATACTTAGCATATAGCTCAGAAATAAAAGACATAGCTCCATTAACAAATCTAAAAAATTTAAAGGAGTTAAGTATAAGAGGAACTTCAGTAAAAGATATAAGTCCATTACAAGAGCTACCTGAGTTAAGACACTTAGATTTAGCTAATAATAGAATAGATAATTTAGAAGTTATAAATAAATTAAAATTTTTACGTTCTATAAATTTATATGATAATGGATTAGAAAATATTGATATGTTAAAAAACTTAAATTGGCTAGAATGGGTAAGCTTAGAAGAAAATAACATAAAAGATTTATCACCTCTTAAAAGTTCAAAATATTTAATGGGTTTATCAGCAAATAATAATAACATAGAGGATATATCATCACTAAAAAATTTAACTAAATTATTTTCATTAGATATATCAAATAATAATATATCAGATATTAGTGTTTTAGATAGCTTATATAGCTTAGAAAGTGTTAAATTAGAAAATCAAAAAATAACTTTAAAAAATAAAGAAGTTAATGGAAGGTTAATATTAGAAAATCCTATTAAATCTATAGATGGATATGAAGAAGCTAAAAATTTATCAAATGATGGACAATCAGTTAAAGCAAATAAATATTTAACATGGAACAATATAAAAGATAACAATATAAATAATCTATCTTTTAACTTTAATAAACAATTTAAAGTTAAAGGAGAAAAGAGTGTTTTCTCTGGAACAGTAGTTCAGCCACTACAATTTAATGCTAATGCTTTAAGAGTAGAAGACATAAATAAAGATAAGTCTATCGATATAAATGACTTAGCAAACTTAGGAATACATTACAATAAAAAAGACATAGATGAAAATTGGAATGAAGATTGTGACTTAAACAAAGATGGAATAATTGACATATTTGATCTAGTTATAGTTTCAAAGGAAATGTAAGGAGAATAATTGATGAAAAAGAGATTGACAGCAGTTATAATGACAGCAATACTTGGAACTTCTTTACTTCAACCAACGGTAAAAGTATTTGCAGAAGAATTGAGACTACAAGAATTAAATGTAAGAGAAGGATATGTAGATGTTCCAGATGTTAGCTTAAAAAAAGCAATGAATAAAGCAATTGGACAAAAAGAAAATGATGATATTCCAAAATGGAAGCTAGAGAAATTAACAGAACTATATGCTATGTTTACTGATATTTCTAATCTAGAAGGAATACAATATTGTACAAATTTAAAAGAATTAAATTTACAAGATAATAAAATAAGTGATATTAATTTATTAAAAAATTTGAAGAAATTAAGAACCTTATTTTTAAATGTAAATCAAATAGAAGATATAAGTGCATTATCAGAATTATCTAATTTAAGAGAATTATATTTAGGTGGTAATAAAATAAGCAATATATATCCATTAAGAAATCTAAAAAGACTACAGGATCTAAGTTTAGGTAATCTTCTAGTAAAAGATATAAAACCATTAGAAGAATTAGATTCATTAAAATATTTAGATTTATATGAGAATAAAATAGATAATTTAGAGGTTATAAGAAATATAAAAGGATTACTTTCTATAGATTTAAGTGAAAATGGATTAAAAGATATAAATGTCTTAAAAGGGTTAAAGAACTTAGAGTGGATAAGAGTATCATATAATGAAATAGAAGATTTAACCCCAATAGAGGATATAAAAGATTTAAAGGGATTAGATATAGGAAATAATAAAATTAAAGATATATCAGTATTAAATAAATTTAGTACATTAGAATTATTACATATGTCTAATAATAATGTAGCAGATATAAGTGCTTTAGCTGATTTATATGAATTAAAAAGAGTAAAGTTAGATAATCAACAAATAACTTTAGAAAATAAAGAAGTTAACGGAAGATTAATATTAGAAAATCCAGTTAAATCTATAAATGGATATGAAGAAGCTAAAAACTTATCAAATGATGGACAAGCAATCAAAGCAAATAAATATTTAACATGGAATAGTATAAAAAATAATAATATAAACAATCTATCCTTTAATTTTAAGGAGGAACTTAATATTAATGGGGAGCAAGTTACCTTCTCTGGAAAAGTAGTTCAACCAGTAGAATTTAATGCGAATGCTTTAAGAGTAGAAGACATCAACAAAGATAAGTCTATAGATATAAATGACTTAGCAAACTTAGGAATACATTACAATAAAAAAGACATAGATGAAAATTGGAATGAAGATTGTGACTTAAACAAAGATGGAATAATTGACATATTTGATCTAGTTATAGTTTCAAAGTCAATATAAATATAAATTATAATATAGGAGGAGTATTATATGAAAAAAAAATTAATAGCAGGAATGATTGCATTAGCAATAGGAAGTTCTTTTATGTTACCAACAGTAAAGGTGTTAGCAGAAGAAGTAGAGGTTAAAATACCAGAATATAATGCTATTTCAAGAGAAGGATATGTACAATTTAAGGATGTTAATTTAAAGCGCGCTATAAATAAATATTTACGTAGAAACTTAGATGGAGAGTTAACAAGACGTGAATTATCAAAAATGACAGAGTTATATTTGAATTTTTCAGATATATCTGACTTAGATGGAATACAATATTGTACTTCATTAACAACATTAGAACTACAAGGTAATAAGTTAACAGATATAACTCCATTAGGTAGCTTAAAAGAATTAAGGCAATTAGCTATAAATCTAAATCAAATAGAGGATATAAAGCCTCTTGAAAACTTAACAAAGTTACGTGACTTATTTATCAATATGAATAAAATAAAAGATATAAAGGCGCTAACTAATATTAATAATCTTTCATATTTACTTATGGAAAATAATATGATAAGTGATTTAACACCTTTAAAAGGAAAAGAGAATTTAAAAGCATTTTATGCTGATAATAATCAAATAGAAGATATATCTGTATTAAAGAGATGTCAATATTTAGGTGGGGTAAGCTTAGATAATAATAAGATAAGTGATTTAACTCCATTAAGTAATTTAAAAGAATTAGAGTACGTTTCAGCAGTTAATCAAAAGATAACTTTAAAAAATGTAGAAGCTAATGGGAAATTAGTAATAAAGAAGCCTGTAGGTTTCTTTAAGGACAAAGGTAAATTTAAAGACATATCAAATAGTGGTATAGCTAATGGAACAAATACTGCTATTATGGTAAACAATGTAAATGATAATAATATACAAGAATTAAAATTTTCTTTTGAAGAAGAAATAAACATAGAAATTAAAGATAGGGAAGAAAGAAACATACCTGATGAAAAATGTATTTTCTCAGGGGAAGTTGTTCAACCTATAACTTTTAATGGTAATTTACATAAAATAGAAGATATAAATAAAGATAAAAATATAGATATACACGATATAGCCGCTTTAGGAGTTAAGTATAATTCAACGGAAAACGAAGAAGATTGGAATGATAATTTTGACTTAAATAAAGATGGAATAGTAGATATTTTCGACTTAGTTATGATTTCAAAGGAAATTAAATAAAAAGACAAGCTTAGAGCTTGTCCTTTTTATTGCATAGCTTTAGATATAGGTACTAAGTCAAATATATCTATAAAAGCATTATTGTTTAAATCATATTCAGCTTTAAAGTCATTATCGCTTGAAGATAAATTATATTTACTAGCAACAAGAGATAAATCTAAAACATCAACTTCACCATCATTATTAAGATCTCTAACATCTTTTACTATAGCTTCAGGAAGATCAATAAGCTTTGTACTATTAACTCCATTAGAAGTATATTCTACATTAAGTTTATTATCCTTAAGATACATAGTTGAGAATCTACCATCAAAAGTAAATACATCTTCAGAAGTATTATCTTTTAAATTTAATTTAGATATTTTATATGTAGGTTCAGGTGCTGGTACAAACCAAGTATAAGAAGTTGAGTAGATGTAATTATCATATCCAACTAGATTACTTCCAGTGAATTTTGAAACTTCTGTTTTAATATCTTCACCTTCTAAATTGCTAGATAATAATTTTTTACTATTAACATAATATAATCTATCATCTAGTCTTGTAAGTTGATAAGATGGAGTAGTTCTTAAATAGCCAAATCGAGAACTTGTCCCAACAGGGTAATCGGATTGAACCCACTGGTGAGATTTAGCCATTTCTGCATTTGTAAGGTTGAAATAAGAATAGTTAAGTCTATTACTTTCAGGAACTGGATCGTCCCAAGTTATATCTAATTGATAATATTCTCCATCGATTTTTACATAGTTCCAAGCATGATGCATTTGATCACTTACAATAACACCACATTCAACACCACATTCATTTAATAAAAGTTTAGCAGCTTTAGAGTAACCATCACAAACAGCAACTTTATTAACTAAAGCACCATAAGCAGTATGTGAAATTGCAGGAACAGTATTTTTACTAAGATTTTCTGCATCATAAGTACAATTTTGAGTTAAATAATCATGAACTATAAATTCTTTTTTTAATTCACTATAAGAATCATTTATTAAATTGTTTTTAATATAAGATACCTTATCATTAAGCTCAACTTTCATAGTATTAATAGTAGGAGTATCATAAGCATATTTCACTAATAAAGAATAGCCAACAATTTGATTATTATAGTTCAGAGAATAACTGTAGCTTATAGAATTAGTGCAGTAAAAGATATCTGGATGTTCAGCTAATACCTTGAAAAATAAGTTAGCTGCCATATTTAAATCGTTATTCATATACATACAGTATCTACTTAAGTCTATAGTAGGTTGAACATTTTTTAAACCGTTATAAATAGCAGTTTTAATTAATTCGTCTACAGCATTATTTGAATATAAGTTGTCCATAGTTACTTCACCATTAAAAGTTTGGTATTCATCCATAACTAAAGTACCAGTATGAACTTCCAATTCCTCAGCAAAAGTAGGAATTGTTAAGACTAAAAAGTTTAAAAATAAAGTAAATGTTAGAATTTTAGATAAGTTTTTAATTTTAATCATCCCCTCTAAATTTATTAATACATTTATTATACATTAAATTCAAACTAGATTAAATATTTAATTAAAATTAATACAAAATATTATGTGTAAATACATAATATGATATAATTATAGTAAATGTATAAATTTTAATATATAATTATAAGAAATAAAGGAGAAAATTATGAAAAAATTATAAGTTTTTTAATAATATTTTTAAGTATATTTACAACTAAAGCATTTGCAGTAAATGATGCTTCAGTTAATTTTGATATCGAAGGACAAGCTAAAGTAGGAAATGAAATTACAATAAACATAAATGTTGATAACGTAACAAGACTTTATGCTATGTCAGTTAATTATATTTATAATCCAGAAGAAATAAAAGTAAAGTCAATTGAAGGTGCTGGATTAATAAAAGAAAGCAAGGACAATTGTGTTGAACTTGGTGGTGATACTGCTAAAGATGGAAATAGAGCAGTTTACCAAATGACTTTTACAGGAAAAGTAGATGGGATAACAGGTTCAGGGAATATAGTTAAAATAAAAGCAGATGTATTAAAAGATACAGATTTAAAAGTAACAAAAGATAATATGGATGTAAAATTAATAGGTGTTAATGAAGCTTATGAAGTTTCAAAGATGCCATTTAACTTCAATGATAAGTCAAAGCCTCAAGATGAAAAAAAGGGGGAAGAAGCTACAACTAAAAAAGAGGATGAAAACAAAAAAGACGATTCTACTAAAGAAGAAACTAAAAAAGTAGAAACTAAAACAGTAGAAAATGTTTCAACTTCAAAGAAACCAAGTTTATATAAAAAAATATTAAGCTTTTTAGGATTAAATAAAGAAGAAAAAACTCAAGTTGAAGAAATAGCAGAGGAAAGCCAAAATAGCGAAGAAAAAACATCAGAAGAAAATAAAAACAGCCAAGAGAAATCTGAAGAAGCTAAAAATGATGAAAAGAAGCCAGAAGAAAAAGCCTTGGCAGAAAATAAAGAAGAAAAGAAAATAGCAATAGGAACAGAACTTGCAATATTAGCAATAGTAATAGTGGTAGCAACAACAACTATTATAATAAAGAAAAGAAAAAATAAATAAACATATCAAATAAAAGGAAGTATAGTTATGAACAGATTAAAAAAATGCTTATCATTAGCATTGGCTATTATGATTATAATACCAAGCATTAATGTATTTGCTCTAGATGATACAAAAGAAGACAGTAAAGAAGGAACAATATATGGAGAGATAAAAGTAGGAGATTTAGAATTTTTTAGTCCAAACTATGCACAAGCTGAGAAAGAAGAAGTAAGAAAGAAATTAGAAGAATCAAGAAATATAAAGCTTTTAGAAAAAGAAACTACAGCTAACTTTGAAGTTGCATTAGCTTATAGTGACGGAAGCTATAAATATATGGACAAAGCAGATACTGTAGAGGATGCAATAAAAAAAGCAGAAACTTTAGAAAAAATAATGAAGAAGTAAAAGAATATCAAGGAACAATAATACCAGCAGTAATAAATGCTGGAGGAGAAGTTGTTTATTCAACTAATTCCATGGGAAGAGTATGGAAGCATATTAATAAGCAACCAGATAAAACCAACAATAATATAACACTTGTATATTCAAATCCAGAATTAAAAAAAGAATTTACTTATATAAATCATGGATATATAGATGATGTGCCTATTATTGAAGACAGAGGAAATTCAGCTAAGGTACAAATAAATGGTTACAATGGGTGGTTAAATAAAAATCAAAACTCAGATAATTATGATTTAGTTGTAGTTCCTATAAACCAAGTAACAAATCCAAGTTGTTATCTAGTTAAAAATGGATATTTATATCATTTCATATCTAATAATATGACTTCATGGAATGGAAATGGTAATTCAATAAAAATAGGATTAGCACCATCATATTTAGAGCCAAATAAAGATTATTATAGCTATGATGGACACTATTTTTATGAAGGAAGAGATATACAAGAAGGATTAAATAAGTTAATAACAGATTTAAAAAATGATACTAAAGAAAATTCAATAAATCCTAATTCACCATATTATAGTTATTATCAGTATTTACCTTTTAGAACAAGGACAAGCCATACAGCAGAGGAAATAAATGCTTTCATAAATGCTGCAACTAAACCTACAAGTAAGTTAAGAGGTTTAGGAAAAGTATTAATAGAATGTCAAAATAAATATGGGACAAACCCTTTATTAATACTAGGTTTAGCCATGAATGAATCAGGAAATGGAGACTCACCTATAGCACAAAAAAACAATAATTTATTTGGAATTAAAGCCTATGATTTTGATGCAGCAGGAAGTGCAGATTCATTTGCAACACCAGCAGACTGTGTAAGAGAATTCTGCAAAACATATATCTCAAGAGGATATGCAGATCCAGCAGACTATAGATATTTTGGTGGATACTTTGGAGATAAACAACTAGGAGCAAATGTAAAATATGCATCAGATCCATTTTGGGGAGAAAAAGCAGGACAACATGCTTTTAATATAGATTCATATTTTAACTTAACAGATTATAACGGATATCAACTAGCTATTTACACTGGAGTTAATAAAGTTACAGATGATAGAGGAAATCTTTTATATGATATAAACCCAACAGTAAGTGGATGGGGTGGATATAAAGGAAATATAACCGCATTAACTTACAGAGAAACTAATAACTTAGGATTATATGAAATGTTTCCAGAAAGAACAGATCCATTAAGCAACGGTAAATATAATGGAGATTATCCTTGGAAAAATAGAGGTTTTATAAGACCTTCAAATGTTCAACTTATAAATGAAGTAAATACACCATTTATACCAGGGTACAATAAAGAAGATATAGATAAAAATGATGAAATAAATATAGAAGACTTAGCAAAAATTTCTGTAGACTATAATAAAAGTAGTGGAGAACAAGGCTTTAAAGCTTATTTAGATTTAAATAGTGATGGAATAATAGACATATTTGATTTAGTGAAAGTGTCAAAAAGTTTATAAGATTAAAAGAGGTATTGGAAATGAAAGATTCATTTCCAATATCTCTTTTTTACAAAACGGATTATTTTATATTAAAAAAGAATGAAATATTTAAATTTATTATGTAAATCAAGAAAATCATAACAAAAAAATCGACATTTAAAAAGCAAAAGCAATTATTTAATTCTGATAGAAAAAAATAATACTATTTAAAAAAGATAAAAAAATAGAAAGTTAAATATAGAGCGAAAAGGGTATTTTAGTAATTTTTAAAATATACTATTCAATTTATAAAAATAAATAAAGGATACGACAAATTACACTTTCTGAATAAAGGGGCTATTTTATTTACAAATGATTAAATTTTGATATAATTTAAAACAGAATTTTAATAAAAAGTAAATCGGGGGGCAAAATGGAAAAAGAGATAAGCTTACAGGAGATATTTCAATCCTTAAAAAAGAGATGGAAAATTATACTTATAACGACGTTAACTACTACATTATTATCTGCAGTTGTAACGTTCTTTTTAATTAAGCCACAATATGAAACCAAAGTTAAATTATTTATAGGAAAAGAAGAAACATCAACAGAAGGTTATAACCAAAATGATGTAGTTATGTATCAAAAATTATTAAAAACTTATTCAGAAGTTATTAAAACAAAAGATCTAATTAATACTGCACTAAGTAATATAAGTGTAAATGAAACAACTAAAAATGTACTAGCTAACTTAACAGTTGTACCAGTTGCAGATACTCAAATCCTTGAAATTAAATATAAGAATAATTCACCAGAAATAGCATTTAAGGTAATAAATTCTATTAAAAATGAATTTATAAAACAATCTTCAGAATTAGTTCCAAATGGAAATGTAAAAACATTAGAGAATTCTTCACTACCAGAAAAACCAGTAAGTCCAAATAAAAAAATGAACATAGCAATAGCATTTTTACTAGGAGCAATGGTTGGAGTAGGAATAGTATTTTTACTAGAATTCTTAGATAACTCTTTCAAAACAAAGAAACAATTAGAAGAAGATTTGGAAATTCCAGTAATAGGGGTTATCCCTAGCTTTTTAGAAGAAAATAATCATAAAAGTAAACATTAATTAAGGAGGTTATTATGTTAGTAGTAGAAAATAAACCTAAATCGGTAATTGCAGAAAGCTATAGAACACTAAGAACAAATATCCAATATTCATCTTTTGATAAAGAATATAAAGCTATAGTAATAACAAGCTCAGAGCCAGGAGAAGGAAAATCAACTACAGCAGCAAATCTTGCATTATCCTTAGCTCAAGGGGAGAAAAAAGTTGTACTAATTGATTGTGACTTAAGAAAACCATCTATACATAAAAAATTTAAAGTATCTAATGCAACTGGATTATCAGATGTATTAATAGGTAAAGAAAGATTATCAAATACTTTAAAAAGACATGGAGAAAACTTACTTATATTACCTTCAGGTAAAATTCCACCAAACCCTTCAGAAATGTTAAGTTCAAAGGCAATGAGTAATTTATTAGAAGAGTTAAAGGAAGACTTTGATTATATAATCATAGATACTCCACCTATACAAGCAGTAACAGATTCACAAATTTTATCTACAAAAGTAGATGGAACTTTACTTGTAATTAGAGCTAAAGAAACTAAGAGAGAATCAGTTCATAATGCAGTAAATTTACTTAAAAAAGTTAATGCACATATAATGGGAACAGTTTTAAATGGAGTAGATAATGATAGCGGTAATTACTATTATTACTATGGAGAAAATTAAATAATGGTAGATATTCATTCACATATATTATGGGAAATAGATGATGGGGCAAAAACACAGGAAATGGCATTGAAAATGCTAAAGCAAGCAGTAAGTGGAGGAACTAAAAGCATAGTAGCTACTCCACATTTCATTAGGGGGCATTATGAAATAGAGATAAGTGAGCTTGAAAAAAAGGTAGATGACCTTAAGGTTTTAGCTGAAAAAAATAGAATAGATATAGGGATTTATTTGGGGCAAGAAGTATGTTATACTGAAAAAATTTTAGAATATTATGAGTGTGGCTTCATAAAAACTATAAACCATTCAAGATATATGCTTATAGAGTTTAGAAAAAGAGATTTTTCTATAGAAGAAATTTTAGATAATTTATATGAATTACAAATCAGAGGAATAGTACCAGTTATAGCACATCCAGAAAGATATTTAAATTTTATAAAAAAACCAGAACTTATAAATAAATTTATACAAGCAGGGTACTTGTTTCAGCTAAATGCTGGTAGTTTGATAGGTTATTTTAACAAAGATGTAAAGAATACAGCCATAAAATTCCTGAAAAATGATATCTATAGCTTTATAGGCTCAGATGCACATAGAGATGAAAACAGAACTGCCAATATGCAGGAAGCCTTAAAAACATTAGAACAACTTAAAAAAGGGTACGGAAGATTTTTAGAAACAAATGGGGAAAAACTATTAAATAATGAAGAAATAAGCTTTCAAGGAAGAAGGCTAAAGACTAAAAAGAAAGGTTTATTTTCGGTATTTAGTAGGAGATAAAAGGGTGTTTTATTATTTATTGAGAGGAGTGAAAAAGGGTGGAGAGAGCAGGGATTGAGACACCAGAAATAGAGATTAGAGAGTTGAAAAAAAATAGATATTTATATGAAGTAACTAAAAGAGTTATAGATATAGTTGCTTCAATATGTGGATTACTCTTACTTAGCCCACTTTTAATAGTAGTGGCAATTTTAATAAAGCTAGAGTCAAAGGGACCTATAGTATTTTCTCAAAAAAGAATTGGTTTAAATGGTAAAGAATTTAATATGTACAAGTTTAGATCAATGGTTGTAAATGCAGAAGAACTTAAAAAGAAGCTTGCAGAGCAAAATGAAATGTCAGGTCCAATGTTTAAGATGAAAAATGATCCTAGAATTACTAAGATAGGAAAGTTTATAAGGAAAACAAGCATAGATGAATTACCACAATTAATCAATATCTTAAAGGGAGAAATGAGTTTAGTAGGACCTAGACCAATCCTTCCACAAGAAGTAAAAGAGTTTGAACCTTGGATGATGAAAAGATTAGAAGTAAAACCAGGGCTTACATGCTATTGGCAAGTATCAGGAAGAAATAATATTGATTTTGAAGATTGGATGAAGCTAGATATTAAATATGTAAATGATAGAAGTCTTTTATTAGATATAAATCTTATATTTAAAACATTTTTTGTTTTATTTGGTGATAAGAATGCATGTTAAACATTATAAGGGGGCTAATGAGATGAATAAGAAAATTGTAGTTGCAGGGACAGGCTATGTAGGATTGTTACAGGAGCATGTCTTTCGGAAGTAGGGCATAAGGTTACTTGCGTAGATATAGATGAAAAAAAGGTGGAACTAATGAAACAAGGAATTTCACCTATATATGAACCTGGTTTAGATGAAATATTAAAGAAAAACCATGATGCAGGGATATTAAATTTTACAACAGATTATAAAAGTGCATATAAAGATGCAGACATAATTTTTATAGGAGTTGGTACACCAGAAAGAGAAGATGGATCAGCTAACTTAGATTATGTCTTTGGGGTATGCAAACAAATAGCAGAAAATTTAGAGAATAATGCATTAGTAGTTGTAAAATCTACAGTTCCAATCGGTACAAATGATAGAGTTGAAGAATATTTAAAAGATAATTTAGTTAACAAAGTAAAGGTAGAAGTTGCATCAAATCCTGAATTTCTAGCACAAGGTACAGCAGTAGTAGATACACTTCATGCAAGCAGAATAGTAATAGGTGTTGAATCAGAAAATGCAGGAAATATTTTAAGAAATGTCTATGAACCATTTAATCAACCAATAGTAGTTACTAACAGAAGAAGTGCTGAAATGATTAAATATGCTTCAAATGATTTTCTAGCTTTAAAAATAAGCTTTATGAATGAAATAGCTAATTTTTGCGAATTAGTTGGAGCTGATATAGAAGATGTAGCTAAAGGAATGAGCTATGACAAGAGAATTGGAGATAAATTCTTAAATGCAGGTATAGGATATGGAGGTTCATGTTTCCCTAAAGATACTAAAGCTCTACATTGGTTAGCCAATGATAATGGCTATGAAATAAAAACTATAAAAGCTACTATAGAAGTAAATGAAAATCAAAAATTTAAGCTATTTAGAAAAGCTAAACAAAGATTTGGAAATCTTAAGGGGTTAAGGGTAGCTGTACTTGGATTAACTTTTAAACCTGGAACAGATGATTTAAGAGAAGCACCTTCTATACCTAATGTAAGAAGATTACTTGATGAAGGTGCAGAAATAGTAGCTTATGATCCTGTAGGAATAGAAAACTTTAAGAAAAAATATCCTACAGAAATAGAATATGTAAATAATCCTGAAGATGCATTAAAGAATGCAGATATGGTATTTATATTTACTGAATGGAAAGAAATAAAGGAATTAGACTTAGAGGTTTATAAAACTTTAATGAGAAATCCTATAATATTTGACGGAAGGAACTGCTACAACATAAAGGATGCAGAGGGTCAAAAAGTTGAGTATTACTCAGTAGGTAGAAGAGAAGTTTTAAATATGGAAGTTGAAGCTAAGCAAGAAATTGCAGCTACAATAATTAAAAACTGAAAAGGAGAGAATAAATGAAAATATGTTTAGTTGGATCAAGCGGGGGGCATCTTACACATTTGTATTTATTAAAGAAATTTTGGGAGGAACATGATAGATTTTGGGTTACATTTAATAAATTAGATTCAGTATCATTATTAGAAAATGAAAAAAATATTGGTGTTATTTTCCTACAAATAGAAATTTAAAGAATTTAACAAAAAATACTTTTCTAGCACTTAAAATACTAATAAAGGAGAAGCCAGATTTAATAATATCAACTGGAGCAGCGGTATCAATTCCTTTCTTCTATTTAGGGAAATTATTTGGAGCTAAAACTGTATATATTGAAGTTTATGATAGAATTGAATTGCCAACAATTACCGGAAAAGTAGTATATCCTGTTACTGATAAATTCATATTACAATGGAATGAACAAAAAAAGTTTTATCCTAAAGGAATAAATTTAGGGGGAATAATATAATGATTTTTGTTACAGTAGGTACTCATGAACAAGATTTTAGTAGATTAATAAAAAAGGTTGATAATTTAATAGATGAAAAAAAAATAATAGAGCCTATATTTATGCAAATTGGATATACAAAGTATATTCCTAAAAATTGTGATTATAAAGAAATGATAACATCTGAAGAAATGATTTATTATACTAAGAATTCAAGAATAATAATAACTCATGGTGGTCCAGGAAGTATATTTTTACCTTTTCAATTTAATAAAATACCTATAGTAGTTCCAAGACAAAAAAAATATGGGGAGCATGTAGATGATCATCAAGTGTATTTTACAAAAAAATTAGAAATGAAAAAAAAAATTATAGCCATATATGATATTAATTTTTTAGATGAAGAAATCAATAATTTCTTAAATAGGGAAAAAAATTTAAATAAAGATTATAAGAATGCAACAGATAAGTTTGTAGAGAACTTTAAGAAAGAATGTTTAGAGTTAATAAAAGGAGACTATAATGGGAAAAAGTGGGATACCTAAAATAATACATTATTGTTGGTTTGGGAGAGGGGAAAAATCTGAATTAGCAAATAGATGTATAGAAAGTTGGAAGAAAAACTTAGATGGTTACAAGATTATGGAATGGAACGAAGATAATTTTGATATTAGTGCAAATTTATACATTAAGGAAGCATATGATAAAGGAAAATATGCATTTGTATCAGATTATGTAAGATTAGATATTTTGTTTAAATATGGAGGAATATATTTAGATACTGATGTAGAAATATTATCTGATTTTAATGCCTTATTAGACTCTAATGCTTTTTTAGGGTTTGAAGATGATGAGTTAATATCTACAGCTACAATAGGAGCGAGAAAAAATAACATAATAATTAAAAACTGGTTAGATACTTACAATAATAGGAGATTTATAAAAAATGGAAGAGAAAGTGAATTAACTAATGTAAGAGTAGTTACTGATATTTTATTAAACCATGGTTTAAAGCAAGATAATAGAATACAAAATTTACTTAATGATGAGATAACTATATATTCAAATGATTTTTTCTCACCATTAAAAATTGGAAGTAGTAATCCTAAAGTTACCCATAATACTATAGCAATACATTGGTTTGAGGGAACATGGTTAACACCACAAAAAAAAGTGAAAATAAAATTAATATCATCAATAAAAAGTATCATTGGATTCAAAAGATATAATAAAATAAAGGATATAATAAAAAGTAGGATTGATAATGAGTAATTTAAATAAAGAAGAAATTTTATTTTATTTATATTTTATATTTATATTAATCGGAAAAAGTATAGGCTTAGGTGCAAATAATTTTATTTTGAGAATTATAACAATTATGGCATTTATATTCTTATTAATAAAATTAACTATAACTAAATATACAAGAAGAGAAATTATAATAATAGCAATACTTATTATAATTGGAATGTTTACTTTTTATATAAGTAAAAGAGCAGGTGTTTTATTAAGTATTTTAACTATAATAGGTATGAAAAATATTGAATATAAGAAATTATTTAGTTTATCATTAAATATAAAAGTTATAATATATTTCACTATAATCTTTTCATCATTAATAGGTATGATACCAAATAAACAGTATGTACATTGGAGAGATGGAATAGGCTATATAACTAGATATTCATTAGGATATAATCATCCTAATTTATTACATAGTAATTTATTTATAATAGTAGTTTTATTTATATATTTAAATTATAAAAAGTTAAATATTATAAATTGTAGTATCATTTTGGCGGTAAATTTTTTTATATATAACTTTTCATTAAGTAGAACTGGGTTTTATTCAATTATTATGATAGTTATAGTTAGTTATATATTAAGTAGAATTAAAAAACATATTAATTATAGTATATTCAAATATATTATGCCAATAAGCGTAATTTTTACTTTTGTTACAGCAAAACTATATAACCAGTATGAAATTTTATATAAATTAGATAATATATTAACAGGTAGAATATTCGTATCATTTCTTAAACTCATATAAAATTACTTTATTTGGACATAATTTGTTTAATGATTCACGTCTTATAGATAATAGTTATGTTATATTGTTGATAAATTATGGTCTAATAGTATTTATAATATATATGTTAGGATATTTTATAATTACTAACCTATTTATAAAATTAGAGAGAAAAGAAGAATTACTTGTTATAGCTTTTTTTTCTATTTATGGAATTACTGAGGGGTTTTTATCTAATATATTTTTAAATTTATCATTAGTATTTTTAGCAGACTTAATTTATAAAAAAAGTAATAAAAAGGGGGGATTTTTTTGAAGGTAACTATATTTACGCCTACATATAATAGAAAAAATAAATTGTATAGATTATATGAAAGTTTATTAAAACAAACTAGTAGAGAATTTATATGGCTTGTAGTAGATGATGGTTCAAATGATGGGACTAAGGAACTAATAGAAAAGTTTAAGTTAGATAAAAAAATAGAAATAATATATCATTTTCAAGAAAATTCAGGAAAACATATAGCTCATAATAAAGGTGTTGAATTATGTAAAACAGAGCTATTTTTTTGTGTAGATTCTGACGATTATATAATACCTAATGCTATTGAATTTATATTAAAAAATGCTTCAAATTTAAATTCATGTATTGGAATTGTAGCATTAAGAGGATATTCAATAAATAATGTTATGGGTAATTATTTTAAAGCTGGAATAAATAGAGCTACATTAAGTGACTTATATAATTTGTATGGTAAAAAGGGCGAAACAGCTTTAATATTTAGAACTAAATATTTAAAGGAAAATTATTTTATTAAATTTGAAGGAGAAAAATTTTTAAGTGAGGAAATATTATATAATAAGCTAGATAATATAGGAGCATTATATATAATTAATAGAGTTATATATATTATGGAATATTTAGAGGATGGTTTAACAAAAAATTATAAAAAATTATGGAAGCAATCTCCAAGAGGCGTTTTGGAATTACTTAATAGTAGATATAAAAAATCAAGAGAAATTAAGGGAGTTAAAAAATTTTATAGATGTTTAAGAGTAATATTAGTATTAAATTCATTTTGTTTAAATAGAAAGATAAATATAAAAGAAAATACTCCGAATAAAATTTTATCAACTTTATTAATAATTCCATCATATGTAGTTTCTTATTTCAAATTTAAATAGAACTATATACAATTTAATATAAAGGAGAAATAATATGGAAGATTTAGTTAGTATAATAATATCTACATATAAGAGAGATTTTGAATTAGAACGCGCCATAGAAAGTATAATTAGACAAACATATAGAAATATAGAAATAATAATAGTAGATGATAATGGTATTAAATCAGAGTATCATACTAGAGTGAAAGAAATAATAAAAAAATATACAAAGTATAATAATATAAAATACATAGTAAATGAAGAGAATATCGGAGGAGCATTAACAAGAAATAGAGGAATAGATAATGCTGAAGGAGAGTATATTGCTTTTTTAGATGATGATGATGAATATTATCCAGAAAAAATAGAGAAACAAATAGAATTATTTAAAAATAATAAAAGTAAAAAACTAGCTTTAATATACTGTTATACCGATAGTTATGATGAATATGATAAAAAATTAAATGAATATAGATATGATTATGTTGGAAATTGTTTATTTGATTCAATGTGTTTGTGTATTGCGGCAACATCACAATGGTTATGTAAAAGAAAAGCACTTATTAATATTGGAGGATTTAATAATGTTCCTAGTAAACAAGATTCTACAGTTATAATAAAATTATTAAATAGAGGGTATGAAGTAGATAGAGTCCCCGAAATTTTAGTTAGATATAATGAGCATTCAAAAGAAAGAATAAGTCAAGGTAGCATTAAGAATATAAAAGGAGAGGAGATGTTAAGATTGTATTGTAGAAGTCTATATAATAACTTAAATACTAATGAAATAATAAAAGTTGAAGAAAGTTTTTCATATAGACTAAGTAAGTTGTATATAAAAAATAATAATACCAGTAAAGCACATAGTGAAATGAAAATACTAAAAAAAATAAATATATATTTATGGATAAAAGTAAATATGTATTATATTTTAAAAAAATTAAGATATAAGGCTATAAATTTATGAGTATAAAAAAGAATCTTATTTATAATGTTACATATCAAATGTTAATATTAATACTTCCATTAATTACAACACCATATATATCTAGAGTTATAGGAGTAGATGGGGTAGGAGTACAATCATATACGTATTCAATAGTAAATTATTTTGTTTTATTTGCAATGTTAGGAATAAATAATCATGGAAATAGAAGTGTAGCTATGGTTAGGGATAATAAAGAAAATTTAAGTAGGGTATTTCTTAGTATTTACTCAGTGCAAGTTATAATATCTTTAATTATGATTATTTTTTATAGTATATATGTTTATTTTATAGTAGATAAATATAAAATAATATTTTTAATTCAACTAATATATATTATATCAGCTTTATTTGATATAAATTGGTTCTTTTTTGGAATAGAAGAGTTTAAATTAACAGTAATAAGAAATACTATTATTAAATTATTATCAGTACTTAGTATTTTTATTTTTGTAAAAGATAAAAATGACTTATATATATACTCATTGATATTAGCTTTAGGAGTTTTAATTGGACAACTAATATTATGGAAATTTATAGGTAGATATATTAAGTTAATTAAAATAGATATAAATAATATATTAGAACAAATTAAACCAATATTAATACTTTTTATTCCAATTGTTGCAATAAGTATATATAAGATAATGGATAAAATTATGATTGGATCTATGAATACAATTACTCAAGTAGGTTTCTATGAAAATTCTGAAAAAATAATAAATATACCAATAGGTATTATTGTTGCTCTTGGTACTGTTATGTTGCCTAAGATATCAAATTTAGAAGCAAAAGGTAAAAAAAATCAAAGTAAAAAATATATATCAATATCAATGGATTTTGTAATGTTTATGGCTTTTGGTTCTATGTTTGGTTTAATAGGAGTAAGCCCTGTATTAATTCCTATATTTTTAGGAAAGGAATTTATTCAATGTATAGACATAGTATCAATTTTGTCTGTAACAATATTATTTATAGCATGGGCAAATGTTATTAGAATGCAATTTTTGATACCAAAGAAAAAAGATAAAATTTATATAGTGTCTACTATTTTAGGAGCTATTGTTAATTTAGTTATTAATCTATTATTAATTAGAAAATATGGAGCTATTGGAGCTACAATAGGAACTGTTTTAGCTGAAGCAACAGTGGCTATATATCAGACAATAAAAGTAAAAGAAGAATTAGATATTAATACATACATTAAACGTAATATGTTTTTCGTTATTCCTGGAATATTTATGTGTTTAATTATTAGATATATAGGTTTAGTATTAAATAAAACAATATTAACAGGGATAATACAAATTATTGTTGGTGGAAGTATTTATTGTTTAATAGGTATAATTTATATGATAAGAAATAAGAATGAAGTAGTAAATCAGATATTAAAAAGATATAATTTTATGAAAAAATAATATAATTAGTGAGGATTTATGAACAAAAAAATAAGAAAAGCAATAATACCAGCAGCAGGTCTTGGTACTAGATTTTTACCTGCAACTAAGGCACAGCCTAAGGAAATGTTACCTATAGTTGATAAGCCAACTATTCAATATATAATAGAAGAAGCTGTGGAATCAGGTATAGAAGAAATTCTTATTATAACAGGAAGAAGTAAGAAGTGTATTGAAGATCACTTTGATAAGTCTATTGAGCTTGAGATGGAGCTTGCTAAAAGTGGAAAGGATGAGCTTCTTGAGTTAGTTAAGGATGTATCTGATATGGTTGATATACATTATATAAGACAAAAGGAGCCTAGAGGACTTGGACATGCTATTAATTGTGCTAAGGCTTTCGTTGGTAATGAACCTTTTGCAATATTATTAGGTGATGATATTGTATATAATGAAGAAAAGCCTTGTTTAAAGCAACTTATTGAATGTTATGATGAGTATAAAACATCGATATTAGGTGTACAAACTGTAGATAATGAAGATGTATGTAAGTACGGTATAGTTGATGGAATAGATATTGAAGATAGAGTAATGAAGGTAAAGGGATTAGTTGAAAAGCCTAGTATTGAAGAAGCTCCATCTAATGTTGCTATTCTTGGAAGATATATAGTAACCCCTAAAATATTTGAAATATTAGATAATACTAAACCAGATAAGGGAAATGAAATACAACTTACAGATGCATTATTGGAGCTTATAAAAAATGAAGCAATGTATGCTTATAATTTTAAAGGCAGAAGATATGATGTAGGTGATAAGTTAGGCTTTTTAGAAGCAACAATAGAATATGCATTAAGAAGACCAGAGCTTAAAGAAGGACTTTCGGAATATTTAGAAAAAATTATAAAAACTAGTGTATAAAATTAGTAAAAGTGTAAATAATTAAAATATAATATCCCTTTACTATTTTTAAAACCAAAGAAGAGATTCAATAATAAGACTATTTGTTTTTACAGATAGTCTTATTTTTTTTATGGAAAACTAGTTTTTATTTAAAATTTACTAGATAATATTTATATAAAAATTGGAAAAAAACTAATTAAATGTTATAATAGTTGATATATTCATTGATAAAAATAATTATATTAAAAAATCATGAAATTGTAATTAAAGGGAATTAGATATAGGGTAGGAGATATGAAATGATAGAGTTAAAAAAGAATTTGAATTTTTCTGTAGGACCAGTGGAGATGGATGAGGATATTCAAGAGATTGGTTCACATAAAATTCCTTATTTTAGAACGTCAGAATTTTCAAATTTAAATAAAGAAAATGAAGATTTAATTAAAAAGTTTGTTTATGCTAGTAATGGAGCAAGGGCAGTATTTTTAACAGCTTCAGGAACTGGTGCTATGGAAGCTGCTGTAATGAATAGTTTTGATGAAAATGATAAGGTTTTAGTTGTAAATGGGGGAAGTTTTGGAGGCAGATTTAAAGAAATCTGTGAAATACATAATATAAATCATGAAGAAATCAAGCTTTCTAGTGGAAAGAAGCTTACAGAAGAAGATTTAAGTAAATTTAAGGGAAAAGGCTTTACTGGATTTTTAATAAATGTACATGAGACTTCTACTGGGGTTTATTATGATATGGAATTAGTATCAAAATTCTGCAAGGAAGAAAATTTATTTTTAGTAGTAGATGCAATAAGCTCATTTTTAGCAGATGAATATTATATGGACAAGTGGGGAGTAAATATTACTATTTTAAGCTCACAAAAGGGGTTAGCTCTTCCACCAGGAATATCAATATTAGTATTAGATGAAAAAGGTGTTAATAGAGTTAATAAATCTAAATGCAGATCTTTATATTTTAATTTAAGAAAGTATTTAGAGGATGGATTAAGGGGACAAACTCCTTTTACACCAGCAGTAGGAATATTGATTCAATTAAATTATAGATTAAGTAAGATTGATGAAAAGGGAATAGAGTATTACTTAAATTATACAAAAGAAATTGCAGAAGATTTTAGAAGTAAAATCAAAGATTTACCATTTAAGATAGCAAGTGAATCATTATCAAATACAGTAACACCATTAAAGCCTCTTGGCAAAATGAAGGCTCATGATATTTTTGAGTATATAGAAAAAAATTATGATATACACATATGTCCAAATGGAGGAACCTTAAGAGATACCTTATTTAGAGTAGGTCATATAGGTAATTTATCTAAAGAGGATAATGATAAGTTAATAAAAGCATTTGTAGATATGAATGAGGGAGGAATACTATGAGAGTTTTAATTTTAGCTGCAGGAAGAGGAACTAGAATAAGTAGATATTTATCAGGTCACCCTAAATGTACTGTTGATATAGGTGAAGAAATATTAATAAAGTACACTGTAAGAAATTTTAAAAAATGTGGAATAGACAATATTGGGATTATATTAGGTTATAATCAAGAATATATAAAAGAAGTTTTAAAAGATGAAAATGTTAATTTTTATTATAATCCATTTTATAATGTTACAAATAGTATAGCTTCAGCATGGTTTGCAAAAGATTTTATTGTAGAAGATGAAGATATTATAATTATGAATGGTGATGTTTTCTTAGAAGAAGGTTTATTAAAGGAAATAATAGAAGAAGAATTAAGTCCTGTTTTATTCTGTGATGATACTAGAAAGGAAGAAGCTGACTATAAATTCTATTATGAAAATAATAAGCTTATAAAATATGGTAAAGAATTAGAAGGCGATGAAATTACTGGTGAGTATATTGGTGTTGCTAAGATAAAGAGTGATTTTATAGGTAAGTTTAAAGAAAACTTAAATGTAATGATAAACCATCAAGAGCATGGACAATGGTGGGAAAATGCATTATATACATTATCAGATAAGACAGATATTTTTGTTAAGGATATAAATAAAAAGTTCTGGGCAGAGGTAGATTATATAGAGGACTACGAAAGAATTTTAAATTTTAGAGATTATAAAATAGATTACAATATAAGTATTAAAAAAGTATAGGTTTTAAAAAGTTACTTGTTTTTTTCAAGTAGCTTTTTTAATATCTTTGTAATATTGAGAGACATAATATTTGGTATAATAGTTAAATAGGTAAGGAGGTATTATGAAGAAATTAGCGTTAATAGTAATTAGTATTTTATGTGTACTTTTTATATTTTCAAACTCAAGTAAAAGTGGAGAGGAATCTAATATAAAAAGTAAAAGTATAGTGAATAAGATTGTTGATAAAATAGAGGAAAAGGTAGAGAATAATTCTATTAAGAAAATAAATATAAATAAAAATAAATTAAATTTACTTTTAAGAAAAGCAGCACATGCTTTAGAATTTCTTATGTTGGCTATTGTAGTAGCTTTAGTTTTAGAGAACTTTGGAATCAAGGGTAAAAATGCTATTATTTATATATTATTTATAGTATTGCTTGTTGGGGTTCTTGACGAGTTTTATCAATTATATATACCAGGTAGAACTTCAAGTGTAAGGGATGTATTAATTGATTTTTCTGGTGGGATTTTAGGGACAACTATTTTTTTTATTTTAAGAATACCTTTAAGTTTAAAAAACTTTAACAAATAAAACTTAATGAATGATAATTTACAACGATAATATAAGTTTGATATAATTTAGGTGTATTTTATATTAAATTCATATTTAATATAAAATAAGGATGGGTGTGGCTATCCTTATTTTTATGTAAAAGCAAATATTACTGTTGAACATAGTTATTTAAGAAAATTACTTAGGGGGTAATTATGAATAATAAAGTGGATGGTATAAGGGAAGCTGTTATTTTAGCAGCAGGAGAAAAAGACTTTCATAAGCCAGCGTGTGCTTTAGAAGTTGAAGACATTACTTTAATTGAAAGAGCTATAAGTATATTAAAGGAAAATGGAATAGAGAAGATAGTTATAGTAACGGGATATAATAGTAGCTTTTTGGAGGAATTAGTTAAAAAAGAAAGCAGTGTAGTTTTAGTGAATAATGAAAAGTATAAATGGACAGGAAATATGACTTCACTAGCTTTAGCAAAAGAATTTATAACAGATGATTTTATCCTTATAGAAGGGGATTTGATTTTTGAAAGTCAGGCTATTTCTCAAATTGTTAATAGCAAGGAAAAAGATTGTGTTCTTATAACTAATGAAAGTGGTTCAGGGGATGAAGGCTTTGTTCAGTTAAAGAATGGATATTTATTTAAGTTATCTAAGGATATTCATCAATTTAATAGAATAGATGGGGAAATGATAGGGATTAGCAGAATTTCTTATAGTTTATACAGTAAGATGCTTAAGGAATTTGAAAACAATATAAACCCATATTTACATTATGAATATATGCTTTTAGATTTATCAAGGGAGCATAGGGTAGCGGCCTTAAAAATAGATGATTTAGCTTGGGGAGAAATTGATACTTTAAAGCAGTATGATGCAATTAAAAATTATTTATTTTCTAAGATTAAAAGAAAAGATTTAAAATTTGAAAAGGATAATATAAAAAGCATAATACAAAGGTATTTAGATATCCCAGCAGAAAATGTTACTACAGTTATACATGCAGGGGGAATGACTAATAAGAATTATAAAGTATGTATAAATGGAGAATATTTTATATTAAGAGTTCCTGGAGCTGGAACTGAAAATATGATAAGCAGAAAAAATGAAATGGTTAATTCTAAATTAGCTTCAGATTTAGGATTAAATGTAGACATACCTTGCTTTGATGAAGAAAGAGGAATTAAGATATCAAAGTTTATAGAGGAAGCTGAAACTTTAACAGGAAGAGCAGCTAAAAAAGAAGAAAATATGAAATTAGTTACTGACATATTAAGAACTTTACATAATTCAAAGATAGAGATGTTAAATACTTTTGATGTTTTTAGTGAAATGGAGAAGTATGAAGACTTAGTAAAAGCTTGTAAGGGAAGTTTTTATAAAGATTATTTTGAAGTAAAAAATAGAGTGATGAGATTAAAAGATATATTTAAAGAATGTGATTTTAACCTTGTACCATCTCATAATGATACTGTACCTGAAAACTTTGTTAAAGATAAAGATGGTCGTTTATATTTAATAGATTGGGAGTATAGTGGTTTAAATGATGAGATGTGGGACTTAGCAGCTCATAGCATAGAATGTAAATTTTCAGAAAGTGATGAGGAGTTATTTTTAAAATTATATTTTAATGGTGAAGCAAGTAAGAATAATAGAATTAAGCTTTTAATAAATAAAATATGCCAAGATTTTTTATGGGCAGTATGGACGTTAATAAAGGAAGCTAAGGGTGATGACTTTGGAACTTATGGTATCGATAGATACAATAGAGCCAAGGAAAATTTAGATAAGCTTGAAAAATTAATTTAGAGGATTTATGGGGTTAAATTATGAAAAATAGAATATTGAATATAGGAACAGGGGCAGCTGGGATATCAGCTATAATGTGGGGTGCAGATACTGTTTTAATGGGAATAATTTTAGCGATGACTCCTTTTATAGAAACTTCAGAGGCTATGTTTTTAGCACCTTTTATAAGTACATTTTTACATGACTTATTTTCAGCTATGTGGACCTTTTTGTATCTATGTGTAACAAAGAAACTTAAAGCTTTATTTAAGGAAATGAAAACTAAAAGTGCTTTTTATGTTGTAATAGGAGCATTGTTAGGTGGACCTGTTGGTATGACTGGTTACTTATTATCAATTAAGTATTTAGGACCATCATATACAGCAGCAATATCCTCATTTTATCCAGCAGTAGGAGCAGTACTTGCAGCAATAATCCTTAAAGAAAAGATAAATAAAGAAGCATGGCTTGGACTAATTATTAGTATAACTGGTATTGTAATTTTAGGATATTCAAAAGGAGATAATACAGGAAATGTTTTAGGGTTTGTTTTTATAATTCTATGTGTTTTAGGCTGGGGATCAGAAGCTGTTATATGTGGTTATGGAATGAAGGATGAGGAGATAAGCTCTAATTCTGCCCTTCAAATAAGACAGTTTACTTCAGCAATAGTGTATGGATTTTTAATAATTCCATTAATTAAAGCAATTCCATTAACTATTGAAACAATAAAAAAACCAATTTTTATAGTCATTATAGTAACAGCTCTTTTTGGAACTATATCATATTTATGTTATTATAGTGCAATACAAAAGATAGGAGCCACAAAAGCAATGGGAATAAATATAACATATTTTGCTTGGGCTATAATTTTTGAAACTATATTTTTAGGAAGAGAACTTTCTATAAAAACAATAATATTAGGTGGAGTTATTATGATGGGATCATATTTAGTAGCTAAAGAACCTAATGAAATTAAGGAGGCATAGGGATGAGAGCAATTCTTTTGGCAGCAGGAATGGGAACTAGGTTAAGACCATTAACTTTAGATACTCCTAAATCCTTAATAAAAGTTAATGGAATGCCATTAGCAGAAAGACAAATTCAGTTTTTAAAGGAAAAAGGAATCGACGAAATAATAA
Source organism: Clostridium chauvoei (assembly GCF_002327185.1). Classification (NCBI taxonomy): domain Bacteria; kingdom Bacillati; phylum Bacillota; class Clostridia; order Eubacteriales; family Clostridiaceae; genus Clostridium; species Clostridium chauvoei. The sequence continues at coordinate 2,108,428 of NZ_CP018624.1, read as the reverse complement.
TAGTAACAGGATATTTAAATGAAAAATTTGAATATCTTAAAAATAAGTATGGAGTAACTTTAGTTTACAACGATAAATATAATGTATATAACAATATTTATACAATGTTTCTAGTTAGAGAATTTTTAAAAGATTCTTATGTTATAGATGCAGATGTGTATATAAATAGAAACTTTTTACTAGAAAAACCTAAAACTTCAACTTATTTTTCAGCTTACAAAAAGGATGTTAAAAACGAGTGGAAGATAATCTTTGATGAAAACAATAAGGTTTCAGATATTGAAGTTATGGATGGACAAGGCGAAGGCCATATCTTATCAGGGGTTTCATATTGGAGCAAAAAGGACGCAGAGGTTATTATAAAGGATTTAGAAAGAGTTATAGAAAATGAAGATTTTTCTAATTTTTATTGGGACGATATAGTTAAGGATAATATTAAAAAGCTTGATTTATATATAAATAAAATAGAAGAAGATGATATTTTCGAGATAGATTCTATAGAAGATTTAGAATATGTTAAGAAAAGGCTTTAGATATTAATAATTTGTAAATAATGAAATTATTTTCACAAATTCAATTAAAAATAATATATAATAAATATGTAAATAAATTCAAAAATCAAATTATAGATATTATAAGAAATAGAATACCGTGAGCAGTGTTATTACTACAAAAGATACACCTATTTATTAGGTGTATTTTTGTGTGTTTTTATTAAAGAAATTTAAATTTAATTTAAGGGGGAAATAAATTAATGAAAAAGATTTTAGGATTATTATTTATAATTTTTATTTTATCTATACATGTAGTTTGGGCTGATGATAAGCCTTTAGTTAATATTAATGTTGATGGTGAATTAAAAAAGGGGCAGGATATTGTAATAAGCTTAAATATAGAGAATGTAGAAAACTTATATTCATTGTCAATGGATTATACATATAATTCGGATATAATTGAAATAAAATCAATAGTAGAAGGAAGCCTTATTGAAGGAAATAAATTTGAAGAATTAATAAATGAACCTAAAAAAGATGGGGATACAGCAAGTTATAAAATGACTTTTAAAGGTATGGTTGAAGGTGTTAGTGGATCAGGTTCAATAATTAAAATAAAAGCAAAAATCATAGGGGATGGGACTTTAGATATAAATGATACTAACTTAACTATTAAATTAGTTGGGATAGATAGTGGAAATAATGTATATAATATGCCTTTTGATTTTAAAAGAGGTATAAAAAATGAAGATAATGGAAATGATAAAAAAGAAGGTATATTTTTAGACTCAGATGAAAATTTAACTTACGACACCACAAAGGTAAAGTCTAACTTTATTGATAGAGTGTTAGGTTTTTTACATTTAGATAAAAAAAATAACAAATTAGAAAAAAATAATATAATACGTAAAGATGGAGATACTTCAAATGATATTTCAAATGAAGAACCAGATAAGCTTTCTATCAATAAAGGAGCAAATAATAAGGTTAAAGATATACTTATTTTAAGTGGTATAATAGTTATAGGTATGGCAGGTATATTTATTTTCAAAAATAAAAAGTAAAAGTTTAGGTATGGGGTTTATATGGTTAAGGATGTAGATTGCATAAGTAAGGCAATATTAAATTATTTTGATAACAATATTAGTGAGCATATAAATAGAGAAGCAAAAGAGTTTATTTTAGAGAAGGACAGCCTTAGTAAGTACGATCTTATGAGATGTAACTATAAAATAAAAAAGTTAGAAAATAGAAATCAATTAGACATAGTGAATTTTGGATTTGTATATTTATATACTTTATCTAAAATTCTTAATAGTAACCTTGTTTTTGGAGAGGATTTAGTAACAGTAAAGAAAGTCTTTTTTGAAACAAGGGATGCCGTTTTAGACTACCTAAAAATGTCAATAGATGAAGAGGCTTTAAGAGATAAACTAGACTTAGCACTATCAAGCTTAGGTTTATCTAGTGAAGCTATCGATAAAATTAAAGCTTTAAGTATTTAAAAATAAGTTATGCATTTTTGCATAACTTATTTTTTTGCCACAATAGAGTGAAAACCTTTGTCCTTTAAATACATATAGAGGGGGAATATAATGATATTGTAATCAATTACAAGAGATTGTTTAAAGGGGAGGACTAAATAATGGTTAAGGACTTAAAAGTAAAAATTTTTGCTGATGGAGCAAATTTAGAAGGTATGTTAGAGGAATATAAAAAGGGAATAGTAAAGGGATTTACAACTAATCCATCTTTAATGAAGGCAGCAGGTATTAAAAGTTACTCTGAATTTGCAAAGCTAGTTTTAGATAATATAAAAGATATGCCAATATCTTTTGAGGTATTTTCAGATGATATTGATGAGATGGAAAAAGAAGCTCGTGAAATAGCAAGCTGGGGAGAAAATATTTATATAAAAATTCCTGTAACTAATACTAAGGGAGAATTTACAGGTAAGGTAATTAAGAACTTATCAAAGGATGGAATAAAGGTTAATGTAACAGCTGTATTTACAGTAGAACAAGTTAAAAATATTTTAGCTGTATTAGATGAAAATACTCCAAGTATTATTTCAATATTTGCTGGAAGAATTGCTGATACAGGTTTTGATCCTGAAAATCTTGTAAAGGAATCTGTAGATTTTGCTAAGAAAAATAAAAACTGTGAAATATTATGGGCAAGTTGTAGAGAAGTTTTCAATATAGTACAAGCTGATAGATGTGGATGTCAAATAATAACTGTAACAAACTCTAATTTAAATAAATTATCTTTATTTGGAAAAGACTTAAAGGACTATTCATTAGAAACAGTAAAGGGCTTCTTTAAGGATGCCACAAGTTTAGGATATAAGATTTTATAATAAAACTTAAAGTTAAGAAGGATTTAATATGTTAAGAGAATTATTAAATGAAGATATTATTAAATTAGATGTTAATGCAAAGACATGGCAAAATGCCATATATGAAGTTGGAGATTTACTTTTAAAAGCAGGGAAAGTCGAAGAAAAATATATAAAAGCAATGATAGATACAGTAAATGAAATGGGTGCTTATATAGTTATGGCAAATGGGGTTGCGATGCCCCATGCAAGGCCAGAAAATGGAGCAAAGGATATAGGTTTTTCTCTTATAACTTTAAAAAATCCTATAGCTTTTGGAAATGAGGAGTATGATCCAGTAAGGGTTATAATTGCTATTTGTGCATTAGACCATAATAGTCATATAGAACTTTTAAAAGATATAATGCTTCTTTTAGAAGATGATGATTTTATAGAGAAAATAAATAATTGTAAAGATAAAGTTGAAATAATTAATTTATTAAAAAGTTATATTTAGTTTTTAATAAAATGGAGGGTGATTTTATGAAGATAGTAACTGTATGTGGAAATGGTATAGGAAGTAGCTTAATGCTTGCAACTAAAATAGAGCAGATTTGCAGAGAAGAAGGCATGAACAATGTAGATGTTGAATCTTGTGATTTCAATGCAGCTTCAAGTAAAAATTGTGATTTATATGTTACAGTAAAGGAACTTGCAGGTAAGTTTGAAGGTAAGAATTTAGCTGTGGTAAGAAGCTATGTTAATAAGAAAAAAATTAAAGAAGATGCTCTAGAAAAGATTAAAGAAATTTATAATAATCTAAATAAATAGGGGGCGAATTTAATGGGAGTATTACAATTTGTAAAGGATGTTTTAAGTGAGCCAGCCTTGTTAATGGGTCTTATGGCTTGTGTAGGTCTTATAGCATTAAAAAAACCTGCACATAAAATTTTAACAGGTACCCTAAATCCGATTTTAGGTTACTTAATGTTAGGTGCAGGTGCTGATTTTATCGTTTCAAATTTAGATCCTTTAGGAAAGATGATTGAAAAAGGGTTTAACATACAAGGGGTAATCCCTAATAATGAAGCTGTTGTTTCTGTTGCACAAAAGATTCTCGGTGTAGAAACAATGTCAATACTTATTGTTGGTTTACTTATAAATTTAGTTATAGCTAGATTTACAAAATATAAATATGTATTTTTAACTGGACATCATAGCTTCTTTATGGCGTGTCTACTATCAGCAGTATTACAAACAGCTGGTTTTGAAGGTTATTTATTAGTTATTATAGGCGGTATTATATTAGGTGCTTGGAGTGCTATTTCTCCAGCAATAGGTCAAAAATACACATTAAAGGTTACTGATGGTGATGATATAGCTTTAGGTCACTTTGGTAGTATAGGTTATTATATTTCAGCTTGGGTTGGAGGTCTTGTAGGTAAAAATAGTGATAGTACTGAAGATATAGAAATACCAGAAAAGTGGAGTTTCTTAAGAGATTCAACAATTTCAACAGGTATTACAATGATGGTTTTCTATTTAGTATCTGCCTTTGCAGCAGGTCCAGATTTTGTAGCTGAATTATCAGGTGGAAAGTCAATGTTTATTTTTGCAATATTATCAGCTCTTAAATTTGCTGTAGGTGTTGCTATAGTTTACTCAGGTGTTAGAATGATTTTAGGAGATTTATTACCAGCCTTCCAAGGTATTGCAACTAAAATTATTCCAGATGCAATTCCAGCAGTAGATTGTGCAGTATTTTTCACATATGCTCCAACAGCTGTAGTTATAGGATTTGTAGCTAGTTTTATAGGTGGAATAATAGGAATGTTATTACTAGGCGTTGCAGGTGGAATATTAATAATTCCAGGACTTGTACCTCACTTCTTCTGTGGAGCAACAGCAGGTATATTTGGTAATGCAACAGGTGGTAAAAGAGGTGCTGTTGTAGGAGCCTTTGTTAACGGATTATTATTAAGCTTTTTACCAGCAATATTATTATCAGTAATGAGTACATTAGGTTTCCAAAACACAACTTTTGGAGATATAGACTTTGGAGTTATAGGTATATTACTTGGTAAGGTATATGAGTTTGTTGGAAAAGCTGGTATTTATGGAATAGTTGTAATATTAATTGCAGCATTAATAATTCCAAACTTTATAAAAACAAAGTCTAAGGTTATAAATAATTTAAGCGATGATGACGCTTTAAATATGTAAAATAAAAAGGTTAAGCTAAAGGTCTATATATTTATATATAGACCTTTAGTGCAACAATAAGTATTTATAGACATTGGAGGAAATATGTTAAATAAAAGGTGTAAAGATATATTATTAATGTTAATGGAAAAAGAGTTATATTATAATATTGAAGATTTAGCCAATGAGTTTAATGTAAGTAAGAGAACTATAAGATACGATTTAGATAAGATAGATTATTTTTTAAAGAGTAATTCCTTAACTGAAATAAGTAGAAAACCTAATGCTGGAGTTAAACTTTCTTTAAAGGACAATGAAAAAAATAGCATTAATGATATTTTTAGAAGAATAGATATTAATAATTATGTCTTATCCCAAGAAGAGAGGGTAGTTATTATACTTTACGAACTTTTAACATCAAAATCTGAAATAAAGTATAGGGTACTTACAGAAAAACTTATGATAAGTAAAAGTACTTTAGTATCAGACCTTAAGCTAGTTAGAAAATGGCTTAAAGGTTATAAGCTAGCTATATCAACAGAAAATAAAAATGGTTTAATTATTGATGGTGAAGAAAAAGAAATAAGAAAGGCTATGGTTGATTTATTAGTTAACGATGGTGGAGGATATAATATTATAGAAATTGTAGATAGTATATATTCTAAAGAAAATATGGTTATTTTTCATACTATACAAAAGGATTTCTTTAAATGTGAAGATGTAAAGTTTGTAGAAAGTATAGTTAGGAATTTAGAGCATAAAAAGAAGTTTAGCTTGTCAGATGAAGCTTTTATGAACCTTGTTATAAATATTTTAGTTACTGTAAAAAGAAATTTAATTAATAGAAACTTAGATTATAGCGATTATAATTTAGATTATATAAATTGTAGTGAAGAATATGGAATAATTACTGAAGTGGTAGGAAGTGTTGAAGAGTATTTTGATATTAATATTTCTAAAGGAGAAGTTCAATACTTAACTATGATAATGCAAGGAAGCAGTATAAGTGGGAAGAATGTTTTAGAGCAACCTACTTCTTATGAAATTGAATATATAACAAATAAATTAATAAGAAATGTAGAAAAAGTGGTGTGTAAAGGACTTAGAAGTGATTATCAATTATATGATGGAGTTTTAAAGCATATTAATTCCTTAGTATTTAGAATAGTATATGATAGACAAACTACTAATGCTTTAATTGATAATATAAAGAATTCTTATAGTGAGATTTTTTATGTTATAAGACAAGCCTCTAATTTTATAGAAAGAAAATATAAAAAAGAAATTAGTGATGATGAAATAGGATATTTAACTTTATATTTTCAAGCTGCCATAGAAAGAAAAGATAGAATAAAAGAAAGTAATGATAAATTAAATTTAAAAAGCAAAAATATAGATGGAGTGAAAAATGTAATTATTGCATGTTATGGAGGCTTTGCAACAGGTAGACTTTTAAGCTCTAAGATAAAAGAGATGTTTAATGTTAATATAGTTTCAGTAACTTCTCTTCATAATCTTTCTAAAATTATTTTAGAAAATGATGTAGATTTAGTAATTAGCTCTATAAAAATAAAAGAAAATTTAAGTGTGCCAAGTGTAGTTGTATCTCCATTATTGTCCTGTGAAGATATAGTTAATCTTAAAAGATATATAAATGTAAGCTCTACAATATATAATGTAGATGTAGTAAATGATATATTAAGTATTATTGAGGATCGAGCTAACGTTAATGATAGAATGGAACTTAAAAAGGAACTTATGAAGTATTTTAATATAATAGATAAAAATAGTAATTCATTGTTAAGCAATTTTAGTATAAATAATATAAATTTATCTATAGAGGAAAGTGATTGGAGAGAAGCTATAAGAAAATCAGCTAAGCCATTATTAGAAGACGGGGTAATAAATAAAGCTTATATAGATGATATGGTAAAGAATATAGAAGATTTAGGACCTTACATAGTTGTAGATGATGGGATTGCAATTCCACATGCAAAACCAGGTAAAAATGTTAAGGGATTTGGATTTACTATAACTACTTTTAAAGAACCAATTAGTATTTTAAATAAAGATGGAGTAAAAGTATTTTTTACTATGGCTACAGAAAATGAAAAGGATCATATAGATATAATAACTCAATTGATGAAACTTGTAGAGGATGAAGATTTTATTGAGTTGTTGAAGGTTTCAAGTAATCCAGTTAAGGTCTTTCAAAGAGTTAGGGAGATAGTGAGTTAATATGAGACTAAAAAGGTGATGTCTTTTTATGTCGGAAAAAACTTTTAAAAAAAATCATGTTTTTTACGGAAAATCCGTAAAACATGATTTTTTTTTCGTATTTATTATATATAAGGGTTTTTTAATTCCCTAATTATTTGCGCGCGAAAGGAGAACTTTTTATGATGAGAAAAAAATTTACTATGGTTGATAATTGGATTTTAGAAAATCAAGATTTAAGTTTGGAGGAAAAGTTTTTTCTTATAGCTTTGAAGAAGTTTGATTATAAAAATTGTGGAGAGGTATTTCCAAGCTATAAAGTTTTAATGGAGATTTGCAGCACTAAAAGAAGGGAAAAGATTTCTAAGCTTATTAAGTCTTTAAGTGAAAAGGGATATATCGAAAAGAAAACTATTAAAAAGGTAAATCATTATTATTTCAAAAATATGTTTTAGGTTAAGGGGGAGAGGTTGTGGAAATGATTAATTATAGTATAAGTGAGAAGATTGTGTTTTTAGATGAAAAATTAAGTATTGATGAAAAAGCTTTTTTATCAGGGCTTTGGTCTTTAGATGGTGAAAGGGTTGGTGTAATTGAAGCTACTTACAATGACATTATGGACTTAATAAAAATAAGGAATAGATGCAAAATATCAAAGATTATTTCTTCATTGAAGGAGAAGGGATATATTGAGCTTATTAAAACTGGTAGAGCAACTAGATATTTTTTGCATAAGGGTTATTTATTTTATGAAGGAATTAAGGATAAGCTTTTTGGTGGTATTAATAAGGCTTTAGATAAAGAAAGTGATGTGGAAAATACTGAACAAAAGGTTAAAGAAGAGAAGTATCACGAAGTATCAACAAGTATCAACAGTGAAACTTTAGAAGCATCAACCAGTTCTGAAAGTGAGAATCCAGAGGGTTCTGAAAATGGAACACTAATAATACAAGAGAATAATACAAATATATATATAAGGATTTTAGAGTGTTGGAATTCATGTAATTTAGGTTATATTGAGGAGCTAAGTTTTAAAAATAAGCTTGCCATAGAGAAGGCTTTGTTAAGTTTCTCAGTTAGTGAGATTATTCAAGGTATTTGTAATTATTCAGAAATTTTAAAGAGCAATTATTATTATAGTTTTAAGTGGAGATTGAAAAGTTTTTTAGTTAAGAACAATGGTCTTAAAAGGTTTGTAGATAGTGGTGATATATGGAACAACTATACCTCTAAGTTTAAGAAAACTTCAAGTAAAAAATTAGAATTTGATTTTACTAAATATATTGAGTAGGGGAGGAATTTATTATGCTTACTAATCAAGAAATTGTTTTAGAGCAAGAGATTTTAGGTGGGATTTTTAATAATAGTACTTTATTTTTTAGGGCTAAAGAAAAGATTAAATCTTGTATGTTTAGAATTGATTCCCATAAGAAAATTTACAAGGGAATTTTAAGGATGATGGATGAAGGGAAATCTATAGATACTATAAATTTTCTTGAAAATTATAAGAATATTACTAAAGAAATGGGGGGAGTTTCATATATTACAGAGGTGTCAACTTGCTCAATAAGTGAGGAGAATTTTAATACAAAACTTGAACTTTTAGTGGAAAATTATAAGAGAAGTGAGATTTTAAAGCTTTCAAAAAAGTTATGCACAAATATATCTACAAGTGATATGGTTGAAGCTGTGGAAAACACCTTGGCATCTGTGTATAAATCTAGTTTAACAAGGGAAGTTGACATAATTAGTCCTTATGAAAACTACTTGGATTGGCTTTATAATGATACTAGTGAAATTGGTTTTAAAAGTGGACTTAATAAGCTTGATAAACTTCTTTGTAATTTTCAAAGGGGAAGGCTTATTACTATTTTTTCAAGAAGTGGTGTTGGGAAAACTACAATGTCTTTGCAGATAGCTTTAAATATGGCTATGAATGGTCAAAAGATTGTTTATTGTAGTGGGGAAATGAGTAATACTGAGGTTTTTAATAAGATGGCATCAAGTTATTGTTATATAAAGTATTCTGATATATCTAATAAGGTTTTTGCTGATGAAGAGAAAAAGGACAAGGTTAATTATCTTATAACTAAGCTTTTAAATAATGAGTTTTATGTTACTAATGAAACTAATATTGATGTGTTGATAGATGAGATTAAGCTTTATAAATTAGAGCATGGCTTGGATGTAGTTTTTGTTGATTATATAAATAAGTATGTATCAGGAGCTAAAGGATCTTCTTTAACAGAAAAGCTTGGAGAAGTATCATCAAAACTTAAAACTTTAGCTATGCAGGAGAATATTTGTATAGTACTTTTAGCACAGGCAAATAGAGGTGTTGATAGAAATGTATCTGATAATCTATGCGAAAAAATATCAGAAAGCGATATTCAAGATAGTGCAAGAATTGAGCAAGATAGTGATCAAGTTATAGCCTTATATAGAAATAAAAAACTTGAGAATCTAGCTTATAGAGACGAAATGAGTAGAAACGGAAAAATTAATTACAATTCAAGAAGTGCAGACGAAAATCCAAATTGCATAAACGCCATAATACTAAAAAATAGACACGGAGGAAAAGGGATGGTGGGGTTGGTGTGGTATGGGGAGTATTCTAGAATTGAGAATATGTTTTAGGTAAGAATTTTTAAAGTGTGAAGTTGTTAAACTACTATATTCCAGAAAGCTATATCATTTCACTAAGAGTTTTCTTATAAATACAACTATAGATATAGCAAAAATCTCTATAACTCACATACGTTCAGACAATAGAGATTTTATTTACTATATCAAAGTTGTATTTATAAAACTCTAAATTTTATGATAATGTTTCTTTCATATAGTAGTTTAATAATATTCAAATGTAAAAATATTACTTTCAAGTTATATTGTAATTCTTAGATATGATGAGAGGATAGATAAAAACTCTATATTAGAGGGTAGAATTATAAAACTCTAGGATTTATGATAATCTTTATTGCGTATTAAGGACTACTTAATATTAAATTGTAATTATCACCTTAACTATATATTGCAATTTTATATTTTAGGGATAGATAAGGCTATAGAGTTTATAATAATGTTTCTTTTACGTAGTAACTGAATTTGATTTTTAATTATAGAAATCATCTTAAACTAAATTTGAATTTTTAAGAGTTAAGATGTTTCTTTCATATGGTAGTTTAATAATATTCAAATGTAAAAATATTACTTTTAAGTTATATTGTAATTATCACCTTCATTATATATTGCAATTTTATATTTTAGGGATAGATAAGGCTCTAAAGTTTATAATAATGTTTCTTTCATGTAGTAACTGAATTTGATTTTTAATTATAGAAATCATCTTAAACTAAATTTGAATTTTTAAGAGTTAAGATGTTTCTTTCATATAGTAGTTTAATAATATTCAAATGTAAAAATATTACTTTCAAGTTATATTGTAATTATCACCTTAACTATATATTGCAATTTTATATTTTAGGGATAGATAAGGCTATAGAATTTATAATACTGTTTCTTTTACGTAGTAACTAAACTTGGTTTTAACACTCCATTGGTTATGGTATAGATAGAATCGCATAGTGTATAAATATCTTCTTTGTTGTGGCTTGCTAGTATAATTGTTACTGATTGTTTTTGTAAATCTAGTAGTATTTTACGGATGTCATTTACAGCTTCTTCATCTAAAGCATTCATTGGTTCATCTAAAATTAGTAGTTTTGGGTTTTCCATAAGGGCTTGTGCAATTCCTAATCTTTGTTTCATACCTAAGGAGTATTTTTTTACTGGTCTATTGTCATCAGGGTTTAGACCTACTTTTCTAATAATATCTTTAATGTCTGAAGGTGTTATTTTATTACGTATACTAGCTAGTATTTCTAAATTTTTATATCCGCTATATTGAGGTAAAAAACCTGGGTTTTCTATTATTATCCCAGTATCATCTGGAAATTTCCCATTAGCTATTAATTTATCAAAGACTTTTATTTCACCAGAGGTTATATTTATAAGTCCACATATAGCTTTAAATAACATTGTTTTTCCTGAACCATTTTTCCCAATTATTCCGTATATATGTCCACTTTTGAATGAAACATTAATATTGTCTAATATCTTTATATTATTTATTATTTTAGATGCATTTTTAATTTCTACCACAGTATTATCCATGTGTCAGTTCCCCCTTTGTTATATTGTAATATTTAGCAAATCTTTTTTTATAATAGCAAAGTATAATGATAGTACAATCAAGCTATTGCTAATTAATAAAATCATTATAGAATTTAAGAATGAATTATTAATTAAATAGTATTTTAAAAAATACATTGAGTAAAAGGATTATATAGATCTATTTTTAATACACTTCCTAAGTCTATATTAATAAATATTAGTAGAATTAAACCTAGTAAAGAGTATTTATTATGTTTAAGAAGAATTATTGTAAACAAATAAAAATTAACATAAAATAAGCTATTAAGAAAAATAATAATAAAAGCATAGATTTCCTTATTTGAAAATTGAAGACTAGTAGCTAATAATTTAGAGCAAGCAATAAGCGTTAAAAAACCTATAAAAAAATAGATTATACTTGCTAAAATTAGTGTTAATTCAAGATTTAAAAACCAATTTTGTTTACTTTTAAGTCTTGAAATTAAATAGATGTTTCTACCTTGAAATTCATTGTTAATATATTGAATTATAATTAATATAAATAATAATTGAAACATAAGCCAAGAAAATGAAGCACTAATATTTTCAAGTACAGTATCTACTCCATAAAAACAATAAGTTATATATTGAAATAAGGTGGTAGGAGAGCTTTCTTTTATTAAGTCAAGTTGAAATGAAAATAATAAAAGAAAAACTAAAATATTTAAAATTATAGTTTTGTAATTAAAAATACTCCTAATATTATTTTTTATAACATTAAAATTAACATTCATATTTATAGTCCTTCTTTATAGTTATAATTAAACCAGTTAAGTAAGAGGATATTAATATAAACATCCAATAAGCCAGCCTTTTAAAAAAGTAAATAAAATTTGAAAATATAAAATTAGTAGAGTTTAGGATAAAGATATTATTTGTAAAGGTAAAATCTGAAAGTATTCTTGTTGAATCTGAAGCCATATTTAAACATATAATACCAATTGTTATAATTAATGTTATAGATCTTTTGTTAAAAATAGAATGTATCATTAAAAATATCATTCCTAAAGTAGAAAAATATAAAAAAACTAAAACATTTAAAATCATAGTATATTTTAATGGTGTAAAATAACTTAAAAAAGTATCAATATTAACTAAATCAGCATTTGCATTAAGAAAAAATTGACTCCAGTTATTTTTCATAGAAATTCTTCCTATACATTCAATAAAAGACAACAGGTTAAACATAAAAACATATAAGAAAGATGTAATAAAAACAACTATAACATTAGCATCAAAATATTGTTTTTTATCACTAAATCTAAGTAATAAATATTGGTCAAACTCTGAGTTAGAATTTATATTGTAAATAACAATTAAAAATACAATACTAAGCATAAAAATAATGAAAGATAATCAAATTGACTAATAATCACATCATATAAGTTAAACTGTACTTTCTCTTTACACATTTCTAAAAAATTTAAAAACTGATAAAGGATAGCTACAAATAAAGTTATCTTAATTTTTCTATCATTAATTTTATTATAAAAAAATCTAATTAATCTTTTCATTTGATTTTAGCACTCCATAAATAAAAGTTATTACCCCTAATGAAAGTAAAAATAGCTCATAAAATATAAACTGGTAAATATTAAGACCATTTTTAGGTGTAAATAAAGCTGTTGCATTTAATTTATTAAGTCCAAACATAACAAATATTGAACCAGAAATTATATAATAAAAAAATGGAATAGCTAATGAAATATATTTGTTATCTATAAAAGTAGAAACAGCTAAAGATAATGTTGAAAATATACAATAAAAAATACAGGAGTTAAAAATAATAAAAATAAGATATAAATATTTACCACTTGAAAATACTCCAGTGATATTCAAAGCATTTTTAGGGTTAAGTGTAAACCCATATAGTATTGATAAAAAAACTAACATCATTGAAGACGCCAATAATATAGCTAATCCACTAGAAATAAAATTAACTAATAATTTAACTAAGATATATTTTCCCTTAGAAATTCTCATATAAATAAAATTTATATAACCAGTTTTTTTATCAGATAGATAAGAGTCAGAGTAAATTAAAGAAGCTAAAAGAGGAGCTAATACCCCAAGATAACTTGCCCTATTTTCAGATCTCGAAATTAGAAATAAATCAATAAAATCATAATGCTCAGAAAAAGAATGGAAATTCCATACATTAAAATTCCAACCTAATGTAATAAATTCAAAGAAAGAATACAGCAACAACGAAAAAGCTATTAATAACGATATAAAAAAGTATTTTGAATAAATTGTACATTTTAATTCAGCCTTAAAGTAATTAAACAAAACAACACCTCTTTTGTATAAATTTTTAATAATTATTAAATTAAACCATAAAAATTATACAATATAATACCAAAAAATACAAAATATATTTCGAGACAACAGCAGAATTTATAGAAGAGAGCATTAATTTTTACATTTTATAATATAGTGGATTTAGTATATAATATTAATATAAGTGTTTTTAAAGGAGGTAATTTAAATGGAAAATAAGAATAATAATTTATACGATATTTTTCTAAGTTATTCATATAGTCAGTTAAAGGAATTATTTAAGAATGCAAAGACAAAAGAAGAACAAGACTTTTATATGACATTATCTAATTTGGTATTGCAAAAAGAGCAAGCAAAGGTCATAGGGCAATAGTATGGCGATATTTACAATTTTTGCAGGTGTTAATGGAGCTGGCAAAACTTCAATATATAAATCCATTTATTATAATGAGAATAAAGATGAAAAAAGAATAAATACTGATGAAATGGTAGCTAGAATTGGATGTTGGAAAGATACTAATATTCAAATGAAATGTGCAAGAGAAGCTGTTAAATTAATAAAACACTATATTTTAGAAGGTAGATCATTTAATCAAGAAACCACTTTATCTGGAAAAACCATAATAAAGAACATAAAGTTTGCAAAAGAAAATGGATTTTATATAGTTATGAATTATGTAGGGGTAAAAGATCCTGAAGTTGCTAAAGAAAGGGTTAAAATTAGAGTAAGTAAAGGCGGGCATGGGATACCAGATAAGGATATAGAAAGAAGATATTATGATTCATTAAACAACTTGAATAATGTGATTGCAATATGTGATGAAGTAAATATATATGATAATACAGAAGTATTGAAAGAAGTTATATATTTAAAAAATGGGGAAATAATATGGAAAGATAAAAAAATACCTAATTGGGCAAATAATATACTAAAAAAGTAGCTAGTAGAATAATAAAAATTTTACTAGCTACTTTTTTAGTATAAAGCATAGTAGAAACTTGAATTTGAGAAAATATTTTATTTAGGATTAATAATAGAAGAGAGCCTTAATATAGTTAAATTAAAGTTAATATTAAGTTTACATTAAGGAAGTTTTGTTGATGCTATAATGAAATTAATGTAGGAAAATATAATTAAAACTTGAATTTGAGATATTATTAATTAGGTTGTATAGGTGGAAGTATAATTTTTTTTGTTTACAGTACCGGGAAGCGTATCTGTGGAGAACCAAAATTATTAGAAAAAATAATTAAGGATTAGTATTCGATTTTAAAGAACATATAATGATATAAGAGATATCTATAGTATAAGTAAAATAGGATTATAATAAAGTTTCTATTAAAGAAATTTTACTTTAGTGTTATAATAAAGGTGAAATATGATAATAATTAAAACAAAAGAAAAAGTAAGGAATGTTATCATATGAATAAAAATGTTAAGAAAGAAATGTATCATATTCATGACAAAAGTTATAAGGATTTATATTCAAAAAAAGAAATAGCAATAGATTTGTTAAAGAATTTCGTAAGTAAGGATTTCACGAAATATTTAAAGGTAGAAGATTTAACTTTAGTTAATAAATCTTTTATTTCATCAGATTATGAAGAGTCAGAAAGTGATATTGTTTATAGTGCAAAAATTGGTGATACAGAAGCAATATTTTATATACTAATAGAGTTCCAATCAACTATAGATTATAGGATGCCACTAAGATTATTATTTTACATGTGTGAAATACTAAGAGAGTTCTCTAAAAATCAAAATCACGATAAAAATGATAGGAATTTAAAGATTCCTGCAGTAATACCAATAGTATTATATAATGGAAGAGAAGTGTGGGACGTACCAACTGAACTAAGAAAGATATTTTATAATGAAGAAAAATTTCATAGTGGAATTTTAAATTTCACTTATGATATATTTGATATTAACAATGGGTTTACAAAAGAAGAGTTAGTAAATAGCAAAAATGTAACAGCTGCAATATTTTTATTAGATCAAAAAATAACGCCACAAGAATTTTTGAATAGAGTTAAAGCTATAGCATTATTTTTTGATAGTTTAAGTAATGAAGAATTAAAAGCAATAAAGCATTGGATTCGAAATACTACAGAAGAGCCATTAGCTATAAAAGCTACAGAGGTATTAGAAGCGAGTAAGGAGGATGTTATTAAAATGGTTGCTAATAATGCATTTATTTTAAGAGAAATGGAAGAGAGTGCAGAGAAAAGAAAAGCAATAGAGATCGCTAGAAATTTATTAGATGTTTTAGATAATGAAACAATATCTGATAAGACAGGATTAGATATAGAGGAAATTAAAGATTTAAGAGATAAGAATTGTTAGGATAGGTGAAACCTATCCTATTTTTATAAAAAATATAGTTGAAACTTGAATTTAAAATTATATTAATTATATTGTATATGGGGAAATCTAAATTTTTATACTTACGGTACGGTGAACCATACCTGTGGAGAACCAAAATTATTAGAAAAAATATAAGAGGATGATATACAGTTTTAAAAGAGCAGCTGAATTTATTTCAGTTGTTTTTATTATATATAATAAGTTTATAATTTCAAATTATAAGCAAGAAAATTATAAAAATTATGCTTAAGTATGATACAACAACAGTATCTTATTGTTATTTAAGGAGAAAAATAGTAATATTATACTATGAAGTTGTTTACATAAGTACACAAATACAAGCTGAAGGGAAAATTATGGTTATGAGATTGAAAAAAATAAAGATTTATAATTATAGATCTTTTTGTGAAGCAAAAATAATTGAATTTAATGAATTAACAACATTTATTGGAAATAATAGCAGTGGAAAAACAACAGCATTAAGTGCATTACAAAAATTATTTGGTGCAACAGCTGGAGAAAGAGCATTGGTTAGATCAGACTTTCATTTAAATAAAGATGAGAATCCTGAAGATATTCAAGAGAAAAATTTATATATAGAGGCAGTATTTGAGGATTAGATTAGAGGCAACATGGAGTAGAGGATCAACAGTAGAAGGCAGCATAGATACAAGGCTATGTTATATAAAACAATCTGAAAGCCTAGATTTACCTTCTAAAGATGGATATTCAGAAGAAGAGTATAAATATATAAAAAATGGAGTTATAGCATATCCAGAGTTATACTTTGCAAATTTAGTTATACTAGGAGAAGGCGATAGTGAGGAAATTCTATTACCTAAAATGATAGAAGTTTTAGGTAATAAGATTGATACAAAGTCAATTTCAGTAGTTCCTTTAGGCGGTAGGCATGTAAATCATTTTTGGAGATTATTAAATCAATTAAATATTCCATATATCACACTATTAGACTTAGATAGAGAAAGATATCTTGGAGGATGGGGAAGAATCAAATATGTATGTGAAGAATTAATAAAATTAAATAAAATAACTATAGATCAGCTTGAGAAGTCAAGTGAAATTACTATGATTGGAAATTTTGATGATATGCATATTTGGAATGTAGAGAACATTGATGAGATGAATAAATGGATAGGGTTTTTAGAGGCGTATGATATTTATTTTTCAGCACCATTAGATATTGATTTTTTAATGATAAAAAAATTTAAAAGTGAGTATCTTCAGATATTAAATGAAAATGAAGGTCCGCAAATTATTGGGTATGGAAAGATAAAAGATATTGAGACAGAAAAAGATAAGAAAAATAAAAAGCGTTTAAAAAGCAAATATGACAAAAGATTATCACAAGATGTTAAAGATACATTAAAAGATAAATGTACTTCAGGAAGTACATTCACAAAAGAAGAAATGGAATTAATGATTTGGTATAAATACTTTTTCTTAACACGTGGTAAACCAACAACACATAGAGTTGCATTATTAAATATTGAAGATGAGATGTTAATTGAAAATATGCCAGATATTTTTATGAAAATAAGGAGAAATATAGAGAGCAAATTATGCTAGATAGAGTCTTTGGGGGGATGAGATAGGTGGGGATTTTAATTGATAAAGAAAAGTGGATTCCTGTAGATGGTATGATTCTAGAAGAAAATGCTTTAGAAGTAGTAAAAAGTAACAATAATATGCTTGTAATTGCAGGCCCTGGTGCTGGGAAGAGTGAGCTGTTAGCACAACGAGCATGTTATTTGTTACAAACTGATGAGTGTAAAGAACCACGACGAATATTGGCTGTTAGTTTTAAGAAGGATGCAGCTGTTAATATTAAGGAGAGGGTAGTAAAACGTTGTGGTAGGGAATTAGCTTCAAGATTTGATTCTATGACATTTGATGCATTTGCTAAATCTTTAGTGGATCAATTTTTGAATGCTATTCCAATAGAATATAGACCATTAAGAAATTATGAAATAATAGAAGATAAAGATTTAATAGAACTCTTGAGAGAAAATGAAATATTTAATTATCAATATAAGAATCAATATATAAAAGAAATTGATAAGTTAACGAGCGAAAAATTACCATTCTGTGAAGGGAATAATATCAAAACATTATGGAAATATATAGCTAACGAGGATGGTGAGCAGAAATGTTATTTAACATTTAGGATGATTAATAGGTTAGCAGAATATTTAATAAGTAGTAATCCAATGATCAAAAAAATCTTAAATATGACATATTCTCATATATTTTTAGATGAGTATCAAGATACTACTTCTTTACAGTATGATTTACTACAGAGCTGTTTTTATGATGAAGCTATACTAATAACTGCTGTTGGAGATGATAAACAAAGAATAATGGTATGGGCAGGTGCACTAAGAGATGCATTTGAAAAATTTATAAGAGATTTTAACGCAAATGATGCAATGTTAATTATGAATCATAGAAGTGCTCCAAGATTGTTGAAAATACAAAAAACTATATATAGCGAATTCTTTTATAAGGATAGTGAGGTTACATTTGATATAGAAAATAATCCAAAATGGAATGAATATGATGGAGAATCCTATTTACATTTATTTAATAATGATGAAGAAGAAGCAAAGATTATTGCACTAGAAATATATAATCTTATACAAAAAGGATATGCACATAGAGATATATGTATTTTAGTAAAGCAAACTCCTGATGTATATTGTAAAAAGATTATTGATTTTTTGAAAGAGTATGAAATATTAGCTAGAAATGAAGTAATATATCAGGATATATTAAAAGAAGAGTTAGTATTTATGTTAAATAAATTTATTAAAATATTAATAAATGAGAAATCACCAAATGAATGGGCAGACTTATTGGAATTAATGTTTGAATTGAATGAAGATAAACTAAAAGACTTATATGATATTAACAAATTTGAACACGAAATTAAATGTAAAATTATTGAGTTAAAAGAAGTATTATTAGGGGTATTAGATAAACAATCATTTAACAATTTTATATATAAGTTATTAGAGTTTATAGATATAGATAAGTATAAAGGAAAATATAATCAATATAAAAATGATAATACATTCAAATATTATATTGATAAGTATTGTGAATTATTATGGAACGAGTATGAAATGAGTGAAAATTGGAATATAGCATTAAATAACTTTAAAGGGGAAAATTCTATTCCTATTATGATAATACATAAAAGTAAAGGCTTGGAATATGAGGTGGTATTTTTTATAGGACTAGAGGATGGTGCTTTTTGGAATTTTAACAATCAAAAGAATGAAGATTTTTGTGCATTTTTTGTAGCTTTATCTAGAGCTAAAAAAAGGGTTGATTTTACCTTTTCATCGAGTAGGAGTTCAACTAAATATCCAAAACAATCTTTACATAATATTAAGGGATTTTATAAAATTTTTAAAAGATTCTTGTGTTGTTAATATAAATAATAATTTAAAGTAATAAAGGATCTTTGCATTTTAGCAAGATACAGTAGATAATTACATAGAATTATCTATTCTCTCAGAAATTGCGGCATATATAGAAAGTTGTTGTAATAAAAATGAAATATTAAGGAATATTAAACCACAATTTATTTATTCAATAGTTATTTTAAAGACAACTTCTATAGGAGAACAATTATATAAGAAGATAATTGAAATAGAAGAGAATGAGTATTTCTGTAAAAAATATGTTTTTTATTATAACGATGATGAAGTGAATATATTTGAAGCTTGGGCTAAAAAGAATAAAAAGTATAGCTTTAATGAACTAATTAGGATTGAAAGCATATGGATTAATAATTTTAAGTTTGTAGAGTATAGTGAAAATGAATTAGGAGTAGAGATTAACTTTAAGGAGGCTAATTTAGTACTTCTAAATGGTCCGAATGGATATGGAAAGACAACTACTTTTGAAGCTGTAGAATTACTATTGACGGGAGATATTAAGAGCTTTAACTCAACTCTCTTAAATAGAGGAAATATTTCTAAATCAATTTTAGCTAATAATCCCTCAAAGGATATTAAAATTACTGCCAAATTAGTTAATGAAAAAGGTAATATTATAACTATTGAAAGATGTATTGATTGTAAATATGGATGTACATCTACTAAAAAGGTTAATGAAGAAGAGTGTACTGAAGAATATTTATGGCAACTATTAAAGTTTAATAAAAGCATTTTTGATATTGGTATGTATATTTCACAAAAGGAGTCTTTAGAGTTTCTTGAGAAGAAGTATGGTGATAGAAAGAGTTTAATTTTAGGAATATTAGATAGTAGTAATATTCAAGAAAAAAGTGAGTTTCTAAAGGATTTTGAAAAAAAGGTTAAAAGTTCAATAGAGAATAATTTGAGAGCGATATACTATGCTGATGAAATTGAAAAAATTAAGCCTAAAGTAGATATTTTAAATAATATAAAGAATGTAGATAACATGTTAAAAGAAAGAAAATATAGCGATGCAATAGCCGTAGGAAAGCTAGTGGGCATTTCAATTGAAAGTATAACAGAAATAGAAATATCTTTAAGAAGATACAATAAATTATTAACAGATTTAAAGAGCAATGAGAGATATAGGGCTACCTTTATTACTAATAGAAAAAATTTAATAGGGTTTTTCAATAAAAATATTAAAAATAATAATTTTGATAAGAATGTGTGTCCTTTGTGTGGAAATACATCTATGGAATTGGAAAGACTTTTTAATATGACAGAAAGAGTATTAAAAGAAAATAATACATTGTTAGAAAAAGACGTAGATTTGATTAAAGATAAAATAGAGAAGTATTTTGATGAGGCTGAATGTATAAATGAAAAGGCTAAGTTTTTAAATAATACAGAATATAAATTGTATTTAGAGTTAGAAAAGCTAATTAATATTAATATTTCTAATCTTACAGAAGAAAAAGAGGTAATGACGGAGTTAAAATTTAATAATGAAAAGGACTTTGCAAGTGAAAATTTTGATAATGAATACAGTTTATTTAAATTAAATATTGAAAAAGAAATTAATAGATTAGGGGAAAGACTATCTGAAAAAGAAGTTAAGGATTATGAGAATTTAATTGATAAGTACTATAAAAATGGAATTAATCATAAGGAAGTTGATATAAATAATAAAATAGCGTTTATTGCTGATAAATATTCAACAGGATATTCCAAACAAATCTCAATAGAAAAAAAGAAGCTTCAGGATAGGAATATAGAATATGAAAAAGTAAAAAATCAAAATAAGTTAGCAGAAGATACAGTTAAGGAATATAGAAAGAAATATGATGCTGCATTTAAGGCGTACCAAACGAATTTAGTGGAGAATATAAAAATACCATTATACATAACTTCAGGTAAAATAATTCAGAATTATCCTATGGGATTAGGAATAAATGTAGATATAAAGGATAAGCAAGTTATTTTCCAAACTGATAACAAAGAGGATGACATATTTAACTATTTAAGTATGGGTCAATTAAATGGAGTAGCATTATCAATTATGTTATCAATAAGGAGTACTATTGATTTTAATGATGGTTTAGATTTAATATTAATAGATGATCCTCTTCAATCAATTGATGATATAAGTGCTTTCTCTTTTGCAGATGTACTGGTAGATTCATTTACTGATTCTCAAGTAATAATGTCTACTCATGAATCGGATAAATCAGATTTATTGGAATATAAATATAGACAATATAACAAAAGTGTTAAGGTGTTAAATATGTATGAGAGATATATTAATAGTTAAATTATAAGTAGTGTACGAACTTGATAACATTGTTTTATAATTTATTCAGTAGAAGTTTTTGATACTTTATTAGAAAATGAATATGCTTTAATGGGAATAGCATTAGAAAAAGCTAAGAATGATAATGGAAGTTACAAATATAATCAGGCTGATATTTATAGATGGTTAGATAGTATTAGAGAAATGGGGATAGAACAAAGTTTTAGAATTCCTAGAGAGTAAATGGAGATAGTTCTTATTAATGAATTTTTCAATTAAATAAGCTTTTAATCAATGTTATAATTAAAATAGAGAATAAAAAAGTAATTAATATATAAGAGAAAAATAAACATCTATTATATAGGAGGTATTATGGCACTTAATAATAAATTGCAAATTACAGATTCAGTTGAGCTTGCTAGGGTAGAAGAAAAAATAAGCAAGAAAAAAGCTATCGAATTATTCGAAAGTGGATATTTAGATAGTTTAGAAGCAGGAAAATATAATACATTAGCTCAACTTAATAGATATTTATTTGAGGATATATATGAATTTGCAGGAGTAGTACGTGATGTGAATATTGCAAAGGGGAATTTCAGGTTTGCTCCTATTATGTATCTGAAAGCATCATTAGAACATATTGAATCAATGTCACAATCAAGTTTTGATGAAATAATTGAAAAATATGTTGAAATGAATATTGCTCATCCTTTTAGAGAAGGAAATGGAAGAAGTTCACGAATTTGGCTTGATTTAATATTAAAAAAAGAGTTGGGAAAAGTAGTTAACTGGAGTGAAGTTGATAAGAATGATTATTTGCTTGCAATGGAACGTAGCCCTATAAAAGATATAGAGATTAAGCATATTTTAAAACAAGCATTAATTGATAAAATTAATGATAGAGAAATTTATATGAAGGGTATTGATACAAGCTACTATTATGAAGGATACACTGTTTACAAGACAGAAGATTTATAATATTTACCTTTACGTTGGTATGAATTAAATAAAAATATATTTAGAGCTTTGAAGAAGATAATTTTAGTTAAAAATAAATAATTTAACTAGAATTATCTTGTTTTTTATAAAAAGATACTCATTTTGATGTGAGTTATAGAAGAAAAGCAAGTTTCTATGATTAATTGTACTTATCTAAATCTTGTAATATAATGGAGTAAAAACTAATTATATGAAATAAATAGGTAAAGAGATAAAATATAACATCTTAGGGGGAGCATAAATGCAAGATAAAAAACTAAGTTTTATAGGAACAGGTATATTCTATATTTTATTAGTAGTAGTAAGTTTGATAGCTTTTATGGGACTTTATATAGGAATTAACTTTATACAAGCAAAACTATTTGTTAAAGGAGAATATATAATTTACCTTATAAAAAGTCCATATTCATATTTATTATTTCTAATATTGATAATAGCAATTGGAAGAATAGAAATACTATTTGTAGACAAGAAAAAATTGCTTTCTAAGGACAAAGGTTCATCGTTATGGTTAAAGTGTGATAAGTTATTGATATTAGCAATAATTATATTTATATATATGATAGTAACTAGTGTAGTGGTAGTTACGAAAGAGGGGGTTTATGATTATAGCTTTTTTAATTTAAAAGGAAATAAGTATAACTTTAGTGATGTAGAGTATATCCATACTGGCTTTGGTGATAGTGGAAAAAGTAAGGGGGAATTTTTCTATAATATTACATTGAAAAATGGTAAGAAGTTAAAATTAGCTTATCCATCTAGTTCTCAATCTTCAAAGGAATATAAGGGTGATTCATGGCAAGAATATGTTGATATAGACCAATATATTATGCATAGTGGAGCTAAAAAAGATTCAAGTGAAAAAGGTTCAAACTATGTAAAAATGGATAAAAAATATATAGATAAGTTATTAAAGATAGTAAATAATAAGTAGTTTAAGTATATGAAATTAATGTGAGTAATTTTTATAAAAATAAAGGGTGTCCACTTTGAGCTATCCCCTGTGAAGTAAACAGGAAGTAGTTGATGTGGACATCCTTTTAAATTTATTAATGTTAAATTTTATCTTAATTTTTCTATTTCATCTACACTTAATCCAGTCTTTAAAGAGATAGTTTCATTATCTAATACATCTAAAAGATTTTTAGCTATATTAATTCTTTCTAATAATTTACCTTCTTCAAGACCTTGCTCTCTACCTTCCTCCAAACCTTGCTCTCTACCTTTTTCTTCAGCGTTAGATAAGGCAGAAATTTTATCAAAGAATGATTTTTCTCTTAAGTTGTAAAGTTCAAGTTCTTTTTTGTCTCTACTTAGTCTATATAGCTCGTCTTTAGCTTCTTTTATTTCTTCTTTACTAAATTCAAGTTTTCTAACTACATTGCTTTCAGGATCTTTTAAAAACTCAATCCAAGCTGTAAGCATATCTATTGTATCAATATTTGCATCATCATCAAGGTCTTTTAATTTAGGAATTTCTATAAAATGAATTTCTTCAATGTCTGTAAGTTCTTCATTTGTTTCAATTTCTTTTAGTCTATATCCATTGTGGAATCTGTCGTTATCTAAGTATTTAAAATCTAGAATATTAATGCAAACAGTCCTTGAAAGCTTATCATATTTATCACCTTCACTAAGTTGTTCTTCATATAATTTGCTCCAATAGTACAAGCTACGTTTTATCATGTTATATTCATTTTTAATTTGTATTTCTATATTTATAACTTCACCTTTATTTGTAGTTGCTTTAACATCTAATCTACTAAACTTATCTTCTAAAAAGTCCTTTGTTATTTCTGTATTATTAATGACTACAGAAACTATTTTGTCAGCTGGTTTCATTACAGCATTTAAGAAGGAAATTAATATGTTTGGATGCTTCTCAGACCCAAATATTTTCTTAAATATAAAATCTACTTTAGGATTTAAAAGTCGTCTACCCATTATATTGCCTCCTTTTATAATTTTAAAATTTATCTTAATTTTTCTATTTCATCTACACTTAAGCCAGTCTTTAGGGAGATGGTTTCATTATCTAATACATCTAAAAGGTTTTTAGCTATATTAATTCTTTCTAATAATTTACCTTCCTCTCGACCTTTTTCTTCAGCGTTAGATAATGCAGAAATTTTATCAAAGAATGATTTTTCTCTTAAGTTGTAAAGTTCAAGTTCTTTTTTGTCTCTACTTAGTCTATATAGCTCGTCTTTAGCTTCTTTAATTTCTTCTTTACTAAATTCAAGTTTTCTAACTACATTGCTTTCTGGATCTTTTAAAAACTCAATCCAAGCTGTAAGCATATCTATTGTATCAATATTTGCATCATCATCAAGATCTTTTAATTTAGGAATTTCTATAAAATGAATTTCTTCAATGTCTGTAAGTTCTTCATTTGTTTCAATTTCTTTTAGTCTATATCCATTGTGGAATCTGTCGTTATCTAAGTATTTAAAATCTAGAATATTAATGCAAACAGTCCTTGAAAGCTTATCATATTTATCACCTTCACTAAGTTGTTCTTCATATAATTTGCTCCAATAGTACAAGCTACGTTTTATCATGTTATATTCATTTTTAATTTGTATTTCTATATTTATAACTTCACCTTTATTTGTAGTTGCTTTAACATCTAATCTACTAAACTTATCTTCTAAAAAGTCCTTTGATATTTCTGTATTATTAATGACTACAGAAACTATTTTGTCAGCTGGTTTCATTACAGCATTTAAGAAGGAAATTAATATGTTTGGATGCTTTTCAGACCCAAATATTTTCTTAAATATAAAATCTACTTTAGGATTCAAAAGTCGTCTACCCATTACATTGCCTCCTTTTATAATTTTAAAATTTATCTCAACTTTTCTATTTCCTCTACACTTAATCCAGTCTTTAGGGAGATGGTTTCATTATCTAATACATCTAAAAGGTTTTTAGCTATATTAATTCTTTCTAATAATTTACCTTCTTCCAGACCTTGTTCTCGACCTTCTTCAAGACCTTGCTCTCTACCTTCCTCCAAACCTTGCTCTCTACCTTTTTCTTCAGCGTTAGATAAGGCAGAAATTTTATCAAAGAATGATTTTTCTCTTAAGTTGTAAAGTTCAAGTTCTTTTTTGTTTCTACTTAGTTTTCTATCCATTACATTGCCTTCTTTTATAACTTTAAATTTTATCTTAATTTTTCTATTTCATCTACACTTAATCCAGTTTTTAATGAGATGGTTTCATTATCTAATACATCTAAAAGGTTTTTAGCTATATTAATTCTTTCTAATAATTTACCCTCTTCCAAACCCTGCTCTCGACCTTGTTCAAGACCTTCCTCCAAACCTTGCTCTCTACCTTTTTCTTCAGCGTTAGATAATGCAGAAATTTTATCAAAGAATGATTTTTCTCTTAAGTTGTAAAGTTCAAGTTCTTTTTTGTCTCTACTTAGTCTATATAGCTCGTCTTTAGCTTCTTTAATTTCTTCTTTACTAAATTCAAGTTTTCTAACTACATTGCTTTCTGGATCTTTTAAAAACTCAATCCAAGCTGTAAGCATATCTATTGTATCAATATTTGCATCATCATCAAGATCTTTTAATTTAGGAATTTCTATAAAATGAATTTCTTCAATGTCTGTAAGTTCTTCATTTGTTTCAATTTCTTTTAGTCTATATCCATTGTGGAATCTGTCGTTATCTAAGTATTTAAAATCTAGAATATTAATGCAAACAGTCCTTGAAAGCTTATCATATTTATCACCTTCACTAAGTTGTTCTTCATATAATTTGCTCCAATAGTACAAGCTACGTTTTATCATGTTATATTCATTTTTAATTTGTATTTCTATATTTATAACTTCACCTTTATTTGTAGTTGCTTTAACATCTAATCTACTAAACTTATCTTCTAAAAAGTCCTTTGTTATTTCTGTATTATTAATGACTACAGAAACTATTTTGTCAGCTGGTTTCATTACAGCATTTAAGAAGGAAATTAATATGTTTGGATGCTTCTCAGACCCAAATATTTTCTTAAATATAAAATCTACTTTAGGATTTAAAAGTCGTCTACCCATTATATTGCCTCCTTTTATAATTTTAAAATTTATCTTAATTTTTCTATTTCATCTACACTTAAGCCAGTCTTTAGGGAGATGGTTTCATTATCTAATACATCTAAAAGGTTTTTAGCTATATTAATTCTTTCTAATAATTTACCTTCCTCTCGACCTTTTTCTTCAGCGTTAGATAATGCAGAAATTTTATCAAAGAATGATTTTTCTCTTAAGTTGTAAAGTTCAAGTTCTTTTTTGTCTCTACTTAGTCTATATAGCTCGTCTTTAGCTTCTTTAATTTCTTCTTTACTAAATTCAAGTTTTCTAACTACATTGCTTTCTGGATCTTTTAAAAACTCAATCCAAGCTGTAAGCATATCTATTGTATCAATATTTGCATCATCATCAAGATCTTTTAATTTAGGAATTTCTATAAAATGAATTTCTTCAATGTCTGTAAGTTCTTCATTTGTTTCAATTTCTTTTAGTCTATATCCATTGTGGAATCTGTCGTTATCTAAGTATTTAAAATCTAGAATATTAATGCAAACAGTCCTTGAAAGCTTATCATATTTATCACCTTCACTAAGTTGTTCTTCATATAATTTGCTCCAATAGTACAAGCTACGTTTTATCATGTTATATTCATTTTTAATTTGTATTTCTATATTTATAACTTCACCTTTATTTGTAGTTGCTTTAACATCTAATCTACTAAACTTATCTTCTAAAAAGTCCTTTGATATTTCTGTATTATTAATGACTACAGAAACTATTTTGTCAGCTGGTTTCATTACAGCATTTAAGAAGGAAATTAATATGTTTGGATGCTTCTCAGACCCAAATATTTTCTTAAATATAAAATCTACTTTAGGATTCAAAAGTCGTCTACCCATTACATTGCCTCCTTTTATAATTTTAAAATTTATCTTAATTTTTCTATTTCATCTACACTTAAGCCAGTCTTTAATGAGATAGTTTCATTATCTAATACATCTAAAAGGTTTTTAGCTATATTAATTCTTTCTAATAATTTACCTTCTTCAAGACCTTGCTCTCTACCTTCCTCCAAACCTTGCTCTCTACCTTTTTCTTCAGCGTTAGATAAGGCAGAAATTTTATCAAAGAATGATTTTTCTCTTAAGTTGTAAAGTTCAAGTTCTTTTTTATCTCTACTTAGTCTATATAGCTCGTCTTTAGCTTCTTTTATTTCTTCTTTACTAAATTCAAGTTTTCTAACTACATTGCTTTCAGGATCTTTTAAAAACTCAATCCAAGCTGTAAGCATATCTATTGTATCAATATTTGCATCATCATCAAGGTCTTTTAATTTAGGGATTTCTATAAAATGAATTTCTTCAATGTCTGTAAGTTCTTCATTTGTTTCAATTTCTTTTAGTCTATATCCATTGTGGAATCTGTCGTTATCTAAGTATTTAAAATCCAGAATGTTAATGCAAACAGTCCTTGAAAGCTTATCATATTTATCACCTTCACTAAGTTGTTCTTCATATAATTTACTCCAATAGTACAAGCTACGTTTTATCATGTTATATTCATTTTTAATTTGTATTTCTATATTTATAACTTCACCTTTATTTGTAGTTGCTTTAACGTCTAATCTACTAAACTTATCTTCTAAAAAGTCCTTTGATATTTCTGTATTATTAATGACTACAGAAACTATTTTGTCAGCTGGTTTCATTACAGCATTTAAGAAGGAAATTAATATGTTTGGATGCTTTTCAGACCCAAATATTTTCTTAAATATAAAATCTACTTTAGGATTTAAAAGTCGTCTACCCATTACATTGCCTCCTTTTATAATTTTAAAATTTATCTTAATTTTTCTATTTCATCTACACTTAATCCAGTTTTTAATGAGATGGTTTCATTATCTAATACATCTAAAAGGTTTTTAGCTATATTAATTCTTTCTAATAATTTACCTTCTTCAAGACCTTGCTCTCTACCTTCCTCCAAACCCTGTTCTCGACCTTTTTCTTCAGCGTTAGATAAGGCAGAAATTTTATCAAAGAATGATTTTTCTCTTAAGTTATAAAGCTCAAGTTCTTTTTTGTTTCTACTTAGTTTTCTATCCATTAAATTGCCTTCTTTTATAACTTTAAATTTTATCTTAATTTTTCTATTTCCTCTACACTTAATCCAGTCTTTAGGGAGATGGTTTCATTATCTAATACATCTAAAAGGTTTTTAGCTATATTAATTCTTTCTAATAATTTACCTTCTTCCAAACCCTGCTCTCGACCTTGCTCTCTACCTTTTTCTTCAGCGTTAGATAATGCAGAAATTTTATCGAAGAATGATTTTTCTCTCAGGTTATAAAGTTCAAGTTCTTTTTTGTCTCTACTTAGTCTATATAGCTCGTCTTTAGCTTCTTTAATTTCTTCTTTACTAAATTCAAGTTTTCTAACTACATTGCTTTCTGGATCTTTTAAAAATTCAATCCAAGCTGTAAGCATATCTATTGTATCAATATTTGCATCATCATCAAGGTCTTTTAATTTAGGGATTTCTATAAAATGAATTTCTTCAATGTCTGTAAGTTCTTCATTTGTTTCAATTTCTTTTAGTCTATATCCATTGTGGAATCTGTCGTTATCTAAGTATTTAAAATCCAGAATGTTAATGCAAACAGTCCTTGAAAGCTTATCATATTTATCACCTTCACTAAGTTGTTCTTCATATAATTTACTCCAATAGTACAAGCTACGTTTTATCATGTTATATTCATTTTTAATTTGTATTTCTATATTTATAACTTCACCTTTATTTGTAGTTGCTTTAACGTCTAATCTACTAAACTTATCTTCTAAAAAGTCCTTTGATATTTCTGTATTATTAATGACTACAGAAACTATTTTGTCAGCTGGTTTCATTACAGCATTTAAGAAGGAAATTAATATGTTTGGATGCTTTTCAGACCCAAATATTTTCTTAAATATAAAATCTACTTTAGGATTCAAAAGTCGTCTACCCATTATATTGCCTCCTTTTATAATTTATCTATATTATAGCCAAATATAGATGTTTAAACAACCTAGAGGATAAAAGTAACTTTATTACAGTATTTTTATTATATGGTATAATAATTATAATAACTAAAAGGAAAATAGAAAGTTTAGAACTTAGTTTAAATAAGTACTTGGATTATATTTTTTATTAGGTAGGAGGGGATTTTATGTCAAACATATTATACAAATCTAATTCAAATAAGGTTATATTAGGTGTGTGTGGAGGTATATCTGAATATTTTGGGTTCAATGCAACTAGGTTAAGAATAATATTTATCATTTTTTTCCCTATTACATTTTGGCTTTATATTGCATTGACAGTTCTTATGCCAATTGATAATTTAATATAAGATTGCTTAGGGAATATATCAATTTTGGCCACTTTTCTTTTTTATTAACATTGAATATGTTTAATACTAAATTTTAAATATAAAGACTATATCCTTGTAAATTATTATCAATGTAGTATAGTTAAACATAGCAAAAGATAATTTTAGATTACCAAGGAAGTGATAAAATGGGTTCAATTAAATGCACATTAAGAAAAGAAGTTAAAAATGAAATAAATAAATACATAGACAATGAATTTATTACTGAAATGATTAAAGAAATCATTAATTATATAAGAACAACTCATAAAGTTAAGATTGATGACTCTGAGTTTGACAAAGAGGATGCAGAATCTAAGGTTATTTTAAAAGATGATGGACCTTTTAATATTTATGATTATATGTATGTAAAAGACTTTTTATATGAATTATCCTGGGAAGGTTCATACATAAAGGAATTAAAGGAAAGTGAGTACTCTGACAATTCTAAAGGTAGATCAAAATATATACCACAAAAGATAACAGAGGATTCAGAAGTATTATACAAGTACATACCAAAAGATATTGCTACTGTTTTATATGAAAAAGTAGAAGCATCTATGGAAATAAAAAAAGGTCAGCTATATAAAGAATTTAAAAAGAAATATAATGAAGAATTCCTATTTAATAGTGTTAGATGGTATAAAAGATCTAGAGATGGGAAAATTTATTGTGATATAGATTTAAATGAAATAGATGAAAATAAAAAGATAAGACTAGAAGAACAAATAAAAACTGAAATAGGCAACAGTTACAAAACTAGATGGGGTAATGATGTTGTAGCAAAGGTAATTTCTTTAGATAATAAACTTTTATTAGATATTTATGATGAAGGTTGCAAGATTTTAGGCATTAAAAATGAATATTCTTCAGAAGTTATAGAGGCAGACAACAGTAAAGATGAAGAAAAGATAATAAAGCTTATGCTTGATAACTATAAAGAAGCTACAAAATTATCAAAGGGAATAAATAAGCTTAAAGTTAAAGTTATTAACTCCTTTGATAAAAAAATAGATGACCTTATTAATATGAATGTTTATAAGACAAATGAACATATGAAGCTGTTTTTAAATGATGCAAGAGAAATGATATTTGGATATTATAAAAGTGTTAATTTACCAGGCTTTAGAAAAACTCTTATAGATAAAGAATATAAAATAAATAAGCTAATTGAAAGAGTAGCTGTAGTTGAAAATATTATATATAAGAATTATTTAGAAAAAAATCCTTCAGCTCCATCTATTGAAGATATGGAATTTATAAAAGAATGTCTTTTATGGATTTGTACAAAAGGATTACTTTGGACATCAGAAAATATATACATAAAAAGTAAAGTAAAAGATGAGATAAAAGAAATAATATTAGATAATCCAATAGGTGAGTATAAAGAAGCTAGAGATATGAAAAGACATTTTTATCTTCATGTTGGTGAAACTAATACAGGAAAAACCTATGCAAGTATTCAAAGACTTATGGATGCAGAAACTGGGGTATATTTAGCACCATTAAGATTGTTAGCTTTAGAAATTCAAGATAAGCTTAATTCTCAAAATATATCTTGTTCATTATTAACAGGAGAAGAAGAAGATATAAAATCATATGCATCACATGTTTCATCAACAATTGAAAAACTTTCTTTAGGAACTAATTATGATGTGTGTGTTATAGATGAAGCTCAAATGATTGCAGATAAACAAAGAGGATGGGCTTGGACAAGAGCTATAATAGGTGTGCTATCACCAGAAATACATATTTGCATGGCTCCTGAAGCAAAGGATATAATAATCAAGCTAATAAAAGATTGTAATGATACATATGAAATAATAAATCATAAAAGAAATACTAAATTAATATTTGAAGAAAAGAAATTTGAACTTAAAAATGATGTTAAAAAAGGAGATGCTTTAGTTGTCTTTGGGAAAAAGAAGGCACTAGCAGTTTCAGCAGAGCTTCTAAATAATAATATAAAAACTAGTATTATTTATGGATCATTACCATATTCAACAAGAAAAAAACAATTTGAAAGATTCTTAGATGGAGAAACAGATGTAATAGTATGTACAGATGCTATTGGTATGGGTGTGAACTTACCTATTAAGCGTATTGTATTCTTAGAAACAAGAAAGTTTGATGGGATTTCACAAAGAAAGCTAAAGGTTTCAGAAATAAAGCAAATTGCAGGAAGAGCTGGACGTAAAGGGATATACG
Organism: Clostridium chauvoei; assembly: GCF_002327185.1. Classification (NCBI taxonomy): domain Bacteria; kingdom Bacillati; phylum Bacillota; class Clostridia; order Eubacteriales; family Clostridiaceae; genus Clostridium; species Clostridium chauvoei. Next base: position 2,075,948 of record NZ_CP018624.1, on the reverse strand, counting down.
AAAAAGGATATGTTGCTACAACAGCTGATAGTAACCTAATTAAATCAGCATTAACTTCAGAGACAAAGAAGATAGAAAAATGCTACATAGAAATTCCAGATTCACTTTTAGAATTGGATATAGATATTATAGATGCATTAAAAACTTGGAGCTTAGCACCAGTTAAAGGATATTTCCAAAAGCCAGATGTTACAACAATAATATTCCTTTTAAATAGATTAAAAGATATAAAAGTTAAAGCATCAAAAAGCGATCTTTTAAAGATGGCAACAATTCCATTTGAAGAAAATAATAAGAGAGTACTTGCATTGTGGGAAGAATACTGCACTATGTATAGCCAAGGGGCAGTAAACTTAAAAAGACCAAAACTTAATGAAATAGTAAATGCCAAAAAAGAACTTGATGAACTTGAATGTTATTATAAGTCATTAGAGCTTAACTACTCCTTTGGTAAAAACTTTAAGTTAATTACAAACAATGGATACATTTCAAGTGAAAAAGAAAATACAGCAAATAAAATAAATGAACTACTTCTAACAAGCTTACTTCAACATGAAAGAGTTTGTTTAGACTGTAAGAAAAAATTAGCATGGGATTACCCAAGTGAAAGATGTAGAGCCTGTAAAGAAAAATTACAACTCCTAAAAGGTGATAGATTTAGACCTAGCTTCAGAGGTGGAAGAAGAACATCAGATTTTAGAAATAAAAGAAACAGAAGAAGTTACTATTAAGAATAAAAAACAAAGTGAGCATTAAAAATCAATGCTCACTTTAATAATTTTAAATATAGTTATTGTATAAACAAGACTTTAACATTGAGATTAGATGAATAATTTAATATAATAATGGTAAGAAATTAAACGAATTAGACTAGATATATATGTACCTTTGATTTATTTAAAGCAGGACGACATAAATACACATTTGAAACTGTATGTATTGAAGATAATAATATAAAACTAAAAGATGATACAAATAAAATTATATTAAATACTAAAGGGATTATAAAAGATCTTAACGATGAACTTATTGGTTTTTTAGAGTATGTAGAACATTCAGATGATAAAACAGCTGAAAAAACTAAAGGTACATTAGTTAAAAATATCCATAAAAGAGTAATAGAAGTTAAGAATAATCCTAGCGTGGAGGTAGAGTTTATGACACTTTTAGAGCGTGATAGAGAAAAATTAGAAGAAGGAAGAGAAGAAGGCAAAATGCAAGAAAGGTTAGAATTAGCTAAAGAGATGCTTAAAGACAATGAGCCTATTGAAAAAATAATGAAATACACAAAACTAAGTAAAGAAGAAATTCATAAAATTAATAGGTCTTTATAAGTACAGATATTTTAGTACTCAATATAGATATAGTGTAAAAACAATATGTTTATTCATAACCCTAAATATATTGTTTTTTTGATGTTAAAATAAGTATAAAAATATATTTAAAGTGAAATGAGAATAAAACCTATAGATAATTGGAATAAGGTAAGAATATAGTAGCTATAATATAAAACCGCATTTACAAAATATGCTATAATTAAATTAAAAAACTAATAGAAATAACAAGAGGAAATTAAATATGTATAAAATATTAATTGTAGAGGATGATAGTGTTATATCATCATTGTTAAAAGAGAATTTATGTAAATGGGGATATGAAGTAGAATGTATTTCTGATTTTAGTAATGTATTAGGTGAATTTATGCAGTTTAATCCACAATTAGTAGTTATGGATATTAACTTACCTTTTTATAATGGATATCATTGGTGTACTGAAATAAGAAAGATGTCCAAGGTTCCAATAATGTTTGCATCATCAGAAAGTGATAATATGAATTATATTATGGCTATAAATATGGGCGCAGATGATTTTATAGTAAAACCTTTTGATTTAAATATATTTGTAGCAAAGGTACAAGCTTTACTTAGGAGAGCTTACTCTTTTCAAGGAAAGATGAATGTTTTAGAAAGTAAGGGGGCTATCCTTAACCTAGAGGAGATTACTTTAACTTATAAAGAGGAAAAGTTAAGTTTAACTAAAAATGAGTTTAAGATTCTTCAAATATTATTAGAAAATAAAAACAAAGCTGTTTCCAGAGAAGATATTATGACTTATCTTTGGGAGAGTGAAAGCTATATTGATGATAATACTTTAACTGTTAATGTAACTAGAATTAGAAAAAGACTTGAAGAAATAGGGCTAAAAGATTTTATAAAAACTAAAAAAGGAATTGGCTATATAATAGGTGAGTAGTATGAAGGATAAAAAAATAATCAATATATTAATTAGCTATTATAAAGATAAGCTAAGTATCATTATAAAATTTCTTGTTTTTATGGGAATATTTTTTCTTGTATATAGTTTATATCACTTGCCTTTAGGAGTATTTTTATATGCAGCACTTATTGTTTCTACCTTAGCATTCTTATTTAGTTTATATGATTTTAATATTTATTATAATAAACATAAAGTTTTAATTAGTGTATTAAATGAGGTAGAGTATAGTTTGGATAAGCTACCCAAAAGCAATTCATTAATTAATAAAGATTATGAAAATATTATAGAAGCACTTTATAATAATAAAACAAATTTAAAAACAGATTTAGATTCTAAGTATGAGAATACAGTTAATTACTATACAATGTGGGCTCATCAAATTAAAACTCCTATTTCAGCTTTTTCTATGATTGTTCAATCAATGGATTCATCAGTAGAAAAAAATATGATGAAGCAAGAATTATTTAAGATTAATGAATATGTAGATATGGTTTTATACTATGTAAGACTAGAAAATCTATCTTATGATTTAAAGCTACAGGAGTATTCTCTTAAAGAGATTATAAAAGGTGCTATTAAAAAATATTCTGCAACCTTTGTATATAAAAAGATAGCTTTAGATTTAGAAGATATAACTTGCAATATTATTACTGATGAAAAGTGGATTACTTTTGTAATTGAACAAATACTATCTAACAGTTTAAAATACACAAACAAAGGGACTATTTCTATTTATATGGACAAGGAAAGTAAAAATACTTTAGTAATTGAAGATACAGGCATAGGGATAGTAGAAGAAGATGTATCACAAATTTTTGAAAAAGGCTTTACTGGATATAATGGAAGACGTGATAAAAAATCTACAGGAATAGGGTTATATTTATGTAATGAAATAGCTACAAGGCTCTCACATAAATTATATGTTACTTCTAAAGTAGGAGTAGGAACTAAAGTTTATATTGATTTTTCAACAAATAATATAAAAATAGAATAACCTTACACAACTGTAAGGTTGCAAGGGAGAAATGTAATGTCATGTTAAGGCAAAGCATTTCTTTTTTTATTATAATTAAATCATAGAAAATAAATGAAATTAAAAGCTTAAGAGAGTTTTGGAGGTATAAATATGGCAATATTAGAAATTAAAAATTTAAAAAAAGTATATAGCACAAGATTTGGTGGAAATAAGGTAGAAGCCTTAAGGGATGTTTCCTTTTCAGTAGAAAATGGTGAGTATATAGCTATAATGGGTGAATCAGGATCAGGTAAAACAACACTTTTAAATATATTAGCTTCTTTAGATAAATCAACTAGTGGAGAAGTTTTATTAAAGGGGAAAAATATAACTAGCATAAAGGAAAAAGATATGGCAGCCTTTCGTAGAAATCACCTTGGATATGTATTTCAAGATTTTAACCTTTTAGATACATTTTCCTTAAAGGACAATATTTTTTTACCATTAGTATTAGCAGGGAAAAAGTATAAAGAAATGGAAGAAAGCTTAAAGCCTATTGCAGATATGATAGGAATAGAAGATATATTAGAAAAATATCCATATGAAGTATCAGGTGGACAAAAGCAAAGAGCTGCTATAGCAAGAGCTATAATATCTAGTCCAGAATTATTACTTGCAGATGAACCAACAGGATCTTTAGATTCAAAAACAACAGCAGAAATATTAGATTTATTTTCTAATATTAATAAATTAGGACAAACAATTCTTATGGTAACCCATAGTACTTTAGCAGCTAGTCATGCAAGTCGTGTATTATTTATTAAAGATGGCAAGATATTCAATCAAATATATAGAGGCTCTATGGATAACGAGAAGATGTATGAAAAAATCTCTGATACCCTTACTATACTTGCTACAGGAGGGAAAAATAATGAAAAATTCAATGTACGTTAATATAGCAAAGAATAATTTACTAAAAAATAAAAAGACATATCTTCCTTATATATTAGCATGTATAGGTACAATAATGATGTTTTATGTTATGAGTTGTATAGCTACAAATGAAGGGTTGGACTCTGTAAGAGGAGCAGGTGCATTAAAAATACTTCTTGGTATTGGAGTTAAAATTATAGGTTTATTTTCAATTATATTTTTATTTTATACAAATAGCTTTTTAATTAAAAGAAGAAAAAAGGAGATAGGACTTTATAATGTTTTAGGAATGGAAAAGAAGCATATAGGTAAAATTCTAATAATTGAAACTTTAATTATAGGTTTTGGAAGCTTAATTCTAGGAATTATTTTAGGTAGTATATTAGGAAAACTATTATTTCTAATATTAATTAATTTATTAAAAGTTAGTATTAGTATTTCAAGTACATTTTCTATATCATTAGTTGCAATGAAAAATACAGTATTTTTATTTGTAGCTATTTTTATAGTAGTTCTTCTTCAAAATATAATAATGGTTAAAGTAAATAATCCAATAGAGCTTTTAAGGGGTGGAGAAAAAGGTGAAAAAGAACCAAAGGCATCTTGGATTTTAACAATATGTGCTTTTGGATTTTTAACAGCAGGGTACACAATGGCGAGTACAGTAGATAAGCCTTTAAAAGCACTTTCAATAGTATTTATAGCAATTATACTTGTAATTCTAGGAACTTACAGTCTATTTACAAGTGGAAGTATTGCAATTTTAAAATTGTTAAAGAAAAATAAAAGCTTCTATTATAAATCAAAAAACTTTATATCAGTATCAGGTATGACTTATCGTATGAAGCAAAATGCAGTAGGACTTGCTAGTATATGTATATTATGTACAGCAGTATTAATTACAATATCCACAACAGTTTCTTTATATGCAGGTCAAGAGGGAAGCTTAAAAATTGCATATCCATATGATACAGAAATAAAAGTTCCAGCTTCAGAAAAAGAACTTTATACTAAAATTAGTGATAACTTAGAAAATAAAGCTAGTAACTACAACGTAAAGATAACTGATTTAAAGAAATTTAATAATTTTAATTTAATGGTAAATGCTGATGGTGAAAATTTTAAATCAGCAATAGAACAAAAAACTTCTGGAATTGAAGACATTAGCGTTATTCAAATTTATTCATTAGATGATTACAACAAAATAGAAAATAAAAATATAGAACTAAAGGATAATGAAGCTTTAATATTCTCTGTATCAAAAGAGTATACTGGTGATTCAATAGTTATTAATGATAATAAATTTAAAATAGCCAAAAATTTAGATAGCTTTAAGGTAGTTAATAAAAATAAAAATAATATAACAGATGAATATTGTGTAGTTCTTAAAAATCAACAAGTGATAGAAAAGGTATGTAAAGATTCAGCAGATAAAGGAGCATTATTTTCAACAAATGAAATTAAATTTAATTTAGATGGAACTAAAGAAGACAAAATAAACTTTTGTGAAGCAATAAGTAGTGATTTAACAAATACCAAATTAGCAAAGATTAGTAACATTGATATAGATAGAAAAGATTTTTACGTTGTAAATGGAGGATGCATATTTTTAGGTAGCTTTTTAGGATTATTATTTATCCTAGGAACTGTATTAATAATTTATTATAAACAAATATCAGAAGGATATGATGATAGCGATAGATTCCAAATCGTGCAAAAAGTTGGAATGAGCAAAGAAGAAGTTAAAAAAGTTATTAATAAACAAGTGCTTATGGTGTTCTTTTTCCCAGTAGGAATAGCACTAATCCATACAGCCTTTGCATTTAAACCAATATCAAAACTACTAGGACTATTTGGCCTATTTGATATAAATATATTTTTAATAGTAACAATAATAACAGCTATAGTATTTATTATACTTTACGTAATTGTATATGTAATAACATCAAATGTTTATTATAAAGTGGTACAACAAGAATAATCAAAATTTAAGATAGGATTAGTTAATATAGTAGAAAAAAACTAGTAACATAAATTTATAGTTAGTTAATAATTATTCCAAAATAAAAATAATTACAATAAATAAGTTGTAATTAAGTAAATAGTATGTTATTATAAATGAGTAGCAAAATTGCTAACAAAGAAGTTTTATTTAGGTAGATAGTTTCTCAGAAATTAGAGATTATTATATCAATTTAGAATCTTTAATTTTAGGAGGAATATTTATGACAGATAAAATATTAAAATGTAGAGATTGTGGAAGTGAATTCATATTTTCAGTAGGAGAACAAGAATTCTACAAAGAAAAAGGATTTACAAATGAACCAACAAGATGCATATCTTGTAGAAGAGCTAAGAAAGAACAAAATAACAGATAATTTTAGATTAGCAAAGATTGTAGTTTAAACTGCAATCTTTTTTTATTACAATAAAAGATATAATTATAATAATTAAAAGTAAATATTAAACTATAATAAATATAGTGTTTTAAATGGAGGAGAAAAAGTATGCAAGAATATAATGAAGATAATCCAATGCTTGTCAACTCTATGGTATGTACTATAGATATATTAGGCTTTTCACAAATGATAATACAATCATGCAATAATAAATATGGAAATAATTTGCTTAGAGAAATTAATTTTCTTATAAATAAAAATAAGCAATGTATAATTAAGAATAAGTATAGCAAGGGAAAAATAAAAATATACACTGATAATATGATTATAGGTTATCCTATAAAAGATGATGGGGAAGAAAGTCTAAATGAAATACTAGATAATGTATCAGAATATCAATTTAATTTAGCCTTAGAAGGTCTTTTTGTTAGAGGTGGAGTTAGTGTAGGTGAATTTTACATTAATGAGGATATAGTTTTTGGACCAGCACTTTTAGATGCACATTACGTTGAAAGTAATTTAGCTTGCTATCCAAGAATTGTATTAGACAACAAAATAGTAAATAGATTACAAAAATATATAAATAATTACGATATAGCTCCACAGCAAAATAAGATATTAATAGATAGTGATGGACAATGGTTTTTAAATTATCTAAATACAATATTTAAAAAGTATACCAAATGTAATAATAATTATGAATTTGAAAAAACTCAAATATAATTACTTTTTAGACATAAAGTTAAATTAGAGGAAATGTTAGATTTATATAAAGAGAACATAAGGGTTTGGGACAAATATGTTTGGATAGCTAATTATCATAACTATTTCTGTGATATAAACTTTGCAAATGAAAAAAACTTGAAAATAGATAAGAAAAAATTACTTTCATGGCCAAGAAGTATTTCTAATAAAGATATTTAATATTTAAGATAGGATTAAAACCTATCTTATTTTTTTATAAAAATATAGCTTCCTATTTCCCTTTATTTTGAAATAAAGTATAATATTTATATAGTGATATACAAAAGGGGGAGAGAGTTATAAGAGATGTTTTTAGGATATAATATTAACCTATGAGAGTACAAAATTTAAAATAAGAAGTAAGGTTTTGGAGGGATAAAATGAAAAAGAGAGCTTATGAAGTTATAAAACACTTATTACCTTTAGCAACAATAACAGCACTTACTATTGTTGGATTATGGATATATTTTTTCATTATTGATATTAATAACCCATATAAAAATCCACTTGTTACAGAAATAAGCAATGTGGAAGATATAATGTATCACTTCAAGTTTGCATTTTTCCCATATATAGTATTGTTTATTATTGTAATAGTTAACTTTTGCAAAGCTATTTATAGTAATAAAAAGAAAACAGAAAGAAATTTTAATAAGATAGACTTAATAATAGATGTGTTTTGTGGTATAGCTATGTGGTCAGGATTGATGTTCCAAGGAGTATTAGCTGATAATAGTGCTGGGGGATATAATGTATGGGCAATTTCGTTAGAAATAATTTCAATAATAAGTTTTATAATTTTCATTGCCAATTTAATATTAGTATTAAAGAGGAGCTTAGGAAAATGATAATATTATTAAATGACTTGCATATTAAAGAAATTTTACTTTGATGTTATAATAAAATTAATATATGAGAATAACTTAATTAAAGATAAAACAATTAGTAGAGGTGAATTATGAATAGTATAATCAAGCAAGCTAGGTTAATAAAAGATGAGTTAATCAAGTATAGGAGAACTCTTCATAAAAATCCAGAGGTAGGTGATAATCTTCCTAAAACAAAATCTTTTGTAATGAATAAACTAAGAGAATTTGGCTATGATCCAAAAGAAATTTGTGAGAGTGGAATTGTAGCAATAATAGAGGGAAAGAAAGGTGGCAAGACAATCCTATTAAGAGCTGATATGGATGCATTACCTATGTTAGAAGATACTGATGTTAATTATAAGTCTACTAATAGAAATATGCACTCTTGTGGACATGATATGCATACTACTATGCTTTTAGGGGCAGCTAAGTTATTAAAAGAAAATCAAGATGAAATAGAAGGAACAATAAAATTAGTATTTCAACCAGATGAAGAAGGGTTTACTGGAGCTAAGAAAATGTTAGAAGCTGGAGTACTTGAAAACCCAAAAGTTGATGTAGCTTTGGCTATGCATGTAAATTCAGGAACACCTTCTAATATGGTTATATGTGGAATGGGAACTTCTATTGCAGGATGCAATAGATTTAGAATAGAAGTAAATGGAATAGGCTGTCATGGAGCTATGCCAGAAACAGGGGTAGATCCAATTAATATAGCAGCACATATATACTTATCAATTCAAGAAATTATATCTAGAGAAATAAAAGCCACTGAATCAGCAGTTGTAACTATTGGTAAATTTGTAGGTGGAGATGCACCAAATATCATACCTTCACAAGTAGTTATGGAAGGAACTATAAGAAGTTTAGATAAAGAATTAGGTGAATTTATATTTAATAGAATAAACGATATAGTAATTTCAACTGCAAAAATGTTTAGAGGAGAGGCTAAACTAATAGAATTATCATCAGTACCACCATTAATTAATGATAAAAAATTAGCTAATGAAATGATATCATATATTAAAGAGTTAATAGGAGAAAAATCGGTAGTAATGTTTGAAGGTGGAGGAATGGGCTCAGAAGATTTTGCATCTTATTCATACAAAGTACCAAGTGTATATTTTATGTTAGGAGCAGGAACAAAACAAGAAAATCCATTATATGGTGAACCAATGCATAATAGTAAAGTAATATTTAATGAAGAAATATTAGCTACAGGAGCAGCAATACATACATATAGCGCGATACAATGGCTTAAAAATAATAAATAAAGAGATGAAAATTTAAAGATGTTTTGTAGTGATATAGAATTAGAATTTTTCATAAGATATTTAGAAACAAGATATACGTATTTTATAGGTGGTGATTTATATGAGTAGTTACGAAGAATTTATGGGATATAATATATATAAAGATATTTCAAAAATAAATGATGATGGGTCAGTATCAAAAAAATTATATGTGTATTTTACTGGTAATGATTTAAATAATTATCTCATTGGAGAAATAGAAGAGTTTATTAAAGGTTCAAACATAAAATATACAGTTAAATATTATATGGATACAGTAAGAGAATGTGAAAAATTTGAAGCTTTTACTCATATAAGCAGTTGTCCTTATTGGATTAAAGATGCTTTTGTATTTGAAAATGATAGACCATATTTTATTGATGAAAGAACTCCATCATCTTCAAGAGATGACTTACCACAATTATTGGAAAAGGTAAGTTTACAGGTATATGATAGATTTGAGTATCTTAGGAGAACAAATGGAATAAGTAGTGTAAATACTTTATGGGTATCTGATTCACCAAATGATTTAGATAAAAAAGACATATGGTGGTTTGAAGAAGAATATGCAAAGTGGAGATTTGGAGAGATAATAAAATCGTAATTAAATATTAAATAATTATCTTAATTTACAGATTCTTTGTTAATTAGCTCAGTATTTTAGAATCATCTAAAGTTTAACAATTTATTTTATACTAAAAATAAACTTTCTACATAAACAACTTCTATTTAGTTAGATTATTGGATGTTTTGTTCAGAATTAATTTACAATTAAGGAACAAAAATATACACTTACTAAGTATTAACAAATAGGAGGAGCTTTTATGAAAAATAAATTATTCAAAATAGGTGGAACAATTTTAATTATTATGGTAGTAGTATTAAATCTTCATGGATGTATTATAGCTTCACCAAAATCAGATTATAAAATGAAATTAACAAAGGATTATCAATTATGGGAAATTAATAGATATAATGTTGTGATAATAAAGACTAGTGATAAGGAAGGATCAGATGCAAGAGTACCTGGAAAAGTTATAGAACTTAATTTCAATGATGAATATATTATTGCAAGATCAATACCTACATATAAAGCTAGAAAAAAAGAATTTACCAATTTAATGGAAGAGGATAAGTATATGGAATCTATTCCAGAAGAAGAGTATGAGTTTTGGGTTATAGAGGTTGAAAAAGATATAGTGCATGGACCTTTTAATGAAGAAGAATTTAAGAAAACAAAAGAAGAACTTTCAGTACCAGAAAGTATGGAATTAAAAGAGTTAAAGAGCTATAAAAAGAATTTTGAATATGTTAAATAAAGAATAGCATTTGTTTAAAGATAGGATTTAATCCTATCTTATTTTTATGGTGTTAATTAATATTGACAAAAGATAGTATCTTGCAATACAATATATACTATATTGTAATACAAGATAGAAAGGAGAAATAAATGATACCATCACAAATGCTTAAGGGAATGTTAGAAGGATGTATTTTAGAGATTATTAATAAACAAGAAACCTATGCATATGAAATATCTAAAAAACTTAGTAAATATGGATTTGGTGAAATATCAGAAGGTACAATTTATCCTATAATATTAAGATTACAAAAAAATAACATGATAAGTGCAACCTTAAAAGAATCAAATAGTGGACCCAAAAGAAAATATTATAAACTTACTTTAATAGGTATAGAAGCATTAAACCAATTTAAAAACAATTGGATAGAGCTAGATAAAGCAGTAAATAAATTATTAGAAAAGGAGAATGAGAATGAAGAATAAATGTAGGGAATTACTTAAAAGTAATAACAAGAGAGAAAAAGAAATTTATAAAAATAATGAAAAAATCTATACCGATATGATAGTTTATCTTAGAGGATCAGATATGACAGAATATAATCAGGAGTTAGTACGTGAAGATTTAATTCAAATGATTATTGATGGACAGAATCGTGGAGATGATATACAAAAGGTTATTGGGGAAAACTATAAAGAAGTATGCGATGAAATTATAGAAACTATGCCTAAAAAAACAACATTTGAAAAGGTAATAGGGATTGTAGAAATGTCTACTTCTTCTATTTGGATATTAGGAATGGTTTATATTATTAGATTGGCAATAGGAAATTTCATAACACATAATGAAAGTTGGAATTTTAGTTTATCTATAGGGGATATTATTAATATTCTAATTGTAATTTCTTTAGCTAATATCTTTGTTAACTATATTTGTAAAACATCTCTTAATAATAAAAAGGAGAATAAGGTAGTTTCCTTTCTAAAAACCTGGGTTGTTTGTATGTTGATTTTAGGTATAATGGTGATATGTGCATATTATTTAAATTATACTATAGTAAATATTTCTATAATATCAGCAGTTATTATAGTAGCAGTAATATTTATTATAGATAGAGTATTAGCTAGATATGTTGCTTAAAATTAAATTGAGTGAAGGGGTTAGAGATACTTCTTCACCATTTTTATTATTATTGGTTAAAAGAGTATTCTTAAAAATTTCATAAGATTATTAAAGCAAAATATTTTAAGGGTGGAGAGAAATAAAATGAAATTAACGAATTTTACTGAATCACATGCAAAGGAAATTTGTAATTGGAAGTATGAAGAGGAATATCATGTTTATAACTATCCAGAATGGAATAAAGTCTGTCAGGAAAATTGGGCTATTACACTTAAAGAAAAACGAGAAAAAGAGTTTATTGCATTAATAGATGAATCTAATAATTTATGTGCTTATATAAGATTTCAAGATAAAAATGATTACATTTTAATTGGACTTGGTTTAAAGCCTTCTCTATGTGGAGCAGGTTTAGGAAAAAAGTTGATGAATATAGTAAAAAGTCAATCTAATAAGCTATATCCCAATAAAAAAATTATTTTAGAAGTACGTTCTTTTAATAAAAGAGCAATTAAATGTTATGAAAGAGCAGGATTTAAAATAAAAACAATATATAATAAAAATACAATTACAGGTTATGATGAGTTTGTTAAAATGGAATTTATAAAAGAAATTAAAGGATAATTTAATCTACAATAACTTCAAAAATAAAGGGGTGCAATAAATGTTTAAAAAGGGTATAAAGAAAGTATTTATTTCATTAATAACTAATCCAATACTAATAATTCTATATTGGCTATTTTGTTATGAGTTAACGTCATTAGCTAGGTATGGAAGAGTAGATAATAATATTCTTATAATATTAGGTTGTGTAGTATTTTCTATATTAATTATATTATTTACTACAATTAGAATTATAAGAAAAGTAAAGTTAGGAGAAGAAGACAATCCGATATATTCAAATTATAAAGGGGCTTGGATTGCTGTTTGTATTATAAGTATTATAGGAATAACATCTATTTATGGTAAAAAAGTTTATGATAGTGCTACAAATTATAGTGGTAAACTTTCATTTTTTATAGATGATGTTAAAAATGTAAAGTCAGTTAAGTTTGAGCATAACAACATATATAAAGACGGTGTAGAAGGAATTTTTTATGATATAAACGAAAAATATCCTCTGCCAAGTAAGTTATATATTAGTGAGAGATTCGATTTGAATTTTAAAAAGGATGGAACTATAACAAGTTTTTATACTTTTATTTATGGAAAAAATGATAAGGGAGAAGATGAAACTTTTTTAATTAACTATGATAAAAGTAAATCTAAAGATATTACAGTTGAATTTAATAGATATGCAGATGCTGACTATAATGAAGATAAGCTTTTAGAACCTTTATTAAGTATAGTTAAAGCTATTTCTCTTGAGAAAGCAGTAAGTGTATGGGATGAAAAAGAATATGGATTGCTTTATTTAGGAAAAAGAAATTGGGGACTTAATACAGATGGAATTATAAATATAAATGAAAAAGGTGAGAGAAAAGTAGTAGAAACTAATTCCCCTATAGTAGGTTATACTGTATCTATATTTGTTCCAGAAAAGGAAGATAAATATACTCCTCAAAGATATAACTTGAAAAATGATACTGAATGGAGTAAATCTAAAGAACTTCCAAAGGATGAGGAAAAATCAGTAGAAGAAGTTAAAGAAAATAATAATGAAAAATTCTATGTATCAGATGATGTTTATTATTTTTTACAAGTTACAGGTGCAGCAGCAGGTAGTAGATCCTATGCTTTAGTGAAAACTGTTGATGGTGGTGCAACTTGGGAAATTATAAATGAAGGGCCTTTTAAAGATTCACTTGGTGGAGCAGCAGGAATAACTTTTATTAATGATAAACTTGGATTTTTAGGGTTATCCCATGGTGGTGGTACTTATTCTAATTTATATCGTACAGAAGATGGAGGAGTATCCTATGAAAAAATAGAATTTCCTTTAAAAGAAGTAGTTTTAGATAATGGGGAAAGTATAAATCCTTTTGACTTTCCTGATATGCCTTATGAAGAAAATGGAGTTTTAAACATGTTAGTTGGTCAAGGAGCAGATGGTGACTATAATGTTAACTCAAAGGCTCTTTATCAATCAAAAGATAATGGAGCTACTTGGGAGTTTATAAAAGAAATAAAGGGGTGACATAATATCACCCCTTCAGACTGCTGACAAAGTGTTAGCAGTCTTTTTATATTTTATATTTTTCTAAGTCTTTTTTTAAAATTTCAGTAATTCCTTTAAAGTCAGAGATATTTTCCATAAGCTTTTTAATTTCATTTGTATATGTTGTTACACTTGCACTTACTTACTCAGAAGATGCTGAATTTTCTTCAGCTATAGTTGATAAGGCTTCTATATTTTTATAAGCCATTGAAATTGAATCAGCTTCTTTATTCAATTTTTCTATAGTTTCTATCATAGATGTAGCTACTTTTTGTATTGAACTATTAGCTTCAAAGCTTATATTTCTAACAACTCCTAAGCTAGCAGTTTCTTGTTCTAATAAATTATATTGAACTTCAATTTGTTCTACTAAGGTTTTAATTTCATCTCTAAATTGTTTAAGATTTGAATTTACTTCCTTAACTGCATCTTTAGATTGTTCTGAAAGTTTCTTAATAGAATCAGCAACTACAACAAAGCCTCTTCCTTGTTCACCAGCTCTAGCAGCTTCAATAGATGCATTCAGAGCTAAAAGGTTAGTTTGATCTGATATTCCGGATACTATAGAAACTATATTTGTTATATCTTTAGCTCTATTTTCAAGATGAGTTCCTTTTACTTTAACATCATTGAATTTATCTAAAGATATTGAAATATTTTTACTTGCGTTATCTATTTCTTCATAGCTATTATTTATTTTTTCCATAGCAGTTTCTAATTGTATTTTATTGCTATTTTCATTTTCAACAATATTTTTTAATGCACCAATATTTCCATTAAGGGATTGAACGGCATCATCTGTATTGTTAGCTTGGACAATTGCATTATCTGCAACTTGTTCTACAATACCACTTATTTCACTAGAAGTAGTATCCATAGAGTTAGATATACAATTTATATTGTTTATAAAAGCATTCATTTCATCTGTAATACCTTTAAATCCAACAAAGTCAGCTTGAATAATATTTTTATGCTTCTTAATTGAATTATATATATCTTCAAAGAAATCATAAGTTTTAATTTCACCATCTATATGATACTTATTTTCTACTACATTATTAAGCTCTTCTTTTATTCTATTAATAGGAGCTAACATTAAAGATACACCTATAAAGGTTGCTATACCTGATAATGAACTTGCTATTAAAGATTTTAAAATATTATCAAGTCCCATAAGAGGGATTGTTACTATTAAAGATATTATGAAAGTAAATAAAGCTGCTTTAGCTCCAAAGTTTTTGATAAAGCCTAAAGACAGCAGTTTATTAAAGGAATACTTTTGGCTATAGTATATGTCCTTTTCAAATACAAGTTTTAAATCTAATGTAGTATTAGTTCTTGAAATTTCTTCTACTCTAATTTTTTCCTTGAAGTGAGCAAATACTCCATCTAATAAACCAAGGAAATAATCAAACATTCCTCTTGAAGAATTATATGTAAAAATAGCTTCTTTACTAGATATAGGGTTAATAGTTAATAGTGGTGGTTTAGCCCCTGCAAATTTCTTAGTCATAACTACATGTACATCAAACATTGATTTTAAAAATGAATATACATTTTCATGTTGAAAGAAAGCAGGATAATACTTATTAAAAGTTTTTATATTATCTTGTCCAATTTTTCTCCATAAAAGTTTAACATCCATATTTTGACTTGAGGCTATATGTTTTATAACAGTTTTTACTTTATCATCATCAACATTTTCAATTGGTGAAAAGATTTTATTTTGTTTCCATCCAACACGATTCATAGCTTCATTTACTGCTTTATCACCAAATAATTCTCTGTTGGTTTTCATCCAGGTTGCGACAACGGTACCCTTCATTAAATTTCCTCCTCTAAAGTATTTATTATCTAATCAATTAGATTTTCGGATAATAATAACTAATACTTAATAGAAGTAATCCATTTAATATATATTATTAGTAACAAGATAGAGATTAAAATACAAAAAATTGGGTTAATGTCAAAATCAAGGATATTTAAAATCATAACTATAAAATTATTAATAAAATGAAAGGAAATTGACATTGATAAGTTTTCTGTATAGTGATATACCAAACCTAAAACTATCCCAGAAATTGTAATGATTAATGCTTGAATTATATGTCCAGATAGGCCACCATGTAAAAATCCAAATAAAAAAGCTTGAATAAAGATAGCTAAAGAAAGTGGCATTATATTTTTTAACTTTGCAAAGATAATTCCTCTAAAAAATATCTCCTCACAGATAGGAGCTAAAATTAATATATGAAGTACGCTAAAAAAACATAAGTCCATATCATCAGAAATAGGTGAGGTAAAGATTTCATGTAATAAATTCCCTAAACCAATTTCAAAGAGAAGAATTATGACAGATAAAAATATTAGAGAGGGTAAGAGCTTAAAATTAACTTTACGTAATCTTAAAAACTCAATAGGTTTTTTCTTCTCTATTTTTAAAGCTAATAGAAAAAAGAAAGTTGATATTAAGAGAGCTAAAGAAAATCCAATATCATCATTAAAAGCTAATTTTTCTTGTAAAGCTATAGAAAATATTAAAGATGCAAAAAATATAAAGAAATATTTTAATAAATTTGTAGTACATTTGAAAATAGATTTAAAACAGAGATGTATATTCATTGTCATTACCTCCAGTTGCAACTTAAATTATTTAATTTATAGTGGATTTAGTAGTAGAAAAATATTTAATACATAACTACAGTTATAGTATTCTATCAAAAGTACATCTAGCTAAATAATAGCATAATATGGAATTGTTTGATATAATTATTTATATTAAATTAACATAATTTCAATAAAGAGGGATAACAAAAGTTAACTTAGAGATATTATTGTTATTTGGAGCGTGAATTAATGAAGAAACTTAAAAAACTAATTAAAAAATATTGGGTATTATTTAGTACATTTATTTTAATAAATGTATTTTTTATATCAGTAATAATAAATATACTAAGTTTTGAACAAGACATAAAAACAAAAAATTCATTAATAAGTAAAGATGCTAAAATAATATTATTTGAAACAGCAGAGGATATTAAAATTAATAATTTAATTAATACATTAAAAGATAAGAATGTTGTTTTAGAAGGTAAGGTACTTATAAATAATGATTATAAGGCAACTGAAATTATTGGTGTTTATTACAACTATAATATTGATAAGACTTATCCTTTAACAGAAGGAAGGATGTTTACTTTAGAGGAAATTAAGAGAGGAGAAAGAGTAGCATTAGTAGGGTATAAATTAAAAGATAACATACAAGATCAAAAGGTAAAAATACAAAATCAAGAGTATAAAGTAGTTGGTATTTTAGGTAATAAATCTACTAAAGGGTTGGGAGATAGTATTTATATAAATATGAATTCTCAAGATTTTAATTTAAATAGAAAAAGTATTACGATTGATGTATTAGATGGCTCTACAGCTTACACTGCGAAAAAAATATATGAACAATTAAATGAAAGAAACAAAGTAATTATGGAAATAAGTGAACCAATAGTTGAACCGCTAAATGAAGCTATTTCAAGCAATAGTATTTATTTAATAATGGGATTATTAGCAAGTATGTCTTTAATTTCTACTGTAATTAATATAAGTTCTTATTGGATTGAAAAAGAAAAAGTAATAATCGGTATTAAAAGCTTAGTTGGTGAAAGTAAATCAAGTATCTTTCTTAATTTATTTATAGAATACGAATTTGTAATTATAGCTTCAATTATTATAGCTTATTTAATATTTGGAATTTGTGGTGGTTTAAATTCTATTAATTTATTAATAGCTTTAAAGAGTTTACTTATAATTACATTAATAAATGTGATTGTAAGTATTACATGTATTATTCCTTCAGTTATTAAAATAAGTAAAATGAACATTAATTCTATTATTAAGGAGAATATTTAGATGGTTTTCAAGTTTTTATACGAAGGAATAAGTAAAAAAATTACTTTTTCATTATTAACTATTCTTCAATTTACAATAGCAATAGTATGTATATATGTTTCAATTCAATTTCTAAGTGATGCAAACAATTTAATTGAAAGTGTAAATAAGCAATTTGGTAATGATAAGTATTATAAGATGGATGAAAAGCTGGCAATAGAAAATATTAGAGGTGCGGATATAGAAAAAAATAAAAAGAATTTAAAGATTCTTCAGGATATAAATAATTACTTCAATGAAAATGAAGATATTGAATTTATGTCAGCAGTTAGAGAGGTTGTTTTTATAAAAAAAGAACAAGCTATTCCAGATACTGTGGTAACATATTCTACTGAAAATATTGATAGTACAGAATATATAAGAGTTCAGGGAATTTATTTGAATAAATTATTTTTAGAAAAGATGAATTATGATTTTATAGATGGAGGTTTTGATAATTTTAAGAGAGTAGATGAGGATAATATACCAATTGTTCTAGGGAACATATATAAGGATAAATATTCTGTTGGAGATAAAATAGAAACTATAACTACAGATAAAGATGGAGAATATAAACAAGTTAAGTTAGAAGTTATTGGAATACTAGCAGATAATAGTTATATAAATTTAGGAGGAATTCAATTTAACCAACAATCTTTAAAAAATGCTATATTAATTCCATTTAGAGAAGAATATATGATGCAACAAGGTAAAAATGATAGAGTTAAATTAATTCAAAGAGTAGAGCTTTTTAGTTATATGCAAGGAGGATATATAATCCTTAAAAATAATGAATCTATAGATAATATTAACGATTATTTATTTGAATCAGGATTGAAATTTCAAATAAATGATTTTAATAAATCTATACAAGAGTATAGAAAGGAAAGTAACGATACTATAAAACCTGCAATTTACGTATCTAGTATAGTAATATTATTCTCAACAATATCAGTGATTATAGTAATGATTAATACTATATATAAAGAAAGGAAAGAATATGGTATTAATATTATGATGGGAGCAACTATGAAAGACATTAGAAATAGAGTTTTAGGACAAGTATTTATTTTGTTGGGAATAAGTGGTTTAATATCATCTATTATATTAACTAACTTTACTATTTTTAGGTTTAATATTATTTATTTTATTTTAACCATAGGAGTATTAATTTTTATAACAATCATAATTTCTATAATAATTAGGATTAATCTAAATAAATACTCAATAAATGATTTAGTAAGGAGAAGTGAGTAATGGAAATAATAAAACTCGAGAATATATACAAAACATATGGAGTTAATGATGGAAAAGTAGAAACTTAAATATAGGTTTTGTGCTTCAATATTTTGGATTAATAAATAGCTATACTGTTTATGAGAATGTTGAATTACCATTAATATATAGTAAAAGAAAAAAGAAAAAAGAGTTGATATTAGATATATTGAAAAAATTAGATATTATAGAAAAAAAAGATAAACTTCCAAGAGAATTATCTGGGGGACAAAATCAAAGAGTTGCAATTGCTAGAGCATTAGTAAATAACCCCCAAATTATTTTGGCAGATGAACCAACAGGAGCACTTGATAAAGATACATCTCAACAAGTTATGGATATTTTGATTGAGCTTAATAAACAGGGAAAGACAGTAATTATTGTAACTCATGATGAAAATATTTCAAACCAATGCAATAAAATAATAAGAATAGAAGATGGATATATAAAAAGTATAGAATAAAATTTTTATATTTATTGTCATTTTTCTTTAGCTAAAATTTGCAAAGAATTTTTAGAGAAGCTTTTAGAGCTTGAAATTGAAAAAATTAAAATGCACAGGTGAAAATTATGAAAAATTACTATATAATTATATCATTATTTTGGGAAAAATATAAGTTTATAATTATAAAGTTAATGTGTAAATATTTACGGTTAAACTGAATTGTTAAAAATATACTGAAAATGTTAACAAAATGAAAATTTTAGTAAAAAAGAAGAAAAGCTGTTAATAAATGATATATAATAATATTGTGAATCTATCAATGTTAATAATATAAGTAAAAACGTACCGTGAGGAGTAGTGGCCTCGAAAAAATACACCTTTTAGGCTGGGTGTATTTTTTTTGTAAAAATTAGTTTTTATAGATTTGTTAAAATAAATATGTATTTTTTACTGGTTATGTTATTTGATATTTTCTAGACTTAAATTAAATAACAAATTATAAAAAATGGATAATATTTAACAAATATACTTTAATTGACATAAAACCTCGAATAATATAGTATTATATTGGAATAGGAAGAATTTTGGAGGTGACTATGTGAGTAAAAGAATAAAATGGATAGATATGGTTAAGGGTGTTGGTATGATATTAGTTATGTTTGCACATACACCATTACCAGAGCCAATTAGAAAATATATATATGCATTTCATATGCCATTATTTTTCTTCATATCTGGATATCTTTTAAACATAAGTAAGTATGATAGTTTCAAAAAGTTTTTTAAATCAAAATTTAAAAGTTTATTAATTCCGTATTTTATATTTAGCACAACTAATTATTTATTTGGAGCTATTGTTTTTAATGAATTTGCAGGGCAGAATTTAAATAGTGCGATGCAACCTTTATTAGGTATGTTTGTGGGGATAAGAGGAACAAAGTGGACTTTATGTAATGGAACACTATGGTTTGTTTTAGCTTTATTTATAGCTGAAATTGTATTTTATTTTACAGTTAAGTTATTTAAAAATAATAATAGAGATATAATAATTTCAATTATTATATGTGGAGTTATATCATATTTATATAATTTATTTGTAGGGGAAAGTCTTTTGTGGAGTATGGATGCAGCAATAACTGCAATAGTATTTCTTGGTTTAGGATATTTAACTAAGAAGACTAAATTAATAACTAAGATAAGCAAATTTCCTATAATAATTATATTACTAATTATAAATTTACTTGCAGGTAGTATAAATACTAATATTGATATTTCTAATGGTAAGTATGGAAGCTTTATTTTGTTTTATATAGCTGCAATTAGTGGTATATTTGCAACGATAATAATAATAAAGAATTTACCTAATAGTAAATTTATTAGCTTTATAGGTAAAAATTCCTTTGTTTATCTTGCAATACATCAATATGTTATTTTTGGTTTTTTAAAACGCAATATGAGTAGTGCTGTATTTGAATCACAATTTATATTAGATAAGCTTATGGTTTCTTTTTATTTTGTAATAATAGCATGTATTGTAATATTACCAATAGTTAAAATTATAAATAGATGGTTACCATTTATACTAGGTAGAAAAAAGCAGAATAAAAAGAATAATTTTGATTTTATTTTAGAATAAAAAAATGAATTTTATAGTAAATAGATGAAAAAGAGAGTATGAATTTATAACTTGTAGAAAAAGAAGTTGTATAGACAAGAGTATCTGTTTACAAATAATAATATTTATAGTAAAATAATGTAAAATATTTATTTACATTTATTGGGGATTAAACGGGGATGGGAATGGATATATGAGAAAAAACATTAAAATTATTACTTTAATTTCTATTATAACAACTACAGTAGTTTCGTTATTAGGTTGTTTTGATTCATTTAAAGAAGAAATGGGTTATGCTTCTATTGTAAATTCAAATTGGGATATAGTATTACCATGTGATTATGAAGAAATTTATTCTTTTAATAGTAAATCTAAATTTTGGTCTTATGGTAAAAAATATCATATATTTGAATACAGAAATATTGATAAACTTTATTCAATTTTAGATTGGAAAGATGGGGAAAATCAAGAACTTGAAGATAAAATAATAGAAACATTAAAAGATTTGGGAATTTCAAAGGAATATTTCCCTAAGTTTAATAGTAAGTATAAATATTATATAAAGGAGAATATGGATTCTTCAAAATTATATGTAGTATTTATTCCTTACTGTAAAATATTAATAATTATGGAGAATCTAATATAACATAGCATAAGGATGTCTTTGGACATCCTTTTAATTTGCAATAATATAATTTTATTAATAAGTTATAATTTATGAAGTTTATTAATAAAATATATAGGAGAGGGGAATAAGTTGAATTTCCCAGGAAATATGAATAAAAAAGCAGAACTTTTGTTAATAAGGAAAAGTTCTGTTTATTTTTTAAGCAAAAATGGCTTAATGCGTTTAAATATGGAGAAAAGCGTTAATTGACCATAATTATTTGTTAAATTATAATGACATAATAGGGAAAATTAACAAAAAATTCATTTTTTACTTGGTTTAGGGTTGAGAATAAGGATTTACGAATTATGGAGGACAACTAAGCAGGGGGAGAAGAATAATGAAAAATTATAAGATTGGACTGGATATAGGATCTACGACAGTAAAAGTAGCAGTGCTTAATAATAAAAATGAGATAGTATATAGTAAATATAGAAGACATTTTTCAGATATAAGAAGTACAATTATTGCTCTAATAAGAGACTGCTATGAGGGGGTGGGTGATATTCCCTGTAAAATAACTGTAACAGGCTCAGGAGGACTTTCAGTATCTAAATGGCTTAAAGTTAATTTTGTACAGGAGATAATTGCGTGTACTAAAACTGTAGAAGAAATTATTCCACAAACTGATGTTGTAATAGAGCTTGGTGGAGAAGACGCTAAAATAACATATTTTAAAGGTGAAGTTGAGCAAAGAATGAATGGTAGTTGTGCAGGTGGTACAGGTGCATTTATTGACCAGATGGCAGTCTTATTAAATACAGATGCAGCAGGACTTAATGAATTTGCAAAAGGATATGAAGTTATTTATCCAATAGCATCAAGATGTGGTGTTTTTGCAAAAACAGATGTACAACCTTTAATAAATGAAGGTGCTAGAAGAGAAGATATAGCAGCATCAATATTTC
The DNA here is from genome assembly GCF_002327185.1 of Clostridium chauvoei. Classification (NCBI taxonomy): domain Bacteria; kingdom Bacillati; phylum Bacillota; class Clostridia; order Eubacteriales; family Clostridiaceae; genus Clostridium; species Clostridium chauvoei. The sequence continues at coordinate 2,053,070 of NZ_CP018624.1, read as the reverse complement.
AAGCAGTAGTTAATCAAACAATTGGAGGACTAGCTTGTGGGAAGCCTATAAGAGGGAATGTAGCCTTTTTAGGAGGCCCTTTGTATTTTTTATCAGAACTTAGAAAGAGATTTATTGAGACTTTAGCTTTAAAAGATGAGGAAGCAATTATACCAGATAACTCCCAGCTTTTTGTTGCAGTAGGTGCAGCTTTATTATCAGAAGACCAAGACCTTACTTCTCTTAAATTTATATTTGAAAAAGTAAAGAAAATAGCTAATATAAAAGATAAAGTAGAAGAAAGATTAGAGCCTCTATTTAAAAATGAGGATGAATATAAGATATTTAAAGAAAGACATAATAAGTCTGTAGTTAAAAAGAGTGATTTAAAAAATTATAAAGGAAAGGCTTATTTAGGAATAGATGCAGGTTCAACAACTACTAAAGTGGTACTTATTAATGAAGCTTGTGAACTTTTATATTCCTTTTATGAAAGCAATGAAGGGAATCCTTTAGATAAAGTTGTTGGAATTTTAAAGGATTTATATGATAAGCTTCCAAAGGAAGTTGAGGTAGTTAATTCTTGTGTTACTGGATATGGGGAAGCCTTAATAAAGTCAGCACTTCATGTAGATATTGGAGAAATAGAAACCATAGCTCATTATAAGGCAGCAGACTATTTCTTACCAGGAGTAGATTTTATTCTAGATATTGGTGGACAAGATATGAAATGTCTAAAAATAAAAAATGGAGCAATAGATAGCATATTATTAAATGAGGCATGTTCAGCAGGATGTGGTTCTTTTATTGAAAGTTTTAGTAAGTCTTTAGATATGAAAGTAGAAGATTTTGCAAAGGAAGCTTTATTTTCAAAATCACCAGTTGACCTTGGGTCAAGATGTACTGTATTTATGAACTCCAGAGTTAAGCAATCTCAAAAGGAAGGAGCAGAGGTTTCAGATATTTCTGCAGGACTTTCTTATTCAGTAATAAAAAATGCTTTATTTAAGGTGATAAAGCTAAGAGATGAAAAAGATATTGGTAAAAAGGTAATAGTACAAGGTGGAACTTTTTATAATGAAGCAGTTCTTAGAAGCTTTGAGCTTATTTCTAAAAGAGAGGCTGTAAGACCAGATATTGCAGGGCTTATGGGTGCCTTTGGATGTGCTATTATAGCAAAGGAAAGATGTAAAGATAAATGCAGAAGAACATCTTTATTACCTAAAGATATAATAGATACTTTTAAAATGTCATCTTCCTTTAAAAGATGTGGAAAGTGTGGTAATAACTGTCTTTTAACTGTGAATAAATTTACAAATGGGGAGGAATTTATTTCAGGGAATAGATGTGAAAGAGGCTTAGGCATAGAAAATTCTAAAAAGGAAGAGATGCCTAATTTATATAAATATAAGTATAAAAGAACTTTTAATTATAAGCCTATTGAAGAAAAGATAGCTAAAAGAGGGGTAATTGGAATTCCTAGAGTTCTTAATATATATGAGAATTATCCATTTTGGTTTACTATTTTAACAAACTTAGGGTTTAGTGTTAAGTTATCAAGTAATTCAAGTAAGAAGCTTTATGAAGCTGGTATAGAGACTATTCCTTCAGAATCGGCTTGTTATCCAGCAAAGCTTAGTCATGGTCATATAATGAATCTTATAAATAGAGGAATAAAAACAATATTTTATCCTTGTGTGTCCTACGAAAAAAGAGAATTTAAGGATTCAAATAATCATTTTAACTGTCCCATAGTAACTTCTTATCCAGAGGTTATTAGAAATAATGTAGATGCTTTAAAGGAAAAGAAAATTAATTTCATTGAAGGTTTCTTTTCTTTAGAGGATGAAAAAGGTCTACCAAAGAGAATAGTAGATGAATTTAAAGATTTTAATATAACCTTAGAAGAAGCTAAGAAAGCAGTTGCTTTAGGCTTTTTAGAGAGAGAAAATTATAAAAAGGATATACAAAAAGCTGGAGAAGAAGTACTAGATTATTTAAAAAAGAATAATAAAAGAGGAATAGTTTTATGTGGAAGACCATATCACATAGATCCAGAGATAAATCATGGTATTCCAGATATTATAACTTCTTATGGAATGGCAGTTTTAACAGAGGATTCAGTATCTCATTTAGGTAAACTTCAAGAGAAGCTAAGAGTTGTAGATCAATGGATGTATCATTCAAGGCTATATAGAGCAGCAAGTTTTATAGCAAATGAGCCTAATATTGATATCATTCAGCTTAACTCTTTTGGCTGTGGTTTAGATGCAGTAACTACAGATCAAGTAAATGAGATAATTTCATCTAAAGGGAAAATATATACAGCTTTAAAAATAGATGAAGGTAATAATTTAGGAGCAGCTAAAATAAGAATAAGATCCTTAAAGGCAGCTGTAGAGGAAAGAATAAGAAAAGATTATAAACAAGTTACATCAAGTATGGCTTACAATAATCCTGTATTTACAAAGGAAATGAAAAAGAAGCATACTATTTTATGTCCTCAAATGTCACCAATACATTTTAATCTACTTCAAACAGCAATAGGTACAGCTGGATATAATTTAGAAGTATTAAGTACAACTAATAGTAAAGCTGTAGATGAGGGATTAAAATATGTTAATAATGATGCTTGCTACCCATCCATAATAGTAATAGGGCAAATTATTGAAGGGCTAAAAAGCGGAAAATATGATGTTAATAATACTTCAGTTATAATAACTCAAACTGGGGGAGGCTGTAGAGCAACAAATTATATTGGATTTTTAAAGATGGCTCTTAGACATGCAGGGTTTGAGCAGGTACCAATAATATCTTTAAATGCTGTAGGATTAGAAGGACAACCTGGTTTTAAGGTGAATTTAAAGTTTTTAAATAGAGCTTTAATGGCTTTAATTTATGGAGATTTATTTATGAGAGTTGTTTATAGAACAAGACCTTATGAGAAGGTACAAGGGGCTGTAAATAAACTTTATAATAATTGGAATGAAAAAGCTAAGAGGAATTTAATTAATGGAAGTAAGAAAGAGTTTAAGAATAATTTAACATCTATTATTAAAGAATTTGATAATATAGAATTAGTAGATATAAATAAGCCTAAGGTTGGAGTGGTTGGAGAAATATTAGTAAAATTCCATCCAACTGCTAATAATAATATAGTAGGAACAATAGAAAGTGAAGGTGGAGAGGCTGTAGTGCCAGACCTTACAGATTTCTTGCTTTATTGTTGTTATAACTCAAGGTTTAAGGCTGATTATTTAGGCAAGAGTAAAGTAACTAAAAGGTTAGCAGAATTTGCAATTAATTATATTGAAAGATATAGATTTGTTATGAAAAGAGAGTTAAGTAATAGTAAGAGATTTCATAGTCCAAAGGATATATATACTCTTGCTAATATGGCATCATCAATTCTTTCTCTTGGAAATCAAACAGGAGAAGGTTGGTTTTTAACATCAGAAATGATAGAGCTTATTGAAAGCGGAACAACTAATATAACTTGTTTACAACCTTTTGCATGTTTACCAAACCATGTAACAGGCAAAGGGATGATTAAGGCGTTAAAAGAGAAATATCCAAAGGCAAACATAGTAGCAATAGATTATGATCCAGGAGTGTCAACTGTTAATCAGTTAAATAGAATTAAGCTTATGATGTCAGTAGCCTTTAAGAATTTAGGTGAAGTGAAAAAAGAGGCTAAAGTTAAAGGGGATATAAAGGCAAAAGAAGCTTGTATAGATGAAATGTTTATTCAATCATAATTTGAGATAGCTTCCTTTAGTTAAAGGTTGATATAACAAAAAAGGCTGTTTACGAAAATAATTTTTATTATTTTCGTAGACAGCTATTTTTTATATTAAAGTTATTTTTTATATTTACTTATATCATGACAACTTATAAGACATACGTTATCTTTATTTTCCCATTTAATCTTTGAAGCAACGGAGCTAGTCCAAAAATTATATAATGGATTATAATTTTCTATAGCTTCAGTATTAGATTTTCCAGATTCCTTTAGAAGTTTTATTGGACATACCTTACAAGGTTTATCTTTATTAAAAACTAATTTATGACATTTATCACCTATTTTAGCATTAGGCATAAGATTTCTAATCTTTTTATTTATATAAAGTAAATCAAAATTATCCATATCTATTACATAGGTATAGGTATCTAGGGTTTCTAATATAGATCTATTAATTTTTTCACTATTTAATAGTTTAGTATAGGATCTTTCTTTAAATAAAAAAGTGCTAATTATATTTGAGATAATATTTAATATTTTTCTCTCTTCCATTGTCCACACTCTATTTTCATTAACACATTCATCAAAGCCTACAGAGCCAACAAATCTATCTTCTTGAAAAACAGCACATTGCATAAAGGATTTTATGTTTTGTTTAGCCATTATTTCATGAAATTTTCCTTTGATTGTAGTTATATCGTCACAGAAAAATACGCTATTACTATCAAAATGAGGGGCAGACTCTTTAAAGTCTGAAGTATATAATTTTTTCATATTTTCAAGCTGAGAAGGGATACCCTCATTACACCATTCAAAAGTATTAGAAGAGTATAGACCATTCTCAAAAATCTCAAAGATATAAACTCTACTTAGATTAAAATTTTCCCCAACTATTTTTAATATAAGGTTAATAGCTGTATAAGTATCTTTTGTTTCATAAAGAATTCTAAATATATATTCAAAAATATTTTGTTTTATATCAGATAGTACGTAAATAGGATCAGAATTATCTACTGAGCTTTTTATAGTATTTTTTAAGTGAAGATGAACAGAAGAATCGTAAAATACATAAGAATCCTTTCCAAGTCTTTTGCTTAAATAAAGAGCTTTTTTAGATTTTTCATATAAATCATTAAAAGATGAACCATCTTGAGGATAAGTTGATACCCCCATACTAGCAGAAATATTTACTTTACTTCCATTACGACCATAACTTTGTCTTAACAATACCTTCAATTTATTTAATTTATATAATAATGAAATTTTATTATCTATTTCTTTAGTAAATACTACAAATTCGTCTCCACCAACTCTACCAATTACATCTGCATCCATAAAGATACTTTTTATTTGTTTAGATATATCTTGTAAAACAGCATCACCAAAACTATGACCTAAATTTTTATTGATTAATGAGAAGTTATCTAAATCTACAATAATAAAGTAATAGTAAGTTATAGGAGAATTTGATATTATATTTTCAATTTTGCTTTTAGTAAAGGTTTTATTATATAGGTTTGTTAAAGGATCATTTTGAGTTTTTCTTATAAGTTCAAGCTCCTTTAATTTTTTTGAATGTATATTCTTAGCATAAACAACTAGCACCACTTCATCATCATTAACAACAGGGATGATACTACAAGTAACCCATAAATAATCGTTATTGTGTAGAAATCTTAAATCCATATAAGGAGCTTCTTTGCCTTCTACAATTAGATTTTCTATATTTGCTATGGAAAATTTGCTTTTAAATTCTTTACAATCATTAGGATGTACGAAGTTATAAGCTACATATGAAAATATTAAGTTATAAATATTTTGAGTTTTATCTCTAGTTTCCATAATATCTAAAGGTAAGTTTTCTTTTGAATATAACAACTCATTATTAGTTATATCTATTTCAAAAATAACATCGCTAGCAGCATAAATAATATTTTTAAACTTTTCTTTATTTTTTCTAAGGTTAACAATAATGTTTTGTTGGTTTTCAATTATAATGTCTAGTAATTGACTTAATTTTAAAGTTTCATCTGTAGTTCCGTATTTTAGATATAAATCACTTAATATATTTTTTAGTTCTTTTATGTTATCAGCGTTATTTAAACTCATAAAATACAAACCTTCCTTCGATTTTTAATATTAAAGAAATACAAGTTGATAAATAATAAGAATATATTACAATATATTACAGTAAAAAAAGATAGATTTAAAGGGGAAATAGTCTATATATTTTGAATTTTTTATTAAGTTTTATCATAAAACTTAATTATAAGTAATTATGTAAAGTAAAATTTAATTAAAATAAAATATAAGTATGGTAAGAGGCGATTTTTGTAATAATATATAAATCTTAAAAAGTTATGAATATCTTAATAAAATCTTAAAAAAATCATAATAATAGTGGATTCTTTTGAATAAAGACAATAAGTGATATATAATAAACAAGGGATTACAGAAAATATCTGCCTAGAGCAGTACTTTAAGTAATCTTTTTTATAGTTTTATGGAATTATTTTAATTATTTAAATGAGATATTATTATTTGAGTGATGAATAAACAATTAATAAGATGTAAACAAATTTAAGCGGAGGTAAGAGATAAGCATGGATAGAAAATTAAAGGATAGGATAATGCTGGGTTTAAAAATATTATTTATTACTGCAATTTTTATTTTGATTTCTATGGAGTTTACAAAACTATTTAAGACCTTTGATTTTAGAACTTTTAATATATATAAAGATAGATTGACTATTTTGAATTTAATAGTAATAGGAATTTTAGGGCTAGTTTCATACATACCTTTATCAATGTATGATTTTGTTTTAAAGGATGTTTGTAAAATAGATTTAAGTAACAAAAGACTTTATAAGTACTCTTGGATAGCAAGTTCAATTGCAAGTATTGTAGGATTTGGTGGTACGTCTGCAATAGCTCTAAAGGGATATTTTTATTCACCACATATAAATAGAGATGATAAGAAAAGTTTAGTAAAAGAAGTAACAAAAATAGTTGCATTAAACTTTACTGGTTTCTCAATGGTATGTTTTTTATATTCAATTTCTAATATTTGGCGTATGAGAGAGTATAACATAATTGAAATAGCTATGTGCATAATAGCTTTATATACACCAACTCTTATAATCTATAATTTATATAGATATTTTAAGACAGAAAAGAAGAGTGAAGCAATAAATACTCTTAAAATAATGGGTATATCCGTTATAGAATGGATAACTTCAGTAATTTTAATTTATTCTATAATTAGAATTTTAGGGACTAAAGTAACATTTACACATATATTCCCAATATACGTAACTTCATGTGCAGTAGGTATAATAAGTATGATACCAGGTGGCCTTGGAACTTTCGATTTAACTTTTATAATGGGACTTGGTGCTTTTGGGGTTGCAAAAGAACAAGCATTATTAGCACTAGTTTTATATCGTGTAAGCTATTACATATTCCCAGTTCTAATAGGTGTAGTTCTTGCTATACATGAAGGTAAAACTGTTATAGATAAAAAATATAACAATATATTTTCATCAATATCATCACATATTTCATATAGTATTTCAGCAATATTAATATTCTTAACAGGAATTATGATTTTACTTTTTAGAGCATTACCAGAAATGAGGGAAACCTTTAGACATATATATAAGATGCTAGAACCAGCAAGTAATATATCATTAACTACAGAAATAATAATGGGATTTTTATTAATAGCAATTTCAAGAATGCTTGCTTATAAATCAAAAGATATTTTTAAGGTAGTTATTATTTTACTAGGATGTGCTTTAGCTAGTTCATTAATAGAACATTCTTCACCTTGGCAAATTGGATTTTTAGTATTTGTTATGATATTTTTATGGTTTAGTAAAAAGAATTTCTATAGAGAAAGCTTTGTATTCTCTTGGGAAAGATTAGTGCAAGATGTGATTTTCTTATTTGGATTTTTTATCTTTTATTTAGTAATATATTTTCCAAGATTTCCATTTAAGTTTAAGAAAATAAGTACTTATGTAAGAGCTGTACTTGAATACAATTATAATTATTTACTTTTAAGTAGTTTAGTAGGTTTTATTTTATCTATAGTATTTATAGCATTTGTATATTTGATTGGTAAATATAAAAAATATCCCTTTGAAACCTTTGGTGATAATAAGGAAGTAGTAGCTGAAATTTTAGAAAATTATAAAGGAACATCATTAACTCATTTATTATATTTAGATGATAAGTATGTTTTTATAAATGAAAATAAAACAGTTTTAATTCAATATCAAAGATATGCAGATAAGCTTATAGTTTTAGGAAATCCAGCAGGAAATAAGCTTGAATTTATATCAGCAATAGACGAGTTTTATAATTTAGCAGATAGATATGGTTATACACCTATATTTTATCAAATAGATCAAAAGATGATTCCAACATTACATCAATATGGATATCAATTTATGAAGCTTGGAGAAGAGGGAATAGTTGATTTGACTAATTTCTCAATAGCAGGTAAGAAAACAAGAGGATTAAGAGCAGGTTACAATAAGATAGCTAAAGCAGGTTATACATTTGAAGTAGTTAAACCAAAGTTTTCAGAAGAGCTAATAGAAGAACTTAAAGAAGTATCAGAAGAATGGCTTGATGGAAAAAAAGAAAAAGGCTTTTCGATGGGATTCTTTGATGAGGATTATTTAAATTTAGATAGACTATTTATAGTTAGAGATGAAAATAATAAAATAAAATGTTTTGCAAATATGATGCCTATGTATGATAATGAGAGAAGTTTATCTATAGATTTAATGAGATATTCTAATGATGCTATAGTAGGCACTATGGATTTTATGATTTTAAATATCATAGAGTATGGAAAGCAAGAAGGCTATAAGAATTTCAATATAGGAATGGCACCTTTAGCTAACGTAGGGACATCAAGATATTCCTTTGTTAGTGAACGTATAGCAGCTCAATTATCAATATATGGTCAAAACTTTTACTCCTTTATAGGGATTAGAAACTTTAAAGAGAAGTACACTAAACAATGGGTACCAAAATATTTAGCTTATAGAAGAAATAGTTCCCTTCCATTTACAATGTTACAAGTAATACTTCTTTGTAGTAAAAAATTAAATACAGATAGATAGTTGAAGATATTTACAATAACCTATATTATAATAATTGATATAAATATTAATTTAATGCATATATAGATTATTTTAAATAAGATTTTTAGATTTTAGAGTCAATTAAAGTATGTTTATGATATGCTTTAGTTGGCTTTTTTTTATTTAACATTAATATTATAAATTGTTTGAGGAAATATTAAGTTATATACGGGTTAAGGATGGAAAATGTATGGTGAAAGTGGCTATTTGTGATAATAATAAAGAGGATGTAAATTTACTTAAGAATATATTGGGGAAAATATGTTTAAAGAATAATATCGGAATTATTATAGATAAATTTGATGAGGGAGAAGAATTAGTAGATTCTTATTTAAATGGGGATATTTCATATGATATTATTTTTCTAGATGTAATTTTAGAGGGAATTAATGGATTAAAGGTTGCAAAAGAAATTAGAAAGAAGGATAAAACTGTTAAAATAATTTTTTTAAGTAATAGCAAAAAGTACGCCTTAGAGGGATATGAGGTATCAGCTATGTCTTATATGATAAAGCCAGCAATGGAAGAAAAAATAGAAAACAATTTCTTTAGAGCTATTGAAGAATTAAATAAAGAATTAATGGATAGCTATAAGGTTACTAGAAGTGGAAAGACTATAGTTTTTAAACTAAAAGATATATTCTATTTTGAAGCAAGGCAAGGAAAAGTTATTTTATATACTGAGGATAATTACTTTGAGTTTTATGAGAAAATAGATAATATAGAAAAAGCTTTAAGTAATAAGGGTTTTGAAAGATGTCATAGAAGTTATATAGTTAATATTGCAAAAATAAGAGAATTTAAAAATATAGAATTAGTATTAAGTAATAGAGAGGTTATACCAATTGGTAGAAAATATAAAAGTAATTTACGTAGTGAAATTTTGTAGGACAAGTGTTTAGAGAATATAAGTTTATGATATTCTCTAATGTTTTAAGTAGTATGGAGAGGGTATTGTTGGGAGGAGAATTGTTTTGAAAGATATGTTATTTTTAGGTGTTATGGTAATAGATTTAGTCATACCGTTTGTTATAGCTATTCCTTATAAAGGATATAGTCATACTAATCAAGTTATGAGTGTTTTAGGATGTGAAAATAGTCCTTGGGGAATTATTTATAATTTATGGATGATAGCTTCAGGAGTTATTTTTCCTTTCTTTGGATATAGAATATTTTTATATTATGAAAATATAAATTTTGGAGTGGCAATAACTATATTTTTGTTACTTTCAATATATGGATTTGGAGATGAGATAATTTCAGGTCTTTTTCCTCTAAATGAGAAAAAAGAAGATGTTACAGTTTCGTCTAAGACACATAGAATAGGATCAGCTATTGGGTTTGTAGCACTTCAATTTTCAAATCTATTTCTTGCAATTTTAGGATTTAATTCTGGGGATATAGTATTAGGTTGGATTTCATTTATATTTTTTATTTTAAGTTTAATATCCTTTATATTTTTTGCTATAGGGAATAAACCAAAGTTTAAAGATAGTCTATTTTCACTTGGGGGATTATGGCAAAGGGTACTATGCTTGTTAATGTATATTCCTTTTATAGTTTGGATAATTATGTGAAATTAGAATTTAAAACTGGAACTTAGATGAGATTAATAAATTTATTGAAGGTTAAAGAATAACAAAGGGGATATCTATTTTGATATCCCTTTTAAATTACTTAATTTATTGATGAAAAAGGAGTATTTCTCCATTTATAAACATTACTTATTATTGCAATAGCAAAAATGTTAATTAATAAGCTGCTTCCTCCATAACTTATAAAAGGAAGTCCTACACCTGTTATAGGTGAAGCAGAGAAATTCATTAATATATTTAATAGGAATTGAGCTGCAAATATTGCACCATTTCCAAATAATCCAGCAGAATTTCTTAAATCATTTAGCTTAATATAAATCCAGCCACTACCTTCAGGGTCATTATATGGATTAAGAAAGCCTAATAACCTGTTAATTCTATAGGGAGCAGAAAGAAAAAATCCTGTAAGGAATATAACTAAAGGTGAAAATGAAATAATTATATGTTTTAACTTTACTCCAGAAATAAACATTACTGTTATAGCTGCAATTAAATATATTGTTGCATTAGATAATGAAGCTTCAAGTATAAAAATCAAACTGGGTAAAAGAGCTAGTAATAATCCTATACATAAATATTTTTTATTATTCCAATTCCAATTTTCAAAAATCCCAGCTAGAGAAATTATTAAGAAAAAAGGAGCTATAGTAAAAATATTAAAAGATATAGGTCCAATAATTACCCATCCAATAGCACCATTTATATGAGATGAGAAGAATATTGTTATCAAAGAAATAATTATTGTTGATATATAAATAAATTTACAGTACTTCTTTAAATTTCTATAATCTATTTTTAGCATAAGAACTAATAATAAAATTCCTCCTAAAGCAAAAATAATTGTTTTAGGTAGAGAATTAGCATAAACATCTAGTAATACATTATTTTTCTTCATAAAAGTTAATTTGTAAAGGTATTTATGGAAAATATAGTTTCTACTTAATTTTCTTGGTATATAATTAAGATATAAAAAATATAAAATAGCAATTAAGGATGTGACATAATGAACAAAGAATTTATTAAAAAATATTCATATATTTTACTAACTTTATGTACTGCAATATTAACATTAATATTTTCAAAAGCTAATATGATAGTAAAGGTTATATCAATAGTGGGACAAGTTTTTATAAATAAGTATATTTTAAAAATATTTATAGAAAAAGTTACTATGAAGTATAAAAAAATGAGATTGCCAAAAGTAGAGTGTTTATCTATCAATCCAAAACTAGACTACTTTATATCTATATTTTTAGATATATTTTTATATTGTTTCATTATGTATTTTATTATGATAATTAACATAAATGGTTTTACACACATAAACTTAAAGCATAATATACTGCTTATGATTTTTATAGTAACAATAGCGATTATAGGATTTATTTACGGAATGATGGGGGCAGAAATACAAATTACAAAAGAAGAAATAATTATATACTTAAAGGGAAATAAACAAATAATTATACATGATAAAAAGCCATAAAATATTTTAATGATATTTATTTTTAATCGAATATATCAAAATGAAAGGAGAATGGTTTAATTATATATAAATTAAATGGTTAAAAGCTATTATTTCGCATCTGGTAATGTGAAACAATAGCTTATTTTTATAAATTAAATTTAAAATATTAAAGTGTATAATCCAAATATTATTGAAGCTGTTACAAGGATATTTGGGATAATTGTTTTTTTAGGGTTTTTAAGCCTAAGTATAACTCCAATTAGTGAAACTATTCCAACAGCCCATGCAATACTTTTTTCTGTAAAGTAGTTTGTTGGTAAGCTAGTTGCATTAAGAAAAGCAATTAATATTGCCCAAACAGCTAAAGCGTAAAATGCTATATTTTTTATCTTGTCATTTTTTGAAAGGTAAAGTAAAGTTATTCCAAGTATACTTACTCCTATAAGAACAACGAATAAAATAAATAAATATCCAAGAGCCATAATTAATACCTCCAATTATTTTTTTATAATTTTACTATAAAACTATTAAAATTTCTAGGGGGATTTTTATAAATTGATTAAAAATACATACAATTATTATTTATATTATTTAAAAATTGGAATACTAAAATTGAGGTGATTTTATGAAATCTATATGGAGCGAAAGTTGTAATTTTGAAAAAAGAGAAGCTTTAAAGGGAGACATAAAAACTGATATTTTAGTTATTGGTGCAGGAATAGCAGGAGTATTAATAGCTTACATGTTAAAGGAAAGTGGGAAAGATGTAATTGTAATTGAAGGAGATGAAATAGCAGGTGGAAACACTAAAAATACTACTGCAAAGATAACATCTCAACATGATTTGATCTATAACAAATTAATATTGGAATTTGGAGAAGAAGGAGCTAGGCAATATGCCAAAGCAAATGAAATAGCCATAAAAAAATATAAAGAAATTATTGAAAAAAGAAAAATAGAGTGTGATTTTGAAGAGAAGTCAGCGTATATATATTCTTTAAATGAGATAGATAAGCTTAAAGAAGAGGTAGAAGCTGCTAAGAAATTAGGAATCAAGGCTGAATTTATAAAAGAAACTAACCTTCCTTTTGAAATTAAAGGAGCTGTTAAGTTTAATAATCAAGGACAGTTTAATCCACTAAAATTTTTAAAAGATATTTCAAAGGATTTAATTATATATGAAAATACTAGAGCGTTAGAAATTAAAGAGAATTTAGTAGTTACAAATAGGGGAGAGATAACTGCAAACCATATAGTTGTAGCAACACATTATCCAATAATGAATACACCAGGATATTATTTTATGCGAATGCATCAAGAAAGGTCTTATGTTATAGCTTTAGAAAATGTAAATAATATTGATGGAATGTATATAGATGCTGATAAAGAGGGGTATTCCTTTAGGACATATAAAAACTTGTTATTATTAGGCGGAATAACCCAAAGAACAGGTGAAAATGAAGAGGGTGGAAGCTATGATAAGTTAAGGCAGGTAACAAAAGAATTATTTCCAAATTCAAAAGAAAAATATTATTGGTCAGCTCAAGATTGCATGACTATGGATGGAATACCATATATAGGAGAATATTCTTATGAAACACCTAATATATATGTTGCTACAGGATTTAACAAATGGGGAATGACAAATTCTATGGTAGCAGCAATGATAATATCAGATATGATATTAGAAAAAGAAAATGATTTTTCAGATATATTTTCACCAAAAAGATTTGATTTATCATTATCAATAAATAATATAGCTAAAGATATAAGCCAAACAGCAAAGAATTTTATTGCACAAAAAGTTTATATTCCAAGTAATAGGATAGAACATATTAAAAATGGTCATGGTGGAATTGTTGATTATGATGGAGAAAAAGTTGGTGTTTATAAAGACAATGAAGGTAAAGCATTTTTTGTAACAACAAAATGTGCTCATTTAGGGTGCCAACTTCATTGGAATGCAGATGAATTAACATGGGATTGTCCATGTCATGGATCAAGATTTGATTATAAGGGAAGATTAATAGAAAGTCCTGCAACTAAAGATCTTATAGACGATTAAATTCCTTATTTACAAGAAATAAATAATCCACATAGAGGATGGGAATTTCCAGGGGGACAAATTGAGAATGGAGAAGATTTAATTGAAGGTGTAACAAGAGAGGTTCTTGAAGAATCAGGAATAGAAATAAAGGTAAAAAACTTAGTAGGAGTTTATTCAAGTAGACCTTATAAAATTTACAAAGAGCTGAATATTTAGAATTTAAATACTAATTAGGTATTTACAATATAATCTAAAAGGACTATAATCTAGGTGATATAAATTAAATATTAAATAAGCTATGAAAGGGAAAAGTATTATAGAATACAATTTTCAGGGAGGAAATATCATTGACTGCAAGTATTTCTAAATATGACTATAAGAAAAACTACCCTGGAGCTATGATTTATTAGCTAAATTAAGTGAAATGTCATCGGTGAAAGTCGTTAAAGCTATAGAGAAGAATTGAATTTTTTAATTCAATTTGGGTGGAACCACGGATAATCGCATTCGTCCCAAGCTAGGGATGGATGCTTTTTTTATATTTAAAATTAAACTTTAAGTAGGAGGTAAAAGAATGAGTATACAAATAAGAATTAATGATGGATCAATAAGAGAAATTGAAGAAAATTCAACTGTTCTTGATCTTGCAAAATCAATTAGCAGAAATTTAGGAAAAGAAGCAGTAGTTGGGGAAGTTAATAAGACCTTAGTTGATTTAGACTACAAGCTAAAAAATAATGATGAGGTAAATATATTAACAGCAGATGATGAAAAAGCAGTTGAAGTTATAAGACATTCTACCTCTCATATATTAGCACAAGCTGTAAAGAGAATTTATAAGGATGCAAAACTAGCTATAGGACCTTCAATAGAAAATGGATTTTATTATGATTTTGACATAGAAACTCCATTAACTACAGAGGATTTACAAAAAATCGAAAAAGAAATGAATAATATAATTAAAGAAAACTTAGGCTTTGAAAGAATTGATATTCCAAGAGAAGATGCTATAAAGCTAATGGAAGAAAAAGATGAGCCATATAAGGTAGAATTAATAAGAGATTTACCAGAAAATGAAAAAATCTCTTTATACAAACAAGGTGAACATATTGACCTTTGTAGAGGACCTCATATTAAATCAACAAAATACGTAAAGGCTTTTAAATTAACAAGTGTAGCTGGGGCATATTGGAGAGGAAACGAAAAAAATAAGATGTTACAAAGAGTATATGGTGTAGCATTTTCAAATAAAGAACAACTAGAAAAACATCTTCATAACTTAGAAGAAGCTAAGAAAAGAGACCATAGAAAATTAGGCAAAGAATTAAAGTTATTTACATTTATGAATGAGGGGCCAGGTTTCCCATTCTTCTTACCTAAGGGTGTAGTACTTAAAAATACTTTAATTGATTTCTGGAGAAAGCTTCATTATGATGCTGGATATGTTGAAGTTGAAACACCAATTATGTTAAATAAAAAGCTATGGGAAACTTCAGGACATTGGTATCATTACAAAGAAAATATGTACACTTCAATGATTGATGAAGAAGAATTTGCATTAAAGCCAATGAATTGCCCAGGAGGAATGCTAGTTTATAAATCAGAAGCACATTCATATAGAGATTTCCCAATGAGAGTTGGAGAACTTGGAAGAGTTCATAGACATGAACTTTCAGGAGCATTACATGGACTTATGAGAGTTAGAGCCTTTACTCAAGATGATGCACATATTTTCATGTTACCAGACCAAATAAAATCTGAAATAAAAGGTGTAGTAGACCTTATTGATAAAGTATATTCAATATTTGGCTTCAAATACAGCATTGAATTATCTACAAGACCAGAAGACTCTATGGGAAGTGATGAAGACTGGAATTTAGCAGAAGAATCACTAAAAGCAGCATTAAATGAACTTAACTTAGACTATGTAATAAATGAAGGTGATGGCGCATTTTATGGACCTAAAATAGATTTTCACCTTGAAGATAGCTTAGGTAGAACTTGGCAATGTGGAACAATTCAATTAGATTTCCAACTTCCACAAAGATTTGAACTAGACTATATAGGAAAAGATGGAGAAAAGCATAGACCAATAGTTATTCATAGAGTAATATTCGGAAGTATAGAAAGATTTATAGGAATATTAATTGAACACTTTGCAGGTAAATTCCCAACATGGCTTGCTCCAATTCAAGTTAAAATACTACCAATATCAGATAAGTTCAATGCTTATTCAGAAGAAGTTAAAAACAAACTAAATGCTAATGGAATAAGAGTTGAAATGGATTCTAGAAGCGAAAAAATAGGATATAAAATAAGAGAAGCAAGAAACGAAAGAATCCAATACATTATTGTTATTGGAGAAAAAGAAGAGCAGGAAAATAAGATTTCTATGCGTAGTAGAAAGAATGGCGATGAAGGTAGTATGGAACTAGAAGAGTTAATTAAAAGAATTAACAACGAAGTTGAAAATAAAGAATTATAAAATTAAAAATAACAGCAAATTAAGTTTAAAAACAAGGTGGATAAACGATTTATCCACCTTTAATTATACAAAATAAATTATTTATGTTAATAATATTTTATTATAAGGGGATGATTAATTTGAATAAATCTATAAATATTTTACTAATGATAATTTCCTACATAATTAGTTTAACTATATTTATACAATTAAATAAGAAGTGTAGCTGGTTTCAAGAAATTACTCAAAAAATAAAAAGCAATTATGAGTGGCAATTGGTAGTTGGATTAATGTCTTTAGTATTTATTATTAGTATAATTTTTAGTGAGTTTTTAATAAGTATTTCAATGATTTTAAATGGAAGTATTATTGCATTTATTTTATATATTAGAATATATAAAGTTGAACTGTATCATAAGTAATACTCTAAATTTAATTAGTAGAAAATACATAGAGTGAAATAAATAATATGTTAAATGCAGAAGGGGAAGAGTTAGAAAAATATAAGCAAAAATTATTAGATAATATAGAAAAACAAAATGATAAATCATTATTAAAGATTATGAATCCGTTCTATAGGTTTAAAAAGCAACTTAATGAATTTTTTAATAGTAGCGGATACTATGATATCTTTTTACCTAACATGAAAATATTAAGTAATTAGTACAAGGATTATCATGATAAACTTATAAAGTTAAATGATAAGTTATATAAGGAATTAGGTATTGAATATGATGAAAATATGAGAGTTGTAATAGGTAAAGATTAATTGAAGATTAATTAAGAAAAAGTTCTACTCTTTGCAGGATGGGGCACTTTTTTCTTTGCTTTTAATTTTAATATATTACTTTAAAATTATAACATAATTATGTATAACATATACATAAGAATAAAATGGGAAAATGTCATTTTAAGATGTAAAAAGGGAATTAAGATTATAAACACATATTTTTAGAGTTAATATAGTTGGGTATTTAAAAATATGCTATAATTATGTTAATTTATCTAATAAAAAATGTATTTTTATGTAGAATTTATAAAGGCATCTAAGAATTTAGACATGCTATTTTATGAAAATTGTATGCTTTATTGTAATGAAGAATTTTAAGTAAAGGGAGAGGAAAAGTTTATGAGTATGCAAAATGAAATGGTAAAAAAGGGTGGGATTAAATTAAAGTTTTTAAAAAGGTATTCTATTAAACAGAAAATAATAGGTATTGTGATTCTAGCATGTATTGTTGCTGTAGCAATTGGATTAAGTAAATTTGTTTCATTTGATAATAAGACTACAAAAATTGGATTTGAAGATATTGGAGAGTTAGCTACCCAAACTGCCTATTGTACAGAATTAAATGTTACAGATAAGTCAAGGAACTTGTTTGGAATTACAATACCATTTACGCAAAGTAAATACATATATAGCTACGATATAGTTATAAAAGCTGGTTTTAATTTTGAAGATATTGAGTGGAAAGAAAATGGGACTAGCATTGAAGTAAAGCTACCAAAGTCAAAGGTATTAAGTAGTGAAATAGACTTAGGTTCATTTAAAATATATCATGAGGATGATAGTATCTTTACTAAAGTTACCATTACAGAAAATAATGAAGTAATGAAGGAATTAAAAGAAAAAGCAGAAAAAGATTCTATTGCAAATGGTTTATTAGATAATGCTCGTACTAATGGAGAAAAAATGTTAACAGCATTTTTTGGGAATGTATATGATTTAAAAAAATATGAAATAATTTTTAAAGATAAAGAATAGTGAGGAATACTATGAAAAAACTTTTATATGCACTTGGAAGTATTATAATTGCAATTATATTATTTTACTTTGTATTATTTTTAACGGCATAAGATACAAAAAATTATGTTTATTTTTTAAAAAAACGTGATATTATATAAATAAGAAAAGCTTAGTGCCTGTAACACTAAGTAATCCTTAGAACATTTATTTTGTTTTAGGGCTATTATATGAATTAAATAGAGATTTAATTAAGAGTTTAAAGCACTATTCTTGGTCGGATGGGTGCTTTTTTCTTTGCTTTTAATTTCAATCTCGCTACCTGAATATAGTTTATTCACATAGCCCTATATCAAAATTACAGTTCCATTTAGTATGTGATAAACTATTGTTATAATATAATATCTAAGATATTATATTATTAAAGATATACGTAGAATATAAGAGGGAGAGTGAAATAATGGAAAATATATATACACTATATTCCAAAGATAAACCTCTAATAGATTTTAAGAAAGTTGATACACTTGATAAGAAGTATGAAGTTATAAAAATATATGAGGAAAATAGAAATATATTACCATACAGATTAAAGGATAATATAGATATATTTGATTTTTGGTTAGATAGCAGACCAATTCCAACCAATAGAGAACATATAGAAAATGTAATAGAAGCTTTAATGCTTAGTGATAGACCAGATCCATTTGATTATTTAAAGATTAATAATGGAGTTTCATTAAATGATACTTATTGGATTAAGAATTCAAATGATGAAATAAGCTGGTATGATAAAGATTTTTCATGTGTCAATTTATATGAAAATGGATTTAAAGAATCATTAGGAATAATAACTTTTTTTGGTAATACTTCATCTTTAGGTGGTAGAATAAATACACCTGAATTAACTACACAAGGAATGTTAGGTAAAGCATGGAGACAACTAGATGATGGAATCTATTTATATAAAAAGGGCTCATCAGGAGCGGCCAATGCAGGTAATGAACCTTATTCAGAGGTTATTGCATCACAAGTTGCTGATATAATAGGAATACCACATATTAAATATGAATTAGATAGATGGCAAGATATCTTATGTACTAAATGCAAGTTGTTTACTGATGTTGATCATGGGTACCTAACAATGGCAGAGTTTTTATCTACAGAAGTAGGGACTAAAGATAGATGGAAATATAATGATATTAAAAGTTTAGTTTCTGATGAAATAATGTTAGGAATAGATGATATGATAGTTTTTGACTATATTATTGAAAATAAAGATAGACATTTTAATAATTTTGGATTTATTAGAAATAATAATACAGGAGAAATTGAAAAATTAGCTCCTATATTTGATAATGGATTTTCATTATTGAATTTTCATATGGAGTATGAACTAAAAGAGTTTGACTTTGATAGTTATTCAGATTTAGGTACATTCTATATTAAGAATAGGGATCAGGCTAAGGATGTTATTAAGAGGAACCCTAAAAAATATAAAAAATGGGCCAAGGAATTAAATAATAAAATAGATACTATTAATTTTTATAGTGTTGAAAAATATAGAGAAAAAGCAATAAAGGATTTACTAAAAAGCAGATGTAGAGTAATTCAAAGTATCTAATAGTAAGTCTTAATATAGATAATACCCTTTCGGATTATATTCGTTGGGGTATTATTATTTATTATATAAATAGTTAAGTAAAAAAATGGTGGATGAATTATAAGTATAAGCAATTGTGTAATTTTCACCACTTATCTTTAAATATTGACCACTTATGAAAAAACAGTAGAGTATAGGTCTTTATATGTTTATAATATCACCATAAGAAGGAGGTAATTAGATGCAAGTTGAAATAAAAATTGATAATAGCTGTAAAGAACCAAAAGTTATTATAATTACTGATAAGATGACAGATGAAATAAATAATATAATAAAAAAGCTTTCTGATGAAGAACCACAGATAATAGCTGGTTTTCAGAAAGGTATTTTGGAGATATTAGACCAATCAAATATTAGTCGTATTTATACAGTAGATGGAAAAGTAATTGCCTTGACAAATAAAGGGGAATATTCCCTAAGACTACGCTTATATGAGTTGGAAGAACGTCTTAATAAAAATAACTTTGTTCGTATTTCTAATTCAGAAATTATAAATTTAAAAAAGGTAAAATCTTTTGATTTGAGTTTTACTGGTACTATTTGTGTTTCAATGTTAGACAATACAGTAACATATGTTTCAAGACGATATGTTGCTAAAATAAAACAAATATTAGGATTATGAGGTGGTTATATGAAAAAGAAAGCTTTTTTTCTTAGTTTATTAGGATTCCCTTTAGGGATTTCAATTGGATATATTATTTCAATTATTATTTCCATTTGCTTTGGACAAGGATATTATTCACCATGTGCTCCAGGGCTTATTGATGCAACGGGTAGTGAAATTAATGCAGTTATTTTGCAAACTATTTTAAGTGGATTTGTAGGCTCAGCTTTTGCAGGAAGTTCGGTAATTTGGGAAATGGATAATTGGAGTATAGCAAAACAAACAAGTATATATTTTTTTATTACATCTATAGTGATGATGCCCATTGCTTATTTAATGAATTGGATGGAGCATAGTCTTATGGGATTTGTAAGTTATTTTGGAATTTTTATTATAATATTTATAGTTATATGGGTTATACAATATTTTATATTGAAAAGTAAGATCAAAAAAATAAATTCAAAATTTAAATAGGTTTGATTATAATAATTAAGACATTCACTATATAGGCACTACATCAGATGTTCATGGTGATATTTCGAATTTAAAGTCATGGTTATCTAATTTAGATAAAGATTCAAAGCCTTTAGATTATATGATTTTTGGTGGTGACTATGTAGGACCAAAGGAAGCAGAAAATTGTGTGAAGGCTGTAAATGAAGAATCACAGGGAACTCAAGTTATATTAGCAAAAGGTAACCATGATGCATGTTGTTGTATTAAAAATTTAGATACTCCCTTGAAATTTATTTGCAAATATAGTAAAAAGGAATATAATTAAGGCATAAAAGGTATTTAATACTATTATTAGGGGGAGTAGTTATGGATAAAGCTACTTATAAAAAATTAAATAAAATCATAGATATAGTAGGTGTAGTATTAATTATAGCTTTAGTTTTAATTACATTTATAGGTTGGATAAATGCACCTGAAATTGTACCAACTCATTATAATTTTAATGGAGAAGTTGATGGATATGGTTCAAAGAATACAATGTTTATTTTATTACCAGTAGTTGTTATAGTTTATATTGGAATGGCTATTTTATCTAAATATCCTGAAGTGTATAATTATTGTGTTGAAATAAATCCAATAAATAAAGAAAAACAATATTTGATGGCATCAACATTTATGAAGATTATTAATATTGAAATAGCATCTATGTTTTTTTATACCCAATCAAAGATAGTAATTGGAATGAATTCAGAGATGAAGAATTTATCAAGTGCATTTTTACCTATATCTTTAATTGTTATATTTGGAACAATTGCAATCTATATTCGTAAATCAATAAAGAATAAATAATATATAAAAATATCCTAAGATAAGAAGCTTAATATCTTCTACATCTTAGGATATTTTAATTTAGAATAAAGAAAAGAATATTATTTTAATTTAGCTTCTAATTCATTTGAAATTGCAAGGTTATAAATATAAGCATTGTTAACTTCATTTATAAAATCAACTTTAAGGTCATCTGATAATTTAATTTCACCTAATAGATTATGATATTTCATAACATAACCTCTTAAATCACTAATATCAGGGAATTGATAGTAGTTTAATCCTTCATTTGAAATCTTGTAGTTTGTGCTTAATAATGAAAGGAAGGTTCTACCACCAAATAAATCAGCTAAAAATCTTGTGTAAGCATATGCAACTACAAGTTCAGGTTTAGTCTTTGATAATTCCTCAATTCTTGCAACAGAGGCTTCAGTGGAAGCTAATGGTTTCATAGCTTCTAATTTATCCCCAAGTAAGAATTGTAAATCCTTTCTTATAAGTTCAGAACGATATAATTCTTTTGTAACAAAAGGTTTAATTACATCATTTGAGCTATTTTTATCTAAAGCATCTTCAATAGCTTTATACATTTTTTCAAGATTAAAAATATATTCAGCATAGCCTTCAACTGAAGCAGTTCCATCTACTAATTTTTTTATATAACCTGTATTTTCAGAAGCACTATGTAATAAAGAAGTCTTTTCTCTTATGTCCATCATAAATTTCATTTTTATCACCTCAAGTAATTAATTGTTTCTTTAAAAACAATATATATCAATAGATAATAATTATCAAATATCAAAAACAACCTTGAGGGGTTAAATCAGATTAAATTAATAATATATATTAAGTTTCCTTTAATCTTCATCATATTTCATTATTATTTTTATAAAAGATTTATTTTTTTATTAAGTTTATTATATACATTTTCAATCATATATTCTTCGCTACAGTACTTAGATAATTCATTAATAGGTAACCACTTAACCCCTTCTGTTTCTTCTTTATTAACAATTAAAGCTTCATTTTCATCAGCTTCAAGTAAGTATGTAACATTTAAATGTAAGTGAGAGGAGACGTAGTTACCTCTTTTAACATGACCATTAACAGTAAGAACATCTAAAGAGAAGATATCAGGAGTAATAGCAGTTACATTTTTAAGGCCAGTTTCTTCCTTAGCTTCTTTTATAGCGATATAAAGCATATCATCATCACCATCTGCATGACCACCCGTCCAAGCCCATGAATTATAAATTTTATGATAAATCATTAAAACCTTATCTCTATTTTTATTTACAATATATCCTGAGCTAGTCATATGCATAACTACATTTTCACGAGTTAATAAGTTGTTATAATTTTCAATTGCACTAAGTATTAACTCTTTATCTTTTTTCTCTTGTTCATTATAAGGGGTATAGTTTTTTATAGAATTAATCCAGTTCATTTAATCGCCTTCCTTTTATATC
This sequence comes from Clostridium chauvoei, assembly GCF_002327185.1. Lineage (NCBI taxonomy): Bacteria > Bacillati > Bacillota > Clostridia > Eubacteriales > Clostridiaceae > Clostridium > Clostridium chauvoei. The sequence continues at coordinate 2,029,852 of NZ_CP018624.1, read as the reverse complement.
ATGTCTTTTCTCCATATATTAAATTCTTACTATAAGGATAACTTGTAAGTTACCAAATATCAACAATTTTAATTTGAAACTACTTTTTTATTAAGGTTCTATTTTCTTATTTTTAAAGTTATTTAAAAAATAAGCATAAACTAAAATGGAATATATTTACATAAAAATAAATAAGTAGTAAACTTGAGTTGATAGGGATAAAAATATATGAAATTTTAAGGGGGATTAAAATGAAAAAGAAATCAAAAAAGATTTTTCAAAATGCTTTAGCTACTACTTGTGCAGTAACTATAGTAACCACTATGGCAGGTGGAAAGCTAATTAGAGTAGAAACAATAACAAAAGAAGGGGAAATAGTAAAGGCTAATATTTACCCAGTACCTCAAGATTTAAAATATTCATCAGAAGAAGGTATGTCATTAGAAGGTGAAGTAAATGTAGTTGTTCATGGGACTCAAGAAGAAGCAACTTTACCTAAATTAGAAGAAGTTTTAAATGAGAATAATATTAAGTACTCTATATCTGATGCTGTAAATAATGACAAAGCTAATATTATAATTTCTTCTGAAAAGGATCATTGTGAGGACTGTATAAAAGGAAAGCTTGAAGAAAATAATGTTTTAAGTAAAAAAGAAGCTTATATTCTTAAAAGTAGTAATGATGAAAATAAAAAAGGAAATATTTCGATTATAGGATCAGATGCTGATGGTGTTTATTATGGAGTTTTAACCTTAGCACAAATATTAGAACAATCAACTTCAGAAGATAAATTTGCAGAAGTTATAATAAGTGATTATCCTGAAATTGAATTTAGAGGATTTATAGAAGGCTTCTATGGAACGCCTTGGAGTCATGAAGATAGAATGAATCTTATGAAGGATACAAGTAAATTTAAAATGAATACTTATATTTATGCTCCAAAGGATGATCCATATCACAGAAAACAATGGAAGGAGTTATATCCAGAAGATAAAGCTAATCAAATAGCAGAACTTGCAAAAGCAGGAAAGGATAATAATTTTAATTTCTGTTGGACAATTCATCCTGGAGCTACTCTTAAATTTACAGATGAGGATTACGATGCACTTATAATGAAATTTGAACAGTTATATAGTTTAGGAGTTCGTCAATTTGGAGTATTATTTGATGATACTGATGATTGGTATAATGGTAGAAAACAAGCTGAATGGATTAACAAAATAGACACAGAATTTGTTAAGGCTAAAGGTGATGTTGCACCAATGATAGTTATTTCAGCAAGATATAACTCTGCTTGGGGCCCTAATATGAATGTTTATTTTAAGCCATTTATGGAAACTTTACATGATGATATTCAAGTAATGTGGACAGGACATGCAACAATGTCTAATGTTTCAAAAGATGTATTTGAGTGGCCAAAAGCACAAACAGGAGTAAATAAAGAAGTAGCAGTTTGGTGGAACTATCCTGTAAACGATTATTGTGATAGTAGAATATTAATGGCACCACTTCATAATTTAAGTAAAGATCTTGATAATGTTAGTGGATTCTTCTCAAACCCAATGAATCAAGCACAAGCATCAAAGGTTGCATTATATAGTATAGCTGATTATACATGGAATACAGATTCATTTGATTATATGAATAGTTGGGAAACATCAATAAATAAACTTGTACCTGAAGTTTGTGAGGAGTTTAAGAGATTTGCATCTAATACTTGCTATTTAAAGGATGATGGGGGAGCTAGTGGTCCATTTGAATATGATGAATCAGGATATTTAGCAGAAAAAATAGATGGATTAAAATCTGCTATTACAAATAAAGAAAATGTAAAAGATAAAGCAGCTGAGTTATTAGCTGAATTTAAAACAATGAGTTCAGACTATGATGCTATAAAGACTAAAACTGAAAATGCAAATTTACTTGCTGAATTAGATTCATTCTTAAATTCATATAAAGCTTTATCAGAAGCAGGTATTGCATCTATGAATGCATTAATAGCAGCACAGGATGGAGATATAGAAACGTGGCTTAATGAAAATTCATTAGCATCAGAAAAATTAGCTTTAATGGATACTTTTAAGGTAGCTAGATTAGAAGATGATCATGGAAATATTATTACGAAAGAATATGTTGTATCAGTAGGGGAAAAGAGATTGAAACCATTAGTTAAGGAAGCTATAGGAGTATCACAATCAATAATATCTAATTCAATATTAGCTAATTATGAACCAAAGGTTATAAGTTCTATAGAGGATATATTAAATAAAGAAGTAGAGGTTTCAGGTGGAAATTATACTATCAATAGTATAGAAAATGTAACTCTTAATAAGGGTGATTATATAGGTATAGCTTTACCAAAGGCTATGAAGTTAGGGGCGATAAAAGTAAAAGCTAGTAGCTATAATAATTTATCAATTGAGTATTCAATAAATGGAATTGAATGGAGTAAAGCAGAAGCTACTGTTGAAGATGGAACTTTAAAAACTAATGATAGTATTTCAGCTACCTATGTTAGAATTTTAAATGATTCAAAAGCACCAGTTACTATAAATATAGAAAGCCTTCAAACTAATCCAGTATATAAAGCGAATCCAACTATATCACAAAATATAGGAACTTATCAAAACTATGTAATAGAAAATGCGTTAGATGGTAATATGGATACTAAATATTGGTCAGATAAGGCATCAGGAAATGGACACTATATTCAATTAGATCTTGGAAATACTATTCCTCTTCATGATGTAAGTGCATATTTTAATGGTGGAGATTATATGAGAAATTCTGAGTTTATGATTTCAAAAGATGGATCTACATGGACTTCTCTTGGAGCTTTAGAATACTCAGATAAAGATGGAAAAAAAGTTGCTTCTGTTGATGCAAAGGGAGAAATGGCAAAATATATAAAGATACAAGCTAATGGAGAAAATAATGGTTCTTGGGTACAATTATGTGAGCTTCAATTTAATAAAACAGTACCTGAATTAGGTGATGATACAGTAGAATTAGTTACAGGCACTCCAGAGGGAAATTGGAAAAACTTACATGATGGAGATTTGTCAACAGCCTTTGAAGCTGAAAGTGTTCAAAATGGAGATGCTCTTGTGTATAAAATGTCACGGGTTACAAAGGTTTCAGAATTATCAATTCTTCAAGATGCAAACAATATATGTGGAGCAAAGGTAAGTGTTAAAGGTGCAAATGGAAAATGGACGGATATAGGAGCTTTAGACAACCAATTAAATAAATTAAATGTTTCTAAGGAAATAGTTGAAGTTAAACTTACTTTTGACCCATCAAAGCCATTACCTAAAATATATGAAATAATAGCTAAAGAAGGTAATATTGTAGAGGATGATGTTATAGATAAAGAAAACTTTAAAAGACATTTAGAAATAGCAGTATCAGAAGCTAAAAAAATAGATGCAACTATTCTTGATAAGGTTGTACCAGCAGTTAAAAAAGAATTTAATGATGCCTTAATAGAAGCAGAAGAAGTATTAAAGGATTCTAAAGCAACTCAAAAGCAAATAGATGATTCTTTTGAAAGATTAAGTAAAGTAATGCATATGTTATCTTTTGAAAAGGGGGACAAGGAAGCTTTAATAGGTTTAGTTGATAAAATAAGTACTTTAAATTCTAATGAATATATTAAGGAACCTTGGGATAAGCTTCAAGGAGTTTTAGAGGAAGTAAATGCAGTAATAGCTGATAAGAATGTAATGAAAAATGAAGTGTCTGAAAATTATGATAAATTATTAAGAGCATTTTTAGATTTAAGATTAAAGCCAAGTAAGGAAAAGTTACAAGATTTAATAAATGAAGCAGAAAAGAAAGATAGAAATGAGTTTACTACTGAAAGCTTTGCAGTATTAGAAAATGAAATATTAAATGCTAAAGCTGTTATTGAAAAGGAAGATGCAACAGAAGAGGAAATAGGAACTTCAGAAAAGGCATTAAATTTAGCTGTTAAGGGGTTAGTAGCTTCAGCAGAAAATAAGGATGAAACTAATAGTAGTGAAACTGCTAAGAATAAAACTACTAAAAATGAAGAAAGTAAAAATATAACTACATTAACTAAAAATGATGGTAAGAAAAATAAATTACCTAAAACAGGTATGGATGGCTTAGGAAATCTTCAGACATTAGGAGCAATATTTTCAAGCTTAGGAGCAGCCTTGTTATTAAAGAAAAAATCTAAAAATAAATAATTAAATTTAAAAATATACTAAGTATAGTGGCTTCAATTAAATTTGGAGCTACTATTTTTCTTCTGAAGATTTGACTTTATCCTTCATTATCTATACTATTATAATTAAATATAATGTTTTCTGGAGGAAATATGGCTAAAAATAATAGTGTTAAGGGAAACTTTCATTACAATAATATGGAAAAGATGAACAAGAACTTTATGTATAGCAACCTTACAAGAAGTAATTGTTATAATTCTAGTTTTGCTGGATCAAACTTTAGCTTTGTAAGCTTTAGGGGTGCTCACTTTAAATCTTGTGACTTCTATGGTTGCACATTTAAAAGTGCAGAATTTATAGGAACAAATCTAAAAAATAGTAAGTTTAGACATGGTAAGTTTGAAGATACTTTATTTGAAGGAGTTAATTTAAGTGAAGTAGACTTTAGAGATGCAGAATTTAAGAATACAATTTTTGTAGAGTGTAATTTAAATACATGCAAAAGCTTATTTTTTGATAAAGATGAAGTTACTATATATGAAGAAATACCAAAACTAGATATAAGTGAAGAGTTAGAAAAAGCAATAAATAAAGCTATGGAAAATAAATTTATAAAAGCTTCAAGAGTTATAGACACAAAAGAAGGAAAAATAAATCCAATAAAAATTATAATGTTACAAAGAAAATATAGTGAAGAAGCTTTAATTAAAGGCTTTAATGATATGGCAGAAGCTGTAGATAGAGATTTTCATACATTAAGCTACTTATTCCGTTTTTTTAACGAAAAATAAATTACATAAATTTAATAATATATAAGAAATAGAGTGGGCAATAATATTCCTACTCTATTTCTTTTTATATATAATAATGCAATTTACAAAAAACACATTTAAATTAATAAGTTATAATGAAAAAGTATATAGATAGAATAAAATTTTGCGAGTTTATTAATAAAGTATTCATAATATTAAAAAGTAAAAAGGTTGTTTATATGAAAAATTTGGTCGTTTAAAAGAAAAGTATATCCATTTTTGTAGGATTATATATAATTATATTAAGGAAATATAAACTAGAAACATAAGATTAACATATAAAGAAAAGGTATGGTACATGAAGGGGTTCTATTGATGAAAAAACTAATTAGCGTAATTAAAACTAACAGTAATTTAATAAAAATGATAATATCATTTATTGGAGTAATGATATTACTTATTATTATTAAGGATATTCCAGTTACTAATGGAGGAAACTTAAATAAAACAGATAAATATATAGAATTTGCATTAAATAGTGACGATGAAAATTCTATAAAGGTTAATAATATAAGTGAAGAATTTAAAAATTCTAGATATATTGTTGATGAAATAGATAAAGAAATAATGAAAAAGAAAATTGAAATATTAAAATTAAAGACAAGAATAGTTATTTTAATGTCTATTATACTTTTAATTGCTTTTTATGTTTTAAATAATAAAAATAGAAAGATAAATGAGTTAAATAATGAGCTTCAAAATATAAGTATAACAGACTTTTTAACAGGACTTTATAATAAAAAGTTTTTTTATGATAAGTTAGCTTTAAAGGCGAAAAATAAAGAATTAATAACACTTGTAATAATAGATATTGATGATTTTAAATTATATAATGATAATTATGGACATATAAAAGGGGATGAAGCACTAAAAAATATAGCAATGCTAACTAAAAGAGTATTTGAAAATGATGTAGTTTGTAGATTTGGTGGAGAAGAATTTTGTATTATATCAAATAATCCCAAAGAAGAGGTTATAAACAAAGCTAAGAATTTAATAAATAAACTATATGAATTAAATATAGAACATGATTACTCTAAAATAAGCGATAGAATAACTATAAGTTTAGGAATAGAAAATGCTATTGTAGAATCAAACGAAGATGCTGAAAGTCTAATCAAAATTACAGATGAGAAATTATATGTATCGAAGAAGTGTGGAAAAGACACATATACATATTAAATATTATATAAAAAGGAAAGCTAAGTTAGTTTTCCTTTTTAATTTGAAAAAATCTATATTGTAGGCAAGTGGAACAAAAGAATTATAGAACATAATATAGTAATAAATAAAAGTTTAAACAAAAGAGGATGAAAATAAAATGTGTACAAAGGATAAGAATGAACTAGAAGACTTCATAAATTTTGAAGATAGCAAAAGTATTCAATATCTAAAAACTTTTGGAAACTTTATTCCAGATAAAGGTCGTACACCAGTTAAAATAATTAATAGCCCAGCAGTAGGTCAAATAATTAGTTATACAATATATGTAAATTGTCAGTTTAAAAATTTATATACTGTTTCAATAAATGACCAAACTCCTGTAGGAATGGAAATAATTCAAAAATCAGTACAAGTATATAAAGTTTCTAAAAATGGAAATAGAGAAAATGTAACAAAGAAATTACAAAATAGTGGTGGGATATTTTTTATTTTCAACTTTATGCAAGTAATGTTAGGAAGTGTAGATTCAGAATATATTATAGAGTATCAATGTAAGATTACTATTGAAAAAAAAGAATATATTAATACAGCATCTTTCCAAGGTGGATTAGGATTTATAAATTCAAATGCAGTTGTAGAAGTTAGTAATGATAATAAAAAGATTATGAATAAAGTAGCTTTAACAGATAATATTATTAAAAGCAAGGGAGTTAATGAATATGTAGTAAATAAAACTGGGGATATAATAAAGTATTCATTACAAATAAATAATGATAATAATATTTTAACTGGAGTAACAATAGAAGATACTTTGCCAGAGGGTGTAGTTTATGTACCAAATAGTGCAGAATTAAAAGTAGAGAATAATGGGACCTTTACGCCTATAACAACTAATGATATTTTAACTGTAAATAATAATAAACTAATTTTAAATCTTGGGAATATAAATAAAAGTTATCTATTAAATTATTCTGTTAAAGTTAATAAAGTAGAAGAAAGTTATATAAATCAAGCTGTTATTAATTATAATACTAATGCGTATAATACTGAAGCTATTACAAGTTACAATAGAAACACAGGGAATTTAGTTTGTACAAAATCTGTAAAACCAGAATTTTTAAATAAAGATGGCAGCCAAATTGTTGTATATTCTCTTGATTTTCAAAGTCAAGGATATTTTGATATAGATAATATAAAAATCATAGATGAAATAGATCAAAGAGTTAATATAGTATCTGTAAGTGTACCTAAAAGTTTCACTTATAAGATAATTAACAATAGTATTACTTTTTTAAATAGCCTAGGGGCTATAGCTTATGGAGAGAATTTCTCAATTACTATAACTACAGATTTTATTAAAGTACCTTGTGGGACTACCATAAAAAATTTAGTTACAGTAAATAATAATAAAAGTAATACAGTATCAGTTAAAAAAGGTTATGCATTTCAAGCGATTAAAGTAGATGGTAATAGTTTAGCTTCTTTAGAAGGAGCCACATTTAATCTTGAAGATAATAATAATAAGATAATAAAAACTATAATAAGTAATGAAAATGGTGTAATTGAATCCAGTATAAATAGTCCAGGGATATATTATCTTCAAGAAGAAGAAGCACCTAAGGGATATATTCTTAATAAAAGTATTGTAAAAATTACTATTACAGCTAGTGATATAGGACGAACTTTAAACTTGGGGAATATTGAAAACTATAAAGGGTATGAAGTAGATATTAAAAAGATAGATAAAAATAATCATAATAAACTTTTAAATGGAGCAGAATTTTCTATATACAATATAAGTAATAATTCTAAAGTTTTTATTACTAATATTACTACAGCAGAAGAAGGTAAAGTAAAGATTATATTACCAGAAGGTAAATATGAATTAATAGAAATAAAAGCTCCAGAAGGATATTCAACTTTATCTAAACCAATAATATTTGATATAGAAACTGATAAAAATTAGTATTTTAAAGATATGAATTTTAAAAAGTTAGAATTCATATCTTTTTATTCTATATTAATAAATATAGAAATCAAAAGGAGTACTTGCAACATATTATGATAATACCTATAAAAGATTAGTAGGAATTTTAAATAAAGGATGATAAGTAATGACTACAAAAGAAAAAGATACGGGTATTATAAATGCTGAGAAATATGTTTCAACAGAAATCTTAACTAGTACAGATAATCAAATAGTAACTTACTCTATTAATTTTCAAAGTTATGGATATTTTGATAAAAATTTTGTTGATGTTATAGATAATATGAATAATAATGTTAAGATTCTATCAGTAGAAGTACCTTCAAATTTCACTTATTCAATAAATAAAGAAGCAAATACTATTATTTTTGAAAATAGTAATGGAGAAATTTCATATGGAGATAACTTTTCTATTAAAATAGTTACTGATTTTACTAATGTTCCAGATGGCACAACTGTAAATAATAAAGCTAAAATAAATAAAACAATAACTAACACTGTTCAAACTAAAAAAGGATATGCATTTAAAGCTGTCAAAGTAGATAGTGAAAATGCAAATATTGTATTAGAAGGAGCAGTTTTTGATTTAAAAGATAAAAGTAATAATACGATAACTAAGCTAACTAGTAATTCAGAAGGGATAATAACTGCACCTATAAATTCACCTGGAATATATTATCTTCAAGAGGTAAACGCACCAAATGGATATTTTATTGATGATGAGCCTATAAAATTTACAATTACCCCTAATGAGGTAGGTCAAACTATTAATTTAGGTAATATAGAAAATAATAAAGGATATGAAATTAATATAAAAAAGGTAGACAAAAATAATCCAAGTAAGTTATTAGTAGGAGCAGAATTTAAAATATATGATATAAATAATACTCCTAATAAATTAATTACAACAGTAACAACAAATTCAGACGGAATAGGTAAGGTTATTTTACCAGAAGGTGAATATAAATTAATAGAAACAAAGAAAGCAATAGGATATGATATTTCAAAATCTATTGAATTTCAAGTAAATGAAGAAAAAGAAGGATTAATCTAAGAAAGGTACTATTTTGTATCTTTCTTTTTAAATGCTTTAAATCTATTAAAAAAAATAGAGGATTTGTATAAAAATGATAAATAATATCATATATAATATAAAGGGTTATAAAAAACTATATTAGGGATGTCAAATAATATAGTTTTTTCATAATATATCATTATAAAGAAAAGCTAAAATATAAATATTAGTTATATAATTCAACAAATGAAAAATTAAATTTACACATCTTATTTATAAAGAGAGTAAGATTTAAAATAATGGACTTAAAGGGGAATGAGATTATGACAACAGATACAAATGAAAGAGGAACAATGAATGAGACCTTGCAAGGAGGGAAGAAAGCTACAGTAGTAGCGCCAACAACACCTCCAACAACACCTCCAGCAGGACCTGCACCTTCCTCACCAGAGGTAAAGCAATTTACAATTACTCCAGGTCAAACTACACCAGTACAAATAACTGTTGAAGATACTATGATAACAGGTAATCTTAGTATAACTAAAAAAGACCAAAATGGTAATGTAGTAGCAGGAGCAACATTTGAAATTGAAAATTCATCAGGAGCTAGTGTAGGAACAGTAACAACAAATGCTCAAGGGCAAGCTTCATTACCAAATCTACCATATGGTAACTATACTTTAGTTGAAACAGCAGTTCCAGCTGGATATGTATTAAATGATACTCCAATACCATTTACAATTACAACAAATGGAGCAACAGTAACACAAAATGTATTAAATACAGCTATAACAGGAACACTTAGTATTATTAAAACTGATAAGACAACAGGTAAACTATTAGCTGGAGCAACATTCCAAGTTAAAAATGCTCAAGGGGTAGTAGTAGCAACAGAAACTACAAATGCTCAAGGACAAATAACAGTACCAAATTTACCATACGGTAACTATACTTTAGTTGAAACAGCAGTTCCAACAGGATATGTATTAAATAGTACTCCAGTACCATTTTCAATTACAACAAATGGAGCAACTGTAACACAAAATATAGCAAATGCAATTATAACAGGAACACTTAGTATTACTAAGACTGATAAACAAACAGGTAAACCAATAGCAGGAGTAATCTTTAATATAGAAAATTCATCAGGAGTTAGTGTAGGAACAGTAACTACAAATGCTCAAGGACAAGCTTCATTACCAAATCTACCATATGGTAATTATACTTTAGTTGAAACAAGTGTTCCAGCAGGATATGTATTAAATGCCACTCCAATACCATTTACAATAAATGTTAATGGCCAAGTAGTCAGTCAAGCAATAACTAATAATGAGGCTCCAGGAGAATTAGTAATTAGAAAAGTAGATGCTACAACAGGAGCTGCATTAGCAGGAGCTGTATTTAATATTACAAATTCAAGTGGTAGCTCAGCTGGAACTATTACTACAGGTTCAAATGGTGAAGGAACTATTAGTTTATTACCAGGAAGCTATACAGCAACTGAAACTAAGGCTCCAATAGGATATGTTCTTAATACTACACCTCAAAACTTTACAATAGGATTTAATCAAACATCACCATCAATATTAACATTTAGTGATGTTGAACAATTATGTAAGGTTGTTATTACTAAGGTAGATGCTAGTAATAATAGTAAGTTACTAGCAGGAGCAGAGTTTGATATTATCAACGCTCAAGGACAAGTAGTAGATACTGTTACAACAGGGGCAGATGGTACTGCAAGTGCAGAATTGCCAGCAGGAACTTATACTATAAAAGAAGTTAAGGCTCCAGAAGGATATATACCATACGTTAATCCCAGGCAAATAACGCTAAATGAATTAGCAGTAACAGATGTAAATGAAATTGTTAATAACATTCCTATAAAAGGTAAAATAGTAATTAAAAAAACAGATGCTAGGACGGGAGAAGTATTACCTTGTGCTAAATTTATTATAAGAGATGCTAAATGTGAGGTAGTAGCTTGTGGATGTACAAATAAGGAAGGTAAATTAAGATTCCAATTACCTTATGGAAACTACACTTATCAAGAAGTTTGTGCACCAAAAGGATATAAATTAGACACAACTCAAGTAGCATTTAAAATAACAACAAATGGTGAAGTTATAAAAGCCAATGTTAAAAATAAAAAAATAGCCGAACAAAGTAATACAGGTACTCTTAAAATAACAAAAGTAGATTTTTGTGATATAGGAAAGAATTTAGCAGGAGCAACTTTTGAAATTGAAAATATGAATGGCGAAGTTGTAGGAACAATTACAACAAATAATAAAGGTATTGCAAAAATTAAATTACCAGCAGGAAAGTATTGGGTAGTAGAGACTAAGGCACCAAATGGATATGGAGTTTGTAGGACGAGAACGTATATCACAGTAAAAAGTGGACAATTAGCAGAAGTTTTATCAAGAGATAGGAAGATTAACAATTGCTATTGCCCAAGACAATTTTAAAGACTAAATTAGAAAAAGTCTTATTCACCTATTAATATGGTACAGGGTACATTATGTATCCTGTACTTTTTATTAATATAGAATTTATTAATTAAATTTAGTTAGAATAATTATAATAATAGAGGGTAATCAGTAGATTTAATATAGTAGTTATTGTACAATTCTAAATGGATGAACAAAAAATAGCATTATTAGGAGATGTGTTTTATGAATGCTAACATTGTAAAGTTAAGAAAACAATCCGTTGTAATTATAATTAGCATAACACTTATTTATTCAGGATATATATATTGGTATGGAGATACAGTGAGGAAAGATGTAGAAAAAGATGCTTATACATATCTTTCAGAAGTTACTAAACAAAATGCCGAAATTATAAAGACTCAAATAGAGGGAGATTTTCATACAATAAAATCAATTGCTAATTTTATAGGAAATAAAGGAGATTTGCAATTAGAAGATCTTGAATATATTTTACAAAAAGAAATGGAGGAGAATTCCTTTAAAGGAATGTCTATAATTTCAAATAATAACATTTATGCTAATGTTGGAAAGGTAAAGTTTAGTTTTCAAAATGAAACTCTTTTAAGAAAAGCTTATGAAGGAAAAACAAGTATTTCAGATACTATAGTAGATGAAATAGATGGAGAATTAATTAATGTTTACTCAACTCCTATTTATAATAAAGATGATGAAATAGAGGCAGTACTTTATGCAACTAAATTAACAAAACTTAATGAATCAAAGTTAAACTCATTAAGTTTTCAAGGAGAGGGCTATTCTTATATTATAAATAAAAAGGGGGATTTTATTTATAAATCTAATGTTCCAAGTAGTGTAAAAGAATTTAATAATATTTTTAGTAGTTTGAAAGATAGTAAAATAGATAATAAAATAACAATAAATAATATAAAACAAGACTTTCGTAATGAACAATCAGGTCAAATTAAATATGAAATAAATGGTGTTAAAAAGTTTATGAATTATGAAACGCTAGGGATAAATGATTGGTATATAATAGAAATTGTTCCTACATATATAGCATATTTTAAAATAAAAAATACTATATCTAATACATTATTTTTATCTGTATTAACTATTATACTTTTTGGAATACTTGTCTTACATATTTTAATAATTAAGGAAAAAGGAAAAAAGGAATTAAAGAGATTAGCTTTTCAAGATGAAATAACAGGTTTTTCTAATTGGAAAAAATTTCAGATAGAAAGCAGACAAATTTTAAATGAAAATCATAATATAAATTATGCTATTATAGCTTTTGATATAGATAAGTTTAAAATGATAAATGATATATTCGGATATGATAGAGGAAATGAAATTTTAAAATACATAGCAAATTTTTTAAATGATTTTATACATAAGAATGAAAGTTTTTGTAGAGTTTCCGCAGATAATTTTGTTATACTACTTAGTTATTGCGATGATGAAAATCTCATTGATAGAGTTAAAGAAATAAAAAGATATATAAATAAATTTAATAATTCATATGTCATTAAAATCTCTTTTGGAATACATAAGGTATATAATAAAAAATATAATATATCTGTTTTAGAAGACAGAGCTAATATGGCTAAAAGATCTATAAAGGATAAGCTTAATGTAGATTATGCTTTTTACACAGAGGAATTAAGAGCGGTTATGTTAAGAGAAAAGCAAATTGAAAACAATATGGAATCGGCACTGAAGAATAAAGAATTTAAAGTGTATCTTCAACCCAAATATAGAATAAAAGATGAAAAAATAATAGGGGCTGAAGCATTGATAAGATGGATAAAACCAAATGGAGAAGCTTTAAGTCCTAAGGATTTTATTCCTATCTTTGAGAAGAATGGATTTATACAAAAGTTAGATAAATATGTATTTGAAGAAATCTGTATTTTGATTAGTAAATGGAATAAACTTAAGTTAACAGAACCAATAGTTTCTATATCAGTTAATATCTCGCGAGTAGATTTAGGTAATACAAAGATTGTAGATACATTAAAAGAAATTATTGAAAAATATAATGTAGATGCAAAAAATATAGAACTTGAACTTACTGAAAGTATAGTATTTGAAGATAAAAAGATATTAGTAAATACACTTAATAAATTAAAGGACATCGGATTTAAAATATCTATTGATGATTTTGGAAGTGGTTATTCTTCACTTAATTTATTAAATGATTTGCCAGCAGATATAATTAAGTTAGATAAAGCTTTTCTAGAAAAGGCTTCAGAGGATAAAAAGGTAAATATGACTATAAAAAACATAATACATATGGCAAAGGATTTGGATTTATTTACTGTTGCAGAAGGTGTAGAAACGGAAGAACAGTTAAAGAGTTTAAGGGAAGCTGGATGCGATATAGCTCAAGGATATTATTATGCAAAACCTATGGCTATATCAGAATTTGAAAAAATTATACATAAATAGTAAAGAGAGATAGAGTAATATTTAATTACCCTATCTCTCTTTTTATATCTCATTTATTTCCATTTTAGGTTCGACAGAAAAAATTACATATCCTAAACATATAGCAATTAGTGTAGGTAATACCCATCCAAAACCTAGGTTAGCAAGTGGAATAAAGCTTAAATTAAGTCCTGGTATAGCAAAAAGCAATCCGAAAGCTAATGAAGTATAAACCCCAAGTCTTACAGCTTTAATGTTTGTAAGATATTTTGATAATAAAGTAGTTACTATAAGTGTTATTGAAACTGGGTAAAGGACATGAAGTATTGGTTCTGATAAAACAACTATTTTATCAACTCCAAGGCAAGCTATTCCTAAACTGATAACTGCAAGTACAATGGAATTTAACTTAAATGGAAGTTTACCTTTTGAAACTTTTTCAAAGAAAGTAGAACCAGCAGTTAAAAGTCCTATAGAAGTAGTTAAACAAGCAAGTCCCATAGCAACACCTATAAGTGTAGTTCCAATATTTCCTAAGATACTTTTAGCAATTAATAAAAGCAATCCAGTTTTACCTATATCAGATGGAGCTAAATTTACAGTTTGAGCACCAATAAACATTAATCCACCATATACAAAAGCAAGTCCAACTACAGCAACTAAACTTGATTTTAAAATCATTGATGGCATTTCTTTTTCTTTATATCCTTTTGCCAATAAAGAAGTTGTTATAATACCTGCAAAGAGTAATGCAGCAATAGCATCCATTGTTTGATATCCCTCTAATAAAGCAGAAGGTAAAACAGATGTTACATTAGTATCAACTATATTACCAATAGGCATAAATATACCTTTTATAATTATTACTGTTAATATAATTAATAATGCTGGTGTTAAATATTTTCCGATTGTATCTATTACAGAAGAACTTCTTAATACAAAGAATAAATTAATTAAAAAATAAACTGTCATTGCAACAAATGGTGATATATTTGGGAAAAATGGATGTATAGTAAGTTCAAAAGTTGTTGCAGCAGTTCTTGGAATACCAAGCATTGGTCCTATAGCGATAAATAAAATTGCGGTACAGAAGATAGCGAATTTTTTATCAATTCTTCCAGCTAATGTTTCAAAAGTACCATCCCCTTTAGAACAAGCAAGTATAGCAAGTAGAGGTAAACCAACTCCAGTTATTATAAAACCTATAATTCCAAGAAAGAATTCCTTTCCTAAAGTATGTCCTAAAAAAGCAGGGAAAATTAGATTTCCAGCTCCAAAAAACATCGAGAATAAGGCAAAGCCTATAACAATAGAATCTTTAGTATTTTTTTTCATAATGTTCCTTCCTTTACAAAGTATTAATATATTTTACGACAATAAATTTACAATTTAAACTTGAAAACGATAATAAATTACTAATAGATATATAATAAAATTAAATATCTATTAAATAATTACTTGTCTATATTATCACGAAATTTAAATATATTCAATAAAGTATTTAAGAAAAATAATAGAAAAAATGGTCAAGATATGAACAATTAATAAAATACTTAAAGATTTTTTAATAAATTGCAAAAAAAGTGAATTCTAAACGAACCCACTTTTCTAAATTGTTAAATTTTTACTCGCTAAATAAGAAATTATGAATATTTTTAGTTGTTTTATCTACATCGATAATCATATGATACATATCTGTCCATTCTGTAGTCAGATCATCATCTAAAGGAAATCTTCCTTGATTTATGTTATTTACATTCATGCCTACAACATCTGAAGCTATTGAAAGTATTTCTGCATTAGATAAATTTGTACTTACTAATGGTAATAAATCGCTAACTATACCAGGAATTTCTGTAGGATTTATATCCTTAACTTTATTAAATAAAGCTGTTAAAACATCTCTTTGACGTTCTGTTCTTTTAAAATCCCTTCCTTCAGTATATCTTATTCTGCAATAAGCTGAAGCTTGTGTACCATTTAAAAGTTGCTTGCCAGTTGAAGTTACTGGTGAAGTTTTTGTACCATTTTTGTCATCTATATTTTGAATATAGCCATTTATATAATTTAATTCATCTTCTGTTATATCTATTTCAACACCACCAAGTTTATCTATAACAGTAGGAAGTTGTCTTAAATTTACTTCTACAAATTTATCAACCTTTAAGTTAAAGTTATAATTTATTGTTTTTAAAAGAAGCTCAGGACCACCACTAGACATTGTGTAATTTAAATTAGATTTTCCGCCATCAGGTAAATCTAAATAAATATCTCTCATAAGAGAGCAAAGATTTAATTTTTTATTTTTTTTATCAATAGCTAAAATCATTGTACAATCAGAAGCGGCATGTTCATTACCTGAATAGTCAGTTCCTAATAAAGCAACAGTTGTAACATCTTCAGCTTTCTTTGGAAGCTCTTTTCCGGTATCTGTAACAGCTTCTCTATCCATTTCTACTTTAGTTACTTTGTTAGATAAATGGAATGCATAAGATGCTATTCCTAAGATACATAATAGAATAAGTATAAGTATAGTTATTAATATTTTTTTCCATAAAGATAATTTTTTTTTCATAATATATTTCCTTTAATTTTCAAATATAAATTCTTTCATTTGTTGTTTTGTAGCTTCAAGGTCAAGGGTTAAATAGTAAATTCCATCAATGATTTGACCTTCACAGTAGCCATCTCTTGGGAATCTATCTTCTATAAGAGATGAACTTCCTATTTTGCTTATTGTAGAACCAATATTTAATAGTTCAGTAGTACTTAAGTTGGTTTGTATAAAAGGTAAGAAATCATTTAATAATGTAGGGAAATCAGATACATTAGTATTCTTTACTTTTTCATAAACTCCCTTTAATACTGTTCTTTGTCTTGAGGTTCTTTCATAGTCTCCACCATTTGTATATCTTATTCTAGAATAAGCAAGGCATTGAGTACCATCTAGAAGTTGTTTTCCAGGTGAAGCTACATAAGGAGTAGAAGTACCGTTTATTCCATTTAAGTTATCAATATATTTATTTATATATTGAAGCTCATCAGATGTAATATTTAATTCAACACCACCTAATTTATCTATAATTTTAGGTAGATTACTAAAGTTAGTTGAAATAAAGCTATTTACATTTAATCCAAAGTTATCATTTAGTGTTTTTAAAGCTAGTACAGAATTACCAAAGGCAAAAGCATGATTAAGCTTGTCCATTCCATGACCTTCAATATTAACGTAAGAATCTCTCATTACAGAAGAAACCTTCATTTTATTATGAACAGGGTCTATAGTTAATATCATTATAGAATCAGAACGACCAAATTCATTTTCTCCTGCATCTATACCAAATAGTGCGATATTTATAATTTTATCGTAATTACTATATTTAGATAATTCTTCAGTATTTTCTTTTTTAATTCCAATATCCTCTTCAGTAGTTTCAATCTTATCAACTTTATTTGCTAAATTAAAGCCATAGATAGAAGCTCCTACCAATATTAAAACTACTAAAGCTAAAATAGTTAATAGTATTATTTTTGTAGGAGATGACTTTTTCTTTCTTTTTGCATGTTTATCCAAAATTCCACATCCTTTCACATATTAAATTTTAACATTTAAAAAAAATAGTGTAAAGACGAAGGTATTACATAATATAGCAAAAATGGGCAGTAAATATATATATTAAGAAAATTTTAATTTTTATTAAATATAGATTGTGTTAAAATGATTTAATCAATAAAAGTTATTTTAATATGAATTTTATAGTATAATATAGATAAAAATTATTTAGATAATAGTAAAGGGGATGAATGGTTATGTCAGTATTAATAACTGGAGGGCTAGGATACATAGGAAGTCATACTACTATCGAACTTTTAAATGAAGGACATGAAGTTGTAATTATAGATAATCTTTCTAATAGTAAAGAAATAGTAAAAGATAGAATAAAAGAAATTACAGGTAAAGATGTAAGGTTACATAAAATAGATTTATTAGATGAAGAAAAAGTAGAAGAGGTATTTAAAGAAAATAATATAGATTCAGTTATACATTTTGCAGCTTTTAAGGCAGTTGGAGAATCGGTTTCTATGCCAATTGAATATTATCATAACAACTTAACTAGTACATTAGTATTGTTAAAGCTTATGAAAAAGTATGGGGTTAAAAATTTTGTATTTAGCTCATCAGCAACAGTTTATGGAGCAGCAGAAGAAATGCCAGTAACAGAAGAAACACCATTAGCTTATTTAGGAGTTACAAACCCTTATGGTAGAAGTAAACTTATGATAGAGGATATGTTAAGAGATTTATATAAAGCTGATGACTCTATGAATATTGCAATTTTAAGATATTTCAATCCTGTTGGGGCTCATGAAAGTGGTCTTATAGGAGAAGATCCAAATGGAATTCCTAATAATTTAATGCCTTATATAACTAAGGTAGCTGTAGGAGAGTTAAAAGAACTTAGTGTATTTGGAGATGATTATGATACTATAGATGGAACTGGAGTAAGAGATTATATTCATGTTGTAGATTTAGCTAAGGGACATATAAAAGCTTTAGATAAATTAAATACTAACTCAGGGCTTATTACATATAATTTAGGAACAGGAAATGGATATAGTGTTTTAGAATTAATTAAAGCATTTTCAAAGGCAAGTGGAAGAGAAATTCCATATAAAATAGTAGAAAGAAGACCAGGGGATGTAGCTGTATGTTACGCAGATTCTTCCAAAGCTAATAGAGAGTTAGGTTGGAAGGCAGAAAAAAACATTGAAGAAATGTGTAGAGATTCTTGGAGATGGCAAAGTAAAAATCCTAAAGGATATGAAACAAATAGGATTTAACAGTATAGCAAACTTCAGTTTTTGAAACTGAAGTTTGTTGCAATTTATAAATATAAATATTAAGGATGGACAGATATGAGAACAAAAAAAGCAGCCATAAATGTAGGAGTGAATATACTTACATATATACTTATATTTATACCTACATTTATAGTAAGAAAAATATTTTTAAACACTTTAGGTGATAATTTACTTGGAGTAAACTCTTTATATAATAATATAATAAGCTTGCTATCAGTGGTAGAAATGGGAATTGGGTCAGCCATAGTTTTCTCATTATATAAACCATATGCAGAAGGAAATAAATCAAAGATTAAGGCTTATTTAAAGTACTATGGAAGACTATATAGAATAATAGGATTTATAGTACTTGGCTTAGGAATAGGATTGATGTTCTTCCTTAATATATTTATTAAGGGTCAGATAAATATGGTTGATGCAAGGATATACTTCTTAATATTCTTATTAGATACATTTTTTAGTTATTTATTTTCTTATAAAATATGTATACTAAATGTAGCTCAAGAAGGATATAGAGTATCAATTGCAACATGTATATCTAAGTTTACAATTTCGGTATTACAAATTATATTCTTAATGATTTATCCAAGTTTCTACATATATATAATTATTCAAGTATTAGTTCAGTTAATTTATTATATAGGAATAAATTGGTATATTAATAAGAAGTATTCATGGTTAAATACTGTAGATGGAAAACTTGATGAAGAAGAAAAAAACTCTTTAATTAAAAATGTTAAAGCATTATTTCTTCATAAAGTTGGGGCGTTAATGGTGTTTAGTACTGATAATTTAATAATATCAGCCTTTATAAATTTAAAAACAGTAACAAAATTTAATAACTATAGTATGGTATTGAATATTTTCCAAAATGTAATAAATAATGCCTTTTCAGGAATAACAGCAAGTATAGGAAATTTATTAGTAGAGAAAGATGATGATAGTGCATATATAATTCATAAAAGATTATTTTTCTTAAGTTTTTGGTGTGTTTCTTTTATAACAATATCGTTATTTAACACAATAAATCAATTTATTACTATATGGATGGGTGAAACTCAGAGAATAGATACATTAACTATAACTGTACTGCTTATAAACTTCTATTTTGTTTTAATGAGATCATCTGTAGATAAATTTAAAGAAGGTAGCGGACAATATTATCAAGATAGATATGCAGCAATTATAGAATCAGCAGTAAATCTTGTTGCATCAATTATATTAGTTAAGATTTTAGGGTTGCCAGGAGTATTTATAGGAACTTTAATAAGTAATTTTACAGTTGTATTTTGGGTAAAGCCTAAAATTGTGTATAAATATGTATTTAAGAAGAATTTATTAGATTATTTTAAAATGTATTTCAAATATTTATTAATAGGTTTAATACCATTTGTAATAACTACTATATGTACAACTAATTTAAGAGGAAGTAGCTCTTTAATATATTTCATATTAAATTGCTTAGTAAATGTAGTTATAATCAATGTAATTTATATAGTAATTTTTTATAAAACTGAAGAGTTCAACTACTTTAAAAACTTAATATTTACGGTTATAAAAAGACGTTCTTAATATAGAATGTCTTTTTATCTTTTTGTGGATAATTAAGGCTGTATATAAAGGCTATAAAATATTGTAATTAATTGTAGTGAGTATATTATTTTGATATAATGGATGATAGTATGTAAAATTACTAATTAAATATACGTTATTTACGGAGGAGAAAAATGGAAGAAGTATTATATTTAGTTGTACCTTGCTATAACGAAGAAAAAGTTCTTCATGAAACAAGTAAAAGACTAGTAGAAAAAATGAACGTATTAATTGACAGTAAGAGAATATCTAAAAGAAGTAAAATAATGTTTGTAAACGACGGTTCTAAAGATAAAACTTGGGAAATAATAGAGGAATTAAATGCTAAAGAGTCTATGATTGTAGGATTAAAGCTATCAAGAAATAAAGGTCATCAAAATGCTTTATTAGCAGGGCTTATGACTGCAAAGGAAAAAGCTGATATGGTTATATCCCTTGATGCTGATCTTCAAGATGATGTAGATGTAATTGATAAGTTTGTAGAGGAGTACTATAAAGGAAATGATGTTGTTTATGGAGTTAGATCTTCAAGAGAAACAGACACTATTTTTAAAAGAAGTACTGCAGTTGGATTCTATAAATTTATGAAAGCTTTAGGCGTAGATATAGTTGAGAATCATGCTGATTATAGATTAATGAGTAAAAGAGCATTAGAAGGGTTAGCAGAATTTAAAGAAGTTAACTTATTTTTAAGAGGAATAGTTCCACTTATAGGATATAATAGCTCAGTTGTAACTTATGAAAGACATGAAAGATTTGCAGGAGAATCTAAATATCCTTTAAAGAAAATGCTTGCATTTGCTTGGGATGGAATAACTTCATTTAGTATAAAACCAATTAGAATAATAACAAGTCTTGGTTTTGGAATACTTGCAATAAGTATTCTTATGTTATTTTATTTCTTAGTTATAAAAATAATGGGTAAGGCTGTTGCAGGTTGGACTACAATTGTTTGTTCAATTTGGATGATTGGAGGAATTCAACTATTATCTTTAGGAATTATAGGTGAATACATAGGTAAAATATATAATGAAACAAAGAATAGACCTAAATTTATAATTGAAAAGTTATTAATTAGGGAGGAAAACTAGTGATAGAAATTTCAGAGGTATTAAAATTCCTTTACTTCCAGGCATTTGGGGTTATGTTGCCTGGAATTGCTATCATGCTTTTGCTATGTTTAAAAAAAATAAATAGAACAGAATTTTTTGTGATATCTTATGCTTTAGGAATAGTATTAAACGTTGTAGAATACTATGTTTTTTATTCTTTAGGAATAAGTAAATTATTGCCTATAGCTATTATAATTATAGGTATTATTTCAATTTGTATTTTAATAAAAAAATACAACTATATAGGTGATTTAGAAAATGAATTTACTTTAAGTATTTCAACATTAATTATATCTACAATAGTAGCTATTATTACGTTCTGTTCATTTACACTTAATAATTTGTCACCAGAATTATTAGGGGGTGGGACATATTATCAAGATATATTATGGAATGTTGGTAATGTAAGCTCCATTCAACAAGAGTTTCCAATAACAGATATAAGATTTGCAAGCTTTCCATTTAAATATCACTACTTTATGCATATACATTTAGCAGTAATGGGGGCGGTTACAGGAATAGAGAGCTTTCCTATATATACGATCTATGGATTTATAGGATCTAATATATTATTGGTTTATAGTGTATCAATTTTACTATATAGAATAGTGAAGAATAAATTTGTTACTGTAATTGGAGTTGTATCACTATTTTTTACTATGTCATTAGCTCAATACATGATTCCACTTACTAATCATTTATATGCAACACCTTTTGGTTTAGCTATGTCTTTTGCTATGGCTATTCTTTGTATATATTTTGTATTTAAACAATTTGAGTTGGATAACCTAGATATAAAGTACATATCTTTAGGGATAATATTTTTTGTAGCATCATTAGCAGCTAAAGGGCCAGTGGCGGCAGTTATTTTATGTGGTATATTAGCAGGATGCTTTATTATGTTTCTTAAATCAAAAAGGAAAATTAATTATATTATTGTAGGTATGTTATTTTTATTTACATTTGTAATATTTTATTTCATTGTTTTCTCAGGAGGAGAGCAAGAAATATGGGGGGAGTTTGGACACTTAGTTAAAAACTCTGGTTTTGGAAAGATTCAAATAAATAAATTTGCAGTAACAGGAATAGCATATAAAACTTCACTAATACTAACAGTAATATTATACATATTATTTTTCTTACCAGTTATATCAATACCATTTGCAATATCATCTTTAATAATGGTATTTAACATTAAAAGATTAGACTATAAAGATGCTATATTATTTATAATATCATTAGCAGGTATTTGTGCAACAAATGTGTTTGCTCATAAGGGGTTTTCGGAGTTGTATTTTATGTTTACATCAATTCCATTTATGATGCTATTTACATTTAATATTACAAATAAATATGTGATAAAAGCTAAGAAGTTTAAAATAGGTAAAGTAATATTAATACCTTTATTTTTCCTTTTATTATTTTTAGGGGTAAAAGAATTTACTATAAATTACTCTGAAAATTGTATTAAAGGAATAAATAATTACAAAAATTCTAAACTAGAAAGTGATAGCAACCTTCCTAGTTATAATAGTATAACGAGGTATGAATATGAAGGAATGCAATGGTTAAAAGAAAATACTACATTTGAAGATATTATCTTAACGGATAGATATTATGTAACTAAAGAAAGAGGATATAAAACTGAAAGATTCTTTTATTATAGTACTTTTTCAACTCGTAAAATGTACGTAGAAGGATTCGATTATGTAGGAATACCAAAAGAAGAAAGTTATGTAATCGATGAAAGAGTAGATCTTTGCAATAGAGTATATAACAATGAAAAAGAAGCTATAGAAAAAGTTAAAAAAGATGGAGTAACATATATTATAAGGTCAAACTTAATAAATACTAATTTCGAATTAAATAGAGAGTTTGGAGAAAAAGTATTTGAAAATAGAGATATAGCTATATATAAATTAAGTTAACTTATTGTGAAGTTATTTAGGGAGACAAGAATATTGTGATATAATAGAAAAAGTATCAATTGGAATAGTTAGGATGAATTACTATGTTAAAAAGATTTATAGTAAGTCACTTAACATAAGCATTAAAACTAAAATAAATTAATATATCATATAAAAAATATCGCAGTAATTTATTGTGTAATTAAATTAAATAATGAACAAGTTAGGAGTAAGATAATGGAGAAGATAATATTAATGGGTGGTGGTGGACACTGCAAAAGTATTATTGATTCTATAAAAAGTAAAGGTAACTTTGAAATTGTAGGAATTATTGATATTAACAACAAAGGTAAAAAAATTTTAGGGGTAGAAATCCTAGGCGGAAATGAGGAACTACCAAAGCTGTATAGTCAAGGTGTTAAAAATGCGTTTATTTGTGTTGGAAGTGTTGGGGATCCTTCTGTAAGAAAAAGATTATATAATGAAATAAAAAATATAGGATATAGTTTTCCAGTTATTTCAGATTTAACTTCTATTATTTCACCTTATGCTACTATTGAAGACGGAGTTTTTATAGGAAAAGGTGCAATAGTAAATGCAAATGCTTATATAAAAAAACAAGCTATTATAAATACAGGGGTTATAGTTGATCATGATT
The DNA here is from genome assembly GCF_002327185.1 of Clostridium chauvoei. Taxonomy (NCBI): domain Bacteria; kingdom Bacillati; phylum Bacillota; class Clostridia; order Eubacteriales; family Clostridiaceae; genus Clostridium; species Clostridium chauvoei. Next base: position 2,005,683 of record NZ_CP018624.1, on the reverse strand, counting down.
GTAAAATAGGAGAATTTGTACACCTTGCGCCAGGTTCTACCTTAAGTGGAACTGTAGTGGTAGGGGATAATTCACATATTGGAACTAATAGCACTATAATACAAGGTATAAATATAGGCGAAAATGTTCTTGTTGGAGCAGGAAGCGTAATAGTTAAAGATATAGAAGATAATTCAAAGGTATGTGGAAATCCTGGAAGGAAGATGAAGGCATGAAAAAAGTTTTTATTATAGCTGAAGCTGGCGTTAACCACAATGGAAGTTTAGAATTAGCAAAAAAATTAGTAGATGAGGCAGTAATGGCAGGAGTAGATGCTGTTAAGTTTCAAACCTTTAAGGCAGCTAATTTAGTTACGACATCTGCAAAGCAAGCTGAATATCAAGTAAAGAACTTAAAGGAAGAGACATCACAATTGGAGATGTTAAAAAAATTAGAATTAAGTTACGATGTTCATAAAGAGCTTATGGAATATTGTAATGAAAAGGGAATAATGTTTTTATCATCACCTTTTGACTTAGAAAGTATTGAGTTATTAGATAACTTAGGAATAGAAATATTTAAAGTTCCATCAGGAGAAATAGAAAATGTTCCTTATCTAAGAAAAATTGCTATGACAAAAAAGAAAATAATTATATCAACAGGTATGAGCAATTTATCTGATATTGAGTTTGCTTTAAAAGTTTTAAGGGAAGCTGGAGCAAAAGATATAATAGTACTTCACTGTAATACTAATTATCCAACTAATATGAATGAAGTAAATTTAAATGCTATGAATACAATAAGAGATGCATTTAAAGTAGAAGTTGGATATTCAGATCATACAAATGGAATTGAAATTCCTATAGCAGCTGTAGCTTTAGGGGCAAGAGTTATAGAAAAGCATTTTACTTTAGATAAAAATATGGAGGGGCCTGATCATAAGGCTAGCTTAGAACCTAAAGAACTAAAGGAAATGGTAAAATCTATAAGAAATATAGAAACAGCATTAGGAAATGGCATTAAAGATTTAACATTATCAGAAATTAAAAATGTAAAAGTAGCTAGGAAAAGCTTAGTTTGCTTAAAGCCTATTAAGGTAGGTGAAATACTTACAGAAGAAAACATCTGTATAAAGAGACCAGGAACAGGAGTTTCACCTAAACTTTGGGATAAAGTAATAGGTACAAAAGCTAAAAGAAATTTTGAAAAAGATGAGTTGATTGAAATATGATTAAGAAAAAAATTTGTGTAATTACAGGAACTAGAGCAGAGTATGGGTTGTTAAGACCTTTAATGGAAAAAATAAATAAAGATGAAGAACTAGAGCTTCAAATTATTGCAACAGCAATGCATTTATCTCATGAATTTGGATTAACCTATAAAGAAATAGAAAAAGATGGTTTTGAAATAGATGAAAAAATAGAAATGCTATTAGGATCAGATACAGCTATAGGTATTTCAAAATCTATGGGATTAGCTATTATAAGTTTTAGTGAAACGTTAAATAGATTAAAGCCAGACTTAGTAATTATTCTAGGTGATAGGTATGAAATACTTATGGCAGCATCAGCCGCAATGATAGCTAAGATACCTATAGTTCATCTTCATGGAGGAGAAACTACAGAAGGGGCTTTTGATGAATCAATAAGACATTCAATAACAAAAATGAGTTTTTTACACTTCACAAGTACAGAAGAGTATAAAAAAAGAGTTATACAGTTAGGCGAAGATCCAAGTAGAGTATTTAATGTTGGAGCTATTGGGGTAGAAAACATAAAAAAATTAAATCTTATGGAAAAAGAACAAGTAGAAAAGGAGTTTAATTTTAAATTAGATAAACCTTATGCAATGGTAACATTCCACCCAGTAACCTTAGAAGAAAGTACTTCAGAAGAGCAGTTTAAAGAATTATTAAAAGCAATAGACAGCTTTAAAGACATGAAGTTTGTAATAACTAAAGCAAATTCAGATAGTGATGGAAGAATAATAAATAGTTTGATTGATGAATATGTAGAAAAAAATAAAGATAGATGCGTTCAATTTGTATCTATGAGTCAAATTAAATATTTAAGTGCAATGAAGCATAGTAGTATGGTAGTTGGAAATTCTTCAAGTGGAATAATAGAAACACCATCATTTAATATTCCTACTATAAATATTGGGGACAGACAAAAGGGAAGAGTACAAGCAACTACAGTTATAAATTGTGAACCAGTTGCAGAAAAAATCATAGATGCAATGAATAAAGGGCTAAGCAAAGAATTTAAAGAAAATATAAAAGATGCTATTAATCCTTATGGGGATGGAAATACATCAGATAAGATAATGAAGGAAATTAAGAAGACTTTAAGTGAACCTATTTCTTTAAAAAAGAAGTTTTTTGATTTATAGTAAGGATTCTTAATTTAGGAGGGGTTTAATTGAATAAGTGGAAAGGCATTATATATTTTAATGTACTTATATTGTTTAGTATATTTTATACAAGTTCAGTAGTATCTATTAAAGGCATGCTAATATTTATGGCACCGATTATGATAATGACACTTATATATGCAGCTATATGTTTTTTAAACGAAGATATATGGAAATTACTAAAAAATAAAAAAGAAAAATGTTTTTCAAAAAGACTACTAGAGGATAACGATAATAAAGAGTTTATATGGATTATTGTTACAATGATAAGTTATGTAATTGCAGGAATTATAAGTAGAGGTCTTGGATTTAGAGAACTGTATTCGGTAATTATTATACTTATAGGTATTTGTTATGTTGGAAATAAAATATCAAAATATGATTTAAGAGAAATACTATCAAGCATATTATTATGTTTTGTAGTTGTTTCATTTATTGCAGGTGTATTTGGTTTGTATTGTTATATAAATAATACAACTGTTTTTATAGGAGAATCATTTTATGGTATAGCGGATTATTATACAACTGGGAAGGTAATCATTTCAATTATGGTTAATCCTAATTCATATGCTTTATTATGTGCAATGTCAATAATGCTTTCAATAATTTTATTTGTTATTAAAGAAAAAAAAGTTTATAAAGAATTTTTAATAGTAAATATATTACTTCAAACATATAACATAATGTTAACAGGAAGTAGAAACTCAATATTAATAATAGCTGTATTTATAATGAGTTATTTTATTTTCTTTTTCAGAAGTAAGTATAAAAAATATGCAATAATATTACTAGTTCTTCTAGGGGTAATGGGAATAGCAGCATTAAAGTTAGGAGTACTACCAGAAGATTCAGCTTTTATAAATAAAATAACTAATGCAGATTTTACAAGCGGAAGAATAGCAATTTGGACGGCAGCTATAAATATAATAAAGTCAAATTTATTATTTGGTGTTGGAATTAAAAATTCAAATGAGCTTATAGCACAAGCTATGGGAAATCCAACTAGTGAGCTTGGGACGCATAATGGGTATTTAGGTGTTATGCTTGCAAATGGAATTATAGTATTTTTACTTATAATGGCATATATAGCATATGTAATTATAAATTCCGTAAAAGAACGCAAAAAGTTATATGGTAAGGATATAGAAATAAAAAGTTTATTAATATGCTTTTTAATTGCAATGCTTTTTGCTAATATTCCTGAAAGTCTTCTATTTGGAGATTTAAATTTCCCTCTAATTACTTTTTGGATTATGTTAGTTATAACTAAGAATTATAAAGAAAAGAACATAGGATGAGGAGTTTTAGGGGAAGATATATTAAGATTTTCTTAATATGTCTTCCTTTTTATATAAAAAATTAAACAATATAAAAAATAGTGATATAATAAATTAGTGAAAATAATTTGAGGGGAAAGTTAACTATTAATGCCACAAATTATGATATAATATTATACAAATGATAGTATTTTAAGTAGAATATAGTATTATATTTTACAATAAAGAATCCAATATAGCTGATTAAGTAGCAAGCAGGAGGCAGTAAGAAATGGTTAAAAGTAATAAAGTAAAGGGTCTAATACTACTTTTACTAGATATAATCTTTATAAATTTAGCATATGTATGCAGTTTTTACATTAGATTTAGTTCGGATGTACCAGATAATTATGTAATAGCATATTTAAGATTTTTACCTTTAATTGTATTATTATACATAATCCCATTTTATTTTATGAAAATGTATAGTAGTTTATGGACTATAGCGGGATTAGATGAATTTTTATGGGGAATAGGTGGAGGAATTTTAGGTATAGTATTAAACATAATTATTATGTTTGTGGTGCCTTTAAGAATTCCTAATTTAGTTACTATAACATCGGGTGTATTAGTAATCCTATTTACAATGACAGTAAGGCTTTCTATGAGAATATATAAAAGAGTAAAATTATATAAAAATATTTTAAATGGAGAAACTAAAAAGAGAGTACTTATCATTGGAGCAGGAGCTTTTGGACAAATTGCAATATCAGAATTAAGAAAAAAAAGCAATGGAGCTTACAAAATAGTAGGTTTAGTTGATGATAATAATAATAAAAAAGGAACTTATTTAAGTGGTGTAAGGGTATTAGGAAATACAAATGAAGTAGAAGAAATTGTTGAAAATAAAAATGTAGATCTTATAGTTTTAGCAATTTCAAGCTTATCCGCAGAGAACAAAAAGGAAATAATTAAAAAGTGTCAAAATACTACAGCTCAAATTAAGATTATGCCAGGAATAAATGAATTAGTTGATAGTAGTGAAATAGATATTAAAAAAATGAGAAATGTTGATTTAAAAGACTTATTAGGAAGAGAAGAAATAGAACTTGATAAGTCAGGTATTTCATACTACTTAACAAATAAGAGAGTTTTAGTTACTGGTGGTGGAGGATCAATAGGATCTGAGCTTTGCAGACAAATAGCAAAGTTTGCACCAAAAGAACTTATAATATTAGATATATATGAAAATACAGCTTATGATTTACAAATGGAACTTCAAAGAAATATGCCAGAGTTAAATCAAAAGGTTGTTATAGCATCTATTAGAGATAAAAAGAGATTAGCAGATGTATTTGAAAAATATAAGCCAAATGTAGTATTCCATGCAGCAGCACACAAGCATGTACCATTAATGGAATTTAACCCTGCAGAAGCAATAAAAAACAATGTACAAGGTACTTTAAATGTAGCTCAATGTGCAGATAGATTTGGTGTTGAAAAATTTGTTCTTATTTCTACAGATAAAGCTGTTAACCCTACAAATGTAATGGGAGCTACAAAGAGATTATGTGAAATGATAGTTCAATCTATAAATGCAAGAAGCAAGACTGAATATGTAGCAGTTAGATTTGGTAATGTTTTAGGAAGTAATGGATCAGTTATACCATTATTTAAAAAGCAAATTGAAGCAGGTGGACCTGTAACATTAACTCATAAAGATATTACAAGATACTTTATGCTTATACCAGAAGCTGCACAATTAGTACTTCAAGCAGGCGCTTATGCTAAAGGTGGAGAAATATTCGTATTAGATATGGGTAAACCAGTTAAGATTTATGATTTAGCAGTAGATTTAATTAAGCTTTCAGGCTTTGAACCATTCAAAGATATAGATATAAAAGTAGTAGGCTTAAGACCAGGTGAGAAGCTATATGAAGAACTTCTTATGGCAGAAAATGAATTAAGCAATACGAAGCATGAAAAAATATTTATAGAAAAACCAGCTGATATAGACTATGATGCATTAATGCAAAATATATCAGACATAGTAGATATAAGTAAGGCTAATAAGGCTAATGAAATAAGAGTGAGATTAAAGAAGATAGTTCCAAGTTATACACCCTTAGATGAAGTAGCAGTTACAAAAAATAAATAATAAATTGGAGTGATTAAAATGGGTAACAAAAAGATATTTTTATCTTCACCTCATATGGGAGGAAATGAAAAAAAATATATAGATGAGGCTTTTGAAGCAAATTGGATTGCACCGTTAGGTCCAAATGTTGATAATTTTGAAAAAGATGTAGCTAACTATGTTGGAGTTAAAGCAGCTGCTGCATTATCAGCAGGAACAGCAGCAATACACTTAGCATTAAAAGCAGTAGGAGTAAAAAAGGGTGATTTAGTTTTTTGTTCTTCATTAACTTTTGCAGCAAGTTGCAATCCAATAATGTATGAACATGCAATACCAGTATTTATAGATTCAGATTATGAAACTTGGAATATGTCACCAAAAGCATTAGAAAAAGCTTTTAAGGAATGTGAAAAGAATGGAACTATGCCTAAAGCGGTTATAGTAGTTAATTTATATGGTCAAAGTGCAGATATGGATCCGATTATAGAATTATGTAACAAATACAATGTTCCAATAATAGAAGATGCAGCGGAATCTTTAGGAGCAACTTACAAAGGTAAGGCTAGTGGAACTTTTGGAGAGTTTGGAATATATTCATTTAATGGAAACAAGATAATAACTACTTCAGGTGGGGGAATGCTTGTATCAAATAATGAAGAAGCTATAAAAAAGGTAAGATTCTGGGCTACACAAGCAAGAGATCAAGCAAGACATTATCAACATTCAGAATTAGGTTATAATTATAGAATGAGTAACATATCTGCTGGTATTGGTAGAGGGCAAATGGAAGTGCTAAAAGATAGAGTAGCAAAGAAGAGAGAAATATATAAAGTATATGAAGAAGCCTTTAAGGATATAAAAGAAATAGAAATGATGCCTATATGTGATTATGGTGATTCAAACTGTTGGTTAACATGTATTACTCTAACAGAGGATAGTAAAGTCAAACCACTAGATATAATCTTAGCTCTAGAAAAAGAAAATATAGAGTCAAGAAACATATGGAAACCAATGCATATGCAACCTTTCTATAAAGATTATAAATTCTTCTCACATAATGATAACGGAACTAGTGTGAGTGAAGATATATTTGAAAGAGGAATATGTTTACCTTCAGATACTAAACTAGAGACTGAAGATTTAAATCGTGTAACAGACATTATAAAAAAATTATTTGTATAAAAGCATAGGAAATACGTTGTAAAGTTTAAAACCCCAATAAATTATGCTTTATGTGAGGTAACCATGAGAGTATTAAAAAGACTAATGGATATACTGGTTTCACTGTCAGCATTAATAGTATTATCACCAATATTTTTAGTAGTTGGAATTTTAATAGCTATTAAGCTTGGAAGACCTGTATTCTTTGTCCAAAAAAGAGTTGGAAAAAATAATAAAGTTTTTAATATGATAAAATTTAGGACTATGAAAGACATTAAAGACAAAAATGGAAACTTATTATCCGACAAAGAGAGATTAACAAGTTTTGGTGAAAAGTTAAGAAGTTTAAGTATTGATGAATTACCAGAATTAATTAATATATTAAAAGGAGATATGAGTTTAGTTGGTCCTAGACCTTTATTAGTAGAGTATTTGCCTTTATATAGTAAAGAGCAATTAAGAAGACATGAAGTTCTTCCAGGGTTAACTGGATGGGCTCAAATAAACGGTAGAAACTCTATTTCTTGGAAAGAAAAATTCAAGCTAGATGTATGGTATGTAGAAAACTGGTCATTTGCTTTAGATATTAAAATTTTCTTTTTAACAATTTCTAAAGTTTTAAAGAAATCAGATATAAATCAATCAGAAGATAATACCATGGAGAAGTTTAACGGGAAGAATTAGAAAGGTGAATATCTATGAACATATTATTTTTAACATTAGTATATCCTATGGATTGTAACAGTAGAGGAATTTATATAGATTTAATGAAGGAATTAAAAAATAGAGGTAACAATGTAACAGTTGTTACCCCTATTGAAAGAAGACAAAAAAAGAAACTTATATTGGTTATGAAGACGGTATTAGAGTTCTAAGGGTTAAAACAGGAAATATACAAAAAACAAATATAATAGAAAAAGGTTTAAGTACCTTATTAATCGAAAATCAATTCGTAAATTCAATAAAAAAATATTTAAACGATACAAAGTTTGACTTAGTTATGTATTCTACTCCACCTATAACTTTTGAAAAGGTTATTAATTATATAAAAAGTAGAGATGGAGCTAAGTCATATCTTTTACTTAAAGATATTTTCCCACAAAATGCAGTGGATATTGAAATGATGAAAGAAAGTAGCATCATTTATAAGTATTTCAGAAAAAAAGAAAATAAACTATATGCAGCATCAGACTATATAGGATGTATGTCAGATAAAAATAAAGAGTACTTATTAGAACATAATAAAGAGTTAAGAGAAGAAAAGGTGGAAGTATGTCCAAATAGCATAGACCCATTACCATTTTCTAAATTAAACTTAGAAGAAAAAATAGCTTTAAGAGATAAATATAAAATACCTAAAGATGCCTTAGTAATTGTTTATGGAGGAAACCTTGGAAGACCACAAGGAATAAACTTTTTAATAGAAATTCTTAAGGCAAATAAGGATAATAAAGAAGTATTTTTCTTAATTGTTGGCAATGGAACAGAGTATAATAAGCTAAAAGCTTGGTTTGATGACAATCAAGGTATAAATGCAGCATTATATTCTTTATTACCAAAAGCTGATTATGATAATTTAGTTAAAGCATGTGATATTGGACTTATACTTTTAGATAATAGATTTACAATTCCAAACTTCCCATCAAGACTTTTAAGTTATATGGAGGTTGGAATACCAGTACTTGCAGCAACAGATAAAAACACAGATGTAGGAATTGTTATTGAAAATGGAAAATTTGGATATTGGTGTGAAAGTGGAAATATAGAAGCTTTCAATACATGTATTAAAAAAATGATTACAGAAAAAGAATCATTAGTAGATATGGGAATTAAGGGAAGAGAGTATTTAGAGAATAACTACACAGTAAAACACTCTTCAGATATTATTCTTAATAGATTTTAGACATCTATTTGTAGGAGGAGCTTATGAAAATCTTAATGATAGGACCATTTCCAGGTCAAATTAGCGGAATGACTATAGCAAATAAAATGTTATATGAAGGGTTACTAAAAAATAATGATGTTACTTATATAAATACAGATACAGATAAAAAATTTGCAGATTTAAAATCACAAGGAAAAGTGAAAATAACAAAAATAATTGCAAGCTTTAAGCCAATTATAGAAGGTGTATCTAAAATAATTTTTGGGGGATTTGATGCCATATATATAACACCAGCCCAAAGTTATTTAGGTTTTATGAAATATACACCTTTTATTAAGGCAGCTATATCCAAGAAAAAGCCTTGTTATATTCATTTTCATGGTGGTTTTGTAAGACAAATGTACGATTCAGTAGATAAAGAGAAACAAGCTACACTTAAGAGATACTTTGAAATGTGTGATGGAGTAGTTGTTTTAGGGGAGTCTTTAAGAACTATGTTCCATGGAATTTTAGATGATAAAAAAGTTATAGTATGTGAAAATGGTGTTCAAGAAGAATACTTAATTTCAGAAAAACAGTTAGAAGATAAAATAAATTATTTCAAAGATAATAATGAAATAAGAGTTTTATATTTAAGTAATTTAATGAAAACTAAAGGAATATTAGAATTGTTAGAAGCTGGAAAAATATTAAAAGAAAAGAATATTCCTTTCCATATAGATCTAGCTGGAGCTATAGAAGAAGAGATAAAAGAAAGTTTAGATAAGTTATTAAAAGAATTAGATAATAATGTAACATATCATGGTTTAGTAAAGGGAGAGCAAAAGAAAGAACTTTTAAGAAATACAAACATTTTTTGCTTACCAACATACTATCCTAATGAAGGACAGCCAATTTCAATTTTAGAAGCTATGATATCAGGATCAGCAGTAGTTACTACTAATCAAGGTGGAATTTGTGATATATTTGAAGATAATATTAACGGAGTACTATGTAAAGTGGAAAAGGAAGATATTTCAGAATCAATTATAAAAGCAAATAAAGATTATGAAAAATTTGCAAGAAGTAATTACAAAATAGCTATGGATAACTATAGTTCAAAATCCTTTGTGACAAGAGTAGAGAACTTTTTAAAGAAAGGAAAATAATAATGAAATCTAATGTTTTTATTGCACATACTCCATACCATATATTACTTTCTTCTAGTGTAGCATTACAAAAAAATAAAAAAGAAAATATTTTAATTTTATTTAAGCATTTTAACTATAGAGAAGAAGAATACAAATGGTTAGATAAATATTTTTCACAAATATATATAATTCCAAGTAGCCAATTTGATGAGAGAGTATTAGCTAATGATGGAACAAAAATAAATGAAAGAAAGCTTACATTAGATAACTGTAAATTAATAAGGAATATTACAAATGATGTACTTAATAAAGGTGTTGAAGAAATATTTATATTTAATGATACTTTTATTATGGTGCAGATATTGGTAGATAGATTATCTAAAAATGGTGCAACTATATCAGCAATAGAAGATGGGGGAGCAGCATATGTAGATACAATTTTGCCAAAGAAAAAGTTAGAAGCAAAGGATTATTTACTTTTAAGGCCAGTTGCAATACCAGCAATGTATTTTAACTTTTATAACAAATATGAAGAAATAGCTGTTTATGGGACATCTAAAAAGGTGTCTAATTATTATGTTCTTTATCCTAAGTATGTAAGAGAAGAATTTAAATTTAAAAATATAATTCAAATAAAAAGGCAATATTTTAAAGAGGTAATAGATTCATCAACTAAGGATAAGAGTAATATAAACTATAGTTATATACTAACTTTAGAAACATATTCTGAAAAAGCCTACAATTCATATAAGGAAATTATAAAAAATTTAAGGGATGATAATAAAAAAATATATTTAAAGTATCATCCACGAGAAGAAAATTTTTATCTAAATGAGATGATAGATGAAAATATAAAAATATTACCGTCTAATAAAGCTTTAGAAGAAATTTTAGTTGGAAGTAAGGGGAATATAATAATAGGAAGTGGGTTAAGCACTATATATTTAACCGTACCTGTAATATCAGATAACAAATATTTTGCTATGTATAAGCTTATGAATATGAATGTTAATAAAAAATATATAGAAATACTAAAGGACTTAGGAGTAAAGATGCCAAATAGTATTTTAGAATTTACGGACGAATTAAACAAAATTAAGGTGTAAGGAGAAAAGTATGCTAAAAAAATATTAAATAAATTTACTGGAGATTCTCTGATTTCTGCAGCAACATGGTACACGGTAGGTACTTTTCTTTTAAAGGGAATTAACTTTTTTACAATGCCACTTTATACTAAATTATTAGGATTAGATACTGCGGATTATGGAATTACAGGTATTTATTCTACATATTTAGGTATAATTTCTATTTTTATAGGACTTGGAATTAATGGAACATTAGGAACAGCTAGGGCCAACTTACCAAGAGATGAGTATGATGGATATATATCAAGTACATTGTTTTTATCAACATTAAGCTTCTTTGGGGTTTTCCTTCTTACAATATTTTTTAGAAATCCAATATCAAAATTTACTGAATTAGCAGTACCATTAATAATATTAATGGTAATACAGGCATTTTTTGATTTTGTTGGAGGATTTAATTCAAGTAGATTAGTTTTTGAAAAAGACTATAAAAAATATTTATTAATTTCAGCTATATCAACTTTATTAAACATAGGAGTTTCAATAGTTATAATATTATCACTAAATAATGAAAAATATTTAGGAAGAATATACGCTGGTGTTATAGCAAGTGTCTTAATTGGAATAGTTGTTTATATAAATATGATGAGAAAAGGAAAGGTATTTATAAGTTTAAAACATTGGAAGTTCTGCTTGCCAATAGCTTTACCTCTTATAGTACATAACCTTTCACATATGATATTAACACAATCTGATAGAGTAATGCTTCAAAAATATACTACGGATTCTATAGTTGGATTATACAATATGTCTTATAACATTGGTATGATAGTAAATATAATATTAATGTCAATAAATAGTGCATGGGTAGCTTGGTATTTTGATGCGCAAAGAGATAAATTAGATAAAGAAATAAAAGAAAAAGCTAAAATATATATAATTGTATTTACAATTTTTACAGGATTATTTACTTTAGCTTCTCCAGAAATGATGAAGTTTTTAGCAAGTAAAGTTTTCTGGCCTGGTATAGGAATAATACCTATGGTTGTTTTAGCATATTATTTTGTATTTTTATATACATTTGGTGTAAATTACGAATTTTACAGAAAGAAAAGTACGTTAATATCTACAGGAACCATGTTAGCGGCTATAGTTAATATTGTAATTAACTTTTTATTAATTCCTAAAATAGGAGGACTAGGAGCTGCTATAGCAACAACTATTTCTTATGCATTATTATTTGTATTCCATGAGATAATAGTAAGACTTGTATTAAAGAGAAAGGATTTCCCATTCGTATATTACATATATGCATTAGCAGCTATTTTAGTAGTTATGATATTCCATTATGTATTTATAGATATGATGTTAGTTAGATGGGCTTTAATCATTATAATAATTGCAGGAGTATTAGTAAATCTTAAAAAGGTTATAAAATAATATATTTTTAGAGGTGTTATACAATGTACAGAGAAAAGAAATTTCTCGCAATTATCCCTGCTAGAAGCGGATCTAAAGGGATTAAAGATAAAAATATAATTGATTTAAATGGAAAACCATTAATTGCACATACAATAGAAAATGCAAAGAAAAGTAATATATTTACTGATATTATAGTATCTACAGATTCAGATGTATATGCAGATATTTCAAGAAGCTTTGGAGCTTGGGTTCCTTTTTTAAGGGAAGAGAATTTATCAAAGGATACCTCCTCAACAGAGGAAGTTTTATTAGATGTAATAAAAAGATTAAGAGAAATGGGTAAGGAATATGATTACTTTGTATTACTTCAACCAACATCTCCATTAAGAACTAATAAAGATATTATTAAAGCTGCAAATCTTATAATTGATGAGGAATTAAATTCAGTAGTAAGCGTATGTGAAATGGATCATTCACCTTTACTATCAAATACATTACCGAGTGATTTATCATTAAAAGATTTTATTAATAAGAATAATCTTAAAAGAAGACAAGAATTAGGCACATTTTATAGAATAAATGGTGCTATATATATATGTAGAGTAAAAAATTATGAAATTACAAAAAGTTTCTATGAAGATAAGAGCAAAGCGTATATAATGGATAGGGCGAGTTCAATTGATATAGATGAACCTGTGGATTTAATTGTAGCTAAAGCACTTATGAAGGATTGTGAAAAGTCTAAGGAGGATTAGGATGGATAAGGTAGATATATCTATTATAATGGGGGCTTATAATGAAGAAGAAAGATGGGTTAGAAAATGTATAGAATCTATATTAAATCAAACCTTTAAAAACTTTGAGTTTATTATAATACTAGACAATCCAAATAATATTGATTTAAAAAATTTAATTGAGGATTATGCAAAAAAGGATTCTAGAATTAGATTTTATATAAATGAAAAAAATTTAGGATTAGTAGATACTTTAAATAAAGGTATAGGCCTTGCAACAGGTAAGTATATTGCTAGAATGGATGCAGATGATATATCTGTAGAAACTAGATTAGAAAAGCAATTTAATTTTCTAGAAAAAAATAAAAATATTTCTATGATAGGTACTAATATAATTTGCATAAATGAGGAAGATAATATTATAGAAGAATCAACAGACATTGTAACTGATAAAGAGTTAATTAAAGAAATATCTAGATATAGAAATTGTATGGTACATCCATCAATGATGTTTAAAAGAGAGGATATAATAAAAATCGGAAACTATAGACATGTATTATATGCAGAAGATTATGATTTAGTTTCAAGATTTATAACCTCTGGATATAGTATTTCTAATATTAATGAAGTATTATTAAAATATAGAGTAAGAAAAACTAGTGTAACTAACACTAATAAGAAAAATCAAATATTATCATCTTTATATATTAGTGAAATGCATGAAATGAGATTAAGAGGAGAAGATGATAAGTTTTCTTTAGAAGAATTAAAGAGAAGAATAGAAAACGACAATACTAAACTTCATGCTTTAGCAGATAAACTTTATACAAGTGGAATGGATTTATATCCAAATGGAAACAGCTTATTAAGAAAATTATACTTTTTATCATCAGTAATATTAGATGAAAAGTATAAAAAAATATTTAATATAAATAAAAAAGCTAACAATTTGTTAAATAATTAAAGAAAAACATTAAGGGTAAAATACGGAGGCGAGTAATATGTTTAAAGATAAGGTTCTTTTAATTACTGGAGGTACAGGATCTTTTGGTCATACTGTTCTAAAGAGATTTATTGATACAGACATTAAAGAAATAAGAATATTTTCAAGAGATGAAAAAAAGCAAGATGATATGAGAACTTATATAAAAAGTGAAAAGGTTAAGTATTATATTGGAGATGTAAGAGATTTTGAAAGTATAAATCATGCTATGAGAGGTGTTGATTATGTATTCCATGCAGCAGCTTTAAAGCAAGTACCTTCATGTGAGTTCTATCCTATGGAAGCTATAAAAACAAATGTACAAGGATCAGATAATGTATTTAAAGCAGCAATAGAAAATAAGGTATCAAAGGTTATATTATTAAGTACAGATAAAGCTGTTTATCCTGTTAATGCAATGGGAATGTCAAAGGCTTTAGCTGAAAAAGTTATGATAGCAAGAGCAAGAGAAGCAGGAGAAAGTGGAGAAAATTCAACAGTATTCTGTGCTACTAGATATGGTAATGTTATGGCATCAAGAGGATCAGTTATTCCGCTATTTATAAAACAAATAAAAGAAGGTAAGGATTTAACAGTAACAGATCCTAATATGACTAGATACTTAATGTCATTAGAAGAATCAGTAGATCTAGTTTTATATGCTTACGAGCATGGAAGACAAGGAGATATATTTGTACAAAAAGCACCAGCATGTACAGTTCTAGAACTTGCAACAGCTGTAAAGGAAGTCTTTAATTCAAATGCAGGAATTAAGATTATAGGACCTAGACATGGAGAAAAATCTTATGAAACTTTATTAACTAAAGAAGAATTCGTTCAAGCGATTGATCACGGAAATTACTTCCAAATACCATCAGATAATAGAGATTTAAATTATGCTAAGTACGTAACAGAAGGTAATGAAAAGTTTAGAGCTGATGAAGAATATAATTCAGATAATACAAACAGAGTAAATGTAGAAGAAGTTAAGAGAATGCTTCTTAAATTACCATATATTCAATATGAATTAAATAATGGAGAAGCAGATAAAGCTAACTTAACAGAATTGGTATAGAGTAAAATATCTAAGGAGGATTTATTTCTCCTTAGCTTAAATATTATTACGGAGGCTTACAAAATGAAAGTTTTAATTACAGGAGCTAATGGGTTTATTGGTAAAAATCTAGTTTGCAAGTTAAAAGAAACAAGTAACCATGATTTAATATTAATAGATAAAGAAAATACAACAGAAGAATTAGTAAAAGGAGCTTTAGAAGCAGATTTTATTTTTCATTTAGCAGGAATAAATAGACCAAAAGATGATAAAGAATTTTTTGAAGGAAATTCTAATTTAACTACTATTTTAGTAGATGAATTAATTAAAGCTAATAAAACAACTCCGATATTAATTACTTCTTCAATACAAGCAGAACTAGATAATGCATACGGAAAGAGCAAAAAGTATGCAGAAGAAGCATTAGAAAAATATAATAAAGAAACAGGGGCAAATGTTCTTATATATAGATTACCAAATGTATTTGGTAAATGGTGCAGACCAAATTATAACTCAGCAGTTGCAACTTTCTGTCATAACATAGCAAGAGGAGAAGAAGTTTGGATTTCAGATCCTACTAAAGAAATGACGTTAGTTTATATAGATGATGTAATAAGATGCTTTGTTAACGAATTAGAAGAAAAAGAAAATAAGGGTTTACAATTTAAAGAAGTTGATGTAGTACATAAAGCGACTTTAGGTAAAATAGTAGACAGTTTAAATGCATTCAAAGCTATTAGAAAGACAAGTATTATTCCAAACTTTGCTGATGAATTTACAAAAGTACTTCATAGCACATACTTATCATATTTAGAAGAAGATAATTTTTCTTATACTTTAGATAAAAAAGTTGATAATAGAGGATGGCTTGCAGAATTAATTAAGTCAAAAGAATTTGGACAAATATTTATATCTAAAACTAAACCAGGAATAACAAGAGGAAACCATTATCACCATACTAAGGTTGAGAAATTCTTAGTTATTCAAGGAAATGCAGAAATAAAGTTTAGAAAAATTGATGAAGATAAAGTTATAACTTATACTGTAGATGGAGAAAATCCAACAGTTTTAGATATTCCAATAGGTTATACTCACTCAATTACTAATATAGGTAATGATGAAGTAATAACACTATTTTGGTCAAACGAAATATTTGATCAAAAAAAACCAGATACTTTCTTTTTAGAAGTATAGATGTATAGAGGAGGCACAAAATGCAAAAATTAAAACTAATGACCATAGTAGGTACAAGACCAGAAATAATAAGACTTTCAGAAGTAATTAAGTCTTGTGATAAATATTTTGATCATGTATTAGTTCATACAGGACAAAACTGGGACTACACTTTAAATGATATATTCTTTGAAGAATTAGGATTAAGAAAGCCAGATCATTTCTTAGGAGTAGTTGGAAATCATTTAGGAGAAACTATGGGTAATATAATAGCTGAAAGCTATAGAATTATTCAAGAAGTAAAGCCAGATGCAATATTAGTTTTAGGAGACACTAATAGTTGTTTAGCAGCAATTTCAGCTAAGAGACTTAAAGTGCCAATATTCCATATGGAAGCTGGAAATAGATGCTTTGATCAAAATGTTCCAGAAGAAATAAATAGAAAGATAGTTGATCATATAAGTGATATTAACTTAACATATACAGAACATAGTAGAAGATATCTTTTAAGTGAAGGCTTTAGAAAAGAACATATATATGTAACAGGTTCACCTATGAAAGAAGTTTTAAGTAAAAACATGGATAAAATACAAGCTTCAAATGTACTTGAAGAGTTAAATTTAGAATCAGGAAAATATATATTAGTAAGTGCTCATAGAGAAGAAAATATAGATAATGATGAAAACTTATTTGGATTAGTAGAAGCATTAAATACAGTTGCAGAACAATATAATATGCCAATAATATATTCAACTCATCCAAGAAGCTGGAAGAGAATTGAAGAAAAACAAATTAAGTTCCATCCATTAGTAAGACAATTAAAACCATTTGGATTTATGGCATATAATAAACTTCAAATGAATTCATTCTGTGTACTTTCAGATAGCGGAACTTTAAGTGAAGAATCAGCAATGCTTAATTTCCCAGGAATATTAATAAGAACTAGTACTGAAAGACCAGAAGTTCTTGATAAGGGATCTGTAATAGTTGGAGGAATTAAGAAAAATGATATACTTCAATCTATAGATTTAGCTAAAGCAATGCAAGAAAATAAAGAACCAGCATTATTAGCAATAGATTATCATGATGAAAATGTATCAGTTAAAGTTGTAAAGATAATACAAAGCTTTACTAAGATAATAAATAAAGTAACTTGGGGAAAATAATAAACAGAAGTTTACAGGATTATTAGAGGAGATTTATTGTAAATGGAGAAGATGAAGAAAATAGATTTTAATAAGATTCTAGCAAATGATGTAACACATTTAATTCTTTTCATAATTTTAAATGTGTATATTTGCTCTCCGGTTATGGCTACATCACTAAGATTTGTAATATTACTAACAATGTTGGTTTTTGCTATTTCAGATATAAGATTTATAGCTATTTTACTAGGTACTAGTAATTTTATTCCGGTAATGTGGGGGATTTCTCCCTTCCAAATAATTATGGTTACTTTAATGTTAAGTACCATATACACAGTTAAGTGGAAAATTAAAGATTCAATTATAGAAGTATGTAAAAAAAGAGAAATTATTATATGTGCAATATTATTAGTATGGCTTGCAATATGTTCAGTTGTTCATAAGTTTGACTTATCACTTATACAACCAGTATTAACAGCATTAATAACAATTATATTTATATATATATTAATTACTAATAATATAATTTCTGTAAAAAGATTTTTTGGTTATTATACATTAGGATTAGGACATTCATTAATATTAGGATATATGTCAATAAATAAGATGCTTGGATATAAAGTATATGGATATTTAAACAGATTAGCTTTTGTAAGAGGAGATGCTAATTCATTAGGTTTAATATATACATGCTTAGTAATTATGATTGCAGCATATTTACTATATAGGTTTAGAACTCAAACTTTATTAAAAAAAGAACTTATATTATTGATACCATTCTTAATTAGCTTAAACTATACTCTTAAAACAGCTTCAAGAGGAAGTTTAGTAGGAATAGCTGGTGGACTATTTATAATGTTATTTATATTTAGGGGAACAAAAATAAAGAGAAAAATAAACTTTACTAAGAAAAAGGTAATAATATTAAGCACAGTTATAGCTATAATGGCTGTTATCTTACTTGTTTTTGGTGGAACAATAAAGAATATAATTTTCCATAAATATTCAGTTATTTTTGAAAGATTATTTGATTTTGGTGGATCAATTAAAGAGGATGTAAGATTTATTCTGTATACTAATGCATTAAAATTTGGATTCCAAAATCCTATTTTTGGATATGGAATAGCTAACTTTAGAGAAAAAATGGAGTTTATGAACCATAGTGTATTCTTTGATTTCTTAACAGCTGGAGGCTTTATAGCATTAGGTTTATTCTTAACATTATTTGGAACAGTTATTAAGAGATTAGGAAGTTTTATAAAGAAGAATAATAATCCAATAGCATATTCTATACTTATGGGTACAGTTAGTGTATTAATATGTGGTACATTCTATTCAGCAACAGGAGATAAGACACTTTGGATTCCAATAGCATTAGCTATGTGTTTTTATAGTAGTTCAGAAAAGATTGAGGTATAGTATGAAAGATTTAGTTGTAGTTCATAACCTTATAAATTATTCTGGGGGTATCTTTACAGTTGTAAATAACTTAATAAAAAACCAAATTAGTGAAGGCATAAAAGTTTATGTATGCTACTATAGACATGAGGAATCTGAAAAAGCTATGAAGGAATTAGAAAAACTAGGTGTTACGTTAATTCCTGTAGAATGTGAAAATAGATATTCAGGATATTTTGCTATCTTTGGTCTTCCTGTTAAAAAGGTACTAAAGACAATTAAGAGTAAGCATCCAGATAAAAAAGTAATTATTCACGGTCATAGTGTAGCATCTATAGGACTGGTAAACTATATAAGAAGAATAAAGGCTCCAATAGTATGCACAATACATGCTAAATTTATACCAAATAGCAAATCCTTAGCATTAGGAAAACTTTCAGCAAAGGCTAGTAGAAATAAAAATATAACATTTGTTGGGGTAAGTAATGAAACTAGAGAGTATGCTATTAAAGAAGTAGAAATAGATCCGAAGCAAGTAATAACTATTTATAATGGTATAGAAAAAGTTACTGCTGAAAAAATAGCTACAGAAAAAACAGTTATAGGATTTGTTGGAGCTATAGTTAGACCAAAAGGATGGAATTATCTTTTAGAAGCTACAAAGAAGTTAAGAGAAGTAAGAGACGATTTTGAAGTTGTATTTGTAGGTGATGGAGAAGATGAGTCTACATTACATGAAAAAATAAAAGAATACAACTTAGAAGATACGGTAGTTTGCATGGGCGCTGTTAAGAGACCTGACATAAATGTTATGCCACGTTTTGATATATTAACATTACCATCAGAAAGTGAAGGATTACCTATGGTTATTCTTGAAGCTATTTCACAAGGGATCCCTGTAGTTGCATCTAATGTAGGAGGAATTCCAGAAGTTATAAAAGATAAAGAAAATGGGTTATTATTAAAAGATTTAAATTCAGAAGAGCTTTATAATAGTTTAAAGTATCTATTAGATAATAAACAACAATTAAAAACTATGGCAAAAAAAGCAGAAGAAAGCTTTGTTGGGAAATTTGACGGAAATAATATGGCTAAAGAGTATTTAAATTTATATGAGAGAGTTACAGAATAATTAGGTGGAGAGTGGATACATATCCACTCTCTATTTAAATTTTCATATCCAAGGAGGATATAAATTGAAAAAAATAACAGTCGTAGTTCCGGTTTATAATTGTGAAAAATATATAGAATCAACCTTAGAAAGCATCTGTAACCAAACAATATCTAATGACATAAAAATAATAGCTGTAAATGATGGCTCTAAAGATAATTCAAGAGATATTATAAAAGAAAAATTTAAGAATAGAGTTACCATTATAGACAAAGAAAATGGAGGGGTAAGCTCAGCTAGAAATGTGGCTATTGAAAATTGTGATACAGAATATATAGCTTTTGTAGACTCTGATGATTTAATAAAAAAAGATATGTTTGAAAAGCTATATAAGAATTTAAAGAATAATAATTCAGATGTTTCCATTTGTGGTTTTAGAAAATGCACAGAAGAAATGGAAACTATAGAAGAAGTTATTGTATCTAAGGAAGAATCTATTACAGGAAATGAAGCAGTCAAATTATTTTTAAAATACAAAACCAATGGATATGTATGGGGGAAACTATATAAAACTTCTATATTTAAAGATAATAACTTAAGATTTACAGATCAATTATATGAAGATTCTATTTTTATATATAAATTATATAAACTTTGCAATAAAATATCTTTCGTGAAGGAAAGTTTATATGATTATATACAAAGACCAGGATCATTAACAAAAATAAATAGACCAGAAGCTTCTTTGGATTTACTTAAAAATGTAGAGTATATACATAAAGATATAGATAATGAATTTTCAGAAGCAGAAAAAATATATATGCTAATAACATTAAGTGAAAGTTATTCACATTATTGTTATAATAAGATTTACTCTAAAAAACATAATACCAAGTTAATGGGATATGGAGATTTTTTAGAAAAGATTAAAAAATATAAAAGCAAAATAACAATACCATTTATACTTTTTAATAAAGATTTAAGTTTAATGTCTAAAGTAAGATATATGCTTTTTAAATTAAATTTGCTTTATTTAGTTTATGCTACCTTATTTAGAAATAAATTTGAGGAAAAAGTTTAATTTAAGATTATTGAAAATGAAATATTAGCATGATATATTAGCATTAGTGGTCAAGGAGGAAGAAATATGAATAGAAAAAGTTTTAAAGGACTTATCCTACTTTTATTAGTATTAATAACATCTTTTACTTTTATACAATATAAGATGGTAGTTCGTAAAAAGTTAAAAAATATGGATAAGGATAGACAAATACAAGTAGTAGGAAATGTAACAGCAGAAGAAAAAGAAAAGTGTTTTGAGATAGGTAATAAAATAGTTAAGTGTTTATATACAGATCTTAGCTATAAAGATGTAACAGAAGATAGAATAAATGAATTTGTAAATATGTTAGATGAAGAAGGTATAAAGTATTTAGGAATTAATCCTGAAACTTTTGCAAAAGAAACAGTAGAAAAAATAAAAAATGAAGAAATAGAAATAAAATTAAAAGAAACAAATAACCTAAGAATAGAGATAGATGATAAAGGATTAAGATTCTCATTCTGGGTTGAATATAAACAAAAAGATAATGTTAAGGGAAATAGAAAAGACTATATAAATGCATATAAGTTAAGATTTGATAAAGACTTTAAGATTAAAGAACCATTTATAAAAGATATTACTGAAGACGATATGTAAATATAAAAACTTATAGGATTTTAAAAAGCATAAGACTTAGGGGGATTGGGTATGAAAAAGGCTAATATAAGGGAATCACAATTAAGAATGCTTGATATATTAATAGAAATAGATAGAGTATGTAAAAAACACAATATAAAGTATTGGTTAGAGTCAGGAACTTTATTAGGAGCATTGAGACATGGAGGGTTTATTCCATGGGATGATGATTTAGATGTTGGTATGTTAAGAGAAGATTATATAAAGTTTTTAGAAATAGTTGAAGATGAGTTAGGTGAAGGATATGCATGTCAAACACCTAAAACAGATAAGCTAACTCAAAATGCATTTACTAAAATTAGAGATCTTAATAGTGAAATAAAATCTGTAAATAACTACGGTGAATTTAGAGGATTATTTGTAGATGTATTCCCATATGATAGTTATACACCTAGGAATGAGAAGATGCAAAAGAAAAACACTTTCATAATATTAACTAAGTGGTTTAGTGATTTAACATTTAAGAAACCCTTTATAAAAAATATTTCTAAAAATACAATAATAGCTTTGTGTAAAGTAAACAAAATAGTATATAAGTTTATTTCATACACAAAGGTAATAGAAAAAATGTATTATCAAGGTTTTGAAGTAGATAGAGAAGAAACTGGAAAAATAATGTATGGAATAGAAGTTTTTGATAAAAAAGTTTTAGATTATAATGATGTTATGCCACTAAAAACAGGAAAATTTGAAGGTATAGAATTCCCTATACCAAATAATTCTGAAAGAGTTCTTGAGGTATTCTACGGAAATTGGAATGAACTTCCACCAGAGGATAAAAGAATACCATCACATAGTGATGATATTTATATAGAGGAAAAAAAGGCAGTCTCAAATTAGACTAGCCTTTTTTTAAGAAATTATAAAGAAATTAGAGAAAATACTAATTTGCTATTACAAAATATGTAAAATAATATTGAAAAATATATTGTTTATGTTAATATGGTAATATAGTTTATATTATGTAAAAACTACATTTTGAATGCGAGGGATAAGTAATGAAAGTAAAAAAAGCCATTATACCTGCGGCTGGATTAGGAACAAGATTTTTACCAGCAACTAAGGCGCAACCAAAAGAAATGCTTCCAATAGTTGATAAACCAACTATACAATATATAATAGAAGAAGCAATAGAATCTGGGATAGAAGAAATCCTTATCATTACAGGAAGAAATAAAAAATGTATAGAAGACCATTTTGATAAATCTGTAGAATTAGAAATGGAACTAGCTAAAAATCATAAAGAAGAATTATTAGAACTAGTTAGAGATATATCAGACATGGTAGATATACATTATATAAGACAAAAGGAACCAAGAGGATTAGGTCATGCAATTTATTGTGCTAAAGCCTTTGTAGGGGATGAGCCTTTTGCAGTATTACTTGGAGATGATGTTGTAGATTCACAAAAACCATGTTTAAAGCAATTAATGGATTGTTATAGCGAATATAAAACATCAATATTAGGAGTTCAAACAGTAAATCCTGAAGATGTTAATAAGTATGGAATAGTTAATGGTATTCATATAGAAGACAGAGTATATAAAGTTAAAGACTTAGTTGAAAAACCAGCTATAGAAGAAGCACCAAGTAATGTAGCTATTTTAGGTAGATATATAATAACTCCTAAAATATTTGAAATATTAGAAAGTACTAAGCCTGGTAAAGGAAATGAAATTCAATTAACAGATGCTTTAAAAACTTTAATTGAAAATGAAGCTATGTATGCATATAACTTTGAAGGAAGAAGATACGATGTTGGAGACAAGTTAGGTTTCTTACAAGCAACAGTTGAATATGCATTAAAGAGAGAAGAATTAAGAGAACCATTTATAGAGTATTTAAACTCAAAACCATGGGAAAGATAAATTAAAGGGAAGCTTTAGGGCTTCCTTTTTGTTTTATAACTTATATACATTTTGCACAAATAAGTGCAAAGGTTTTTGTGAATAATGTGAATAGACTGAAAAATAGAAAAGGGTTACAATAAAGACAGTTAGAAGTTATGAACTTTAATCTTAATAAAGAGGGAAATTTGAGGGGGAAGAAAAATGGCAAATTTATCATTAAAGAACATTTATAAAATATATCCAGGAGATGTTACAGCAGTTAAGGATTTTAACTTAGAAATAGAAGATAAAGAATTTATAGTTTTTGTAGGACCATCAGGTTGTGGTAAATCAACAACTTTAAGAATGATTGCTGGATTAGAAGAGATATCAAAAGGTGAATTATATATAGATAATAAATTAGTAAATGATGTACCACCAACAGATAGAGATATAGCAATGGTTTTCCAAAACTATGCATTATACCCACATATGACAGTATATGAAAATATGTCATTTGGATTAAAACTTAGAAAAATGCCAAAGGCAGAAATAGATGTTAAAGTTAGAGAAGCGGCTAGAATACTTGATATAGAACATTTATTAGATAGAAAACCAAAGGCTTTATCAGGAGGTCAAAGACAAAGAGTTGCTTTAGGAAGAGCTATAGTTAGAGAACCTAAAGTATTCTTAATGGATGAGCCTTTATCAAACCTTGATGCTAAGCTAAGAGTTCAAATGAGAACAGAAATAGCTAAACTTCATCAAAAGTTACAAACTACATTTATATATGTAACACATGACCAAACAGAAGCTATGACAATGGGTACAAGAATTGTTGTTATGAAGAATGGGGTTGTTCAACAAGTAGCGAGTCCACAAGAAATATATGCTAATCCAGTTAATATGTTTGTTGCAGGATTTATAGGAAGTCCTCAAATGAACTTTATGGATGCAACTGTAATTGAAAAGGATGGAAAGTTATCATTAAACTTTGGAGATGAATCCATAGAACTTCCAGAAGATAAGGCTAAAATAGTTAAAGCTAAAGGATATGTTGGAAAGACTGTAGTATTAGGAATAAGACCAGAAGATATGTATGATGATAAAGAATATATAACAGCAAATCCAAATGGTGTATTTGAAGCTAAAGTTGAAGTTACAGAACTTATGGGTGCAGAAAGTTATATCTATATAACTAAAGATGGCACTTCAATGACAGTTAGAGTAAATGGAAGCACAGCATTACAAACAGATCAAACAGCTAAGTTTGCAATGGATACTAAGGCTATTCATATTTTTGATAAGGAAAATGAACTTGCAATTTTATAAAATTTTTTCATAAAAAAGTAAAGAGGCTCAAAACCTCTTTACTTTTTTATGTCTTTAAATCAAATATCATTACTACAAATACTACTTTTATATAAAACCAGTTTAATTTACAGGTTTATACCATTTTTCATATTTATCAGTATTTGTATAACTATAATTATCTAAGACTTCTTTAATAGCTTTAACTTTTTCAGCTTCAGTTAAATCTTTTTTGTTATCCCATACTGATCCAACGTAGTTTCCATAAGTTGAATTTGGTAGTACTATCCATTTATCTCCCCAAAGATCTTTATATTTAGGATCAGAAGCAAGTTCATTTCTATTTACTGTACCTAATTCTCTTGCAAAATCTTCTGTGAAGTCACCAATATTATCTCCTAAATACATAACAACTTCATAATCCTTAAGAATATTTTCTCTTCTTTCTGTTTTATCTGAAGAGCCATTTTCGTTACAAACTTGAACGTGTTCTTTATCGGCATTAGGGAAACCTAAATGCTCAAGTTGAGCTACTGATAAATCAAGCTGATTATGTTCTCTATTAGTAACATAGAATGTTTCTATGCCATTTTTAGCTGCATAGTTCATAAATTCAACAGCACCTGGTAGTGCAACATTTGAAGTAGAAGCAATTGAATCATAGTAACCATCCCAAGGACCATTGTCCCATTTTTCATCCTGCATTACTATTCCAGCAATATAATTACAGTCTGAAGCTAACGTATCATCAATATCTGAAATTATAGCAAGTGGTTTTTTATACATACCAGCTTCTCTTTCAGCAATTCTTTTATCAAGCTGTAAGGTTGCAAGCTTAAATGCTTGATATTGTAAACCTTTAACTTCGGCTGATAATTGATAAAGAATACCATTTATATAAGATTCTTTTCTCCAATCATTTGTAACAGAACCTTCATTATTTGTAATTTCTTCTTTTTCGTCACTTGGTTTTGTACTACATCCTATTCCAAATGTACTAAAAGATATTATTAAAAAAGTTGCAAGTAAAAATTTAAAGCCATGTCCATATTTTTTTAACATAATAATCCCCCATACTAAATATTTTAAAATATTATCTATTTTTTATAAGTAAAACAAGTAGTAATTGTAATTAAGAATAAATGATTGGAACTAATTTAAAGATACTCCTTTTTACATAAAATGTCAATGATTCCATTTGATTCATTAAGAATAGGGGAGAGGTACTTTAGGATAAAAAATAAAGAAGCTAAACTTTTAATTTAGCCTCTTAAAATAATAATATTATCTAGGAATAAATCCTATCTTTTTTTGCATCTTTCTAAGAATCTTATTTGCGTTATAAGAAGCTTTTTCAGCTCCTAATTTATAGATTTCTTCTAAGTATTTCTTGTCTGTAAGAATATCTTTTACTTTATTTTGAACAGGTTCTAGCTCAGCAATTATAGCTTCAGCAACATCATTCTTTAAATCAGCGTAGCCTTTTCCTTTATAATATTCAACAAGCTCTTCAGGAGTAGAACCTTTAGTAGCACATAAAATATTAATAAGATTTTTAACGCCTGGTTGTTCATCACAATAGTTAACGATTCCTATACTATCAGTAACAGCTCTAGAAACCTTCTTTCTAATAACCTCAGGAGGATCCATAATTAAAATATATGAATTTGGATTCTCATCAGATTTAGACATTTTCTTAGAAGGATCTTGAAGACTCATAACCTTAGCCCCTAGCTTTGGAATATAAGGCTCAGGGATTTTAAATGTAGGACTATAAGTATTATTAAATCTACTAGCAATATCACGAGCAAGCTCTAAATGTTGTTTTTGATCTTGACCTACAGGTACTAAGTCTGTGTTATATAAAAGTATGTCAGCTGCCATTAAAACTGGATAGTTAAATAGTCCAGCTCCAATAGAGTCACCGTATTTTTTAGATTTATCTTTATATTGTGTCATTCTACCAAGTTCACCCATATAAGTGTTACAAGTTAAAAGCCAAGAACATTCACTATGAGCTGGTACATGAGATTGTATAAATAAAGTGTTCTTTTCAGGAACAATTCCTGAAGCAATATATATTGCAAGAAGTTCTAAAGTTCTTCTTCTTAAATCCTTAGGTTCTTGTTTAACAGTAATTGCATGTAAATCAACTACACAAAAATAGCAATCAAATTCATCTTGAAGAGAAACCCAATTTTTAATAGCTCCTAAGTAATTTCCTAAAGTTAAATCTCCAGATGGTTGTATACCACTAAAGATAACCTTTTTCTTTTCAGATGTATTATTTTCCATATAAAAGTACTCCTTTCACGCTGCACTTTACGTAATAATTTAATTATAGAATTTCCAAATTTTTATGTCAACTAAAAAGACACATATAAAATAAGGTATGAGATTAGCTATAATCTAGATTCTCATACCTTAAAATGTTATAGATTATGTTTAATTTTACCTTTATGAAAACTATTGCTATCTACAAAAATATCAATTAATACAAATAGAAAGGAAAGTAATATTATTATGTTTAGTGCTGTAGTAGTAAATGTAAATAATAAACCCATTAAAAGAGTTAATACTATTACTGTTAGTAACCATTTTGAGAAGTTCATATTAACCTCCTGTAAGTAAAATTATCATTTGTAAGTTAGCTATAATTAGTATTCTCATTTATGTATAAATTATTCAAAAAAGAAAAAAGGTTAATCAAATTAATGATTAACCTTTAAAACAGAAACTATCTTCTGTTGTTTTGTGCTTTTCTAGCTCTTCTGCAATCGATGCATCTTACTGGTTCGTTATCGAATCCTTTTTCTTTGTAGAATTCTTGTTCTCCAACTGTGAATACGAATTCCTTACCGCAATCTTTACAAATTATTTTCTTATCTTCCATTTTAAAATCCTCCTTAAAATTCATAGGGTACAATCTTGATAACTTTGAGACCTTAGAACCTTTTGAATTTCAAGGGTAAAGGTGAAATTATCTTAGACTCGTGCCTATTATTTAAAATCAAATTAATTATAACATATTTATAGAAAAATGCAATCCTTTACTTAATATTTGGAGTAAAATTATTATTATTCAAAATATTAAATTTATTTACTGCTTTTAATTTTACATTTACTTTTAAAGCGTAGGTAATAAATAGTAAATACTATAAGTGGAATTACAAAAAATCCTATTAAGTTTATTACTTGATAGTAGTTTAAAAGTTCAAATAATATAAAGTTACTTCTACCTATAAAGCTTGCAAATACAAACATTAAAAAGGTATAAATTATTATAAATAATTTTTTGTTAGAGAAAAATTTGCTATATATTAGAAGTATTCCATAAGTAGCTAAAAGATATTTAAGAAAAAATCCTACAACAGTTTGAAATAGGAAAAATAATTCTCCAAATTCTAAAAAACCACCTATTTGAATTCTTTGACCTAAAACAAATTCAGGATAAAATATATTACCTGATCTAAGGGGACCAAAGCAGGTTATAATTCCTAATATTGAAACTACTATAATAATAGAAGTAATAGAACTAGCATAGAAGCTATGAGTTTTAACATGTTCTCTTTTAATCATGTAATTCATAAATGGAATTGCTACAGCAAAAGAACTCAAAGAACCTAGCATCAGAGCTATAGTTATAAAGAAATCTTTATTTAAGCCATTTCCAAGTACAGGTAAAACATAATCCATATTTTTATAACCTTGAGTTAGTAGTATAAATGTAATAGAATTTACAACTAAAAATCCAACACTTACTAAAGTAAATATAATAATAGTTCTTATATTTTTATTAAGCAAAAATATAGATGGCAACAAAAAGAATATTAGTGCATACCATACAGGAGTTTCTATAAAAAATGTTGAATGAAGAGCATTGGCTTCTACAGAAGCAGACTCTAAAGCTGATAAAAATAAATTTATAGCAAAAATAAATAATAGTATATTACCTAAAAACTTAGATACAGATGAGGTAAAAATCAAATTAATATCAAATGTATTAGTGCTTTTGCAAATTCCTGTTATGTAATAAACATAAGCCATAAATACTAAAGAAGCTATTAATGCACATAGCCAAGCATCTCTACCTCCTATATTTATAAATAATGATGGATAAGTCTTTATAGAAATAAAGGTAACTCCAATTATAAATAATACAAAATGTTTACTAGAAAGTTTATTCATTCTCCCACCTCTGATTATAATTATTAATTCCTTTAAAGGTAGTATTAGCAAAAGATGTGAATATTAAACCTAAAAGTTAGAGATAATATGTTTAGGTGATGATTATGAATAATTTAGATTATGTTAAAGAGAAACTTAAAAACTCTTTTGATGTCAAGTACAGAAGTATTCAAACTGTATTAGGCAAAGCAACCATAGTATTTATAGATGACTTATGCAATTCAGAATTAATAAGTGACAACGTAGTTTTTCCACTTAGAGGCTTTGGAGAAATTAAACCTAGTAATGGGAAGATTACAACATTACAACAAGTCATAGATAATGTATTAAATATAAATGCAGCAGGTATAGCTAAAGACAAAGATGATGCAATTACACATGTGCTATCAGGAGACCCTATAGTTATATTTGATGAATTTGATGAAATTATCTATGTAGAAGCAAAAGGATTTCCAGTAAGAGGAGTAGGAACCCCTGAAACTGAATCAGTATTAAAGGGACCAAGAGAAGGCTTTAATGAATTAATAGTAAATAACGTAGCTCTTATTAGAAGAAGAATAAAAAATCCTAATTTAAAATTTGAAGCTATTATAGTTGGCGAAAAATCACAAACAGCAGTGGCTGTAAGCTATATAGATGGTGTAGCTCCAAAGGAACTAATAAATGAAATAAAAGAAAAAGTGAAAAATCTAGATATAAGATTTATATTAGATACTAACTATATCGAAGATGCATTAAAGAGGCAAAAAAGCTTTTTTGATACAGTAGGTTATACAGAAAAACCAGATGAAGTAGCAGCAAAACTTTTAGAAGGTAGAGTTGCAGTAATAGTTGACGGTACACCATTTGTACTTACAGTTCCATATTTCTTTTTAGAAAATTTTCAAATGCCAGATGACTATTATGTAAATAGGTATTATACAAATTTTAATCGTATATTAAGATGGATGGCGTTTTTTGTAGCAGCATTATTACCAGGGTTATATGTAGCATTAATAACTTATCATTTTTCAATGATACCATCATTATTTATGTTTAGGCTTGCAGTATCTAGGGCAGGAGTACCATTTCCAACCTTTGTAGAAGTTATACTTATGATGCTAGCCTTTCAATTTATAAAAGAAGCTGGACTTAGGTTGCCACAGCCTATAGGTGGAGCCATGAGTATAGTTTCAGCGCTTATATTAGGTGATGCAGTAGTAGGTGCAGGTATAGCATCAAGAATTACTATAATAGTAGTGGCTTTAAGTACTCTTAGTTACTTCTTAATACCTAAGTTATATGGAGCAGTATCTTTTTGGGCAATAATTTTAGTTGTATTTTCAGCTTTATTTGGTATTCCAGGATTCTTATGTGGAGCATTGTTATTATTAATGCAATTATCAGAATTAGAAACAGTAGGATATCCATTTTTATTCCCAATAGGAAGTGTAAATGAGTATAAATTTAAAGATGTTGTATTAAGAGGAGAGTTAAGTAGAATATCTCAAAATATAATAAAGAGAGGTAAGGCGGATGAAAGTAAAGAAAATAAGTAAATGTATTATAATACTTTTAATTCCATTACTTCTTGGAGGTTGTTTTAGTTATCAAGATATAAATAAGGTTACATTTTCAACAAGTATTATTTTTGATACAGATGATTTTGGAAATGCAGTAGTATATTTAGACTGTATAAAGCCTTATAGAAGTACAAATGAAAGCTCAGATAAAGGAAGACGTATAATTTATAAAGGTATAGGAAAAACAGCTTTAGAAGCTTTAAAAGATATTAATTTAGCATCAAGCTTTGAATTAAATTATAGTCAAAATAGAGCATATATATTTACAGAAAAAGCAGCAAGAAGTGGAATTAGAAATTATCTTGATTTAATAAATAATAATCAAGAGTTTCAAATAAAACCAAGTGTATTTGTTTATTTTGGTGATGTTGAGGATTTGTTAAAGGTAACATCTAGCGATGAAGAATATTTAGGGCTATATCTAGAGGATTTAGTAAGTAAAAATAGAAAAAATCCTAGAGCAATGCAAATAAATATAAATGATTATTTAAGTACATCATTAATGGCAAATAACACTAATGTAACTGGAGCTATTGAAATAAAAGAAGATGCATTAGACAAAAAAATAGAAATATCAGGAGGATGTGTCTTTAAAGATGATGTTTTAGTAGAAAGAATAGAATTAAAAGATGCTTTAAGTTATAATCTTTTAACTGATAATGTAAGAGGTGGAACGTTAGAAATGTCAAATCCTCAATCACCAGAAGATTTTATAACTCTAGAAATATTACAAAGCAAAACTAGAAGCGACTTAAAGTATGATGGTAATAAGATAAATTTAGTAAAAAATATTGAAATGAAAGTATCATTAGGAGAAGCGCAAGGAAAACTAAGGGTAGATAATGAATTATTAAATTACATAAAAGCAAAGAAGGAAGAAGAAATAAAAAGACACTTAGATTATATATTTAAAAAATATCAAAAGAAGGATTTAGATGTATTTTACATAGAAAGGTTGCTAGAAATAAATTACCCTAAAGAAAAAATAGAAGATCCTATGAAAATAACAGATTTAGAAATTCATGTACAATTAACTATAGATGGAACAGAAATAGTTAGAGATAGTTTATAATTATAAAATAGTAGTAATTTATAATCTTAAAGAAAGATATAGATTACTACTTATTTTATTGTAGGGTCAATGAATCACTAATAAAATAAATAAACATATTATAATATTATAGGGGTGTAAGAGGTGGTAAGGATGGATAAAAAGAAAATAATATCCATTATAAGCAAAGAAGAAGGAACAAAGTTAGATTTTAAACTAAAATTATCTTTAAACTGTGAGAGTGGTAAAAAAGAATTAGCAAAAGATATATGTGCTATAGCTAACTCAAACGGGGGGAGAGGATATATAGTTGTTGGTGTACAAGATAAAACGAAGAAAATAGTTGGAATTAAGAAAGCGGATTTATTTTCAGAAGAACAAGTACAACAAATAATATCATCACGCTGTGAACCGCCAATTCCAATATCAGTAGATAGGTATAATATAGAAGAAAAAGAAATTTGTATAATAACAATATATGATGGAGACCAAAAACCTTATCAAATCAGAGAAACAGGATCCTTTTATATAAGAAGGGGTTCTACTACAGATACAATGAGAAAACAGGAACTTGTAGCAGCCTTTGAAGAAAGTCTTGATTTTTCAATTGAGACATGCCCTATGATTAAAAGTAATATAGAATTTTTAAATATGGATATAGTTAGTAAATATTTTGAAAATAAAGGAATATATATAAATAAGGACAATAAAAAGTTCCTTTTAGAAAGTGCAGGTATAACTTATATTGATAAGGAGAGTGGTGAAGAAAAATGTACTATAGGAGGTCTTTTAGTATTTTCTGATAACAATAGTATCTGTATCCCTCAAAATATGATTAGGATAATAGATAAAATAAACAAAGATACACTTTCGGTAAACGTTATCCAAGGTAATCTTTTGGATATGATAGACAAGTCAGAAAAATTATTAGAAGAGATACTTCCTAGTAAATACCCAGTAGAGGCAGTAGTAGAGGGCATAAAAAATGCAGTATTATATAGAGAATACTCATCTATAAACAAAATTATAGAAGTTGTTATTTCATATAATAGTATATTAATTATTAGCCCAGGTCAAATGATAGAAGAAAATATAAGGGGACAAAAAATTAATTATAATAAGAGAAATATGTGGATTTACGAAAAGCTTATGACCTTAGATAACAACAAACGACTTTTGAATAATGGAAAAGGATTTACAAGAATGAGGAATGCCTTTAAAGGAAAAGGTAAAGTTAAATTTATTAATTCTAAAGCTGATGATTCATTCAAAGTAATATTACCAGGAATAAAGTTTTATTGAAAAGGAGTGTGTTCCCAATGATACAAGTATTTTGTGCAAGAAGAGGTTCTGGAAAAACAAAAAGGTTAATAGACCTTGCAAATAGCCATGTGAATAATTCAAAAGGTGATTCAGTTTATATTGACGATGATTCAAGACCAATGAGATTATTAAAAAGAAGCATACGATTTGTCACTACAAAGGACTTTAAAGTAGAAGATTGTAAAAGCTTTTATGGGTTACTTTGTGGACTTATTTCTCAAAACTATGATATAGAAAATATTTATATTGATGGACTATCTAATATTGTTAACTGCCCAATTTCAGAGTCAACACAACTCTTTGGACAACTAAAAGAACTTGCCAATAAATTTAGTATTAATTTATATATAAACGTAAATTGTGATAATACAGAAGATTTACCAGATTTCATAAGAGAATATGTAGCTTAATTAAAAAGTTTAATTAGTTAAAAAGTAATGAGGAATTAAAGGCAAAGAAAGTTTATATTTTGCTTTTAGTTCCTTAATTATTTTTCATACTTAATTTTTATAAATAAGTATGAAAGCATTTTCTAGTAGATATTAATAAAGGTTGATTATATAGATTTTTATGGCTATACTATAAAGAGTAACTATTTTTAGGAGGTAAAGGAAATGGCTAGTGTTTTAGATGAGTTATTAGAACGTGGATACATAAAGCAATTCACTCATGAAGAAGAAACAAGAGAATTGCTAGAGAAGGAGAAAATAACTTTTTATATAGGCTTTGATCCAACAGCAGACAGCTTACATGTTGGACACTTTATAGCAATGATGTTTATGGCACATATGCAAAGAGCTGGTCATAGACCAATAGCATTACTTGGTGGTGGAACTGCTATGGTAGGAGATCCAAGTGGTAAAACTGATATGAGAAAGATGCTTACTAAAGAAGAAATTCAACATAATGTTGATTCAATAAAGAAGCAAATGGGAAGATTTATAGATTTCTCAGATGATAAGGCTATATTAGTAAACAATGCAGATTGGTTACTAGACTTAAATTATGTAGATTTCTTAAGAGAAGTAGGAGTTCATTTTTCTGTAAACAGAATGCTTTCAGCTGAATGTTTTAAACAAAGATTAGAAAAAGGCCTTTCATTCTTAGAATTTAACTATATGCTAATGCAAGGATATGATTTCTACGTATTAAATAAAAAGTATAACTGTAAGATGGAATTAGGTGGAGATGATCAGTGGTCAAATATGATTGCTGGAGTTGAGCTAGTTAGAAGAAAATCAAAAGGTCAAGCAATGGCTATGACTTGTACATTATTAACTAATAGTCAAGGTCAAAAAATGGGTAAAACAGTTGGAGGAGCATTATGGCTTGATCCAAATAAGGTATCACCATTTGACTTTTATCAATACTGGAGAAACGTTGATGATGCAGACGTAGAAAAATGTTTAGCACTATTAACATTCTTACCAATGGATGAAGTAAGAAGATTATCAAGCTTAGAAGGTGCAGCTATAAATGAAGCTAAGACAGTTCTTGCTTACGAAGTAACTAAGTTAGTTCACGGAGAAGAAGAAGCAACTAAAGCAAAAACAGCAGCAGAAGCATTATTTGCTGGTGGAGTAGATATGAGTAATGTTCCAACAGTAACATTAACTAAAGAAGCTATAGGAAAAACTATTTTAGATATAATGGCTGAAAACAAAATAGTACCATCAAAAGCTGAAGGTAGAAGATTAATTCAACAAGGTGGATTATCATTAAATGGAGTTAAGGTTATAGAAGTAGCAAGAACTCTTGAAGAATCAGATTTAGAAGATGGTTCAGCTTTAATTAAAAGAGGAAAGAAAAATTACAACAAAATAGTAATAGAATAATTTTTAATTATTAAATAAAGCTAAGAATATGAAAATAAACTGAAAGAGATAAAGTTATATCTTTTTCAGTTTTTTATTTTGCTAAAACAACCTATTTTTAATAACCGTAGAGGCTATTGAAGGGAATTCTATTAATTATTATCAATTCTCTACGATATTATAAATAATGAAAACAATATAATTACGGGAGGTGATAGTATGCCAGAGATTTTAAATTTGAATAATTCCTATAATATAAGTAACAGCAAGAAAATATCTAG
Source organism: Clostridium chauvoei (assembly GCF_002327185.1). NCBI lineage: Bacteria > Bacillati > Bacillota > Clostridia > Eubacteriales > Clostridiaceae > Clostridium > Clostridium chauvoei. Next base: position 1,970,522 of record NZ_CP018624.1, on the reverse strand, counting down.
TAAGCTTACTTTTAATACAGGAGAGAAATTTTCAGGTAAAGTTATAAAAAAAGGCGAAGGAAATACTGCAACTATAAAATTAGTTGATGGATGGGAATTTGAAGCTGAAATAGATGGGGATATAGACAGTTTAGATCAAGGATTTAATAAGTTTCAAGTAGAAGACTTTAAAGACGGAAAAATAAAATTAAAGCTTATTAAACAGGATACTAGCAGTGAAAGTGGGAAAGATTCAGAGCTATCTAATATTTTATCAAAAGAAGGATTAGAAAAGGCTGATGAAACATTACTTAAAGAAATGCTTAAGTTTGATATTCCACTAACTAAAGATAATATAAGAAAGATTAAAAGTTTTATAAATTTCAAAGAAAATATGGTAGACAACCCAAAAGAAATAGATGTATTTATAGAAAAATATTTACAAAGTAAAGGAATAGAACAAAATTCATCTAAGGGGGAAGCTATAACTAAAGAATTAAAAGAGTTTTTAGATGTTTTTAAAAATATGTCTAAAGAAGATATACTTTTATTTTTAGAAAATGATATAGACTTTACAACTGAAAATATTAATGGATATACAAAGTTATTTAAAGAAGGTGAAAGTCTAGAGAGCATACTTAAAAATCTAGAGAAGGAATTAGATAATTTTGATGTAAAAGTATCAGAGAAAGGTATAGAGGATACTGTTAATACAAAAGAAAATATTCCTAAAGGAGAAGCTTTAGATAGTAAGTTAGATAGTTTAAAAGCTAAAATAACTGAAAAAGGTATAGAAAACAAAAGTGATACAAAAGTAAATATACCTAGAGCTGAAAATATAAACAATGAAGAAAAAGATTCAGTAGATAAAGTTAGTAGTAATATTGCAAAAGGGATTTATGAAAAGCAAGATAGCAAGGCTAATAGTAAGATAAATATTCTTGGAATATTAAAATCAATGTCAGGGAAAAGTGAAGAACCAGCTATAGTAGGACTTAAGGAAATTTTAAATAATAGAAAAAATGAATTTACAACTAATGAATTTAAAGAGATATCATCAAAACTTGATAAACTAAGCACTGAAGATGTCCTATTAGAGTTTAAAGAAATAACTAATAACTCAAAAGGAAATGATTTTTTAAAGGCACTACAAAAGAGTATGGAGTCTGACAATAATAAAAGTACTAAAGATTTAAATATTACAAAAAATGAATTTACAAAAGAAGCTTTAGATAAAACTATTTCATCATTTTTAGGAAAAGAAATTAAATTAACAGAAGAAGAATTTTTAAAGCTAAATGATATAATAAAACTAGAAGGTAAAAATATCGAAGAAGCAAATATTAATAATAAAGATATTAATACTAAAGTAGAAGTAAAAGATGAATTATCAAATAAAGATATAGTAGGTCAAGCAAAAGAAGAGATTCTAGTAAAAGAAGCAGTAAAAGAAATAATAAAAGATAAACCTATTTCTCAAGAAGTAATAAAAGATTCAATAGTTACTAAAAGTGAAGAAGGTAAAAATATAATAAAAGAAGTTTTATCTCAAGTTAAAGGTGATAATGAAAATAGCACCAAAATAATCAATATATTAAAAAATAGTATAAATGATATAAAGCTTTTTAATAAAATAAGTCAAGAATATTATTATATGGATATACCTGTAAATATAAGAGAAAGAGACTATCCATGCAAATTAATCGTTAAAGATAATAGAAAAGATGGTAAAAAAATAGATAGTACAAATGTAAAATTAGTAGTTACAGTAAAAACTATTAATTTAGGTACTGTTGATGGATATATAAAGGTTTTAGATAAAAAGATAAGTGTAGATTTAAAATGCGAAGAAAAGGCTTTAAAAGTAGTAGATATGGCTAAAGAAAAACTTATAAAAAACATTCAAAGTCTAGGCTTTACAGTAGGAGTTAAAGTAAGCAAGAAAGAGGATGAAGTATCAATAACAAGCTGTAGAGAATTTTTCAATGATAATAATACAGCATCAATTGATATTAAGGTTTAATTAGGGTAAACTACTTTATTGAAAGCTTAAAAAGGTTGGTGTTAACATGAGCCAAAGAAAAAAGGCTGTAGCATTAAAATACGAAGAAAATCTTATTGCACCAGTAGTTACAGCTAGTGGAATGGGGTTTATTGCAGATAAGATTATTGAAAAAGCAGAGGAAAAAGATCTTCCTATAGTGTATAATAAGGAATTGACAGACTTACTTTGTAATGTAGATGTTGGATCAGAAATTCCATCAGAGCTTTATGAAGCAGTGGCACATATTATTGCCTATGTCACAGATTTAGATAGAATTATAGAAAGGTGAGTAATTTAATGGCCTTATATGCTATTTCAGATCTTCATCTTGCTTTTACCACAGATAAACCAATGGATATATTTGGTGAAAGATGGTATCAGCATGATGAAAAAATAAAGAAAAATTGGATGGAGAAGGTTAAAGAAGAGGATTTAGTTTTAATTGCAGGGGATATCTCTTGGTCAATGAAAGCTGAAGATAGTAAAGTAGATTTAGATTTTATAGATTCATTGCCAGGAAAAAAAATAATTTCAAAAGGAAATCATGATTATTGGTGGCAAGGAATAACAAAACTAAATAAAATGTATGAAAATACAAAATTCCTTCAAAATAACTTCTATACATATAAAGACTATGCTATTTGTGGATCAAGAGCTTGGATTTGTCCAGGAACAGATAGATTTACAGAAAAAGATAGAAAAATATATGAAAGAGAGCTTATAAGACTGAGACTATCATTAGATTCAGCAAAAAATTCAGGATACAATAAGTTTATAGTTATGATACATTATCCACCAACAAATGAAAAACATGAGGATTCAGCTTTTACTGAATTATTTAAAGAGTATGGAGTAGAAAAAGTTATATATGGACATCTTCATGGACCATCATTAAGAAATGTAATAAATGGAGAAAGAGATGGCATAGAATATATTATGACATCTTGTGATTATATAAATTTTGATCCGAAACTGATTTTAGAGTAAAGGAAGTGATTCTAAGATTTACATTAACTTATAAAATCTTAGAATCACTTAATTTACGTTAAATAAATTTAGAAACAAAAGAATAGGATGGTGACAGATATGTATATGATGGATTATCATATTCATTCAAATAATTCCTTCGATGGGAAGGATAGTGTAACTTCAATATGTGAAGCTGCAATAATGAAGGGGTTAAATGAAATTTGCTTTACAGATCATTTTTCTTTAAAAGAAGGGTTAAAGACTTATGGAACTTTAAATATGAAAAAGTACAGTGATGAAATAAGCACTTGCAAAGAAATATTTAAAAACAACTTAATAATTAAAGCGGGTTTAGAAATATGTGAACCACATGAGACAGAAAGTGAACTTAGAGATACTATATCAAATATTCCCTTTGACTTTATATTAGGGTCAATTCATAATTTTGATCATACAGGATTATCAACATATATGAGAGCTCATGAAAAAGAGACAAGCTATGAAGATTATTTTAAAGAGGTAAATAAAATTTCTACATCACCATTTATAGATGTAGTTGCACATATAGATTTAATGAAAAGATATGCCTTTGTAAAACACGGAAAATATGATTTCAATACTCATAAAGAAATTATAGAAGAAATACTTAAAAATATAATTTCAAGAGGTAAAGGAATAGAAGTTAATACATCTACTTTAAGAAGTGAAATAAATGAAACAATGCCTTCTATTGATGCTTTAAAAATGTATAAAGAATTAGGTGGAGAGATAATAACTGTAGGTTCAGATGCACATTGTACTACAGATGTAGGAGAAGGAATAAGAGAAGCTTTAGATTTATTAAAGAGCTTTGGTTTTGAAAATATCTATACTTTTGAAGAAAGAAAGGCAATTGCACATAAAATTAAATAATAGTAAAAATGGATATTGATAAAAATATCCATTTTTAACATTTAAAATAATAAATAAAAATATTGATTTTTTAGTGACTATATCGTAATATTTGAATATAATGATATTGAGTAGAGAAAGGAGTGAGGATATGGATAATAATTACAAACAGTACGAAGAAGTAGCAGAATTTTTGAAAGTTTTAGCTCATCCAGTTAGATTATGTATAGTTAGAGGACTTTTAGAAAAGGGATGTTGCAACGTAAGTAACATGCAAAATTGTATGGAAATGCCTCAGTCTACTATCTCTCAACACCTACAAAAATTAAGAAGTGTCGGAATTATAAAAGGCGAAAGAAATGGACTTGAAATAGTATATAAAATATCAGATTCTAGAGTAGAAAAAATATTAAGAGCATTAAATTTATAAAGTTTTTAGATGAAGTTAATATTTTTATTAGCTTTATCTAAAACTATATATTTTTACACACTATATCGTTAAAACATAATATATAGATAAATAAAAATAAACTATTATTATGTTAATAAGAAGAAAGTTATTGGAGGGAAAATGATGAAGAAAAAAGTTTTAATTGTTGGAGGAGTTGCAGGTGGAGCTTCAGCAGCAGCAAGACTTAGAAGATTAGATGAAAATATTGAAATAGTTGTTTTCGAAAAAGGTGAATATATTTCCTTTGCAAATTGTGGTTTACCATATTATGTAGGAGAAGCAATAAAGGAAAGAGATGCATTATTACTTCAAACACCAGAAAAAATGAAATCAAGATTTAATATTGACGTAAGAATAAACAGTGAAGTTATAAGTATAGATGCAGATAAAAAGACAGTTAAAGTTAATTCAAGATTTGATGGTGAATATGAAGAAAATTATGATTATCTTGTTTTATCACCAGGAGCAAAACCAATAAAACCTAATTTACCAGGTATTGAAAGTAATAAAATTTTTACAGTAAGAAATGTACCAGATATAGATAAAATAAAGCATTATGTAGATAATAAAAATGTTAAAAATGCCGTTGTCATTGGTGGTGGATTTATTGGCATAGAGATGGCTGAAAATTTAAAAGAAAGAGGAGTTCACGTTACTTTAATAGAAGCAGCTCCCCATATATTAGCACCGCTAGACTCAGAATTTTCAGCTCTAGTAGAAAAAGAGTTAAATGAAAATTGTATAAGTATAATATTAGAAGATAGAGTTACTAGTTTTAATGATAGTGGAGTAGATATTAAAGTAAACCTTTCAAGTGGAAAAGAGATAGTTTGCGATATGGTTGTTTCAGCTATAGGGGTAACTCCAGATACTAAATTTATAAAAGGATCAGGAATTAATCTTGGAGAAAAGGGTCACATTAAAGTTGATGAGCATATGAGAACAAATAAAGATGGTGTATTTGCAGTTGGAGATGCTATTTCAGTTAAAGATTTTGTAAATGGCAATGAAACCTTTATACCATTAGCAGGACCTGCAAATAGACAAGGAAGAATAGTTGCAGACAATATAGCAAATATTAATTCAAAATATAAAGGGACATTAGGAACTTCTATTATAAAAGTTTTTGATATGGTAGCTGCATCTACAGGAAATAATGAAAGAACTTTAAATAAATATGGAATAAAATATAATAAGGTCTATTTACACCCAATGAGTCATGCTGGATATTATCCAAATGCAACACCATTAACAATTAAAGTTATATATGATGCTGAAGGGAAAATTTTAGGAGCACAAGCATTAGGGTATGAAGGTGTAGATAAATTTATAGATGTAATAGCAACAACAATTAAATTTGGTGGAACTATGGATGATTTAACAGAATTAGAACTTGCATATGCACCACCATTTTTATCAGCAAAATCACCAGCAAATATGGCTGGTTTTATGGCACAAAATCAAAGTAAATCTTTAATAGATGTCATCAACATAGATGAGCTAAAGGATTTCAATCCAGAAAAGAGCATACTTCTAGATGTAAGAGATGAAGAGGAAGTTATAAATGGAGCTATAAAAGGAGCTATAAATATACCTGTAAATAACTTAAGAAAAAATATAAGTAAATTAGATAAGAATAAAGAAATATTAATTTACTGTGCAGTAGGAATAAGAGGGTATATAGCAGGAAGAATATTAACTCATAATGGATTTAAAGTTAAAAATTTAAATGGTGGATATAAAACTTATTCAAATTATGAATATAGAGCAAAAGAAATAAAAAATAATGATAAAGGAAATAGTTGTATGGTAAATAATGATATAGAAACAGGTGTAGTTAAAGAATTAAATGCTACAGGGCTTTCTTGTCCAGGGCCTTTAATGCAAGTAAAAGCAACTATGGATAATATGAATAATGGTGATATATTAAAAGTGAAAGTATCAGACGAAGGATTCTATAGAGATATTGCAGCATGGACAAAAAGAACAGGAAATCAGTTAATAAATATAGATAAAAATAAGGGGATAATTGAAGCTAAAATTAAAAAAGGTTTAGGTCAAACTGCTAGTGAAGCAGCTATTACAACTTCAAATATAAGCGAGAAGAATGGTCAAACAATGGTTGTATTTAGTGGAGATTTAGATAAGGCAATAGCTTCGTTTATAATAGCTAATGGAGCTGCAACTATGGGGAAAAAGGTAACAATGCTATTTACCTTCTGGGGCTTAAACATTTTAAGAAAACCAGAAAAAGTAACGGTATCTAAAAATATTATAGAAAAAGCCTTTGGAATTATGATGCCAAGAGGTAGCAAAAAATTAGGTTTATCAAAAATGAATATGGGTGGAATGGGTTCTAAAATGATTAGAGGGGTTATGAAGAATAAAAATATTCAATCATTAGAAGATTTAATGCAAGCAGCAATAGATAATGGCGTAGAAATAGTAGCCTGCACTATGTCTATGGATGTAATGGGAATAAAAAAAGAGGAACTTATAGATGGAATAACTTATGGTGGTGTAGGTTATTATTTAGGTGAAGCGGAAGAATCAAATGTAAATTTATTTATATAATTAAATTAAAAGATATTTTTTTAGGAGAGGATTTATACCTCTCCTTTTTAGCATTAGGTTTAAAAAAATATGGTGATTTATATAAAAAACTATAATTTTATTATATAATTAACGTAAAGTTATGGGGGAGAGGTTTATTATGACAGATAATATAAATATTCTAATTGTAGAAGACGATGCAGATATAAATGGATTATTATATAAAATATTAACTAAGGAAGGATATAGGGTAAGACAAGCCTTTTCTGGAACAGAAGCTAAGATGTGTTTAGATATGATGGAATTTCAAATTATACTATTAGATTTAATGTTACCAGGTATGACAGGAGAAGAAATAATACAAGAAGTTAGAATGAAAAAAAATATGCCTATAATAGTTATTTCAGCTAAAGCCAATGAAGAAGATATGATAAATGTACTAGAAATAGGAGCAGATGATTTTGTATCAAAACCTTTTAATGTAAAGGAATTAGTAGCTAGAGTTGGTGCACAATTAAGAAGATATACTAAATTTTCAAGTAATGAAAATAAGGAAGCCAATATTTTAACTTATAAGGAAGTACAGTTAGATAAAGATCAAGTAGAAATAAAAGTTAAAGGTGAAGTAATACAAGCTACAGCAAAGGAGTTTGCAATTATGGAGTTGCTTATGAGTAACCCTAAAAAAGTATTTACTAGAGCAAATATATTTGAACATGTATGGCAAGATGAGTTTTTAGGTGATGATAATACAGTTAATGTTCATATTAGCAATATAAGATCTAAAATATCTGCTATAGATAAAGAAAATGAATATATAAAAACAGTTTGGGGAATTGGATTTAAATTTATAGAGTAACTTAATACTTTCTTAATGTTTTCTTTAAGGTATCTTGTTAGTTATATTCTATAATAACCACATAAAGATATTTGAAAGGATTGAAAGATTAATGAATGAAAATATTCTTGTAACGAGAAAGTTATATAAAAAGTATGGAAAATCAAATGTACTAGATGATGTTAATATTACAGTTAAAAAAGGGAATATCTATGGTTTAGTAGGAAGAAATGGTGCAGGTAAAACAACCTTAATTAGAGTGGCTTTGTCATTAGCTAATATTACAGAAGGTGAAATTGAGCTATTTAATAAAACTACAGAAAAAGAGAGAATATTAACTCACTCAAGAATAGGAGCTATGATAGAAACCCCTAGTTTTTTTCCAGGGTTAACTGCAAAGCAAAATCTTGAATACTATAGAATCCAAAGAGGGATTATGGAAAAGGAATCAGTAGATGAGGCTCTTAAATTAGTAGGTTTAGACAATTTAAGTAAGAAAAAATTTAAAGGTTTCTCGTTAGGTATGAAGCAAAGACTTGGATTAGCTTTAGCCCTTTTAGGTAATCCAGATTTTTTAATATTAGACGAACCTATTAATGGGTTAGATCCTATGGGGATTAAACACATTAGAGAAATATTACTAGAGTTAAATAAAATTAAGAATGTAACTATACTTATTTCAAGTCATATTTTAGGAGAACTTTCTCAATTAGCAACTCACTATGGATTTATAAACGATGGTAAATTAATAGAAGAAATATCATCTAAAGAGCTAGAAGAAAGATGCAAACATTGTTTATCTATAAAGGTTGATAATGTTGAAAAAGCTTCAATAATACTTGAGAAGGATCTAAATTGTGAGGAATATGAAGTTTTAAATGATGGTATAATTAAAGTATATAAGTATTTAGATGAACCTTATTTAGTAAACAGTAATTTAGTAAAGAACGATATTAAAGTTTATTCTTTAGAAAGAACAGGAAGTAGCTTAGAAGACTATTTCTTAGAATTAGTAGGGGGGAATCAAAATGCTTAATTTAATAAAAGCTGAACTATATAAATATAAAAAAAGACCATATATGTATGTTTTTGCAGGATGTTTATCAGCAACAATTTTACTATTACCTATACTAGCAAATTGTTGGGAGTTAGGGGCTATATATATTGATAGGAACCTTATTTACAATTCAGCAGGAGCAGCTTTTAATGCAATATTAATGCTTTTAATGATTTTAGGTAGTGTTTTACAGGAAGAATATAAAGATAAAACATTTAAAAATATTATAGTATCAAATACATCGAAAACAAAGATTTATATAGGAAAGTATATAGTACAAGTAATATTAGGCTTGGTTTTATCAGCAATATGCTTAGGTGTATTTTTTATAGCAATTTCTCTAATTAAAAAGGGAGATGGATACACTCAAAAGATAGCAACAGATTTTTTAGTTAGATTTTTAATAACTATACCTATATATATGGCTGGAATAGCATTAGGAGATATATTTATAGTATTATTTAAGCAAAGTGGAGTATATGCAATAATATATTACATTACAATACTTTTTGTTCCAAAAGCTATAGACATATTATCTTTTAGTGTTTCAGATAAGATAGGCTTAATAAAATCATATTTACTAACAACAGCTTTAAATAAAGTAGAGATGCCATATCCATCTATAAATGCTATACGTGAATCTTTAGTTATTTCAATAATATATATAGTAGTATGTTTAATTATAGGAATAATTTTAATAAATAGACAAGAAGTAAAATAAAGCTTTATTTACAGGAAGGGATTATATGATACAAAATACAATAATAGGAGGTCTATTAGTATTACTTTGTATTACTATAATCCTTCTATTTTTAACAAATTGTAAAATAAGAAATTTAACTAGCAGCTTAAGTGAAATTAATAAGATAGATACTAATAAAAGCATTAGGATTTTATCATGTAATAAAGATATTGAAAAATTAATAAAAGAAATAAATATATTAATAAGTGAGAAAAAGAAATAGAGTATAAGTATAAAGAGGCAGACTTAGAAATTAGACAAGCGATTGCTAATATATCACATGACCTAAGAACACCGTTAACATCTATAATGGGATATATACAGCTTCTTGAAGATGATAGCATATCAATAAAGGAAAAGAAGCAATATATATCAATAATAGAGAAGAGAGCGGAATCTTTAAAAGTATTAATTTCAAGTTTTTATGATTTATCAAGGTTACAAGCAAATGAATATGAAATTAATATGGAAAAAATAAATATAAGTGTTATGCTTTGTAATACCATAGCAGCTTTTTATGATGAATTTGAAAAAAATAATCTTAATCCAATTATTGAAATAGATGAAAATATTCAATTAGTTAATGGTGATAAAAAGCTACAGAAAGAATTTTCAATAATCTTATTCAAAATATTTTAAAACATGCAACAGGAAGTCTTGAAATATATTTAAAGAAGAAGGACGATTTTATAATTTCTCAATTTATAAATGAGGCTAAAGATTTAACAGAAGATGATGTGAAAAAACTATTTGATAGATTTTTTACAGTAGATAGAATGAGAACTGGAAGAAATACAGGATTAGGTCTTGCTATAACAAAGACTTTAGTAGAAAAACAAGGACACAAAATTTGGGCAGAAAAGAAGAAAAATAAAATTATAATAAATATTAAATGGAATTTATAACCATAAAAATGAGTGTATATTTGAATATATACTCATTTTTTTATGTAAATAAAAAGAATTTTAATAAAAAAATTAAAAAAATTAAATAAAAGTGTAAAAAAAGTACTTTGATTATAAAAATATATTCAAAAAATATTGAAAATATGTTAATATAATATTAACAATAAGTAAACGTTTATGAGTTGTTTATACTAATTAATATAAAATGGGGAGGGACAATATGATAAAAAGAATATTAATGCTTGCTTTAGCAACAACAACTATATTTAGCTTAACTTTACCTTTTTCCTATAAAGCTGTACAAGCTCAAGAAAATACATGTATAGTTGAAACACCAAGTGAAGGAGTAAAGACTTTTACATCTTCAGATACTGCTTATGCAGATTATAATTGCTTTAAGACTAACTTATCAGTTACATTTATTGAAGATCAACACAATAATCAACTTACAGCACTTGTATCAACAGAAGGATCATTTATTCCATCAGGATTATCACGTGTTGGTGGGTATTATCAAGCTGATATGTATTGGCCATCAAAATATTACACAACATTAACAACTTATGATAGAAATAATAGAGTAAAAATAACTAAAAGTATCCCAACTAATCAAATAGATACAGTATCAGTATCGGAAACTATGGGTTATAGCATTGGTGGAAGCTTATCAATTGAATATGGAAAAGAAGGCCCTAAAGCAGGGGGAGGAATAAATGGATCATACACTGCTCAAAGAAGTGTAACATATGATCAACCAGATTATAGAACATTATTAATGAAAGATAGTGTAAATAGTGCATCTTGGGAAGTTGCTTTTAATGCAACTAAAGATGGATATGATAGAGATTCTTATCATGGTATCTATGGAAATCAATTATTTATGAGATATAGATTATATAATACAGGAATAAATAATTTAACTACAGATAACAATTTATCTTCTTTAATAGTTGGTGGTTTTTCTCCTAAAGTAGTAATTGCTCTTACAGCACCAAAAGGAACTGAAGAATCAACAGTTAAAGTTGAATATAATCGTTTTAATGATCAATATAGATTAAGATGGTCAGGAACTGAATGGTATGGAGAAAATAATAGAAATTCTAGAATAGATAGTTCAAGTGAGTCTTTCATACTTAATTGGAAAAACCATACTGTTGAGCATGCAGGATATTAATACATAAATCAAAAAGCTATAGATCTTTAATAGGTCTATAGCTTTTTATTTATAATTAATTCAGTTCATTTTCTAATTTAGAAATTGACTCATCAAATATCTCAACATTTCTAGCTTGAATATCTATGTTAGCAGCAATTTCTTCACATAGAGCTGTGTGTTCTTGAGAAATTGTTGACGCATCCTTCATCATAGAGATAACAGTATCTTTTTGAGAAGATGCTGTGGTTAGGTTTACAATACAACTATTAATTTCATTTACAGAATCACTAATAGAAGATTTAATATTATTTAAACTATCTTTTGTACCATTTAAAGTCTTATCTTGAGTATCAATAGCAGTATTACTGATATTCATTGCATCAGATACACTTAAAATATCAGATTTAATATCTTCTAATATATTACTAATATTTTCAACTGAATCTTTAGAGTTTTCAGCAAGTTTTCTTACTTCAGCAGCAACTACAGAGAACCCTTTTCCAGCTTCACCAGCTCTAGCTGCCTCTATAGCAGCGTTTAAGGATAGTAAGTTAGTTTGGTTAGCTATTTGATTTATAGAATCTGTAATAGTATTTATAGATTCTAATTTTGTAATTAAAGAATTTACAGTGTTAGTAACTGTATTAAAAGATACTCTTAAAGAACTTAAAGATGAATTTAAATCTGAAAAAGTGTTAAGTCCTGTATTTGCAAGCTTATCAGCATCAAGTATTGATATATGTACGTTTGTAATATTATAAGCAAGATCGTTCATATAAGAATTGAATTCTGATAAAACAGAAGTTGCGCTATTAATTTCTTCTGATTGCTTTATTGTGACATTTGTAAGATTAGTTAAAGATTTACTAGATTCTTGAATAGCTGATGAAATATTAGAGCTATTTTCACTTAAAGATTTAATTTGAGATTTAACATTATCAGATATATCTAATTTGTTATCAATTGTTTTTTCAGATATATCCTCTTGGATTTTTTCAGCTTCGACCACATTATTCTTTTTAAAAATTGAAAGTAAAGTCATTGTATTGCCTCCTTAATTTTATCTCTTCCGTCACGAGCCATTTCTTTTATTTTATTAGAAGCTCCTCGTGATGTAATAACCTTTGAAAACCATAGTAATGCATCGGAATCTTTACGAAGTCTTCTGCATAACTCACCTAATAAAAACATAGTAGAAAATCTATCTAATCCATAAAGAGGAAATCCTTCAGTACTAAAGGCTTCAGTAAAACCTATTAATGCTTGATTAAGAAATGTATTTTCATTATTAGAATCTTCTAGCAATCTATACATCCAAGCTATTTTTAAACAAATCATAGCCTTAGTACTATTTCTACTTTCCATTACCATAGCATTTAAAAGTGCTAGTTTATATCTTTCGATTGCAATTTCAGGAGTAAAAATATCACCATATTCTCTATTTTTCCATTTAGATAAAACCTTTTCTTTAACTAGTTCTATTTGGTAATTACGTATTTTGGGGAAATCTACTTTCATAGCAGAATAACCACAGTATGGACAAACCCACACTTCATAAAAATATGGATTTATTATATAATATCGTACGAAAAAATCAGAATCTTTAGATAAAATTCTAGGGGAATTTACTTTAACTGCAGGAGTACCGAAAGTATTTTCACACACAGGGCAATGGACTTTCTTTAAGAAGATATGATTTATTTCTTTATCTGGATTTTTTAAGTTAATGTCTTTATGTAAATTAAATAAATTCGTACTATTAATGTTATCAAAACCGAAAGCTTCTAAGCCATCAAAAATATTGGACATTAAATAATCACCTCCAACAAATTATTCGTTGTAAAATATAACATATAAATTATTCGTTGTAAAATATAACATATTAAAATATAATAATCGTATAAAAAATGAAAAAATTTATACTTAATACTCAGAAAAAATAAAAAAACTTATAATTTATATAATTTGATTACACATTTTAAATTTTTTGATATAATAGATAAGGTGAGATTTAAAAAGGGTGAGTTAAAATGGCAATTCATGATTGGAAAAGTTTTTTAATGCCTTATGAGCAGGCGGTAGATGAACTAAAAGTAAAACTTAGAAGTATAAGAAAAGAATATAGAAAGAAAAATGAATATTCACCAATAGAATTTGTTACAGGAAGAGTAAAAGAAGTTTCAAGCCTTTTAGAAAAAGCTAATAAGTTTCAAATTCCTTTAGATAGATTAAAATATGAAATGGAAGATATTGCAGGTCTTAGGATAATGTGTCAATTCGTGGACGATATAGATACAGTAGTAGAACTTTTACGAGGAAGAAAAGACATGCAAATATTATACGAAAAGGATTATGTAAGAAATGTAAAGGGTAGTGGATATAGAAGTTATCATATGATTATAAAATATCCTATAAATATGGCTGAAGGACCAACTGAAATTTTAGCAGAATTTCAAATAAGAACATTAGCTATGAATTTCTGGGCAACTATTGAGCATTCATTAAATTACAAATATAAAAAGCAAATACCTATAGAAATACAAGGTAAATTAAAAAAGGCAGCAGATGCAGCTTTTGAATTAGATGAACAAATGTTAGATATTAAGGATGAAATTAAAGATGCACAAAAATTATTTGAAATTAAATCCGATATAATATCCAATATAATGAGTAGCATATTAACACTTATATCTATAGGAAAAGTAGCAGAAGCAAGTAGATACCAAGTTTCTTTAAATAAGTTAATTGAAGAAGGAGAAGTTTGGGAATTAAATAATTTACTTGCATCAATAAAAAGAGATATTAATAAATATAAAGAAAATTAGTATAAAGGTAACTAGAATTTGCTCTAGTTACCATTTTTTATTTATATAAATTATAGAATTTTACTTAAAATAAGTTTATATAAAAAATCAATTCATATAGATAATACATTATACAAGATATACAATATTTAATAATAGTAATTATCAATTAGAAGTTGTATAATATATTTAAGATAATTATAAATAAAGTAGAAAGAAGGAAGAATTTTGAAAGAAAGTGATTTTAAAAAGATTTGTGATAATCCTTTATATATAAGATACATTGAAAATCCGGATGAACAATTAATATTTGAAGCCTTAAAGAAAAATGGAATGGCAATAAGGTATGTACAAAATCAAAGCTTTGATATGAAAAAGCTTGCAATTGAAAATAATCCATTATCGATAGAATATATAGAGGATCTAGATGAAGAACTTGCTATATTTTCAGTAAAAGCTTTATGGAATTCATTAAAGTACATAAAAAATCCATCAGAAAAGGTAATAAAAGAGGCTGTAGAAACAAAAGGGTGGGCGATACAATTTGTAGAAAATCCATCAGAAGAGATACAGTTATTAGCTGTTACTAAAGATTATGATGCCATTAAATATATAAAAAATCCATCAGAAGAAGTTCAGTTAGCAGCTATAAATAATTATTGGGGTGCAATTAGATTTATTGAAAACCCTAGTTTAGAGGTAAGAAAAAAAGCAGTAAAAGAAGATGAAGAAGCGATAAATTATATTTCTTATGATATAGATGAGTTAAAAATATTAATTAGTGAAAATATTAATATAGTTAAATATGTTTATGATTCTATAGATGTAGAAAATGTAGTAGATGTTTTAATTGATAAGGTAAAAACAAATAAAGTAGATGAAAAATATATAAAGGACTTTTTAGAACTTGAAATCTTAGAAATGGATAAAATAAATTTTATTAGAGAATACGGAAGTAAAAAGGCTAAAATCTTATTAGTTGATTATAAGTTAAGTTAGCATAAGGTTAGGAAAGAAGGAATTAATATGAAATTTTCAGAAGCTATAAATACAATAGAGTTAGTTTTAGCCTCAGGCGATGTTCCTTTAATAATAGGGGAAGCTGGTATAGGTAAAACAGCATTAGTAAAAAATTTATGTAAAAAAGAAGAACTTTATTTAGTAACTATAGATGCTAATCTTTTAAAAGAAGGAGAAATAGGGGGATTACCTATAGTTGAAAATAAAAAAACTATATATGCGACTCATTACAAGCTTTTAGAGGTAGAAGAGGCTTTAAGTAACTTAAAATATAAAGGTGTATTATTATTTATAGATGAACTTAATAGATGTGAGCATGCAGTTCAACAGGAATTAATGAACTTAATTTTAAATAGAGAGATAAATGGATACAATTTAAACAATGAAGTAAGGATTGTAGCAGCAATGAATCCTTCTAATAAATATGAAGGATTTGAAGATAGTGATTATCAAGTTGTAGATATGGATAGAGCTCAAGAAGATAGATTTGTATGGATAGAAATGGACTCAGATATAAAAGAATGGATTAAATGGGCAATGAGTAAGGAAGTAAAGGTTCATGAGCATATAGTTGAATTTCTATCAACTTTTCCAGAGTATTTAAATACTCCTAATTCAAGAGAAAATATAAAAGCAAGTCCAAGAAGTTGGGAAAGAATAGGGAAATCTTATAAAGTATATCAAAAAAATAAAGGCAATATTTCACTAGATACTTTTTATAATGTAGTAAAAGGAAATGTAGGAGTAAGTATTGCAACAGATTTTATAAATTATATAAAGAACACTAAGAATCCTTTAATTAAGGCAAAGGATTTATTTGAATATAATATTTTACCTTTTGAATTTAAAGAGGATATTCAAAGAGAAAGTCACTCAAGATTATATATATTAGCTAAAAATTCTTTAGGATATTTAGAAGATAATAAAGAATCGAAAAACTTAAAGTTGTTTGGAGAGTTATTAAAGCTTTATCCAAAGGATTTAAGACTTGGAATAATGAGAGAGATAAAAAGTGATGAAAGTAAAGAGTTATATAAAGCTTTACTAGAAGAAGAGTCCTTCTTAGATGCATTTTTTAATATTTATGAATAAAGATATTATAAATATATTAAAGGAGGGATAGTATGTCTTTTGATGAAAAGCGAGATGAGCTTTTAAAAGAAGCATTAGAATTTGAGGGGAAAAATGATATTAAAAGTGATTTTAGTAGAAGATTTTTTTCGTTAGTTGAGAGTGTGATAATTGATATGTTAGAAAAAGATGATAGTTTCTTTGGTCAATTTATGACTAAAATAAAAAGAGAAATACGCTTAGATATAACATATCCTTTAGCTACTATACCTCAAATGGAAGGTTTTAAAATGTATTTTAATCCTATACTTTTTTTGATGTATGATAAAAAAGAAATGAATGCTTTATTTAAACATGAAATATATCATATAATGTACAATCATTATGAATTAGAAAAGAATCTTAAAAATAAATATAAGACTATGTCTGTAAATTTAGCCTTAGATATTTCAATAAATCAATTTATAAAGAATTTGCCAATGGATTCATATAAAATTGAAAGAGTAAATAGAGAGCTTAGCTTAGATTTAAAAGATGACAAGCCAGCAGAAATATATGCATATGAAATAGAAAAAGCAATAAATAATAAATTAAACCATATAATAGATAGTAAAGGAAATGATTCTATTGCAAGAGTTATAGATATTTCAAAAGCTCATGATGTATGGGCAGAGGCTATATTAAACAAAGATGCAATTAAAGATATGACAAGAAAAACTGCTACTAATTCTTTTAAAGGTAAAGCCCCAAAGGATATAGAAAAGATAATTATTGGATATACAGAAAAAGCAGAAATATCTTGGCAAAAGGCATTGAAAAAACTTATACCATCTTTAAGAGCAGGGGAAAAGAAAACTATAACAAGAAGAAATAGAAGGCAACCAGAAAGATTAGACTTAAGAGGAAATTTACCTAATAGTGTACCAGAAATATTAGTTGCTATAGATATAAGTGCATCTATGAGTGATGATGAGTTACATAAAATAATGGTAGAAATTTTAGAAATAACAAAGACTAGATCTAATAAGATAACTATTATTGAATGTGATAATGATATTAGAAGAGTGTATAGAATAAAATCTAAAGGCGATATAAAAAAGAGATTAACAAATACAGGATCAACAAAATTTTCACCTGTTTTTAAGTATATAAAAGAAAATAATCTTAGAAACCATGTACTTATATATTTTACTGATGGGGTAGGGGAAAGAGAATTAGAAATAAGGCCTATTAATGCTAATACAATTTGGGTGTTAACTGGTGATGAGGACTTATCATTAATCTATCCTTATGGTCAAATTAAAAGAATAGCAGGTAGAACTAAAAAAGGTGAAGGTGGAAATACTGGCTTAGAAATGTATAGAGAGTTACAACACGATTGGGCTAGATAGTGGGAAAAAAGTAATCATAATTTCCATAGAAAACCTACTATAGAGTTTTTTATGGAAATGTGATATACTAAAGATATGCATGGGGGTGTTTTATGAAAGCTTTTAAATTTAGCAAGAATAACAGCATACTTTTTATAGTTGGTGTTTTATTGATAAGTCTAATAGTAAACGTTTATATGTCCGTTGTAAACTCAAGCTATAGATATGAAGCTAAAAAACAATCATACAATAATATAGAACAAATAAGGCATAGAAATGAAAGCATATCATTAATCTTAGATCAAGGAATTAAATCTGGAAGTATTTCTAATGAAGAACTATTAAAATTATATAAAAACTATAGTTCTATATCAAAATCTATGACAGACTTATGGTCTGAATATGGTGATTACTCAAATCAAAGTATTATTTCATTAAGTAAAAAGAAAATAGAAGATACTAAACCAAATGAAATTTGTGAAAGAATTGAGAATTTAATATTTGGCTATTTAACTTTAGAAATGGAAACATTAAATAATAAATTAGTTCTAAAAGATAAAATATTAGAAGATTTTAAGGTAATGCAAGATATGTCTAAGGATTTAGAAAAATTCTATAAAGAATTTAATGATACTGTAATACAAACGGATGATGAAAATAAAAAAAAGGACAAGTTTATAAAGAAAGATTATTGGATAGATGTTCTTAAAGGAATAAATACTACAATAGAACCATATATTAATTATGATTTTACAATAGATTAATCTATTTAATACTTGAGCTTCACATTAAAGTGAAGCTTTTTTTATGCAAGTAAAAATTAATCGGTATGAAAATTATTTTCTTTAAAAAAAGTATTGTCAAAATAAATTTTATGTGATATTCTTTATGTGAAAAGAAAATTATTTTGAAATTTTCAAAATAAATAAAAACTATTTTAAACCAATGGGAGAAACTAAGAGATTTTTTTATAGAACCTATGAAAACGTTATTATACTTATGTAAAATATCTTAGAATTTCCCAAAAGAAAAAATAAATACTAAAGATATAATAAAGGGGAGTAATAAAATGTTCAAAAGCTTACAAAAAATCGGTAAATCATTTATGTTGCCTATAGCTATTTTGCCAGCTGCAGGTTTATTACTAGGAATAGGTGGAGCATTATCTAACCCAAACACAATCAATGCGTACCCATTTTTAAATATTGCATGGTTACAAGGCATTTTCAAAATTATGTCTTCAGCAGGAGATGTAGTTTTTGCTAACTTAGCACTTATTATGTGTATTGGTTTAGCTGTTGGTTTAGCTAAAAAAGATAAAGGAACTGCAGCATTAGCAGCAGCAGTTGCATTCTTAGTTATGAATGCTTCTATAAAAGGTATGATTGGAGCTTTTAATCCAGATGTAACATCTATAGATACAGGGGTTGTTGGTTCAATCGTTATAGGTTCAATCGTTGCATATTTACATAATAGATATCATAATATTCAATTACCAGCTGTTTTAGGATTCTTTGGTGGTTCAAGATTTGTACCAATAGTATCCTCATTCTCAGCAATATTTATTGGTGGTATTTTCTTCTTAATTTGGCCTACATTCCAAGGTTGGTTAACAAGTGCAGGTACAGCAATTGCTAGCTTAGGTGCATTTGGAACATTCCTTTATGGGTTCTTATTAAGATTAACAGGAGCTGTTGGTTTACACCATATGATTTATCCTTTATTCTGGATGACTGAATTAGGTGGAGTTGCAACAGTTGCAGGTCAAACAGTTGTTGGAGCTCAAAACATATTCTTTGCAGAATTAGCAGATCCAAATCATGTTGGATTATTTACAGAAGGAACTCGTTTCTTTGCAGGACGTTTTGCAACTATGATGTTTGGTTTACCTGCTGCATGTTTAGCAATGTATCATTGTGTACCAAAAGCAAAGAGAAAATTAGTTGGTGGATTATTCCTAGGTGCTGCAATAACTTCATTTGTTACTGGTATAACAGAACCAATTGAATTTATGTTCTTATTCGTTGCACCATGGTTATATGTAGTACATGCTATATTTGATGGATTATCATTCTTTATAGCTGACATATTAAACATATCAATAGGTAATACATTCTCAGGTGGAATTATAGACTTTACATTATTTGGTGTATTACAAGGTAATGCAAAAACAAATTGGATATTAGTTTTAGCTGTTGGAGCAGTATGGGCAGTATTATATTATGTAACATTTAGATTCTTAATAACTAAATTTAATGTAATGACACCAGGCCGTGAAGAAGATGGCGAAGAAGTAAAAGTAGTTACAAAAGAAACAATAAAAGAAACTGCAGTGCAAGTATTAGCTGCATTAGGTGGTCAAGAAAATATAGAAGACGTAGATGCTTGTATTACAAGACTTAGAGTTTCAGTTAAAGATGTAAGTAAGGTTGATAAAGATGCTATCAAATCTTTAGAGGCTACAGCAGTTCTAGAAGTTAAAGGTGGCGTACAAGCAATATTTGGAGCTATGGCAGATCCGATTAAACAAAGAATCAATGAAATAATTGGAGCTGAATAAATATAAGGAGAGCCAAAGGCTCTCCTATATCTTAAGATAAATAATTTAATTTTATGGAGGAACATTATGAATTCAGGACTAATAGTATCATGCCAAGCATTAGATAATGAGCCATTACATAGCTCATTTATAATGAGTAAAATGGCATTAGCAGCAAAACAAGGTGGAGCTATAGGTATTCGTGCAAATACTGTTGAAGATATAAAAGCAATAAAAGAAGAAGTAGATTTACCTATAATAGGAATTATAAAGAAAGATTATGAAGGCATGATTTCTTACATAACACCAACTATGAAGGAAGTTGAAGCATTAGTAAATTCAGGCGTAGATGTACTAGCAGTAGATGCTACAATAAATCAAGATATAGAATTTTTAAAATCTTTAAAGAAGCTTTATCCAAATCAAAAGTTTATGGCAGACATATCAACTGTAGAAGAAGGGTTAAGAGCTGCAGAAATAGGTTTTGATTATGTAGGAACAACTTTAGTTGGTTATACAGAGCATTCAAAAGGATTAAATAACTTTGAAGTTTTAGAAGCTTTAATTAAGGATTGTAAAAAACCAGTAATAGCAGAAGGTAACTTTGATACTCCAGAAAAAGCACAAAAAGCAATGGAAATGGGAGCTTTTGCGGTAGTTGTTGGTGGTGCTATAACAAGACCACAATTAATAACAAAGAAGTTTGCAGAAGCGATAGAAAAAGCTGTCTAAGAAAGAATAGTAATGGTGGAAAACATAATTAAGTTTTCCACCTTTTTTATTGTTTATGAATTTAAAGTTGATACTAAAAATATATTATTATATAATTATAGGAACATAAGTTGAGGTGGAATAGAAGTGGATATTTTATATGAAATTCAGAAAAAGTATAATGGCTTTTCTGATAAGGAAAAAAATATAGCAGATTATATATTAAAAGAAAAGGAAACGATTAACAACATAAATATAACTGAATTAGCCAAGGTGACAGAGACATCAGGAGCAACCATAACAAGATTCTGTAAAAAAATATCTTGTGATAGTTTTGTTGATATGAAAATAAAATTAAGCTCATTAAAAAGAAAAGATGATGCAGAAAATAAAGGAGTATTATCAGAGGTATATTCTTACTATACAAAAGTTATAGAAAAAACAAGAGAATCAATTTCTAAAGAGCAAATATTAAAAGTTGTGGAGGAAATAAAAAAGGCTAATAAAATATATATATATGGAGTTGGAAGTTCAGGACTTACAGCTACTGAAATGATGCAAAGATTATTACGTATGGGCTTTAATGTTTATAGTGTTTCAGATCCACATATGATGATAATAAATAGTTCAATAGTTTCAGATAAAGATTTAGTAATTGGGATATCTATTTCAGGAGAAACAGAGGAAGTTATAAATTCATTAAAGATATCAAAAAATAATGGTGCTAAGGTTGTTTCTATAACTAGTTTTGAAGAAAGTCATATTACAAATATTGGCGATGTAAACTTCATTGTTTATAATGCCTTATTTGTAGATAAAAAAAGATTTATAAACTCTCAATTTTCAGCTATGTATCTAATAGATTTAATTTCAATGGTACTTTTAGAAGAAGAAAAGTTAGGTGCTAAGATGCAAAGAACTATAGATGCAATAACTAAAGAATCAGTATAATCAATAAAAAAAGCTTCTTAAATTTAAGAGGCTTTTTTAGGTTATATTTTTTATTATAAATTTTTTCGTTTTTGTCATATAACAAAAAATTCACAATACCTGGAATAGCTATAAGTGGTGAAAAAATCATTTGAGCTAAAAAAATCCCTTTAAAATATCTATCAGCTAATTTTTCTGAAACATTTAAATATAATAAAATAAAATTAATTATAAAAAATAATGCTTAATATAGATTTAAAAAAGAAAGTAATTTTCAGAAAGAATAATCTGAAAATTGAAAATAAAGCTATAAAAATCTATGTAAACAATTAAATTGTTAATTAAAGGCAAATAATTTTAACTAAATTATAATTATTAAAATAAATTTACTAAAAACTTGAAAAGTAAACTTTTTCATGATATTATAAAGTTACAAAAATGAAAATAAATTCCATTTAAATTGGAGGGATACACTATGATAAAAAAGGTTAAAGGGAAGTTAATAGTTTCATGCCAAGCATTAAAAAATGAACCTTTGCATAGTTCATTTATAATGGGTAGAATGGCTAAAGCAGCAAAAGAAGGTGGAGCATCCGGTATAAGAGCTCAAGGAGTAAAGGATATATTAGAAATTAAAGAGGTTACTGATTTACCAGTAATAGGAATAATTAAAAGAGATTATAATGATTCTGAAATATATATAACTCCTACTAAAAGGGAAGTGGACGAGCTATTAATAACTAGATGTGAAATGATAGCGTTAGATGTTACTAAAAGAAAGAGACCTAATAATGAAAATGTAAAAGATTTAATTGATTATATACATCAACATAATGTTTTAGTTATGGCAGATATATCAACTTTTGAGGAAGCTATAGAAGCTGAAAAATTAGGAGTTGATTGTATATCTACAACATTATCAGGATACACACCATATTCAAGACAATTAGAAGGACCAGACTTTAAATTAATAAAGGATTTAAGTGAAACATTAAAAATACCAGTTATAGGAGAAGGTAGAATAAACACACCACAAGATTTGCTTGAAGCATATAAAAATGGAGCATATTCATGTGTTGTAGGTGGAGCGATAACAAGACCACAACAAATAACTAAGAAATTTACAAAAGTAATAGAAAACTTATAACTAATAAATTCAGAATATATTTAATTTTTAAAATATATACAAAACATCATTGAGGAGGAATCAAAATGAAGGGTATTTATTCAGCATTATTAGTATCATTTGACAAGGAAGGGAACATAAATGAAAAGGGGTTAAGACAAATCATCAGACATAATATTGATAATTGTAAAGTAGATGGTTTGTATGTAGGTGGAAGCACTGGCGAAAACTTTATGCTTTCAACTGAAGAAAAGAAGAAAATTTTTGAAATTGCAAAGGATGAAGCAAAAGATCAAGTTAAACTAATAGCTCAAGTAGGATCAGTAAACTTAAAGGAAGCTGTAGAACTTGCAAAATTTACAACGGATTTAGGATATAACGCTATTTCAGCAGTTACACCATTTTATTATAAATTCGATTTCAAAGAAATAAAACATTATTATGAAACAATAATAAATTCAGTAGATAATAAGCTAATAATATATTCAATACCATTCTTAACTGGAGTAAATATGAGTTTAGATCAATTTGCTGAGTTATTTGAAAATGATAAGATTATTGGAGTTAAGTTTACAGCAGCAGATTTTTATTTATTAGAAAGAATGCGTAAGACATTCCCTAATAAATTAATATTTGCAGGATTTGATGAAATGATGTTACCAGCTACTGTTTTAGGGGTTGATGGAGCTATTGGTTCAACATTTAATGTAAATGGAAAGAGATCAAAACAAATATTTGAAGAGGCTAAAAAGGGAAATATAGAAGAAGCATTAAAAATTCAACATATAACTAACGACTTTATTACAGATGTTTTAGAAAATGGATTATATCAAACATTGAAATTATTATTAGAAGAATTTGGAGTTGAAGCAGGATATTGTAGACAACCAATGAAGGAAGCTACTCCAGAAATGAGAGCTAAAGCTAAAGAAATATATAACAAATATTTTAAATAGTAAATTTTAATAATAATTAAAACTTTAGGGGGATTTGACATGCAAGGTTTTACATGGGTTGATATGGTAGTTCTAGTTGTATATCTAGCAGTAGTATTATTTGCAGGCTTAGCATTTTCAAAGAAAGAAATGAAGGGAAAAGAGTTCTTCAAAGGTGATGGAACTATTCCTTGGTGGGTAACATCAGTTTCTATATTTGCAACATTACTTAGTCCAATATCATTCTTATCATTAGCAGGAAACTCCTACCAAGGTACTTGGATAATGTGGTTTGCTCAATTAGGAATTTTTATAGCAGTACCAATAACAATAAAATATTTCTTACCTATATATAGTAGATTAGATATTGATACAGCATATGAATATTTAGAGTTAAGATATAACAGCAAAGGACTTAGAATTATCGGAGCTTTAATGTTTATTATATATCAAATTGGACGTATGTCTATAATAATGTATTTACCATCAGTTGTTTTAGCAAATCTTACAGGAATAAATGTAAATATCCTTATAATAGCGATGGGAGTTATAGCAATAATCTACTCATATACAGGTGGTTTGAAATCAGTTTTATGGACAGATTTTATACAAGGTATGGTATTGATTTTTGGAGTAGCTTTTGCATTGATATATTTAGTAGCTCATATTAATGGTGGTTTCGGTGCAATATGGGATTCACTTTCAGCAGGAAAATTTATAGCTTCAAATGAAGTATTATTTGATCCAATTATTTTTAAAGATAGTGTATTTATAATACTAGTAGGAGCAGGACTTAATACATTATCTTCATATGTATCAAGTCAAGATATAGTACAAAGATTTACAACAACAACAGATATAAAGCAATTAAAGAAAATGACTTATGCAAATGGAATATTATCAATAGGTATTGCAACAATATTTTATTTAATAGGTACAGCGTTATATGTATTTTATAATCAAAATCCTTCATTATTACAAACAGCACAACAAGACCAAATATTTGCATCATATATAGCATTCCAATTACCAGTAGGGGTAACAGGAATACTTCTTGCAGCAATATACGCAGCATCACAATCAACATTATCAACAGGATTAAATTCAGTAGCTACAAGCTGGACTTTAGACATACAAACAGTAATTTCTAAGGATTTAAGTTTTGAAAAACAAACAAAGATAGCTAAATATATATCTTTAGGGGTAGGTGTATTAGCAACTGTTATATCTATGGTTCTTGCAGCAGGTCAAATAAAATCAGCTTATGTATGGTTTAATAGCTTTATGGGCTTAGTACTTGGAGTATTAGCAGGAATATTTATTCTAGGAGCCTTTACTAAAAAAGCAACAAGCCTTGGAGCATATGCAGCATTTATAGTATCAGCTGTAGTAGTTATAATATTAAAATATAATCTTTCAAGTGTAAGCATATGGTCATACTCATTAATTTCAATAGTATTATCATTAATAGTTGGATCAGTGGTAAGTACAATTCAAAGAAAAGTAAATAAGAGTAAATTTGAAACAGCTAAAGAAACAACTATATATTTTGAATAAAAAAGGAGGGAAATTTATATGATATATGGAAATTTAAAGCATATGGATAAATATAGTTTTCTAGATAAAGAAATAATTGATTGTTTCAAATATGCTATAGAAAAAAAATTAGCAGAGGTTGAAAAAGGAACTTATAAAATAGATGAAGAAAATGTATTTGTAAATGTTGTAGAGTATGAGACTCAAAATAAAGAAGATAGATTTTGGGAAGCTCACAAAAAATATATTGACATACATCTAATGTTTGATGGAAAAGAAAAAATAGCAGTTAATTTAATAGATAACTTAGATATTAAAGAATATGAAGAAAAAAATGATTTTGTACCATTAGAAGGTAAAGAAAGTGGTTGTGTAACTTTAACTAAAGGTGATTTTTTAATATGTTATCCAGAAGATGCTCATATGACTGCAATAAAAGTAGATAATAAAGAAAAAATTAAAAAGGCGATTTTTAAAGTTATAATTAAGTAGACATAAGGGAGTATTGATATACTCCCTTAAAATATATTACAAGGATTTTTTAGAGGTGGGTTTAAATGAATAAATATATATGTATAGATGTAGGTGGAACTTCAATTAAATATGGAGTTTTAGAGGAAAATGGAAATTTTATCTTGAAAGACCAAATAGATACTGAAGCGTATAAGGGTGGACAAAATATATTAGAAAAAATTAAGCTTATAGTTAAAAAACATAAAAATAACTTCGATATAAAAGGAATAGGGATTTCTACTGCAGGAATGGTTGACCCTAACGAAGGAAAAATAGTTTATGCATCAAATTTAATTCCTAATTATATAGGAGTTGAAATTAAAAAAGAATTAGAAAAGGAATTTAATATAAGATGTGAAGTTGAAAATGATGTTAATTGTGCAGGTCTTGGAGAAATGTGGTTAGGTTCTGCTAAGGGATGCAAATCTTGTGTTTGTTTAACCATAGGAACAGGAATAGGCGGTTGCATTATTTTAAATAATTCTGTTTTACATGGTCATAGCAATAGTGCAGGAGAAGTTGGCTATATGAATATAAATGGTGGTGAATTTCAAAAATTAGCAGCAACAAGTGCATTAGTTAGAAATGTAGCTAAAAGAAATAATATAAATTCAAAAGATATAAATGGGAAAATTATATTTGACTTAGCTAAAAAGGGAGATGCTATATGTATAGAGGAAATAGATAAAATAGTAGATATATTGGCAGTAGGAGTATCTAATATAGTTTATGTTATAAATCCAGAAGTTGTTGTTCTTGGGGGAGGAATAATGGCTCAAAGGGAATATCTAAAAGATAGAATAGACAATGCTTTAAAAACAAAGCTTATAGAAAGTGTATATAAAAATACAAGATTAGAATTTGCTAAGGGAGATAATGAAGCAGGGATGCTTGGAGCATTATTTAATTTATTGCAAAGAAATAAAAAACTATTAAAAGAAGTATAATAGAGTATTCTTTTAGGTAAATTACAAGGGGGTGAAAATAATGAATATACTTAAGCAACTTAACTTTCCAGAATTTAAGGTAACAAAATCAGATAGACAGCTTATAAAATATATTAAAGAAAATAAGGAAGCTGTTATTTATAAGTCTATTTCAGAAATAGCAAATGACAATAATATAGGAGAAGCAACTGTAACTAGATTTACAAAAAAGATGGGGTTTTTAGGATTTCAAGATTTTAAAGTAACATTAGCTACAGAAATATCAAATAAAAGCACAAAAAGAATTATTAATAATAATATAGATAATAATGAAAGTGTAGAAGAAACCTCTAAGAAACTATTACAATGTAATATAGATGTATTACAACAAACAAACGAATTAATTAATTTTAAAGATATACATATTTGTTCAGAATATATTAAAGAAGCTAGTAGGGTGTATTTCTTTGGAATAGGATACTCAGGAATAATAGCATTAGACTCAAATTATAAATTTATGAGGATAGGTGTTAATAGCTGTAGTTACCAAGACAGTCATACTATAATGATGATGGCATCTATAGCAAATAAAGATGATTTAGTTATAGCTATATCTCATACTGGAGAAACAGACGAAATAATAAAAGCTGTTAACTTAGTTAAGGAAAATGGTTGTAAAGTTATATCAATAACACAAGATAAACCATCTAGATTAAAGGACGTTTCAGATATAAATCTATCTTATGTTTCAGCTGAAAGTATATTTGAAACAGGAGCAGTTTCATCAAAATTAGCACAAATATATTTAATAGATTTAGTTTATACACAAGTAGTTAAAGATATGGATACTACAGCAATAGAAAGAAAGGTAAGAACTACTGAAGCCATAGACCAATTAAGAAATGTATAACCAAATATGGAAAGTATGTTATTATATAATTAAGAAATTAAAGTTATACATGAAAAAGTATAATAGAAAGGAAGAAAAGAATGAATTGTGATAGAAATGAAAAATGTTGGTGTGGAAGTGGACTTAAGTATAAAAAGTGCCATATGGAAATAGAAGAAAAAATACATGGGTTACAAGCAAAAGGGTTTATTGTTCCTCCAAGAAATATAATAAAAAACAAAGCACAAATAGAAGGTATAAGAGAAAGTGCTAAGATAAATAATGCTGTTTTAGACTTAGTTTCAGAAAAAATAAAATTAGGAATGAGTACTGAAGAAATAAATACAATAGTTCATGATTATACTGTATCACAAGGGGCTATACCAGCTCCACTTAATTATTCTGGTTTTCCAAAGAGTGTGTGTACTTCAATAAATGATGAAATATGCCATGGAATACCTAGTGAAGATATAATACTTAAAGATGGAGATATTGTAAATGTAGATGTATCAACTATTTATAATGGATATTTTTCAGACGCATCTAGAATGTTTATGATTGGAAATGTGTCAGAAGAAGATGCAAGACTTGTAAGAGTAGCTAAAGAGTGTTTACTAAAAGGTGTAGAAGCTGTTAAGCCATGGGGATTTTTAGGAGATATAGGAGAAGCTATTCAAAAGCATGCTGAAAAAAATGGATATTCAGTAGTTAGAGATTTTGGAGGCCATGGGGTAGGGATAAACTTCCATGAAGATCCTTTTGTAAGTCATGTTGGTAAAAAAGGTGAAGGTATGATTTTAGTACCAGGTATGGTATTTACGATAGAGCCTATGATAAACCAAGGTGGTTATGAATTATTCGTAGATGAAGATAATGATTGGACTGCAATAACAGAAGATGGTGGATATTCAGCACAATGGGAGCATACTATTTTAGTTACAGAAGATGGTATTGAAATCTTAGCAAAATAGAAATAAAAAAAGAAGCGTTTAACGCTTCTTTTTTATTTCTTAGTGGTGACATCCACCACCGCATGAACCACATCCACCTTCAACTTCGATTACAGGTCTTAATGATAAACCTCTACCGTCGTTTTCTTCTGTTGATAATATTTTGAAACCACCGAACTCTTCAACTAATTTTTCTTCAGCTATGAAAGTAATTTCGTTAACTTGTTCAGTCATATCTCCTTCTTTAGCTTCATCAACAGTTATGTTAAATGCAGGACCGCTACAACCAAATCCAGCTAAGTTAATTCTTATACTGTATTTTTCGATTTCATTTTCATCTAAGAAAGCTTTAAACTCTTTGTAAGCTTCTTCGCTGATTATTATTTTATCCATACAAACACCTTCTATTCTTTAATTGATAATTTATATCACTAGTATAGCATAGTATTTTTAAATAGCAAGTAAAATTTTGATTAACTACATATAATAAAATTGTAATAAATATGTGTTGTGTTTTCAATTTATTACCAATATAATTATAAATATAAATATTAAATTATATTTATAAAAGAAAAATACCAAGTGGTGATATCCATATTATACGCAGTAAAATAAAATATAATACAGAAAGGAAAGGTTAATTTTGAAGCCATACGAAAGCGATTATGTAATAGAAAAAATTCAAGAATATAATGAAAAAATAAATTTAGGTAAAATAGGTGACTTTGAGATTAAAAAAATAGACGGGTTAAAAGGAATAATTAAAGGGTATATGTATGAAAAGGAAGGCGAGATAGCTTTAGATATACTTGAATTACATGGACCTAAAAACATATGGATGAGAATGACACCTCTTGAAATAGAAAGTTCATATATGCCAATTAAAAGAGCTAAGGGGAAAGTTGGTGTAGTAGGTCTTGGACTTGGATATGTAGCACAAGAAATGGCTAAAAAGGATAAGGTTGACGAAGTAATTGTCTATGAGATAAATAAGGATGTTATAGACTTATATAATAAAAATTTTAAAGAAAACCCAAAAATAAAAATTAAGCATGAAGATGCTTTTAAAGCAAAGAGAGAAGATTTTGATTTCTTTTATGTTGACATTTATGAATATAAGTTAACTAAAAAGGTAGTTGAAGATTACCAAAGCTTTAATAAACTTCATAATATAGAAGAGTATTCATTTTGGGGAATGGAACATTTTATGTTAAGTTGTAGATATGAAGAAATAGTCTGGGTATTTATACCAGAAAACTGGATGGAAATGAGTAGATATATATTTGAAGCACTTCAAGATTCTAATTTATTAGAATGCTATAAAAAATTAGAGTCAAAGCTTGTAAGTAATGTATTAGCTGATTTTAAAATTGCATTAGAATAATTAATAATCTTTTAGTGTTAAGGGGTTAAGGGGAGACGACTAAATGAAATTAAGTAAGAACCAAGGAAGTAGGAGGAGTAATACTGCTTTAAATATGTTTTTAAGCTTTATTACCAGTATATTTGCAGTTGGAATTTCGGTAATCATAACGTTAAACTTAACTATAGTATATAAAATAGCTATAGATAAATTTAATTTAGTTAAGATTACAGGTTTATCGAAAGAAAAATTAATGTTTAACTATAATGGGATGATTAAGTATTTAAATAATCCTTTTATAAAACAATTAGAATTTGAAGATTTTTCTATGAGTAGAACAGGAGAAATTCATTTTCAAGAAGTTAAAAATATTTTTATGAAGCTTTATATAATAGTTATAATAGCTTTATTAATATTTATAACATTTAAGTTAGTAAAAGCTTTGGCTAAGAATATTGAATTTCCAAAGGTAGTAAATTATGCAGCAAATATAATTTTAATAACATTTGGATTTGTTATGGCTTCTATGGGAATAAATTTTTCTAAGACATTTGTTTTATTTCATAAACTATTTTTCAATAATAATTATTGGATTTTCGATCCTAAAACAGATCCAGTAATTAATGCATTACCAGAAGAGTTATTCTTAGTATATGCAATAATTATAATAGTTCTTTTAGGGGTTCAGGTTATAGCCTTTAAGATGATTTATATAAAAAGTAAACCTATAAAAAGCCCACACCAAATAATAAAAAGATTTAATATATAATAAGAAAACACTCTATATCATTAATTACTATAGGTAATTTGATATAGAGTGTTTTTATTTAATTATTATTTTACGACTATATTTACAAGTCTTCCTTTTATAACAATTACTTTAACTATATTTTTGGCATCAATAGCAGCAATTACTTTCTCATCAGCTAAAGAAGCTTCTTTTATTCCTTCATCATTAAGATCTGTTGGAACATTTATTTTAGCTTTAATTTTACCGTTAACTTGAATTGCTATTTCTACTTCATCCTTAACTAAAGCTTTTTCATCAAACTTTGGCCAAGCTTCATTGAAGATTGAGAATGGAAGATTAAATAAACTCCATTGTTCTTCTGCAAAGTGAGGAGCAAAAGGTGCTAATATCTTTAAGAAATCCTTTATTGTATTTTTTAAGAATTCTAAGTTCTTAGTATCTTCTTGAAGATATTTTGAGAAGGCATTAACAAATTCCATCATTCTTGCAATAGCAGTATTAAATTGCATTTTATCGCTATCTTCAGTTACTCCCTTAATTGCATTATGAAGCCAGAAGTTTAATTCCTTTTCAGGTTTATCCATTGTAGTTTTATTATTTTCAGAACTATTAATAGCTTCTCTAGATATTTCTAAATATCTTTCAATTCTATCTACAAATCTAGCAACTGACTTAAGACCATCATCACTCCAAGCACCACCTTCAGTGTATGCAAAACCAAACATTAAATACATTCTAAATACGTCAGAACCATATTCAGATATATAATCATCTGGAGAAATTGTATTTCCTTTTGATTTACTCATTTTTAATCCATCTGGTCCTAATATTAAACCTTGGTGAGTTAATGATTTAAATGGTTCATCAAAATCTAAATAACCCATATCTCTTAATGCTTTAGTTATAAATCTTGCATAAAGAAGATGCATACAAGCATGTTCAGGTCCTCCAACATATTTATCAACAGGAAGCATTTTATTAACTAAATCCTTATCAAAGGCTTTTTCAGAATTCTTGTTGTCAGGATATCTTAATTGATACCATGATGAACATACAAATGTATCTAAAGTATCAGCTTCTCTCTTAGCTGGTTTACCACATTTTGGACAAGTTGTGTTTATGAACTCATCACATTTAGCAAGTGGAGATTTTCCATCTGGAGCAAACTCAACATTGTAAGGAAGCTCTACAGGTAATTGATTTTCAGGTACAGGAACAGTTCCACAATGTTCACAATGAATCATTGGAATTGGAGCACCCCAATATCTTTGTCTTGAAACTAACCAATCTCTTAATCTATAGTTAACCTTAGCTGAGCCTAATTCCATTGAAGCTAATTTCTCGACTATTTTAATTTTAGCTTCTTCTGTAGTTAATCCATCAAATTCACCAGAGTTTACTAAAACACCATATTCACAATAAGGAAGTTCTACTTCTTTACCATTTTTGCTAGTTATAACTTTTTCAATTGGAAGATTAAACTTTGTAGCAAAAGCAAAGTCTCTTTCATCATGAGCTGGAACAGCCATAACAGCACCAGTTCCGTAAGTTGCTAATACATAATCACCAACCCAAACAGGAACTTCTTTTCCGTTAATTGGATTAATAGCGTAAGAACCAGTGAATACACCAGTTTTTTCTCTAGAAAGAGATTGTCTTTCTATATCAGATTGCTTTTTAGCTTCATCTTTATAATTTTCAACAGATTCTTTATTTTCAGCAGTAGTAAGTTTATCTACTAATGGGTTTTCAGGAGCTAAAACAACATATGTAACTCCATTTAAAGTATCAACTCTTGTTGTGAAAACATCGAATTTAAGATCGGAATCTTTAACCTTAAAAGTAACTTCAGCACCAGTAGATTTACCAATCCAGTGTTTTTGCATAGCCACAGTTTTTTCAGGCCAATCTAAAGTATCAAGCTTTTCAAGAAGTTCATCGGCATAATCAGTTATTTTTAAGAACCATTGAGTTAAATCCTTCTTTGTAACTTCTGTTGAACATCTTTCACAAGCACCTTCAACAACTTGTTCATTTGCAAGAACTGTATTACATGATGGACACCAATTTACAGGGGCTTTCTTTCTATAAGCTAAGCCTTTTTCATAAAGTTTTAAGAATACCCATTGAGTCCATTTATAGTAATCAGGGTTACAAGTTACAACTTCATTTTCCCAGTTAAACATAGCACCCATAGCTTTTAATTGTTTTTCCATGTTTACTATATTTTTATCAGTTGAATCCTTAGGGTGGATTCCAGTTTTTATTGCAAAGTTTTCAGCAGGTAAGCCGAAAGCATCAAATCCCATTGGTTGGAATACATTATATCCTTGCATTCTCTTCATTCTAGCCCATGAATCAACAGGTCCATAGTTAAACCAGTGACCAGCATGTAATTGGCTACCTGAAGGGTATGAGAACATTTCTAATACGTAAAGTTTTTCCCCTTCTTTATTAGGGTCGAATTTATAAAGTTTAGTTTCTTCCCATTTATCTTGCCATTTTTTATCAATAGCAGTTCCATAGTTACTCATTTTAAGTCCTCCTATATTTTTATTTATAAAAAAAAGTCCTCCATCTCTATTTAAGAGACGAAAGACATTATTTCGCGGTACCACTCTTATTAGAAAAAATACTAGATAAATATACCTAAGTAAAATTTCTCGCTTAAATAAATAACGGGAATATCCCGTACTTGCTTTTGACAAGTAAGCTCCTAGGCAAGTTCCTATATTTATATCGTTACTTTTCACCAAACAGTAACTCTCTAAAGATATAAGGATATAGTACTACTCCTATTCAATGCAATAAAATATTAAATTTTTAATTAATCATAAATTATTATATATTATCTATCCTTATAAAGTCAACAGGTACAAATTTTTGTTAAAAAAATAAGAATACATATATACTTTTGGGGGAAAATACTAAATGAAAATACGACTTAAGTAAGGAGACAGAAAAATGAAAGTATTATATCACATTGATAACCCAAGTAAATGGAAGTTAACAGTAGAAAATGTAAAAAATATGGTTAAGTATGGAAAGGAATCAGGAAAGACTTTCGAAATAGGCATATTAGTTAATAGCGTTGCAGTAATAGATTTAAAAGAACAAATCGCTGTTAATTCTAAAATGTATATAAAGTTTGATGAATTAGCTAAGGAAAATGTTAAATTCATGGCATGTCATAATGCATTAAAGAAACTTACAATAACTAAAGAGGAATTATGTTCTTTTGTAGAAATAGTGCCATGTGGAGTAGCAACCATTGCTGAAAAGCATGAAGAAGGATATTGCTATATTAAGGCATAAGGAGAAGGGTAATGACAGAAAAGAAAAGACTTACAATAATACAAATAAATGATGTTCATGGACATGTAAAGCCTCACAATGAAGCTTTTTTTGAGGCTAATGGTATAAATATAAAAGAAGCCGGTGGATATTCAAGAATAAAAACTGTAATAGATAGTATAAAACAAGAAAATCCTAATACTATAGTTTTAGATTGTGGAGATACATTCCATGGAACCTTTATAACTACTCAAACTCAAGGAAATGCAATAATTCCTATTATGAATAAAATGGGTATAGATGCAATGACTGCTCATTGGGATTTTGCATATACACCATCTCATTTAGCTGAAATTTCAAGAAGATTAAATTACCCCATGCTATCTGCTAATACATATGTATATGATAAAAAGAAGAGATTATTTGATCCATATATAATAAAAGAAATTGATGGCTTAAAAATTGGTATCATTGGTATGGCTTGTGAACATGTAGTGCAAGGTTTTCCACAAAAATTTAGTCAAGGAATATATATGTCACCAGAATATAAAGAAATACCTCAAACAGTTGTAGAACTTAAAAATAAGCATAAGGTAGATGTTATAGTTTTATTATCACATCTTGGAATGCCAACAGATTATGAAATATTACAAACTGTTAATGATGTAGATATATGTATAAGTGGTCATACTCATAATAGACTAAATTCTCCTATAAAAATAGGAGATACTATACTTATACAATCTGGATGTCATGGCTCTTTTATAGGAAGATTAGATTTAGATATTTTAGATGGAAAAGTAATAGATTATACTCATGAACTTATTACTATTTCAGATAATATAGAAAAAAATCAAGAAATAGAAACTCTTATAGAAAATGCTTATGAGCCATATAAAGAGGAATTAGATGTAGTAGTAGGAGAAACTAATAGTGTATTAAATAGAGATTTATCTATGGAGTCTACTATGGATAATTTCCTATTAAAATCTATTTCTAATGTAACAGGAAATAAAATCTGTTTTTCTCATGGATGGAGATATGGAACACCTATAGTACCAGGAAAAATAACAGTAAATGATTTGTTTAATATAGTTCCTATGAATCCGAAAATAATAAATGTAACCTTAAAGGGCTATGAAATAGTAGAACTTTTAGAAACTATGATAGAACAAACGTATAGTAAAAATCCTTTTGGTCAAATAGGAGGATTTATGCCAAGAGCAATTGGGATAAAAGCATATATTCTTATAGAAAATCCAAAAGGTCATAGAATACAAAAATTATTTGTAGAGGGAGAAGAATTAAACGCAGAAAAGTCATATAGTGTAAGCTATATAACAGAGCAAGCAGTTCCTAAATATTTAGGAGAAAATAGAGAAAAATTAGAAGTTACAGCAATTGAGGCTATGAAGAGATATCTTAGAGATAAGGGACCAATAGAAGAAGAATACTTAAATACCTTTGTTGTTATATAAAAATAAACCCAACAGATATGAATATTACCTGTTGGGTTTTATTAAAGTTGTTCAAAATTAACTGATATTTTATCATTTTTATCTTTAAGATAGGAAATTAAAAAATCTGAATTCTTTTTATTTGTGAATAATGTGATTTCTTTTTTGTTTTCACTTCTTATAAGTAATGTTCTTTTCTTTGATTTAGAAATATCAGATTTTTGGCACAAAAGACTTTCTATAGTAGTATAAGGAATTTTTACTTTTTGTATAAAAATAAAGTCATCACTAAAAACAGTACAAGAATCTATTAAAGTAGTTTCTACAAGATATAAACCTGCTAAACTCCAAAAATCAATATGTCTAGAATGAATAGTAGTTAAAACTATTATAATTCCACAAATTAAAGAAACTTTATTAAGGATATTAATTTTAGATATATACTTAAACTTTAAATTAGAAGATGATTTTTTTAGTTTAAATAGTTTATAAGTAAAATCAAATAAATCAAGAATTATAAGTAGTGAAAAAATAATAGTCGGTAAAAAAAATAGTATTTTTAAAGCAATTTTCATATTATGTCCCCCTAAGAAGCGGTTTAATTAGTATACTTAAATTATACTATATTTATACTGAAAAAATAATGTGTTAATAGAATATTATTGCTAAAAATAGAAAAAAATAATATTATATATTGAAAAGGAATATATTAAGGAGGAAGCTAATGAATATAAAAGAAATGATTCAGTTAAAAAATTGGGTAGTTGTTGGAGATGTTACTAATACTAGTAAGTATGCATATAAAATATTAGAAAAATTTAAAAGCAAAAGTTATGTGGTATCTGGAGTTCATCCAAAGGGTGGAGAGAATGTGTTCAAAACATTAACAGAAGTTCCTTATAAAATAGATGCAATAGATTTATGTGTAAATCCAAAATTGGGATTAGAAATATTAAAAGAAGCAAATTCTCTTGGAATAAAGAATGTTTTGATTCAACCAGGTGCAGAAAGTGATGAAATATTATTATATTGTAGAGAAAATGGGATAGCATCTATAGAAAATTGTGCTTTAGTTCAACTATAAAGATTCGGATTATTCCGAATCTCTTTTTGTTTTTTTACAAATTTATAAGGATTTTACTGTTGATAAGTTAGGATTTATTGAGTAAGATGATAGTACGAGAATAGATACAAGAGCATAAAGGGGGAGAATGTTAAAATATGGATTTATTAAGAGAAATATTTAGGACTCAACCAGATGGACAAACGTTTGTAAAATTTGGTGTGGCACATATATCTATATTATTGATATCTATATTAGTGTGTATTTTAATAATAAATTTTAAAAAAGATTTGAAAGAAAATAAGAAGTTGGGAACAAGAGTTAAAAATACAATAGCAATAACTCTAATAATGCAACAAGTTATTTTATATATATGGTATGTGGTATCAGGTTATAGAGTGTTAGAAGAAGGATTGCCACTATATAATTGTAGAGTTTCTATTATATGTTTAGCGATAGGACTTTTAATAAATAATAAAAAATTAAAAACTTTAGCAGTTTATTGGGGAGGTTTTGGAGCTGTATTTGCACTTTTATTACCAGGTACAGATCCCTTTGCTTTTCCGCATTATACAAAAATATCGTATTTTATTGGACATATGTTTTTAATTTGGGGAGTAATATATGTTTTATCAGTAGATGAATTAAAGTTATCAGCAAAGAATTTAGAAGGAATATTAATATTCACAAATATATATCATATAATTGTATTCTTTGTGGATAATGTTATAGGAGCTAATTATTGCTATTTAATAAAATCACCTATAACATTAGCTATAATGCCACAATTTTTATATACCTTTATAGCTATGATGGTTTTCAATGTAGCTATAATATTAAGCTATATTGTAATTAAGAAGTTATCAAATATAGAAATAATAGAAGAAAATATAGAAGATGAAAACTCAATAACTTTAATAACAATGAAATAGATAAAACTTTAAACAGTAAACAAACTTAAGAGTATATAATATTATAAACTGTAAAGAAAAGATAGGAGAATGTTTTATGTCTTGTTTAGGAAATATAATTTGGATTATATTTGGTGGCTTATTTAATGCTATAGCTTGGTTAGCATCTGGATTTCTTTGGTGCATTACAATAATAGGAATTCCAATAGGGCTTCAATGTTTTAAAATGGCATCTCTCCAATTAGCACCTTTTGGTAAAGAAGTCATAACTGTAGATGATAGTGATAGTAGTTTATTATTAAATATAATATGGTTAATTTTTGGTGGATTAGAGTTATGTATTGCTAATTTAATAAGTGCAGTAGCTTTATGTATTACTATAGTAGGGATACCATTTGCGGCACAATCATTAAAATTAGCTAAACTATCTTTAATGCCTTTTGGAAAAGAAATAAGATAATGTAAAAAATCATAGCAAAGGGCTATGATTTTTTTTATAATTAATAAAGAATTTGAAGATAATAATTATTAAATAATAAAAACATCTTGCAATAATTGATTTAAATATGTATTATGATATTTAAATTAATGCACAAGGGAGGATATAGCAATGTTAAATATAGGATCTCATTTATCAACAACAAAGGGATTCAAACATATGGGAATAGAAGCTCTTAAAATAGGAGCTAATACTTTTCAATTTTTTACTCGTAATCCTAGAGGGGGAAAAGCTAAAGAAATTGATATAGAGGATATTAAGGAACTTTTAGAAATTATGAAGGAAAATAATTTTTCTAAAATATTAGCTCATGCACCATATACATTAAATGCATGTTCAGCAGATGAAAAAACAAGAGAGTTTGCAATACAAACTATGGAAGATGATTTAGCTAGAATGGAGTATTTACCGAATAATTTATATAACTTTCACCCAGGTAGTCATGTAAAACAGGGAAGTGAAGTTGGAATTAAATATATAGTAGATATGCTTAATTCAGTATTAAAACCAGATCAAACAACTAAAGTTTTATTAGAAACAATGTCTGGAAAAGGAACGGAAGTAGGTAGAACTTTTGAAGAAATAGCAGAAATTATAGATAGAGTAGAGTTAAAAGAACATTTAGGAGTATGTTTAGATACGTGCCATATATATGATGCTGGATATGATATAGTTAATAATTTAGATGGAGTCTTAAATGAGTTTGATAGAGTTATAGGTTTAGATAGATTATATGCAATACATTTAAATGATAGCAAGAATCCATTTGAAAGTCATAAAGACAGACATGAAAAAATAGGAGAAGGATTTATAGGTGTTGATGCTATTACAAGAATAATAAATCATCCTAAATTAGAAAATATTCCATTCTTTTTAGAAACTCCAAATGAGTTGGATGGATATGCAGAAGAAATTAAGCTATTAAGAAGTAAATATAAGAGATAATAAAAAGCATCTTTGTAAAAAAGGTGCTTTTTTTTACATTATATTAAAAAGAATAAAAAAATAAAAATAATTATGTAATAATTTGAATTAATTTGGTATAATTAACCTAAGATAATTATTGTTTAAAAAGAGAAATTTCAAAAAAGGTCTTTACAACTAATAATAATTATTATATAATAATAAATGTAAGGTGAAGGGAAATAAAACATCTTACAAAGAGTTAAAAGTAAATGTATTAAAGAAAATTAAAATTAAATGTGGATATAAATAAAGGGAGGATTTTAATTATGAAAAAATTTGTTTGTACAGTATGTGGATATGTTCATGAAGGGGATGCAGCACCAGAAAAGTGCCCACTATGTAAAGTAGGAGCTGACAAGTTTATAGAACAAAGTGGAGAATTAGCATGGGCTGATGAACATAGAGTGGGAGTTGCTAAAGACGTAGATCCAAGAATAATGGAAGGATTACAAGCTAACTTTATGGGAGAATGTACAGAAGTTGGAATGTACTTAGCAATGGCTAGACAAGCTGATAGAGAAGGATATCCAGAAGTTGCAGAAGCATATAAGAGAATAGCTTGGGAAGAAGCAGAACATGCAGCTAAATTTGCTGAATTAATAGGTGAAGTAGTAGAAGCAGATACAAAAGCTAACTTACAAGCAAGAGTAAATGCAGAACATGGAGCATGCCAAGGAAAGAAAGATTTAGCTACATTAGCTAAGCAATTAAACTTAGATGCAATCCATGATACAGTTCATGAAATGTGCAAAGATGAAGCAAGACATGGAATGGCTTTTGCAGGATTATTAAAGAGATTTTTTAATTAAGATATATTAAGCTCGCTTAAATAGCGAGCTTTTTTACTATAAAAAATATTGGTAAATATAAAGGAGAAGATTTTTATGAAGAAAGTAGCATTTATATGTGTACATAATTCATGTCGTTCACAAATAGCAGAAGCGTTAGGAAATTTATTAGCAGGAGATATTTTTGAAAGTTATTCAGCTGGAACTGAAATTAAATCAGAAATAAATCATGATGCAGTAAGAATAGTTAAAAATTTATATGATGTTGATATGAACAAAACACAAAAATCTAAATTGCTAAGTGATATACCTAAAGTAGATATTGTAATAAAAATGGGATGTAATGTTGTATGTCCATATTTACCAGCAGAAGAAGTAGAGGATTGGGGACTTGAGGATCCAACAGGAAAATCGGATGATGAATTTATAAAGACAATTCAAATAATAGAAGAAAAGATAAAAAAGTTAGCAATACGATTGAATAAATAAAATATATTCCATAATACTAGAGTAATTTTAAAGAGTACTGGGAGATTTTTTTATTATATTAAAAAGAAATAAAAAAATTAAAAAAGGTGTTTACAACTAATAATAATTATTATATAATAATAAATGTAAGGTGAAGAGAAATAAAAACATCTTACAAAGAATTAAAAGTAAATGTATTAAAGAAAATTAAAATTAAATGTGGATATAAATAAAGGGAGGATTTTAATTATGAAAAAATTTGTTTGTACAGTATGTGGATATGTTCATGAAGGGGATGCAGCACCAGAAAAGTGCCCACTATGCCAAGTAGGAGCTGATAAGTTTATAGAACAAAGTGGAGAATTAACTTGGGCTGATGAACATAGAGTAGGAGTTGCTAAAGACGTAGATCCAAGAATAATGGAAGGATTACAAGCTAACTTTATGGGAGAATGTACAGAAGTTGGAATGTACTTAGCAATGGCTAGACAAGCTGATAGAGAAGGATATCCAGAAGTTGCAGAAGCATATAAGAGAATAGCTTGGGAAGAAGCAGAACATGCAGCTAAATTTGCTGAATTAATAGGTGAAGTGGTAGAAGCAGATACAAAAGCTAACTTACAAGCAAGAGTAAATGCAGAACATGGGGCATGTCAAGGAAAGAAAGATTTAGCTACATTAGCTAAGCAATT
This sequence comes from Clostridium chauvoei, assembly GCF_002327185.1. Lineage (NCBI taxonomy): Bacteria > Bacillati > Bacillota > Clostridia > Eubacteriales > Clostridiaceae > Clostridium > Clostridium chauvoei. The sequence goes on along the minus strand of NZ_CP018624.1, from coordinate 1,929,365 downwards.
AAACTTAGATGCAATCCATGATACAGTTCATGAAATGTGCAAAGATGAAGCAAGACATGGAATGGCTTTTGCAGGATTATTAAAGAGATTTTTTAACTAATATATATTAAAGCTCGCTTAAATAGCGAGCTTTTTTTATTTTTAATTTTATAGATTTGCATTAATAAAAAATGGTGTATATAATGAAATAATTAAAGTAATATATAAGTAAGATAATTAAAAATTAGAAAGGTAAAGAATTATATGAGTATAACCATAATATTAACGATAATTTATATTATAAATATAATTTGTTCAGTATCACTTATCTTTATTGAAAGAAAGGAACCAACAACTACTTGGGCATGGCTTTTAATATTAGCAGTACTTCCAGGTATAGGGTTTATTGCTTATTTAACATTGGGTCAAAATTTAAGTAGGCAAAAAATATTTAGAGAAAAGAAGATTATAGATGAAAGAAAAGCAAAAGAGCTTAGAGATAAGTTTAATGAAGCAAGTGAAGCTCATAAAATAAGAGAAGAATATGTTGACCTTATAAAGATGAATTATAATCATTCAGGATCTCTTTATACAACAGGAAATAAATTAAAAACATATATAAATGGAGAAGATAAATTTAAAGATGTTTTAGAAGACATAAGAAATGCTAAAAGGTTTATACATATAGAATATTATATTTTCAGAATGGATGGATTAGGTAATACTATATTAGATGAACTAAAAAAGAAAGTGGATGAAGGTATAGAAGTTAGATTACTTGTTGATGGAATGGGTTCTAAAAATATAAGGAGTAAACATATAAAATATATACAAGGCTTAGGAATAAAGTTTTCTATATTTTTTCCAGGGATCTTGCCATATTTAAATGTACGTATAAATTATAGAAATCATAGAAAGATTGTTGTTATAGATGGAGAAGTGGGTTATGTAGGCGGCTTTAATGTTGGTGATGAGTATATAAATAGAGGAACACAATTTGATTTTTGGAGAGACACTCATATAAGAGTTCAAGGTGAAGCTGTAAATGAGTTAAATAAGAGATTTATATTGGATTGGGATTATGCATCAGAAGAAGAAATAAAAGATTATACAAAATATTTTCCAAAACAAAAATCCTATGGTGATGTTGGTATGCAAATAGTATCATCAGGACCAGACCATAAGGAAGAATATATAAAAAATGCTTATATGAAGATAATAAATAATGCTAAGGAAAGTGTATATATTCAAACGCCATATTTAGTGCCGGATGAGCCTATGATGGAAGCGTTAAAAATAGCAGCATTATCAGGAGTAGATGTAAGGATAATAGTTCCAGGAGAACCAGATCATTTCTTTATGGAATGGATGCTAAGTTCAAATATTGGAGATTTATTAGAATTTGGGGTTAAGATATATAGATATCAAAAAGGATTTATACATGCAAAAACAATAGTAGCAGACGGAAAGGTAAGTAGTATAGGAACAGCTAATTTAGACATAAGAAGCTTTAAATTAAACTTTGAAATAAATGCTGTTATATATGATGAAGAATTTTCAAAAAAGCAAGAAGCTATATTCTTTAATGATGAAGAAGATTGTAAACTTGTAACTATTGAAGAGTATCAAAATAGAAGTAGAAGTTTAAAAATAAAAGAAGCAGTTATAAGGTTAGTATCACCTATATTATAAAAATAAATGAAGAGTCTTATTTTATTTAAATCAAATAAAATAAGACTTTTTTATAAATAAAGGGGGCAAAGTTTATGGTAATTATTTTAAAACCAAAAACTAGAGAAGAAGAGATTAAAAAATTAAAGGAAGAGTTAGAAGCAAAAGGGGTTTATCTGCTACAATAGAAGAGTTATTAGTGAGTGCTTGGAAATTTAGTTAATGAATTAAAAGCAATAGCTAAGGCAGTAGGACGTGAAATTTAAAAGATGAGGTGTTACTTTGAATTTAACAGTTGATTTAAAAGATAAAAGCTATAACATAATTATAGAAAAAGGATTAATAGATTATATAGGTTTAGAAGTAAATAAGGTTTTTAAAGGTAAAAAGGTTGTTATTTTAACAGATAAAAATGTTGATAAATTTTATGGAGAAAAGGTAAAGAAATCTTTAGTAAATGAAGGATATGAAGTAAAGAAAATTTCTTTAGAACCAGGGGAAGAAACTAAAGCCTTCCGTACTTTACCTAGGGTATATAATGAGTTATTAGATTTTAAAGTTACGAGAAGTGATTTATTATTAACTCTAGGTGGAGGTGTTATTGGAGATTTGGGTGGCTTTATTGCATCTACTTATTTAAGAGGGATTGATTTTATACAGTGTCCTACATCATTATTAGCACAAGTTGATAGTAGCGTAGGTGGTAAAGTAGGAGTAGATTTAGATAGAGGAAAAAATCTTGTTGGTAGTTTCTATCATCCTAAAGCGGTAATTATAGATCCTAATGTTTTAAATACTTTAGAAGAAAGATTTTTTAAAGATGGCATGGGTGAAGTAATAAAATATGGATGTATAAAAGACAGAGAGTTTTTTAATAAACTAAAATCCTATAAAGATAAAACTGATGTTATCAACAATATTGAATATATAATTCACAATTGTTGCACAATTAAGAAAATAGTTGTGGAAAAAGATGAAAAGGATAAGGGAGAGAGAATGTTATTAAATTTTGGGCATACTCTTGGTCATGCAATAGAACAATACTATAACTATACAAAGTACACACATGGTGAAGGTGTGGCTATAGGAATGTATGAGATTACTAGGATTAGTGAAGAAAAAGGAATAACTAAAAAGGGTAGTAGCGAAGAAATAAAAGAAATTTTAATAAAATATAACCTTCCTTATAAATTAGATGTAAATATAGAGGATATATTAGATGCAATTTCATTAGATAAGAAGAATTTAGGGAAAATTTTAAATCTAATTTTATTAAAGGAAATAGGAGAGTCATTTATTTATAAAACAGACAATAAGTTTTTCTGCTAATATTAAATTATAGAATAAATATAGAAGAGGTGTTATTTTGGCAAACTTAAGAATAGGTAACTCCAAATTAAAAGGTGAAATAAAAGTACCTCCATCTAAAAGTATGGCCCATAGAGCTATTATCTGTGCAGCCTTAGGAAATGGAGTTAGTAGAATTAATAATATAGATTATTCAGATGATATGATAGCAACTATTAAAGGAATGAAAGCTTTAGGAGCTAAAATTAATAAGCATAAAGATTACTTAGAGGTTATAGGGATTTATTCAAATGGAATTAAAATAGATTCTTTTAGAACCATAGATTGTAATGAATCAGGTTCAACATTAAGATTTTTAGTTCCAATTTCCTTGTTATTTAATGGTATGAGCAAGTTCGTTGGAAAGGGGAATTTAGGTAAAAGGCCATTAACAACTTATTTTGAAATATTTAGAGAACAAGGGATTAAGTATTTTGGAAGAGAGGGTGAGTTAGATCTTTTAATAGAAGGCAAATTAAAGCCTGGCGAATTTGAAGTTTTAGGAAATGTAAGCTCTCAATTTATAACAGGATTATTGTTTACCTTACCTTTATTAAATGGAGATTCTAAAATAATAATAACAACTGAAATGGAGTCAAAGGGTTATATAGACCTAACAATTTCATGTATGAAGGATTTTGGAGTAGAAATTATAAATAAAAATTATAAAGAATTTATAATAAAGGGAAATCAAAATTATAAATCAAGAAATTATAAAGTAGAGGGAGATTATTCACAAGCAGCCTTTTATCTTTCAGCAGATGCTTTAGGTAGTGAAGTATTAGTTAATGATTTAGACTTAAACTCCCTTCAAGGAGACAAGGAAGTAGTTGATATTTTAGAAAGAATGAATGTAATCTTTAAAAGTAAAAAGAATGCTTTAATAGGAGAAGTTAAGAATGAATTAAAATCAACTATAATAGATGGTTCTCAATGTCCAGATATAATTCCAATTTTAGCTGCGGTGGCATCTTTAAGTAAAGGTACTACAGAAATAATTAATGCAGGAAGACTTAGAATTAAAGAGTGTGATAGATTAAAGGCAGTAGCATCAGAACTATCTAAATTAGGAGCAGATATAAAAGAGAGAGAATATGGACTAATTATAGAGGGAAAAGAGGAGCTTCAAGGAGGAGTAGAAGTTTGGAGTTTTAAAGATCATAGAATTGCAATGACTTTAGCAATAGCAGCTACTAGATGTAAAGAGCCTATAATAATTAAGGATTTTGAGTGTGTAGCAAAATCTTACCCTAAATTCTTTGAGGACTTTAAAATGTTAGGAGGAGATGTACATGAGTGGAATATGGGGAAATAATTTAAAAGTATCTATATTTGGAGAGTCTCATGGATCAGGTATAGGAATAACCATAGATGGACTTCCTTCTGGCTTTGAAATAGATATAGATAAAATTATGATAGAGATGGGAAGAAGAGCACCAGGAAAAAGCTCTATATCAACTGCTAGAAAAGAAAGTGATAAACCAGAGATATTAAGTGGTTATTTTGAAGGTAAAACAACAGGTACTCCACTTTGTGCAATGATAAGAAATGGAGATACTAAATCTAAAGATTATGGTAAATTAAAAGATTTAATGAGACCAGGTCATGCAGATTATACAGGTAATATTAAATATAAGGGCTTTAATGACTATAGAGGTGGAGGGCATTTTTCAGGAAGAATAACAGCACCATTAGTATTTGCAGGAGCTATTTGTAAGCAAATATTAGAGGAGAAAGGGATTTTTATAGGTGCACATATAAACTCTATAGCTAATATTAAAGATAAAAGTTTTTTAGACTTTGCAAAGATAGATAAAAAAGATTTATTAGACTTTAAAAATTTTGAGGTGCCTCTTATAAATAAAGAAATAGAAGAAGATATAAGAAGAGTTATTTTAGAGACAAAAGCTAAAGGAGATTCTGTAGGTGGTACTATAGAATGTGTTGTTTTAGGTATAGAAGCAGGAATTGGAGATCCATTTTTCGATTCTGTTGAATCAACACTTGCTCATTTAATGTTTTCAGTTCCAGCTGTAAAGGGAATAGAGTTTGGAAAAGGATTTGAAATGGCAAATATGAATGGGTCAGAATGTAATGATGAATACTATTATGAAGAAAATAAAATTAAAACTAAAAGCAATAATAATGGAGGAATATTAGGTGGTATAACAAATGGGATGCCAATAATATTTAAAGTGGCTATAAAACCAACTCCATCTATTATAAAAGAACAACAAACAATAGATATTAAAAATAAACAAAATACTACTTTAAAAATAGAAGGAAGACATGATCCTTGTATAGTACAAAGGGCTCTTCCAGTTATAGAAGCAGTAACAGCAATAGCTTTAGTTGATTTAATGATAGTGTAAAGTTTCGTATGAAAAAATAGCTTATGGCTAATTTGGAATAATAGTTAAAAATATCTTTATAATATCTAAGAAAATTTTAAAATTGAATATGCTAAAAAGACCTTCGGTAACGGAGGCAAAAACTTAATCAATATTTGATTTTATGATTTATCAAGAAGTTTGTGATTCTTGCATATGTAATATGGTTTGTTGACCGAGACTGATAAGAATTTGCCACTTTGCAGACATATTGTCAATACCATCTAGTTGCTTTAATTCGTTTAAAGGACGCCAGTAATTGTAAGGATGCGGGCGTAAGAAGTTGTAATAAGCAACCCAAAGGGAGAAGCCATAAAGAGCACCTTCATCACTTCCATAACCACAGGTACCCCTGTAGGAAGATTTAAAGGTACGGTTTAAACGCTCTACAACTTGCTTAACCCAACGAAATTCTTCAGATACTGGATCATCGTTAGTAAGTCCGATAACTTGAGTTAGATTAAATTCTTTATTTTTTTCTAATTCAAATTGTTGCTTCGCTAACGGATATGAACTGTAACCATCGGCAACGAAGTTTAAAGCTTTTCCAGGGAAGTCTTTAAACTTATCAAAAGCCATACGCATTGCTAGTATACAAGGGCCAGTATCTCTTGTATCAGATACTTGATAACCTAGAATAGACCTTTTACAAGCATCCATTACAATCCAGACATAATGCTTAATGCCTTTTACTTTTATATAAGTTTCATCGGCAGAAAGTATTTTAGAGGGTTTGTAATCAAAGGTATCAACAAACGGCTTAATAACAGCAGCTGCTGTTAGAGCATAATTAGCAACAGTTCTATGTGAAATTTTTATTCCATGAACTTCTTTTAAAACATGAGCTGTTTGTCTTGTAGACATTTTACAATTAACGTGATAAGTCAAGCATAGTCCCATTATATGCGGGCTAAACTTCTTAAAACTAAATCCGGTAGCATGTTTTGATATTGGATATAGATCCATTTTAAAGAAGTTAATATTAAATTCACGATATATGTAATGAAGCTTATACTTGTATTTATCACAAGGATCAATATTCTTTGGAAGATTCTTAAGATTTCTTTGATAGTATAAGCATTTAGAATTATTGCATTTATGTATTTTAAAGTGCTTGCGTTGCTTTTGTTCCGTAAGCGTAGCACCGCAATAAGGACATATAAATACTATTGGTTTAGTTGTGTGATTAGTTTCTTTAAATGTAAGACCACAAACTTTACATTGAAACTGTCCTTTACTGCCATTGTTATCGTATATATATTCATGTGGTGCACCACACTTAGGACATTTAGTTTTTTTAGGGATAGACTTCCCGTTCCGTCTTTGGACGGGTTTTACGGTCTTGTTATATTTATGTTTGTAATAAGCTAAAAGTAATATATAGTCTACCTTTTCAAATCTAATAATTGTGGGTAGCTTATCTACTTTGAATTTTTGGTATTCTGGACTATTAGAATCATCAAATATCATCTGGTTAAGTGGAATATGTTTTGAGATGAATAAAAGTAATTGACCGATAATGGCAATTAAATATTGATTATAAGTAATTAAATAAGTTATAATTGAATCCATAATAACGACATCCTTTCATGTGTGATTTTGTTTGGTTAGAGATTCAATTTTAACATGAAATTAGGGGGGCGTTATTTTTTTATACAAAAAAACTGGCGAAACCTTGATATATAAAGATTTAAAAAGAAAAGTAGTGTAAAAAACTTTACACTAACGATTTAATAAAGGGGAGATAATAATGAATGAGTTAGAAGCTTGCCGAAAGGAAATTGATGAAATAGACAAAGAGTTAGTTGATTTATTTGAAAGGCGAATGAAGATTGCAGTTAGAGTTGCAGAGTATAAAAAGAAAAATAATCTTCCTATATTTAATGAAGCTAGAGAAAAACAAGTTATAGAAAAAAATATAGGGATTTTAAAGGAAAAGAGTTATGCAGATTTAACAAGAAAGTTTTTCAATAACTTAATGGAGCTAAGTAGAAGCCTTCAAGAGAATCTTTTATTTAAAAAAAGTAAGGAATTAAACAATAAGGTAGATATAGATAGTGTTAAATTAGGCTTCCAAGGGGTAAGAGGTTCCTTTAGTGAAGAAGCTTTAATAAAATATTTTGGTATATGCAATAATTCAAAATCCTATGAGGAGTTTGAGGAAGTTTTTGAAGCATTAAAAAATGAAGAAATAGATTATGGAATATTACCAATAGAAAATTCTTGTACTGGAGCTATAACAAGAGTTTATGATTTATTAGCTGAATACGGATTTTATATAGTAGGTGAAGAATGTATAAAAATAGATCAACATCTAATGGGAATTAAAGGTTCAACTATAGAGAATATAACGGAAGTTTATTCACATCCACAAGGCTTTGAACAAAGTAGGGAGTTTTTAAGTCATAATCATGATTTAAAGCTTATTCCATATCACAACACAGCTATAAGCGCTAAATTAATATCAGATTTAAAAGATAAGTCAAAGGCAGCAATAGCCAGCAAAAGAGCTGCTGAAATTTATAATTTAGAAATATTAAAAGAAAAAATAAATGATAAAAAGGATAATCATACAAAGTTCATTATAATAGGGAGAGACTTAGAGGTTAATAAGGGGTGTAATAAAGTAACAGTAGTATTTTCGTTAGAAGACAAAGCAGGAACTTTATATGAACTTTTAAGATATTTTGCAGATAATAATATAAACCTTATTAAAATAGAGTCAAGACCTAATAAACATGAGTCATGGAAGTATTTGTTGTATGTAGACTTTCAGGGGAATATAAAAGATAAAGAAGTTAAAAGTTCTTTAGAGTTAATAGAAAAAAATAGTGGCTATTTTAAAGTTCTAGGAAGTTATAAAAAATCAAAGTGTTAAATTAATATTAAAATTAAATCCCTTGGGGTAGTTTAAAGAGGAGATATTAAGATGGAGTTTTACGGATTATTAGGAGAGAAGCTTTCTCATAGTTTGTCTCCTAAAATACATAAATTAATATTAGATGAATTAAATTTAGAAGGAGCATATAAGCTTTTTGAAGTAGAAAGAGAGAATTTAAAAGATTTTTCTAAAGGGTTAAAGGTATTAAAGATAAAAGGGGTAAATGTTACAATACCTTATAAACAAGATATTATGAAATATTTAGATAATATATCAAAGGAAGCTTTAAGAATAGGTGCTATTAATACTATAGTTTTAAAAGAAAATAAGCTTTATGGGTATAATACTGATTATTATGGCTTTGGATATATGTTAGATGCGCATAATATTGATATAAATAATAAGATAGCAGTTATTTTAGGTAATGGAGGAGCTACTAAGGCTGTTCTTCATTATTTGTTAGATAATAAAATAAGCAAGATTTATATAGTAAGTAGAGATCCAAAAGCTAATAACGAATTTAAAGAAAATAGAGTTAAGGTAATAGGATATGAAAAATTAAAAGAAATAAAGGGAGATATATTAATAAATTCTACTCCAGTTGGGATGTATCCTAAGGTAGACGAATCTCCTGTAAGTAGTGATATAATTAATGGTTTTAGTGTTTTAGTAGATTTAATATATAATCCATTAGAAACAAAATTTTTAAGCTATGGTAGAGCTTTAAATAAGGTAACAGTAGGTGGCTTATATATGCTTGTAGGTCAAGCTGTTAAAGCTGAAGAAATATGGCAAAATATGAAAATAAATAAAGAAGTAATAACTAAAATTTATAATGGACTAAATGTTAAATAAAGGAGGGTGCTTTATGAACAAAAAATCCATATTACTGATAGGAATGCCTGGATGTGGAAAAACAACTATAGGAAAAATTTTAGCAAATGAACTTAATTATAATTTTTATGATATGGATAAATACATAGAAAAAATATCAGGACAAAATATCAAGGAAATCTTTAAGGTAAGTGAGAAAAACTTTAGAGATATAGAAACCAAGGCTTGTTTGGAGCTTTGTAAAAAAAAGATGGCGGTAATATCTTCTGGTGGAGGAGTAGTGAAAAGAAAAAAGAATATAGATTTATTTAAAGATAATAGTATAATAATATTTATTGATAGACCTTTAGAAAATATACTTAAGGATGTAAATACAAGTACTAGACCATTACTTACAGAGGGTAAAGAAAAATTATATAAATTATATGAAGAAAGATATAGGCTTTATAATGAATATAGCCATCTAAAAGTAATAAACGATGGGTTTATAAAAGATGTAGTTTTAGAGATTAAAAAATGTATTAAATAACTAACCTAAAGAAGGTGATTTGAATGAAAATTATGGTTATAAATGGACCTAATTTAAATATGGTTGGGGTTAGAGAAAAGAGTATATATGGGGTTAAAGACTTTAATGATATATGTGAATATATTAAAGAAGAAGGAGAAAAAAGAGGTGTTGAAATAACACTTTTTCAAAGTAATATTGAGGGCGAAATTGTAAGCGCTATTCATAAAGCATATTATGAAAAATATGATGGAATAATAATAAATCCAGGGGCATATACACACTATAGTTATGCTATATTAGATGCCATAAAAGCAGTTGATATAAAAACTATAGAGGTACATTTATCAAATGTTCATGCTAGAGAGGAATTTAGACATAAATCAGTAACAGCTTCAGCATGTATAGGACAAATATGTGGATTTAAAGAGTATGGATATATAATGGCAATAGATGCTTTAATTAATTAAAATGGAGGGGCACAAATGATTATTGTAATGAATTCAAAATGTACAGAAGATGAGGTGCAGAGGGTTAAGAGTGAGGTTGAGAGTATTGGATTAGGAACTTACTTATCCCAAGGAGAAACATACTGTATAGTTGGAGTAGTTGGAGAAGCTAGAGATTTAGATTCAGATAAACTTTTAAGATTTCAAGGAGTAGATAAAATTTTAAAAGTTCAAGAACCCTTTAAAAAAGCTAATAGATTATTTAAACCAGAGGATACTATAGTAGATGTTAATGGAAATTTAATAGGTGGAAATAATTTAGCTGTTATGGCGGGACCTTGCTCAGTTGAAAGTGAAGAACAAATTATAGAAATAGCTAAAAGTGTAAAGTCATCAGGAGCAACATTTTTAAGAGGTGGAGCATTTAAGCCAAGAACATCACCTTATAGCTTTCAAGGATTAGAGTTGGAAGGACTTGAATTATTAAAAAAGGCGAGAAAAGCTACAGGGCTTCCAATAGTAACAGAAATAATGTCTACAGATTATATAGATAATTTTGCAGAAGATGTTGATATAATTCAAGTTGGAGCAAGAAATATGCAAAACTTCGATTTGTTAAAGCAATTAGGAAAAACTAATAAACCTATTTTATTAAAAAGAGGATTATCTTCAACTATAGAAGAATGGTTAATGTCTGCTGAGTACATAATGGCTGGTGGAAATGAAAATGTAATTTTATGTGAAAGAGGGATAAGAACTTTTGAAACTTACACAAGAAATACATTAGATTTAAGCGCTATTCCAATGGTTAAAAAGCTTTCACATCTTCCAGTTATAGTTGATCCAAGTCATGCGGCTGGATACTGGTATCTAGTAGAACCATTAGCTAAGGCAGCAATTAGTGCAGGGGCAGATGGTCTTATGATAGAGGTTCATAATAATCCTCAATGTGCATTAAGTGATGGTCAACAGTCTATTAAACCAGAATCATTTAAGACGATGATGGATAAAATAAAAGTTCTAGCAACAATAGAAGGTAAAAAAATATAAAATGAGAAAAACTATAATTTAAAGTGTTTTAAAAATCCTTCTAGTAAAATAGCGCTTAAGTATATTTTATGACATATTGTAAATAATAAGATAGACTTTAAGATTTTGCTAGAAGGGAGAATTTTTAATGATATTATCTAATAATTTGCAAGAAAATATAAATAATATTAGAGTTAAACTTAATTTAGGTAAAAGTTTTGATATTATAGAGCGTGTAATAGATGTACATAATACTAAGTTCTACTTATATTATTTAGATGGATTTGTTAAAGATACAAACATGGAGTATGTACGTCGCGATATTTATAATTTAAAAAAGGAAGATTTTCAAACAATTAAAACTGCTAAGGAGTTAATTGAAAAAGCATTAAGTTCTATTGAAGCAGAGACGGAAAATGATTTAGATAAGATAATAACAGCAGTTTTATCAGGTCAAACAGCACTTTTAGGACCAAATTATAATGAAGCAGTTTTATTAGACTTCAGAACTTATCCTGCAAGAGGAGTACAAGAACCAGAAAAAGAAAAGGTTTTAAGAGGTTCCCATGATGGATTTGTTGAGACAATAGTTTTTAATACAGCTCTTATAAGAAGAAGAATAAGAGATCCTGAGTTAGTTTTTAAAATGTATAAGATAGGGAGTATTTCAAAAACAGATATAGCAGTAGGATATTTAGGAAATAAAGTAGATGAAAAGAGATTAAACAAGCTTAAAAAGCTAATAGATGACCTTGATATAAAGGCATTAACTTTAGGGGATCAAAGTTTAGTAGAAGTTATAAACTCAAAATCATGGCTTAATCCATTTCCTAAGGTAAGATATACAGAAAGACCAGATGTTGTAGCGGCTCAAATGATGGAAGGTAGCATAGTTATTTTAATAGATAATACACCATCAGCATTAATTTTACCATCAAATATTTTTGATTTTTTACAATCTATTGATGATTATTATATGCCGGTTTTTACAGGGAATTATTTAAAATTCATAAGATATATAGTGTTAATTGCAAATTTATTTTTAACACCTGTATACGTGCTTTTAACAGATAATCCTAGTTGGCTTAGTGGGAATTTTAGTTTTTTATTACCTAAAGACCCATATAATATTCCAATATTTCTTCAGTTTATAATTGCAGAAATAGCTATAGATGGAATAAAATTAGCATCTTTAGATACACCAAGTACTTTAGGAACTTCATTATCAATAATAGGTGGATTAATACTTGGAGACTATACAGTAAAAACAGGGTGGTTTACATCTCAAACTATACTTTATATGGCAATTGTGGCACTTTCAAGTTTTACACAACCAAGTATAGAGTTAGGATTTGCATTTAAGTTTACAAGAATATTATTACTTATACTTACAGGTATATTTGGTACATGGGGATTTGTTATAGGAATAATAATAAACTTGATAATTATGGCTTCAACAAAAACTGTTTTAGGGGAACCATATTTATATCCATTAATACCTTTTAAATGGAAGGCTTTAAAAAAGCTAATATTTAGATATAAAAAGCAAATAGCAAAAAAATAAGCTGGAATTTTTTCTAGCTTATTTTTTATTACTTTAAAACAAAGGAAACAAAAATGGGGAAAAAATAAATGAATAGAATGGAGTTAAGTCATAGAATTTCTAAAATTAGCACATAAAGTTTAAAAAGTTCATATTTTATAATAATAATAATAACTTAGGAGCATAAAATATGACACTAACCCCTATACATTTTATTTATATAATATTTACGATTTTAATTTTAGTATCAATATTTAGAAAAAGAGATATAACTATTATCTGTATCATAGGAATAATTGCTATGGCAGCATGGGGAACTAGATCAGTACCTCAATCAATAATGGCTGTATTTAATGGGTTTTCATATGCTATAGTTGAGTTATTACCTGTAATTTTGATAATTTCAATAATAACTGCATTTAGTAAGTTACTTTCTGTAACAGAAATAAATGAAATGATGATTAAGCCTTTAATTAAGTTAATAAAAAATAAGACATTAGCATATTGGATAATCGGTATATCAATGATGATAATTTCATGGTTTTTCTGGCCTTCTCCAGCAGTTGCACTTATAGGAGCAGTATTGATTCCAGTAGCTAAAAAGGCTGGGTTACCTAGTTTAGCAACAGCTATGGCAATGAATCTTTTTGGACACGGAATAGCATTATCTAGTGACATTATAATACAAGGAGCATCTAAGCTAACAGCAAATGCAGCAGGAATATCAATTAGTGAACTTAATGCTTCGTTAATTCCATTAGAAATAGTAATGGGATTAACTACTACAGTTTTAGCCTACTTTTTAATTATGAGAGATATAAAAAATAAAAAAATGATATCAGAAAATAAAGAATCTAAAAAAGATATTATTGATAGTAAACCAGTAAATAAGCTAACCGACAAAAAGAAGAGGTTTTATGCTGCATTAGTATTTTTAGGGTACTTATTTGATGTGATTTTAATGTGCTCATGTTCAATAAAAGGTGGAGATGCAACAGCTTTAGTAGGTGGAACAACATTATTACTATTAATTATAATTTTCCTTGGTAGCTTTAAATTTAATAGTGTACAACAAGTAACACCATATATAACAGATGGATTTCAATTTGCCTTTAAAGTTTTTGGAGCAGTTATTCCGGTTGCAACATTTTTCTATATTGGAGGTAGTGGATTCCAAGATATAATTGGAGCAGCATTACCAATGAACTCTCAAGGCATAATTAATGACTTAGGAACAGCTCTTGCAAATTCAGTTCCTTTAAATAAAGCAATAGCAACAGCAACAGTTTCAGGGGTTGGTATTTTAACAGGACTTGATGGATCAGGATTTTCAGGATTATCCTTAGTAGGTTCTTCAGCTATGCTTTTCTCATCATCAATGGAAATAAATACAGCAACATTAGCAGCACTAGGACAAATTTGTACAATATGGATAGGGGGAGGAACTTTAATTCCATGGGCATTAATACCAGTAGCGGCTATTTGTGATGTTTCTCCTTTTGATTTAGCTAGAAAAAATTTAATACCAGTTACAGTAGGATTATTTATAACATTAATATATGCAGTAATATTTCTAGCATAAAAAGAAAAGCTCAAATAGAATTTTATCTATTTGGGCTTTTTTTATTAAAGTCCTTTACCGTTAGAAGGCGTAATACCTCTTTCAGCTAAAAGTTCATATATTGTTTTGGAAGTTGTATCATTAATAGTATATCCTAGAACATCTAATATCTCTTGAAGTTTTTCTTCAGAGGAAGTTTCGATTTCTAAGTAAGGGAAAGGACAAAAGCTTTTATCATTTATATCTATTTCTATTAAAGAGCCATTTAAGCTATAGCTTTCTCTATATTTTTTTATTGATTCTTGAAGAACAAGGCCTAATGAAAGGAAAATTCTTTTAGCCATTTCCTTATCTAAAATTATAGTTTCATTTTCTTCCATAACTTTAAAGGTTCCTTGACTTAACATTTTCTTTGTTGTCATATAAATTACTTCTTTATTATTAAGCCTATCATCAATAGTTCGTATTCTTGCATAGCCTTTAGAATCTAAAAGTCTTCTATCAGAGAAGTCGTAAATATCATTTATTTGATATTCTTCTTTAACTTTTTTAGCATTTAATGAAGTAAGTTTCTTTCTTATAGCTTCAACGTCTATATCAACTATTCTAGTTTCTAATTCTTTCATAAGTATCTCCTTTATATTAAATTATTATATGAAAATATTATATCATAATAGAGAAAAATTAATTATTTATAAGTAGATAATTAATGTGCTTATAAATTAATAATGTGGAATAAAAACCTTAATATTGTTTGAAAATTAAAAAAACAACAAAACAAGTCAAATATTTACAAAATTTTAATAAAAGTATATAATCAAATAAAATATTATTTTAAAAGGAGGCTATATATGAATATAAGGTTTGAATATAAGGATAATGGGGATTTAATTATTAATAAAGTTTCAGTAATAGGTTCATTTAATAATTATGATGTTAATTCAGGAGCAATGAAAAAAGAAAATGATAAATGGGTATTAGATATAAATTTATCATCAGGAGAGCATTACTATAAGTTTATTATCAATGATAGGCTAAAATTAAATGATCCTACAGCTAATATATATTTACCGCATGTAAATGATGAAATATATTCAGTAATTATGATTAATGAGAATGATGATAGATTATATAACAATACTGAATATACAGTTAACATAGAAAAATATAATATTACAGCAAATGTATATGATCAATATGTGCCTATAAATAAAAAAGATTTTGATATAACAATGGATAAAAAAGTAGTAACAAGATTTCAATTTACTAATGTAACAGGAATACATGCTGTTACAGCTATATGGGTTACACCAAATGGAGAAATTTTTGATAGTTCAGAAAATATCTTATTTACTCCTAAAGGAGAAGAAAATAAGCCTATAGATATTTGGTTTTGGATTGAGTTACAAAATTCTAAAAGAAATTATCCAAGTGGAAAGTGGGCAATAAAATTATTTGTAGATGGAGAATTTGTTTTAGAAGATGAGTTTGTTTTAGGAAAAATAAATTCATATTCAAGTTATGGACAAGCCAGGTATTAAAATAAGGTATATACATCATTAAAGATGTTTATATAAATAAATTTTATTAAAAAGGAGAGATAACTATGATAACAAAATGTAGTGTAGGAATGAATTTAGGAAATTTACAAGGTACTAGTAATAAAAATTCTGAAGTGAAAACTAAAAATAATTTAAATGTTACTAATACTAAGACAGAAGTAGATAAGTATAAGGAGGATGTTATTAACAATATATCAGTTAATAATAAAAAAGATAATGATGCTGTAAGTACTTCTGTTGCAAATACTAAGTCATCTATATTAAGCAAATTTAACAAGGTTGGAGGTGCAATTACTAAATTTGCTACATCTGTATGTGATAATGTTAAGAAGACAGTTGTTACTGTAAGCGAAAATGTTAAAAATACAGTTTCTAAAGTAAGTACTAAAATTAAGGATACATTTAATGAAGTTACTGAAAAAACAATGAAATTAGCTAAATCAGTAGAAGCTAGGGTAACAGATACAGCAGAGAAAATTTCAGCTACAGTAAAACAAGTTACAACTACTGCCGCCCAACTTAAGGATTCTGTATTAGAAATTAAAAATTCAGTAACATCTATGGTAAGTACTGGAGTTAAGACAGCTGTAACAGTAGGAAAAGAAGCAACTAAAATGGCAACTAAAATAGGTGCAAGTGTAGCAACTATAAAACTTACTATTTCAGATCCATCAATTGGAATAATAGGGAAGGTAACAGGAACAGCTTCAGCTA
Organism: Clostridium chauvoei; assembly: GCF_002327185.1. Lineage (NCBI taxonomy): Bacteria > Bacillati > Bacillota > Clostridia > Eubacteriales > Clostridiaceae > Clostridium > Clostridium chauvoei. The sequence continues at coordinate 1,912,897 of NZ_CP018624.1, read as the reverse complement.
TAGGAACAGGATTCTATGCTGCAAAAGAAGGTATTGAAAATATTAGTGAATCTTTAAAAACTGGATATAAATCTATTTCAGAAGATTATAAGAAGACTATAACAGCAGTAGAATCATCAGTTAATTTATGTAAAGAAACAGCAAAGACAGTAGTTACATGTAGTAAAGCTGTAGTAGAAAATGTTAAAACAATAGCAACAGATATTAAAAATACAGCTAGTGAATTAAAAACAACTATAGCAGATGCTACAACTGAAGTTATTGATTCATTAGATAAGGGTATAAAAAATAGTGTAAATGCAATAAAAGAAGGTTATGGAAACATTAAAAGAGATTATAATGAAGCAGATGAAATAGTTAGAAATGAATTTGGAGACATAGCATTTGCATAAAATTACTTTTAACTTAAGACTAAAACTAGTTTATTCTAGCTTTAGTCTTTTTTTAGTTGGAAATAAAAAATAAAGTTGTATAAATTAATTTAATATAGCAACACTATAGAATAAGTAATAAAAATTACTAATAATCAGCAGAAAGTTGAGGCATGTTTTATGAGGAATAAACCAAAAAATAATTCAAAAATTAATAATAAGAACATCTTACTTGCTGTAGGAGCAGTAGCAAGTGCAGCTACAATAGCTACAATAGCCACAAAAAAGATAAAACACAAAGCAGAAATAGAGACGTTACCATTTACTTATATGGATCACGGGGACAAGCAAGTTTATTTTATAGGTGGAGGATTAGCATCTTTAGCAGGAGCTGCTTACTTAATAAGAGATTGTAATTTTAAAGGTGAAAATATTCATATTATAGAAGGTATGCATATTTTAGGTGGAAGCAATGATGGTAGTGGTGATGCTGAAAATGGATTTATATGTCGTGGGGGACGAATGTTAAATGAAGAAACCTATGAAAATTTCTGGGAGTTATTTTCAAGTATCCCATCTTTAGATTATCCTAATAAAAGTGTTACAGAAGAAATATTAAACTTTGATCATTTACACCCAACTCATGCACAAGCACGTTTAGTTGATAAATATGGAATAATTCAAGATGTAACTAGTATGGGATTTAATAATGAAGATCGTATGGCACTTGGTAAATTAATTATTACTCCAGAAGAAAAATTAGATAATATGACTATAGAACAATGGTTTAGGCATACTCCACATTTCTTTAAAACTAATTTTTGGTATATGTGGCAAACTACTTTTGCTTTTCAAAAATGGTCTAGTTTATTTGAATTCAAGCGTTATATGGAACGTATGATTTTTGAGTTTTCTCGTATTGAAACTTTAGAAGGAGTTACTAGAACTCCATACAATCAATATGAATCTGTTATACTTCCATTAAAAGCATATTTAGATAAATTTAATGTTGACTTTAGTATTAATGCAACTGTAACAGATTTAGATTTTAAACCATCAGAAGGAATAACAGTAACAGCAATACATTTAGAAGATAGCGAAGGCGAAAAAGTTATAGAATTAAAAGAAGAAGATGTTTGTATAATGACTAATGGATGTATGACTGACAGTACAACATTAGGAGACTTTAATACTCCTCCAGAATATAGACCTGATAATCCAATATCAAGTAATCTTTGGAGTAAGATAGCTAAAAAGAAAATAGGTCTTGGTAATCCAGAACCTTTCTTTAGAAATCCAGAAGAAACAAATTGGGAAAGCTTTACTGTAACTTGCAAAGGAAATAAATTATTAAAGTTAATAGAGAAATTTTCAGGGAATATTCCAGGAAGTGGAGCATTAATGACCTTTAAAGATTCAAGTTGGTTGATGAGTATAGTTGTGGCAGCTCAACCACACTTTAAAAATCAGCCTTTAGATACAACAATTTTTTGGGGATATGGATTATACACAAATAATATTGGAGATTACGTAAAAAAACCTATGCGTGATTGTACTGGTGAAGAAATCTTAATAGAACTTTTACATCATTTACATATGGAAGATAAGTTAGATGAAATAAAAGATACTATAGTAAATGTTATTCCATGTATGATGCCTTATATAGATGCTCAATTCCAACCTCGTAAAATGAGTGATAGACCAGAGGTAATACCAAAAGGGTCAACAAACTTTGCGATGATTAGTCAATTTGTTGAAATTCCAGAAGATATGGTGTTTACAGAAGAATATTCTGTACGTGCAGCAAGAATTGCTATTTATACTCTTTTCAATGTTAAACATAAAAAAGTGATTCCTGTAACTCAATATAAAAAAGATCCTAAGATTTTAAAGGAAGCATTAAAGACTTCTTATAGATAATAATATAGCCTAGAGTAATATTAAATTTATACTCTAGGCTATAATTTTATAATTATTTATATGTTGTACGAGGAGATGGTTCATCTTCTCCATAAGGGGTTTTAGCTTTTGTTTTATTTTTTATTTCTTTTTCATAATTATTTGATGTTGGATCTGGGGATGATTTTTCATGTGAATTATAACAACCCTTACTATTCATAATAATCCTCCTAAAATAATAAATTTTCTGTATTAGTTTTTACATATAATCTAAAAATATTAAGGAAAAAATATATTCTTATGGTAGAATTAAATGGAAAAATAAATGAAGTGAAGATTTATTAGATGATGATATTTAAATTTATGTTATAATATTATCTATAAATTGCTTAACGGAGGGATAGTATGTTTACTAAAGAAGAACTTTTAGTAATAGAGGATGCATTAAAAATTGCTGATGAGCATTATATAAAATTAATTGATGCAAATAAAAATAATAAAAACCAAATGGTAGCTTGCAATAGAAAGCAAAAAAAATTGTGGCTAGTACAAAATAAATTAAAAAAAGTAATTCAAGAAAATAAGTAAAATCATAAATTTAACAGGAATATATTGACAGTAGAAAAAAGAAGTGTTATTATAATTAAAAATCTACAAACAGGAGATAATATTATGAACATAAAAAGAGTTTTAAATAATTCAAAATTGAATAATAACTTTTTCTTTAGCTTCTTTAGATAGGGTTTGTGTTTATTGTATTATTAAATGTCATAGATGCAAACCACACAGACTAAGTGTTTTGTATCTATGATGGCTAAGGATTTTTGTGATTGAGTAAAATTAAGCCTCATAGGTAATGCTATGAGGCTTTTATTATCCTAGGTTTAAAGCTTTATAGCATATGCTATAGGGCTTTTTTATTTTATAAGAAATAAAATTCTAGGAGGAATTTATAATGGCAAAAAGAGAGAGTTTTTCTAGTAAATTAGGATTTGTATTATCATGTGTTGGAGCAGCAATAGGGCTAGGGAATATATGGATGTTTCCGTATAAACTTGGGGAAAATGGAGGAGCAGCATTTTTAATTCCGTATTTTCTATTTGTACTTATTCTTGGGACTGTTGGACTAATTACTGAATTTTCTTTTGGAAGACAATATAAAAAAGGGTCATTAGGAGCTATAAGAAAAGTATTTAAAGAAAAAAATCTAAAAGGGGGAAGGATAATATCAGTAATACCAACCTTGGGGTTAACAGGTATATTTATGTTTTATACAGTTGTTATTGGCTGGGTATTAAAATATTTTTTTATAAGTTTAACAGGTGAAATAAGCAATATAAATACAGAAGCTTATTTTACAGCTTTCACAAATAGCAATAGTACTGTATTTTGGCATGCATTAGCAGTAATAATAACATTAATAATAGTTAGCTTTGGAGTATCTAAAGGAATAGAGAAAATTAATAAAATAATTATTCCATTATTATTTGTAATATTTATAGTTTTAATTTTTAAATCTCTTAGTTTACCAGGATCTTCAGAGGGAATAAAATATCTTTTAAAACCAGATTGGACATATTTATTAAAAGCAAAAACTTGGGTAATGGCCATGGGACAAGCATTTTTTACTGTATCACTTACAGGATGTTGTATGGTTGTTTGTGGTAGTTACGCAAATGATAAATTTGATATACCTAGTTGTGCTATAAGTACAGCTCTTTTTGATACATTATCAGCATTACTAGCAGCATTTATGATTATGCCAGCAGTATTTGCTTTAGGATTAAGTCCTACAGCAGGACCTGCATTATTATTTGTTACAGTACCAAGTATATTTCAAACTATGCATTTAGGGAATTTAATAAGTACTTTATTTTTCTTAAGTATTATTTTTGCATCAATTTCATCATCAATAGCAATGCTAGAAGGACCTGTAGAAGCGGTAATGTCATTAAAGAAATGGAATAGGAAAAAAACTACTATAATTATAGCTACTGTAGCATTTATTTTAGCAATTCCTTTAAGCTTAAGTGGAGATATATTTGATAAGTTTACAAATTTTATAACAATAATATTCTCGCCAATAGGTGCTGTAATAACAGCCTTTGTTTTTTATTATATGATAGATGCAGATAAAGCATTAGAAGGATTAAACAAAGGTGCATATAAAAAGTTAGGTATGTATTTTATGAAATTTGGTAAATATGTATTTGTTCCAGCTACTATAATTATAATAATTTTAGGAGTAATTTATGGTGGTATTGGCTAAAAATAAACTTAGTTAAGTATAAAAAGTCATAGTCTAATAAATATTAAGAATTGATTGACAATTGAAAATAAAGATATATAATGAAATTGAATATACCCCCTAGGGTGGGGGGAGGAAAGTTGTGAATAAGGATAAAAAAGAAGCATTACAACCATTAAAAATAGCTAAAGGTCAACTAGAAGGAATCATAAAAATGATTGAGGATGATAGATATTGTATTGATGTTTCAAATCAAGTATTAGCAGTACAATCATTATTAAGAAAAGCTAATTTAATGATATTAAAAAGTCATTTAAATCACTGTGTTAAAGAAGCTTGTGATAACAATGATAGAGATGAAAAAATAGATGAGATAAACAAAATATTAGAAAAAATACTTTCTAAATAAGTAAGATAGAATTGCTAATTAAAGAGGGAGGAGAAATGGAAAAAAAATTATTTAATATAGAAGGAATGACATGTTCAGCATGTGCAAATAGAATTGAAAGAGTACTAGGTAAACTAGATGGAATTAATGAAGCAAATGTAAATTTTGCAACAGAAACTCTAAATGTATCCTTTGATGAAAATAAATTAACAAAAGATAAAATTGAAGAAGCTATAGTTAAAGCTGGATATTCAATAAAAAAGAATATAAAAACGTCAACTTTTAAAATAGAGGGAATGACATGTTCAGCATGTGCTAATAGAGTAGAAAGAGTTACTAAAAAATTAGAAGGGGTAGAACTTTCGGCTGTGAATTTTGCAACAGAAAGCTTAACTATTTCTTATAATGAAGATATGTTAGGTTTTGGTGATATAAAAGCCGTTGTAGATAAAGCAGGATACAAGCTTATTAGAGAAGAAGAAAAGTTAAATAATGAAAAAAATAAAAAGATAGATCCATCAAAAGCTTTAATGATAAGATTTATAGCATCAATTATATTTACTATACCATTACTAGTAATAAGTATGGGACATATGGGAGGAATGTATCTTCCTAGGATTATTGATCCAATGATAAATCCATTAAATTTTGCATTAATACAAGTTGCATTAACATTGCCAGTTATGATAGTAGGATATAAATTCTACAAAGTAGGTTTGAAAAATTTATTCAAATTAAGTCCTAATATGGATTCTTTGATTTCTATGGGAACATTAGCAGCTTTTATATACGGTATATTCGCAATATATAAAATAATTAGTGGTGATTCTAGTTATGCCATGCACTTATATTTCGAATCAGCAGCAGTAATTTTAACATTAATAACTTTAGGGAAATATTTAGAGGCTATTTCAAAAGGAAAAACTTCTCAAGCTATTAAAGCATTAATGGGATTAGCGCCTAAAAATGCGACTATTATAAGGGATGATAAAGAAATAGTAGTACCTTTAGATGAAGTTATAGTTAATGACATAATTGTAGTTAAACCAGGAGAAAAATTACCAGTTGATGGTGAAGTAACAGAAGGAAATACATCTATTGATGAATCTATGCTTACAGGAGAAAGCATACCAGTAGAAAAAACTATAGGTAGTACCGTAATAGGAGCTAGTATAAATAAGACAGGTTTTATTAAATATAGAGCTACAAAGGTTGGTAAAGATACTGCTTTAGCACAAATAGTTAAATTAGTAGAAGAAGCTCAAGGTACAAAAGCACCAATAGCAAAGCTTGCAGATGTAATAGCATCATATTTTGTTCCGATAGTAATAGGACTTGCGGTGTTAGCAGCAGTATCATGGTTAATAGCTGGTGAAAGTACAGTATTCTCATTAACGATTTTTATAGCAGTTTTAGTAATAGCTTGCCCTTGCGCTTTAGGTTTAGCAACTCCAACAGCAATTATGGTTGGTACAGGTAAAGGGGCTGAAAATGGTGTTTTAATTAAAGGTGGAGAAGCTCTAGAAACTACCTATAAGTTAAACACAATAGTATTTGATAAAACAGGAACAATAACAGAAGGTAAGCCAAAGGTTACTAATATAATAACTAACAATTTAAATGAAGATGAAATTCTAACTTTGGCTGCAAGTGCAGAAAAGGGGTCAGAGCATCCTCTAGGAGAAGCTATAGTTAAAGGAGCAGAAGAAAGAGGATTAAAATTAAAAGAAATTCAAGCTTTTAATGCAATACCAGGACAGGGTATTGAAGTTGAAATTAATAATAAAAATATCCTTTTAGGAAACAAAAAATTAATGATAGAAAAGAAAATAGATATAGTGTCTATGGAAGAAAAATCAGATAGATTAGCTAATGAAGGAAAAACACCTATGTATATAACTATAGATGGTATTTTAGCAGGAATTATAGCTGTTGCAGATACTGTTAAGCCAAGTAGTAAAAAAGCAATAGAAACCCTTCATAATATGGGAATAAAAGTTGCTATGATTACAGGTGATAATAAGAAAACGGCTAAAGCAATAGCAAAAGAGGTTGGGATAGATATAGTTTTAGCGGAAGTTCTTCCAGAAGATAAAGCTAATGAAGTAAAAAAACTTCAAAATGATGGTAGCAAAGTAGGAATGGTTGGTGATGGTATAAATGACGCACCAGCATTAGTTCAAGCTGATATAGGTATAGCAATAGGCTCTGGTACAGATGTAGCCATAGAATCAGCAGATATAGTACTTATGAGAAGTGATTTAATGGATGTTCCTACAGCTATTAAATTAAGTAAGGCTACAATAAAAAATATAAAAGAGAATTTAGGTTGGGCATTTGGATATAATATACTTGGAATACCAGTAGCTATGGGAGTACTTCATATATTTGGAGGGCCACTATTAAATCCAATGATAGCAGCTGCTGCAATGAGTTTTAGTTCGGTTTCAGTACTTTTAAATGCTCTAAGACTTAGAAGATTTAAGGCTTAGATATTAAAAGGTTAATAAAATAGAGTATTAGGAGGGTTAATTATGAAAAAGAAAATTTTAATTGAAGGAATGAGTTGTAACCATTGTGTAGCTCATGTTAAAGAAGCGTTGGAAGCTTTAGAGGGAGTATCACAAGTAGATGTTAACTTGGAAGGAAAGTATGCAACTATTGAAACAGAAGTAGTTGATAATATAGTTTTAAAAGAAGCTATAGAAGAAGAAGGATATGATGTAATAAGTGTAGAATAATAAAAAAACAGTGAGTTTTAATAAGAATAAAGCTCGCTGATTTTTATTATATTAAAGGTTAGAGGAGAGAATTATATGAGATATGAAGAAATGAAAAAAGAAGACATAGAGATTTTAACAGAACTATATATAAATGCTTTTAATAGAGAGCCGTGGAATGATAAGTGGACTATAGAAACTGTAATAAAAAGATTAACACAAATGGTAAATTGTGAGGGGTTTTATGGAATGGTAGCTTATGAAGAAGATAAACCTGTAGGGGTGATTCTTGGAAATCATGAATACTACTATAATGGAATGCAATTTAATATAAAAGAGTTTTGTGTAGATACAACTATTCAAAGTAAAGGATTAGGAAGTATAGTACTAGAGGAATTTACAAGTAGATTAAAAAGTAGAGGAATAGATGAAATTACATTATTAACTACTAAATCAGAAAAGGCTGAAGGGTTCTATAAAAAAAGAGGCTTTGATAGTATAGAAAATATGGTTACAATGAGAAAAAAACTTAGGTAAAACACCTAGGTTTTATTTTTTTTAGAAAAAATCTTGACCATATATGTTAATACTGTATATACTATATATATACAGTATTAACTAAATTAAGAGAGAAGTGTAAAAAATGAAAATAGTAATTAGTAATTCATCTAAGTTACCTATTTATGAGCAAATAGTAAATGGAATAAAGCAAGGGATAATAGAGGGTGAAATAAAAGCAAATGAAAAACTTCCATCTATAAGATCTTTAGCAAAAGATTTAAATATAAGTGTAATTACAAGCAAAAGAGCTTATGATGAACTAGAAAAGCAAGGGTTTATTGAAACTGTAGGCGGAAAAGGAAGTTATGTTTCTTATTTCAACAAAGAACTTATATATGAAGAAAAGTTAAAGGAAATAGAAAATAAACTTGATGAAGTTATAAAAACTGCAAGAACAATAAAGCTTAAAAAGGAAGACGTAATTAATATTATTAATTTATTATATGAAGGAGAGTAGGTATGTTAAGGGTAGAGGGTTTAAAGAAGAAAGTGGGAGATTTTATTTTAGATGATATTTCTTTTGAATTAAAAGATGGATTTATTATGGGATTAATAGGGCCTAATGGTTCTGGAAAAACAACTTTAATAAAAAGCATCTTAGGATTATTAATTCCTTATAAAGGTAGTATTGAATTTGATGGAAAAGTTATTTTAGATGATGAAATTATGGTGAAAAATAACATAGGCTTTGTTTATGATGATTTAAATTTTTATAGTAATTTAAAAGTAAAGGATTTCGAAAAACTTATATCAAATATGTATATAAATTTTAATTCAAGTATTTTTAATGGTTATTTAGAAAGATTTAATATAAGTAAGAAGTCTATAATAGGATCTTTGTCAAAGGGAGAATCTATGCGACTTATGTTAGCGAATGCTTTATCACATAATGCAAGGTTATTAATATTAGATGAACCAACAGCAGGATTAGATTTAGCAGTAAGAAAAGATATTCTAAATATTTTACAGGAGGCTATAGAAGATGGCGATGTAAGTGTTTTATTATCAACACATATAACTTCTGATTTAGATTCAATAGCAGATTATATTACTTTCATTAATAATGGGAAATTAATTTTCTCAAGGGATATGGAAAGTATAAAAGACAAGTATAGGATAATTAGAGGAACAAAGGAAGAATTAGAAAGTAAGAATATAAACTTTATTAATATAAAGAAAACTCCTTATTTTTATGAAGGATTTTTTATTAACAACATTGATAAAGATATAGAGGAATCAGAAAGAGTGACTCTTGATGATATAATGTATCATTATTTAAAGGGGGATGGGAATGTTTAATCTAATAAAAAAGGATTTTATAAATACATTAAGGATTATATCTGTAAAATCAGTATTAATAATAATTTTTTTGAGTTTTATTTTATTACCAATGATAAATTATTATATACCACGATTTTTACCTATAGTTACAACCTACTTTATAGTAGTAAATACTTTTTATTGTGATTATGAAAATAAAAGTGATAGGTTTATTTTGAGTATGCCATTAAAAAGAGAAGATGTTATATATAGCAAGTATATTTTTTCAATAAGTATATTATTAATTACAATAATAATAACTTCTATTATAGCTAGTGAAAAATTATTTTTTTTATCAAGGTTTATAGTTATGGAGGATATATATATTTCTATTAATCTATTTTTAATAATCATGTCTATTATTTTACCTATAAGTTTTAAATATCCGTACAGAACATCAAAAATTTTAAATCCAATAATATCAATATTAGTAGGACTATTTACTTTTAAGTTTTTATCTCTTATATCAATGAAATTAAATGGATTGGAAGAGGTAGCATTTAAATGGATAGATACTAAATATATAAATTTTACAACTATAACTATATTTTTTATAGTAGTATTTATTTTTTCTATGTATGTCTCAGTAAAATTTTATAAAAAGAAAGATATAGTGTAGGTGGTGAATTTATGAATAAAAAATTTTTAATGGTCTCTATAAGTATATTCTTGAGTATAATGATATTTATAGGTTTTTCAAAAGTAATTTTAAAAGATAAAGAAAGCTGGATAAATTCATCTGAAAAATATTTCTTTAACATGAAGCCTACAATAAAATATGAAGGTTACGAAGAAGAGGACGGAAATATAAATATAAAGATTTCTTTTAAAAATAATTTTAATGGTATAGCTAGTATTGATGATTTAAAATTAAGCTTTGGTAGTAAAAAAAATTTATCAAATGGAGAGTTTTCTTTTAAAGGGTTTAATGAAGGGTGGAGAAGTGATTTTTATAATTATAAAAATGGAATTGACAGAGAAGAAGAATCCGTATATGTTTTTCAGATTCCCAAAGGAATAAAATTTGATGAGGATTATTTTGATCTAAGTTATATGAATATTAGTTACAATGTTCAGTATTTTAGATTTAGAATTGGTAGTAATGCTTTATTAGGAATGATGGGATCTACTGGGGGTTCTTTAAGCATAGAAAATACCGATAAAATATTAATGGATTAAAAAAGGGGCTGTCGCATAGCGGGTAAAAAAATCCGCTAGCGATAGCTCCTTTTCTATATTTTTATAAAATTTATTACACATTTTATAATATAAATAAACTCTATTTAAAAATAGACGCACTTTAATAAAGCTAATAAAAAAGACTTAAAAAATTTAACTATAAAGCTTCTTTTAGCTCAAATAAATGCTTACCAGTTCGGTTAGATTGTATTTTGTTATGTAATTTATTAACATTATGAGCCATAGCAATTAGGATGCTTTCTGCTAAAACATTCTTTTGACCACGACACATAAATCTTCTGAAATTCATATCATGTTTTACTTGTGCAAAAGAGCCTTCTGCTTGAATACTTCTATTTATTCTAAGTAAGATGCCTTCATCAGTAATAATTCTTTCTAAATCTTCTTTTCTTTGACGATTAAACTTTTTTGAAGTTTCAAATTTCTTAGTTCTTTCCCCAAATGGAATTTTAGAATTATTTCCTTTAATACATTTACTCTTAAAGCTACAATTACTACAGTCCTCACATGAATAAATTGTTTTTTCACTTTCATATCCTGTTTTAGATTTCTTGAACTTTATACCATTGACTTTTAGAGTCTTACCATTCTGGCAAATAAATAAATCATTCTCAGCGTCATAATCCATATTTTCTATTCTGCCAATATCATTCTTATACTTTCTTGTCTTTGATATTTCATAATTAGAAGGTTTAATAAATGCTATTTGATTATTATCCTCAATAAATGAGTAATTCTCTTCACTTTCATAGCCAGCATCAGCAACTATTTTTGAATATTTAAAATTTAGATGCCATTCCATACTTTTTAAAAAGGGTATTAATGTAGTAGTATCTGTTGGCTGTGGTCCCACAGTAAGCCACGAAATATATTCTGCATCAACACCGTGTTGTACATTATAAGCAGGTTTAAGTTGACCATTTTTCATAGCATCTTCTTTCATTCTCATAAAAGTAGCGTCATTATCTGTTTTTGAATAACTATTTCTTTCTCCGCAGGTGTATACTTTTTGGTTATATTCTTTGAATTTTGAAAGATACTCTTCAAGCTTCTCTATAGATTTTTGAAGTGGTGATTTTCTTTTACCACATCCGTGGACGAATTCAATAGTTTCAATTTTCTTTAATTCATAAAGCCTTTTCTTTAGCTTTTTTACGTGCCTCATTTGAACTTTATTTTTATAAATCAATTTAATACCATAAAGTTCTTCGCATTCTTTTACAAGGTCGGCTATTTTTGTTAATAATTTAGCCATGTTTTTTGTCACAGCTTTTTTCCAAACGAATGTATATTTATTTGCATAAGCTTCTATTTTAGTACCATCAATAAATATTGATCTGCCTGATATTTCTCCAATCTCATAAAGAAAATTAGACATTTCAGCCAATATCTTTTCAGCACATGGAGCAAAATGTAAACTTCTAAATCTTGCAAATGTTGAGTGATCCGGAGCAGATGCCCCTTCGAGTAAAAACATAAAATTTATATCTCTAAGACATGCTGTTTCTATATCTCGTGAAGAATAGAAACCATTCATATATCCATAAAGCACAATCTTTAACATGTTCGTTGGCGATACTTGATTTTCTCTTATTTTAGAATAAGTAGAATATAGGTCAGTTAAATCCATCTCCTCTACAAACTGACTTAGTAATCTCACCGAATCATTTTCTGGAATTATGCAATCTATATCAAAAGGAAGTTTTAATTGATAAAACTTTCGATTTACAGTATAATTTTGTTGTAAAATATTTTTTAGTTGCATAAAAAACATTTTACCATAAATCCTAAACTATTGAGTTTGGGATTTATTTTTTTGCATCAAAAAGGAGCTGTGCACTATTATTTAGTGCGACAGCCCCTATTTTAGTGATTTCACTAATTCTTTTACAGCAGCAACATCAGCAGGTGCCCATGTTAAGCTCTCTAGGTAATCTATAGGTAACCATAATAATTTAGCATGTTCATTAGCTTTTGGTGTACCATTTATTAATTTGCATCTTGTAACTATTAAATTAACTATAATATTTTCATATTCATGAGTATTATCATTAAAGACATCTATAAATTCAATTTGACAATCTAATTCTTCTTTAATTTCTCTAACTATTGCTTCACCAATACTTTCGCCCTCTTCAATTTTACCACCAGGAAATTCCCAAAACTTAGGTAATACCATATCTTTTGAGCGTAAAGCGCAAAGAATTTCTTTATTATTATTTTCAATTATTGCTCCAACTACTGTTACTAACTTTTTCATTATTTATATCACCTCTGAATTTATATTATCACAAATTAATAATTAATAGTAAATAATTTACTAAGAAACTATGTCTTATTTAAAAAAATAATAAATAAAATTAAAACTAAAAAAAAGTAAATTTTAATTAATATGGTACGAAAGTATTATAGAGAAGCATATTTTTTAAATTTTGTGAAATATCATATTTTTGATTTAGAAAGGGGAGGTTGATGAAGATATGAAAAAAGAACATATTAATAGAAGTAAAAGTAAAAATATTTTAAAGTCAATCCAAGGCAAATTAATATTAATAGTTGGTGCAATATTAATATTTAGCTCAATAATAACAAGTAGATTTACATTTAATGCTATGGAAAAGAAGCAATATGAGCAAATATTACTTACATTAAAAGCTGATGTAACTGGAATATCAAATACTCTAGAAGAAAAAATGAGAAATGAAGCTATAGAGGTTAATGGATATATTTTTCATGACGATTTTATTAATTTTATAAAAGTAGATATTAAAGATTTAAAAAATAAGAAACCATCTTCAATAGAAACACAAAACAAGCTAAGTAATATTTTAACTAAGGATATTAAAAGCGGATATATAGAAAATGAATATATAGTAAATAAAGATGGTATAGTTGTTTTAGCTGGTGATAAGTCTGCCTTATTAGCAGATGTATCAAATAGAGAGTATTTTATTAACACAAAAAATGGAGAAGATATATATTATTCAGACGTAATTAAATCAAATGAAACAGGCAATTATATTAATGTTGTAGCTAAAAGAATGAATGATGAAAATGGAAATTTTTTGGGAACAATTTGCAAAGATGTAATTGCAGATGGATATGACTCATTATTAAGTCAATATAATCATGAAAGATACGAAGTATTTTTAACTGATAAAAGTGGAAATATTCTTTATAGTAAGGATAAAAATATTATAGGAAATATTACAGGAATAGATGAAATAGATAAGGGTTCTAATGAGAAATCTAACGAAATTACTCAAATTGATTTTACATATAATGGAGAAGAAAAAAATTGCTTTAACTACAGTAATACCTGAACTTGGATGGCATGTCTATTCAACTGGATATGTAGATGATATAAAAAATACAATAAGTGAAGCATTTAATTCAACTAGAATTATCGGAATAATAATATTAATAATAGCTTTAATAATTATGTATTTTGTATCAAAGAAGCTTACAGAACCAATAAAAAAACTTACTAGAAGCATGGAGGATATTTCAAAAGGTGATTTAAGCATTAGAATTAACGATATTAGTACAAAGGATGAAATTGAAGAATTAGCGCATCAAATTAATAAGACCGTAGAGAGTCTAGGAAGTATATTAAAAGATATAGATAAATCAATTATTACAGTTAATGAACAATCACAAAATTTATCAGCAGTAAATGAAGAAGTTTCAGCATCTAATCATGAAATAACTCAAGCTATGAGTGGTATATCTCAAAAAACATATAATGTAGCACAACAAGCACAAGAAACAGAAAGTCAAACTAAGGATTTAGAGGAAGCTATAAATAGTCTTGAAAATAATAATAAATTAATGATTAATGCTAATAATGAGGTAGTGACTTCTTTAAATGAAAGTAACGAAAAAATAGGAGTGTTAATTGATTCAAAGAAGGAATCTATTGAAAGTTTTAATGAATTAAAAGAAACTATTGAAAAGTTATTTAGTGGAATAAATAATATATCTAATTTCTTAGGAATTATCAAAAATATTGCGGAACAAACTAATCTTTTATCATTAAATGCCGCTATCGAAGCAGCAAGAGCAGGGGAAGCTGGTAGAGGATTTGCAGTTATTTCAGATGAAATAAGGAGTTTATCAAATGAAACTCAAAAGGCAACAGATAATATTGGTTCAATTATACAATCTATTGACTTATTAGTTAATAATACAAGAAATACTTTAATAACAACTGAAAAAATGAGTGATGAAGAAAAGAAAAACTTTGAACTAATGGAAGATGCTTTTAGTAAAATGCATGGTGTTTTAAATAAAATGGTTGAAACTACAAAAGAAATAGGCAATGATGTAAATATTGTAAATGATAAAAAAGAAAAAGTATTAACAGCGATTTCAGAAGTAGCTAGTTCAACAGAACAAATAGCAGCTATAACAGAAGAGGTTAATGCATCAGTAACAGAGCAAGAAGCTACTTTTTCAATAGTAAATAAAAGTGCTGAAGAATTACAATACATGGCGGAGGACGTAAAAAAGAATATAGACGTATTTAAATTATAGAATATAGTAAAAGAACTTCAATATAAAATTATTGAGGTTCTTTTTTATTTTGTTAAAAGCATATTAATTATAGAGGTTAATTTTAGTAGACAACTAAGAAGTGCATGAAAGGGTGACTGTAAATGAACAAAAATTTAAATAACAATTATGAGGAATTACTTAAGAGGGAGATTCCGGTAGGGGTATCTAATAGGCATATACATCTAAGCCAAGAAGATTTAGATGCTCTTTTTGGCAAAGGATACAAATTAACAGAAATGAAAAATTTAAAACAACCTGGTCAGTTTGCAGCAAAAGAAACAGTATATATAGCAGGACCTAAAGGATGTATTTTTAATGTGAGAGTTCTTGGGCCAGTTAGAAAATCAAGTCAAGTAGAAATTTCAAAAACAGATAGCTTTATATTAGGTATAAAAAACTGTCCTCTTAGAGAGTCTGGAGACTTAAAAGGATCAGAAAAAATATGCGTTATTGGACCAAAAGGAAATATTATTTTAAAAGAAAATGTAATAATAGCTAAAAGACATATTCATATGAATTCAAATGAAGCTAAGGGATTCAATGTTAAAAATGGAGAAAGTGTTAATGTAATAACATTAGGAGATAGAAAGACTATTTTTGGAGATGTTGTTGTAAGGGTAAATGATAGTTATAAGTTAGAATTGCATTTAGATACAGATGAGGCTAATGCAGCAAGTTTATCTTCAAATGATAGTGTTAAAATGATAGAGTTAAAGTAATTTAACAAATAAAAAATCTTCAAATAATAAAATGTTTGAGAGAGAATAGATAATTCTGTGTAATTATCATTTTTATTATTTTAACATTACTGGAAATTTTCATTTCCAGTAATATTTTTTTATATTTAAGAAATACTAATAATGTTTCTTATTACCTTTTTTAGTATTTCAAAAAAATCTAATAGTATGCATATAATTTATAAAAAGTACAAGCTTTTAAGCTAATTCATCTTTTAATTGATCTTCAAATATTATTGATAGCTCCGCTAGCGTAGCACCCCAATTATGTATAGGTTGAGTCCATTTTTCTAGTATCTCCATTGTTGCTAAGTAAACACACTTATTTAAAGATTCATCAGTTGGGAATATGACTCTAACTTTAGTGAATTTACGTATTTGACGATTAAAACCCTCTAAGATATTTGTAGTATAAATCATCTTTCTTATAGTTGGAGAGAAGTCAAAAAATGTTGAAAGGTTACTCCAATTGTTATACCAGGAATCTATTACTATTCCATATTTATCTCCCCATCTCTCCTTTAAATTATCTAGCTGTGCTAACGCAAGTTCCTCTGTTGTAGCCTTATAAACCTCCTTCAAATCTTTCATAAATGCTTTTTTATCTTTTGAAGCTATGTATTTTATTGAATTTCTTATTTGATGAACAATACATGTTTGAATATTTACTGATGGAAATACTGTTTTTATAGCTTGTGGAAGACCTTTTAATCCATCCATACAAGCAATTAAAATTTCTTTTACACCTCTATTTTTTAAATCATTGCAAATTCCTAACCAGAATTTAGCACCTTCTGCTTCATCAACCCATATACCTAAAATATCTTTATATCCTTCCATAGTGTATCCTAAGCATATATAGACAGCCTTGTTAACTATCTTTCCATTACTTCTAACTTTAAAGTACATAGCATCTAAATAAACTATTGGATATATTTTATCTAATACTCTATTTTGCCATTCGGCGGCGCTAGCAAGCACTTTATCAGTTATTTTAGATACCATCGATGGTGATATAGTTATTCCATATAAGTCTTCAATTTCAGCCTGAATATCAGATGTTGACATACCTTTAGCATATAAAGATATAATCTTTTTATCTAACTCAGTATACACAGTTTCATATTTTTTTATAATTTGTGGCTCAAATTCAGCATTTCTATCACGGGGTACGTCTAGGTCGACGTCACCGAAGGAACTTCTTAAATTCTTGCGACTATAACCATTCCTGTAGTTCTTCTTAGTTTGATCAACTGCTTCTACACGTTCATATTTATTTCTTCCTAGATGTTCTTCCATTTCACCTTCTAATATATTTTCAAGGACATCTTTAACTAATCTTTGTATTAATCCGTTTTTACCCATTACATCATCGATTGTTTTACATCTTTTAATTTCCTCATTGTAATCAAAGTTGGTATCAATTTTTCTTGTCATAATAATTCCTCCTAATTTATATAGTATATTATTCCAAAACTTCCAACTGTTAATACAAAAAAACAGTAGATAGTTTTATTTTTACACAAAACTATCTACTGTCTCATGTTTGAAGATTTTTGGGTTCATAGAGTTATTTTATGCTATTTAGATATAGTAAAGAAAAATTCAAATAACTTTCAAGTATTGAGTTATTAGTTAGAGAGAGTTTAAGATTTTTAAATTCTCTCATAAGTGAAGTTATTGTTTTTTTAGCCTTTTGTATGCTTTTATCGTCTTTTAATATAGAGGCTTCAAGATAAAGAGTTTTTCTGATATTAAATAAAATATTATTAAACTCAATAATATCTTTTTCATTAATTTCAATATTAGAATTAATATCAATGTTAAAATCTTCAAATTCATGAGACTTACAATATTCACTAGCATTTTTTCCAGCAATTGCACCAAAAACTAAAGCATTGGAAGTAGATAATCCACCTATTCGATCAGCTCCGTGAACACCTCCAGTTGCTTCACCACAAGCAAATATTCCC
Source organism: Clostridium chauvoei (assembly GCF_002327185.1). Taxonomy (NCBI): domain Bacteria; kingdom Bacillati; phylum Bacillota; class Clostridia; order Eubacteriales; family Clostridiaceae; genus Clostridium; species Clostridium chauvoei. The sequence continues at coordinate 1,894,923 of NZ_CP018624.1, read as the reverse complement.
TTAACAGTAGTAGAAGCATTTTCATCTATTTTAAGTCCACCATTACAGGCATGAGCAAAAGGCGCTATATGAATTTTATCTTTTATATTTTTATTAGATTCCTTAAGCCATTTAAAATAATTATATATTAAAGTATCATCTATGTTTTCTATATTCTTTGGGTATTCAAAATAAACACTGTCATTATCCTTTTTATAATATTGAAATATTTTTTTATCAATAATATTAGATTTAAGTCTACTTGTAAAAGGTCCATAAGTAGATCTTTCTTTTAATAATTCATCAATAGAAGATAAATCTTTTAGTATATTATTACCATCTCTATCTTTTAAAGTGATATAATTAAAAACCCGTTCATTAAAAACTGTTTTATATAAAGGATTAATATATGCTGGTATAAATTGAATAAGATCTAAATTTATAAGCTCACAACCATTTTTATATGCTAAATATTGAATTATTGGGGAGTTAAGTTCAAGAGAAAAATTATGTTGGAACAAACAAGTATATCCTCCAGAGGCTATAATTATAGTTTTTGATTTCAATAGCTCTAAAAATCCATTACTATTTTCAACTAATACTCCTTTAGAATTATCTTTTATATTATAAATATTAATTACTTTAGTTTTACAAAATACAGTTAAATTCTTATTATCTAACATTTCAGAAAAGCTTTTTTTGGCACTTGAAAAGTCGAAACCAAGCCATCTTCTTTTATTAGAATCAAAGCAAGGAATAACTCCTTCAGGATCAACACTTCTTTTGAATTTGATTCCTTCTTTTAAAAGTAAATCTAATTCATCATTAACTTTATCTACTAAGATTGAACTAAGTTTAGGATTTGATCTATTACAACCAACTTTAAGTATATTTTCTAATAAATCTTTTTTATCATTCTCATTTTTAGGACCTATCATACCAAGACCCCAAGTTCCAGGATAAAAACTAGATCCAGAGCAAAATTCTTTAGAGGTTATCATACAAACTTTTAAATTGTTTTTTAAAAGTTCTTGAGTGGAACGCAATCCTCCAAGACCAGATCCAATTACAATTACGTCAAATACTTTATCACTCATAAAAACACCCTTTCAATTATGAAATAATTATTAATTAAATATTCTATTTATAAGGAGGTGAATCCTTTAAATTTAAAGTTTTATTTACAAATAATACTAAAGGGATTTATCTATTAATGATATAATATTTATAAAAAAGATAATTTTATATTAGAAAAGTAGTTTATTTATATATATATCAATAATAGGAGGAATAAAATGAGAATATTACATACAGCTGATTGGCATTTAGGAAAAAATCTAGAGGGCAATAGTAGAATGGATGAGCAAGAAGAATTTTTAGAAGACTTTGTTAAAATAGTTCAGGAAAATAATGTAGATTTAATAATTATTGCAGGTGATATTTATGATACAAGTAATCCACCTGCTAGAGCAGAAAAAATGTTTTATGATACATTAAAAAAGTTATCAAAAGATGGAGAAAGACTTACATTAGTTATTGCTGGAAACCATGATAATCCAGAAAGATTAGTTGCTGCAGGACCATTAGCTATGGAACATGGAATTATAATGGTAGGAACACCTAAAACTATAATTCAATCTGGAGATTATGGGAAACACAAAGTTTTAAATTCAGGTGAAGGTTTTATTGAGATAGAAATAAATAATGAGAAGGCAGTTATATTAACTGTAGCATATCCAAGTGAAAAAAGATTAAATGAAGTACTGTATGGAGAAATGGATAGTGATGAAGAAAAAGTAAAATCTTATGGGGATAGAATTCGTTCATTATTTAATTCACTTAAAGAAAATTATAGAGAGGATACTATAAATCTTATAGTATCACACTTATTTGTTATGAAAAGTGAAGAAAGTGGGTCAGAAAGAAGTATTCAATTAGGGGGAAGTTATATTGTAGATGGAAGTTGTTTCCCTGATGAAGCACAGTATATTGCTTTAGGTCATGTTCATAAGCCACAGATAGTTCCAGGTACAGAAAAAAGAGCTAGATATTCTGGATCACCATTACATTACAATAAAAAGGAAATTAATTTTACTAAGAAATGTTTTATTGTTGATGTTAAGGCTGGAGAAGAAAGCAAAATAAGTGAAGTTGATTTCAAAGTATATAAGCCAATAGAAATTTGGAGATGTAAAAGTATAGAAGAGGCAATAAATAAATGTGAAGAAAATAAAGATAGAAACTGCTGGGTATATTTAGAAGTAGCTACTGATAGATATATTAGAGAAGACGAAATAAAACAGATGAAAGATATAAAAAGTGACATACTTGAGATAATACCTAAATTAAATGGAATTGAAGAAAATGATGATGAAATGAATATATCAGAAAAATCTTTTCAAGATATATTTAAAGAGTTTTACAGAAAAGAAAGAGGAGTAGAAGCAGATGATGAAGTTATAGAATTACTTTTATCTATAGTAGAGGGAGGAGAAGAAGATGAAACCAATTAAACTTAAAATAAAGGGATTAAATAGTTTTATAGAAGAACAAACAATAGACTTTAATAAATTGACTGATAGAGGTTTTTTTGGGATTTTTGGACCAACTGGAAGTGGAAAATCAACTATATTAGATGGGATAACTTTAGCTTTATATGGAGAAGTATCTAGAAAGAGTTCTAATTATATTAATACTAATTGTGACAAATTGAATGTAAGTTTTGAATTTCAGATATCAGGTTCAGAAGTGAAAAAATATTTAGTAGTCAGAGAATTTAAAAGAGATAAAAAAACAGGAAACCCCATATCTGGAAAATGTAAAATAATTGATATTACTAATGAGGAAGAAATAATCTTAGCTGATAAAGTAAAAAGTGTTACTGAAAAATGCAAAGAAATAATAGGATTAAGCTTAGAAGATTTTACTAGAACCGTAGTTTTACCACAAGGAAAATTTTCAGAGTTTTTAAAGTTAGAGGGTAAAAGTAGAAGAGAAATGCTTGAAAGGTTATTTAATCTACAACAATATGGTGATAATTTATCAAGAAAGCTTTCAAGAGAAATAAATAAAGAAAAGACTGAAAATAGTGTGCTTTTAGGACAACTAATGGGATATGAGGATATAAGCGAAGAAAAGAAAAATGAAAAAAGTGAAGAATTAAAAACAAGCATAGAAAACTTAGATAGTGTTAGTAATGAATTAAAATTTATAGAGGATAAATTTAAAGAAAACCAAGAACTTTGGAATTTACAGTTAGAGATTAATGAATATAAGAATAAAGAAGAACAACTTATTTCTAAAGCAGAAGATATTGAAAGAATTAAGAAGGTTATAAAATTAGGAGAATCAGCACTTAAAGTAAATCCGTATATTTTGACATATGAAGATATTATAAGGAATATAGAAGTTACAGAAAAAGAATTAAAAGAATGTATGTCAAACTTAGAGAATATTAAAGAAAAAAATTAAATATAGAAGAAGAATGGAATAATGCTCGATTAAAAAAAGATAAAGAATTACCTGAGTATAAAATAAGAGAACAAAAAGTTAAAGATGCTTTAGAAGATAGAAGAATTTTAATAAATTTAGAAAAAGAAATAGAATCATTAGAAAATAAAGTTAAAGATTTAGAAAAAAATCAAGAATTAAATAATAAGAATTTAATTACTATCGAAGGTAGAATAGAGAAAGGAAATATAGTTGTAGAAGAGGAAGAAAAACGTAGAGATAGCCTAAAAATAGATAATGAATTTAAAAATGAAGTTCAAAAAGGATTACTCATTACTAATAGTTATGAAGATATATTAAAAAGAGAGAAAGATATTAAAATTAAAATTGAAAAGATTAATAATGGCATAAAAATTAATAATGAAAGTGAAATAAAGATAAAAAATCAATTAGATGAAAAAAAGAAATCTTTAGGAGAAAATGAAAAAAATTTAGAAGAATTAATAAAAAATTGCCCGGGAAATCAAAATGATTTATTAGAATTGCAAAAGTTAAACTCTGAAAGTAAGAAAGCTTGGGAAAATTTTAATAAATATAATGAAGAAATAGATAAGTATAAGAAAGATGTAATAAATTATGATATTTTCTTAAAAGAAAATAGAGAGAGGCATATTAAATTAAAAGAAGAAATAGAAGTTTTAAAGGCTGATGTTAAAGAATTACAGATAGAAAATTTGGCAAATACCTTAAGAAAAGATCTAAATGAAGGTAAAGCTTGTCCGGTTTGCGGATCAGTAGAACATCATAAAGAAAATTTAAAACATGTAGAATTAAAAGATGTTAAAGCTTTAGAAAAAAGCATTGAAGAAAAAGAAAAAACACTTAATGAGCTTCAATATGAAATTACAAAAGTAGAAACAAATAAGAAAATAACTGAGGAGAGACTAGAAGAAAATAAAAAATCAATATTAGATTTAGGGGAAGACTTTAAGAAATATTCAGTAGAACAACTAGAAAAAAAGTTTATAGAGTTGGAAAAGAATATTAATAACTATAATATTCAAAAAGAAAATCTAGAAAAATTAGTAACCATATTCAAAGAAGAATATCATAGTTTAGATACAAAATATAAACAAATTGAAGCAAGAACTGAAGAAGGAAAGAAACAGTTAAATAATTTAAAAGAAGAATATGAAGAAGTAGTAAAAATATTAAAAGATAATGAAAGTAAATTAAATAATATAAAAGATAAAACTAATGTAATTGATTTTAAAGCTAAAAATGATGAGATAATTAATAAAGAAAAGAAAGAGAAGAAGCCGAAATAAATATTAAGAAATATAGAGAAAAGATAGAGGAATTAATTACTAAAAAAGATACATTAGTTAATACTTTAAATAATATAAGAGAAAGTTTAGCTAGAGAAAAATCAATATTACAAGAAAAAGATAAAAATAGAAATGAAAAAATTCTACAGATAAAAAATAAAATTGGAGATGTTGATAATATAGAAAATTTGTTAACGCATATTCAAGAAGAAATGAAAAAAATTGAAAATAATTTTATTAATATTGAAAAATTAAAAGAAGAAATAGAAAAGAATTATCAAAAATATAATGATATGATAATTAGTCTTAATACTAAAAATAGTGAGCTTCATAAGAACAGAGATAGAGATAAAGAAAAATTAGATTCAATATTAAAAGAAGAAAGTTTTTCAAGTATTGAAGAAGTAAGAAATAATATTATAAATAAAAATAAAATAAATGATTTTAAAATAGAAATTGAAAAATATAATGATGAATTATCAAAAGTTAAAGGTACTATAGAAAATTTAATTAAGAAAATTAACAATAGAGTTTTAACAGAAGAACAATGGGAAAAAATTAAACAAGAAAAAGATTTAAAGAAAAAACAAGTTGAAGAATTGAGTAAAATAAAAATTAAAGTTGAAGAAGAGTTTAAAAATATAGAAAATAAAATAAAAGAGCTTGAAGGCTTACTAAAGCAAAAAGAAAAAGTTGAGCATAAGTTAGCGTTATTAAATGACTTAGATAAATTATTTAAAGGTAAGAAATTTGTAGAGTTTGTTGCAGCAACTAGATTAAAATATGTTTCTATTGAAGCATCTAAACGCCTTAAAGATATAACTAATGGTAATTATGCTTTAGAAGTAGATGAAAATGGGAAATTTATAATTAGAGATTATAAAAATGGTGGAGCAGAAAGAGATGCATCAACACTTTCAGGTGGAGAGACATTTATTGCTTCATTAGCATTAGCATTGGCTTTATCAACAGAAATCCAATTAAAAGGAACAGCTCCATTAGAGTTATTCTTCTTAGATGAAGGGTTTGGAACATTAGATGATAATTTATTAGACATTGTTATGAGTTCATTAGAAAAAATACACAATGACAAATTAAAAGTAGGAATAATAAGTCACGTAGAGACAATAAAAAATAGAGTCCCAGTAAAATTAATATTAACACCAGCTGAATCAGGTAAGGGTGGAAGTAAAGTTAAAATAGAGAGAACTTAAATTGTGATATAATTTAATAAAAATTAAAAATAGTACAGTAAAATGTACTATTTTTTTATAGGGTAGGGGGATAAGATGAATAATAAAATTTATATTATAAAAGATGAAGAAAAAATCAGGTTAGAATTAAGCACTTTTTTGAATAGATATGGATATGAAACAAAATATTCTTTAGATTTTGAAAATGTTGTTGAGGAAGTTCATCCATTATAAGAAGAACTTATAAAAATAATGAAGTTGATATATTTAATTATATGGATTTAAAATATAATTTGGCTACAAGTGAGGTAGAGTTTAAGGAAGAAGCTTTAAGAGATAGGGGCTATAGGTTATCTACAAACTAAGAGAGGACAAGGGTATATTTTATAGCAACGTATCTTTGAGCAAAGAAAAATATAAGCCAAAATTAATTTAGATAAAAAACTTAGATTATTAGATAGTCTGAGTTTTTTTGTATACATAGTTGTAAATTTAAGATTAGTTAAGTAAAATATTTTAAAGAGATTGAGACATATTGAAAGGATAAAGATTTTACATGCGAATAAATAAACTTCTTAGTAATTTAGGATTTTGTTCAAGAAAAGAAGCAAATAGATTTATTGAGGAAAAAAGAATAACTGTAAATGGAAAGTTGTGTGTGCCAGGTCAATGGGTTGAAGAAGAAGATAATATTTTTATTGATAATAAACCTATACCAATAAAAGATAAGGTTTATATTGTATTGAATAAACCTATAGGGATAACATGCACAGCAGCAAGAGATGTTAAAAGTAATATAATTGATTTTATAAATTATCCAGAATATATATTTCCAGTAGGGAGATTAGATAAAGATTCACAAGGATTAATATTAATGACTAATGACGGAGAATTAGCAAATAAAATTTTAGAATCAGAAAACAATCATGAAAAAGAATATATAGTAACTGTAGATAAAAATTTTGACGATGATTTTATTAAGGGTATGGCTTCAGGTGTTGAAGTTTGCAATACTATAACAAGACCTTGTGTAGTTGAAAGAATTTCAGAAAACACTTTTAAAATTATATTAACTCAAGGATTAAATAGACAAATTCGAAGAATGAGCAAGTTTTTTGGATACAATGTAATAAGATTAGAACGTATTAGAATTATGAATATAAGATTAGATGAATTAGAAATAGGAAAGTGGCGTAATTTATCTAAAGAAGAAATATTACAGTTAAAAAAATACACTTAATAGAAATGAAGACATAATTAATAAGATGGCTAAATTTTTTATTAAAAAATTTAATTATATGTACATTTTCATTTTTTAATAATTGTAAAAAATATTAAAAAACTGTAAATACAAAAAAAACTAGGTAGAAACTAAAAAAAATACATTTATAAAAATTATATGCTTAGATATTATAATAATAAATGCATATAATTTTAGTTAAAAATAAAATTATAGTGGGGTGCGTATTAATAGCTAATTATATTAAAATAGCTATTTTAATATACCTCACTTTTTATGATTGAAAAGTTGATATATGGAAATGATTATATATAGAGCATTAAAATAGAAAATAGGCAATAAAATTAGCTATAAAAGATAAAATTATAAATAATAGGATGTTTTTTATAATTAAATTATTTGGTAATAGCAATAATAATTATGCCAGGATATGAAGATATATTCAATATAATATATATTAAGTTAAAAATAAATGCTCATGAAACATTAATTAGAGTTTTAATATATAATTTATTTTCCAGTGCAAAAGATACAAAAGCATAACGGTGAAATATGGATAGAATCTGAATTTAATAAAGGAACAATAGTGTATTTTTCGTTATTACAAGTAAATTAATTATACTAAGTATAGGTGATGAAAATGTTTAATGTAATGGTTGTAGATGATTTACCAATAATGAGAAAGGACATAATAAGAAAAAAAATCTGGGGAGAGAAAACGGGGTTTAGGGTAGTAAGTGAAGCTTCAGATGGAGAAGAGGCATTAACTAAAATAAGAGATAATAAAATAGATTTAATAATAACAGATATAAAAATGCCAAATATAGATGGAGTAACTTTATTAAAAAAAATTAAAGAAGCGAGATTATCTATTTGTGTAATATTATTAAGTGAATATAGTGAATTTAAATATGCAAGAGAAGGAATTATTTTTGGAGCGTTTGATTATCTTACAAAACCAATAAATGAAAAAGAACTAGAAGAAGCTTTAATACGAGCAAATAAATTTTTAGTTGAACAGCGTAGAAAAGAAGAAAAAATTAGTAAAATAGATAAGCTAATCAAAGAGGATGAAATTAGTGAAATCTTAGAATATATAAGAGAAGGAAATGATTTAGTATTTAATAAAATTGATGATATTATCAATAATGCATTAGAAGAAAATATTTTTAAATCGGATTCTGATAAGTATATCGTAAAAAAAGTTTCAGATGAAATACTCTATAATGTAGTATTAGAATATAGATGGTATAATAAGTTTGTTAATATAAAAAATTGGAAAAAGAGCGATGAATTTAGAAGTGATGATATACAAACAATAAGAAATTATTTAAAGGAAATTATCAATAAATTAATGATTGATATAGCTAAATATAAGTTTGGTTATTTAAATAATAAAAGAGTAGAGGAAATCTGTACTATTATAATAGAAAATATAGAAAACAATATTTCATTAGAGCTAATATGTAATAAGATGAATATGAATAAAAGTTATATAAGTCATTTTTTTAGGAAAACAACTGGGAAAACTATAGTTGAACATATGACTTTTTTAAAAATGGAAAGAGCTAAAAACTTATTATTAAATGCAGAAATAAAGGTATATGAAGTTAGTTATAAATTAGATTATAATGATGTAGAATATTTTAGTAGAACCTTTAAAAAATACATAGGGGTTTCCCCAAAAGAATATAAAACTCAAAAGGAAAATAAAAAATAAATGCTAAGCTAGAGACTGTAAATTATCAGTCTCTAGCTTTTTTACAAACATTATTATTTATAATAATAAATGCGAAAAAAAACAGGGATATAAGTAGAAATAAATCATTAATTACAAGACGGATATGATATAAGATTTAGTTATAAAAAGGGGAGATTTTTAGTAGATATTGAGAAATTAAACATTTGGGGAGGAATAAGTAAATATGAGAAGCACATATTCAAAAATACACGAAATGGATGCACTACAAATATATAGACTTATTTTAGATGGAAGTGTAGAAAAATTTCCAAGAGGCTTTTGGAAAAGGACAGAGGCAAAACAAGATGCAGCAATATTAACAAGATATTTAATAGAAGAAATATTAATGTGGTCTGATGAAGAGCTAAAAGAAAAGTTAAGATTTATAGTTCTAAAAGAATATAAATTAAGTGGGATGGTAGAAAAAGTTTTTAACTATTCTATTTTTAATTTAGTTAATAACGCCTATCCAGACAAATTTAGACCGTGGGAGTTAAGCAAAGTAGAAAATAATTATTGGAATGAAAATACATGTATGGAAGCATTAAAATGGTTATTCGAAGAAAAATTAAAATGGAGCATTGACGAGATAAAAAATAATCTTACGGGAGAAATTTTTATAGAAAATAAACTAAATGGAATGTTTTCTAAAATTTTTAATGGTTCACCCTATGAGGTAGTTAATTTTGTTTATCCAAATCAGATTAAGCCATGGGAATTAAAACAAGTGCCTAATAATTATTGGAACTCTAATACTACTAAAGAAGCTATTGATTGGCTTTTAGAACAAAAACTACATCAAGAAAAGGTTAAAAAAATTACTCGAAAAGTTTTTGTTGAGAATAGATTAGATGGAATGATACAAAAAATGTTTTCAGGATCAGTAAAGAGAGCTAATGTTAATATTAATGTTGATAGAGAAGCTGAAAGTCAAATAAAAGAATTTAAAAATAATTAATAAGAGAGATTGGATATAAATTTTTATTTACTAATTTATATCCAATCTCTTTTGTTTGCAAAGTAAATTTAAATAAAATAAAAAAATATTCCGAAAAGTATTGTAATTGTTTACTAAAGAGTGTATTATATAGTTAACCGGTTGAGTTAACCGAGTAACTAGAGATTCTTAGGAGGAATTATTATGAATAAGATATGTGTTTTAGGAAGTATGAATATGGATCTTGTTTTACAAATTGAAGATATGCCTAAGGTAGGAGAAACTATTTTATCAAAGGGATTTAAAAAAATTCCAGGTGGTAAAGGTGCTAATCAAGCAGTAGCAGCTCAAAGATATGGAGCTAAAGTATATATGGTATCAAAAGTAGGTAAAGATGAAAATGGGAAAGTTTTAGTAGATAAGTTAATAGAAGATAAAATAAATACAAACTATGTTTTAATAGATGAAAAAGAACCAACAGGAATGGCTATGATAATGGTTAATGAAAATGGAAATAATTCTATAATAGTTGTACCTGGAGCTAATATGGCTATAACTAATGAAGATATAGAAGGTTCAAAAGAGGCAATAAAAGAAAGTGATATAGTGATATCTCAATTTGAAACCCCAATAAATGTTACATTAGAGGCATTTAAAGAAGCTAAAAAACTAAATAAGTTTACTATATTGAATCCAGCGCCAGCTAAGGAGATTCAAGAGGAGTTATTAAATTATACAGATATAATAATCCCTAATGAAACAGAAGCTGAATTAATTACAGGGGTTAAGGTTATAGACTTAGAGAGTGCTAAAATGGCAGCTAGTAAAATGATAGCAAAAGGAGTTAAATTTGTAATAATAACTTTAGGGTCAAGAGGAGCTGCAGTAATATCAAAAGAAGATGCCAGAATAATTGATGCATTTAAAGTTAATGCAATAGATACAACTGCAGCAGGGGATAGTTTTATTGGAGCATTAAGTTCTAGACTTAACACTAACAATTTAACATTTGAAGATTTAACTGAAGCTGTTAGATTTGGAAATAAAGTTTCATCAATAGCAGTACAAAGAGAAGGTGCACAACCATCTATACCATATTTAGATGAAGTATTAGAGATATATAAGGAGAACTAGAAATGAAAAAAACAGCATTACTAAACAGTGAATTATCAGAAGTAATATCTAAAATGGGACATACAGATATGTTAGCTATTGGAGATTGTGGTCTTCCAATACCTGATTGTACCAAAAGAATAGATTTAGCATTAATAAAAAATTTACCTAGTTTTATAGATACATTAAAAGCTGTTTTATTAGAACTTCAAGTTGAAGAGGTAATAATAGCAGCTGAAATAGAAACTAAAAATATTGAAGTATATAAAAAGATAAAAGAAGAGATAGGAGACACAAAAATAACTATAGTATCACATGAAGAGCTAAAAGTTCTATTAAAGGATTGTAAGGCAGTAGTAAGAACTGGTGAGCAAACACCTTATGCAAATATTATTTTAAAATCAGGAGTTGTATTTTAGAGGAGGTATTTAAATGAGTGCCAAAAACCCAATGTTAAAAATGACTAATATAAGCAAGAGCTTTCCGGGAGTTAAAGCCCTAGACAATGTAAATCTAAAGGCCTTTGGTGGGGAAGTTACAGCTCTTATGGGAGAAAACGGAGCTGGAAAATCTACACTTATGAAAATATTAAGTGGTGTTTACCAAAAGGATCAAGGAGAAATTTTTGTAGAAGGAAAAGAAATTAAAATTAAAGGAATAAAAGATGCAGAAAAGTGTGGTATTACTATAATTCATCAAGAATTAAGTGTTATTCCTAATCTTACAATAGCAGAAAATATATTTTTAGGTAATGAAAAATATAATAAGTTTACAGGAAGAATTAACAAAAAACTATTGATAGAGAGAAGTAAGATGTTTTTAGAACAAATAGGATGCACTTTAGATCCTAATATGTTAGTTGAAGATATTAATGTTGGGGAAAGGCAAATGATTGAAATAGCCAAAGCCCTTACTAAAAATGCTAAAATAATAATTATGGATGAACCAACAACGGCCTTAACAGATGTTGAAACTAAAAATTTATTTAAAGTAATAGATAATCTGAAAAATAAAGGGATAGCTATTATTTATATATCACATAGAATGGAAGAAATATTTACTATATGTGATAGAGTAGAAGTCTTAAGAGATGGTAAATATGCTGGTGAAGCACAAATAAAAGATATAGATAACGATAAATTAATTGCTATGATGGTTGGTAGAAAGATAGAGGATCAGTTTCCATATAAGAAGGTGGATATAGGCAATACTATACTTCGTGTAAACGATTTAGAATATAAGGGTAAGGTTAAAAAAGCTTCTTTTGAAGTAAAAGAAGGAGAGATATTAGGTGTTGCTGGTCTTATGGGATCAGGAAGAACTGAATTAGCTAAGACAATATTTGGTGAATATAAAAAGACATCTGGAAAAATAATATTGTCTGGAAAAGAAATAAATATAAAATGTAGTAAAGATGCTATAGAAAATGGTATATGTTATCTTTCAGAAGATAGAAAAAAAGAGGGTTGTGTATTAGATATGTCAGTTGCTAATAATATGACTTTGTGTAATTTAAAAAAATATGAAAGGAATAATAAATCTATTAATACTAAAGCTGAGTTAAAAGATGTTGAAGAGTATATTAAAAAAATAAATATAAGAACCCCAAATAGTGGACAACTTATAAAAAATCTTAGTGGGGGAAATCAGCAAAAAGTTATTTTAGCTAAATGGCTTTTATTATCACCAAAGGTATTTATAATAGATGAACCTACAAGAGGAATTGATGTTGGAGCTAAGAAAGAAATATATGAATTATTAAATGAATTAAAATCAATGGGTAAGGCAATTATAATGATTTCTTCAGATTTACCAGAAGTTTTAGGAATAAGCGATAGAATAATGGTAATGAGTGAAGGAAGAATATCAGGAGAACTTCAAAGAGAAGAAGCTACCCAAGAAAAAATTATGAAGCTTGCAGTTGGCATGCAATAAAAATGGAGGAATTAAAGATGAAAGAAAATGTAAAAGTAAATTTAACAAAATATAAATCACTTATAGGATTAGTTGCTTTATGCATTATAATATCAATTATGACCCCAAGATTTTTAACTATAACTAATATAACAAATGTATTAACTCAAATATCAGTAAATGCAATTATAGCTATAGGAATGACTTTTGTTATATTAACAGGTGGAATAGATTTATCAGTAGGTTCAACTCTTGCTTTAAGTGGTGCATTTGCAGCATCTATAATTAAGTCAACGGGAAATATTACTCTTGCAATTTTAGTTGCAATTATAATAGGGACAGTTATAGGAGCAGTAAATGGAGCTTTAGTATCAAAAGGAAAGCTACAGGCATTCATAGCAACACTAGCAACAATGACAATCTTTAGAGGTACAACGCTAGTATTTACAAATGGAACACCTATATCAAAATTACCAGAAAGTTTTATGAATATAGGAAATGGAAAAATAGGATTTTTACCAATAGCAGTATTAATAACAATAATAGTAGCAGGTATAGCAATATATGGACTATCCCAAACAAGATTCGGAAGATATTTATATGCAGTAGGTGGAAATGAAGATTCAGCAAGACTTTCAGGAATAAATACAGATAAAATAAAAACTTTAGTTTATGTAATTTCAGGTATAGCAGCGGCAATTAGTGGAGTTATTATAACAAGTAGAATAGGTTCAGCTTCACCAAATGCAGGGACAGGTTTTGAATTAGATGCAATAGCAGCAGTAGTAATTGGAGGAACAAGTCTTTCAGGAGGGGAAGGTAAGATATCAGGAACAATAATAGGTGCATTAATTATCGGTGTTTTAAATAATGGATTAAATCTAATGAATGTTTCACCTTTTTATCAATTAATAGTAAAAGGATTAGTAATATTAATAGCAGTTTTATTAGATAAAAAAGATAGAAGAAAATAACAGAATGTAAATATAAGGAGTGAATAATATGAAAAGAAAAGCTTTAAAAATTTTAGCTGTATCTTTAATAAGTGCATTAACCATTAGTATATTTGCAGGATGTTCAAGAAAAGAACAACAAAAAAAGATAGGTATGGTAGTATCTACTTTAAATAATCCATTTTTTGTATCAATGAAAGATGGTGCTGAAAAAAGAGCTAATGAGTTAGGATATAAATTAATAGTACTAGACTCACAAAATGATCCTGCTAAAGAAAGAGCAAATGTAGAAGATTTAATAGAATTAGGAGTAATTACATTACTTATAAATCCTACAGATAGTGATGCTGTTTCTACATCAATTAAAGTAGCTAATGAGAAAAAAGTTCCAGTAATAACATTAGATAGACAAGCTAATGATGGGGAGGTAACTAGTCATATAGCATCAGATAATATAAAGGGTGGAAATATGGCAGCTGAGTTTGCGTTAGATAAGTTAAAAGATAAGAAAGACATAAAAGCAATAGAATTGCAAGGTGTACCAGGGGCATCAGCTACTAGAGATAGAGGAAAAGGATTTAATGATATAGTAAATACTAATAGCAGTATAAATATAGTATCAAGCCAATCAGCAGATTTTGATAGACAAAAAGGACTTCAAGTTATGGAGAATATAATACAGGCAATTCCAGAGTTTGATGTTGTTTTTGCCCATAATGATGAAATGGCATTAGGAGCAGCTAAAGCAATAAAGACAGCTAATAAGGATGTTATATTGATAGGTTTTGATGGAAATGCTGATGCAGAAGATGCAATTTTAAAAGGAGATATGACTGCAACAGTAGCTCAACAACCAGATGTAATAGGAGCTTTAGGAGTTGATATATCTGAAAGGATAAATAAAGGAGAACATGTAGATAAAGAAATACCAGCATCACTAAAAATACTTACAAAATCAGATTTAGAATAGGTATAAGTTAATAAAGCACAACTATAGACAAAATATGATATAATAGGTGGTACGAATAATTAGCAAAATATATAATAGTCATATAGCATGGGGTGTTTTATGAGAAATATAACAATGAATGATATAGCAAAGGAAGCTAATGTATCAAAAACAACAGTTTCTAAAGTTTTAAATAATAAACCAATCAGTGTAAGTAATGAGACAAGAACAAAGATTTTGGAGATTTCAAAGAGATTAAATTATATACCTAATAGTGTTGCAAGAAGTTTAAGTACAAGGAAAACTAATACTATTGGGATTATATTACCAGATATAGAAAATCCATTTTTTTCAGAAATGGCAAAAGCAATAGAAGAAAATGCAGAGATACTTGGATATAATGTTATCCTATGTAATTCTTATAATAAAGACGAAAAAGAAGAGCGATATATAAAATTATTAGTAAGTAAACTTGTAGATGGAGTAATATTTGCTTCAGGTGGAAATAGTGAAGATAGTCTTAATATATTAAAAAGCAATAGAATACCATTTGTAGTTGTAGATAGATACATAGAAACTATAGAGAAATATAATGCAGTTTTATGCAATAATGATCAGGGAATTAAACTAGGAGTAAAGTATCTTTTTGATAAAGGTAAAAGAAATATAGCGTTTGTAGCAGGAAAATCTAAGTTTCAAATATCTAAGATTAGAAATGAAAGTTATAAGACTATTGCAGGAGAACTTGGAGTTTATAATGAAGATTTAATATGTGAAAGTGATTTTTCAATAGAAGGTGGAATAAAAGCAACAGAAGAATTACTTTCAAAATCAGGAAATATTGATGCTATATTTTATAGCAGTGATGTAATGGCTTTAGGAGGAATGAAATATCTTATAAGAAATGGGTATAGTATCCCAGGTAAAATATCAGTGTTAGGATATGATAATATTAATATTTCATCACTTACTGAACCAGAACTTACAACAATAGCCCAACCTATATATAGTATGGGTGAAGAAGCATTTAAACTTTTAATAGAAACAATAAATGGAACCTCTAAAAATAAAATAATAAAATTAGACACAAAGCTAGTTGAAAGAAGTAGTGTTAAATAAATTGGAAAAAGGTATGTTTTCTTATAGAAAGCATGCCTTTTTAGTTTGTATTAATTTAGATAAAAAAGGAGAAATATATTTATTAAAAAGTTAAATTTTTTATGGAAATAGAACCTATAATATTTATAAAATTTCTTACATATTATATGAAAAGGATTAAAATAATTTAACGAACAATAGCATAGTCACAATAAGAGAGAATATAAAATTAAAGGGGGAATTAAATTTATGAAAAAGCTTAAGCTACTATCAACAGTTCTATTAGCTACAGCAGTAGCAATGTCATCCTTTGTTGGATGTGGGAAGTCAGGAGGAGAAGAGACTAATAAGGATAAACCAGTAGAAATTACATGGTGGAATTTTCCTAACTTTGAAGTAAAAGATGGACAAGTCGGAAAATATGAAGAAGAGTTAATAAAGGCATTCCAAGAGAAAAATCCTGATATTAAGGTTAATGTAGAAATGATTTCCTTTAATGGGGGTGGAGAAAAATTAAATGCAGCTATAGCATCTAATTCAGCTCCAGATATTTTATATGATGCACCAGGAAGAATTATTGATTTTGCAAGACAAGGAGTATTAGCTCCTGTAGATGATATGATAAAAGATTTAAATGGAGATGTATCTGATGAATTATTAGCAGGATGTAAGTTAGATGATACTTATTATATGTATCCATTTAATACAACAACATTTATGATGGCTGCAAATAAAACCATGTTTGAAGAAGCAGGACTTTTAGATTTACTTCCATTAAATAAGGAAGATAGATTATGGACAATAGAAGAATTTGAATCAGCACTTAAAGGAATTAAAGAAGCTAAGCCGGATGTTATACCAATGACATTCTTTAGTAAAAGTACAGCTGGAGATCAAGGAACTAGAGCCTTTGTTTCAAATATTTATGGTGGAAGTGTAATGAATGATGATCAAACATCTTACACTTTTGATCAAGAACCTGCTGTAAAAGCAATGGAATGGGTTAAAAAGAGCATAGATTATGGTTTAATTGGTCCAGGGAGTGAAGCATTAGCTTCAAATGATGCGATAGATTTATTTTTACAACAAAAATCAGCATTTACAATACTTTACTCAACAGGACTTAGAAAAAATAATGCAGATAAAAAAGTAGAAGATTTTGAAGAGGTATTATTACCAATTCCATCACCAAGCAAAGATGATCTTGCATTAGAAGCTTTAATTGGTGGATTATGTGTATTTGATAATGGAGATGACGCAAAAATAGAAGCTTCTAAGAAATTCATAGACTTTTTAGCTAATGATTCAGAATGGCAAAAGAAAAACTTAATTTCAACTGGTACATTCTCAGTTAGAGACTCAATTAAAGGGTTATATGAAGATGAAGAAATGAAATTTGCTGAAGGAATGGGAAAATATACAGCTGAGTATTATAATACTGTAAATGGATTTGCAGAAATGAGAACTCATTGGTTCCCAACACTTCAAGAAATAACTTTAGGTCAAACTTCACCAAAAGAAGCATTAAAGAATTTTAATGATAAAGCTAATGAAACATTAAATAAAAAATAAATAAAGGTGTTAATATGAAGGGGATATCTCCCTTCATATTAATTATAATAAGGGGGAAGCTTGCATTATGGTTACTGAATTAGCAAATAACAAAAAGCCAAAATTTAAAGTGAAAAAACATAGTAAGTTGGCTAAGAAAGAGTGGCTTTCAGCATATCTTTTCTTATTGCCGGCAGCAATATTTTTCTTATCATTTGTTATACTTCCAATGATAGGCGGTATAGTTATAAGCTTTTTTAACTATACTCCAAGATCATCAGAATTTATAGGATTAAAAAATTATGTTCAAATATTTAATGATCCTGTATTTAGAAAGTCTTTGTGGAACACTTTATTTTTAGTTATAGGTAATGTTCCAATAGTTCTTGTTTTTTCAATGTTTGTTGCAGTAACAATTTATAAAAGATCATCTAAAGTTAGATCATTTTTTAGATCAGTGTTTTATTTGCCAGCTATAGCATCTGTAGTTAGTATTACAGTAGTTTGGGGATGGATATTTCATCCTAATTACGGGATATTAAACTATGTTTTAAGTTTCTTTGGTATAGAAGCACAATCGTGGCTTGGAAATCCAAGTATAGCGAAATGGGCAATATTAATGGTATTAGTTACATTATCAGTAGGACAACCTATAGTTCTATATATGGCATCTTTAGGAAATATACCAAAAGATTATTTAGAAGCTGCTGAAATTGATGGAGCTAGTGCGAGACAAGTATTTTGGAATATAACATGGCCTTTATTAAAACCAACAACTTTATATATAGTAATAATAACTACAATAAATTCTTTTCAATGTTTTTCAATAATCCAACTTTTAACAGCTGGTGGGCCAAATTATGCTACAACTACCATTATGTATCAAGTATATGAGAGATCATTTACTTTAGGACAATATGGATTAGCTTCATCTATGGGGGTAGTATTAGCTATTATAGTTATGGCAATATCTATTATTCAATATAAATACTTAGGTTCAGATGTTGAATACTAATAGGAAGGAGAAAAGCATATGTTTGGTAGAGAGAAAAAAGAAAAAGAAGAATTATATGATTGGAGAGATAGATGGACTCCTAAATATATTTGCTCATTAATTTTACTATGTATATTTATGATAATTTTTATATTCCCTTTTTATTGGATTATAACAGGGGCATTTAAAGATCAAGCAGCTACTATTGCTATACCACCTCAGTGGATTCCTCATAATCCAACATTACAAAACTGGACAGACTTAGCAAGACAACCACTTCTAAGATGGACATTTAATAGTTTTTTCATAGCTATTAGTACAACTTTTTTAGTGTGCTTAACATCTTCTCTTGCAGGGTATGTATTGGCTAAAAAGAGATTTCCAGGTAGGCACATAATATTCTGGTTACTTATAATAGCAATGGCACTTCCAAAACAAGTTATAATGGTACCTTTATTTAATATCTTAACAAAGCTTGATTGGATAAATAGCTATAAGTCACTTATATTACCAGCAGTAGGATGGCCATTTGGAATATTCCTTATGAAACAATTTAGTGAGACAATACCAACAGAATTGTTAGAAGCAGCGAAGATAGATGGTTGTAGTGAAATTGGAATATTTAAAAATATAGTATTACCTATAGTAAAACCAGGAGTAGGAGCATTAGCTATATTTACATTTATAAGTTCTTGGAATGATTACTTTATGCAATTAATACTTATTAGAAGTACAGCTATGCAAACACTTCCATTAGGTATAGCAACAATGCAACTAGAATTTACTACTAATTATGGATTGATGATGGCAGGAGCAGCTTTAGCATCAATACCTATGATAATAATATTCCTTATATTCCAAAAGTCATTTACTCAAGGTATTACAATTGGAGCAGTAAAAGGTTAAGGGGGCTAACATTTTAAGAAGGAAGGGATAAAAAATATGCCAATGATAGACATGTCTTTAGAAAAATTAAAGGAGTATAGAGGTATAAGTCCAAAACCAGATGATATAAATAATCATGGGCAAAACTAAATTTAGTTTTGCCCATGATTATTTATTATAGTTATATATTTATTAAGCATTCCAAGTTCAATAATATTATATAAGATATCTTTATTCTTATTTAATGGAAGTTTAGAGAGATATTCTTTACAGTTATAAGAACAATTCAAAATAGTAAACTCAATTTTAGCTTTGATATTTTCTAGAAGTTCATAAAAGTTTAGATTGTTTTTATTATATAGAAAATTAATTGGGTTGAATTTTTTATTTTCCATATCTTCTTTTAAATCATCCAAAGCATCGATAATATAAATCCATTTTCCAAGAGCATAACCAAAGTTATATAGGTTATTTCTTAATATTTCACCATCATCAATAAGTACATTAGGATAGCTTTTAAGAATATTTGCAACTATATCACTAAAGGGGTGAGAAATTTCATCTATGGAAGAAAAAGATTTTTTAGACTCAAAATCATTAAGCTCAGTTAATCTAGAATTAATTATATTATTTATTTGATATAGAGATTTATCAATTTTTTTTGTATATAAATATAAAGATTTTGATAAAAACTTACTTTTCAAATTCTGATCATCTTTAACATCATCTAAAAGTTTATAATAAAATAGTGACAAGTTAATAGAAGAAGCATAAGATAATGCTTTATTATTTATAATGATATATCTTTTTTGAGTAGGGTGAGATATACATTTTGTTATATCTAGCTCAATTTCATCAGGGGATAGAGAGTCTAAAAGTACCCCTAAAAATGTCATATCATAATTTAAAGTCATTCTAGGGATATTTCCAAAATTATTTTTTATAGCAAAACATAATCCACAATAATAACTTTTAAATAAATCGAAATCTTTAACTTTAAGATCACCTTTTAATGGAGTTATGTATCCGAACAATAAAAAACACTCCTTATAATATTGATTTATTAAATTATATGATAAAGATAAATAATTTAAAACTTAAGTAGCAATACTAAAAATATAAATTGAATTTGAATAAAATAAATAAAAACAATATAATTATTATGTAATAAAAAAGGGGGAGAGAAATGTGAAAGCTAAAACTATATTTACAGCTATATTTTTAATTTGCATATGTGCATTTGCAGCATTTTCTTTTAAAGATATTATAGGAAATAATTTAATGGTTATTAACAAAGAAGAAACAGATAATCAAGCAGAAGAAAATGGACAAATTATAGAAGATGAAGAAGAAAAAGAAGAAAATACAGAAGAGATTAAAGAAGATAAAAAGGAAGTTATTGAGTATATAGAGCTTGATCCAAGTGAAGTATATGTACCAATATTAATGTATCATTCTATTGCAGATTTAGACCCTACAAATAATTTAATGGTCCCTACAAGTCAATTTGAAGAGCAAGTTAAATGGTTAAAAGAAAATGGATTTACTTCTATGCTTATGGGTGATGTTATAAGTTCATTAAAAACAGGTAAAGTTCCTAAAAAACCAGTAGCAATTACTTTTGATGATGGTTATGTAGATAATTATACTAATGCATATAGAATATTAAAAAAATACGATATGAAAGCAACATTTTTTATTATTACGGATAATACAGATAAGGATCCAGCATACATGAGTTTAAATATGCTTAAAGAAATGAAGGAAAGTGGAATGGCTATTGAAAGTCATACGGCTAATCATTTAGAATTAGATAAATTAAGTAGAGAAGATAAGGTTTACTCAATAAGACAAGCTAAAGACTTCTTAAAAAATAATCTTGGAATAGAAAATAAGTATCTTTGCTATCCAGTGGGAAAATGTGATAATGAAACTATAGAAGTTGCAAAAGAACTTGGAATTGAGGGTGCTGTTACTACACAAAATGGTTTTTCAAATATAAAAAATGGAGAATTACAATTAAAAAGAGTTAGGATTTCTCCAATTGAAATAGAAACTTTTAAAGGAATTTTTTCAGAATTTTAGAAAAAATATTATCGAAAATAAAATTCAAAATACGACAAAAAAGCGAGAAGGACTATTTCTTCTCGTTTTTTATTAGTAAATAATAAATTATATTTACTATTTAACAATAAGAACATTAGGAAACATAATTTTAATAGTTTATTTACAAAATATTTTAGCAATTTGGTATATAATCGTAGATGATGTTACATACTAATGGCGTAAATAATAAAAAAACATATAATTTAATCAAAATTACTAGCAATAAGACAATAATTAAATTAAAAAATTAACATTAATAAACCTAAGGGGGAAATTAAAGAATGAAAAAAAGAGTAATTGCATTAGCATTATCAGCACTTATGGTAACTGGCTTAGTTGGTTGCGGAAAAAGTGAAGGCTCAGGATCAACAGAAGATGCAAATTTAAAAGTTGGGATGGTAACAGATTCAGGTACTATTGACGACAAATCATTTAATGAAGGTACATGGACAGGGGTAACAAGAGCAGCGGATGAATTAAAATTAGAAAAGAAATATTTACAACCAAGTGGAGAAACTCATGCAGACTACATAAAGGAAATTACGAATCTTTATGATGCAGGATTTAAATTTATAGTAACTCCAGGGTTTAAATTCGAAACTGCAATTTTTGAAGCACAAGAAAAATATAGTGATGCAAAATTTATACTATTAGATGGTGCACCAAAGAAAGATGATAAGTCAGATGCATCAGTAGCAAAGAATACTGTTTCTATATTCTTTGCAGAAGAACAATCAGGATTTATAGCAGGTGTTGCAACTGCTTTACAAATAAAAGAAGGTGAATTAGGATTTATCGGTGGTATGGAAATTCCACCAGTACAAAAATTTAATTGGGGATTCCAACAAGGTGTTAAGTATGCTAATGAAAACTTAGGTACTAAGGCATCAATAAAAGCTGAAAATGTAGAGAGAATAGATAATTCTGTGTAATTATCATTTTTATTATTTTAACATTACTGGAAATTTTCATTTCCAGTAATATTTTTTTATATTTAAGAAATACTAATAATGTTTCTTATTACCTTTTTTAGTATTTCAAAAAAATCTAATAGTATGCATATAATTTATAAAAAGTACAAGCTTTTAAGCTAATTCATCTTTTAATTGATCTTCAAATATTATTGATAGCTCCGCTAGCGTAGCACCCCAATTATGTATAGGTTGAGTCCATTTTTCTAGTATCTCCATTGTTGCTAAGTAAACACACTTATTTAAAGATTCATCAGTTGGGAATATGACTCTAACTTTAGTGAATTTACGTATTTGACGATTAAAACCCTCTAAGATATTTGTAGTATAAATCATCTTTCTTATAGTTGGAGAGAAGTCAAAAAATGTTGAAAGGTTACTCCAATTGTTATACCAGGAATCTATTACTATTCCATATTTATCTCCCCATCTCTCCTTTAAATTATCTAGCTGTGCTAACGCAAGTTCCTCTGTTGTAGCCTTATAAACCTCCTTCAAATCTTTCATAAATGCTTTTTTATCTTTTGAAGCTATGTATTTTATTGAATTTCTTATTTGATGAACAATACATGTTTGAATATTTACTGATGGAAATACTGTTTTTATAGCTTGTGGAAGACCTTTTAATCCATCCATACAAGCAATTAAAATTTCTTTTACACCTCTATTTTTTAAATCATTGCAAATTCCTAACCAGAATTTAGCACCTTCTGCTTCATCAACCCATATACCTAAAATATCTTTATATCCTTCCATAGTGTATCCTAAGCATATATAGACAGCCTTGTTAACTATCTTTCCATTACTTCTAACTTTAAAGTACATAGCATCTAAATAAACTATTGGATATATTTTATCTAATACTCTATTTTGCCATTCGGCGGCGCTAGCAAGCACTTTATCAGTTATTTTAGATACCATCGATGGTGATATAGTTATTCCATATAAGTCTTCAATTTCAGCCTGAATATCAGATGTTGACATACCTTTAGCATATAAAGATATAATCTTTTTATCTAACTCAGTACACACAGTTTCATATTTTTTTATAATTTGTGGCTCAAATTCAGCATTTCTATCACGGGGTACGTCTAGGTCGACGTCACCGAAGGAACTTCTTAAATTCTTGCGACTATAACCATTCCTGTAGTTCTTCTTAGTTTGATCAACTGCTTCTACACGTTCATATTTATTTCTTCCTAGATGTTCTTCCATTTCACCTTCTAATATATTTTCAAGGACATCTTTAACTAATCTTTGTATTAATCCGTTTTTACCCATTACATCATCGATTGTTTTACATCTTTTAATTTCCTCATTGTAATCAAAGTTGGTATCAATTTTTCTTGTCATAATAATTCCTCCTAATTTATATAGTATATTATTCCAAAACTTCCAACTGTTAATACAAAAAAACAGTAGATAGTTTTATTTTTACACAAAACTATCTACTGTCTCAAAATGTAATTTATCAAGGAACTTTTAAAGATATAGCAGCAGGACAACAAATTGCAGCTCAAATGTATAATAGAGGTGTTAAAGCTATATTCTGTTCAGCAGGTGCAACTGGAGTAGGTGCTATAAACGAAGCTAAGAGTAGAGCTACAAAAGGTGAAGAAGTATGGGTTATTGGAGTTGATGTTGACCAATATACTCACGGTATTTACGAAGGGGACAAATCAGTTATTTTAACTTCAGCAATGAAGAGAATTGATAACGCAGCTGCTGATATGATTAAAGCAGAAAAAGAAGGTAACTTCCCAGGTGGAGATACTATAGTTTATGATGTTACTAACAATGGTGTTGGTATTCCAGATGAAAATCCAAACTTAAGCGAAGATACTACAAAGACAGTTAAAGAAGTAGTAGAAAAGATTAAGAATGGTGAAATTAAAGTATCAGCTGAAAAAGGTGATTTACTATAATATAAAATGCTAATTAAGGTTTGCTTTAGCAAGGCAAAAATAAAATAAGGGCTATTTTAGGAAGAATTATATAAAAAAAAGACGGTTCTTCCGTCTTTTTTTATATACGATAATTTGGTAAATACGGGAATTGATGTCTTATTTTGTGTTAGATTTAAGAAGGAGGAGTTAGCATGGAATATGTAGTAGAGATGCTTAATATTCGTAAGGAGTTTCCGGGGATTGTTGCAAATGATAACATTACTCTTCAACTAAGAAAAGGTGAAATTCATGCTTTACTTGGTGAAAATGGTGCAGGAAAATCGACTTTAATGGGAGTTTTATTTGGAATGTATCAACCTGAAGTTGGTAAGATAAAAATAAGAGGTAAGGAAGTAAAAATAAGCAATCCAAATGTTGCGAATGATTTAGGAATAGGAATGGTTCATCAACATTTTAAACTTGTTAGCAATTTTACTGTAACAGAAAATATAATTTTAGGATTAGAGCCTAAAAAGGGATTGGTTGTAGATATTAAGTCAGCAGCTAAAAGAATAGAAGAGTTATCAAAACAATATGGATTAAATGTAGATCCTTATGCAAAAATAGAGGATATTTCTGTAGGAATGCAGCAACGTGTTGAAATACTAAAAATGCTTTATAGAAACGCAGAAGTCTTAATATTTGATGAACCTACTGCAGTTTTAACACCACAAGAAATACAAGAATTAATAAAAATAATGAAGGGTCTTGTTCAAGAAGGAAAATCAATAATAGTAATTACCCATAAATTAAAAGAAATAAAAGAAGCTGCGGATAGATGTACAGCTATACGTAGAGGAAAATACATAGGAACAGTTGATGTAAAAACCACTAGTGAAGCTGAAATGGCAAAAATGATGGTTGGTAGAGAGGTTTCATTTAAGGTAGATAAAAGTGAAGCTAAGCCTAAAGATATCGTTATGAGTATTAAAAATCTTTCAGTAATGAATAATAAAAAGGTATTAGGTTTAAAAAACTTTTCATTAGATATAAGAAGAGGCGAGATTGTAGGTATTGCTGGGGTTGAAGGAAATGGACAAACTGAACTTGTAGAAGCAATAACAGGACTAAGACCTGTAGACTCAGGAAATATAATTTATAATAACGAAGATATAACTGCAATTCCAGTTAGAAATAGGGTTGAAAAAGGTATAGCTCATATACCTGAAGATAGACATAAGAGAGGATTAGTTCTTGATTATACAATAGAAGAAAATATGGTTTTAGAATCATATAATAAAAAGCCTTTTTCAAAAAATGGATTATTAAATAAACAAGCAATAAAAGAACATGCTCAAAAAATAATAGATACTTTTGATGTAAGATCTGGAGAAGGGGCTGATTCAATAGCTAGAACTTTATCAGGTGGAAATCAACAAAAAGCTATTATAGGTAGAGAAGTTGAATTAAATCCAGAATTATTACTTGCTGTACAACCAACAAGAGGTCTTGATGTTGGATCAATAGAGTATATTCATAAAAGATTAGTAGAGCAAAGAGATAATGGAAAAGCTGTCTTGCTTATATCTTTAGAATTAGATGAGATACTAAATGTAGCAGATAGAATTGCTGTTATAAATAATGGTGAATTAATTGGTATAGTGAATTCAAAAGAAACAAATGAAAATGAAATAGGTCTTATGATGGCAGGAGTAAAGGAGGAAAAGAACCATGAAGAATAGAGGTTTAAAATCCATTCTTGCAGTTATACTAGGGTTATTAGCTGGAGCAATCCTAATGGCGATTATAGGAAGTAATCCAATAGAAGGATATAGTTATTTATTCCAAGGTGGATTAAAGAATATAGAAAGAATAGCTAATACAGTAGCAACAGCTACTCCACTTATTCTTACTGGACTTTCAGTAGCTTTTGCCTTTAGAACAGGTTTATTTAATATAGGTGCAGCAGGACAAATGCTGTGTGGAGGTCTTTGTGCAACAGCAGTTGGATTAACAGTAAATCTTCCAAGACCATTGTTGTTAATAACAATGATTTTAGCTGGTTTCTTAGGAGGAGCACTTTGTGCAGCTATTCCAGGGATACTTAAGGCTAGATATAATGTTAATGAAGTTGTTTCAACAATTATGATGAATTGGATATCCTATTGGGTTGTATATTATACAATACCAGCTTACTTTAAAGGTGCTTTCTTAGAAACAGAATCAGCTAAACTATCAGCTGAAGCTTCATTACAAGCCCCTTGGATTTCAGAATTATTTCAAGGGTCTTTTATAAACTATGGAGTTTTAATTGCAATTATAGCTGTTATAATAATTGGATTTATTTTAAATAGAACAGTTCTTGGATATGAATTAAAGGCAGTTGGATTTAATAGATATGCAGCTGAATACTCAGGAATGCCAGTAAAGAGAAATATAGTAATTTCTATGATGATAGCAGGAGGACTTGCAGGGCTTGCAGGTGTTGCTCAATATGCAGGTAATGTAGCAAATATGCAAATAGGTGTTACACCATCTCAAGGTTTTGACGGGATTGCTGTAGCGCTACTTGGTGCTAACTCTCCAATTGGAGTTTTATTTGCAGCATTATTCTTTGGACTTTTATATACAGGCAAAGGATTTATGAGTGCCATGACATCTATTCCTCCTGAAATAGCTGATACAATTATGGCTACAATTATTTATTTTGCTGCAACAAGTGCAGTAGTGGATAAGGTTTTTGATAAATTTAGACGTAGAAAGGTTCAAATGAATACTGATAAACTAGTAGAAGAAGATCCGTCTGTTATAGATAATAAAAATAAAAGAAAGGGGGATAAATAATATGTGGGATACAATACAACAAATATTTCCATATGCTATTGCATTTACAATTCCTCTTTTAATAGCAGCATTAGGAGCTTTATTCTGTGAAAGAAGTGGTATAGTAAATGTAGGACTTGATGGGCTTATGATTATAGGTTCCTTTGCAGGGGCATTTACAATAGTAAAATTACAAGAAAAGATGCCAGGAAGTTCACTTCCATTATGGATTGGACTTTTAGTAGCAATGTTAGCTGGAATGTTATTTTCATTATTACATGCATTTGCAAGTATAAATTTAAATGCTAATCAAGTTATTAGTGGTACTGCCATAAATATGATTGCAGGATCATTAACAATATTCTTAGCAAGAACTATTACAGGTAGTGGTAATATAAGAATTACTAGAGGTTTTATTCCTAAAGATGTACCAGTACTTTCAGATATTCCGATAATTGGAGATTTATTCTTTAGCAATAGCTATACTACGACTTGGATAGTATTAGGAATATTAGCAATAAGTATATTTATACTTTATAAAACAAGTTTTGGATTAAGATTAAGAGCTTGTGGAGAACATCCTCAAGCAGCTGATGCAGCAGGTATAAACGTCTATAAAATGAGATATATAGGAGTTATGATTTCAGGAGCATTTTCTGCTTTAGGTGGAGTAATAATTCTAGTAACATACTCAGGAGAATTTAATGGAAGTGTTTCAGGATTAGGATTCCTTGCTTTAGCGGCATTAATCTTTGGTCAGTGGAAACCTCTTGGAATATTAGGGGCAACATTATTCTTTGGATTTGCAGCTACAGTTGCTAATGTGTCACAAGTTATACCAACATTAGCTACAATTCCACCAGTTATATTAAAAGTATTCCCTTATGCTATAACATTATTAGCATTGATACTATTCTCAAAATCATCACAAGCACCAAAGGCTGCTGGTGAACCATTTGATGCAGGGAAACGTTAATTTTTTCAAAAGTGAGGAAAATGAATTTTTATTTTCCTCACTTTTTTGCAATTCAAAAAATAATATAATTAAATATAAAATTACAAATAGAATTATTGAATTTTAAATATTAGAAGATTATAATTAGTTTTAATTAATTAAACTTAAAGAGGTGAGAATTTTGAAATATACAAAATCTATTAGTAATAGACAAGCAGAAAATTTAATAAAAGAAAATAATAAACTTTTAATATTGGATGTAAGAAGATTTGCTGAATTTAAAGAAAATAGAATACCTAATTCAATAAATATACCAGTTGATGATTTGGAGTGGGAGCTAGAAGATTTAGAAGAACATAAAGATACACCAATACTAGTTTATTGCAAAGTAGGAATGAGAAGTAGTGTAGCTTGTGATATATTAGAAAATGAAGGGTTTACAAAATTATACAATCTTAGAGGGGGAATTTTAGATTATACTGGTTTTATAGAAGAATAAAAAATAAGTTTATTATATATAATACTATATAATAAATAGGAGGTATAGTATGAAAAGTAGAGCTGAATTGAAAGCTAATGCTAAAGATCAATTGAGAGGAAACTGGGGAATTGCAATACTTACTTGTTTTGTTTATCTTATTATTATAAATAGTATAAGCTATAGTGAAATGATATTCGATGGAAGTATAGAAATATTTGTAGATGTAGTATCGCTATTATTAGGAGGAGTGCTAGCTTTAGGATTAAGTAAATTTCTATTAAACTTAACAAGAAAAGATAACAGTGCTAGATTTTATGATCTTTTTTCAGGATTTAATATTTACTTTAAAACTCTAGGACTAAATATATTAATTACTATTATAGTAATATTAGGAATGATATTTCTAATAGTGCCAGGAGTTATATTTGCAATGATGTTTTCACAAGCATATTTTATTTTAAGTGAGGATAATGAAAAGGGAATTATCCAATGCTTATCAGAAAGTAAAGAAATGATGATAGGACATAAACTTGATTATTTTGTTTTAAATTTAAGTTTCATTGGATGGTGGATAGTAAGTGCATTAACTTTCGGAATAGGAGCATTATGGGTACATCCTTATCAAAAAATGACAGAAGCAAACTTTTATTTAGACCTTAAAAATAATTAGTAAATTCAGAGGTAATATTTCACTAAAATTAAAGTGAGATATTACCTTTTTTAGAAGATAAGAAGTATATTATAAGAAAAAACAAAGAAGATTAATATATTATCAATTTTTGAAAAAATAGAGGAATTAAATTATAATAATGTATATATTAAAATAAGATATTAGGTATAGTTTAAATAGGGGGATAAAATGAAAATTGGGTTAGTATTATCAGGTGGTGGCGGAAAAGGAGCTTATGAGTTAGGCGTTTGGAAAGCTCTAAAAGAACTTGGAATAGATAAATATATAGAAGTGTTTTCAGGTGCATCAATAGGAGCCTTTAATGCTGTACTATTTGCACAGGATGATATAGATGCAGCAGAGGAATTATGGGACGAAGTAACTATGGACAAGCTAGTTCCTATAGGTAAAATTGAACTTTTTAAAAAAGGATTAGAGCTTGCAATTGGAGGTAAATATTTAAATATAGCTAAAAAATATATGCTTCAAAAATTAGAAGAAGGAACGGTTCCAAAGGATGGAGCGAAAGAAATAATAGATAAATATTTAGATGTATCAAAAGTAAAAGAACGTAATAAAATATGTTACGCAGCATGTACAGAATTACCAGAATTCAAAGCGAAATATTTTAAGATAAATGATTTTAATGATGAAATATCAAAAGAAATGATAGTGGCATCAGCTTCATTACCACTTATATATGATTGTACAGAGATTTTAGGAAATAAGTATATAGATGGAGGAGTATCGGATAACACTCCTATTAAGCCTGTATATGAAGAAGGATGTGACATTATAATAGTAGTTTTACTATCTAAAGAAGCTGGAATAGATAGATCATTATATCCTAATAGCAAAATAATAGAGCTTGCACCAAAAAACCTAGATGAAAGCGTAATTAAGGGGACTTTAAATTTAGATGAGCAATCAAAGCGAGTAAGGATAAGAGAAGGCTATTATGATACAATGGATCTACTTCAACCTATTATGTTAATGTCAGAATTTAAGTTTAAAAAAGATGAAGAGGAAAAATATAAGAAACTTTTTAAAACTTACAATTGGGTTAAGAATAAATTTTATAATAAGGAAAATAGAAAGAATTCATATAGAAATAACTTAGAAAAAGATATAGAAATGTAAAAGGCTCAGTATATTAAGAGCCTTTTTTACATACTTAGTAATATAAGAAGGAGATAAATTATGAAGATAGTAGATTTATCACATGAAATTCAGTATAATATGACAGTTTACTCAGATGATGAAAGACCAATATTTAATGATATTTCAAAGATAAAAATATCTGGTTATAATGAAAAAAGTATTAATATATGTTCTCATACAGGAACTCATATAGATTCTCCTATACATATGATTTTATTTAAAGAAGGAAAGTTAATAATAGAAAATTTAACAAACTTAGATAGTCTTCCTAATGAATTTATGTTTATAGCAACACCACTTAAATTTAAAGATTCAGATGGCTGTCCTGTTAGAGCAATTGGATTAGTAGAATAGCCCATAGAATATAACTTTAAGGGATATTTAATGTTAATTAGTATAAGTATATATTAATTTTGAATATAATAAATTAAAGGAACAAATAATAGAAGGATTTTTAAACTTTATAAGGAATATTCTCAATTAGGAGAAAAATTTTACTAATATAGTAAAAACTTAAGAGGTGAGAAGTTGAAAAAGAATGCATTACAAAGAGATTTTAAAAAGCTTAAATCTCAAATAAATCAAATTGAAGAAATAGTTCATAATTCAAAACCAGGGGCTTTAATAGAACACGAGTCAGCAATACGTAAAAAACTAAGACAGCTTAAGACTATGGAAAATGAAGGCTTTAAAGAATATGATAATTTATATGAAAGATACGAAGAATTATTAGAATATATATCTAAAAAAATGTTAGATGATTATAATAGAAAAAATAATACTGATTTTGACTTTTATCAAGTATTAAGAGGAAATTATAATGTTTTTATTAACTCAGGGTTTATGACATTATTAACTAAGCATCATATACCTAAATTAATTTCTCAAGAGTTTGAAGAAAACTTTCCAGCAAACCCTAAAGATGAGTATAGTGCTGCAAGAAGTATGAAAAGAAAATTTTTCATACATTTAGGGGAAACGAATACAGGGAAAACTTATAATGCAATGGAACGTTTAAAAGTTGCTAAGAAGGGAATATATTTATCACCTCTTAGAATATTAGCTTTAGAAAACTATGAAAGATTAAATAATGAAGGTGTGATATGCAATTTATTAACTGGAGAAGAAGAATTAATTAAAGAGGGTGCTACACATACCTCTTGCACTATAGAAAAAGCTAACTTAAATGAGGAATATGATATTGCTATAATTGATGAAATTCAAATGATAGATGATTCACAAAGAGGTGCAGCTTGGAGTAGAGCTTTGCTTGGTTTAAGATGCAAAGAAATTCATGTATGTGGAGCTTTAAATGCTAAAGAAATATTAGAAACTATTATAAAAGATTGCGATGATGATTTTGAATTTAAAGAATATAAAAGAAATATACCTTTAGAAGTTCAAAATAGAAATTTTAATAATTCAGAAGCAGAGGAAGGAGATGCTATAGTAGTATTTTCAAAAAAGAAAGTATTAAGTCTTGCAGAACAGTATTCTAGTTTAGGAATAAAAGCAAGTATAATATATGGGGATTTGCCACCAGAAGTAAGAAGAAAGCAATATGAGCAATTTATAAATAAAGAAAATAAAATATTAATAACAACTGATGCAATTGGTATGGGGGTAAATTTGCCAATTAAAAGAATAATATTTTTAGATATACAAAAATTTGATGGAGAAGAAATAAGACCATTAACATCTCAAGAAGTTAAACAAGTTGCAGGTAGAGCAGGAAGAAAAGGAATATATGAAGTAGGTTATGTTGCAACAGTAAGGGATAATCAAAGGTTTATAAAAGAAAAGTTAGCAGAAAAGGATATAGTAATAAAAGAAGCAGTAATAGGTCCTTCAGAAGCAATTTTAAAAGTACAAGGATTGCCATTAAATGAAAAATTAGCTTTATGGGCTACAAGAGAAGAAACTCTTGATTTTTATAGAAAAATGGATATAAATGAATATTTAATAATTCTAGAAAACATCAAAAGATATAAACTAAAAGAAAGTATTCAATGGGAATTACTTAAAGTTCCCTTTGACGTTTCAAAGAATGAACTTATGGATACTTTTTTAGATTATGTAGAAGAGTTATTTGTATTAAAAAATAAAACCATTACTAAACCACAATGTTATAAGGGGAATTTAGATGAATTAGAATGTTATTATCAAAGAATAAATATGTACTATTCATTCTGTAAAATTTTTAATTTAGAATTTGATGTTAGTTGGATTTATGATGAAAGATTAGAAGTAAGTGAAGAAATTAACAAAATACTCTTAAGAATTTAGGAATATAGTAACAAATAAAAAAATACTAAATATACTAATAATATAGATTTAAATATCCTCGGTAGGTGAGGTTACTTTAAGGATAAGGATTGATACCGTGAAAGGGTGGAAACACTCTCAGCTGGTTAGCAGATTTTACCGAACAAAGAAGGTTTAATTTAATTCAATTTCATGCCTTAAAGAGCTAAAACTTGAACGAGTAGAGTGTATTTATTAGTTAAAGAATACCCTTGTTTGTTCAAGTACAAACAAGGGTTAATTTTTTTATATATATTTTATGGAGGTGCAAAAATGGAATCAGATCACATATTAGATAGAAATAGTGGAGGAAGAATTAGACTTTATAGGATTAATTTCAAAAAAATTATAGGACCTATCAAAGTAGCTTTTATAACTTAGATAATTTTTTCTCAACTATTTCTTAAATCTAATCTAATGTAATCTCAAAAATGTAAAATAAGGGTTAGCTTTTATAGCTTATTTTACTGATATAATTTTGGAGGTGGATATATGATTGATACAAGAAATAGTAATTTATCTATAGATAAGTTAATTAGATTTAGCAAAATAAATATAAATGAAATCTATAAGATATTAAAAACAAATATAAATGGAATTAGTGAAGAGGAAGCTAGAATACGTATACAAAGGTATGGACCTAATATTATACCTAGTTCATTAAATTTTATAAAAGAAAATAATAAATATTTAAGTTGTATAAGAAATAAAAAGGAAAGAATACTATCAGCAGAAGATATAACTATGGGAGATATAATATGTTTAAAAGAAGGAGATTATATTCCAGCAGACGTTAGGATAATATCTTGCAATGACTTTAGCATAAACCAATATATATTAACAGGAGAAAATACTATAATAAAAAAATATGAAAATATAAGAGGAAATTATTATCAACATAAGGATATAACAGAATTAGATAATATATGTCTCCAAGGAGCAAAAGTTGAAAAGGGTAGGGCTACAGTACTAGTAATTGCTATTGGAAAAGATACCTATTATTCCAAAAATAAAAGACCATCAAATAAAGTATCAAATTTAAAAAGTAGAAAAAGAATATATAAAATAAAAAGTATGATAAAATTATTAGAGATATAATTTTATACAAGAGAGAAGGAATATGGATGGTTTTAAATATTGCTCATAGGGGATATAGTGGAAAATATGATGAGAATACTATAATAGCTTTTAAAAAGGCTATAGAATTTGGAGCAGATGGAATAGAAACGGATGTTCAATTATCGAAAGATGGTATTCCAGTTATAATTCATGATGAAACACTAGATAGGACTACTGATGGAAAAGGATTAGTTAAAAGTTATACTTTAGCTGAATTAAGAAAATTTAAAACTAAAAATAACGAAAAGATTCCTACATTAGAAGAATTATTAATACTATTTAAGGAATCAAAACTAGATATTTTAAATTTAGAATTAAAAATAGTATAGTAAAGTATAAAAATTTAGAAGAAAAAGTACTAGATTTGATTGAAAAATATGAAATAGAAGATAGAATAATTATATCTTCATTTAATCATTATAGTTTATTAAAAGTAAAGGAAATTAATAAAAATATAATAACAGGTGCGTTAACAGAAACTACATTAGTAGATGTATATAAGTACCTAAAAAATATAAAATGTGAATGTTATCACCCTTATTATTATTCTATATTTGATGAAGAGATAATGAGGGAGTTAAAGGAAAACCATATAAAGGTTAATCCTTATACTATAAATAGTGAAATTGATATGAAAAAAGCAATGGAGTTAGGTGTAACAAACATTATAACTAATGAAGTTGAAGTTTTAAATAAGTTAAAATATGAAGTTAGAAAATAATTAAAGTTCAATATAAAAAGGATTATCTAATTAAGCTTAGATAGTCCTTTTATTTTATTATACATTAGAAGTTTTATATGAAGATTTTTTATAAGATATTCTATTTTTAATAAGCAATAATATTGAAATTATTAAACATAGTAACTCAGAAATTAAAGTTGAAATCCATATGCCATTTTCACCAACTAATGAAGTCATAGTAAGGAGAACAATAGTAATTATAATCAGCCCCCTAGATAATGAAATTATTGTTGCATTAAATGGTTTTTCTATAGATGCAAAGTATCCAGAAATTAATACATTAAAACCAAGTATTAAAAAGGCAGTTGAAAATATTCTAAATGCACTCACTGAATAACTAAATAATTCAGGAGAATGACCTTTAAGAAAAATAGCAACAATGTTATTTGCAAAAATTATACATAGT
Organism: Clostridium chauvoei; assembly: GCF_002327185.1. Lineage (NCBI taxonomy): Bacteria > Bacillati > Bacillota > Clostridia > Eubacteriales > Clostridiaceae > Clostridium > Clostridium chauvoei. Next base: position 1,859,974 of record NZ_CP018624.1, on the reverse strand, counting down.
ATAAATATAGATATAGAAGATATACCTATTGTTTTTATGCTAATTTTAAGCAAATTTTTAACTATGAAGTTTTCTTTTTTCCCATAGTGAAAACTAGAAAGTGGTTGCATACCTTGAGTTATACCAATCATCGTCATTATTACTAAAGTATTTACATAACAGATAATACTATAAGTTACTATACCATCTTCCCCTATATACTTTAGTATTATTTGATTAAATAATAAAATTACAATTCCAGAAGTTAATTCTGTAAGAGCATCTGGGAATCCTATTGATAATATTCTTCCTAAGGTTTTAAAGTTTATTTTAAATTTTACAAAGTGTAATTTAGAAACTGGTCTTAAAAAGTGAATTAAGAAAAATAAACAAGAAACACCTTGAGAAATTATTGTTGCAAAGGCAGCTCCTTTTATTCCAAAGCCTAATAATATTACAAATATAAAATCTAACACTACATTAGTTAGTGCAGAAATAATCATACCTATTATAGCAAGATGTGGAAAACCATCAGCTTTACTTAATACTTCTAAACAGTAAGAGATAATAAAGAAACCATTAAAAAGCATTATTATTTTTAGATATTCCTTAACCATAGGTAATGTAGTATCTGTAGCTCCTAAAAATAATGCTATATTATCAAGATTAAGTAGACTAAATATAGTTATAGCAATAGCTACAATTAACATACAAAACATATTAAAACTAAAAACTTCTTTAGCTTTATCTAATTTATCTTGTCCTAAATAAATTGAAACTATAGTAGATACACCAGTAGAAAAAAACATAGAAATAGCAAAGATAAAATTAATAAAAGGCATAGATATATTTACAGCTGCTAATGCTGTAGGTCCAACACCTCTACTAACAAATATACCATCAACCATTGTATATAGAGAAAATATCCACATTGCAGCTACTGAAGGGAGTAGGTATTTAATAAATTTTTTTCGAATCGTGAGACTATCACTTGTACTATCTATTGATTGAGTCATTTTATTCTCCTTAATTTAAATTTGTATTATTTATAATTAAATATAAACTATGGTACAATACTAAGGTCAAATGATTTTTTAATAAATGAGGAGAATCTAAATGAAAGATTATTATAAAATAGGAGAAATTTCTAAAATTTATGGTATTGGAAGAGATTCTTTAATGTATTATGAAGAAATAGGAATTCTAAAACCTATTAGAGATACAAATGGGTATAGATTATATAGCATTACAGATATATGGAAGCTTAATTTAATTAAGGAATTAAGAGTATTAAATTTTCCTATGTCTAAGATAAAGGATTATTTAAATGATAGAAGTATAAATTCAACTCAAAAAATGTTAAATGAAGAAATAAGATTAATAGATGAAAAAATAGAAGTTTTAAATAAACAAAAGATAAATATATCTAAAAGATTAAAAGCTATAGAGGAAGTAGTTGAAGAAAGTTATATTGATAAAATTGAAGTAATACATATTAAAAAGAGAAAAGCTTTAAAGTTAAATGCTAATATTTCTAGAGATGCAGAAGTAGACTTTTTAGTTAAAAAGCTTCAGAAAAAATATGAAGAAAAATTTTATCTTTTAGGCAATTATCATATAGGAGCTATATATAATTTAGATAAACTAAAGGGAAACATATTTAATGAATATAAATCCGTATTTTGCTTTTTAGAAGATGGAGATGAAGAATATAATCTTGTTTTAAATGAAGGAAAGTATATTACATATTCTTATAGAGGAGCGTATAGTTCTAACGAAAGACATATAAAAAAATTATTTGAATTTATAAAACAAAATAATTTTGAAGTAATAAATGATCCTATAGAAATTTACAAAATAGATGTTCACGAAACATCTATAGAAAATGAATTTATAACAGAAATACAAATTCCTATAAAATAATATTAAAAGTTCAATAGATCTTTATAGGTGCAAAGAATATTAAGGTGTGATACACTAATTTATATTAACTAAAGTTGTTATGTTAAATAGCAATTATAAGAAGGAGATTAATTTATGATATATAAGTTTAATTTTGATGGAAAAGAATATGAATTAAAAGAAGATAACTTAGATTATTTTATTAATGATGAAGAATTTGAATTAGAAGGAATAGATGCAAATAAAGTTTTGGAATTACTTTCAAACTCTAAAGAAGTTGAATTTGAAAGGGCTTATTATGAAACTTGTTGTGAAGAATGTAGAGCAGGGAAAGCAGAGAAAAAGAAAGTCTTTGATTTTCTAGAATTCTTTTTCTATGCTTATGCAAAGGATGGAAAGTTTATAACAAGCAGTATAGATGATGATTATGAAGGAAAATCCTTTACCAAGCTTTATAGAGAAGGTAAAGTAGATTGTAATTACATAGTGACAGTTATAGTTTGTAAAAATTGTGGAACATATTCTATAGAAATAGAAGAATTTGAATTATAAATAAATGAATTAAATATTTATATAGGCACAAAATAACTATGTTAAGTAATAGTATTATAGAAAGGATGTGCTTATATATGCCAAAGAGCAATAAGACAAAGGAACCACAACAAAAAGGTGAAAGAAGACAAAGACTTCATGGAAACCAAAACAACATAGGAAATGATAAAAATAGAGCTGAATATACAGATTTTAATGGTAATCCAATTGAATAATAAACATAAAAGATATAGGATAAATAACCTATATCTTTTTGAGTTTATTGAAATATAATAAAAGCAAATTATATATTATTATGTTGTTTTATTACATATTAAGAGGGTATAATAAATTATATTTAATTGTAATAAAAAGGAGATTGAGAGATGAAAAAGAACTTTAAAAAATTCATAGCTATTATGATTGTAATGAGTTTAGGAATATTAGCATTAGGAGGCTGTAGCACTAAAAAAGAAGAAGTTACAAAGGAAAATCAAAAAGGTGAAAAAATCGAAGCACCTGAAAACTTACCTATAGCAACTATAGTAATAAAGGATTACGGAACTATAACAGCAGAGCTTTATCCGCATATAGCACCTAATACAGTAAATAATTTTATAGATTTAGCCAATAAAGGATTCTACAACAACTTAACTTTTCATAGAATAATAAAAGGTTTTATGATTCAAGGTGGAGATCCAGAAGGAACAGGAGCTGGAGGTCCAGGATATTCAATTAAAGGTGAATTTTCATCAAATGGATTTGACAATAGTTTAAAGCATGAAAAAGGTGTATTATCTATGGCAAGAGCTAAAAATCCAGATTCAGCAGGAAGTCAATTTTTTATAATGACAGGAGATGCTTCACATTTAGATGGTGAGTATGCAGCTTTTGGTAAAGTTATATCAGGAATAGATGTTTTAGATAAAGTGGAATCAGTAGAAACTGGAGCAAATGATAAACCTAAAAAAGATGTAATTATAGAATCAATATCTATTGATACAAAAGGAGAGACATATAAAGCTCCTGATGTAATTAAATAAATATAATAATTTAAGATAATTAAAATCAAAAGTTAAGATTAAATTAAGATATGTGAGTTAAACTAAATAAAGATTAGTTGAATAACATTTATATAGGAAAGAAGGTTTAACAATGAATATACAAGTAATAATGGAATATTTATCAAGGTACGGGATGATGTTTCTATTTTTAATTATATTTTTAGAATATCTTAATTTTCCAGGTTTAGGAGCAGCAGTTATTATGCCAGCAGCAGGAATAGTTGTTGCAAAGTCAGGAATTAACTTTTTTGTAGCATTAGGAGTATCTGTATTGGCAGGTGTATTAGCTAGCTATATTTTATATATAATATCATATTATTTTGGGAATCCTATTTTATCTAGAATATATAAAAGATTTCCTAAAACTAGAGATTCTATTGAGAAAACATATAAATATATAGAACGATACGGGAATAAAGGGGTATTAGTTACAAGATTAGTTCCTGTAGGAAGAACTTTAATTCCTTTTGTAGCAGGAACATTTAGAATGAATATATTAAACTTTACCGTATACTCTACTATAGGAATAGCAATATGGAATGCTATATTTATATATGCAGGGTATGCTTTTGGATATTTCTTCATATAATTGAAACAACATTATAAATCACATGTAAAATCTTAATAGATTAACATGTGATTTTTATTTTATACATTTTTCTTTTTAATTGTTAATAAAGCTTTTATAGGTTAAAATAAGAGTATTATTTTAAGGAACGGGGTAGTTTAATGAAAAATACAACATTTAAAGATATGAAATTAAGTGATGAAATACTTAAAGCTTTGAATAACTTAGGATTTGAAGAACCATCAGAAGTACAAAAAGAAGCAATTCCATATATGTTAAATAAAAATGATATTATAGTAAAATCACAAACAGGTAGTGGAAAAACTGCAAGTTTTGGAATCCCATTATGCGAAATGTCTTTATCAAATGAAAGTAAAGTTCAGGGCTTAGTTTTAGTACCTACAAGAGAATTAGCTTTGCAAGTAAAAGAAGATATATCCAATATAGGTAGATTAAAAAAAGTTAGATGTGCAGCAGTTTTTGGAAAACAGCCTTTTAACGATCAAATTAGAGAACTTAAGCAAAGAGTTCATATTATTGCAGGAACACCAGGAAGAATTAATGACCATATAAATAGAGGAAATCTAGATTTAAAAAATATTAAATTTGTAGTTATAGATGAAGCAGATAAAATGCTTAATATGGGATTTGTAGATCAAATAGAAGAAATATTAAATAGATTGCCGAAGGACAGAAATACTGCTTTATTTTCAGCTACTTTGCCAGAACAAATAGAAAAATTATGTTCTAGCTATATGAATAACCCCAAAATATTAACAGTAAAAGCTAAAGCTTTTAATAGAGATAAAATTAAGCAAAGTTATGTAGAGATAGATGTAAATAATAAACTTAATGAATTGTGTAGATATTTATATGCATCTGCTCCAGAATCAGCTATAGTATTCTGTAATACAAGAGATAAAGTTAAAAATGTATTTTTAGAACTAAAAAGAGATGGAATAAAAGCAGAACAACTTCATGGTGATATGGAACAAAAAGATAGATTAAAGACTATGGAAAGATTTAAGAATAAAGAATTTAAAGTGTTAGTTGCTACAGATATAGCAGCTAGAGGAATACATATAGACCATATAACTCATGTATTTAATTATGAGATTCCTATGGAAAGAGAAAGTTATGTACATAGAATAGGAAGAACAGGAAGAGCAGGAAAAGAAGGCTTTGCTATTTCTTTTGTATCTAATTATGAGAAAAAATTTTTAGATGGGATAGAAGAATATATAGGATATACAATTAAACAAGGAAACTTACCTTCTGATGAAAAAGTAAAAGAAGGAATAACTATATTTAGAGAAAGTCAAAAGAATTTATCTAAGAATATTGGTAATCCTAAAAAAACTATACATAGTGATGTAACTAAAATTCATATAAGTGGTGGTAAAAAGAAAAAAATACGTCCAATTGATATTGTGGGATGTTTTAGTAATTTAGATGGATTAACAGGAGAAGATATAGGAATAATTGATGTTCAAGATATTTGCTCATTTGTTGATATATTAAATGGAAAAGGAAATAAGATACTTAATAAATATAAAGAAGTATCTATAAAAGGTAAAAAGGTAAGATTAAGTAAAGCAAAAAAATAGAAGATGAAAATAAGGTGTTGAAAATTCAACGCCTTATTTTTATATAAGTTAATAGTTATAGACAAAACTTCACATAATATAATATAATATAAGGAAGGTGAAGATTATGAAAATAATAAAAAAGGATGGAAGAATAGAAGAATTTATTCCTAAAAAAATAATAACTAGTATAGAAAATGCAGCAAATGATATTGGAGAGTTACTAAATGAATCAGATTTAAGAGTTTTGGTAGGAGATATAGAAAAAAAGTTGATGGAAATAAGAAAAGATTCATTAATTACATCAAGTTATGAAGTAGTAGGAGTAGTGTTTTATATTCTTAAAAGAGACGAATTTTCAGATATACTAAAATCTTATATAGAACATAATAAATAATATAATTTAGATATAGCTAGTATCCTTTATGGAATAAGAGAGTACTTTGTGTTATAATTTCAATGAATTTAAATTGTGGAGGATTAATAATGTACAAGTTAATTGCATTAGATATGGATGGAACTCTATTAAGAGAAGACAAAAGTATTTCAGAAAGAACAAAGTTAGCTATACAAAAAGCTAGAGAAAAGGGTGTAACAGTAGTATTAGCTACAGGAAGACCTATTGAAGGAGTATCAAGATACTTAGAAATTCTTGATATGTATAGAGATAATGATTATGTATTAAGCTATAATGGAGCTTTAGTTCAAAAAACTAAAAGTAAAGAGGTAGTTTCAAAAGTAAGCTTAAAAGGGCAAGATGTACATGATTTATATAAATTAAGTAAAGAAAATGGAGTTAATATTCATGCCTTTTCAGAAATACAAGGATTAATTACTCCTAAAATAAGCAAGTACACAGAAGTAGAAGCAACAATAAATGGAATAGATGTTTCAGAAAAAGATTTTAATTCTATAGATAAAGAAGAAGTTATTGCAAAAATAATGATGATAGATGAACCGGAAATACTAGCACCAGCTACAGAAAATTTACCTAAAGAAATTTATGAAAAATATACAGTTGTAAGAAGTACTCCTTATTTCTTAGAATTTTTAAATAAAGATGCTAATAAAGGAACTGGATTAGAACTTTTAGCAAAACATTTAGGAATAAAGAGAGAAGAAGTTATTGCTATGGGTGATGCAGGTAATGATTTACATATGATAGAGTATGCAGGCCTTGGAGTAGCTATGGGAAATTCTTTTGAAGAAGTAAAAGAAGCTGCAGATTATATAACAGCTACTAATGAAGAAGATGGAGTAGCAAAAGTAATAGAAGAATTTGTTTTATAATAATTAGGATTCAAAAAGGATATTATAAATATATAATGTCCTTTTTTATATGGAAAAATAAGATTTTAATATTAATGTTTTAAATTTATAAGATATATAGTAAAATGTATATATAAAATACATATATTATTTAAGGAGAAAAATATGAGTGATACTTATGGAAATCTTCAAAAGGTTAGAGATGGAGTAAGAAAATATGGAATAACACCTCATTTGCCTGGAGGCTTTGTTACTCCAGAAATGTTAGAGAAAATAGCAGCAGTAGCTAGAAAATATAATGGAGTGTTAAAAATAACATCAGGGCAACGAATTTTAATTACTAATCTAAATGATTATGATTTACCTAAAATATGGGATGAGCTTGGAATGAAGCCAGCAGTGAAAATGCAAAATTCAGTTAAAAATGTAGAGATGTGCCCTGCTGGTTTTTGTAAGAGAGTTAAGTATAACACTATAGGTATTGGAATGAAATTATCTAAAAAATATCAATGGATGGAAATGCCTTGTAGAACTAAAATTGGGGTAGCTGGTTGTAGGAATGCATGTGCAAGTACTTATTCAAAAGATGTTGGAGTTATAGCAGATAAAACAGGATTAATAGTTATAGCTGGAGGATCTGCAGGTTACAATCCAAGAGTAGCAGATATAATAGCTGAAGAATTAAATGAAGAACAAGCATTAAAAGTTATAGATAGTATATTTGAATATTATAAAAAAAATGCAGAAGCAGGAGAAAAATTAAGCTTTTTCATTGAAAGAATAGGTATAGATAAATTTAAAGAACAAGCAATTAGTATATCAAATATTTAATGAGCTCATGTATATGGGCTTATTTTTTTATGTGTGTTTTTTTTACTTGTAGGTAAGTAAAATTTACCTATATACGAAATAAGAAAAGGTTTACTGTATAATAAAATCATAAGATAAATACTCAAAGAAACGTATTTAAGGGGGATTAATAATGAAAAGGAAAAGATTACTAGCACTTTCAATTGCTACTTTGATGACAGCAGGATTATTTGTTGGATGTGGAAGTAAGCAAACATCAAAGGATGATTTAAAGTTAACTATTTATTGTGGATTAATGGAAGACCATATGGTTAAAATCGTTGAAGAATTTAAAAATGAAACAGGAATTCAAGCAGAAGCAGTTAGAATGTCTTCTGGAGAAGTTCTTGGTAGATTAAGAGCTGAAAAAGATAATCCTAAAGCTTCAGTATGGTATGGTGGTCCGGCAGATGCTTTTGTACAAGCTAAAGAAGATGGACTATTAGAAAACTATACTTCAGAAAATGCTAAGGATATACCAGATAAATATAAGGATAAAGATGGAGCATGGACAGGAATATATGTTGGATATCTAGGATTTGCTTCTAATAAAAAATTATTAGAAGAAAAGGGTGTAAAAGCACCAGAAAGCTGGGATGATCTATTAAAACCAGAATTTAAGGGTCAAATATCTATTGCCAACCCAGGTTCATCAGGAACTGCATACACAGCTTTATCTACAATGGTTCAATTAAAGGGTGAAGAAAAAGGCCTAGAATATATGAAAGAGCTTAATAAGAATGTAAAATCTTATGAAAAATCAGGAACAGCTCCAGCAAGACTTGCAGGTCAAGGTGAAGTAATGGTGGGTGTTTCATATTTACATGATGGTATTAAATATAGAGAAGAAGGTATGAAGGATATAGTTTTAACTGCACCTAAAGAAGGTACAGGTTATTAAATTGGTGCTACAGCAATTATTAAGGGTAGCCCAGATCAAGAAGCAGCTAAAATGTTTATTGATTTTGTTTTAAGTAAAAAAGGACAGGAAATTGGTCAAACAGTAGGATCATATCAATTCTTAACTAATACAACAGCTCAAGCTCCAGCATTAGCAGATGAAATTAAAGATACTAAATTAATTGATTATGATTTAGATTGGGCTGGAAAAGTAAGAAGTGAACTTGTAGAAAAGTGGAATAATGCAATTAAGTAATATTTTAGGGAATAGGAGTTAAACCTATTCCCAATTAAATATATAGAGGTGATAAAAAATGAGCATTAGTAGACGACAAATGGCTAGAAAGCATAAGCTAGATGATATGAAAAAGATATGGAGAGACCCAATACTTTTAACAACGATAATATTTTTAATAGTTACATTAGCTATATTTATACTATACCCTCTATATTCTGTATTGAAAGCTAGTTTTATTGAGAGTGGAAGTTTTTCATTAAGTGCTTATAGACAAGTATTAAGAGATATAGATTTTAGAGAAACCTTTGTAAATACTCTACTTTTAGGAGTAACAGTAGGAGTATCATCAACAATAATAGGATTTATTTTTGCATATGCAGATGCATATATAAAATCACATTTTAAAAAGCTATTTAAAATAGTATCAATATTACCAATAGTTTCACCACCATTTGTTTTAGCATTATCAGCAATTATGCTATTTGGTCAATTTGGGCTTGTAACAAGACAACTATTGGGTATTACAAATGCTAATATATATGGGTTTAAAGGAATAGTAATGGTACAAACTATGACATTCTTCCCAGTAGCATATCTTTTATTAATAGGTTTATTAAGAAAAATAGATCCATCATTAGAAGAAGCCGCAAGAAGTATGGGTGCATCAAGATGGAAAACCTTTAGAACAGTAACATTACCATTAATGTTACCAGGACTTGCAAATGCATTTTTACTTACATTTATAGAAGTAGTTGCAGACTTTTCAAATCCAATGGTTATAGGAGGGAACTTCTCAACATTAGCTACAAAGATTTATATGCAAGCTATAGGTAACTACGATATGAGAGGTGGAGCTGCTATAGCAGTTGTACTACTAACTTTATCAATATTACTTTTTGTATTAGAAAAGTTCTGGATAGAAAAGAAATCATATGTAACAGTTACAGGAAAAGCATCAAGAGAAAGAGACTTAATAACAGAAAAAAATATTGTATGGCCAATAGATATAATTTGTTTATTAATTTCATTATTTGTATTTGCATTTTATATATTAGTACCACTAGGTGGAATATTTAAGGTAATGGGTGTAGATTATACATTAACAGGAGAACACTTTAAATATGTATTTAATTTAGGATTGAAGCCACTTAGAGATACAACATTATTATCTATTTATGCAACACCAATAACAGGTATATTTGGTATGATTATTGCATTCTTAATAGTAAGAAAGAAGTTTATAGGAAGAGGATTTATAGAATTCACTTCACTTTTAGCAATGGCAGTTCCAGGTACTGTATTAGGTCTTGGATATATAAATGCATACAATACAAAACCATTAATATTAACAGGAACAGCATTTATAATAGTTATAGCCTTTATAGTTAGAAGTTTACCTGTAGGGGTAAGATCAGGGGTTGCATCATTGCAACAAATAGATCCAGCAATAGAAGAAGCGGCACAAGATTTAGGTGCAAATTCAACAAAAGTATTTACATCAGTAACATTACCATTAATAAAACCAGCTTTCTTTAGTGGACTTGTATATACTTTTGTAAGAAGTATGACAGCAGTAAGTGCAGTAGTTTTCTTAGTAACACCAAAATATCAATTATTAACAGCTTCAATTTTATCTCAAGTAGATAATGGAAGATTTGGTGTAGCATCAGCATATTCAACAGTATTAATAATTATAGTATTAATTGCTATTGCATTTATGTATTTTATATTAGGAAGATTTGGTGTAAGTAAGAGTGATGATAACTTATTATAATAGGAGTGATAGATATGCAAAGAAGTAAAGGTGTTAATATAAAAGATTTAACTAAAATATACTTATCTCACAGTGGAGATTCAGAATTTAAGGCTGTAGATAATATTTCAATAGATATAAAAGCAGGTGAATTTGTAACATTATTAGGACCATCTGGTTGTGGAAAAACAACAACATTAAGAATGGTAGCAGGTTTTGAAATTCCAACAGAAGGAGAGATATATTTAGGTGGAGACATGATAAATAATCTAACTCCAGATAAAAGAGATACATCTATGGTGTTCCAAAGTTATGCATTATTTCCACATCTAAATATATATGACAATATAGCTTATGGTTTAAAGCTTAAAAAATGAATAAGAAGGAACTTGATGAAAAAGTTAAGAATATAATAGAATTAGTAGGCTTAAAAGGAATGGAAGTAAGATATCCAAATCAATTATCTGGGGGACAACAACAAAGAGTCGCTCTTGCAAGAGCATTAGTTATGGAACCTGGGGTATTATTATTCGATGAACCTTTATCAAATTTAGATGCTAAATTAAGAGTTTACATGAGAACTGAAATAAGAAAAATTCAAAAGAAAGTTGGAATCACAGCTATTTATGTAACACATGATCAATCAGAAGCTATGAGTCTTTCAGATAGAATTATAATAATGAATAAAGGTATAGTAGAACAAGTAGGTACTCCTAAAGAAATCTATTATACACCAGCTACAGAGTTTGTTGCAGACTTTATAGGAACAGCAAATTTTTTACCAGGTAAAATTACTGATGCTGAATATGAAAACGTAACTATTAAGGTTGATGATGTTATTTTTAATGTACCATATAAAGGATCAAAAACAACAGGAGATAGTTGCAAACTTGTATTAAGACCAGAAGCAATAGAAATAGGTGAAAAAGGAATATTTAAAGGAAAAATAATAAGTTCAACATTTATGGGAGCTTTCCAAGATTATTCAATACAAGTTGGAGAAACAATAATTAAATGTGAGGACTTTAATCCTCAAGTTAAAAAGGTATATGAAGAAGGACAAGAGGTAATGATTAACTTTAGTAAGGAGAATGTTCATATAATCTAGTAAAGGAGGTAGTACAAGTTTATGCCTTTACAGGAAATTGGATTAAGATTATTACTAGCAATAGTAATAGGTGGCGTTATAGGATATGAGAGAGAATCAACTAATAGCCCAGCAGGCTTTAGAACCCACATTTTAGTTGCCTTAGGAGCAACTGTAATATCATTAATACAAGTAGAGATGGTAAATAAATCTATTGTGTTAATAACCGCAGATCCTAATTTATCAAATTCTTTAAAAATAGATATGGGAAGATTAGGAGCACAAGTTGTAAGTGGAGTAGGCTTCTTAGGGGCAGGAACGATAATTCATACTAAGGGATCAATAAAAGGATTAACCACAGCTGCATCTTTATGGGTGGTAGCCTGTGTTGGATTAGCTATTGGTTTTGGATATTATTCAATAAGTATTTTAGCAGGTATAGCAATAGTATTAGTTTTAGTAACTTTAAAAAGGTTTGAAAATAGATTCATAACTAATCGAGGACTTTGCAAAATATATATTGAATATATAAATAAACAAGAAGCTATGAATTGTATCGAAGTGTACATGCTTAAAAAAGGAATAAAAATTGCTAATATAGAATTCTATGTAAATGATACCAGCGAGTTGGATAAGATAAAGAGCTGTTTGATAACTATAGAAATACCAAAAGCAATGAGTATAAATGAAGTCTTAGTCCAATGTAGTACAAATGAATATATAACACAAATTTATGAGTTAAAGGAATGAATAAAGTGACCTAAAATACAGAATAGATATTTTAGGTCACTATGTTTTTTATTAAAAATAGTTTATTATAAATAATGGAAATATTTTTATTATTATAGCAGGAGAGTTAAAATGTTCAAGAATAATTTTGGGTTTAAGAAAAAGTTATTACTTGTGTTTTTATTTGTAGGTATAATTCCATTAATTTTACTATGGATATATGATACAGTATTTATTATAAAAACTACTTATGAAAAAATAGAATATTATACAAATAGTAATCTATCAATTGCAGCAGAATTGATAGATAGCAATATAAATACATATAGCAAAATGGTTAATTACATAGCTGAAAATTTAGAGGTTCAAGAAGTAATATCAAAAGAAGGAATTAAAGATAATTATGAAAAGGAAAAGAAATTTGAAGATACTCAAGAGCTATATAAAATTATAAGGGCTATATTAGCAACTCAAACTAAAGAAATACCAATTCATATTGTAAATTTAGATAAGACAAGTAGGTTTTCAACTACAGATTATTATGCTCCAATATATAGTGATATAAGAGGAGATTTTTATGAAAAACTAAATCGTAATGATGATATTGTTATAACCCAAATCCATAGAAGAGTAGAAGGTAAGGAATCGCAAGATACTGTTTTAGTAATAGGAAAGGCTATAATAAATAGAGATACAAAAGAAGTAATAGGTTATGTTATAGCTGATGTTTATGATAGTTATTTTGATGATATTTTTAAAGCAATATCCTTTGTAGAAGATTCAAATGTAATGCTACTTGATGATAATGGTTATATAATTACAGATAAAAATTATAAAAATCAAACAGGATTTAAATTTCCATCTGAATATTTAAGTAAGCTTAATAATATTAAAGGAACTTTAAAGGTTAATATAGATAAGACAAGCTATCAATGCTATTATACAACAACACAAAATACAAAAATAAAAGTACTACAGTTAATACCTAATAAATACTTTTTTAGTGAAATAGTTAATAATTTAAAGTTCTTAATTATATTGAGTTTAATTGTAATAAGCCTATCAATTTTCTTTGTACTAATTACATCTAAAAAAATTTCTGAGCCAATATTAGAGATGACAAGTTATATGAAAGAAGTTGAAAAGGGAAATTTAGATGTATATATAGAAAGTAATAGAAATGATGAAATAGGACATTTATCTAGAGGGTTTAATGATATGACAAAAGAATTAAAACGACTTATAGAAGAGGATTATAAGAAAGAACTTTTAGTTCAGGAGGCTGAGTTTAAAGCTTTAAAGTCTCAGGTAAATCCTCACTTCCTTTACAATTCATTAGGTCTTATAAGTTGGATGGCAAGGCTTGGAGAAGGTGAAGATGTAGTTAAAGCAACAGATGCATTAGCTAAATTTTTTAGATATAGTGTAAACAATATAGAGGATATGGTACCTATTAAAAAAGAATTTGAACAAATAAAAAGTTACCTTACTATTCAAGATTATAGATATAAGGATAGATTTACTATTAACATTAATATAGATGAAAATATATTAGATTTTCATATTTTAAAGTTAATGCTACAACCATTAGTTGAAAATGCTATTATTCATGGATTAGAAAAGAAAATTGGAAAAGGGATTTTAATTATAAATGCTTTTGAAGTTTCAGATAATTTATGCTTTGAAATAAAAGATAATGGAGTTGGCTTTGAGAAAAATAATAATTCCACAGGAGAAGGTGTAGGGATTAATAATGTTGATAAAAGAATAAAGTTATTTTATGGACAAGACTTTGGAGTAACTTATAAAAGAGAAGCTGAATTTACAGTGTTTTCTATTATAGTGCCTAAAAAGGAGTATGAGATAAGTGATTAAAGTATTAATAGTAGATGACGAATATTATTCAAGAAAAGGACTTAAATGTATAATTCCCTGGGAAAAAATGAAATGTAAAGTTTTGGGGGAGGCATCTAATGCTTATGAAGCTATAAATATAGCAAAAGAAATAAAACCAGATATTATTATTACAGATATAAATATGCCAGAAATAAATGGTATAGAGATGGCAAAGAATATAAAAGAAATTTTACCTAATACTAAATTTATAGTAATTACTGGGTATGATGATTTTCAATATGCAAGGGGAGCAGTTAAAATAAATGCTTTAGATTTTATTTTAAAACCAATTCAAGTATCAGAGTTTACAGAGGCTATTAATAATGCAGTAAGCTTAATAGAAAAAGAAAGAATAAACAATAGTTTATCAATAGAAAAACAAATATTAAGGATTGTGAGAGGACAAAGTCCTATAGAAATAATAGATAATTATTTTAATCTTTTAGATAGTATAAGAATAGTTCTTATAAATAATGATAGTTATGAATACTTTAATAACAATAATAAGGATTACTTAAATACTAGGATTAGTTATATAGTAAAAGAGTGGATAAGAAATAATATAAGTAGTTACTATATTTTTGAACCACATGCAAATAGGATAGGTATAATTATTACTACAAGTGAGAATGTGGACTTTAAAGAATTGATAAAAAGAATAATAGAGGAATTAGATGGAGTAATTACAATATCAATAACTCAAGAGGAATCACCTTTAGAATTAAGAGAACTTTATAAAAGAGCAAAAAACTTATATGAAAAGTGTTTTTATGAAGGATATGGGAAAGTTTTAAAAGAACAAGAGAAGAAAGAACTGACAATTGATCATTTAAAATTTGATGAATTAGTAAATGAAATAGTAGATAATATTTTAAATGCAGATATAAAAAAGGCAGAAAAGAGTATTAATTATTTATTTAAGATATTTAGTTATAAGATGATTAAGAAGAGTAAAATAATTAAGGTAGTACTTGAATTGGTGCTTAGAGTAAAGCAAGGGTTTATAGAACTTGGTATATCAAGTGAAGCTTTAGAAGCTATAGAATTAGAAAATGATTACAATCAGATGATTGACTTAAAAAAGGATTTAGAAACATTTATAGTGGTGGCAGTAGAAAACATAAGAGAGTATAGAGGAACTTTAGAAGATAGTAGTATAAAAAGAGCCATTAAATTTATAAATAATAACTTTAATAAAAATATATCATTGAAGGTTGTAGCAAGTAGTGTATATTTAAATGAAAGCTATTTATCTAGAGAGTTAAAGCAAACTTTAGGAATGGGATTTTCAGAATACATAAGAAAACTTAGAATAGAAAAAGCTATGGAGTTATTAAAAAAAGGATTTTCAGTTTCAAGTGTAGCAAAAGAAGTTGGATATAGTGATTATAGACAATTTTCAACTAACTTTAAAAAATATACAGGTGACGTTCCAAGCAATTATAAGGAATAAACTATAAGGAGAATTTGTATGGGAAATAAAGATTATAATTCAGATAAGAAATTTGCTACTTTTTTAATAACTACAATATTTTTAATAATAGTTTTGCTTGTTATGTTACTAAATTTACTAGTTAAATAAGGAGGAAAAAGTATATGATTGATATTATATTAGGAATTATATTGTGTATATATTTTATAGTAATAAATTTATTTGTAAGAAAAGTTAGTTTTAGCTTTATATTTCTTATAGTAGGAGTTGCTTTAATAATATACCATTTTATAAAAGATAAAATAAAAAGAAATAAAAATTTAAATAAAATTTTTAATATAGGAAAGATAGTGGGCAGTATATGTTTAGTTATATTTATTATTATAGAAGGAGCTATTATTTTGTATCCTAAAAGGGATAAATCAGAGGCGGACTATATGATAATTTTAGGGGCAGGTATAAGAGGGGAAAAGTTAAGTATAACTTTAGAGCAAAGGCTTGAAAAAGCTATAGAATATATAAATAATTATGATGAAGATATCAATGTAGTAGTATCAGGAGGACAGGGGCCTGGAGAAGATATAACAGAAGCAGAAGCTATGAAAAGATATTTAATTAGTAATGGGATTAATGAAAATAAAATTATAATGGAAAATAAATCTACAAGTACTAGTGAAAATCTAATTTATTCTAAAGCTAAAATAGAACAATCAACAGGAGAAAAGATAGATAACATTAAAATTAAAGTAGTAACTTCTGATTTTCATGCATTAAGAAGTAATATGTTAGCTAAAAAAAATGGATATGAGGATATTAGTTTTTATACGAATACTACTGTTATAACTTTAATGCCAATAATGTACACTAGAGAATTTTTTGCACTAATTAAATCATATATTTTTGATTAATAAAAAATAAAAGAATTTATTATAAAAGGCCTTTAAGGTAAAAAATTACAAAGGAAATAAAGCTTTTAGGTAGAATTATTAAGAATGTGTAGTATTATTAACACTAATGATTATTAAAGGGGGATTTTTATGGGAAAAACAATAGGTTGTTCAATTATTATTAAGGATGATTTTAATAATATGTTGATAGTTACAAAAAAGGTTAAGAAAAGTCAACCTAATTTATGGTATTTAGTTGGAAGGAATTTAAGAGGAAAAGAAACAACAGAAAAATGCATAAATAGAGCTGTTAAAGATGATCTAAAAGTAAATATTTTTGATTTGAAAATTGTTGATGAGTATAAAATAAGTGAAGATGAAAATTTTATAATTTATACTGGCAACGTGAAAGAAAGTATAAATATAGGAAAAGATATAGTGCAATATAAATGGATAAACAAAGAAAGTGTAGATTCATACGATTTTGCAGAAAATGAGAAAGAAAAAATATTAGCATATTTAAATAAATAGAAAATTTAGCTACTAGTCAGGTATAGATTAGTAGCTTTCTTAATAATATTGTTTGGGAAATTAGGGGAATAATATATATATATATATAGTTACTTTTAAAGGAGAGGAACTTATATGGACAATTTTAAAATTTTATTGAAAGAGATGTGTGAAAAGACAAATCTTTATTGTAAGTTAACGAATAATAAAGGTGATGCTATATTTAACAATTTAAAAGTTGATTCAAAAACTATTATTAAAAAAATAAGAATAAATAACATAATATATAGATTATATATTACTGAAGAAAATGAGAATTTAAAAGATTTTATAGAATTTACATTAAATAAATTCATGGAGAAAAGCAATACTATTCAATTGTTATTGCAAGGTGAAAAATCATGGAATAACTTTAAAAATACGATATTAGAAAAAAGAGGGAAGTTATTTATAATAGATTGTAATAATAAAGAAGAAGTTTTTAAGATTTTAAGAAATAGTTATGCTGATGAAGATGTTTTAATTGAAGAAGTATTTAATCAAATAATTTTAATTGGTGATTTAGACGAGGAAAAGGAACATGGACTTTCTCTTAGAGAGAGTATAATACAAAATACAGGAGAAAAAGTATATATTTCAGTTTCTAATTTAGATGGAACATACAATGGACTTTTAAAAGGCTATAGAAAAGCAAAACAAGCTATTGATACAGGAAAAGCATTAAAAATAGTTCCAGAAACTTATATATCATCAGAAATGGAAATAGAAAATATAATTCATAATTTAAAGAATGAATACTCAAAGCAATTAAAAGATGAGTATGAAGAAATCTGCAAAAGCTTAAATAATGAGTTGATATTGACTATAGAAGAAATTTTAAGATGTAATTTTTCATTAACTCAAGCATCAAAAAACCTTTATATACATAGAAATACACTTATATATAGGGTTGAAAAAATAAAAAAAGAAACAGGGTATGATATAAGAAATTTTAAAGAAGCAACATATTTATATGTGTTATATATAAATAGTAAAAGAATAGATTAGAAGTTAAGTTGTATTGGATTAATTCGATACAACTTTTTTATTATAGAAATAAGCATATATATTAAAAATCAATATAGTTATAGTATAAAGCAAGATAATTATAGAATATATTACAAAATATGTATATCATATAGTTATGAATATGTTTACATAACTATATATAAGGGGGATGAGATTGATGAAAAAGAAATCATGTATGAATAGAAATATAGCATATATAATTGCTGGAGCTATCATTATTGGACAATTACCAGTTAATACATTAGCTAATGTTGAGGTAAATCCAGTTATAGAACACCAAGAAAAAGAAGCTAAAGCAACTGGATTATATGAACAAAATTATGATGATGATTCAGGACTTACATGGACTAGATTAAAAGGTAATGGTACAATCTCAAAAAATAAAGATGAAGGTGTATTAAATATAAAAAGAGATAATACAGATAATAACTTAGTGTTTATTGAAGAACAATCACCATCATTAGTAGATGGTGAAGCAGAAGTAAGATTTATATTAAATCCAACTGAAGGGGAAACTGCTACTGGAAGATTTGGAATAGTACTTAGAGGGACAAGCTCCAGCAGTTATGCTTTTATAGGATATAATAACAGTGGAAAGTGGTTGATAGAAACTGCTAATGCATGGAAAGATGATATAGTAGGACCTCAAGTTGTACCAGGTGAAGCTGTAACTATGACCGTTAGAGTTGTAGGAAATAAAGTTACTTTAATTGTTAATGGAGAACAAATATTTAATGATGTAGTTAATTTAGGAGGTTGGCCTACAGGAGCAGGAAAGTTTGGATATAGAACTTGGTATGATAATAAAGATATAAAAGTTGATTATTTAAAAGCTGGAGAACTTGGCTCATTACAAAGTGAAGTTTTACCGGAATTAGCTATAGAAAGTATAGAGGAAATTTCAGTTGAAACATATCCTAGACTTAAACCGACATTACCAGATGAGGTTAATGTAACATTTAATGATGGATCTCAAACTACTAGAAGTGTTCAATGGGACTATATTCCAGATAAAAGCTACTCAAAACCAGGAAATTTTGTAGTTAATGGATCAGTTGTGGGAAGTGATATTAAAGCTGTAGCTAATGTAACAGTTAAATCAGAAGCATCTGTTTATGAAACAAATTTTGAAACACCAGAAACAAGTGGAAATTGGAAAGTTATCCAAGGTGGAGGAACTGCAACATTAGAAAATGGAGTTGTTAAAGTTCCAATGAATGGCGTTTCAACAGCTGTTGATATGAACTCACCATCAGTTAAGAATTTTATTTATGAAACTGATTTTTCAACAAGCACTGATTTAGGAAGAGTTGGACTTGGTTTTAGAATAAAAGATGCAAATAACTGGGGTGCAATTTGTTATGATGCTGGTTCTTGGGTTTGGAAGGCAAAAAATAATGGACAAGAAACTTATGGTGGATTCCCAGGTTCATTTAAACTTAAACAAAATACAACTTATAGAATGAAATTAAAATTAGAGGATAATAATGTTTCACTTTGGATAGATGGGAAATTAATAGGAAAGACTTCAGTATCTAATTTCCCAAGTGAAGCAGGAAAGGTTGGATTATCAGCTTGGCATAGCTCAAAGGTTGTTACTTTAGATAACGTAAGAGTAGAAGAGTTAACTCCTTTAGCTCCACCAGAAGTAAATGAAGCCTATAAAACAATACAATCAGATATTATGAAAGTAACTTTGGATTCTAATTTTCCAAGAGTAAAACAATATGAATGGAAAGAAGATGGATCTGTATTAGCAGGGGAAAATGAACAATTATATATTGTTGAAATAAATGGAGATAAATATATTCCAAAAGTTAAATCCAAAGAAATAGATAAAGAGTCTTTAGAATACACATTAAACTTTGAAGAACTTAATATGAAGATTAAGTTGAAAATGGCAGTTAAAGAAAATAAATTAAGAATGGATATTACAGAAGTAATTGAAGATGGGGAGACTAAACTTCAATATCTAAACATTCCAGGGCAAAGTTTAGCATCAATAACTGATAGAGACAATGGGAAAACAGCATCGGTTCTTACAACAGGAGATTGGAATAATATAATAGAAGATTTTGCAAATGTAAGTGATTTAGCAACAGGAGCTAAAGGAAAGACATATGCATTCATAAATAATAATGATTTTGCGGTAACAATAAATAATAATACTATAGAAGGTGGTAACAGAGTAGTTTTAACTACTGAAAATAGAGGGGATGAAGAAGGCGCTTACAAAAAAACAGGTATATCTAATGGTACTTGGACCTACAGAGAAGTATTAGATGAAGCAACAGTCTTAGGTAGTAATTTATATCAAGGTGAACTTCCTTGGTCAGAAGTGATGATTGCAAAAGATAATAATAAAGATTCTATTGTAGATTGGCAAGACGCTGCTATATTATATAGACAAAATATGAAAGTACCAATGGGTGGAGAAGATATTAAAAATAATTTATCTTATATTGCATTCAACATTGGATATACACAAAATCCATTCTTAAGATCATTAGATACAGTAAAGAAAATATCAAACTTTACAGATAATTTTGGACAATTAGTATTACACAAAGGTTATCAAGCAGAAGGACATGATGATTCACATCCAGATTATGGTGGACATATAGGGATAAGACAAGGTGGAAAAGAAGATTTTAATACTTTAATAAATGAAGGTGCTAAGTATAATGCTAAAATAGGAGTTCATATTAATGCAACAGAATATATTAAAGATGCCTTTGAATATCCAGGAGCTATAGTAAATGAAAATGCACCAGGATGGGGATGGTTAGATCAGGCATACTATGTAGATCAAAGACAAGATATAATGACTGGTGAGCTATTCAGAAGATTAGATATGTTAAAAGAAGATGCGCCAAATCTAAACTGGGTTTATGTTGATGTTTATACAGGTAATGGATGGAATGCTCATCAATTAGCAAGTAAAATAAATGGATTAGGATATATGTTAGCTACTGAAATGAATGGACCACTTGAACAACAAGTTCCATGGACTCATTGGGGTGGAGACCCTGCATACCCTAACAAAGGTAATGCAAGCAAGATAATGAGATTTATGAAAAATGATACTCAAGATTCATTCTTAGCAGACCCATTATTAAAAGGAAATAAACATCTTTTATCAGGGGGATGGGGAACTAGGCATAGTATCGAAGGTGAATTTGGTATGGATGTATTCTATAATCAGGTGTTACCTACTAAATACCTTCAACATTTCCCAATAATGAAGATGAATGATAATGAGATTATATTTGAAAATAATGTTAAGGCAGCAAGAGAAGGAGAAAATATTAATTACTATAGAGATGGTAGATTAGTAGCAACAACTCCTGAAAGTTCAATTGGATCTACTGGTATAGGAAAAACAAACTTATTCTTACCATGGAATCCAGTAGAAGAAGATGAAAAGATTTATCATTGGAATCCATTAGGAACAAGTTCAGAATGGCAATTACCAGAAAATTGGAATAACCTTTCAACTGTTAAGTTATATGAACTTAGTGATTTAGGAAGAACCTTTGTAAAAGATATAAAGGTTAAGAATGGTAAAGTACAATTAGATGTAGAACAAAATACACCATATTTAGTTATGAAGGATGAAGTAGAAGAGAAAAGAATAACTGATTGGGGACAAGGGGGTCAAATACAAGATCCTGGTTTCGATTCACAAACATTTGATTATTGGAATGTTGAAACAAAGGCTAGAAATACAAAACATGTAACAATAGAAAATGAAACAAATGGCAAAAGAAAAGGAAATGATTTAGTTAAAATAGCTGGAGGAAAAGAAACTACAATAAGACAACAAATTAAAGACTTAAAAGAAGGTGTAACTTATTCAGTATCTGCTTGGGTAAAAAATGAAGGAAATAGAGATGTTACTTTAGGTGTGAAAGATGGAAGTCAAGAAATAACAAATAAAATAACAACAACAGCACAACCAAGACAAGGTGAAGGAGTTAAGTGGATAGATGATACTTTTAGTAGAGTAGAAGTTGAATTTACTGTTCCAAAGGGATCAACAGGAGCAGAAATATACTTAACTACTGGAGAAGGAGATACTGCTGTTTATGTTGATGATTTTAGAATATGGGATAATCCAGGACATACTAATAGAGATGGATATGTATTCTATGAAGATTTTGAAAATGTTGATGAAGGAATAAGTCCATTCTATTTAGCACCAGGAAGAGGACATTCAAATAGATCACACTTAGCAGAAAGAGATCTTTTAGGTAGACAACAAATGACTTGGGTATTAGATGGAAGATTCTCACTTAAAACTAACCAACAACCAAACGAAACTGGACAAATGTTAATTACAGAAGAATCAACCTTTAAGTTAGAACCAAATAAAAATTATGAATTAGGCTTTATATATGATTTAGAAAATGCTGAGCCTGGATATACTATGAATATTAAATCTAAATCTCAAGGAACATTAGTAAGCATTCCATTAGATGCTGCTAATAATAAAGAAGTAAAGAAAGAATTTACAACTGGAGATATTAATGATTATTATATTTCAATTGATAAAGGAGCAGGATATAAAGAGTTAATAGTAGATAACATCTATGTAAAAGAAATAGATAAATCTATAGAAAATGCAGCAATAGAGTATGTTAATTTAAATACTATGGTAAATGAAATAGCATCAGGTCAAACCATAGAAGTTTATACTAATGCTTTAAAGAATAATGGAGACAATGTTGATCTATCAGCTGCAACTGTAGAATATAAAACTTCAAATCCAGGGGTAGTTACAATAGAGAATGGACAAATTACTGGGGTTTCTAAAGGTGCTGCAGATATATGGGTTGAAGTTACTGTAGATGGAAAAAAAGTTTCCTCTAATAAAGTATTAATAAGAGTCGATGGAGGAGATGTAGTAGCTCCAGAAGTTGATAAGGTGGAATTGCAAGGAGATGTAGATAAGGCTAATGCTTTATCTAAAGATGACTATACAGAAGAGAGCTATAATTTAATGTTAGTAGCACTTGAGAATGCAAAAGCTATATTAAATAAAGCTGATGCAACTCAAGAAGAAATAAACAATGCAAAAGTAGCATTAAGAAATGCAATGGATAATTTAGTTAATAAACAAGAACAAGAAGCAATTAAGAAACATTTAAAAATAGCTATAGATTATGCTGAAGAGTTAAAAGGAAATGGATCTCTTGAGGGTGTAGTTCCAGCAGTTATTGAAAAATTCAATGAAGTATTGGATGAAGCTAAGAAAGTTTATGAAAATACAAGTGCTACAGCAGAAGAAGTAGACTCTGTATTTGATAAATTAATGAATATTATTCATATGCTTGAATTTAAACAAGGTGATAAAACTGAACTTAAAAATATGGTTGATAAAATAGAATCTTTAGATAAGAATTTATATATTCCATCAACTTGGGTTAATTTAGAAAAAGCTCTTGAAAACTCTAATAAGGTGTTAGTAGATGAAAATGCTATGCAGCCAGAAATTGAAAAAACATTTGAAGGTTTAGTTAAAGCTTATACGGAAATAAGATTAAAACCAAATAAGGATGCTTTAGATGCATTAATAAAAGATGCTAATAGTCTTGACAAAAATAAATATACTGAAAATACATGGGAAAATATGATGATAGCATTAGATGCTGCTAAAAATGTTTTTGATAATGAAGAGGCTACAGTAGATGAAGTAAAAAGGGCTCAAAAAGATTTAAAATCTGCATTAGATAATCTTATAGTTAAAAATGATGGAAACACAGGAAATGGAGGTTCAACAGGAAATGGAGGCTCCTCAAATAACGGTAATTCATCAGGAAATAACAATACAAGTGGAGGAAAATTACCACAGACAGGAGGAGTTCCATCAAGTGCAGTTTCAATATTAGGATTAATAGCTTCAGTACTAGGAATAAGTATTTATAAGAAGAGAAAGTAAGAATATTTTTAAAATCTAGAAATATAGCCCATAGAAACTACGTTAACCTATATTAACGTAGTTTCTTATTTAATATAAATAATATATAATGGATATGATAGTAAATTATATTCAAATATAAAGAGAGAAATCTTTTTATATTTGTTTATAGCGACTTAAATTTTAATGTAATAAATCTAACGGAAAAGAGTAATCTAATCTGAAAGAAAATGATAAGAAGCTTCAATTATATTTGAAGTTGATTTATAATTTCAAGAATATGATATTAAAGTAGCTAACCTTATTTAAGGTGTAATAGCTTTATTTTTCATATAATTAAGATTAATAAGTCTAGTTTTCTTTTAGAGAGAGAAAAACTAGGCTTTTTTTTATAAAAAGTGAGGTGTAGTGTATATGAAAAAAATAGCAGTAATAAGTGCAATATTAGAAGAACCGGCAAAATGCCAACAGGAATTTAATGAAGTAGTAGCAACTTTTAGAGGAAGCATAAGAGGTAGAATGGGGATACCTTTTGAAGAAGGGGTAGCTGTTATTTCAATAACTGTAGTCGGAGAACTAAATGATATTAATAGTCTTACAGGAAAGCTTGGTAATATAAACGGTGTAACAGTAAAGACAGCTATATCTAAAATAGAAATTTAAATATAGGAGTGATTAATATTAATATAAGAAGAATTATTGATAAACTTTATAAAGAAAATAATGCCAGTAAAGAAGAACTATTATTTTTGCTAGATAATTTAAAAAGTGAAGATAAGAAATATCTTATACAAAAAGCGAATGAAATTAGAATGCAAACTTATGGTGATAAAGTATATATGAGAGGTCTAATTGAATTTACTAACTTTTGTAAAAGAAATTGTGTTTATTGTGGTATTAGAAGAAGTAACAATAATGCAGATAGATATAGGTTAACTTATGATGAGATAATGGAATGTGCAGATATAGGTGATAGATTAGGATACAAGACATATGTACTTCAAGGTGGAGAAGATGAATATTTTACAGATGAAAAAATGATAGAGATTATAAAGGGAATAAAGAATAAATATCCTAATAATGCAATAACATTATCTTTAGGAGAAAGAAGTTACGAGTCTTATAAAAAGATGTATGATGCAGGAGCAGATAGATATCTTTTAAGACATGAAACAGCAACAAAAAAACTTTATGAAGAGTTACATCCAGGAGCTAGTTTTGAAAATAGGAGAAAATGTCTAAAAGACTTAAAAGAAATAGGATATCAAATAGGTGCTGGATTTATGGTTGGCATACCAAATCAAACTAATGAGGATTTAGTTTGTGATTTATTATTTATTAAAAATTTAGAACCACATATGTGTGGGATTGGACCATTTATTCCACATAAAGATACACCTCTTAAAGATGAAAAGGCTGGAACAGTAGAAAAAACTACTACAATGTTAGCATTAGTAAGATTACTTCTTCCTGATGTACTACTACCTTCAACTACAGCCTTAGGTAGCATTGATCCTATGGGGAGAGAGAAAGGATTAAAAGCTGGAGGAAATGTAGTAATGCCTAATTTATCTCCAACAAGTGTAAGAGAAAAATATTCTTTATATGATGGAAAGATATGTACAGGAGATGAAGCTGCTGAATGTAGAATATGTATAGAAGGAAGGATTAGAAAAGCTGGATTTAGAGTTGAAGTATCAAGGGGCGATAATATAAGTTGGGTTAAAGAGAGTAGGAGGATTAAATAATGTTTATTGATTGTGAATATATAGAGAGAGTTTTAGAGGAATCAAAGCAAGTTAGTAAAAGTGAAGTAGAAAAAATATTAGAAAAAGCAAAGGAAAGAAAAGGGTTATCACATAAAGAAATTGCGGTATTACTTCAAGTAGAGGATAAAGAACAATTAGAAGAGATATTTAAAATAGCAGGTGATATCAAAAATTCAATATATGGTAAGAGAGTCGTTATTTTTGCACCACTATATGTTAGTAATTATTGTGTAAACAATTGTGTTTATTGTGGGTATCAACATTGTAATGAATTTAAGAGAAGAAAATTAACACAAGATGAAGTAATAGAAGAAGTTAAAATATTAGAAAAAATGGGACACAAAAGACTTGCATTAGAACTAGGAGAAGACCCTGTTAATGCACCTATAGAATATGTTTTAGAATGTTTAGATACTATTTATAAAACTCAAAATGTTAATGGAGAAATAAGAAGAGTTAATGTAAATATAGCAGCTACAACAGTTGAGAATTATAAAAAGCTTAAAAAAGCTAATATAGGAACATATATATTATTCCAAGAAACATATCATAAACCAACTTATGAAAAAATGCATCCAAAATCAATAAAAGGAGATTATAATTATCATTTAACTGCTTTTGATAGAGCTATGGAAGCAGGTATAGATGATGTTGGTGGAGGAGTATTGTTCGGACTTTCAGATCCTAAGTTTGAAGTTTTATCCTTAATGATTCATAATGAGCATTTAGAAGAAAAATATGGAGTAGGTTTCCATACAGTTTCATTCCCAAGACTTAAAAAAGCAAAGGGAATGGATTTAGAAAGTTTCCCTAATTTATTAGATGATGACATGTTTAAAAAAATAGTTGCCATTACAAGAATAGCAATACCATTTACAGGAATAATTATGTCAACAAGAGAAACTAAGGAAATGAGAAAAGAATTATTAAAATATGGAGTATCACAAGTAAGTGCTGGCTCAAGTACTGGAGTAGGTGGATATAAAGAGAGAGAAGAAGGAAAAGAAACTCCACAATTTAAAACCTCAGATGAAAGAACTCCACTAGAAGTTTTAAAAGCACTTTTAGATGATGGATATATTCCAAGCTATTGTACAGCCTGCTATAGAAAAGGTAGAACTGGTGAAAGATTTATGAAACTAGCCAAATCAGGAAATATTCAATATGTATGTGAGCCAAATGCAATGATGACTCTAATGGAATTTGCTTTAGATTATGGTGATAAGGATATACTAGAAAAATCAGAAAAGCTTATTAAAAAAGAAATAGAAAATATTAAAAGAGATGATGTTAGAGAGCTTGTAAAAAATAATATAGAAAAGTTAAAAAAAGGAGAAAGAGATTTTTATTTATAATTTAGGAGGTTACTTATGAATAATACCCCAAATTCAAATAGAAAACATATAGCTATATATGGAAAAACTAACTCAGGAAAGTCATCTTTAATGAATAAGATACTAAATCAAGAGGTGTCATTAGTTTCAGACCTTCAAGGAACAACTACTGACCCAGTATCAAAGGCAATGGAGTTAATTCCAGTAGGGCCAGTATTATTTATAGATACAGCAGGACTTATGGATAATACTATTCTTGGGGAAACGAGAGAGAAAAGGACTTTAGATATAGTAAAGAGAACGGATTTAGCATTATATATAATAGACAGTGATGATTTAGAAATTGATGCATACAAAAAAATGAAATTACAATTTAAGAAATATAATATTCCGTATATAACTGTTGTAAATAAGATAGATAAGTTAAGTATTGAAAATATAGAAAAGATAAAAAGAAGGTTTGGTAATGCAATTTTAATTTCAACTTATACAGGTGAAGGGGTAGAAAAACTAAAAGAAGAAATAGTAAATAAAATAAAAGAAGATGAAGAAGAATTACCTATAATAGGAGATTTAGTTCCTTATAATGGTAATGTTATATTGGTTGTACCTATAGATTCAGAAGCGCCAAAAGGAAGAATTATATTACCACAAGTCCAATGTATAAGAGATTGTTTAGATCATGGAATAAAGAGTTATGTTGTAAGAGATACAGAATTAGAATCTGCCTTAGAAGATATTAAAGATGTTGATTTAGTTATAACAGACTCACAAATATTTAAAAAGGTAGATAAGATTGTACCAAAAGAAATAAAATTAACAAGTTTTTCAATTTTATTTGCAAGGCATAAAGGAGATATTGATTCTTTTATAGATGGAGCAAGTAAAATTCGTAGCTTAAATAAAGATTCTAGAATATTAATTTCAGAAAGTTGTTCTCATAATGTATCTCATGAAGATATAGGTAGGGTTAAAGTACCAAAGATGATTAATAAGTATGTAGGTGCAGAACTTAACTATGAATATAGAGTAGGTTATGATTTCCCGGAAAATATAGAGGATTTTGACTTAATAATTCATTGTGGAGCTTGTATGATAAATAGAAAAACTGTAATGAATAGAATAAATTTATGTAAAGAGAAAAAAGTTTCTATAACCAATTATGGAGTAGTAATGGCTTATTTAACTGGAATTCTAGATAGAACAATAACTATTTTTGACTAGAAAAAAGAACTTGAAATTTAGTTTAAGAGACATAAGAGATATAAAATTAATAATGGCATTTTCTATGTAAATTAATATAATAAAGTATAGCATTTAAATTAAGGAGAATATAATGAGAAAGAGGATAGTTTTGATAGGTGCTATAGATGAGTTTATGGTATATTTCAGCAAATACCTTATTTTAAATAATACGGAGTTATATATAGTTATAAGAAAAGAGCAAACTAAAAAAGTTTTAGATGAATTAGGCAATAATGTAAGTGTGATTAGATATGATGGCAATACAGAGCATCTAAAGTTATTCTTTAAATCAATTGATGCAGATATAGTTTATAATCTTTCTTATTTTTGTGAAGATAGAGAAAATATAAAGGATTTTATAGATAAAAATTATACATTTATAACAGATATCCTAGAAGGACTTAAAGTTTCTAAAAAAACTAGATTTATAAATTTAAGAGAAAAGTATGAATTAGACGAAAATAATATGCCTATAGATATACATTCAGCTATATTAAAATCTATGGATCTAATACGTAAATATTATATTAAAAAGTGTGGATTAAATATAATAGATATAGAAAAATGTGGAGATCCTAAGGTTGATATAGAAAACATTTTAAATTTAACGTAAAAGAGAGGCATTAGCCACTTTTTTACGTTAAGTTTAGATGAATTACTTTTATTGAAGCAGTACTTATAAAGACCATAAAACTAGCCTCCTAAAGTAATATCTTGTTTATCATACCAATTTAAAGCATCATAAAATTGATTAGGCTTAAAGTCTGGCCATAAGTCATCAACTACATAAAAATCTGAGTAAACTGATTGAACAGGAAGAAATCCGCTAAGTCTTCTTCTGCCACCCCATCTTATAATTAAATCTATTCTAGAGATGTCATTAGATTTTAAATTATTTGTTATATTTTTTCTTTTGATATCAGCAGCTTTTAATGAGTTTAAATCCCACTCCCATCCGTAGTTAATTAAAAAATTTACTTTTATTCCACCTCTGCCAAAGATTTTTCTTGTGGTAAATGCCGATAATTCTTTTGGAAATACAGGTGATTCATTATTGCCTATTACTAGTATTTCACAATCTTCATGAGTTAAGAGTTTTACAGCTTTTATACATGCATCTATAAAGGCTTTTTTTTGCTCAGATGGTCTTTTTGCATTGTCAGTAGTAAATCCATAATAAGTAATTTCTTTAATGCCTTCTTTTTGGCAAAGCTTAAATAGAAGCAATCCAGGATCAATACCAAGGGAATACCCCTTATCTTTAGTTAATCCTTTTGATACAGCAAAACGTCTATTACCATCTGGAATAATTCCTATATGTTTAGGTACTCTCATAAATCCAACTCCTTAATAAATTGATAATTAAATTATTCCCAATAAGTATTTAAGAAATACATTAAAATTAAAATGTAAAGGGACTAGAAATAATTATCTAGTCCCTAAGTGAATCTAACCTTCTATTATTTTTACATAAAATGTTCTATTTCTAGGACCATCAAATTCACAAAAATAAATATCTTGCCAAGTACCTAGAATTAACTTACCATTGCTAATAATTAAAGTTTGAGAGGCACCAACAGTAGATGATTTTAAGTGAGCATGAGAATTTCCTTCAAAATGGCGATATTTTGAATCTATAGTTGGATAAACTTTTTCAAACCCATAAATCATATCACGAGTAACATCTGGATCGGCATTTTCATTGATAGTTATGCCAGCAGTTGTATGAGGACAATAAATTACCATAATTCCATCTGATATAGAACTATTTAGTAAATCTTTATTAAGAATATTTGTAATATCAACCATAGATTGAGTATTTGAAATTGATAAATCATGTTTATATAAAAAAGCCATAATAAACCTCCTAGATTAAAGTGTGAAAATATATCTATATATTACCACAATAATAATTTAATTTCTAAGATGTAACAATACAATAATTATAAATTGATTTTCTATATTTTAATTAATAATCTATACAAATCTAGATACCTGATATATAGTTAAAGTAATAAGATAAAAATTAAGGTGATATTATGAAAACTATAAAAGAAGAACAACTACGTGGTATGGAAATCTTTAAGAATGTATCAGATAGCACTATAGAGAATTTATGTTCAATTGGAGATGTTAATTGTTATTTAAAAGGAAGTCATATCTTTAGGGATAAAGACTTAGTTAAAAAAGTTTATATTGTTTATTCAGGTAAAGTAGCACTTTATAAGATGAATGAATCTGCACAAAAAAAGATAGTATTTATATTGGGAAAAGATAAAATCATAAATGCAGTAGTTATAGATGATTTACCTGCTTCTATTAATTGTGAAGTCTTTGAAAATGCAGAAGTATTAGCTTTTGATAGAAATAAGTTTATAGAAGTAATGGAAACTGATTTTCAACTATCAAAAGTAGTTATAAGGTCATTAGCAATAAAGGTTAGAAGGCTTTATAGACAAATGAAAAATTCTACACCAATTAAAGTAGAAAAAAGGGTTGCAGCAAAACTTTGGAAACTAGCTAAAGATTATGGAATAGAAAGTGAAGATGGAGTTTTAATTGATTTAAATATAAGTGTTACTTATTTAGCAGATATGTTTGGAATGCCAAGAGAAACTATATCTAGAGCTTTAAAGATATTACAAAAAGAAGATTTAATAATACATAAAAATAAAAAGATTCTAGTAAAGGATAGAGATAGACTTTCAAACTTTTTTAAAGGATTGTGATAATTATCACAGTCTTTTTTTTGTGCTGAAATTATAATAACTACTATAAGTTGTTATTTAAATAACAATCATCAAGAGATAAAAAGCAAACTAAGAGGTGTTTAAAATGGGATATAAGCTTAACTTAGAAAACTTTAATATTGCTTTAAAAGAACTTTCAAAGGAATATAAAATATATGCTCCAAAGGTTCTTGAAGGAAAAGGCACATTTTCAGATACAGACATAGTAAGATATGGTGAAATTTCAAAAATAGAAGAGATAGAATTTGAAAAGAAATCTCAATTCTCTTATAAAGAAGTACTTTTACCAATTACTCAAACATTATTTTTCTTTACAGAAGATGAAGTTAAAGAGGCTAAGGTAGAAGAAAAATCATTACTTATATTTTTAAGAAGTTGTGATATGCATTCATTAAAAAGAATAGATGATATTTACTTAAGAAATGGATTTGTAGATCCATATTATGAAAAAGTAAGAGAAAAAGCTAAATTTATTTTAATAGGTTGTCCTGAAAGCTTTGATAATTGTTTCTGTGTTAATATGGGAACTAACAAAACAGATGAATATAATGCATATGTAAAATTAGCTGAAGAAAACATTTATTTAGATTTAAAGGATGAAAGTCTAGAAAAAGTATTTTTACCTTTAATAGATGAAAATTTAGAAGTAAAACCAGATTTTGTTTTAAAAAATGAAGTAGAAATTAATATTCCAAATAATTTAGAACTTAAAGTTATGGATTCAAAAATTTGGAATGAATATTCAGAAAGATGTATAGCTTGTGGTAGATGTAATTTTGTTTGTCCAACTTGTACATGTTTTACAATGCAAGATATTTTCTACAAAGATAATGGAAAAGCAGGAGAAAGAAGAAGAGTTTGGGCTTCATGTCAAGTAGATGGATATACAGATATGGCAGGAGGTCATAGCTTCAGAAAAGATAAAGGTCAAAGAATGAGATATAAGGTGCTTCACAAGGTTTATGATTATAAAAAGAGATGGGGATATCATATGTGCGTTGGTTGTGGAAGATGTGACGATATATGTCCAGAATATATATCATTCTCAAATTGTATAAATAAACTAGAAAGTGCTATGGATGAGGTGAAGTAAATGAGTAAGAACGATTATATTCCATTTATATCAGAAATATTAGATGTAATTAAGCATACAGAAATAGAATATACATTTAGAATGGCTTTTGAAGGTGAAGTTAAGCCAGGACAATTCTTTGAAGTTTCAATTCCTAAGTTTGGAGAAGCTCCTATATCAGTTAGTGGAATAGGTAAGGATTATGTAGATTTAACAATTAGAAGAGTTGGTAAGGTAACTGGTGAAATATTTAACAACTATGTTGGAGATAAGTTATTTTTAAGAGGACCATATGGAAATGGATTCGATATAGAAAATTATAAGAACAAAGAGCTTATAGTAGTTGCAGGTGGAACAGGACTTTCACCAGTTAAAGGAATAGTTGACTATTTTTCTGAGAATCAAAAAGATGCAAAGAATTTTACTTTAATATCAGGATTTAAGTCACCAGAAGATATATTATTTAAAGATGATATGGAAGTTTGGAAAAAGAACATGAACTTTATATTAACTGTAGATTCAGCAGAAGAAGGTTATGAAGGAAATGTTGGGCTTGTAACAAAGTATGTTCCAGAAATAGAAATAAAGGATATTGAAAATGTTCAAGTTATAGTTGTAGGACCTCCTATGATGATGAAGTTTACTGTTTTAGAATTTTTAAAACTTGGAATAAAGGAAAGCAGCATTTGGATATCTCAAGAAAGAAAAATGTGCTGTGGACTAGGTAAGTGTGGTCACTGTAGAATAGATGATACTTATATATGTTTAGATGGTCCAGTATTTAATTATTCAAAAGGAAAAGAATTAATAGACTAGGAGGATTTACTATGGATATCAATACTAAAAAGCTAAAAAAGAATGCTTTTAGAGTTACAAAGAAAAGAGGTCTAACAGCTTCAAGAATAAGAGTTCCAGGTGGATTCTTAAAAGCAGAATATCTAGGACTTATTCAAGAAATTGCAGAAAAGTATGGTAATGGATCAGTTCATCTTACAACTAGACAGGGTTTTGAAATACCAGGAATAGATATGAACGATATGGAAAAAGTAAATGAATTAATTCAACCTATAATAGAAGGTTTAGAAATAAATCAAGAAATTCCAGGTAAGGGGTACACTTCAGCTGGAACTAGAAATGTATCAGCTTGTATAGGAAATAATGTTTGTCCTTTTGCAAATTACAATACAACTAACTTTGCAAAGAAGATAGAAAAAGAAATATTCCCAAATGATTTACATTTTAAAATTGCATTAACAGGATGTCCTAATGATTGTATTAAAGCAAGAATGCATGATTTTGGTATTATAGGAATGACAGAACCTCAATTTGATAAAGATAAGTGTATATCATGTGGAGCTTGTGTTAGAGCTTGTAAGAAAAAATCAACTGAAGCATTACATGCAGAAAACTATAGACCAGTTAGAAATCATAGTAAATGTATAGGTTGTGGAGAATGTGTTATAAATTGTCCTACTGGGGCTTGGACAAGAAGCAAAGAGAAATATTATAGATTAGCAATAATGGGTAGAACGGGAAAGAAAAACCCAAGACTTGGAGAAGATTTTATAATATGGATTGATGAAGAAAGTATTATAAAAATAATATTAAATACTTATAAATATGTAGAGCAATATATAGACAGAACAGCTCCAGGTGGAAAAGAGCATATAGGATATATAATTGACAGAACAGGATTTATGGAGTTTAAGAAATGGGCTTTAGAAGGAATAAAACTTTCAGATAAAGCCAAAGTAAATGAGAATGTATATTGGAGTGGAATAAAATATTAGAAATTATAACTTTTATATAGTGTTATAGTTATGATAATTATAAGAAATAAATATTGGATTAATTATAAAAAATGTTTTAATATTTTAATATACAATTTCACCCATAAAATTACATACAATTCCTTAATTAAGACCGCTATTAAAAAAATAGCGGTCTTAATTAAAATATATAAAAAACTGTTATGAAAATTAAGGTAAAAAAGAGTATAATAATATTTATTATAGATACTCTAAGTAAGAGGTAAATATAAGAAAATATATTATTAAGTCAAAGTTTAGGAGCGAAATTTATGATACAACTAGTAGGAATTAAAAAAAATATAGATATAAAAATTAGAGAAAAGTTAGCATTACATGCAAAGAAACAAGAAATTTATACAAAAGAGCTTTTAAATTACTTTGATGAAGTAGTAATAATAAGTACTTGTAATAGAACAGAAATTTATTTTAATGGTTCTTTATCAGGTGAAGAAGGATTAAAAAAGGTTTTTGAGATATTTAATTGGGATATAAATCTAATAGAATATTGTTTCTATTTAGATGAAGAAGAGACGGTAAAACACTTAATGGAAGTAGTATGTGGATTCCATTCAAGAATACTTGGAGAAGATCAAATTTTGGGACAAATAAAAACAGCATATCAAAATTCATTAGAAATGGGCGCTGTTAAATTAGAGTTACAAAGGTTATTTCAAGATGCAATTACATGTGGGAAAAAATTTAGAACAGAAGGTCGATTATACGAGATACCAGTATCATCTTCATCCATAGCAGTAAATGATGCTATGGATAGAAATGCTAAAAAGTTTATGGTGATAGGTTATGGAGAAGTAGGGAAATTAGTAGTTAAATATGCATTATCTCATAATATATATTCATTAAATTTAGTAGTTAGAAATGTAGAGAAGATAGAAAGTATAGATGATCCAAGAGTAAGAGTAATGAATTATACAGACGGTAGAGAAATAGTAAATGAAATGGATTGTGTTATTTCATGTACTTCAGCACCACATTTAATAATTGAAAAGAAACATATAAAAGAGCAAGGAAATAAGATTATAATTTTTGATTTAGCGGTACCAAGAGATGTAGATGAAAAAGTAAAAGATTATGAAAGAATCGAACTTTTGGATATAGATGATATTAGTTCTATAGATGATGAAAATAAAAAGTTAAGAGATGAACGTATGCAGTATTTTAAATATATACCTCATCAATATATAAAAGAATATTTAGAGTGGAAAACTCTAAGGGGTATAGCTAATAACATTAAAGAATTAAAAATATCAGGAAGTAAAGTTGTAGAGGAAAGATGTAAGACATTTTCTCATAAATGTAAAAACCCAAATGATATTAAGCTTGCTAATGTACTTATAAAAAGTACTTCTGATGCTTATGTAAATAGAGCAATAGAAGTATTGAAAGAAGAAAAGCTAAAAGGTAGTGAAGAAGAATGTCTGAGAATATTAAACAAGATATTTCAAATCTAGATCTAAATTATACATATATATCATTAATGTCTAAAAAATTAAAGGTTGGTATCATTGGTGGTGGAAGAGCTGCTGTAATTAAAGCTAAAAGCTTCGTTGATAAGGGATGCTATGTTGAAGTTATATCAAAAAGCTTTAATGAGAATTTAATTAATATACAAGATAAAAATTTAAAGTTAGTTTATGGTGACTATAAAAAAGAATTTATAAAAGATAAACATATTATAGTAATCGCTATTAATGACGATAAATTAATAGAGAGAATAGAGAAGCATTGTAATGATGAAACTAAAATATATGTTAATGCCACTAATTTTAAAAAAGGAATAGCTATTATTCCTGTACAAAGAGAAAGCAAGAGTTTAAATATTGCTATAAGCACAAAAATGGGTAATCCTAAAGGCTCTTTGTTAGTTGCTAAGGAAGCTTTAAATATATTAAAAAGATATGATGATTTTATAGAATACTCTTCTAAGATAAGAAATAATGCAAAGAAAATAGAAGAATATAAAAAAGATATTATAGATTTTGTATGTACAGAAGATTTTAAGTATATATATAATAAAAAAAGGATAAATTAGTATTAAAAATGTTTTTTGATGGAGAGTTAGTAAAAGAACTATACAAATAAAAATAGAGGTGAAGTAATGGAATTAATTATTGCAACTAGAAAGAGTAAATTAGCACAAGTGCAAGCAGATAGAGTTATAGATTTAATAAAAGAAAAGGAAGGTATAGCTTCTAAAAAGTTATTAGTTGTAACAGAAGGCGATAGAAGATTAGATGTTTCTTTAAATAAGATAGGTGGCAAAGGACTATTTGTAAAAGAAATAGAATTAGCAATGCTAAATAAAGAAGCACATGCAGCAGTGCATAGTATGAAAGATGTTCCATTTGAACTTCCAGAAGAATTTGAATTAATTGCAATGCCAGAAAGAGAAGATATAAGAGATGCATTTATAGCTCCTAATGAAGTTAAATTTAATGATTTAAAACTAGGTGCAAAAGTTGGAACAAGTAGCATTAGAAGGGCAGCACAGCTTAAAGAAATAAGACCTGATTTAGAGATAGTTTCAATAAGAGGAAATGTTCAAACAAGACTTTTAAAGATGGAGCAAGAAAAGCTAGATGGGATAATATTAGCAGGTGCAGGCCTAAAAAGGTTAGGTATGGAAAATATTATAACTGATTATTTTGATCCTAAAATATTTTTACCAGCTATAGGTCAAGGTGCATTAGGAATAGAATGTGTAAAAGATGGTTCCTATAATGAATATTTTAAGGCTTTAGATAATAAAGAGGTTAGAATAACAGTAGATGCTGAAAGAAGTTTTATGAAAGCTTTAAATGGAGGATGCCATACTTTAATAGGAGCCTATACAGAAATAAAAGGTAATGATTTATATATGATAGGTACCTTTAGTGTTAATGGGAAAATAATTAAAAAAGATATCATTGGAAATAAAGAAGATAATATTGAACTTGGAATAAAATTAGCTGAAAAGATTTTATCAATTTAGGAGGATATCAATGAGTAAAGCATATATAATCGGGACTGGTCCTGGAAATGAAGAACTTTTAACGTTAAAAGCAGTAGAAGTGTTAAAAAAATGTACTGCAGTATTATATGATAGATTGGTATCAAATAATATATTGAATTATCTTTCAGAGGATTGTGAGATTTATTATTGTGGAAAAGAGCCAGGATGTCATTATAAAACACAAGAAGAGATTAATGAAATGTTAGTTTCCTTGGCTAAGAAAGGCCATATAGTAGGTAGAATTAAAGGTGGAGACCCCTATGTTTTTGGAAGAGGTGGGGAAGAAGTCCTTGCATTAGTAGAAGAAAATATAGAGTTTGAAGTTGTACCAGGAGTAACATCACCTATTTCAGTATTAAATTATGCAGGGATACCTATAACTCAAAGAGGTATGGCTCAAAGTTTCCATATAGTAACTGGAATGACTGCTGGAGTTTTAAATATTAATTGGGAAGCTTTAGCAAAAGAAAAAGGTACTTTAGTTTTTATGATGGGACTTAGTAATTTAGATAAAATAGTTGAAAATTTAATTTTAAATGGAAAAGATAAAACAACTAAAACTGCTGTGGTAATGAGAGGAACTTCTTCTAAGCAAAAAAAAGTTATAGGAACTTTAGAAGACATAGAAGAAAAAGTTAAAAAAGCAAAGCTTAAATCACCATGTATTATAGTGGTTGGAGAAGTTGTAGAATTAAATGAAAAATTATCTTGGTATGAAGAGAAACCTTTATTTGGAGTAAATATATGTGTAACAAGATCTAGAAAGCAAGCATCTAATCTTAAAAATAAATTAAGAGAGCTTGGAGCAGAAGTTACAGAAATAAATTCTATAAAAATTGAAGGAACTAAAGAAAATTTAGCACCATACGTAGATAATTTAGATAAATACCATCATATTATTTTAACTTCTGTTAATGGAGTAAATATGTTTTTTGATTATTTGATAGAAAAGAAGTATGATATAAGAAACATAAAAGCAAAATTCTCAGTAGTAGGAAAAGCAACTAGAAAGGCTTTACAAAAGCGTGGTATAGTAGAATTTATTATGGCTAGAGAGTTTGTAGGAGAAGGATTATTTAAAGCATTAAGTCCTTATTTACAAAAGGGAGAGAAGGTTCTTATACCATGTTCTTCAGCTAGTAGAGAATATTTAAAAGATGAAATAGAAAAACTAGGCTTAGAAGTTCATAGAGTAAATACATACGATACTAAATGTGGTGATGTTAAAAATACTAGGGCTTTTGAAGAAGTAGACTTTGTGTTATATACTAGTCCAAGTACAGTAAAAAATATGATTAGCATGTTTGGTGAAGATAAAATAAAAGAAAAAAGAAACATATCTATAGGACCACAAACATCTAAAGCATTAAATGAAAGAAATATAGATAATTATATGTGTAAAAAACATTCAGAAGATGGTTTCTTAGAAGAAATAGTGAATATATATAAAAGTTTAAAAGAAAGTTAAGGTGAATTTAGTGATCAAAAGGGGTAGAAGATTAAGAGCAAATTCTGCAATAAGAGATTTAGTAAGGGAAAATACATTAACAGCTAATGATTTGATTTTCCCAATATTTGTAGTAGAAGGAGAAAACATAAAAGAAGAAATATCATCATTACAAGGCAATTATCATTGGTCTATAGATAGATTAGATGAAGTAATAAAAGAAGTTGAAGATTTAGGAATTAAAGGTGTTATAGTATTTGGATTACCAGAACATAAAGATGAATGTGGTTCAGAAGCATATAGCGATGAAGGAATAGTTCAAAAGGCTGTAAGAAAAATAAGAGAGATTTCTAAAAAGTTATATGTGATAACAGATGTATGTATGTGTCAATATACAAGTCATGGGCATTGTGGAATTTTAGATGGGGAAAATGTTGATAATGATTCAACATTAGAAAAGTTAGGAAGAATAGCATTATCCCATGCAAAAGCTGGAGCACATATGGTTGCGCCTTCTGATATGATGGATGGTAGAGTTGCTTATATAAGAGATATTTTAGATAAATATGAGTATGAAAATGTTGCTATAATGAGTTATGCAGCTAAATATTGTTCAGCTTTTTATGGACCTTTTAGAGAGGCTGCACATTCAGCTCCAAACTTTGGAGATAGAAAGACTTATCAAATGGACCCTGCTAATGGTAGAGAAGCACTTAGAGAGATAGAAATGGATATAGAAGAAGGTGCTGATATAATAATGGTTAAGCCTGCTATGCCTTATTTAGATATAGTTAGAGCAACTAAAGATAGAATAGATTTACCAATTTGTGTTTATAATGTAAGTGGTGAATTTGCAATGGTAAAGGCAGCGGCTAATGCAGGACTTATTAATGAAAAAGCTGTTGTTTTAGAAATGTTAGTTTCTATGAAAAGAGCAGGAGCAGATATGATAATAACATATTATGCAATAGAAGCAGCTAAATGGTTAAAGGAGTAATAAAATGAGAAATCAAATTATATTTCATGAATCTAAGAAATTTATGCCAGGAGGAGTTAATTCACCTGTTAGAGCATATAGAGATATGGGGATTGATCCACCAATAATTAGAAGTGGTAAAGGTGCTACAATAAAGGACGAAGAAGGTAAGGAATATATTGATTTTGTTTTAGCTTGGGGGCCAATGTTTTTAGGACATTGTGATAAAGATGTTGTTACTTGTATAAAAGAGATTTCACAAAGTGCTATTGCATTTGGGGCACCAACAGAATTAGAGTTAATAATGGCTAAGTTTTTATGTGATAACTTAGAAAATATAGATATGGTAAGAATGGTTAACTCAGGTACAGAAGCTACTATGAGTGCTATTAAACTAGCTAGAGGATATACTAAAAGAAACAAAATAGTAAAATTTGCAGGCTGTTATCATGGACATTTTGATGGGTTTTTAGTTGAAGCAGGGTCAGGAGTATTAACAGAAGGAATACCAGGATGTTTAGGAGTGCCACAAGATAGTGTTAAAAATACTCTTATAGGTGTATATAACGATATTAATCAAGTTAAAATTCTATTCGAACAATATGGAGATGATATAGCAGCTGTAATAATAGAACCAGTAGCAGGAAACATGGGAGTAATAAAGGCTGAAGATAATTTTATGATAGCTTTAAGACAGTTATGTGATAAATATGGAACATTACTTATTTTTGATGAAGTAATGAGTGGATTTAGAGTAGCATTTGAAGGAGCACAAAGCTTATTTAATGTAAAACCTGATTTAGTAACTTACGCTAAAATAATAGGTGGAGGCTTACCATGTGGAGCTTATGGTGGAAAAAGAGAAATAATGGAATGCTTATCTCCTATGGGTGGAGTATATCAAGCAGGAACAATGTCAGGGAATCCAGTAGTAATGGGTGCTGGTCTTGCTACATTAAATAAAATAAAAGATAATAAAGATAAGTATTATAATCATATAAATAAACTAGGTGAAAAGTTAGAAAAGGGTATGCTAAAGATAGCCAAAGAAAAAGGTATTCCTATGGTAATAAATAGAGAAGGTGGAATGCTAACAATATTTTTCAATAAACTAAAAGAAATAAAAACTTATGATGATGTAAAGCAATGTGATAGTGAAATGTTTAAAAAATATTTTTTACATATGATAAATAGTGGATTCAATATACCACCATCACAATATGAAGCTTTATTCTTATGTACAGAACATACAGAAGAAGATATAGATAAGTTTTTACAAGCTTTTAGTAATTTTTAGAAGGTTAGTAAAGGGTGAATTTATGTCAAAAGCAATTATTATTGCTTCTTTTGGAACATCAGACTTGGAAGCACTAAAGAATTTAGAAAAAATAGAAAATGAAGTTAAAGAAAGAACAAATAATAAATATCCTATAGTTAGGGTATTTAATTCTAAAATAATAATAAACCTATTAAAATCAAATTATGGCATATCAGTATTAACATTAGATGAAGCATTATTTAAACTAAGTAATGAGGGGATTGAAGATGTTATAATACAGCCTGTTTATGTTATGGAATGTATAGAATGTGAACATATTAAGAAGATAATGTATAGTTATGAGTATGCATTTAAAAGTATAAAATTAGGGAAAACTCTTTTAGGCTATTATGGGAGAGAATTAGAAGAGGCTTGTGATAGTTTAATAGAAGCAATGGAAGAGGATTTATCTAAGGATAAAAATATAGTATTAGTAGGTCATGGTTCTAAGACAATTACTACTGAGGCATACTATATATTAGAAAGTAAGTTTAAAAATAAAGGATATAAAAATATTTTTATAGGGACTTTAGAAGGTGAAAGAACCAAGGATTTTATTATTAAAGCTTTAAAAGAAAAAAATATTCAAGAGGTATTTATGTTACCATTGCTTATTGTAGCAGGGAATCATGTTAAGAGAGATATTGCTGCAGATGAAAGATCTTGGAAAAGCAAATTTATTGATGAGGGAATAGCTGTAGAAATCAGTCTTAAACCATTAGTAGATTATGAAAAAATAAGAGATATATATATTAAGCAAATAGAAAATTTTTTATAGAAAGTACGCGTTGAGCGTACTTTTTTTATGGAATAATGGACAATTTGCCAAAAAATGATTAAATTTTTAAATTTTTATTGAAAAATTTAAAATAAGATTGTATTATATATAGATGTGAGTAAAAAATAGCTCACTAGGGTAATATATTGTTAAAAAAATAATAAAAAATAGGTAGGTGTTTTATGTATAGTAAGGAAATTCATAACTTAGCTCACTCAGCTGAAGTAAAAATCAACTTATTAAAAAGAAGCAAGTCAAGATACATAGTTAGTGCTATGTTAGGTAGCTTATTTGTAAGTTTAGGAATTATGCTTATTTATTCAATCGGTGGAATTATGCATCATGGAGGTTCACCTTTTTATAAGATAACAATGGGTGTATCTTTTGGTGTTGCATTAAGTTTAGTACTAATGGCTGGTGGAGATCTTTTTACTAGTAATAGTATGATAATGACTATGGGTGCTTTAGAAAAGACTGTAACTTGGGTAGATGCTATTCAAATATGGTTTGCAAGTTGGTTTGGAAATATATTAGGTGGCGTTGTAGGTGCTGTATTATTTGTCCAAGCAGGTTTAGCATCAGGAAAGAGCGATTACATAGGAGAATTTATAGTAAGCAATGTAGCAGCTAAAATAAATACTCCATTTATGCCACTTTTAATAAAAGGTATATTATGTAATATACTTGTATGTTTAGCGGTATGGATGTGTTATAAATTAAAAGAAGAAACAGCTAAAATATTAATGATATTCTGGTGTTTATTTACTTTTATAACAGCAGGTTTTGAACATAGTGTAGCTAATATGGGATTATTAGCTATGGGAGTTATGCTTGATCCAGGAACTATAACAATAGGTGGATATATGTATAACATAATTGTTGTATCTCTAGGAAACTTTATAGGCGGTGTTGTATTCTTAGCATTACCATACTACTATATAACTAGTAACAATAAGAAATAACAAATAATAAAGAGTTAGATTCTTTTTTAGGAATCTAACTCTTTATTATTTTAACTAGATTTTTTTTCTAAATAATTTTTTCCTTTTTCTAATACTAAGATTAATAAACCACCTAGTGCAAAGAATATAAAGCTAAAACTCTCTAAATTCATAGCAGGTTTTGGAATTTCAAGAGTAGTTGGACCCATAAATACTGCATAGAATGATCCGATCATTAAACCTATTATAAAATATATCATTTTAGATCTATGATTTGCTAATAGATATCTAATTAATCTTATAGTAGTTACAATTCCAACAAGAACTCCAATACCAAATACAATTAACATAGGTAAATAATTAAAGTTAAAAGTAAGGAACCCTTTTACTGCAGCTATAACAGGAGCATAAAGTCCAAATACTAAAAGTAATGTAGAACCTGATATTCCTGGTAATACCATAGCTGAAATAGCAATCATTCCAACGATGAAAACATAAATTGCAATTGGGAATGAAAAACTACTTAAAGAAATAGAAGATGTTCCAGAGGATGTTGGATTAAAATAAGTAATTGCAACAACAATTAAAACACCAAGTATTCCATAAATTATATTTTTATAGTTATTTAGTATACTATCTTTTTCTTCACGTATTATTATAGGAATAGAAAATAATATAAAGCCTACAAAAACAGAGCTGATTTTATAAATCTCTTTATCAAAGATAGATGATAAAATCATAACTGATGAAACCAATCCAACTATCCAACCAATACCTAATTTAAATAAGAAGGTTAGAGCAGTTTTTTTGCTTTCAATATTACTTTTAGTAGAAACTAAAGAGTTAAGTGAATTTATAAAATCATCATAAAATCCTAATATAAATGCAATAGTACCACCAGATACTCCTGGAACACTATCAGCTAAAGCCATACAAAAGCCACGAATAAAATTTACTATGTACATAATTTCACCTCATTAAATTGATAGTTATCTTAAAATAATAACATTATTAAGTTAAATTTACATTAATTAAAAATGACAAATTTATTAAAGTTTAATAATATATATAAGCTTATTATTAAAGTAAAAAAGAGTTCTAGAAGAACCCTTTTAAATATTAAACTTCAAATATCCAACCTTCTGGAGCTTCTACATCTCCAAATTGTATTCCACAAAGAATTCTATAAAGTTCCTTTGTTATAGGACCAACTTCTTTTTCACTATGGAATACATGAAGATTATCTTTATATTCAATTCCTCCAATAGGAGTAATTACAGCTGCAGTACCACAAGCACCAGCTTCTTTAAATTCATCTAAGTTATCTACAAAGACATCTCTTTCAAATACAGGCATATTTAAATAATTTTTAGCTATATCCATAAGAGAATATTTTGTTATACTTGGAAGAATTGAAGGTGATTTAGGTGTAATAAATTCATTGTTTTTAGTTATTCCAAAGAAATTAGCAGCTCCAACCTCTTCAATTTTTGTGTGAGTTGCAGGATCTAAATAAATACAATCTGCAAAGCCCCTATCTGATGCAATTTGATGTGGATGAAGTGAAGCAGCATAGTTACCACCAACCTTTTGTCCACCTGT
Organism: Clostridium chauvoei; assembly: GCF_002327185.1. NCBI lineage: Bacteria > Bacillati > Bacillota > Clostridia > Eubacteriales > Clostridiaceae > Clostridium > Clostridium chauvoei. The sequence goes on along the minus strand of NZ_CP018624.1, from coordinate 1,815,753 downwards.
TCCAAGAGGAGCAGCTCTATCGTAATCAGCTATCATAAAGTTACAAGGAGTTAATCCTTCCTTAAAATATGGACCAACAGGAACTGCAAAAACAGAGAATATGTACTCAGGAGCAGGTTTAACACCTATGTTATTACCAACACCTATCATAAAAGGTCTTAAATAAAGCGTAGCACCAGTACCATATGGGGGAACAAAATGTTCATTAGCTTTAACTACTTGCTTACAAGCATCTATGAATTTTTCCACAGGAACTTCAGGCATTAATAATCTTCTGTTACTAACATTTAATCTTTCAGCATTTCTATTAACTCTAAACAGTTGAATTTTACCATCTTTTCTTCTATAGGCTTTTAAACCTTCAAAGCATTGTTGTCCATAATGTAAAGCAGTTGAAGCTTCACTAATAGTTAACATATTATCTTCTGTTAGTTTACCTTCATCCCATTTGCCATCTTTCCATATAGAAACATATCTATAATCGGTTTTTATGTAACTAAAGCCTAAGTTATTCCAATCAATATCTACAGTTTTTTTCAAAATAATACCTCCTAATAAATAATATAACATCTAATTTTATCATTATTTTTATATACTATAAACAATTAATTTGAAAAAATATGAAAATGATAATTAAGAAGGTTTTAAATTAAGAATTATTTATAAGATGAGATATTTTAAGGATTGTTGAAAGACAGAATGAAAAAAGGTATAGTTAAATATAGGTACTAGGATTAATTTAAAAGTGTTAATTCATTGGACCAATAATTTAATAATTTATTTGGATAAATCCTAGTACCTTATGGGAGGACTACAATCTATTAAAGATCGCAGCTATCAGCTTCTTCTCCATATCTAACTGTGCCTTCAGTAGTATAATTATCATTAGGAGAATTATCTATAAAAACACCATCATTAGGTTCAGGAGAATTATTTTTATAATATTTATTATTTATTTTAGTGTTATTTTTAGAAGTTTTTTTACCCATATTAATTCCTCCAAATAAGATTATTTGTAGTTAGTATGGGTTAAAATTAAATTAATATACTATGTATTAGAAAGGAAGTATAAGAATGAAAAGAGAAATAATTTCCACAGATAAGGCGCCACAAGCAATAGGACCATATTCTCAAGGAATTAAAATGGGAGATATGATTTTCACATCAGGTCAAATTCCACTAAATCCATCAACAGGAGAACTAATAACTGAAATAAAAGCTGCAACAAAGCAATCTTTAGAAAATGTAAAAGCTATATTAGAAGCAGCAGGAAGCAATTTAGATAAAGTAATAAAAGTTTCAGTATTTTTAAATGATATGAATGACTTTGTAAGTGTAAATGAAGTTTATGCTGAATACTTTAAGGATAATAAACCAGCTAGAAGTTGTGTTGAAGTAGCAAGATTACCTAAGGATTCTGTAATAGAAATAGAAGCAATTGCAACTATAGAATAATAAAAACAAAATTAATATGAATAAAATTTTTAAAATAGTCAAGTATACAAAAGAAGCTAACTTAGGAGGTATCTTATGTTTACGATTATGGCTATAAAAATAGAGCCGAGAAACTCAGCAGCACCTAAGGTTCAAGAGATACTTACTAAATTTGGATGTATAATTCAAACAAGACTTGGATTACATGAAGCAAGTAAAGATATTTGTTCCAATTCTGGACTTATAATATTAAATTTGATTCATGATGAAAAAGAGGAAATATCTAAATTAAGTAAAGAATTAAGTGAAATTAATGGTGTTGTAGCTAAATTAGTTGAAATTTAAAAGATATTTGTAAAATAAAAATCTTGGGAGTCTCCTCTCCAAGATTTTTATTTTTATCTTTTCAAGTATACTAATTAAATATATAATGATTTTATAAATTAAAAAAAGGAGAATATTGATGAAGAAAATAATAAAAAGTACATCTTTAATATGTAGTTTTGTTTTAATGATAGCACTTTTTTCAGGATGTAGTTCTAAAGAAACTAAAAAGACTATAAATATCCTAAACTATGGAGAAAACATAGCTGATGGTTTATTAAAAGAGTTTGAAGAACAATATAATATAAAGGTTAATGAAGTAACTTTTGATACTATGGAAAAAATGTATATAGAATTAACTTCAGGTAAAACAAAATGGGATGCTGTATTAGTTGCAGATTATATGGCTGATAGAGTTATTCAAGAAGGATTACTTCAAAAAATAAATAAAGAACATATTCCTAATTTAGAAAATATGAATAAAGGCGATATGGGGAAAGCTTATGACCCTAACAATGATTATACAGTTCCTTATATGAATGGAACAATTGGGATAATATATAATAAGGACATTGTTAAAGAACCAGTAGATAGTTGGAATATTATGTGGGATTCTAAATATAAAGATCAAATATTCGTTCTTGATTCACCAAGAGATGCTATTGGAATGGCATTAAAGAAGCTAGGATATTCATTAAATAGCACAAACCCAAATGAGTTAGAAGAAGCTAAGAAAGCGCTTATAGAACAAAAGGAATTAGGAACTATCTATGGTGCTGATGAAGTACAGGACTTAATGATATCAGGAGAAAGAGCTGTAGCTATGATTTGGTCTGGGGAAGGTCTAAACTTATCAGATGAGCATGATAACCTAGAGTATGTAGTTCCAAAAGAAGGGGCAGATTATTGGTTAGATTCATGGGCTATTCCTAAAGATGCAAATGATAAAAGAGCAGCAGAATTATTTATTAATTTCGTAAGCGAAAAAGAAAATGCATTAAGAATAGCAAATCAAATAGGATATACTACACCACAAAAGTTAGCTATGGAAGCACAATCAGAAGACGTTAAAAATAACCCAGGAGCATATATGCCAAAAGAAGTTATGGATAAATGTGAAGTTTATAAATACTTTACTCAAGAGCAATTAAAACAATATGACGATATTTGGTTAGAAGTTATGACATATAAAGTAGATAAACAATAATTATAAAATGGTAAAAAAGCATTTAGGTTATATCTTAAATGCTTTTTTATTATAGAATTAGAATAAATTTAATAAATTTAATAAATTTTGAACTATTTTGCCTTACTGTAGAATAAAATAAATCAGTATTGTATAATAATATAAACGTCTATTTTGATTTAGAGGAGTGTGCTTAAGATGGATAGAGTAATTGATTTTAATGAATTAAAGAACAGAGTTAATGATAAAGATATAGATAAATTTGAGTCATATATTTATTCACTATATTATGATATGTCAGCAGGTAAATTAACAATGTCCGATTTTACCAAAGAAATGATGTCATATATGGAGAAAAATAATATATCACAAGATAAGTTTTTAAAAATGCAAACTAAACTTATGGAGAGATACGGTTTTGATGCTTCAAGTTTAGAAGAGCAAGTTAAGGCTTTAGGCTTAGATAAAATAACAGGTACTTCAACTGATGTAGAAAAAATTAGAAAGACTATGAGCTTTCAAGAAAAATATAAAGAAAAAATTCAAATGAAAGCTGTAAGTACGTATACAATTAGCAATGAAAAAAATAGTCTAGATATTATTCTAGAAGAAGAAAATGTAATACTTAAAGGCTTCAATAAAATAGATTTAGCTGACTTAGAGCTAAATGAATTCTTATGTTCATATAAAAAGGTACTAGATAATAAGCAATTGAAGATATCTATATGTGAAAATGTAAAAGAATATGAATATTAGAAAAGATAATTAAAATTAGTAAAAGAAATTTCTTTATTTTATAAGATTATCGTATATAATAAATAAGGTGTGAAATTATATCACACCTTATTTTTGTATAGAAATTTAAATATTTAATATAAACAAGTTTACGGAGGGGATAAAATGAGCATTTTAACCGTTAAAAATATGAATCATGGTTTTGGCGACAGAGCAATATTTGAAGAAGTATCCTTTAGATTATTAAAGGGGGAGCATGTTGGTTTAATAGGAGCTAATGGTGAAGGTAAATCAACATTTATGAATATAATAACTGGAAAGTTAATGCCTGATGAAGGAAAGATTGAGTGGAGCAACAGAGTTAGAGTTGGTTATATGGATCAACATGCAGAGCTAACTAAAGGTATGACAATAAGAGATACTTTAAAGGGAGCATTTAAATACTTATTTGACTTAGAAGCTGAAATGAATGATATCTATGGAAGAATGGGAGAAATGGACGAGGATGAAATGAACAAGTCTTTAGAAAAGACTGCAGTTATCCAAGACATGTTAGATAACAATGGATTCTATCTTATAGATGCAAAAGTTGAAGAAATTGCAGGAGGTCTAGGACTTAAAGATATAGGATTAGATAGAGATGTTACAGATTTAAGTGGTGGACAAAGAACTAAGGTATTACTTGGAAAGCTTTTACTTGAAAATCCAGATATCTTACTTTTAGATGAGCCTACAAACTATTTAGATGAGCAACATATAGAATGGCTTAAGAGATTCCTTCAAAATTACGAAAATGCATTTATTTTAATATCACATGATATTCCATTCTTAAATTCTGTTATAAATTTAATCTATCATGTGGAAAATAGAAAGCTTACTAGATATGTTGGAGATTATGAAAACTTCCAAAGAATTTACGAAGCTAATAAGAAACAACTAGAAGCAGCTTATGAAAGACAGCAACAAGAAATAGCTGGACTTAAAGATTTTATAGCTAGAAATAAAGCTAGAGTTGCAACTACAGGTATGGCTAAGTCAAGACAAAAGAAGCTTGATAAAATGGATATAATAGAACTTCAAGCAGAAAAACCAAAGCCAGAATTTAGATTTAAACAAGGAAGAACTTCAGGAAAATTAATATTTGAAACAAGAGATTTAGTAATAGGTTATGATGAACCATTAACTAAACCACTTAACATATCAATGGAAAGAGGACAAAAAGTAGCTTTAGTTGGTGCTAATGGACTAGGTAAATCAACTTTACTTAAAAGCTTAATGGGATTAATAAAACCAATAAGTGGAGAAGTAGAACTTGGAGATTACCAAATGCTAGGGTACTTTGAACAAGAAATAAAAGAAGCAAACTACAAGACATGTATAGAAGAAGTTTGGGAACAATTTCCTTCATTTACACAATACGAAGTAAGAGCAGCATTAGCTAAATGCGGACTTACAACAAAACATATAGAAAGTAAAGTTTGTGTATTAAGTGGTGGAGAACAAGCAAAGGTTAGATTATGTAAGCTTATAAATAGTGAAACAAATATACTTATCCTAGATGAGCCTACAAACCACTTAGATGTAGATGCAAAAGATGAATTAAAGAGAGCATTACAAGAATATAAAGGAACTATATTACTTGTATGCCATGAACCAGAGTTTTATAGAGATGTGGTAACAGATATATGGAATTGTGAGGAGTGGACACTTAAGATAACTTAAGGATAACCTAATTTGATAGTTAATAGAAATGGGGCTGTCGCATAGCGGGTAAAAAAATCCGCTAGCGATAGCTCCTTTTCTATATTTTTATAAAATTTATTACACATTTTATAATATAAATAAACTCTATTTAAAAATAGACGCACTTTAATAAAGCTAATAAAAAAGACTTAAAAAATTTAACTATAAAGCTTCTTTTAGCTCAAATAAATGCTTACCAGTTCGGTTAGATTGTATTTTGTTATGTAATTTATTAACATTATGAGCCATAGCAATTAGGATGCTTTCTGCTAAAACATTCTTTTGACCACGACACATAAATCTTCTGAAATTCATATCATGTTTTACTTGTGCAAAAGAGCCTTCTGCTTGAATACTTCTATTCATTCTAAGTAAGATGCCTTCATCAGTAATAATTCTTTCTAAATCTTCTTTTCTTTGACGATTAAACTTTTTTGAAGTTTCAAGTTTCTTAGTTCTTTCCCCCAATGGAATTTTAGAATTATTTCCTTTAATACATTTACTCTTAAAGCTACAATTACTACAGTCCTCACATGAATAAATTGTTTTTTCACTTTCATATCCTGTTTTAGATTTCTTGAACTTTATACCATTGACTTTTAGAGTCTTACCATTCTGGCAAATAAATAAATCATTCTCAGCGTCATAATCCATATTTTCTATTCTGCCAATATCATTCTTATACTTTCTTGTCTTTGATATTTCATAATTAGAAGGTTTAATAAATGCTATTTGATTATTATCCTCAATAAATGAGTAATTCTCTTCACTTTCATAGCCAGCATCAGCAACTATTTTTGAATATTTAAAATTTAGATGCCATTCCATACTTTTTAAAAAGGGTATTAATGTAGTAGTATCTGTTGGCTGTGGTCCCACAGTAAGCCACGAAATATATTCTGCATCAACACCGTGTTGTACATTATAAGCAGGTTTAAGTTGACCATTTTTCATAGCATCTTCTTTCATTCTCATAAAAGTAGCGTCATTATCTGTTTTTGAATAACTATTTCTTTCTCCGCAGGTGTATACTTTTTGGTTATATTCTTTGAATTTTGAAAGATACTCTTCAAGCTTCTCTATAGATTTTTGAAGTGGTGATTTTCTTTTACCACATCCGTGGACGAATTCAATAGTTTCAATTTTCTTTAATTCATAAAGCCTTTTCTTTAGCTTTTTTACGTGCCTCATTTGAACTTTATTTTTATAAATCAATTTAATACCATAAAGTTCTTCGCATTCTTTTACAAGGTCGGCTATTTTTGTTAATAATTTAGCCATGTTTTTTGTCACAGCTTTTTTCCAAACGAATGTATATTTATTTGCATAAGCTTCTATTTTAGTACCATCAATAAATATTGATCTGCCTGATATTTCTCCAATCTCATAAAGAAAATTAGACATTTCAGCCAATATCTTTTCAGCACATGGAGCAAAATGTAAACTTCTAAATCTTGCAAATGTTGAGTGATCCGGAGCAGATGCCCCTTCGAGTAAAAACATAAAATTTATATCTCTAAGACATGCTGTTTCTATATCTCGTGAAGAATAGAAACCATTCATATATCCATAAAGCACAATCTTTAACATGTTCGTTGGCGATACTTGATTTTCTCTTATTTTAGAATAAGTAGAATATAGGTCAGTTAAATCCATCTCCTCTACAAACTGACTTAGTAATCTCACCGAATCATTTTCTGGAATTATGCAATCTATATCAAAAGGAAGTTTTAATTGATAAAACTTTCGATTTACAGTATAATTTTGTTGTAAAATATTTTTTAGTTGCATAAAAAACATTTTACCATAAATCCTAAACTATTGAGTTTAGGATTTATTTTTTTTGCATCAAAAAGGAGCTGTGCACTATTATTTAGTGCGACAGCCCCATTTTTTTAGTGCTTCCATATTGTGCATAAAAAAGAGCATTCATATTAAGAAGATAATGAGTGCTCTATATACATATCAAGTATTTTAGGTTGAATTATTATTTTATATGGTCTTTACTTTTGGAAATCATAAGCTCTTTTATAAATTTTAAAAATAGTTCAGTTGAAAGGGGCAGATTGATATCTTTATGTTTTATATAATATATATGGCGTGTTAACTTTATGTCATCAATTATGTCAACTTTACTGAGCAATCCAAGTTTAAGTTCTTGTTTTACAGCGTTTTCTGATATTATGGATATTCCTAAGTTATCATATATACTCTGTTTTATTGCTTCAATACTTCCAACTACGCATATATTATTTGAAATAAATTTAAAGTTGCCTATTTTCTCTAAATAAGATACTAATGAGGTATTTGGGTTAGATATTAAGAAAGTTTCATTTTTTATATCATTGATAAATATTCTTTTTTGTGTAGCCCATGGATGGTCGTTATTCACAACTACAACAAGAGGATCTTCTAATAGAGGTTCGCATAATATGTCCTGAGTATCAGAGAGATAGGGTTGTGAAATTATTCCAAGGTCATAGTTTTTATTTAACACACTATTAATTACGTTTTTAGTGTACTGCACATGATTAACTACTGTGATAAAAGGATATTTTTGTTTGAATAAGAACATTATATTTGGTAACATATATGTTCCAGGTGTGTTAGAGGATGTAATAGATATCTCAGATTGTTCCATCAATTTTGCTTGCAGTAAGTGTTCTTTTGCATTTATAAAAGTATTGGCTATCTGCTGAGCATATGGTAAAAAAAGTAGACCATCTTTAGTTAATTCAGCTTTTTTTGTTTTACGGTTAAATAAACTACAATCTAGATAGTTCTCTAAGCGACGAATCCTCATTGAAATTGCAGCTTGTGTACAAAACATTGCTTCTGCTGTTTTTGTAAAACTGTTATTTTTCGCTATAAGCAGAAATGTTTCAAGTGTTTCTAAATCCATTTCTTATCCTCCTCTGTAGAGTGTTAATTCACTTATGTATAAATATTATTTATTATATTATAGGTGATTTTCTATATAAAGTACATAAATAAATTTCATTGGAGCAGTTTTTTATAGGAACTATAAATATAATTTATGATTGTAACTATTTTTAATAGCTATAAATTTTATTTATGATTATTATAAATAAAGGTTATTGGTTAATTTATATTTTTTTCAGTATTATTAAAGTATCATATAGTTAACTTTTGATAGAGTTTTTATTTAGTAAAGGAGAGATTTAAATTATGACCGAAAGTGTTAAGGTTAAAAAAGTGAAAAGTCCATTTGAGATAAGGATGGCTTACTTTGGATTACCAATTGCATTAATTGTTTTGGCTCTTATCTGGACCATGGAAACACCACAAGGATTAGCGTATAATGCAAAAATGTCTATGGGGATATTTGCATTCGCACTAATTCTTTGGGTTACTAATGGAATTCCAAACTATGTAACATCACTTTTAGTATTAGTTCTTTTGCCAGTTACAGGAGCTTGGACAGAACGAGAGGTGCTGGGGGTATTTGGCTATGATGTTATATGGTTAATGATTGCAGCTTTTGTAATCGCTTCCGGTATGGAAAAAAGTGGACTTGCTAGAAGACTTTCACTATTTCTTATTACAAAGCTAGGAAAAAGTACTAACTCAGTACTTATTGTATTAATGATTACTAACTTTTTAATTTCTTTTGTTGTTCCTTCTACCACTGCAAGGGCAGCTATGTTATTACCAATTGTTATGATGATTGCTGAAGTATTTGAGATTAACCATGGGAATAAAAGTGATAGAAACTTTGCAAAATTATTGGCGCTTCAAGGAATTCAAGCTAATAATCTTTCTACTGCTGCCATTGTAACAGCAACTTCATCACAGATACTTGCCGTGAGTTTTATTAAACATCTTACAGGAAAGAATGTTTCATGGATGGACTGGTTTATCGCTGCTGCACCAATTACTATAATTACACTGATTGCCTCATTTTTAATTGGTAAAGTAATGTTTAAGACTGACAATAAATCAGCATCTAAAGAAAAGATAGCTGCTCTTGAAAAACAATATAAAGATTTAGGTAAAATGAATGCTATCGAAATTAAGGCTCTTATTATGTTTGGTATTACAATATTACTTTGGTGTATGGATAGTGCACAGCTTAAAGTATTTGGATTCCAACTTAGTCTTGTTATGGTTTCTATACTTTCGGCTATTATGTTCTTTTTACCTCATATAGGTATATTGGAATGGAAGGAAGCTAAAATATCTTGGAACCTTTTGGTATTTAGCTGTGGTGCTTATGCAGGTGGTTTAGCACTTGATTCTTCAGGAGTTGCATCTTGGGCATTGAACAAAATGTTTTCAAGTCTAGGAGTTGAAAAGCTGAGCTTTTTCACTCTGTATGCAATAGTTATATTTATAGCTAGTTTTTCACATATAGTATTTACGAGTAAAACTGTTAGAACTATAATACTTATTCCTGCGATTATAGCAATTGCAAAGACTGCAGGGGTTAATCCAGTAGCGCTTGCACTTCCAGCTTCAATTATGATTGCAGATTGCATTACATTACCACCTCATAGTAAAGTTAACCTTATATATTACGGTACAGGTAACTTCACAGTTCTTGAGCAGTTTGTTTATGGAGTAGCGGTTCTTCTTGCAAAATGGGGAATCATGTTAGTTGCATCATTTACATGGTTCAAAGTAATCGGATTAGTGTAAGGAGGCAAATTGTATGAAAAAATTATTAACGATATTATCTATTTTTATGATGTGTTTTTCATTTTCAACTGTAGCTTTTGCAAGCAGTGTAGCAGAATTAGAGTATGTGAAGGATGTTGTTGTACCTAATGGACAGAATGGTATTATTACTACAACTATCCAGGGTACTACAGATAGTGAAGGTGTTTTAAGAATGCCTTGTTATAAAAATGCTGATATTAAAAAGATTGATGTAAAAACTGGTAAATTAATAGAAGCATTGAAAAAAGAAAAAACCGGAAGTCTTGAATACTATATTGCAAAATTTGAAGAAAAGGAAGATAAAGTTGAGCTAGTTATTTCTCAAATTCAAAAGAATACTTTTGAAATTAATGCATCAAAGCAAAAAGATACATTTCCAGGCAATGTTAAAATGGTTACTTATAAGATGACAAATAATGCACCTATTGAAATAAAAAAATATGCTTTAGAAATGGCTATTCCTGAAGATTATGAACTTTATAATATAGTAGGCTACAATCCAGAGAAACCATATAGTATGTTTTCAAAAGATGGTAGTAAGTACGGAGCCTTCGAATTTGGAAAATTATCTGCGGGAAAAGAGAGTAAGTTTTCAATTAATATATATAAGACAGGAAAGTCTTTTACTTTCATACTTTGGGGGGCCGTTGTTTTAATTTCTGCATTCTTCATGTATAAAAATAAAGAAATGCTAAAACAAGCTAAAGAATTAACTAAAGAAAACAAGGCTAATACTGTAAAATAGGAGATGAATCAGTTGAGAAAGAAACAAGGATTACTTATGATATTAGATGGATTAGGAGACCGTCCTAATCTGGAGTTAAATGGAATGACGCCACTTGAGATAGCCAAAACTCCAAACCTAGATTTTCTTGCTTCACAGGGAATGTGTGGGAATGTTTATCCAATAGCCCCAGGGTTAAGAGTAGGTACTGATGTTGGTCATCTTCATATATTTGGGTGCGACAGCAATAAAGTATACTCTGGAAGAGGACCTATTGAAGCTTATAGTGCGGGAATAGAATTGATGCCAGGAGATGTTGCCTTCAGAGGTAATTTTGGAACTATTGATGAGAATTATACCGTTATTGATAGACGTGCTGGTAGAATTCGTGAAGGCACAAAAGAATTAGCAGCTGCCATTAATGGTTTAATATTATCTGATGGTACACAAGTAATTGTTAAAGAGCTTACGGAACATAGAGTTGCAATTGTATTAAGGGGGAATAATTTAAGTGATAAAATATCCTGTACTGATCCAGGTACAGCAGTAGAAGGGGAGAAGCTTGTTATTCCAAGTCCGTTAGATGATACAAGCAGTGCTGCTAAAACAGCAAAAAACTTATGGGAATTCACAATGCGTTCTTATGAAATTTTGAAGGAACATCCTATAAATAAGCAACGTCTTTCAAAAGAATTATATGTAGCTAACGCTGTAATAACTAGAGGTGCAGGTCAAAAGAAATATATGCCATCTATAAAGGAGCTTTATAATATAAAAGCTGCATGTGTAGCAGGTGATATAACTGTTGGGGGGATAGCTCAACTTGTAGGTATTGACTATTTCTCTAATGAAAGTTTTACTGGAAGTTTTGACACCAATCTAATAGGTAAAGCTGATATGGCCATTAATCTTATCAATGAGAAGAGCTACAATTGGGTTGTAATGCATATTAAAGCTACAGATTTAGCAGGGCATGATAATCTTCCAATTGCAAAGAAAGATATGATTGAAAAAGTGGACAGCATAATTGGATATATTCTAAAGAAAATTGACCTTAATAAATGTTATATAGCAGTTACAGCTGATCACTCTACCCCTTGTGAGGTAAGAGACCATACTGGTGATGGAGTTCCAACAATTATTGCTGGTGGAGATGTTAGAAAAGATAGTGTTAATTCTGCTGGTGAATCTCAGTTTATGTCAGGCAGTCTAAACAATCTTACTGCAAATGATATTTTTATGCTACAGATGGATTTATTAGGTTTTACTGAGAAGGTAGGGTCATAATTTAAAAGAGTACTAACCTTTTAAAGTAGCAATTATCTCAAGGACACTAAAAAATAGTTATGTATAAATAAGCTGATTTCTGTATTCAACAGGAGTCAGTTTTTTAAATTTTATTGATAACGATGATTAATATATTTACTAATCACTTCTCTCTAAAGTCATTTTTATTGTTCTATACCACTCATAGTTGAAAGCTTTTAAAATATTATCTCTTAGTTTTAATTTTACTTAGCCTTTTACTTCCTAAAGATATTAGTATTGGACATTAAAGATAACTTAAAGACAACCTAATTTGACAGTTAATAGAAATATCTTAAACATGATTATTTAGGTTATTTTTTATAAATCTCATTGGGAGTTTTGGAATAGATACAAAAATATGTTAAAATTATACATGATCATATATAAGGACCTTTTTACCTACACTTATATATTTAAAAAGGAGATGTAGTATATAGAATGAATAAAAAAATAACTTTATTATTAATATTATTATCTTTGTCCCTTGTCTCATGTGGACAAAAAGATACTGTATCTAAGTCTGATAATCAAGGTCAAAACTCTATAGAACAAGAAATTAATAACACTGATAAGGATACTTCATCAGATGTAAAAAATAATAGTAACACAAATAAAGCCACTGACGTTCCTGAGCAGTTTATTATGGCGGGAGGAGCTAATAAAGTCCCTGGACTTTGTGAATATGTTGTATCCCCAGAAATAAATCCTTCAATTATTACTCAAAACCCATTATTTAATGATTCAGCAAATAATGATATTAATTATATTGATGTAGTTCTCAATATATTTAATACGAGTAATGAAGCTAAAATGTCAAAGGATACAATAACCGCAAAAATAAAAATTAAAGATAAAGAATATTCTTGTTTTTCTCTTATAGAGAATATCGATGGCTCTAATTTTGATGAAGCTACTTCAGTAAACCCACAAGAAAAAAGAATAATTCACTATATAGCTAAAGTTCCTAAATTTGAAGCTAGTACAATTAATTATGAAATTATCTTAACTATAAACGGAAAAGATTACAGTAATAAATTTACCTATGAACAAGGTTTAACTGAAGAAGAATACTATAAAAGACTTAATTGAAGTTTTAATAGATAAAGAAAAAAGTACATTGTTCAAAAATTAATAAGGATGGTACTTCAAAATATCCATTGTACGAATGGACAACTAAGAAGTATAAAAGATTTTATTGTATATAAATAAAATATAATGATGAATCTGAAAATAAAGGAGTAGAGAAAATCTATTCCTTTATTTTATTTAGATGTTAAAATGGTAGTAGAGAAATAATTAATACAAGAGGATAAATAAATGTTTAAGTACAAGTATGATGAATTAATAGAGCCTTGTTTTAAAGTAATTAAGCAATTAGGAGGCTCAGCTACTAATGTAGAGATTAGGGAAAAATTAATTGAAATATTAAATTTAAGTGAAGAAGAAATTGATGATATACATAGAAATAGTACAACAAAGTTAGATTATAGGACTGGATGGGCTAAAAATTACTTAAAGAATGCAGGTTATATTATTAATAGTGCAAGGTCAGTATGGTCATTAACAGATGAAGGTAATAAAGTTAATAATGTAGATAAAGATGAAGTTAAATTTAAAGCTAAAGAAAAAATTCAAGATGATAGTATAGTTGAAGAAAACAAGGTGAATGAATGTGAGATAAATGAGTTTTATGATGATGAAGAACATAGTATTGATGACTATAACTGGCATAATAGAATTATTGAAGTTGTAAAAAAAATTTCTCCAGATAAGTTTGAAAATTTATGTCAAAGATTATTAAGAGAGCTAGGTTTTAGTAATGTAGAAGTAACAGGAAAAAGTCATGATGGAGGAATTGATGGTAAAGGAATATTAAAGTTAGGTGGAGTATTATCATTCCATGTTGCATTTCAAGCCAAAAGATATGAAGGAACAGTAAGCTCATCAGTTGTAAGAGATTTTAGGGGAGCGATGATGGGGAGAGCTGATAAAGGACTTATAATTACAACAGGTGTATTCTCAAGAGAAGCAGTAAAAGAAGCTACTAGAGATGGAGCTACACCGATTGATCTGATAGATGGAAATGATTTAGCTAAACACTTGAAGGAATTAGGATTAGGTGTAGAAGTGAAGGTTGTTGAAAAAGTAATAATTAATGAAGATTGGTTCAAAAATATTTGAAAATGATAAGATTTGATAGGTTAATACCAGAGTTATAAGTAAATAATATTTTAAAATATAGTAATATTTTGGGGTTTAAGGTAGAATATGAGAGAGTTTAAATATATATAGGGGATGAATAAAGTAAAAAATATTATAGGAGCTATTTTAATAGCCCTGAATGCAACATATGTAATTATGATTATGTTTCTAGAATAGATTCGTTGGAGGGAAATTTATGAATAGTAGGAGAAATAGTATAGAAATAGTATGGAGTAACTATTTAAATTTAATTGGAGAAAATGAAAGTACTACTAAGTTAAAATATAATTCATGGAGTTTTGGTGACAATAAAGAATTAGCAGATGAATTGGTTGATATTGTTTTAAGGGGTGAAAAAACTGCTACTACATCACTTTATTGTTTATATGAAATTGAAAATGAAAATTTACCGAAGGCGAATGACTTAGGAATAGTAACAGATTTTGATGGAAATGCAAAATGTGTAATAAAAACTAATAAAGTAAGTGTGTTACCTTTCTTAGAAGTAAATGCAGAATTTGCATATAAAGAAGGGGAAGGGGATAAGTCACTAGAATATTGGAGAGAAGGTCATATTAACTTTTTCAATAGGTTATTAAAAGAATTAGATATGCATTTTTCAGAGGATATGTTAGTTGTTTGTGAGGAATTTGAAATAGTATATAAATAAACAACACCTAATAAAATTAAATAATTTTTACTAGGTGTTTATATTTTAATCTAATACCCATCAGCAGCAATTATAGAAGCTTGACAATCACCACGAATAGCAACTATTAAGAATTTATCTTTAAAGTTAAAAGAAAAAGGACCATACTTTCGCATAACGAATCCTTCCATATCATACCATTCTGCATTTCTAGGTATGACTGATACAGATATTGAATTGAAAGTAATATTTGATTCTTTAATTTCAGTTTTTATCAAATCTATACAAACATCAGAGTTTGTATTTTTATCTATAGTCATTTAATGCACTCTCCCTAAATTATATTTAAAAGTGAGTAGTAATCTATTTTTAAAAGGTTTATTTATATAATGTATATTATGACAAAGTAGATGTAATAGTGATTAAAAGCAAAGAAGTTCTTTTTTCTTTATTTTTCAATGTATAGATATTATTTATAAAATTATATTGACAATATCGATACTCAATATTAGAATAAAAACAAGAATATCGATGGTCGATATTGGAGGTGAATCAATAGAAATGGCAAGAGAGCAATTTCAGAATTTAACAGAGCCTATGTATTATATATTAATGTCATTGATTAACGAAAGATGTGGCGTAGATATTATGGCTGATGTAGATAGTATATCTAAGGGACGTGTGAAGGTTGGACCAGGGACTTTATACGCATTGTTGGGGAAATTTGAAAAAGAAAATATGATAAGAGAAACAGAGGTGATAGGAAGAAAGAGAAGTTATATTATTACGGAAAAGGGATTAGAGATATTACGGGAAGAGTATAAAAGATTACTAATTTTAGTTGATGACGGAAAAATGCTTTTAGGGGGAGATGTTTATGACGATAGGAAATACTAAATGGGTTTTATTTAATCTATTACCTTATGAATATAAAGCTTTAGAAAATTATTTAGAAGAAATGGCTTTAAAGGGATGGAAGTTAAAAAATATGAGAGGATATCTATTGAAATTTAAGAGGATAGAGCCTAAGAAAATAAAATATTCAGTAGATATAATGGATAAGATATCATTTTTTGATGGGAAAAATAGTGAGAGTGCATTAGAATACAGAGAATATTGTAAAGCAGCAGGATGGGAATTTGTTTGCGAAAGAGAAAAAATACAAATTTATTGTAGTGAAAGTGACTTAAGCAATAATCCCATACATACTGATGAAGAGGAAAAGTTTAATTGTATTTTTAAAGCATCTTTAAAGTATGTTTTATCAAGTTTAATTATTATATTATCAGTTGGATTTACTCAATATATAAGCACATTTGGAAGTTATGAAGCAAACTTCTTAGCAAATGATATGCAAATATTTTTATTATTTATTTTATCTATATTTATAATACATGGAATAATAGGAGTAGTTAACTTTGTTATTTGGGGTGTTAAGGGGAAAAGTGCTTTAAAAAAAGGAGAAGTTGTGTCTTATAACTGCTTTAAAGCAATGAAGATTAGATTAGTTCTTAATAATATAAGTATACTATTAATGCTATCGTTAATTATATACATGGGTATAATTGGAGAAGCGTATATGTTAAAAGTGTTAGTAGTAACTTTATTAGCAACAGGTTTATTATCTATAATAATGAATTTTATAAGTAGAAGCAATTGTAAAGATAAAAAAACTTTAAACATATTAGTTTATGTTATTTTTACAGTAGTTATTTTTATTGGGCTTAACACATTAATTTTTAGTGAAGTTTTTTCAAAAATTAATTCAAGGGATAGTAAAATTGAAGAAGAAAATTATCCAATAGTTTTAAATGATTTTAATGATAAGAGTATAAATGATGAGGGTAAATATATTGATGAAAAAAATGGGGTTTTAGCATCTAGATTATATTATAGTGTTAAAGGAGAAAAGATTGATTTAAGTTATGATTTATTTGAAAGTAATTATAAATGGACTGTAGAATACGCTATTAATAAGAAAATGAAGTGGTTAAAAGAAATTAATATAAAATATATAAAAAAGGAAACAAATCTTCCATCAGAAATACAAGTTTATAAACAAGAAAATAGAAATACTTATTTAATGATTTCAGATAATAAAATTATTGAGATTAATGATTGGAATGAAATTTTAAGTGAAGATGAATTATTAAATAAATTTTATGAAAAGGTATTTAAGGAATAATATATTACTTTACAAAGAGGATATAGCAATAGCACTTAGTAAGAAATTTTAATTTTACTAGGTGCTATTTATTTTAAGTAACCCTAAAATAAAAAGTTATATTTTAGAATAGTTTATTATATTTTGAAATACTGCTTTATTTTCTTTTATATTTTTATATGTATGAGTTTTATTAGCTTTAAATCTAATTGAAGATCCTTTTTTAAGTTCAAAGGATTCTGAATCTATATCAATAATAACTTCACCTTCAGTAACTATTATATATTCTTCTACACCATCATTGTGAGGTGGAGATATATGATTACAGCCAGGGTTTAGTTCTATTGTAAAAATTTCAAAGCCTTTATTAACATCAAAAGGAAATATTGGGTATAAACTCATTTTTTCATTATCTTCGATTATTGGAGTTATTTCATTTTGATGTATAATTTGAAGGTCATTTTGACTCTCTTCAATAAACAAAGAAAAAGATACTTTTAAACCATTTGCAATCTTCCATAGAGTAGAAACTGTAGGATTTGATTGACCACGCTCTATTTGACCAAGCATAGCCTTACTTACGCCTGTTATTTTGGATAACTCATCTAAGCTTAAATTACGATTGTTTCTTATATTTTTAAGTTTATTGCCTATAATTAAATTTAAATTTTTCATTTTAATCTCCTATTAGAATTTGTATGTTTTAACATATATTATTTTATAATATTAGATTGATATTGTAAAACATAGGTTGTACAATATAACATATATAATATAATATGACATACGGAATATTGTATATAAAACAAGGGGGGAATAAATTTGAAGAAAGCAGTTATATTTGGAATTGGGTCATCTTTATTTTTTTCATTAACATTTATATTAAATAGGCAAATGAATATTGATGGAGGAAGTTGGCTATGGAGTTCATCTCTTAGATATATTTTCATGTTACCAATTTTATTTATTATTATGATTTTAAACAATCAATTAAAAGTAGTGATAAGGGATATTTTAAAAAGACCTATTCAATGGATTATCTGGAGTACAGTAGGATTTGGATTATTTTATGCACCACTTAGTTTTGCATCAGAATATGGTGCTTCATGGTTAGTTGCAGGAACTTGGCAAATAACTATAGTAGCAGGAGCTCTTATGTCACCATTGTTTATGGAAAAAGTAAAAGTTGGAGAAAGTACAGTATATGTAAGAAATAGTATTCCTAAAAAATCCTTAATGATGTCATCAATAATATTATTAGGAATATTTCTTATGATGTTTGAAGAAGCAAAAGATATTTCAGGAAGCAAAACATTTTTAGTAATTATACCTGTAATTATAGCGGCATTTGCTTATCCACTTGGTAATCGTAAGATGATGGAAATTTGTAAAAATGAATTTACTACATTTCAAAGAGTATTTGGAATGACTTTATGTAGTATACCTTTTTGGTTATTTATATCAATTTGGGGCACAATAACTGTAGGGCTTCCAAGCAAGGGACAAGTAGTTCAATCTTTTATAGTTGCTATATTTTCTGGGGTTATTGCAACTATATTATTTTTCAAAGCTACGGAAATGGTAAGTAATAATGTACATAAACTAGCAATAATAGAATCAACTCAAGCTGGTGAAGTAATATTTACACTTTTAGGAGGGATTTTTATATTAAATGATAAAATTCCAACAACTATTGGGATAGTTGGAATAACTTTGGTGGTAATTGGAATGGTTCTAAATAGTATTATTAAAGCTTAAAACTAAGATATTTGATTATGATAGTAAGAACATATTGTTTTTAAAAAATACATAATTATTAAAAATAAAATTAGATTTTTAATAATTTAACTGTAAATACGGAAGAAAAATGTATAATGGTAAATTTTTCTGTAGAAATTTTCAGAATAAACCTATATAATTTATAAATATACAAAAAATAAAATATATAAAAGGAAAGGGAAATGAGTATGGCATTAATAGGGATTTTGATTATAATAATTGGATTTGCATTAAAGTTAAATACCATTGCAGTTATTATATCAGCAGGAATTGTAACTGGGCTTATTGCAGATATGAGTTTTGTAGAAATTCTAAGTACTTTAGGAGAAACTTTTGTTGCAAAAAGAGAAATGTGTTTATTTTTATTAACTTTACCTGTTATAGGTTTATGTGAGAGGTATGGATTAAAGCAAATGGCCATTATACTTATAGAAAAAGTAAAGGGTCTTTCTACAGGAAAATTACTTTCAGGTTATTTATTTATTAGAGAATTAGCAAGTACTTTATCAGTAAAACTTGGAGGACATCCTCAATTTGTTCGACCATTAATTAATCCTATGGCTCAAGGAGCAGCTATTGCAAAGTATGGTGAAATCGATAAAAAAGATGAAGATATGATAAAAGCTTATGCAGCAGCAACAGATAATTATGGTAATTTCTTTGGACAAAATGTTTTTATGGCTAATTCAGGAGTTCTTTTAATCGCAAGTACTCTTGCAACTTTAAACTTACCAGGAATAGGACAAAATGTTGATACTTTAGCAGTAGCAAAGGCTTCTATACCAGTAGCTATAATCGCATTTTTATTAGGTGTAATTCAAAATATTTATTTAGATGTAAAATTATCTAAAAAATATGGAATTAAAAATAATAAAGAGGGAGATAAATAAATGAATATAGAGCAACTTTCAAACATTTTGTTAAATACATTTTATATTATGGTTGGAATTATGATGCTTATCACAATGATATATACATTGAAAGATAAAAATCATAAAACAAGATTAGGTACAGCTTCATTTTGGGGTATATTAGCAGCAATATTTATATTTGGAGAATTTATTCCTTCAGTTATTGTTGGAGGATTAATAGTAGTTATCGGAATTTTAGGCGCATTTAATCAAATAAATGTAGGAACAATAAAGCAATTAGATGAATCTTTTGCGAGAATAAAAGCCGAAAAAATTGGAATTAAGATATTTTTTCCTTCTTTAATAATAGCTTTTGTAGCACTTGCAATAGCACAATTTACTCAATTATCAGGTGTTACAGCTATAGGAATATCAGCAATAGTAGCTATAGTTATAACGTTTATTATTACAGGAGCAAAGCCACAGGAAGCTATAGTAGACAGTGATAGAATGTTACAAGCAATAGGATCAACAGCAATATTACCACAATTGTTAGCATCTTTAGGAGCTTTATTTACAGCAGCAGGAGTTGGCGATGTTATTTCAAATATGATTTCAGGTGTAATACCAGAAGGAAATGTATGGATTGGAATAACTGCTTATTGTATAGGAATGGCTTTATTTACGGCAATAATGGGAAATGCCTTTGCAGCTTTTACTGTTATTACAGCTGGTATAGGAGTACCGTTTGTTTTTGCACAAGGAGGAGATCCTATAGTAGCATCAGCTATAGCTATGACAGCAGGATTCTGTGGAACATTATTAACACCTATGGCGGCTAATTTCAATATACTTCCTGTAGTTTTATTAGATATTGAAGATAATAATGGAGTAATAAAGGCACAAGCTGTTTATGCAATAGTTTTATTACTAATACATATACCATTAATGTATTTTTTAGCTTTTTAAAAATTAATATATGAATAGGAGAGATGAGAGAATGAAAGTATTAATAACAGGGTTTGATCCTTTTGGAGGAGAAGCAATAAATCCAGCTTTAGAAGCTGTTAAGAAGCTTCCAGAGATAATAGCAGGAGCAGAAATAATAAAATTAGAAATTCCAACAGTCTTTAAAAAATCTCTTGAAAAGATTGAAGAAACAATAATAAAAGAAAATCCTGATATTATAATTTCTGTTGGTCAAGCAGGAGGAAGATTTGGAATAACACCAGAAAGAGTTGCTATTAATATAGATGATGCAAGAATAAAAGATAATGAAGGAAATCAACCTTTAGATATAAATATATTTGAAGATGGGGAAAATGCATATTTTTCTAATTTGCCAGTTAAAGCTATGGTTAAAGAAGTTATAGAAGGTGGTTTACCAGCTAGTTTATCTAATACAGCAGGAACTTTTGTCTGTAATCATGTTATGTATGGAATATTATATTTGATAAATAAAAAATATCCAAATAAAAAAGGTGGCTTTATCCATGTACCTTATATTTCATCACAAGTACTTTCAAAAGCTAATACTCCATATATGTCATTAGAGGATATAACTAAAGGTTTAGAATTATGTATTAAAGCAGCCGTTGAAAATGATAAAGATGTAAAGGCTGTAGGTGGAACTATTTGCTAGAAAAAGACCAAATTAAAGTATTTACATATGGTAGTTTAAGAGAAGGCTTCTTTAATTATAATAAGTATTTAAAGGGTAAAGTAATTAAAAATAGACCAGCTAAAGTAAAGGATTTTATTCTATATCATATGCCATATAAAGGATATCCAGCAGTACTAAAAGGTCATGGTGAAGTTTATGGAGAAGTTATGACATTATCAGATTATAATGAAGTCATGAGTGCAGTAGATGAAATGGAAGGTTTTATTTCTAAAGGAAATCCAAGTAATGAATATAATAAGGATTTAGTAGAAGTATTATATGAAGATGGAACTAAGGAATTATGTTATTCTTATATATATAACAAAGAAAAAGATATAAATTTCGATAAAGAAGCTATATTAGTTAATAGTGGAGATTGGAAATTATATAAACAATATAGTGGTATTGAATAAATTAAAATAAAAAATCTTTATAGACTTAAGTTTATAAAGATTTTTTGTTTTAGCTAACCTTTAATTTATAACAAATTATCCCTTATATAGTATAATTAAGTTGAGAAAATCAGCTTAGGATGTGATAGAGATGTGGAGATTATTAAGTCAATTAGCAAGTAATTTAGGATATGTAGTACTTATTGCATTTACAATGTCTAGAAGCAAAATAATTCAAAGAGCAATACAACATAAAATACAGACTAAAAAGGATATATTAATAGTTTCTATATTATTTTCTTTATTAGGAATGATAGGAACATACTTAGGAATAAACTATAATGGAGCAATAGTTAATATAAGAAATGTAAGTATTGTAGCAGCATCAATAACCTGTGGGCCAATAGTTGGAGGGATAGCAGGAGCTATTGCTAGCTTGCATAGATTATGCTATGGACCATTAATTGGCACAACAATTCCCTGCGCTATTGGAACACTATTAGCAGGGATTTTACCAGGTTTATTATATAAAAATACGATATAAAAAAGGAATATGCTTATGGAATTTTTAGTACAATTTTTGTAGAAAGTATTAGTATGTTTTTAATAGCTATCATGGTTGAGAATGGAAGAGAAATAATTAATGGTATATATGTACCTATGGTTATAATTAATTCATTAGGAATTTTATTAGTTATGACTATTATAAAAAGTATATTTGATGAAAAGGAAAGGTTAGAGGGGGAGCAGGCAAGAAAAACCTTAGAGATAACAAATAAGACCTTACCTTATTTTAAAGAAGTTACAGAAGAATCTTTGAAAAAGGTTTGTGAAATAATTAGATCTAGTATAGATGCTCAAATAGTTATATTAACTGACAAAGAAGATATTTTAGCTTATTCATCACAAAATAGTCAGTTAAAGCTTAATAATAGAAAAATAGTTAGTGATTATACTAAGAAAGTTTTGAAAAATGGAGAGACAGCTATATTAAAAAAAGGTGAAGGAATACAATTATTTAGTTGTATAGAAGGAAAGGAATCTAAAGCAGCTATAATAACTCCTTTAATTTATGATAGTCAAGTTATAGGAACTTTAAAAGTATATTTTAATAAAGAAAACCATATTACAGAAAAAATAAGCATTTAGTTATAGGATTAGCTAAATTAATTTCTTATCAAATACAGATTGGAAAAATTAAAAAATACAAAGAGATGGCAGATAAAGCAGAAATTAAAGCATTGCAAACTCAAATAAATCCTCATTTTTTATTTAACTCTCTTCATACTATTACTTCTTTTGTAAGAATAAATCCAGATAGAGCTAGAGAGTTAATTGTAAATTTATCGGATTATTTAAGATATAATTTAGAAGTAAATGGTGATATGATTTCCTTAAAAAAAGAAATTGAACAAGTTAAAGCATATGTTTCTATAGTAGAAGCTAGATTTGGAGATAAAATTAAAGCACATTATGAAATATCTGAGGAAGATATGGATATTAAAATTCCTCCATTAACAATAGAGCCACTCATAGAAAATGCAATAAAGCATGGAATTTTAAAAAAGAGAACTGGTGAAAATATATGGATAAGATGTGAGAAATACAAAAACGGTCATATAATAGTCATAGAAGATGATGGATGCGGAATAGATAAAAACATAATAGATAAAGTTTATAATGGACAAGCTGAGGAAAATAGAATAGGACTATATAATGTTCATTGCAGGATGAAGCTTATATATGGAAGAGGATTGAAAATAGAAAGGCTAGATAAAGGAACAAGAATTTCCTTTGAAATATAATAGGGAGTGAATTAAATGAATTGTATTATAGTAGATGATGAATTACCAGCAAGAGAAGAGCTTAAGTATTTTGTTAAAAATTTTAGTGATATAGATATTTTAGGAGAGTTTGAAGATGGAGCAGATGCATTAAAGTTTTTACAAGATAATAATGTTGATGTATTATTTTTAGATATAAATATACCAGGAATAGACGGTATTAATTTAGCTAAAATATTAAATAAACTTAATTTTATAGGGAAGATAGTATTTATAACAGCGTATAAGGACTATGCTTTAGATGCCTTTGATATTCATGCCTTCGATTATTTATTAAAGCCGTTTTCAGAGGAAAGAATTATTTCATCTTTAGAAAGATTAGAAAAATTAAATATAGAATGTAAAGAAATAGATTCTAAAAGTGATAAACTATCTGTTATTAAAAATGGGAAAATATATGTAGTTAATACTAAGGATATATATTATTTAGAGGCAGCAGGAAGAACTGTTAAAGTCTTTATTAATGGGGAAGAATATTTATCTAAACATAAGATTTCAGAATTAGAAAATAAACTTTCAAGTAAAGAATTTTATAAGTCTCATAGATCATATATAGTAAATTTAGACAAAGTAGAAGAGATAAAACCATGGTTTAACGGCACATATGTTTTAAAGATAAAGAATATAGAAAAAGAAATACCTGTTAGTAGGAATAAAGTAAAGGACTTTAAGAAAATATTAACTTTATAATGTTAAGTAAAAATTGAATTTCATAACAGTATATTGCATCTCATGTATAAATAATGTATTTCATACCTAATGAATACCTTTTCAAAAATTTAAGATATATACTGGTATTAACAAATAAATCCTAATTAAGGAGATGAGAGTTATGATATCATTTTTAATTTCATTAGTATTATTAGTAGTTGGATACTTCACTTATGGTAAATTTGTGGAGAAGACCTTTGGAACTAACGATTTAAACAAGGCACCATCAGAAACTATGCAAGATGGAGTTGATTTTGTGCCAATGAGTTGGCCAAGGATATTTCTTATTCAATTTTTAAATATTGCAGGATTAGGACCAATCTTTGGTGCTATAGCAGGGGCTTTATGGGGACCAGCCGCATTTTTATGGATAGTATTTGGATGTATATTTGCAGGTGCAGTTCATGATTTCTTTACTGGAGTACTATCTATGAGAAATAAAGGCGCATCTGTAGCAGATTTGGTTGGTAAATATCTAGGAGATATACCAAGAAAGGTAATGGTTGTATTTTCAGTAGTTTTATTAGTATTAGTAGGTGTTGTATTCTTAACAGGACCTGCAGATTTATTAAAAACTTTAACAGGAATAGATAGAAATATATTTATTGTAATAATCATAATTTACTATATTGCAGCTACAGTATTACCTGTTGATAAAATAATAGGTAAAATTTATCCTCTTTTTGGAGCTTGTCTTTTAATTATGGCAGTGGGAATAGGGGCTGGAATTTTAATAGAAGGATACACAATTCCAGAAATTCAATTTATTAATTTCCATCCAAAGGGAACACCAATATTCCCATATTTATTTATAACAATAGCATGTGGAGCTATTTCAGGATTCCATGCAACTCAATCACCAATAATGGCAAGATGTGTTAGAAAAGAGTCAGAGGCTAGAAAAGTATTTTATGGAGCAATGATTGCAGAAGGTGTAATTGCACTAATCTGGGCAGCTGCAGCCATGAGTTTCTTTGGTGGAACACCTGGTTTAAGTGAAGCTTTAGCAAATGGTGGACCTTCAACTATAGTAAATACAATATCAAACACTTTGATGGGAAAAGTTGGAGCTGTACTAGCCGTATTAGGGGTTGTTGCTTGTCCTATAACTTCTGGAGATACAGCATTTAGAAGTGCTAGATTAACTATTGCAGATACTATAGGAATGAAGCAAGACAAGTTTGCAAATAGATTTAAAATAGCAATACCTCTATTTATAGTAGGAATTGCATTAACATTTATTGATTTTGCAATAATATGGAGATATTTCTCTTGGGCTAATCAAACCTTAGCAATGATTATGTTATGGGCAGCATCAGCATATATGGTACAAGCTAAGAAGAATTATTGGATTTGTACAATACCAGCAGTATTTATGTCTGCTGTAACTAGTGCATATATACTTCAAGCTCCTGAAGGATTTAGACTAGCAGCTGGTATATCAAATACAATTGGAATATTATTTGCATTAGTTTTATTTGTAATATTTATTAGATATACAAGAAAAAAAGCACAAGAAAATATATCAGAGTAAATAGAATAGAGAAGTAGTAGGTAATAGATAGATTTTATTACCTACTACTTTTTGTCTTTTCAGTTATTAATGGTATTATATTAGTGTAACAAGTAAAAACTAATACAATGAGAAGGTGAGATAAATGAAAGACTTAAATTATTATGATTTAACAGGTAAAGTAGTTACTAGAGAGGATTTTAGTTATGAAGAAGATAGAAAGAGTTGGAACAGAGCTATTGAAAAATACCCTTTAGTGATTATATATTGCTACACAGAAGAAGATGTTATTAACTCAATTAATTGGGCAAGAAATAATTCTTTACCAATAAGAATAAGATCAGGCGCTCATAATTATGAAGGATATTCAACTGGTAATGATGTAGTAGTAATTGATGTAAGTAATATGAATTATATTGAAATAGATGAGGAAAATAATACAGTCAAAATACAAGGTGGGGTTAGAAATAGAGAGTTATATGAATTTTTAGGAAAGCGATTAATTCCTTTTCCAGGAGGAGGATGTCCAACTGTTGGTATTATTGGATTAACTCTAGGTGGAGGATGGGGGTATTCTGCTAGATTACTAGGACTAGCTGCAGATAGCTTGCAAGAAATAAAACTTATAAACTATAAAGGAGAAAAAATAATAGCTAATAAGGAAAAAAATGATGATTTATTTTGGGCATCGTTAGGTGGAGGTGGAGGAAATTTTGGTATAGTAACCTCTATGAAATTTAAACTACCTAAAAAGATAAAGATGGCAACTTTAATAAATATTGATTATAAACATATAAACATTGAAGAAAATATAAATATAGTTGAGATTTTTCAAGATGAATTTAAAAGTTTAGATAGAAGAGTTAATTTTAAAATGGCTATATATAACTCTAAAGAAAAAGGAAGAGGTGTGAAAATTACAGGATTATTCTATGGTGATAAAAATGAAGCAAATGAAATTTTAAAGCCTTTTAAAAATCTTTCAGATAATATGGACTTTGATTTAGAATATATGTCTGTATTAGAAGCAAATAGAAAAATTCAAGATAGTCATCCACCATATGAAAGTTATAAATCAACAGGTAGATTTGTATATAAAGATTACACTAGAGATGAAATAAAGAATTTAATAGACTTAGTAGAGAATAGAGAGGATGGTTCTATATATACGGCAGTTTCATTTTATGGATTAGGTGGAGCAATTGCTGATATAGACAATAAAAGTACAGCTTTTTATTATAGAGATGCTAAATTTATTATGGGGATACAATCAGTATGGGAAGAAGCGATATATGCACCTAAAAATAGAGAATGGGTTAAGGGTAAGGTAGAGTATATAAAGACAATTACAAAAGGTACATTTATTAATTTTCCTTTTGTAGAACTTAATGATTACGAAAAAGAATATTACGGGGAAAATTTATCAAAATTAAAGTGTATAAAAAGCAAATATGATCCAGAAAATGTATTTAATTTTCCACAAAGTATAAAATTAAAATAGAGACTTTAAAGTTATAATAGATTGTAATAAAATGTAATTAAAATTATATTTAAGGGTGAGGTGTGTTTTATGATTAAACATATTGTAATGTGGAAATTAAAAGATAATGCAGAAGGAAATGATAAATTTATAAACTCTAATAAAATAAAAGATTCTCTAGAAGCTTTAAGAGGTGTAATATCTGAAATAAAATTTATTGAAGTAGGTATTAATATAAAAGAAGGAGAACAAGCTTATGATGTGGTTTTAAATTCTGAGTTTAATAATTTAGAAGAGTTAGATAAATACCAAAAAAATCCAGAGCATTTAAAAGTAGCAGGATTCATAGGTAAGGTAGCAGACTCAAGAGTTGTGGTAGATTATGAATTTTAAATAAAAATAGCTAAGAAAGTTTTCTTAGCTATTTTAAAATTTAATATCTATTTGTATTTGAGGGGTTTTGAATTTTCCAAGGGCCATTAATTTTTTCTTGTCTTATTGAATAGTGAATTCTTCTAGAAAGTTCTTTCCAATTAGGTAAATTTCTAATTTGGGAAGAAAACTTTTTAGAAAAATATGATAGAGATTTTGGAATTAAATCTGAAGAGCGTGTTTCAATTTCTAAAGGATATATACAAGTATCATTTTTTCTTGTACTTGTAATAATTTCATAAGCATCTATTGATGCATCTCTAGCAAAAAAAATTATTTGTTCTTTTATTTCTTCATTAATATTTTCAGGATAACTTACTTCTAAAGTAAGCTGATAGCTGACATTTCTAGTTTTAATACATGGAATTCTGCTTTGAATAGCTTTACCATCTATTACACCTATATCTTCTAAGAAAACATCTTCTTTGCTTTCTGGAATATCTATAACAGATAATACTCTAGAGTATATATTTTTTATGCCATCATTAGAAAATTCAGTTTTAATATTCTCTAAAATATCTTTTTTATCTGAACGATAACAGCTATTATCACATACATCATCTAAATTGTTTCTATAGCAAATAAAAGAATCTATCTTCTTAAGATCAATACCAAAGTAAAACCAATTAAAACCGATCCATCTAAATCCTGAAATGGATACTCTATCAACATTTATCAAATAAACCCAGTAACTTCTGCCACTAACTTCCCAAATATAAGTAAATTTATAAAGGCAAAAACTAATAGAATTAGGGCTAACTGCTTTTACATTAGGTGAACCAGACTTTGATGATTTAAGAGATTGAACTCCAGCTTCATTTTTATTTGGAGTATACTTGGGAGGTTTACCCAATTGCATTCCAGGTTTATTCATTCCACCAGGTTCATAAGGACTATTAGGAAGTGGGGGAAAGTTAGGATAATTACCAAAAGGCGGTATTCTAGTATTTTCACTATTATATTCAATTAAATTTTCATTATTATTTTGGAAATTGGTATCTTCAAATTCATTTTGATAAATAATCATTTAAAACTCCTAAATAATTAATTAATAAATAATATATTTTAATATGTAGGTAAATGTTACACTTTGAAATCAAATTATTATTAAGTAAAGTTAATAAAGACATTAATATAAAAAGGTGTTATAATTTATAAAGATTTAATAAATAGAGGTGATTATATGAGTAGCATATCAGGAAAAGGCTGCGAAAGAATGATTCCAACAGAAGAAAAGAAATCATTAGGAGAAATTGAACGTAGTATCGTTAAA
The DNA here is from genome assembly GCF_002327185.1 of Clostridium chauvoei. Taxonomy (NCBI): domain Bacteria; kingdom Bacillati; phylum Bacillota; class Clostridia; order Eubacteriales; family Clostridiaceae; genus Clostridium; species Clostridium chauvoei. The sequence goes on along the minus strand of NZ_CP018624.1, from coordinate 1,786,666 downwards.
AAATATAGAAAACATATTTGGTCTAAATTTGTAAAAGCCGTAAAGGACTATAAATTAGTAGAAGATGGAGACAAAATAGCAGTTGCTATATCAGGAGGAAAAGATTCATTATTAATGGCAAAATGTTTTCAAGAATTAAAAAAACATGGTCAAATGAATTTTGAATTAGAATTTATAGCTATGGATCCAGGATATCATCCTCAAATTAAAGAGTTACTTATAGAAAATTGTGAGCATTTAGGAATACCAGTACATATTTATGATGGTGGAATATTTGAAGTAGTAGATAAGATGGCAAAGGATTATCCATGTTACTTATGTGCTAGAATGAGAAGAGGATCATTATATAGTAAAGCAAAAGAACTTGGATGTAATAAATTAGCACTTGGACATCATTACAATGATGTTATAGAAACAACTTTATTAAATGTTTTATATGCAGGTAATTTTAAGACTATGCTACCAAAGTTTAAATCTTCAAATTATGAAAATATGGAATTAATAAGACCATTATATTATGTAGAAGAAGATTATATAAAGAGATTTACAAATAATGCTGGAATTTGGCCTTTAAATTGTGCTTGTATGGTAGCCGCTGAAAAGATAGGAAATAAGAGATACGAAATAAAAGATTTAATAAAAGAATTAAAGAAAAATTTTGATGGTGTAGAAAAGTCAATATTTAAAGCAGCTGAGAATGTAAGTATGGATTCTATTTTAGGATGGGAAAAAAGCGGAAAGAAAGTAAAATATCTAGATGTATATGATGAAGAATAAATTTTAATTATAAAAACTATATTATATTTGTAAGGTAGTTATGTGAAATACAAAATATAATATAGTTTTTTATTTATAATAGATATTTTTTATAGCATAAGCAACACCATTTTCAGAATTATTTAAAGTAGTATATCTACAAATATTTTTTACAGATTCATTTGCATTTCCCATAGCTATACTATATTTAACCTTTTCTAACATAGAAATGTCATTATAATTATCACCTACAGCCACAGTCTCGTTAAGAGGAATATTAAGATAATTAGCTAAGAATTCCACAGCTTGTCCTTTTGAAGCGTATATATTTGTTGCATCAAAGTTATGGAAGGCTGAAGAGGAAATATTTAAAGTTTTTATTAGACTAAGATCTTTCATACCATTATCTAATCTTTCTTGATTAAAGGAATTTCCCGCTATATAAAATAAATCTTTATCAGAAGATAAAATTTCTTCATAATGAGAAACTCTTATAACATCTTTATACTCAGCTGTAAATAATTCAGATAGAGTTTTTAATCCCATGTCTGCAAGAGGTGAATTTAATATTTTAGTATTTTTATAATCATTTTTTAGACGAGTTAAATTATCATCTTTTTGAAAAATAATATCTTCTGTAAAAACAGAGTAGGGAAATTTATTTTTATCCATATACTCTAAAACTTTTCTAGCTTCACTTTTATCTATTGGATAAGCTGTTAATTTCTCACCATTTGCTTTATGAATCATAGCTCCATTTGAAGAATAAATATAGTAACAAGAAAAGCCATAAATGTATATTAAAATTTAGAATAATTTTAATATTGAGACAAACACTAAGTATATAAGGTTGGAGGTGATAATATGGCTAAACATGGTCAACAAGCATCATGGGAAAAGAGAAGATACCAATCTCCTAAAAAAAGCGAAGCTGCAAAAGTCCCAGAGCTAAGTAAAGAAGAAAAACATTGTAAATAGGACTCTTAGGAGTTCTATTTTTATATGAAAATAATTAATAACATACAGTAAACATAATATAAAATGTTTTTTTATTAAAAAATATATGATATAGTTTTTATATAGAATCTAAGGTATTGGAGTGTGAGATAATGGATAGGGAAAGTATTTTATCAATGGATCCTAATATATTAGTAAGTTTAGTAAATATGAAATTAAGAGATTTCTATTCATCTTTAGAAAGTTTTTGTGAAGATATAGGAATAGAAGTTAAGGAATTAAAGGATAAACTTTCATCAGTAGGTTATAATTATGAAAAAGAACAAAATCAATTTAAATAAAGAATATTTTAAAATGGAGGTGAAGTTATGAAGGGGAAAAAAGCAGGAAAAGTAGCATTGTTAGTAGCTGCATCAGCTGCATTAGTAGCTACGTTGATAAATGACAAAAAGGTAAAAGTTGAAAATAGAATTGAAGAAAAACAAGAATAAATTAAGTAGTTAATAAAAATATTATATTAAAAAATGAAGGATTTTAAATTAATAAATCCTTCTTTTTATTTTTTATTTACAATTTGGGGGATTTTCACTAAAATAGTAATTGTTGAATTTGAAAGGGGGATAAAAATGAAAAATAGAGTAGATTTAATTTCAGGAAATATTTTTCAAACATTATTAAAATTATCTTTGCCAATACTAGGAACATCCTTTATTCAAATGGCATATAACATGACTGATATGATTTGGATAGGAAGAGTAGGAAGTGATGCTGTTGCAGCAGTTGGAACAGCCGGTTTTTTTACTTGGTTTGGAAGTGCATTAGTATTTATTTCTAAGGTTGGAGCAGAAATAGGGGTAGCTCAATCTATAGGAAGAGATGATATAAAAGAGAAAAATAAATTTGTATATAATAGTTTATTTATTAATGTTGTTACAGCATTATTATATACTATTATTCTTATAATTCTTAGAAAGCAACTTATAGGTTTCTTTAATTTAGGCGATGTGAAAATTGTTGATATGTCAATAAGTTATTTAATTATAGTATCACTAGGAATGGTATTTATGTTTTTGAATCCTTTATTTACAGGGATTTTTAATGCATCAGGAAATAGTAAAACACCATTTATTATAAATACAATAGGATTATTATTTAATATAGTTTTTGATCCTATATTAATATTTGGAATTGCTGGTTTTCCAGCTTTAGGGGTAAAAGGAGCAGCTTTAGCAACTGTTTTTGCTCAAATGATAGTAGCTATAATTTTTATAATAGAATTTATTAAAAATGGATATAGCCTAAGCTTAGATAATAAAAAATATATTGATAAAGTTCATATGATAAAAATTTGTAAGCTAGGAATACCTGCTGCATTACAAAATGGATTATTTTCATTTTTTGCTATGTTAATAGGCAGAATAATAGCAAGTTGGGGAGCTGTTCCAATAGCAGTTCAAAAAGTAGGCTCTCAAATAGAAGCTATATCTTGGATGACAGCAGGAGGTTTTTCAACTGCGTTAACATCCTTTATTGGACAAAATTATGGAGCAAATAAGTGGGATAGAATAATTAAAGGATATAAGGCAACCATGATAATGGCGATTATAGTAGGAATATTTGCAACTATTCTTTTAGTATTTTTTGGAGAGCAAGTATTTGCATTATTTATACCAGAAGCAGAAGCTATAGAGCAAGGTAAGGTATATCTTAGAATTTTAGGATATTCTCAATTATTTATGTGTTTAGAAATAACTACAGCAGGTGCTTTTTCAGGTCTTGGAAATACAGTTACTCCATCTTGGGTTAGTATATTATTTACTGGAGCAAGGGTACCACTTGCAGCTATATTATCAGGTATAGCTTCTTTGGGGATAGATGGAATTTGGTGGAGTATAAGTGGAACTAGTATGATAAAGGGTGTATTATTATTTGTATTATTTATAATAATGATTTTAATACCGAATAGAAAAAGATTAAAAATGTGTTGACAGATTTAGGAAAGTAGCATAATATAATAGTAAATAAATACTTAAATTCCTTTGATGAGGAAGAGTAGCTATTATGTAAGGTTTAAGAGAGCCGAAGATGGTGGGATTTCGGTACTGTAGCAAATAGTGAATGGGCCTCTGAGGTGTGATACGAAATCTTATGATAGTAGTTGATCCGTAATTCCCACGATATAGGGAATAGGGTATGATAGTACCTGAAAATGAGAGGCTTTTTTAAGCAATTTAGGTGGCAACGCGGATAATCTCCGTCCTATATTTTTATAGGACGGAGTTTTTTTATACAAAAAATTAATCAATAATACGGGGGTGTTTAAAATGTTATGAAATGAATGGTGGTATAAGACATAGCAATTAGTTTTTAAATTTAAGGAGGAAATTAAAATGAATAGAAATAATAATGTTAAGAAAATGATATTAAATGCAATATTAATAGCTATAGGAGCACTATTACATCAAATTACACCCGTATTAGGATTGCCAATGCAACCAGACTTTGCTTTAGCAATTTTGTTTATAATTATAATAATTAATGAAGATTATAAAACTACCTTAATATCAAGTATAATAATAGGCATATTTACAGCTTTAACTACTAAGTTTCCAGGTGGACAACTTCCAAATATAATAGACAAGGTTGCAACTGCAAATATAATTTATTTTGCATTGTTACCATTAAAAAATAGAGTTAGTAATAATGTGAAAATGGTTATATCTCTAATTTTTGGAACTATCTTAAGTGGAGTAATTTTCTTGTATTCAGCACAGCTTATAGTAGGTCTTCCTGGTGAGTTTATGAGTTTAGTGAAAATAGTAGTTATACCAGCATCTATTATGAATACTATTTTAGGAAGTATTTTATATAAAGCAATTTCAACAGCTTTTAAAGTGACAGGATTAAGTATTAATGTTAAATAAAAAATAATAAAAATTTAAATAAACTACCTCCTTGCCTATGTTACTGGGAGGTAGTTTTAAAATAAGATTACCTTTTTATAATTTTATAAACTTCAGGAGTATTTTCATCAATAGCTTTAAAAGTATACCCTTGATCTTTATAATATTTTATAATTGTAGGTAATGCTTTAGCAGAGTTTTTATGCATATAGGAACAATGCATAAGAAGAATAACTTTATCTTTATCTTTATTAGAACAAGCCTTTTTTATAATTGTTTCAGGTGCGGAATTTGGATTAGCTCCATCTCCACTATCTGTATTCCAATCGTAAATTCTTAATTTATTATCATGAAGCAAATTAACCATAGATTCATCTAATTTATAAGTTTGATTGTTACATCCAAAAGGAAATCTTAATATAGTGTATTTTTCACCAGTAACCTTATAAAGAGTATCTTGATCTTCTAACATTTCTTTTAAGAAGCCTTCACTTCCACGATATAATTTTGCCTTTTCATGTGAAAAACTATGAAGTCCAATACTATGACCTTCATTTTTCATTCTAAGAATAGTATCTTCTTGACCCTCTATTTGTTCTCCAATAACAAAAAAAGTAGCAGGAACATTTTCTTTTTTTAATGTATCTAGAATTTGAATTGTTGTTTTGCCACCTGGACCATCATCAAAAGTTAAGTAAATTACTTTTTCCTCTTCTTTATCTGTATCTAAAGCTTTTGTATTAATACTAAAAGAAAAAAGTAAAGTAAAAGTTAAGACGAGAGTTAAGGCTGTTAAAAGATATTTTTTATTTTTCATTTGACATATTACCTCCTTGTTGTCATATATATTTTAGTATTTGCTGAATTTTTTATAATATATTATTAATTAATTGGAAAAAGATAAAAAAATATTGCAAATAGGATTTAAAGTTGCTATAATTGAGCAAAGAAATTAAAAAACTCTTTAAATTAGTCCAGAGAGGCTGATAAGAAGTTAAAGTTTAGAGTATATGATTCTATTTAAGTATAGAATTGTTGTAACTTCTTGCAGCTAAAAGGCAAGGAGTTTTTTTATTATCTAAATAAAGATACCTTTTAAAATTAGTCCAGAGAGGCTAAAAAGGGGAGAAATTAAATTTCTCCTTACTAAAAATAAGGAGGCATGTTTGTATGGCACAATATGTTGAGGTAAAAGAAAGTTATAAATCGGAGTCACTAAAGAAAGGTTTAAGAAAAGGAATCTTAGGGATACAACATTTAATAGCAATGTTTGGAGCAACAGTTTTAGTTCCTATGATTACAGGATTAGATATTTCAGTTGCACTATTTTCGATAGTGTAAAGTTTCGTATGAAAAAATAGCTTATGGCTAATTTGGAATAATAGTTAAAAATATCTTTATAATATCTAAGAAAATTTTAAAATTGAATATGCTAAAAAGACCTTCGGTAACGGAGGCAAAAACTTAATCAATATTTGATTTTATGATTTATCAAGAAGTTTGTGATTCTTGCATATGTAATATGGTTTGTTGACCGAGACTGATAAGAATTTGCCACTTTGCAGACATATTGTCAATACCATCTAGTTGCTTTAATTCGTTTAAAGGACGCCAGTAATTGTAAGGATGCGGGCGTAAGAAGTTGTAATAAGCAACCCAAAGGGAGAAGCCATAAAGAGCACCTTCATCACTTCCATAACCACAGGTACCCCTGTAGGAAGATTTAAAGGTACGGTTTAAACGCTCTACAACTTGCTTAACCCAACGAAATTCTTCAGATACTGGATCATCGTTAGTAAGTCCGATAACTTGAGTTAGATTAAATTCTTTATTTTTTTCTAATTCAAATTGTTGCTTCGCTAACGGATATGAACTGTAACCATCGGCAACGAAGTTTAAAGCTTTTCCAGGGAAGTCTTTAAACTTATCAAAAGCCATACGCATTGCTAGTATACAAGGGCCAGTATCTCTTGTATCAGATACTTGATAACCTAGAATAGACCTTTTACAAGCATCCATTACAATCCAGACATAATGCTTAATGCCTTTTACTTTTATATAAGTTTCATCGGCAGAAAGTATTTTAGAGGGTTTGTAATCAAAGGTATCAACAAACGGCTTAATAACAGCAGCTGCTGTTAGAGCATAATTAGCAACAGTTCTATGTGAAATTTTTATTCCATGAACTTCTTTTAAAACATGAGCTGTTTGTCTTGTAGACATTTTACAATTAACGTGATAAGTCAAGCATAGTCCCATTATATGCGGGCTAAACTTCTTAAAACTAAATCCGGTAGCATGTTTTGATATTGGATATAGATCCATTTTAAAGAAGTTAATATTAAATTCACGATATATGTAATGAAGCTTATACTTGTATTTATCACAAGGATCAATATTCTTTGGAAGATTCTTAAGATTTCTTTGATAGTATAAGCATTTAGAATTATTGCATTTATGTATTTTAAAGTGCTTGCGTTGCTTTTGTTCCGTAAGCGTAGCACCGCAATAAGGACATATAAATACTATTGGTTTAGTTGTGTGATTAGTTTCTTTAAATGTAAGACCACAAACTTTACATTGAAACTGTCCTTTACTGCCATTGTTATCGTATATATATTCATGTGGTGCACCACACTTAGGACATTTAGTTTTTTTAGGGATAGACTTCCCGTTCCGTCTTTGGACGGGTTTTACGGTCTTGTTATATTTATGTTTGTAATAAGCTAAAAGTAATATATAGTCTACCTTTTCAAATCTAATAATTGTGGGTAGCTTATCTACTTTGAATTTTTGGTATTCTGGACTATTAGAATCATCAAATATCATCTGGTTAAGTGGAATATGTTTTGAGATGAATAAAAGTAATTGACCGATAATGGCAATTAAATATTGATTATAAGTAATTAAATAAGTTATAATTGAATCCATAATAACGACATCCTTTCATGTGTGATTTTGTTTGGTTAGAGATTCAATTTTAACATGAAATTAGGGGGTCGTTATTTTTTTATACAAAAAAACTGGCGAAACCTTGATATATAAAGATTTAAAAAGAAAAGTAGTGTAAAAAACTTTACACTAACCTATTTTCTGCGGGGGTTGGAACTTTAATTTTCCATTTTTGTACAAAAGGAAAAGTACCAGTATTCTTAGGGTCATCTTTTGCATTTATACCAGTTATAGGCGCAGTAGCAGCACAGTATGGAGACTTAAGATATGCACAAGGTGGGATTTTTGTTTCAGGGCTTATATATGTAGGAATATCCTTTTTAATCAAGAAAATAGGAGTTTCAAACATAAAGAGAGTTTTACCAGCACAAGTTGTTGGACCTATGATAATGGTAATAGGATTAAATCTTATTCCAACAGCTTTAGATATGGCAGGAGTTAATGCTGTAATAGCTAAAGAAGCAGGATCAGGAATTGGATTAAGTATAGCGATAGTAACTTTATTTTTAGCAATTTTAATAAAAAAATTTGCAAAGGGATTTTTATCACAAGTATCAATAATAATAGCTGTAGCAATTGGTTATACATTAAGCCTACTAGTTGGATTAGTAGATGTAACGGCAATACAACAAGCAAGTTTTGTAGCAATTCCAAATTTCACTTTACCAAAGTTTGATTTTGGAGCAGTAATGATAGTTGTACCTGTAATATTAGCAGTTTTTATGGAACATATAGGTGATATAACTACTAATGGACAAGTGGTTGGAAAAAATTTTATAGAAGAGCCAGGGTTAAATAGAACTTTATTAGGAGATGGTCTTGCAACTATAGCAGCATCATTATTAGGAGGACCAGCAAATACTACTTATGGAGAAAATACAGGAGTACTTGCAATAACTAAAAATTATGATCCATCAATTTTAAGATTAACTGCAATATTTGCAATAATATTAAGTTTTGTAGATAAGTTTGGGGCAGCAATAAGAACAATTCCAACACCGGTTATGGGGGGAATAAGTATAATGTTATTCTCAATGATCGCCTTAGTCGGAGCTCAAACTATAAAAAATGAGAAAGTAAAATTTAATTGGAAAAATATAATTATAATGATAGTCATAATGTTTATCGGATTATCAGGATTGTTTTTAAAAGAACCTATAGCTATAAAAATAACAGAAACAGTAAGTATATCAGGATTAAGTTTAGCAGCTTTAGTAGGAGTTGTGTTAAATGGTATATTAACTAAGGTATATGATAAAATAAAAAAATAATATAAATAAATTAAAAGAATCTCTAATTAGGAGGTTCTTTTTTTACACAATAATTTTAAAATAATTTTAAAAATGTATAAAATTACAAGAAAAATGTGGTAAAATATTGATATGATATTAAAATGCTAATAAGGGTATTGGTGATATTAATGGATATGAGAGACAAGCTTCTAATTGTTATTATTACATTTATTTTATTTATAGAAAGTGTAATTGTATTTAGAAGCCAAGTTAGTTTATTATGGTTCATAATAATATTATTTGTATATTTAGAGATTATCAAAGAGTTAGTTATAAAGGGAAGTTATAAAAAGTTATATAAAGGAATAGAAAATGATTATAGAAAATATGAAATGGCACTTGAAGCATCAAAAGGTTCAGTATGGGAGTGGGATGATAAGAGTAAAAAGCTTTATATATCAAATCGAATAAATAAAGTCTTAAATATAAAAAAAGAAATAAATTCATTTCAGCAAATATGTCAATATATAGATATACCAGAAAGAAAAAGATTCATAGAGTTTTATTATAATCTATATAAAAATAAAGATTTAAACGAGTTTACAATAGAACATTCAATAACAACTGTAGATGGACATAAAGTGATTTTAAGTTCTCAAGGAAGAGGATTTATAAAAGAAAACGTTTATTACTTATCTGGAATAATTACAGATATAACAGATAAAAAGGCTAAAGAGTCTGAAATTAATTTTATGAGTTATCATGATATTGTAACTGGAATGCCAAATAGACGGTATTTTATAAATGAAATGAACAATGTTATAGAAAATAAGAAGATTAATCATGGTAAAATAGCTATAATATTTATAGACTTAGATAATTTTAAGAATATAAATGATAGTTATGGCCATGATATTGGAGACATATTATTAATAAAGTTTTGTAATATATTGTGTAATGTTTTTAATAAAGATTCGTTTATTTCAAGGTTTGGAGGAGATGAGTTTGTAGTAGCTCAATATGGCATTAAAAAAGAAGAAGATATAGAAAAGAAATTAGAGAATCTATTTGAAGCTTTAAAAAGTAATATACAAATAGAGGAAAGAGAAATCTATTGTACTGTAAGTATTGGAGTTAGTATTTATAAAAAGGATGGTAAAGATATAGAGACTTTATTAAAAAGAGCTGATATTGCTATGTATAGAGCTAAATCAGATGGGAAAAATAAATATCAATTTTGCAATGAATATATTCTAGAGAGTGTAAATAAAGAGTATAAGATACAAAAGGCTCTTAGAACGGCAATAGAAAATAATGAAATATATTTAGTATATCAACCTAAGTTTAATCTAAGAAATGAAAGGGTTTATGGGTATGAATGTTTAGCTAGATGGAACAGTAATGTTTTAGGAGATATTTCACCTTTAGAATTTATACCAGTTGCAGAAAATTCAGGAGTTATAATTGAACTTGAAAAATATATAATTGATATAGCATTTAGAAAATGCAAGGAATTAAGTTTAATGACTGATAAAATTTTTAAAATGTCGATAAATTTATCAAATATCCAAATTAGAGATGAAAAAATAGTAAATTATATTAGAAATAAGCTTAAAGAATACGATTTAAATCCAAGTTATATAGAATTTGAAATTAAAGAAAGTGTAATAATAAATTCATCAAAAAGGAATTTAGAGATTCTTAGAAAGTTAAAAATATTAGGAGTATCTATAGCATTAGATGATTTTGGAACGGGATATTCCTCTTTAAGTTATTTGAGAATATTACCAATAGATGTTTTAAATATAGATAAAAGTTTTATAGATGCAATAAAAAAAGATAAAAAAAGTAATTATATAATAGAAAGTATAATTGAACTGTCACATAATCTAGAATTAAGAGTAGTAGCAGAGGGCGTTGAAACTGAAGCTCAAATAGAGTATTTAAAGGAAATTGGATGTGATATTATACAAGGATTTTATTATAATAAACCAGAAAAATTTGATGTAGCAAGTAAAATGTTATTAATTGAATAGAAAAAAAGCTGATTAAAAAAATTATTAAATCAGCTTTTTTTTATCACCAAACGGGGGGGTTAATCATATTATGTAACTATATTGTTATTAGGAGGGGCTTATGAAAATAATGATAGATGATGAGTTTTGTACTAATGAAAATGGAGAAGTTGAATTTCACAATAACTCTAAAACTCAACATCAAAGTCAATTAGGACAAAATCAAGTAAATCTAAATAAAGAACAACAAAATAGTGATATTTCAGTTCAAAGTAATGAAAATTATAATGTATTTATTGAGGTTCGAGAGGAAGGAGGGGATACTGTATCTACGCCAAAAGATAATTTAAATATTAGTAATGATGAGCACATAGAATCAAATAATAATGAGTATTATAGAAATAATTATTATATGTCAGACAGTAAATGTAATTGTGAAAATAATGAAATAGACAACAAAGAGGAGTATCTAAAACATTTTAATAATATAAATAATAATTGTAATAAGACAGAAAAAAAAGGCTGTATTACTGTTGTTGTTAAGTTAGGTAGCAAGGATGGAGTAGAATTAAAAGGAGCTAAGGTTAATTTGTACATGTTAAATGGAGTATCTCCTAAATTATGTGATACACAATTAACAAATTCAGAAGGAAAGGTTAACTTTGAAAATTTAGAGGATGGATGCTATAGAGTAATTTCAATAGTGGATAGGAGATATTTCGAAAAACCATGTTATATTAATTGGAATGAAGTAATTATAGACCAAAACTTAAAGGAAGCAACAGTAACTGTTGTAAATAGAATAAAAGCATGTTGTTGCAAAAAATAATAATAAGTAAGATCATAAGGTAAATCTTATGGTCTTATTTTATATTCATATGGTAAAATAGGTCTATATTAAAAATATGGAGGATTTATTTATGAATAAGTTTAATTTAAATGTTAAAAGAGTACATAAAGATGCAATACTACCTAGTTACGCTCATGAAGGGGATGCAGGATTAGATTTATATTCTGTTGAAGAAGTATCTATTGAGGCTGGTGATCCAGCATTAATAAAAACAGGTATAAAAATAGAACTTCCTAAACAGACAGAAGCTCAAATAAGACCAAGAAGTGGTTTAGCATTAAAATATAGTATAACGGTTTTAAATACACCAGGAACTATAGATGAGGGGTACAGAGGAGAAATTGGAATTATATTAATAAATCATGGTAAAAATAAATTTGTTGTTGAAAAAGGAATGAAAATAGCTCAAATGGTAATAAAACCAGTATGGAAGGTAGAGGTTACAGAAGTTAAGGATTTATCAGAAACAGAAAGAGCAGAAGGTGGATTTGGTTCATCTGGAATCCGTTAAAAATTAAAGGTACTAGAATTTAAATATCTAGTACCTTTTTACAGTTTTAAAGTATATTTTCCCAATCTTCGTATAATTTGGCTATTAATTCTTCAAGATTTTTAATTTCCTTACTTACTCTTTCACTTTCAGTTGGATTTGAATAAATTTCTTCAAGGCAAAGTTGTTCTTGTAAATTAAGAAGTTCATTTTCTTTTGATGTAATGTCTTCTTCAAGTTTTTTTGCTTTTAGCTTTAATGCTTTTTCTTCTTTTTCTTGTTCTCTTTTTTTCTTTTTTTCATCTTTAAGTTGAGTTTTAGTTTTACCATTTGCTAAATCCTCTAGTTCTTGATATCTAGTAGGATTTAATTTTTTCTCTTGAAAATAGCTATAGTTACCTAAATATTCTTTAACACCATCTTCTTTAAGCTCTAAGATTCTTCCAATAACTTTATTTAAGAAATATCTATCATGAGATATTACCAAAAGCGTTCCATCATAACTTATTAATGCATCTTCTAAAGCTTCTCTTGACATAATATCTAAATGATTTGTAGGCTCATCTAGTAAAAGTAAGTTTGATTTTGAAAGCATTAATTTAAGTAAATTAATTCTACACTTCTCTCCGCCACTTAATGTTTTTATTTCTTTAAATACATCATCTCCTGTAAATAAGAATGATGCAAGAATGCCTCTAAGTTTTGAAGTTGTAAGGTTTGGAAATTCATCCCACACCTCATCTATTATTGATTTATCAAGATTAAGATCCGATTGTTCTTGATCATAGTATCCAACATTAACATTAGTTCCAAGAATTATATTACCTGTATCACTATCTAGAGTATTTAATATCATCCTAAATAATGTAGTTTTACCTCTACCATTTTCACCTATTAAGGCTACCTTTTCAGCTCTTTTTAAGTCAAAAGAAAGATCTTTAAATAATTTTTTATCCCCATAACTTTTTGAAAGATTTTCAGCATGAAGTACATCATAACCACTTTTTACAGAAGCCTCAAATTTTATTTTAGAAGCTTCTTTTTCTTTATCAGGAGCGTCTATCTTTTCCATTCTATCTAAAGCTTTTTCTCTACTTTCAGCAGCCTTAATACTTTTCTCTCTATTAAAGCTTCTAAACTTTTCAATTATAGCTTCCTGTCTTTTAATTTCGGCTTGTTGAAGATTATATGCTTTAAGATCAGCTTCATACTTCTTTTTTCTTTGTTCTATAAATTTAGTATAAGGAACATTATAACAATTTATATGTCCATTTATTACCTCAAAAGTATTATTAGTTACAGAGTCTAAGAAAAATCTATCATGGGAAATAACAAGAACCGTTCCTTTATATGATTTTAGATAATCTTCAAGCCATTCTATAGCCTCTAAATCTAAGTGGTTTGTAGGCTCATCTAAAAGTATAATATCAGGATTTTTAAGAAGTAATTTACATAAAGATACTCTAGTTTTTTGTCCTCCACTTAAAGTGTTAATTTGTTTATCAAAATCTTCTTCTAAAAACCCAAGTCCTTTTAAAACTCTAGAAACTTCACCTTTATATGTATATCCACCTCTATGATTATACAAATCTTGAAGAGTAGTATAATCCTTTATTAATTTATCATGATAAGCTGCATTACTTGGATCATAAGGTTCATTTAAGCTTTCTTCAATCTTTTTTAATTTACATTCTATATTTCTAAGCTCCTGAAAAACAGAAAGCATTTCTTCATATATTGTCCCATCTAAATTTAAATCAACATGTTGAGTAAGGTATCCTATAGTTTTATTTTTATCAACAAAAACCTCACCATCATCTTGAGTAAGTTCTTTAGAGATAATTTTAAACAGTGTAGATTTACCTTCACCATTGCCGCCAATTATACCAACTTTATCTCCTTCATTTATAGAGAAAGTTATATTTTTTAAAACATCTCTTATACCATAACTTATACATATATCTTTACAGCTTAAAACTATCATTTTTATCCTCCAATTTAATATCTGTTTATTTAATAAAACAATTACTATTAATTATACTATCAACCTAGTATGTAATCAAATATAGAAAATAGTATAGATATTACATAAATATTTATTTAAATGTAAATACTTTAAAATTGATAAGAGATTTTAGGAGTGAAGATATGTGAAAAAAAGAAAAGTATGGGTTTGTGCAATGCTTTTTTTATCAATTCTAATTATATTAATGGTTACTTTAAATAAAAAATCAGAAGATAGCAAAGTTAAAGTCCATTTAGTTGAGAAAGGAAATATAGTTAGATATATAAATGTAACTGGAGTTATCCAGTCTAAAAATAAAGCAGAACATTACTTAGAAAGATACAAATACAATAATATAAGTGTAAAAGTAGGAGATGAAGTAAAGAAAGATCAATACCTAACAAATCTAGATAATGGAAATATATTTTCTGATATTGATGGAACTGTTACAGATATAAGCTTATCAGAGTATCCAGTAATTGTAGTTCAAGATTTAGAAAATTTAAAAATCAAAATTCTATTAAACCAATATGATAGTAAATATATTAAAATAGACCAACCTGCAATGATAAAAACAAGTAATGGAATAATTGAAGGCAGGGTATCTTTTATAAGTCCAACAGCTAAGAGTATTTCCAATTCGATGGAGGGAGAAGCATATATTGAAGGCGAGATTGATAACTTAACTAAAACTGAAGAGTTAAAGATAGGCTTTAAAAATGAAATAGATATATTAGTTGGCCAAAAAAACAATGTAATTGTAGTTCCTACAGAGGCTATAAAAGTGGAAAAAGGAAACAAACCCTATGTATTTATATTGAAAGATAATATAGCTTACAAAAGAGAAGTAAAAGTAGGACTTGAGGGAGAAAGGGAAGTAGAAATATTAGAGGGTATAGACGAAGATGAGTTAGTTATATTAAATCCTTCAGGAGAGTTAGAAAGTGGAGATAAAGTTAAAAGGGGGAACTAGAACTGATAGAGTTAAATGGTATTAATAAAGTTTATAATACAGGAAAAATAGAATATAAAGCTTTAAAGAATATTTCATTAAATATAAAAAAAGGGGAGTTTACAACTATAATGGGGCCATCAGGCTCAGGTAAAAGTACCCTTATGAATATTCTAGGATGTTTAGATAGATATAGTACTGGTGAATATAGATTAAATAATAAGATAATAAATAATTTAACTGATGATGAGTTAGCTAAGATAAGAAATATAGAAATCGGATTTGTATTTCAAAACTTTAATTTATTACCAAGGTTAAATATTTTAGAAAATGTAGAATTACCTATGGTATATGCAGGTGTTTCTAGTAAAGAAAGAATTGAAAGAGCTAAAAAGGCTTTAGAAAAGGTGGGATTATCCCCATGGATTAAACATAAACCAAGTGAAATTTCAGGAGGACAAAGGCAAAGAGTTGCAATTGCAAGAGCTATTGTAAATAATCCATCAGTTATAATGGCAGATGAACCAACTGGAAATCTAGATTCAAAAGTAAGTTTAGAAGTAATGAAAATATTTCAAGATTTAAATAAAGAAGGTACAACTATAATTATGGTAACTCATGAAGAAGAAATAGCTAAATACACAAAAAGAATAATACATGTAAAAGATGGGGAAATAGAAAAAGATGAAGAAATTAAATGTAAATACATTTAAAGATAAGGGGAATTTCTATGAGTGAGAATTTTAAAATGGCTCTTGAAAGCATAAAGTCAAATAAGCTTAGAAGTTTCTTAACAATGCTGGGAATAATAATAGGAGTAAGTTCTGTAATTGCAATTGTTTCTTTAGGTAGAGGAGGAAAAGAAATCGTAACTGGACAATTAGAAAAAATAGGCTCATCTACAATACAGATAAAAGTAGATTCGTCAAGAGCAAGCAATAGAGATTATATTTCTTTGCAAGACATAAATATAATAAAAGAAAAAGGTAATTATATAAAAGCAGTTACACCTATGGTAATGAGAACGGGTGTATGTAATGTTAATAATAAAGAAAAAAATATTTATATTAATGGAGTAACGCCAGATTATAGATATATAGAAAATGCTGAAATAATAAGCGGAAGATATTTTACAGAAAAAGAAAGCATTGAAGGAAAATCAGTAGTTGTTTTAGATGAGTTCACAGCTAAAGGTTTATTTGGACATAAAGAGGTACAAGGAGAATCTATTTTTATAGGAAATCCTAATAATCTTAAAAAAGTTACGATAGTTGGAGTAACTAAAGCACCAGGGTATATGGAGGCAGCACCAATAGAGCATATTCCAGCTATGGCAGTTGTCCCTAAAAAAACATTAGATAATTTATTTGGAAAATCACAAATAGATTCAATTTTAGTAGTAGCAAAATCTAAAGAAGATATAGAAGAGGCTTCTAATGAGGCCATAAATATAATATCAGCAAGACACAATAATAGAGAAAAAGAATTATATATTGGGGAAAAGATGATAAAACAGGTAGAAGAGATCAATAAAGTAATAGATATATTTGGTTCTTTTATAAGTGCAGTAGCAGGAATATCTTTAGTGGTTGGAGGAATAGGTGTTATGAATATAATGCTTGTATCTGTTACTGAAAGAACACGGGAAATAGGAATAAGAAAGGCTATAGGAGCAACTACAAAAAGTATTTTACTTCAGTTTTTAACTGAAGCTGTAATTATATCTTTAATAGGGGGTATTATAGGATTAATAATTGGAGTTTCAGGATCATTTACTGTAGGATTAATAATGGGAGTAAAACCTAAGGTTACTATAATACACATATGTTTAGTTCTTATATTTTCATCAGCAGTTGGAATTTTCTTTGGGATTTATCCAGCTAAAAAAGCAGCAGAGTTAAATCCAATTGATGCATTAAGAGAAGAGTAAATAAAAAGAAATGGTAAATAATCTTTAAATTTACCATTTCTTTTTATGATTAAATACCATCTTTTACAATAACGTATCCAAGTTGAGGTTTTTTATTAAATAATCCAACTATATAGATTGTATAGAATTGTCCATTTTCTAGCTTTATGTCCTTTATAAACTTAAATAAACCTTCGGAACTAGCAAAGGAAACCTTATAATTGTAAATTCCAGGAGATAGAGGATAGTATCCTGTAGTTTCAATATATTCTACACTATTAAATAATGAAATATCATTAGGTAATGATAAAGTCAATAAAGGTGAATTAGGTGATAAATTAATAAATCTTAAAAAAGCATTACTGATTTGTCCAAGATTATTAGCATCATTTAACACAAATAAATCTAAATTGTTATTATTTGTAATAATTGAAATCGTTGATGCTGAATTTGGAAGTAAGTCTATAGTTTTAGTTAATAAAGGGGAATCATATGTTCCAGATACAAAGATTTGAATCTCATAAGTACCGGGAGCTATAGCAATATAACAGCTTATGTCACTAAAAGATAGATTTTTAGCTATTGGAGAACCATTAGCATAAATATCTACTGCAGGGGCAGCTGGTACTGCATGTATTAATCTTACTTTACATTGTAAATCTGGTAAGTTATCTCTAAATAAAATCATAAAATTATCTACTCCTTTTCAGAATATTCAAGAGATAGTTTGATTATTTTTTTTACAAGTAGTGCTGATATAGGATATGGAATTCTATAAGCTTTAAAAGTGCCAATTATACCACTGTGATTTGCTTCTATTTCTTTAAAAATTTTATCTATATTAGAACAATTAGAATTTCTTAAATCAAAAATTTCATCTGTACTAAAATCAAAGTTTCTAAGGATATTCATATGAATTAATTCATCATCTTCATCATATTCTCTTTTTTCTAAAGGAGTATTAGAAGATTTTAAGTTAGGTATATTAATTGGAGTTTCATTAGCTTTACATTTCCCAGTTGAATTATAGGAATATAATTCATCAGCAGGTATTTCAGATGGATATAATAAATCAATATTACCTAAATTAGGATTATTTAAATTATTATTAGAAGGTGTTGGGTCAGTAGTTTGTGAAAGATTTTTAGGTGATTCTATATTTTGTGGTTTAGTAACTGACACTGGAGGTATACTAACAAGTCCAGAATTCATACCATTATTAGCTACTGGATAACCAAACCCAAGTAAAAAATTATTATTAATATTATTAATAGAATCAGAGTCAAAGTTTATAAGAGGTATCCATTTAGAATCCTTACAAGAGAAGGGTTCTTTAATATTTAATGGAACAAATTGCAAATCATCGTCAAGTTCAATTATATTATTATTGTTATAGTTCATTTTTTCCCTCCAAAGAATATTTTATTATAAATATATGTTTCAAAAATCTATATGTTACTTTATAAAATATGAGATAGTTTCAAATATTAGCACACTAAAATGTATTAGAGAATAAAATATATGGGAGGTATTGGGATGAATGGTATTAGAAGTGATTATTTAAGAAATTCTCTTGTAGGATTAGAAAAAAAAGTGCCTATTTTAGGTGGACATGAAGTTATTCCTGTAAATTTTGATAATGCAGCTACTACTCCTGTTTTTAGAAGAGTTATAGATAAAATAATAGAAACTAGTGAGTATTATGGCTCTATTGGTAGAGGGATGGGACAAAAATCAGAATACTCAACTAAAGTTTATAACGAGAGTAGGGAATATATTCTTAAATTTTTTAATGCTCCAGCTGATAAGTATACTGCAATTTTTGTGAATAATACTACTGAAGGTATAAATAGACTTTCAAATATGCTTATAAGAGATAAGAATGATGTAATAATAACTACTAGAATGGAGCATCATTCAAATGATTTACCTTGGAGAGGGAAATGTAAGTTAGACTATATAGAAGTAGATGCAGTTGGGAGATTAAAATTTGAAGAATTAGAAAATAAATTAGACAATTATAATGGAGCAGTAAAATATGTATCTGTTACTGCGGCCTCTAATGTAACAGGATATATTAATGATATATATGAAATAGCTAGGATTGTTCATAAATATGGGGCTAAACTAATAGTAGATGGTGCACAAATAGTAGCACATAAAAGAGTTAAAATCATGGGAGATTCAAATGAGGATTCTATTGATTTTTTAGTGTTTTCAGCTCATAAAATGTATGCACCCTTCGGTAGTGGTGCAATAATTGGACTTAAGGAATGTTTTGAAGAAGTTGCCTCAGATCTTAAAGGGGGAGGAACTGTAGATACAGTTTTAGACTATGAAGAATTTTATTTACCACCTCCAGAAAAAGATGAAGCAGGAACTCCTAACTTTTTTGGAGCAGTAGCCTTAGTTGAAGCCATGAAACAACTAGAAATAATAGGGTATGATGAAATTGATAGCAATGAACATTCATTATTAAAAAGAGTTACAGAGGGAATGAGTAGCATACCAAATGTAATTTCATATGGAGATACTAAGAACATTGATGATAGGTTAGGGATTATAGTATTTAATATTGAAGGCATTTATCATGCAGAAGTAGCTAGGGCATTAGCACAAATTAGAGGGATTGCTGTAAGGCAAGGGGCCTTTTGTGCACATCCATATGTAAAAAGACTTTTAAATTTAACAGATGAAGAGGCAACAAAACATTTAACAAATCCAAGATGTAAGATGCCAGGTATGGTTAGAGCTAGCTTTGGGTTATATAATAGTGTTGATGAGATAGATGTTTTTTTAAATACTATAGAGTTAATAAGTAATATGAAATAAAAAATGAAGGCAATACCTTCATTTTTTATTTATTTATTAAAAGTTTTAAATTTTGGCATAGTATCTTCAAAAACCAAGCTAGGAAATCCATCTATTAAAGGATTTAAATAGTTAAATGCTTCTTCAGTTAAGTTGTTACAATCTTTGTTTATCCATTCTATTGGAAAGTATTTAACATTATTTGCAACTTTATCAGCTTCAATTAAAAAATGTGATGTTGAGTAAGGTGAATTGGAATATCTTTTAATTGCAACCATATAGCCACTGTTACCTTCAATAGCAAATTTTAATGCAGAATAACCAGCTTCAAAGGATTCTGTTAAATCAGTATGAGATGCACAATGTATAGCACATCTTTGTAAAACGCCAAGTTCAAGGGATTTTACTCTTTTTGTTATTCCAGAATCGATAATTAATTTTTTTAGATATGAACCTATTCCACCTAGTTGAGCATGTCCAAAATTATCATGTGTTTGAGATTGAACTTCTGTTATGAATTCTCCATTAGCATTTTTAAGCCCTTCAGATACAACTATAAATACTTTGTTTTGTTCATTAAATTTTTGTCTTACATCATTAAGAAATTTAATAGTATCAAAAGCTACTTCTGGTAAGTATATAAAGTCTGCAACTTGTTTACCATCAATTTTAGCAAGACAAGAAGCAGCTGCAAGCCAACCAGTATCTCTACCCATAGTTTCTAATATAAATATTCCATTATTTATATAAACAGATGAATCTAAATATGTTTCAAGAGTAGTAGTTGCAATAAATTTAGCAGCACTTCCAAAACCAGGAGTATGATCTGTAAACATTAAATCATTATCTATAGTTTTAGGAATTCCTATAAATTTAATATCAATTTTAGTATATTTAGCATACTCACTAAGTTTTGCAATTGTATCCATAGAATCATTTCCACCTACATAAAAGAATGCTTTTATATCATAAGCTTTTAGTATTTCTAGAAGTTTATCGTATTCTTCTGTGGACTCTTCTAATTTTTTCATTTTATATCTACAAGAACCTAATCCAGAGGAAGGTGTATATCTAAAAGTTTCTATTTCTGCATCACTTAAAGAGGACAAATCTATTATATTACCATTTAATATACCTTCAATACCATTTAAGCCTCCATAAACTTTATCGAAAGCTTTTAAATCTTTATTTCCTTTTAATAAGCCTACAACACTTGAATTGATAACAGAAGTTGGGCCACCTGATTGTGCGATTATACAATTTGCCATTAACATACTCTCCTTTATAAAAAATCACTCAATGTGATATACTTTTAAATTAATTAATATACTCTAATTAATAATATACAACAAAATATAAATTATTTAAAGTATTTATTTAAAAAATTTAACTCATAAATAATAGAATTATTAATAAAATATATAGTAGATTGAATAAAAAGAGGAGAATATGGTAAATGGGTGTAAAAGAGGTAATCTTTATAGGGATTGCAATGGCTATGGATGCCTTTGGTCTTAGTATAAGTTTAGGAATAAATCCGATTCTAAAGAGAGAAAATAAAATAGGATTTATTTTATCTTTTGCCTTCTTTCAATTTCTGTTTATATTCATAGGTGGATTAGCAGGTTTGATTTTTGATACATATATAGCAAGTATTCCTAATTTAATTGGAGGACTTATTATAGGAATCATAGGAATCATAATGATAATAGAAGGTTTTAAAAAAGATGATAGAGATGATACTTTTTTAATAAAAAAATGTATGTATATTATACTTGGAGTATCTGTTAGTATAGATGCATTAGTTGTTGGATTTACAGTATTTCATCATATAATATCAGGTGTATTATTAATAGTAGATTCTATAATGGTAGGTCTTATTACCTTACTTATGTGCTTAATAGGATTTTATATTTGTAGATATATAAGGAGAATAGATTTTGCATGTAAATACTCTGGTTTTTTAGGAGGAATAATTCTTATGGCTTTTGCTATAAAGATGATATTTTTTTAAGGAATACAAATATATATTTGGTTATGTTATAATATAAAGATATTATAGCGTAGGAGATATAAGAAATGGAATGGACAACTTTTCTAAAAGATAGAGATATAAAAGTAACAAAAGGTAGAATAGCTTTACTTAATATATTAGAAAATTCAGAGAGTGGATTAACAGCAGATGATTTATATGAAGAATGTAAGAAGCAAGGGAAAAATTTAAACTTAAGTACAATATATAGAAGTTTGGAATTATTTGAAGAGAAAAATGTTATTAAAAAAACAGTTCTTACTGATGGGCCAGCTGTATATTCTATGAAAAAAGAAAGTCATGAGCATATACTAAAATGTAATATTTGTCATAAATCAGTAAGGGTTCCATGTCCAATAGAGCAAATAGAAGAAATAATAAAAAAACAAGTTGGATTTAGTTTAACAGAGCATAAGCTTGAAATGAAAGGTATATGTGATAAGTGTAAAAAATAAGACAACGTCGATGTAAACTAGCCCCTGTTTAAGAGACAGGGAGCAGTTCAATGACGTTGTCTTTTATTTTTTAAATCTATCAAATAGTATAACACATATAAGTGTAAATACAGAAGTAATAGCTATAGTACCTCCTGGAGCACTATTTACATAATAAGATAATATTAAGCCTAACATTATATCTAAAAATCCAAATATAATTGAATAGATTAATGTTGTTTTAAAGCTCTTTTTTAGCTGCATAGCAGTTGCAACAGGAACAACCATAATAGAAGATATAACTAAAATCCCCATAATTCTAATTGACATAGAAATTGTCGCACCTACTAGTAAAGTAAATATGTAGTTTATAAGCTTAACTTTAATTCCAGAAACTTTAGCGCCTTCTTCGTCGAAGGTTATGTAAACAAGTTTATTATATAAAAGTATTAAAGTTATTAAGCAAATTATACCGATAATTGAAATTAAAATTATATCGCTTGTACTTACTGTTAAAATACTTCCAAATAGATAAGAATTAACTTTAGCAGAAGCTTTACCGCTACTAATAAGTATAATTGCAATACCTAAACTAAATGTTAAGACTAATGACATTACAAGCTCTGCATACTTTTTATAATAATCTCGTAAAAATTCTATAATAAGAGCACATAATGTAGTAAATAAAAATGCTGTCATTATTGGATTAACTCCTATAACTAGTCCGATAGCTACCCCTGCAAAGGAAGAATGAGATAGGGTATCACCAATCATCGAGTATCTTCTTAACACTAAAAAAAGTCCTATGAAAGGACATAATATAGAAATAATTAAGCTTGCCATAAAGGCATTTTGCATAAATTCTAATTGAAACATTAAAGTCTACCTTTCTAAAAATATATATTTTTTTATTAATCTTTTTATATAGCATCATCTAAAAAGGAATCTTCATTTCTGAATTTAATATAGTCCTTTACAGTATATAACTTAACTGTCCCATTATGTACTTTAAGTATGTGAGTTGAATATTTGAGTGCTATATTTATATTATGTTCTATAGATATAATAGTTTTGTGATCAAATTGATTTAGTTTATTTAATATACCATAAATTTCTTTTTGATTATTTTCATCTACACCAGTGGAAGGTTCATCTAGAATTATAACTTCAGGATTTCCCATTAAAGAACGTGCAATTAATATTCTTTGTTGTTGTCCTCCGGATAAATTTCCGAGAAGAGAATTTTTAAAATCATACATATTAACTTGCTTTAAAGCTGAAGTTATATTTGAATTTTTATTTTTTAATGTTTTTACATGACATTCTAATACTTCAGTAACTGTTATTGGAAATTGAGAATTAAAAGAATCTAATCTTTGAGGAACATAACCTATAGAGTTAGTTTCAATCTCAATAGAGCCAGAAGTCGGAGAAAGAAGGCCTAAAATTAATTTTATAAGGGTAGTTTTACAGCTTCCATTTTCACCAACAACTGAAATATAAGCACCTTTAGGAATACTTAAATTAACATTATTAAGTAAATAAGGTGTTTTATTAGTATATGAAAAACATAAATTGTTTATATTAATCATTAAATCAACTCCTAAATTTTCTAGCTCTATTATATATGATAATGCAAATAATTTGCAACAACTACTTTTCTTTGGCAACTAAAGCATCTTTATCTAAATCCCAAATACCTTTTTTATTTTTAATAAGTTTTGCCTTAACAGTAGTATTTGAATGAGGTTTTTCGTGACTAAGACCATGAGCTTCAACTACAACTGTATCGCCATCTGCAAATAATAAATTATACTGTTGTACGCTAAGAAGTCTTTCTTCTTTAATATCCTTACTTGTAAAGTGATAATCTATAGCATAAGTTAAGTCTTTTAATTTATGTTTTAATACTAGATTATAAATAAGTAAGGATGAAACCATTAAAAGACCTACAAATATAGATAAAGCTACAAAAAATTTTTTTCTTCTATGTTTAAGTCTTTCCTTTCTTTTCATTTTTAAAACTTTTCTTGAAACTTTTTTACTCATAAGCACCCTCCTTAAAAATATCCCTAAGATTATATTACCATAATTTAACATTAAGTAAATACATATCTTGCTTTATTGTATGGTTAAAACATATAATATAGATATATTTAAAAACACTAGATAAAAAATGAATTGGAGGAAAATACAAGATGGATTTTTCAAGCTTAGTATTAATGGAAAAAAATAAGGAAACAGGATTTATAACAAAAGAATTAGGAAGTTTTGAGGTTTCAGAGGGAGCATTATATGTTAAAAAGTTATTTGTGTTAGATAATATAGTTAATTTATATTTTGATACAAATAAAGATGTAGAAGAATGGGAATACTCTGCAATATATGATTTATTTAATCATGAATCATTTGAAGAAAGTGGATTTACAATAGAAGAGGATTTAGAAGAATATAACCCAACATTTATCATAAAATTTGATTATGATGAAGATTATATGGTTATAAAAGAAAAGCTAGGAAAATGTGTTTCTTTAATAGAAGAATCCATGGAAAAAGTATTTAAAGATATTATAGGCAAAGAACAAGAATATATTTAGGAAGGAGGAGCCTAATTTAATTTAGGTGAATTTTTATGAGTGAAAGTAAGGTTCTTAAAAAGAGAGATGAGATTAAAGAGGAATACAAGTGGAAAGTAAATAAGATATTTAAAACAGATGAAGAATGGGAAAAGGCATTTCAAGAGCTAAAAGATAAAGCTCCTAATTTAAAAAATTATGAAGGTAAATTAGATAATGCAGAAAGTATTTTAGAGTATCTTAAGCTTTATGTTGATATTGGAATAAAAGCTGAAACTATTTATGTTTATGCACATTTAAGATGTGATGAGGATACTTCAAATTCAAAATATCAAGGAATGATGAATAGAGTCGATGCTTATATGGCAGAGTTTTCAACATACACAGCGTATTTTGTACCAGAAATTTTAACTTTATCAGAAGACTTTATAAGAGACTGTATGGAAAAATTACCAGAACTTAAAATGTATGATTTTTTCTTCGAAGATATCTTCAAAGAAAAACCACATATTTTAAGTAAGAGTGAAGAGGAACTTTTAGCAAGCGTATCAGATTGCTTATCAGCTCCAGAAGCTATTCATAATATGTTAACTAATGCAGATATGAAATTTGGTGATATATTAGATGAAGAAGGTCATAAGATTGAATTAACAGAAGGGAATTATTCATCATTTATAAAAAGTAAGGATAGGAATGTAAGAAAAGCTGCCTTTGAAACTTTATATAAAGAATATAAAGGTTTTGAAAATACATTAGCAACAGCATTAACAAGTTCAATTAAGAATTTTAACTTTAGTGCTAAAGTAAGAAAATATAAAAATGCTTTAGATGCATCTTTAAGTCCTAATGATATACCTCAAGAAGTATATAAAAATGCTATAAAAACTATAAATGATAATATAGCTTCTTTACACAGATATGTATCATTAAAGAAAAAATTATTAGGTTTAGATGAGATGCATATGTATGATTTATATGTTCCTGTTATAGAAATTAAAAAGGATCATATAGAATTTGATAAAGCTGTAAATATAGCAGTAGAAGGTCTTAATCCACTAGGAGACGAGTATTTAAAGATATTTAAAAATGGAATTGAAGATGGATGGATAGATATATATCAAAATAAAGGTAAAAGAGGTGGAGCTTACTCTTGGGGTGGATATAGTACAATGCCATATGTACTATTAAATTATAATTATGAACTAAATGATGTATCAACTCTTGTACATGAAATGGGTCATTCAATTCATTCTTATTATTCAAGAAAAGAGCAACCATATATTTATGCTGGATATACATTATTCTGTGCAGAAGTTGCTTCAACAACTAATGAAGCATTACTTATACATCATTTAATAAATAAAGAAACTGATAAAAATAGAAAATTATATTTAATAAATCAAGAATTAGAGCAAATAAGAACTACTGTATTTAGACAATTAATGTTTGCAGAATTTGAATTATATACTCATGAAACACTAGAAAGAGGAAATTCACTTACTTCAGATGATTATAATAAAGCATGGCATGATTTAAATGTTAAATATTTCGGGGAAGATATGGTCGTTGATGAAGCTATAGATGCAGAATGGTCAAGAATACCTCATTTTTACTCTGATTTTTATGTTTATCAATATGCTACAGGATATGCAGCAGCATCAGCCTTTGCTAAGTCTATATTAGATGGAGAAAAAGATGCTGTAGAAAAATACATTGGATTCTTAAAGAGTGGAGGAAGTGATTACCCTATAAACATTCTTAAGAAGGCAGGAGTAGATATGACTACTTCAAAGCCATTAGAAGCAACAATAGAAAGGTTTAATGAACTTTTAGATATGTTAGATAAAGAAATTTAATGGGGAATTTATGAAAAAATTTGAAAAAGTATTTTATAATTTATTAACAAAAGAAGCTAATTTCTTTATGAGAGATTATTATAGTAATTTTCATAAAGAAAATAAGTGGCTAGGAGTTTTAGATCTTGGAGAAGTAATTTTAGGTGTTATAGTAACATCTGATAGTGAAGAAGATATAAACTACAGAGAAGCAAAGGAATATTTAGCTGGGGCTTTTGATAAGCCCCATATTTTAAATTCAGTTGTACTAGTTTCAGGAGAGTATATAAATAATTCTCCTAATAAAAATAAATTAATATTTTCCTTAAAAGATAGAAAAATACTTTATTGTAGTGAAACATCTAAAATATTAATACCTATTATAGAATATATGGTGAAAATAGATACATCTTCTAAAGAGAACTTAATTAAATATAAATTAACTTACTCTTTGATTTTAATAAATATATTAATTTATATAATATCTGCAATTAAATCTAAGAACTTTATAGATATAGATATAATTACATTAATAGAGCTTGGAGCTAAAGTTAATCTTTTAATAAATGAAGGACAAATTTTTAGATTTATAACTTCTGCTTTTTTACATGGAGGAATTATACATATTATATTTAATATGATGGCATTAAAGATAATAGGTGTACAAGTAGAACAGGTATATGGAAGAAAAAAATATGCAGTAATTTATTTTGCTTCAGCAATTGGAAGTTCAGCATTAAGTTATATACTTTCACCACAAAGCATATCAGTTGGAGCTTCAGGGGCAGTTTTTGGTCTTTTAGGAGCCATGTTTATGTTTGGTTACAAAAATAGAAAAAATATAGGGAAAGAATATATGATTAATATTATACAAGTAATAATATTAAATATAGCTATTGGATTAACGGTTCCTAATATAGATAATTTCGGGCATATTGGAGGATTAATAGTTGGAAGTTTAATAGCAGCTGTACTATTTAAACGTATTTAAAATAGCAGTTGTTACTAAGTTAACATTTAGTTAACAGTAGGTTAGCTTGCGATAAATATCATTTAAATTTGATATAATTATTAAATCAGCAATGTAACGGGAGTGATAAAGTGAGTTTTAAAAGCAAAAGTCAAGAAAGTTTAGTTACTTGGGGGAGTATGCTTTTACTAGCAATTACAGCTGTATATGATTTTATCTTTAAAAATGGAATAAAGTTTCCAAGAATTCTATTATTAGTTGTAACTATATGGGGAATGTATATCGTATATAAAAAGAGTTTTTTAAGTAGATCTAAAACGTCCTACTATATGATACTAATATTTATATTTTTAGCAATGTATTTAGGAAATGTATGGGATTTTTATGGAATACCTCATTATGATAAATTCTTACATCTGGGTTCTGGTGCGATAATAGCGATTATAGGATATGTACTATTTATATCATTATGTGGAAAAGAAGGTATTAAAGTAGTAAATCCGTATATGGCTGTGATTTTTGTGATAATATTTGCAGCAGCAGCAGCAGGAGTCTGGGAAATATGGGAGTATACAACAGATTCTCTTTTTGGATTAACAGCTCAAAATAATAGTTTAGATGATACAATGTGGGATATTATTTGCGGAACAGGAGTAGGTATTATAACGTCAATTCCAATATATATGTATTCCAGAGGGAAGAAAGTAAAATTTATAGACAATATAATAAAAGAAATGAATGATTAAAAGAATAATCCTTCTTAGATAAATTTATATTTTTTATCTAGGAAGGATTATTTTATTTAGTAGTTAATAAAATAATAACTTTTAGATAAGGGATTATTATATTTTAATATAAGTTTATATAAGTAATTTTTACATTTTATATAATCTTCTTCTTGTAATAATTTGTTAAAATATTTAAATTCTCTATTTTCTATATCATCTCTAATTTTTTTCTCTATTTCCTTTAAAACCTGCTTTTTGTTTTGTAAAGTTGTTTCTGAATATATAATTTCATCTATAAATTTATAAAATTTTATAAAGGATTTATCGTTATTTATTATAGAGGATGCTTTATTAAAAGTAGTGTCACCCTGTTCTAATAAAATGAATTTATATTTATCAAATTCAGAGTTTAATGAAGATATGGAAGGGGTATTACTTAATTCGGAGATTGAGTTTAAAACTTTAATTGCAGATATATTTTTATCTTTAACTTCAAGCATTATATCTGGATTAAAGTCTTTACATATATTAAAATACTCTAAAAATTTATCTATATTTAAAGTAGAGGAATGGGCACCTTTTTTCTTAAAAGGATGTTGTTGACTATAATGAACCTTCATATTTCCATCTAAAGTACTCCAAGTGTTACTGACCTTTTTAAAGATATCGTAAAGAGAATATTTGTTATCGTTAAAACAAGAATTATGTAAGTTATCAAAAATTACAGGTATAGAGCATAATTGACTAATATATAATAAATCATCCATAGAAAAATTTTTTTCATCATTCTCAATTACTAATCTATTTTTAATATTATCATCTAAGTTGTTATAGGTTTTAATAAATCTTTCTATAGCACTTTTTTTATCTCCATAAATTCCTCCTATATGTAATATGATTTTATGTGATCTATCTAAATTTAAAGAATCTAAAAAATCAGCATGATACTTAAGGTCAAGAATTGATTTTTCTACAACATCTTTTTTTGGTGAATTAATAACAGTATATTGTCCAGGATGCATAGATACTCTTAGTGAGTTATTTTTGATATAGTCTCCAATATTTCTCAATTCTTTATCAAAGTAATTGTACCAAGAAAATGTATTTATTTTATGACTAGCAAGAGGTATTATATCAGAACTTATTCTAAAAAGGTTTATATTATTTAGACTATTATAATTAAGTATGTTTAAGAGGCCATCTAAATTTTCTTTTATTAAAGTGATTAGTAACTCTTCAGAATAATATTTTAATAAAATCTTTCTAGTTGTTTTGTAATGGAGCAAAAGAGGCGTACATGCATATCCTATTTTCATAAAAAATCTCCTTCAAATTAAATTAATAAAATATTAGCAATATTATTTATTTAATTAGCTCCAATTATACATATATATAATATTTTATATAAAAAGAATAATTTGAAAAGCATGAAAAGGTTTGCTACATAATAAATTGTTAAAAATATACATGGTATTATAAGTAATTATTAAAAAAATCAGATATTTCGAAAAAATATAGCAATTTATTGTCGTGTATTGTATTATATAAATAATTAGAGAATGAAGGAGATGGAAATATGAACGGCAGAGAATATGTAGATAGCGTTCTAGAACAAGTAAGAAAAAGAAATTCAGGAGAAGTTGAATTTTTAGATGCGATAACAGAAGTGCTAAATTCTTTAGTTCCAGTATTTGAAAAACATGAAGAGTATATAAAGGCAGGTATTTTAGAAAGAATTGTTGAACCAGAAAGACAAATATTTTTTAGAGTGCCATGGATAGATGATAAAGGAAATGTTCAAGTAAATAGAGGATTTAGAATTCAATTTAATAGTGCAATAGGCCCATATAAGGGTGGTCTTAGATTTCATCCATCAGTAAATCAAAGCATAATTAAATTTTTAGGATTTGAACAAATATTTAAAAATTCATTAACAGGACTTCCTATAGGAGGAGGAAAAGGTGGTTCAGACTTTGATCCAAAAGGAAAATCAGATATGGAAGTTATGAGATTCTGTCAAAGTTTTATGGCAGAGTTATATAGACATATAGGTCCTAATATAGATGTTCCAGCAGGAGATATAGGTGTTAGTGGAAGAGAGATAGGATATTTATATGGATATTATAAAAAATTAAGAGGAGCTAATGAACAAGGAGTTTTAACTGGAAAAGGACTTACTTATGGTGGTAGTTTAACAAGAACAGAAGCTACAGGATATGGTTTAGTTTATTTTACAGAAGAGATGCTAAAAGATAATGGATTAAGCTTTTCGGGAAAAACAGTAGTTATATCAGGATCAGGTAATGTTGCTATATATGCTACTAAGAAAGCAACAGAACTTGGAGCTAAAGTTGTTGCTTTAAGCGATTCAAATGGATATATATACGATGAAAATGGAATTAATTTAGATGTAGTTAAAGAAATAAAAGAAATAAGAAGAGGTAGAATCAAAGAATATATAGACAAAGTTCCAACTGCTAAATATTTTGAAGGTTGTAGAGGAATTTGGTCAATAAAATGTGATATAGCTCTTCCATGTGCAACTCAAGGAGAAATAGATGCAGATTCTGCTAAACTTTTAGTGGAGAATGGAACTTTAGCTGTTTCAGAAGGTGCAAATATGCCAACAACATTAGAAGCTATTGAAATATTACAAAAAGCTTCAATTATGTTTGGACCAGCAAAGGCTGCTAATGCAGGGGGAGTTGCATGTTCAGCTTTAGAAATGTCACAAAATAGTATGAGATTATCATGGACATTTGAAGAAGTGGATGAAAAACTACAAAATATAATGGTTAATATATATAAAAATTCAAAGAATGCAGCTGAAGAATGTGGAGAACCTGGAAATATTCTTCTTGGAGCAAATGTTGCAGGATTTATGAAAGTTGCTGAGGCTATGATGGCACAAGGAATAGTTTAAAACCTCAAAAATAGTAACCCCTATTTTGAGTTTTATTTATACACTTATCATATTTATTGTGATAAGTGTATTTTAATTTCAAATAAAATTTTATTAAAAACCAAAAAAAGATTATAAATAGATTTACATAAGGATAATATATTAATAGAAATATCTCTATGTAAATGTTTAAATTGCAAACTTAATTAAATATTAAGATTTCACACTTGATTTTTTAAATGCGATGGAATATATTAAAAAGGATGTAAAGAAGGACACTAATATATTTTAACAAATTTTATAGTCCTTTAAATTTATAGGAGTGGATGTAATGGGTGATATAATTTTTTCAGTTACAGCGGTTTTTCAAATATTCGTCTTTGTAATTACGATGTATTATTTTATTCTTGCTTTTATGGGATTAAAAAGAAAAGATGAAAAAAAGAACTATAATGCTGAAAAGAAATTTGCTATGATTGTTGCAGCTCACAATGAAGAAGTTGTAATAGGAAAATTAATAGAGAGTATGCTAAATCAGGATTATCCAAAGGAACTTATAGATATATTCATAATTGCTGATAATTGTACTGATAATACTGCAAAAGTAGCAAGAAAATATGGTGTAAATGTCTATGAAAGATTCAATGATGAGCAAAGAGGTAAAGGCTTTGCATTAGAATGGATGTTTGCAAAGTTATTCAAAATGAAGAAGAAGTATGATGCCATAGCTATTTTTGATGCTGACAACTTAGTATCAAAAGATTGGTGTAAGGAAATAAACTCAAAAATGCTAGAAGGATATAAAGTAGTACAAGGTTATATAGATAGTAAAAATCCAAATGATTCTTGGATTGCAACATCATATTCTATAGCGTTTTGGTCACAAAATAGAATGTATCAATTAGCAAGAGCTAATGTTGGATTATCTAACCAAATCGGTGGAACTGGATTTGCAATAGATACAGAAGTTCTTCAAGAACTTGGTTGGGGTGCAACATGCTTAACTGAAGACTTAGAATTTTCATGTAAGCTAGTTTTAAATGGTGAAAAAGTAGGTTGGGCACATGATGCTATAATTTATGATGAAAAACCATTAACATTAAAGCAATCATGGGTTCAAAGAAGAAGATGGATGCAAGGATTTACAGATGTTGCATCAAGATATTTCTTTAAACTTATAAAGAAGGGTTTAAAAGAAAGAAAATGGTTTGTTTTAGACTGTGCTCTATATGTAATACAACCTTTCTTAACATTAATGTTAGGTATTTCATTACTACTATCAGTACTCCAAATTGTTAGTTCAGATGGATTAAATATATTCCTAATAAGTTATTTATTTGGAGATGTTTTATTTAAGGTATTAGCGGTAATGCAATTCTTAATAACACCATTAATTATGAAATTAGATAAGAAAATATCAACAGGTTTCTTTGGTATGATATTATTTTATTCATTAAGTGTATTTGTTTTACCAATGATACTTGGAAATTCTAACAGTTTAGCTTTATATGTATTAGCTAATATAGTATATAATGCAGCATTTTTATTAGCTACGTGGTTGTTCTTAGGAAAGAAGAATTTAATTTTACTATTTAGATTCTTATTATATGCTGTATATACTTTAACTTGGATACCTATAACAATACAAGGTATGTTAAAGAAAAACAACAAAGAGTGGAACCCTACAAAGCATGTTAGAAGTATAGAAATTTGTGATGTATAAAAAAACCAGCGTATTCGCTGGTTTTTTATTTTATGATATGAACCTATAAAGAACAAATGTTTGACAAATTTCTTTAAAACTATTATATTTTAAAAGAAACATTAATTATGATAAAATTATAAAGATTGTATATAAGGTATGAACTTTGAGAAAATTATAATTTAAAAGATAAATTTTAAAGTAGTATGTGTACCTTAAATTGGCAAGTTAATTTTGGAGGTTAGAATGAGTGATGATTTAATTAAGGGATATGATGTTACAGATTTGACATCCCTAGAGAAATTAGAGCCTGTAAGAGTGAGACCAGGTATGTATATAGGGTCTACGGGAAGTAAGGGATTACATCATTGCATTTGGGAAATATTAGATAATGCCATAGATGAGATATCTAATGGATATGGTGATAAAGCGACTATAATTATAAATAAAGATAAAAGTATTACTGTTATAGATAATGGAAGAGGGATTCCTACAGGAATTCATCCTATAAAGAAAAAATCTGGTGTGGAGATGGTATTTACCGAATTACACACTGGAGGAAAGTTTGATAATAAGAACTACAAGACATCTGGTGGATTACATGGAGTTGGGGCAGCAGTTGTAAATGCTCTTTCAAAATGGCTAGAAGTAGAAGTTCATCAAAATGGTAATATATACAAACAAAGATTTGAATATTGTTACGATAAAGAATTGAAAAAAGATATGCCTGGAACAGCAGTAGGTAAATTAGAGATAATCGGAAAATCTAAAGAGAATGGCACAAGAGTTACTTTTATGCCAGATAAAGATGTCTTTTCAACAGTAGATTTTAAATTTGATGTAATAGATGAGAGATTACAAGAACTAGCTTTTCAAAATAAAGGAATACATTTAGAACTAATAGATAGAAGAAAAGAAGAAATAGTAAAAGAATATTATTCTGAAAGAGGGTTATTAGATTTTATAGATTATTTAAATGAAAGTAAAACTACATTACATCCAAATCCAATTTTCTTTGAAGGTGAAAGAAGTCTTGAAGCAACTCAAATGTTTGGAGAAGTATGTATACAATTTACTGATTCTACAACAGAATATATAGCAAGTTATGTTAACAATATACCAACTACAGAAGCTGGAACACATGAAACAGGTTTTAAGACTGGTATGACTAGAGCATTTAAAGAAGGTGCTAAGAAGCTAGGCATTTTAAAAGAAAAAGACAAGGACTTTGAAGGTGATGACCTAAGAGAAGGTATGACTGCTATAGTAAGAATAAAAATAACTAATCCAGTATTTGAAGGACAAACCAAAACTAAATTAGGCAGTACAGAAGCGTACACAATGATGAATGATTTAGCCTACACAAAGTTTGGTGAATGGATAGAGGATAATAAAGAAGTAGCAACTATGATAATAAATAATGCACTTCAAGCAGCACAAAGAAGAGAAAAAATAAAGAAAATAAATGATGCTGAAAAGAAAAAGGTTGGTAAAGGTACAGCTCCTCTTGCAGGTAAGGTTGCAGTATGTACATTAAAAGATAATACTGTTAATGAATTTATAGTAGTGGAAGGAGATTCTGCTGGAGGATCAGCTAAGCAGGCAAGAGATAGAAGATTCCAAACTATAATGCCATCTAAAGGAAAAATAATGAATACTGAAAAGCAAAAACTAGAAAATGTTTTAGCATCAGAGGAATTAAAAATATTCAATACTGCAATTGGAACAGGAACTTTAGATAATTACAAAGAAGAAGATTTAAAATACGATAAAATAATAATAATGAGTGATGCAGATGTAGATGGATATCATATAAGAACTTTATGGATGACTTACATTTACAGATATATGAGACCGCTTATAGCAAATGGACATCTTTATTTAGCTCAACCTCCATTATATAAAGTTTATAGAAACACAAAAAATGGAGAGATTTCTAAGTACGCTTATAGTGATGAAGAATTAGAAAAAGTTAAAAAAGAAATTGGAAAAGGTGCTCTTATACAAAGATATAAAGGATTAGGAGAAATGAATCCAGAACAATTATGGGATACAACACTAAACCCTTCTACAAGAACTTTACTTCAAGTTACTATAGAAGATGCAGCTAAAGCAGAAAAAATGGTTTCATTATTGATGGGAGATATAGTTGAACCTAGAAAAAATTATATGTATAAGTATGGTGAATTTTAATTTTGAATAGAATGGAGAAATATTATGGCAAAGAAAGTTAATGATATACCTAGGGATAATAATATTATTAGAATTCCTATAGAAGAGGCAATGCCAGATAACTATCTTCCTTATGCAATAGAAGTAGCAAAAGATAGAGCTCTTCCAGATGTAAGAGATGGATTAAAGCCTGTTCATAGGAGAATACTATATGGAGCATATCTTTTAAAGGCCTATCCAGATAGACCTTATTATAAATCAGCTAGAATAGTTGGAGATATTTTAGGTAAGTTCCATCCACATGGAGATAGTTCGGTTTATGATGCTATGGTAATTATGGCTCAAAATTTCTCCACAAGAGAACCACTTATAGACGGACATGGTAACTGGGGATCTATGGATGGAGATGGCGCAGCAGCTATGAGATATACAGAAGCAAGACTTGCACCAATTGCAATGGAAATGCTTAGAGATATAGATAAAGAAACTGTAGATATGGTTCCTAACTATTCGGATAGTGAGTTAGAACCAAAGGTATTGCCAAGTAGATATCCAAACCTTTTAGTAAATGGTGCTTTTGGAATAGCTGTAGGACTTGCAACTAACATACCACCTCATAATTTAGGTGAGGTAACAGATGGTGTGCTCTCATATATAGACAATCCAGAAGTTACAACGAAGGATTTAATGAAGTATATAAAAGGTCCAGACCTACCAACAGGCGGAATACTTATAGGGAAAAATTCATTACTTTCTGCTTACGAAACAGGAGAAGGTAAGGTTACATTAAGAGCTAAAACTAGTATTGAAAAATTAGAAAATGGAAGAATAGGAATAGTTATAACTGAATTCCCATATAGAAGAAATAAAGCTAAGTTACTTCAAACTATTTCAGAAATGACTGGAGATAAAAGACATTCAAAAGCATTAGAAGCTATAATTGATATAAGAGATGAATCTGATAGAAATGGAGTAAGAGCAGTTATTGAGCTTAAAAAAGCAATAGATGAAGATGGAGCAGATAAGATATTAAAGTATCTATTTAAAAAGACTGACTTACAATGTAACATAAGCTTTAATATGGTTGCATTAGCAGATGGTAAACCACAAACAATGGGTCTTAAGACAATAATTGAACACTATGTTAATCATCAAAAGGAAATTGTTACAAGAAGAACTGTTAGGGAATTACAGATAGCTGAGAAGAGATTTCATATTGTAGAAGGATTTATAAAAGCTATAGATGTTTTAGATGAAGTAATAAAAACTATTAGAGAATCTAAATCAAAAAAAGATGCAGCTATGAATCTTATGAATAAATTTGGATTTACGGATATACAAGCAGAGGCAATATTAGAATTAATGCTTTATAGATTAACTGGTTTAGAAATAAAAGTATTCCAAAAGGAATATAATGAATTAGAAAAAACTATAAAAAGATTAAAGAAAATATTAGATGACGAAAGAGAACTTTTAAAAGTTATAAAAACTGAACTTAAAGAGATAACATCTAAATTTGAAAATCCAAGAAGGACAGCTATTATAGAAGATGATAGCGAAGCCAAAATAGATCTTGAAGAACTTATAGTAGTTGAAGATGTTATGGTTACAATATCAAAAGATGGATTTGTAAAAAGAATTCCTCTTAAAACATATAATAGATCTAATGGGAAAATTGAAGATATTGAGTATAGAGAAGGAGATGAACTGAAGTTTTTAGTTAAATCTAATACTATTGAAAATCTATTGGTATTTACTAATGCTGGTAATATGTATCAAATAAAAGGAATAAATATACCAGAAGGTAAATGGAAAGAAAAAGGAGAAAGGTTAGATAGCTTAATAAAAACATTAAACTTAGAACAAGAAACTATAGTTAATGTGATTTCTGTAAATAGCTTACATCCAAATAAATATATTCAATTTATTACTTCAAAGGGTTGTATAAAGAAAAGTTCTTTAGATAAATTTAGTACTTCATATACAAAACTACAAGCATTGAAAATGAAAGATGGGGAAGAAGTTATTCGTGTAGATTTATTTAATGAAGAGGAAGAAAAAGATTTTTTAAAGGTTGAAACTAAAAATGGATTAAACTTTAGTTTAGAAATACCAGAACTTGAAGATCAACCAAGAAATATTCTTCCGCTACAAATATTTAATTTATCATCAAAGGACGAAATTTTAAATGTAGAATATACTAATGAGATGGAGTTTTTAGAGTTCTCTATAGGAATAAATTCGAAGGGAATTATTAAAAGTATAGGGAAAGTAAGAAAACAAGACGCACTTAAAGTTAATACCGATTCAAAAAGTGATATATTAATGTTTACTAATAAGGGAAGTGTATATAAAATTTCAGCATTTCTACTTCAAAATGTTAATAAAGGTGATATAATTTTAAGTAATATAGTAGATGGTATGTTACCAGGAGAATCTGTAATAAAGATATCTTCAGTAATTAACTTCATAGATAATAAGTATGTATATTTCTTTACTAAAAAAGGTATGATTAAGAAAACTTTATTAAAAGAATTTGAAGGAAACTATTCATCACAAATAGCTTATAAATTTAAACATGATAAAGACGAAGTTATTTCTGTAGATATTTGTGATAAAACTAATGCTGAAGTAATTATGGTAACTAAAAAAGCTATGGCAATAAAATTTTCTACAGAAAATGTGAATCCAATGGGGAAAGTAGCTTCAGGTGTTACTGGAATAAGCCTAAAAGAGGATGATGAAGTTATTTTTGGTAGAGTATTTGTAAATAATCATACAAATAATGAAAATGAAATAGCGATTATGTCACATATAAAATTAACACTTATATCTAAAAGTAAGAATAAAAAAGAATTAGAGATTGAGGAAATAAAACTTCAAAATAGAGCTGGTAGAGGTAGTAGTGCCTTGATGATAGGCTTAGATGATGAATTAAAGGAAGTTTTATATAATTAAGAAGTATAAGGGAGAAAGAATTATGAAAAAAGTAGCAATTTTATTAGCCGATGGGTTTGAAACAATAGAAGCTTTAACAGTTGTTGATGTTTTAAGAAGAGCAGATGTAACTTGCAATACTTTTGCGTTAAAAGATTTAGAGGTTACAACATCTCATAAAGTTAAGGTAATAGCAGATAATAATATAGAAAATAATGAAATAAATGAATATGATATATTAGTTTTACCAGGTGGAATACCAGGGTCTACAAGCCTAAGAGATAATAAAAAAGTTATATCATTAATAAAAGAATTTTATAAAAAAGGTAAATTTGTATGTGCGATTTGTGCAGCCCCTATTGCTCTAGGAAAAGCAGGAATAACTACAGGTAAAAATATAACTTGTTATCCTGGTTTTGAAACAGAACTTGGTGAATGCAACTATAAGAATGAATTAGTTGTTGTTGACAATAATATAATAACAGGAAGAGGTCCAGCAGCAGCTATTCCTTTTGCTTTTGAGATATTAAGTAAAGTTAAGCCAGAAAAAGTAGATGAAATTAAAAGAGGAATGTTATTTATCTAGCATAAGAAGTTTTCGGGGAATATAAAGAGTATATTTAAGATTAGGGTTAATTAAATAATTAACTCTAATTTTATTTTATATTTATTTAAAATATAACTTAGTTTAAATAAGAGTATTAACAACCAAGTTTAGTAAAATATATAGTTTTAAAAAGTAGCATAGAGAGTGATTTTAGATTAAGTTTGAGGAATTATATGGAAAAATGGATGATAAAAAATATAAAAAGTAATTATAAGGCTATCTCAGAACAATGTAATATAAACGAAGTTGTAGCAAAGTTATTGGTTAATAGAGGGATATATAAGATAGAAGATATAAAAAAGTTTTTAAATGTGGATATTAGAGATTTTCATGAATCATCTAAAATGAAAGATTTAATTAAGGCAGTGCAAAGAATACATGATCATATCAAAGAAAATAATAAAATATTAATAGTAGGTGATTATGATGTGGACGGCGT
The DNA here is from genome assembly GCF_002327185.1 of Clostridium chauvoei. Taxonomy (NCBI): domain Bacteria; kingdom Bacillati; phylum Bacillota; class Clostridia; order Eubacteriales; family Clostridiaceae; genus Clostridium; species Clostridium chauvoei. Next base: position 1,747,500 of record NZ_CP018624.1, on the reverse strand, counting down.
CATAAGTTCATTTATTCTATATAAAGCATTAAGTCGATGTGGAGCAAATGTTTCGTATCATATCCCAGATAGAATAAAAGAAGGATATGGAATTAATGAAAGTATTATTCGTAAGGCTTATAATGATAAAATAAATATTATAATTACATGTGATAATGGGATTGCGGCAATAGACCAAGTTAAGTTGGCAAATGAATTAGGGATAGAAGTTATTATAACAGATCATCATGATATACCATTTGTTGAAGAGAATGGAGAGAGAAGATATGTAACGCCAGAGGCATTAGCAGTTATTAATCCAAAACAGAGTGATTGCAATTATAATTTCAAGGGTTTATGTGGTGCAGGGGTAGCCTATAAATTTATAGAAGAATTATATAAACTTAATAATATTAGTAAAGATGAAGCAATTGATTTATTACAATATGTTGCTATAGCAACAGTTTGTGATGTTGTAGATTTAGTGGATGAAAACAGAATAATAGTTACAAAAGGGTTAGAGTTGTTAAATAATACAACTAATGTAGGATTAAATGCATTGTATGAAGAGACTGGTATTAAGGATAAGACTATTACTGTATACACTCTTGGATTTGTTATAGGACCAAGTATAAATGCGTCAGGACGTCTTGAACAAGCATTTTGGGCGTTAGAACTATTATTAAGTAATGATGTTAATAGAGCAAAAGAATTAGCATGTAAATTAAATGATTTAAATAAAGAAAGACAAGAGTTAACTAAAGAAGGTGTAGATAAGGCTATTCGTATAATCGAAGAAAATAAAATGCAAGATAATAAAGTCATAGTGGTATATTTAGATGATATCCATGAAAGTATAGCAGGAATAATAGCAGGTAGGATAAGAGAGAAATATAATCTTCCTACGATTATTCTTACAAAGGCTCATGATGGTGCTAAAGGCTCTGGAAGATCAATAGAGGAATATAATATGTTTGAGGAGTTATTAAAATGTAAGGACCTCCTAGGTAAGTTTGGAGGACATCCAATGGCTGCTGGTATGTCTATACCTATTGAAAATATAGATGCTTTTAGGGATAGACTAAATGAAGTTACTACATTAACAGAAGAAGATATTATGGTCAAAGTGCAAATTGATATGGGATTACCTTTAAATAAAGTAAACTATGAATTAATAGATCAAATATCGTTATTAGAACCATATGGAAAAGCAAACCCTAAACCAACCTTTGGTATGAAAAAATTGAAGTTATTAGAGGTAAAAATACTAGGTAAAAATAGAAATGTACTTAAACTTAAATTAAGTGATGGTGGCTTAGTTATTGAGGGGATATATTTTGGTGATATAGAAAAGTTTGAAGAAACTATGAAATGGGAATTTGGAGACTATGAATATGCTAGAGTTCTTAATGGAGAGCCTAACGATGTGTATTTAGATGTTATTTGCTTCCCTGAGATTAATGAATATATGGGTAATAAGAAGGTTCAGTTAGTTATAAGTAATTATAGAGTTTCTAAGTAAATTATTTAGGTATAGTTTTGAAAGAGAAATTGTAAAAGGGTACCTGCATTTAGGTACCCTTTACTTAAATAATTCCATTTTATTTAAGTATTGATTAAATAGTAGAGAAATATCATTAATTGGTATTTCTTTTTATATTGCAAAAAATTCTATACTGCAATATGGAATAGTAAACTATTGCTGAAGATGGATTACTTTACTCCATTTTCATATTGTTCTACCATTCTTTTAACCATTTCTCCACCAACAGATCCACATTGTTTTGAAGAAAGGTTACCATTATAATCTGTAAATGGAACACCCATTTCGTTAGCTACTTCATTTTTGAATTTTGCTAAGCTATTCTTTGCTTCAGGTACTAATGATGCCACGATAATCACCTCCTTTTTATTTGATGATTATAGCTTGTGTAAAAAGAGAAAAATTATTATATGAAAGTTAAGGAATTAAAGAAAAGAATTTCTATAACAATATTAATATTAGTGATTTAAAATGGAAATTATGATTTAATAAGTATGTATAATATATAAAATAGAAATGTAAATTAACGAAAGTATTTGAACATACATATAATTTATTTAAGATAATAGTTTTGTTTGATATATTAAGGAGGATTAATAGATGAGTAAATATAAAATTATTATGACTGGTGGAGGAACAGCAGGACACGTAACACCCAATTTAGCTTTAGTTCCAAAACTTAAGGAAAAAGGTTTTGAAATAAAATATATAGGAAGTAAAACAGGTATAGAAAAAGAAATAATAGGAGATGCTAAAATACCATATTATGAAATTTCATCAGGAAAGTTAAGACGATATTTTGATTTTAAAAATTTTACAGACCCTTTTAAAGTAATGAAAGGTGTCTTAGAAGCAAAGAAAATATTAAATAAAGAAAAGCCAGATGTTATTTTTTCAAAGGGAGGATTTGTGGCAGTACCTGTTGTGATAGCTGCATCAATGAAAAAAATACCAGTAGTTTCTCATGAATCTGATTTAACACCAGGTCTTGCAAATAAGCTATCAGCTCCATTTTGTAATAAACTTTGTGTAACTTTTAGAGAAAGTCTTAAGTATATAAAAGATGGAAAGGGGGTACTTACAGGAACTCCAATAAGACATGAAATATTAGAAGGGAGTAAATTAAGAGGTAAAGAGATTTGTGGATTTAGTGATAATAAAGAAATCTTATTAGTAATAGGTGGAAGCTTAGGCGCAAAGAGTATCAATGAAGAGGTTAGACGAGATTTAAATGAAATATTAAAGGAGTTTAATGTAATACATGTTTGTGGTAAGGGGAATTTAGATAAAAATTTAAATAATATAAAAGGATATAGACAATTTGAATATGTTAAAGAGGATCTTCCTCATTTACTTAAAGCAGCGGACTTTATAATTTCAAGAGCGGGGGCAAATGTTATCTTTGAGTTGTTAGCACTTAAAAAGCCTACATTATTAATTCCGCTTTCTAAGAAAATTAGTAGAGGAGACCAGATATTAAATGCAAATTCATTTGAAAAAGAAGGATATTCCTTAGTATTAGATGAAGATGAAATGATGGAAAAACATAATTTATTAATTAAATTAAAAGCGCTAAAGGAAAAGGGAAGCTATTTAGTAAAAAATATGGAGAATAGCAATATGAAAAACGGTGTACAGGCGATTTTGGAAGTAATACTAAATAGTATAGAGATAAATATGTAAAATAAGCTTATTTTTCCTTGGTTAAGGTATATCGACCTAATATGAACCGTTGCTAACTTGCAAAAATATAACACTAGTATATAATAAGAGAGTAAGTAAAATTTAGGTAATATATGCCCAAAAAACGAGATTCTATTAATCGTATTTTAAAGAATGAGGTGCTATTTTATGAAAAAAATTTCAATTATTTACTGGAGTAATGGGGGAAATGTTGAGGTTATTGCTAATGCAATAGCAGAAAGTGCACAAAGAAATCAGGCAGAAGTTACAATAAAACATGTTGTTGATGCTACTGTTGAAGATGTTACAGATGTAGATGCTGTAGCATTTGGAAGTCCATCAATGGACAACAATAGAATAGAGCAACATGAAATGGAACCTTTTATCAACCAATTTAAACTAATTCAAAACAATCATAAGAAGCTAGTATTATTTGGATCATATGGTTGGGATGATGGAAAGTTTATGGATGATTGGGTTGAGAGAATGAAAGACTACGGTTTTGACGTAGTAGGCAAATTAGCCGTTAAAGAATCACCGAGTGATGCAGAATTATTAGAGGCTGCTAGACTTGCTGAGGAATTAACTAAATAGATTTTTAGGGGATAGAGACCAATGTTAGAGTACTTACTTAGGGGGTAAGGGCTTAGCATAAGTGCATTGATTGAATCTTTTTCTTACAAAAACTATGTTTTTGTAAATCATAATAATGGGTTTTGGTTATACTAAAATCGTATTTATTAAAAAGTAAAATTAAATTAAAGGAAGAGAGGTCAAACATAATGAGAAAAATGAAAACTATGGATGGTAATACAGCTGCTGCTCATATATCATATGCGTTTACAGATGTAGCTGCTATTTTCCCAATAACACCATCATCACCAATGGCTGAACACGTTGATGAATGGGCTGCGCAAGGTAGAAAGAATATATTCGGTCAAACAGTTAAGGTTATGGAAATGCAATCAGAGGCAGGAGCTGCAGGGGCAGTTCATGGATCACTACAAGCTGGTGCATTAACAACAACTTATACTGCATCACAAGGATTATTATTAATGATTCCTAACATGTATAAGATTGCTGGGGAAATGCTTCCAACAGTATTCCATATTTCAGCTAGAGCGCTAGCTACTTCATCATTAAATATTTTTGGAGATCATCAAGACGTAATGGCTGCAAGACAAACTGGTTTTGCAATGCTAGCAGAAGGTTCAGTACAAGAAGTTATGGACTTATCAGCAGTTGCTCATTTAGCTGCAATTAAGTCAAGATTACCTTTCATGAACTTCTTTGATGGATTCAGAACTTCTCATGAAATTCAAAAAATAGAAGTAATCGAATATGATGAATTAAAGGATTTAGTTGATTATGAAGCTTTAGAAGCATTTAAACATAATGCTTTAAGCCCAAATCATCCTGTAACAAGAGGTACAGCTCAAAATCCAGATATATACTTCCAAACTAGAGAGTCAGTAAATAGATTCTATGATGAATTACCAGAAATCGTAGAAGGATATATGGCTGAAATAACTAAGTTAACAGGAAGAGAATATCACTGTTTCGATTACTATGGAGCACCAGATGCTGATAGAATAATAATATCAATGGGTTCATCAATTGATGTTATTGAAGAAACTGTTGACTTCTTAAATGCAAATGGAGAAAAAGTAGGTTTAGTTAAAGTTAGACTTTATAGACCATTCTCAATAGAAAAATTATTAAAAACAATACCAGCTTCAGTTAAGTCTATAGCTGTATTAGATAGAACAAAAGAACCAGGATCAGCTGGGGAACCTTTATACTTAGATGTTAAGAATGCATTCTATGGAAAAGAAAATGCTCCTGTTATAGTTGGTGGTAGATATGGATTAGGTTCAAAGGATCCAAACCCATCACACATTGCTGGAGTATATGCTAACTTAACAAAAGCTGAACCAAAGAACGGATTTACTATAGGAATTGTTGATGATATAACAAATACTTCATTAGATGTAGTTGAAGTTGATGCAACTCCTCATAGCACAAAAGCTTGTAAATTCTGGGGACTTGGATCAGATGGAACAGTTGGAGCTAATAAGAGTGCAATCAAAATTATCGGAGACCATACAGATATGTATGCTCAAGGATACTTTGCTTATGACTCAAAGAAATCAGGTGGTATCACAGTATCTCACTTAAGATTTGGTAAGCAACCAATTAAATCACCTTATCTAATAGATAAAGCTGATTTCGTAGCTTGTCACAACCAAGCATATGTTTACAAATATAATGTTTTAGATGGATTAAAGAAGAATGGTAAGTTCTTATTAAATACTATCTGGAGCCCAGAAGAAGTAGATGAAAAATTACCAGCATCAATGAAGAAATTCATAGCTGAAAATAATATAGAATTCTATACTTTAAATGCTGTTAAGATAGCACAAGAAATTGGTCTTGGTGGAAGAATCAACATGATAATGCAAGCTGCATTCTTTAAGATTTCTAATATCATTCCAGTTGAAGATGCAATTAAATACCTAAAAGATGCTGTTGTTAAGTCATACGGTAAGAAGGGTGAAAAAGTTGTTAACATGAACTACGCTGCAATTGATAAGGGTGTTGAATCTATTGTAAGAATAGATGTACCAGCAGACTGGAAAAATGTGGTTGAAGAAGTTAAGGCTGAAGATCCAACTAAACCAGAATTCGTTAAGAATATAGTTGAACCAATCAACAGACAAGAAGGATTTGATTTACCAGTTTCAGCATTCAAGGGAATGGAAGATGGTACTTTCATGGCAGGAACTGCTGCTTATGAAAAGAGAGGCGTTGCTATAAACGTACCAGAATGGGAAGAAGATAAATGTATTCAATGTAATCAATGTGCATTTGTTTGTCCTCATGCTGCAATTAGACCATTCTTATTAACAGAAGAAGAAAAAAATAACGCACCAGAAAGTATGAGAATAGTTGCTGCAAAGGCATTAAAAACAGAAGAGCCTTTATTCTATACAATGGGAGTTACTCCATTAGATTGTACAGGATGTGGAAACTGTGCTCAAGTTTGTCCAGCACCAGGCAAGGCTTTAATTATGAAGCCACAAGATACTCAAGAAGGACAAATTGCTGCTTGGGATTATGCTGTTAAAGAAGTTTCACCTAAGAAGAACCCAATGAACAAGAATACAGTTAAGGGTAGCCAATTTGAGCAACCATTACTTGAATTCTCAGGAGCTTGTGCAGGTTGTGGAGAAACTCCATATGCTAAGTTAGTAACTCAATTATTCGGAGATAGAATGATGGTTGCTAATGCTACTGGATGTTCATCAATTTGGGGTGGATCTGTTCCAGCTACTCCATATACAGTAAATCATAATGGACACGGTCCAGCATGGGCTAATTCATTATTCGAAGATAATGCTGAATTTGGATTAGGTATGTTCTTAGGAGTTGAAACTATAAGAGAAAGAATAGCTAGCAATATGAAAGAATTGCTTGAAACAGAAGTTTCAGAAGAAGTTAAAGCAGTTCTTAATGATTGGATGGAAAATATGGCTAATGGAGAAGGAACAAGAGATAGAGCTGAAAGAGTAATTGCAGCTTTAGAAACTGTAAATTCAGAATTAGCTAAAGAAATATTAAAGGATAAAGACTTCTTAGTTAAGAGATCACAATGGATCTTCGGAGGAGATGGATGGGCTTATGACATCGGATACGGTGGATTAGATCATGTTCTAGCTTCAGGAGAAGACGTAAATGTTCTTGTTATGGATACAGAAATTTACTCAAATACAGGTGGTCAATCATCAAAAGCAACTCCAACTGCTGCTATAGCTAAGTTTGCTGCTGCAGGTAAGAGAACTAAGAAGAAAGACCTTGGAATGATGGCAATGTCTTATGGATATGTATATGTTGCTCAAATTTCAATGGGTGCTGATAAGAATCAAGCACTTAAAGCAATAGCAGAAGCAGAAGCATATCATGGACCATCATTAATCATTGCTTATGCTCCATGTATAAGCCATGGTATTAAGATTGGTATGAGTAACAGCCAAGCAGAAGCTAAAAAAGCTGTTGATTGTGGATACTGGGCATTATATAGATACAATCCTACTTTAGTTGGAACTAAGAATCCATTCTCATTAGATTCAAAAGAGCCAAAGACTGACTTTAGAGAATTCTTAATGGGTGAAGTAAGATATGCATCATTAGCAAAAGCATTCCCAGAAGCTGCAGAAGCTTTATTTGAAAAGACTGAAAGAGATGCTAAAGAAAGATTAGCAGGATACAAGAAATTAGCAGAACAATAATTTTTATACAAATAAGGGGCTTAAAGCCCCTTATTTTAATGTAAAATATAATATATAAAAATTAAAAATGAACTTTTTTTAAAAAATTACTTTTAATTTATACAAATTAGGGGTAGAATGAAAAAGACTACATAATAAAGGAGGATTTTTATATGTGTAATGAAAATAAATGTGGATGCCACGATGAAGAAAATTCATGTGGATGTCATACAGAAGGACATGATTGTGGATGTAACCATGATCATAATGAAGGTGGATGTGGTTGTGGAGAACACGAACATGAACATTTTGTAGTAGATTTAGAAGATGATAATGGCAATGTAATTTCATGCCCAATCGTAGATGCTTTTGAATATGAAGAAAATGAATATATTTTAGCTCAAAACCCAACAGAAGATTCTTTCTATTTATTTAGATCAACTGAATCAGGAGAATTAATAGTTCCAGATGAAGAAGAATTTGATAAGGTTGCTAAATACTATAGCGAAGAGTTATCTAACGAATAAAAAAATGCCGAAAGGCATTTTTTTTTATTTAAAATAAAAATATATAAATTTTAGCTTATTTAAGTTAAAAAGTATTTTTAGTTGTCAATTTATTTTAATAGTGATATATTTTTAATATATACTTAGAGGAATAAGGTGTTTAAATATGAAGTATGCAGACTTACATATCCATTCAAATTATTCTGATGGAACTAAGACACCAGAGGAGATTATTGGAATAGCAAAAAAAAATAAAGTAAAATGTATATCAATAACGGATCATGATTCAATTAAGTCTCAGTATATAACTAAAAATATATATGATGATATAACTATTATTCCTGGCATTGAGTTAAGTACTGAATATAAGGAGTTAGAACTTCATATTCTAGGATATTTTATTGATGTTGAAAATTCAACATTAAAGGGTATAGTGAATAAACTAAATAAATCAAGAATAAATAGAATAGAAGAGATTTTACATGAATTGAAAAAGAATGATATACATTTAACATTAGAAGAATTAGCAGTTGATATAAATTCTACTATAGGAAGAGGACACGTAGCAAATGCTATGGTTAAAAAAGGTTATTTTGATAATTACAAAACTGCTTTCACCTCATTTTTAGTTAAAGGAAAGCCAGCTTATGTAAAGGGATTTAAATTAGATTACAAAAAAACTATAGAGGTAATAAGCGAAGCTGGAGGAATAGCTGTTTTAGCTCATCCAGGTCAGATATATAGAGGAATGGATGTAGAAAATGTTATAAAAGATTTGAAATGCTACGGCTTAAAAGGAATAGAAGTATATCATCCAAGTCATACCAAATGTCAAACTAATAATTTTTATAACTTATCTAAAAAATATAAGATTTGTATTTCAGGTGGAAGCGATTATCATGGTAAGGAATTAATTCACGATACAGGTATAGGTAGTTATGGTATAAATGAATTATTACTTAATAAAATATATAAGTTAAAGACTAAATAAAATGGGGGAAAAATAATGAAATTATCAAAAAAAGCACAAGAAATAAATCCATCAATTACCCTTGCAATTACGGCAAAGGCAAAGGAATTGAAAGCTTTAGGTGTTGATGTAGTAAGTTTTGGAGCAGGTGAACCAGATTTTAATACTCCTAAAAATATTATGGATGCAGCTATAAAAGCGATGGAGGAAGGGAAAACAAAATATACTCCAACAAATGGGGTAATAGAACTTAGAGAAGCTATTTGTGATAAATTTCAAAGAGATAATGGATTAAAATATGATCCTTCACAAATAGTAGTTTCAACAGGGGCAAAGCAAAGTTTAGCTAATACATTTATGGCTATATTAAATGTAGGTGATGAGGTTATAATACCCACTCCTTATTGGGTTAGTTATCCAGAGTTAGTTAAGTTAGCTGGAGGAATTCCAGTTTTTGTGCAAAATAAAGAAGAGTCAAATTATAAATATACTTTAGAGGCTTTAAATGAAGTTGTAACAGAAAAGACTAAAGCTATAGTTTTAAATAGTCCTAATAATCCAACAGGAACTATATATACTAAAGATGAACTTATTCAAATTGCTGAATTTGCAAAGAAAAATAATTTGATGATTATATCAGATGAGATATATGAGAAATTAATATATGATAATGAAACTCATATAAGCATAGCATCATTATCACAGGATGCGTATGAAAGAACTATAGTTATAAATGGTCTTTCAAAATCCTATGCTATGACTGGATGGAGGATAGGTTATTCAGCATCTAGTCAAAAGATTGCAAAGCTTATGAGTGCTATACAAAGTCATATGACTTCAAATATTAATTCTATATCACAATATGCAGCAATAGAAGCATTAAATGGAACTCAAGAAACAATAAAAGATATGGTTATAGAATTTGAAAAAAGACGAAATTATATGGTTAATAGAATATCAGAAATAGAAAATATATCAATTATAAAACCTAGTGGGGCTTTTTATGTTATGGTAAATGTAAAAGAATGTTATGGTAAAAAGGTTAATGGGAAAATCATAAGTAATTCTTTAGATTTTGCATCAGAAATTTTAGAAATTGAAAAGGTAGCTGTTATTCCAGGTATAGCATTTGGATTAGATGATTATATTAGATTATCATATGCAACATCAATGGAAATAATAAAAGAGGGATTAGATAGAATAGAAACTTTTATTAAAAAATGCAAATAATATTTGGGGTAGAAAATCATAAGTGTTTTCTACCCTTATTCATTTTAAATTAAATAATTAAATAAAAATCAATAAATTAACCTAGTGATATAATGGTCACCTATATTAATTTAATATATAATAGATATGATATATATTAGGGAGGAATTAACATGGATAAATTAGCAATATTTGATGTAGACTATACAATAACTAGAAAAGAGACCTTAATGGAACTTTATAAATATATGATATATAAAGATAAAAAAAATATTAAGTTTCTTCCTAGAGCATTATATAGTGGAGTGATGTATATGGCAAAAGTATATGATGAAAGAATGGTTAAGGAAAAATTTCTAAAATTTATCGATGGAATTGATGAAGGTGAGTTAGCTTTACTAGTTAAGGAGTTTTATAAAGATAGATTAAGTAAAATCATATATAAAGATGCTTTAAATATGATGAAGAATTTAAAGAAACAAGGATATAAAGTCTATTTGATATCAGCTTCTCCTGAATTTTATTTAAGAGAGCTATATAATATAGATAGCGTTGATATGATTATAGGAACTAGATTTTTATTTGAAGAAGGTAAGTTTATAAGAAAAATGGATGGTGCTAATTGTAAGGGGGAAGAGAAAGTAAGGAGACTAAAAGAAGTTTTAAAAAAGGAAAACTTAAATATAGATTTTAAGAATTCTTATATGTTTTCAGACTCTTTATCAGATAAACCTTTATTAGATTTAGTTGGCAAACCGTATTTAATAAATTATAAGAAAGAACACGAATTTGAAATATTAAAATGGAATTAATGGGAGGTGCTTTATGGAAGCGATAAATGAGTTTTACTTAGAAGATGGGAACCTGCAAAGTATAGAAAACTATACTGAAGATACTAAGGAAAAGGAAAGAATTATCTATGAGGTTTTAAGAGTAATAGATGGAACCCCTCTATTTTTAGAAGAACATATAGACAGGATGAAAAATACTTTCGATCATATGCAGAAAAGTTTTATGTATACATATGAAAAAATAGAGGAGTTTACTACTAGTTTAATAAAAGCTAATAAAATAAAAGAGGGAAATATAAAGATAACATTTGATATAAAAACGGATACTATGAAGGTATACTCTATTAAACATAGTTATCCTACAAAAGAAATGTATTCAAATGGTGTTGAAACTATTCTTTACTATGGTGAGAGAGTTAATCCAAATGCAAAAGTAGTAGATTCGGATTTTAGAAAGAAAGTAAGTGAAGAAATAGAGAGTTCAAAGGTTTTTGAAGCTATACTAGTTGATAATCAGGGATATATAACAGAAGGAAGTAAGTCAAATATATTTATGATTAAAGATAATACTCTAATTACATCTAAGACAGAAAAGGTACTACCAGGAGTAACAAGACAAAAAATATTAGAGATAGCAAGAAAAAATAATATAAATATACAAGAAAAAAATGTTTTAGATAAGGAATTGAATAAATTTCAAGCTATGTTCATATCAGGAACTTCACCAAAGATATTACCAATATCTAAAATTGGGGGTATAGATATGGATATTAATAACGAAATAATTAGTATACTAAAGATTAAATTTGATGAGTTAATAAAAGAATATATAGAAAATAAAAAAATATAATTGGGCATGTATTTAAAATAAACTTAAGAATATCAGATTATGTATATAATATTAAGGAGGATTTATGAAAATGAAGGCTGAAGAAAATTATATGTTTCTTTATGAAAACGTTAATGGAAGTGTAGAAATACAAAATGGAAAATTTATTGTTATTGATCCTTTGGGTGAAGGTGAATTTGCAAAAATAATACCAACAAGTAATGGGGAACTATATATAAATAATAAACTTATAACTGATAGTGTGAAGGTTAAAAGCACTGATAAAATAGAATTTAAAGGGAAAGAGGAAGAAGGAGAAACTCTTATAGAGATTAAAACTAATAAAGATAAGACCGAAGCACATTTAACTGTAACTTATATCCCAGGAAATACATATAAGTTAATTGATGCAGAGGAAAGTAATTTAATTAGCTTAGAAACTAAAAAAATACAAGGAAAGCTTCCAAAGAAAGTTTCAAAGTTAGAAATTTTACAAGAGTTAAAAAATAATAAAATTATTTATGGTATAAACAAAGATATTTTAAACTCAATAGAAGAAAATGATGAAATTCAAGATTTAATTATTGCTGAAGGGATAAAACCTATAGATCCACAAGACGATAAATTAGAAATATATTTTAATAGAAAAGAAGAGAAAGATATAGACTCTTTAAAAAATATAGATTATAAAAATTTAAATTATGTAACAAGTATTAAAGCTGGAGAAATTTTGGCCGAAATTATAAAAGGAGAAGAAGGTAAGGATGGTATAGATGTTTTTGGAAAGACCATATTAAAGAAGCCGAAAAATAAGTTTAAATATAAAATTGGAGAAGGCTGTGCGTTAAAAGATAGGAATATAATTGCAATTAAAAACGGAAGACCCAATATAGCTAGAAATATTATAACTGTTCAATCTATATATGTAGTTGATAAAGATATCGATATTTCTACTGGAAATATCGATTTTGCTGGAGCTATAGAAGTAAGAGGAAAAGTTACGGAAGGTATGGAAGTTAAAGCTGCAAAAGGAGTGCATTTATGTGAAGGTGTATTTTCAGCTAAAGTAGAGGCTAAAGGAGAAAGTACTATTTTAGGTAATATTGTTAATTCTAAAATTAAAGTAGGAAGTACAGATTTACTAAAAGAGTCAAGAATAACTTCTTTAACTGACTTAGCAGAAAGTTTAAATGCTATAATAGCTAATTTAAAGTTTCTAAAAGAAAAAAACCTTGTAAATAAAAATGCAACTGATGGATTGTTAATTAAAACGTTAATAGATACTAAATATAAAGTAGTTAATAGACAATGCATTAGTGTTATATCCAGCACAATAAACGATGAAGATGGAAATTCTAAAGTAATATCTCTTATAAAATCAAAATTAATAGGACTTGCACCTACTAAAATAGTTAATTATAGTGAACTAAAACCAATAGTAGATGAAGCATTAAAAGAGATAGACAAGCTTAAAGAAAACTTAAGCATACCAGTAGATTTAAAGATAGAGTATGCTCAAGAATCAACTATAGAGGCATCAGGAGATATTTTTATAACTGGAAAAGGAATATTTGCATCTAATATAAATAGTTTAAACAATATAGAATTTCTTCATGGAAACGCAATATGTAGAGGTGGACATATTAAAGCTAAAAACATAATTAAATCTAAAGTTATTGGAAGTGAAGCGGGATTTGCAACAAAATTAGAAGTAGATTCTAAAGGACATATATATGCAGATGTTGCTTATCAAAATACTGTGTTCATAGTTGGTAATAGAAGATATGTTTTGGACAAACCTTCAAAGAATATTCATGCTTATCTAAATAAAAATGGAGAGATTGAAATAGAAAAGTTTCTTTTATAGGAGGATATATATGGAGGAAATGAAAATACTTATATTTAATTTACAGAATGAATTTTATGCAACTGATATTAGTGAAATCGAAAGAATCTTAGGTGCAGAAAAGACAACTAAATTACCAGATTCACCTAAATTTTTAGAAGGTGTAATTGATTATGAAGAAGGTATATTACCAGTAATAAGCTTAATTAAAAGATTTACTAATAATACAGAGTATTGTAGTGAGTCATCAGATAGAAAGATAATTGTTGTTAAAAAGAAATTTGGAAAGATTGGAATATTAGTAGATAATGTTAGTGAAGTTTTAAGTATAGGTACAGATGAAATAAGTAATCCTAAAGCAGTTTCCTCATTAGTTTCTAAAGAATACATGAGAGGATTTATAAGGAAGAATGACAATATAATAATTATGTTAGATTTAGATAAAATACTATCAACAGAAGAGGAAGCGATTTTGTTTCAGGGGTGAAATTGATGCAAGAGAAGAATGAGGTTAGAGTTGGAATTGCAGATTACTCAATTATCTCGGCTCCAGGAAGTATAATTACTATGGGACTTGGTTCTTGTATCGGAATAGCACTTTATGATAGAACAAAGAAAATTGCAGGTTTAGTTCATATAATGCTTCCAGATAGTACTCAATTTAAAAGCATAACAAATCCAATGAAATATGCTGATTTAGCAGTACCGGCTTTATTAGATAAAATGATAAAATCAGGATGTGCTAAAAAAAATATAGTTGCAAAAATAGCAGGTGGAGCATCTATGTTTAATTTTACAGATAAAAAAATAATAAGTGATGTAGGAAAAAGAAACATAGAAGCAACAAAAAATGTAATAAGTTTAATAGGGATTTCCTTAATTTCTGAAGATGTAGGAGGAAATAAGGGAAGAACTATGATATTAGATGCAGAGAATGGCTTAGTAAAGATTCGATGCGTAGGGGCATATATAAAAGAAATTTAATGGGGGTGAATGATTTTTGTGGGTACAATACAAATAAGTAGATATGAAGTGGTTTTAATTGGTGCTTCAACAGGAGGACCAAAGGCTATAGAAAAGGTATTGAGAGAATTGCCGGGTAATATAGGAGTATCTATTTTAATAGTTCAACATATGCCAAAGGGATTTACAAAATCATTCGCAGAAAGATTAGATAAGTGCTGTAACATAAAAGTTATAGAGGCTTATAACGGAGTAAAATTAGAAAAAAATACTGCGTATATAGCTCCAGGAGGATATCACATGGAGGTTGAATCAGATAATAAAATATATTTAAATGATGAAGCTCCTTTATGGGGAGTAAGACCTGCAGTTGATAGATTATTTAAATCAGCAGCAAAAGTATATAAGAAAAAAGCTATATCTGTTATACTAACGGGTATGGGGAAAGATGGTGCAGAAGGAACCGTAGTAGTTAAAGAGAATGGAGGTCTTACTATATCAGAAGACGAAAGTACTTGCACTATATATGGAATGCCTAAAGCAACTTATGAAACTGGATCAGTAGATTTTGTATTACCTTTAGAGGATATATCTTTAAAAATAAAAGATATATTAAATAAGGTATAGGAGGAAGAATGGATTTTAACGATTTTCATCAGTGGGTTTTTAAAGAACTTGGAGTGAATTTAAATGCGTATAAGCCAGAACAATTAAATAGAAGAATAAATAGTTTAATGTCTAGAATTGGTGTTAAATCATTAGAAGAGTATAAAACTATTCTAACGAAAGACAAAGAACAAAGAGAAAGATTTTTAGATTTTATTACTATTAATGTTACAGAGTTTTTTAGAAATCCAGAAATATTTAAACAATTAGAAACAGCAGTAAAAGATAACCTTTTAAATAAAGATTCTAAAATAAAGGTTTGGAGTGCAGCTTGCTCCATAGGTTGTGAGCCATATAGTTTAGGAATTATCTTAAAAGAATTAAATCCTTATGGTAAAAATACTATATTGGCAACAGATATTGATAAGACAATTTTAGGAAAAGCAAAATTAGGTGAATATAATTCATCAGAAATAAAAAATGTAAGTAAAGAATACATAAACAAATATTTTAAAAAGGTTGAAGATAAATATATTATAGAACCTAGTATAAAATCCATGATAACTTTTAAGAATCATGATTTGATAGTAGATACTTATGAAAAAGATTTTGATCTTATAGTTTGTAGAAATGTAGTTATATACTTTAAAAATGACGTGAAGAATCAAATATTTGAAAGATTTAGTAATTCACTTAAAAAGGGTGGTCTGCTTTTTATAGGAGCTACTGAAAGTATATATAATTATAGAGACTATGGTTTAGAAAAGGTATCTACATTTATATATAAAAAATGTAAGGGGGGGATTTGAAATGGATACATCTCAATATATGAATATGTTTTTAGAAGAGTCTATGGATAATTTACAAATTTTAAATGAAGCCTTGTTAGATTTAGAACAAGAGCCAAATGATATAGACAAACTAAATGAGATTTTTAGAGTTGCTCATACAATAAAAGGTATGGCTGCAACAATGGGATTTAATGATATCGCAGAATTAACCCATAAAATGGAAGATGTATTATCAAATTTCAGAGAAGGTAAGCTTGAGGTTACACAAGATGTTGTAACAATTTTATTTGATTGTTTAGATACATTGGAAAAGATGGTAACTAACATAGAAGAAGGTAATGATGAAATTGTTGATATAAAGAGTATAATTAATTCATTACAAAAAATATCAGCATCAGAATCAAATAAAAGCGAAAAAAGCATAAAAATACCTGAAAGTAAAAATGAAATAGATATTAAATTAAATGAATATGATTTATCTATTATAAAACAAGCGTTACAAAATACTTTTAATGTTGTAAATATAGAAGTAACATTAAGTGAAGAAACTTTATTAAAATCAGCTAGAGCTTTTTTAATTGTACAAGAATTAGAAAACCATGGGGAAATAATAAAGTCTATTCCATCTACTGAAGATATAGAAAGTGAACAATTTGACTCAAAGCTAACTTTTACAATTATTACCAGAAACGAAGAAGAGGAAATAAAAAATGTTGTAAGTAACATTTCAGAAGTTATTGAAGTAATAACTTCAAGTATTAAGTTAGAGGATATTGCTATTGATGAACAAACATCACCTGAAGAAGTAAAGAGTGAGAAGGCACCAGAAATAAAAGCAAAAGAAGTTTCTAAACCTTCAACAAGTGAAAAGAGATCAGAAAAGAAAAAAGATGTTAAAAAAGGACATCAGTCAGTAAGAGTAGACTTAGAAAGAATAGATAAGCTTATGAATATGGTGTCAGAGCTTGTTATATATAGAACTAGATTAGAACAAATAGTAATAGATGATAAATCACAAGAGTTAGTGGAAACTTTGGAACAGGTAGAAAGAACTACTTCTGATCTTCAGGATTTAGTTATGAAAATTAGAATGTTACCTTTAGACGTTGTATTTAATAGATTCCCAAGAATGATAAGAGATTTATCTGTAGAGTTAGATAAGGACATAAAGTTTATAGTTGAAGGTGCAGAAACTGAATTAGATAGAACTGTAATAGATGAAATTGGTGAACCATTAATACATCTATTAAGAAATGCAGCTGACCATGGAATAGAAAGTAAAGAAGAAAGAATAGCTAGTGGAAAATCTAAAGAAGGTACTATAAAATTAGTAGCATATCAAGAAGGAACTAAGGCATTAATAAAGGTTATAGATGATGGTGCCGGAATAAATGTTGAAAAAGTAAAAGCTAAAGCTCAAAAAGTTGGGATAAATACAGACGGTTTGAGTGATAATGATATAAGGAACCTTATATTTGCTCAAGGCTTTAGTACTAATGAAGTTGTAACAGATATATCTGGTAGAGGCGTAGGAATGGATGTTGTAAAAACCAAAATAGCTTCTCTAGGTGGATCAGTAGATGTTATAAGTGGAGATGGAGTTGGATCAACTTTTGTAATAAAACTTCCTTTAACATTACAAATTATTCAAGCTTTATTAGTAAAAGTAGGGGAAGAAACATTTGCGATATCATTAGGATTCATTGATAAAGTTATTGATTATAAAAAAGAAAATATCAAGAAAACTAATGGAAAAGAAGTTATTTTATATAGAGATGATGTAATTCCACTTATAAGATTAAATGAACGTCTTGGAATTGAGAATGAAGAATCAACAAGAAACTTTATTATAATAGTAAAAGTTGGAGAAAAAACTGTTGGTCTTCTTGTAGATTCACTATTAGGACAACAAGAAATAGTTATAAAGCCTTTAGGTAAAACATTAAATACATTAAAAGAATATATTGGAGCCACAATATTAGGGAATGGTTCAGTAACATTGATTTTAGATGTAGCGGCACTTATATAAATATGGGGGAAGTAATATGAATTACAAAGAATTAACATCGATACAATTAGATGCTTTAAGAGAAGTTTCAAATATAGGAGCTGGTAATTCAGCAACAGCTTTATCGGTGTTATTAGGTAGTAAAATAGATATGTCAGTACCCAATATTAATATCATAGGGTTTGAAGAGTTATTCAATCAATATGAAGAAAATGAAGTAGTTGCAGTTTTAGTTAAAGTATTAGATGATATTGAAGGAAGTCTTTTATATGTTTTTGAAACAGATAGTGCATTAAATATTATTTCTAGATTATGTAGAGATAAAAAAAGTTTAGATGAAATGGGGGCTTCTGTTATAGCCGAAGTAGGTAATATAATAGCATCTTCATTTATGAATGCAATATCAAATTTTATTAACATTAAGGCTACAGTATCAGTTCCGGCAATAGCTAATGATATGCTAAGTGCAATACTTGTATCTACATTTGTAGATGCAGGACAGTATAATGAGTATATTTTAGACATAGAAACATTATTTTCAGGAGATGATAGTAGTAATATAAAAGGAAATTTATATTATGTACCAGCTCCTGGATCTTTAGAAAAAATATTAGAATCTTTAGGAATAGGATAATTTTGGAGGGAATAAAAATGGCAAAAGTATTAATCGTTGATGATGCAGCATTTATGAGAATGATGGTAAAGGATATACTTCAAAAGAATGGATTTGAAGTTGTAGGAGAAGCGTGTAATGGAATAGAAGCGGTGGATTTATATAAAAAAGAAAACCCAGATGTTGTTACAATGGATATAACAATGCCAGATATGGATGGAATAGAAGCTGTTAAGGCTATAAAAGAGTTTGATCCAAGTGCTAAAGTAGTTATGTGTTCTGCAATGGGACAACAATCAATGGTTATGGATGCCATAAAAGCAGGAGCAAAAGATTTTATAGTAAAGCCATTCCAAGCAGATAGAGTGTTAGAGGCTATAAATAAGGTACTAGGTTAAAACCTAAATTAGGAGGCATGTTAAATGCAATTTGTAGTATTTAAATTAGGGAAAGAGCATTTTGCAGTTGAAACTGAAAAAATACAAAGTATAAATGATATGATGAGTATAACTAAAGTTCCTAAATCTCCTATATATATAAAAGGATTAATAAATTTAAGAGGAAGTATAAAGTCTTTAGTTGACATTAATTTATTACTAAATATAAATTCAAATAAACAGCAAAATAATATAATAATTTTAAAATTAGATGAAGAAGAGATTGGAATTGCAGTAGATGAAGTAGAAGAAGTTATAGATATAGATGACAACAATCTACAACAATTAGAATCTCATAATCAAGGGTATTTAAGAGGAGTAATTGACTTAAATGGTAAATTACTTACCATAATAGACATAGAAAAATTATTAAATCAATAAGAAATGAGGGAGGAAAATGGCAGAAGTTTTATCACAAAACGAAATAGACGCCTTATTATCTGCCTTATCTAAAGGGGATGTTGCACCTGAGGAGTTGGTTGACACAGATGATAAGCAAAAGGTGAAAAAATATGATTTTAGAAGCCCTCAAAAGTTTTCAAAAGATCATATAAGAACATTAGAAATGGTACATGATAGCTTTGCTAGAATTGTAGGAAATTATCTATCAGGTCAATTAAGAAAGAATGTAAAGGTAGAAATAAAAAGTGTCGAACAAATAACCTATGAAGAATTTATACATTCAATACCTAATCCTACAATAATAACTGTTTTTAGAATGCCACCATTACAAGGAAATATACTTCTAGAAATGAACCCTCAGTTCTCTTTCCAAATTCTTGATATACTTTTAGGCGGAACAGGGGATAGGAAGAAATATTCTAAAGATTTTTCTGAAATAGATAAAAACATATTATCTCAAATCACATCTGATATGATTAAAAACTTAGTTTTGGCTTGGGATGGAGTATTAGATGTTAAACCAGAGTTTGAAGGATTAGAAACGAATCCATCAGCGAATCAAACTTTAGCACCAAATGAACCAGTAGCTCTTTTAACTTTCGCAGTTGAACTTGGTAGAGGTACTACATATATGAATTTATGTATTCCATATCTAAGTGTAGAAAAGGTGTTAGATAAATTGATAGTACAATATTGGTTTAGAACAGATGAAACAGAATTAATAGAAGAATCTAAGGAAAAGCTAAAAGAAGGATTAAAGCCTGTTGAAGTATCTATGTATGCTGAAATTGGAAATACAGAAGTAACAGTAGATGATTTTTTAAATCTAGTAACTGGCGATGTTTTAGTATTAAATTCGAAGTTTGATGATCCTATTAAGGTTTATGTAGAAGATCAAGAATGCTTTATAGCTAAACCAGGGATTGTTGGAAAAAACATAGGCGTAGAGCTTTTGGATATTTTAGATAAGGATGTGAATGAGTATGAGTAATGGGTTTTTATCACAAGAAGAAATAGATTCATTATTAAATGGAGATAGTGAGTCAGGAAAAGAGAAAGAAGTTAATTTAGAAAAACTATCAGATATAGAAAAAGATTTGCTTGGTGAAATAGGAAATATATCTATGGGTTCAGCATCAACAGCTCTTTATCAAATAATAAATCAACAAGTAAATATAACAACTCCTAAGGTTTCGATTACAACATTAAGAGAAATAAAGGAAGGGTTTGAATATCCTAATATAATTCTTGATGTTGAGTATGTAACAGGAATTATAGGTAGAAATATATTAATAATGAAAATTACAGATGCTGCAGTAATAGCTAATCTTATGATGGGTGGTAATGGTCAAGTAGAAAGTATTGAACTATCAGAAATTGAAGTTAGTGCAGTACAAGAAGCTATGAATCAAATGATAGGTTCAGCAGCTACTTCTATGGCCACTATGTTTGCAAGAGAAGTAAATATATCCCCACCACGCTCTAAGATATGGAAGGGATTACAAGAAAGTATTGCAGATACAATAGAAGAAGATGAAGAAATAGTAAGAGTATGTTTTGATTTAAAAATAGGTGATTTATTAGAATCAAATGTAATGCAAATTTTACCTATCGCTACCGCTAAAAAGATAGTTTCTATAATGATGGGAGAAGAAGAAGCAGCTCTAACAAAAATAGAAGAAGCTAAAGTAGATGATAATATACAAATAGAAGAAGCTATAAATGTGAATACAATAAAGGCTTCTAATGCGACAATAGAGGAAACTGTTATGAATAAAGACATTAATGTAAAACAACCAACAATAGAAGTAAATAAGGCATCATTTGAACCACTACAACCTAGAGTTTTAGGGGAATCAAATAAAAATATAGATTTAATATTAGATGTACCTTTAAATATATCAGTAGTACTGGGAAGAACTAAAAAAAGTATAAAAGATATATTAAACTTAAGTACAGGTTCACTTATAGAGTTAGATAAACTAGCTGAAGAGCCAGTTGAAATTCTAATTAATGGAAAACAAATTGCATTAGGTGAAGTTGTAGTTATAGATGAAAGTTTTGGTGTTAGAATTACTAGTATAGTAAATAATACAGAAAGAATTAAGTCTTTAAGATAGAAAAAAGCCAGTCTATTTAAATGGATAGATTGGCTTTTTTTCTACTTTAGTATAAACTTACAACAAGTGCATACGATAATTAAATAGGGAAATTAAATAGGAGGAATTTTAATGAATATTAAAGGAATTGGATTAACTAGTGGGATAAATTATTATAACAAAGTATCAAATAGTAAAGTGAATAAAATAGAAAATAAAGTATCAAAAGATAGAATTGAAATATCTAAAGAAGCAAAAGCTTTAAGAGATTATGGTATAGATAGAAGCGATTATGATAAAAGTGCAAAAGTAAATGAGATAAAAAATAAATTATCAAATGGAACTTATAAAATAGATGCTAAATTAACTGCTAAAGCTATGATTGATGAAATGAGGAGAAAATAGAAATGATTAATGAAATAGTAGTTTTATTAATTAAAGTATTAGTTAAAGAAAAAAAGGCATTAAATAAATTACTAGAATTATTAGATAAACAATATGAATTACTTATGAATAAAGATATATTTGGACTAGAAGAAGTTGTAGAGAAGATACAACATTGTAATAAAGAAGTTGCAGAAATAGAGATAGAAAGAAGAAAGCTTTTAGGCAATTTTACAATTACAGATGTATTAAAAAATACAGAAGATATAGAACTTGATAATGTGTATAGAGAAATTAAGAAAGTATTAAATGCAATACAGCTTCAAAAAGATACTAATGAGTTACTTTTAAAACAACAATTAAGTCTTACTAATAGACTTCTTACAATTATAAATCCAAATAGAGAAGTACCAGTTTATAATTCTTATGGAAACATAAATAGATAAATTAAATATTTATATTAAAGTTATGGAGGAAAAATATGTCAGGATTATTTTCAACATTTAACATTGCAAAATGTGGAATGAATGTTCAACAAAAAAGCATAGATGTAACCTCTCACAATGTATCTAATGCAAATACTGTTGGATATAGTAGACAAAGAGCCAAAATAGAAACTACACGTCCTTTTGGAGGAACAGGAATAAATGCTTCAGTACAAGCGGGACAACTTGGTACAGGAGCACAAGTTCAAGCTATAGAAAGAGTGAGAGATAACTTTTTAGATTTTCAGGTGAGAAATGAGACAGCTATTCTTGGAAAATATGAATCAAGAAATAAGTTTTTATATGAAATAGAAAGCGTATTTAATGAACCCTCTGATACGGGTTTATCAACTCTTATGGGAAAATTTTTTGATTCATTTCAAGAATTATCTAAACAACCAAATAGTTCAAATGCAAGAACTGTTGTGGCACAACAAACAGCAGCTTTATGCGACACCTTAAATAGCACATATACAAAAATGGAAGATCTACAATCAAATGCCCAACAAATGATAAAAAGTGGAGTAGTAGAATTAAATAGTATTCTTGGTCAAATAGATAGAATAAACCAAGAAATAATAGGGGTAAGTGTAACAGGAAACACTCCTAATGATTTAATGGATAAAAGAGATTTATTACTAGATAAATTAAGTTATAAATTTAATGTTCAAGTAGATAGAAAAGCGTTTAATGGTATTGATGTAAGACCAGAAGATGTAGGTGGAATGAAGGTTTCTAATCTAGTAAGTGCTGCTCCGAATACTCAAGTAGCTAGAATGTCTTTTGTTTCTAGTATTGAAAAGGATGCAAAGGATTTTTCAGAGGATACTTATATAATAACTTATTATAAAAATGGAAACATGGATAGTGAAGAAAATAAACAAACTATGAAAGTAACTGGACTTTCAAAAGAACAAGTTGTAGAGATTGAAAATAGTAGAATGATTTGGGCATCTGAGTCAGGACAGGCTACTAAAGCAGATGGATATCCAATATCAGATGGAGCTACTATTCATGGTTCAGAATTAATGATATTTAAACCTAAGAGTGGTGATTTAAGTGGATTAATATCTATACAAAAAGATATTAAAGATTATATGGGGCAATTAAATAAGCTTTCAAAAACAATAGCTTTTTCAGTAAATGCTGTGCATAGCGGGATGGATAATCCTTTAAACAATGGAGCAGAAATAGAAAGAGATTATTTACCATTCTTTGTTAATAAAGATGTAGCAAAATATACTAATAATAATTTATTAAGTAATTTAGATAGCACTCTTCATGGGGAAGAAGAAATAACAGCTAAAAATATTTCTATAAATAAAGAAATATTAAGTGATGTTATGAAAATGAAGACTAGAACTAATGATGATAGATTTGCATATCCATCACATAATACAATTGACGGGGAATCAGATGGCTCAAGAGCTTTAGCAATAGCTCAGCTTAGAGATTCACTTATTAAGATACAAGATATTAATGAAACAATAAAATCAAGACAAGATATGTTTGATATGAAAAAAGGTGGAACACCTTTAAGTAGTGGTGGATTAAAAATAGCTAATAGTCCATCAGGTATGAAGATGGATGGTTATTTTAAAGATACAATAGATAGATTAGGAGTACAAGCACAAGAAGCTAAAAGAATGGTTTCAAATCAAGAAGACTTATTATTTAGTTTAGAACAAACAAGAAAATCAGAATCAGGTGTTTCTTTAGATGACGAAATGGCTAACTTAGTTCAATTCCAACATGCATATAATGCAAATGCTAAAATAATTGCAACTGTAGATGAGTTGTTGGATGTAGTAGTAAATGGATTAAAGAGATAATTAGGAGGAATTAATCATGAGAATTACAAATTCAATGATGTCTAATAGTTTTTTAAGAGATTTAGGAAGAAATCAATCAAATTTAAAAACATTAAATGAACAATTAACTTCAGGTAAAGAAATAAGAAGACCTTCAGATAACCCTTTTAAAGTAGCTAGAAGTATGCAATTACATACCGATATTGGAACAAATAAACAATATAATGAAAATATTAAAGACACATCAAATTGGTTAGAAACTACAGATGTTGCTTTAGAGCAATTAAATAACTCTTTTCAAAGAATTAGAGAGTTAATGGTATCCGCGGGAAATGCAGCTTATGGGGTTGATGAAAAGAGAGCTATAAAAGATGAAATAAATGAAAAAATAAATGAAGTATCACAAATATTAAATACTAACTTTGATGGTAAGTACATATTTGGAGGAACAAAAGGAAGTTCTAAACCAGTAAATACTATACAAGATGCGGGAACAGGAAACAATGTAATAAACCTAAGTGGAAAAGATGGAGAAATTTTAAGATTAGATTCTAATGACGATACTATACAAACTCAAATTTCTATGATATCTAAAAAATTAAAAGTTGAAGTTACTCAGGGAGTAACTATGGATTATAGTGTTTCAGCTACAGATTTATTAGTTTTTAAAGGTAAAAATGAAAAAGTAAATGTTATGAATTTTCTTACTGAATTAACAAATAATTTAGATTCAACAGATCCTATTATTTCATCAAGAGTAGTAAATGAAAATTTATTAACTATAGATGAAACTATGGCTAATATACATAGAATAAGATCAGAAGTTGGAGCTAAAATGAACAGAATGGAATCTGCACAAGAGCAAAATGAAGAACATAACTTCAATATGACAGATATATTATCTAAAACAGAAGATATAGATTTTGCAGAAAAAACTATGGAAGTTTCAGTAGCTAAAAGTATATATATGGCATCATTACAAACAAGTGCTAGAATACTACAACCTACTTTAATAGATTTTATAAAATAGCGGAGGGGTTTTCATGGAAATAATGTCTCCTATACATGGAAAAATAATATATAGTGAAGAAGAAATAATAAGTTTTGAAAAAGGGTTACCAGGCTTTGGTGATTTAAAACAGTATGTAATAAAGGAACTTAGTGAAACTCCATTTAACATATTACAATCAATAGAAAATGAAGAGTTAGCATTTGTTATAATGTCACCATTTTTAATAGAAAATAATTATGAAGTAAAACTAAATGAAGAAATAATAAAGAAATTAAAAATTGAATCACCAAGTGATGTAATGTTATATTCTATAGTTACTTTAAATTCTGATGTAAAAAAAATAACTGCAAATTTAAAGGCCCCATTAATTATTAATATAAAAAATAAAAAAGGGGAACAATTTATAGTAGATGTAGATAAATACAAGATAAAGCACCAACTTTCAATATAGATAATGGGCGATTAATAATTGACAATATAAACTTAAAAAATCAATTACAAGATAATTAAGCTTGTCAATTAAAAAGGAGGAGTAATACTTGTTAGTAATTACAAGAAAAAAAGGTGAATCACTATTAATCGGAGATAATATAGAAGTTTCAATATCAAAAATAGAAGATGGTAGTGTAAAACTTGCAGTTAAAGCACCGAAGGAAGTAACTATTTTAAGAAAAGAACTTTTTAAGGAAGTTGAAAGTGAAAATATAGAGGCAACAAAAATTAGCATAGATATACTTAAGAGTTTTAAAAAATAGAGGTGTAAACAATGATAGATAAGGTAGTGAATCAAGGAGGACAAGCTAACCTAGATATATGTAAAAAACAAGAATTTAAAATCTTTGAAGACAGGGAAGTTATAGAAGTAGTAAAAAATGATAATAGGTATAAAAAAGAAGATGTTATAAACGCTATAGATGAACTTAATAAGTTTTTAAAAGATGATAATACTTATGCTGAGTACTCCGTTCATAAAGATTTTGGGGATATAATGATAAAAATAATAGATAGTAATACAAAAGAAGTACTAATGGAATGTCCGCCAGAAAAAATATTAGATTTAGTAGCTAAAATGTGTAAAATGGCTGGAGTAGTAGTAGATAAAAAGGCATAATTAGGAGGGGTGGCTATGAACTTTTTATTAAATAAAATTGATACAGACTTAAGAAGAAAAGTTTATGAAAAAACAAGAGATGGAAAGGTTCATAGAAAGACTAATATACTAATATATAAAGATAGTGAAAAACAAAAAGAAAAATCCTTTAAAGAGCATGTAAAAGAAAACAAGAAAGATAAAAAAATAATTATAAAAGCTACTAAATTAGTAGAACCCTCAATAAAAGTAGAAGCAGAAAAGGATGAAAACTGTAAGATATCAGCGTACGGAACTTTTTTAGATATTAAAAAGTAGGAGGAAAATAAATGTACGGTAGCAATGCATTTAATGTATATAAAAATAACAGTGTAAACTATGCATCAAAGGAACAACTACTATTAATGCTAGTAGATGGAGCGGTGAAATTCTCAAAAATAGCAAGAGAATCGCTTGTTAGTAAAGATGTTAAAAAAAGTCATGAAAATTTAGTAAAGGTACAAAATATTTTTACTGAATTAATGGTAAGTTTAGATCAAAGCGCTGGAGAATGGGCGGAACAAATTTTTTCTGTATATGAATTTATAAAAAATAAATTAGTTGAAATAAATATAAACAAAGATATTCAAGCTTTAGATGAGTTAATGCCATTAATAGAAGAAATAAGAGATATATGGTATGAAGCTTATGAAGTTTCTAAGTTAAATAGATAAAAAGAAATAAGGGGAGAGTAGTACTAATGAGAATAACAGGTTTAGCATCAGGACTAGATATGGATCAAATTATGAAAGAATCTATGAAACCATATAAAATTAGAGTTGATCAAAAAATCCAAAAGAAAGAAGAAGTTGAAGTAAAACAAAAATTATATAGAGAAGTAATCAAAGATAGTAGAGAGTTTTATAATAAGTACTTTGATTTAGCAGGTAAGGATAGTTTACTTTTATCTAAAAACTATAGCACAGTAAACTTTAATTCTACTGATGAAGGTGCTGTATCTGCAAATGGTTTAGCTGGAGCAAAATCAGGTAATTATAAAGTTTCAGTAGATCAAATAGCAAAACCAGCATCTATAACTATAAAAGAAGATGATATAAAAGATACTGATAAATTAACTTTAAAATTTGGTGGGGGAAAAACTGTTGAAATAGATTTAGCTAATGTTGATAAGTCTGATAATAAAGAAATTGTAAATAAAATAAAAGCAGCCTTCCCTAAAGCAGATTCAGATGAATTTAAGATAAAGTATAGCGAATTTTCTAAGGGAATAGTTATAGAAACAAAAGATACAGGCGCTAAAATAGATGGTAAGGATAATACATTTACAATAGATGTTACAACTTATAAAAAAGGTGCTGATGGAAAAGTAGAGTTAGGACCAAGTGGTATCCCTACAGTTGAAAAGCAAGAAATTGGAAAATATAAATCAACTGGTGAGGATTGTATAGCTAAGATAACAAACTCTAAGGGTGAGGTATATGATTATACAGGTACAAATAATAAACTAAATTTAGATGGTGTAGAATTTAGTTTTAACGATAAAACTAATGGTGAAGAAGTTAGACTAATAGGAAAAGCTGATGTTACAGAAGCTAAAGAAAAAATAGTTAACTTTGTAAAAGACTATAATAAATTAATAGAAAAATTAAATACAGTAGTTTTAGAAAAAAGAGATAGAAGTTTTAAACCATTAACAAGTGAACAAAAGAAGGAAATGTCAGAAAGTGAAATTAAGCTTTGGGACGAAAAAGTTAAAAAAGGTCAATTAAGTAGAGATTCTGATGTTTCAAGAATAGCTAATCAAATGAAACGAGCTATGGGAGCTTTAGTGGATGGAGTTAGCACTAATTTAGAAAAAATCGGTATAAAGCCAAATGGAGATTACAAAGATAAAAATGGTATGTTTACTATAGATGAAAGTAAATTAAAAGCAGCTTTAGAAGAAGATTCAGAAGCAGTTATGAATTTATTTATAGCATCACCAAAAGATAAAGGTTTATCAGATAGTGAAAAATATTCTAAGACAGGTGTTCTTTATAGAGTTAAAGATATTTTATATAAAGAGACAGTAACAGTAACAGCTTCAATAATTAAAAAAGCTGGAATTGAAGGATCATCAACTGCATATAATAATGAACTTAGCAAGACTATAGCAAAGCATGAAAAGAAAATAAAAGAAATGGAAAAAGATTTAGCAAGAAAAGAGCAACTTTTATATTCTAAATATTCTAAGCTTGAAGTTGCAATGAACAAATACAATTCTCAACAATCATATTTAGCTCAACAAATGGGTGGACAATAAGTATGGTAGAAGAACTTCTAAAGGAATATAAAGAAATTACAGAAAAAGCTATTAAAGAAATAGAAAATGAAGCAGATGTAGATATATATTTAGATAAAAGAGAAGAAATCTTAAAAAAGATTTTCTCTTTAGGAATAGATAGACAAGAAATAAAAGAAATTTATAAAAAGCTTTCTATAGATGTTATAGATAGTAATTTTAAGAATTCTATAATAGAAGAACAGAATAAAGTAAAAGAAGAAATTAAAAAGCTTCATAAAAGCAAAAATGCTAATAGAGTTTATGGAAGTAATATAAGAACGCAAAGTTTTTTTAACAGAAAAATATAATTAAAATATATTTTATAGAAAAATACTTTTATTAATATAAAGTAATGCGATGAAAGTACGATAATAGAAAAGAGGGTGAGAAGATATACTATAAAAATTAAAATTTAAATTAAAAAAAAATAAAAAAATCTCAAAAAAAGTATAAAGCATTTGATGGGAATTGCGATAATAAAAAAGTAACAAAAACAAAAAAATTCAAATTACTATGTAATAAGACTTATTTTATTAATAAGTTTTATATATAAAATAAAAGACAAGGATGTCTAATTTAAAAATCAAGGAGGAATTATATTATGATTATTAATCACAATATGAACGCGTTAAACGCACACAGAAATATGATGGGAAACATTGCTACAGCAGGTAAGTCAATGGAAAAATTAAGCTCAGGTTTAAGAATAAACAGAGCTGGAGATGATGCTGCAGGACTAGCAATCTCAGAAAAAATGAGAGGTCAAATTAGAGGATTAGATCAAGCATCAAGAAATGCTCAAGACGGTATTTCATTAATTCAAACAGCTGAAGGAGCTTTAGCAGAAACTCACTCAATTCTTCAAAGAATGAGAGAATTATCAGTACAATCAGCTAACGATACAAACGTAGCTGTAGATAGAACTGCTATCCAAGATGAAATAAACTCATTAACAGAAGAAATAAACAGAATATCAGGAGATACTGAATTCAATACTCAAAAGTTATTAGATGGTGGTTTCAAAGGAGAATTCCAAATTGGAGCTAACTCAAACCAAACAGTTAAATTAGATATCGGAAACATGAGTGCTGCAAGTTTAGGATTAACTACAACTAACTCACTTGAAAGCAAAGCATTAACAAAAGATAGCAACTTAGCTGATGGAACATATAAAATATCAGGAAAAAATCTAGTAGATACAAATGGAAACTCTGTAGGTACATTTGATGCTGCTAGTAAGAAGATAACAGTAAATGGTAAAGATACAGTATTTGATAAAGCAGCATTAGCTGAGAATGCAGTATTAACAGTTAAGAGTGGAACTGCTGAGATTAAAAATACAATGACAGGAGCAGCTACAAAGTTATCATCAGGAAACTATGAAATTAAAGGAACTAACGTAATTAAAGATGGTAAATTAGCAGGAACATTTGATGCAGCTAAGAAAAAGTTAACTATAGATGGCGTAGGTGACGTTTCAGAAGCAGAATTAGGATTCCAAACTAGTAAAATGCTTGATAAAGTTAGCTTCACTATAAATGGTTCAGACGTTTCAACTAGAGAATTAGCTAGCGGAAGCATAAAGACTATAAATTCAGCTATAGAACAAGTATCAACTCAAAGATCAAAGTTAGGTGCTGTTCAAAATAGATTAGAACATACAATAAACAACTTAAACACTTCATCAGAAAACTTAACAGCAGCAGAATCAAGAGTTAGAGACGTTGATATGGCTAAGGAAATGATGGCATTCTCAAAGAATAACATCCTTTCACAAGCAGCTCAAGCTATGCTTGGACAAGCTAATCAACAACCACAAGGTGTTCTTCAATTATTAAGATAATTGTAAGTTAAGTTTTGAAAATAACCAGATTTGTTCTGGTTATTTTTTTAGAATAAAAAAGCTAAAGTAGATAAAAATAGTTACGATATTTAGAATAAGTAAGAAAATTACTTGAATAAATTGTACATATAAAATAAAAGACAGGGATGTCTAATTTAAAAATCAAGGAGGAATTATATTATGATTATCAATCACAATATGAATGCGTTAAACGCACACAGAAATATGATGGGAAACATTGCTACAGCAGGTAAGTCAATGGAAAAATTAAGCTCAGGTTTAAGAATAAACAGAGCTGGAGATGATGCTGCAGGACTAGCAATCTCAGAAAAAATGAGAGGTCAAATTAGAGGATTAGATCAAGCATCAAGAAATGCTCAAGATGGTATTTCATTAATTCAAACAGCTGAAGGAGCTTTAAGTGAAACTCACTCAATTCTTCAAAGAATGAGAGAATTATCAGTACAATCAGCTAACGATACAAACGTAGCTGTAGATAGAACTGCTATCCAAGATGAAATAAACTCATTAACAGAAGAAATAAACAGAATATCAGGAGATACTGAATTCAATACTCAAAAGTTATTAGATGGTGGTTTCAAAGGAGAATTCCAAATTGGAGCTAACTCAAACCAAACAGTTAAATTAGATATCGGAAACATGAGTGCTGCAAGTTTAGGATTAACTACAACTAACTCACTTGAAAGCAAAGCATTAGCATTAAATAGTAACTTAGCTGATGGAAGTTATAAAATATCAGGAACTAATTTAGTAGATACAAATGGGAATACTGTTGGTACATTTAATAGTGGAGCTAAAAAGATAGTAGTTAATGGACAAGATACAGTATTTACTAAAGCAGCATTAGCTGATGGTGCTGTTTTAACTGTTAAAGGTGGAATTGCTGATATTAAAAATACAATGACAGGAGCAGCTAAAAAATTATCATCAGGAAGTTATGAAATTTCAGGAACTAATGTAATAAAAGATGGTAAATTAGTAGGAACATTTGCAACAGGTGCTAAGAAGTTAACTATTGATGGCGTTGGAGATGTTACAGAAGCGGAATTAGGATTTATAACAGACCAAATGAAAGATGGAGTTAAGTTTACAATAAATGGTTCAGATGTTTCAACTAGAGAATTAGCTAGCGGAAGCATAAAGACTATAAATTCAGCTATAGAACAAGTATCAACTCAAAGATCAAAGTTAGGTGCTGTTCAAAATAGATTAGAACATACAATAAACAACTTAAACACTTCATCAGAAAACTTAACAGCAGCAGAATCAAGAGTTAGAGACGTTGATATGGCTAAGGAAATGATGGCATTCTCAAAGAATAACATCCTTTCACAAGCAGCTCAAGCTATGCTTGGACAAGCTAATCAACAACCACAAGGTGTTCTTCAATTATTAAGATAATTGTAAGTTAAGTTTTGAAAATAACCAGATTTGTTCTGGTTATTTTTTTTAGAATAAAAAAGCTAAAGTAGATAAAAATAGTTACGATATTTAGAATAAGTAAGAAAATTACTTGAATAAATTGTACATATAAAATAAAAGACAGGGATGTCTAATTTAAAAATCAAGGAGGAATTATATTATGATTATCAATCACAATATGAATGCGTTAAACGCACACAGAAATATGATGGGAAACATTGCTACAGCAGGTAAGTCAATGGAAAAATTAAGCTCAGGTTTAAGAATAAACAGAGCTGGAGATGATGCTGCAGGACTAGCAATCTCAGAAAAAATGAGAGGTCAAATTAGAGGATTAGATCAAGCATCAAGAAATGCTCAAGATGGTATTTCATTAATTCAAACAGCTGAAGGAGCTTTAAGTGAAACTCACTCAATTCTTCAAAGAATGAGAGAATTATCAGTACAATCAGCTAACGATACAAACGTAGCTGTAGATAGAACTGCTATCCAAGATGAAATAAACTCATTAACAGAAGAAATAAACAGAATATCAGGAGATACTGAATTCAATACTCAAAAGTTATTAGATGGTGGTTTCAAAGGAGAATTCCAAATTGGAGCTAACTCAAACCAAACAGTTAAATTAGATATCGGAAACATGAGTGCTGCAAGTTTAGGATTAACTACAACTAACTCACTTGAAAGCAAAGCATTAGCATTAAATAGTAACTTAGCTGATGGAAGTTATAAAATATCAGGAACTAATTTAGTAGATACAAATGGGAATACTGTTGGTACATTTAATAGTGGAGCTAAAAAGATAGTAGTTAATGGACAAGATACAGTATTTACTAAAGCAGCATTAGCTGATGGTGCTGTTTTAACTGTTAAAGGTGGAATTGCTGATATTAAAAATACAATGACAGGAGCAGCTAAAAAATTATCATCAGGAAGTTATGAAATTTCAGGAACTAATGTAATAAAAGATGGCAAATTAATTGGAACATTTGATGCAGGTAATAAAAAATTAAACATTGAAGGTATAGGTGAAGTTACAGAAGCTGAATTAGGATTCCAAACAAGTAAGATGCTTGCGGGAACTAAATTTACAATAAATGGTTCAGATGTTTCAACTAGAGAATTAGCTAGCGGAAGCATAAAGACTATAAATTCAGCTATAGAACAAGTATCAACTCAAAGATCAAAGTTAGGTGCTGTTCAAAATAGATTAGAACATACAATAAACAACTTAAACACTTCATCAGAAAACTTAACAGCAGCAGAATCAAGAGTTAGAGACGTTGATATGGCTAAAGAAATGATGGCATTCTCAAAGAATAACATCCTTTCACAAGCAGCTCAAGCTATGCTTGGTCAAGCTAACCAACAACCACAAGGTGTTCTTCAATTATTAAGATAGTAATTAAAAAACATTATATGGTTATTTTAAAAAGAGTGAGATTGTTTCTCGCTCTTTTTTCTTAAGCAAGATATGAATAAAGATAGATTCTATTATATAAAGAAAACTTTATTTATAACGATAATAGAAATAGATTAAAATATAAAAGTCTAGGGAGAATAAGTTTTATGCGAAGAGTTTTAAAGCCTTATTATTATGATGAGTTTAAATGTATAGGAAGTGAATGTGAAGATCATTGCTGTAAGTTATGGAATATAGATATTGATAAAGAGATTTTTTATAAATATAGAAAGTTAAATAGTGATTTTGGAATAGAAATAAATAAAAATGTAAAGAGAAATAGAAAAGCAAAAAATGACAATGAATATGGTAGAATTCAATTAGATTCCCGTGGTAATTGTCCTTTGCTTGATAGTAATAATTTATGTACTATACATAAGGAGTTAGGGGAGAAGTATTTAAGTCACACTTGTAAAACTTATCCCAGATTAGGAAGTAAATTTAATGATTTACATGAGTTATCACTAGCTATATCTTGTCCTGAAGTGTGTAGAAAGGTCTTACTTAATAAAAGGGGAATAACTTTTGATTATGTTGAGGAAGAGTCACCTTTAGATGAAGCAAGATATTTAAGAAAAGTATGTAAAGCAGAAAATGAAATATATAATTTATTTTGGGAATTGAGAAGTGTTAGTATAAGTATTATGCAATATAGAAACATATCTATATGGAAGCGTTTAATTATAATTGCTATGATAGGGGAAAATGTTCAAGAAGCTTTAAAGGAAAATAATATAGAAAAATGTTATATCCTTATAGATAAATATAAAAATATAATAGAAGATAAAAACATTCTAGATTCTTTTGGTAACATACCTACAATGTAACGATTAAAATTCCCCTTTGTAAAAAGTATATTAGAAGTAAGAACTAATATGGGTATAATATTAAATGATAAGTTTAATAAAATGTGTATTAATTTTAATGAAGTTATGGGCTTTGATGAAGGGAAGTCTTTAGATGAATTAATAAATACATATGGAAAATTAGAAGATGAGTATTATAGTAAATTTTTAATGGAAAATGATTATATAATTGAAAATTACTTAGTTTATAATATTTACAATAATTTTATGTGTGGATTAGGGAAAAAAGATATTTACAATGAAGTTGTAAAGTTAGTTGCCGTTTATTCTGTATTAAGGATGTTATTAACTACAACCTTAGCGGTTTATGAGGATGAATTTAAAGAAGAGAATTTAATAGAAGTATTTTATTCTTTTGCAAGGGTAATAGAACATAATGAAGAATTCCTTAATAAAATATGTAATGATATGAAGGAGTTAGGTTATGATAAACTTTCATATCTAACTATATTAATAAAATAATCTAAAATACAACAAAAAATAGAAGGGGTGTTAATATGAGATTAAGTCACAATATGGAATCTATGAATATATATAAAAATTATAAAAATAATTTAAAATTACAATCTAAATCTTTAACTAAAATAAGTACAGGAAGTAAAATTAATAGTTCCAAGGATAATTCTAATAAGCTTGCTATGAGTGAAGGATTAAGAATGCAAATAAGGGGTCTTCAATCAGCGGAAAGAAATCTTCAAGATGGAATTTCAATGATACAAAATGTAGATGGTGCATTAACTACAGTTAATGAATCTTTATTAAGAATGAAAGAACTTATAGTTCAAGCTAACAATGGAACAAATGTTGGTAAAGACTTAGAGGCTATACAAATTGAAATAAAACAATTAAAGGAAGATATAGACTTTACTGTTAGAAATTCAGATTTTAATGGAGTTAATCTTTTAAGTAATGATAAAGTATATAATAATGACTATCCAGAATTTAAATCTCATATGATTGGTGCTAATGTTAAAGAAGAGTTACAAATACCTATGTTTAATGTAACTACTGGAATGCTTAAGGATAAAGATGGGAATTCAATTAGAGAAATAGATGTAACTGATAAAGATAAAAGTGCAATTAATCTTGATACGGTTAATGCTGCTATATCTAGTATTAGTAATGTAAGAAGTAGATATGGAGCTATTCAAAATAGAATGGAAACATCAAGAGAAAATTTAGACTCTACGTCATTAACTTTTGAAAAAGCAGAAAGTATGATTAGAGATACGGATGTAGCTTTAGAAATTGCTGAATATTCAAGAACCTCAATATTACATAACACAGCATTATCTATTTTAAATCAAAGCAATAATTTCCCACAGGATGTTTTGGAAATTTTACAAAATATAAGATAAAAATTAAATTTAAATTTGAATAAAATAAAAAGAAGGGCAAAAACCCTTCTTTTTATTTTTATCTCCATTTTATTCATTTTAGTACAAATTTTGATTTAATAATCGGATATTCTTAAAAATTTTAGAAGAGAAAAAATAAAATACTTATAGAAACCTATAAAAAATGGGGTATAAACAGAAAGTTTAATGAAAAATAAAATAGTTTTATAAAATCACTAGAAAAAATCGAAAAATTTTAATATAATAGATATAAAGGAAAAAAGAAAACTTTAGGAAAAAATGTAGAAAAATGAACAACATAAATTGAGAGGTGAGATTATATGGAGTTAAATAACGATAATACGTTTAATTTCATAAAAAAAGGATTGGATGTAGCAACTTTAAGAGAGAAAGCTATATCTAATAATTTAGCTAATATAAATACTAAAGGTTATAAAAAGTTTCAAGTTGTCTTTGAAGAAAACTTGAAAAATAAATCAACTGAATTAAATTTAAAAAAAACAAATAGTAAACATTTCACTGATATGGATTCTGATAATGGAATCTCAGTAAAGAGAGATAAAAGTACAAGTATGAGAATGGATGGGAATAATGTTGATTTAGATTTAGAAAAAGTAAATCAAGCTGCTAATACTCTTATGTATAATACATTGATTACACAAGCTAATTCTAAACTTAATATGACTAAAAATGTTATTTCAGGTGGAGGAAGATAAAAATGAGTTTATTTAATACTATGAGACTTAGTGCAACTGGTCTTTCTGCCGAAAGGCTTAGAATGGATACAATAACATCAAATATGACTAATGCATTAACTACAAGAGGAAAAAATGGAAAGCCATATGTTAGAAAGATAGCAGTATTTCAAGAAAACTTAGATAATGCAATGGGGTTAAATGGAGTAAAGGCTGTTAAAGTAGTAGAAGATAAATCGCCTTTAAGAAAAGTGTACAACCCAAGCCACCCAGATGCTGGTAAGGATGGATATGTGTTGATGCCAAATGTAAATATATTAAATGAAATGGCAGATATGATTACGGCATCAAGATCGTATGAAGCTAATGTTGATACTTTAAATGCAACAAAAGGAATGTTTATGAAGACATTAGAAATAGGAAGATAATTTTATTAAATATAAAAATGGGGGAGATAGTATGAGAATTAATAGTTTTATACCTAATAGTAGTGATTTAGAGATTGCTAAACCAAATATAAAAAATAAAGAAAATGATAAATTTTCGTCTATGCTTAAAGAAAGTTTAGATAAGCTAAATGAAAAACAAGTTGTTGCAGATGACTTAACAAATCAGTTTGTAGCTGGAGAAAAAGTTGATATTCATAAAATCATGTTAGCTACAGAAGAATCAAAAATGTCACTCCAACTCGCTGTGCAAGTTAGAAATAAAGTTGTAGAAGCAATTCAAGAATTGACAAGAACGCAATTGTAGACAAGATAGGAGTGTAGTTATGGATAAGCTTAAAGAAAGCTTTAAAAATATATGGAATAAATTTAAATCTTTAAGTAAGGTAATAAAGATTTCTATTATTGTTGCAGTTATAACAGTTATAATTGCAATAATTTCCATGTTTTTTTATTCTTCATCAAATAAATATAAAGTTTTATTTTCTAATTTAGATGCAAATGATGCTCAGCTTGTAACAAATAAGCTAAAAGAGCAAAAGATAGACATGAAGATAGAAGGGGATACCATTATGGTCCCTAAAGAAAAAGTTGACGAATTAAGATTAGAAATGGCCCCAGAGTTATCAAATGGTAGTAAAGGTTACGAGTTGATGGATAATAGTAGCTCATTTGGTATGACTGATGAGGAATTTAAACTTAAGAAGTTAAGAGTACAACAAGGAGAATTAGAAAAGACAATAAA
Source organism: Clostridium chauvoei (assembly GCF_002327185.1). Classification (NCBI taxonomy): domain Bacteria; kingdom Bacillati; phylum Bacillota; class Clostridia; order Eubacteriales; family Clostridiaceae; genus Clostridium; species Clostridium chauvoei. The sequence goes on along the minus strand of NZ_CP018624.1, from coordinate 1,709,994 downwards.
AAGTTTTCCACAAGTTGATAATGTAAGAGTACATATAACGCCATCTAAAGATTCGGTTTTTGTGGAAGATAAAGAACCAGGAAAAGCAGCTGTATATATAAAGCTTCTTCCAGGAAATAACCTTAGTCAAGAACAAGTTAAATCAATAGTAGCTTTAGTATCAGGAAGTACAGAGAATGTACCAAAAGAAAATATAGAAGTAATAGATGATAAGATGAATCTTTTAACTAAGGATTTAAATGATATAGAAAGTGGAGTTGCTAGTGCTGAAAGTGTAGATAAACAACATGCTTTAGAAAAGAAGTATGAAGATGAACTTCAAAGATCTATTGTAAGTTTATTAGAGCCTGTTATTGGTAAAAATAAAGTTAAATCACAAGTTAAGGTAGACTTAGATTTTGATTCTAAAAAGAAAACTGAAACAGTAATAGATCCTAATAAGGTTATAGTAAGTCAACAAACTATAAAAGAAAATAACAATAATGGTTCAGGAGACAATAGTGAAAGTCCTGTAGATAACAACATGGGAAATACTATTTCATCAGGAAATAGTAAAAGCACTTCATCTAGAGAAGAACAAAAGACTAACTATGAAGTAGGAAAAACAGAAAATACTGTTATAAGTGCACCAGGAGAAGTAAAGAGATTAACAGCATCTGTATTTGTAGATGACAATTTACCTCCTGCAGTTCAAAAAGCAATAGAAGATTCTGTTAGTACAGCAATAGGAGTAAATCAAGAAAGAGGAGATAAGATATCAGTTGTAGGAATGAAATTTGATTCAGCAGCAAAAGCAGATGCAGAGAAAGAGTTTAATTCTATAAATGATATGCTATCTAAAGATAAAAAGAACAAGATGGTATTATACGGTAGTATTTTATTAGCAAGTATATTAGGAGCTATTATTTCAATAATAGTTATTAGAAGGAAAAAACGTAAAAAGGCATTAGAAGAACAAGAAAGTCTATTAGATATAGTTATTGATGATGACTCATTAAATGATACAGAAATGTTAAAACCAATAGACTTCGGTATTAGTAATGTTAATACTCATAAAGAAGAAGAAATTAAAAAATATGCAAGTGAAAAACCAGATCAAGTTGTAGAAATAGTTAAATCATGGTTAGCTGACAATGAGAGGTGATAATATGGCAAAAGAGAAGAAAAAACTATCAGGAATACAAAAGGCGGCAATACTGTTTATAACTCTTGGGCCAGAAGCCTCTTCAGGGATATTAAAAAAGCTTCCAGAATCAGATATACAAAAGATAACTTATGAGATAGCAAATATATCAACTGTTTCATCTGAAGAAAGACAAGAGATATTAGATGAGTTTTTAGAAATAAATAGAGCTAGAGATTATATTTTAGAAGGTGGATTAGAGTATGCTAGAACATTACTAGCAAAAGCTCTAGGGCCACAAAGAGCTTCAGAAATCTTAAGTAAGGTAACAGAAGCTACTCAACAATATAGACCATTTGCTATTGCTAGAAAGGCAGATGCTCATCAACTTTTAAATGTAATAAATTATGAGCATCCTCAAACAATAGCTTTAATCCTATGTTATCTTCAAGCAGATAAGGCAGCCCAAGTTATGGCAGAATTACCAGAAGATACGCAAAGTGAAGTGGCTTATAGAATTGCAACAATGAGTGATACATCTCCTATGGTAATTAAGGAGATAGAGAAAGTGCTAGAAAGTAAACTAGGAACTGTTGTGAGAAGTGAAATGACATCCCTTGGTGGAGTAGATACTTTAGTTGGAATATTAAACCAAGTTGATAGATCAACAGAAAGAAATATAACTGAATCATTAGAAAGAGAAGATGCAGATTTAGCAGATAAAGTTAAAAGCTCAATGTTTGTATTTGAAGATATCATTACTCTTGATGATGTATCAATTCAAAGAGTTCTTAGAGAAGTTGATGTTAAGGATCTTGCTCTTGCTCTTAAGGGTTGTTCAGATGAAGTATCTAATGTTATTTACAGAAACCAATCAAAGAGAGCTGCTGCTTCATTAAAGGAAGATATGGAGTTCTTAGGACCAGTAAGATTAATGGATGTAGAAAAGGCACAACAACAAATTGTTTCTATAATAAGAAGACTAGACGATGCACAAGAAATAGTAATTTCAAGAGGTGGGGAAGATGCAATCATCATGTAATCTTATTAAATATTCATTAGCTCATTCTGGTGATAGTAAGAATATAGAGACTAAATACGTTAGTGCTAAAGCAAAAGAAGAAACAGAAGAAAAAAGCATTATAGATATAGATGCTATGGTTAAAAGATACGAGAGTTTAGGTGCAAATATAATAAAAAATGCAAAGGCAGAAGCTGAAAGAATTATTGTTAATTCTACAGAAAGAGCTGTAGAATTAGAAAAATGTGCTTATGAAAAAGGTTATGAGCAAGGAAAACAAAATGGCTATGAAGATGGTTATAAGTTAGGTTATGAAACTGCAATTAATGATACAAAAGAAAAGGTAGCAGAAGAAATAAATAATGCAGAATATATTTTAAAAACTGCAAGAGAAGATTATGAAAGTTATATGGAAGAAAAGAAACAAGAAATATTAAAGCTTTCATTAGAAATGGCAAGAATAATCACAGGAAAAGAGTTTCAATTAAGTGAAGGAATATTAAATCTAATAGAACCAGTTCTTGAGGACTCAATAGGTGAGGAGAATATAATAATTAGATTTAATCCTAACTATAAAGATTCACTAATGGATAAAGTTGAATACTGGAAAAAAGCTTATAGATTAAAAGGAGAAGTATTCCTTTTAGAAGACCCACTTATGGAACTTGGAAATGCAGTTATTGAAAAGAACACAGGTAAAACTATTGTAGGAATAGATGTTACCTTAGAAAAAATAGAAGAAGTTCTTTTTAAATGTTAGGTTGGTGATTAATATGATAAGCATAGATTTTAATATGTTAAATAAAAAACTAAACGAAATAAACCCAACCTATTCAGAGGGAAAAGTAAAACAAGTTATAGGATTAACTATAGAAGTCCAAGGCATTAAAGGTTTTGTAGGTGAATTATGCACTATATATAATCAAGAAAATAAGCCTATAAGCTGTGAAGTAGTTGGATTTAGAGAAGATGCTGTTTTACTTATGCCTCTTGGAGAGCTTATAGGTATTTCTCCAGGATGTAGAGTTGTTCCAGAAAAAAGACCTTTAAGCGTAAAGTGTTCAGATGAACTTTTAGGTAAGGTTTTAGATGGTCTTGGAAATCCGTTAAATGAAGAGGAGATTTTAGATGGAGAGAGATATTCTTTAGAGAATGATCCTCCAGATCCTCTAAAAAGAAAAAGAATCCAAGATATTTTACCTACAGGGGTAAGAGCAATAGATGGATTCTTAACTGTTGGAGAAGGACAAAGAATAGGTATATTTGCAGGTTCTGGAGTTGGTAAAAGTACAACTTTAGGGATGATAGCAAGAGAAGCAGAAGCAGAAGTTAATGTAATATCTTTAATAGGTGAAAGAGGAAGAGAAGTTCTAGAATTTATAGAAAAAGATTTAGGACCAGAAGGTATGAAAAAATCAATAGTTGTATGTGCAACTTCAGATAAACCAGCACTTATTAGAATAAAAGGAGCTTTAACAGCTACTGCAATAGCAGAGTATTTTAGAGATCAAGGTAAAAAAGTTATTTTAATGATGGACTCCGTAACTAGATTTGCTATGGCTCAAAGAGAAATAGGACTAGCTATAGGAGAGCCACCAGCACAAAAAGGGTATACTCCATCTGTTTTTGCTAAATTACCAAAACTTATGGAAAGACCAGGAACCTCAGACAAAGGGTCTATAACTGCTTTTTATACAGTATTAGTTGATGGAGATGATTTTAATGAGCCTATAGCTGATACTGTTAGAGGTATTTTAGATGGACATATAGTTTTATCAAGAGCATTAGCTCACAAAAATCATTATCCAGCTATAGACATATTAAATAGTGTAAGTAGACTTATGTCTAATATAGCTAGTGATAATCACAAAGAGGCAGCGTCTATAGCAAGAGATTTACTAGCTACTTATAAAGAATCGGAAGATTTAATAAACTTAGGGGCGTATGTTAGAGGTACTAATAACAAGATAGATTTAGCTATAGATTATAATGAGGCCATAAATAGCTTTTTAAAACAAGGTATAGAAGAAAAGTCTAATTTTCAAGAGTGTGTATTAAATCTTACATCAATGTTTAATAAATAGAAAGAAGAGATGTTATGGGTAAAGGATTTGAATTTGGATTAGAAAAACTACTAGAAATTAGAGTAGAGAAAGAGGAAGAGAGCAAAAGGCTTTTTACTCAAAGTCAAAGAGAAAAACAAGTTGTAGAACAAAAACTTGCAGATCTTAGAGAGAATTATGGTAAATATAATGGGATAGCTCCAGGAGAATCAGTAGTTTATCAAAAGCTTAAAAAGAATTATTTATTTGCTCTTAACAAAGGTATTGATACTACAGAAAAAGAAGTAGTTTTAAAAGAGAAAGAAGTTAATTTTAGAAGAGATAACTTAAAGAAAAGTCAAATAGATAGAAAAACTGTTGATATATTAAAAGAAAAACAAAAGCTTGCATATATCAAAGAGCAAAATAGAATAGAACAAATAGCAAATGATGAATTTGCCCTATATGGATATATGAGAAATCATAGAAAGGGGGTGAAATCATAAAATGATAGATACGAAAATACTTACTAATTTAAAAATTAATAAGGAATCAGTAGCAAATAAAGATCTAAATATAAAAAAAGAAGCTTCAGATTATACTAATAAGTTTAAAGATATTTTAAAGGATGAAGTAGTAACTAATAAAAGTACTACAAATGACTTTAAGAAAATAGAAACTTTAAAAAATGAAGAAGAACCTTCAGATAAATGTACAATAGAAGAAACTATAGAAAAAATTACAAAAGCAATAGATGATTCAGAAGATTTCCAAGGAAATAAATTAGATGATAATAAACTAGAAAATATTATTCTTTTATTAAGTCAATTAATTCAGCAAAAAGACTTAAAGAGTAATGAAATTTCAGGAGAGCTAAATGTAAGTCTAGATTCAAGCTTAATAGACAATAAAGAATTAACTATTAATAAGGATAATTTTAAATTAGGTAAAGTTAATAATGATATTTTAAGGTTAGACACAGTTGAGTTAAGTGATAAAAAAGATACCTTAAATGAGGCTATAAACTTAGCTAATAATATTTTAGAAATGATTAATTCAGATGATTTTAAAGATATATTATCTAGTAAAGAATCTAAAGAATTAGCAGAAGTTTTAAACTTATTAAATGAAAAGTTATTTTCAAAAGAAAACTTAAATAGTATTAGTTCAGTAAATATAGTGGAAAATCCTAGCATGTTAACTAATAAGGAAAATAAAAAATCAATTGATAAACTTAATAATTCTAAGGTAGATGTAGAATCTAAAGTTGAAGTATCTAATGAAGATGTGGATAATACAAGTTTTTCAGATGAATTAAAGAAAATAGTTTTAAATGATAATACAAAAGATAAAGTTAATACTAAGTTAGAAAAATCAAATGATAAATCTGATGAAGAATTAAAGAAATTAACTGAGGAAGAAAAAGTATTATCAAAAATTTTAGACTCTGACAAAGGTCTTGGAAAAGGAAATTTAATAGGTAATTACAATAAAAATATTTTTAAACCAATTCAAATTATAGATAATCCAATTATAGTTAATAAACAAACAATGGATATGGATATCATCAAAAATGTTAAGTATATGGTACAAAATGCTGTTTCTGAATTAAAGGTTAAAATTTATCCTAAGGAATTAGGGGAAATTACCATTAAAATTTTATCACAAGAAGGTATTATGAGAGCAGAAATAAAGGCTACATCAAAAGAAACTTATAATTTAATAAACTCTAATCTAAATGATATAAAGAAAGGATTAGAACAACAAAATATTAAGATTCAAGATGTTAATGTAGGCATATATCAAGAAGATGCTACTTTTTATAGCGGAGAAAATTCACAAAGTGATTTTGCAAGAGAAGAGAATAAGAAGGCAAAAAACAAGTTAATAGATTTTGATGAAGTAGATAGTATAAATGAAGATGGAATAAGAATAGATGATAGTAATGTTAACTTATTAGCATAGGAGGGATTTTATGACTAACGCAATTAACAATTATACAGGAAATAGAGCTACTGATAGAGGAACAAAGATAATGAAACCTGGTCAAGATATGGATAAAAATGCATTCTTAAAGATACTATCAGCAGAGCTATCTAATATGGATCCTATGGGTAATAATGATTCAACTCAATATGTTACTCAAATGGCTCAATTTGCTTCAATGGAGCAAATGGGAAATTTAAATACTACTATGACAAATTATGCAGCTCATGATTTAACAGGAAGAGGAGTTACTTTAAAATCTGTTAATAATGAGGGAGCTCCATATACTGGTGTAGTTAAAGCAGTTACTACACAAAATGGAAAAACCAGTATATCATTAGAAGTTAGTGAAAATGGAAAAAATATATATAAGGATTTCCCAATAGAAGATATCCTTACAGTTTTAGATGTTCCAAATTATTCAACTCCTTCAATTAATAATATGAACGGGAATCTATCTTTTTTAGTAGCTTCAGCATTTATTGGTAAACATGTTGAACTAAGTGAAAAGGGAAATAATAATGAAAATATTAAGGGTGAGGTTCTTGGGATACATAAAGACCAAGGTGTAGTTAAAGTAAAAGTTAAACTAGATGGTTCTGAAGATATACAAGAATTTACTTATGATAAAGTAATTAGTGTTACTGCAAATGAAAAAATATCCAATAAGTTAAATGACATTGTTAATAGCGTAAAAGCGTAGGTGAATTTTATGGGCTTTAGAATTATAAATGGAGTGCCATATCAAGTTGGGAATTTTCAAACTCCTACATCAACTAATTTAATAACAACTAAAAAGAGTGGTGTAGGCAATAGCTTTAAAGATGTTCTAAATGAAAAGATAGATAAAGAAGATGGATATAAATTATCTAAACATGCAGCAGAAAGATTAAAGCTGATTAATTTTAATAATCAGGATATGAAAGCTATTGAAAAAGGTTTTGAAATTGCAGAAAACAAAGGCTGTAAAAACTCTGTAATGTTATATAAAGATATAGCTTTAATAGCAAGTATAGAAAATAAAACTATTATTACAGCTGTTGAAAAAGAAAGAGCAAAAGATAATGTATTTACGAATGTAGATAGTGTAGTAATTTTATAGGCTGGACCTTTTAATAGGAAGCCAATTACTTATTGAATGATAGATGTAAGTAAAAATAATAAGAGGGTGGAGGTCAAATTATGTTAAGATCAATGTATTCCGGAATTAGCGGAATGAAAGTAAATCAAACAAAATTAGATGTTATAGGTAATAATATTTCAAATGTAGGAACAACAGCTTTTAAATCATCAAGAGCAAGATTTAGTGATATGCTAAGTCAAAATGTATCAGATGCTATGGCACCATCAAAAAATCAAGGTGGTGTAAATGCAAACCAAGTAGGTCTTGGAGTACAACTTGCAAGTATAGATTCAGTTATGACTCAAGGGATGATGCAACCAACAGGAAGATCACTAGATGTTGCTGTTGATGGTAATGGATTCTTTATGGTAAGTAAAGGACCTGAAATTTCTAATGGTAGTTTAGAAGTAAATCATAGAGCAGGAGCACATAATATAACATCTCAATCATTAGCAAATTCAAATTCAGAAATAATGTATTCAAGAGATGGATCATTTATATTAGATGAAGCTGGAAACCTATTAACTGGAGATGGATTTAGAGTTTTAGGATACTCTTTAACTAATGATGATAGTGCACAAGAGGCTACAGGAAAACAACCAACAATTGTTTCAACAGCAGGTTTAGATTTTAGATTTGGACCAGGTTCACAATTAAATGGATATAAAGTTGTACTTGGAGAAATAGGACCAGGAACAGTTACAACATCTAATGTAGATAAAGCTGAAAAAACAATAGTAGTTAATGGTGACTTCTCAACTCCAGGAGCCTTAACAACACCACAAGTTGAATCAGCAATTAATAAGGGATTATCTTCAGCAGGAATTTCACAACAAATTTTTGTTTCAGGGAAACCTGTTAATATAGCAGATTTAGCTTCAGATAAGGTTATTGGAGGGGCTGATGCAACAGCGCCAGGCTCAACAACAATTGGTGGATTTACATTACAATTAAGTGAAGGAAGCGAATTAAATGGGTATTCATTTGAAATTGGAAGAATAGGAACAGGAACACCTATTAGTGTAGATATAAATAAAGATACAAAGAAAATAAAAATAAATGCAGACTTTATAAGTAAAGGTGCTATATCTGGAAGTGTATTAAAAGATTCTATTAATAATGCTTTAGCAGCAAAAGGATTAAAACAAACAGTAACTAATTTTTCAGGTTCACCTATGAGTGTATCACAAGTTTATGGACAAACAGATGAAAGTGGTTCAGTAGCTAAAGCTCCTAAACCAACAGTTATTGATCCATCTGGTAAAGAAAGTAAAGAATCATTTGGTGGATTAACTTTCGACTTTGAAGAAGGTGCAGGATTAAATGGATATAAGATAAAGTTTGGAGATACTACTAAAGGTACTGCAACTAAAGTATCTGTAAATAAAAATGATAAAATTATAACAATAAATGCAGACTTTAAAGAATTAGTTACTATAGGAGATAATATAAAAACATCCTTTAATAGTGAATTAAGCAAAAATGGAATTATATCTCCTAAATTAAAAACAATAACTGGTAAGTATGAAGATGATAAAAAAGGAAATATGTTATCATTAAATGATGGTAGTGACCTTAAATCACCTAAAGCTATAGATATAGCAGGAGTAACTATTACATTACCTAAAGGAAATACTTATAATGGCTATGAAGTAGAAATAGTAGATGTTAAATCTCCTAATTTAGTAGTAGAAAAAGATAAAACTAATCCAAAGAAATTATTAATATCAGGAGATTTTGTAACTCCAAATGAAGTTACAGCTCAAAAGCTTTCTGATGAAATAAATAAAGCTTTAGGTACTACTTTAAAATCAACAGATAAAGTAATAGTTTCAGGAACACCAAAGGTATTTACAGGATTAAGTTCACAATCTATAGACGGAGGAATGGATTTAGCAACTCCTCACGAAGTAGAAGCTGCTGGAATGAAATTTGAATTTACACCAGGTGCAGCATTAAATGGATATAAGATTCAAATAGGCAAAGTAAATTCAGGAACTAAAACATCTGCAAGTATAGATACAAGCAATAAAACGATAGTAATAAATGCAGATTTAATAAATAGTGGTGTAACTTCATCAGGATTAGTTCAAAATGTTATTAATCAAGCATTACAACAAAAGGGAATAAACCAAGCAATTAAAGTTACAGGTTCACCAGCTCAAATAAGCGGAATCGAATCAGGAATAACAGGTGGTGGTACTCCGGTACAAAGTTTAGATACAGATGGTGGTATGAACTTTGTTGACGGTACTAAAGATTTAAAATCATATGATGGAGAATTAAAAACACTTAAAATTCCAGATAAAGTTAGAATACCAGGAACAGAACAAGAATTAAAAGTTAAAACTTATACAATCGATAAAAATGGAGTTATAAATGGAGTTTTAGAAGATGGTAGAGTAGCTGCTTTAGGACAAATAGCTATGTCAAGCTTTAAAAATCCAGAAGGTTTAACAAAACTAGGTGGTAACTTATATAGTTCATCAGTAAACTCAGGTGAAGCAGTAATTAAGAGTGGTATAGGTACTTTAAATGATGATAACTCAAAGGGTTACGGAGATACTTTACAAGGTATGCTAGAAATGTCAAATGTAGATTTAGCAGAACAATTTACAGATATGATAGTTTCAAGTAGAGCATTCCAAGCATCAGGTAAAATGATAACAACTGGAGATGAAATACTTCAAGATATAATCAACTTAAAGAGATAGATAAATATAAAATATAACTATTAGCCATAATACTATGATTTTTATAGCTAGTAATATGGCTTCTAGCTTATATTAAAAAATAAAATATAAGAACTTTAAAGAAAAGGAGAACACTATGGTTAAATTAGTGGGAATGAATAATAAAGAATTTATTTTAAATGCTGATCATATTGAGAAAATTGAGGAAGTACCAGAAACAGTAATTACTTTAACAAATGGTAAAAAATATATAGTTTTAGAAACAGTAGAAGATGTAATAGAAAAAGTTATTATATATAAAAATAAAATTGTAACATATAAGTTTTAGGAGGCATTATTATGAAAAAGTCAGATGCATTAACCTTCTTAGGATTAGTAGTAGGTGGAGCTTTATTAGTGTACGGAATGATGTCAGGAAGTAATTTAATGATATTCTGGGATTTTCCATCAGTATTAATAACAATAGGGGGATCATTTAGTGCAGTCTTAATAACTTATTCTATAAAGGAAGTAAAAAACCTAGGAAAGCTATTTGGACAAACATTTAAAGAAACAAAAATATCATCACAAGATACTATACTTCAATTTACTAACCTTTCTAAAAAGGCAAGAAGAGAAGGGTTATTATCTTTAGAAGATGATATTTCAGAATTAGAAGATGATTTTTTAAAGAAAGGACTTCAAATGGTAGTTGATGGTATAGAACCAGAAACTATAAGAGAAATATTAGAACTTGAAATTGATGAAATGGAAAGTAGACACATGAAAGGTTCAAGCATTTATAGTACTTGGGGAGTATATGCACCAGCTTTTGGTATGATAGGTACACTTATAGGACTTATTCAAATGTTACAGAATCTAACAGATGTATCTAATATAGCATCTGGTATGGGAAAGGCATTAATTACAACCTTCTATGGTTCAATATTAGCAAATCTTTTCTGTACTCCAATGGCAGCAAACTTAAAAATTAAAAGTGAACAAGAATCACAAATGAGAGAAATGATGTTAGAGGGTATTCTTTCAATACAATCAGGAGTTAATCCAAGAATAGTAGAAGAGAAACTTCTTACATATCTTAATCCAAAAGAAAGACTTGAATATTTAAGTGGTGTAGTTGAAAACAATGAAGGAGTTGTTAACTAATGGCTAGAAAAAATAAAAAAATGAAAGCTAGTGATGAACCTACAGGAAACGAATGGCTAGCAACTTATTCTGATTGTATAACGCTATTACTTACTTTCTTTATACTACTATATTCAATGTCTACAGTTGATAATCAAAAAATAAAAAAATTATCTACGGCTTTTCAAACTTTAATGAGTGGAGAAAAGGGAGATACAATAATGGAATACGACTTATACAATGGTCAAGTACCATTAATTGGAGGAGAAGTAGATATTAAAAATACTGTAGAAGAAACTACTAATATGAGTGAACAACAAAAAATATATAGAGATGTTAAAGAATTTGTTAAAGAAAATAATTTATCATCAGTAGTAGATATTATAGATAGTGATAGAGGAGTAGTAATTCAATTAAGGGATAATATACTTTTTGAAACGTCAAGTTCAGTATTAAGAGAAGATAGTAAAGAAATATTGAGTAAAATAAATTCTCTTATAGCATCTATGAGTAATCCAATAATAGTAGAAGGACATACAGATAATAGACCTATACACACATCTGAATTTCCATCAAACTGGGAACTATCTGCAGATAGAGCAGTTAATGTTGTTAGATACTTTGTAGAAGTTATGAAGGAAGATCCTAAGAGATTCACAGCAGCAGGGTATGGAGAATATAGGCCAGTAGCTCCAAATGATACTTATGAAAATTTGGCTAAAAATAGAAGAGTTAATATTTTAATAATGACAACAGAGGAGGCACGAAAAAATGGCTAAAGATAAAAATGAAAAAACAGGAACTTTTAAAAAGATAATTATTGGTATATTAATTTTAGCTGTAATAGGATTAGGAACTTTTGCTGGAGTATATTTTGGAATGTCAAAAAAAGCAACAGCAGGAGAAATAATTATTGAAGAAACATATTGTGATTTAGGTGAAATTTTTGTAAACCTTAGTGATGATGGTCAAAAGAGATATGTTAAGTTAACAGTTTCAATAGGAGCAGATAAAAGCAATGAAGATTTACTTAATGAAATAAAGGATAAAAAAATAGTACTTAGGGATACTACTATATATTACTTTAAATCTTGTAAGGCTAAAGACTTTACTGCAGAAAATGAAGTAAACCTAAAGGGTGAATTAGTTAAGAGAGTAAATCAAAAGCTTAAATTAGGACTAGTAAGAGATGTTTATATAAATGACATAATAGTCCAATAAAGGAAGTAAAACATGGAATTTGTGTTTATGTGTGTAAAGCTAGTATTTTCACTAGTAATTGTAATTGGAATTATGTACTTAGCTTTTAAGATTAGTGGAGATAGAATTAATCAAATCAATAAGAATAAATACATTAAGGTTTTAGATAGAATTCAAATATCGAAGGATAGTTTTATTATTATCTTAAAGGTTGGAAATAAAGGGTATATTATGTCCTCTTCTAATGGTAAAACTGAGAAAATTCAAGATTTATCAGAAGAAGAAGTTCTAACTATAGAGAATGAAAAATTGAAAGTTCAAAATGATTTAAACAAAGGATATGAAAATATCATTAATAAATTTAAAAGAACTTTCAATATGTTTAAAAATAAATATAAACTAAAGGAAGAGGACCATGAAAAATAGGAAAAAATATTTTTTAATAATATTTTTAGCTATGAGCTTTATGTTTATATACGCTAGAAGTGTACATGCAGCACCAAATACAATGGAAGTACCTAATGTAAATATTTCTGTTGGTGGAGAAAGTGGAACAGCTAAAAATTATGTAGACAATATAAAGCTACTTATAGTTTTAACAATATTAACATTATTACCATCAATAATAATAATGATGACTTGTTTTACAAGAATTATTGTAGTTTTCTCATTTTTAAAAAGTGCGCTTGGTGCACAACAATCAATTCCCAATCAAATATTAGTTGGGCTTGCATTGTTTTTAACAGTATTTATAATGAGTCCGATTTATACAGAGGTGAATGATAAAGCATTCAAACCATATATGGAAAATAAGATAAGCCAAGAGGAAGCTATAGAAGTAGGTACAAAACCTATAAGAGATTTTATGTTAAAGCAAACAAGACAAAAGGATTTAGAATTATTTATCGAAACATCAAAAATGGATAAGGATAAGATAACAAAGGATAATATTCCACTTCAAGTTGTTATACCTGCTTTTACAATAAGTGAACTTAAAACAGCTTTCCAAATAGGATTTTTATTATTTATGCCATTTTTAATAATAGATATGGTTGTTGCAAGTGTTCTTATGTCTATGGGGATGTTTATGCTTCCACCAGTTATGGTATCACTACCATTTAAATTACTATTATTTGTAATGGTAGATGGATGGTATCTAATAGTAAAATCATTAGTATTAAGTTTTGGGTAGGTGAGAAAATATGAGTGAAAATTTAGTTACAGGTGTAGTTAAAGATGCTTTATATACATCATTAAAAGTTGCAGGACCTATACTTATAGCTGCAATTTTAATAGGTTTAATAATAAGTATTTTTCAAGCTACAACCCAAATTCAAGAACAAACATTAACTTTTGTTCCTAAACTTATAGGTATTGCAGCAATTGGGCTTATGCTTGGAAGTTGGATGCTTCATAATTTGGTAGGATTTACTGAGAGAATTTTTGAACTCATTATTAAAATTTCAACTTAGGAGGTAGCTTTGTGATTGATGCAGCCTACTTTTTATCGCTAATATTTATCTTTATAAGATTAACAAGCTTTTTTGCAATAACAAAGGTGTTTTTTCCAAATGGAACTCCTAAAACATTAAAGATGTTTTTTTCACTTATATTCTCCGTAGCGTTAGTAGGTGGAGTAGATAGGATAAATGTAGAACTAATAAATAACAATCTAATATTAATTTTTTATATTATATCAGAAATTTCCACTGGGGTAGTTTTAGGGATTATAACCAATCTAGCTTTTGAAGCAGTTTTAATGGCTGGTAGTTTAATGGATGTTCAAATTGGATTAAGTATGGTTAGTGTACTTGATCCTAATAGTAAAACTAGTACAACGGTTATTGGAAATTTACTACACTTTATAGCAATGATGATTTTCTTTGTTATAGATGGACATCATATGTTGATTAAATCTTTAGTGGAAAGTTTTATATTAGTTCCATTAGGTAAGAACATTTTATATACGGATACAATGATGGCTTTAATAGATATTATAGCTAAATATTTTGCAATAGGCTTAAAAATAGCTATACCAATAGTGATGATAATTATAATAACAGATTTATGCATGGGTCTTATATCAAGAGCAGTACCTCAAATAAATGTAATGATTTTAGGTATGCCAGTAAAGATGTTAGTAGGATTAATTGCAGTATCAATATCTCTTACATTAGTAGTTAAAGTATTTATTGGTAGTATAAGTTATATACCAGAAATCTTTAGGAAGATTATGACTATAGCACCTTTATTATTTGTAATCTCGGCAGATGAAAAAACAGAAGAAGCTACGCCTAAAAAGAAAAGTGATGCAAGAAAAAAGGGGCAAATAGCAAGAAGTAAAGATGTAGGATTAGCATTAACGATGTTAGCAACAACATTAGTTATAATGGGACTAAGTGGGTATTTAGCAAACACCTTAAAAGCAAATGTAATATATTTTTTAAGTGATGCTAGTTCCATGGAGTTAACAGAGTCAAGTATTAAAGGTCTAAACTTATTAGTAATAAGTAAAATGGCTATAGCAATTATGCCTATAGTAATTCCAATAATGATAGCTGGTGTAGTAGCTAGTTTAATGCAAACTGGATTTTTAGTAACGAAAGATGCAATAAAGCCTTCTTTTGGAAAATTAAATCCTATAAATGGATTTAAAAATATGTTTTCAAAAAAAGCATTAGTAGATTTAGTAAAAAATATTATTATGGTTTCTATAGTAGCTTTTCTTGGGTATTCATATATCAAAGAAAATTTCAGTAGTGTACTTCAGCTTGGAAATTTATACTTACCAACACTAGGAATAGAGGTAAAAAAACTAGTTTTAGGTATATTTGGCAAAATAGCAATATTATTAGTAGCTTTAGCAGCTATAGATTATTTTATACAATTTAGATTGCATAACAAGGAACTTAGAATGAGTAAACAAGAAATAAAAGAAGAGTATAAGCAAATGGAGGGAGATCCTCAATTAAAATCTAAAATAAAACAAAAACAAAGAGAAATGTCTCAAAAGAGAATGATGCAATCTGTTGGAGATGCAACAGTTGTTATAACAAATCCAACTCATTTAGCAATAGCTATTAAATATGAAGATGGAAAAACGGAAGCTCCAAAAGTTACTGCAAAGGGAGCTGATAATATTGCAATAAAAATAAAGGAATTGGCTAGAGAAAATGAAGTTCCTATTATAGAAAATAAACCTTTAGCTAGGTTAATTTATAGTGAAGTAGAAATTGATCAAGAGATTCCACAAGATATGTATCAAGCAGTAGCAGAAATTTTGGCGATGGTTTATAAGTTAAATCAAAAGAAAAAAAGAAGTAACTAGATAAATAAAGGATGGGGATAAGGGTGTTCTTAGAAAAAAAGGTTGACTTTAAGAAGAATTTAGATGTATTAGTAGCCTTTGGTGTTTTAGGCATAGTTTTAATGATAATTATACCATTACCACCATTTGTATTAGATATATTATTAGCTTTTAATATAACTTTATCAGCTGTAATCATAATGATTACAATGTTTACTACTAATGTATTACAATTATCAGTATTTCCTACATTACTATTAGTAACAACCTTATTTAGATTAGGTCTTAATATTTCATCAACAAGACTTATTTTAAGTGAGGGAGGCGCAGGAAAGATAATAGAAGCCTTTGGAGAATTTGTTATAGGTGGAAATTATGTAGTTGGAATTATAATATTCTTAATTATAGTTATTATACAATTTGTAGTAATTACAAATGGGGCAGGAAGAGTATCAGAAGTATCAGCAAGATTTACTTTAGATGCTATGCCAGGTAAACAAATGAGTATTGATGCAGACCTTAATGCAGGTCTTATAGATGAAGAAACTGCTAAAAAAAGAAGACAAGATCTTCAATCAGAAGCAGATTTTTATGGAGCTATGGATGGGGCATCAAAATTCGTTAAAGGTGATGCAATTGCAGGTATTATAATTACTCTTATAAATATTATTGCAGGTATTGTAATAGGAGTAATGCAAAAAAATATGAATTTTGGTCAAGCAGCAGAACTTTATACAAGACTTACAGTTGGTGATGGATTAGTTGGGCAAATACCAGCATTATTAATATCAACAGCATCAGGTATATTAGTTACAAGATCAGGTTCAGCAGATAATTTTGGTAAGACATTTACTAAACAGCTTACAGCATTCCCAATAGCAACTGGAATAGTATCAGCTATTATGTTATTTTTAGCTATTATTCCTGGAATGCCACCAATACCATTTTTATTAGCTTCAATAGCAATGGGAACATTGTCTTATATGCTATATAAAGAAGATTTAAAAAGAGAAGAAGAAGAGATTGCAAAAGTTGAAGAAGAATTTACAGAAATGGAAAGAAAAGAACCAGAAAATGTTATGAACTTAATTTCTGTAGAGCCTATGGAAGTAGAGATTGGATATGGATTGATTCCATTAGCAGATGAATCTACAGGTGGAGATTTACTTCAAAGAATAGCATCAGTAAGAAGACAATGTGCAATTGAAATGGGAATAGTTGTACAGCCTATAAGAATAAGAGATAATCTTCAAATTAAAACCAATGAATATTTAATTAAGATAAGAGGAACTGTAATATCATCGGCAGAACTTATGCCAAATATGTTATTATGTATGGATCCTACAGGAGATAACTCACAAATAGCTGGTATTAGAACAGTTGAACCAACTTTTAATTTACCAGCCGTATGGATAAATAAAGATCAAAGAGAAGAAGCAGAAATAAAAGGACTTACAGTTGTTGATCCAACTACAGTTATGGTAACTCATTTAACAGAAACTATTAAGGCAAATTCTTACGAATTATTAGGAAGACAAGAAGTTCAATTAATAGTAGAAAATACTAGAGAAAAATATAGTACTGTTGTTGAAGAACTTATTCCTGATTTAATGACAATAGGAGAATTACAAAAAGTTTTACAAAACTTATTAAGAGAAAAAGTGCCAATAAAAGATATGGTTACTATAATGGAATCATTAGCAGATAATTCAAGAATAACTAAAGATTTAGAGTTATTAACTGAATATGTTAGATTCTCTCTTGCAAGAACTATTTGTAATCAAATAATAGATGAAAACAGATGTCTAACTGTAGTTACATTATCACCACAAATTGAAGAAATAATATCTGCTAACACTCAAAAGTCAATGCAAGGATCATTCCCAGCAGTAGACCCAGATACTACAAGCAGAATATTAGATGCTTTAAGAAGCGTAATAGAGAGTGTGTATTTCTTTAACAATCAACCAGTTATATTAGTTTCACCAAATATACGTCCAGTATTTAGGAAGCTTATAGAAATGGTATATCCACATGTAATGGTAATTTCCTTAAATGAAATACCAAATGACGTAGAAATAAGAACAGAAGGAGTTGTATCTTTACAATGATAATTAAAAAGTATGTAGCTAATAATATGAATGAAGCATTAACTAAAATAAGATATGAGCTAGGTAAAGATGCAATAATAGTTAGTCAAAGAAAAGTAAGGGTATCTGGAATAAAAGGATATTTCGTACCAAAAGTTATAGAAGTAACGGCAGCAATAGAAAATAGTAAAACTTCTAATAGTAAGAGTATAAAAAATAATAGAAGAGCCTCTAATGATTTTAATGAATCATTAGAAGGCTTTAAAAAACTTATACAAAACACTCAAAATGAAATAATCTCTAAACCTATAGAAACTAAGCCTATAAAGGAAGAGAAAAAATTAGACATTGAAGTAAAAGAAATAAAAGATTTATTAAATAAGGTTATAAAAAATACAGCTAAAGAAAAAGACCTTGTTTTAGATAAATTAAAAGATATGGACATAGATGAAATTTATTTTGACGAAATAAAAGAAAAATGCTCTGATAATATAGATGAATTTAAGAAGGATTTTAAAAATTTATTATCTCAAGAAATAAATATTTGGAATGGTGATCTTAAAGGAAATGTAGTACTTATAGGACCTACAGGAGTTGGAAAAACAACTACTATAGCAAAGCTTGCAGGAAGACTTTCCTTAGTAGAAAATAAGAAAGTTGGATTAATAACAATCGATACATATAGAATAGGAGCTGTTGAGCAGCTTAAAACATATGCAGAGATAATGAATATTCCTTTTAAAGTTGTAATTACATTAAAAGAAATGGAAACTGCAATAGAAGAGTTAAAAGATTGTGATGTTGTGCTTATAGATACTACTGGGAGAAGCAGTAAAAATTCAATGCAACTATCAGAATTAAGAGCTTATATAAATAAGGTAGAATCAGATGATATAGCATTAGTTATCAGTAGTACAACTAAAAATAGAGATTTAGAAGTTATTTTAAATGGGTATAAAGATATTGGGTATAACAAAATAATAATAACAAAATTAGATGAAACTATAGCCTATGGATCAATATATAACATAATAAAAAAATCTAATACAAAGTTAGCATATATAACAACTGGACAAAATGTACCAGATGATATAAGAAAACCAACTTTAGAAGAATTACAACGTATTATTTTAGGGGAGGAAACTTTATGTTAGATCAAGCTGAAAGTCTAAGAAGATTAGTAAGGGGAGAAGATAAAAGAACTTTAGATAAAAAAGCTAGGATAATAACAGTTACTTCAGGAAAAGGTGGAGTAGGAAAAAGCAATTTTGTTGTTAACTTAGCTATATCACTTTCAAAAAAAGGAAATAAAGTTCTTATTTTTGATGCTGACATCGGAATGGGAAATGATGATGTGTTAATGGGTATATTACCTAAATATAGTGTATTAGATTTAATTAGGGGAAGAAAATCTCTTGAAGAAGTAATAGTAGATGGACCAAAAGGAATTAAGCTTCTTCCAGGAGGGAGTGGATTAAATAATATAGAAGATCTTCAAGCACATGAAAGAAATATATTTTTAAATAAAATAGAACAATTAGAAGGTTTTGATTTTATTTTAATAGATACAGGTGCAGGAATAAGTAGAAGCGTATTAGCATTCATAGCTTGTTCAGAAGAACTTATACTAGTAACTACGCCTGAACCAACATCATTAACCGATGGATATAGTTTAATTAAAGCAGTTGATCATTTTAAAATTAAAACAAAAGCAAGTATTATTGTAAATAAAGTTTTAGATAAAGAAGAAGGTCAACAAACTTTTAATAAGTTTAGAGCAGCTGTAGAAAGATTTTTAAATATAAGGGTAAGTTATTTAGGGTGTATTTATGAGGATAGAAAATTATTAATGGCAGTTAGAGAGCAAGTACCATTTATGATATCATATCCAAAATCGGATGCATCTAATTGTATTTTAAAAATAACTAATATAATTTTAGAGCATGATGAAGAATCAATAGGTGTAGGAGCTAAAGGGTTATTTAGAAAGTTATTTGATATTTTTTCTTAGAGGTGACAATATGGTTAAATTAAAATTAGGGTTGAACAATAGAATAGAGGTTATTAAAAATAAGGAGATTTATAAAAGTATAGTACAAGATATTAGAGAAAAACATATTAAAATAAACATACCAGTTAATAAGGGAGAATATCTTTCATTAGCAATGGATGAAGAAATAGAATTAATATACTATGATAAAGAATCTAGTTTGTTTAATTTTTATTGTAAAGTAATAGATAGAGTTAAAGAAAATAATATATCATACTATAGATTATCTCTTCCATATAATATAAAAAAGTACAAAGAAGAAACTTTGTAAGAGTTAATGTTCTTGAGTTTATAAGATATATAAAAGAAAATAAATCATTAGAAAAAGATAAAGATAAAGTAGAAAACCCGGTAAAGAAAGCCACACTATTAGATTTAAGTGGTGGAGGAATGAAAATAAGGGCTAAAGAGAATCTTAAAAAAGGGGATATTCTACTAGTAAATATTAATTACAATGATATAAAGCTTGATTTAAAAGGCAGAGTAGTTAGAGTTAAAGAAGAGAATGACAATTATCTTTGTGGAGTAAGTTTTTTAAATATAGATAATAAAACCAGGGAGAAAATAATAAAAATTGTATTTATTATTTTAAGAAGGCAAAGTGAGTTAGTTTAGAGGAGAAATATTTATGGAAAATCAGAGTGCTTTAGTGGATAATGGAAAAATTATAGAAAAATATATACCTTTAGTAAAACATTTAGCATCTAGAGTAATGCTTGGTAGAACTAAATATATAGAATATGAAGATTTGGTAAGCTATGGGATATTGGGGCTTATGGATGCGATAAATAAATACGACTCTACAAAGGGTATGAAATTTTCTTCTTATGCAACCATTAGAATAAGAGGTGCTATGATTGATGAGATAAGAAAAAACAGACCTATTTCTAAAGGAGCTATGGATAAATTAGCTAAATATAATGAAAGTGTAGAGAGATTACAAAATAAGCTTATGAGAGAACCTACATTAGAAGAAATTGCAATAGATTTAAATGTATCTATACAAGAAGTTTCAGAAGTAGAAAATTATATAAATTATATGTCGGTAGTTTCTTTAGAAAATATAATTTATTCAGATGATGATGAAGTAACTGTTATGGGGATAATAGAAGATAAAAATAGTCCATCACCAGAAGAAACCTTAGAAGATAAAGAGAAAATTAAAATCTTAGCAGAGTGTATAGATAAACTAAAAGAGAAAGACAAGTTAGTACTAACCTTATATTATTATGAAGGACTTACATTAAAAGAGATAGGAACTGTATTAGAAGTTTCAGAATCAAGAGTTTGTCAATTACATAGTAGAGCTATTAGAAATCTTAGAGCAATAATGAAAAAAATAGATTACATATAAAGGGGTTAAAGCATGATTCCAATTTTAATATTAGTAATAGGAATAATACTTATTATTTTAAATGTAAAAGCTATAAGAAAAGAAGAGAAGTCTTTTAATCATATTTTAGAAAGAGAAGCTGATAATTCAAATAAAGATTATGGGTTAGAGATAATTGCCATAAGAAAAGATTTGGCAGAAACCGTATTAGACCTTCAAAAAGAAATAGAGGAAATTAAAATTTCTATTGAAAAACTTAAGGATGAAAGTAAAAAAGACGATAATAAGGTTGAAGATATAAACTTAAAAGAAACAGAGGATGTTATATCAGAGATTAATTTTTCAAATAGTTTAGATAAAGAAAACAAAGAAAATAAAGTAAATCAAGTAAAAACTTTAATAGAACAAGGTCTAAGTGATGATGAAATATGTGAAAAATTATCTATAGGTAGAGGTGAAGTCTTATTAATAAAAGGATTATTTTAAAGATAAAGGAAATAACAAATTTTTTTACTGATAGAAAAATACTTTTAGGAATTGGAATAGGAATGACTTTAACTGCCATCCTAATGTTTGGATATCAATATAATAGAACCTTATCAAATGATAAGATTGAGGAAAAAGCTAGAGGGTTAGGAATGCATTTTGATGATGAATGTAAAGTATTATTTAAAAAAGGGGATGAGAACTAGTGATTAGAAGTTTATATACCTCAGTATCAGGTTTAATTTCATTAGAAAATAAACAATCAAATATTACAAACAATATAGCTAATGCTAATACAACAGGTTATAAAGGTGATGATTTAGCAATTAAGAGTTTTGATGAAGTTATGCTTCAAAACAGAGATAAAGTAGTTGGTGGAAGAAATGTGTCTCAAAAATTAGGAACTTTAAATTTAGGTTCTAAAATAGATAGTGTAAATACTATGTTTACTCAAGGGATACTTAAAAAAACTAATAAGCCTTCTGATTTTGCTATAGATGGAAGAGGTTTTTTTGCAGTTAAAAGAGGCGATGAAACATTATTTACTAGAGATGGTAGTTTTAGAGTAGCAAATGACGGATATTTAATTAACACAAGTGGAGATAAAGTTTTAGGTGTTAATAAAAATACAGGGACTATGGAACCAATATTTGTTGGTGGAAATAAGTTTACCTTAGATGGACTTAATAATCTTAGAGTAGGCGATAGAACTACGCATTCATTAGCTACGGCTGATTTTGATGATTATAGTAAGTTAAAGAAAATTGGAGATAATTATTACAAGGGAGAGAATCCAGTATATAATGCTCAAGTTTTTGTTCATCAAGGATCATTAGAAGCTTCCAATATAAATGTATCAACTGAAATGGTAAATATGATTACAACTATGAGAAACTTTGAAACGAATCAAAAGATGGTACAAACTATTGATGAAACCTTAGGAAAAGCTGCAAATGAAATAGGTGCAGTAAGATAGGGGAGGAAATATTATGTTAAGAACTTTATGGACAAGTCAAAGCGGAATGAATGCTAATCAAGAAAGATTAGATGCTATATCAAATAATTTATCAAACTCAACTACAATGGGATATAAGAGAGTTGATGTGGGTTTTAAAGATTTACTTACAGAATCCTTAGATAGAAAAGGTGTACCTTTAAATGAGAAAGACTCAGTAATAGGAACAGGTATAAAAACTTCTGAGTGGTTTAGAGATAATGCACAAGGAATGTTAAGAGAAACTCGTAGAACTACAGATATAGCAATTGATGGCACTGGTTACTTTAGAATAATTGCTCCAAATGGAGAAAAATCTTATACAAGAGATGGAGCCTTTGCTATAGATGGACAAGGTAGATTAGTAGATGGAAGAGGAAATAAATTAGATATAGAATTTTCACAAGGATTTTCAGAAGAAAATGTTAAATTCAACAAAGATAATTTTGTTGTAGATAAGAGTGGACAAATATATATAAAGCAAAGTGGAAATTTAAAGAACGTAGGAGAAATCCCTAGATACACAGCAACTGGAGATAAAGCTTTTATATCAGTAGGAGATAACTTATTTAAGCCAGCTCCAGGTTCACAAGTAGTAAAAACTACAGATTGCGATTTATATCAAGGAACTTTAGAAGGGTCTAATGTAGATGTGGCTACTGAGTTTTCAGATATGATAGTTACACAAAGAGCCTTTGAATTAAGCTCTAGAGGTGTAAAAACTGCAGATGAAATGTGGGGAATGGTAAATAATTTACGTTCTAAATAATTAATTAAAGAAAAAGCATCATCGAAAGATGATGCTTTTTATATTAAGCTGATGTTATTGCTGAAGTTATTGGAGGAACAACTTGTTTCTTTCTTGATAGAACTCCATCAAGGAAAGCTTCATTGTCCTTTAAAGTTACATTAAATGCTTTTTCTACTATTTCAGGTTTATTACCAGCAACTAAAATTTGAGAACCTTCATTTAAGATATCAGTAAGTAATAACATAACCATATCTAAACCAGCTTCTTTAGCTTTAGTTTCCATGTATTTTAACATGTCTTCCTTAAGAGGCATAAATCCTTCTATATCCATTGTATTTACTTGAGCAATACCAACTTTAGTATCTTCTATTGAGAAAGGTTTAAAATCTTGATTGAATATTTGTTCAACAGTTTTTCCCTTAAGTGAAGTACCAGCTTTAAACATTGCTTTAGCAAATTCTTCAA
This sequence comes from Clostridium chauvoei, assembly GCF_002327185.1. Classification (NCBI taxonomy): domain Bacteria; kingdom Bacillati; phylum Bacillota; class Clostridia; order Eubacteriales; family Clostridiaceae; genus Clostridium; species Clostridium chauvoei. Next base: position 1,686,205 of record NZ_CP018624.1, on the reverse strand, counting down.
TATTTATATCAGCTATTTCAGCAAGCTTTTTACATATATGTTTATCTTGGTTTGTACAAGTTGGGCTTCTAAATAATAGTGTATCTGAAATTATAGCACCACATAAAAGTCCAGCAGCTTGTTTTGATGGTCTAATGCCATTTTCAAAGAAGCTTTTAGCAACTATAGTTGAAGTACTTCCTACAGGTTCATTTCTGAAGAATATAGGGTTATTAGTTTGTATATCAGCAACTCTGTGGTGATCTATTATTTCTAATACTTCTGCATCTTCAAGTCCATCAACAGATTGACCTCTTTCATTATGATCAACTTGAATTATTTTCTTTTTAAAGTTAGAAATTAAGTGGTATCTTGAAACAGTACCTAAAACCCTACCGTTAGTATCAGTAACAGGATAACTTCTAAATCTTGTTTCAATCATTATTCCCTTTATTTCATCTACTAAATCCTCAGTTGAGAAGGATATTAGATTATCTTTAACCATAACATATCCAACAGGAATACTTTGTATTATAAGTCTTGATGCAGTAAATGAATCATAAGGAGTTACTATAATAGTAATATTTTTTTCTTTAGCCTTTTTAATTATAGCATCAGTTGGAACATGAGAACCTGTTATTATCATTAGTGAGATATTTAAATCTAATAATGCATCTTGAGATTCTTCTCTATCACCAACTATTGCAATATCTCCTTCTTCAATATGATCCTTCATACTATCAGGTTGCATAGCAGTAACAATTATTTTACCAGGGAAAGATTTTCTTGATTCATCGATATGTATTTCTTTAGCTGATAAAGTATCGATTATATTATCAAGAGATGTATTACTCTTAGCTAATATTCTATTGTCCCATATGTCCATATAACATGAAGTTAAATTTGATATAGCTAAAACACCAAGTAAGTGATCATTTCCATCAGCAACTGGTAAAGTTTTAATATTTTTATCTTTCATGATATGCCAAGCTGTTTTTAATGAAATATCAGGAGAGACTGGTGCTATATTATCAAATTGTAAGTCTTCTACTTTAAGTTTAACAGTTGGTAAAAATTTTGGAGCCTCAACCCCAAAGTAATCAAGAATAAATTGAGTTTCTTGATTTACATTTCCTAATCTTACAGGAACAGCAGGTATGTTTCCTATTTTATTTTTAAATTCAGCGTATGAATATGCTGCGCATATTGAGTCAGAATCTGGATTTTTATGTCCAGTAACATAAATTACATCTTTCAAATTTATTGCCTCCTTAGTTAAGTATTCATACCTAATATTCTATATATATGTAGGGATTTTGTAAAGCATCAATATAAAGTATATGTAGAATTTTGACTAAATAACCTAACTAAAAATAAGGTATAGTAGAAAATAATACTACTATACCTTATAGTTTAACTAAATTTTTTCTTTCTTTTTAAAAATAAAGTTAAAATTAATCCAATAATGGCAATAACTGCAGCACCTATAAATAGATGAGAAAATCCACTATTCATGGTACTTTGAAATGTATTTTCTATAGTACTTCTAGAATTATCAAGTGATGTCATATATGAAGCTTTAATTGTATCAAATTTCATATGTGGATTTGATGATAGAGTTTGCTTCATTCCATTTAACATTGAATCTGCAAAATCTTTTACTGTATCAAATATTGTAGTAACATCAGAGTTTTGGAATTTAGTTAATAATTCAGGAGACATATTTGAACCCATAGAGATATTACTTTGCATATTAGGGATTGAAGGAAGTACTTGTTGTATTGCAGATGGAACCTTATTTCCTGCATCAGCTATAAAGTTTACAAGAAGGTTTGGTGATACAGCAACACCTATAGAACGAACTAATGAAACTGTAGATTGTCCAGAAGAAATTTCATCTTCAGGAACTAAACTCATCATTAAATAGTTAATTGGTGTACCCATTGTAAAGCCCATACCAAAGCCCATAAATATTAAACCAATAAGTAAATTTAAGAATGTAGGATTTGTAGCAGTAACTAATGCTTGATATAAAGTACCAATAGCTGTACATAAAAATCCAGTTAATAATATTGATTTAACACCAAACTTATCTATAAATTTACCTCCCATTGGAGCAGCCATACCTGTAAATATAGCAAAAAGAGTAACGATATAGCCACCAGTTCCCATTTTAACTTTTAATACATTTTCACCAAATTGAGGTAAGAATATAGTTCCCATAAGTCCACAACCTACAATAAAACTTAAAGCAAGAGTTATTGCAATTTGTTTATTAGTAAAGTAATGTAAATTTAATACAGGATCCTCTGCTTTCTTTTCAATTAAAATAAATATAGGAAGAAAAACAATAAATATTAGTAAAAATGGCCATACATTAGTAGATTTCAATGAATTAATGAAATCATAGAATTTTAAATTTGTTAATGAGTACATAAGAGAAAGTATTATAATGGTTAATGCCACAGAACCTTTTAAATCCATTTTCTTTAAAGCTTCAGTATTTTTATTTTCTTTTAAATTAAAAGCAAGAATTAATATAATTATGCTTATAGGAATGTTTATAAAGAATAAATATCCCCAATGATTATTTCCAGCAATAGAAAGTATTGAAGACCCTAAAGATGGTCCTATTACAGTTGATATTCCAAATACAGCACCAACTAATCCAAGAGCACTACCTCTTTTTTCTATAGGGAAGGAGGAGCCTATATAAGCAGTTGCAATTGGCATAATTCCACCGCCACCAAGAGCTTGTATTACTCTAGATAAAAGTAAAAAGTTATAGTTATTAAAGTAATTTGATAATCCACATAATAAAGATCCAAAGGCAAATAAGCCTATAGAAATCATATAAACTTTTTTTCTACCATATCTATCAGATAATTTACCTGTTATAGGCATAGAAACGGCATAGGCTAAAGTATATATAGTAATCATCCATATACTTGCAGACTCAGCAATACCAAGGGAATCAGATATAATAGTTCTTGCCGGAGAAACAATTCCAGAATCTATAGCTCCCATAAAGATGCCAAGTAAAAATACTATCATTGCAAGAGTAGTTGTTTTTTTATTTTTCATATTTACACATCCTTTAAAAGAAATTTTATTTGAACAATGTTCATATTGGTTCATAAAAAAATCGACTTAGTCGATTTAAATATTTTAATTAAATTTTATTAGACTGTAGGTTTCTTCAAAAGATAAAGTTTTATCTTTACATAATACTATTAAATTATTAACAGTAAAATAAGTTAACTTCTCTATTGATAATTGAGAGGTTATATTTCCTTTTTCCTTTTCAAAATATAATATTTCTCCAACTAATTTATATAAAGAATCTAGATGATTAATTTTTTTATGAGATTTATTACTTACGAAAATATCATGAAAAATAGATATATACGTAGAAATAAAAATATTCATTTCTTTATATACAGAAAAAAGTTTTTTTTCTAAAGAAAGAGAAGTTGAATTTAAATTTTCTATTTTAGATAAGGATTTATTCCAATCATCTATAAAAATTGAGGAAATAAGTTTTTCTTTAGTATCAAATTGATTATAGATAGTTCCAACAGATACATCACATAGCTTAGCAAGTTCTCTTATATTAAATTCACTATAGCTTTTTTCGATTAATAAATTTTTACCCTTACTTAATATTAACGCTCTAACATTTTTAATAATTTTTGGCATAAAATCACCTACAAAATTTATTTGAACTATGTTCATATTATATTACATTAAGAAAAAATTGCAACACCTTTTTTAAGAAATTTGTAAAGTACTCAAAAAAATTCATATCTTTGATTTAAAAAAATATAATATATAGAAATCATATTAAGGAGGACAACTTGTGCTACAGGAAAGAGAAATAAGTAGAGGATTAACTACAAAAGAAGCAGAAAGTAGGCAAAAAACATATGGATTAAATGAATTATCTCATAAGAAGAAAACATCACCAGTATTTATCTTTTTATCTCAATTTAATGATTTTATTACGTGGGTACTTATTGCAGCTACTATAATATCAGGAATAATGGGAGATAAAGCAGATGCCATAACTATTCTTATTATAGTTGTTGTTAATGCTATTTTAGGATTTGTTCAAGAGTATAGAACAGAGAAGTCATTAGAAGCTCTAAAAGATTTAGCAGCTCCAACGTGTAAAGTTATTAGGGATGGGGCATTAAAAGTTATAAACTCTATAGAAGTAACTATTGGAGATCTTATAATTTTGGAAGCAGGAGATAGAGTGCCAGCAGATGGTACATTTATAGAAGCTTCATCAATGATGGTGGATGAATCACTTTTAACAGGAGAATCTGTTGGAGTATCAAAAGATACTAAGAAGGATAAGAACCAAGGATATATGGGAACTACAATTTTAAAAGGTAGAGGTATTTTACTTGTTGATGGCATTGGAATGAAAACTGAAATGGGTAAGATAGCAGATCTTTTAGAAAACATTCAGGAGGAAAAATCACCTCTTAGAGAAAGATTAGATTCATTGGGCAAAGTATTGGTTGCTCTATGTTTAGTAATTTGTGCAGTAGTTACTGTCTTAGGTATTTTGCGTGGAAATGAAATTGGCGAAATGTTTATGCTTGGTGTTTCTTTAGCAGTTGCAGCTATACCAGAAGGGCTTGCAGCAATAGTAACAGTAGCTTTAGCACTTGGTGTATCAAGAATGCTTAAGAAAAATGCATTAGTAAGAAAGTTACCAGCAGTAGAGACTTTAGGATGTACATCAGTAATATGTTCTGATAAAACAGGAACATTAACTCAAAATAAAATGACAGTTAAAGAAATGTATATGAATGGTAAAATTTATGAGTTAGAAAAAGAAAAACTTACAAATCATACTATGATGATGAAAGCATTAATTTACTGTAATGATTGTAATTATGATTTTAGTGTTAAAAACATAGATAAGGCTTTACATGGAGATCCTACAGAGACTGCGTTAATAAAAGCTTTCTTTAATGAAATTCCATTATTAGAGGCCTTTGTATCAAATGCAAATAGAATTTATGATATTCCTTTTGACTCAACAAGAAAAATGATGAGTGTAATTGTTAGAGAAGGCACTAAAGAGACTTGTTATATGAAAGGAGCTCCAGAAAGAGTAATAGAAAGATGTACTCATATATTAGAAAATGGTACAGTAAAACCTCTTACTCTTCAAAAGAAAAAGCAAGTAGCTGCATATATTGAAGCCATGTCTAATAGAGCTCTTAGATGTATTGCTGCTGCATACAAAGAAGAGGGATTAGTTAAAAATGAAAATCTTGAAAAAGGACTTATTTTCTTAGGGGTAGCAGGAAGCATAGATCCTCCAAGATTAGAAGTAAGAGATGCGGTACTTAAATGTAAGTTAGCAGGAATACAACCAGTAATGATTACAGGAGATCATAAAAATACTGCATTAGCAATTGCAAAATCTATAAATATTTGTAATACAGATGATCAAGCTATAACAGGAGATGAAATAGAGAAATTAACTGATGATGAATTAATGAAGAAGGTAAATAAAGTAAGAGTTTTTGCAAGAGTATCACCTAATCATAAGCTTAGAATAGTAAAGGCTTTTAAAAAGCAAAATAAAATAGTTGCAATGACTGGAGATGGAGTAAATGATGCACCGGCAATTAAAGAAGCAGATATTGGTGTTGCTATGGGGATTTCAGGAACAGATGTAACTAAAGAAGCAGCTGCAATGGTTCTTATGGATGATAATTTTGCAACAATTGTATCAGCTGTAGAAGAAGGTAGAGTTATATATGATAATATAAGAAAGTTTATAAGATATTTATTATCTTGTAATTTAGGAGAAGTTTTAACTATGTTCTTAGCTTCACTTTTTTATATGCCAAATCCACTTACTCCAATACAAATACTATTTGTAAATTTGGCAACAGATGGACTTCCAGCTATTGCATTAGGAGTAGATCCAGCTGATAAAGATATTATGAGACAACAACCAAGAGAAAAGGGAGAAAGCATATTTGCAAGAGGTTTATGGTCTAAGATAGTAGTTAGAGGTTGCTTAATCGGTATATGTACTCTTTTATCATTTATGACAGGAAGATATTATGGAATGGATTTAGTTACATGTAGAACATTAGCTTTAACAACACTAGTAATGTCACAACTTTTACATGTATTTGAATGTAGATCAGAGAGACATTCTATATTTGAAATAAAGTTATTTACTAATCCATATTTAGTAGGTGCATGTACTATATCAACTTTAATGGTATGTAGTATCCTTTATATACCTTTCTTATCAGGAATATTTAATACTGTTCCATTAATGCTTAATCATTGGACAATTGTATTATTTTATTCAGGTGTAATTTTCTTGATAAATAGTGTTTACCTATTAATAAAGTCAAAAAAATAAATATAAAATAACGGCATTATAATATTCCAATAAAGGGATATTATAATGCCGTTATTTATTTAACTATAATGGCGTTATCTAATTTAACTATAAGAGGTGAATAGTTCATAGATTTTTTTATTGCTCTTATTTTAATTTTATCGCCTATTTTTATGTTGGATAAATCTTCATCAGGCTGAAAGTTTATAGTAACATCATCAATACTATTTTCAGAAGTTATAGTTAATTCATCTAAATTAATATCCTTAACTAGTATTTCCACTTCAATAACATTTAGAGAGCTCTTAGTACCCAATTTTGTTAAACTTTCAAAAGAAACTTTATTAACATCTTTATTAGAAATATCTCTCACAGGATTAATATTAGAATTAATGTATTTAGAGAAAGTAAAATAAGATGAAAGCAAAGTAAAGCCAAGTAGTATTGATAGAACTAACAAGTTTTTCCTCATAATATCCTCTCCTAAAAATAAATGTTAAAATAATTCCTATTAATTTAATTATAACCTATTTTTGTAAATGTTTTAATAAGCTGATAATAATTATTTAAGGAAAATTATACTCAAAACTATTGAAAAAAAATATTAATGTGATATATTTATTCTTATTAAACCTATCGGTATTATAGTAGATGAAGTTTTGAATTATTAGTTTAACTATAGAGAATAATATTTATTAAGTAGGAGTGATAACATGGAAGTTTATTTTGATAACAGTGCCACTACAAAACCTTATGAGGAAGTTATAAAAGAAGTAGAAAATGGTATGAGAGAGTTTTATGGAAATCCATCATCTCTTCATAAATTAGGTATAAAATCTGAAAAAAAGTTAAATGAAATAAGAGAACAGCTATCATCAACAATTAATGCTAGCAAAGAAGAGATATTATTTACTTCGGGTGGAAGTGAAGCAAATAACTTAATAATAAATGGAATTTTAAAACCTGGACATCATTTAATAACAACAGTATTTGAACATCATTCAGTTCTTAAGGTTTGTGAAAGCTTAGAAAAAAGTAGTATAAGTGTTACTTATTTAGATGTTGATGAAAATGGAAAAATATCTTTAGAAGATTTAAAGAATGCTATAAATAAAAATACAGTTCTTGTGTCTATAATGCATGTTAATAATGAAATGGGGGTTATACAAGATATAGAATCAATAGGAAGGGTTATTAAAGAATGTAGTTCAAGAGCAAAGTTTCATGTTGACGCAGTTCAATCTTATGGTAAATTATCTATTGACGTAAAAAAAATGAATATAGATATGTTATCAGTAGCAGGTCATAAGTTTCATGGGCCTAAGGGAAGTGGTTTTATTTATATAAAAAAAGGAATAGTATTAAATTCCTTTATAAAAGGAGGAAGTCAAGAAGGAGGAATAAGAGCAGGAACTCAGAATTTACCAGCTATTATGGGACTTAATAAGGCATCAGAAATAACTATAAAAAATATAAATAGAAATTATAAAAAAGTATTGGATATAAAAGCTTATATGATGGAAAAATTATCAAATATAGAAAATATAAGAATTAATAGTCCATTAGAAGATTATTTTAGTCCTTATATTTTAAATGTTTCATTTAGAGGGGTAAAAGCAGAAGTATTATTACATCTTTTAGAAGAGCAAAATATATATGTTGCAACTGGTTCAGCTTGTACATCTAAAAATAGTATAGTAAATGGAAGTTATGTAATGAAAGCGTTAAATCTTTCTAAAGAGGATATAGAAAGTGCAATAAGATTTTCTTTTTCAGAAGAAAATACAAAAGAAGAAGTAGATAAAGTAATAACAACATTAGAAAATTCATTAAAATTTTTAAGGAGAGTAAAAAGATGAATGAGTTAATTTTAGTTAAATATGCATCTGAAATATTTTTAAAAGGACTTAATAAAAATAAATTTGAAAAAAAGCTTAGAGATAATATTAAGAAAAAACTTAAAGGACTAGAATATGAAATAATAATTGATCAAGGAAGATATTTTATAAAATCAGATAATATACAAGAAGCAGTAAATAGAGTAAAGAGAGTATTTGGAGTAGCAGAGGTATGTATAGTTATAGAAACTAAAAGGGATATGCAAGCTATAAAAGAAGAGGCTTTAAAAAAAGTAATTGAAGCATCTCCAAAAACATTTAAGATTGAGACCAATAGAGCCAATAAACTATTCCCTAAAAATTCCTTAGAAACATCTAAAGAAGTTGGTGGATATGTTTTTCATAACATAGAAGGGATAGGTGTTGATGTTAAAAACCCTGATTGTTTAGTAAATATTGAAATAAGAGAAAAAGCATATATATATACAACTAAAGATAAGATTAAGGGTGTTGGAGGTCTTCCATATGGAATTAATGGAAGTACTATGCTTATGTTATCAGGAGGAATAGATTCACCAGTTGCAGGTTATTTAATGGCTAGAAGAGGGGTAGAATTAAATTGTATTTATTATCATAGCCATCCTTATACATCTGAAAGAGCCAAAGAGAAAGTAAAAGAACTAGCAAAAATACTAGCTACATATACGGAGAAAGTTAATCTTTATATAGTACCTTTTACAGAAATACAAATGGCTATAATAAATGGATGTCCAGAAGATGAGTTAACTATAATTATGAGAAGGTTTATGATGAGAGTTGCATGTTCTGTAGCAGAGGATAAGGGAATACAATCAGTTTCATCTGGAGAAAGTATAGGGCAAGTTGCAAGTCAAACAATGGAAGGGTTAATGGTAAGTAATGATTGTGCAGATAGACCTGTTTTTAGACCTCTAATAGCAATGGATAAAAGTGATATAATGGATATAGCAAGAGAAATAGGAACATATGAAACCTCAATTTTACCTTATGAAGATTGTTGCACTATATTTGTTCCAAAACATCCAAAGACTAAACCAAGAGTAGATTTAATAAGAAAATCAGAAGAGGTTTTAGATGTGGATAGTCTTGTAAGAAAAGCAGTTGATGAAATGGAATTAGTAACATTTTAATAAAATAAAAAAGCTTAAAATTTAAAATTTAAATTTTAAGCTTTTATTATTATCTACTTCTCATTCTAGTTGCTTGTTGTCTAGCTCTCTTTAATTGAGAATGGTCAAATGGGAATAAATCTTTCTTAGTAGTAAGGTTAGCAATATTTGATGCTACTATAACTTCAGAGTTTTCTTTACCTTTTTCACCAGCAATACCCATTATTATAACTTTATGTCCTTGTTTTATATCAATAAATTCAGGTTTCTTAAACCATCTGTTTTTCTTGTATAGTGATTTAACTACACCTTTACCTATATCAGACTTTACTATTAAATTAACTTTTAAGATTCTAAAAATACCTAATATATTTTTTTCTTCTAGTTTAACTGATAAAACAGTACCAGAAGCACTTGTCATTCTATCACCATATTTTTCTATATACGCATCTGAAAAATATTTAGTCATTTTATCTTTGAAACCCATAATTAAAACTCCTTTATATTTGCAAATATTAAAAACAAAATTATATATTATAACAGCTTAATTATAACATACTTTATATTTTTGTTAAATAGAAAATTATTATGCAAATAACAGTACAAAAGTTATGTAAATAAAAGGAAAATAAAAATAGAATAAAATGTTGCTTTTTTTAATATATATAATTAACTATTAAATTAAAGGAGATTACTATGAACTTAAATGTTGAGGTTTTTAACAATGTAGCTAAAGATTGGGATAAAAAAAATGCTGTAAATGAAAAGAAAATAAACGATTTTTTAGAGAAGATTAATATAAGAAATGAAGATAAAGTATTAGATGTAGGAACGGGAACTGGAGTTTTAATACCTTTTATACTAGAAAAATGTCCAAAATGTAAAATTGATGCTATAGATATCTCAAAAGAGATGATTAAAGTAGCTAAAAGCAAATATGGTTATTTAGAGAATGTAAACTTTATAAATATGAATATTGAAGAAGATGAGTTTGAAGAAAAATATGATAAAGTTATCTTATATTCAGTTTTTCCATATATTCAAAAAAAGATAGAAACAATATATAACCTTGTTAATAGAAATTTAAACAATGGTGGAAAATTAATAATAGCTCATTCAAATGGTAGAGAATACTTAAATAATTTACATAAATCAAAGATAAAAGAATTAAGTGAAGCTAGACTTATAGATATAGAATTACAAAGTAATTTATTTAAATTAGCAGGACTTGATGTAATAGAAGCTTTTGAAAATGAGGAAATATATTACCTAATAATACAAAAATAAAAAATATATCATTAAATTTATAAGTGGATATTACATTTTATAATATCCACTTAAATCATTTATTTTGTAATATATTTTTCATATAATCTATTTAGTAACTTAATGTGTTGTTCTTCATCAAGTATTATTCTATTTATTATTGCAACTATGTTTTCGTTTTGAATCTGGTTAGCTGTTTTTCTATATTGATCAATAGCATCTTTCTCTCCAGCTATGTCAGCAGCTAACATTTCCTTTAAAGTAGAGCCATAAACTACAAAATTTGGAGACCAATTCAGTTTTTTATTTTTCCTGTTTATCCAATAACCTGGATTCCCTCCTAAAACAATTATTAATTCTCCTAATATTTGAAGATGATGCATTTCAACCTTTGATATTCCTTTAAGTGTGTAAGTAACATCAGGATAATCTTCAAATAGACTTATTTCATGATATATATATTGATTTATAGCTGAGAATTCAGATATCATTCCAGCATAGTTCATTTGTATTAAGTTAGCATATTGTAAATTAATAGTATCAACCTCTATTTTAGGATAGGGTAAGTCAGCAGTAAACTGTAAAGGCACTTCTTTTAAATCACTTCTCATATATGCTCCTCGAATTAATTAGTAATAATTATAATATATGAGGATATATTATAGATTGGTACAAAGAATTTGAATTAATAACTTTCAAACATGTGTTATTAACAAATATAATAAATAAGTTTAATTTGGATAAAACATATAGTAATATATTACTATAATAAAACAAAGGAGAGCTAATAATATATGAATATTTTATTTGATGAAAAAACAAAAGAAGGTTTATTAGAGCTTATCAAAAATAGTAGTAATGATTATGTTAGAGTAAAAGTTTCTGCAGTAGGATGTGGAAAGCCAGCTTACGATATTTACTGTGATTATAAGTCAGAAGATGATATAGAAGTATTAATTAACGATGTTAACTTTGTGATATCTAAAAAAGATGAAAGACTTTGTAATGATATAGAAATTAAATATGATAAAGAACTTTATAATAATGGATTTTATATAAGAAGTTTATAAAATAAAGAATTTTTCAAAGGTGAAGTTAAATTTAAACTTCACCTTAATTTTATAATTTAATTTTATATTTATATGGGTCAATTTTATACTCAAGTAACATTTCTATAATAGTATCTCTAAAGTCATTTTGAATAGACTTTTTACTATCAACTACATCTATTTTAGGAACTTCCAAATTTAATTCTTTATTATGCTTATAATGTTTTATAAGTGTATCAGCAGTTTTCATTATTAAATCTTCCCAACTATCTACTAGAATGTTTAGGTTATCTAACTCAAAAGATTTAGGTGATTTTCCAGTAAAATCATCAAAGACAAATAATTCATTCTTGGAAACTATATTAATATTAGTAATAGTATCTGTAGTTTTTATAACTTTTTCGGTATCATTTTCTATAGATGATTTTTGTAAAGAAGAATTAGAATTTACCCAATTAATATATTTATCTATACTTATGCTGATTTCATGAAGTCTAATTGAAGCAGATCTGTACTCACCACTTAGGGAAAAATCTCTATTACTCTTAACTATTTCACTAGATCTATCTTCAATTGAATCTATAGATGATTCTAAAGTTTCTTTCAAATTATTTAGGGATTTAGTTATGTTTTTAGATAAATCCGGAAACTCTTTTGATATAAATTCAATTACAATAGGGTCAAGAATAGGGTAGTCATCTCTTTTTTCAATATTAGTTGTTTCAGCAGAATTTTTTAAAAAAGAAAATTTCATATTAGCCATTTAATTACTCCTTTTATAATTTATATTTCAATAATATAAATACTATATTAATTATTAATATAGCACTTATTATGAAAATATGTATTAAAGAAATATGACAATAATAAAAAATAAATAGTATGATAGCAAAAAAACTTATTTATCATAGTATATAGTATAACTAACTTTAGGATAAATGGGGGCTATACGAATGAAAGTATGTTTAAGATTAGTATCTCCTCAAGGATGTACACCAGCTGAATATGATATGATCATCAAACCAGATTGTAAATGTAGTGGTTGTGAGATAAGAGAAAATTTACCAGAATCACTATATGGTGATGATATTAAGATAAACTTTATAGTAAAGTGCTGTGATGAAGTATTAGAAGCACCAAGTGTACCTTGTGATAACTTATTTGCATTATCTCAACCGATTAAAGTAAAGGAAGGCAATCCTTGTAATTGTAAACCAAAGAATAATGATTGTTGTTACTGTGATTTTGATGATAATGATTATAATTGTGGATTAAATGAAAATCTTTCTTCAATGTGTTGTTGTAATTGTTGTTGTAATTGTTCTTGTTGTTGTAACCATAAAGAAGAACAAAATTATGCAATAATAATAAGATCATTTAATCCGGTAATATCAGAAATATTATATAATTATCCACAAATGTATATAACAGATTGTGATAAAACAGTTAAATTAACATTCATATTTGATAAAAATGGTAGTGTTTGTCCATGCTGTATGCAATGTTCTAATAATTGTGGCGGAGGTTGTGGCTATGGAAACTATGGCGGTGGAGGCTGTGATTTTGGAGGCTGCGGCGGAGGATTTGGCTGTGGCGGTTGGATGTGGATATTATTATTGCTTTGTTTCTGTTGGTAATTAGATAAGTATAAAACAAGGTAAAAATTGTTTTAAAAGAAAACTTCTAGAGTTAAGCTCTAGAAGTTTTTATTGTTTATTTATAGAATTATTTTAATTAAATTTTAGTGCTCTAATAATGATAGGTGGTATTCATATAATTCTTAAAGGAAGCAATGAATTTTAAAAATAATATTTTTAGTGATTTCATATTTATCCCTCCAATTATTTTTTATAGTACTATTATATTCAATAAAAAAAGGAAATTGAGAACTTAATAAGAGAAAAGTAATAATAAAAGATAACTTTGGATAAAATAAATTTGAATTATTATATTTAGGAGGCATAGACAATGGAATTAAAAGATAGTAGAACTAAAGAAAATTTAATGAGAGCTTTTGTTGGTGAAAGTCAAGCTAGAAATAGATATACTATAGGCGGAGAATTAGCTAAAAAAGAAGGATTATATATTGTGCAACAAGCTTTTGATTATACTGCAGATCAAGAAAGAGCTCATGCTAAAGTATATATTGATGCACTAAAAGAATTTACAGGTCAAAATATAGGTGTAGGACCAGCAGAATATCCTATTGAAGTATACGATACTACTTTAGAAGCTTTAAAGGCAGCTCAACATGATGAATATCAAGAGTGGGAAAGTGTATATAAAGAGTTTGCTGAAGTAGCAAAGGAAGAAGGATTCCCATTAATAGCATCACATTTTACTAAAATTTCTGAAGTAGAAAAAGTACATGGAGATAGATTTGGAAGGCTTGCAACTGAATTAGCAAATGGAGCTTTATTTAAAAAAGAAACAGAAGTTAAATGGATGTGTACTAATTGTGGTTTTATATATGAAGGTAAAGAAGCTCCTAAAGTATGTCCAGTTTGTAGTTATCCTCAAGGGTATTACATACTATTTGCACAGTCATTATTTGAATAATAACTTAAATAGCATCTTTTTAGGTGCTATTTTTTATTAATTAAATTATTAAAGTGTAAAAATATTATTTATATACTTCAAATTTATGATGTATAATACTAATGAAACAATTAATTAGGAGATGAATATATGTACATAGCATTTGGTAGAAAAGTTGTAGATAGTGATGAAGTTAAAAAAGAGATAGTAGAAAACTCAGAATTTAAAGTAGTAAAAGATATGAGTAAAGGATCTAAAAGAGAGGATATAGTTGCCTTTAATTTAAGTATAGATTTAGATATATTAAATGAAGTATTAAAAGATGATTATGATTTAGAACAATTAAGTGAAGATGAATTATTTGAAGAATATTTAAGTTTAGCAGAAGAAATGGCAACGGACATAGAAGAGTTTTGTCCAGAAGAATCAATGATAGATATAAAAGCATATAAACTTGATGAATCAGATAATGATATTAAGCTAGTTATGGCAATAGCACATGAAGAGTTAGGAGAACCTAAGCTTAGAGATGTGATGAAAAGGCTTTTAACTCAAGTAGAATAATATAAGCTAGAAGCGACAGCTTCTAGCTTATTTAAATTTAAATTGGAATAATTTGATGAAATAACTTAATATTTTGTTATGAAACTGACACAATTTTTATAGTATAATATAGGGGAAGAATTTAATATTCTAAGAATAAAGGAGAGGGAAAAGTTTTATGGAAAAAATTCTCCAAGACAGAATACAGCTAACAATTAAAAATTATAGAGCTGCAAAAGAAAATTTAAGGAATGATGGAGATTTATTAAATCATTTTGCATCATTAGTTTATGCACATTATGAGAAGGAAATACCAGTAGAAAAAGTTAGAGAAATACGAAAATATATAAAAGCTACATCATCTAGAGTATCACCTTTTAGAGGAGATACTTTATATATATTATCCTTACTTATAGCATTAGAAGAAGGAAATGAAAAAGAATTAGTAGATAATATTTATAATATAATGGATATATTAGTTGAAGAAAACTTTAAGGAATGTGATCATTTAGTATTAACATCTTTTGTCATCGCAAAATACGGAAAAAATAAGGACAAGTATGAAGTTATTAGAAAGATGAAAGATGTATATATTATTTTAAAAGAGAAATACTATAATATTACTCAAGAAGATGATTATTTAGTGTGTGCTTTATGGGCATTAAATGATATTGATATACAAACAATAGATGAATTTATAGAAGTAGTGTATGAGCAAATGTCATCATTACAAATAAAATCAAAAAATGGAGTGCAAGGTTTAGCAAATGCAATTATGTTAAACGGTTCATCCGGGGATATGTATAGAACTATCGAATTTATTCTTCAACTTGAAAAAAGAGATTTAAAAATTGCACAACAATTCTTACCAGTACTTGGTGTATTATCTAATGTAACCCCAAGAAAAAATGCTGATATAGTAGAAGGGGTTATAGATATACTTTGTGAAGAAGAGGCAGAGTATGAATATTATATGGATAAAGGCTTTAGAACTATAATAGCAATATCAATAGTTGCATTTTGTACTATTTCTGAAAAAAGGAGATATATTGATGAGCTACTAGCACATGGAGTATATTGTTTTATACAATCTAAAAATAAAGGGATATTCTCTGAAGTCTTAGCTTAACTTGGAAGGAAATATGGATAAAATAATTTTACATGTAGATATGGATGCCTTTTTTGCGTCTGTAGAACAAATGGATAATCCTAATTTGAAAGGTAAACCTGTAATAGTAGGTGGAGTAAGTGAGAGAGGAGTTGTATCAACCTGTTCTTATGAAGCTAGAAGATATGGAGTTCACTCCGCAATGCCTATATTTATGGCTCAAAAATTATGTCCTCATGGGATATATTTAAAATCTAGATATTATAGATATAAAGAGATATCTAAAAAAATATTTGAAATTTTTAAAGAGGTTACATGTTTAGTGGAACCTCTTTCTATTGATGAAGCTTATTTAGATATTACAGAAAGTAGATTTAAAAGTGGATTAGAAGCAGCTAATTATATAAAGAAAAGAGTATATAAAGAAGTAGGATTAAATTTATCTATAGGAATATCCTATAATAAATTTTTAGCTAAAATTGCTTCAGATTGGAATAAACCAAATGGAATAATGGTAATAACTAAAGAAATGATTCCAGAAATATTATTACCACTTAAAATTTCTAAAATATATGGTTTAGGATCTAAATCAGTAAAAAAATTAAATAATATGGGCTTTTTTAGAATCGTGGATTTATATGAAATGCCAATTGAGTTTTATACTGAATATCTAGGAAAAAATGGATTTGATATATATTATAGGATACGAGGTATAGATAATAGGGAAGTCGTTATTAATAGAGATAGAAAATCTTATGGGAAAGAAGTAACATTGAAAAATAATACTAATAATAAGGAAGAATTACTTTTATATTTAAAAGAATTTTCACTTTATATTAGTAAGGAATTAAAAATTAAAGGTATTAAAGGTAAAACAGTTACTATAAAATATAAAACTAGCAATTTTGAAAGTCATACAAGAAGTAGAACATTAAATTATTATACGAATAGATTTGAGGATTTCTACAAAATTAGCAAAGAGGTATTGAAAAAAGAGGATTTTGCAGATGGAGTTAGACTTATTGGGTTAACGATTTCATCATTTAGAGAAAATTTCGAGGAACAGTTAAGTATATTTTAATAAAAGTTTAGAAAAATTAACAAAATAGAAAAAAGTTAAAACTTTACAATAAATTCCTGTTAATTATATTTAAATTATTTTATAATATAAGTACTAAAGTAAACCTTTAGTTTTATAGGGAGGAAGGAATAGATTATGAATAAACAAGAGTTAGCAAGAATGATTGATCACACATTATTAAAGGCGGAAGCAACAGATGCCCAAGTGGAAAAGTTATGTAAAGAAGCATTAGAATATAAATTTGCTTCAGTATGTGTTAATCCAGGAATGGTTAAAAAAGCTGCTTCAATGTTAAACGGTAGCGAAGTAAAGGTTTGTACAGTTATAGGGTTCCCTTTAGGAGCAACAACTACAGCTGTTAAAGCTTTTGAAACAGAAGATGCTATCAAAAATGGAGCAACTGAAGTAGATATGGTTATTAACATAGGAAAACTTAAAGAAAAAGATTTAGAATATGTTAAAAATGACATAAAGGCAGTTGTAGATGCTTCTAAAGGAAAAGCATTAAGCAAGGTTATAATAGAAACTTGTTTATTAACTGATGAAGAAAAGGTTATCGTTTGTAAGTTAGCAAAAGAAGTAGGAGCTGATTTTGTTAAAACTTCAACTGGATTCTCAACTGGTGGAGCAACAGCAGCAGATATAAAATTAATGAGAGAAACAGTAGGACCAGAAATGGGAGTAAAAGCATCAGGAGCAGTTAGAAGCCAAGAAGATGCAATGACAATGATTGAAAATGGAGCAACTAGAATAGGAGCATCAGCTTCAATAGCTATTTGTGAAGGAAAAGTTTCAAATTCAAATTATTAGGATATAAAAAAGTACGCATTTGCGTACTTTTTTTATTTTAAAATTAAAAAATCGTTCCCTAAAATGAACTATTAGGAATACTAATATAGTAATTAACTAATAAAGGGGGGAACTGCTTCTATAAAATTATAGAATAATCTATAATTTTTAAGTGGGAAAATAATGAAGAAAGAATTATCTCCACAAGAAATAAAATTTGACATTGAATTTGAGGACAATCTACAAAATGAAGAGGAAATCCCAGAAATAAAAGATGCATATAAGAAAATTAGGAGATCATTAAATATATCTAAAGAAGGATATAATTTATATTTAATAGATTCCTTTTCTAAATATAAGTTGAAAAAACTTATGAATTATATAAGGGAGCAGTACAAGGGATTAAAACCTCCAAAGGATATTTGCTATGTAATATTACAGGATGAAAAAAGACCCGAAGTCCTTATGGTAGATAACGGTAATGGAGAAAAGTTAAAAAAAACAATCGAAGAAATAAAAAATTCATACATTGATGTGGTAGAAGAATTTTATACTAGTTCAACTGATGAAGAAAAAGATGATTTGATAGATGAAATTCAAAGTAAGAGAAATGGATATATTGAAGACCTTATGGATATGGCAAAATCAGAAGGCTTTGATGTAAAAGCTACGACTAAAGGCTTTGCGTTTATTCCATTAAGTGCTGGAAAAATAATGACTGAAAAAGAGTATGATGGATTAGAAAAGATAAGAAAAGAAGAAATAATAACAAAGGCTTCAGAACTAAAGAAAAAGGCAGAAAATATATTAGAAAAATTAAAAGATATAGAATCTAAATCTATTAAGAAATTAAAAGATATGTTTTCAGATTTTCTTGTAAATGAAATGGAAGATATAAAGGATGAAGCACTTTTAAAATTTATAAATGACGATAATATATATGAATATTTAGAAAAGATTTTTATAGAAATAGAAAAAGATATAGTAGAATGTTATACAATGAGTATAGAAGAGGATGAAGAAGAGTTATACCAAGCAATAAATAAGTATCAGGTTAAGGTTTTAGTAGATAATACCTTAAATACTAATCCAGTAGTAATTTATGAAGATGATCCAAATTTAAATAACCTTATGGGAAGTATAGAGTATGAAAATAAAAATGGTATTTACACAACAGATATATCATTAATAAATTCGGGATCTATATTAAAAGCAAATGAAGGTTGTTTAATTATAAGAATAAGTTCATTAGCCAATAATCCATATAGTTATTATTATTTAAAAAAAGTATTAATGACTAACAAATTAAATTACGACTTTTCAAAGGGATATTCAGAGTTAATGCCTATAAATAGTTTAAAACCTAGCCCTATAGAAGTAAAGCTTAAAGTAATTTTAATTGGAGATTATGAAACGTATGATGCTTTATATAATGGTGACGAAGATTTCAAAAAATTATTTTCATTAAGATCAGAATTTAATAATGTAATTGATATGAATGATAAAGTTAATTCATATGTGAAAGAATTTATTAGCCAAAAAATAAAAGAAAATAGCATTATGGAAATTGATAAAGAAGGTATATATGAAATATTTAAATATCTTTCTAGAAAAGCTTGTAATAAAAATAGAATAAGTATAGATGATTTTGATATAGAAAAATTAATTATATTAGCTAATGATTTAGCTAAAGAAAAAAATTCTAATATTATAACAGCAAAAGATATAATTGAAATAGCATATGAGGAAGAGAGTATAGAAAAAGAATTTGCGAAAATGTATAAAGAAAATAAAATTTTAATATCTGTAAAAGATAAAAAGGTTGGAGTTGTAAATGCATTATCTGTATTAGATACTGGATATAGTATATTTGGAAAGCCTATGAGGGTAACTTGTGTTGCATATAAAGGATCAGGGAAAATAATTGATATTCATAAAGAAAGCAATCTAAGTGGTAAAATTCATGGGAAATCAATAAATATTTTAACAGGGTTGTTAAATAATATAGTAGATCCATATAAAACTCTTCCTGTAGATTTTCATTTAAGTTTTGAACAAATTTATGGGATGATAGAAGGGGATAGTGCATTAGTTGCAGAAGCAATTTGTATTCTATCAGCTTTAAGCAAAAGACCTATAAAACAAAATATTGCAATAACGGGATCATTAAATCAGTTTGGTGAAGTTCAGGCTATTGGAGGAGTGAATGAAAAAATCGAAGGATTTTATAATATTTGCAAGTCTATAGATAGCGAAGAAAATAAAGGCGTTCTTATTCCAAGTAGTAATAAGGATGAATTAATATTAATACCTGAAGTTGAAAATTCAATAAAAGAAGGAAAGTTCCATATATATATTATGGATACTTTAGAAGATGCAATAGAAACTATGATTTTAGAAGATGATGAAACTATAGAAGAATTTTATCAACAAATAAATAATGAACTTAATAGATATGAGAACGTAAAATCAGATAGTGAGTAAATTTAGGTAGTTTAGTTTAATAAAAAGCTAAACTACCTTTTTGTATAATTGATAAATTTAAGAATATTTATATTTGACTAAGAATAAACTAATATGTTAAAATTATGGAAAAAGAAGGAAATAAAGGAGGTGAATTACTCTAAAGTTACTAGTCTTTAGAGTGGTTTTATATGTATCTAAAGTTTGATAAAAATACGGACAAGTTAATAATAAGTTTAATAGGAGAGTTAGATCATCATAGTGCTGAAGAAGTTAGGGTCAAAATTGATGATAGAATAGATAGAGATAACATAAAAAAAGTTATATTAAATTTTAATGGTGTTACTTTTATGGATAGTTCAGGAATTGGTGTAGTAATTGGACGATTAAAGAAGATGCAAAATAGGAATGGAAAACTTTGTGTTGCTGATGTTAACAGAACAGTAAATAGAGTATTTGAGATTTCAGGGATGTATAAAATTATAGATTCTTATAACAGTATAGATGAAGCAATAAAAAGTATTTAATGGAGGGTTTAAGAATGATTGATGTAGATAACAAAATAAGTATAGAATTAATGAGCAAATCTGAAAATGAAGGCTTTGCAAGGGTTGCAGTGGCTGCATTTGTATCCCAATTAGACCCAACAGTTGAAGAAATAACAGATGTTAAGACAGCAGTATCAGAAGCGGTAACAAATTCCATAATTCATGGTTATGAAAACAGAAAAGAGGGCATAATAAGAATAGAAGCAAGTATAGTAGGGACAGAAGTAATCATTACAATTGAAGATTCAGGAAGGGGGATAAGTAACGTAGAACAAGCTAGGGAACCTCTTTATACATCAAGACCTGAATTAGAAAGATCAGGTATGGGATTTACAGTTATGGAATCATTTATGGATAGTTTAGATGTTGAAAGTAAAGAAGGAGTTGGAACTAAAGTTGTAATGAAGAAGAAATTCAATATGGTAAGTTAGGTGGAGTTTATGGAAAATGGAATTATGAGAAGAGAGGAATATAATTATGATGATAACTCACAATTAATACCTCTAGCTAAAGCTGGTAATAAAGAAGCAATGGATAGAGTAATAGAAATGAATTTACCCTTAGTTTCCTCAATTAGTAAGAAATTTTTAAATAGAGGATATGATTACGAGGATATATTTCAAATTGGATCTATTGGATTAGTTAAAGCAATTAAAAATTTTGATTCTAAGTTTAACGTTAAATTTTCAACTTATGCAGTACCAATGATTATCGGAGAAATTAAAAGATTTATAAGAGATGATGGCATGATAAAAGTTAGCAGAAATGTAAAAAGTTTAGCAAGAAAATTACATTTTGATAAAGAAGAGCTAACTAAAAAGTTAGACAGAGATCCGACTATAGAAGAACTGTCTGAATTTTCAGGAGTTGATAAAGAGGACATATTATTTGCTATAGAATCTTCAAATAGTCTTCAATATCTTTATGATACAATACACCAAGATGATGGTGCACCTGTTTTATTGATTGACAAGCTTAGTGAAAAAGGTGAAGAAGATACAGATATGATAGATAAAATAGCTTTAAAAGAAGCATTAAGAAGTTTAGATAATAAAGCAAGACAAATAATAATGCTTAGGTACTTTAAGGATAAGACACAGGTACAAGTAGCAAAGCTTTTAGGAATAAGTCAAGTTCAAGTATCTAGAATAGAGAAAAAAGTATTAATACAAATGAGAAATAGGTTACAAGACTAAAGTTAATTTAAGAGGGAATTTAAAATGGAATATAAAAAAATTATTTTAAAAAAATTGTGAAAATAGTGCTGTAAAGTTAGATTTGCAGCACTATTTTTATTTTATATAATTAGTAATAATTTATGTTTATTATTTAAAATTATTGGAATAATAAATTTATAGATAGGAAAGGAGTGATAGTTATGGCAAAAAAACACTCAGCTAAAGAACAACAAATAGTTAATAAATTTCAAACTATTACAAAGGAAGCAGAACCTAAACCAAAGCTAGTAACAAATTGTGCAAGAGCATTTTTAGTTGGAGGAGTAATCTGTACTATTGGACAGGTATTCCAATTCCTTCTACTTAAATATGGATTTCCAGAAGAAGAAGTTAAAACAATATTGCCGATAGTGCTTGTTTTCTTGGGGGCTTTGTTAACTGGAGTAGGAATTTATGATAAGATAGCAAATTTTGGTGGAGCAGGCACCGTTGTACCTATTACAGGTTTTGCTAACGCGATAGTAGCTCCAGCAATTGAATTTAAAAAAGAAGGCTTTGTATTTGGAGTCGCAGCTAAGATGTTTACTATTGCAGGCCCAGTTTTAGTTTATGGAATTGGAAGCTCAGTAATAATAGGAATAGTATATTATCTTATACAAATATTTATGTAAATGTTACTGAGAATAACTATAAATAAGAAGTGTTAGGAGGAATATTGGTATGAATAACCAAAAAAATAAAAAAGTAGGTAAACATACAGTAAAGTTAAGTAATCCACCTAAGATAATAGCTACATATTCAATAGTAGGTCCAAAAGAAGGAGAAGGTCCTTTAAGAGATTACTTTGATGAAATTTTAAATGATGATACATGTGGAAAAGACAGCTATGAAAAAGCAGAAAGTGATATGATGCATACTGCTATAAGAGGTGTACTTGGAAGAACTAATTTAAAAGAAGAAGATATAGATTATCTATTTGCAGGGGACTTATTAAATCAAATTACATCATCATCTTTTGCAGCTAGACAACTTAACATTCCTTTCTTTGGATTATATGGAGCATGTTCAACAATGTCAGAATCATTAAGTGTTGCAGCTATGATGATGGATGGAGGATTTGCAAATTATGTAATAGCATCTACATCATCACATTTTAGTGCAGCTGAAAGACAATTTAGATTTCCATTAGAATATGGATCTCAAAGATGTGCAACTTGTCAATGGACTGTTACAGGTTCAGGGGCTATGTTACTTGCGAAAGAAGGGAATTTTCCTGAAGTTACTTATGTAACAACAGGAGTTGTTAAAGATTATGGAATAAAAGATCCTAATAATATGGGAGCCGCTATGGCACCAGC
The DNA here is from genome assembly GCF_002327185.1 of Clostridium chauvoei. Lineage (NCBI taxonomy): Bacteria > Bacillati > Bacillota > Clostridia > Eubacteriales > Clostridiaceae > Clostridium > Clostridium chauvoei. The sequence continues at coordinate 1,662,931 of NZ_CP018624.1, read as the reverse complement.
AGCTGTAGATACATTAGTTAGACATTTTAAAGACACAGGAAGACAACCAAACTTTTATGATGTAATAGCCACAGGTGATTTAGGGAAAGTAGGAAAAGAAATAACTAATAAATTGATGATGGAATATGGATATGATATAAGAGAAAATTATGTAGATTGTGGGGATATGATATTTGATGATGTGGTTCAAAATACAGATGCAGGTGGAAGTGGTTGTGGATGTTCTGCAGTTGTAGCAAGTGGATGTTTTTATAAAAAATTAATGAGAAAAGAGATAAAAAATGTTTTGTTGATATCTACTGGAGCATTAATGAGTACAACTTCATCTCTTCAAGGTGAAACTATTCCAGGAATTGCTCATGCAGTAGCTATTGAATATAAAGATAAATAAGTTAAGAAAGAAGGTATATTAATGCAATTTGTAAATGCATTTATCATAGGCGGAATTATTTGTGTAATTGGTCAAATATTAATGGATACTACAAAGCTTACACCAGCAAGAATATTAGTTATATTTGTTACCTTAGGTGCAATTCTAGGTGCATTTGGAATATATGATAAAATTATAGAGTTAGGTGGAGCTGGAGCTTCAGTACCATTACCTGGGTTTGGAAATTCTCTTGCAAAGGGAGCTATAAAAGCTGTAGATGAAAAAGGGTTAATTGGAGCTTTTACTGGGGGGATTACTGGAACAGCAGCTGGAATAACAGCCGCAATATTTTTTGGATATATAATGGCGTGTATTTTTAATCCTAAAACTAAATCTTAATAAAATTTTATGAGAGAATAATTTGAAATTTATAGCCTGACAATTTATACTATAAAGTGTCAGGTTATTTTTAGTTAAAATTTTTAATATAATTCATAAAAAAATTAAACAAAGCGGATATATATGTTAGAGAAAGAGAGGGATAATAATTAAATATGAAATCATATTATAGTAATAGTTCTATGAAGGTAATAGAATTACTGGAAAGCAACATAGATAAGGGGTTATCTGAAAATGAGGTAATCCAAAGAAGAGAAAACTATGGAGATAATAAAATAGATACTCCAGGACATAGAAAAAACCTAAATATATTAAAAGATTTATTTAAGCAAAAGTACATATATTTCTTTTTGGCATTTATTTTTATATTTATAATAAATAAATTTAATTTAATGGCAATTATAACAAGTGGTTTACTTATATATAACTTAATATTTAAATTATATTATGAAATAACTAGAGCGAAAGAACTTGAAATTTTACAAAGGTTAAATACATCTCAAGTATCAGTATTAAGAGATGGAATAGAAAAGCTTATAGAGGCAGAAGAATTAGTTAAAGGTGATGTAGTAAGATTTAGAAAAGGATCGTTTATATCAGCAGATATAAGAATAATAAAAAGTGAAGGATTAAAAGTAGATGAAAGAAATATAACGGGAGATAATTCTATAAAAGATAAATATGAAGCTAAATTAGATGGAGGTGTAGCTTCTTTAAGTGAAATACATAATATGTTATTTAGAGGAACCGTTATAAAAGAAGGAAATGGTATAGGGGTAGTTGTTGAAACCGGAAAGGATACTAGATTAGGAAAATTACTTACAATAATGAATAAATCAAAGGTAGACAAGCAGACCTTATCTTCTAAAATAGAAGGGTTTATTTATAAAGTATCTATATGTTTAATTTTAGTTCAATTTATATTTACTATGGTGCTTCCAGGTGGTTTAAAAGATAAAGCACAGTTATTTTTTATAGGATTACTTTGTATAATAACTATTTCTCTTCCGGATTTAATGGGGAGATATATAAAAAATACAAAGAAAAGATTAGAAAGAGACGGCTTTGAAATAATCAATTTTTCAATTATAGATAGGGTAAAGGATATAAAAGTAATTTTCCTTGAAAAAACTAATACAATAACAAAAAAAGATTTATATTTAGAGAAATTATATACAAATGAAGAAATAATATTAAAAGAAAAAATAGATTTTAAAGAAATAAATAGTAAGAGAATATTAGATATATCTATACTGTGTAATAATGCCAAATATAATAATGAAAATAAGTGGTCCAAGGGAGATATGTTTGAAGTTGCTTATATGAAGTTTGGAGCAGAAAAAGATATATTTAAAGGAGCATTAGAAAGTTCAAATAGAAGAATATTTGAGATGCCAAGGGATTCAAGCAGAAATTTATATACAACTATAAATAAGGGAGACAAAGGATTTAGAGCTAATACTAGAGGTTCTTTGGATAGTGTTTTAGATTCATGCACCCATATACTGGTGAATGGAATAGAGAGAGAGTTAACAGTAGAGGATATAAATAAAATTAAAATGACAGATATGATATTCAAAAGAGAAGGATTAATAACCGATGCTTTTGCATACAGAAGTTTTAATTACGAACCCTCAAAACTTGAAAATATAGAAAGTAACTTAGTGTTTGTAGGATTAGCTGCTTTAAGCAACCCACTAGTAGATGGAATAAAAGAGAAAATTGAAAAGATAATGGAAAAGGGGATTTTACCTATAATATTTACAGATGATAATAAGATTTCTAGTGAAATTTTAGGAAGAAATATAGGAATTATAAGGTCTTCTAAAGAAGTAATTTCAGGGGTAGAGCTCGAAGCATTAAGTAAAGATGAGTTTTATAAGGTAATTTCAAGGGTGAGAGTATTCTGTAGATTAAGTCCAACATTAAAAACAACAATAGTAAATACATTTAAAGAAGATGGATATAAAATAGCCTGTGAAGGTGAAACCTTAGGAGATTTATCTATTGTTAATTTAGCTGATTTTAGTGTTGCAAAAGGAGAAGCAACTTCATTATTAAAAAGAAGCTGTGATGTATATAGTGAAAAAGGTGTGATTAGTACTTTTAATAAGTTAAACATAGAAAATTATAACTTATATAAAGGTATAAATAATGCATTGATGATATATATAATAGGAATATTAGCAGAATTAATTACTTTAAATTTCAATTATTTATTAACAGATAAAATTATTTTCAATGAATATACTATATTATTAGCTAACTTTGTTTTCCTTACTCCTATAATGCTTTTGAACATGTTATATAGAAAAGAAGATAAAAGTAAAAATAAAATACTTATAGAAGTAGGTTTAGTTAGTATATTAGTTTCAACAGCAGTATTTATATTACCAGAGCAAAGTGAATTTTCATTATTTATGATAATAGGGGGTATTTTAATACTTAATACGCTAATTAACTCTAATATTAGCTTTAGATCATTAAATAAAGGTTTAAAGCCAACATTATTAGTGATACTTATATATTTATTTATAGGAGCATTGTTATTTGTTGTAAATTCAATAACATATAATAAAGATATGATAATTATAATTTCAGCAAGTATAATAACTTTTCTTATAGGAGATATAATTATTAAAAAATGGCAAAACTCATAATAAGAGGTGATGCCATGTATTTAGATGGAATAGATCAAGAGAAAGATCATTTGATATATATTTTTCTTATCTTTATTTTATCTTCAGTAGTATATGAAATATATTCAAAATATAATTGGCTAGCTATATTAATAGCTAGCTGTTTTTTTATTATGATTTATATATACAAGAGAGGAAGATTTTTAATTTTAATTAGTCTCTTTTTTACAATTTCTTTATTAAATAATATATGTTATTTTAATTATAAACCTAGTAATACAGAAATAATTAGAGTTGTTTCTTTAAATGGATATGGTGCAGTTGGTAAAATAGAGGGAAGAGAAGTTTACTTAGAGGGAGATTTAAAAGAGTTAAAAATAGGCGAAAGATTAGCTGTAAAAGGAAAGTTTACAAAGGATATAAAAATAAGTAAAGGAAATCTAGGGATATATAAGATAATAGATTATAAGAAAATAGCTGATGATTTAATAAGTAAGGTATATAAGATTAGAGAAAATATATTTTATAAAATTAGAAATAAGCTAGGGAGTAGAAGAGCAGCCTTAATTACTTCAATTTCTTTTGGATATACTAATTTTTTGGATGAAGAAGATAGAAATGATATGAAAACCTTGGGAGTTACACATGTTATAGCGGTATCTGGATTACATATGGCTATTGTTTATAGTGTACTTATGAAGGTATTTGGAAAATCTTTAACTCCATTTATTGCATTTATATATGTTATATTTACGGGAGCTTCATTATCTACTGTAAGAGCATATATAATGCTATTATGTATGAATTTAGCAGTACCATTACGAAGAAAATATAACCCTTTAGCTGCATTATCTTTAGCTGGAGTAATATTACTTATAATTGAACCACAAGGAGTATTTAAAATTGGATTTCAATTATCGTTTTTAGCAACATTAGGGATAATATTATTTAATAAAAAAATAAATAAATCTTTATATAAGTTACCTAAATATATAAGAGAAAGTTTATCTATTTGCATTTCAGCTCAAATATTTACTTTTCCAGCTCTTTTAATATATTTTCAAGAATTTTCATTAGGATTTATAATAGGGAATTTATTAATATCACCATTAATAACTATAATAGTAATATTGGGGAATTTATTAGCTATTGTATCTTTTACAACTGAAATCTTTAATTACATATGTTTTATAGCATATTATATAACTGATTTTTTAGATTATATAACTGAAAGCTTAATAAATATATTACCACCAATTACCTACCTAAATGAAAATATAGCACTAATGTATATGTCTATACTCATAAGTTCATATTTTTATAAAAAAGGATTCAAAAGGTTTATTTATATGCCATTATTATTTCTTGTATATATATCTATATTGATATATAGTCCCATACCTAAAATCAAATACTATAAAGAGGGAGCTATATTATTAAGTTATAAAGGAGATAGAATGTTACTTACATTAAAGAAAGATATAGATTTAAAAAAAATTAAAAATATTTCTTTAGCAAATAAAGTTTATAAGGAAGGAAAGTTTATAAAAATAGGTGATAATACTTATTTGAAGAGTAAAGGTAAGGATTTTCAACTAAATAATAATGGTAAGGTTTATTTGTTAGCATTAAGCAAACAGAAAAGTAACTCAGATTATGATATAATAAATTTTAGAAGAGGAGACTTTGATGAAATTATGATATTTTCAGATAAAGTGTTAATATTAGATTAGGAAAGGTGGATTATCTTGATAAATTTAGATGGTTTAGAAACTGAGATTAAAAGAGGGCAAGTAGATAATTCATATATTTTTTGCGGATTAGATGAAGAGTTAATTAAGGAAGGAATTAAAAAAATAATATATAAAGTTTTAGATAAAGACTTTTTAGATTTGAATTATATAAAGTTAGATGGTATGTCAACAACTATAGAAGATATAATGAATGCTTGTGAAACAATGCCTTTTATGGGAGAAAAAAAAGTTGTTGTTGTATATAGAGCTAACTTTTTAAAAGAAAAATCTGATAGCACAAATTCTAAAATATATAAAGATGTATCAAGTTACTTGAAGGATTTACCATCATATACTGTGCTTATAATGTATTATTTATTTAATGATAAAAGAGATACTCCTAAAAAAAATAAAAAATTATCTACATTAGGAAAAGTATCTAAAATAGTTCATTGTGAAAAATTAAAAAAAGATAAGTATTATAAAAAAGTTGAAGAAATATTTAAATCTAATGGTGGAGAAATAGGAAAAATTGAAGTAAGGTATTTTGCAGAGAAAGTACAAAATAATTTTGATGTAATAAAAAGAGAAGTAGATAAATTAATTACATATGCTAATGGTAGACCTATTAATAAAAAGGATATAGACAAATTAATACCAAATAAAAGTGAAGATGATATTTTTGATTTGATAGATTTAATTTCTCAAAGAAAGGCTGAAAAAGCAATAGATTTAATGGATGAACTTTTATTTAAAGCAGATCAACATATGCTTATAATAACTAATATAGAAAATAACTTTAAAAGGTTATATGAAATGAAAATTTTAATAAATAAAGGTAAAAGAGTAGATGAGCTTGTAAATAGATTTAGACTTCCAACCTTTATAGTAGAAAAACTTATGGGACAATGTAATAAGTTTACTACCAGTCAATTACAGCAACTTATGAAACTTTGTTTAGAAACTGAGAGGAAAATAAAATCTTCTAGTGTAGATAAAAAAACAGAAATGGAGTTAATGTTATTTAAAGCTTTTATGATTAAGTAAAATTATGTAAAATAATAGCCGGTCCAATGGACCGGCTTTTATTTTATTACGCCATAGCGTTTAACTTTGCAGCTAATCTTGACTTCTTTCTAGCTACCATGTTCTTGTGACATACTCCCTTTTGAGCAGCCATATCTAAAGCTTTAACAGCCTTAGGGAAAAGAACCTTAGCTTCTTCTGCATTGTTTGCAGCAACAGCAGCTTCAAACTTCTTTATAGCAGTTTTTAAAGCTGATTTTATCATTCTGTTTTGAGCAGTTTTAGCTTCTGTAACCTTAATTCTCTTTTTTGCTGATTTAATGTTTGCCATTTCTATTTCACCCCCTTAAGATTTTATAGGGCCTCTTTGCAGCTTTGGGGAAATCTGCGTTCGAGTTTGTTTTTTAACATACTAGATTATATCATTGAAACTTTGTAAGTTCAAGTATTAAATTAAAACATTAAGGAAAAATAAGAAGGACAGAAGAAAAAATGGAGGTTTTTTTATGATAAATGTAAGAACTGATTTAGCTATAGAAGCAAAAGATATGTATACTCAGGAAAATAAAAGAGAACTTGATGGAGTTATTGTAGAAGAAGAACAGGAGGAAGATATAAAAATTACAACTGTTACAATTGAAACAGATAAAGCAGGAGAAGAACTTGGAAAACCAGCAGGAAATTATATAACCATAGATTTCCCAGAATTTACCCATTATGATGGAGAATCTATGGATAAGGTTTCAAAGGTTGTTGCAAATGTATTAAGAAGACTTGTAGATATTTCAGAAGAAAAAACTGCATTAGTAGTTGGTTTAGGAAACTGGAAGGTTACACCAGATGCATTAGGACCAAAAGTTACAGAAAAAATAATGGTAACAAGACATTTAAAAGAGGTAATGCCTGATATTATGGATGAATCTGTAAGACCGGTATGTTGTATTGCTCCAGGGGTGCTTGGAATTACAGGAATAGAGACAGGTGAAATAGTAAAATCATTAGTTGATAGAATTAAGCCAGATTTAGTTATTTGTATAGATGCACTTGGTTCAAGAAAATTAGAAAGAGTAAATAGAACAATACAAATAGGTGATACAGGTATTTCACCAGGTGCTGGTGTTGGAAATCATAGAATGAAAATAAATAAAGAGAGTTTAGGAGTAAAAGTAATTGCTATAGGTGTTCCTACAGTAGTTGATGCAGCAACTATAGCTAATGATACTATAGATCTTTTATTAGATGAACTTATAGGAAAAGCAGAAACAGGAAAAGAATTTTACAATATGCTAAAATCAGTAGATAAAGTTGAAAAGAGTGCATTAATAAAAGAAATATTAAATCCTTTTGTTGGAGATTTAATGGTAACTCCAAAAGATGTAGATACAGTTATTGATTCTTTATCTAAAATAATATCAAATGGGATAAATATGGCTATACAACCTAATTTAGATATGGAGGATATAAACAAGTTTATGAATTAAATAATTATAATACTCTACATATAAAAGTATTGTATATATGTAGAGTATTTTTTACTTTTAAAATAATTTAAATTGTAAAGTTAAAAATAAGAATAATTAAGTAACCTAATAAATATATATATATTAGGTGAGGGGGAGTTACAGTGTATGAAGTAAGAGGACGAAGTGGCGTTAATTCAATGGGCAGAAGAGGGAGAGTAAACTCCAAAGGAAATACAAAGTTTAGCATGGGATACATACTAATGATTATAGCAATTCTTGTATTTTTTATAAGGGCATTAAGTGTAGTAGATAGTTATTATGAAAGAGGAGGATATGCATACGTTCAACTTTTAAATTTTGGAATGCCTGTAGTAAAGACACAAGTATATAATAAAGGAGATTTTGTTGAAAATAGATTATCAGTAGAAAAGATAATAATACAAGCTTTAGGTTTGGGAAATATAAATACATCAGCAATTGTCGGAAAAGAATTAAGTCTTTTTAAAGGTGTAGTTGGTGATTGTACACCAGATAAATCTTTAGCTAGATTAAAACCTTTTAGTCTAAATGATAATAGTATTGCAAAACTTTCTCCAGAGGAAATTGCAGAGCTTAATAAAGTTAGTGATGCATATGATCCAACTTTAAAGAAAGCCTTAGATAATTCTAAACCAGAAGTGTTAATTTATCATACTCATACAATGGAGTATTACGCAGAGGCAGGAAAGGAAACTACAGATAGTAATTTTAATGTAGTTGGTGTTGGAGATATTCTAGCAAAGGAACTAGAAGAAGGGTATGGGATTTCAGTAATACATGATAAAACAAATCATTCATTAGAGTATAATGATAGTTATCTTAGATCAGAAGAAACATTAAAGAGCTACCTAAATAAATATGGAGACTTTAAGCTTGTAATTGATTTGCATAGAGACTCCTTAGATCCAGGTAAAAGAGTAACTGGTGAATTAAATGGACAAGAGTTAGCTAAATTTATGTTTGTAAGGACAGAAAATAGTCCAAGATATGCTGCAAATGAAGCTTTGACAGATAAGTTATATGGAATATCAACATCATTATATCCAGAAATAACAAGAAAAATTATGACATATGAAATTGGTAAAAATGCATTTAATCAAGGCTTAAGTGATAATTCTATATTAATAGAAGTAGGATTTAATACTAATACAGCTCAAGAAGCAAAATTAACAGCAAAATATATAGCTAGAGTATTAGCAGAACATTTAAATAGACAATAAATGAATAAAATATAAAAAAATGAGCATCCTTATAGATATAAATTTAGGGGGTGCTTATTTTTGTCCATAAAAAAATTTATTTTAGGAACTATAATTTTTACAGTAATAGTTATACTAGGGTTTACAAGTGTAAATATAGTAACAACAAAAGCATTATCTCCTACAGGTAATGGAGAAGATAATTATGCTATGGTTAGTGAGGAGTTCGGAGAAGATTTTGAGGAATTTATAAAGGATAATGCTACAGTAAAAATTTACACACCTGCAAATGAAGAAGATAATACAACTATAAAGATCGATGACAAAGAGTTTAGAATAAAAAAGGAAAATCCATTTATAAAGGCATTTTCACAAGTAACATCTAATATATCAATAAAATTAAACAGTATAAAGAATAAAATAGATGGAAAACTAAAAAAAGAAAAAAAAGAAAATAAAGATACTAATAGTAAGTTAGATAATATAGTAGATGACTTTATAAAAGAAAGAGAAAAGAAAGAATCACAAAAGGAAAATATAGATAAAGATAATACTAAAACAAGTTCTGAAGAAGAAGTTAATAAAGATCAAAATAATACAGAACAACAGATAGAAGAAAAATTACATGAATAGCTTTAAATACTTTTACTTGACACATAATGTAACTTTTGTGATATAATTTAGCTGATTTAATTATAATGGGGGTGAAATAGCTATTAATAGATTTTATTAATAGTTTAGATATATGAAAAGTAATAGACAAGAACGTATTAGAAATTTTTCAATTGTTGCACATATAGATCACGGTAAGTCAACCCTAGCAGATAGATTATTAGAAGCTACAGGAACTCTTACTCAAAGAGAAATGGAAGAACAAATTCTAGATAATATGGAACTAGAAAGGGAAAGAGGAATTACAATTAAGTCTCAAGCAGCTAGACTTATATATAAAAGAGAAGATGGTGAAGAGTATATATTAAATCTTATAGATACTCCTGGACATGTGGATTTCACATATGAAGTTTCAAGAAGCTTAGCTGCTTGTGAAGGTGCTGTACTTGTTGTAGATGCAACTCAAGGGGTTCAAGCTCAAACTTTAGCAAATTGTTATTTAGCTTTAAATAATGATTTAGAAATAGCTCCAGTTATAAATAAAGTTGATTTACCATCAGCAAGACCAGAAGAAATAATGCAAGAAATAGAAGATGTTATAGGTATTGAAGCACATGATGCACCATTAATATCAGCAAAAACAGGTTTAAATATAGGTGATGTATTAGAAGCTGTAGTTGAGAAGATTCCAGCGCCAACAGGAGATGAAGAAGCTCCACTTAAAGCTTTAATATTTGATTCATACTATGATAGCTATAAAGGCGTTGTTTCATATGTAAGAATAAAAGACGGAATAGTAAAACCGGGAACTAAAATAAAGTTAATGGCTACTAATAAAGTTTATGAAGTAACAGAAGTTGGAGTGTTTACACCTAAATTACTTCCAATTTCAGAATTAAGAGCTGGTGATGTTGGTTATATAGCAGCTTCAATTAAAAATGTAAGAGATGCAAGAGTTGGAGATACCATAACTGATGCAGATAGACCAACAGATGCAGCTTTAGAAGGATATAAACCAGCTATACCTATGGTTTATTCAGGTATTTATCCAGTAGATGGAGCTAAATATCAAGAACTTAAGGATGCATTAGAAAAATTACAAATAAACGATGCAGCTTTAAACTTTGAACCAGAAACTTCAATAGCTTTAGGCTTTGGATTTAGATGTGGGTTCTTAGGTTTATTACATATGGAAATAATACAAGAAAGAATAGAAAGAGAATTTAATTTAGATATTATTACAACTGCACCATCAGTTATTTATAAAGTTATAAAAACTAATGGTGAAATAATAGAACTTACAAATCCAACAAATCTTCCACCAGCTACAGAAATAGATTATATGGAAGAGCCAGTAGTAAGAGGAAGTATAATTTCTCCATCAGATTATGTTGGCGCAGTTATGGAGTTATGTCAAGAAAGAAGAGGAACTTTTATTGACATGCAATACTTAGAAGAAACAAGAGTATCTATAAATTATGAAATTCCATTGAATGAAATAGTTTATGATTTCTTTGATACATTAAAATCAAGAACTAGAGGATATGCATCATTAGATTATGAGTTTAAGGGATATACAAGAACAGAGCTTGTAAAACTTGATATAATGTTAAATGGAGATGTGGTTGATGCTTTATCTATGATAGTTCCTAAAGAAAGAGCTTATGATAAGGGAAGAGGAATAGCAGAAAAGTTAAAAGAAATTATTCCAAGACAAATGTTTGAAGTGCCAATTCAAGCAGCAGTAGGTTCAAAAATTATAGCTAGAGAAACAGTTAAGGCTATGAGAAAAGACGTACTTGCTAAATGTTATGGTGGAGATATATCAAGAAAGAAAAAGCTACTTGAAAAGCAAAAAGAAGGAAAGAAGAGAATGAGACAGGTAGGTTCTGTTGAAGTGCCACAAGAAGCATTTATGGCAGTCCTTAAAGTAGATTAATTAAAAAGATATTAAGTTTATGTTTTCATAATCTTAATATCTTTTTTCTATTTATTAATCTTTTAAAAATATAGTTTCAATAAATTTAAATGAATCAGCTAAGTCTATGCTATCTGCTAAAAGTTTTAAGAAAGGAACAAAATTGTAATTATCCATTTCTATAAGTTTAGAAATCTTAGGGTTTATTCTAAAATAATTATCTTTTAATAAAACATTACAGTACATATTATCTAAATCACACATTCCATCCATAACAAGTGATAATAGAGGTGAATTCATTTTTGCAAATAAGCGAAAGGACCATTGAGATATTCCCCAATTAGAAGTAGATTTAGTTATTCTATAAGGACTATCTCCTGTGCCAATAGATAACAATTTTATGTTTTGTTTAAAATCAATGTTAGGAAAAGCATCTATACAATGAAAAACAGAAATAGTAGTAGGAGAGTTAGCAACTACACCACCATCAATAAAATTTTTGTGTGATGGAAAAAATGTAGGGGCTGCTGAACTAGCAAGAGCAACATCTATAATATTATAATTAATAGTTTTATTATCAGTTAGATTATTAAAAAATACAGGCTCCCAATGTTTAGAGTTAAGTCCAGTAACATTAAATGAAGGGATACATACATATTTAGGTAAATCTTTTAGCGTTAAATTTTCTGGAAAGTATTTTAATAACACTGATTTTAAATTTTTATTATTAAATTTAGGTCTAAATAAGTTAAGACGAGGTTTAGAAAAAATAGTTTTAGTTATTTCATGACTATATAAATTATCAACATCATTTACAGAAAGCCCACTAGCTAAGGCTAATGCAATTAATGAACCAGTTGAAGTTCCTGCAAATAAATCTATATTATCTAATAGGTCTGGATATTCTTCGCATAATCTTTTTAAAATTCTAATAGATAAAGCTCCTTTTATACCACCACCATCAAAAGAAATTATTTTTAAAGATTTCAATTTTATAAGCTCCTTTTAAATTGTTCTATAATTACAGTATTCAAAAATAAAAGTAGTGTTATTGAATATTTTAAAATAATATAGATATAAATTTGTAATTATTTATAGCATTAACCAATATATTTATTATGACTATATAAATATTAAAAGGTGGGGATGTTATGTTAGAAGCAAATTTAAGGGATGTTAAAGTTAAGGGAAAGGTTATAAGAAACCTAGGTTACTCTACAGGAACATTGAGAAGAAAAAATGGAGAAATACTTCCAATATCCATTTTAGGGCATAAATTAAATACTTACTTATCAAGACATGGATTAAAGACTAACATTACAATAAAATTAGAGGGGTTAATAATAAATTCTAAAATAGATAGAATTCAAAGAGATTTAATTTTTCATAATGCAATTAATATAGACTTAATAGAGATATAAAAATATGTGAATACTAATAAAAAGAATTCTTTAAGTAAAGAGTTCTTTTTATTAGCTAAATAATTATAAGTATTATATTATAATATTATAATTAAGCTAAATAGAAAGAGAGTGAGATAAATGAAAGAGATATCATTATATGTACATATTCCTTTTTGTAAACAAAAGTGTTTGTATTGCGATTTTCCTTCTTACGCATCTTTAGAAATGCTAATGGATGATTATGTAGATGCTTTAAGTAAGGAAATTGAGGAAAAAGGAAAAGGTTATTTAATTAAGAGTATATTTATAGGTGGAGGAACTCCATCATATTTAAGTGAAAGTCAAATAAAAAGAGTATTAGATTCTATTAATAAGCTTAATAAGGCAAAAGATATAGAATTTTCAATGGAGTGTAATCCAGGAGCCTTAGAGGAAGAAAAGCTTAAAACTATGCTTTTAGGTGGAGTTAATAGAATTAGTATGGGTTTACAAGCAAGACAAGATTCTTTATTAAAAACTTTAGGAAGAATTCATACCTTTGATGAATTTGTAGAAAATTTCAATTTAGCTAGAAAAATTGGATTTAATAATATAAATGTTGATTTGATGTTTGGGCTTCCAAATCAAAAATTAGAAGATTGGATAGAGACTTTAGAGACAATAGTGAAACTTAAACCAGATCATATTTCAGCCTATAGTTTAATAATAGAAGAAGGAACTTGTTTTTATAATATGTATAACAACAATAAATTAAGGCTACCTTCAGAAGAAGAAGAACGAGAAATGTATGCTATAACAAAAGATATTTTAAGTGTTCACGGATATCATCAATATGAAATCTCTAATTATTCAAAAGAAGGTTGTGAATGTTTACATAATAAAATATATTGGGAATGTAAGCCTTATTTAGGGTTAGGTGCATCTGCAAGCTCCTTTGTAGATGGGTATAGATTTAAAAATTTAGATAATGTAAAAGAATATGTTAGACGAATTAAATTAAATGAAGATGTTATAGACGAAAAAATAAAAAACTCCATAGAGGACAATATTGAAGAGTTTATGTTTATGGGAGTTAGATTAATAGATGGAATAAGTAAAGAGGAATTTAAAGTTAGATTTGGAAGAGATGTTAACAGTATATATAAAGAAATAATAGCGAAAAATATAAAAGCTGGATTATTAGAAGAGGATAATAAAAAACTAAGGTTAACCTCTAAGGGGATTGAATTATCTAATATTGTAATGAGTGATTTTATATTAGATAGTAAGTAAAAATCAAACTTAATAGATAATGATAGAGATAGTTAGAAAAAAAGAGAAAAATACAATTAATTTATTATATTAGCAATATAATATTTATTTTAAATATTTATTAGATTGACAAAAAAAACTATAAGGAATATATTGATATTGTAGTCATTAGCACTCGACTTAAATGAGTGCTAACAGGTAGAGGTGATGTCATGGCTATTGATGAAAGAAAAATAAAAATACTTCAGGCTATCATTAATGATTATATAATTACAGGAGAACCTGTTGGTTCAAGAACAATAGCAAAAAGATATGACCTAGGAGTTGGTTCAGCAACCATAAGAAATGAAATGGCAGATTTAGAAGAGATGGGTTACTTAGAGCAACCTCATACATCATCAGGGAGGATACCTTCTAATAAGGGGTATAGACTATATGTAGATAAATTAATGAATGCTGAGAGTTTAAGTAAAGAAGAAGAACTTAAAATCAAAGAATATATTATTAATTCTGCAATGTATGAAGTTGATAAAATTGTAAAACAGGCATGCACATTACTTTCAGAGCTTACAAATCTAACTTGTATAGTAGAAACTCCATCTGTTAAAAGGAGTTATATAAAATCTATTCAGTTATTGATGATAGATAACCATAACTTAGTTTCAGTAATAGTTGCAGATAGTGGAGTTATAAAAAATCATAGAATAAGAGTTAGAGAAATGCCAGGAAGAGAAACTCTTCAAAGAATAAATGAAATCTTAAATTTAAGACTTAGAAATTTAACTATTGAAGAGATAAATCTTGAAGTAATAAGTAATTTGAAAAATGAACTAGAAGGATATGACGAATTATTTAATGCAATTTTACCAGCACTTTATGAAACACTTAAGGAAGTAAAACATTCAGACATTTTAGTAGAAGGTGCAACAAATATATTTAATTATCCAGAGTATAACGATATTGAAAAGGCAAAAGAAATCCTATCTTTAATAAATGACAAGGATTGTGTAATAGAACTTTTGGAGTCTCCTGGAGATATATCTATAAAAATTGGAGAAGAAAATTATTTTCCTGAAGCAAAAGAGTGCTCTGTAATTTCAGCTGAATACTCTTTAGATGGAAGACCAATAGGAACTATAGGATTAATTGGCCCAAGAAGAATAAATTATTCTAAAGTTATTGCTATAATGGGGCAAGTTATGAAAGAGTTAAATAGAAGCCTTAGAAATCAAAGTATTGAATAAAATAGAGACGAGGTGTTGTTATGGAAGATAACAAAGAGTTTAAAGAGGAAGAAATTAAGGGTGAAACTGCTAATGTTGAAGTAGAAGAAGATATGGATACTTGTGATGAAGAAGTATCACAAGAAGCAGAAGAAGTTAAAGAAGAAAGTAAAGACGGGTGGAATCCGTTAAAAACAACTAAAAAATTAAAAGAAGAAAATAAGAAATTAAGTAATGAAGTAGAAGCTTTAAAAGATAGATTGCTAAGAATGTCAGCTGAATATGAAAATTTCAGAAAAAGAACAGCTAAAGAAAAAGAAGGTATATATACAGATGCTTGTACAGACGTATTAAAAGAAATGTTACCTGTTTTAGATAACCTTGAAAGAGCACTTCTTGCAGAAGGAAGTATAGATGATGTTAAGAAAGGAATTGAAATGACAATCAAAGGAGTTTCAGGATCTTTCGAAAAACTTGGGGTTGAAGAAATTGATGCCACAGGAGAATTTGATCCAAATCTTCATCAGGCTGTAATGCATGTACAAGATGAAAACTTTAATGCAAATTCAATAGCAGAAGTATTCCAAAAGGGATACAAAAGAGGAGATAAGGTTATAAGATATACAATGGTTAAAGTAGCCAACTAGTAATAATAAATTTAAAAAAGAATTAATTGAAAAAGTTTAGGAGGAATAGATTATGGGAAAAATTATAGGAATTGATTTAGGAACAACTAATTCATGTGTAGCAGTTATGGAAGGTGGAGAACCAGTAGTAATCAGCAATTCAGAAGGAGCAAGAACTACTCCATCAGTAGTTTCATTTCAAGCAAATGGCGAAAGACTAGTAGGTCAAGTTGCTAAAAGACAAGCGATTACAAATCCAGATAAAACAATAATATCAATAAAGAGACATATGGGAACTAACTATAAAGTTACTATAGATGGAAAAGACCATTCACCACAAGAAATATCAGCAATGGTACTTCAAAAAATAAAAGCAGATGCTGAAAGCTATTTAGGTGAACCAGTAACACAAGCTGTTATAACAGTTCCAGCATATTTTAATGATTCAGAAAGACAAGCGACTAAGGATGCTGGTAAAATAGCAGGATTAGAAGTTTTAAGAATAATAAATGAACCAACAGCAGCAGCTTTAGCTTATGGTTTAGATAAAATGGATACAAACCAAAAAATCTTTGTTTATGACTTAGGTGGTGGTACTTTCGATGTATCAATCCTTGAACTTGGAGATGGAGTATTCGAAGTATTATCAACAAACGGAGATACTAAGTTAGGTGGAGATGATTTTGATGAAAAAATCATGAACTACATTGCTGAAACATTTAAAGCAGAAAATGGTGTAGATTTAAGAAATGATAAAATGGCACTTCAAAGATTAAAAGAAGCAGCTGAAAAAGCTAAGATTGAATTATCATCATCAATGCAAACTAACATAAACTTACCATTTATTACAGCTGATGCAACAGGTCCAAAGCATATTGATATGAACCTAACTAGAGCTAAATTCAACGAAATAACTCATGATTTAGTTCAAAGATCAATTGAGCCAATGAAGAAAGCTTTAGCAGATGCTAACCTTTCATTAAGTGATATAGATAAGGTAATATTAGTTGGTGGATCAACAAGAATTCCAGCAGTTCAAGAAGCTGTTAAGAACTTTACAGGAAAAGAACCATCAAAGGGAGTTAATCCAGATGAATGTGTTGCAGTAGGTGCAGCTATTCAAGCAGGTGTATTAACAGGAGAAGTTAAAGACGTATTACTATTAGATGTTACACCATTAACACTTGGAATTGAAACTTTAGGTGGAGTTGCAACTGCACTTATAGAAAGAAATACTACAATTCCTACTAAGAAGAGTCAAACATTCTCAACAGCAGCAGATGGTCAAACATCAGTTGAAATACACGTAGTTCAAGGTGAAAGACAAATGGCAGCTGACAACAAGACTTTAGGTAGATTTACTTTATCAGGTATTGCTCCAGCACCAAGAGGAATTCCACAAATCGAAGTTACTTTTGATATAGATGCAAATGGTTTAGTTAAAGTATCAGCTGTTGATAAAGCAACTAACAAAGAAGCTAATATAACAATAACTGCATCAACAAACTTAACAGATGACGAAGTAGATGCAGCAGTAAAAGAAGCAGAAAGATTTGCAGAAGAAGATAAGAAGAGAAAAGAAAAAATAGAAGTTAAGAACAATGCAGACCAAGTATCATACCAAACTCAAAAGACATTAGAAGAACTTGGAGATAAAGTTTCAGCAGAAGATAAAGCTAAGGTAGAAGCTAAATTAGAAGAATTAAACAAAATTAAAGATGGCGAAGATGTAGAAGCTATTAAGAAGACTATGGATGAATTAACTCAAGAATTCTATGCAATATCATCAAAGGTTTATGCAGATGCAAATGCAAATGGTGAAGCTGGTGCAGGTTTTGATCCAAACAACATGGGTGGAGCTAATCAAGGAGCAGCTCATGATGATAATGTAGTAGATGCAGATTTTGAAGTAAAAGAAGATAAATAGTTGTAACAATAAAGTGTAGTAGTTATAATGTATGAGGGAAGACAAAAGCCGTCTTCCCTTTTATAAAGTAAAAATGGTGGTGAAGAAATAGATGGCAAGTAAAGACTATTATGAAGCACTTGGACTAGAAAAAGGGGCTTCAGATGATGAAATAAAAAGAGCCTTTAGAAAGCTAGCTATAAAATATCATCCTGATAAAAATCAAGGAAATAAAGAAGCAGAAGATAAGTTTAAAGAAATAAATGAAGCTTATCAAGTGCTTTCAGATCCAGAAAAAAAGGCTAGATATGACCAATTTGGTACTGCTGATTTTGATGGAAGTGGATTTGGTGCAGGTGGATTTGGTGGCTTTGATTTCTCAGATATGGGAGGCTTTGGAGATATATTTGATAGTTTCTTCGGCGGCGGTGGCGGCGGAAGAAGAAGGAATGGACCTCAAAGAGGTGCAGATATTGAATATACACTAACGTTAACTTTTGAAGAAGCAGTTTTTGGAGTGCAAAAAGAAATATCAATTAATAGAAGTGAAAACTGTGATTCATGTAGAGGTACTGGAGCAAAACCTGGAACTACAGCTAAAACATGTCCAACATGTAATGGAACAGGGCAAGTAAGAGTACAAAGACAAACTCCATTAGGTAGTTTTGTAAGTACATCAACTTGTGATAGATGTGGTGGAAAAGGTAAGATTATAGAAGAAGCGTGTCCAAAATGTAGTGGAAAAGGTCAGGTTAGAAAAAACAGAAAAATTACTGTTAATATTCCAGCAGGAGTTGATACTGGAAATGTAATGCCACTAAGAGGACAAGGCGAACATGGAACTAATGATGGACCTCCAGGAGATTTATATATTAGAATAAACGTTACACCATCAAAGAAGTTCATAAGAAAAGGCAATGACATTTATGTAGATGTTCATATTTCAATGGCAAAAGCAGCATTAGGAACTGAAATAACAGTAGGAACAGTAGATGGGGATGTTAAATATACAATACCACAAGGTACACAATCAGGAACATTATTTAGATTAAAAGGAAAAGGTGTTCCAAGAGTTAACTCTTCAGGTAGAGGAGATCAATATGTTAAAGTAATAGTTGATATTCCTAAATCTTTAAATGAAAAACAAAGAGAAGCTTTAAAGATGTTTATGGAAGCTTCAGGAGAAAGTACTGAAGAAGTAATAACACATAAAAAAGGTTTGAAAGATTTGTTTGGAAAGAAGTAATAAAAGGAGATTCTAACGTAAGTTAGAGTCTCTTTTCATTATACATATATAGGTATTTAATAATATATACCATAAAAATATCCAATAAGTATGAATTATTTTTAGTGATATAATGTAAACTATGAAGAAAGAGAAAAATCTTTGAGGTGATAATATGACTAAATTAAAAGACGTACTATATAGTGAAATTGAGGATTTTAGAGAAAAAGGGCATAAATTCTTAAATGGAGAATTAAATGTAATGCAATTCAAACATGCTTCAGGTGGATTTGGAGTTTATGCTCATCGTGGAGGAAAAGAGTTTATGATTAGACTTAGAATTCCTTCAGGTATAACAGATTTAGAAGAAATGAAAATTGTTTATGGATTTGCTAAAAAATATGGAATGGAAAGAATACATTTTACAACTCGTCAAGCAATCCAATTCCATGGCTTATCTATAGATGAAGTTTGTGATTTAATGAAAGAAGCATTAGATAATGATATATACACTAGAGGTTCAGGAGGTAATTTCCCAAGAAATGTAGCTATATCACCTTTATCAGGAGTAAATACTGATGAAGCATTTGATGTTACACCATATGCTTTAGCTGTAGGTAATTATTTCTTAGAAAGAATATATACATATAAATTACCAAGAAAACTAAAAGTATCTTTTTCAAGTAGCAATGCAGATGGAGCACATTGTACTGTTCAAGATTTAGGGTTTTTAGCTATTAATAAGGATGGGGAAGAATGTTTTCAAGTGTACCTAGGTGGTGGACTAGGTCAAAATCCTAAGATAGCTGTTAAATATAAAGAACTTATAGAGCCAAAAGATGTATTATATTATGTAGAGGCTATGGTGAATTTATTCATGGCAGAGGGTAATTATGAAAATAGAAATAAGGCTCGTATAAGATATATTTTAGACAGAATGGGAGAAGAAGAATTCTTAGCTTGCTATAAAAAATATGTTGATGAAGCAAAGGCTCGTGGTGGATTAGAGTTAGAAAATATAGAAACTAAAGAATATAATAAAAAAGGAATAAAGGTAGAGGTTAAATCTCCAAGATTATTTAGTCAAAAACAAGAAGGTTTATATAGTGTTTATTTACATCCAGTTGGAGGCCAATTAGAAACAAAGGATTTAAAGGTTATTTTAGAGACTTTAGAAAAAATGGATAATATAGAAATTAGATTAGCAATGACAGAAGGCATTTATTTTAGAAATCTAAATGGTGAAGAGGCAAAGGAATTATTAGAAATAACTGAAGATATGGGTGGGAAAACTGTATTTGAACAAAGTGTATCATGTATAGGTGTTCCAACTTGTCAGGTAGGATTATGCAATAGTCAAGGAACTTTAAATGCTATATTGGATTACTTTAAAGAAAAGAAATTTACAAAGGATGTATTACCAAGAATATATATTTCAGGATGTGGAAATTCTTGTGGAGTTCATCAAGTTGGACCAATAGGGTTTACAGGTAAAAAGAAGAGGGTTAATGATGAAGTACAAGAGTGTTTCTCATTATATGTAGATGGATCTTTTGCAGCTAATAAAACTAAACTTGGTGATTGTTATGGAGATATGTTAGCAAGTAAGATACCAGAATTTTTATATGAACTTGCAGTTAGTATAGACAAATGCGAATTAAGATACGATGAGTATATAAAAGTTAAAAAAGATGAATTCGAAAGTTTAGTAAATAAATATTTAGTTTAATTTTAAAATAGCCTATTACTTTTAATGTTGAGTAATAGGTTATTTTTATTTATAGTATTATCAATTGAAATTTTATTAATAAGGAGTATGAATAAAAAATATAAATCGAAATTAATAATATATATTTACAAATAAAAATTATTTATTAAAATATAAGTATAATAACAAATAAGTTTAGGGAAAATAATAATATTTATAACTAAACGTGAAGGGAGAAATATATTTATGAAAAACGTAAAATTTCAAGGTGAAGTATTAACACTACAAGGAAACACAGTGAAGGTTGGAGAGAAAATTAGAGATTTTGTAGTAGTAGGAAATGATTTAAAACCTGTTACTTTAAAAGACACAAAAGGTGTTAGAGTATTTTTAAGTGTGCCATCTATCGATACTGGAGTTTGTGATATGGAGGTAAGAAAATTTAATGAAGAGATAGGGAAATTACAAGGAGTAACTTGTTATACCGTTTCTATGGATCTTCCATTTGCACAAGCAAGATGGTGTGGCGCTGCTGGAGTAGAAGAAGTTAAAACAGTATCTGATTATAAAGATAAAAGTTTCGGAGAGGCAACAGGAACATATATAAAAGAATTAGGATTATTAACAAGAGCATCATTTGTTGTAGATTCAGAAAATAATGTAACCTTTGTTGAATATTTAGAGGAAGTAACAAATGAACCTAGTTATGATAAAGTGTTAGAAGCTATAAATCTAGCTAAATAATGTGAATTTATATTATAGGCTCTCTTAATTTTAGAGAGTCTATTTATTTTTTTAGGGAATAGGATAAACTTTAAGTTTAAAACTAGACATATACTCTACATAAGTGTAAAATAATAAATTAGTCAAAGTATGTTTGAAAGGACTGATTTAAATGGAAGGAACATGGATAGAGGTAAGAGTAATAACTAAAAGTGAGGCTCTTGAACCTATTTCAGGAATATTTTATGGATTAGATTGTAAAGGAGTTGCAATAGAAGATCCAAATGATATATTAGGAAGAGAACAAGGACCATTAACATGGGATTTTGCAGATATTAATGTATTAGAACATAAAGGTACTGTAGCTGTAGTAAAAGCTTATTTTGCAGAGGAAGATAATATTGAAGAAATCTTAGTTTACATAAATGAAAAAATAAAAGAACTTAAAGATATGGGTATAGATGTAGGCGAAGGTAAAGTTGAAAATGAAAAAATGTTTGAAGAAGACTGGGCAAACAATTGGAAAAAATATTATAAGCCAACTAAGGTTGGAAGCAAGATAGTTGTAAAGCCAACATGGGAAGATTATGAAACAAAAAATGATGAGTTATTAGTAGAACTTGATCCAGGAATGGCTTTTGGTACAGGAACACATGAAACTACTAGAATGTGTATACAAGCTTTAGAAAGATATGTAAAAGAAGATAGTACAGTATTTGATGTTGGATGTGGATCAGGAATATTAGCTATATCAGCTGCTAAGTTAGGAGCTAAATTAGCAGTTGGAGTTGATTTAGATCCTGTTGCAGTAGAATCAGCAAAAGAAAATGTTAACTTTAATAATTTAGATAATATAGAAATTTTATATGGAAACTTAGTTGAAGTTATTGATGGAAAAGCTGATATCGTAGTAGCAAATATAATAGCTGAAATTATATGTATATTAACAGAAGATGTTAAGAGAGTAATAAAAGAAGGTGGATATTTCATAACATCAGGTATTATTCATGATAGAGTTGAAATGGTAACTAAAAATTAGAAGAAACAGGATTTGAAGTTCTTGAAATAAACAAGGATGGAGAATGGAACTGTATAGTTGCAAAATTAAAGTAATTTTATTTTAAGGAGAGAAGGTAATGCATAAATTTTTTGCTCCAAGAGAGAATTTTTCGGAAAATGAATGTAAGATTTTAGGCGATGATGTAAAACATATATATAAGGTTTTAAGACTTACTGAAGGTGAGAAAGTTGTTTTAAATAACTGTAATGGAGAAGAGTTCTTTGGAGAAATAAAATCTATAAGTAAGCAAGAGGTTATAATATCAATATTAGAAAAGTTAGATATAAATAATGAAAGTGATATTAAGGTATATTTATTTCAAGGATTACCTAAAGCACAAAAAATGGATTTGATAGTCCAAAAGGGTACTGAACTTGGAATTCATGAATTTATACCTACTTTAACATCAAGAGTTGATATAAAACTTAAGGGTGACTTTAAAAAGCTTGATAGATTAAATAGAATTGCATTAGAAGCAGCAAAACAAAGTAAGAGAAGTATTATACCTAAAGTTACTGACCCTATTTCTTTTGAAGCTGCTATGGATGAATTTCAGCTTATGGATTTAATGCTTGTCCCATATGAAAATGCTGAAAATTTTGGTGTAAAGACTCTAATTAAAGAGTTAAGAGATAAAAATCAAGATTTAAGTGATATTAAAAAAATAGGAATCTTAGTTGGTCCTGAAGGTGGTTTTGAACCAGAAGAAATAGAAAGACTTAAAGAAAGTGGAGCGTATATTATTACGTTAGGAAGTAGAATACTAAGAACGGAAACAGCTGGGTTTGTAGCTACTTCTTTAATCCAATATGAGTTAGGTGATTTAGGAGGAAATATTTAATGAAAGTTGCATTTGCTACCCTAGGGTGTAGAGTTAACGTATATGAATCAGAAGCTATGGCAGAAAAATTCATAAGAGAAGGTTATGAAGTAGTAGATTTTAGCGAGGTTGCAGATGTATATGTTATAAATACATGTACAGTTACTAATATGGGAGATAAAAAGTCTAGACAGATTATAGGAAGAGCTAGAAGATTAAATGAAGAAGCTATTATAGCTGTTGTTGGCTGTTATTCTCAAATGGCTCCTAAAGAAGTTTCAGAGATTCCAGGAGTTGATGTAGTTCTTGGAACTAGAAATAAAGGTGATGTAGTTTATTATGTAAATAAAGCTAAAGATGAAGGTAAAAGTCAAGTTCATGTTGAAGGCGTTCTTAAGAATAAAAAGTTTGAAGACTTAAAGATAGAAGATTATCAAGATAAAACAAGAGCTTTCCTGAAAATACAAGATGGATGTAATAGATTTTGTACATATTGTTTAATACCATATGCAAGAGGATCTGTTTGTTCAAAAGATCCTAAGAAGGTTATAGAAGAAGTTAAAAAGCTTGCAGAACATGGTTTTAAAGAAATAATATTATCAGGAATACATACAGCTTCTTATGGATTAGATTTAGAAGGAAATGTAACTCTTATAGATTTAATCGAAGAAATTGAAAATGTAGAAGGCATAGAAAGAATAAGAATAGGATCAATTGAACCGGCATTCTTTACAAAAGAAGTTATAGAAAAAATAAAAACCTTTAAAAAATTATGTCCTCATTTCCATTTATCATTACAAAGTGGATGTGATGCAACTTTAAAGAGAATGAATAGACGATATACAGCTAAAGAGTATCAAGAGGCCGTAGAACTTCTTAGAGATACTTTAGAAGGAGTTTCTATTACAACAGATGTTATAGTTGGATTCCCAGGAGAAACAGAAGAAGAGTTTAATGAAACAGTAGAATTTTTAAAGACAATAAAATTAACAAAGACACATGTATTTAAATATAGCCCAAGAAAGGGTACAAAAGCTGCTGATATGGAAAATCAAATAGATGGAAATATTAAAGAGCAAAGAAGTAAGGTTTTAATAGATTTAAGCAATAAAAATGAAGAAGAGTTTAATAAGAAATTTATTAATAAGGACATGGACATTCTTATAGAACAAAGAGTAAAAGGTAAAGAAGGTATATTTGAAGGATATACAAGGAATTATATTAAGGTAGAAGTACCTTGCAATTGTGCAGATATTATTGGTAAAATTGTAGATATAAAAATAATAGAGGCAGAACAGGAATTTGCAAAAGCTCGTTTACTTTAAAATAGTTAAATACGATATGTAATATATTGTTATTTATAAATTGTAACTTTAAATTAAGGGGGGTGAATTTATGGATTGTATTTTTTGCAAAATAATTAATGGTGAAATACCTTGTGATAAAATTTATGAAGACGATAAGGTTTTGGCTTTTAATGATATAAATAAGGAAGCACCTATACACTTTTTAGTTATACCTAAAGAGCATATACAAAGCGTTAATGAAATAAATGAAGAGAATTCAAATATTATTTCACATATATTCGAAGTTATTAATAAAATAGTAAAAGAGCTAGATATAGCTGACTCAGGATATAGAATAATTAATAATTGTGGAAAAGATGGTGGTCAGACTGTAAATCACATACATTTTCATGTATTAGGGCAAAGAGAATTAAAGTGGCCACCAGGTTAATAGTTTTTTTATCTAGAGGTTGACATTTTAACTCTAGCTATTGTATAATATAGCGTGTGTTATTAAGCCCGTAGCTGAGTTAAATTAATTAATTTTGAGCTAGCGGAGGGAGGGATAATAGATGTCAGAAATAAAAGTTGGAGAAAACGAAACACTTGAAAGTGCGTTAAGAAGATTTAAGAGAAAATGCGTTAGAGCTGGAGTTCTTTCAGAGGTTAGAAAGAGAGAACATTATGAAAAGCCAAGCGTGAAGAGAAAGAAGAAATCAGAAGCTGCTAGAAAGAGAAAGTTCAAGTAAGAATTTAATTTCTTTTGAAAGAAGGTATGTAAATGCCAATTAAAGATAGACTTCAAGAAGATTGGAAAACTGCATTAAAATCTAAAGATAAATTTAGAGCAAATGTCATAAGTACCGCTAAGTCTGCAATACTTTTAGTTGAAAAGACTGATGGTGTTAAGCTTGAGGACGATAAGGTTATTGAAATTTTAGCTAAAGAAGTCAAGCAAAGAAGAGAAGCTATGCTTGAATTTGAAAAGGGAAATAGACAAGATTTAGTAGATCAGAATAAAGCTGAAATAGAAATCTTGCTAAATTACCTTCCTCAGCAGTTAAATGAACAAGAAATTTTAGAAATTGTTAAAGATGCAGCTACAGAAGTGGGCGCTAATAACATCAAAGACATGGGAAAAATTATGGCAGTGGTTAGACCTAAAACAATGGGTAAAGCCGATGGTAAGCTTGTAAGTCAAATTGTAAAAGAGTATTTAACTAATAAATAGCAAAAGAACTCATTTTTATGAGTTCTTTTTGTTTTGCATAAAAATGTAATTTTCTTTTAAATATTATCATAAAGTACAATGAAGAATTATTTATAAGGAGAGGCGAAAATGCAAGACAAATTAAATAAAAGTAGAAATGTTATAGTTGAAAAACTAGATCTGCCTAAAGATATAGCTTTAGATATTCCTAAAATTACAGTTTTAGGAGATGGGGAGATAACTATAGAAAATCATAAAGGTATAGTGGTATTTGAAAGGAACATAATTAAAGTAAATACAAATGTTAGCCCGATAACAATAAATGGAGAAAAATTTGAGATTTTATATATAGGAAGCTCTACTATAACTATTAGTGGTAAGTTCCAATCAATAATTTATGAGGGGTAAGTATAATGGGATTTGACTTTTTAAATAGAGGTAAAATTGCTGTAGAAGTCAGTATTTTGAACCCTGAAAGACTTTTAAACATATTATGGGCTAAAAATGTAAATGTATTAAATGTAAAGAGGGTAGATATAGCAACTATAATAATTGAAATAGAATACGATGATTATGAACTTTTAAAAGATTCAGTTCACAGATTAAGAGGTAAAATGAAAATAGTTGGAAGTGGTGGATTCTTATTTTTTGTTGGTAGACTTAAAAAGAAATCTTCGCTTGTAATTGGAGGAATATTATTTATAATTATTTTATTTTACTTATCAACTTTTGTATGGAAGGTTGAAATAAATACTAAGAAAAATGTTTCGCCTTACGAATTAAGGCAACAATTATATAATATAGGAATAAAGCCAGGAATAAAGAAAAAAGATATTAATGCTAAAGAAATAGAAAAGAAAATAGAAGATGTGAATTCAGATGTATTGTGGCTTAGGGCTAGAGTAGAAGGATCTACACTCAAAATCTATGTGGAAGAGAAAGTTAACCCACCAAAGGCTCAGGAAAAAGAATTAGGGAATCTTGTGGCTAAAATGGATGGAGAGATTAAAAGAATATACGCCTTTTCAGGAAGGGCAGCAGTTCCGGTAGGAACTATGATAAAGGCGGGAGAAGTAGTGATAGAAGGAATAAATGGAAAAGAAGAAGAACCTTACGAGGAGGCTCCAGAAGGAGTTGTAATGGCAAATACTTTCTATGAGAAAGAAATGAAAGTTCAAATAGATGGAACTAAACTAGAAAGAACAGGGGAAAGGGATAGTGATGTTTATCTTAATATCTTTGGCAAAAAAATTTACTTGAAAAAAGCTATAAAAGACTTTGGACATTATGATAAAATAGAACAGAGTGGAAAAGTTTTTAATAAGGTGATATATTTTGAAAGAGAAGAAACTCCTGTAAAGTTAACTAAAGAAGAGGCTGTTGATAATTCAATAAAGGCATTAGGAGAATCCCTTTTAAAGGATTTAACAAGAGAAGCTGTGATAGTAGATAAAATAATAAATACAGAAGAAGATGGACAGGGAAATATAATAGTTAAGGTAATATTTGTAGTAGAACAAAATATAGTAGATAATACACCTGTTGATTACTAATAACTTTATAGATTAGAAGGTGATAGACATGTTTTTTAATAGGAATAAAGATAAATCAAAAAGAATTCTACTTGGTGTTATGGTTTTTGTTTTAACTTATGGATTGTTAGTAACTTCTATAGCTCCAAGGAAGTATAATTTAGAAGAAGGAGATATTGCAACTGTAGACATAAAAGCTCCAAGAGATACTGTAGATGAGGTATCTACAAAAGAAAGAGAAAAAGAGATAATAGAAAAGATAGGGAAACAGTACACCTTAAATGGTGATGTAAAAATTAAAGCAGAGGAAAATATAAAGAAACTCTTTGATAAAATAAGTAATATAAACAGTACAGACATGGATGAAAAAGAAAAAATATTATCTATTAAAAAGGTTGAAGAGTTTAATTTAAATGATAGTGAATATAAAACTCTTATATCAGTATCTAAAGAACAACTTACATTAGCACATTGGTTTGTTTTAGATACATTGAATTTAGCTTATGGAGAGCCTATTGAAGAAAATAATCTAGAGCATATTCAAAAAGCTAAAAGCATAGTAGATAATGAATTCCGTAAGCAGAGCTTTGATAGGAATTTAGAAGATGTTTTAAAGGACATTATTTATTCTCAAATAAAACCTAATTTCTTTTTTGATAAAGAAAAAACAGATGAGAAAATAAGAGAAGCTCAAAAGAATGTTCCGAAAGAGATAATAAAGAAAAATCAAACTATCGTTAAAGAGGGAGAGCCTATAACGGCAAGACAAATTGAACTTCTAAAAGAGCTAGGCCTATTAGATAGAGGAGGAGGAAAAAATTATTTATATACTTATATAGTATTAGCTATTTTTGTTATAGTTGTATTACTACTTGAATATTCATATATATCTAAAGAGAGAAAAGATCTATTTGAAGATACTAAAATGATGACTATGATAAGTATGATAAATTTAATTATATTAGTTTTATCAAGGGGATTATCTATTATTTCACCATTTTTAATACCATTAGCCTTTGCACCTATATTATTAACTGTACTTTTAGATTATAAGGTTTCTTTAGTTATAAATTTCTTGAATATACTATTAATTTCTGTTGTAGTAGGTTTTAGACCAGCTGTAATTATATTAGCAATAACAAGTGTAATTATAGGATCAACAACACTTAAAAAGATTCAACAAAGAAATGATGTTTTATATTCAACTCTTTATATGTCTGTGATTTCAGCTATAATTACTTTAGCAGCAGGAATGCTTATTTCTAATAACATATCAGGTATTGTTGTGGATACTGGATTTTCTGTATTAGGAGCATTATTATCAGGAGTTTTAGCTTTAGGGTTTTTACCATTTTTTGAATCAAGTTTTGATGTAGTTACAAATATAAAGTTACTAGAGTTATCTAATCCAAATCAGCCATTAATGAAAAAATTATTAATGGAAGCACCAGGGACGTATCATCATAGTATGATGGTTGCAAATTTAGCCGAAGTTGCAGCAGAAGAGGTAGGTGGAAATCCTGTAGTAGCAAGAATTGGAGCTTACTATCATGATATAGGTAAAACGAAAAGACCTTACTTTTTTGGAGAAAACCAAATGGGAAAAGAAAATCCACATAATAAAATAACTCCAAATTTAAGTACCTTAATTATAGTTTCCCATACTAAAGATGGTGTAGAACTTGCAAAAGAGCACAATATACCAAAGGTTATACAAGATATAATAGAACAGCATCATGGAACTACATTAGTTAAATATTTTTATTATACATTAAAGAATTCATCTGAAAATCCAGATGATGTAAAGGAAGAAGATTTTAGATATCCAGGACCTATACCATCTAGTAAGGAAGCAGCTATAATTATGCTTGCTGATGGGGTAGAGGCTGCTGTTAGATCTATTACAGAGCCTACAAAAGGTAAAATAGAAGAAATGGTTAATAATATAATAAAAGATAAATTATATTCAGATCAGCTGTCTAATTGTGATTTAACTTTAAAGGACATAGAGATAATAAGAAAATGTTTCTTAAAAGTTCTTAATGGCATTTATCATAGGAGAATAGAATATCCAACAGAGAAAAAGATGAAAAAATAATTTACGAAAGGGCCATTAGCCCTTTCGTATTATAAATTCTAAATAAAAACAAGGAGAAAAATAAATGTTATATACAGATAATAGACAAAATAAACTAGAAGTAAATCAGGAATTTATAGATAAAATTTCAAGAGTGTGTGATTTAGCGTTGAATGAAGAAGGGGTTAATGTACCATATCAAATTTCATTATTATTTGTGGATAATGATGAGATAAGAGGGATTAATAATGAAACTAGAAATATAGATAGAGAAACTGATGTACTATCATTCCCTATGTTAGATTATGAAAATGGAAAAGTATTTAAGGATATGTATATAAAAAATACTTTTGATGAAACATATATGGATGGAGATGAACTTGTTTTAGGAGATATAGTATTATCATTAGAGAGAGCATTAGAGCAAAGTAAAGAGTTTAATCATTCATATGAAAGAGAAACTTGTTATTTAGTTATTCATTCAATACTACATTTATTAGGGTATGACCATATGGAAGAAAATGAAAAGGTCATAATGAGAAAAAGGGAAGAAGAAATATTAAATAAATTAAATATAAAAAGAGAATAATAAATTAAGTAAAACAAGCAAATAATAAAGCAGAGGGTGATTACATGAAACTAAAAAAAGTAGTAGAGAGTTTTAATTATGCAATAAACGGTATTATAGATACAGTAAGAACCCAAAGAAATATGAAGATACACTTAATTGCAGCGTTATGTGTATTATTAGCCTGCTTCTTTTTTGATATTTCAAAGGTAGAGTTTTTATTACTTGCTATTACAATAACTTTAGTAATTGCAGCAGAGCTTATTAATACTGCTATAGAAGCTACTATAGATATGTCAACCAATTATTATCATCCTCTTGCAAAGGTTGCAAAGAATGCAGCAGCAGGAGGGGTTTTAGTAACAGCTATTAATGCACTTATAGTCGGATATATAGTTTTTGGAGATAAAATATCAGATCTTTCTTATGGAGTAGTACATAAGGTTAAAAATTCAGAACCATATACTATTTTTATAGCCTTAGTATTTGTAACTATTGCTACCCTTATTGTAAAAGCTATTTTTGGAGAGGGAACTCCATTAAAAGGAGGAATGCCTAGTGGACATAGTGCGTTAGCCTTTTCTATAGCTACTGCAATAGCCTTGATAACAGAAGAACCTATATGTATACTTTTAAGTTATTTAATGGCTTTTATAACAGCACAAAGTAGGGTAGATTCAGAAGTTCATTCAATATTAGAAGTTATAGTTGGTAGCATTTTTGGAACTTTACTAACTTTATTAATATTTACTATCTTTAGATTATAATAAAATTAAAAAAACTATAAAAAAGAGCTATTAACTCCTAATTCTTGTTTGTAAATTGTAGATTAGTAAGTTATAATAAAAATACTAACAAATTACAGAATTGGAGGATTAACTATGAATTACAATGAACTTATACAAAAAGCAATAGAGGCACGTGAACTAGCATATTGCCCATATTCAAACTTTAAAGTTGGGGCAGCTGCATTATTTGAAGATGGAACTATATATACTGGATGTAATATAGAGAATGCATCTTTTGGTGGAACAAACTGTGCTGAAAGAACAGCTATATTTAAAGGTGTATCTGAAGGAAACAGAAAATTAAAAGCATTAGCATTAATAGGAGATACAAACTCTTATACTTATCCATGTGGAATTTGCAGACAAGTAATTTCAGAGTTTATAGAAAGTGAAGACACGCCAATAATAATTATAAAAAATAAAGAAGATTATATTGTTAAATCTTTCAAAGAAATAATGCCAGGAGCATTTACACAGAAGGATTTAGAAAACTAGGAGGATGAATGTTTAAATCAGGATTTGTCACAATTGTTGGGAGACCAAATGTAGGAAAGTCAACTCTTTTAAATCAAATAATGGGGGAGAAACTTTCAATAGTATCAAATAAACCACAAACTACAAGAAATAATATACAAACAATACTTACAGAGGATAACTATCAAATGGTGTTTGTTGATACACCAGGAATACATAAACCTAAACATAAGTTAGGTGAGTATATGGTAAGCTCTGCTAAGGATTCAATAAAAGAAGTAGATCTTGTTTTATTCTTAATAAATCCAGAAGAAGAAATTGGAAGAGGAGATAAATTCATATTAGAAACATTAAAGAACCAAAAAGCACCAGTATTTTTAGTTCTTAATAAAATTGATGAGTTTACTCAAGATAGAGTTGCTAAGACATTAGAGATGTACTCAAAAGAATTCGATTTTAAAGAAATCATTCCAATTTCAGCTATAAAGGGTAAAAATGTAGATAAATTAGTAGAATTAATGGTTGGAATTATGCCAAATGGACCAAAATATTATCCAGATGATATGATTACAGATGTTCAAGAAAGATTTGTAATAGCAGAAATTGTAAGAGAGAAAGCTTTAAGATGTTTAAGAGATGAAATACCTCATGGAATTGCTGTGGATATAATACAAATGAAACAAAAAGAAAATGGAACATATCATATAGAAGTAGATATGATATGCGAAAAGGATTCTCATAAGGGTATTATAATAGGTAAAAATGGTCAATCACTTAAAAGAATAGGTGAAACGGCAAGATACGAAATCGAAAGATTCCTACATGCTAAAGTTAACCTAAAAGTTTGGGTTAAAGTTAGAAAAGAGTGGAGAGATAACCAAAACCTATTAAAGGAACTTGGTTACAAAAAAATGAAGTAGCCAAGGGGATGGTTTTTCTGTCACTATATAAGACAAATGCAGTAATTATAAAAACTAAAGAGTTTAAAGAAAACGATAAATTAGTATGGTTATATACTGAAGAATTAGGAAAGATAACAACCATAGCAAAAGGATCAAGAAAAAGTAAGAGTAAGTTTTTATCTCTTACTCTTCCTTTATGCTATGGAGAATATGTAGTTTTTAAAGGCAAAAGTCTTTATAACTTGCAAGAGGGAAAAATAATAAATTCTTTCCAAGGATTATTAAATAATTTAGACAAATTAACATACTCATCTTATTTATGTGAGCTTATAGATATTTGTGTTCAAGAAGGAGACATTGATAAAAGTCTATTTAAAGAATTTTTGACATGTATGTATTTATTAGATACAGATGCATTAGATTACGAGCTTTTAATAAGATCTTTTGAATTAAAACTTTTAAAAGCTACTGGATATGGGTTAAATTTAGAAGAATGCTCTATATGCCGAAAAAAAATAGGCATAACAAATTATATATCTCTTTCAAATTATGGCGGAGTATGCGAAAATTGTAATAGGGAACACGGTCTTTATATATCAAAACCTGCATACAATGCATTGAAATTTTTAAGTAATACTCCAATGGATAAGATATATAGGCTTAATGTTAATTCAGAAATAAAGAAAGATTTAAGTAAAGTTACAACCTTTATTATTTCATCAAACTATTCTAAGAAACCTAAAAGTTTAGAAATGTTAAATTATATAAAGGAGTGATTAGTAATGGGAATTACATTAGAAAAAGTAGATAAGGTGAAAGAAAGAACTGGTGCGACTTATGCAGAAGCAAAGCACGCATTAGAAATTAATAATAGTGATATTCTAGATGCTATAATATATTTAGAAGAAGTAAAAAATATTAAATCAGAGATGATAACAGAGTTACCTAATGGGAAAAAAGAACAAAAAAACTATGAATCATTAGATGAACTAAAAGTTTGGTTGAAAGAATTAATAAATAGAGGAAATGTAACACGTATAAGAATATCAAAAGATGAAAAAGAAATTGTAGATATTCCTGTAAATGCAGGTATAGCAGCAGGTGTAATTGCTATTATAATACCACAAATTTTAGCATTTGGATTAATAGCAGCAGTAGTTACACAACTAAAGATTGAAATAACTATGGCGGATGGGTCTGTAGAAGTAGTTAATAAATATGTTTCAAAAGCCGTAGATGATATTAAAGATGTGGCAACAGATGTAGCGAGTAAAGTTAAAAATAAAGTAAATGGAGTAACATCTGATATAGTTAAGACTAATAAAGATATAAATAAATCTTCAGATTTAAATGAAAATGTATATAGTTACACAGTAAAATTTGATAACGAGGATTAATTAATTGATAATGTAAGAAAACAGGCAATATAAGGCAATAAATTTAATAAATAAGGGATATTCAGGTAATTTGACTAATTTTTCAGAAAATTAAGTATAGTCAAAATGTTATAAAATGTTATAATTAGATTGTAAATATCAAACTAATCTTAATTATCTGAATATTCCTTTGCTGATTTGAAAAGAGGGATAAAAGTGAAATTATCACAGAGGCAAGAAGAAATAATAAAAATTGTAAAAGAAGGACAGCCTGTTACAAGTGAATCACTAGCAGAAAAATTAGGAGTTACTAGGGCCGCTCTTAGAGCTGACTTAGCAATACTTACAATGATAGGTGTTTTAGATGCCAGACCTAAAGTAGGTTATATTTATCAAGGCGAACCGCATAATACTAGCGTGTTGGAAAATATATCTAAAGTTATAGCTGGTGAAATAATGTCAAAACCTGTAACGGTAAGCGAAGAAACTACAGTGTATGATGCAATCGTATACTTGTTTTTAAATGATGTAGGGACATTATTTGTAGAAAGTAATGGAATGTTAGTGGGTGCGGTATCTCGAAAGGATTTTCTTAAAATAGCCATAGGGGGAACTGATATCCATAAAGTTCCAATTGGTGTAATAATGACGAGAATGCCTAATATAGTTTGTGGTTATGCAGAAGACAGTGCATATAGCCTTGCTCAAAAAATTATAGAACATGAAATTGATAGTATTCCGATAGTGGAGAAAGTTGAAAATCTTAACGATACGAAAAATCAGTTGAGGATAATAGGGAAAATATCTAAAACTAACATAACAAAACTTTTTGTTAAGTTAGGAGAGAGAAACTAAAGCTAAATTTAGAACATGGTATTTTTAATAGGGTAACTACGAGGCAATAGCTTTGTTAGTATATATATTTCAATTTGATTAAAACGGAGGAGTATTGAGATGGAAAGAAAGAAGTACGTTTACCTTTTTAGTGAGGGCAATGGGTCTATGAAGAACCTTCTAGGAGGTAAAGGAGCAAATTTATCAGAAATGATTTTACTAGGGATTCCAGTACCACAAGGATTTACAGTTACAACAGAAGCGTGTAATAAGTACTATGAAGATGGAAAAATAATATCAGAAGATATTATTTCAGAAATTCATGAAAAAATTGGACAATTAGAGGAAATCACAGGAAAGAAATTTGGTAGTTTAACAAATCCGTTATTAGTATCAGTAAGATCTGGAGCTAGAGTATCAATGCCAGGTATGATGGATACTGTATTAAATCTTGGATTAAATGATCAGTCAGTAGAAACTATGGCTAAACTAACTGGTAATCCAAGATTTGCATACGATTCATATAGAAGATTTATTCAAATGTTTTCAGATGTTGTTATGAACATAGAAAAAAGACTATTTGAAAATTTAATAGATGAATTAAAAGAAGAAAAAGGAGTAGAGTTTGATACTGAATTAACAGCAGAAGACTTGAAAGTTTTAATAGTCAAATATAAGGAATTATATAAAAAAGAAAGAGGCGAAGAATTCCCTCAAGATCCAAAACATCAATTAATAGAAGCTATTACAGCTGTATTTAGATCATGGGATAATCCAAGAGCTATAGTATATAGAAGATTAAATGATATTCCAGGGGAATGGGGTACAGCAGTAAACGTGCAAGAAATGGTTTTTGGTAATAAGGGAGAAACTTCAGGAACAGGAGTTGTATTCTCAAGAGACCCAGCAAATGGGGAAAATAAAATATATGGGGAATACTTAATGAATGCACAAGGCGAAGATGTTGTTGCAGGTATTAGAACTCCACTTCCAATTGCTAGATTAGAAGAACAAAACCCAGCAATATATAAACAATTCACAGAAATTGTTAACAAGTTAGAGCATCATTATAAAGATATGCAAGACATGGAAATAACTATTGAAGAAGGTAAGCTTTACTTCTTACAAACAAGAAATGGTAAGAGAACAGCTCAAGCTGCATTAAAGATTGCTGTTGATTTAGTTGAAGAAGGAATGTTAACAAAGGAAGAAGCTATATTAAAAGTTGAGCCACATCAACTAGATACATTACTTCATCCTGCATTCCATACAGATGAATTAAAGAAAGCTACACCAATTGCCAAAGGACTTCCAGCATCTCCAGGAGCAGCATGTGGTAAAATTGCATTTACAGCTGAAGAAGCTAAGGAAAGAAAAGAAAAAGGTGAAAAAGTAGTTTTAGTAAGACTTGAAACTTCACCAGAAGATATAGAAGGAATGATTGCAGCAGAAGGTATATTAACAGTAAGAGGGGGTATGACTTCTCATGCAGCTGTTGTAGCTAGAGGAATGGGAACATGCTGTGTTGCAGGATGTGGAGATCTTAAAATAAGTGAAGTAAATAAGACATTAGAAGTTAACGGAAAGATTTATGGAGATAATGATTATATTTCAATAGATGGTACTACAGGAAATATCTATGGAGAAGCAGTCAAAACAGTTACACCAGAGATATCAGGAAATTTTGCTAAATTTATGGGTTGGGCTGATGAAATTAGAAAGTTAAAAGTTAGAACTAATGCAGATACTCCAAGAGATACAAAACAAGCTGTTGAGTTTGGAGCGCAAGGTATAGGTTTATGTAGAACTGAGCATATGTTCTTTGCAGAAGATAGAATAATGGCAGTTAGAGAAATGATAGTTGCTAAAAATGAAGAGCAAAGAAGAAAAGCTTTAGAAAAATTACTTCCAATGCAAAGAGAAGATTTTATAGGAATTTATGAAGCTTTAGAAGGAATGCCAGCTACTATAAGATTCTTAGATCCACCACTACATGAATTCTTACCTCATAGTGATGAAGATATAGAATCATTAGCTAAAGAGATGGGATTAACATTTGAAGAACTTAAAGCTACTGTAGAGAGTCTACATGAGTTCAATCCAATGATGGGACATAGAGGATGTAGATTAGCAGTATCTTATCCGGAAATAGCAGAGATGCAAACTAGAGCGGTAATTGAAGCTGCAATAGAAGTTAAGAACAATAAAGGTTATGATGTAGTTCCAGAAATAATGATTCCTTTAGTAGGTGAAATAAAAGAATTAAAATATGTTAAAGATATAGTTGTTAAAACAGCAGAATCTGTAATGGATGAACATGGAGTTAAATTAGAATATAAAGTTGGTACAATGATAGAAATTCCAAGAGCTGCATTAACTGCAGATGCAATTGCAAAAGAAGCTGAATTCTTCTCATTTGGTACAAATGATTTAACTCAAATGACATTTGGATTCTCAAGAGATGATGCAGCTAAGTTCTTAGCAGACTATTATGATAAGAAAATTTATGAGCAAGACCCATTTGCTAAACTAGATCAAACAGGAGTTGGTCAATTAGTTAAATTAGCAGTGGAAAAGGGTAAATCAGTAAGACCAGATATTAAACTTGGAATTTGTGGAGAGCATGGTGGAGATCCATCATCAGTTGAATTCTGTCACAATATAGGATTAGATTATGTTTCATGTTCACCATTTAGAGTTCCACTTGCAAGACTTGCAGCTGCACAAGCTCAAGTTAAAAATAAGAGATAATTAAAAGGAGACCACTTGGTCTCCTTTTTTATTGAATTTAAAAAGTTATATTATACTTATCTTTAAAAACCTTCATCATTTCATATACAAATTCAAGTTGATTACTTGTCTTACTAAGGCCTTTTTCTAATAAATGAACAAAAGAGGTTTTATTACATTTCTTTATATTTTTATAGTAATCTCTAGATAATTTCCAGTATTTTTGAGGAAAAGCAATATAAGCTAAAATATATTTTAAATCAGATTCAGTTAAATTATTAGAATATAAATAACTATCGATTACATATGTAGTTATTTCGATATTCCAATTGGTATTTTCTCTTTTAAGTAAACGTCTTAGGAAATATGCTAAATCATGAGCAGAGTAATCTAGCTTACATTTATCAAAGTCTATGATACAAACATTATTATTATCAATTATAATATTTTTATTTACATAATCTCCATGACAAAGGGAAGAGGAAAGTTCATCCAATTTAATCGAAGAAGATATTTCGACTGAAAGTTTAGCTAACCTTAAGTTTTCATCTAAGTTAGCAAGAAAAATATTAGAAAATTTATCGTTATATTTATGTGCGCTATTTACAGCATTTAATAACTGATTAAAATGCTTATATACAGATAGATGATAATCTTCTAAGCCTTTTCTTAAACAGCTACCCTCTATTGGAGTAAAGTTTCTAGAAACTTTATGTAATGTACCTAGTGTTTTAGCAGAAAGTTGTAAATGATGCATATTGTCGAAGTTGCATTTGTCGCCTTCTAACCAAGGGGTTAAAATAAATAGCATATCAGAGTACATAACATATCTATGACCATTAATAGTAGGAAGTAATTTAGGAACTAAAATAGAATTCCTATAGAGCCATTCCATAGCAGAGTAAACATATAGAAGATTAGCTTCATCATAATACACTTTTTTTAAACAATAATTTTTACCTTTATAGTCTATTTTGTAAACAGCCCTTTGTTTTTCGGTATCTTTAAATTTCACCATTGTAACATTAGCATATTCAAGTTCATAGTTTGGTAAGATAAATGCCTTTATTTTATCGAGAGATAACAATTCTTCTCTGGAATTTTTTTTATAATTAGTATTTCCCATTTTAATCTCCTTATAAAATTATTCATTATTATGATATTAGTAAAATAAAATAAATATACTAGAATATTATAAATAATGAAATTATAATGAAATACTTAAATAAAGGGATTTAGGCAAAAGTATAGAATATCATTAATAGAGGTGAGATATATGAATGTAAGGGAAAAAATAGAGAGTTTTGAAAACTTGACATTAATACCAGAAGCAACTCACAGTGTACAAAGTCTTGGAAGAGAAAGGAAAGAAGATTTGGATACTATAAGAACGTGTTTTATGGTAGATAGAGATAGAATAGTTCACTGTAAATCTTTTAGAAGATTAAAACATAAAACCCAAGTTTATATAAAAACCTTTGGAGATCATTATAGAACTAGACTAACTCATACCTTAGAGGTTTCGCAAGTTGCAAGAAGTATAGGAGTTGGGATAGGATTAAATGAAAATTTAATAGAAGCTATAGCTTTAGGTCATGATTTAGGACATGTAGCTTTTGCTCATAATGGAGAAGAAGTATTAAATGAATTCCTTAAAGATGGATTTAGACACAATGAGCAAAGTGTAAGAGTTGTTAAAAAGCTTGAAAAGAATGGCATGGGATTAAACTTAACCGAGGAAGTGCTAGATGGTATTTTAAATCATAGTGCTCTTGGAAAATTTGATAATAAATCTAAGACTTTAGAAGGTAGAGTAGTTAAAATAAGTGATAAAATTGCATATTTAAATCATGATATAGATGATTCTATAAGAGCAGGATTATTAAAAGAGTATGATTTGCCAGTAGATATTAGAAAAACTTTAGGGTCTACTAGCTCAGAAAGAATTGATACATTAGTTTTAGATGTAATAAATAACACTACAAAGAGTTTGGAAAGTGGAGTAGTTGATATATCTTTAAGCAAGGAAGTTTGGGAAGCTATGACAGAACTTAGAAAGTATATGTTCAAAAACATATACTTAGGAGACTTTTTAAGCTCTGAAAGAGAAAAAGCCAAGTTTATATTAGTTCAATTAATTGAGCATTATTGTAAATATCCCGAAAAACTACCAGATACTTATAAGAAGATTTTAGAAAGTGAAGGGTTAGAAAGAGCTGTAGCAGATTATATTGCAGGTATGAGTGACGATTATTGTTTGAATTGCTTTAATCGTATTTTTGTACCAAAGTTTGTAATTTATTAGTAAATTAAAGAATAAGAAAATTTTTTCTGGGAAAAATATTTTCATGACGAAAAAAAGGAATTTTAAAGTTGGAAAAGAATATAAATAGATATAAGTACTTAAAATATTATGTTAAATTATATTTTAAGAAGGAAATATATATAAAATGTCGAATACTTAAAAGGTTGACGAAAAAAAATAGTGAGGAGGTGGATCTCCTTGCAGATTTCTGAAGAAATTTTAGAAAAGATAAAAGAGCAAAATGATATAGTAGATGTTATATCAGAGTCTGTAAGACTTAAACGATCAGGTAGAAATTTTTCAGGGTTATGTCCCTTTCATAATGAAAAAACCCCGTCTTTTTCTGTATCTCAAGATAAACAAATATATAAATGTTTTGGATGTGGAGAAGCTGGAAATGTAATTACTTTTGTTATGAAAACTAAAAATCTACCTTTTGTAGATGCTGTAAAATATTTAGGAGAGAGAGTTAATATAACAATAGAGGACGGTAATAAAGGAAAGAGTCCTATAACTAAGAAGAAAGAGATGCTTTATAATGTTAACGTAGAAGCAGCTAGATTCTTCTTTAGAAATTTAATGAGCACTTCAGAAGCTAAAGATTATTTTTTAAATCGTGGTATTAAAGAAGAAACTATGAAGAGATTTGGACTAGGATTTGCAAAAGAAAGTTGGAATAATTTGCTTTTATACTTAAGAAAAAGAGGATTCAATGAGGAAATATTATTAGAAGCAGGATTAGTATCAACATCTCAAAAAACTGGAAATAAATATGATCGATTTAGAAATAGAGTTATTTTCCCTGTATTTGATTATAGGGGGAAGGTAATAGGATTTGGTGGAAGGGTGCTAGACGATTCAAAACCTAAATATTTAAATTCACCAGAAACTCTAGTTTTTCAAAAAGGAACTAATTTATATGGCTTAAATTTTGCTATTAAAAGCAATTTGAAGGAACGATACTTTATTATAGTAGAAGGATATATGGATTTAATAACTTTGCATCAATATGGGATTACAAATGTTGTAGCTTCATTAGGAACAGCATTAACTACTAATCAAGCAAGGCTTTTAAAAAGATATGCAGATAAAGTTATAATTTCTTATGATGCAGATATAGCAGGACAAACAGCAACGTTAAGAGGATTGGAAATATTAAAAGATGCAGGATTTGAAGTTAGAGTTTTAAATATTCCACAAGGTAAGGATCCTGATGAATTTGTAAGAAGTAATGGAAAAGAAGCATTTAAAAATTTAATAAAAAATGCTGAGCCATTAATTGATTATAGATTAAAGAGAGCTGAAGAGGGAATAAATTTTAAAGAAAGCGATTCTCTTGCTAAATATGGTAAAAGGGTTACCAATATTTTAGCTAAATTAAATCCTGTGGAAAAAGATGTCTATGTTAAAAAAATTTCAGAGAATACTGGTATAAGAGAGCAAGCTTTATACGACTTATTATCAAGTGAAATGACAAAAAACATAAATAATGATAAATTTATGAATAATAAGGAATATAATGGAACAAAATTATATGTAGAGCCTGGTTTTTTAAAGGCGGAGAGATCTTTAATGAAATTAATGCTTGAAGACGACTATTTTGAATACATTATTAATATTTTAAAAGAAGAGGATTTAATATTAGAAGAACATAAAGAAATATTCTCCATTATTAAAGATGGTAAAATGGGAAGAATAAATAATATAATGAGCTTTGTAGAATCAAAATGTAATAATGTTAAGACTTTAGAGGAATTAGTGAAAATAAAAGAGCATAATGTTTTTAAGGTGAATGATAGCAAAAAATTAATTAAGGATTTTATAAAACAAATAGATAATTATAAATTAAACCTAAGATTAGAGGATTTAAAAAAACAACAAAAATTACTAGAGGCAGAAGGGAAGATTGAAGAGTCTATTCATATCGCTATTGAATTAACTAAGATAGCAGAATTATTGAAAAGAGGTGTGAGAGAATAGGTGGTCATAGCGAAAGGAGGTAATGTAATGGTAGATCAAAAAACTAAAGCTAAACAAGGCAAAAAGAATAACGAGGATAAGAATAATAAAATGGCAGTAGTTAAAAACCTACTGGATAAAGGTAAGAAAACTGGTACATTAACATATAAACAAATAATGGATGAAGTTGAACATATAGATTTAGGACCAGAACAAATAGAAAAGATATATGAAGTTCTAGAATCAATGGGAATAGAAGTATTAGGTGAGGTAAATGCTGTAGAAGAGGTTGAGGAAGAGGAAATAGATGTTTCAGTTCCAGAAGGTATAGCTATAGATGATCCTGTTAGAATGTACTTAAAAGAAATAGGGAAGGTTCCTCTTTTATCATCAGAAGATGAAATTAATTTAGCATTAAGAATAGAAGAAGGAGACCAATATGCAAAGAAAAAATTAGCAGAGGCTAATTTAAGATTGGTTGTTAGTATAGCTAAAAGATATGTAGGAAGAGGTATGTTATTCCTAGATTTAATACAAGAGGGAAACCTTGGATTAATAAAAGCTGTAGAAAAATTTGATTATAGAAAAGGCTTTAAATTTTCAACGTATGCTACATGGTGGATTAGGCAAGCAATTACTAGAGCTATAGCAGATCAAGCTAGAACTATAAGAATACCTGTTCATATGGTTGAAACTATAAATAAACTTATAAGGGTTCAAAGACAATTACTTCAAGAATTAGGTAGAGATCCATTCCCAGAAGAAATTTCAAAAGTTATGGATTTACCTGTAGACAAAGTTAGAGAAATACAAAAAATTGCTCAAGAACCAGTTTCACTTGAAACTCCAATAGGTGAAGAAGAAGATTCACACTTAGGAGATTTCATTCCAGATGATGATGCACCAGCACCAGCTGAAGCAGCTGCATTTACAATGTTAAAAGAACAATTAATAAATGTTTTAGATACATTAACTCCAAGAGAAGAAAAAGTATTAAGATTGAGATTCGGTTTAGATGATGGAAGAGCTAGAACTCTAGAAGAAGTAGGAAAAGAATTTAATGTAACTAGAGAAAGAATAAGACAAATAGAAGCAAAAGCCCTTAGAAAACTTAGACATCCATCAAGAAGTAAAAAATTAAAAGATTATTTAGATTAGCACCTAGTGGTGCTAATTTTACTTTAAGTAAGGAGTAGAATTAAATGGAATTAAGCAAAAGATTAAATTTTATTATAAATAAATTAGATAAAGTAGAATCCCTAATAGATGTAGGAACAGATCATGGATACATCCCTATATATGCATTGAAAAATGGTTTATGTGATAAAGCTATAGCATCTGACGTAAATAAAGAACCTCTTGATAAAGCTAGGCTTAATGCTGTTCTAGAAGGGGTGGGAGAAGAACTAGATTTTAGATTAGGAAATGGATTAAGTGTAATAAAAGAAAAAGAAGCTCAAGCTGTTATTATAGCTGGAATGGGTGGGAATTTAATAAGAGATATACTAGAAGATAGTATAGGTATAGTAAATGAATTAGACTACTTAGTACTTCAACCAGCACAAAATCCAGAAGTATTAAGAGAATACTTATATACTAATGATTATGAAATAATACAAGAAGATTTGTGCTTAGATGAAGGTAAATACTATGAATTATTTAAGGTTAAGAGAAAAGATGGGGAAAATACTATCTTAGATAATATATATTATGAAATAAGTCCTAAATTATTAATGGAAAAACATCCTTTAATGAAGGAATATTTAAGTTATAAATTAGATCAATATAATAAGATAGTGAGTTTTATAACTGATGATACACCATCAGCAAATTCAAGAAAAGAAGAATTAACTGAAAAAATTTCAGTATTATCAAATATGATTAATTTTTTATAAGGTGATTTAAAATGAAAAAAGTTAAAGATATTATGAGTGAAATGGAAAAATTAGCTCCTACATATTTAAAAGAAGATTTTGATAATGTGGGGTTAATGCTTGGAGATAAAAATCAAGAAGTTAAAAAGGTTTTAGTAGCTTTAGATTGTACTTTAGAGGTTATAGAAGAAGCAAAGAGTCTAAAGGTTGATATGATACTTACTCACCATCCTCTTATCTTTAGAAAGCCAAATAGCATTACTACAGAAACATTACTAGGAAAGAAAATAATAGAGCTTATAAAAAATAATATAAGTTTATACTCTAGTCACACTAATTTAGATTCTGCAGAAGAAGGATTAAATAAAAATAT
This sequence comes from Clostridium chauvoei, assembly GCF_002327185.1. Classification (NCBI taxonomy): domain Bacteria; kingdom Bacillati; phylum Bacillota; class Clostridia; order Eubacteriales; family Clostridiaceae; genus Clostridium; species Clostridium chauvoei. Next base: position 1,619,300 of record NZ_CP018624.1, on the reverse strand, counting down.
AGTTGATATGTTAGGATTTAAATCAGATGAATTATTAGAAATAAATAAGAAAAATTCTAATGCAGGACTTGGAAGAGTAGTGAGATTAGATAAAGAGATAGAAGTAATGGATTTAGTAGATATAGTAAAAGAAAAATTAAATATAGACAATTTAAGAATTTCTATTGGAAATGAAAAGATAAGAAATATAGCTATAATTAATGGAAGTGGGCAAGATTTCATTAATAGAGCTGTAGAAAAAGGAGTTAACTGTATTATTACAGGAGATACTACTTATCATTACGCTTCTGATTATAAAGAAATGGGAGTATCGATTTTAGATATTGGACATTTTTCTTCTGAATGGTTAGTTTTTTTAAAGACAATAGAAAAAGTAATAAATAATTTTAAAGATGTTGAGTTTATAACATCAAAGATAGTTAAAGATCCCTATACTTTTGTATAGGGATTTATTTTTTTTAGTTTAAAAAGTATCAAATCAGAATATATAACATATTTATAAATAATAGCAATTGTAGGAGTTTGGTGGATGGGAAGTAATAGATATTATCATAAAAAAAAGGGTAATGATTGGGCAAAATTCTTTAAAAAAACTATTAAGGATTTTAGTGATAATGTATCAAGAAATATAGGTAATAGTTTAAATTGTAGAAATAATTTTTGTTGCATTCAAGCAAGGATATGTATTTTTGTTCTTATGATTTTAACTCTCTTATTCTCGGGAATTGGATTTTATTCATGGCTAATACTTGCTATTTTACTTATAGTTTTACAGTTTGTTTAATAATTTTAAAAAAAATATTGTATTACTTTGATTTATGTGATAATATAAAACTTGCGAGTAAGACATGCAATCGCTGCTAGACTTGATCTAGGAGAGGAAAGTCGGAGCTCCACAGGGCAGGGTGCTGGATAACGTCCAGTCAAGGCGACTTGAAGGAAAGTGCAACAGAGATATACCGCCTAAGGTTACTTAGGTAAGGGTGGAAAGGTGAGGTAAGAGCTCACCAGCATGGTGGTGACATCATGGCTATGTAAACCCCACTTGGAGCAAGACCGAGAGTGAGGCAAATGGGGCTGCCCGTCCCGCCTCCGGGTGTGTCGCTTGAGCTTATTGGCAACAGTAAGCCTAGATAGATGATTGCTTAATACAGAACTCCGCTTATGGCTTGTCTCGTACTATGAAAAACACTAGGTTTAAAGCCTAGTGTTTTTCTTTTTGTTTAGTTAATATATTTTATTTAAAAATCAGTTATATCACTTTTAGATATGCTGATTTTTTTGCTTATTTTAATATACTTTACTGAAAACAAAATTATTGTTTGGTAAATTTTTAGTAAAATATTGACGGGTGATTTTCTAGGTTGTATTATATAAGTAAGAAAGAAGTGGAAATATATTAATGAGTATTAATTTTATTAAATAGATAATTACTTCCAGGGGGATATATTAATGGCTACAATAAAAGATATTGCTAACTTAGTTGGAGTTTCATCATCTACAGTATCTAGAGTACTAAATTTTGATGAGTCACTTAATGTAGCAAATGAGACAAAAATGAAAATTTTTCAAGCGGCAGATGAATTAGAATATGTATCTGTAAGAAATAGAAAGAAAAATAAAACACAAACTATAGGGATTCTACATTGGTACACAGCGGAACAAGAGTTAGGAGATCCTTATTATTTATCAATAAGGCTAGCTGTTGAAAAGAAATGTCTAGAACAATCTATAAATATTATAACAGTTCATAGTGAAAATGGAATGGATCAACTTAAAAATGTAGATGGAATTATAGCTATAGGAAAGTTTAGCTTAGATGAAATAGAAATTATAAGAAAAAATACATCAAATATAGTTTTTGTCGACTCTTCACCTAATAATAAGCTGTATGATTCTGTAGTAGTAGATTTTAGAGAGGCGATGTATGAAGCTTTAGATTACTTATTTAATTTAGGGCATGAAAAAATTGTTTATATAGGTGGTCGTGAAACTTATAGAAATGGCATAGAATATATAATAGATGAAAGAGAAGTTAATTTTATTGAATATATAAAAAATAAAGGCATAAATAGTGAGAATAAAGTTTTTACTGGTGATTTTACACATAAAGATGGATATAGACTTATGAAACAAGCTTTAGAGGAAGAGTTAATACCAACAGCCTGTTTTATTGGAAGTGACACTATGGCTGTAGGCGCTTATAAGGCTATTGCAGAAAAAGGTCTTAGAATACCAGATGACATAAGTGTTGTGGCATTTAATGATATTCCAACTGCTAAATATATGATACCGTCATTATCTACAGTTAAAGTTTATACTGAATTTATGGGGATGGCAGCAGTAGATTTGATGATAGAGAATATATTAACAAATAGATGTTATAGAAAAAAAGTCGTAATAAACTCTAAATTAAAAATAAGAGAAAGTTGTAAAAGTATAAAGTAATTTTAGGAGCTTGTAGTTAAATTTATTACAAGCTTCTTTTTATTTTAAATAATATAGTAAAACAATATAAATAATTTAGTAAAAAATTTAGTAAATTTATTGACAATATCAATCCTCTTTACTAAAATAAGAATATAGAGAATTGTTTTAAAATTTTAATATATTTGAAAGCGTTTAAATAAATGGTAATTAGGTGGAGGTATTAAAATGTTACAAGAATTAGTTAATGAGTTTATTAAAACTTTTGGTGAAGAACCACAAGGTAATTATTTTGCACCAGGCAGAGTAAATCTAATAGGAGAACATACAGATTACAATGGAGGAAATGTTTTTCCTTGTGCCTTAACAATTGGAACATATATGATAGCTAGAAAAAGAGAAGACAAGCTTATAAGATTATACTCAAAGAATTTCTCAGAATTAGGAGTTTTAGAGTTTAGTGTAGATGACTTGAAAAATGAAAAAGAACATGATTGGGCAAACTATTCTAAGGGAGTTATTTGGGCTTTAAGAGAAAATGGTTATACAATTGATTCAGGTTTTGAAGGATATGTATATGGAAATATACCAAATGGAGCTGGATTATCATCATCTGCATCATTAGAGTTAGTTACAGGAGTTACATTAAGAGATTTATTCAAATTAAATGTTGATATGATTGATTTAGTAAAGTTTTCACAATTAGCGGAAAATAAATTTATAGGTGTAAATTGTGGAATAATGGATCAATTTGCAATAGGAATGGGAAAGGAAAACTGTGCTACATTATTAGATACAAATACTTTAAAGTATTCTTATGCACCAATTAACTTAGTTGATTCATCTATTGTAATATCAAATACAAATAAAAGAAGAGGACTAGCAGATTCTAAATACAATGAAAGAAGAGGTCAATGTGAAGCTGCATTAAAAGATTTACAAAAGGAAGTTAAGATAAATGCCTTAGGTGAATTAAGTGAAGAAGAATTTGAAAAGTACAAGCATCTAATTGTTGACGAGATAAATAGAAAACGTGCAAAACATGCAGTTTATGAAAATGTAAGAACATTAAAGGCTGTTGAAGCTTTAAAGAATAATGAAGTAGAGTTATTTGGAAAGCTTATGAACGCTTCTCATGTATCATTAAGAGATGATTACGAAGTTACAGGAATAGAACTTGATACATTAGTAGAACTTGCATGGAAACAAGAAGGAGTAATTGGTTCAAGAATGACAGGTGCAGGCTTTGGTGGATGTACAGTTAGTTTAGTGAAAAATAAAGATATAGATAACTTTATTAAAAATGTTGGAGAAGCATATAAAGAAAAAATAGGTTATGAAGCTGATTTTTATGTTGTTAATATAGGCGATGGGGCAAGAAGACTTGACTAAAATAGATAAGAAGGTGGATATTATGAGTATTAATATTTCATATGAGATAGAAAGATTACTTCAATATGGAATTAAAAAAGGTTTAATAGAATTAGAGGATAAAATTTTTGTAACAAATAGAATAATGGATATTCTAAAATTAAATGAAGTAGAAGAAGTAGGAAATATAGAAGAAAATCTTGAAACTCCAACTGAATGCTTAGAAAATATATTAGATTATGCTTTTAAAATAGGCATTTTAGAAAGTAATGGGGTAGAGTCAAGAGACCTTTTAGATACTAAAATTATGGGATGTTTAGTTAAGATGCCTTCTATAATAATAAAAGAGTTTAATAGATTATATAAAGAAGATCCGAAAAAGGCAACTAATTATTATTATGATTTAAGTAGAGCTACTAATTATATAAGAACTGATAGGGTTAAAAAGGATATTAAGTGGCAAACAGCTACAGAGTATGGAAATTTAGATATAACTATAAATTTATCTAAACCAGAAAAGGATCCTAAAGACATAGCGGCTAAAAAGAATGTTGTTTCAAGTAACTATCCTAAATGTTTGCTTTGTGTAGAAAATGAAGGGCATTCAGGTAGAATTGGATATCCAGCTAGAGAAAATCATAGAATTATCCCGCTTACTTTAAATGAAGAAAAGTGGTTTTTACAATACTCACCATATGTTTATTATAATGAGCATTGTATAGTTCTAAAAGGAAGTCATGATCCTATGAGAATAACAGAAGCTACCTTTAAGAGACTTTTAGGGTTTATAGAAAAATTCCCACATTATTTTGTAGGTACAAATGCAGATTTACCTATAGTTGGTGGTTCAATTCTTGCACATGATCATTTTCAAGGTGGAAATTATGAATTCTCAATGGCTAAAGCTAAGGTTGAAAAGGAATTCCAAATTGATAAATTTAATGATGTTAAAATTGGAAAGGTTAAGTGGCCTATGTCTGTAATAAGACTAGAAGGAAAAGATAAAGAGTCTATTTTAAAGGCAGCTATATATATATATGAAAAGTGGAAAACTTATTCAGATGAAGAGGTTGATATTCATGCATTTACAGGAGATACTCCTCATAATACTGTAACTCCTATAGCAAGAAGAAATGGTGAAAACTATCAATTTGATTTAGTTTTAAGAAATAATAGAACTACTGAAGAGTTTCCTTATGGAATTTTCCATCCACATGAAGAATTACACCATATTAAAAAAGAAAATATTGGTTTAATTGAAGCTATGGGACTTGCTATTTTACCATCAAGACTAAAAAAAGAACTTAAAGAAATTAAGTATTTCCTTTTAAATACAGAAAGAATTTCAGAAATAGATGAAAAAGAAGAACTTTTAAAACATAAGCTATGGGTTCTTGAAATAATTAACAAATATAAAAATATAAATGAAGAGAATGTAGAGGATATACTACAACAAGAGGTAGGACTTAAGTTCTTAGCAGTATTAAAAGATGCTGGAGTGTACAAGAGAGATGAAAAAGGACAATATGCCTTTGATAAATTTATTCTTGGATTGTAGGTGATTAAATGCAAATAAAAAATACTATGGTAAATAATTCAAAAGATATAATAAGTTATGAAATTAGAAATTCTAAAGGCTTTGGGATTAATGTATTAAATTACGGAGGAATAATAACAGATGTTATAGTTCCAGATAAAAATGGAAACCTTGAAAATGTTGTTATGAAATATAAAGATATAAACGTATATTTAGAAAATCCATCTTATTATGGAGCTTTAATCGGAAGAACTTCAGGAAGAATCTGTGGTGGAGAAGTAAAATTAAATGATAAGCTTTTAAAGTTAAATAAAAATTATGGAGCAAATCAAGGGCATGGAGGAAATACTGGCTTTGATAAAAAGATAATGGAAGCTTCAACAGAAATATTAGAAAATGAGGCTTATGTAGAATTAAAATGTTTTAGTCCTAATAACGAAGAAGGTTATCCTGGAAACTTAAATGTAACAGTTAGATATACCGTTACTGAAGACAATACATTTAAAATAACTTATAAAGGTATTAGTGATGAAGATACTTTATTAAATCTTACAAATCATAGTTATTTTAATTTAAGTGGAAATCAAAGAGGGGATATTTTAGATCATCACTTATATATAGACAGTGATTTTTTAGTAGAGCTTGACGAGACACAAGCACCTACAGGGAAATTACTTAATATAAATGGAACTGCCTTTGATTTTACTATTCCTAAACTTATTGGTAGAGATATAGAAGAAGAGGATCCTCAACTTAAAATAGGTCAAGGATATGATCATCCATGGATACTTAATGGAGGAAATAAAATAAAGCTTAGACTTTATCATAAATCTTCAGGTAGAGTGATGGATGTATTTACAAATCAAAAATCTGTAGTACTATACTCTTTAAACTTTCCAGATGAAGAAATACTAGAGTCAGGAGAAAAACCTAAGAGAAGAGGTGCTATAGCTGTAGAAACTCAAAGTCCACCAATAGGTAAAGATAGTTGTTTTGTTAATCATTCTTTCTTAAAGAAAGGTGAAGAATATAATAAAGAAACCATATATAAATTCTCAATTAGAGATAAATAAACCCATAAATGGTGATTAGCTTTAAACTAATCACCATTTTATTTTTTAGAAAACTTTAGTTTAAAATCATTTTTAAGCTAAAAAACTTATAAAATATAAAGAGAGCAATATTATTGAGGGGAGTCTTTTGAATAGAAAAACAGTTTATGATGATTTTATTGGGTTAATAGCATTAATGGCATCTATAATGCTTATGTTAGAAATAACTATAGATTTGCCCCATGAAGTATTAATCTCCTTTTATTATATGGATTTAGTAATATGGTTTATATTTATAGGAGACTATATTATGGGATTTATATATGCTAGAAGGAAAATAGAATTTATAAAAGAAAATTTTTTGGACTTATTGGTAATAATAACAGTTAAAACATATTTAAGGATATTTAAATACTTAGAAATAACATTAATTTTTAATAATATAGTTGCTATAAAAATAGCACAACTTTTAAGATTAATAATTTTACTTATGAAATTTAAAAAGAATATAAGAGAAAAGCAAAAAATGAATAAATTTAATTATATGCTTATATTAACAACTATAGTAATAGTATTAGGTGCAGTTATGATATCTTTGCTAGAAGGGATGAGCTTTGAAGATGCATTATGGTGGAGTTTTGTTACATTTACAACTGTAGGGTATGGAGACGTATTACTTACTACATCAATGGGGAGGTTGGTGGCGGTTTTACTTATGATATTTGGAATAGGGTTTATAGGTATAACAACAAGTACAATAGCTGCTTATATAATAAATGGTGGTAAAAGAAGGAGAAATATGGATTTTAAACAACAGACAATTGAAAATATAAAATACAAATTAGATAATTTGGATAAGCTTTCAGATAGTGAGCTAGATGATATATATAAAACTTTGAAATCTCTTAAATAGAGTATAATGTTAGGAAGTTTCTTTTTAAAATAGGAAAAATCTATTATAATTAAAATAGAAAAATCTATAGAGAATTTATTTAGGAGTAAAGTATGAAGAAAAACAAGAGACTAATAATTTTAGCTATTTTTATTGCAAGTATAGTAGGGATATTTATAGGAACATCTATAAAATATATAAAACCTATTAAGGTGGAAAGTGTTTTAAATAAAGAAGAAGTGAGTAAAGAAGAAGATTTAGTTTTCAAGTTTACAGAAAATAATCTAATGGATAAAGATGGTGGTATTTATACAAATCTAAAAGATAAAAAAAGTGAAGGGGATATAACAAAAGGACATAATATATTATCAGAATCTCAAGGTATGTTACTTATGTACTATTTATATAATGGAGATGAGGAAGGTTTTGATAAAACTTTTAATTATATAAAGGAAAAAATGCTGTTAAAAAATAATTTAGTAAGTTGGAGGATAGATAATGGAGAACCATCAGAGGTGTCAGCAACTATCGATGATTTAAGAATATCGGAAGCTTTAATATTGGCATCAAAGGAGTTTAAAAGTTTTAAATATAGATACTATGGAGTTAAAATTTCCCAGGGAATATATAAGAATTTGATGACAAATGGAAACTTGATAGACTTTGAAGATGAATATGGTAAGAGCAATTTAACAACTTTATGTTATTTAGATTTATCTGCATTAAAATTATTAACGCAAGTAGATAAAAAATGGGAGCTTGTATATAATAAAGCTTTACAAGTTATTAATGGTGGTTTTATTTCTGATAAACTTCCTTTGTATAGAAAAAATTATAATGTATCCAATAATTCATATGATTCTGAAGAAATAGATTCACTTCTTTCTGTACTTGTTATTTTAAATAAATGCGAGGCGGGGGAGGATACATCTGTAAGTATTCAGTGGTTAAAAGATCAACTAAAAGAAAAAGGATACATATCTTCACTATATAATATAGAAACTGGAGAGGAAAGTAAAATAGAGTCTACTTCCATTTATGCTAATATAATTCAAATCGCAAAGGTTGTAGGTGATAAAGAGTTATATGAATTAGCATCAAATAAGATGAAGATATTTCAAGTTATGAATGAAAAAAGTAATATATATGGAGCTTTTGGAGATGAGAAAACTGAAGCTGTATATTCATATGATAATCTAAATGCTTTATTAGCATTTAGAAAAAAATTAAAGTAAAGTATTAAATAGTATATAAGAATGTTTTTAAATTGCTCTATTATAATAGAATAAATTAATAAATATAACAGGAATATCATTATTAACTTATATAATTGCAAAAAATACAGAAAGTTATTGAAAAATGTAGAAATTCGGAATAAAATATAATAATATTTAATATAAAATTAAGAAGTAGAGTTAAATTAAAGCTCTACTTCTTAATTTTGATAGTTTATATTAAATATTATTGTAAATATGGTGATAATATAATAATGGATTTACTAAATGGGAAATGGAGGCGCAATTGATGAAGAATATCTTTAAAATATTTAAAAGAGATTTAAAAAGTATAGTTACAAATTGGGTTGCCTTAATTATAATTTTAGGATTAATGCTATTACCAGCATTATATGCTTGGTTTAATATTAAGGCAGGATGGGATCCGTATGGTAACACTAAAGGAATAAAGGTTGGTATAGTAAATCAAGATGCAGGGGACAATTTTGGAGAAAAAAATATAAATGTTGGGGACGAGTTAATACATAAACTAAAAGACAATAATAGTTTAGGATGGCAATTTGTAAATGAAGAACAAGGTATAGATTCAGTAAGAAAGGGAAAATATTATGCAACAATAATAATTCCTGAAGATTTTACTAAGAAAATTCTATCAATAGTATCTAATGATATACAAAAGCCAGAGCTTATGTATAAAGTAAATCAAAAAAGTAATGCTATTGCTCCTAAAATTACAGATAAGGGAGTAAATACTATAAAAAGTCAAGTAGATAGTACAATAGTAGAAACGGTAAATGGAATTATTTTTAAAGTTCTAAATGAAACAGGAGTTGGAATTGAAGAAGTAAGACCTAAGCTAATAAAATTTGTAGATGATATAATAGATTTAAATGAAAAGATGCCGGAAATAGAAGATTTAGTTAATAAGGCTTATGATGGAACTATAACAGCAGAAGAACTTATTAAAAAAGTTAATAATAATATACCACTAGTAGAAGAAACTTTAAATACTAGTACAACTATTTTAAATGATGCTACAGTAGCTTTAGAAAAGACTAAAAAAGGTATTAATGATATAGCACCTGTTATAAAAGAGGATTTACAAGTTGCTGAAGATACATTAACTTCTGTAGAGGGATTACTAGATACTATATTAAATACTAATATAGATAAGGATCAAATTATTTCGACTTTAGATAATATTTCAGTTAAAGTAGCTGATTTAAAAGTGAAAATTACTGATATGACTAAGAGATTAGAACCATTAGGTAAATTAAATCCACAAATTAAGAATCTTATAGAACAATTAAATGATGCAAATGTAAAATTAGATGAATTAATATCTGGAATAAACTCAGCTAAAGATGCAGTAGTTAATGCTAAACCTTTAGATAAGACTAAAATTCAAAATTTAAAGGATTTAGTATCTAATAATAAATCAATAATTAGCAATATTGTAGCTAATTATGATTCAGAATATGTACCACAGTTAAATAAGGCTGTAGAACAAATGAATAGTATAGTAGATAATACTTTAGTTTTAGTAGGAGAAGCTAAAGAATCTATGCCACAGGTTAAAGATTTATTAAATAAACTTGACTTAGGTGTAGATCTTGGAAAGACTGAACTTGAAAAATTAAAAAGAGATTTGCCTACTATAAAATCAAAAATTGCTAATATAGCGGATAAACTTTCAGGATTAACTGATAGTGAAAAAATAGATGAGTTATTGAAGATGTTTGAAAATGACTGGCAAGCAACTAGTAGTTTCTTAGCAAGCCCAGTGAAAATAAGTGAAGATATATTATTCCCTATACCAAATTATGGTTCAGCAATGTCACCATTTTATTCAACTCTTTCTTTATGGGTAGGGGCATTAATATTAGTATCATTATTAACAACAGATGCTCATGGTTTTGAAGAAGGAATGCATTTAAAACCATATGAAAAATACTTTGGAAAATTTTTAACCTTTGCATTTATAGGAATATGTCAATCTTTAATTGTTAGTATTGGAGATATGTTATTACTTAAATGTTATGTATCAGAGCCTATACTTTTTGTAGGAATTAGTGTATTTATTAGTATGGTATTTATAATGATTGTGTACACTTTAGTTTCTATATTTGGAAATGTAGGTAAAGCTATGTCTGTAATATTACTTGTAATACAAGTAGCAGGGTCTGGTGGAACATTCCCAATAGAAGTAACAACACCATTTTTCCAAAAGGTATATCCATTATTACCATTTACTTATGCTATATCAGGAATGAGAGAAGCAGTAGGTGGAGTAGTGCCTGAATTATTAATTAAGGATTTAACTATATTATTATGCTATTTTGGATTAGCTATAGTTGTTGGATTATTCTTAAAGGGACCTATAAACAAAGTAAGTAAAAACTTTGTTGAAAAATTAAAAGAAAGTGGACTTATTGGTCATTAGAATCAAAAAAGCTGTATCAAAATTAATTTTGATACAGCCTTTTTTATTTTACATTTATATAGATTATAAAAACTTTAAATATTATAATAAGATTAATAATATAAAAAATAAAATTGGCTAGTTATATAGGAGGGTAAAATGAAGAAGATAGTTATTTTAGACGGAAAGACTTTGGGGGATATTAAATTTGAAAATCTTAATGAATTTGGAGAAGTTGTTTATTTTGATACTACAAAACAAGAAGAAGTAGTAGATAGAATCAAGGATGCTAATATAGTTCTTACTAATAAAGTTGTTTTAAATGAGAGTAATTTAAAGTATGCAGAAAAATTAGAATTAATTTGTGAAACAGCTACAGGATTTAATAATATAGACATAACATATGCAAAGGAAAAAGGAATAGCAGTTACAAACGTAGCAGGATATTCAACTAATACTGTAGCACAACATACTTTTGCTACAGTATTAGCGTTATATGACAAGCTTTCATATTATGATAATTTTGTTAAATCAGGAAGTTATGCAAAATCAGGATTATTTACTGATTTAAGCAAACCTTTTTATGAATTAGAAGGAAAGACTTGGGGAATAGTGGGATTAGGAGCTATAGGTAAAAGAGTTGCTAAGATAGCAGAAGCTTTTGGAGTAAATATTATATATTATTCAACATCAGGTAATAATTTAAATAGAGATTATAAGAATGTTAATTTTGAAGAGTTAATTAAAGAGTCAGATATAATATCAATACATGCACCTTTAAATGAAAAAACTAAAGGTCTTATGAGCTATGATGCTATTAAGAAAATGAAAAAGAATGCTATATTAATAAATATGGGAAGAGGTCCTATAGTTGTAGAGGAAGATTTAGCAAAAGCTATAGAAGAAGAATTAATAGCAGGAGCAGCATTAGATGTATTTGAAGTTGAACCTATTAAAGAAGATAATCCTTTAATAAGAATTAAAAATAAAGAAAATGTAATATTGACACCACATATTGCATGGGCAAGTGTTGAAGCGAGGGAAAGATTATTTAAAGAAATAATTGAAAATATTAAAGCCTTTTATAAAGGGGAAATAAGAGGTAGAGTAGAGATTTAATAAAAAAATCAAGGGGAGTTTTATTCCCCTTGATTTTTTAGATATTTATCTCTTAACGTATTAATAACTCCATAATTAGAATTGCTTTCTATAATATATTTTGCTTTACTTTTAACTTCTTCAGGAGCATTATCCATAGCATATGTAAAAAATGCCTTTTCAAACATTGGAAGATCATTATAATAATCACCAAAAACCATTGTTTCTCCATTAGTTATTGCAAACTTATCTTGGATTTTTTTTAGTCCTAATCCTTTATTTGTTTTGTTATCCATTATATCAAGCCATATCTTTCCTGAAACAACAATTTGTAATTCATCTGAGAATTCTTTTGCAAAATGCTTTTCTGATAGTTGTCTAACATTATTGAAGTCGCAGAAAGTTATTTTTACGATATCATTTTCTATATCTTCTATATTATTAACAATTTCTTTTTTGTAGTAAAATTTATCTACTTCTTCTAAAAATCTAGGATCAGTATCTTCGATGTAGGCACATTCTTTGCCACAAAGAATTATATGTATGTCTTTTAAAGTTCTATATTTTGAAATTATTTTTTGTACTAGTTCTTTTTCAATTATATCACAATGAATTATTTCATCATTTTCTACTATTACAGCACCATTATCAGCTACAAAAGTTACATGCTTTGCTAATTTACCAAAATCTTCTTTAAGTGTATAGTAAGGTCTTCCGGAAGCTGCAATGAATTTTATATTTCTTTGTATAATTTCTTTTAAAACATCCTCAAACTCATTAGGAATTTTACCGTTATCATCAAGTAAAGTTCCATCTAAATCAGATGCTATAAGTTTAATCATAATATCACCTTTTTCTATAAATATATATATAATAGATTTTGCTAAAAAGAACAAATTTATGTATATAGAATATATAAATATTTAGTTTATATATTTTAATAAAAATAGTACATAGATTTAAAAAAAATACTTAAAAAAGTTGCATTTTAAAGAAAAGGTGTATATAATGATTTTATAATTTAATAATGTTCGGATGAAGGTAGCGGGAGAGTGATTTTAAAAATCCACCGAAGAAGCAAATCTTTCAGGTATTAGGACCGTTACTGGACGAGCCTCTGGAGAGACTCAAGAGAGCACCGAAGGAGCAAGGTAAAATTTTTATTTTACTGAAACTCTCAGGTAAAAGGACAGGGGATAAGATTAACTTATACTATTTTTATAGTATTTTAGTTAGTCTATTCTCCTCCGTAAATTTAATTTAAGGGGGATTTTTTTATGACAAATCAAATTCAATCATTTTTACAATCAATTGACAACATAGTGTGGGGACCACCTCTACTAATTCTTTTAGTTGGGACTGGTATATATTTAACTTGTAGGTTAAAGCTAGTTCAAATTCTTAAATTACCATTAGCATTAAAATATGTGTTTTTTAAGGATGATGAAGAATATGATGATAATGCAAAGGGAGATGTTTCAAGTTTTGGAGCACTTTGTACAGCTTTATCAGCAACAATAGGAACAGGTAATATAGTTGGAGTAGCAACAGCTATAAAAGCAGGAGGACCTGGAGCTTTATTTTGGATGTGGATAGCAGCATTTTTTGGAATGGCAACAAAATATGCAGAAGGTGTACTTGCTATAAAATATAGAGAAATAGATGAAAATGGAGAGATGGCTGGAGGTCCTATGTATTATATAAAAAATGGCTTAGGATTAAACTGGTTAGCTAAAGTTTTTGCTATATTTGGTGTTGGAGTTGCTTTACTTGGAATAGGAACTTTTGGGCAAGTAAAATCAATTGCAGATGCAGCACAAATAACATTTAAAGTACCACTAGTTGTAACAGCTGTTTTAGTAACAATATTAGTTGCATTAGTAACTTTAGGTGGTATAAAAAGAATATCAAAGGTATCAGAAAAAGTTGTGCCAATAATGGCAGGTTTATATATATTTAGTGTATTATTAGTTTTAATATTTAACTTTACAGCAATTCCAGAAGCAATTAGTCTTATAATTAGAAGTGCATTTAATCCTAAAGCAGCTTTAGGTGGAACTATTGGTATTACAATTTCAATTGCTATGCAAAGAGGAATTGGAAGAGGAGTATTTTCAAATGAAGCTGGACTTGGTAGTGCTCCAATAGCAGCAGCAGCAGCAAAAACAAAATCACCAGTTAAGCAAGGTCTTATCTCAATGACAGGGACTTTTATTGATACAATAATAATTTGTACAATGACAGGTTTAGTAATTGTAATAACAGGAGCATTTCAAGGACCTTTAGAAGGTGCAGCCTTAACAACATCAGCTTTTGAAATAGGATTAACTATAGCAATTATAGGAAAATATATAGTTAATATAGGACTTATTTTCTTTGCTTTTACTACAATACTTGGATGGAACTATTATGGAGAAAGATGTATTGAGTATTTAATAGGAGTAAAAGCTATATTACCATATAAAGTTGTTTTTATAGCTTTCGTAGCAGTTGGACCATTTTTACCAGTTGAACTTATATTTATAATAGCAGATATAGTTAATGGATTAATGGCATTACCTAACTTAATTGGACTTATAGGGCTTAGAAATGTTGTTGTAGAGGAAACAGAACAATTTTTTGAGGAAATGAAAGTAGAAGGGGTAGTTGCCTAAAAATAAGCTAGCAGATGCTAGCTTATTTTTTATATATTAAATATTAAAAGTAATTTAAAGGTATTTTTAGATATATAAATATAATAGGAGGTGAACTTATGGAGTGGAAAGGAAGTTATTCTGGTCTTGTAAGCTATAAAAAAAGTAAGGATAAAAAAGTAAGTAAAAGAAGATTTTTAGAAATATTATTTATAATAGTAGTTTTAATAACTGTGGTATTATCTTTTTTAAAAAGAGGGGTTAATAAGGACTTTATAAAGCTATCAGAGGATACTATAAATTATTACATACAAACTTGTGATGAAGTAAGTTTAAATAAAGGACAATTAAATTGGCAAGAAGTAGCGGTTGTTTATGCTACTATAAATAATGGAACTTTTGAAGCTTCAAAAAAAGAGGATGTAATTAAAATAGGAAATAATTTCTTTGAATATAATAGTAATACTGGAGAATATAAAATAAAGACTTTAGAAAAAGTGTTAAAAGATTTAGGAGCAAAAGGAGAAGAGATAAAAAAGGCAAAGGAATGTTTAGTTAGTATAGAAGATAATTATCTTAATACCAGCTTAGCAAAGGATCAAAATAAAAAGACTTTTATAAAAGATTTATCAAATGAAGCTTTAAATAACTATAAAGAATATGGGATATTGCCATCTATTACAATTGCTCAAGCAATTTTAGAATCTGGCTGGGGTGAGTCTGAACTTTCAGATAAACATAATAACTTATTTGGAATAAAGGCTGATGAGAGTTGGAGTGGAAAAAAAATAAAAATGAAAACTAAAGAAAATTATGATGATTTTATAGAAGATTATTTTAGAGTATATAGAACCAAAGCAGCTTCAATAGAAGATCATGGAAGGTTTTTAAATGAAAATATAAGATATAAAGAAAATGGGGTTTTTGAAGCAAAGAATTATAAAGATCAAGCTAAAGCAATAGAGAAGGCTGGCTATAGTACAGCTAATAATGAAAATGGAGAGCCTATATACGCAAACTCTCTTATAGATGTTATACAAAGAAATAATTTAATGCTATATGATACAGAAGTAAATAGGTAAATAAAAAAGGCTTTAATTAATAAACTACTTTAAAGCCTTTTTCCTCTTGTAGCAAAGGTATTTTTTTTATAGAAATATCATCAACTCTAATAAATCTATTACCAGATTTTATTAAACTTAAAAATTTATCTAGAACTTCCTCAGAACCTTGAATTTGAAGTTCAACCATACCATTACTCATGTTACGTACAAAGCCTGTAATATTCATAATAGATGCATGACTTTGACAAAAGAATCTAAAGCCAACGCCTTGAATACGTCCAGCTACAACTACATAGTATCTTAACATAAAAAACCTCCAGTAATTAATATTATTTGTAAAGCTAAGGTAGATACTTTTTGTATCTACCTTTTAAAGATTTTGTTATTCAATTTTAACTTTAAGCCAAGCATCATCATAAATTTTAAGTTTATTTCCTAAGTCTTTAAATATTTCACATTTATCTAAAACTTCTTTTGGAGGATAAACTGTTGGATCTTTTTGAGTTTCTTCATCTAATAAAGCATATGCAGCTATATTAGGAGTAGCATATCCAATATATTCAACATTATCACGTGCATTTTCTGGATCTAATAAGAAGTTTATAAAAGCTTCAGCACCAGACTTGTTAGGTGCATCTTTAGGTATAACCATTGTATCAAACCATTTATTAGAACCTTCTTTAGGAACAATATATTTTAAATTTAAATCAGGAGCCTCTTCTTGAATATATACAGCATCTCCAGACCAAACTGTTGCTAAAGCTGCCTCACCATTTATCATTTTATCCTTAACTTCATCAACAACATAAGATTGAACTAAAGGTTTTTGTTTAATTAATTCTTCACTAGCTTTGTCTATTTCGTAAGGATCAACGGAATTTTGAGAATAGCCAAGTTTTATTAAAGCTATTGCTAAAGTATCTCTAATTGAATCAAACATAAATATCTCATCTTTATAATCAGAATCCCAAAGATCATTCCAACTAGTAATTTCTCCTTTAACTTTATCAGCATCATAAATTATACCGATAGTTCCCCACATATAAGGAATAGAGTATTCATTAGTTGGATCATAAGATAAGTTTTTATAATCATTACCTATATTAATATAATTAGGAACGTTATTATAATCTATTTTTTCAGCCATATCTTCTTTAATCATTTTTTCTACCATATAATCTGATGGAAAAACTAAATCGTAAGTTCCAGGGCTAGTTTTAACTTTTTGATACATTATTTCGTTAGTATCATAAGTATCGTATATAACTTTTATTCCAGTTTCAGCCTCGAATTTACCTATTAAATCTGGATTTATATAATCTCCACAATTAAATACATTTATAGATCCATTGACTCCTTTTTTACTATCAGAATTATTACTACACCCTATAAATAAGGTAGATGAAAGAATAGTAGCAGTAACTAGAGACATTAATTTTTTATGCATTTTCAACTTTATCACCTCTTGATGTAAATTCTTTTCTGTTAGCAATTAATAATAGGATTAAAACAGTTACAAACATTAAAGTAGATAGAGCGTTAATTTCAGGTTTAATACCTCTTCTAGCCATTGAGAAAATTTCAATTGAAAGATTTGTAACTCCAGGTCCTGTTGTAAAGAAACTTATTACAAAATCATCAATTGACATTGTAAAGGCCATTAACATACCAGCAAAGATACCAGGTTTTATTTGAGGTAATATTACTTTTCTTAAAGCATAAGCTGGTGTTGCACCTAAATCTAAAGCTGCATCTGTAATGTTAGCTGGTAATTGCTTTAATTTTGGAAGTACAGCTAAGATTACATAAGGTATATTAAATGTTATATGAGCTAGTAACATAGTTGTAAATCCAAAATCTAATTTAGTAAGTGGTCTTACAAATATAAATAAACTCATTAATGCGATCCCTGTAACTATATCAGGATTTAAAACAGGTAAATAGTTAATATTTAATAAAAATGTTTTTTTAGGACCAGACATCTTATTTATACCTATAGCAGCTAAGGTTCCTATTATAGTAGCTACAATAGAAGAAATAATAGCTATAAGTATTGTATAAAATAATGCTTCTAATATTCTTTCATTTCTAAAAAGTTCACCATACCATTTTAATGTAAAACCAGACCAGTTTCCCATAGATTTAGAATCATTAAATGAGAAGATAATTAAAGTAAATATTGGTGCATATAAAAATACAAATATTATAAATAAATAAAATTTCTTAAAAAAACTCTCTAATCTTTTTACCATAATTGACCTCCTCCTTCTTTATCACTTATATCAAATTTACTCATTACAGCCATAGAAATTAAAATTATAATCATCATAAAAATGGAAATAGAAGAACCAAAATTCCAATCACCCATGGTTGTAAATTGTTGTTCTATTAAATTACCAATAAGCATATATTGTCCACCACCTAATAATCTAGAGATTACAAAAGTTGAAACCGCAGGCATAAATACCATTGTAATTCCAGATATAACACCAGGCATACTTAAAGGTAAAACTATTTTTCTAAAAATTTGTCCTTTATTAGCACCTAAATCAGATGCTGCATTTATTAGATTTTGATCCATTTTTGTAAGTACTGTATAAATTGGAAGCACCATAAATGGTAAGAAATTATAAATCATCCCTAAAATAACAGCGCCATCGTTATATAAAAATGTAAATGGACCCATTCCAAAATTAGATAAAAGATTATTTATAAAGCCGTTCTTACCTAGGATAGGAAGCCATGCATAAGTTCTAAGAAGAAAATTCATCCACATTGGAACTATAAATAACATAATTAATATATTTCTTTTTCCAGGGCTCATTTTAGAAATAATATATGCCACAGGATATCCAAGGATTAAACAGCCTAAAGTTGCTGAAAAAGCAAGAGATAAACTTCTAGTAAAAACTTTTATATATTGAGGTTGAATAAGTCTTGTAAAGTTTTCTACTGAAAAGGCATAACTACCTTCTGTAGTTTTTACTGTAAATCCGAAGAATAATACAATGAATAAAGGAATTATTATAAATAGAGTACTCCAAATAACAAAAGGAGAGACTTCTAAACTACTTGAATGTTTTCTTATTTTACTCATTATTTTTAACCTTTCTCATAATATGAATATCTTCAGGATATATATCAAGTCCTATTATAGAATCAATTTCTGCATGTTTAGTATTATGGATTATCCACAAATGATCTCCTTCTAATACTTCTATTTCATAATGAACACCTTTAAATACTACTGATTTAACAATTCCTTTTAACATTCCACTATCAGAATTTACTATTTTTATATCTTCAGGTCTTATAACCACATCGATTTCTTCATTTTTATTAAAGCCTTTATCAACACATTCAAAAGTTCTATTAGAAAAATTAACTTTAAAATCATCAATCATAATACCGTCTAATATATTACTTTCACCAATAAAGTCGGCAACAAATGCATTAGATGGTTCGTTATAGATGTCTACAGGAGTCCCCATTTGTTGGATTTTCCCTTTGTTCATAACAATTATAGTATCAGACATGGTTAAAGCTTCTTCTTGGTCGTGGGTTACAAAGATAAAAGTAATTCCAAGTCTTTGTTGAATTCTTTTAAGTTCTATTTGCATTTCTTTTCTAAGTTTTAAATCTAAAGCTCCAAGAGGTTCATCTAATAAAAGAACTTCTGGTTCATTAACTAAAGCTCTAGCTATAGCAACTCTTTGTTGTTGTCCACCACTTAAAGAATCAATATTTCTTTTTTCAAATCCTTCTAAAGAAACGAGCTTTAACATTTCTTTTACTTTTTTATCTATTTCATTTTTATTAATCTTTTTTATTGTTAATCCAAATGCTATGTTTTCATAAACATTCATATGTGGGAATAAAGCGTATTTTTGGAATACGGTGTTTACTTGCCTTTTATAAGGAGGCAAAGAAGATATATCTTTTCCATCAAACAAGAGTTTTCCGCTATCAGCTTGTTCAAATCCTGCAATAATTTTTAAGGTTGTGGTTTTTCCACACCCACTAGGTCCAAGTAAAGTTAAAAATTCATTTTTTTTGATACTTAATGAAAGGTTATCTAATACGTTATTATCTCCATATTTTTTTGATACTCCTTCAAGTTCAATAATATTTTGTTCCAAAATAAACACCTCTTTCTATGAAATTAAAATGATGGTGGAGTACTAATCCAAATTACTTTAGCGGGAGTTTTGTGAGGATTAGAGATATAGTGGTTAACTTTAGGTTTGAAGTAAAAGCTTTCACCTTTTTTCACTTTAAATTTCTTTTCACCTAAATGTAGTATTATAGTTCCAGATAATACATAACCAAATTCTTCTCCTTCATGAGGTTCTTCCTCTATATATTGCCCTTTAGGCTCTAAAGTTATCATAATAGGTTCCATTTGATTTTTCTGAGCATTAGGTATAAGCCACATTAGCTTATATTTTAAATCTTCATTATCTGTTTCAAACATATCTTCATATGTGTATGTAACTCTTTCTTCACTATCTTCACTAAAGAACTCAGTTAGATTAGTTCCAAGTATTTCCAAAATATCCACTAGGGTTGCAATAGATGGAGAAGTTAAATCATTTTCTACTTGAGAAATAAATCCTTTAGATAATTCACATCTATTTGCAAGTTCCTCTTGAGTTAACTGTTTCTCGATTCTCAATCTACGAATTTTTTCGCCTATTTGCACAATTACACCTTCTACCTTTAAAAACTTTGCTTATACTAAACCTTAGGTTTAAAATTACTAAACAAACAAAAAATATTATATAAAGTAATTTATAAAAAATCAAGAATTTTTTACTAAAAAGTTTTAAAAAAAATATTGCTATAACCATTGATAGTATTAACATTAGAGTATGTTTTATGTATTGTAAGTTTAATAAAACAACACTTTAAGTTTACAAATACTAAGGAAAAAAACGAAGTGTAAATAATTGAAATTTTATAACAACATTAAAACATAGAGAAATCAACCTTTATGAAATTTAAGATGATATATATAAATTAGTATTAATAATAAATTTCTTAAAAAAATATTAAATTGTTAAACAATGTAAGGGAATTTCTTGATAAAATAATAATAATATGAGATATTTTAATGAGTATATTTAGATACTTATTAAATTTAAGGGTGATTATATGAATGATAAAGTTAATTTATACAGAAGAAATGGTAAAAAAGTTTATATAAAGCAACCAAATTTTAAAGAGTTAGCCTTTGTTGAAGGTCTATGGGGACATAAAGAAACCATGGTTGATATTGGGGGGACTTATAACTTTACAAGAGATAAGTGGGATGCATTTTATAAAAAAATGGTATATCCAACAGATGGAAAGAACTTTTATTGCTTAATATATACAATAAAAGATAAAACTATTGGAGAAGTAAGTTTTCATGGATATGATTCTGCAACTAAAGTTGCACGAATAAATATTAAAATACACAAAGATTATAGAGGTCATGGATATGGAGAGGAGGCTTTAAAACTTCTTCTTGAATATTATTTTTTAGAATTTGGTGGAGAAACCATAATAGACACAATAACAACTGAAAATGCTAAGATTATATTTAAAAAAATAGGGTTTAAAAAATTTGGAAGCTTTAGAAATCAAGAGAGTTATAAAATAACAAAATATGATTTCTTAAATAGAGGTTCTAGAAAAAAAAGAAATGTACAAGTTTTAGCATATGATAATATGGATATTATTGATTATTCTATTCCCTTTAAGATATTTAAAAGAGCAAATGAGATATTAGGTGAAGAATTGTTTGAAGTAATAAGTATATCTTATGATGGGATAAATAATTTACAAAATAATATCCAGATTAACTCAGAAAGTTTTAAAGATAATAATTTAGAAAAGGAAATTTTAATAGTTCCTGGGGGGATGGGAGCATTAGAAGTACTAGAAGATGAAGTTATAGTAAAATATATTTTATCTAATTATAATAACTGTGATTATGTTTTATGTTTTAACTTAGGAATACATTTTTTAAACAAATGTAATATAATAGAGGGTCTTTTTATTCCTAAGAGTAAGGAATTTGATTTGAATAGGCTAGAAAATATATCTAAGCATAAATTGGTAGATAAAAACTTTGTAGATAATGGAAAGATAGTGATTTCATCTAATATAGTAGGGAATATAGAGAGTTGTTTGAATATTGTGAAAAAAATAGCAGGGGAGAATTGTGTAAAGGTATTAAGTGCAGAAATTGGGGTTAATATTAAATAAGTTATTTTTACATTTTATTATAGTGAGAATATTTAAACATATAAGAAAATTGGATAATTTTTAATATATTTACAAGAAATCATATAAATATTAAAAATTTATATTAACAAAATTACAAATAGAGTGTATAATAAAATTGTTAAAAAAATGACACGGGGGAGGAATTGAAATGTTTCCACAATGGGAAGGATTTAAAGGCGAAAGCTGGAAAGAAAAAATTGACGTTAGAAACTTTATACAAAAAAACTACAAGCTATATGAAGGTGATTCAGACTTCTTAGCTCCTATTTCAGATAAGACATCTGTGGTTTGGGGAGAAGCCAGAGAATTAATTATCGAAGAAATTAAAAAAGGAATTATAGATATAGCTACTGATAGAGTATCAGGAATTGATAATTTTGAAGCTGGATATATTGATAAAGATAATGAAGTAATTGTTGGTTTACAAACAGATGCTCCGTTAAAGAGAATAGTTAATCCATTTGGTGGAATGAGAATGGTTAAAAGCTCATGTGAAGCTTATGGCTATGAACTAGATAAGGATATAGAAGCTCATTTCTCAGCATATAGAAAGACTCATAACCAAGGAGTTTTCGATGCTTATACTAAAGAAACAAGAGCTGCAAGAAGTGCAGGTTTATTAACTGGTCTTCCAGATGCTTATGGTAGAGGAAGAATTATAGGTGACTATAGAAGAGTTGCATTATATGGTATAGATCTATTAATAGAAGAAAAGAAAAAGGATCTAGATAATCTTCAAGGAGATATGCTAGATGAATTAGTAAGAAAAAGAGAAGAAGTTAGCATGCAAATCAGAGCTTTAGGTGAAATTAAAGCAATGGCAGCTAAATATGGTTGTGACATATCAAAGCCAGCTTCAAATGCTAAAGAAGCTGTTCAAGCACTTTACTTTGGATATTTAGCAGCTGTTAAAGAAAACAACGGTGCTGCAATGTCACTTGGAAGAACTGCAAACTTCTTAGATATATATATCGAAAGAGATTTAGAAGCAGGCGTTATAACAGAAACAGAAGCTCAAGAATTAATAGATCAATTAATTATAAAATTAAGATTAGTTAGACACTTAAGAACACCAGAATACAACGATTTATTTGCTGGAGATCCAACTTGGGTTACAGAGTCAATCGGAGGTATGGGTGTAAACGGAAAACCTCTAGTAACTAAAAACTCATTTAGATACTTACACACTCTAACTAACTTAGGTGCTGCTCCAGAACCAAATATGACTGTTTTATGGTCACCAAATTTACCAGAAAACTTCAAAAAGTATTGTGCTGAAATGTCAATAAAGACAGATGCTATTCAATATGAAAATGATGAAGTTATGAGACCAATTTATGGCGATGACTATGCTATTGCTTGTTGTGTATCAGCTATGCAAGTTGGTAAGCAAATGCAATTCTTCGGTGCTAGAGCTAACTTAGCTAAAGCATTATTATACGCTATAAACGGTGGAGTAGACGAAAAATCAGGAAAAACTGTAATTGAAGGATTAAAACCATTAAAAGATGAAGTTTTAGATTTCAATACAGTTAAAGAAGCTTACAACAACGTATTAGAATATGTTGCAAAATTATATGTAGATACAATGAACATTATTCACTTCATGCATGACAAATATGCTTATGAAGCTGGACAAATGGCTTTACATGATACTGAAGTAGGTAGATTAATGGCATTTGGTATAGCTGGACTTTCAGTTGCTGCCGATTCATTATCAGCTATTAAGTATGCAAAAGTTAAGCCAATAAGAAATGAAGCTGGAATAGCTGTTGATTTCGAAATAGAAGGAACTTTCCCTAAATACGGAAATGATGATGATAAGGTTGATGATTTAGCAGTAGAATTAGTAACTAAATTCTCTGATGAATTAAAGAGACATCCATTATATAGAGATGCACAACATACTTTATCAATCTTAACTATAACTTCAAACGTAGTTTATGGTAAGAAGACAGGATCAACTCCAGATGGAAGAAAATTAGGAGAACCACTTGCACCAGGAGCTAATCCAATGCATGGAAGAGATGAAAATGGTGCATTAGCTTCATTAAACTCAGTTGCTAAGATACCTTACAACTCAGTTTGTCAAGATGGTGTTTCTAATACATTCTCAATAGTTCCAGATGCATTAGGAAAAGATGAACAACAAAGAATAAACAGCTTAGTTGGAATTCTTGATGGATACTTCACTCAAGGAGCTCATCACTTAAATGTTAATGTATTTAATAGAGAAACTTTATTAGATGCAATGGAAAACCCAGATAAATATCCAACATTAACTATAAGAGTTTCAGGATATGCAGTTAACTTTACAAGATTAACTAAAGAACAACAAATGGAAGTTATAAGCAGAACATTCCATCAAAGTATATAATTATTAAGTTTTAAACATTCCCCTGCCTATTTTATAGGTGGGGGAATGTTAATAATAAATAAGGGATTAATGATGAGTGGTTATTTAAAGAATAATTAATCATGATTAATCACAAAATTGATTTAGAGGAGGACGTAGTATGCTTAAAGGAAGAATACATTCAATAGAAAGTATGGGATTAGTAGACGGACCTGGGATAAGGGTTGTGGTGTTTATGCAAGGATGTGCATTAAGATGTCTTTATTGTCATAATCCAGATACATGGAAAGAAGAGGGTGGAGAAGAATATACTCCACAAGAGTTAGTTAAGAAGATTTCAAGATTTAAAAATTATTTTAAATCTTCTGGCGGTGGAGTTACATTTTCAGGTGGAGACCCTTTAAGACAACCAGAATTTTTACTAGAAACATTAAAGTTATGTAAAGAAGCAGGAATACACACTTGTTTAGATACTTCAGGAGTTGGACACGGCAATTATGAAGAAATACTTAAATATACTGATTTAGTTTTATATGATGTTAAGCATTTAACTGAAGAAGGCTATAAAGATATGACAGGATTACAAATGGATGAAACAAAGAAATTCTTAAACACTTGTCAAAAGTTAGGTACAAAACTTTGGATAAGACAAGTAGTTGTACCAGGAAAAACTGATTCATTAGAATATATGTTAAAGCTTAAAGAATTTATAAATACTTTAAAAAATGTAGAAAAAGTAGAATTACTTCCATACCATTTATTAGGGGTTAATAAATATGAAAGCTTAGGAATAAAGTATAGACTAGAAGGCGTACCTCAAATGGATAAAGAAAAATGTAATGAGTTTAAAGAATTATTTCTTTAAAGAGTATTTATTAGAAAAACCAAGTATAAGCTGAAGCTTATGCTTGGTTTTTTAAATTAATTATTTTTTAATAAGTTAGAAAAATAGCCAGCTGGTATAAGTCTTTTTTTCATACCCTCTATAATAATTAAATATGTTGCTGTAGTATCGAATCTAGCATCATGATAGTTTCCGCTACCTTCAAACAATTCATTTGATTTAGAGGCTATTTTATCTTCTGTAATACCTAAAAAGTCTATTACTTCAGAAAGCTTTGGATTTTTTATATTTCCATTCGGATTAGGTATTTTACAAATGTTTTTATAATAACCCATAGTACAGAATGAATTTTTAGGCTCCCATGTAGTATCTATAAGACCAGCCTCCCAAAGCTGTTGTAATTCATGTTTTAGGAATTTTATATCAAACTGAACGTTATGACCTATTATAAAATCAGCTTCAAAGAAATCAGGCATAAATTCAGAAACAAATTCTAAAAATTCTTGACCATTTGAAAGTTCATAAAGCTTCTCTAAACTAAAACCATGTACAGCTTCAGCTCCTTCATCCATTTCATCTACAGTAAAGAAAAAGTTCTTGCCTATGGTAGTTTGAGGCTTTTTAGAAGCATCTATTAATATGTAGCTTAACTGACAAATATGACCTGGTTTTACGCTAGTTGTTTCAGTATCAAAAATTAGTAATTTCATTATATCCTCCTAAATTTGTAATAAATATCGACTTATTATATAATAACACAAAAAAATAACTAATAGAAAACTATTAGTTATTTTTTAAAGAATTTGAAATTATCTTAAGTAACTCTAAACAGGTTTCTAGAGTTTTATTATTTTTGTCTAATGCAGGATTAAACTCTACAAAATCTATAGAAGTTACTAGGTTTGTACCTATTACAGTTTCTAGTACTTTTTTTCCTTCTATAAAAGATAATCCATCTTCTACAGGGGTTCCAGTACCAGGAACATAGTAAGGATCTAAACAATCTATATCAAAGCTGAAGTGAATATGATTAATTCCTTTTTTCTTAATTTCTTCTAAAAATTCTTTTAAGACAGAATCTATTCCATTTTTAGTTATATATTTTATATCCCAAACATTAAGTTTATGCTCTTCTATAAGTTCAAGTTCACCTTGATCTAAATCTCTTGCACCTAATATAAATACATTTTCAGGTTTAACTTTTCTTCCAAGTGAATATATATTTATTAATGAGTCATCTCCAAGACCCATTGATCCTGATAAAGGCATACCGTGAATATTACCAGAAGGTGTTGTCTTAGAGGTATTGATATCACCATGTGCATCTACCCAAACTACTGCTAAATCTTCACCGTAATACTTACTAGTACCAGCTACACTACCAAGAGCTAAGGAGTGATCTCCACCAATTACTATAGGTAATGAGTTATTTTGCAATGACATATAAACTTTATTTGCTAATTCGATATTTGCTCTTACAACTTCATCTAAATACTTCATCTTGTCATTTGCTGCGTATTTATCTTTAGGATCTATTTGCTTAATGCTTACTTCACCCATATCACAGACAGTGTGGCTTTTTGTAAAAATATCTAGAAGGTTGTTCTCCCTTAAAACTTTAGGGCCATTTTCTACTCCAGGATTATCACATCCATAAAATAATGGCATTTCAATAATACTAATATTCATAAAACAAACCTCCAAACGGGTATTAATTTCGACAACAATACTATATTAATCGCTTAAACCGAATAAGTAAATAAAAAATTAAAAAAAAATTAATTTATATGTCTAGTATTTGCAAATAATGAATTTATAGTATTAAATGATATGGTTAATTATCAATATAATACCAAGTAAATAATAATATCAATAAATTTTATTTGCAAATTTGTTAATATTATAATAGAGAAAAGATGAAAAAATATGTACAAAAAATTAAATTAATCAATAATATAATTTTTAGAAAGAGAAACTTCACCTGAAAATACTTTAGATTTATTACCTAATGAATCTAAAACTAAAAGAGACCCATCAGAAGTTATGTCTATACATTTAACTTTTTTATTTTCATTAAGAGTAGAAATAATAATTTCTTCATCTATAAATAAAGAATATTTCCTGCAAATATCTATAGAAGTATTTGCATGATTTTTATCTAGTAATTCATTATAGAGTATTTCAAAATTATTTAAAAAGTTACAAAGTAAATCTGTTCTACTAAAACTTTTTCCTGTAGAAATTAAAAGTGAAGTAGCTTTTGATTTTAAATTAATAGGTATGTTTTTTTCAGGTATATTAACATTTAATCCAAAGCCTAGAATAATGTAATTTATTCTATCCATATCGCAATTCATTTCAGTTAAAATTCCACAGACTTTTTTATCTTTTAAAATTAAATCATTAGGCCATTTAATTTTAATATCTAAAGAATAACCTTTAAGAGTTATAGCCATAGCAGCAGCAGCAATTAAAGTTATTTTAGGTGCGTGTATTGGTTCAAGGTTAGGCTTTAAAATTAATGACGCCCAAATGCCACCTTTAGGAGAAATCCACTCTCTATCAAGACGCCCTTTTCCTAGAGATTGAGTTTCGCTAATTACTAATGTACCATCAGGAGAATTACTATTTGCTAAATTTTTAGCTTTAATGTTAGTAGAATCTATGCTTTCAAAATAATTAATATTTTTACCTATATTTTTAGTTTTAAGTTTTTCTTTTATCTCTAAAGGGTTTAAAATGTCATAAGATGATATTAATTTATAACCTTTGTTGGAAATACCTTCTATAACATAACCTTCCCTTTTTAGTATATTTATATATTTCCAAACTGAAGATCTAGTTATACCAAGTTTATCACTTATTTTTTGGCCAGAAATGAAATCATTACTGCCTTTTAATAGTGTTAAAACCTTTTCTTTCAAATTTAATCACCTCTCAAAATTTTACTATGATAGATTATAACATAGTAAAAGGAAGTTATATATAATAAAGACAAGAATTTTAATACATAATAAAGCTTTTAAATATAAATACTACATATAAATAAGATAAAAAATATAAAAATGTTATTTATTCTTAATAAAATTAAAAGAATAAAATGTTACAATTAATACAATATTGTTGTAAAAAGATAGCAATAGGATATATAATATAATTGGGAAGAGGAGGCATTAATGATGAAAGAAAATAATACAAGCAGTAAAAAGAAGAAAATGAATAAAAAAAAGAAGACTGTAATTATATCATTAAGTATATTAGTTGTAATAGCCATAATAGCAGTAACTGTAGTAGGCTCGTACTACAAACTTAGAAATCAAGTATATACAGAATATACACCACAAGAAAAAGAAGGTGTAGATTATAAAGAAGTAGAAGGCGTAACAAACGTTTTATTAATAGGAACAGATGGAAGAACTCTTGATGAAGCAGCAAGATCTGATACTATCGTAATTGCAACTTTAGATAGCAACAATAAAGTTGTAAAGTTAACTTCAATTATGAGAGATACGTTAGTTAATATACCAGGTTATGGTCAGCAAAAAATTAATGCTGCATATGCTATAGGCGCTGCAGAAGATGGAGCTCAAGGTGGAGCTAAATTATTAATGGAAACAATAAGAGATACCTTTGAAATTGATCTTCAAAAATATATAATAGTTAATTTCTGGGGTTTCGAAACTATAATAGATGAAATTGGTGGAATTGAAGCCGATATACAAGATTATGAAATAGAAGAATTAAATAAATATATAGGAGACACAACAGGTTCTAAGGCAGAATTAATAACTAACACAGGTGTACAAACTTTAAATGGTGCACAAGCCCTTTCTTATTCTAGAATTAGAAAAGTAGGAAATGGTAGCTATGAAAGAACAGAAAGACAAAGAAAGGTTTTATCACAAGTTGCAGGTAAATTAAAGGATGTTAGTCCTTTAAAATATATGAGTATAGCAAATAGTTTAGCAAAACAAGTAAATACTAACATAGATATACCAGAAGCCCTAAATTTAGGATATACAATTTATAAGTTCCCAGAATTGAATATTCAACAACTTCAAATGCCTCACACAGATCTTATAGTTAGAGATGGAGTATATAAAAATTTAGGTTGGGTATTACTTATAGATAAAGAACAAAACTCAAAAGTACTACATGATTTTATATTCGAAAATAAACTTCCAAATCGAGAGGAATTTGATATTTTATCAATACAAAATTTAAAAGCTGAAATGGATGCAGAGGAAGCAAGATATAATTCATTACACGGAATAAATCCAGAAGATTATAATGATAAAAATTCAGATGATGTAGATATGAGACTTCCTCAAACTACACCGCAAGATTCATTAAATAACCAAGGATCTTCAACTTCAGGTTCACATGGTAATGGAACTTCTGGAGGAAATCCAACACCTAATCCAGGAACAGCTGGTGGAAGTGGAACAACAGGTGAAAATCCAGGGGCTGGAAGTGGGAATCCAAGCGGTGGAGCAGGAAATGGAACAGATGGTACAGTTAAACCTTCAGAGGATGGATCAGGTTCAGATAGTGGAAATCAAGAAAAACCACCTGTAGCACCATCACCAGGTGAAGATGTAAATAAACCAGACTCACAACATTCACAACGTTAAATATTTATTTTAAACATAAAGCTCCTCTTTAAAGAGGAGTTTTTCTTTATTAAAATACTGTAAACACGTAATAACTAAAATATTATATGTGATATAATACTAGATAATAAATATTAGGAGTGAAAAATATGAGAAATTATTTATTAAAGATTATTTTAACAGTACCAGCTATTTTAGTAGCATTTACAGTTCAAGGCTATGCAAGAGCTTTAGTTGCTGATAAGCTTGGTGATAAAACACCTAGATTTCAAGGAAGATTAACTTTAAACCCAGCAGCTCATATCGATCCACTTGGATTTATAATGATTTTGTTAGTTCATTTTGGGTGGACTAAACCTGTAGACACTAATCCAAGTGCATATAAAAGAGGATATAAGGATTCTATAAAAGTTAGTATAGCTGCTCCTCTTGGAAATTTAATAACAGGATTTATTTTTGCATTTATATGGGCTTTATGGAGTAATATGTTTAAGAGTATGTCTTCTGAATTTTGTGAAATTGGAGGAAGGATGTTATTTTATGTTTGTATAATAAACGTAAATCTATTTATATTTAATCTATTACCGTTACCTGGTCTTGCAGGTTTTGATATATTAAGGGATTTATGGCCAAAAACATATTATAAAGTAGCTGATACTATATATCAATATCAAGTATTAATATTATTAGGAGTGGTATTAGTAGCTAGTGAAATAATATCAATTCCTTCAACTCTTATTTGTTCTTTATTTACTAAAATAGCTTTTAGTGTTGTTGGTATATTTTTCTAATAAGTGTATTGAAATTTTAAAAGAGGTCTTGCTTATTTGCAAGACCTCTTTTTAGGCTTTTATTATAATTAAATCTTTATTGTAGACTTCTTTAAATTTATCAGATGCTCTTAAAGCTTGACGAATTTCAAGGTCTACATCTATATCTGAAAAGACAGTCAGTTTAACTGTATCTAAATCAAATTCAACATTTATGTCCTTAATAGCTCCAACAAGACTACGATCAAGACCTTCTGCAATTTTAAGTAATACACCAATTTGGCTTATGGACTTTAAATCTAATTGATTTATGATAGAAGCAAAAGGTGGTAGTGGAAGCTTATATCTGTTAAATCTATGAGATGCAGCAATTGCAGCACTCATTAAAAGTTCCTTATGAGTTAATCCGTTTATATAAGAGTGTAATATAACATAAAAAGAATGTTTATGATGATCATAATAATTTATGCTAATTCCACAATCGTGTAACATAGCTGCAGTTTTTACAACATGATGAAATTTATCACTTAAATGATGAAGAGGCTTTAATTCTTCAAAAAGTTTTGTTGTAATTGCAAAAACATGTTTAGCATGACATTTATTAATATTTAAAGTATCTAATATACCATTTATACTATAATCTAAAATATCAGGAGTAATACTAAAGTTTTCTTTTAAGTAATCATACATTACACCTTCTCGTAAGCCACGCCCTGAAATTACAACTTTACTAGAATTTGCACCTTTTACAATACTATAAAAAATAGAAATTCCTCCAACAACAATATCTGAAATTTCAAAGTCAAGACCTTCAATTTTTTGACGTTGTTTAAAATCTTTTGATTTTACAATATTAAATATATCATGAACATCTATATCAGTTAATTCATAGTTATGGGGAATTTCAAAAGGATAACGCTTTTTAACTCTATCTATTTTACCTAAATTTCTAACAATTTCAGCAACACCTATTATAGAATCAAAATTTGCATCTTTAAGCCAAGAAATTTCGTTTAAGCTGTCACTTATAAACTTAAGAGCATTATCTATATCATTTGGTAAAACTCTATCTTTTAAATTATACTTAGAACTTAAATTTACACTACCAAAAGGAAGTGTAGCACTTTTAATTATATTATTATTTTGTATCCAAGCAATATGAGTAGCAGTTCCAGCAACTTCCACCATTAAAGAATTTTCAACATAAATACTTCTAGTAACCCCAAGATAATTTAAATATATCTCATCTTCACAGCTTAATACATTTACATCAATATCTAGCTCCTCTTTTATAGTTGATATTAATAAATCTTTATTACTAGCAGTTCTAAATGATTCAGTAGCAACTGCAAAAATTTTAGTAGCCCCAGAGACAGTACATAATGATTTATAAGAACGTAATGTTGAAAGGATTGAATTAACATTTTTACTGCAAATTGCACATCCATTAACTAAATCATCACATAATCGTATAGATGTTTTAAGCTCATCTATAATTTTAAAATATCCGCCTTCTTCAACTTCTGTTAGCATTAAACGTACAGAACTTGGGCCAATATCAATAACTCCAACTCTATTCATAAAAACTCCTTATTATAATTAATAATACTATACTTTGGGAAATACCCATAATTAAATATTATATCATTTTGTCTAATATTCAAGAGATAAATGAAAAATATATAATAAAATTACATTTAATTAGAATAGCTTTTTTATTAGTTGACAATAAAAGTTATAATTATGTATAATAATCTTACTAAATTAAATAAAAAATCTAGGAAAAGAAGAGTATTATAATTGATTCTTTAAGCGAGTAGAGGTTGGTGGAAGCTCTATAAGATAGGTTATAAGAAAAGAGCCTTGGAGATATTTACTGAAATTAAGTAGGATAAATCGTAGTAGCTGCGTTAAAGCGTTAAGTGGCATTTGATGCAATTAGAGTGGTACCGCGGATATATTTCCGTCTCTTATTTTATAAGAGACGGATTTTTTTATTATAAATTTGAAATGATAATGGAGGAATTAAAATGGATTATAAAAAGAAAGTTTCAGAAACTATAAAGCAATATGTTGATATGGATATTGAAGCTATAGAAAAACTTATAGAAATACCACCAAAGCCTGAAATGGGAGATTATGCATTTCCATGCTTTCAATTAGCAAAGGCTTTTAGAAAAGCTCCAAATATGATAGCAGAGGAATTAAGTGAGAAACTAGATAAAGAAGGTTTTGAAAAAATAGTTAATTTAGGACCATATGTAAATTTCTTTGCTGATAAGAGTGTGTTTACAAAAAATGCAATAGAAAAGGTTCTAGAGCAAGGAGATAATTATGGATCATCAAAGGTTGGAGAAGGTAAAACAGTTTGTGTTGAATATTCATCACCAAATATAGCAAAGCCTTTCCATGTAGGACATTTATTTACTACAGCTATAGGTAATTCTTTATATAAATTATTTAAAAAGGAAGGATATACCGTAGAGGGTATTAATCATTTAGGTGATTGGGGAACTCAATTTGGTAAACTTATATCAGCATATAAGAGATGGGGTAATGAAGAAGCATTAGAAGAAAATGCTATAAATGAATTACTTAGAATATATGTTAAATTCCATGATGAAGCAGAAAAGAATCCTGAATTAGAAGATGAAGGAAGAGCATATTTTAAGGCTTTAGAAGATGGAGATAAAGAAGCAGAAGCTTTATGGAAAAGATTTAGAGATTTAAGTTTAAAAGAGTTTGCTAGAGTATATGATGTATTTAATGTTAAATTTGATTCATATGCAGGAGAAGCATTCTATAATGACAAAATGGATGTTGTAGTTAATGAATTAAAAGAAAAGGGTCTATTAGTTGAAAGTAATGGTGCACAAGTTGTAATGCTTGATGAATATAATATGCCACCTTGTATAGTTTTAAAAGCTGATGGTGCTTCAATATATGCAACTAGAGATTTAGCTGCTGCTATGTATAGAAAGAAGACTTATAATTTTGATAAGTGTGTATATGTAGTAGGAACTCCACAAGCCCTACACTTTAAACAAGTATTTAAAGTTTTAGACCTTGCAGGACATGAATGGGCAAAGGATTGTGTTCACGTAGGTTTTGGATTAGTTAAATTTGCAGATAGAAAGCTTTCAACAAGAAAAGGGGAAATAGTTTTATTAGATGATTTAATAAGAGAATCTGTAGATAAAACATTAGAAGTAATAAATGAAAAGAATCCTAACCTTGAAAACAAAGAAGATATAGCTAAGAAGATAGGTGTTGGAGCTTTAGTATTTACTTATTTAAAGAACTCAAGAGAAAAGGATATAGTTTTTGATTGGAAGGAAATGCTTTCATTTGAAGGAGAAACAGGTCCATATGTTCAATACTCATATGCTAGAGCTAATAGTATATTAACAAGAGCTGGAGAGCTTAAGGGCGTAGAAGATTACTCTAAGCTTACTTCAAAAGAAGAGTTTGAATTAGTTAAGACTTTAGAAAACTTCAATAAACAAATACATTTAGCAATAGAAAAATTAGAGCCATCAATAGTTACTAGATATGTTATAGAAGTTGCTAAGGCATTTAATAAATTCTATAATGCACATTCAGTATTGAATTTAGAGGATGAAACGTTACAAGAAGCTAGATTAAAATTAGTTGAAGCTAGCTGTCAAGTAATAAAAAATGCATTAGCTTTATTAGGAATAGAAGTAGTAGAAAAAATGTAGTTAAAAGGGGTGATAATCATCCCTTTTAATTTATGAAAAAATTAATAATTATAACAAAGACTTAAAGAATACTTTATGATATAATCAAATATAAAATGATATAGAGAGGTGGAGGTATTTATGTTTGGTAAAAATATAAAGCATAAAGATTTAATAGTATCTATTGTTATAGCAATTGTTATGGGTATTATTGGATATAAGATTATAGATAACTATCAATACTTTTTTGGTGTATTAGGAAAGTTATTATCATTATGTGTACCATTTATTTATGGGTTAGTTATAGCATACATATTAAATCCTTTAGTTAAGCGTATAGAAAGAAAGTTTAAGCTTAAAAAAGGATTAGCTATTTTAACAACATACGCAATTTTAATAGGAGTAATTGCTTTAATTTCATTTTATTGTATTCCAAATATTGTTGAAAGTGCAATAGACTTAACAAAAGATATACCAAGTTATATTACTGAAATGCAAAATGGATTAAACAACTTATTAAGCAATGAAAGTATTAAAGATTTAATTGTATCTACAGGAACAATGGAAAGTGTTAATAGACTTATTTCACAAGTAGGAACTGTAGCAGTAACTTTATTAGAAGGATCAATTTCATATGCATTTTCAATATCAAGCAATTTAATGAAATTTGTATTAGGAATAATGATTTCAGTTTATGTTCTTGTAGATAAGGAAAGACTTATAGCTGGAACAAAAAGAATTTTATTTATAATCTTTAAAAAGGAAAAATCAGAAAAGATTATTGAGTTTGTAAGAATATATAACCATATGATAGGTACATATATAGGGATTAAAGCTATAGATTCATCAATTATAGGTGGCCTTGCTTTTATACTACTAAACTTAGTTAAATCAGAATATGCAGTGCTTTTAGCTTGTATAGTTGCAATAACTAACATGATTCCTTACTTTGGACCTTTTATTGGAGAAATCGTAGGTTTCTTATTTAATGTTTTTGTATCACCTACAAAAGGTATTTTAACATTCTTAGTATTATTATCACTTCAATTATTTGATGGTTGGTATTTAGATCCTAAGTTAATTGGAAGTAAAGTTGGAGTTAGACCTTTCTTTATAATACTAGGAGTTGTAGTTGGGGGAGGGTTCTTTGGACCTGTAGGAATGCTTCTTGCATCACCAACAGTAGCAACAATTAAAATTTATATTACAAGATTAATGGACAAAAATAAAGAATTGGTAGAGATGGCTGATAAAGCTTAAAAGTTAACTACCTCCTGTCAAGTAGATAAGGGGATAATGGAAATTAAATAAATAAGGCATAGCGTCTATATTATATAGGTGCTATGCCTTTTAATTTTACTAGATATTAGATTTCTTCTTATAATAAAATACACCCTTTATAGTAACAGTGTTTATTATTTCAACTGTTTACTATAAAGGGTGTATACAATAATTTATATCTTTTATTTTTTATTAATTTTAATTTCTTCTTTATTTTTATACATTGGGCAATGTGATGAACAAGAACCACAAGTACATTCGCCTTTTGAAGATTTTTTTAATTTTTTATAAATTACAAATGCTGAGAATGCGATGATTCCAACTGTTATAATAATTTCCATAAATTCTCCTTTAAATTAATAATATTCTATATAAAAATTCGTCCTATATTAAATATTAAGAAGGATACTACCCATGCAAGAACTAATTGGTATGATACTGAAAGTAAAGTGAATTTAATTCCATATTCTTTTTTCATAGCACCAAGTACAGATATACAAGGAGTATATAACAGCACAAATACTAAGAAAGAAAGAGCTGAAGCAGCATTGAAATATAAAGGTAACATGGCGCTTAAATCACCAGCGAAAATTACCTCCATAGAAGCAACAACAGTTTCTTTAGCAAGTAAACCTGTTAAAAGAGAAACTGAACTTTGCCAATCACCAAAACCTAATGGTCTAAATATCGGAGCAATGAATCCTCCAATAGAAGCTAATATACTATCATTAACATCAACCATACCAGTAAAATTAAAGTTTGATAGGAACCAAATTACTACACTCATAGCAAATATAATAGTTCCAGCTTTAATTAAGAAGCCTTTTGCCTTTTCATAAACTTGTTTTGATATGTTTTTAAGAGATGGTCTTTTATATTCTGGTAATTCGATTATAAAAGGTTCTTCATCTTTTTTGAAAATTGTATTCTTAAATAGTATTCCCAAAATAAATGCTAATATTACACCTAATAAATAAAGTCCAGCTACAACTAAGACCCTATAATCAGGAAAGAATACTGATGCAAATATTGCATAAACAGGTAATCTAGCATTACAACTCATTAAAGGAACTAATAAAGCTGTAAGCTTTCTATCTTTTTCACTTTCCAGAGTTCTAGCAGACATTATAGCAGGAACGGTACACCCAAAACCAACTATCATAGGTATAAAAGCTTTTCCAGAAAGTCCCATTCTTCTCATTAATTTATCCATTATAAATGCAACTCTAGCCATATAACCACTATCTTCTAGTATTGAAATACAAGTAAATAGTGCTAGTATTATTGGAAGTAGTACTAATATTCCACCAACCCCTGCGACAATACCGTCAACTATTAATGATTGGAACCAAGGTGACGTATTAGATAAAAGATCTGATATATATGGTAGTAGTGAATCATTAAGCAATCCATCTAACATATCAGATAAAGGCTGTCCAACCCACGCAAAGGTAATTTGAAACATTAATGCCATTATTATAATGAATATTGGATATGCAAGCCAAGGATTTAATAAGAAGTTATCTAATTTATCTTTAAAAGATTCTTCATTATTACTCTTAGTTACACTAGATTTTTTTAATATATCTTCGATAAAAGAATACGCTTCTTTTTCAGTTTTGAACTGATAATCATTATCAGCATCATTTATTAAAAAATTATCAGATTTTAATGCAGTCTTAATATCCTCTATACCTTCTTCTTTAGAAGCTATTATTGGAATAACAGTTATATTTAGAAGCTCTGATAGTTTATTATAATCAATATAAATACCTTTTCTTTTAGCAACATCAATCATATTAACAGCTAAAATTATAGGTTTATTAAATTGTTTCAATTGAGTAGTCAAATATAAATTTCTATCTATATTTGATGCATCAACTATATTTAGTATTACATCAACTTCATCTGTTTCTAAAAAATTCTTAGAAACTTTTTCTTCATTAGAGTAAGTGTCCATTGCATAGATACCAGGTAAATCAACTATTTTGATATCATCAAAAAAACCTTCCTTTTTATCTACAGTAACACCTGCCCAGTTTCCCACTCTTTGATTGGCGCCAGTTAAACTATTGAATAATGTAGTCTTTCCTACGTTGGGATTACCAAGTAATGCCACTATTTTCATGTTGTATCCCCCTATAAACTTAAGATTATATTTTTAGCGTCCTTTTTTCTAATAGCTAGGTCAAATCCTCTTAAATTAACAATGATAGGATCGCCTAATGGAGCAATTCTTTTTAATTCTATTTCAGTACCTTCAATACAACCTAAAGCAAATAATCTTTTAGCAAGTTTATCGTCGCCTTTAATAGATTCTATTTTCCCTTTTTCGCCTAATTTTAAATCGCAAATACTCATTTTTCACACCTCGTATTGAAAATCATTATCATATATACATACTAATATAATAGCAAAATCATAAAAAATAGTCAATACTTTTAAAGAGAAATGAGAATAATTTTCACAAGTGCTGGGAAAAATAATAATTTTCGATTATATTAACATATACTCATTGAGATTAATAGTATAGTATAGAAGTATATATACATAAAGATTTTAACATTAGAATAAAAGATGCTATAATTAATATAGTAATATAAAGAACAAGTAATCATTAAAAGGTGATAATAAAGAGGAAGAAAGAGTGGTATTGTGATAATTCGTGAAAATATAGTAGAGGTTAGTGAAATATCCAAAGAGTTTATTTTAAGAACTGATAATATATGTAAAGACCAAGATGAACTGATATTTTTTGATTTAGAGCATTATGTTTATAAAAAACCTAAGTGTATTGGTGTTTTTGGTGCGTGTATATTTAATAAGAAAGATAAAAAACTACATGTTACTCAATATATGATTGAAAATAAAAATGAGGTTGTAGATATATTAGTTTTAGCTAAAAGGTACTTTATGAGTATGAAGAAAAAGGGGAAAAATTCTATAGTTACCTTTTCAGGAAATAATGATTTTACTGTGATAAATTATTTGTTTAAAAAATATAATATCCATTATGATTTTTCAAAAGAATTTCAAGATATAGATATACAAAGAGAATACGAAAGAGTCTATGGACATTCTATAGGATTGAAAAATTTAGAAAAGGTCTTTGAGATTTCTAGAGAAGGCGAAGTTATAAGTGGTTCTAATTTAGCTAAAACATTTCATAAGGTTTTAAAAGATAAAGAATATATTTTAAGAATACCTAGAGAAAAGGTTGAAAATATACTTTTATATAATGAGCAAGATGTTACTAATCTTTATAATATTTTTACACTATGGAATAAATTCATAGTTGAGACTAAAGAAATTAGTGATGAAGATGAAGTTAAAGAAGAAGATAATAGTGATGATGTAGGGAATGAAGAAGTATTACAAGTAAAAGATAGTGATGAAGTCAAAGAAGAAATAGAAATTAAAGAAGAAACAAATAAAGAAGTTATTAAAAAAGTAGAATGTTAAAGAGTAAAAATTGATTGTTTTAAAAGGGGTAGTGAGACAGTAGATAGTTTTGTGTAAAAACAAATCTATCTACTGTTTTTTGATGTACAGGAAAGTATAAAAATTTTTAAGGCTAAAAGTTAGATATTATCTAGCTTTTATTTACTAATATTAGAAATTTTATTACCATCAGATGAAAGGACTGTAGTACCATCAACATCTGTTCTATACACTTTAATTTTCTTATCTTTTAATAAATTAAGGGTTTCCTTATGAGGATGACCATATTTATTATCACTAGCAAGTGAAATCACTCCGATTGAAGGATTGACAGCTTCGAAGAATTCTTTAGAAGTTGATGTAGATGATCCGTGATGTCCAAGTTTAAGTACATCAGCTTTTACATTATATCCTTTTTTAAGAACCTCTTTTTCAGATTTACTTTCTGCATCTCCGGTAAATAGGAAAGAGTTATTTCCATATTCTATCTTTATAATAGGAGAATAATTATTTAAATCGTCATAAGTATCCTTATTAGGAGCTACAACAGAAACTTTTGTGTTTTCTCCAAGATCTATGGAATCAGTACCAGCCTTTATAGTAGTTATCTTTAAATTTTTCTTAACTAAAGCTTCAACCATTTTTTCAAAAGTTTTAGTAGTATGTTCAACTTTAGGAGCATAAAATTTATTTACATCGTATTTTTTTATAACATCAGCCATATTTCCTATGTGATCTTCATGGGGATGGGTTGCCACCACATAATCAAGTTTAGTTATTTTTTGTGACTCTAGATAAGAAAAAAACTTATCTTTACCATCTCTTGGACCACAGTCAATTAGCATATTTTTATCATTAACCTGTATTAAAATTGAATCTCCTTGCCCAACATCTATATAATGTACCTTCATAGTTTTATTATCTGGAATAGTACCTTTTGCTACATCAATATCACATCCAACAAAAATAAAACAAAATGATAGTACAAAAAGTAATAAAATTGATAATTTCTTTTTCAATTAAAATACCTCCATTATTAAATTTTAAGACTTAAATAAGTTTAACATTATATTATGTATATGGAAAGAGAAAGTTGTCGTTGAAGAATATTTTCGTTATTAGTATAATAACATTAGGTAAAACAATACGATTTATGGAGGGAAAAATGATAGGAATTTTTAAAGGAATACATTATTTATTATATATGATAGTTTTAAGACTAAAGGCTATTAAGCTTTGGTACATAAGAAAAACTAAAGGAATAGAAGCAGGATATGAATATAGCGCAAAAGTAGGGAGAGATTGGGCAGATTATACTATAAATAGAGCAATAAAAATGAATGTTACAGTTAAAGGAAAAGAAAATATACCAGATAGAGCTTGTTGCTTTATAGGAAATCATACAAGTATCTTAGATATACCATTACTTATGGATTCGGCAGAAAGAGCTATGGGATTTATAGCTAAAAAAGAGATGCTTAAAACTCCAGTTATAGGATATTGGATGCAACAATACCATTGTGTACCATTAGATAGAGAAAATGCAAGAGAGGCTATAAAGGTAATACAACAAGGAGCTGAAAATTTAAAAAACGGATATAGCATGTGTATATTTCCAGAAGGAACAAGAAGTAAAGATGGTAAAGTTCAAGAGTTTAAAAAGGGGAGCTTAAAGTTAGCTACTAAGGCAAAAGCACCAATAATACCAGTATCAATAGATGGAGCTTATAGAGCTTTTGAAATAGATAGAAAATTTAAAGCTATAGATATAACAATAACTTTTGGAAAGCCAATATATACAGATAATCTTAATAGGGATGAAGAAAAAGCATTAGCAGATAGGGTTAGAGATATAATAGTAAAAGAATTAAATCAAGGTTAAAGATAATAAAAACTTCTAGGATATTTTCTTAGAAGTTTTTATTATGTAGAAATTTAGTATTAAATTTATTAAAAAGAACTATTGAAATTAAAAATGTTCGTAGGGGGTAGAAATAAAAATAAAAAAATAAGGAAATATTTCGATAAAATTAATAATTTTATAAAAGGAGATTGATAAACTTCTAATGTATATGTTTTCAAAAAGGGTTTTAGATAGAATTTGATAATAATTTGTGAAAAATGCAAAATCATTCTTTTAAAAATTGCATAAAATATGTTATAATCGAATTGTTAAGGTCAAAAATAATAAAAAATGAAATATTTAATTAACATAAAATTCATAGAGGGGGCAAATTATGCGTAAAGAATTTTCAATGAGTAATGATAAAATATTAATAAACTTTACAGCGAAATATTGTAACAATTTCGAAACATTATTAGAAAGTGAAGGTTTTAGAAGGGTTGTAGAGAGTTATCTACGAATTTCTAAAAGTAGACTTTCCTTAAGTTGGAAATATCTAAAGGATGGATTAGATACAGGAGATATTACAAAGATAAGAAAAGATATAAGTAGAATATGTAAGTATTGTACGGTAATGAGTGTCGAAGAAATAGTTGAGGCAAATGAGAAATATAAAAAACTTTTTGAGGATAAAGATAACTTTATAGCATTTATTGAAGATTTTTATTTATTCTGGAGAAGATTAGAAAGATATACTATAATTCACAGTGATAAAGTTCAACAAGGGTTAGCAGCAATGAGTTTTACAGAAGCTAACTCAGAATTTTCTAATTTAATATTAAAATTATATAGAAAAATAGAAAAGAATGTATTAGGATATAAGCCAAAAGTATTTAGACAAATACCAGCTGGCGGAAATTCATCTTTAATGATTAATAGAGTTTTATGGCCAATACCAAAGGGATATGAAGCTTTAGAAGATATTAATTTTATAGATAGCATTTTATTAGAAACACCATTTATAACTTATCCTAAGAAGAATACTAGAAGTGGAATGTTTAAAGAAGTATATGAAAACCCATTAAGATATGCAAATTTAAATAAAGAGCATTGGTTCTGCTATCCAGCTAAAGTAGGAGAATTATTAGCATTTATATATTTCCACAGAGATTTTATGGAACATGGAATTACTTTATGTAATTTATTTGAAATGGCAAGAAGTGATGAATATAGAGGTAGAAAGCCAGATTTAGTTTATGTGTTTGGTGCTACAGATGAAGATGATAAAGTTAAAACTGTATTCTATGATGATAAAGAAAATGATGTTATGATAGGATATGTAAACCACTCAGAGGAAGTAGATTACTTTGGTTATATGAAGAAGATGACATTAACTCTTCACAACTTAGTTATGATAAAAAGAGGTTGTCTTCCAATACATGGAGCAATGGTTAATATTGAATTAAAGAGCGGTAAGCAAGCTAATGTTGTAATAATGGGAGATAGTGGAGCTGGTAAATCAGAAAGCTTAGAAGCCTTTAGAGCATTAAGTGAAGATTATATAAGTAATATGACTATTATATTTGATGATATGGGAACAT
Source organism: Clostridium chauvoei (assembly GCF_002327185.1). Taxonomy (NCBI): domain Bacteria; kingdom Bacillati; phylum Bacillota; class Clostridia; order Eubacteriales; family Clostridiaceae; genus Clostridium; species Clostridium chauvoei. Next base: position 1,576,846 of record NZ_CP018624.1, on the reverse strand, counting down.
TTAAGAATATAAATGGAGAAGTATTTGGATATGGTACTGAAATAGGTGCATTCGTAAGATTAGATGATTTAGATCAAGGATATGCATTTAAAGAAATGGATAGAAGTATATTTATGAATCCAGATAAGATAAATGCTAGATTAGTTATGCCAGTGGCACCATATAAGGAAATTGTAAAGGGATATAAAGTAGATTTATTCTTATATGCTAATAATTATACTAAGGTAGAAGAAGGAGAAACTTCTATAGAATACTTTAAGACTCCAAAGGATGCAATTAGTGTATTTAAATCAGGAGCAAGAATGGCTAAAGGAACTACTTCAGAAACTGGTTTAGTTGAAAGTTACTTTGCGAATCCATTTGGTCCAGCTCAAAAGCAAACAGAAACAAATATTTTAATAGAAGAATATTTTGATACTATGTTTAATGATAATATTAAGGTTGGACAAATAAAAACATGTTTAGCTGTAAAAGGTCAAGAAAAAAATGGACCAAGAGCAGCAGCTATAGAATTATTTGAAATAATAAAAAATCTTTAAAAATAATTAAGCCTATCATTTAAAATGATAGGCTTTTTTATGTCTATATCTTATCGGTTGTCATGCTACCCTTTGCAAAAAAGGATAGTGAATAAAGTCCAGCTAGACCTACTAGAGCATAGACTACTCTACTAAACATAGTCATGGTACCAAATAAAGCTGCAACAAGATCGAATTGGAAGAATCCTATAAGACCCCAGTTAACGGCACCGACTATAACCAAAATAAGTGCTATTGTGTCTAGAATTTTCATAAAAAACACTCCTTTTTTAATAGGTTTTTTCACTAAATATTTTAACCTAGAGGAAGGTTTTTTATGCAAATAGACACTAAATAGATATATTTCTGTCTATAGGTTGTTCTAGAGAAATAAATGTATCAGTTCTTTGAATTCCATTTATAGAATTTATTTTATTTAGTAAGATATCTTGAAGGTCTGAAATGTTTTTGCAAATAACTTTAGCAAATATTGAATAATTTCCTGTTGTTAAGTGTAATTCAACAACTTCTTTTATTTGAGATAACTCATGAAATACTGAAGAAAAAGATTCAGTTTTATCAACATATATTCCAACGAAACAACATACGTCATAACCTAGCTTAGGAAGATTTAATAGTATTCTAGTACCTTTTATTATCCCAAGTTCCTCCATTTTTTTCATTCTTACATGAATAGTACCACCACTAACATGACAAATTCTAGCTATCTCTAAATAAGGAGTCCTACAATCCTTTATTAATAAGTCTAATATTTGAAGATCTAGTTCGTCTAATTGATAGGTTTGATTTAAACCCATATAATCACCCCTCGTAATGATTTTATAATTACTTTTTTATTTTATCAAAAAAATACACAAAATAGAAGAAAAAAAAGTAAAAGAAATTAAAATAAATTTGTTATTTTGATAAAAAAGTTAATAAAATCAAAAAAAGCCACTTTAACCCGGTGTTTTATAGACAAATTTTTATGTGCGTAAATGTTACAAATATTTAAAAATTATATTACTTGCATGTAAAGGTAATTTCTTTTAATATATAATTATAGGTGAATATAGGAGGATAAAAGTTATGACAAATATATTGTTTATGATAGCATACTTTGCAGTTATGTTAGGAGCAGTCATGTTAATGTTCACATTAGGAAGAAAATATGTTTTCTCAAAAGTTAAAGTTAACAAATGGTTATTATTAGGCATATCTGTTGCGTTATTTGCAGTTCAATTTTTATTTAAAACTACAAATCCATGGATTAATATACTATTTACTTTAGTTGTAGTATGGTTCTTTATATGGTTCTTAGATATTCAAGCTACAGGGGGACCAAAAAAGCAAGAAAAGAAAATTGAAATTAAACCTAAAGCTAAACCAAATAGAGTTAAACATATGCAAAATCAAAAAAATAAATAATGTTAACATAAATACAAAAAGAGCTGTAATTTATTTTACAACTCTTTTTGTATTTTAAGATTCATAAGAATTACCTAAAACTTCTTTTGCTGACTCTACAAATATTGGAGAACTAATAGCAATACGATTATTTTCCTGAACTACCTTTATAACATACCAAGTTTCATTTTCCTCATGTTTATGTTCATATATATACTTAATATGATTTAAATTAATTTCATCTATGTCTTTAATTGTAGTACCTTTGTTACTTATAATACTAATTTCTTTTATTCTATATCTAATATCCTCAGCATAAATTAGGAATTTTAGTTTATTATCAGAAATTAGTATAGTTTCCCCCATAAAACTATCATTTATAGTAAAGTAAAATTTTAAAAATCTAGATTCTGTAGAGTAAGTTCTCATAGCTCTAAAGGAATCTACTAAAGCAGATTTAGAAAGTTCATTACCAATATAGACTGTTAAATTTTCAGAATCTCCAAAGTTTATCTTATGATTATCTTGACCGTTTATTGCTCCTAACTTCCATCCTGCATCAAGTAAATTAAAATAATGCTTATCATGTCTTGTATATTTTGCAGCTGGGTTACCATTTCCAACCTCTATGGAGGTAATAAGTTTATTTAAAATAGGATTATAGGATAAATTTCTAATATTTTTATGAGGATGATTTATTGATATAAAAGCATTTTCATTATTTAACATCCATAATAAAAGTATTTTTATATCTTTTACTATACCAGTAAAAAAGGTTGAAGAATTCATTATATTTAAATCACCATAGGAATCAGTTTTGCATTCAAAGCCTACTAGTGGTAAAAACTCTTCATATTTTTTCATAAGCCTTGAAGCATAGTAATGAGTTCCTTGCCAACGGGTATAAATTGAATCTTTAATAGATACTTTATTAGATAAAAATGAATTATGATCTGTTACAAACATAAAATTAAGTCCTGCTTTTCTTCCATACTCGTAGGCTTCTAAAGGGTTGCCTTTACCAGTAGAAAAATTTGTATGGCAATGAGGAATACCATAGTAAAATTTTAAGTCGTTTTGATTAAATCCTTTAATTTCCTTGTGTTTCTTTTTTCCCAAAATAAGCCTCTCTTAAATTATTACTTATTATATATATAGTATTAAATGTGTATAAATAATGACAATAATATCATAGGATGATAAAATAAGTTTAGTTTAAAGGAGTTGATTTTATGAAAAAATTATTTGACGGTAAGGAACCTTGTATACATAAAACTTGCTATGTATCAGAGAGTGTTGATATAATAGGAGAAGTTGTTATTGGAGAGGATTCTAACATTTGGTTTGGAACAAGAATTAGAGGAGACATGAATAAAGTTATTATTGGTAAGAATACTAATATTCAAGAAAATTCAGTAGTTCATGTAGATACAAATTGTCCGTCTATTATTGGAGATAATGTAACTGTAGGACATGGAGCTATAATTCATGGATGTGAGATTGCTGATAATGTTTTAGTTGGAATGGGAAGTATTATATTAAATGGAGCTAAAATATCTAAAAATACAATTGTGGCAGCTGGTTCTTTAGTTTCACAAGGAAAAACTTTTAAAGAAGGAGTACTTTTAATGGGAAGTCCAGCTAAAGTTGTAAGAGAACTTACAGAAGACGAAATAAAAAGTATTCAAACTTCAGCAAATAACTATGTAAATTTAAGTAAGAAATACTTATAAATTTAGGAGGAAAAATGATAAAAATAGGTGAATACAATGTTTTAAAAGTAAAAAGAGAAAAAGACTTTGGGTTTTATCTTGGAGATGAAGGAAGAGATGAGGTCTTACTTCCTAAATCCTTAGCAGAAGGTAAGGGAATAAAAGAAGGAGATGACATAGAGGTTTTCGTATATAGAGATTCTAAAGATAGACCAGTAGCTACTTTTAAAACTCCTTTAGCAAAGGTTGGAGATGTAGCGTATTTAAAGGTTGTCGCTCAAGCGAAATTTGGTGCCTTTATAGATTTTGGATTAGATAGAGATATTTTTGTACCAATTAAGGAACAAAGATTTAAGCTTCAAATAGGAAATAAATATTTATTTTATATATATTTAGATAAAACAGGTAGAATAGCAGCAACTACAGAAGTTGAAAACTATGTATATAATGCTAAAGAGGAAGAAGTTATATTTAAAATTGGAGATGAGGTTACAGCTCAAGTTTATTCAAGAACTCCAGCTGGTACTTTAAATGTGGCGATAGATTCAAAATATAAAGGATTAATTTTACCTAATGAATATTATAACGAAGTATTCCCAGGAGAAGAGTTACAGGTTAGAGTTAAGAGATTATATGAAGATGGGGTTATAGGATTAACACCTAGACAAACAAGACTTAACGAAAGAGATAAACTACAAAATGATATACTAAAGCACATGGAAAAGAATGGTGGGTTTATGGAGTTTAATGATAAATCAAATCCAGAAGATATAAGAGCTACTTTTAAAACAAGCAAAAATTATTTTAAAATGGCTCTTGGTGGACTAATGAAAGAAGGTAAAATTGTTCAAGAAGAAGAAGGAACAAGATTAAAATAGGAACTAAAAAAGTAAAACTTTCATATAATTATATGAAGGTTTTATTTTTATATATAAAAAGTTTGACTTCATTACTTTAGTGTGATAAAGTAATGATATAGTAAAGTGATAAAGAAAAGGGTGATAATATTATGTTAAAAAAGATTATAAAAAATATTATAAAAAATATTATAGTTGTATCATTGTTTGGGGTAATAGCTATTGGATTAGTAGGATGCGGAAATGTTGAAAATAGTAAAATTACTACTATAGATAAAGATGAATTGATTATAGGACTAGATGATACTTTTGTACCACTAGGTTTTAAAGATGAAAATGGTAAAACAACAGGTTTTGATGTTGACTTAGCAAAAGCAGTTGGAGAAAAGTTAGGAAAAGAAATAGTGTTTCAAAATATAGATTGGAGCATGAAAGAAACTGAACTTGATAATGAAAATATAGATTTAATATGGAATGGATATTCTATGACAGATGAAAGAAAAGAAAAAGTTGATTTTTCAAAAGCATATTTAAATAATAGACAAGTTATTATAACGTTAGTAGATTCTAAAATTAAAACTAAGTCAGATTTAAAAGGAGCATCAGTAGGTGCACAAAATCAATCAAGTGCGGTAGATGCAATAGAATCAGATGGGGATACAGTATCTACATTTAAGAATGGAAAAATAGTAACTTTTGAAACAAATAACGAAGCGTTAATGGATTTAGAAGCAGGAAGAGTAGATGCAGTAGTTGCAGATGAGATACTTGCTAAATATTATATAAATCAAAGAGGAGCTGAAAAATATAAGGTTTTAAGTGAAGACTTTGGAAAAGAAACGTATGGTGTTGGGATAAGAAAAGGAGATACAGAATTATTACAGGCTATAAATAATGCTTTTAATGAAGTAATAAAAGATGGAACTGCACAAAAAATATCAGAAAAATGGTTTGGTGAAGATATAATAGTTAAGTAGTTTACAATAAGGAGGAGTAACTGTGACGTTAGTAAATGATATAATTAGCCTTATTCCACAAATATCAGAAGGCTTAAAAATGACACTTGGTGTATTTGTTTTGACATTGATATTATCAATTCCATTAGGAGTAATAATAGCTCTTGGAAGGATATCAAAAATAAAGATTATAAAATCAATTACTGGATTATATGTATTGATTTTAAGAGGTACTCCTCTGTTATTACAAATTTTATTTGTATTCTTTGGATTACCTTTAATAGGAGTTAGAATTCCAAGATTTACAGCAGCAATTTTAGCAATGGTATTGAATTATGGAGCTTATTTTGGAGAAATATTTAGAGCAGGAATACTTTCAATAGATAAGGGACAATTTGAAGCTGCAGAAGTTTTAGGATTAACACCTAAAGACACATTCTTTAGAATAGTACTTCCACAAGCTCTAAAAAGAATATTCCCACCTGTAGCTAATGAAGTTGTTACTTTAGTTAAGGATACAGCATTAGTTTATGTAGTAGGGCTAGATGAGTTATTAAAGGTAGCTAAAATTGCATCAAATAGAATATCTTCAATAATGCCTTTTGTAGTTGTAGCAGTAGTTTATTTAGTTTTAAATGGTTTGTTAACTAAAGGCTTAGAAAAAATAGAAGAAAGATATAACTATTATAATTAGGAGGGAATAAGATGTTAAAGATAACAAATCTTAAAAAAAGCTTTGGAAACACAGAAGTTTTAAAAGGTGTAAATTTAGAAATAAAAGCTGGAGAAATCCTTGTAATAGTTGGTCCTTCTGGCGGTGGTAAAACTACTTTATTAAGATGTGTAAATGGTCTTGAAATGTGTGATTTTGGTACTATTGAGATAGATGAAAAAAAATTATGTGATAATGGAAAATATGTAGATAAAAATAAGTTTAATGAAATAAGAAGAAATATAGGATTAGTATTTCAAAACTTTAATTTATTTCCACATATGAGTGTTTTAGAAAATATTATAGAAGCACCTCAAAGAGTGTTAGGTGAAAATAAGGTTGAAGCAATAAAAAAAGCTAAAGAAATTTTAGGGTTCTTAGGACTTAAAGAGAAAGTTAATAATTACCCTTGCGAATTGTCTGGAGGTCAAAAACAAAGGGTTGCAATAGGAAGAGCATTAGCTTTAAATCCAAAACTTATGTGTTTTGATGAACCAACATCAGCTTTAGACCCAGGATTAACAGGAGAAGTTACAAATCTTATAAAGACTCTAGGAAAACAAGGAATGAGTATGCTTATCATAACTCACGATATGGAATTTGCAAAAAATGTGGCAGATAAAATATATTCAATGGACAAAGGGATTTTAACAGAAGGCTTAATATTTGATAATGATATAAATTAATTTTAAAAGGGATATATCACTAAGTCTGATATATCCCTTTTAATTATTTAAGCTTTATTTTTATCGCTAGATCTAAAAAATACTTTTATTATTTCATTAATAATAAATGGTATTAATGAAATTCCAATTACTATTGTCCAGTCTTTTAGAGTTAATGCATAAACTTTAAAGATTGAAGCTATAAAAGGTATTGATATAACTAGGAATTGAAGAGCAATTCCAAAGGCTAAAGATCCTATTAGCGATTTATTTTTAAATATTCCAACTTGGAATAATGATTTAGTTTCATTTCTCATAGCTAAAGAGAAGAATAATTGTGAAACACTTAAAACAACAAAGGCCATAGTTTGTGCATGTCTTAAGGAATCAGGATATAATTTTTCACCTAATTTAAATGCAAAAAGAGTAGTTACACCTATTAAAATACCATTTATTATTAGTAGTTTTCCCATTCTTCCAGCAAATAAACTTTCCTTAGGATTTCTAGGTTTCTTATCCATAACTCCGCTATCACCAGGGTCTACACCTAAAGATAGAGCAGGAAAACTATCAGTAATTAAATTTACCCATAAAATATGAATTGGTAATAAAGGGGTATCCCAATTAAATAAAATCGCAAAGAATAGAGCTACTACTTCACCTAAATTACAACTTAACAAGAATAGTATTGATTTTTTTATATTATTAAAAATATTTCTACCTTCTTCAACAGCTTTAACTATAGTAGTAAAATTATCATCAGTTAAAACCATATCAGCAGCACCTTTAGCAACATCTGTACCTGTAATACCCATTGCAACACCAATATCAGCAGCTTTTAATGAAGGGGCATCATTAACACCATCACCTGTCATAGAAACAATATTTCCATGAGATTTAAAGGCTTTAACTATTTTAACCTTATGCTCTGGTGAAACACGAGCAAACACTCTAAAATTATTAACTATTTTAGTAAACTCCTCTTCAGTATAAGTATCTATTTCACTACCAGACATTGCCTGGGAAATATTTTCGGCAATACCTAATTCTTTAGCTATTGCAACGGCAGTGTTTTTATGGTCTCCAGTAATCATTATAGTTCTTATACCAGCATTTTTACTTTTTGTTATAGAGTCTTTTACCTCTACTCTTGGAGGATCAATCATTCCCATTAAACCAACAAAAATTAAATCTTTTTCTAATGAATCAATCTCTACATGTTCATTTTCAATTATTTTATATCCTAGGGCAAGAACTCTAAGAGCTTCATCAGACATATCATTAGAAGCCTTTAAGACTTTAGCTTTAAGCTCATCTGAAAAATCTTCAATTTTACCATTAATTAAAATCTTAGAAGAAATTTTTAAGATACTATCTATAGCTCCTTTTGTAAATACAGAATCCTTATTATCATATTTATTTACAGTAGTCATTAGTTTTCTATCTGAATCAAAAGGAATTTCATCAACTCTTTTATGGATAGAATTTAAATCTTCTTTAAAGATGTTGAATTTATTACCTACATCAAGTAATGCAATTTCAGTAGGATCTCCAGTTTGTGAACCATCTTTAGAGGTAGCATCGTTACATAATATCATACCTTCAACAAGTAGTTTAGAAGTATTTTCTTTAGTATCTATTTCGTCTAAATTTTTTAGTTCACCATTAACGAAATATTTTTTAACAGTCATTTTATTTATAGTTAAAGTCCCTGTTTTATCAGAGCAAATTATATTAACAGAACCAAGAGTTTCAACAGCAGGAAGTTTTCTAATAATAGCATTTTCCTTTATCATTCGTTGAACACCTAAGGCAAGTACAATAGCAACAATGGCAGGAAGTCCTTCAGGAATAGCTGCAACAGCTAAACTTATAGAAGTCATGAACATTTCCATAAAGTCTCTTCCTTGAATCATAGAAACTACAAACATAACTAAAGAAATAGCAACAGCTGTAAAACCTAAAATTTTGCCAAGCTCAGCAAGTTTCTTTTGAAGTGGTGTAGTATCATCTTCCTCAGCATCTAACATTTTTGCAATTTTACCAATTTGAGTATCCATACCTGTAGCAACTACAATACCATTTCCTCTTCCATAAGTAGCTAAAGTAGACATAAAAGCCATATTGTGTTGATCACCAACAGGTATATCATTTTCACTATTTAAAATTTCAGTTGATTTTTCAGAAGGAAGAGATTCACCTGTAAAAGCAGATTCCTCAATTTTTAAGTTAGCAGATTCTATAAGTCTTAAATCAGCAGGTATATATCTACCAGCATCTATAATAACTATATCACCTACAACAACTTCTTCCGATGGAACTTCTATTATCTGTCCATCTCTTTTAACTAATGCTTTAGGAGTAGACATGTTTTTAAGGGCTTCTAAAGCTTTCTCAGCCTTTGATTCTTGGACAACACCTATAATTGCATTAACTAAGATTACAATTAAAATAATAATAGCATCACTAACTTCGCCCATAAAAGCAGAAATAACAGCAGCTGCTAGTAAAATATAAATCATAACATCATTTATTTGGACAAAAAATAGTTGTAGCATAGACTTTTTCTTTTTACTAGCAAGTTTATTTGGTCCATTCTTTTCAAGTCTAGATTTTGCTTCAGAGGAGGATAAACCATTTGTAGTATTTGAACCAAATTCTTCTATGATATCCTCTATATTTTTGTTAAACCACATTAAATAACCTCCTATTTTGTAAATAATGTAAATTAAAAATCTACTATAAGTATAGCATAAATAGTTTAAAAATATTAATACGTGGGAAAAAATGTAATTTACTTTATGTTGTATAATATAACTAGTTGAAAATGAAATGCTTTGGTATAATAATCCTATAGAGGAGTGAAAGATGTGGAAATAGGAAGAGTAAATAGAAAAAGTTTAATAAAACAAGAAAGAAGGATAACTTCAGAAAAAAAAGATTTTTCACAAAGCTTTAATCAAGCAAGAGAAAGAAAGTCAGAAGAACAATTAAAGAAAATGATTGAAGACATAAAAAAAAGAGGAAATAGGTTAGTAATAACTAAAACCTATGGAGATGTTGTGGCTTATAAAAAAATGATAAAAGAATATTTAGAGTCAATATTAAATTTTATGTATGATACTAAGAGGGATGTTAGTTTTTGGCAAACACAATACTTTATAACTGTAGATACTATAGATTTAAAATTAGAAGAACTTACACAGGCTCTATTAAGTGATGAAAGAGAAAATTTAAATATAGCTTCATCAATAGATGAAATACAAGGATTAATTGTAGATATATATAGATAGATTAAGGGTTTAAAAATGTACATTTTAGCTATGAAGATAAAAATATTTTAGAAGGTATATCTTTAAAGATAGAACAAGGTAAAATGGTTGCATTAGTTGGCCCTTCAGGTGGTGGCAAGACAACCTTTTGTAATTTAATACCTAGATTTTATGATGTTACAGATGGTGATATCACAATAGATGGAAAAAGCATATACTGTAGTACATTAGAATCATTAAGGAACAATATAGGTATAGTACAGCAAGAGGTATTTCTATTTACAGGAACAATAAAAGAAAATATTCTATATGGAAAACAAGATTCTACCTTTGATAAAGTAATAGAAGCTGCAAAGAAGGCAAATATTCATGAATTTATAATGAATTTAAAAGATGGATATGACACTTATATAGGAGAAAGAGGAGTAAAACTATCAGGTGGACAAAAACAGAGGATATCTATAGCAAGAGTATTTTTAAAAAATCCACCAATACTAATACTAGACGAAGCTACATCTGCTTTAGATAATATGACAGAGTGTATAATACAAAAATCATTAGAGGAATTATGCAAAGGAAGAACAACAATTGTAGTTGCTCATAGATTGTCTACAATTAAAAATGCAGATGAAATAATAGTTCTAACAGATGAGGGGATAAAGGAAAAAGGAAATCATAAGGAGTTATTAGCTAAGGATGGTATATATAAAGAACTATACGATGCACAATTTTCAAAGGAATAATAGAGAAAAAAAGTTTTAATCTTTAACATTTAGGTAGAATATTAATTTATATATTAAGGGAATATATATAGTGAGAAGTTTAATTCTTACCTATTGACTAGGATTAAAAAAATGTGTAATATGAGAATATAAAATAGATACCCCTTGTGGGTATATTAGGAGGAATAAAAGTATGGTTCAACATGTATCAGAAATGAATTTTAATCAAGAGGTATTACAACAAAAAGGTGTAGTTTTAGTTGACTTTTGGGCAACTTGGTGTGGTCCATGTAAAATGATAGCACCTATAGTTGAAGATTTAGCAATGGAACTTACAAATGTAAAATTTGCAAAGGTAGATGTAGATGCAAATCCAAAATTAGCTAATGGATATCAAATATCAAGTATCCCAACATTAATGATTTTTAAAAATGGAGCACCTGTAGAAACTTTAATAGGATTTATGCCAAAAGAATCATTAAAGGCTGCTGTAACTAAACACCTATAAGAGGAAGGTGGAAATTTTGGATGAAAGATACGACATTGCAATTGTAGGAAGTGGACCAGCAGGTCTTTCTGCAGCATTAAATGCTAAAATAAGAAATAAAAAATTTATTGTATTTGGAAATAAAAATTTAACTAATAAGTTAATTAAAGCTCCAAAGGTTAATAATTATTTAGGTTTTTTTGGAATGACTGGAGAAGATATAAAAAAGCGATTTGAAGCTCACTTAGATGCAATGGAGATAGAAATTACAGAAGAAAGAATAAATAATATTTATGCAATGGGAGAGTACTTTGCTTTAATGGCTAATGATAAGACTTATGAAGCAAAAACAGTAATACTAGCAACAGGAATGGAATATACAAGACCTATAAGAGGTGAAGAAGAGTATCTTGGAAAAGGTGTTGGATATTGTGCAACTTGTGATGCACCATTATATAGAGGGAAAACTGTTGCTATAATAGGACATAATAAAGAAGCTGAAGAAGAGGCTAATTTTGTAAGTGAACTTGCAGGACTTGTATATTATATACCAATGTATAAGGGTTCTTATAATTTAAGAAATAATATAGAAGTTGTACAAGATAAACCAGAAGCTATTACTGGAGATATGAAAGTAAATAAAATATTATTAAAAAATTCAGAACTAAAAACTGATGGAGTTTTTGTTTTAAAGGATTCAATTTCTCCAGGTCAATTAGTTCCAGGATTAAAAATAGAAGAAAATCATATCTATGTTGATAGACTTATGAGAACAAATATACCAGGTTGTTTTGCAGCTGGTGATTGTGTTGGTAAGCCATATCAATATATAAAGTCAGCAGGTGAAGGAAATATAGCGGCTCTTAGTGCAAGTCAATATTTAGATCAAAAAAAGTAATGTTAAAAAGGTGAACTACTTAATTGTAGTTCACCTTTTTATATTTTATTAAAATATTGATTTTCTTATTCTATAGGAACTTACAAATAAGTAAATATGAGATATATCTATTTATATGTAAATTTATAACAACAAACATAAAGAAGATAGCAATAAAATTATTGAGTAAATGTTTACATAATAATATTATTAATATATGGTTATGGGATTTTAATTACATTAAAACCATAAATTTCAAGGGGGATGTAAAATGAAGAATAAAGGAAATATAGGAAGAAGATCAATGAGCAAAAGACTATCTGTTTTAGTTGCAAGTACTATTGTAGTTACTCAAATAGCTTCTATAACAACACCAACATTTGCAAATAACTTAACAAATATAGAAGAAGCTCAAAATCAAGTGCTACAACAAGAAAGAATAAATCCTATAAGTGAAGAAATATATACTGCCTTATTTGATGATACAGAGAAGTGTGATTGGAAAACACTTATAGGAGAAGGAACTCATGAAGTGGAAAATGGATATTTAAAGGTAACAAGAAATGCTCAAGTAAATAATGAGTTTACTTTTTTTGATCAAAATGCACCACAATTAAAAGATGGTGAAGCAGAAATGGTCTTTAAGTTAGATGGTGATGCTTCAAGAGGTGTAGGAAGGTTTGGTTTTATTTTAAGACCACAAACTGATGGAGCATATTTATTTGCAGGATATGATTTAAATGGGAACTGGAGAATAGCAACTGCAAATGGAAGTAGTAAAGATTTTTCAGGTCCAAAATTAAATCCAGGAGAAGAATATAAATTAAAGGTTAGATTCGAAGGTAAAAAAATAACTATGTGGCTAAATGATGAACAAATATTTAGTGAAGAAGTAAATTTACAAGGTATGCCTTTGAATTCAAGTTATGGAGTAGGATTTAAAACATGGTATGGACTTAATGATGCCTATGTAGATTACTTTAGAGCTGGTACTGTTGGAGCTTTAGATGAAAAAATGCCATTAAAGCCAATAAAATCAGTAGAGGAAGTGACAGCAGAAACCTTTATAAGAATACGTCCAGAGTTACCTAAAAAGGTAAATGTAACTTATGAAGATGGGACTACTGCATTAGAAGGTGTAGAATGGGATTATATAGATAAAACACTATACTCAAAGGAAGGAATTTTTAAATCAGAAGGAACTTTAGTTGATAGAGAAGATAGAGTGACTGCTACAGTTACGGTTAAAGCAGATCCAGAGGATGGAACTATAATACCACCTGAAGTAGTTGTAGAAGAAAAAGTAATACAATCAGGAGATATGAAGGTTGTATTAGATAATAATTTTCCAAGAGTAATAAGATATGAAGTTGGAGGAGATGTACTAGAAGGGGAAGATGAACAACTATTTATTGTTGAGTTAAATGAGGAAAAGTATGTTCCTAAAGTAGCATATAACACTATTGATGAAAAAACAGCTGAATATGTTATGACCTTTGAAGAATTAGATTTAATAATGAAAGTTCAAATATCATTAGTTAAAGATGATGCTTTAAAAATGGAAGTAAAAGAAATTGTAGAAAATGGAAGTTTCAAATTAAGAACAATAAATTTCCCAGGGCATAGTTTAGCTTCTGTAAAGAGTACTGAAAATGGTAAGATTTCAGGTGTACTAACTACAGGAGATTGGAATAACATTCAAGAGAAATTTGAAAATGTATCTGATGTTAAAATGGGCGATTATAATAAAACTTACGGAATAATAAATGATGATAAATTTGCTATTGCAGTAGATAATAATGTAATTGAAGGTGGAAATAGAATTGTCATAAATGTTGCAGATAGAAATGGATATAAAAAAGCGGGTATATATAATGGTACTTGGACTTACAGAGAAGCAATAAAATCTTCATCAGCGCCAGCCTTTATTGGTAATATAGGAAATGTTGAGATAAATGGAAATACAAATCAACCTATATTCTCTAGTGAAGAAAAGATTAAAAAGTATATGGGTAAAGAGTATGAAGCTGTATATTGTGGATTAGGTGGAGTAGAAGATTTTCAAGGTAAAGATCTTACAGGAAAAGTAGCTATAGTTGATAGAGGAACTCATACTTTTGAAGATAAGGCTAGGAATGCTCAAGCGGCAGGAGCTCTTTATATAATTTGTATTAACACACAAAGTGGAGGTGTGCCAGAACAAGTAACAAAAGACACTATAAATATGATCGGATTAAGTAATGAATATGGAGAAAAAATAAAAGCTACTTTAGATGGAAATGGAGTAACAAAAGTTAAATTAAATTTAGAAGACTCAGGTGCGGTACCAGGAGAGCCAGAAGAACTTCCATGGTCTCAAATTATGATAGCAAAGGATAAAAATAAAAGTGGAAAAGTAAATTGGCAAGATGCAGCTATTCTTTACAGAGACAATATGGATGAAGTTAAAGGAGCGGATTATATAAAAAATAGCTTCTCATATATACCGTTTAATATAGGGTCTTTAGCACAATCACCATTCCTAAGAACAGGGGATATGATTAAGAAATTATCTAATTATACAGATGGATTTGGTCAATTAGTATTAGAAAAGGGATATCAAGGAGAAGGTCATGATGATGTTATAGCTGATATAGGTGGTCATACAGGTATAAGACAAGGTGGTAAGGATGATTTAAATAAATTAATAGAAATAGGTAAAGATTATAATGCTAAAATAGGGGTTCATGTTAATGCAACAGAATATCATTTAGATGCATTTGAACTAGATGTAAATAATTTAAGACCAGGATTCCAAGAAGGATGGGCATGGAAAGATAATTCTTATTACGTAGATCAAAAGAAAGATATATTAACAGGAGAATTAAAAAGAAGATTTTCTATGTTAAAAGAAGATCATCCAGATTTATCTTGGATATATGTTGACGTATATACAGGAAATGGTTGGAATGCAAATGAGTTATCAGAAATAATAAAAGATAATGATTGGATGCTTGCAACAGAGTTTAATGGTCCATTAGAACAACAAACAGCTTGGACTCATTGGGGTGGAGATCCAGCATACCCTAATAGAGGAAATGAAAGTAAAATGATTAGATTTATAAGAAACCAAGAACAAGATGTATTTATGTCTGATGATCTTTTAAAAGGAGCCAAGCATGCATTATCTGGTGGATGGGGAACAAGACATGATGTAGAAGGATTTTATGCTATAGAAACATTCTACAATCAAACATTACCATCAAAATATATGCAACATTTTGAGATAATGGAATGGGAAGATGATGGTACAAATGGTTTTGTTAAGTTTAATGATGGATTAGAAGTTAAGAGGGAAAATGGAAACATTAATATGTATCAAGATGGAAAATTAATATCTATAACTCCAAAGGATACTATTAATGATAGAGGTATAGGAAAAACTACATTATTTATGCCTTGGACATGGGAACAACTTGATAATGAACCAGAAAATAAAGTGTATCATTGGAATCCAGAAGGGGGAACAACTACATGGGATATTCCTACAGGATGGGAAGGAACAGAAACAGTTAAGATATATGAATTATCAGATTTAGGAAGAACTTTTGTAGATGAGTTACCTGTAACAAATGGAAAGGTTACAATTGAAGCTAAAGCAAATACACCTTATATAGTATTCCAAGAAAAGGTTAATGAAGATAGAATAAATAATTGGGGAGAAGGAACATTGATAAGTGATCCAGGTTTTGACTCTCAAACACTTGATTCATGGACAATTAATTCTTCATCAGAAAATAAAGAGCATATTTCTATAATAAATGAGAATGTTGATAGAAGATTAGGTAATGATGCAGTTGTAGTTCAAGGAAATAATGGAGCAGATGCAAATTTATCTCAAAAAATAACAGGGCTAGAACCGGGTAAAACTTATACAGCTTCAGTATGGGTTAAAAATTATGGTGATAGAGATGTTACTTTAGGATTTAAGTCAGGATGTACTTTAGAAGAAAGTACTATAACTAGAGAAACAACAAGAATGAATGTTGGAGAAGGCTTAAAATGGCATGGTGAAAGAGCAACAAGAATGAGAGTTGAATTTACAATACCAGAAGGAATAACTGAAGGAACGTTATATTTAAATGTTGCGAAGGATGAAGATGATAGTAAAGTTCTTATAGATG
The DNA here is from genome assembly GCF_002327185.1 of Clostridium chauvoei. Taxonomy (NCBI): domain Bacteria; kingdom Bacillati; phylum Bacillota; class Clostridia; order Eubacteriales; family Clostridiaceae; genus Clostridium; species Clostridium chauvoei. Next base: position 1,560,498 of record NZ_CP018624.1, on the reverse strand, counting down.
ATTTTAGAATTTGGACTAACCCTCTTGATTTAGATAAAACTAATAGAGATGGATATGTAATCTATGAAGATTTTGAAAATGTGGATGAGGGACATGGACCTTTATATATGGGTCAAAATCTAGGAACTGATAATAGAACTCACTATGCAGAAAAAGATCCAGAAGGAAAACAATATATGAATTGGGTAATTGATGGTAGATTCTCATTAAAATCAAATCAACAACCAGGTACAACAGGTGAGATATTATTGACAGATGAATCTACATTAAAATTAAAACCTAATACAACTTATGAAATAGGATTTAAATATACAAATAAAATAGATAATCTATATTCAGTAGCTATAAAATCTGAAACATCAGGTGAATTATTTAATGAAAACCTAACACCAGGAACTGTTACAGGAAGACCAATAGATGGTCCAGAATATAAAAGAGAAGTTAAAGAATTTAAGAAAGAATTTACAACAGGCAATGCTGTAGATTATTATCTAGCATTTAATAAAGGTAATGGATATGATGAATTAGTTTTAGATGACTTATATATTAAAGATGTAACGCCAGAAGATAAACTAACTTTAGAATCAGTAAGACTATGTATGGATAATACTACTTTAATAGAAGGAAATGAATCAAAAGTAGTATTAGAGGCAATTATGTCTAATGGAAATAAAGCAGATTTAAGTAAGGCTACTATTAAATATACAGTATCTAATCCAGAAGTTCTATCAGTAGAAGATGGCGTTATAAAAACTAAAAAGGAAGGCGTTTCAAAGGTATCTGCTGAAGTAACTATAAATGGAAGTACTGTAGCTTCAAATGAAATAGAAGTAACAGTAAAGAAAAAATCATCAGTTATTAATAAAATACCAGTAATAAATGCTAAGGATTCAACTATAGAATTAAATTCTAAATTTGATCCTATGACAGGAGTAACAGCAGAAGATGCTGAAGAAGGAAATCTTACAGATAAAATTAAGGTTGTTGAAAATACAGTTAACACAGCTAAAGCAGGTAAATATAAAGTTATATATGAAGTGGTAGACAGTGAAGGTGCAAAGGCTACTAAGAAAATTAAAGTAACAGTAAAAGAAAAACAAAATACTACTAATCCAAGTAAACCAAGTGATTCTTCAAATTCAGGAAATAAGGGTAATTTACCTCAAACAGGAGGGGTTAATAGTTTATTAGTATTACTTTCAGGAATAGCTGCAGTTGGAGCTGGAACTTTCCTTAAGAGAAGAAAAAATAAATTATAAAATAATAAAAGAGAAGGATGAACTCCATTAGGGGTTCATCCTTTTTGTTATAAGTAGATAAAAAGGATATAATGTTGAAGAGAAATTCATAATAGGATAAAATTATTATATGATTTAAGCTTAGAAATTTAATAAAAATTAATTATTAAAAGGGGGAGTAGGAATGGCTATACTAATATTAATTGCTATATTATTAGTTTCTATAAGTATTGTTTTATATTTTATAAATAAAAAGGCTTTTTATAAGGTAATTATGGACAAGAGAAAAACAAAAGATGAAATGATAAAAGCTATGAAGGAAAGGTTTTCAAGTGATTATGAAGATTATAAAAATTTAGAAGGAGAAGAGCTTACAATAAGGAGTTATGATGGATATAAATTAAAAGGTTATTATTATTTGCAAAATAAGGATTCTAAAAAAATAGCTATAATACATCATGGATATACAGCTAATCATTATGTATGTTTTCAATTTGCAGATATATTTTTTGAAGAAGGATTTAATGTATTACTTATAGATATGAGGAGTCATGGAGAAAGTGAAGGAGAGCATAGTACTTATGGATATAAGGAAGTTAAAGATTTGGATAAATGGGTAGATTTAATGAGAGAAAAGGTAGGTAAGGAGGGGATTATAGGGTTACATGGACAATCAATGGGAGGTGCTACTGTTTTAATGTATGGAGGAAAGCATAGTAACAAAATAGATTTTATAATAGCTGATTGTGCATATTCAAATGGTGTAAAAATAATAAAGTCACAATTTAAAGAATCTAAAGTTCCATTTTTCCCTGTTTATCACATTTTAAACAGAAAAATTAAAAGAATATGTGGATTTGATATGAATAAGATATCACCAATAGACGATATTAAAAATAGTGATGTGCCAGTTATGTTTGTTCATGGAACATCAGATGAATTAGTACCACACTCTATGAGTGAGGAAATGTATAAAGTTAAAAAAGGGGATAAAAATAAGCTATTATTAATTGAGGGTGCAAAACATGTAGGAGCTTATTCAAAAGATAAGAAACTATATAAAGAAACTGTAAGAGTATTTATAGAGAATGTTATAAAAGATAAAAAATATAGCAATTGATATAATTAACATTAAATGGTAAAATACTTTTAAAGCACTCCTTGCAGATAAAGGCAGGGAGTTTTTGTTATAAGGAAGCATTATATAAGGTATAAGGAGGGTGCAAATGGAGAGGGGTACAGTCGTATTCTTATATGATATATTAAATGATTATATAGAAAAACATGGTTATAAATCATTTAATAAGCAAAATATGAGTCGTTCAGGAGAATACGAGGCGAAAAAAATTTACTTAAATGAAGAGTATAATATAAAAGATAGAGTGATGCTTTCTAATACGGCAATAGATCTTGTATATAAATATTTTTTAAAAGAAGATGAGTATAGTAAAGAGAGCTTGGAACTATTTATTAATAATTATAATATAGTAGATTATTATTATGAGTTTATAGAAAAGTTTAAATGTATGCTAAGTGAAGGAATTATTTCAAAAGATATTTTATATGACTATGGAGTAAGATTTTCAAAAGAAAGTAATAATTCAAATGAAATAAAATTAGGTTTAACTTTGTTGAGGTTATCTGGAAAAGAAGAAGCAAAAGAAATATTCAAAGTTTTTTCTATACACAATAGCTACATATTTTTCTGTGTAGAAGGTGTAAAAGAGTATTCTAAATATAATACTTTCATTTTTGAAGTGTGTAAAATATCTAGAGGATATGGTAAGCTTATAGCCATTTCAAAGTTAGAAGTTTTATCAGATGATATAAGGTTTTGGCTAGTAGAAAAGGGTAGTGATAATAATATAATCGAAGAGGAACTTGCAAATATTATTTTTGAAAAGCTAAGTATTTTTTGGTATTTATATAATGGAAAAGTAAATGCTAAAAAGTTTAATTTATTATCAAAAATAATAGGAAGACTTTATAGAGGTAATATTTATTTTAAAGAAAATTATAATTATGATTTAGCTTATGATTATGTAAATATGTTTAAAAAGTATGGCAATAAATTTATTCATTTATATGCATTAATGGGGATTTTAGTTTCTGTAGGAGAGTATAATAAAAATTCTTTACTAAAAGGAAGAAATTCTTATAAAGAGGCTATAAAGGAAACGAAAATTATATTAAATGATATTGAAGTTATATTCTCAGATAGTAAGTGGATAAATATTATAAAAGATGAGCTTTTAAAGGAAAAAATTAAAGTAGATGAGATATTAGAAGTAGCATTTTTATTAAAACAAAAACTTACTTTTGATGACCTATATAGTATCTTAGAAAAAGATAACTTCAATAGCATGATATATAGATATATTCTCTTTAATAGCAATAAAAATAGTAGAAGAAAAATTATAAGTTTTATAGATGAGGTTTTGAAAAATACTAACGTATTTGATGCAAAAGATATAACTTATAGTAAAGAAGATAAAAGTGATGAAGATCAATGTTTATATATTGTAATAAAAGAAATGCGAGATTTAGCTAATGAATTTATTAATTTAAATATAAAAGCTTTAGGGGCAAGATATAATCCTACTAAAAAAGAAGCGCTTAAAAATCTAAAAGAAAATAAAGATATTTTAAGCAAAGAGAATTTTGAAACTATAAAATCTATAGCTGATTCAGAAGATGACTTAGAGTTTGCAAGAGAATTAATGAGATTTATTAATTATAGTTTAGAAAGTAGAATAGCTGAAAAAATAGATATAAAGGATATAGAGATAGAAGATCATTCAAAGGATAATTATCTTATAACTTTAAAGGTAGCGGGAACAGAGTATTTAGATATAAGAAAGGCAGCTAAATCGTTACTTTTAGAAGATATAGTTTTTTTAAAGGAAGAAAAGAAAAATCCTTTTGATGAAAATGCTATTATGGTAATAAATAATAATGGATATCATATAGGTTATATTCCAAGAAAAGATAATGTTATATTAAAGAACCTTTTAGTAGAAGGAAAGAAGCTTTACGGATTGATAAAGGAAATTGATGAGAATTATAAAAATATAGTTATCTCTATATATGTTAGTTATAGAGATATAGAAGAAGAGATTAATAGTATATTAAAAATGATGTTAAGTGGTGGGGTTAAAGTAATTAATTGATAATTCTGATAATAATAAATATTCACAATAGTGCATAATCATGCTACTATATATGTATCATAAAAATTTTTTGTAGCGTTTGAATGTGGTATAAAAAGGAGGAGAATACAATGAGCAATAAAATAAAAATTGGGGTAGTTGGTTATGGAAATCTTGGAAGAGGTGTAGAAAAAGCAGTAGCTCAAAATGATGATGTTGAATTAGTAAAAGTGTTTACAAGGAGAGATGTAGATACAGTTAAAACTTTTGGAGCAGAAGTTGAAAGTATAAACAACATACAAAACTATAAAGGACTTATAGATGTAATGATAATGTGCGGAGGATCAGCAACAGATTTAAGAGTGCAAGGGCCTATGGTAGCAGAAATGTTTAATTTAGTTGATAGTTTTGATAATCATCCAAAGATTCCAGAGCACTTTTCAAAGATGAATGAAGTATCTAAGGCAGCAGGGACTTTAAGTGCAATTTCAGTAGGTTGGGATCCAGGATTATTTTCTCTTAATAGATTGATGGGACAAGTAGCTTTACCACAAGGAACAGATTATACATTTTGGGGAACAGGTGTAAGTCAAGGACATTCAGATGCTATAAGAAGAATAGAAGGCGTGAAAAATGGAATACAATATACAGTTCCAGTAGAAAGTGCTTTAGAACAAGTAAGATTAGGGTTAAATCCAGAACTTACAGTTAGAGAAAAACATACTCGTGTATGTTATATAGTGCCAGAAGAAGGTGCAGATATAAAGAAAATAGAAAATGAAATTAAGACCATGCCAAGTTATTTTGCTGATTATGATACAACAGTAAACTTTATATCAGAAGAAGAATTAGAAAAAAATCATAAAGGAATGCCTCATGGTGGATTTGTAATACGTACTGGTATAACAGGAGATGGAACAAAGCAAAGAGTTGAATTTTCTTTAGATTTAGGAAGTAATCCAGAATTCACATCTAGTGTTTTAATAGCATATGCTAGAGCAATTTACAGATTAGCAAAGGAAGGAAAGACAGGAACATTAACAGTGTTAGATATACCATTTGCTTATCTTTCACCTAAAAATGAAGATGAATTAAGAAGAAGTATATTATAGAAGAGATATTTAGTAGTTGTTTATTGATGATTAAATTACCATTAATAAACAACTTTTTTATTGTATATATTAATATATACAATATATAGTATGAAAAATAAAAACGTTACTATATGTTGTGTTGTTTTTGAAAATGTCAAGACTTGAAACTTAAAAAAATTTTCTGTAAGATAAAAAAAGACAAAACATAAAGGATAGGTGACGCATGTTGATAGTTGTTGGTGGAATGATTGGATTAGGGAAAAGTTCAGTTGCTAGTATATTAGGAGAACATTTTAAAACAGACGTATTTTATGAAAGTGTAGATGACAATCCTATACTACCTTTATTTTATAGTGAAACAGAAGAAGAAATACAAAAAAGAAGGTATCCTTTTTTATTACAATTATATTTTTTAAATACAAGATTTAAAAGCATAAAAGAAGCTTTAGTACATAACAATAATGTATTAGATAGATCAATTTATGAAGATTGGTATTTTGCTAAAAAAAATATGGAACTTGGTAGAATTAATGAATTAGAAATGAAAATATATGAAGATCTTCTAAACAATATGCTTGAAGAACTTGATGAATTACCAAAGAAGGCACCAGATATAATGGTTTACTTAAAAGGTTCTTTTGAAACAGTTTTAAAGAGAATTGCTTTAAGAGGGAGAGAATTTGAAGTAGATGATAGCTTAAGAGAATATTATGAATTTTTATGGAAAGATTATGATGCGTGGGTAAAGAATTATTATAAAGCTTCAGAAGTTATAGTTATAGATATGGATATTATGGATGTAGTAAATAATGAAAGAGATAAAGTTAAATTAATTGAGATGGTAGAAGAAAAGCTTAAAGAAGTAAGAGCTTTATAAAAAATAGCCATTTTGCTTTATAGCAAAACGGCTATTTTTTTATTTAAATGAATTAAAAGATGCATCAGATGGCATTCTAAAATCGCCTCTAGGACTAAGAGAAATACTACCTACCTTTGGACCATCTGGAAGAGCACTTCTTTTAAATTGTTGGGTAAAGAATCTATATATAAATTTATCTAACCATTTTTTAATCTCTTCTTTACTATAATCATTTTTAAAAGCATACTCTGCTAGAAATTGAATTCTTTCTTTAGATGAACCATTCTTTATAAAGTGATATAAGAAGAAGTCATGTAATTCATAAGGTCCTACTATGTCTTCAGTTTTTTGAACTATTTCTCCTTTATCACTTTTTGGAAGTAATTCAGGGCTAACAGGAGTATCTAAAATATCTAATAAAGTTTCAGAAACATTTTTAAAAGATTCTTTTTCAGCAACGTATCGCACTAAATATCTAACTAATGTTTTAGGAATAGAAGGATTTACTGAATACATACTCATATGATCACCATTATATGTACACCAACCTAAAGCAAGTTCTGAAAGATCACCTGTACCAATTAGTAAGCCCCCTTCTTTATTAGCTAGATCCATAAGAATTTGAGTTCTTTCTCTTGCTTGAACATTTTCATAAGTAACATCATGAATATCTTTATTGTGGCCTATATCTTCAAAATGTTGAAGGGCAGCCTTTACAATATTTATTTCTCTTAAATCACAACCAAGTTCTCTACATAAAGTTAAAGCGTTATTATAAGTTCTATCAGTTGTTCCAAAGCCAGGCATTGTAATAGTAACTATATTTTTGTTATCGATACCTAATAACTTAAAGGTTTTAACTACAACTAAAAGAGCTAAAGTAGAGTCAAGACCACCAGAAATACCAATTACAGCTTTTTTAAGACCTGTATGCTCCATTCTTTTTGCAAGAGCAGCTGCTTGTATATTGAATATTTCCTTGCATCTTTTTTCACGAGACTTAGAATCTGAAGGAACAAAGGGATGTTTATCTACAAATCTATCAAAACCTTTTATTTCAGTATCAGAGAAATTAAACTCTATATAATTAGCTGGATAAGGTATAATTTTTTGAGCGTCTCTAAAGCTAATATTTTTAAGTCGTTCACTTTTTAATCTAAATATATCGATACAAGAGAAAATAACCTCATTATCTCTTTGGAATCTTTCATTTTCATTAAGTATAGTTCCGTTTTCAGATATTAATAAATGTCCACTAAATAGCAAATCAGTAGTAGATTCATGAACTCCAGCTGAAGCATATAAATATGAAGTCATACATCGTGCACTTTGATTTGAAACTAAACTTCTTCTATAATCCATTTTACTAACTAATTCATTAGAAGCAGATAGATTACCTATTATATTTGCACCCATTAATGAAAGGTATGAACTTGGTGGGATAGTAACCCAAAGGTCTTCACATATTTCAAAAGCAAATTTAAAATCTTTTGAGCTAAAAATTAAATTGCAACCAAAAGGAATATCTTTTTGGAAGCTAAGATTAACTTTTTTATCTATAATTCCAAGTCCTTCACTAAACCAACGTTTTTCATAAAACTCAGTATAATTTGGTATATAAGATTTAGGAACTATTCCTAATATTTTTCCTTTAAATATTACATAAGCACAATTATATAAAACGTTATTAAGATAAAGGGGAGCTCCAACTGTAATTAACATGTCAATTTGTTCACTTCTATAAACAAGCTTTTCTATAGCTTCCATTGACTTTTCAAGAAGAGAAGATTGCAAAAATAAATCTCCACAGCTGTAAGAAGTCATACATAATTCAGGAAAAACAATAGATTTAGCTCCATTTTCTATAGCTTTATCTATACATATATTAATATTTTCTAAATTATAATCAATATCAGCTACACGTGTAATAGGACACGCAGCTGCTACTTTAATAAAATCCATAATATCTACTCCTATCATTTGTAGTTTAAAATAAATTAATAATATTAGGGTAACAAATCTAATATTATTAGTATTTATTAATAATATAAATAAAATACCTATAAATAAATAATAAAAGGAAAACCTTAGAAAATCAATCACAACAATAGAAAATTAAAACAAAACCTATTAAAGGTTATAAAAAACTATATAAAAAGATAAATAAAACATTGCAATAATGTAAAGAATAGTATATAATTTAATCACAGGGTAACTTAAATGTATTTTTTGTTAACAAAATATGTTATAATTATTAAAAAGGGGGAGGTAAGATGCTTTCAATGGTTTTTTGGATTATAGTTGCTATTGCAGTAACTCTTTTAGACATTTTAACAAGTAGCTTTTTATTTGTTTGGTTTGCAGTAGGTGCTTTTGCAGCTATGATTGCAGATTTATTAGGAGCTACAGTAGGTATTCAAATTATAATCTTTTTAGTAGTAAGTATTATTACTATATCAATAGGTTATCCATGGGCTAGAAAGAAATTTAAAACTTCAGTAAAACATACGCCGTTAATGGAAGAAACTTATATCGGTAGAATTATGAAGGCAGAAGCTGATATTGAGAAAAAAGCAAGAGTGAAAATTGACGGAATATATTGGGCCATACAAAATAATGGTGATACTATAAAAAAAGGTACTAATTTTAAAATAGTAGGTATAGAAGGTAATAAAATAATTGTAAATAAAGAGGAGGAAAAATAATATGGGAATGATTCTTATGGGAGTACTTTTAGTATTTTTACTATTCATAGTACTATCAACAATTAAAATCGTAAATACTGGATATTTATACGTAGTAGAAAGGTTTGGTCAATATCACAGGATATTAGAACCAGGCTGGCACTTTTTAATTCCTTTTGTTGATTTTGTAAGAAAAAGAATTTCAACAAAACAACAAATATTAGATGTACCACCACAAACAGTTATAACTAAGGACAATGTTAAGATTTCAGTAGATAACGTAATATTCTACAAGTTGTTAAATGCAAGAGATGCTGTATATAATATTGAAGATTATAAAGCAGGTATTGTTTACTCCGCTACAACAAATATGAGAAATATTATTGGTAATATGACTTTAGATGAAGTTTTATCAGGTAGAGATAAAATAAATCAAGATCTTTTAAGTATAATAGATGAAGTTACAGATGCTTATGGTATTAAAATTCTTTCAGTAGAAATTAAAAATATAGTTCCACCAGAAGAAATTCAAGAAGCTATGGAAAAACAAATGAAGGCTGAAAGAGATAAGAGAGCTATGATTTTACAAGCAGAAGGATTAAGACAATCTGAAATTGAAAAAGCTGAAGGGGAAAAGCAATCTCAAATATTAAGAGCTGAAGCTGAAAAACAAGCTAATATTAGAAGAGCTGAAGGTTTAAAAGAGTCTCAATTATTAGAAGCTGAAGGTAAAGCTAAGGCCATTGCTAAAATTGCAGAAGCAGAAGCAGAAGCAATAAGAAAAGTAAATGAAGCTATAATTCAATCAGGTACAAATGAAACTGTTATAGCATTAAAGCAAGTTGAAGCTCTTAAAGAAATGGCTAATAATCCAGCTAATAAGCTTATACTTCCAAATGAAACTTTATCTTCTTTAGGTAGTATAGCAGCAATAGGCGAAATGCTAAAAGGTGAAAAATAAGTTTTAAAATATATTTTTAGCTAGCCTTTTTAGGCTAGCTAATTTTAATATAGGGGGCAATAAAATTGACATTATTAGAAAACATATCGTATATTTTCTTAGGATTATCTTTTTTAACATATATATTTGTAGGACTAGCTATGTATAATATAGCTAAAAAAGATGGATTTAACAAATCCTGGCTTTCATGGATTCCTATAGCACAAGATTATGTAGTAATTAAATATGGGAAAGGGATTCCGTGGGCATTACTTTTATATATCCCATTTTTCTTTACAACAGGCTTAATTTCAAGCGTAATTGCATTTACTATTGGAATTTACCTTACTATTATGGCAGTTAAGATATGTAAGGAATTTAAAGTTAGTTATGTTTGGGTGATTCTTGGGTTATTTATACCGGGATTTTCTATAATAAGCTATTATAAATTATATAAAACTACAAAGAATAATGAATTACTTTTAGAGAATAAATAAAATTAAAATTTATGAATAAAAATATAAATAATAGTATAAAATAATAATAACCCTAAGGGTTACGTAGGTTTCTTAGAAAAAGGTCTGTATTATAATGGAAATAATGCAGGCCTTTTTTATTTTTAATTTGTAAAGTATTTAGTAAAAAAACTTGTTTTAAATATGTAAGTATGTTATTATTAATATAACCGAAAGGTAAAAATATTGTTTAAAGATTTAATAGATAGTCACATTCTCCGTTATAGAGATTGGTTGGTAAATATTAATCTTTAGAGATGGAGGATTTAAAATGGAAGATAAGAAGATCATATGTAAAGATTGCGGTAAGGAATTCGTATTCACAGTAGGAGAACAAGAATTCTACAAAGAAAAAGGATTCGATAACGAACCAGTAAGATGCATCGATTGCAGAAGAGCAAGAAAAGCACAAAACAACAGAAGATAGTTTTGTTAAATAGAGCCATAAGAGTTAAACTCTTATGGCTTTTTTTTATTCGATGCAGTTGTAGAATAGTTTGCCTTCAAAAAATTAATAGTGCTATAGGAAATAGTATATTTAGCATTAATTTATTACCTATTAAAAAAATAAAAAATAAAAAAAGAGTAGCATTATTAATATTTTTGTGTTATTATAAATAAGTAGTCGAGAGACACAAAAAAATATTGTTTAAAGATTTAATAAGATATTAGCATTCTCCGTTAAAGAGATTGGTTTGTAAATATTAATCTTTAGAGATGGAGGATTTAAAATGGAAGATAAGAAGATAATATGTAAAGATTGCGGTAATGAGTTCGTATTCACAGTAGGAGAACAAGAATTCTACAAAGAAAAAGGATTCGATAACGAACCAGTAAGATGCATCGATTGCAGAAGAGCAAGAAAAGCTCAAAACAACAGAAGATAGTTTTGTTAATAAAGCCTATAGATTTATCTATAGGCTTTTGTTTTTTTTATTAATATTAAAGGTTAATATGTTTTTTCTTTTTATCATTATTTTAGTTTATAAATTTCACTCTCCTATAAAGCAACAACTATTATTTTATTGTACATAGTATGGATCATAATTCCAATTATTATGTAATAAAATTGGTTGTCTTATCTTAAAATACTTAGTATTTTGTATCAATAATGTTAAAGCTACTTATTGAGTTTTTCCAGATCTACATAGTTTGGGAATTTTTCGTTAAATAGATTATTAACTATATCTATATCCTCTATATACATAAGTAATTCTAATTTATTATAATAATTTTTAACTTTAATCTTATATTTTATTGTTGTAGAAAAAGTAAATTTTTCGATTTTTAATATATCATCATAATTTATAGCTTCGCCATCACAAGTTAATATTCCATTTTCATAGAAAGCAGTTTCGTTTTTAAAATCGTAAATAAATGAAAAAAGTAAAGCGATTAAAACTGATACTAAGTTTAATACCTCCACAGAAGTTGAGGTTCCGGTAAAGTAATTGTTAAGTGATGAGGAGAAAAAATTAAAAATAAGAATAAAAATTACAAATAGAGTTGAATAACAAGGAGTAGGTTTAAAAGAATATCTATGATTTCCTAAAAATTTTTTACGTTTCTTTTTAATGCAAAGTCTTTTAAAGATAGATGCATAAAGAATATAAATTATTATGAGTATAGTTATAAAATCAATAATATAATGAAAAAATGTAGTGTAGTTATTAAAGAAACTTAATAAAATAAATAATATTAAAATTGTCAAAAAGGTTATAGTTTCTCTTTTGGTAGCAAAATTCATAATACTCCTCCCAAAATTAATATTAAAAATATTATAACATAAATAAGAGGAAAATTACCATTTAAAGCTATTTTAGTTAACAAAAATATAAATAAAAATTAATAATATTTCAAGAGGAAAATTCATATACATTATAGTTATTCGTATAATAGGAAATAATAAAAGCTATAATGTTCGTCATAATACGAATATTAAAATAAAATTAACTTTTAAAGTTGACAATTTTATACTAAAATGATAAGCTGAAGTTAGAAAAGGCGAAGAAAAATAAAAATAATGTATTTAATGTTCGTGTATAAAACTTCTTATTATAGGGGATAACCTAGAATTGAATTTTGGAGGGGAAACATGTTAGGGACAAGATGTATATTCGTAGAAAAGAAGAAAGGCTTTAATGTTGAAGCAAAAAGCTTACTTCAAGACTTTAAAAGCAATTTAGGCGTTAGTGGACTAGAAAGTGTTAGACTTATTAACAAATACACTTTAGGAGAAATAAATGAAGAGTTTTATAAAAAAGCACTTTATACTATTTTTTCAGAAAAAACAGTAGATAATGTGTATGAAAATAATTTAGAGCTTAAAGATGGAGAAATTGCTTTTGCAGTAGAATATTTACCAGGGCAATATGATCAAAGAGCAGATTCAGCAGCAGAATGCTATCAAATATTAACAGCTGAAGATAAAGTAGAAGTTAAATCAGCAAAGGTAATTATTTTAAATGGGACTATAAATGATGAAGAGATAAATAAAATAAAAGATTATTATATTAATCCTGTAGATTCAAGAGAAGTAAGTTTAGATTCTATGGAGTTAACTTCCTTTTTCACAGAACCTAAAGAAGTTGAGTTTTTAACTGGATTTATAAATAAGGATAATAAAGAACTTGAGGCTTTTCATAAAGAGTTGGGGTTAGCCATGAGTTTAGAAGATATAAAAATAATAAGGGATTTCTTTAAAAAAGAAGAAAGAGATCCAAGTATTACAGAGATAAAAGTAATAGATACGTATTGGTCAGATCACTGTAGACATACAACTTTTTCTACAGCAATAGAAAAGGTTAATATTGAAGAGGGGTTGTATTCAAAGCCTGTTTCTAAGGCATATGAAGCTTATTTAAAATCAAGAGATTATGTTTATGGAAAAACAAATAGAGATGAAACTTTGATGGATATAGCAGTAATTACTATGAAGGAAATGAGAAAAAGAGGTATGTTAGAAGACCTTGATGTTTCAGAAGAAATAAATGCTTGTTCAATTAAAGTTAATATAGAAACAAATAATGGTATAGAAGAATATCTTGTTATGTTTAAAAATGAAACTCATAACCATCCAACTGAAATAGAACCTTTCGGTGGGGCTGCTACATGTCTTGGTGGGGCTATTAGAGACCCGTTATCAGGCAGAACTTATGTATATCAAGCTATGAGGGTTACAGGCTCAGCAGATCCAACAACTCCAGTAGAAGAAACTATAAAAGGTAAGTTACCACAAAGAACTATAACATTAGGGGCAGCTCATGGATATAGCTCTTATGGAAATCAAATAGGTTTAGCTACAGGTCAAGTTTCAGAAGTTTATCATCCAAATTATGTAGCAAAAAGAATGGAAGTTGGAGCTGTTATAGCAGCAGCACCTAAGGAAAATGTAGTAAGAGAAGAACCTAAGGCTGGAGATGTAGTTATATTATTAGGTGGAAGAACTGGAAGAGATGGATTAGGTGGAGCTACAGGTTCATCTAAAGAACATACAGAAGATTCAATAAATGAATGTGGAGCAGAAGTTCAAAAAGGGAATGCACCAACAGAAAGAAAGATTCAAAGATTATTTAGAAATAAAGAAGTCTGTCAAATGATAAAAAGATGTAATGATTTTGGGGCAGGTGGAGTTTCGGTAGCAATTGGAGAGTTAACAAGAGGTTTAGATATAGATTTAGATAGGGTACCTAAAAAATACGAAGGTTTAGATGGAACAGAGCTTGCAATTTCAGAATCACAAGAAAGAATGGCGGTAGTTGTTGAAAAAGAAAATGCTGATAGATTTATAGCTTTATCAAAGGAAGAAAATTTAGAAGCTGTAGTAGTAGCTAAGGTTACAGATAAAGAAAGACTTAGAATGTACTTTAAAGGAAATAAGATAGTAGATTTAAAAAGAGAATTTTTAGATACAAATGGAGCAAGACAAACTACAGAAGTAGAAGTTAAAGCACCAACTAACTATCCCTTTGAAGTTAAGGATATAGATGTAAAAGAAAAATGGATAAATGTATTAAAGAACTTAAATGTAGCATCTCAAAAGGGATTAGTTGAAAGATTTGATTCTACTATAGGAACAGGAACAGTCCTTATGCCTTTTGGAGGTAAATATCAAAATACGGAAGCAGAAGGTATGGCAGCTAAAATTCCAGTATTAAATGGTGAAAGTAAGGATGCAACATTAATGAGCTATGGATTTAACCCTTATCTAGGAACATGGAGTCCGTATCATATGGCTTATTACTCAGTAATTGAAGCAGTTACAAAACTTGCAGCTATGGGTGGAAATTATAAGAAAGCTAGACTTACTCTTCAAGAATATTTTGAAAAACTTGGAACTAATAAAGAAAAATGGGGAAAACCATTTGCAGCTTTACTTGGAGCATATAAAGCTCAAATGGAACTTGGAATTCCGGCTATAGGTGGTAAGGATTCTATGTCAGGAAGCTTTGGAAATATAGATGTACCTCCATCATTGGTAGCTTTTGCAGTTGGGGTTGAAAAAGCAGCCAATATAATTTCATCAGAATTTAAAGAAGTAGGTTCAGAAATTATCTTCTTAATGGGGCAAAGAAAAGAAGATATGACATTAGATATAGAAAGTTATAAAAAGAATTTAGAAGTTTTATATAAGCTTATTTTAGAAGGTAAGGTTATATCAGCATCAGCAATTAAATTTGGTGGAGTAAGTGAAGCTTTAACTAAAATGGCTTTAGGTAATAGAATTGGGGTAGAATTTAAAAATTTAACTAAGGAAGAATTATTTGGACTAAATTACGGAAGTTTAGTTTTAGAAGTTAAATTAGGGGTAAATATTAAAGATGAATTTGAAGGATGCGCTTATAAGGCAATAGGTAATACCATAAATAGTGGGGCAATAATATCAAAAGAATACGATATTAATTTTAAAATAGAAAAACTTTCAGATGTATTAGAAGAAAAGTTATCTAAAGTATTTAAAATAAAAACAGAAGATAAAAATGAAAAAGTAGAAACAGTTTTATATAAAGAGGGAACTATAAAATCACCAGGAATTAAAGTAGCAAAACCTAGAGTATTCATACCAGTATTCCCAGGTACAAACTGTGAATATGATTGTGCTAGAGCTTTTAGAAATGAAGGGGCAGATGTTTCTGAATTAGTTTTAAACAATCTTAATAAAGATTCTCTTAAGGAGTCTATTTTAAAGATGGAAAAGACAATAAGAGAAAGTCAAATAATAATGTTACCAGGAGGGTTCTCAGCAGGAGATGAACCAGACGGGTCAGGTAAATTTATAGCAACAGTATTTAGAAATGAAAGAATAAAGGATGCTGTAATGGATCTTCTTAAAAATAGAGATGGATTAATGTTAGGTATATGTAATGGCTTCCAAGCTTTAATTAAATTAGGTCTTGTACCCTATGGTGAAATAGTTGATATAGAAGAAGATATGGCAACTCTTACTTATAATGAAATAAATAGACATATGAGTGCAATGGTAAGGACTAAGGTAGTTTCAAATAAATCACCATGGTTTAGTGAAGTAACACCAGGAGATATTCACACAATAGCTATTTCTCATGGAGAAGGAAGATTTGTAGCTTCAGAAAAACTTATAAGTAAGCTAAGAGAAAATGGACAAATAGCAACGCAATATGTTGATTTAAATGGAGATATATCAATGGATATGCCATATAATCCAAATGGATCAGTTCTTGGAATAGAAGGTATAACAAGTGAAGATGGAAGAATCCTTGGTAAAATGGGACATTCAGAGAGAATTGGAGAAAATCTATATAAGAATATACCAGGAGATTTTGATCAAAAGATATTTAAATCAGGGGTTAATTACTATAAATAAGGGGGATTTTCAATGAAAGTAGCAATATTTTTTGGAAGTAAATCAGATACAGATGTTATGAGAGGTGCAGCAAATTGTTTAAAAGAATTTGGAGTTTCCTATGAAGCTTATATATTATCAGCTCATAGAGTTCCAGAGAAATTGACTGAAACTTTGAAAAATGCTGAAAAGTCAGGGTGTGAAGTTGTAATTGCAGGAGCTGGACTTGCAGCACACTTACCAGGAGTTATAGCATCTCAAACAATTATGCCAGTTATAGGAGTTCCAATAAAGGGATCAGTTGAAGGATTAGATGCACTATTCTCGATAGTACAAATGCCAAAATCAATTCCAGTAGCAACAGTTGGTATAAATAATAGTTATAATGCAGGTATGTTAGCAGTACAAATCCTTGCAGTAAAAGATAAGGCTATAAGAGAAAAATTAAATAAATTTAGAGAAAATATGAAAGAAAAGTTTATTGAAGAAAATGCAGAGGGAGTGGATTTATAATGGAAAAATTAGAAATGATGTATGAAGGTAAAGCTAAAAAGATATATGCTACAGAAAGTAAAGATGAAGTAATAGTTTATTACAAAGATGATGCAACAGCTTTTAATGGGGAAAAGAAGGGTGAAATAGAAGATAAGGGTGTTTTAAATAATGCTATTACATCAATGTTGTTTGAAATGTTAAATAAAAAAGGTATAAAAACTCACTTTGTTAAAAAATTAAGCGATAGAGAGCAACTTTGTAAAAAGGTTGAAATAGTACCATTAGAAGTAATAGTAAGAAATGTAGCGGCGGGTTCAATGGCTAAGAGATTAGGTTTAGAAGAAGGTTTTGAACTTAAAACTACAGTGTTTGAATTATCATATAAGGATGATTTTCTTGGAGATCCACTAATCAATGATTATCATGCTGTAGGTATTGGGGCAACAACCTTTGAAGAATTACAAAAAATATATGATATGACTGCTAAAA
Source organism: Clostridium chauvoei (assembly GCF_002327185.1). NCBI lineage: Bacteria > Bacillati > Bacillota > Clostridia > Eubacteriales > Clostridiaceae > Clostridium > Clostridium chauvoei. Next base: position 1,543,214 of record NZ_CP018624.1, on the reverse strand, counting down.
TAAATGAATTATTAAAGAAATTCTTTAAAGAGCAAAATATAAGACTTATAGATTTTAAGCTAGAGTTTGGTAGATATAATGGAGAAATAGTATTAGCAGATGAAATTTCACCAGATACATGTAGATTTTGGGATGCAAAAACAGGTGAAAAGTTAGATAAGGATAGATTTAGAAGAGACCTTGGAAATGTTAAAGATGCATATGTTGAAATCTTAAATAGAATTTCAAAGTAAAGAAACATATAGCTCAATTTTCAATTAATAAAATGAGGGGTGTTTTAGAAAGATGAATTCAAGCTTAGAGCTAATTTTAGATCCAAGTAATGATAAATTTAAAGATGAATGTGGTGTTTTTGGGGTATATGCAAATAGAGAAATGGATGTAGCTTCTATGACTTATTATGGGCTGTATGCACTTCAGCATAGAGGACAAGAAAGTGCAGGTATTGCAGTAGCAAATGGAAATATGGTAAACCTTCATAAGGGTATGGGGCTTATAACAGAAGCCTTTTCTCAAGATGATTTAAGCAAGCTACAAGGGAATTCTGCAATAGGACATGTAAGATATTCAACTTCAGGAGATACAAGAATAGAAAATGCACAACCATTACTTAGTAAAACTAAGTTAGGTTCTATAGCTATGGCACATAATGGTACATTAGTAAATGCTGAAGTTATAAGAGAGTTACTAGAAGATGGTGGTCATGTCTTCCATACTTCAATAGATTCAGAAGTTATAGCTAACTTAATTGCAAGAGGAGCTAAAAAGGGGATTCAACGAGCTGTTTTAGATGCTATACAAGCAGTAAGAGGATCTTTTGCAATGGTTATTCTTACAGAAAATAAACTAATTGGCGTTAGAGATCCCCATGGAATTAGACCTTTATGCCTTGGAAAATTTGAAGATGGATATATTCTTTCCTCAGAAAGTTGTGCCTTAGATGCTATAGGTGCAGAGTTAGTTCGAGATATAGATCCAGGTGAAATTGTAGTTATAGATGAAAGTGGGATAAGCTCTTATAGATATTCAGAAAATACACAATGTCAAACTTGTGCTTTTGAGTATATATACTTTGCAAGACCAGATTCAACTATTGATGGATTAGATGTACATGAATCAAGAGTTAAGGCGGGACAAGAGTTATTTAAACAATATCCAATAGAGGCAGATGTAGTAGTTGCAGTACCAGATTCAGGGATACCAGCAGCGGTTGGATATGCAAAGGCTTCAGGAATACCATATGATACAGGATTTGTAAAAAATAGATATGTGGGAAGAACTTTCATTACACCATCTCAAGAAATAAGAGAAAGAGCTGTAGCAGTTAAACTAAATCCACTAAAGGTTAACATAAAAGGTAAAAAGGTTGTATTAATAGATGATTCTATAGTTAGAGGAACAACTTCAAAACATTTAGTTGATTCATTAAAAAGAGCTGGAGCTAAAGAAGTTCACTTTTTAGTAGCTTCACCAATAGTTAAATTCCCTTGTTATTTTGGAATAGATACTCCATATAGAAGTGAACTTATTGGCACAAAGGGAAGTGTAGATGAAATAAGAGAAATGATAGGTTGCGATACCTTAGGATATTTAGATATAGAAAATATGTATAAATGTTTCAAAGAAAATAGTGGATATTGTGTAGGATGCTTTAATGGAGTATATCCAGTAGCAACACCAATAGAAACATCAAAAGATCATCTTGAAAGGTAGTGTTTAATAATGATAACTTACAAAGAGGCTGGAGTTAATATAGAAGAAGGATATAAATCAGTAAAACTTATAAAAGAATATGCAAGTAGAACCATGAGTGAGTATGTTTTAAATGGACTTGGGAGTTTTGCAGGAATGGTAGAACTTCCAGAAGGATATAAAAAGCCAGTTTTAGTTTCAGGTACAGATGGAGTTGGAACTAAACTTGATATAGCTTTTAAAACTAAAAAGTATGATACTGTTGGGATTGATTGCGTTGCAATGTGTGTAAATGATATTTTATGTCATGGAGCAAAACCATTATTTTTCTTAGATTATATTGCTTGTGGAAAACTAGAGGCTGAAGTGGCAGCTGATTTAGTTAAAGGAGTTTCAGAAGGATGTGTTCAAGGTGATTGTGCTTTAGTAGGTGGAGAAACAGCAGAGATGCCTGGCTTCTATAGAGATGGAGAATATGATATGGCTGGCTTTGCTGTAGGTATCGTTGATAAAGATAAAATAATAAATGGTAAAAATATTAAAGAAGGAGATAAACTGATTGGAATTTCATCTTCTGGACTACACTCAAATGGGTATTCATTAGTTAGAAAAATATTTACTGATTTAAATGAAGATTTAAATGGAGAAGAGGTTTGGAAAACTTTAATAACTCCAACTAAAATATATGTAAAACCAATTTTAGAACTTTTAAATAACTTTGAAATAAAAGGTATGGCACATATTACAGGTGGAGGCTTTATAGAAAATGTTCCAAGAATGTTTAATGGCAATAATTTAACAGCAGTAATTAAAAAGGATAGTTATCCACTACCAGCTATTTTTGAGAAAATAATAGAAAAAGGTGTAGACAAGAATCATATGTACAACACCTTTAATATGGGGATAGGTTTTGTACTTTGCGTTAAAGAATCAGATGTAGAAGATATAATAAAAAGATTAATTGAACTTGGAGAAAAAGCTTATGAAATAGGATATGTAACAGCTGGAGGTGAGGGCTGTTGTTTAAAATAGCAGTATTAGCATCAGGTTCTGGTTCAAATCTTCAAGCAATTATAGATGCTATAGAAAGCAAAAGATTAAATTGTAAAATAGAAATGGTTATAGGAAGCAAAGAAGGGATATTTGCATTAGATAGGGCTAAGGCAAATAATATTGAAACTTATATAGTTTCAAAAAAAGAATATGGAAATAAGACATCAGATAAAATACTAGAGTTAACAAAAAGTAAAGTTGACTTAATAGTTTTAGCTGGATATCTTTCAATATTACAAGGAGATATTTTAAAAGAGTTTAAAGATAGAATTATAAATATTCATCCATCTCTTATACCATCATTTTGTGGATCCAATATGTACGGAATAAAGGTTCATGAAGCAGTTTTAAAGTCAGGGGTTAAGGTTACAGGATGTACTGTTCATTTTGTAAATGAAGAAGTAGATGGTGGAGCAATAATTCTACAAGAAACTGTAAAAATTGATTTTTATGATACTAAAGAAGAGATTCAAAAAAAGGTTTTAGTTTTAGAACATAGATTATTACCAAGAGCTATAGATTTAATAGTTAAAGGTAATATAAAAATAATTAATGGTAGAGTTAAGATAGTAGAATAAATGGAGGGTTTTAAACAATGATTAAAAGAGCTTTAATAAGTGTATTTGATAAAGAAGGAATACTAGATTTTTCAAACTTTCTATCTGGCAAGGGAGTAGAAATAATCTCAACTGGAGGTACTTTTAAACATCTAAAAGAAAATGGAGTTAAGGTTACAGAAGTAAATGAGGTGACAAATTTTCCAGAAATGTTAGATGGAAGAGTTAAGACCCTGCATCCGATACTACATGCTGGAATACTAGCAATTAGAGATAATGAAGAACATATGAATACAATTAAAGAAAGAAATATAGAGCCTATAGATATGGTTATAGTTAATCTTTATCCATTTTTTAAGAAGGTTAGAGAAGACTTATCCTTTGATGAAAAAGTTGAGTTTATAGATATTGGTGGGCCTACAATGCTTAGAGCAGCAGCTAAAAACTTTAAAGATGTAGTGGTTATATCAGATAAAGACGATTATAAGTTAGTAATGGAAGAAATTCAATCATTAGGAGAAGTTACTTTAAAGCTTAGAAAAAAACTAGCAGGAAAAGTATTTAATTTAATGAGTGCCTATGATGCTGCAATTTCAAATTTCTTATTAGGAGATGAAGAATATCCAGAATATCTTTCAGTTTCATATAAGAAGATGCAAAACTTAAGATATGGAGAAAATCCACATCAGAGTGCTGCATATTATGGAAGAACAGAAGTAAATGGGGCAATGAATAGTTTTGAAATTTTAAATGGTAAAGAACTTTCTTATAATAATATAAAAGATTTAGATATAGCTTGGAAGGTAGCTTGTGAATTTGAAGAAACAGCTTGTTGTGGACTTAAACATAATACTCCTTGTGGAGTAGCAATAGGAGAAACTCCATTTGAAGTTTATACTAAGGCTTACAATGCAGATCCTACATCAATATTTGGTGGAATAGTTGCAATAAATAGAAAAATAGATAAGGCTACAGCAGAGGAAATGGTTAAAATATTCTTGGAGGTAGTAATAGCCCCAGAGTTTGATGAAGATGCTTTAGAAGTATTAAAAACTAAAAAGAATTTAAGAGTAATTAAATGCAATAATGCTCCTAAAGATGAAAAATTTATGGTAACAGTAGATGGTGGTATGCTAGTACAAGAGGAAGATAAGAAATTAGTTGAAGAAATAAAAGTAGTAACAGAAAAAGCACCAACAGAAGAAGAAATGAAAGATTTAATCTTTGGTATGAAGGTAGTAAAATATGTAAAATCTAATGCGATAGTTACAATAAAAGATGGAGTAGCAGTAGGAATAGGTGGAGGACAAGTTAATAGAATCTGGCCTACAGAAGATGCTTTAAGAAGAGGAAAAGGAGCTACAATTTTAGCTTCAGATGCATTCTTCCCATTTAGAGATGTAGTGGATACTTGTGCTAAATATGGAGTAAAAGCAATAATTCAACCAGGTGGTTCAATGAGAGATCAAGAATCAATAGATGCATGTAATGAACATGACATTGCAATGGTATTTACAGGAATAAGACATTTTAAACACTAATTATAGCTAAAAAGTTAAACTTTGGAGGTTTGTTATGAAATTATTATTAATAGGATCTGGTGGAAGAGAACATGCTCTTGCGTGGAAGTTAGCTAAAAGTGAAAAGGTTAGTAAAATATTTGTCTCTCCTGGTAATGGTGGAACTGCAATTTTAGATAAATGTGAAAATATAGATATAATAGATATAAACGATTTAATAGTTTTTGCTAAAGAAAATAATATAGATTTAACAATTGTTGGGCCTGAAGATCCTCTAACTAAAGGAATAGTTGATTTGTTTAAAAAAGAAGGGCTTAGAATTTTTGGACCAGATAAAAACGGGGCAAAACTTGAAGGAAGTAAAAGTTATTCAAAGGATTTTATGAAAAAATACGGTGTTAAAACTGCTGAGTATGAAGTTTTTTATGATTCAGATAAAGCTTTAAAGTACCTTGAAAATTGCAGTTATCCAATAGTTATTAAAGCTGATGGATTAGCAGCTGGTAAGGGAGTTTGTATTTGTGAAACAAAAAAAGATGCAAAGGATACTATAAAATCCTTTATGATAGATGATGTATTTTCAGGAGCTGGAAACAAAGTTGTAATAGAAGAATTTCTTGAAGGGGTAGAGGCTTCGATATTATCAATAACAGATGGAAAAACAATAATACCATTTTTATCAGCAAAAGATCATAAGCAAATCTTTGATGGAGGAAAAGGTCCAAATACAGGGGGAATGGGAGTTTTAGCGCCAAATCCGTATGTTACAGATGAAGTTCAAAAAGATTTTGAAGAAAATATAATGAATAGAACCTTAGAGGGAATAAAAAAAGAAGGTTTTGATTTTAAAGGAATAATATTTTTTGGTCTTATGATAAATAAAAAAGGAACTTATCTTTTAGAATATAACGTTAGAATGGGAGATCCAGAAACTCAATCAGTACTATATTTAATGGAAAGTGACTTATTAGAATTAATAGAAGCAGCATTAGATGAAAATCTAGAAAATCAAGAAGTTAAATGGAACGCTGGAACCTGTGTTAATGTAGTATTAGCATCTAAAGGATATCCAGGAGTTTTTAAAAAAGGATATGAAATAAATATAAAAGAAGAAATAAAAGATAAAGTATTTATCGCTGGAGCAAAACTAGAAGATAGAGTACTTAAAACCAATGGAGGAAGAGTTTTATCTGTAATAGGTTTGGGTGAAACAATAGAAGAAGCAAGAAAAGAAGCATATAAAAACATAGAAAGTGTTGAATTTATAGAAAAGTATTATAGAAATGATATTGGGTTAGCTTAAGGGCGTTTTATAGAAGGAGTAGATTTTATATGTCTACTCTTTTTTGATGCAATAAAATATTTTGTGGAAATTTTAGAGTATAAATAAAAAATACAGAAGTTATAAATAGTTATGTAGATAACTTGACATAAAAAAGCAATTTAGCTATATAAAAAAAGCAATATTATTGTTAGTTTAACATCGTTTACATGGTAAAATTTACATGGAATATAAAATATGTAAAAAGGTGGTAAGCGAATGTGTAAAAAGAAGATTATGGCTATTATAATGTCTAGCTTATTTATTGCAAACTTATCGAATACTATAATTTATGCTGATATCAATGATAGGGCATACATTAATCAGTATGAACAGCAACGTGGGTCTAAACCTATTTCAGAAAAGTTAGTTCCAAAATCGGAGATAACAGCAACAGCTACTTCATCACAACCAGGAGAAGGAGCTGATAAAGCAATAGACAATAATACATCAACTCTTTGGCATACACCGTGGGGAGGGGTAGATATAGGAAGTAATCCTCAAAGTTTAACATTAAACCTTGGGAAAACTAGGAATATTTCATCAATTCACGTAACACCAAGACAACAGGGGAATAACGGAATGATAAAAGAATACAAAATTTATGCGGGAGATAAAGTAATGGCAGAGGGAACTTGGAAGACAGATGCAAGTACTAAATATGTAATTTTTAATGAACCAGTATCAACGGATAATATAAGAATTGAAGCAATATCTACTGCAGGAGATACTAACAATAAGTATGCAAGTATAGCTGAAGTAGAAGTATATGAAGCATCAAATTCAGAAATAGTTAAATTAGTTGAAGCTAGCAATAAGGTTATTAATAGTGGAAATGGTGGAAGCTATGAAGGTAATATAGATGAAGTTAAAACTTTAGAAGAAGGAACTGCAATTATTAGATTTATTAATAAGGGAAGTGGAATACAAAGCTTATTTAGTATTAGTAATAATACTAGAGCAAATGAACATTTTCATGTTTATTTAAATGGTGGAACTATTGGGTATGAGTTAAGAAAGCAAAGTGGAAATTTATCTACAGGAACTGTAAATAAAGCATTAAATGCAGGTATAAATACTCTTGCATTTAGAGCAGAAAAAAATACAGGATATTCTATTTATTTAAATGGAGAAAAGATATTAGATAAAGCTGTTACTTCTGCTACATTCTTATCAACATTAGAAGGGTTAAATACTTTAAGTTTAGGAAAGACAGATAGAGCTTCTGGTAGTAATGAATATAATTTTACAGGAGAAATAGATTTCTTTGAGTTATATTCACAACCATTAGCAGATAGGTATTTGAAGGAAATAACAGGTGAAACTACAGCGAAAGAATTACCACTTCCAGAAGGTGTGTTAAAAACAGAACCTATCGATTTATTTGCACCAGGAGAATTAGATAGTAATAATTTTAGAATTCCAGCTTTATATACAACTAAAAATGGAAATGTTTTAGCATCTATAGATGTTAGAAAAGGTGGAGGTCATGATTCACCTAATAATATAGATACAGGAATAAAGAGAAGTATAGATGGTGGGGTAACTTGGGATGAAGGAAAAGTAATACTTGATTATCCAGGAGCATCATCAGCAATAGATACATCAATGATTCAAGATGAAGAAACAGGAAGAATATTCTTATTAGTTACTCATTTTGCAGAAGGATATGGATTCCCTAATTCTACAACAGGAAGTGGATATGTTGAAATAGAAGGACAAAGATACCTTAAGTTATTAGGAGCTAATAATTCTATTTATACAGTAAGAGAAAATGGAATTGTATATGATAGTAATGGGGAGGCTACAAACTATAAAGTAGATGAGCAAAATGAACTTTATGAAAATGAAACACGTGTAGGAAATATTTTATTAAGTAATTCTCCATTAAAAGTAATGGGAACATCCTTCTTATCATTAATTTATAGTGATGATGAAGGAGAAACTTGGAGTGATCCTATAGATTTAAATAAACAAGTGAAATCAGATTGGATGAGATTTTTAGGAACAGGACCAGGAAGAGGTCATCAAATTAAAACAGGAAACTATGCAGGAAGATTAGTATTTCCAGTGTATTTAACTAATTCATCAGGTTTCCAATCAAGTACAGTTATATATAGTGATGATAATGGTGCTACTTGGAATATGGGAGAAACAGCTACTGATGGTAGATTAATGAGTAATGGAGAAAAAGCTAATGCTGAAACAATAACAACATCTACAAGTGGAGGGGTAGGTCAGTTAACTGAGTGTCAAGTTGTTGAAATGCCAAATGGACAATTAAAAATGTTTATGAGAAACACTGGTGGAAATAGTAGTTATGTAAGAATAGCTACTAGCTTTGATGGGGGAGCTACTTGGGATGATGATGTAGTAAGAGATGAAAATATAAGAGAACCATATTGTCAACTAAGTGTTATTAATTACAGTCAAAAAATAGATGGAAAAGATGCATTAATATTTGCAAATCCTGATGCAGGAAATAGAAGTAATGGAACTGTTAGGATAGGTTTAATAACAGAAAATGGAAATTATGACAATGGTGAACCACGTTATGACATTGAGTGGAAATATAGTAAAGTAGTAGCTCCAGGAACTTATGCATATTCTTGTTTATCAGAAATGCCTAATGGAGAAATTGGATTATTTTATGAGGGTACAGGAAGTCAAGAAATGTCCTTTACTAGAATGAATGTGGATTATTTAAAATCTGATTTGCTACAAGATGCACCAGCAGCTAATATAATATCGTATAAAACAACTAGTGAAAATTATAATCCAGGAGATAAAATAAATTTAAATATAACTTTTGATCAAGCAGTATCTCTTATAGGAGATAGAACTTTAACTTTAGATATTGGAGGGAAAGATGTTACATTAACCTTAGTTGGTAAAGAAAGTGGTAGTGAATATTCCTTTGAAGGAACAATACCATCAGATATAAAAGGTGGTAAATATGGTATAACTCTAAAAGGAAAAACTGGATTAAAAGTAGTTAATATAATCGATAAAGTAACTAATATAAGTGAGGATAAAGATACAGGGTTAACTATACAAATTGGACAAGATGTAGTAGAGGTAGATAAAAGTGCTTTACAAGATGTAATAAATACTACAACTAATTTAAATAAAGAAGATTATACAGAAGAAAGCTGGAGGGTATATGAAGATGCTTTAAACAATGGTAAATTAGTTTTAGCAAAGGAAGATGCAACCCAAGAAGAAGTAAACAATGCTAAGACTACACTAGAAAGTGCAATAGATAGTCTAGTTAAAAAGGAAAATCAAGAAATAGAAAAAAGACATCTTAAAATAGCTATAGATTATGCTGAAAAATTAAATCAAGATGGTGGTCTTGAAGGTGTAGTACCTGTAGTTGTTGATAAATTCCATAAAGAATTAAAAGAAGCAAAAGAAGTTTATGAAAATATTAATGCTACAACTGAAGAAGTTGATTTAGCATTTGATGAACTAATGAAAGTAATTCATATGCTTGAATTTAAGCAAGGAGATAAAACTGAACTTAGAAATATGATAGATAAGATAGAAGCATTAGATAAAAATCTATATATACCATCAACTTGGACTAAATTAGAAGGTTCACTTGAAAATTCTAATAAAGTATTAAGTAATGAAAATACTATGGAGGAAGAGGTAAAAGAAACCTTTGAGGAATTAGTTAGAGCTTATGCGGAAATCAGATTAAAACCAAATAGAGATGCTTTAAATGAACTAATAAAAGATACTGAAAGTCGTGACTCAAGTAAATACACCGAAAAAACATGGAAGGTTGTAGAGGTTGCATTGTTAAAAGCTAAAGAAGTAAGTAACAATGAGGAAGCTACTGCAAGGGAAGTAAAAGAGGCTGAAAAAGAGTTACGAGGAGCTGTTGATAAACTTATAGCTAAAGATAATGGAAATGGAGGTTCATCAAGTGGTGGAGGATCATCAAGCAATGGAGCTTCATCAAACAATACTACTACATCAGGAAAGAATAATACAAGTATTGGAAAGGGTAAAACATTACCAAGAACAGGAGGAGTTCCAGCTGCTGCAATAGGATTATTCGGAGTAGTTACAACAGCAGTAGGTACTATAATTTCTAAAAAGAAAAAATAAAATATTATAGAAAAAGAGCAACTAATAGGATTTTTAGCCTTATTAGTTGCTCTTTATATTAATAGTGGAATTTAGTTTAATATAAAATTTAAAAATATTTAAAAAATATAAAAAATATATTTGAAAAAATCTGAATTATGATATAATATAAGTGTATAATATAAAAATAAGGAAATTTTATATCGAAAACAATTATTTGCTTAAATATAAAATAAAAATATCTTTATTTTTATATAAATTAAATTTTATATTATAAGGGGGATATATATGAATCCAAAATCACAAAAGATTAAAAGAGAAAAACTAATAAGAAGAGGAGGTGCAGCATTAGCTTTAATGGCTTTTGTAACTGCTAATACTTCAGTACCTGTATTTGCAGATATTAATACTTTAAATGAAGTTGTAAGTCAGCAACAAAAACCTAACTATGAAATTAGTTATTTAAATACTTTAAGTTATGATGAACTAGTTTCAGTAATTAAAAATTCAAACTTTGGAGATATAAAAGGAATTTTTGATTTTAATCAAGATACATCTAAATTTTACAATGATAGAAATCGTATTCAAGCATTGATAAATGCATTAGAAGAAAGTGGGCGTGAATATACAAAGGATGATAATAAGGGGATACCTGAATTATTTGAAGTTTTAAGAGCAGGATTTTATTTAGGATTTTATAATAAAGAGCTATCTTACTTAAATGATTTAGATTATAAAAATAAATGTTTACCAGCATTGAAAGCTATAGAAAATAATAAGAATTTTGGACTAGGTACAATTGAACAAGATAAAGTGGTTAAAGCATTAGGAACATTTATAGGAAATGCTTCAGCAGATAGTGAAGTAATTAATAATACGGCTAAAGTGTTAAAAGACGTTAGAGAAAATTTTGATACATATAAAAACGACTATTATAAACTAACTTCTGCATATGAATTAATGAAAGGGATAGAATATCATACAAGTACTATATTGGCAACAGCAAAAGATGAAAAGTCAGAAAATACACAATTCTACAGTAATATAGATACTTTTATAGAAGAAGTAGAAAATTTATGTTTATTAGGAAATAACATAGAAGAAGATAATGAGTACATAGTTAATAATGCTATATATTTCACAGGAAGACTTAGTAAGTTTAGAAGTGACAAGAGATATTCTCAAAGAGCATTAACAGATGCAATGAAGCTATATCCTTATTTATCATACCAATATGTAGAAGCTGCAATAGCATTAATTACTAATTTCAAAGGAGAAGACTTTGATGGTAATGTTATAAAGATGTCTGATATAAAAGAAGAAGGTAAAAAGAAGTATTTATCAAAGACATATACTTTTGATGATGGTAAATTTATAGTTAAAGCAGGAGATAAAGTTTCAGAAGAAAAAATTCAAAGACTTTATTGGGCAGCTAAAGAGGTACAAGCTCAATATATGAGAGTTGTTCAAAATGATAAACCTTTAGAACAAGGGAATCCAGATAATATTTTAAATGTTGTTATATATAACTCTCCAAAGGAATATAAATTAAACCAAAAGTTTTATGGCTATAGTGTAGATAATGGGGGAATATACATAGAAAACATAGGAACATTCTTTACTTATGAAAGAACAGAACAAGAAAGTATATACACATTAGAAGAATTATTCCGTCATGAATTTACTCATTACTTACAAGGAAGATATGTAGTTCCTGGCATGTGGAGAAGAGGAGATTTCTATAAAGATAATTTACTAACTTGGTATGAAGAAGGAACAGCAGAATTCTTTGCAGGATCAACTAGAACAGAGGGAATAAAACCAAGAAAATCTATTGTGAAAAATATAGCTTATAATGAAGATGATAGAATGGATTTAAATTCACTACTTCATGTAGGTTATGGGGATTGGAGTTTCTATTATTACGGCTTTGCTTTTTCAAATTATATGTATAGTCATAATATAGATATGTTTAAAAATATTACTAATAATATAAAGACAAATAATTTACAAGGATATAAAGATTATATAAAAGCTCTTAGTAGTAATGTTGATTTAAATAAAAGATACCAAAATAATATGGATGATTTATTAAATAATGTAGATAAACTTAATGTACCATTAGTATCAGATGATTATATAAAAGAACATTCTTATAAAAATTCAAAAGAAGTTTATGATGAAATAAAAGATACTGCTAATTTAAAAGATATAAAAGTAAACGAAACATCATCACAATTCTTTAAAACTTTTGATTTAAGAGGAAACTTTGTTGGAGAAAAATCTAATGGAGAATCAAGTGATTGGAATAAAATGAATGAAAAGCTAAATGAAGTTTTAAAGGAACTTTCAAATAAAGAATGGGATGGATATAAAACACTTACAGCATACTTTACTAATTATAGAGTAAATAATGATGGAAATTACGAGTATGATGTTGTAATACATGGTGTTTTAACTGATGAAATTAAAAATCATGATGAATCAACAGTTGATAAAAATCAAAATAAAGAAGAAGAAAAGCAACAAGAAAAAGTAGAAGAAAAAGAAAATAGTACTGTAGAGCAAAAAGATAAAACTATCAACTTAGGTGAAGCTATAGTTACTGATATAACAGATGTAAATTATCAAGAAAAATTCTATTTTGATGTAGAGGAAGCTGGAGATGTTAATATAAAACTAGAAAACCCAAATGAAATTGGAATGTCATGGATTTTATATAAAGAAGGAAGTTCAGAGTTTATTACTTATCCTAAGATGGAAAAGAAGATTTTACAAGGAAAAGCACATTTAAACCCAGGAAGATACTATATACAAGCCTATAAATATAGTAAAGAAGAAGAAAAAGGAAATTATACTTTAACTCTTACTGGAGATATAAATGGAGGTATAATAAAAGAAAGTGAAAATAATAATACCTACGAAACAGCAATGAATATAGATAATATTAAAAAGATATCAGCAAGTCTTGATAAAGAAGATGATATTGATATATATGAAATAAACTTAGATAAAGAGACAGAATTAAATATAGTTCTAGAAAATAATGAGAACTTAGATGTTAATTGGCTTCTTTATTCATCAAGTAATTTAACAAATTATGTAGATTATGCAAAGAGAGAAAATATGAATTTACAAAGTACTTATATGGCAAAACCAGGTAAATATTATGTAGCTGTATATAAGTACAACAAAGATTCAAAGGGAAATTATAAATTAAATATAAATAGAAAATAGATTTTTTCATTGAATAAAAAGTGCCACCTAATTAGGTGGTGCTTATTTTTTCAGCTATTTTACAAAAGGAGAAATGGATACTTCGATAAACCTATACAGTAAAAGTTTATATAATACTAGACAAAATATAAAAAAGTCTATAAAATATAAGTAAGTGATTGAATTTTATGATAGTGTAAAGTTTCGTATGAAAAAATAGCTTACAGCTAATTTGGAATAATAGTTAAAAATATCTTTGCAATATCTAAGAAAATTTTAAAATTGAATATGCTAAAAAGACCTTCGGTAACGGAGGCAAAAACTTAATCAATATTTGATTTTATGATTTATCAAGAAGTTTGTGATTCTTGCATATGTAATATGGTTTGTTGACCGAGACTGATAAGAATTTGCCACTTTGCAGGCATATTGTCAATACCATCTAGTTGCTTTAATTCGTTTAAAGGACGCCAGTAATTGTAAGGATGCGGGCGTAAGAAATTGTAATAAGCAACCCAAAGGGAGAAGCCATAAAGAGCACCTTCATCACTTCCATAACCACAGGTACCCCTGTAGGAAGATTTAAAGGTACGGTTTAAACGCTCTACAACTTGCTCAACCCAACGAAATTCTTCAGATACTGGATCATCGTTAGTAAGTCCGATAACTTGAGTTAGATTAAATTCTTTATTTTTTTCTAATTCAAATTGTTGCTTCGCTAACGGATATGAACTGTAACCATCGGCAACAAAGTTTAAAGCTTTTCCAGAGAAGTCTTTAAACTTATCAAAAGCCATACGCATTGTTAGTATACAAGGGTCAGTAGCTCTTGTATCAGATACTTGATAACCTAGAATAGACATTTTACAATTAACGTGATAAGTCAAGCATAGTCCCATTATATGCGGGCTAAACTTCTTAAAACTAAATCCGGTAGCATGTTTTGATATTGGATTTAGTTTTAAGAAGTTAATATTAAATTCACGATATATGTAATGAAGCTTATACTTGTATTTATCACAAGGATCAATATTCTTTGGAAGATTCTTAAGATTTCTTTGATAGTATAAGCATTTAGAATTATTACATTTATGTATTTTAAAGTGCTTGCGTTGCTTTTGTTCCGTAAGCGTAGCACCGCAATAAGGACATATAAATACTATTGGTTTAGTTGTGTAATTAGTTTCTTTAAATGTAAGACCACAAACTTTACATTGAAACTGTCCTTTACTGCCATTGTTATCGTATATATATTCATGTGGTGCACCACACTTAGGACATTTAGTTTTTTTAGGGATAGACTTCCCGTTCCGTCTTTGGGCGGGTTTTACGGTCTTGTTATATTTATGTTTGTAATAAGCTAAAAGTAATATATAGTCTACTTTTTCAAATCTAATAATTGTGGGTAGCTTATCTACTTTGAATTTTTGGTATTCTGGGCTATTAGAATCATCAAATATCATCTGGTTAAGTGGAATATGTTGTGAGATGAATAAAAGTAATTGACCGATAATGGCAATTAAATATTGATTATAAGTAATTAAATAAGTTATAATTGAATCTATAATAACGATATCCTTTCATGTGTGATTTTGTTTGGTGAGAGATTCAATTTTAACATGAAATTAGGGGGTCGTTATTTTTTTATACAAAAAAACTGGCGAAACCTTGATATATAAAGATTTAAAAAGAAAAGTAGGGTAAAAAACTTTACACTAACAATTTTATAAAGGGGTAATAAAAATGAGTAAAGAAAATAAAGAAGTATTTTGGGAAGCAACTATTGAAGAGGTAAAAAAAGGATATATAGAAAAGGATGATAGTTATAAGTGTATAATTTGTGATGAAATTTTTACAAAGGGGAGAATATATGAAATAGATTCAAAGCTTTATGATGCTAAGAAAACAATAGAACTTCATATAGAAGAAAAACATGGTTCAACTCTTGAGTATTTATTAGGAATGAATAATAGTTTTACAGGTATATCAGAAGCTCAAAGAAGTTTATTACAATTAATAGCTAGCGGATTATCTGATAAAGAGGTAGCGTTAAAATTAGGGGTTGCACAGTCAACTATTAGAAATCATCGTTATAAGCTAAGAGAAAAAGAAAAACAAGCAAAATTATTTTTAGCTATGATGGAATTACTTTCAACAAATACAAATAAAAAAATAAATAAATTAGAAAAAGAGACATTAAATGACGCACATAAAACAGCAACTACTATAGATGATAGATACAATACAACAGATAAAGAAATGGAATTAGTTATTAAAATTTATATGGATGATACAGGAGCTTTAAAGAGTTATCCAGCAAAGGAAAAGAAAAAGATAATTGTACTAGCAGAAATATCTAAAAATTTTTCGAAAGGTAAGAAGTATTCTGAAAAGGAAGTTAATAGGATTTTAAAAAGAATATATGAAGACTATGTTACCTTAAGAAGAGCATTAGTAGAGTATGGTTTTATTGAGAGAGCTAATGACTGTAGTAGCTATTGGGTAAAGGAATAAAAATGGTGAAATGTGACATGCCTCATGGAACCTTTTGTTATTTAAGTGATATAGAAGAATATATAAATAAAGCAAATGATAAAAATTATTTTTTTATGGTGAAAAAAGATAATGATATTATATATTAGGTAAAATAACAACCTCTAATTACTTAGGGTATTTTAAGTAATTAGAGGTTTAATTTATTTTAAATTATTTAATGCTTTTAAGAGTATTAAATAATAGTTATTTTTATTATAATTTAAAAATTTAAGCTAGTTGTAATATAATAAGATGAGAAGGATCTGCATTAACGCTTAATTTATTAGTATCAGCATTTTGAACAGATAATTGATATTTAGTATCTGTAGTTTCTATCATAGAAAATCCAATTGTATCAGAGTTACCAGCATTTGAAACAACTGAATAGGTTATAAGTGTACCGTTTAAAGATAAGCCTATTTTAGGACTACCTTTAGCACTAATTTGAAATAAAACTAAATATTTTGCTTTTTTTTGTAAATCAAAAGTATCATTAGCAGAATTAGCTTTAATAGTATTTCCACCAGAAACAGCTGTCTTATCAAACTTAATAAATCCATTTGGAGCAATATCTTTTTGTTCTGTAGTATTATAGAAATCTACATAACCTAATAAACCACCAGGTATGCCAGGTGTTCCAGGATCACCTTGAGGTCCCTGAGGTCCTTGAGGCCCTTGAGGTCCTACAGGTCTAGGAATTTGAATTTTAGGTGGAACGAAATATCCAGGACAATCCTTGTGGTGATGATGATCATGATTACAATAGTTATCAAAGTTCATAAAAAAATCCTCCTTAATTTTATCTGACGTTTAAATATTATTTTTTAGTTATACAATATAATATGATATGTAAAATAAAATGTTCTTAAATTAATAATTATGTAAAAACTTTTTATACATTTAATGTATAATTAAGTATAAATAGTAATAATTATAGTGTTTTTAATATTTAATAAGTATATAAAAAGGTTATAGATGTAGATTTAATATTTGGAATAAAAGGACAAACTAGAGAGAATTTAATAGAAGATTTTAAACTTGCTTTTCAAGCTGGAGCAACTCAAGTATCAACATATCCTTTTATAGATTTCTCTTATGCTAATAATAGAAGTGAACCTACAAAAAGTAATGAGAAAAAGAAGTTGTTAAAGGTGTTAGAGGATATAAGTAGAGAATTAAAACTTAAGAGGACTTCATTATGGACCTTTGGTGAAAAGGATATTCCTAAATATTCATCAATAACTAGAGATTCATATTTAGGTTTTGGAGCAAGTGCAGCAACATTATACACATCAATATATAGATAAAACTTGGAGTATATGCACTAATGAGCCTTGGCCCGAAAAAATAGAATTATATTAATATTTAATAATTAAAATAATAAATCAGCAAATTTATGTTGTTGCTGATTTATTTTAGTTTCTTAGAATGAGTTATAAGTAAATAAATTTATAGAATTTTATCAAGGATATGTTAAATTATAGTTTAAATAATATGAAATAAATTTACCATTAAATTTATTTAATGTAATTGAAAGTGAAGTTTTTGATGAATCATCTTTAAAATAAGCTGTATAATTATCTCCAATATAGGAATTAGAAAATTTAAAATAAATTTTATTATTTATAGGTATTTTATCGAAATAATCTAAGGCAGAAGATTTTAATTCATCAGAAGATAATTCTTGTATATTTTCATAATTTGTATCCTTAAAATTATAACAGTCAATATAATAAGGACAAGATGTTTTTATATTAAAAGAAACTACATAGCGTAATGAGGAATTATCTTTTTTTATAAAGGATATATCAGCTAGATTATCTTTATTTGATATTGTATAAAAGTTAACGTCAGGTATATAATCGGATATATTAAAATCACTACCAAAGAGTATAGTTAATAGTTCATGTGATTTATTTATAAGTTTCAATTTACTGATCTCTGTTAATTTGGTATTAGAAGTATAATTAGGGGCGGTAATTTCTTTTGTATAAATAACGTCAGTTTTTATGGGAGAATAGTTATAAAAGAGTAATAATATTAAGCAAATAAAAAATAAACTAATAGAATACTTTAAAACTTTCATATAAAATCTCCTTTAAAATGTAATTTTATAGTAGTACCTTTATTTGGAGTGCTAGAAATATAAAATTTAATATCTAATATTTCAATAATCTTTAAACAAATTGTAAGTCCTAAACCAAACCCTCCAATAGAATGTACTCTAGATTTATTAACCATATAGAAAGGTTCGAATATTTTGTCCAAGTCTTCTTTGGGAATACCTATACCAGAATCTTTTATTACTAAAGAATTTTTATTAAGAACGATAATAATATTTTTTTCTAAAACACTATTATTAGATAATGCTTTAATTGAGTTATCTATAAAATTAGATAATAAGGTAGTTAGTAAATACCTATCTGTTTTTAATACAAAATCAAATCCATGTATAGAAAGATTTATATTATTTTCTATAAGTTTGATTTTAATAGTATTTTTAATATCTTCTAACACAGAAATTATAGATACATCTTCTATATCTAGATTTATTTTATCAAGTGTTATAAGCTTTATTAAATTTGTTGTTAAAGACTCTATTCTTTTTCCATCATTATAAATTGTTTCAAAAGATTTATGTATTAAGTCAATATCATTAATTTTTTTATTAACCATGAGACTAGAATATCCTATAATAGATGTTAATGGAGTTTTAATTTCATGAGTAAGATTATTAATAAAACGCTGTTTTGATAAATTTTCTCTACTTAATAATAATATTTTATTTTTAATTTCTTCACTCATTATATTAAAATTAGTAGAAATAGTATTAAGTTCTTCAATGTTACTAGAATATGAAAGTTTCTTGTTGAAGTTTCCTCTTATTATTTCATCTATATTATCACTCAGAATAGATAAAGGTTTAGTTATATCAAAGGAAATTAAATATATTATAAATAAAAATACTAAAATAAAAAGAAAATTTAATTCTAATAAAATAATAATATTATTATTTTGTGTAGTATATAAAGAATCTATATTATTTATATAGGTAAAACTAAAATCTTGGTTATTAAATGAAATTTCTTTACTTATAATTAAATTACTAGTATTATTTAAATTTGATATAATATAATTAGCTTTTTTATTATCGAAAGAAAATAATTCATTTGGTAAATTAAATTTACTAGAATTAGAAGAATAAATTATATTGTTATCTTTAGTTCTAAACTCTAAATTAATAGATGGATTTTGTATAATGCTTAAATAATTCTCGCTTTTAATAGATATAATTTCTTCAGTTGTTAAAAATAAATTATTTAAATTTTCACCACTTTTAATGTTTGAATATATTACAGCATACTCTCTAAAACTTTCATCAATAGCTTTCTTTATAGAAGTATTAAATGTTGATTTAATTAAAAAACAGCCTAAAATATTTAAAGTAAGAAAAAAAGAATACCAAAATTTATAAATAACTTATTTTTTAATTTCATAAAGCTACTCCTTTAGTTTATAACCTATTTTATAAACAGTTATAAGATTGTTTTTTAAATTAAGCTTTTCACGTAACTGTTTTACATGCATATCTACAGTTCTAGTTTCTCCATAAAAATCGTACCCCCATACTTTGTCTAGCAAACATTCTCTACTAAGAACTATATTGGTATTCTTAATAAATTCTACAAGTAGATTATATTCTTTAACAGTTAAAGAAACTTCATTATCATTATTTTTAACAATTCTTTCATTAGTTAAAATAGTTATATTCTTAAATTTTAGTATATTATTATCAGAATAATAATTGTTTTTTCGCCTTAAAATAACTTCTATTCTTGCTAAAAGTTCTAGTGGTTCAAAGGGTTTTGTTATATAATCTTCAGCTCCTAATTTAAGACCTAAAATTTTATCCTGTAGACTACATTTAGCAGTTAAAAATATTACTGGAATTTTTTTATGTTTTATTTCTTGGAATAATTTAATGCCATCCATCTTAGGAAGCATTATATCTAAAAGAATTAAGTCAAAATTAAATTTATTAATTAAATTAAGAGCAATTTCTCCATTTGAAGCCTCCATAGTTGTATAATTTTCAAGTTCTAGTGTAAGTACAATTAAATCACGTATTGATTTTTCATCATCTACAATTAATATATTTGCCATAAGTCACCTTCCATATAGAAATTTCACTATAAATTATAATAATTTAAAAACTTTTAATTAACAATAGAAATAAAAAATTTACAACTTTATTACAACTTTATGTTATCTTTAATATAAAGAAGCTTTAGAATTATTTAAATATAATTCTTATTTAACATATGAGGAGAGAAAATAATGAATAACATAGAGAGAAAGTCTTATAATAGAAAATATAAAGAGAAAATAAAGAAATGTAAAACTAAACACTCTAATATAAATAAATTAAAGAAGCAGAGAAAGATAAGAAAGTTAAGGAATAAAATTATATTTAAACTTGTAATGATTAGCCTATTTACCATTATGTTAATAGTAATAATAAATAATATAGGTAATTATAGAAATGAAAAAATAATATAGTAACAACAAATTTTAATGATAAAAAAGATACAGAATTTAAGCAAAAAGAAAAAAAAGAAATAAAGAAAACACATCCACGTGAAATAATGCCTAATAGTAACGTTACATATGAAGGAATGACCTATGCAATGGATGCTAGTGAAGTACAATCCATGATTTATGGTACATATCCAGGATTAAAGAAATATGTTTTCTTAACTTTTGATGATGGTCCAAGCCCTAATACAGAAAAGGTATTAGATATTTTAAAAGAAAATAATGTTAAAGCAACATTTTTTGTAGTTGGAAATAGAATAGAGGAATCAGCGAAAGCGCAAGAAACTTTGAAGAGAATTATAAAAGAAGGAAATGCTATAGCAAATCATACATATACACATAATTTTTCAAAATTATATCCACAAAATAGTATTAATATAGATTACTTTATGGAGGAAGTTAATAAAACAAATGAGTTAATCAAAAAAATCCTTGGAGAAAATTTTAACACGAAAGTTTTAAGAATGCCAGGGGGATATATAAGCAGAAAATATTATAAAGATGCGTCATTGAAAGCATTTGATGATAGGTTAAATTTAGAAGGTATTTTTAGTATAGATTGGAACACATTAAATGGAGATGCTGAAGGAAAAGATTATACAGTTGAAGAGATGGTTAATAAAGTTAAAGAAGGTAGTAAAGATGTTAATCAATCAATAGTTTTAATGCATGATGCATATGGTAAAGAAAAAACAGTAGAAGCATTACCAGAAATAATTAATTATTTTAAATCTCAAGGTTATCAATTTAGAACTATAAAGTAAATATATTTTAAACAACTTAATTTTACTAAATTCTATATATATAGTATAGAAAAATATTTTAATGTATAATATTATTAATGAAATATATATAGAATGGAGTATGAAATATGAAAAAAGTAGAAGAAAGATTTTTAGAGTATATAAAAATAGATACTAAATCAGATGAAAACACAGGACTAACTCCAAGTACAAAAGGACAATTAAAACTAGCAGAAATTCTTGCAAAGGAACTTAAAGAAATAGGTGTAGATAAAGTAGAAATAAGTGAACATGGATATGTATATGCAACAGTAGAAAAAAACTGTAATAAAGACATACCTACAATAGGATTTATAGCACATATGGACACAGCGCCAGATTACTGTGGCTCAAATGTTAATCCACAAATAGTTAAAAATTATGATGGAGGAGATATAAAGTTAAATAGTGAAGTAACACTATCACCTAAATTTTCACCAGAACTTAAAAACTATATAGGAAAAACTCTTATAACTACAGATGGAAATACTCTTTTAGGAGCTGATGACAAAGCTGGTATAGCAGAAATAATGACAGCTATTGAATATTTATTAAACAATAAAGAAATAAAGCACGGTGATATTAAAATAGGGTTTACACCAGATGAAGAAATAGGAGAAGGAGCAGATCATTTTGATGTAGAAGGCTTTAAAGCAGATTTTGCTTATACACTAGATGGAGGAGCAATAGGAGAGCTTGAGTTTGAAAACTTTAATGCAGCTGGAGTAAAGGTTGAAATTAATGGAGTTAACGTTCATCCAGGCTATGCCAAAAATAAAATGATAAATTCAATTATGGTAGCCCATGAATTTATAAATAAACTACCACTAAATGAAGTGCCAGAAAAAACAGAAAAATACGAAGGCTTCTCACACCTTACAGATATAAAAGGAACTATAGAAAAAACAACTTTAGACTTTATAATAAGAGATTTCTTTGCAGATGGCTTTGAAGATAGAAAAGAAAAATTTAAAGCAATAGAAAAAGAACTAAATGAAGTTTATGGTGAAGGCGTAGTAAAAGTAAATATAAAAGAACAATATAGAAATATGAAAGAAAAAATAGAACCAATAATGCATATAGTTGAAACAGCCAAAAAAGCAATGGAAGAAGCAGGAGTAGCTCCAAAAGTTAAACCAATTAGAGGTGGTACAGATGGAGCAAGACTTTCATATATGGGACTACCAACACCAAACCTATTTGCAGGTGGAGAAAATTTTCATGGTAAGTATGAATATGTACCAGTAGAATCAATGGAGAAGGCTGTAGATGTAATTTTAAATATTATTAGAATTTATTCAGAAAGATAAAGATAAAAAAACTTCTAAATTAAAATTAAATTTAGAAGTTTTTTCATTTATATATAATAATTGAGCTTAATTAAGGGTATAATTAAATTATAAATATTAACTTTAACAGTAGATGTATTTAAATATAAGCAAATATTATTTTGTTTAGCTATTAACCATAACATGAGATGTAAATTATCTAATATATAAATGTATTATATATTAGATAATTTAGTTTAAGAAAAAAACTAAATCAATAAGTAAATATTATAAGGAGATATGAACATGACAGGAAGAGTACTAATTATATTAAGAATTTTATCAGATAAGAAGATTCATACTTTAGAGGAATTATCATATAAAAGTGAAATACCATCATCAACTATAAGAAGATATATAAATAGTTTTAAAGATTTTGGTGTTGAAATAGAATCTACAAGAGGTCCATATGGAGGATATATATTAAAAAAATTTTATTATATGTAATATTAAAGATTATATGGTAAAATTATCATTAGGAGGTGTGTTTTTTGAATAATTTTGAAATAACTGTTAAAGTTTATTTGACAAAAGATATTTTACAAGAGGATTGTCAACAAGAAATTTCAGCTATACTCGATAGAGTATTAGCTGAAAACTGTGATTATTTAAATTTTCATAAAGAGAACTATTTTAAAAATTATTGTTTCAATTCTCTATATCCATTGGAGAGAGACAA
This sequence comes from Clostridium chauvoei, assembly GCF_002327185.1. Classification (NCBI taxonomy): domain Bacteria; kingdom Bacillati; phylum Bacillota; class Clostridia; order Eubacteriales; family Clostridiaceae; genus Clostridium; species Clostridium chauvoei. The sequence continues at coordinate 1,519,837 of NZ_CP018624.1, read as the reverse complement.
AGTTTATAAAGAAGACAATATATATTCATTTCAAATTAGAACGAATAATATAGAGTTAGCAGAATATTTAAGTATTAACTTAAAAAATGCTTTTTCAAATTCAATTAAAATTTTAAAGGTAGATATTAGAAAGATACCAATAAAACATATAGATAAAATATTTTCAATTACTCCATTAGTTATAAAAACTGATAATGGATATTGGAAAGGCTTGATATCTTTAGAAGATTTCGAAAGAAGGATAAAAGAAAACTTAATTAAAAAATACAATCAAATTACTGGTGAAAAAATAGATGAGAAGTTTCCTTTATTTGTAGCTTTAGAATTAAAGAATAAAAAACCAATAGCAATTAAATTTAAAGGAAAAACCTTGCTTGGCGATAAAATATCATTAAAAATAGCTGATGACGAACTATCACAAAAAATAGCTAATTTAGCTATTGGAAGTGGACTAGGAGAAATAAATGCCAGAGGATATGGTTATGTAAACTATAGATGGTTATAGAAAGGAGGGAATTTTTTGTTATCTGAAATTATAGATAGCTTTAAAAGAGTTTTTAAGGATAATTTAGATGAGGCTATTTTAGGAAGTTATGTACCAACTGATGGAACATATATTTTTTTAAAGGAAGATGAACATAATAATTTAAAAGTTATACAAAAAGAAGAAATAAAATTAAATAAGAAAACAAAAGATGTTGATAGAACGATAAATAATTTTAGCTTATTAGCTAAAGCCGATTACTATAGTAAATTAACTGATATGAATAAGCCTATAGATTCTAAAAAAATAATTCATAGTAATAACTATTTAAGCTTTTTTGTAAAAAAAGAAAGTTTGAAAAATGGAAAGTTAACTAATGAGATTATAGAAAATTATTATAATGTTTTACTTAATCCCATAAGTAAATATGAAAAGAAAAGTAAAGCTAAAGAGTTATATATAGAAATTGAAAGAGAATTGGGAGAAGTAAATAAGGATAGAATATTTAAAATTAAAGAATGGATTAAAGAAAATATATATAAAGTGGAAGAAGATATAGAAAAAAAAGATTATTTAAAAATATTTTTTATATATGATGAAGATGACTTTATAAAAGAAAGCAAGCGTTATTTAATACCTAACATATATAATAATAATGATTTTAATATTAAAGTAGACAACGAAATATTAGGACTTCCTAATGATAATATGGGACTAAATTCAAAGAAACCTTATTTAGAAAATAAAACTAGAAAGGTGAAAATTCCACATTTAATAACACAAGAGGAAGCATTATTTCAAAAAAAAGTTTTTGATTATCTATTAAATCAATCGGCTCAAGGTTTCTATAATATTTATATAGGGGATGAGGTTATTCCATTAAAAGATAATGAGACACTAAATAGGGATTTTAATGGATATTATATAAGGCTTAAAAAGGGAAAAGAAGCTGAAATTCATAATTTTGATGTTATTTCAAAGTATAACCCTATGCTAATAAATCCATTTGAATTTATTAATGTTTTAGGCATTAATTATGAAACACTTTATTTAAATAAAAAAATAAATTGGGAATATGGGTTTATAGATACTAGAAAGGAAATGCAAGAATTAATAAATAGTATAATATTTAATAATTATTTAAAGACAAATTATTTTTCAGAAGATATATCTATAAAAGAGAATGTATTAAAAAGAAGTATATTATTATCAAGAGCAAAGTTATTTGATTGGTTTTATAAAGGGAATGATTATAATATTTGGCCTTTATTAAATAAAGTATCTAGAGATTTAATGAAATCATCAATAGAAAGTGGATATTCTATAAAGGCTATGAATCAATTTAATTTAAGATATTCTTTAAAGTTATATTTTGAAGGAGGAGAAGAAAAAATGGCAGATATATTGTCAAAGGTAAAGAATGATTTAAGAGAAAAAATAGAAGTTAGAGATAGTAGTATATCAAATGACAATGAATATTTTTTTGCAATAGGACAATTGGCAAATTTCTTTATTACTAGAAGTAAGGGGAAAAATAAACCGTTATCTCTTGCTAATCCAATTATTAATGCTAAAAAAGATAATATAATAAAAGAAAAGTTAAAATCTTTATATAAGAAATATAATTATGATATTAATAGTTCTTTTATAAAATTTAAAAACATGTATTATATGGTATTAGCATATCAAGTTGAAGGTAAAATAAATGAAGATTTAATAATTGCAGGATATTTAAGTAGTAGTTTGCTTTTTGAAAAGAAGGAGGATTAATAATGAATAAGAGAGTATATGGATTAATTGGGATATCATCAAAGATGGCTAATTGGAATGCAGATTTTTCTGGATATCCAAAGACCACTTCAAAAGGAGAAATTTTTGGTAGTGATAAAGCTTTAAAATATCCTATGAAAAAGCTATGGGATAATTCAGGTGAAAAAGTTTTATATATTAAATCTATGAAACTTTCCAAAACTAAAGATAGTGTTGTATTAGTGCCTAGATCTTTAAAGGAAAGATATGAATATATTTTTGGAATTGAAGATTTAAAGAAAGAAAAAAATACTGAAACCGTACTAAAAAATCTATTTGATGCAGTCGATGTTAAGAATTTTGGGGCTACATTTGCAGAAGAAGGAAACAATATATCAATAACAGGTGCAGTTCAAATAGGTCAAGGCTTTAATTTATATGATGAAACTGTAGCTGATGAACAACAAATACTATCACCTTTTAGAGATGCAAGTATAAAACCAGGAAAAGAAGATAAAGAGGAAGCAAAAAATTCAACATTAGGAACAAAAATTGTAACGGATGAGGCTCATTATTGCTATCCCTTTACAATAAATCCATTATCATATAAAGATTATATAGATTTAGGAGTTACTGAAGGATATACAGAAAAAGACTATATTAAATTTAAAGAGGTTGCTTTAAATTCAGCTACAGCTTTTGCAACTAATTCAAAAGTTGGATGTGAAAATGAATTTTGTATATTTATAGAAACAGAACAAACATTATATTTACCTAATTTAGATAACTATATTTCATTTGAAAAGAGTGAAGATCAAAATATAATAAGATTTAAAGCAACAAATATATTAAATGAAGTAAAAGAAAAGATATCTAATATAGAAATTTATTATAATCCGTACACAACAATAGTAGAAGCTGATATAGAGGGAGCTAAATATTATAATATCATTACTAAAAAAGAGGTGTAGTAATGGAAGCCATTAAATTTACTTTAAGAGGAAGAACAGCCTTTTTTAAAAAACCAGAAGTTAATTCGTATTTATATTTTACTTATGGACACATTCATAAAGTGGCGTTAGTTGGTATTTTTGGAGCTATTCTTGGATATAAAGGATATAATCAAATGAAAAAAGATGATCAATATCCAGAGTTTTATCAAAAGCTAAAAGATATAAAGATATCAATAGTACCTAACAATAAAAATGGAATTATAGATAAAAAAATAAATATATTTAATAATTCAGTGGGTTATGCTTCACAAGAAAAAGGAGGAAATCTAATAATAAAAGAGCAATGGTTAGAAAATCCTTCTTGGGAAATATATTTACTTTTAAATGATGATGAAAGCCAAAAAATAGCAAATGCTTTAATGGATAGAACATATATATACTTACCATATCTAGGTAAAAATGATCATTTAGCAGAAATTACAAATATTAAAAGAATAAATAATATAAAAACTATAGATAGATTCATAAAAATAGATAGTTTTTTTAAAAAGAATGAATTTAAATATAAGGAATTAGATTTAGATGATTTAGATGATTTAGATGATTTAGATGATTTAGATGATGATAATGTAACGGATGAAGAGTTAATATTTAAGTACGAAGAAATGTTACCTGTAGGATTAGATTTACAAACTAATAGATATAAGTTAGAAGGGCTAGTATATACTAATAAACCAATAGAAAAACGATTGAATTGTGAAGTTTATGAGATAGAAGGTAAAATTTTAACATTTATATAGAGATAAAGGAGGGGGTATCCCTCCTTTATCTATAGAAGGGAGTTATATGTATATAGAATATTTAGAAGAAATTAATATAGATGAACTAATAAATAAAGATTATAAGATATATGCACATATAAATGAAAATAAAAAAGAAACTTTAAAAGAGCATATAGATTTATGCAAAAAATATTTAAAGAGAATAGTGAAAGATAAAAATTTAGAGGATATATTTTTAAAAGTAGAAAATATAATGCTAGAGGATTATTCAGAAGAAGCTAGAAAAATATATAGAGAAATGTTGGTTTCTACTATTACTTTACATGATATGGGGAAATTAAATGGTGTTTTTCAAAAGAAAAAAATGAATAATAATTTAAATATAGAACATCTCAAAACAAGAAATGATTCTAATCATTCTATAATTTCTTCAATAATATATCTAGATATTTATTTTCAAAAGGTATGTAAAAATATAAAAAGTAAAAAAGAGAGAACTGGAATACTTACTTTTATGATATTAAATTCTTATATTATATCAAGACATCATGGAGGATTTATTACAGACTTAGAAGAATATCAAATGAAAATATGTAAAGATTTAAGAAGTGTATTACCATTATTGGATAAATATATTGAACTATATAAATATGCATATAGCAGAGAAATTAAATTAACAGATAAAAAAATAAATAGCATATATGATTATTTTAAACTGTATATGACTAAACTTAAAGAAAGTGAAGATTGTATAAGAAAGATAAATACAATTTATATATACGAAAGACTTTTATTATCAATACTTATAGCTTGTGACTATTATTCTACATCGGAATTTATGAATAATATAGAAATAATAGATTTAGGTTCTATAGAGGACTGTAATATTTTTAGAAAAGCTTATGAAGGCGGAGTAATATATAATTCAATAAGAAATTATGAGAAAAACAATTATGGTAAAATTAATGATTTTACTAATATAGATGATATAAATATTTTAAGAAATGAAATGTTTTTAGATGCAGAAAAAAGTCTAATGAAAAGTAGAAATAGTAATATATTTTATCTAGAAGCACCAACTGGAAGTGGAAAAAGTAATGTAGCTAATAATTTAGCTTTTAAATTATTAGAAGAAAATAAAAGAAAAATCTTTTATGTCTATCCATTCAATTCTCTTGTAGAACAAAATATAAAAAACTTTAAAAATATATATGAAAAAACACCAAATGTTTTAGATAAAATAGCTATTATTAATTCACTATATCCAATAAAAAGGGTATTAGTTAAAATGAAGAAGAAATTAAATTTGAAGAATATGAAAAATCATTATTAAATAGACAATTCTTAAATTATCCAATGATTTTAACTACTCATGTATCAATATTTAGGTATTTATTTGGAGTAAACAAAGAAGATGTTTTTCCGGTTTTTCAACTAGCAAATAGTATAATAGTTTTGGATGAAATTCAAAGCTATAAAAATAAAATTTGGGGAGAAATAATTGAATTTTTACATGACTATGCAGAAATATTAAATATTAAAATAATAATAATGTCAGCAACATTACCTGATTTAGATTTATTATTAGAGTCAGATACTAGATCAGTTAATCTTATAGAAGATAGAAAGAAATATTTTGAAAATAGAATTTTTAAAGAAAGAGTAAAGATAGATTTTAGATTATTAGATTCAAAAAATATAATAGAAGATTTATATGAAATGATAAATAAACATAAAAATAAAAAAATATTAGTTGAATTTATAAGCAAAAAAAGTGCGTATGATTTTTATAGTTATTTAATAGAAAGAAAAGAATTAGGAGAGTTAGAATTTGATATAAGACTTTTAACAGGTGATGATAATACAATAGAAAGAGAAAATATTTTAAATGAAATTAGAACTTTGAATAATATACTTTTAATATCAACTCAAGTTATAGAGGCTGGGGTTGATATAGATATGGATATAGGATTTAAGAGTATATCTATTTTTCATAGTGAAGAACAATTTTTAGGAAGGATAAATAGATCATGTTTAAAAGAAAATTCTTTAGTATATTTCTTTAAATTAGACGATATAAAAGGAATATATAAAGAAGATGTTAGAAGTCATGAGGACTTAACAATAGAGAATAAAAATATAAGACAATGTTTAATAGATAAGTCTTTTACAAGTTATTATGAAGAAGTTCTAAAAAGGCTTAAAAAAACTCAGAAAAGTTTAGTAAATTAAATAAAGAGATATTTTTTAAGAATGAAGTAGGGAATTTAAAATTTAAAAATATAGAAGATAGAATGAAATTGATAAATGATGATAAAAATGATATATCAATATTTATAAATTATAAAGTAAATAAAAATGGAAAGGAGATTTTAGGAGAAGAAGTATGGAATAATTATAAAACATTACTTAAAGATAATAAATTAAGTTTTGCAGAACAAGCAGTAAAACTATCAGAAGTAAGAGCAAATATGAATTATTTTATATATAGAATAAAAACAAAAGAAAACTTTTCTTATAACGATAGAGTTGGAGATATTATTTATATAGATAATGGAGAGGATTATTTTATAGATGGGAAGTTAGATAAAAAAAGATTTGAGTCTACTGTAGGTGAGTTTATATGAGTATGAAAATAAATGGAACGTTAATAAATTATTACTTTCATTGCAAAAGACAATGTTATTTACATGGAAACAGATTGAATTTTGAGGACAATAGTGAAAATGTTAAAATAGGTAAAGCACTACATGAGATTAAAGAAAATAAAAATACAGAGATAGAGATAGATAATATTAAGATAGATAAACTTACAAAAGATTATTTAACAGAAATAAAAAAATCTGATGCAGATCCTGAAGCTGCAAAATGGCAATTGATTTTTTATTTAAATGCACTAAATGATAAAGGGATTAGAAGAAAAGGGAAATTAGAATTTATAGAAAAAAATAAAACTAAAAATAAAATAATATATGTAGAATTAAATAGTGAACTTATTAAAGAACTAGAAAAACATATAAGAGATATAAAAATATTAATAAATTCTAATAATGTGCCTGATATCTTAAATAAAAGCAAATGTAAAAGATGTGCTTATTACGAATATTGTTATATCTAGGAGGTTTTTATGGGAAGTACTAAATATATTACTTCTATGGGAGAGTTAACAAGAAAAGATAATTCTTTGTGTTTTAGAAAAGATGGAAAAAATGTATATATTCCAGTTGAAGGAACTAGTGAAATATACTGTCTAAATGAAATAAGTATAAATACTAAGCTATTAGATTTTATATCTAGGAATAATATAACAGTACATTTTTTTAATTATTATGAAGGATATAGTGGAACATTTTATCCTAAAAACAAATATAATAGCGGAAAATTATTAATAAATCAAGTAAAAACTTTTGAAAGGAATAGAATAATTATTGCAAGAAGTATAGTAAGAGGAATTGGTATAAATATTATGGAGGTATTATACCATTATTATAAACATAATAAAAAAGAAGTTAAAGAAACTATAGATTGGATAAAAAAAGATTTTTTAAAGAAAGTTGACTATATTGAAAATATAAATAGTTTAATGGCATTAGAAGGAGAGGTATGGCAAAGATTTTATTCGGAATTTAAGAATATTTTACCAGAAGACTTTATAATGAATAAAAGAGTAAAAAGACCGCCAGATAATCCTATAAATGCAATGATTTCCTTTGGAAATTCATTGCTTTATACAAAGACTATATCTGCTATATATAAAACTCATTTAGATCAAAGAATTAGTTATTTACATGAACCTTCTGAGGGGAGATTTTCTTTAAGTTTAGATATTAGTGAAGTATTTAAACCTATAATTGTATTTAAAACTATTTTTGAACTTGTAAACAATAGAAGAATACAGGTATCAAAGCACTTTGATAAAAGTGTTAATTATTGTCTTCTTAATGAGGATGGAAGAAATATATTTATTAAAGCATTTGAAGATAGATTAGAATCAGTATTTTTACATCCAAAGCTTAAAAGAAAAGTAACATATAGAACAGCTATAAAATTAGATTGTTATAAATTGATTAAATTCATTATGGAAGATAAAACCTTTTTACCATTTAACTTAAAGGATGGGATGTAAATTGAAAAAACAAATTAATTATAATTACGTATTTATATTTTATGATATAAAGGAAGAACGTGTAAATAAAGTATTTAAAGTATGTAAAAAATATTTATCACATTTTCAAAAATCAGTATTCAGAGGAGGAATAACTCCTTCAAAATTAATTTTATTGAAAAAAGATTTAAATAAAGTTATAGAAAAAGAAGAAGATTTTATATGTATTATTAAACTTTTAAATGGGGATGTTTTTGGAGAGGAAATAATAGGAGTTCAAGGGCAAACAACAGGAGAAAGTTTAATAATATAAAATTACCAACCTAATAATATAGGTTAGAGCTTTAAAATACTACGGTATAAGTTATTTTTGTATTTAACTTTTATTTATAATAAAAAGCTGGTAATATATTTATATAAACATTATAAAATGGGCGTTGCATAGATATATAGTTATAAAAGAACTCTCATTTTTCTAAGGATTAACATTAACATGAGATGTATTTAAATAGATAACAACTGGAGAATAAAACCTATAGAAGAAGGATTAACATTAACATGAGATGTATTTAAATAAATTGTGTTCCGCCGGGTGCAAAATTCCCTTATATAGATTAACATTAACATGAGATGTATTTAAATCAGGAGTCGTTGTATTTGATGAAATACATGAATATGAGATTAACATTAACATGAGATGTATTTAAATAAAGGAGAAATATATAGAGTTGATAAAAAAATATTTGATTAACATTAACATGAGATGTATTTAAATATTCTCCTAAAGATGATAAGAATGAATCTTTTAATGGATTAACATTAACATGAGATGTATTTAAATAGATAAGCTAGGTAGTGACCCTGCTGGAAAATTACAGATTAACATTAACATGAGATGTATTTAAATGCTGAATCTGGTGAGGACAATGTTGATATAACAATTGATTAACATTAACATGAGATGTATTTAAATTTTGTGCAATACTATAGATATAGCAAGTGCAAGTTCGATTAACATTAACATGAGATGTATTTAAATCATCTGACACTAATAAAATAGAACTAGAGATTTACAGATTAACATTAACATGAGATGTATTTAAATCCTTCTGATGATATAACATTTGCTATAAGTTGTGGATTAACATTAACATGAGATGTATTTAAATGTTAAAAATTTTCACCCACAAGGAACTTTTATACAAGATTAACATTAACATGAGATGTATTTAAATAGTGAAAAAGAAAAGGAAATTAGAAAGAAAATAAGGATTAACATTAACATGAGATGTATTTAAATAAGTCAGTTTATGTGTGGATTAATCCAAAAGCATTGATTAACATTAACATGAGATGTATTTAAATTGGACTTTCCTCCCAAGCTTATTATTTTTTAAAACAGATTAACATTAACATGAGATGTATTTAAATTTGTTAGCTTTCTGTATTTGCAAATCGCATATAATTGATTAACATTAACATGAGATGTATTTAAATAAATTTGGAGGGATAATTTAAATGGGTATATTAAAGATTAACATTAACATGAGATGTATTTAAATCTTTTAACATATCCCAATCCTTGATAACGAGAATACGATTAACATTAACATGAGATGTATTTAAATGATGCTTTGAAGAAGTTAAATGATGAAGAGAAGTTGATTAACATTAACATGAGATGTATTTAAATTAGATTGAATGAGCATAAAAGCTTTTACTGTTTAACGATTAACATTAACATGAGATGTATTTAAATGTACAAGTGCAAGAATAAAGAATAGTGGAAAGGAAGATTAACATTAACATGAGATGTATTTAAATTATATTATTTCAGCTAAATCTAACATTCCCGTATCAGATTAACATTAACATGAGATGTATTTAAATGTAAGTAGGAGGATAAAGAGAGCTATAAAACATTTAAGATTAACATTAACATGAGATGTATTTAAATACAACTTACGAACTAGCTAACAAAATAAGCGGGGTGATTAACATTAACATGAGATGTATTTAAATTTAAAGTTTCGGTTAGCTACGTCCATATTTTCCCTGGATTAACATTAACATGAGATGTATTTAAATTTTGAAAGAGGTGTATTAATATGCCTATTTTTTTATGATTAACATTAACATGAGATGTATTTAAATGAGCAAGAAGAATATAGTACATCAAAAAATAATGAGATTAACATTAACATGAGATGTATTTAAATTACTTAGGGTTTTCCTCATAACACCCGATATGGTATGATTAACATTAACATGAGATGTATTTAAATATTCTTTGCTTTTATCTCTATATTTAACTATCTCTGATTAACATTAACATGAGATGTATTTAAATCAGAAAGGCTAGGAATTCTAATAAAGAGTACGATGAGATTAACATTAACATGAGATGTATTTAAATATTGTAAATCAAGTGAGACCTTTCCCAACACCGGCTGATTAACATTAACATGAGATGTATTTAAATAAAAGGAGCTGATGGGAATCAAGGACCAATTGGAGATTAACATTAACATGAGATGTATTTAAATTAAGGAAATGTACAACAGTATAATTGGTAAAATGAAGATTAACATTAACATGAGATGTATTTAAATGGTAGAAAATAATGATGAAATAAAATATTGTTTTTAGATTAACATTAACATGAGATGTATTTAAATATCCGAGACAGTAGATAGTTTTGTGTAAAAACAAAACTATCTACTGTTTTTTGTATTAACAGTTGGAAGTTTTGGAATAATATACTATATAAATTAGGAGAAATTATTCTGACAAGAAAAATTGATACCAACTTTGATTACAATGAGGAAATTAAAAGATGCAAAACAATCGATGATGTAATGGGTAAAAACGGATTAATACAAAGATTAGTTAAAGATGTTCTTGAAAATATATTAGAAGGTGAAATGGAAGAACATCTAGGAAGAAATAAATATGAACGTGTAGAAGCAGTTGATCAAACTAAGAAGAACTACAGGAATGGTTATAGTCGCAAGAATTTAAGAAGTTCCTTCGGTGACGTCGACCTAGACGTACCCCGTGATAGAAATGCTGAATTTGAGCCACAAATTATAAAAAAATATGAAACCGTGTGTACTGAGTTAGATAAAAAGATTATATCTTTATATGCTAAAGGTATGTCAACATCTGATATTCAGGCTGAAATTGAAGACTTATATGGAATAACTATATCACCATCGATGGTATCTAAAATAACTGATAAAGTGCTTGCTAGCGCCGCCGAATGGCAAAATAGAGTATTAGATAAAATATATCCAATAGTTTATTTAGATGCTATGTACTTTAAAGTTAGAAGTAATGGAAAGATAGTTAACAAGGCTGTCTATATATGCTTAGGATACACTATGGAAGGATATAAAGATATTTTAGGTATATGGGTTGATGAAGCTGAAGGTGCTAAATTCTGGTTAGGAATTTGCAATGATTTAAAAAATAGAGGTGTAAAAGAAATTTTAATTGCTTGTATGGATGGATTAAAAGGTATTCCACAAGCTATAAAAACAGTATTTCCATCAGTAAATATTCAAACATGTATTGTTCATCAAATAAGAAATTCAATAAAATACATAGCTTCAAAAGATAAAAAAGCATTTATGAAAGATTTGAAGGAGGTTTATAAGGCTACAACAGAGGAACTTGCGTTAGCACAGCTAGATAATTTAAAGGAGATATGGGGAGATAAATATGGAATAGTAATAGATTCCTGGTATAACAATTGGAGTAACCTTTCAACATTTTTTGACTTCTCTCCAACTATAAGAAAGATGATTTATACTACAAATATCTTAGAAGGTTTTAATCGTCAAATACGTAAATTCACTAAAGTTAGAGTCATATTCCCAACTGATGAATCTTTAAATAAGTGTGTTTACTTAGCAACAATGGAGATACTAGAAAAATGGACTCAACCTATACATAATTGGGGTGCTACGCTAGCGGAGCTATCAATAATATTTGAAGATCAATTAAAAGATGAATTAGCTTAAAAGCTTGTACTTTTTATAAATTATATGCATACTATTAGATTTTTTTGAAATACTAAAAAAGGTAATAAAAAACATTATTAGTATTTCTTAAATATAAAAAAATATTACTGGAAATGAAAATTTCCAGTAATATTAAAATAATAAAAATGATAATTACACAGAATTATCTATTCTCTCAAATATCCTAACAATTAAGTATTATCTCTTATTCCCCTTGATTAACATTAACATGAGATGTATTTAAATTAATTGAAACTAGTATCACTGATTCTTTTTTTCTTGATTAACATTAACATGAGATGTATTTAAATAAAGGATTTCTTGTTCCGTATTTTTTAGATAAATTAGATTAACATTAACATGAGATGTATTTAAATGGCACTTGGTAAAATATACCTTTTGCTTAAACTCTGCGATTAACATTAACATGAGATGTATTTAAATTAAAATACCACTCTTCTATTAATCTTTGGCTTGTAGATTAACATTAACATGAGATGTATTTAAATATCTGCTTAGGATAGTCTTGTGTTTCTTCAAAGCTAGGATTAACATTAACATGAGATGTATTTAAATATTGATGGAATGGTTAATTGATTATAAGAGATTGAAGATTAACATTAACATGAGATGTATTTAAATCTTATCCATCTGCCCATACCAGTTATACCATTCCAGATTAACATTAACATGAGATGTAGTTAAATACATATTTAACTTTCAAAAGCAACTGATTGCAATTCGATTAACATTAACATGAGATGTATTTAAATATGGTAGGCAATATATTTGTTGGAACTTATACTAAAGGATTAACATTAACATGAGATGTATTTAAATGATTTATAGTTTTGACTATGATGATGAGTATATATAGATTAACATTAACATGAGATGTATTTAAATACAAGGCAATTTGAGTACTTGAGTATACCCAATTTGATAGACACATAGAAAGTACGTATAATAATAATTAAGAAGGATGTGTTTATTAAATGGGAAACCAAAGAAGATTTACTAAAGAATATAAAGAAGAAATAATTAGGCTAGTAACAGAACAAGGTAAAAAGGTTTATGTTGGTGATATTACCTATATAAGTACTGAAGAAGGCTAGTTGTATTTAGCTACTGTAATTGACTTATTTGATAGACGTATTACAGGTTGGGCAATGGATTCTACTATGACTAGAAGACTAGTTATAGATGCCTTTAATACAGCTGTATTAAAGGATGTTGTTATGATAATGCTTGTGCAGAATTATTCTTCTTATCTTTAAAGAAGCACTTTCTTTATGGAAGAAAATTTAAAACGAGAGCGGAATCAAAACAAGCTATAGTTGAATATATTGAATTATTTTATAATGCAAAAAGATTACACTCTACCTTAGGGTATAAGTCACCAAGGGAGTATAGAAAAAATTATTATAATAATTTAAATAAAGCTGCTTAAAATTTAATTATGTGGTACTTGTATAAAACATATACTGAAATTACAAAAAGTTACAAATATATAGAAATGCGTGAAATGGAGTAATCCTAAGAAAATTAGAAAAAAATCGTATGTTCTATATGTCTAATCTACTCAGAGCACTCCAATAATGTTTATGTAGATGTAATTATAGATGTTAAGAATTTAAATAATGAAGCTAAATTGACAGGCGACTTAATTACTGCAAATATAAAAATTAAAAGTACTGAGTATCCTTGCTTTTCTGTATCGGAAAATTCTGATAATACCGATTTAGAAGGTAATGCTTTAATAAATCCATCAGAAACGAGGGAAATTCATTACGTAGCTGAGGTCCCTAAAACAGATGCTACTGGTCAAATAGAAGTTACATTAACTATCAATGGTAAGAATTATAGTAATAAGTTTCTGTTAGACTGTTAATTCCTTGGTGAAATCTTCTATATATTACTCTTTTAAATTCTTTTCTTAATGATATAAGTTTACCAACTTTTTAATTTTCTAAAGGGTTTGAGGAATCCACCAACAAGCAATTTTAAAATAATATGTTAATATATATGAATTTCTAGTGATAGAAACATTAATTTAAACTTTATTTTTACAAATGATGGAGTTATAATCTGTAAATTATGTATAATTATAATATAAAGCTTTAAAAATTATATTATAACTATGAATTAATCTAATTTTTGATATTGCTACACATTAATAAAGGGGGAGATTCAGTGAGAATTAGTAACTTTAAGAGGTTGGTGATATTGGCAGTTTTTATGGTGTTATTAGGAATGGTTGGATGTGGTAAATATATAGAACAAAAAGAGGCTATTAATGAATCAAAAGTAAATTTGACTAAAGTCCTTAAATATAAGGGTTCTTATGTTGGAGATAACTCTGCTATAGTAAATATAATTAATAATCTACCAGCCAATATATATAAAGAGGGTGTAGAACTACAAACCACATCAAAGTCTTATGAGATAACTATTCAATATAAATATTTTGAAGATCTTGATATTAGATTTGAAGATGGCTCATTTATATCATCATCTTTGTCGCAAATAATGAAAAACAATGCTTTGATACTATTATCACTTGTTAAGAACGTTGATATAGTGAATTTTAATATAGATGATGGAACTATTATTACTTATGAAGGAACTGATTTAATAAATGATAATAAAGATGCTTTTGGAAATGACTTAAAAGAAATAACAAAAGATAAATCGTCATTGGAGAACTTTATTAAAACTAATAAAAACTAAATCAAGATATCTAAAGCCACAGTTATTGCTGTGGTTTTTTGTTTCTATATTTATAATAGTTTAGCCAAATAATAATATATTTATTAAAAACTATCTTGATTTTTTTTAGATTAATTAGAAATTTATGGTATAATTTATTCAAAAAAGATTATATTGTATTGGAGTTTTTACTATGTATTTAATAAAAAATATAAAACAAATTTTTGATTATAAGATTAAAGAATTTCTAGCATTATCAGGAGGATTAACATTAATTTTTTTACTTACAAGATTAGATAACCCAGAGTTTATTGATGGATATATGATAGCTATTTTAATTACAATTTCTATGATTGGAAGATATAATTTTGTTTCAGAACATATAGTAAAAGAAGATTATATTTACCTAAAAAAATATAAGGCAACTTTAAAATATATTATATCAAAAAATATAGTTACACTTCTTTTAGTTATAAGTTTAGTTTTTATAGTTTTCTTACTAGAATTTATAATAACTAGAGCCACTTTATCCTATGAATTCTATTTTGAAAGTTTAATTTTATCTATATTAACAATAGCTTTTAATAATATTAGTTTTATGTTTAATAATAAAACTGAAAAATCAACCTCAGATAAATTTGATGAGTGGACTAGTATTGTTTTAGGCTTTAAGAGTCTAATAAATAGTTTACCGTCTATTCTAATTGTATTTATAATACTGTATTTTAATAAATATTTATATAACATAAATCTGTATGATGCTTTAATAGTTGAGATAATGTCAATTATTTTATTAAATTTTAAGTTAAAAAATCAATTTAAGGTAAACTTAAAAAATTAAAAAAATAGAGACTCAGTAGGAGGGAAGACTAAAAATGAAATTTCAAAATACAGTTGAAGATTTAATAGTCAAAGATGTATATTTAGGAGCATCTATTGGTTCTACAGATTTTCATTATCTTCAAAAAAACTATAATGAAATAAAATTATTAAATAAAACAACATGGCATGATACTGCATGGATTGGAGATGAACTTAACTCTAAAATAGTAACATGGACAAAAAATTCTCCAGTTAGTAATGTAACTATAGCTTCAAGTGATTTTGTTAATAAAAATGGAGATATTATAAATTCTAACAATGTAGAGATTTCATGGCTTAAGGAAACTTTAGCAAACATAGGTCGTGGAAATTCATCAGCACCAGTTGAATTATTCCCAGATATAATTCATAAATCAGGATCTTTAAATATAGAAGCAAATAAAGTTTCATCAGCATGGGTTAATATATCAATTCCAAGAGATATAAATACTGGTATATATAATGGAACAATTACAGTCAATGCAGAAGGGTTAGAGGCACCTTATGTATTTGATTATTCTTTTGAGGTATTAAATCTTATACAACCATTACCAAAGGAAACTAATACTCAAATAGAAATTTGGCAACATCCATATGCGGTTGCTAGATATTATGATATTCCAAAGGAAGAGTTATTTACAGAAAGACATTTCAATTATTTAAGAGAAAGTTTAGAAGAGTATCGTGATATGGGGGGGAAAGGAGTTATTGCTCATATAGTTGAAGAGGCATGGAATCATCAATCTTATGATAGTGATCCATCAATGGTAAAATGGACTAAAAAATCAAATGGAAATTTTAAATTTGACTATACTGATTTTGATAGATGGATTCAATTTAACATTGATTTAGGAGTAATAAATCCTAAAGATGGAGTTGGACAAATTAAGTGTTATAGTATAGTTCCTTGGAATAATAGAATTGAATATTATAATGAAGTAACAGGAAGTAAAGAATCTATAAGCCCAACACCAGGAACATCTGAATGGAGAATACCATGGACTGAATTTTTAAGAGATTTCATGAAGCATCTTGAAGAAAAAGGGTGGTTTAAGATCACATATATATCTATGGATGAAAGAAATATGAATGATTTAAGAGCAAGTGTTGAATTAATTGAAAGTATAAAAAATACTAATGGAGAGTCTTTTAAAATATCTTCAGCTATGAATTATCAAAGTGGAAGTGATTACTCATTCTTAGATAGAATAGATGATATATCAATAGGACTATCCCATATAAATCATGATTTAGAAGATATGAGGAATATGGCTAAGCATAGACAAGAAAGGGGGTTGTTAACTACTATATATACATGTACAGGGGATTACCCAAGTAGCTTTACAATTAGTGATTCATCAGAAAGTGCGTGGACAATGTGGTATTCACTTTCACAAAATACAGATGGATTTATGCGTTGGTCTTGGGATGGATGGGTTGAGAATCCATTAGAAAATGTATCATATAAGTATTGGGAACCTGGAGACCCATGGTTTATATATCCAGCAGAAAAGAATAGTGATTCAAAAACTTTTTATTCTACTCCTAGATATGAAAGATTAAAAGAAGGTATTAGAGATATAAATAAAGCTAAATACCTTATGGAAAACTCATTAGAGTTAAAGAGACAAGTTGAAACTTTAGTACAATCTTTAAGAAGACCTAACAAAGGTAATAACAGTTATGGTTCAGCGGTAGCAGCAACAGAGATGGATCGTGAATTAACTAATAATGAAGTTAAGAGAATACGTGATGGAGTAAATAAACTTGCAAAACAATATATAAAATCTAAATGAAAATGAAGCTTTAAGTTCTAAAGTTACTATTAAAGATAGAGTAAATATTAAAAATCAAAATCCTTATAAAAAGTAAAAGTATTTTTGTTTGTAATATATAACATAATTTTAAATTTAATTAAAATAAATCCTTAATTGGGATTATATTGAAAATGTGTTATTATAATATTAAATAAGTAAAATATAAAACTAAAAGAGAAATGGGGGATAATGATGAATAATAATCTATCAAGAGTAAGGGAACTTAAAGAAATAAAAAAGGAGCCAAAAACTAATTTACAAATATTATTAGCAATAATTCTTGGCGTGATAGTTGTTTTTACAACTTTAAAAGTAATTCAAAAGGTAGTTTATCCACCAGAAAAAATAGTAGAAGATTTTAGAGCAGCTATGGTTAATGAAGATGTAGAGGGAGTAAAGAATGTAATTAAGGTTTATGATAAGAGAGTAGAAGTTAACGATGAAAATGTAAAGGTATTAATAAATTATTTTAAAGAAAATAAAGATGAGTTAACTTCAATTTGTAATAGTTTAAACAATAAGAATTTAAGAAATAAAAGAGAAAATCCAATTTATTTAGATAAAGAAACAGGTTTTAGTAGATTACTTGGAAAACATAAAGTAATTATAAATCCAATTTTTATAAAGGTATCTTCAAAAATAAATAATACTGAAATTTTTATTAATGATAAAAAGCAATGCACTATAAATAAAGATGAAACTCAAGAGTTTGGACCACTTATGCCAGGTAAGTATGATATAAGTGCAAAATATTCAACAGATTATATAGAAACACAAGACAAGGTAACTATAGACAGAATAAAAAAATTTAATGATAGAAGTAATTATACTATGTTCAAAGATATAAAAAAGGTAATTTTATATACTCATTTAGAAACAGCTGAAATTATAGTTAATGGGAAAGATACAGGAAAAACTGTTAAAGAAATAAATAAAATTTTATCACCAGTAAATAAAGATACAAAAGTACAATTAAAAATGATGGTAGATGGAAAAGAAGTTATTACAGATGAAGAAGTAGTTGGAGATAATGATTATATATATTTTGGAGAGCTAAAAAATAGTTAAGAAAAAAGACAGTAAGAAAGATAGGGGAAAGGGAGTTTCTTACTGTCTTATATATTTTTAAGAAATCTTTACTTTGTAGGTAAAGAATATACTTTTTTTATCATTAGCACTAACATTAACCATAAAACAAGGATTACCATTATTATCTTTAGAATAATTTTCAGTAGAGGAAGTACTTTCCCAAGGAGCAAAAATAGGATAACAAATTTTTATTGGAACTTCTTCATTTTTAGCATTACTAATTATAAGCTCAATTTCTTTAAATTCGTAGGTGTCATATTTTTGATAATCTATAATTTTCCGTTCACAAGTAATATCAAAGGCCTTTCCTATATTCAAACTTAAGTTTTCATCTATAGAAGTATTTTTTATACTGTCACTTCCTAAAAAAGCTAAGGTTTTACCAGAAGTAGTATAAACATTTATAACTCCAGAAGGCATGGGAGTTCCTAAATTATTACTTTGTGTATTTTCAAATTCAATTAATATATCTGCACTATTATTATAATATCCAAAGTCATATAAGGTAGAATAGCTAATATCTTCAGCTAGAAAACTTTTAATTCTTTTAGTGGAATTATTTTCAAGGTTATAAAGTCCCTTTAAATTATAAATATAATAGTCCTCCAGATTTTCTAAGGATGTATTTTCACTTGAAGAAGAAGCTACATAAGAGGTTTTAGAATAGGGAGTAGAGGTAGAAGAACTTATATTAACATCTCCAGCTATACATTTTAAATTTGCATGATTATAAGATATACCAGATTTATTTGAAATATTAATCCAAGCTTCTAAATCTAATTTTTGACTTTTTAATATAAGTGTATAGCTACTAGTCCATTTAATACCACCTGATAAATAATATAATCTAATATCAGTAGAATTTATACTTTTGGCTTCTATAGTAATAGCATCTATAAAGGTATTTAAGCATTTACTACAAATAGTTTCTTTATTTTTGGAGTTATTATCATTATAACATTTATAGTTAAAATTAATTTGAGAAACTTCAGCACCTTGAATTATTACTGAATTTTCATAAATAAGTTTACTTATATCAGAGTATTCAATAGTGCTATTTAATTTTGCTTTAGATATATCTCTAACTTCATTTATTAAAGCCACATCATTATTATAGATGCTTAAAGTAAGTTCTTTGGTTTGACTATTATAAGATTTTATAAACATAAAACTCCTCAATTAAAATTGTTATATTACAGTATAGATTATAAAAAATATATAGTGAAAAATTTCTAATGTTTTTACAATTAATACAATTGAGAGTGCGTATTACTTAATATATAATTAATATGAGAATACTATTTGGAATGGGGTTGGAATTTATGAAAAATAATTTTATGACATTTAATTTAAAGTATGATTTTACAGATGATAAGGAAAATAGATGGGAAGACAGAGCAAAAAGAATTGTAACAGTAATTAAAGAAAATAACCCTATATGTTTTGGAACTCAAGAAGGACTTATACACATGCTTAAAGATATTAATGAGTTATTAGAAGAATATTCTTGGTTTGGAGAAGGTAGAGAAGGTAATGAAGAGGGAGAGTTTAATGCAATATTTTATAAGCGTGAAGCATTAGAGCTTATAGAAAACGGTCAATTTTGGTTATCTGAAACTCCTAATATAAAAGGAAGTATAAGTTGGAAGAGTGGCTGCAAAAGAATTTGTACTTGGGGAGTTTTTAAAGAAAAGCAATATGGAAATATTTTTAGAATATATAACACTCATCTAGATAATGCTAGTGACTTAGCAAGGGAAGAAGGAATTAAGGTTATATTAGACTTTGCTAAGGAAAAGTATGATAAAGACAAGCTTCCTTTTATTATAACAGGAGATTTTAATAGTTATATGGAAGAGAATTTATTCAAGATAATAAGAAGTTATAATAATGAAAATTTTAATATTAAAAACTCTTATAATGAAGTTAGTCATAATATAAAGGGTACTTTTCATGATTTCAAAGGTGGTTATTCAGGAGGTATAATAGATTATATTTTATTCTCTAAAGAAATTAGTTGTAATAAAATAAATATAGATGACAGACTTATAAATGGTGGATATCCTTCAGATCATTATGCAGTTACTGCTAATTTAAATATAGAAAATTAAATTTTTTGCTAGAGACTAGATAAATTTTGACATAAATGAGAGGAGAAATTTAATATGGGGTCGGATAAAAAGAATTTAGAAGGAATAATATTTATAGGAATATCAACTATAGCTTGGTGTATAGCTGGGAATATATCATATTTTTTTATTAGAAATGGAATATATAATAGCTTAGTGCATTTAGTTGATATTGAAAGCAGTATTATTATGGTGAGTTTACCATTAATAGCAATGGCAATAGGGACATTTGCAAACTATAAAATAGAAGTAACTGAAGAAAAACTATATGAAATAAATAAGAAGATGTTAAGTTTTAAATTATTAAATATTATTTTTATTGGATATATAGCTTTTACTTTGTTTGCTGTTAGAAATGGAAAAATAATATTATGAGCTATAATTATGGAAATAACTTATATATTTATTTGCATTCTTAAAAGAAAAATTTATTCTTTAGAGTTAAATGATATACAAATGAGATGGAGAAAAGCATACGACTTTCCAGGATCAGAAGAAACTCAAAGTAGTATATTATGGAGAATGAAAATATGTATTTATCCTCATGTATATGTTCCTTTTAAGAAAAGGCTAAAGGGAATTAGAGTGTTTAATTGGATTTTTATGTTGATATGGATATTAAGTTGCAAAGGAAATATTATATTAAGCAGTTTTATAATTATTGTTTTCTTATCTGATATTTTATATATAATTGATATTGTATTGGGACTTTATACAAAAACCACAGGATTATGTACAGCTATTAATAGTTATGAAAGAAAAGGAGTAATTTATTATACAGCGTATATAACAGATTATGAGAATAAAAGAGAAATAAAAGTTAAAACTAGGGATATTTGTTACATAAGCGAAAGGGATATGGTAACAGTTGTTTATAGTTCTATTGGAAAAAGGGTAATTGAAGTAGAAGGTATGAGAATGGATATTTTATAATTAATAAGTTAAAGGACTCTCTATTAAATTAATAATAAAGAGTCCTTTTATAACTAGTTATTTTGGTAACCTGTAGGGGAATCGAACCCCTGATTTCACCGTGAGAGGGTGACGTCTTAACCTCTTGACCAACAAGTCATAATATAAAGGTGTGTTTCAAACCTTATGTATTTATGATAACATATGGAAATTTACATTTCAATACCATAGTTAAATATTGTTAAAAATTAAGTTTTAAAATATGGATTCAAAATTAATTAAAGTAAAAGAAAGTTAATTTTAATAGTTTTTTAAAATTAAGTAACGAATTCTTGGATTTTAATAATATGATTTATAGAAAAGTTTCTAATAGTGATATTAATAACAAAAAAAGGAAGTTGTAATTAACTTCCTTTTTGTTATAAATTTTTAGAAGGCTCCTGAACCTCCTCCACCACCACCAGTGAAGTTAGAACCGCTAGAAAAGCCACTAAAACTAGAATCTGTTGAGTTATTTAAATTTGAATGAGCATTTCCGTTTATATCATTAACTAATAAAGTATAAAGGAAATAATTATTACAATATAAATAAGATGATTCAGAAATAGAATCTGAATGTACTTTTGACTCATCTGATATAATATCTATAAGAGATTTTATAGATTTATAATCAATATCTAAAGCTTCTGCATAAATTAAAGGTTCATCTATTTTGGTTAAATCTTTATTAGCAGTAGAATTTTCTATGTTTAGATTAAGTAAATAGTTTTTGTATGAAAGCCATTTTAATTGCTCATTATAATATTTATTTCTAAGAACTTTTTTTCCACATATAGTGGTGAAGAAATGATAAGATTCAGCATCTTCTTCAACCTCTACAATCCACTCATTAAGCTTATTTATAAAGTTTAATGATTCTTCTTCGAATTTAAGTTTATTTTTTATTCCCTGTAAAGAGAAGCTATTATTAACTTCATATTTAGAAAACCAATCAATAAGGAATATTAAATGATTTTCTTTAGGGAATCCCTTTGATAAAACTCTAGTAAATATTAAATCTTCCTTTGACTTTTTAGAATTCTTTTTAGGATAATAAGTAGTTTCTGAAATTGTATAATAACCTTTTTTAACTAAATAAAAAAGTGTTGGAGTAAGCATGTTTTTAGAAACTAATTTTTCATTTATTAATAAGTTAACAAGAGCAGGAGAGATAACCTTAGGAGCTTCTACATATATTTCGTTAGGTAAAAATGTGAACTTACTCCTATATTTAGATAATTCTCTTTTGAATTTTTTATTATTAATAAATAAACCAAGGAAAATAATTCCTATACCAAGAATAATAAATAATACTATAAAAAGTACTGGTTTAGTATCATCATCAGATAGAGAAGGTAATTTTTCAGCTGCTTCTTTAGTAGTCATATTTATTTCAGAAGCAGAGGAAAGAAAATCTTTTTGAAAGTCTAACTGTATTCCTATTAAGGAAGTGAGATTTTTAAAATTTATTGAAACAGAATTATCATCATAGTTAGTTTCAAAATCTCCATCTCCAAAAACCTTGTAATTAAAATCAGAAGCATTAAAAGAACTATCTTTTAATGAAAGTGCAAGGGAACCTTCTTTAATACTAGGAACATCTTCAACTGTATAGAAATTCCAGTAAAGTTCACCTAAATCAGTATATTTTTTTGCAGCTTCTTTAATTGTATATTTAAAGAAAAAGGTTTTTTCTTCATTAGAGCTAGGACAAAAAATCTTAATTTCTTTATAGTCTCCATTGTTATTTACTTCATAAGTATAGTTAGTTTGATTATAGCCCTCAGTTAAAATTTGCTTATTGCCGTTTTTGTCTAAAGCGTAAACTTCAGAAATTTCGTATTCTGGTGTACCGTCTAATTTTAAATGACGATAAATCCCCTTAAAATCACCAGAAAAGTTATAACCAATAGCTTCGATAACATTTACATCGCCGTTAGAAAGTATTTCAGCTTGAACATTTAATTTATCGATAGTATATTCTTTTGTAGATGCTGAAATAACAGTAGGAAATGCAAATATGAAAAGAAAGGTTAATACTGTAAGTAGCTTTTTCACATTCTTCAACTCCTTG
This sequence comes from Clostridium chauvoei, assembly GCF_002327185.1. Lineage (NCBI taxonomy): Bacteria > Bacillati > Bacillota > Clostridia > Eubacteriales > Clostridiaceae > Clostridium > Clostridium chauvoei. Next base: position 1,496,109 of record NZ_CP018624.1, on the reverse strand, counting down.
AAATTTTGTATGTACAGGATAATTATATCATTATAGAGAAGTAATTCACAGTAATTTTAAGGAAATCAAGTATTTATAAAAGAAAAATAAGGAATTAGCCATAAGCTAATCCCTTATTTTTATAAAGAATTTTTCCAATCTATAACAAATTCATTGAGAATCTTATGTAGAACTTCTCCTATAGTTGAATAGGCTTCATCATTAAGATTAGCAAGAGATATTCTAATGGACCATTCAGGGCCTTGGAAACCTCCACCACTTAATAGAACTATTGAAGATTCTTCAGCTAACCTATATAAAATATCAACAAGTTTATAGTTGATTTGAAGATAATTACAGAAGGCATCACCATAATAATTGGTTGCCCATTCTAATAAATCAAATTCAGTGTAGTAAGCAGCATCATTAGGATTATCTTTAAAAGGTAAACCCAACCCATTAAATAAAAGTTTTCTACGTTTATGACATATATCTATAGTTAAATTCTTATATATATTTTCTTTATCTAATAAAGAGAAGGCACAAAAAATGCCATTTGTACTTGTTGAGGAGTAGAAAGTCCAGCGGTATGATTTAAAGCAACCAGTAACTCCAAAGTATTTTGAAAGTGAATAAACTCCAATAGTATTATAAGGTAAATCAGCTATAAGGGATCTAAATCCATTAACAAAGGTACCATAAACATCATCAGATATAATCATTAAGTCTTTATTGTAATTTTTTATTATAGAAACTAGATTTTCTCTACCTTCTTTATTTATAGCTACAGAAGGTGGGTTACTAGGGTTTACTATAAATAAGGCTTTAATAGAAGAATCTTTTAATTTTTCTAATTCTCTTTTTGGATACTGCCAAGTATGAGTTCCATCGTCTGAATATTCATTTGCTAAAATATAAACTACATCTAAATCATATCTTGGAAGATGGGGTATTTCAAGATATGGTGTGAAAATAGGAACCATTAAAGCTATTTTATCTTTACTTTTTAAAAGATTATTAGAGTTTAAAGTGTCAAAAATATAGCACATAGCAGCAGTGGCACCTTCAACAGCAAATATATTAAATTTTCCAGAAGGTGGATTATTATAACACATTTCTTGAACTAAATAATCGTGAACTATCTTTTCTATATGTGTAAGCATTCTATCGGGAAATGGATAGTTATCACCAATAATACCATCAGCTAGTTCATAAATAAAGGCATCTGCTTCAAATCCTTTTTTACTAACTCCATAATCAATAAACTTATAATATGCAGTTTAGAAGTAGATATTCTTTAATTTAAAAGTAGTAAAAAATCACTACAAAATTAACTTTATTTAAGTTAACTTTGTAGTGAAATTTTATATATCCACTAAAGTTATTTTTAGTGTTTTATTTATTTCGCAGGACTTAAAGTCAATATAAAACTCTTGACAATTATCATCAAATAGAGCATCAAAGTTTATATTAGGTGTTTTTTCTTTTTTGTTAATATCTATGCAATCATTTGTATTAGAGTAAATGTATTTAAAGTCATTTTGTGCATTATTATTCATTATAAACACCTTTCAATAATTAATTACTTACATAAATCTATATCTGTATATTGAGCTATTACTTTAACTTTTAATTTTCTACTAGAACATAATTCTTCTTCAGGAACTATAAAGGTGAATTTTCCCATATAGAAGTCTCTACAAGTAGACTCATCACATTTTCCTTGTGGAACAGTTTCTTTTTTTACTTTAAAACCTATTATTTTATCTTCATTTTTATCACAAAGTAATATACCAACTAAAACAGTATTATTAATACAAACATCCTTAAGAAAAACATTTAAAGTTAATATACGACCAGTACAATCTATATTTAAAGTAATATTTTCTTTTTCTTTTATATCACAAGGTCTAAAAGAAATAGTTTTTACAGCTTCAAAATTACAAACTTGTCTATCTTTCTTAGACTCCTTTTCAAAAACTGGTTTATCAAAATCACAAAAATTAGCTTTTTCAAGGGATTCACATTTTTCAGGTCTTTCTATTTTCTCACTTTTTTCACACATTCCATATTCTTCATCATCAAAATGATTATCCATATCATTAGGGTATTTCCCTTTAGAATAGTAACTCATTAAAAATCCTCCTGTAAAATTATTGAAATTAAAACATAATGCATTCTATGTTGAAAGGATAATAATGGTTACATATTAAAAGTATATAAATCTACAGATTTTTTAGAAAGTTATACACCAATATAATTTTAAAACATAATATATATTATAAAAAAATTAAGAAAAATTTATTAAAAAGGAGAAAAGTTATGGCTAAGAAACTTATACAAACAAAAGTAATAATTGCTCAAGGAATGGGTAATATTTATCAAGAATACGATATAGATTTAACAAATCCACTAGCACCAGCACCAGCTATATTTATGATAGAAACTATTAAGAGTTGGTTCGAACTTAAAGATGCAAAAGTTACTAAAGAAGGTAGTGTTGTAATATTTGATGGTTATATTCACAAAAACATTATGTATAAAGCTAAGGAAACAGGTACTGGTGATGGAGAAAATGACACAGTAATAGGTGAAATGAATCACATCACTATTAAGAGACCATTTAATGGATTAGTTGAAGTAACTCCTATAGATAAATGTGTTAAATTTGATCCAGATACAGACTTTGTAGAATTAGTTGAAGCTAAGATATTAGGAGAAGTTGATGATCCAATAGCTCATTATACAGATGCCTCTGGAAATGTAGATGATCAAAAAACAACAAAAATTAGAGAAAAAATGGCTATTAGAATGACATTTAAAGTTGTAAGATGGGAACATTTAGAAGTTGAAACTGAAGAAGAACATCATCATCCACACCCACATCCTTTCTGTGAAGAATAATTTATTTTATTAAATTAAAAAGATGAGCCTATTTTTAGGCCCATCTTTTTAACTTAATAAGTATTAATTTTAATAGCTTCATTTCTAATAACTGCAAGCTTAATTTTAATTAAGGTTTTGGTGATGATTTTTTTATAAACAAATAAATTATTATAAACCTCTTTTTCATCAGCTAAATTAATTATTTCATTTTCAGAAGTAGCCTTTATAAGAGAGCAAGTATCTGTAGGTAATATAGTATTATTATTAATAGTTTTAATATCTATTGATATAGAAAAAGGGCATTTATAATTTAAAAAGTAAACAGCTCCTAAAGTTGAAGAGAGTTGATATTTTTCTAGAGAAGCATATTGAAAGCTAAAATTTATATAACCATCAATAAGAACTACTTCACCTATGCAAATAGCTTTTTCTATTTTAATTTCATTAGAATTAGAAATAATTTTAAAAATAGCAGGGGAGTTATTAAATAAATCTAATTCATTTGTAACAAGTAAATTACCTTCTCCAAATCCAACTACAACTAAAGTTTCTATAGCAGTAGTTTTTTTATAAGAGATAATTCTTTTTGAGTATCTTTTTTATCTATATAAAAATTAATTTTTAATTTTGAAGTAACAAAACCTTCAATAGTTTTTTTACCTTGGTTATCTATATTAGTTGTAAAATCTAAATTTAAAGGGCTTATAAAGCTACCTTTAACATCTATTGAGTTTAAATCGTAAATTTTAAAGCTCGATATCTTAGGATATTTAAAAGAATTTATAAAGGAAGCTTTAATATTTTTTACATTATACGTATTATGCTCATTAGAAGTTTCAAGAATTAAAGTTAAGATTTCATATTCTCCATAAACAAATATAGAATTTTTATCATTTATTTTAAAAAACATACTTAATATTTTAATATTTAAATCTATTAATTCAGTAAAGAGATCTAAAGTAAAAGAAAAATTAGATTTAAAGTTAAATAGGTTGCTATCTAAAGAAACTATACTCAAAAATAAAACCACCTTAAGATAATACTTCTACTTTAACATATTTAATTTTAAGGAAAATATGACTTAAATTATATTTTATAATTTTATAAAATCACCTATTATTAAAGCTTTAGAATTAGGGCTATGACCTATTTCATTAGTTTTAGCAATAGGGAGATTTGGGTCATTAACTATATTTTTAACTAACTCTATAATAGAAGGAGAGTAGTTTTTATTTTCCATTTCAGTAAAGCTACCAAGAAGTAAGCCTTTAATTTCTTTAAAAATTCCAAGTTGGTTATATTGAGTTAAAAAAGTAGTCATTTTAGCAACATCACCACTTAAGCTTTCAAGAAATAGAATTTTATCACTAAAGTTTGGCATATAGCTAGTTCCAGCAAGCTTTAGTAGACATCTAATATTACCACCTACTAATACACCTTCCATAGAATTTTGTTGTATAAAATTATAATGAAAATTAAATAAATCTTTATTTCCTTTAAATAAAGAATTTTTAAAATCTAAAAGTTGTTTTGAGCCATATTCAGAAACTAAATTTCTTAATTGATAATGATATGTTTTCATAGATGTTTTTGTATAAATTCCATTTAATAATACTGATAAATCGCTATAACCAAAAAAGGCTTTAGGGTTAGCTTTTATTTTATCAAAGTCTAAATAGCTTAAAACACCATTAGCTAAATCCCCACCAGATATATCAAAAATAGCTTTTACATTAGGGTTTAAAAATAATTTCATTAGTTCATCAGCTCTTTCTTTTGAAGAGCCATTAAAAACTGAGAATTTTTTATATAAAGTTTTAGCATATAGGATATTTAAGTTAAGTTTTTTTAATTTCTCTTCTAAAGCTTTAAGTTTTTCCTCCATGTTTTTGTCTATTCCATTAGAGCAGGCTATTATACCTACTGTATCACCTGAGTTTAATAATATTTTCATAATTTTATAACTTTCCTTTTATATTACTTTATATTTATTATGAGGAGTTTTATAACTTTTATTATATAACAATAAGAGGTTATGAAGTATAATATAAATATAAGTATATATATTTATGGGAGATAGGCTTATGGATATAAAGAAAAGCTTAAAAAAGAATATGCATTATGGAAAAGCTTTTAGAGAAAAGATGGATATTGTATTTGAAGATCTAAGAGCTGATTTTGATGTAGCTACACTATATAAATCAAAAGAAAGAATAGAAAAACTAAAGGCTATTAATTTTGATGTAACAAAAGATATTGAAACTATAGCAAATAAAGCAATTATAACTAATGGATTAATATCAGGTTCAAGGGGAACAGGAAAATCTCATTTAATGTTATTAGCTAGGGAGACTATAAATTCAAATAAAAAAAGCTTTTGTGTATATATAAGCTTAAAAGAACATAATATTATTGAAAATTTAAATATATCTGCTGAAAGATATTATTTATGGGTAATTTTAAGAGAACTTAAGAAACAATTAGATACTTTATTTATTAATGATGAAGAAAATAAACTAAGTAGGATTTTAGATTATTTTAATTTAACAAAGAAAAGTAAAATAAGTGAATTTCAAAAAAAGTATCTAGAAGTTGAAGATATAATAAAAGAAGGGGATAGGGAATTCTTATCTTTAATAGGTAGAATTAAAGTAACAGAAGGGGAAGAAGATAGCTTAAATTCAGAAATAGAAGGAAAGCTAGATAAGGGACTTTTAGGCATTAAAAAGGCGTTAAAAGCCTCTAGTAAAGCTACAAGGGAATCTATAGATGATAGAGAGTTGTATAGCTTAATAGATATAAATATTATAAAAAATTATATAATAGAGTTTAAGGAGCTTTTAGAGCTAGAATCTATAGTATTTTTCTATGATGAATGGAGTTCTATATCCGAGGATAATATATTAATTTTATCTAATATAATAAAAGCTTTAAGTATATCACCTATATTTCATTGGATAGCTTATGTTAAGTCAAGAGGAACTTTAGGAGTTCTTGAGCAAACTACAGATATGCCTACATGTAAGGATTTAGATCTAAAGTATATCTATGAAGAGGATAGGTATTTATGTGTAAGCTATTTTAGAGGTTTAGCCAATAAAAGGATAGAAAGTATATTTGGAAAAACAAAATTTAATATAGATTCATTAGTTACAAATGATAATTTAGATAGAATAATAAAAGCTTCTATGGGAAATACGAGAGATTTTGGGATAATACTAAACTATGCCTTTGATTTTTATAAAGAAGATTTTTTTGCAGGAAAAGAATTTGAAAGGCTACATTTGACAAGACATATTGCAAAGGCGATAAAAAAACTTGGGGTAGAGAAGGAAAATAATTTGCAAGCTTCTAAATCTAAATATACAAGTAAGTTATGGATAGAAGTTCAGAAATATGTTTCAAGTACAAATTGTACACACTTTTCTATTGAAGATAGCGTAGAAAATTCAAATTTTATTAATGATATAGAATTTAATGAGCTTATATACTATAGGCTTATTCATTTAAGAAAAGCAAATGTTCAAGGAAAAGAAGTAGGAAAACCTAAGCTTAATATATATTGCTGTGATGTTACCTCTATGTATTCAGAGATTTTTGATGCTAAAAACCCATCTAAAAAAATAGAACTTGTTTTGAATCAAGAAGTAATAAATAATAAGGTGAGAAGATATATTTTTAGAATATCAGATATAATGAATAGCTATAGAGTTGAAGAGGGAAAACAGATAATATGTAAATGTGGAAAAATAATTACTGAAGATATGACTTATGCTCTAGAAAAGGGGATTTGTATTTATTGTGGAAATCCTTTAGGGTGTGCATAAGTTTAAAATAACAACATATAGGAGGAAATTTGATGATTACAAAAAAACAATTAAAAGAGGATATAATAACTTATGATATAATAACTTATACTGATGAGAATGGTGAAAAAGTAGAGTATGTAGAAGTTACATTAGTAGACAGAGTTATAGATGTTTATATGGATATAAGAGAAGTAAATATAGGTCTTATAGCTAATAAAATAATAGAAGATAATTTATATGAAGAATAAATTTAAAATACACCTCATGTTAAGGTGTATTTTATTTTGAAGAAATTTATTAAGATTTTAAATCATTTCTTGGATAGTAATTCTTAAAGGCATCTTCATAATCTTCAGGTTTATTAAAATTCTGCACTTCACTTACGTAAGTACCTTTTTCATCTGATACTAATTCGTGAGTTACAGTTTTATTCTTTTTATTCATAATAAAACACCTCCTTTAATATCATTTTTCCCCCAATAAATTTTCATATACTAAAAAAGTCATTTGAGAAATTAATCTCAAATGACTTTTAAAAATTACATTTTCTTATGGAATGTTCTATTTATAACGTCTAATTGTTGTTCTCTAGTTAACTTAATGAAGTTTACAGCATAACCTGAAACTCTTATAGTTAATTGAGGATATAATTCTGGACGTTCCATAGCATCTAATAAAGTTTCTCTATCAAATACATTTACATTTAAGTGATGAGCATTATTTCCAAAGTATCCATCCATAAGAGCGCTTAAGTTTGTAATTCTATCTTCAGCAGTCTTACCTAGAGCATCTGGAATAATTGAGAATGTATTTGAAATACCATCTTGTGATTCTTCATATGGTAATTTAGCAACTGAGTTTAGTGATGCAAGTGAACCACTATTATCTCTTCCATGCATTGGGTTAGCTCCTGGAGCAAATGGTTCTCCAGCTTTTCTTCCATCAGGAGTAGTTCCTGTCTTCTTACCATAAACAACATTTGATGTTATTGTTAATACTGATTGAGTGTGGTATGCATTTCTATAAGTCTTGTTCTTTCTGATCTTCTTCATCATGTTTTCAACTAAGAATATAGCGATATCATCAACTCTATCATCATCGTTACCGTACTTTGGATAATCTCCTTCAACTTCAAAGTCGATAGCAATTCCTTCTTCATTTCTTATAGGCTTAACTTTAGCATATTTAATTGCTGAAAGTGAGTCTGCACATACAGAAAGTCCAGCGATACCACATGCCATTGTTCTAAATACATCTCTATCATGTAAAGCCATTTGTAAGCTTTCATATGAGTATTTATCGTGCATATAGTGAATTACGTTTAATGTATTTACATAAAGATTAGCTAACCAATCTGTCATTACTTCGAATTTATCCATAACTTCTTCATAGCTTAAGTATTCACTAGTTATAGGAGCAAGCTTAGGTCCTACTTGAACACCTGATTTTTCATCTTTACCACCGTTTATAGTGTAAAGTAATGTTTTAGCTAAGTTAACTCTAGCTCCGAAGAATTGCATTTGCTTACCAACTCTCATAGCAGATACACAGCAAGCTATAGCATAGTCATCTCCCCAATAAGGTTTCATTAAATCATCATTTTCATATTGAACTGAGCTTGTATCAATTGAAACCTTAGAACAGAAATCCTTAAATCCTTGAGGTAATTTAGTTGACCATAAAACTGTTAGATTAGGTTCTGGTGAAGGTCCTAAAGTATAAAGAGTGTTTAGTATTCTAAATGAGTTTTTAGTAACTAAAGCTCTACCATCTAATCCCATACCAGCAATTGATTCAGTTACCCAAGTTGGATCTCCTGAGAATAAATCATTGTATTCTGGAGTTCTTAAGAACTTAACAAGTCTTAATTTCATTACAAAATGGTCTACTAATTCTTGAGCTTCTATTTCAGTTATAGCACCAGATTGTAAATCTCTTTCTATATATATATCTAAGAATGTTGAAGTTCTACCAAGAGACATTGCAGCACCATTTTGTTGTTTTATTGATCCAAGGTATGCAAAGTATAACCATTGTACAGCTTCTTTAGCATTAGTTGCAGGATTTGATATATCAAGTCCATAAGTAGCAGCTAATCCTTTTAATTCTTTTAAAGCAACAATTTGATCTGAGATTTCTTCTCTTAATCTTATAATGTCTTCATCTATGCAGTTTACTTCTAAACTTTTCTTTTGAGCCATTTTATCTTCAATTAATCTATCTATACCATATAGAGCAACTCTTCTATAGTCACCTATAATTCTTCCTCTACCATAAGCATCTGGAAGACCAGTTACTATACCATATTTTCTAGCAATTTTCATTTCATCAGTGTAAGCATCGAATACACCTTGGTTATGAGTTTTTCTATATTTAGAGAAGATTGTAGATATAGATGGGTCAACTTCATATCCATATGATTTAGCAGCATTTTCTGCCATTCTAATTCCACCTTGAGGCATAACAGCTCTCTTAAGTGGAGCATCAGTTTGAACACCAACTATTTTTTCTAAAGCTTTATCTATATATCCTGGAGCATATTCGTTTATTCCTGATACAGTTTTTGTATCAACATCTAATACGCCACCATTTTCTCTTTCTTGTTTAAATAATTCGCTTACTTCATCCCATAACTTAGTAGTAGCTTCAGTAGCACCTTCTAAGAAAGTAGAATCTCCTTCGTATGGTTTGTAGTTGTTTTGAATAAAGTCTCTTACGTCTATATTTTTTGTCCAATTTCCACCGTTAAAGTGCATCCATTCATTTCTCATTATATCAACCTCTTAAAAAAATATTTTATAACAAAACAGTTATTAATTAATAATTATTATCATGTTAAAAATATAACATTATTTTAAAAAGAATGCAATAGCAATTTTGAAAAATTAATAAAAAATAGCAAAAATAATATTAAATATTGAAAGTAAGTGAAAATTTATCTAGTATTACATTTATTTACTATAGACATACAAGGGTATTTTTATGTTAAAATTGGCATAATATTATTTTAATAAAAAAGAATTATATATTAAAAAGGAGATTTCTATGAAAGTGATGACCTTTAATTTAAGGACTGACTTTATTTTAGATATAAATAATAGATGGAAAAATAGACGATATATAGTTTATGAAGTTATAAATAAATATCAATGTGACATAATAGGTGTTCAAGAATTAACTGAAAAAATGCTTAAGGATATAAGTAAAAATATAGAGAATTATAATATAGTGGGAAGACCAAGAGCTCAAAAATTATTTGTAGAGAGAAATGATTTATTAGTATCTAAAAAGCATCAGATATTAGAACATAACACTTTTTGGTTATCAAATAAACCAGAAGAAGTCGGGACTTCAGTATGGTATTCAATGTATCCACGTATATGTACAACAGCTGCTATAAAGTTAAATAATAATAAAATTATAAGAGTATACAACACTCATTTAGATTGTTTACTTCCTAAAGCAAGAGAATATGGATTAAAAAAAATAGGGGAGTATATAGAAAAGCAATATGATAAGGATGGATTTCCTGTTATTTTAATGGGAGATTTTAATGCAAATCCTAATAGTGATTTAATTAAAAAATTTTTAAAAGGTGACTATACTTCAAAGAAGTTAACAGCTGTTCAAGAATTTAAAAAGGATATATATGGAGTATCTACAATGAGTAAATTCAAAGGAAATAAAAAGGGATATCATATAGATTATATATTTACATCTGAAGAATTTAATGTAAAAGATACTAGTATAGTAGAGTATAACAAAGAGGGTAAATATCCTTCGGATCATTACCCTCTTATAGCAGAACTACAGATTTAATTTTTTAAATTTAAGATAACTAATAAAAAACACAACTATTGCTGTGTTTTTTATTAGTTTAGAATGTATTTTCAAATATATTTGCAATAGGGCCTAAAATACTTCCTTCATCCTTAGAAGAACCTCCAGTTACAGGAGCAGCAGCAAATACTTTTGATGCTAATCTGCTAAATGGTAGGCTTTGAATCCATACTTCTCCAGGGCCTGATAAAGTAGCAAAGAATAACCCTTCACCACCAAAAAGAGTATTTTTAATTCCACCAACAAATTGTATGTCATAATTAATGTCTTTAGTCATAGCAACAAGACATCCAGTATCGATTTTTAATTTTTGACCAGGAGATAAAGTTTTCTTTACAATAGTTCCTCCTGCATGAATAAAAGCAAGCCCATCTCCTTCAAGCTTTTGAAGAATAAAGCCTTCACCCCCAAAAAAGCCAGTTCCTAGCTTTCTTTTAAAATCAATTCCAATATTAACACCTTTAGCAGCACAAAGAAACGCATCCTTTTGACAAATTATTTTTCCACTATAAGATGATAAGTCTATAGGAATTATTTTTCCAGGATAAGGAGAAGCGAAAGCTACTTTTTCTTTAAAAGCTCCTGTATTAGTAAAAGCAGTTAAGAATAAACTTTCACCAGTTAAAACTCTTTTAGCAGCAGAGCCTAATTTCCCTAGTATACCGCTATTTTTAGAATTTCCATCTCCAAAGATAGTTTCCATTGAAATATCATTATCCATCATCATCATTGCACCTGCTTCAGCAATGACAGTTTCTTTAGGATCAAGTTCAATTTCTACAAATTGCATATCATCGCCGAAAAGCTCAAAGTCTATTTCATGTGAATTCATAAATAAATCCCTCCTTATATTAATAGTATATACATTATTTTAATGTTAATAAAGTAATAATAGTAATATTTTAACGATAAATTTACTAAAATATATACCTATATTAAATATTTATTGAAAACTGAGTAAATTTAAGGAAAATAGAGAAAAAATGAATATCATTATCAACAAGTAGAAGCATCGGTGATTCTTGGGATTGAAAATTAATATCAATTAGATTATTATGATATAGAAGTCTGGGGGGAGGGAAAATATGTTAGCAAAGGTATTGAAAATTTATTTTAAATATGGAAATTTTTCAAGTAGATTTGTTGCAGATAAATTAGGGATTAGTGAAATTATAGTAGATGAATATAAAAAACAATTAATAAGAATGGGATATTTAAAAAAACAAGATGAATGTAGTCTTGAGGCCTGTAAAACTTGTAGTTGTGGTTGTGTAGGTAAAAAGTTAAATCCAATAGTGAATTGGAATATAACTGATAAAGGTTATAAAATTATAGAAAAATGTTAAAGAAAGGGGTAGTTAAATGAGTACTTTAGAAAAGGTAAAAATAGGAGAAGAAGTAACGGCTAAGAGAATTGCAAAAGAAAGCACGGTTAGAAGAAGACTTCTTGATATGGGAATTACACCAGGGGTAACAATTAAGGTTACAGGAAAAGCGCCTATGGGAGATCCAATAGAAATTTTGGTTAGAGGATATAAATTAACCTTAAGAAAAAATGAAGCCAGTGCTATATTCGTTGAATAATAAGCTAGGAGGTAAAGATGATTCCAATAAAGTTTGTTAAAGAGGGAGAATCAGTAAAAATTATTAAATTAGCATTATCAGAAGAATTTGCTAAAAGAATGAGAGAAATTGGCTTGGTATCAGGAAATAAAGTAACAGTTGTAAAAAATGATGGCAAATGCATTATTATTTCAATTGGAGAAAGTAGATTTGCACTAGATAATAGTTTAGCAGGTAAAATAATGGTTAGAGAATAATTATTGATAATGATAATTAATTTAGAAGTAGGGGGATAAAATGAAGACTATTGCATTAGCAGGAAATCCAAACTGCGGTAAAACAAGTATATTTAATATTTTAACTAAAACAAGGCAGCATGTAGGAAACTGGCCAGGAGTAACAGTTGAAAAAAAAGAGGGGACTTTAAAATATAATAAAAAAGAATATAAGGTGGTAGATTTACCAGGAACTTATAGTTTAGGTGCATATTCAGAGGATGAAATAATTGCAAGAAACTACATAATTAATGAAAAGCCAGATGTAGTAATTAACGTAGTAGATGCTACAAATTTAGAAAGAAATCTTTATATGACTTTACAGCTTTTAGAAATGAATACAAAAGTAATTCTTGCTGTAAATATGATGGATGAAGCACAAAATAAAGGTATATCTATAGATATTAAAAAATTATCTAAGGAATTAGGAATAACAGTGATTCCAACAGTAGCTTTAAAAAGTGAAGGTATTAATGAGTTAATAGAAGCTGCTATAAGTGATAATATTAAAAGTACAAGCCAAGAAATAAATTATGGGGATGATCTTGAAAAGCATATATCTATTCTAGAGGAAGTTTTAAAAAATAATAAAAACACTTTAGGATATGAAGAAAGATGGTTGGCTATAAAATTATTAGAAAATGATAGCTATATAAAGAAGTTAATAAGTGAAGAGAATATAAATGGCTTTACTAAAATAGTTGATGAAACTGCCGCAACCATAGAAGATAAAATTGGCTTTGAAGCAGAAATAGCCATAGTAGATAAAAGATATGAAAAAATTACTGAAATAGTTAGTAGAACTATAGTTAAAAAATCAGAGAATACTACTACTTTAACAGATAAAATTGATAAAGTAATAACGAATAAATTCTTAGGATTACCTATTTTTGCTATAGTTATGCTAATCTTATACCAAATTACCTTTACTGTAGGAGCTGGAATTCAAGATTGGACAGATGTACTTATAGCTGATTTAGGGGAAAAGACAGTTGCTTTTTTAGAAACATCTGGCGCTCCAGATCTTTTACTTAGTTTTGTTGGAGATGCACTTTTTGCTGGAGTTGCCGCTGTTGTAGCATTTCTTCCGCTTATAATGGTAATGTATTTCTTAATAGGAGTACTTGAAGATAGTGGTTATATGGCAAGAGCAGCTTATGTTATGGATAGAGTTATGAGATCTATAGGACTTCATGGTAAAACATTCGTATCAATGCTTGTAAGTATAGGTTGTAACGTACCAGGTATTATGGCAACAAGAACTCTTGATAATAAAAAAGATAGAATGATAGCAATACTTATAAATCCATTTATATCCTGTGGAGCTAGATTACCAATATACGCAGTATTTATATCAGCATTCTTTGACAGTTATCAAGCCTTAATATTATTTGAATTATATGTAACAGGTTTAATAATTGCATTAATTGCAGGAAAGATATTTAGTAAAACAATATTTAAAGGTGATCCTTCACATTTTGTAATGGAATTACCTAGTTATAGAGTTCCTTCACTTAAAAATATTCTAATGCTTATGTGGGATAAAGCAGGAGCATTTATAAAAAGAGCAGGAGTTGTAATATTACCAGTAATGATAATTCTTTGGGTATTATCTACATTCCCATTAGGCTCAGAACAATATAGTGAAAATACATTATTAGGTATGATAGGAACTTCTATAGCACCATTGTTTAAATATGCAGGCTTTGGAACATGGCAAGCTTCAGTATCATTGATAACAGGTATTCTTGCAAAGGAAACTGTTGTTGGTACAATGGGCTTAATATATTCAGGAATATCTGAAGGGCCAGTATTAGTAAGCGCTGTACAAACAGTATTCACACCTCTTAGTGCCATGGCATTTATGGTAATGTCCCTTTTATATACACCTTGTTTAGTTGCCTTGGGAGCCATAAAAAGAGAAACAAACTCATGGAAGTGGACACTATTTACTGCAGTATATACTTTTTTAGTAGGCTTAGTAGCAGCTACTGTAGTCTATCAAATAGGTAGCTTATTAGGTTTCCAATAGTATAAAAAATGAGTCATAGAGTAATCTATGGCTTATTTTTATGTTTGAATTTATATTATTATATTAAACAATATGTTACTATATGTATAGTAATACCATGTAGTGGAAGAGTGTTAATGAGTAAAGAATTATTAAAAGGTATCATCAATATATTAATACTTTCAACCCTACCTATTAAAGATTCATATGGATACGAAATAGCAAAAACTATAAAAGAAAAAAGTAATAATGTTAATCATGCTAGTGATAGTATTAAAAAAAATTATTAGAAGAAAATAATATAGAAATATCAAATTATTCTGATATTTAGGAGGCTTGAAATATGAATGAAGAATTAATGGAAGTATCCTTTGGATTAATAGCAAATGCAGGGGAAGCAAAAGGTCTTGCTTTTGATGCAATAAGTAAAGCAAAAGAAGGAAATTTTGAAGGAGCTAAAAATTTAATTAAAAAATCTAGGGAAGAAATGCATAAGGCACATGAATTTCAAACAAAGCTTATAACAAAAGAAGCTTCAGGAGAAAAGGTGGAAATGAACGTATTATTAGTTCATGCACAAGATCATTTAATGAATGCTATGAATTTTCAACAATTAGCTGATGAGTTCATAAGTTTATATGAGAGAATAGAAAAAATAGAAAAGAATTTTAAATAAATTTCATTTATTGCAATGATATAACTAATACTGTATAATTAATGTAATTAAATATTGTAGATTTTAGGTTCTTGAAGGCGAAATCTTTTAAGATTAAAAGGGAAAGTGGTGAAAACCCACTACAGCCCCCGCTACTGTAAAAGCAGACAAATCTCTAAAATATCCACTGACTTTTAGTTGGGAAGGAGGAGAGGAGGATGAAGCTTAAGTCAGGAGACCTGCCTAAATTTCTGTGCTATCCTTCGGTGGGAAGATAATTAGCAAATAGACAATAATTAATTAGCCTTTAGACAGTCTTAATTTATGATACTAATGGTTTATTACTTATGTTTTTTGTTAGAAAATTTAAGCGTCCTCAAGAAGAGGGCGCTTTTTATATTTAAAAATTAAATTGGATAATTGAAAGGAATTTTATTTTATGAAAAAAGCAATATTAGTAGTAAGCTTTGGGACGAGTTATTTAGAAGTATTAGAAAAATCAATCCAAAAGGCGGAAAATCAAATAAAAGATCATTTTGATGGTTATGAAGTTTTTAGAGCATTTACAGCTCATAAAATTATAAAAAAACTAAAGATAAAAAATAATATATTTATAGATACTCCAGAGGAAGCTTTAGATAAATTATATAAAAGTGGATTTGAAGAGGTAATAATACAGCCACTACATATTATTCCAGGGGAAGAGTTTCAATATATTAAAAACGTTCAAGAAGCTTATATAAATAAATTTAAATCAATAAAGCTTGGAAGACCAATCTTCTATTATCAAGGAATAGAAGACTTACCTCAAGATTATTCAATATTTATAAATACTATAGAAGAAGTGTTTGAAAATAAGGAAGCAGTAGTAATGGTTGGACATGGAACAGCTCATTCAGCTAATGCAGTATATGGATGTCTTCAATCAGTGCTTCAAGATCATGGTTATGATAATGTTTTTGTTGGTACTGTAGAAGGATATCCAACCTTTGATATAGTACTAAACAGAATAAAAAAGAAAAATATTAAAGAAGTTACCTTAATGCCTCTTATGGTAGTTGCAGGAGATCATGCAATAAATGATATGGCATCTGATGAAGAGGATTCTTGGAAGTCTATGCTAGAGGCAGAGGGAATTAAGGTAAAGCTTCATATGAAAGGCTTAGGAGAATTAGAAAAGTTTAACAAGTTATATATAAAGAGAATTGAAGATATTATAGAAAACAGATATGTAGGTGCAGGCGAAACTAAAAAGGGGAAAGTAAATGAAAACAATAATAATTTCATCCAACTGTAGTGGTGGAGGTAAAACTACTTTTACCTTAGGTTTAATGAAAGCATTAAAAAATAGAAAATATAAAGTTCAAGGTTTTAAGACTGGTCCAGATTATATAGATACAGGATTCCATACTGAAATAACAGGACAAAGTTCTAGAAATTTAGATTTGCATCTTATGGGAGAAGACGGAGTTAAAGCAGGATTTTCAAGAGGAAAAGGCGATATAGCTGTAATAGAAGGGGCAATGGGGCTTTATGATGGAATGGGAATAACAGAAGAGGGCTCTACTTATAGCATATCAAAGACTTTAGATAATGCTCCAATATTATTAGTTATAACGCCCAAAGCTCAAAGTACAACTTTATGTGCAGAGCTTAATGGTATTAAAGACTTTAAAAAAGCAAATATTGTTGGAGTTGTATTAAATTCTATATCTGAGAGTTATTATAATCTTTTAAAGAAAAGTATAGAAGTGAATTGTAACTTAAAGGTTTTTGGGTATCTACCTAAAAATGATGATATGAAGTTATCTAGTAGACATTTAGGATTAGTTCAAAGTGTTGAAGTAAATAATTTAAATAGTAAAATAGAACTTTGTGCAAGTTTAATAGAAACCTATGTAAATTTAGATGAATTAATTAATGAGTTTAAAGAAATAAATAAGTATGAAGATAACTTTCATATTAAAAATAAAAATTTAAAGATAGCAGTAGCTTATGATGAAGCTTTTAGATTTTACTATAAGGAAAACTTGGAGTTATTAGAGGAAGCTGGAGAAGTAACTTATTTTAGTCCTTTAAAAGATAAAGAATTAGAAAAAGATATAGATTTTATATATTTAGGTGGAGGTTATCCAGAAGTTTTTAAAGATGCTTTAAGTAAAAATAAATCAATGATAAATAGTATAAAATCTGCCTTAGATAGAGGGGTTAAATGCTATGCAGAATGTGGTGGACTTATGTATTTAACAGAAAAAATAGATGGTGTACCTATGGTTGGTTTTTTAAGAGGCGAAAGTGAAATGACTTCTAGATTAAATAGATTTGGTTATGCAAGAGTAGAAACAAAAGGTCTTAAAATAAATTGTCATGAGTTTCATAAATCAAAAGTAAATTTAGAAGAAAAGACAGTTTATAAGGTTAAAAAAGATATGTATACAGGAGAAACTAAGACTTGGGAGTGCGGATATTATAAAAATAATACTTTAGCAGGTTATCCTCATATTCATTTCTTTTCTAACATGGAATTTTTAAAAGATTTATTGGAAAAGTAAGGTGGTGTAAATATGAGTTATATAAAAAATCCTATGGAAATAGAAAATACTAGCTTTGATATTATAGGTAGTGAAATGGGGGACCATAATTTTTCTAAGGATGAGTTAAAAATAGTTAAGAGAGTTATCCATACTACAGCAGATTTTGAATATATGGATTTATTAGATATAAGTAAGGATGCTATAGAACAAGCAAAAAAAATATTAAAGAAGAATCCTATTATATATACAGATACAAATATGGCTCTTTCAGGAATTAATAAAAGAGCTTTAGAAAAACTAAAGGGTAAAGCTATATGTTATGTAAATTTAGAGGAAGTTCATAAAGAAGCTAAAGAAAAAGAAATAACAAGATCAATGGCAGCTGTAGAAAAGGCATGTGAAGACAATGTAGACATTTTTGTGTTTGGAAATGCACCTACAGCATTATTTAAGCTTAAGGAGTTAATAAAGGAAAAAAAGGCAAACCCAAAGCTTATAGTAGCAGTACCAGTTGGATTTGTTGGGGCAAGTGAAAGTAAGGAAAACTTAGAAGAGCTTAATATTCCATATATAAGAGTTAAAGGAAGAAAGGGTGGAAGTACGGTAGCGGCTTCTATTATAAATGCACTTATGTATATGGTAGTTGAAAGGTAGTGATTAAATGACTGACCTTTATATAGAAAGTGGCTTTAAAAAACTAAGATGTGGCTATACTACAGGTTCCTGTGCAGTAGCTGCATCTAAAGCAGCTACTATTATGTTATATAGCAATGAAACTCTAGAATGTATAGAAATAGATACTCCAAAGGGGATTTCTTTAAATATAAAAATAAATTCTATAAAGAGAGAAAGAGACTCTGTAACAGTATCAGTTATAAAGGATGCTGGAGATGATTGTGATATTACAAATGGAATAGAAGTTTTTGTAAAGGCTGAAAAGTTAAAAGAGGGTTTTAAACTTATAGCTGGAGAAGGAATTGGTAAAGTAACTAAAGATGGTTTATTTGTAAAAAAAGGAGAACCAGCTATAAATCCAGTTCCAAGAGCAGAGATAGAAAGGGAAACATCCTTAGTATTACCAGATAATAAGGGGGTTAAAGTAACTATATCTATACCTAAAGGAGTTGAAATAGCTAAAAAAACCTTTAATCCTAGATTAGGAATAGAAGGTGGAATTTCCATTTTAGGAACTAGAGGAATAGTTTATCCAATGTCTGAAGATGCATTAAAGGACTCAATTAAACTTGAAATAAACCAAAAGGCTATTAATAGAGAAAAATTAGTTTTAACTTTTGGGAATATAGGTGAAAAGTGTGCTTTAGAACAAGGCTTTAAGGAAGAAGAGATAGTAATAATATCTAACTTTGTAGGCTTTGCTCTTGAGTGTTGTGTAAATGCAAAAATAAAAGAAGCTATATTAATTGGTCATATAGGAAAGATAAGTAAAATAGCTTATGGATGCTTTAATACTCATAGTAGAGTTTGTGATGTAAGGCTAGAAGTATTAGCTTTAGAGCTTACTTTACTAGGGGCAGAAAAATCTATAATAGAAGAAGTTCTTAAACAAAAAACTAGTGAAGGTGCAGTTAAATTTTTAGGTAAAGGGTATGAAGCTTTATATGAAAATATAGGTAAGAAGATAAAAACTAGAGCTGAGGGATATACTTATAATGAACTAGAAGTACAGCTTTTAATATATTATGGATTTTCAGATTATAACATTTTATACAATTCATTAGGAGATTAAAGATATGATTTATGTAGTTGGATTAGGGCCAGGAAATAAAGAATATATTATGCCTAAAGCAGTAACTATTTTGAAAAAAAGTAAAATAATATTAGGTTTTTCTAGAGCCATTGATTCTTTAAATTTCATAGAAAATAAAAAAATAAAAGTGAAAACTTTAAGAGAAATAATTGATTTTATAGAAATAAATAATAAAGAAGATATTTCTATTGTAGCTTCAGGAGATCCAACTTTTTATGGAATAAGTGAATATATAGGTAAGAATTATAAAGGGGATTTAAGTATAATTCCAGGGATAAGTTCCTTTCAATATTTAACTTGCAAAATTAATAAAAGTTGGAGTAATGCATATACAGGAAGCTTGCATGGAAGAGAAGAAGACTTCATAAAAAAAGTAAAAGAATATCCTTTGTCTATTTGGTTAACAGATAAGATAAATACGCCAAAGGTTTTATGTAAAAGACTTATAGAAAATAATATATCATCAAAGGTTATAGTAGGTGAGAATCTATCTTATGATGATGAAAGAATTTTTTATGATTTCCCAGCTTCTTTATTAGAGGAGGAGTTTGGAGATTTAATAATATTTATAGTTGAAAGGCTTTAAGAAAGGAGGGTATATATGATTTTAATTAAAGATGAGGAATTTATTAGAGGAAATTGCCCAATGACCAAGGAAGATATAAGAGCTTTAAGTATTTTTAAACTAGAGTTAAAAGATGATTCAAAAGTTTTAGATATAGGCTCAGGTACTGGAAGTATAACTGTACAAGCTTCTAAAATATCATATAATGGACAAATTTATTCAATAGAAAAAGATGAAGAAGCAATAGAAGTAACAAAGAAGAATATAGAAAAATTCAAATGTGAAAATATAGAATTATTTAAAGGTGAAGCTTTAGATATATTAGATACACTTAAAAAACAAAATAAAAAGTTTGACTCTATATTTATAGGTGGAAGCTCAGGAAGTTTAGAAAAAATAATTTTAGATTGCAATGAATTAATTAAAGATTGTGGGAATATAGTTATGAATTTTATAACTATAGATAATGCCTATAAAGCAATAGATCTTATGAGAAGTTTAAATTACAAAATAGATATATCGATGGTTAATATAAGTAAAAATAGAGGCGATAGCTATATGATGATAGCTAACAATCCTATTTATATAGTTAAGGCAATAAGGAGAGAAATTTAATGGCGGTATTATATGGAATAGGCGTAGGGCCAGGAGATAGTGAATTAATTACAGTAAAGGGAGTTAGGGCTATAGAAGCTTCAGATGTAATTGTAGCTCCAAGTGCTATAGATGGTGGAGAAAGTATAGCTTTAGAAACTGCAAAGGATTATATAAAAGAAGGAACAGAAATAATAATAAAACACTTTCCTATGGGAACTAAAGATAGGGTTTTAAAGGCAAAGGCAGCTTATGATTTAATAGAAGAAAAATTAAGAGAAGGAAAAAATGTTTCATTTTTAACTATAGGAGATCCTTATGTATATAGTACATATATTCATTTATTAAAACATATTGAAGAAAGAGGTTTTAAGGTAAAAACAATACCAGGTATAACTTCTTTTTGTGCAGCAGCTAGTATAGTTGATAGAACTTTAGTTGTAGGAAATAATCCTCTTATGGTTTTACCAGCAACAAGAGTTAGTGATATTAAAGATGAAAAATATGTTGTTATAATGAAGGTTTATAAACATGAGGAAGAAGTTATAAATGTTTTAGAAGAAAAAGGCTTTGATTATGTATATGTTAGTAAAGCTGGAAGAGAAGGTCAAAGAATATTAAAAGATAAAGAAGAAATAATAAATTCTAAAGAATATATGTCATTAATATTAGCAAGTAAAGAGTAGGTGAGAAAAAATGGTTTATTTTATAGGAGCTGGACCTGGGGATGTTGATTTAATAACTGTAAAGGGAAGAGACATCTTAAGTAAGGCAGATATAGTTATATATGCAGGTTCACTAGTTAGTAGTGAGCATTTAGATTTTTGCAAGGAGGATGTAGAAATCTTTAATTCAGCAAAAATGACCTTAGATGAGGTAATTGATGTAATAAAAGAAAATAAAGATAAGCTAATAGTTAGACTTCACACAGGAGATCCTTCAATTTATGGAGCTATAAAAGAACAAATGGATGAACTTTCTAAAGTAAATATAGATTATAAGGTTATACCAGGAGTTAGTTCATTTACAGCAGCAGCATCTGCTATTAA
The DNA here is from genome assembly GCF_002327185.1 of Clostridium chauvoei. Lineage (NCBI taxonomy): Bacteria > Bacillati > Bacillota > Clostridia > Eubacteriales > Clostridiaceae > Clostridium > Clostridium chauvoei. The sequence goes on along the minus strand of NZ_CP018624.1, from coordinate 1,474,581 downwards.
TAGAGAGTTTACCCTTCCATCAATAACTCAAACAGTTATTTTAACTAGAGTAGAAGGGAGAACACCTGTACCAGAAACAGAAGATTTAGAAAAACTAGCATCTATTGGAGCATCTATGGCTATATTTTTATCAATATCAATGATAGATAAGGTTGTAGAAAAATTAAGAAATGGTTATGGAAGAAATGTTCCAATAGCTGTTGTAGAAAGAGCAACTTGGCAAGATGAGAGAGTACTTATTGGAACTTTAGATGATATAGGAGAAAAGGTTAAAGAAGCAGGAATAAAAAAATGCGCCCAAATACTAGTAGGAGACTTTATAGACTGCAAATATGAAAAGAGCCTTTTATATGATAAAGGGTTTACTCATATGTTTAGAGAGGCTAAGAAATAACTATGATAGGGATAATAAGTGTTACAGAAAAAGGAGATATCTTAGGAGAAAAAATAAGAGAAGCTTTAGGTGGAGATATTTATAAAAAATCTAAGATGCAAGATTTTCTTTTAGACAAAATAACTAAAGAATGTTTTGAAAAGTATGATTCACTAGTTTTTATAAGTTCAACAGGAATAGCAGTTAGAGCTATAGCTAACTACTTAAAAAGCAAGGATAAAGATCCAGCAGTTGTAGTGGTTGATGTATGTAATAAGTTTTCTATAAGCTTAGTATCTGGTCATCTAGGAGGCGCTAATAATTTAGCTAAAGAAATATCAAAGATATTAAATAATACCTTAGTTATAACTACAGCTACAGATAATTTAGAGCTTTTAGCACCAGATACTATAGCTATAGATAATAATCTTATAATAAAGGATTTAAAATTAGCTAAAATTATTGCAAGTAAACTTGTAAACAATGAAGAGGTTTATTTTAAAGATGATGACCAAAAAATAGAATGTCCCAAAGGATATAAGGAAGTAGAAACTTTAAAGGACAATACTCTATGGATTACAAATAAAGCAGAAAATAAAGAGAACATATTAAAACTTATAAGACAAGATATAATCCTTGGAGTAGGATGTAGAAAAAATACAGAGGAAAAGAAACTCTTAGATTTTGTAATAAATACATTAAAGGAAAATAATCTATCTGTAGATTCAGTTAAGTCTATAGCCTCAATAGATATCAAAAAAAATGAAAAGGCAATATTAAATTTAAGTAACACTTTAAATTCAGAAATAAAATTTTTTACTAAAGAAGAAATAGCTAAGGTTCAAGATAACTATGAAGGTAGTGACTTTGTAGAAGCAACAGTTGGCGTTAGATCTGTATGCGAGCCTGTTGTTGAACTTTTAGGAGGAAAAATAATAGTTAAGAAAATAAAAAATAATGGAATGACATTAGCTATTGGAAAGTTAATTTAAAGGAGAAAAAATTAATGGGTAAATTATATGTTATAGGTATAGGACCAGGAGGGTTAGATCATATTACTGTTAAGGCATTAAAGGCAATAGAAGAAAGTAATATTATAGTTGGTTACACAAAATATGTAGCAATGATTAAGCCTCTTATAGAAGGAAAAGAAATTTTCAAAACAGGAATGCGTGGGGAAGAAGAAAGATGTAGAGAAGCATTAAGGCTTTCAAAAGATAATACTGTTGCACTTATAAGTACTGGAGATTCAGGAATCTATGGAATGGCAGGACTTATATTAGAGCTTAAAAAAGATGAAAATATAGAAATAATACCAGGAATTACAGCTTCAAGTGCAGCAGGTTCAGTAGTTGGAGCACCACTTATGCATGATAATTGTAATATAAGTTTAAGTGATTTAATGACTCCTTATGAAGATATTAAAAAGAGAGTTAAATTAGCAGCAGAAGGGGACTTTGTAATTTCATTATATAATCCTAGAAGTAAGGGAAGACCACATTACTTAAAGGAATGTATAGAAATAATAAAAGAGTATAGAGATTTAAATACTCCAATAGCAGTTGTAAGAAATGCTCTAAGAGATGAGGAAAGCTACAATTTATTTAAACTTGGGGAGTTTGACGAAAATGTAGTTGATATGCTTTCAATAGTTATAATAGGAAATTCAAAAAGCTATATAAAAGATGGTAAGTTTGTTACTCCAAGAGGATATTCAATATGATAGCTTTTATTTTAGGTACTTCAGAAGGAAAGGAAATTCTATCTTTAATAAATAAGCATACAGATAAAATTTTAGTATCTACAGCTACAAAATATGGTGGAGAGCTTTTAAAAGAATTTAAAACACTTCATATTAATGATAAACCTTTAAAGGAAGATGAGTTTAAAGAAATCTTTAAAAAGTTTAATATAAAGGTTTTAGTAGATGCTTCTCATCCATATGCACAAGAGGTAAGTAGAACTTCTATTAAAGTATGTAAAGAACTAGGTATAGATTATATAAGATATGAAAGAAAAAGCTATTTTGATGATAAGTTAGAAAATAAAGATATAATTAAAATAGAAAAATATGAAGACTTAAAAGATATATTAAATAGCATTGATGGAAATGTTTTAAATACTACAGGAAGTAATAATGTAGAAAAAATTCTAAATTTAAAGCTTAAAAATAGAGTTATACATAGAATACTTCCATCAGTTAAAGTACTTCAAAAACTAATAGATATAGGGGTTAATGTAGAAGATATTATAGCCATTAAGGGTCCTTTTGGATATGAAATAAATAATGGAATTATTAAAGAATTTAAAATTAAGATTTTAATAACAAAAGATAGTGGAATAGAAGGGGGGATTAAAGAAAAGGTACAAGCTGCTATTGATAATAATCTTAAGATTATAGTTCTAAATAAACCAAAGATAAATTATGGACAAACCTTTAATGATGTCCATAAATTAGTTGATTTTATAGTGAAAAAATATAATTTAGGGGAGATATAAAATGAAAAAACTAGGATTTTTATTATTTACATTAATATTATCATTTTCTATTCCTTTCAATGCTTATGCAATGCATATAGCTGAAGGATACTTACCTTTAAACTGGTGTATATTCTATTTTGTATTAGCAGCACCATTTATAATTTTAAGCATTAGAGAGCTTAGAAAAATCATTAAAAGAAATAGTGATATAAAGATGCTTTTAGCTCTTATGGCAGCTTATGTATTTATGATGTCAGCATTAAAGCTTCCATCAGTAACAGGTAGTTCATCACATCCAACAGGAACAGGTCTTGGAGCAGTGGTTTTTGGACCAGTAGTTATGGTTATTATTTCAACAGTTGTATTATTATTTCAAGCACTTTTACTTGCTCATGGGGGTTTAACAACTTTAGGTGCTAACGTATTATCTATGGGGATTGTAGGGCCCTTTGTAGCTTATTTTATATACAAGATATTAAAAAAGAAAAATGAATCAGTAGCAGTATTTTCAGCTTGTGCTTTAGGAAACTTACTAACTTATGTAATTACATCAATTCAATTAGCTTTAGCTTTCCCATCAGCAGATGGAGGAGTAATTGTATCAGCAGTTAAATTCCTAGGTGTTTTTGCAGTAACTCAAGTTCCTTTAGCTATAGTTGAAGGTATAGTTTCAGTAGTTATTTATGACTTTATAAAAAACACTGCATAAAAGAACTTTCAGACTTAGAAGGAGGACTATTATAATGAAAAAGAAAAATTTAACTTTATTTATAATTTGTATTTTATTAATTGTAGGTCCTTTTATAATAAGTAAAAATGGAGAGTTTGCAGGAGCTGATGAACAAGCAGAAGGTTTAATAACGGAAATAAATTCAGATTATGAACCATGGTTTGAAAGTCTTTGGGAACCACCTTCAGGAGAAGTTGAAAGTTTTCTTTTCTCAATGCAAGCAGCAATAGGAGCAGGATTTATAGGATATTTTGTAGGAAAGAAAAAGCATGATACGGGAAATAAATCTGTATAGCTTAAATAGTAAATACTCATATATACATCCAATAGAAAAACTAATTTTAGTTTTAATATCATTAACAGTATGTAGTTATATAGAAAATCCATATATAATATTTTTAAATATAGTATTTTTTATAGTATTAAATTTAATAGCTAGAAATCCAATAAGAATAATTAATAAATTTTTAAGTATAGCAATTTTCTTTTCTATATTTACTACAATAAGTTTAATTTGGCAAGGAAATTCAATAAATTACATTATAATATTAATTTTAAGAGGTATAAATGGAGCGTTAAGCATAAGTTTTTTATCACTAACAACTCCTATAAATCACATAGTTTATATAATTGGAAAGTTTGAATATACAAGGGATGTAGCTGATATTATTAAATCTATGGAAAGATTTATAATAGTTCTAGAAGATGACTTTAAAATAACTTTTAATGCAATAAAAGCAAGAGGTGGATTTAGTGGGATTAAAAGTAGTATAAAGGATTTTGGAAAAGCTTTAGGAGTTTCCTTTAAAAATTTAATATTTAGATGGAGAGAAATAAATCTAGCATTAAAAAACAGATGTTATGTAGGTAAACACAATTATAGTTATAACTTTAAAATAAGTAAATTAAGATTAAGTTATTTACTTATTTATATAGTATTATTAGGGTTTATAAATATTTTATAGTGAAATTTCTATAATAAAATCACAATCTTAATTAGATTAAAACTTGAAGTAGAGCAAAGAAAAAATCTTTGCTCTATTTCAAGTTAAAGTTTTTTTGAAAATGTAACAAATGTTACAGAATAAATGTAAGTTTTTTAGTATAATTTGAATATAAAAAGAACAAAGGGATAAAATAATCCTAGCTAAACAGAAAGGATGATATAAATGAGTCTATTTTTAGGTAAAATTCATTATTGGTTATTTAATAAAATAATATGGTTTGAAGGTCTTGAGGAAGAAATAATAGATCTTGCAAAAAAGGAAGGATTAGAGGTAGCGAATTTATCAAAAGAAATCAAAGGGAGATATGGGGATAGACTACCTAATATACCTCTTGAAGATATGATAGATAAAAGTAATATTCATGGATGGTTACAAAGTAAAATTCATTCAGCAGAAGGCAGAATGGCTGCATGGACAACAGAACTTTTAAAAGATGAAAAGAATTTTTCTAAGCTGCAAAAAATATATATAACTCAAGGTATGAAGGCTGCAAAGGAAGCTATTAAAAAAGGTGTAGAAACAGGAACGGCTATAGATATATTTAATGATATGAATGATTATATATTAGATGGAATGCCTTGTGATAGAGTTCATCAAATAATTAAATCAGAAGAAGATGAAGTTAAATGGATAAGAAGAGTATGTGTACATAAAGATATTTGGGAAAAGGAAAATGGAGATGTTGAAAGATTTTACACTCTTAGGGCTTTATGGATTAAAGCTTTTGTAAGTGAATTAAATAGTGATTTTATATATGTAGAAAATGAAGATGGATCAATAGAAATAAAAAAGCATAAGAGAAATATAAAAACATCTAAATTTAAAACTGGCCCCTTATCTAGAAGATAGGGGCAGTTTATATTTAGATGTTTATTTTAATTTTAAATTATTCAGTTTTAAAGTTATCCATTTCGCTTTTAGTTTTACGAGTAAGTTCGTTTAATTCTTCTGAAGAATTACCAACTACTACTGCTGAAGCATTTAATTCTTCTGCTGAAGCAGCAATTTCTTCAGTAGTTGCTGAAATTTCCTCAGAAATAGCAGATAAATTATTTATCTTTTGAAGTATAGTATCTTTATTAGTATTTATAGAATTTAAATTTTCACTCATAAATGATATTTTAGGAATAATATCATTTATTGAAAGTAATATCTCATTGAAAGATTTAATAGTATTGTTAACCACTACATCTTGAGATTCTACATCCTTTTTCATATTTAAAGAATTAGAAACTAGGTCTTCGGTATTTACAATAATATTATTTACAACTGAATAAATATTTTCAGTAGATTGATTACTTAGTTCAGCTAATTTTCTAATTTCATCAGCCACAACAGAGAAACCTTTTCCAGCTTCACCAGCACGAGCAGCTTCAATAGCAGCATTTAATGCTAATAAGTTTGTTTGATCTGAGATATTTCTAATTAAATCAGTCATTTCATTTATTTTCTTTATTTCTAGTGTATTTGATTCTAATCTAGAATTGAAATTATTAAAATTAGAATTAAATTTTGAAAGGTTTTCAGTTAAATTCGAAAGTTCATCTGTGCTATTTTCTGCTTTCTTTTTAATAATATCATTCATTGATGTAATGATTAATACTTCTTTAGTAAGCTTTTCTAAACTTTCACTAAAATCACATAAGCTACTAGTTATATTTGTAAGATCCATAGCTTGAGTACTTGTACCATTAGCAACATCAGAAATAGCTTGTGATACTCCGGAAATAAGATTTATAAGTTCATTTGATATATTTTTTAAAACTTCTGATTTATTATCTATAGAGTTAGTAGTAGTTTTAATGCTATTAAAACTGTTAACTAGGCTTTCATTAGCTTTTATTAATGAAATACTCATAGTTTCAAGTTCTGTTTTACAATTTATAGAATTTATATCTATTGTATTAGTAAAATCACCATTAGCAAAGGAATTTAATGCAGTGTTAACCTTAACAATTGGATTAGAGATTTTATTTGCTATATAATTAATTAATAGAGTTAAAACTATTAAGCAAATAATAGAAATTAATGAAATTAAAATCTTTATTTTACTAAATTCTTTTAAGACTATATCATAAGAAACATATACAGCTAATGACCAATCAGTTCCTTTAATTGAAGTATAGGAAATATAATTTTTATGACCTTTATTAGAGTATGTGGATATTCCAGTTTCTTTAGCAATCATTTTTTTATGTATATCCTGAAGAGTATCAATATTACTTCCAGCTTTTGAAACTTCTAATGCATTTATTTGTTTTTCAACAATGCTTTTATCTTTCTCAGCTATAAAGGTTCCTTGATTATCTAATATATAAGCTCCACCATCACCCATAATATTAATATTTGAAATTATATCACATAATTCAAACCCATCTCTTATGGCTACTAAAACTCCTATTACTTGTCCATTTGAATTAGTAATTGGTGATGCCATTTCATATAAGAAATCACCACTAACTTTCCCAAAGTGAGGAGCACCTAAAGCTATATTTCCAGATAAGGCATTTTTAAAATATTCTCTCTCAAAAATATTTCCTTTTGTACCTGATGTGTATTCTATATTTCCAGTAGTATCAGCTATTCCAATATTTTTATATTTATTTATTTTCACAGCTTCTTTAAGAAAAGTTTTTTTGCTATTAAAGTCAGATTTTTCTTTTAATATTGGATTTGAAGCTAAAGCTAGAAGAGTATTGCTTCTTTCAGCTATAACGTCACTAACATCTATGCTAGCTAGCTTAGCAGAGGATATTAAAAATCCTTCAGTATTTTTTAATAATGAATTTTTTGCAAGAAAATAAGAAGAAAATCCAAGTAATAATATAATTAGTGCCATTAAAGGAACTAAAGTTGTTATCATTTTAGATTTTAATGTTATTTGCTTTTTCTTTTGTGTTTTTAGGTTTTTTAAAGTCATGTATAAATCTCCTTTATAAAAGTATGTCAAAATTAATAATCGACATTTAACGACAAAACTTTAATAAATTTATTATTTAGATGTTTCAGACTTTTCACTTTTCATTTCCCAGTAAATTAATAGAGCAAGAAAACCTCTAAGTAAACTTACAGCTGCAATAATCCAAAGCCCTCCTAAAAGATGTTATAAAATTAGTTTCCCAAAAAAACTTATAAAAATGTATGAGATTGTTTAAAATATAGACTTTAGGATTTAGAAGTTTTATTATTAGAATATAGAAAAAATAATTAAAAGGAAGAGGTAGTTTATGTTTAATACATTACAAAAAGTGGCTAGAGAATTAAATAAAAGTAATATAAGATGGGCAATAGGAGCCTCTATATTACTAAAAGAATATAAAATAATAAATAAAGTTAATGATATAGATATAATTGTAGATATTAAAGATGTAAAAAAATTAGATAGTATTTTAAAAAATATAGGAATAAGAAAAGAAGGAAATGAAAATCTAAATTATTCTACTAAGTATTTTTATGAATATGTAGTTGATGGAATAGATATAGATGTTATGGCTGATTTTACTATAAATCATGAAAATGGAAAATATATTGTTTTATTAGATGAAAAATCTATAACGTCATATAAAAGCTTAAATGGAGTAATAGTTCCTTTTATGTCATTAGAAGATTGGTATATAATTTATCAGCTTATAAAAGGAAGAGATAAAAAGGTTAGTTTAATAGAAAAATATTTAAAAGAGAATGGAATAAAGCATAGAGAATTAATAGAGAGAGCATTGGTAAAGGATTTACCGGGAAATATTAAAAGTAGATTAGAAAATATTATAAATTAATAAAAAATACATTAAAAAATATTTAGATTTATAGTAAAATAGTAGTTAGACTGATTAATTAGTAGAATTTTAATGTTAAGAAGGGGGTTTATATGAAAATAACTAGAGATAAAAAATTTTATAGATTACTTTTAAGTATATCTTTGCCTATAGCAATACAAAATTTAATTACTTTTGCAGTAAGTATGATAGATACATTAATGGTGGGTTCTTTAGGGGAAGTACAATTATCGGCAGTGTCTATTGCAAATAATCTATTTTTTATTCTTATGATTTTAATGTTTGGATTAGCTGGTGGATCTAATATTATGATATCTCAATATTGGGGAAAAGGAGATAGAAAAACAATACATAAGATTCTTTCAATAATGTATAGAGTTTGTATTGTAATTACTTTAATTTTTATTTCTATTGCTGTATTTATTCCTAGAAAATTTATGGGGATTTTCACAACTGATTTGGCTGTAATAGAAGCTGGTTCGAGTTATCTTAGAATAATTTGTATTGGATATTTATTTTATGCAATAACTAATTGTACTATAATGATTCTTCGTTCGGTTAAAACAGTTAAAATATCAATAATTGTTTATAGTACATCTTTAATAATTAATGCATTTTTTAATTGGGTATTAATTTTTGGTAATTTAGGAATGCCAGAGCTTGGAATAAAAGGGGCAGCTATTGCAACAGTATTAGCTAGAATTTCAGAGTTTCTAATAGTTTTAGTGTTTATGAGTATATTTGAAGATAAAATAATTCTTAAATTAAGGTATTTTAAGATAGTGGACAAGATTATTTTAAAGGATTATATATCAATTTGCACACCCGTTTTATGCAATGAATTTCTTTGGTCAATAGGAGCATCAATGCTTTCGGTTGTTGTTGGAAGAATGGGAACAGAAGTAGTTGCAGCTAATAGTATAAATGGAGTTGCCCATCAGTTTGTTACAGTGTTTATATTTGGATTATCCAATGCAGCCTCAGTTATAATTGGAAACACTATTGGTGAAGGTAAGAAGGAAAAAGCTAAGGAATACGCTTTTACTATTGGAATCTTTAGTATTTTTATGGGACTTATGGCAAGTGGGATTGTTTATATAATAAGACCAATAGTAGTTGATTTTTATAATGTTAGTGAAGTAACTAAAAATATTGCAATGGAAATTATGAAAGTAACATCTATTATAGTTGTATTCCAAGCTTTAGGAGTAAATTTAATGATGGGTGTACTAAGAGGTGGTGGAGATGCAAAATTTGTTTTAGTAAATGACATTATATTTATGTGGTTGTTTGCTATACCGGTAGGGTTTATAGCTGCCTTTGTGTTAAAGCTTCCAGTAACAATAGTATTTTTAGTACTTAAATCAGATGAGATTTTAAAATCTATTGTAAGTGTGTTTAGAGTATTAAGTGGAAAATGGGTTACAGATGTAACTAGAGATTTTGCACAGGTTGAAGTTTAAATTTACTAAAATATAAAAGTTCCATAAGAATATAAGCTTATGGAACTTTTTTTAATTACTTTTAGAAGCTTTCTTTTCGTATATATAGTAAAGTAAAAATCCTACTACTCCAAAGAAAACAGGCCCTATTAGTTGAAATACAGTAGAGGTATAATCTTTAGTTTCTAAGGCTGGTTGTAATATTGTAAAAAAGTTTGCAAACCCAACTGTAAATGTAACTATAATAGCAGTTACATTAGTTATTATTGGGTTTTTATATATTTCAAAAGGTTTTTGAATTTCTTTTTTCTTTTTAAAATATATAAATCCAAAGGATAAAAACATATAGGGAATTGTCATAGCAACATTACCCATTAGTATTAGGTAGTTAAGAAATACTCCTGCACTTTTTCCACCAAAGGATGAAATAAGAATTATAGCAACTACTATTAAACATTGAACCCACATTGCATTTACAGGCATATCATTTTTATCTTTAATTGTCCACTTTTTTGGCCAAATTTCAGAAGGAGTTCCTTCTATTAATTGTTTAAGTGGAGAGTATATTAAAGTGAAAAATGCTCCAGTTAAAGCTAAGAACATTGCAAGACCAATAAATCTTGCAAACCAAGCTCCTAAAATTTCAATTCCACTAGGAGATAATTTGAAGACCTTACCTAATTCGATTCCTAAATTTTTTATAACTACATAAGAGACATTAGCCATATTTACATTAGGTGAACTTAGGATATTATTCCAATTAATAAAGAACCCTACAAATAAAATAGCTAAAGAATATCCTATAGCAATTACTAAGGCTGCTATTTTAATACCTCTTGGAAATATAACTTTAGGATTTTCAGTTTTATCAACTAAACCACCTACAGCCTCTAAACCACCATAAGCAAATAATGCAAAAACTAAAAAACTAAGTATTCCTAAAGGGGTTTGATAATTAGGATTTGGTGAATGAATAAACTCTGATACGTTTATTGGTTGAGCCATGTGAAATCCATTAGCTACTAAAACTATTAATGCACCAATAATTAAGACTATATTTGCACTAGTTACAAAAATACCACCTACTGAAGCTACTTTAGCTATACTTTTAAGTCCCCTTGATGAGATAAAGGTTATTAAAATTATAAATATACAACCTAAGATAGCTAATGTTCTTGGAGCATTTAAACCAAATAAGGACCAAGTTTCCGTTTTATCTGAACCAAATATAAGATTAGATAAAGGTACCCAAATAGATGAAGAGACACTTACCATCCATATTAGATAAGAAGCAAACCACATAAAGGTTCCAATAAAAGCATATTTAGGACCTACGGATTTTTCCATCCAAGAATATATTCCACCCTTTTCTTTTCTAAAAGCAGCTCCATACTCTGCCATCATAAAGGCATATGGAATAAAGAAGGTTATTGCAGCTAAAATATACCAAGGGATAGCTGAATAACCCATTAAATAAAAGGCTCTTGGTATATTATTAAAACCATAAACTGATGTAAAAATCATAAGTATAAGAGCGCTTAAAGTTAATTTACTTGAATTACTTTTATTAATTCCCAAAACTTAATTCCTCCTTATAAATTATTCTTAAATATGTTGCCCATATTTAAGTCATATATTAAGGAAACTTTAGGGATACTTGATAATTAAATGGAATAGTGTATAATAAAAGCACATTTTAAATTGAAGTATTTGGGTAAAATAAAATTAAAAAATTAGGGAGCTTATATGAAAAAAATAGATTTAACAAAAGGAAATGTTAAAAAGGTAATATTAACTCTTGCTTTACCTATTATAGGAAGTTCAGTTTTACAATTAACTTATAATTTAGTAGATATGCTTTGGGTTGGGGGACTTGGAAGCGATAGTGTTGCTAGTATAGGAACTTCTAGTTTTTTTATAGGACTTGGATATTCTATAAATGCTTTAGTTATAATTGGAACAGGAATTAAAGTAGCACATTCTGTTGGACAAAAAGATGAAAAGCAAGTTAAAGAATATTTAAATTCAGGGTTATTTTTAAATTTTATAATTGGATTAATCTATTCAATTATAATTATAGTTTTAGGGGGAAATTTTATAAGCTTTTTTAATTTAAATAATCCTTTAGTTGAAAGGCAAGGGTATTTATATTTACTATTTAGTGCACCTATGATGTTTTTTGCATTTTTTAATCTACTGTATATTAGAGTTTTAAATAGTTTTGGAAACAATAAAAGTGCTTTAAAAATAAGTGATTTTGGAATAGTTTTAAATATAATTTTAGATCCTATACTTATATATACTTTTAAAATGGGGGTTTCAGGAGCAGCTATAGCAACATTATTTTCAAATATTGTAATGTTTATATTATTTAATATTAAAGGTAAAAAGATGTTAACCTTTGATTTTAAATTAGGAATAAAAAAAGAAAGAGTAATTGAAATTATAAAGCTTGGCTTTCCTATGGCGTTTCAAAGGGTTTTATTTACTTTTGTTAATATAATTTTAGCAAAGATAATTGCAACCTTTGGATCAGATGCAATTGCAGCTCAAAAAATAGGTCTTCAAATAGAATCTATAATGCTAATTGTAGTAGGTGGATTAAATGGAGCTGTGTCTAGTTTTGTTGGACAAAATTATGGAGCTAATAAACTTAAAAGAGTATTAGAGGGATATAACATTTCATTATCAATAGGGATAATTTATGCAGGATTAGCATCTTTAATATTTATAATATTCCCTGAATTTTTAGTTAAACTATTTGTAAGGGAACAAGAAACTATAATAATAGGCAGTAGTTATTTAAGAATAATTGGAATATCTCAAATATTTGCTGCAGTAGAGATGGTATCTAATGGTATGTTTACTGGAGTAGGGAGACCTAAGATTCCAGCTATTATTAGTATGACATTTACTGTTTTAAGGATTCCAATGGCTTTATTATTAATTAAATATTTAGGTATAAGTGGAGTTTGGTTTAGTATATCAATATCAAGTATTTTAAAGGGGATAATAGCTTATTTAATATATAGATTGAAAATATGGAGGATTTATAAAGATGTTGTACAATATTAAGGATAAGTTAAGTAAAAAAGAATTATTAAATGGTGGATACGGACTAGAGAGAGAATCCTTAAGAGTTGATAGTGAGGGGAGATTATCATTAAAACCACACTCAAAAAATTTCCATGGCAAAATGTCAAACCCATATATAACAACTGATTTTTCAGAAAGTCAAGTTGAATTAATAACTCCAGTATGCAATAGTGCAGAGGAAGTATATAATTTTTGTAGTGCACTTTTTGATATTGTAGATTCAGAAATTAAAGATGAGTATTTATGGCCACAATCCATGCCGTGTGATATTCCAGAAAATCATAACATTCCTATTGCAGAGTTTTGTAAATGTAAAGAAGAAGGAAGAAAAGCTAGAGAGTATAGAGAAAAATTATTTAAAAAATATGGTGGAAAAAAACAATTAATTTCAGGTATTCATTATAATTTTTCTTATAGTGAATCTATAATAGAAAAGCTATATGAAAAATCAAAAAAAGATAAAAGCTATAAAGATTTTAGAGATGATATTTATTTAAAGGTAGCTAGAAATTACTTAAGATATAGATGGCTTTTAATTTATCTTTTAGGAGGAGCAGCAATAATACATGGCAGTTATGCTGGAGAATGTATTAAAAAACTACAAAAAATAGCAGATGATACATTTAGTAATGATGGAGCTTTATCGTACAGAAATGGAGACTGTGGATATGGTAATAAAATAGAGCTATTTCCAGACTATACAAATGTAAAAAGTTATGTTGGAAGTATAAAAGATTATGTAAAAGAAGAAATTATAGATAGTCATAAGGAGCTATATAGTCAAATTAGATTAAAGGCTAGGGATAATAATAGATTTTTAGATTCATTACTAGAAGATGGGATTAAATACTTAGAGATTAGAAGTATTGATATTAATCCTTTTGATAAAGTAGGTATTAGCTTAGAAGACTTAAAATTTGTAAACTTATTTACTTTATTTCTTTTAAATGAAGAAGAGGTATATTACGAAAAGTGGCAAGAAGAAGCATTATATAATCAAAAAATTGTAGCTAATTATGGTCAAAAAAATATATTACTTAAGAGAAATGGAGAAGTTATAGAAAAAGACAAGTGGGCAATGGTCATACTTAATGAAATATATAAATTAAATATAGACTTTAACTTAAATCAAGAAAAGGTTATAGAAAACCAAATAGAAAAAGTTAAAAATCCTAATATTACTTATGCAAGTAGAATTACAGAAATGGCTAGAAAAGAAGGATACATAAATGCAAATCTTAAATTAGCTAAAGAGTATAAAAATCAATCTTATGATAATAGATATAAATTAGTAGGATATGAAAATTTAGAGTTATCTACTCAAATATTATTAAAAGATGCAATTAAAAGAGGTTTAGAAATTGAAATAATAGATAAGAATGATAATTTCATAGCTTTAAAAAAGAAAAACCATATAGAATATATAAAACAAGCAACTAAAACTTCTGTAGATACTTACATATCTATTTTAATGATGGAAAATAAAACTGTAACTAAAAAAATATTACATAAAAATGGAGTTAAAGTACCTTTAGGGAAAGAATTTTATTCTTTAGAAGAAGGAATAAATAGTATTGATGAATTTATAAATAAGGAAATAGTAATTAAGCCTAAATCCACTAATTTTGGTCTAGGAGTAAGTATATTTACTAAAGGTGCAAGCAAAGAGGATATAATAAAAGCTTTAACCTTTGCATTTAAATATGATAATACTGTCCTTATAGAAGAATTTATTAAGGGAAAAGAATATAGATTTTTAGTTATAGGAGATAAGGTAGAAGGAATATTACATAGAGTTCCTGCAAATGTATTAGGTGATGGACTACATAGTATAAGAGATTTAGTCTTTGAAAAAAATAAAGATTCCTTAAGAGGAAAAGGATATAAAACTCCTTTAGAAAAAATTGTTTTAGATGAAACAGTGGAACTTTTCTTAAAGCAAAGAGGCAAGACTTTTGATTATATTCCACATAATAAAGAAATCGTATATCTTAGAGAAAATTCTAATATAAGTACAGGTGGAGATAGTATAGACTATACAGAAGATGTAAATGAAAGTTTTAAAAAGATAGCTGTAGATGCAGCTAAAGTTATAGGAGCTAAAATATGCGGAGTAGATATGATTATAGAAGATTATAATGATGAAAATTCTGATTATGCAATAATAGAACTTAATTTTAACCCAGCTATACATATTCATTGCTTTCCATACAAAGGAAAAGAAAGAAATATAGGCGATAAAATTTTAGATTTGTTAGGATTTGAATATGCTAACGAATGCTAATTTACTTTTAAGGTATTTAGAAATTAATCTGAATACCTTTTTTTATTAAAATTAATTAAAAATAGTAAATATATTTTAAAATGTAAACAATTTAATGAAATCTATAGTTATCTTATCAAAAAAATAGGTTAAATATAAATTTTTTATAAAAAAAGTCAAAATAATTGTTATGTAATCGGTATTATGGTAAAATTAAGTTATTATATGGGAAAATATTGATTATAAGTTTAATTAAATTATATAAAAATACTTTTGGATTATGAAACGTTTCAGAAATAACAAAAATTAAAAAACTAAGGGATGGTAATTAGGATGAGAAGAAAAAATTATTAGCAATGCTTATAGCTACGCAATTAGTTGCAACATCATTTGTATTTTCAGGTTGTGGATCAACATCTAAAAAGAGTGCTAGTGGAGACAAAGATACTGTTAATCTTCGTATAATGGCTACAACAGATATGCATTCAAATTTAATGGATTATGATTATTATACAGATTCTCCAACAGAGAAATTAGGGATGGTTAAGATTTCTACATTAATTAAAGAAGCTAAAAAAGAAGTAGATCCTAACAATAATTTAGAAGATTATATAGATAATGCTATAGTAGTGGACAATGGAGATGATATTCAAGGTACTCCTTTAGCTGATTACTATAATCGTGTTGAACAAACTAAAAAAGGTGAAAAGAGTCCAATATATGAAACTTTAGAAAAAATGAATTATGATATTGGAAACATAGGAAACCATGAATTTAATTATGGTTTAGATTATCTTAAACAATTATTAGGAGATACTACTTTACCAACAGTAAATGCTAATGTCTATGAAGCTGATGGAAAAACTAATGTATTTACTCCATATCAAATAATAGAAGAAAAGGTTATGGATTCAAATGGTAAAGAACAAACTATAAAAATTGGGGTAATAGGTTTTGTACCTCCACAAATATTAAGTTGGGATAAAATTAATTTAGATGGAAAAGTTGTTGTAAAAGATATAAAGAAAACAGCAGAGGAATTTGTTCCTAAAATTAAAGAAGATGGTGCAGATATTGTTATAGCTTTATCTCATAGTGGATATGGTGATGGTAAATATGAAGAAGGTAAAGAAGATGAAGCATATGAACTAACCAAAATAAAAGGAATTGATGCTGTAGTAACTGGACATTCTCATGATCAATTCCCTAATAAAAAATATGAAAAATTAGGAAATGTTGATATTGAGAAGGGAACTATGAATGGAATTCCAACAGTACAACCTTTAAATTATGCAAAGGAATTAGGAATTATAGATTTAAAGCTTGAAAAGGACGGAGATAAGTGGAAGGTTGCTGACGGAAAGAGTGAAGTTAGAACTGCTAAGGGTGTTGAAAATGATAAAGATTTAGTAGAATTCTTAAAACCGTATCATGAGAAAATATTAAATTATATAAACTCTCCAGTTGGACAAATTGCTAAAAATATAAATAGTTATTTTGCTTTAGTAGCAGATAATGCAGGAATGCAAATAATAACTGATGCAGAAAAAGAGTATGTAGAAAAATTAAGATTAAATAACCTTGAAGAAATTAAAGCATATAAGGATCTTCCACTATTAGCGTCAACAGCACCACTTAAAGCTGGATTAACAGAGGGTGGAATAAATGCAGAAGATTATTTTGATTTAAAGCAAGGGGATCTAAAGATTAAGGATGTATCTAATCTTTATAAATACCCAAATATGCTAGCTATTGTTAAAGTAACTGGAGCAGAAGTTAGAGAATGGCTAGAAATGAGTGCAGGCCAATTTAATAAACTAGAAAAGAATAATAGTGAAGCTCAAGACTTAATAAATACTAATTATCCAGGATTTAATTTTGATATCATAGATGGAGTAACTTATGATATAGACGTTACTGAAGATGCTAAATATGATAAAGAAGGAAATATTGTAAATGAAAAAGCAAATAGAATTAAAAACTTATCCTTTAATGGAAGTCCTATAGATGATAAGCAAGAGTTCCTTGTAGTAACTAATAATTATAGAGCAGGTGGTGGTGGACACTTCCCATGCTTAAAAAATGGAGATAAACTTGTATATCTAGCTCCTGATGAAACAAGACAAATTATATCAGATTATATAAAAGAACACAGTCCAGTACCATGCGAAAGAGATGATAATTGGAGATTAGTAGGTGAAGGAGTTAAAGCTAAATTTATATCAAATGAAAAAGCAGAAGAATATGTAAATGAATATAAAGGAATAACTAGTGTAGATAAAGCTGGAGATAAGCTTAAAAACTATGTATATGATTTAAACAAATAATAACAATAAAACTGTTTTCGAGTAATTGAAAACAGTTTTTATTTTTTAAATTATATTGAAACTAGAAAAAATTTCATAAAACCCTTGAAAACCGATTTACTGCCTGTTAATATGTTTACATAAGCACAATTATTAAATATATTGATGGGGGTATAAGCGATGAAAAGAAGTAAAGAAACAATAAAAATTATTATTGCAGCAACTTTAGTTACAAGCATAGGCTTAACTACTACTTTGGGAACTATTGTAAATGCAGAGACAATAGGTAATACTAATTCTGGGATGACTATAAATACAAAAGATGAATCTTCTATAATTGATAATCTTAGATTAAAATGGGAAGAAGATTTAACAGGTGGAAATAAAGTAAATACATCTAATCCTACTATAAATAAAAAGATTTCATGGTATATAAAACAAACTGATAAATACATAGCAAGTATGAATGAAAATCCTGCTAATGACTGGTTATGGGAAGATCTTAAAGATTACAAGCAAAATCCAGCAAGAATAACTTCAATGTTTAATAATATAGTTTCAATGGCTACAGCATACAGCTTACCTAATGATAAGTATTATAAAAATGAAGCTTTAAAAAACAAGATAATATATGCTTTAGAATGGATAAATAAAAATGCCTACAATGAAAACATAGAACAGTATGGAAATTGGTGGGATTGGATGATAGGAATACCTGCTAGGCTAAATAATGTAACCGTTTTAATGCATGATGATCTATCACAAGATCAAATAAAAAGATATATGGATGCAATTCAAAAATTCTTACCAAGTATAGAACCAGGAAGTAAATATCATACAGGTGCAAACCTAGCAGATGTATGTGTTAATAAATTATTACAAGGTGTAATATCAAAAGATAAAGAAAAAATAAAAGAAGCTTCAAAGGATATAGAAGGAGTTTTTGAATATGTAACAAATGGAGATGGTTTTTATCCAGATGGATCTTATGTACAACATGGAATAGTAGCTTATACAGGTTCTTATGGAAATGTATTAATTGATAAAATATCAAATATAATGTTTTTATTAGAAGGGACTCCATGGGAAATTAAATCAGAAAGCAAAAATAATATATATGACTGGATATTTAAAAGTTTTGACCCAATTATCTATAAAGGATACGTTATGGATATGGTTAGAGGAAGATCTATATCAAGATATAATAGCAATGGATATATGCAAGCATCAGGAATAATAGAAGGTATGATAAAACTTTCAATGATAGCTGATGTAGAAACATCAAATAAAATACAAGCTTTAGTTAAACAATGGGCTTTTGAGGCTTCAGATGTACTAGATTTTGGAACAAAACTTAAGTCTATAAATGTAATAAATAAATATTACGATATAGTAAATGATGGAAACGTTATACAAGCAACTCAAGGAGCTGAACATCATGCTTTAAATATGATGGACAAGACTATACATGAAAGAGAAAATTATGCACTAGCAATTGCAAGAAGTTCAAATAGAATAAGTAAATATGAATTTATGAATAAAGAAAATTTAAAACCTTGGTTCCAAGGAGATGGAATGACATATTTACACAATGATGATTTAACTCAATTTTCAGAGGATTTCTGGCCAACTATAGATCCATATAGAATGCCAGGAACAACAATAGATAAGAGAGCAAGATTAGATAAAGAGATACTACCAGAAGTAGCTCCAGGTGATGCTGCACAAGATGAAGTCTATTATGAACTTGGAAAAAGCAGTTGGTCAGGTGGTTCTAAACTCGGAGTTTATGGTATTTCAGGAATGAAGATAGACAATAAATATGATACATTAACTGCAAATAAATCTTGGTTTATGTTTGATGATGAAATAGTAGCATTAGGTTCAGGAATTACAAATCCAGAAGAATATGATAATGAAACTATAGTTGAAAATAGAAAAATAAAAAAAGATGGAAGCAATAAATTTACAGTTGATGGAGCAGAAAAGGTACAAGCATTAGGAGAGACAGATAAAATTAAAAATGCTAAATGGGCTCATTTAGAAGGAAATGTTGGTAATTCAGATATAGGTTATTACTTCCCAGAAGGTGCAGATGTAAACGTACTAAAAGACCATAGAGAAGGAAATTGGTTTGCAATAAATTCATCTAAAAAAGAAGCAGATAAAGTAGTAGAAAATAATTATTTAACTATGTATATAAATCATGGTTCTAAAATTAATAATGAAAAATATAGTTATGTTTTATTACCAAATAAATCAGTAGATGAAGTTAAAAAATACTCAGAAAACTCAAATGTTGAAATTCTAAGAAATGATGAAGTAGCTCATGGAGTGAAGCATTTAGGATTAAATATGGAGGGAGCAAATTTCTTTATAGATGGTAAAAATACTTCAGGTTCTATCACAGCTTCAGGTAATTCATCAATAATGATAAAGGAAAATAAAGACAATACTTTAACTATAGCAGTATCAGATCCAACTTTTGAACAAAATAAAATTTCTGTTGAGATAAATAAAAAAGGAATGGAAGTTTTATCTTCAGATAATGAAATAACTAATGTTAATTTTGAAAATAATAAAACATCTTTTGATGTTAATACAACAGGGGCTAGTGGGAAAACTTTTGAATTAGTTGTTAAACTTTCAGATAATTCAAATACAGAAAAACCAGATAATACTGAGAAGCCAGACGATACAGTAAAACCAGATGACACAGTAAAACCAGACAATACAGGAACCCAAGATAATACACAAAAGCCACAAGATAAAAATGAAGCTCCTATAATTAATGAAAATTTATCTTCAAAGGAAGAAATAAAAAAGAGTAACTTACCTAAAACAGGTGCTGTAGTAGGAGCAACAGGATTATTAGGAGTAGCTTTGGCTTTAGTTGGAGCAGGAACAGGATTAATGAAAAAAAGAAAAAGATAATAAGAATCATATTTAAATTAAAGGGATATCTAAATAGGTATCCTTTTTTTAGTATAAAATTAGAAAAAGGATCAATAATTAATAATGGAGAAATTATTAATTATTATTTTAATAGAATAACAAAAAATAATTAAACTTTTCTTAAATATATAGTTGAATATAACAAAAGAAAAAATATATGTTATAATCTAACCTGAACTACTTAATTACGACTATTAATTAATAATAAGGAGGAGCTAATGATAGTAAACTATAAGAAAAAGAAAAAAAAGTTGTCTAGGTATATAGTATTAAATATAGTGATGTTTGTTATTTTTGGAGCAATAATATCTAAGTTAGTTTATCTTCAATTATACAAAGGTGAAGATTACAAAGAAAGAGCAGATATTGGGTCTACAAGGTTTGTAGCAGAAAAAGCTCCAAGGGGGAAAATACTAGACAATGAAGGAAATATATTAGCTACTAATATTCAAACATATGCTTTAACTTATACTACCACAGATGAATCAGAAAAAGATTTCTATGGAACAATGGATAGTATCTTTAAGATTCTAGATGAAAATGGAGAGAAGTTCCAAGATGATCTAATGCTTAAAATAGATAATAATGGAAAGTTCTATTTTGATTTTAAAACAGATGTAAAAGAAGAACGTAATTCAGTAGAAATACTCTTTAAAAGAGATAGAGGATTAAATGAAAAAATAGAAAAAGAATTATTTAAAGATAAAAAGGGAGATTTAACAGATGATGATATAGAAGCTGTAAACAAAGAACTGTTAAAAATTACTCCTGAAGAAACATTTTATGAACTAGTAAAGGTTTATAATATGTATGAACTTATAAACAATAAACCTACAGAAGAACAACTAAAAGCTTATACTAATATGAGTGGAAAGGATATGACCTTAGAATTACTAAATAAATATTCAGCTAATGACATAAGAAAATACATGGTGGTAAAAGACTCTATTAAAATGCAAAGCTTTAAAGGATATAGAGCAGTTACAATAGCTAGTAATATTAAAAAAGATACTGCATTTATAGTTTATCAAAGGTTAAACGATTTAACAGGATTAGATGTAAGCTTAGAGCCTATAAGACATTATCCTTATAATAATTTAGGGTCTGCAGTTTTAGGGTATATATCTCCTATAAATAGTTCTCAAGAAAAAAAATATGAATTAAGAGGATATGATGCATCTTCAGATTTAATAGGGGTTTCAGGAATTGAAGCTGCTTTTGAAAGTCATTTAAAAGGAACTAAGGGTGGAACTACTATAAAGGTAAATTCTAAAGGAAGAAAAACAGAAGAATTATTTAAGTTAGAATCTTATCCAGGAAATAATATACATTTAACTATAGATAAGGATATTCAATATGCAGCTCAAGAATCATTAAAGGATATATTAAGTAAGGTAAATACTATGGTAGACTTTAATGGGGCAACCTATGCATCAGCAACAAGAGGAGCTACTGTTGCTATAGAAGTTAAAACAGGAAGAGTGCTTGCTTTAGCAAGTTATCCAGACTATGATCCAAATATTTTTGCAGTGCCTGGTGGATTAACGGCAGAAGAAAGTCAAAAATACTTTAGTCCAGATTTTGAAGCTTTTTATAAAGATTATGTAGCTAGAACAAATGCAAAAGCAACTTTAGATGAGTTGTTTCCAGAAGAAGATGGAGTTAGAAAAGATGATAAGGATATTTACCCAAGAAGCTTCTTTAACTATGCAACTCAAGGGTTAATACCTCCAGGATCAAGTTTTAAGCCTTTAACAGCAGTAGCTGGGTTAGAAGAAGGTGTTATAACACCAGGTGAAATTATGAATGATACAGGAATATGGAACATACATAAAGATATTTTTGGTGATTATGCACCTACTAACTATGGAAAGTTACCTAATGGACCTGTAGATGTTAGAAAAGCATTACAAGTATCATCTAACTTCTATTTTTATGAAACAGGTTTTAGATTATATCAAAAATATGGTTCAAAAGTAGAGGCTCTTAATACAATAGCTAAGTATGCTTATAAATTTGGACTCGGTTTAGATGCTAATAGTAATATGAAGCCAGAAACAGGAATAGAAATAGAAGAAAATTTTGGGCAAGTATATAATTTTGAATCTTTTAAAGATGGTGCAGTAAATTCAGCTATGTTCTCATTAGTTGATTTCTTAGAAAAAGGTGTTTATGGAGGATATAACTTTATACCCCTTGATATTAGAAAATCAGATGATGATACAGACGAGCTAAAGATAGCAAAACAAGCTTTAAAAGATAAAGTAATAAGTAGCTTAGAAACAGTAGGAACAAAAGAACATTCATTGGATGCAGATGCTTTTGCTGAAAATATTGAAAAAGAAATAAAAGCTGTTATGAATTCATCAGAAAAATATAAGAGTAATGTAGCAAACTATGAGAAAAGTAATAATAAAAAAGTAGACCTTGATAGAGAAACTAGAATAATAGCTGCAGCTATTGCTCAATTTACAATCTTTGACCAAGCAAGTGCGATTACATCACCAGCAGAAATAGTAAATGCTGCAATTGGGCAAGGGATAAGTAGATTTACACCACTTCAACTTGCGAATTATGTAGCTACATTAGCAAATGGTGGAACAAGATACAAACTAAGATTAGTAGATAAAATAACTGCACCTACAGGAGAGGTTATTCAAGAGTTTAATACAGAAGTAGTAGAAAAATTTAATATAGATCCTAATAACCTAAAAGTAGTAAAAGATGGTATGTACAGAGTTAATCATGCTGATCCAAGTTCATTTGTAGTTCAACAATTTGGTAATTTCCCAATACCTACCGCAGGTAAAACAGGTACAGCCGATTTCTTAAATACAGATGAAGCTTATGATTATATAGGGAGAGACCCTTATGCAACTTATGCTAGTTTTGCACCAGTAGATGATCCACAAATTGCAACCTTTACTGTTTTATATGATGGTGGTAGAGGTAGTTATTCATCATACCCAACAAAAGCAATTTATGAAGCTTATTTTAAAGATCAGTTGCTAAAGATGGATCCAAATTATGCTAGTAAATCAGAATCATTTAGAAAATATGTATCAGAAGCACCTATAAAGGATAATAAAAATACTCAACATTAAATATGGTTTAAAAGGGATGGAGGAATAGAAATGACAGAAAAGGAAAAGATGATAAAAGGAGAACTATATCTTCCTTTTGATGAGGAATTGTTTAATGAAAGGCAATATGCCAAGGAAATTATATTTAAGTATAATTCATTAGAACCAAAGGCAGTAGAAGAAAGAAATGAACTTTTAAAAGAGCTTTTTGGTTCAATAGAAAAAGGATTTTTTATAGAACCGCCATTTAGATGTGATTATGGTTATAATATACACTGGGGAGAAAATTCTTATGCTAATTATAATTGTACAATTTTAGATTGTGCAGAAGTTAAAATAGGTAAGAATGTTTTAATAGGACCGAATGTAAATATATTTACGGTAGGACATCCAATAGATACAGAACTAAGAGTAAAAGGATTTGAATATGCATATCCAATTGAAATTGGAGATAATGTATGGATTGGTGGCGGAGTTACTATTAATCCAGGAGTTAAAATAGGTGCCAATACTACAATAGGTTCAGGAAGTGTAGTAACTAAGGATATAAGATCAGGAGTTATAGCAGTAGGGAACCCTTGTAAGGTTATAAAGGAAATTAAAAATAAATAATAAAATAAGTTTATTTAGCTAATACTAAGTGAACTTATTTTTATTATTTGGATAAGTAAGTTTAAAATGGAGATACTAATTATATTATGGAATCTAAAAGTTTTATTTTAAATTAATTAAGGTGGTGTCATAATATAATGGAAAGAGTATGTCCTCATTGTGGTAATGTAATAGATGAAAACACAATAAAAAATCAAACAGAGCTATCTTTTTTTGAATCTATGTTTACTTCAATTAACGTAATGCCAGGACCAGGATTTAGTGGCGTTATGCCATTTATTAATTCAGTAAATAATATTTGTCCTTATTGTAGAAAGACATTTTAAAAAGTAATAATAGTATTTTCATATGGGGCTGTCGCATAGCGGGTAAAAAAATCCGCTAGCGATAGCTCCTTTTCTATATTTTTATAAAATTTATTACACATTTTATAATATAAATAAACTCTATTTAAAAATAGACGCACTTTAATAAAGCTAATAAAAAAGACTTAAAAAATTTAACTATAAAGCTTCTTTTAGCTCAAATAAATGCTTACCAGTTCGGTTAGATTGTATTTTGTTATGTAATTTATTAACATTATGAGCCATAGCAATTAGGATGCTTTCTGCTAAAACATTCTTTTGACCACGACACATAAATCTTCTGAAATTCATATCATGTTTTACTTGTGCAAAAGAGCCTTCTGCTTGAATACTTCTATTCATTCTAAGTAAGATGCCTTCATCAGTAATAATTCTTTCTAAATCTTCTTTTCTTTGACGATTAAACTTTTTTGAAGTTTCAAGTTTCTTAGTTCTTTCCCCCAATGGAATTTTAGAATTATTTCCTTTAATACATTTACTCTTAAAGCTACAATTACTACAGTCCTCACATGAATAAATTGTTTTTTCACTTTCATATCCTGTTTTAGATTTCTTGAACTTTATACCATTGACTTTTAGAGTCTTACCATTCTGGCAAATAAATAAATCATTCTCAGCGTCATAATCCATATTTTCTATTCTGCCAATATCATTCTTATACTTTCTTGTCTTTGATATTTCATAATTAGAAGGTTTAATAAATGCTATTTGATTATTATCCTCAATAAATGAGTAATTCTCTTCACTTTCATAGCCAGCATCAGCAACTATTTTTGAATATTTAAAATTTAGATGCCATTCCATACTTTTTAAAAAGGGTATTAATGTAGTAGTATCTGTTGGCTGTGGTCCCACAGTAAGCCACGAAATATATTCTGCATCAACACCGTGTTGTACATTATAAGCAGGTTTAAGTTGACCATTTTTCATAGCATCTTCTTTCATTCTCATAAAAGTAGCGTCATTATCTGTTTTTGAATAACTATTTCTTTCTCCGCAGGTGTATACTTTTTGGTTATATTCTTTGAATTTTGAAAGATACTCTTCAAGCTTCTCTATAGATTTTTGAAGTGGTGATTTTCTTTTACCACATCCGTGGACGAATTCAATAGTTTCAATTTTCTTTAATTCATAAAGCCTTTTCTTTAGCTTTTTTACGTGCCTCATTTGAACTTTATTTTTATAAATCAATTTAATACCATAAAGTTCTTCGCATTCTTTTACAAGGTCGGCTATTTTTGTTAATAATTTAGCCATGTTTTTTGTCACAGCTTTTTTCCAAATGAATGTATATTTATTTGCATAAGCTTCTATTTTAGTACCATCAATAAATATTGATCTGCCTGATATTTCTCCAATCTCATAAAGAAAATTAGACATTTCAGCCAATATCTTTTCAGCACATGGAGCAAAATGTAAACTTCTAAATCTTGCAAATGTTGAGTGATCCGGAGCAGATGCCCCTTCGAGTAAAAACATAAAATTTATATCTCTAAGACATGCTGTTTCTATATCTCGTGAAGAATAGAAACCATTCATATATCCATAAAGCACAATCTTTAACATGTTCGTTGGCGATACTTGATTTTCTCTTATTTTAGAATAAGTAGAATATAGGTCAGTTAAATCCGTCTCCTCTACAAACTGACTTAGTAATCTCACCGAATCATTTTCTGGAATTATGCAATCTATATCAAAAGGAAGTTTTAATTGATAAAACTTTCGATTTACAGTATAATTTTGTTGTAAAATATTTTTTAGTTGCATAAAAAACATTTTACCATAAATCCTAAACTATTGAGTTTGGGATTTATTTTTTTTTGCATCAAAAAGGAGCTGTGCACTATTATTTAGTGCGACAGCCCCATATTTTTATTTAATATAGAATAACTTGCGAAAAATAATAAGATTAGAGTATACTTTAATATTAATAAGACATGGTGGAGGGACAAATTTGGAAACTAATATAGGAATAAAAGAAAAAAACAAAGTAAAAATAAAAGAACCTAAAAATTTTAGAGTAGTTATGCATAATGATGATTTTACAACTATGGAGTTTGTAATAGCTATACTTATGGATATATTTAATAAAGATATTAAAGAAGCTAATAAGATTATGTTAGATGTTCATAAAAAGGGAAATGGAGTAGCTGGTATTTACCCTTATGACATAGCTTTCTCTAAAGTTTCTAAAGCAATGAATTTGGCTAGAGAAGAAGGTTTTCCATTTAAATTGACTGTGGAGGAAGAATAATATGTATATATCACAAATAGTAAATGATATTTTAATTAGGGCTTTTAATTTTGCAAAAGATAATAAAAATGAGTATGTAACTCCTGAGCATTTATTATATGCTGCTTTAGATGAGGAAATTTTTAGTAAAGCTTTAATAGAATGTAATGGAAATATAGATGAAATAAAAAAGGACTTAAAAAATTATATAGAGAATTATGTAGATAAAATAGAGGGAGTGGAACCAGAAGAAAGCATTGGGGTTAAAGACTTGATTTTCATAGCAGGGAAGCAAGCTACTTTTAGTGAAAGTCAAATAATAGATTTAGAACATATAATAGCGGCATTATATGATTTAGAAAATAGCTATGCTGTATATTTTTTAGAAAAGCAAGGTATATCTAAGGGCGATTTATTATTTAACTTATGTCATAGAGAGGAAGAGGATGAATATTTAGAAGATATACAAAAAGAAAACAATAAAACGACTAAAAGTAAAAATCAAGATATAATAGAAAAATATGCAGTGAATTTAACTAATCTAGTAAAAGAAGAAAAGCAAGACCCATTTATAGGCAGAGAAGATATAATAGAGCGAACTATACAAATTCTTTGTAGAAGAACTAAAAATAATCCTATTCATGTAGGAGAACCTGGAGTGGGAAAAACTGCTATAATTTTAGGACTTGCAAGGCTTATTTCTGAGGGAAATGCACCAAGTAAATTAGAAAATACAGAGATATTTTCTGTAGACATAGGATCTATACTAGCGGGTACTAAATATAGAGGTGATTTTGAGGAGAGAGTAAAAAAATTATTTGATGCTATAAAAGAACATGAAAATCCTATTGTATATATAGATGAAATTCATAATATAGTAGGGGCTGGGGCTTTAAATGGTGGAGCCTTAGATGGAGCATCATTACTTAAAGGTTACTTATTAGAAGGAAAAATAAAATTTATAGGATCAACAACTTATGATGAATATAAAAAGCATTTTGAAAAAGATAAAGCATTAGTTAGGAGATTTCAAACTATAGAGGTAAAAGAAACTTCTATTTCTGAAACTATTAAAATTATAGAAGGTCTTAAGAAAAATTTTGAAGAATATCATAATGTAAAATATACAGATAAAGCTATAGAAATAGCCGTAAATTTAAGTAATAAATATATAAATGATAGATTTTTACCAGATAAAGCTATAGATATAATAGATGAAGCTGGTGCATATGTTTCTATGAATAATAAAAACAATTCAACTAATATAATAGATGAAAAAGTTATAGAAGAAATTATATCTAAAGTTTGTCATATACCAAAACAAACAGTAGAAAGTACTGAAATTAATTCTTTAAGAAACTTAGAGAAAAGGTTAAAAGAGAATGTATTTGGGCAAGATTTAGCAATAGATGAGGTTTCAAGATGTATAAAGATGTCAAGGGCAGGATTAAATGATGATAATAAGCCAATTGCATCTATGTTATTTGTAGGACCTACAGGCGTTGGTAAAACTGAAATTGCAAAAACATTAGCAAAAACGCTTGGTATTGATTTAGTAAGATTTGATATGAGTGAATATACAGAAAAGCATTCAGCTTCAAAATTAATAGGAACACCACCAGGATATGTTGGCTATGAAGAAGGTGGAATGCTTACAGATTCCATAAGAAAAAACCCTAATTGTGTACTTTTACTTGATGAAATTGAAAAAGCACATAGTGACATATTAAATGTTTTATTACAAGTTATGGATTATGCAACCCTTACAGATAATAAAGGAAGAAAAGCTGACTTTAGAAATGTAATTATAATTATGACCTCTAATGCAGGGGCAAAGGATATAGGAAAATCCTTAGTTGGTTTTGGAAGAAGAGAAATAAACTTTGACGCTATAGATGAAGAGGTTAAAAAAGTCTTCACACCAGAGTTTAGAAATAGGCTAGATAAAATAGTTACATTTAATTATATAAATGAAGAAATGGCAATAAACATAATTAAAAAAGAAATAAATAAGTTTAAAGAAAAATTACTAAATAAAAATGTAATAATGAGCTTTAATGATGAGTGTATAAGTTATTTATCAGAAAAAGGAATATCACGAGAATTTGGAGCAAGAGAAATACTAAGAATAATAAATTCAAGTTTAAAACCATTGTTAATAGATGAAATTCTTTTTGGAGATTTATCTAAAGGTGGGAAATGTAATATTACTATAGAGAATGGCAAATTTAAACTGGTTATTATGTAATTTAACATATATAATGATATGTGAGTTTTACAAATGAATTAATGTTTAGTAACAAGAATAATAAGAGGTGACGATTTTGAATAATGATATAAATAAAATTCAAGAAGATATTTTAAAAGCTGATATTAGAAAAGCAGAAAAAATATGGAAGGCTATGGATGAAAATTCATCTTTAGAATACCATTTAGATAGAATGACAAAGGAAGAACTTGTAAAGGTAGCATCAAAATATAATGTAAGAGGAATTACTTCATTAAAAAAAGCAGATGCAGTTTTAAAAGTTAAAGAAGGAATTGTAAACAACATAGATTCAGTATTAAACCTTCTAGATGAAGATGGAGTAGAATATATTGAAGAACTAATAAGACTAAAAGGAATAAAAAATTATAAATGTAGTGAACTTATAGATGCAAACTATTTTAGAAATAGAGGATTAATGTTTACAGGTATGATTGATAAAAAACTAAATATAATTTTACCTGAAGAAGTATATAAAATATTAAAAGATAAGTTAACTGATAACTTAAAGGAAAGAGCTAAAAATAATACAGAAATTATTAAACTATTTTCAGGAATGGTTTATTTTTATGGTGTTTTAACTTTTGATAAGTTTAAAGAATTAGTTCAAAGTTATATAGATTTTTCAATTGATGATATGGATATAAATACTCTTATTATAAATGGAGAAGAGTTAGGATTCGACTATCAAATAGAGGGAGATTTAGCTTATCATATAGATGTAGAAGAACCTTTAGCTATATTAAAAGAGCAAGAGGATAATAAAGAAATCAATTATATTAAAATAGATAAAAAGACTCTTATTAAAGCTTCAAGACCAGACTTTATAGAAGAATGTAAACAAGGTGAAAAGCTTGAGAAGGTAATGGGACAATTATTTGTTATAGATAAAAAAATTCTTAAAGAAGAAATAGATAGTTTTTCAATAGCTATAAAAAATGAAGTAGCTTTAGAAGAGGCTATAGAAACTTTTTTAGAAGCTTATGAAATAGAATCTGATGAAGAGAAAAATATATTTACAGCTGAACTTACAAAGCTTGCAAAATCAATTAAAAGATGGGCTTTAAAAGGACATACAGAAAAAGAAATAGAAAATAATAAAAAGACTATAGTAAATGAAGAAAAAATAGGTAGAAATGATCCTTGTCCATGTGGAAGTAATAAAAAATACAAGAAGTGTTGTGGAAGATAGTCATAGAAGTGTCACTTTAAGGAGGGGGAATTATGGTATTTAAATATATACTATTAGTTTACGGGTTTTGTGAATTTTTATTTGGTGCTTTCTTTTGGTTTAATAAAAAAGAGTCGATAGTAAAAACTATGATAGAAACCTTTGGGATTTTTTCAGGTGATATAAATTATGAAGATATAAAAGATAAAAAAGCTTTTTCAAGATGGGTAGGAGAAGTTATTATTATGGGGGGATCTTTATATACATTTTTAGCTTCTGCATCTATATTTTTTGAAATAAATGTAGTTGTTGTAATAGCATTTATAGCATTAATAGAAATTATTTTCTTTAAAATTATATTTAAAGGATATAAAAAATTTATTTAAAGTTAGTAGGTGTGATATGACGAATCAAAGGTATCTTTTTAACAATTATATAAATATAGCTAGAACTTTTGTTTCTGAAAAGAATCTTTTTAAAGCATTAAAATTTTATAATAAAGCATATAAGTTACAAGAAGGAAAAGAAGATATAGAGTTAATTTTAGATATGGCTCTTCTTTATGATAAAGTTTTAAGAAAAGATATGTCAGAAGAAAAATATAGAGAAGTCTTAGAATTAGATGAGAATGAAGCAAGAGCCTATTATGGATTAGCAGTTTTATATGATGAAGATGGTTTTTATAATGAAGCTATAGAATTTTATAATAAGGCCATAGAAAAAGATAATAAATATGATAGAGCATACTTTTTTGTAGCAAATGTATATGATGAGATAGGGGAAAAAGACAAGGCCATAGAGAATTATAAAAAGGTCTTAGAGTTAATACCTAATGATTTATGGGCAAATGCAAATTTAGCTTGTATATATGATGAATTAGGAAATTTAGATTATGCATTAAAATATATGAAAAGAGCTTTAGAAATTTCACCAAAACATTTTAGAATACTATTTAATATGGGGGTATTTATTAAAAAGCTTGGAAATATAGACGAAGCCATTAAATATTATGAAAAGTCTATTGAAGAAAATCCAAACTATCCTTATAGTTTTTTAAATCTATCAATTATATATAGAGAAAATGAAGAATTTAAAAAAGCTATAGAAATAATAACTAAGGGAATAGAAGAAAATAAGGATGAAGGCTTTTTATATTATAATAGAGCGTGCTTTTATGTAAATATAGAAAAGCTAGAAGAAGCTTTTTATGATGTATTAAAAAGTATAGAGTTAAATGAGTTTTTTTATGAATATATGAAAAAAGATAAAGAGCTAGATAAAATAAGGACTTTATCTATATATAAAGAAAAATTTATTTAGAAATAAAATTGATAATAGAAGATATTTTTAATATAACTTTCTAAAAAAGGTAGTTATACACTATCTTTTATGGTTGGAACTATAGATTTTATGATTATATTTATAGCTTTAGTATTTGGAGTATTATAATAATTTATAAGATAAGGGCAAGTTTTAATATTACTTGCCCTTTTAATTATTTATTAACAAATTTTTCTTAAAAACTAAAAATAAAATGTTGACAAAGAATTTTGATTGTAGTATATTTTGATTATCAAATTATTTAAACCTCAAAATATTTTGGGGTCACCAATTGAATTTAAGTTAAAGTTAGATTATTATAGTATCATAGTTTAACTTTAAGAAGAAAATGGAGAGTGGATAATTATGAGAAAATCAGAAAAAGTAGTAAATGAATTATTGGTGAAAATATTTGATGATATTTTGGAAATTGAAGAAAAAACATTAAAGCATGGACATCTTTCAGATTTATCAGTAACAGAAATGCATACTATTGAAGCTATAGGAATGTACTCATATAGAACTATGAGTGAAGTAGCACAAGATTTAGATATTACAGTTGGAACATTAACTACAGCAATAAATAAATTAATAAAAAAGATTATGTAGAAAGAAAAAGAATAGAAGAAGATAGAAGAGTAGTATTAGTTGGATTAACTAAAAAAGGAAAGCTTGCTTTTAGATTGCATGAAAAATTCCATAATGAAATGGTTCAAAGTACCATAGAAGGCTTAACAGAAGAAGAGGAAGAAATACTTATATCATCATTAGAAAGGTTAAGTGAGTACTTTAAAAAGAAGCATGAGTTAATCAAGTAAGGAGATTATATGAATGAAATAATAATTAACGGAGTTGGAGCTTATGTACCTTCTAACATTGTAACAAACAATGATTTAAGCAAGATTGTTGAAACAAGTGATGAGTGGATATTCGAAAGAACGGGAATAAGAGAACGTAGAATATCAGAAGGTGAAGATACATCAGAAATAGCAATTAAAGCTGCTTATGCAGCTTTAAAAAACTCTGATTTAAAACCAGAGGATATAGAACTTTTAATAGTTGCAACTATAACTCCTGATATGTTTACACCATCAGTTGCATGTATGGTACAAAAGGAAATAGGAGCTTTAAATGCAACAGCTTTTGATATTAATGCAGCATGTTCAGGATTCTTATACTCAATGCAAGTTGCAGAAGGTATGATGAAATCTTTTAATTATAAGCATGCATTAATAATTGGAGCAGAGGTATTATCTAAGATAGTAGATTGGAAAGATAGAGGAACTTGTGTGTTATTTGGTGATGGAGCAGGAGCAGCTATTTTATCAAGAAGCAATGAAAAGGGAATAATTAAATCCTTTACTAAGGCTTATGGAGATAAGTGGGAGTGCTTAACTGCTGGATCTGTAGATGTATGCAATCCTTACGTTCAGAATATTCAAAATAAAAAGAAATTTATAGAGATGAATGGAAGGGAAGTATTTAGGTTTGCAACGTCAATTATTCAAGAAAGTGTAAATAAAGTTTTAGAAGGAACAGAATATTCATTAGATGATATTAAATATATAGTTCCACACCAAGCTAATGTAAGGATAATAGATTATGCTTCAAAAAAATTAGGTGTAGAAAAGTCTAGGTTTTTTGTAAATCTAGATAGGATAGGAAATACTTCATCAGCATCAATACCAATTGCTGTTAATGAAATGAAGGAAAAGGGTATGCTTAAAAAGGGTGATAAAATCATACTTGTAGGTTTTGGCGGAGGCTTAACTTATGGTTCAGTTTTAATTGAATGGAAAAAATAATATAGTATTAAGTAAAATTTATAATATAAAAATTAAAAGAAAAACATGGAGGAGATTTAAAATGTTATTTGAAAAAATTAAAAAGGTAATAGTAGATCAATTAGGAGTAAGTGAAAGTGAAGTAAAATTAGAAACAACTTTTGAAGAATTAGGAGCAGATTCATTAGATTTATTCCAAGTTGTAATTGAGTTAGAAGAAGAATTTGGAATTCAACTAGAAGAAGCAGAAGAATTAAAAACTGTTAAGGATGCAGTAGATTACGTACAATCAAAATTAAATTAGTTCTCAACAGATTAAGTCAGATAGTATTATCTGGCTTATTAAATAGGAGGAATTTTTATGGAATCGACTAGAATCAATGAGTTATTAGGTATTAAGTATCCAATTTTCCAAGGGGGAATGGCTTGGATAGCAGACGCATCATTAGCAGCTGCTGTAAGTGAAGCAGGTGGACTTGGGATAATTACAGGAATAGCTCCGGTTGAATGGGTTAGATCTGAAATAAGAAAAGCAAAGGAATTAACAGATAGACCTTTTGGAGTAAATATAATGTTAATGGCTGATAATGTGGAAGAAATAGCAAAACTTGTGTGTGAAGAAAAAGTTAAAGTGGTAACAACAGGAGCAGGAAGCCCTAGTAAGTATATGAATATGTGGAAAGAGGCTGGGATAATAGTAATACCAGTTGTAGCTTCAGTTGCATTAGCAAAGAGAATGGAAAAAGCAGGTGCTGATGCGATAATAGCAGAAGGAACAGAGTCAGGTGGTCATGTGGGGCAATTAACAACTATGACTTTAGTACCACAGGTTGTTGATTCAGTAAATATACCAGTTGTAGCAGCTGGTGGTATTGGAGATGGAAGAGGAGTTGCAGCTTCTTATATGTTAGGTGCAGAAGGGGTTCAGGTTGGAACTAGGTTCTTAGTTGCAAAGGAGTGTACAGTTCATCAAAATTATAAAGATAAAGTTTTGTCAGCTAAAGATATCGATACAGATGTAACAGGAAGAATTACAGGGCATCCAGTTAGAGTTTTAAGAACTAAGCTTTCAAGAGAGTTTATGAAACTTGAAAAGGCTGGAGAAGTTGAAAAGATGGAGGAGTTAGGAAGAGGAGCTTTGGCAAGAGCTGCAAAAGAAGGAGATTTAGATAAGGGTTCAGTAATGGCTGGACAAATATCAGGACTTGTAAATAAAGAGCAAACAGCTAAAGAAATAATAGAAGAAATCTTTTTAGAAGCTACCAATGTGATGGGAAGATTTGGGGGGAACAATGAATAAGAAAATAGCATTTCTTTTTTCTGGTCAAGGAGCACAATATGTAGGTATGGGAAAAAACTTATATGAAAATATACCAGAATGTAGAGAAATTTTTAATAGAGGCGAAGAAATATTAAAAATGCCAATTAAAGATATGATGTTTAATGGACCAGAGGAAGTTTTAACTTTAACAGAGAATACTCAGCCAGCTATATTATTAACATCTTTAGCATGTTTAAAAGCTTTAGAGATTAATGGAATAGAAAGTGATGTTATCGCAGGACTTTCTTTAGGAGAATATACAGCTTTAATTTATGGTGGCGTAATTTCTTTTGAGGATGGAGTAAAGCTTATAAAAGAAAGAGGAAGAATTATGGGATCAGCTTCAAGTCTTGGAACTATGGCGGCAGTCCTTAAATTAGATAATGAAAAAATTAATGAATTACTAAAAAGAGCAAAAGAATTTGGAGTAATAGAAGGTGCTAACTATAATTGTCCAGGACAAGTTGCATTAGCAGGGGATTTTAAAGCTATAGAGGCGTCTATTAAAATAGCTAAAGAGCTTGGTGGTATGGCAGTACCTTTAAAAGTAAGTGGACCTTTTCACAGCTCCTTACTTAAAGATGCAAGTTTTGAGTTTTTTGATACTTTAAAAGATGTAAAAATAAATGAAGCAAAGAAAATAGTATATGCAAATGTAAAAGGAACTCAATATAAAAAAGAAGATGATATTAAGGATTTTCTTAGAAAACAAATGATGTCTTCAGTATTATTTGAAAAAATAATAAAAGATATGATAGATAATGGAGTTAATACTTTTGTAGAAATAGGGCCAGGAAAGGCATTAAGAGGTTTTGTTAAAAGAATAAATAGAAAAGTAGAAGTTTTAAATATAGAAGATATGGCTTCATTAGAAGCTACAGTAAAGGCATTAAAATCATAGGAGGACTATATGTTAAAGAATAAGTGTGCAGTAGTAACAGGAGCAACAAGAGGAATTGGGAGAGCAATAGCTAAAAAGTATGCAAAACTTGGAGCTAATATTGTTATTAATTATAGAAATAGTGATGAAGAAGCAAAAAAATTAGAAGAAGAACTTAGAGAACTAGGAGTAGAAGTCTTAGTTGTAAAAGCTGATATAAGTGATTTTGAGGAAGCTCAAAATTTAATAAATTTAGCAAAAGAAACTTTTGGAACTGTAGATATTTTAGTCAATAATGCGGGAATTACTAAAGATGGATTAGTAATGAGAATGAAGGAAGAAGACTTTGATAGCGTAATTGAAGTAAATTTAAAAGGTGTATTTAATTGTTTAAGAGCAGTATCTCCAATAATGATAAGACAAAAATCAGGGAAGATAATAAATATGTCTTCAGTAGTTGGAATAATAGGAAATGCAGGACAAATAAATTATTGTGCAGCAAAGGCTGGAGTTATTGGAATGACTAAATCCTTAGCAAGAGAAATTGGAGGAAGAGGTATTAATGTTAATGCTATTGCTCCTGGATTTATTCAAACAGATATGACAAATAAATTATCAGATAAAAATAAAGAAATGATACTTGGGAATATTCCACTTAAAAGATTAGGAAATGTTGAAGACATTGCAGAAGTAGCTGCATTTTTAGCAAGTGATGCTTCATCATATATAACAGGTCAAGTTATAAGTGTAGATGGCGGAATGGCTATATAAATGGAGGAGCAAAGATGAGTAGAAGAGTAGTAATTACTGGAATGGGTGCTATTACACCCATTGGAAATGATGTTAAGAGCTTTTGGAATAATTCAAAGGAAGGGAAACTAGGAATAGATTTTATAAAATCTATTGATGTATCAAATTTAGATGTAAAGGTTGCTGGAGAAGTTAAAGATTTTAATCCACAAGGAATTATAGATAAAAAAGAACTTAGAAGGTTAGATAAATTTGTACAATATGGAATTGTAGCATGTGATGAAGCTATAAAAAGTGCAAGTTTAGATTTAGATAAAATAAATAAAGAACGACTTGGTGTTCTGGTTGGATCTGGAATCGGTGGATTTTCAACAATGGAGAATGGATTTAAAGTATTATTTGATAGAGGAGCTAAAAGAGTATCACCATTATTTATACCAATGGCAATAATAAATTTAGGAGCTGGAAATATAGCTATTAAATATGGAGCTAAAGGTATGTGCAATTCAGCAGTTACAGCTTGTGCAACAGGAACAAATAATATAGGTGATGCATTTAGACATATAAAGCATGGATATGCAGATATAATGATTGCTGGAGGTACTGAAGCTCCAATAACTCAAATGGCTATTGCTGGTTTTAATAGTATGAAGGCATTAAATTCATCAAATAATATAGAAAGAGCATCTACTCCTTTTGATAAAGAAAGAAGCGGTTTTGTAATGGGGGAAGGTGCTGGAATTTTAATAATGGAAAGTTTAGAACATGCAATTAATAGAGGAGCAAATATACTAGCTGAAATTGTTGGATATGGTTCAACTTGCGATGCACATCATATAACTTCACCAGATCCAGAAGGAGAAGGAGCAGCTAGAGCTATAAAGCAAGCTATAGAAGAAGCAAATATTGAGGAAAATGAAATTTCTTATATAAATGCTCATGGTACTTCAACTCAATTAAATGATAAGTTTGAGACAGCAGCAATAAAGAAGGTCTTTGGTGAAAATGCATATAATATTCCAATATCGTCAACAAAATCAATGACTGGACATCTGTTAGGTGCAGCAGGAGCTATTGAAAGTATAATATGTATAAATGCTTTAAGAGATAGTTTTGTACCTCCTACTATAGGGTTACAAGTAAAGGATGAAGAATTAGATTTAGATTATATACCTAATGTAGGAAGAAATGTAGAGGTTAAATATGCATTAACAAACTCTTTAGGCTTTGGAGGCCATAACGCATCTTTAGTATTTAAAAAGTGGGATTAAATTTTAGGAGGATTATTTATGGATTTTAAAGAGATAAGAGAGTTAGTAGAAATGATTAACTCATCTGAACTTGCTTATTTTGAATTAAAAATGGGTGAGAGTTATATAAAAATGGATAAATCACTAACGAGAAATACTCCAGAAAAATCTTCTGATAAAGATAAATTAAATACAGTAGAAGATGTAAAAAATACAGAAAAACAAGTTGCTTTAGAAAAAGAAGTTAAAAATGAAGTTAGTGTTATAGACAATGAAGTTAAAGAGGAAGATTTAGATCTTATAGAAATAAAATGTCCTATGGTTGGAACTTTTTATAGTTCATCAGCACCAGGAAAAGATGCTTTTGTAAAAGAAGGTGACAAAGTATCTAAAGGAAATGTTTTATGTATAGTTGAAGCTATGAAGCTTATGAATGAAATAGAATGTGAATATGATTGTGAAATCTATAAAGTACTAGTAAATGATGGTGATATGGTAGAGTATGGTCAACCATTATTTAGTGTAAGGAGAGTGTAAAAATGCTTGGACCTAAAGAGATAAAGGAAATAATCCCTCATAGATATCCATTTTTATTATTAGATAGAGTAGAAGAAATAGTTGATGGTGTTAGTGCAAAAGGTTTTAAAAATGTTTCAATAAATGAACCTTTTTTTCAAGGACATTATCCAGACTATCCTGTTATGCCAGGAGTTTTAATTTTAGAAGCTATGGCACAATTAGGAGCGGTAGCTGTATTAAGTAAAGAAGAAAATAAAGGAAAAATACCTCTATTTGCAGGAACTAATAAGGTAAGATGGAAAAAACAAGTTGTTCCTGGAGATAAATTAGATTTATATGTTGAAATAATAAAATTAAAAGGGCCAATAGGAGTAGGGAAAGGTATTTCAACAGTTGATGGAGTAAAGGCTTGTGAGGCAGAATTACTATTTGCTATAGGATAGGTGATAATTATGTTAAAGAAAGTGCTAATTGCAAACAGAGGAGAAATAGCTGTTAGAATAATAAGAGCATGTAGGGAACTTGGAATATTAACGGTAGCTGTTTATTCAGAAGCTGATAAAGAAGCCTTGCATACACAATTAGCAGATGAGGCTGTATGTATAGGACCACCTTTAGCTAAAGATAGCTATTTAAACATTACTAATATATTAAGTGCATGTGTTTTAACAGGTGCAGATGCAATACATCCTGGATTTGGATTTTTATCAGAAAATGCTCGTTTTGCAAAAATGTGTGTAGAATGTAATATAAAATTTATCGGACCAGATTTCGAATCCATAGAACTTATGGGAAATAAGGCAAAGGCAAGAGAAGTTATGAAAAATGCTAATGTACCAGTAGTACCAGGATATGAGGGGATTATAGAAAATGAAGAGCATGCATTAATGCTAGCTAAAGAAATAGGTTACCCTTTAATGGTTAAAGCTTCAGCTGGTGGAGGCGGTAAAGGTATAAGAATAGTTAGAGAAGAAAGTGAATTTAAATTAGCCTATAATACCGCTAAGGCAGAAGCTCAAGCTTGTTTTGGAGATGATAGAATATATTTAGAAAAGTTTATAGAAAAGCCAAGACATATAGAATTTCAAATATTAGCAGATGAATTTAATAATGTAATTCACTTAGGAGAAAGAGAATGTTCATTGCAAAGAAAAAATCAGAAGGTTTTAGAAGAAGCTCCATCAACATTTCTAAATGAAGATTTAAGAAATGAAATGGGTGAAATTGCAAAAAGAGCAGCTAGAGCAGTTAACTATAAAAATGCAGGAACTATTGAATTTTTAGTTGATAAAAACGGAGAATATTATTTCATGGAGATGAATACTAGAATACAAGTAGAACATCCTATAACTGAAATGATAACAGATATAGATTTAGTTAAAGAACAACTAAAAATAGCATCTAAAATTCCTTTAACTTTAAAGCAAGAAGATGTGAAAATATCTGGTCATGCAATAGAGTGTAGAATAAATGCAGAAGATCCATGTAAGGATTTTAGACCATGTCCTGGAACTATAAAAGAATTATGTATGCCAGCAGGAATGGGAGTTAGAATAGATAGTGCTATATATTGTGGATATAAAATTCCTCATAATTATGATTCTATGATTGGAAAATTAATAACCTTTGCAAAAACAAGAGAAGAAGCAATTATAAAAATGAAAAGGTCATTGGCAGAGTTTGGTATTGGGGGAGTTGTTACTAATATAGATTTTCAATATTGGTTAATTCAACAAGAGGAATTTTTAAGGGGAGAATATGATACTTCCTTTTTAGCAGAAAAGATGGTGAAGAAAGATGCTTAAGGATTTATTTAAGAAAAGTCAATAT
Source organism: Clostridium chauvoei (assembly GCF_002327185.1). Lineage (NCBI taxonomy): Bacteria > Bacillati > Bacillota > Clostridia > Eubacteriales > Clostridiaceae > Clostridium > Clostridium chauvoei. Next base: position 1,434,771 of record NZ_CP018624.1, on the reverse strand, counting down.
GCAACAGTAAGTAAAGTAACATTTAGCAATAATGAAATGGGAGAAAAACCCAATATACCTTCAGGTATGTGGACTAAATGTGATAGTTGTGGAAATGTACTTTATACTAAAGATTTAGATTTAAACTTAAATGTATGTAATAGATGTGGGTTTCATTTTAGAATAAATGCAAAGGAAAGAATAAGACAAATATTTGATAAAGACTCTTTTAAGGAAGTTTTTAAAGAGGTAGTAACAACAAATCCTTTAAATTTTAATGGGTATGAAGAAAAGATAAAAAAAGGAATAAGTTCATCAGGTAGTGATGAAGCTGTAATTACTGGTATTGGTAAAATAAATAAAATAGAAGTAGCTACTGCTGTTATGGATAGCTTCTTTATGATGGGAAGTATGGGGAGTGTAGTAGGTGAGAAAATTACTAGAATAGTAGAATATGCTACAGATAATAACTTACCATTAATTATATTTACAACCTCAGGGGGAGCTAGAATGCAAGAGGGGATTTTTTCTCTTATGCAAATGGCAAAGGTATCAGCAGCTATTGCAAGGCATGATGAAAAAGGACTTCTTTATATAACAGTTTTAACAGATCCAACTACAGGGGGAGTTACAGCAAGTTTTGCAATGGAAGGCGATATTATTTTAAGTGAACCAAAAACTTTAGTAGGATTTGCTGGGAGAAGAGTTATTGAAAATACTATAAAAGAAACACTTCCAGAGGATTTTCAAAGTTCAGAGTTTCTTTTAGAAAAAGGGTTTATAGACTCAATAGTAGAAAGAAAAAACTTAAGAGGTCATATTTATAAAATTCTATATCTTCATGGAGGTAAAGAAAATGAGTAGAGAATTAATTAGAAGTATATCTGTTTGGGATAAGGTAAATGTAGCAAGACATAAAGATAGACCAAATGGGAAGTTTTATATAGATAATATTTTTGAAAATTTTATTGAATTACATGGAGATAGAAATTTTGGAGATGATAAAGCTATAATTGGTGGAATTGCATCAATTAATAATAAAAGTGTTACAGTTATAGCTATTACTAAAGGAGAAAACACTAAAGAAAATATAGAAAGAAATTTTGGTATGCCAAATCCAGAGGGTTATAGAAAAGCTTTAAGACTTATGAAGCAAGCAGAAAAGTTTAATAGGCCTGTAATTTGTTTTGTAGACACTCCAGGAGCTTTTTGCGGTATAGGAGCAGAAGAAAGAGGTCAAGGGCAAGCAATTGCACAAAATTTAATGGAAATGAGTAGATTAAAGACTCCAATAATATCTATAATTATTGGAGAAGGTGGAAGCGGTGGTGCTCTTGCTTTAGCTGTAGCAGATAAAGTTTTTATGCTTGAACATTCTATTTATTCTATTTTATCTCCAGAAGGTTTTGCATCAATTTTATGGAAGGATGGAAGCAAGGCTAAAGAAGCAGCAGAAGTTATGAAAATAACAGCTCAAGATTTAAGGGAGTTTAAAATAATAGATAAAGTTATAAGAGAGCCACGAGGTGGAGCTCATAAACACAAAATAAGAATGGCATTAGGAATAAAAAAAGAATTATTAGATTCACTTAAAGAGTTAGAAAATAAGAATACAAAAGATCTTTTATCAGAAAGATATGATAAATTTAGAAAAATGGGGAATTTTACTTAGAAGAAAACAGCGATTTAGGCTGTTTTTCTTTTTATAGGTAAAAAAATATGATATTATTATGAAAAGCAAAATGAATATAGGGGGATTATATTTATGAGAAATAATAGTTTAGAAGTTGCTAAAATAGCAACTAAAATGGCTATTTCAACTAGAGAAGAAGAAGAAAAGTTGAAAATAGATTTAAAAAAAGAAGGTTTTTTAGTTACAGCCGTTAATATTGGAGGAAATATAAACGAATCTACTTCTAAAATTTTAGAAAGAGCTTTAGTTGCATCTAAAAGAAATGATGTAATAAGAGAAGAGCATCTTCATGAAGGTGGTATAATTGGAGCAACAAGAGATGCTCTTATGCAAATATGGGATAGAGCTAGTGGACAAAATGTTGGTGGGAAAATTGGAATAGCTAGAAAAGGTGAGCATTTAAGTGTATGTATTTTTCTAAGTATAGGGTTATTACATTTAGATGAAGTAGTTATAGGAATTGGACATAGAGCAGTACCTATGTAAGTGTTAGAATGAGAATTTTTTTATTCTCATTTTTTTTATTTAAAATAAATTATGTAAATATTAAATAGAATTTAGAAATGTGAAAAAAATATGAATAGATTGTTATATTAATAACAATAAATTGTAGAAAATATTCCTTGTATATATTTGGAATAAACATTTAGAAAAGGGTTAAAACCGAATAGATAATTCAGAAGAGAAAAAATAATCAGAAAATACAAAAAATAAAAAAGTATAGAATAATATGCTTACAATAGGGCAAAATAGGAGTGGCAATAGATTGTAGCAATAAAATAAATGGCTATTTTACAAGCTTGCAATAGTTTTATATATTTTATTAATAAAAATAAGAAAATAAAAATAAAAAAAACAAGAAAAAAAGATTGACAAAAAATAAACAATCTTATACAATGAATTTGTAGTCGATGAGAAATCGATGAAAACATAATAATTAAAATAGATAAAAATAAAATTTACATATTTGTAGGAGGAATAACAATGGCAGTTACAAATGCACAAGAGTTAACTCAAAGAATTAAAGACCTTAGAGCAGCACAAAAAGTGTTTGCTACATACACTCAAGAACAAGTTGATGAAATCTTTAGACAAGCAGCTATGGCAGCTAATGATAACAGAATTAAATTAGCAAAAATGGCAGTAGAAGAAAGCGGAATGGGAATAGTAGAAGATAAGGTTATAAAGAACCACTTCGCTGCTGAATATATATATAACCAATACAAGGATATGAAAACTTGTGGAGTTATAGAAGAAGACCATACATTTGGTATTACTAAAGTTGCAGAGCCAATAGGAGTTATCGCTGCTATAGTTCCAACTACAAACCCAACTTCAACAGCTATATTCAAAACTTTAATAGCTTTAAAGACTAGAAATGCAATAATCATTTCACCACATCCAAGAGCTAAACATGCTACAATCGCAGCAGCTAAAATAGTTTTAGATGCAGCCGTTAAAGCTGGTGCTCCAGAAGGAATAATCGCTTGGATAGATGAACCTTCAGTTGAATTATCACAAAATGTTATGAGAGAATCAGATATAATACTTGCTACAGGTGGTCCTGCAATGGTTAAGTCAGCTTACTCATCAGGAAGACCAGCTTTAGGAGTTGGAGCAGGAAATACTCCAGCGATCATAGATGAAACAGCTCACATTAAAATGGCTGTAAACTCAGTTCTTTTATCAAAGACTTTTGATAATGGTGTAATTTGTGCATCAGAACAAAGTATATTAGTTATGGATTCAATCTATGATGAAGTTAAGAAGGAATTAGCTGAAAGAGGAGCTTACATCTTAAAGGGTGAAGAAATAGATAAGGTTAGAAAGATAATCTTAAATGAAAAAGGTGGCTTAAATGCTAACATGGTTGGTCAATCAGCTTATAAAATTGCTGAAATGGCTGGAGTTAAGGTTCCAACATCAGCTAAGGTTTTAGTTGGAGAAGTTGAATCAGTTGAATTAGAAGAACCATTCTCACATGAAAAATTATCACCAGTATTAGCAATGTACAAAGTTAAATCTTTCGATGAAGCTTTAACTAAGGCTTGCAGATTAATAGAATTAGGTGGTATGGGTCATACTTCAGTATTATATACAGACCAAGTTAAATCAACAGAAAGAATTGCAGCATTCGGAGCGGCTATGAAGACTGCAAGAACTTTAATAAACATGCCAGCATCACAAGGAGCTATCGGAGACGTATTTAACTTTAGATTAGCACCATCATTAACACTAGGATGTGGATCATGGGGTGGAAACTCAGTTTCAGAAAACGTTGGTCCTAAACACTTAATAAACGTTAAGAGTGTTGCTGAAAGGAGAGAAAATATGCTTTGGTTTAGAGTTCCAGAAAAGACTTACTTCAAATATGGTTGTTTACCAATAGCTCTTCAAGAGTTACATGAAATGGGTAAAAAGAAAGTATTTATAGTTACAGATAAAGTTTTAGCTGAATTAGGATACACAAACCATATTACTAATGTATTAGAAAGATTCGGAATGGACTTTAGAGTATTCTCAGAAGTTGAACCAGATCCAACTTTAAGAGCAGCTAAGAAGGGTGCAGAAGCAATGCTTGCATTCCAACCAGACGTAATAATTTCATTAGGTGGAGGATCACCAATGGATGCTGCTAAGATTATGTGGGTTATGTACGAACATCCAGAAGTTAGATTTGAAGATTTAGCTATGAGATTTATGGATATAAGAAAGAGAGTTTACAAGTTCCCAACTATGGGTGAAAAAGCTATGATGGTAGCAGTACCAACATCAGCAGGTACAGGATCAGAAGTTACTCCATTCGCAGTTATAACTGACGAACAAACAGGAGTTAAGTACCCACTTGCAGATTACGAACTAACTCCAGATATGGCTATAGTTGATGCTGAACTTATGATGAGCATGCCAAAGGGATTAACTTCATGTTCAGGAATCGACGTATTAGTTCATGCTATAGAAGCTTATGTTTCAGTTTTAGCATCAGAATATACAAATGGTTTAGCATTAGAAGCTATAAGATTAGTATTTAAATACTTACCACAAGCTTATAATGAAGGAACTACAAATATTAAAGCAAGAGAAAAAATGGCTCATGCTTCATCAATAGCTGGTATAGCGTTTGCTAATGCATTCTTAGGAGTTTGTCACTCAATGGCACACAAACTAGGAGCATTCCATCACTTACCACACGGAATGGCTAACTCATTATTAATAAACGAAGTAATTAAGTTTAATGCTACAGATGCGCCAACTAAGCAAGCAGCATTTGCACAATACAAGTATCCAAATGCAGCATGGAGATATGCTAGAATTGCTGATTACTTACAATTAGGTGGAAACACTGAAGCAGAAAAAGTTGAATTATTAGTTAAGGCTATAGAAGACTTACAAGCTAAAGTTGGAATGCCTAAGACTATAAAGGAAGCTGGAGTAAGCGAACAAAGCTTCTACGCTACATTAGACGAAATGGTTGAGCAAGCATTTGATGATCAATGTACAGGAGCTAACCCAAGATATCCATTAATGAGCGAACTTAAGCAAATGTATATTGATTGCTACGAAGCTCCAAAAGCACCTGTAAAGGAAGCAAAGAAGGATAATAAAAAGAAATAGCAAATAAAGCCACTAAGGTTAATTTACATTAAATAGGTAAGAGGTTTTCTATAAAATATAGAAAACCTCTTATTTTATTTTGAAAAGAAAATAAAAGACATAATAAAATTTATGATATTATATAATATAGTAAAGTTTATTAAAATAAAAAAGTTATAAAGAAATGGGGTTGGTATAAAATGAAAAAGAAAATTACTTTTGTACTATCATATATGTTAGTTATAATAATATTACTAGGATGCACAACAACTGTATCAAATAGAGAAGAAAAGAAGATTAAGGAAACAATAGATTATGTTTTATCTTATGATAAAGGGTATGATGAAAATATAAATAAGAAAATAAGTGAAGTTAATTTTTATGTTTGTAATTATGTAACTTTTTATTCTTTATATTTAGGAGATTCGGTTTTAGAAAAATATGAAAGTACTATAAAACATATAACGAAAGATGATGGAAAGTACACTGTGTATATGACGTTAGATATGGTAGCAAAAGCTAAAGAAGTTCATGGAGAAGAAGAAAAAAAAGATGAGGCGGAAGGAAAAGATGTACCTGTTCAAATAGTTTTAAGTAAGAATTCTGATGGATATCATATAGATAGTTTTAAAGAGTACGAAAGTCTAGAAAAGGCAATAGAAAGTAATGCTAATTTTAAATAAAACTAAGAAAGAGTGATAAAATGTATAAACCTTTAGCAGAGTTAATGAGACCTACTACCTTAGAGGACTTTGTTGGACAAAGACATATAATAGGTAAAGGGAAACCTCTATATAATCTGATAAATAAAAAGATAATTCCTAATTGTATATTATATGGTCCACCAGGTACAGGTAAAACCACATTAGCAAATATAATGGCGAATTACGTAGATAGGAAGTTTTATAAATTAAATGCTACAACAGCTTCAGTTAAAGATATTCAAGAAATTACCTCTAGTTTAGATAGCTTATTAAATTATAATGGTGTTGTAATTTATATAGATGAGATCCAACATTTTAGTAAAAAGCAACAACAAGCATTACTAGAATTTATTGAAAATGGACGGGTTACTCTTATAGCAAGTACAACTGAAAATCCATACTTTGCTATACATAAAGCCATTATAAGTAGGTGCAATATATTTAATTTTAATCAATTAGATATACAAGATGTAATAGTAGGCTTAAAAAGAGCTATAGAAAAACTTAAAAAAGAAGGTATAGAGGTTGAGTATTCAAAAGAAGCTTTAGATTATATAGCTACCATATCTCAAGGAGATTATAGGAAAGCTTATAATATTTTAGAGCTTACTATAAACTCTCAACTTAATAATAAAAAAGAAATATCAGTTGAATATATAGAATCTTTAAATCAATCTCATATGAGAGCAGATTCTAGTGGAGATGAGTTTTATAACTTATTAAGTGCTCTTCAAAAAAGCATTAGAGGTAGTGATGAGGATGCGGCTATACATTATTTAGCTAGATTAATAAAGAGTGGTAATTTAACAGCTATAATTAGAAGATTATCAGTAATAGTTGCTGAGGATATAGGTCTTGCTCATCCTAATGCTTTAACAGTTGTAAATTCTGGGATAGAACTTGCCTTAAAAGTTGGATTTCCAGAAGCACAAATTATTTTGGCAGAAATAGTTATTTATTTAGCTACATTACCTAAATCAAATAGTGCATATCTAGCTATAAATAATGCAATGAACGATTTGGATAAGAAAAATATCGGAGATATACCTAAACATTTAAAAGATGCTCATTATAGTGGGGCAAGTAATTTAGGTGTTAAAGGATATAAATATCCTCATAATTTTGAAAATAATTATATAAAACAACAATATATGCCTGATGAGTTAAAAGACACTAAGTATTATACTCCACAAGGAAATAAATATGAAGAAAGTCTTAAAAAATACTGGTCATCTATAAAATAAAAATAATGAAATTATAAAATAATTAGTAATGATTATTGACAATAGTAGAGTGATTTGCTAAGATATAAACATAAAGACTAGTAAAACAGTCAACATTAAGGGGTGATGAAATGAAACTTTCTACAAAAGGTAGATATGGAGTAAAGGCTATGGTAGATCTTGCTATACATTATGGAGAGGCCCCAGTTTCAATAAAGGTTATTTCTAAAAGACAAAATATATCAGAATATTATTTAGAACAGTTATTTTCACCATTAAGAAAAGCTGGTCTTATAAAAAGTATTAGAGGAGCTCAAGGTGGATATGTTTTAAATAAAGAGCCACAAGAAATAAAGGTATCTGATGTTATGTATGTTTTAGAGGGCCCTATTGAAATAGCTGATTGTATAGAGGGTTCAGAGTGTAACAATATAGATTGTTGTGCTACGAGACTCTTATGGAAAAAAATAAAAAATAGTATCGATGAAGTAATGGAAAGTATTACTCTTCAAGATATAGTTAATGATTACACAAATATTAAAAGCAAAAACGAGGAAATTAAACTTGTAAAGAGGAGTGAATAATATGAAAACTGTATATATGGATTATGCAGCAACAACATATGTAAAACCAGAAGTTCTAGACGAAATGATGCCATATTTCACAGAGAAATTTGGAAATCCATCATCTTTTTATGGAATATCAAGAGAAACAAAAATGGCTATAGATAATTCAAGAGGAAAAATTGCAAAAGCTTTAAATTGTGATTTAAATGAAGTTTACTTTACAGGTGGTGGTTCAGAAGCAGATAACTGGGCTATAAAAGGAATTGCATGGGCACATAAAAAGAAAGGTAACCATATAATTACTACAAAGGTTGAACATCATGCAGTATTACACACTTGTGAATACTTAGAAAAGAATGGATTTGAAGTTACATATCTTGATGTAAATGAAGAAGGATTTATAGATTTAGAAGAGTTAAAAAATGCTATTACAGACAAGACAATTTTAGTTTCTATTATGTTTGCAAATAATGAAATTGGTACTATTCAGCCAATTAAAGAAATTGGGGCAATATGTAAAGAAAGAAAAATATTCTTCCATACAGATGCAGTTCAAGCTATAGGAAATATTAACATAGATGTTAAAGATATGAACATAGATTTACTATCACTTGCAGGACATAAGATTTATGGTCCAAAGGGAATAGGAGTCTTATACGTAAGAAAAGGTATAAGAATTGAAAATCTAATTCACGGTGGAGGACAAGAAAGAGCACGAAGAGCAGGAACAGAAAATATTGCATCAATAGTAGGTTTAGGAAAAGCTATAGAATTAGCAACAGAAAACCTAGATGAACATGCAAAGAAAATGACTGTTTTAAGAGATAAACTTATAGATGGTTTACTAAAGGTTCCACACACAAGATTAAACGGACCAAGAGGTGATAAAAGATTACCTGGTAATGTAAATATAACATTTGAATTTATAGAAGGTGAGTCAATTTTATTATCCTTAGACTTTGAAGGTGTATGTGCATCAAGTGGAAGTGCTTGCACTTCAGGTTCACTAGATCCATCTCATGTTTTACTTGCAATAGGACTTCCTCATGAATTAGCTCATGGATCATTAAGATTAACACTTGGAGATGGTTCTACAGAAGAAGATGTGGATTATGTAATAGAAGTTGTACCACCAATTATAGAGAGATTAAGAAATATGTCACCATTATGGGAAGACTATTTAAAGAAGGGAGCAAAATAATATGATATATAGTGATAAAGTAATGGATCATTTTAAGAATCCAAGAAACGTAGGAGAAATAGAAGACGCAAATGGTGTTGGAGAAGTAGGAAATGCTAAGTGCGGAGATATAATGAAAATATACTTAAAGGTAGAAGATAATATAATAAAAGATGTTAAGTTTAAGACTTTTGGCTGTGGTTCTGCTATAGCATCTTCATCAATGGCTACAGAGCTAATTATGGGAAAAACTATAGAAGAAGCTTGGGAGTTATCAAACAAGGCAGTTGCAGAAGCTTTAGATGGACTTCCACCAGTTAAGATGCATTGTTCAGTATTAGCAGAAGAAGCAATTCATAAAGCTATTAATGATTATAGAAAAAGCAATGGATTAGACGTTTGGGATTTTGAAGAACATGATAACATCCATGATCATGTTCATGGACATCAAGAATAAAGGCAACTTTATGAAAAAGAAAGTAGTTATTGGTATGAGCGGTGGAGTGGATAGCTCCGTCGCTGCTTACCTTTTAAAAGAGCAAGGTTATGACGTAATAGGTGTTACAATGAAACACTTTGATGATGAAGATAGTAGTTATGTTGAAAGAGAAGGTGGATGTTGTTCTCTATCAGCAGTAGATGATGCAAGAAGAGTAGCTGATAAATTAGGTATTCCTTTTTACGTGCTTAATTTTAAGGAAGTTTTTAAAGAAAAAGTTATAGACTATTTTGTTCAAGAGTATATAGAAGGAAAAACTCCGAATCCGTGTATTGCTTGTAATAAACACATAAAATTTGATGAGTTTTTAAGAAAAGCTAAGGGTATAGGGGCTGATTACGTAGCAACAGGTCATTATGCTAAGATAGAAAATAGAGATGGAAGATTCCATTTACTTAGAGCTGATGATGATAGAAAAGATCAAACTTATGCTTTATATAACTTTACACAAGAACAATTAAGTCAAACTTTAATGCCTTGTGGAGAATATACTAAAGATAAAATAAGAGAAATAGCAAAAGAGATAGGTCTTGCTGTACATAATAAAAAAGATAGTGAGGAAATCTGTTTTGTTACAGATAATAATCATGGTGGATACATATTAAGAGCTAAACCTGAAAAAGTTAAAGAGGGTAATTTCGTAGATAAAGAAGGAAATATCTTAGGAAAACATAAAGGGATAGTTTATTATACTATAGGACAAAGAAAGGGGTTAGGGTTAGCCCTTGGAAGGCCTGTTTTTGTTACTGGTATAAACCCTAAAACTAATGAAGTTATAATAGGTTCAGAAGACGACATATTTAGAACTGACTTAGTAGCTAAAGAAGTTAATTTTATAGCTATAGATACTTTAAAAGAGGAGATGGAAGTTACAGCTAAAGTTAGATATTCAGCAAAACCAGCAGAAGCTAGTATATCTCCTTTACCTAATGGAAGGGTTAAAGTATCCTTTAAAGATAAACAAAGAGCTATAACAAAAGGCCAATCAGTAGTTTTTTATAACGGAAATGATGTTGTTGGTGGGGGAGTTATAGAAAAAGTTTTATAATATTATATAAGATTTTAAAATTCTCACAATTAAATTGTGGGGATTTTTTTTGCTTTTTTGGAAAAACTAAAAGTATAAAAGGAAAGAAAGAGAGGGTAATATGTTAAAGACCAAAGATTTCTATCTTATGAAAGTTTACGATATTAAGGGGAAATACCTTGGCGTTATAGAAGATTTATGTATAGATTTTTATAATGCTGCTGTAAAGGGGTTTTTTATATCTAATTTTATGTTGTTATCAAATAAAAATTTTGCAAGTATAGATGATATTATTTCGTTAGATGAAGTTCTAATTGTAAAGAAGATAGTCCATTTTAAAGGGCTTACCTTTAGAAATATAAAGGATATGGATATTATAGACACTAATAATATTATGAAAGGTGCACTTGAGGATTTACTTATAGAAAAAAAAGACCTTTCTATAAAGGGATTAATTATGAGCTCAGGGCTTTTTGATAAAATGATAAAAGGTAAAGAAATACTTTTAGTAAATGAGTGTATATTAGGAGAAGATTTTATACTATATCACGGAAGTGAAAGTATAAAATTTAAGGCGATTCCTCACAAAAAAATAAATGAAAATATACAAAAAGTATAAAACCTTAATAAATAAAATAATTCTAATAACACTCATTTTATTATCAATATTTATATATTTTAAAGTAGATACTATAAACAATATAGTTAATATAGTATTTATAGGATTTATTTTTGCTTATGCATTAAACCCTATAAGAAATAGTATTAGTGAAAGATTTAATATAAGTAAAAGAATATCTTCTATAATATTAATAATTTTTATAGTTACTTTAATATTAATAATGCTTTATTTAGTAGTACCAACTATATTAAAAGAAAGTTTGAATTTTGGAGAAATGCTTGATAATATAGAAAAATATATAAGTGATTTAGCGATAAAGCTTAAAATAAATGATATATCATTTTTTCAATCTATATATACTCAAATAAATGAAGAGGTAAATAGATTCTTAAGTGGATTTAGTAATAATTTTATAGAAAATATGATGGGAATTTTTGAAAATCTAGTTTCTTTTGCTATAGTACCTATAGTAACTTATTATTTTTTAGTAGATGGAGATTTGATATATAATAAAATTTTACTTATATTACCTACAGAAAAAAGAGTTATAGCTAAAAAAGCTATAAATAATATAGATAGAATATTATCAAGATATATAATAAGTCAATTGTTATTATCATTAATAATAGGAGTGTTAACATTTATTATACTAATGATTATAGATGTTAAATTTGCTTTTATACTGGCAGTCTTAAATGGAATTCTTAATATAATACCTTATTTTGGCCCTATTATAGGAGGGATTCCAGCAGTGATTATTGCTCTTATAGATTCTCCAACTAAAGCTTTATGGACAATAATTGGAGTTTTCTTACTTCAACAAATAGAGGGGAATATTTTATCGCCGAAAATAACTGGAGATAGCACTAATATGCACCCTATAATAATTATTATATTATTATTAATTGGAGAAAAAATAGGTGGATTTGCAGGGATGGTTTTAGCAGTACCTATTGGTGTTATAATAAAGGTTATCTATGATGATATAAACGACTATTTGTTTTAAAAATAATTGACATATTTTAATAAATAAACTATAATTTCATTGAAATATAACAAAATATATATGATGGCGATGAAGAGAATGAGTAAATATGAAATCTATATTTAGAGAGGAAGTGGGTGGTGCAAACTTCTTATAGAACATATTGAAGCTATCTTGGAGCCTATATTTTCTAAGTGATGCATATTTTTATGCATAATTAGGGTGGTACCGCGGAAATATGTTTTCGTCCCTTTTATTTTTATTAGGGATGAAAACTTTTTTTTATATTCAAAATGCAATTAAATGATAAAAATCATTAAGAAGATAAATGGAGGTAATTTACTATGAAATTCATGGGAGCAAATGAACTAAGAGATGCTTATTTAAGCTTTTTTGAATCAAAGGAACACTTAAGACTTGAAAGTTTTCCTTTAGTACCTAAAAACGACAAGTCTTTATTATTAATAAATGCTGGTATGGCACCTTTAAAGCCATATTTTACAGGACTTCAAAAGCCACCAAAGACAAGAATAACAACTTGTCAAAAATGTATAAGAACTGGTGATATAGAAAATGTAGGAAAAACATCAAGACATGGTACATTCTTTGAAATGTTAGGAAACTTCTCTTTTGGAGATTACTTTAAAGGAGAAATAATTCCATGGGCATGGGAATTTATAACAGAAGTTTTACAAATACCAAAGGAAAAGCTATATGTAACTATCTATTTAGAAGATGATGAATCTTTTGATATATGGTGTCAAAAAACAAATGTAGATACAAGTAGAATATTTAGATTAGGAAAAGATGATAACTTCTGGGAAATTGGAGTAGGACCATGTGGACCATGTACAGAAATTCATTATGATAGAGGCGATGGAGTTATAAAAACTGTAGAAGAGTTTTTAGAAGCTAGTGAAGAAGATAGAGTAGTTGAATTCTGGAATCTAGTATTTACTCAATTTGATAAAGATGAAGAAGGAAACTATAATAGATTAGCTCATCCTAATATAGATACAGGAATGGGATTAGAAAGAATAGCTACTATAATGCAAGGTGTTAATAATATATTTGAAATAGATACAGTGAAAAATATATTAGATAAGGTATCAAAGTTATCAGGAGTAGTTTATGGAAAAGATTCATCAAAGGATATTTCTTTAAGAATAATTACAGATCATGTTAAATCAGTAACTATGCTTATTTCAGATGGAGTTCAACCAAGTAATGAAGGAAGAGGTTATGTACTTAGAAGACTTTTAAGAAGAGCAGCAAGACATGGTAGATTACTTGGAATAAAAGGATTATTCTTAACTGATATAGTTGAATCAGTTGTAGAAAACTATGGAGAAGCTTATCCACAATTAAAAGAAAATAAAGATTATATCGAAAAAATAGTATCTTTAGAAGAAGAAAGATTTAACGAAACAATAGATGCAGGAATGCACATATTAAATAGTTATATTGAAAAATTAAAAGAATCTAAAGAAACTACCTTAAAGGGTGAAGAAGCATTTAAATTATATGACACATATGGATTCCCAATAGAACTTACTGAAGAAATTTTAGAAGATGTTGGAATGGATGTTGATAAAGAAGCCTTCAAAAAGGAAATGGAAGCTCAAAGACAAAGAGCAAGAAGTGCAAGAGGCGAAACTTCATATATGGGAAGTGACGAAAATCCTATAAATAAGATAGAAGCATCAATAAATACTGAATTTGTTGGATATAATGAAACTAAAATAGAAGGTAAAGTTCTTGTATTAGCTGATGATAAAAGCTTTAAGGATGAGCTTAATGCAGGAGACAAAGGGTATATCGTAACAGATAAAACTACTTTCTATGCTGAAATGGGTGGTCAAGTAGGAGATAAAGGTATAATTAAAGGTCAGCAAGGTGAAGCTTACGTTTATGATACTAAGAAAAATGTTGGTGGAAAAACTGTTCATTATGTAAAAGTTAATGAAGGAAAAATAAAAGTTAATGAAATTGTAACTTTAGAAGTTAATATAGAAAGAAGAGCTAATATATGTAAGAATCATACTGCAACGCATATGTTACATGAAGCGTTAAAAGAAGTTGTTGGAAAGCATGTAAATCAAGCAGGTTCATATGTTGATGAAGAAAGATTAAGATTTGACTTTACTCACTTCCAAGGATTAACTTTAGAAGAACTAGACAAAGTAGAAGAATTAGTTAACAGAAAGGTTATGGAAGTATTTAAAGTAGAAACTAACCTTATGACATTAGAAGAAGCTAAAAATTGTGGTGCTATGGCTTTATTTGATGATAAATATGGAGATAAAGTTAGAGTTGTAAATGTTGGAGAATTCTCAGTTGAACTTTGTGGTGGTACACATGTATGTAATGCAGGAGAAATTGGTTTATTTAAGATAATTGGAGAATCAGGAGTTGCAGCAGGTATAAGAAGAATAGAAGCAGTTACTGGTTTTAATGCTATTAAGTTTATTGAAGAAAAACAAAGAACTTTAAAAGAAGCTTGTGAAGCTTTAAAATGTACAGAAAAGGATGTTTTAAAGAAAATATCATCTCAAACTTCAGAATTAAAAGAAAAAGATAAAGAGATAGCAGAATTAAAGAGCAAGTTAACTTCAGGGGCTGAAGATGATATTTTAAAATCAGTTAAAGAAATTAATGGAATTAAAGTCGTTGCATACTCAGTTTCAGATGTTGATGGTAATGCATTAAGAGATTTAGCTGATAAGGTTAGAAATAAGATTGGTAGTGGTGTTGTTGTATTATTAAGTGATGTACAAGGAAAGGTTAATTTAGTAGCTATGGCAACTAAAGATGTAGTTTCATCAGGAGTACATTGTGGTAAAATAATAAAAGAAGTGGCTACTATTGTTGGCGGAGGCGGCGGTGGAAGACCGGATATGGCTCAAGCTGGCGGAAAGAATCCAGAAAAGATAAATGAAGCAGTAGATAAAACTTATTCAATAGTTGAAACTTTAGTAAAATAGTGTACTTTTTTATAGATTTAAGGTATAATTAAGTAAAGTAAATAAATGAATAAAAAATCATTTATTAGATATAATATTTATAATGAATATTAAAAAAGTAAGGGGGTGAGCTGCAGATAGGGCAGCGATACTATGAATAATAACTTAGATCATACAATGCAATTTAATTTAAACATTAATAGAGAAGATTTAACAAAATCAATTTTAACAGATGTTTATAATGCGTTACAGGAAAAGGGTTATAATCCAATTAACCAATTAGTTGGATATCTTATTTCTGGAGACCCTTCTTACATTACAAGCTACAATGGAGCAAGAGCTTTACTTAGAAAACTTGAAAGAGATGAAATTTTAGAAGAAGTTATAAAATCTTATTTGGAAATAAAATAGAGAGTGCCCGTTCATTCGGGCACTCTTAATATTTAAGGAGTCAAGTGTGAGGATACTAGGATTAGATGTAGGATCAAAAACTATAGGAGTAGCAATTAGTGATCCATTAGGTTGGACAGCTCAAGGAATAACTACAATAAGAAGATCAAATAGAGAAAAAGACATAGAAGAAGTTAAGAGAATATGTAAAGAATACTCTGTAGAAACTATAGTTATTGGATTGCCTAAAAATATGAATGGAAGTATTGGAGAGTCTGGGGAACGTGTTTTAGAGTTATCAGAAGATATTAAAACAGCTACAGGCTTAAAAATAGAGATGTGGGATGAAAGGTTAACTACAGTTGCAGCCCATAAAGCTATGTTAGAAGCAGATTTATCAAGAAATAAAAGAAAAAAAATAGTTGATAAAATAGCAGCTACATATATTCTGCAAGGATATTTAGACAGAATAAGCATGAAATAAACAAGAAATTCCCAATTGAAAATTATTATTGACAATACTAAGCTAAAAAACTACAATTATAAAAAGGAGATATTAGATATGGATAAAGATTTAAAACAAATAGAATTATATGATGAAGATGGAAATTTAGTAAAACTAAATATCGTTGCATTTTTTGATATGATAAATCCAGATACAGAAGAAAAGTCAGAATATGTTATCGTTTATGATGAAGAATATACTGAAGAAGATGTATTTGCATTAAAGGTTGACAAAGATGAAGATGGGGAAGATTTATTAATCCCTGTAGATGATGAAGTAGAACTTGCGGCAGTTCAAGAAGCTTATGACACTATTTTTAGTGATGTTGAATAGATCGAAAAGGAATGTGAAGAGGTGATGTCTATGGAAGATATAACATGCGTTGATTTTAATTTATTAAAAGAAGAATTAAAGCAAAAGGGTTACAAGTTAACACCTCAAAGAAGAGCTATTGTAGATTCAATTATAGAAAATGAGGGCGAACATTTAACAGCAGAAGAAATATACGATGAAGTTAAAAAGAAATGCCCTGAAATTGGATTAGCTACTGTATATAGAACAATAATTCTATTAGAGGAATTAGGTGTTATATGTAAACTTGATTTAAATGATGGTTGTAGTAGATATGAATTAGTTCATAAAGATGAAGCACATAGACATCATCATTTAGTATGTAATGAATGTAAAAGTGTTTTAGAAGTTCAAGATGATTTACTAGATGAATTAGAAGAAGAAATCGAAAGAACTTATGGATTTAAAATACTAGATCATAGCGTTAAATTCTTTGGTGTTTGTAAAAGATGTCAAAGTAAACATAAATAATTAAATAAAGGAAATCCTCTTACTTTAAGAGAAGACATCCTTTGTAATACATATCTTATGAAAAGGAGGGGACATATTGAGAAACGAAAAGGCTAAGGTTAAAATTATTCCTTTAGGCGGAATAAATGAAATCGGGAAAAACATAACAGCAATTGAATACAAAAATGATATAGTTGTAATAGATTGTGGATTAAAATTCCCCGATGATGATATGTTTGGTATTGATTTAGTAATACCAGATGTAAGCTATCTATTAAAAAATAAAGATAGAGTAACAGGAATATTTTTAACTCACGGGCATGAAGACCATATTGGTGCATTACCATATATTCTAAAACAATTAAATGTACCTATATATGGCACTAAGCTAACTCTTGGTATTGTGGAAACTAAATTAAAAGAGCACGGATTATTAAGTACAACTACACTTGTACGAGTAAAGCCAAGAGATGTAATAAAATTAAACTCTGTATCAGTAGAGTTTATAAAAACAAACCACTCTATTGCTGACTCAGTAGCAATAGCAATACACACTCCACTTGGAGTTGTACTTCACACAGGAGATTTTAAAATAGATTATACTCCTATTGATGGTCAACCAACTGATTTTGCAAGACTTGCAGAATTAGGAAAAAGAGGTGTATTGGTGATGATGGCAGATTCAACAAATGTTGAAAGACCAGGATACACTATGTCAGAAAGAAGAGTAGGGGAGAGTTTTGCAAGAATATTCTCTAAAACTAAAGGTAGGATTATAGTAGCAACCTTTGCTTCAAATATCCATAGAATACAACAAATAATAGATGCTGCTACAATTTATGGAAGAAAAGTTGCAGTATCAGGTAGAAGTATGGAAAATATAGTTGCAGTTGCTATAGAACTTGGATATTTAGAATTTGAAAAGGATGTACTAGTTAGTATAGATCAAATTAATAAATATAATAATGATCAAGTTGTTATAATAACTACAGGTAGTCAAGGTGAACCAATGTCAGCTTTAGCTAGAATGGCTGCATCAGAACATAGAAAAGTTAATCTTGTAGAAGGAGATACAGTTATTATTTCAGCTACACCAATTCCAGGAAATGAAAAACTTGTTTCTAAGGTTATAAATCAATTGTTTAAAAAAGGTGTAGATGTAATATATGAATCTTTAGCAGAAGTCCATGTATCTGGGCATGCTTGTCAAGAAGAATTAAAACTAATGCAGTGTTTAGTAAAGCCTAGATATTTTATCCCTGTTCATGGTGAATATAGACATTTAATACAACATGGTGAACTTGCAATGAAACTTGGACTTCCAGAAAGTAACGTTGTAATTGTAGAAAATGGAGATATTATTGAAGCTAATAGACAAGGAATAAGAAAAAACGGTTCTGTAATTTCAGGTCAAGTATTTGTTGATGGATTAGGCGTTGGAGATGTTGGAAATATAGTATTAAGAGATAGAAAACATTTATCACAAGATGGTATATTAACAGTAGTTGTTACACTTTCAAAAGAAAATAATACTGTAGTAGCAGGTCCAGATATTATATCAAGAGGTTTCGTTTATGTTAGAGAATCAGAAGGTTTAATGGATGAAGCCAAAGAAATAGTAAAGAATGTGCTTAAAGAGTGTGAAGAAAAGAAGATTACAGATTGGGCAAGCCTAAAATCAAGAATAAGAGATGAACTTAGAACATACTTATATGAAAAAACTAAGAGAAAGCCAATGATATTGCCTATAATAATGGAAATATAGCGCTTTAACTTGACATTTTTTGAGTTTACTCTTAGAATGTATAAGAGTATTAGTGTGAAATAAAATTAGAAATTGGATACGAAGTGTATCCAATTTTATTTTGGGAAAAATAAGTTATAGGTTTACAAGAAAACAATAAATCGATATATATTGGAGGAAATTAAATGGAATTAACAAAAAGAAATGATATAAGAAATATAGCTATCATAGCCCACGTTGACCATGGTAAGACTACGCTAGTTGATGCTTTATTAAAAGAAAGTCATGTATTTAGAAGTAATGAAAAAGTAGATGAAAGAGTAATGGATTCTAACGATCTTGAAAAAGAAAGAGGAATTACAATTCTTTCAAAGAATACATCTTTAATTTATGATGAAATAAAGATAAATATTGTAGATACTCCAGGACATGCTGATTTCGGTGGAGAAGTTGAACGTGTATTAAAAATGGTAGATTCAGTTTTATTAGTAGTAGATTCATATGAAGGTCCAATGCCTCAAACTAAGTTCGTTTTAAAGAAGGCATTAGAACTAGGATTAAAGCCAATCGTTGTTATAAACAAAATTGATAAGCCTAATGCTAGACCTGAAAATGTTATTGATGAAGTATTTGACCTATTCTTAGAATTAGGAGCAGATGATGAACAATTAGACTTCCCTATAATATACGCTTCAGCTAGAGAAGGTTTTGCAAGATATAATGTGGAAGATGAAAATAACAACATGGAACCATTATTCAAAACTATAATAAAGCATGTAGCACCACCAGAAGGATATTTAGATGGACCATTCCAAATGTTAGTTACTACATTAGATACAAATGAATATGTAGGTAGAATAGCTATTGGTAAAATCCATAGAGGTAAAGTAAAGAAAAATGAAATGGTTGCTTTAGTAAGAAAAGATGGAAGTACATCAAATTACAGAGTTTCAAATATATTTACATATAGCGGATTAAATAGAGAAGAAGCTCCAGAAGCATCTTTAGGTGATATAATAGCATTAAGTGGTGTTCCAGATTGTAACATAGGAGAAACTATAGCTAGTTCACAAGAACCAGAAGCATTACCATTCGTTGAAATTGACGAACCAACATTAAGCATGAACTTTATGGTAAATGATTCACCTTTTGCAGGTAAAGAAGGAGAATTTGTTACATCAAGACATTTAAGAGATAGATTATTAAAAGAGTTAGAAACTAATGTAAGTTTAAGAGTAAGAGAAATTACTCCAGATTGTTTCGAAGTATCAGGAAGAGGAGAACTTCATTTATCAATACTTATAGAAACAATGAGAAGAGAAGGATATGAACTTCAAGTTTCAAAAGCAAATGTTATCTTAAAAGAAGAAGCAGGAAAGAAATTAGAACCAATGGAATATTTAACAATTGATGTTCCAGAAGAATTCATGGGACCTGTTATGGAAAAATTAGGACCTAGAAAAGGTGAAATGGTAAATATGACTTCAGCTGTTAATGGATATACAAGATTAGAATTTGTTATTCCAGCTAGAGGACTTATTGGATTCAGAAATGAATTTATGACAGATACAAAGGGTAATGGAATAATGAACCATGTATTCCACGGATATGCACCATACAAAGGTGAAATGCCAGGAAGAAGCAGAGGATCAATTTGTTCATTCGAAGATGGAGAATCAATTGCTTACGGTTTATTTAATGCTCAAGAAAGAGGAGTTTTATTTATAGGAGCAGGAGTTCCTGTATATAAAGGTATGATTGTTGGAGAAAGTGCTAGAGCAGAAGATATAGATATAAATATTTGTAAAGGTAAAAAACTTACTAATACAAGATCATCAGGAGCAGATGAAGCTGTAAAACTAATACCTCCAAGACAAATGACATTAGAACAATGTTTAGAATTCATTAATGC
This sequence comes from Clostridium chauvoei, assembly GCF_002327185.1. Taxonomy (NCBI): domain Bacteria; kingdom Bacillati; phylum Bacillota; class Clostridia; order Eubacteriales; family Clostridiaceae; genus Clostridium; species Clostridium chauvoei. Next base: position 1,414,384 of record NZ_CP018624.1, on the reverse strand, counting down.
TGACGAATTAGTAGAAGTTACACCAGAAACAGTAAGAATGAGAAAAAGAGAATTAGATCCAGCTCAAAGAAAAAGAATGATAAGCAGAACTAAAAAGTAAGAAAACTGTAAAAATTTCTTTAAAATTATATACAAAAGTATTATAATAAAGTGAATAGCCTATTATCAGGCTATTTACTTTTGTATATAGGGGGTTTTTTATGAAAAATTCTAATATAAAAAAAGTAATTTTAATAGCTGTTTTACTTGTTGTTATTATCGTTCCTTCTATAATTTTTAATAGAACCATAAAAAATCCAGTAAAAGTTGAAGGCGATATAATAATAAATGTAAAAGAGGGAGATAGTTTTTATGGAATCTTAAATGAACTCTCACAAAGTGATAAGATTAAAGGATTACCTTTTATAAAACTATATTTAAAGATTACAAGTAAGGATCTTGAAGTAAAGCCAGGTACATATGAAATACATAATACTATGAGTATTAACGACATAGTAGATACCTTAACTAGTGAATCTACAAAAGGACTTATTAAATTTACTGTTCCAGAAGGATATACAGTAGATGATATAGCATTAAAGCTTGAAAAAGAAGGAATATGTACAAAAGAGGAATTCATAAAAACTATAAAAGAATATGAATTACCTAGTTTTGTTAAAAAAAATTCCAGTAAAAGGTATAATTTAGAAGGATATTTATTTCCAGATACATATATTATCAAACAGGATGAAAGTCCTAAAGACATAGTAAAAGCTATGATTTCTAGATTTGAAGAAGCCTTTAAAGAAGCTTTAAAAGAAACCAATATGAAAGTTTCTGATGAAGATGTAGAAACTATAATTACAATAGCATCAATGATAGAAAAAGAAGCTAGAGTAGATAAGGAAAGACCATTAATATCATCTGTAATTTCTAATAGAGTATCAAAAGGTATGAAGTTACAAATAGATGCTACAGTTATATATGCATTAGGTGAACATGTTGAAACGGTTTTAAATAAACATTTAGAAATAGATTCACCTTATAATACATATAAAATTAATGGATTACCTATAGGACCTATATCAAATCCAGGAATGCCATCAATTTTAGCAGCATTAAAACCTGCTTCAACTGATTATTTATTCTATGTCTTAGAAAAGGATATGAAACATCACTTCTTTACAAGTGATGAACATGAATTTATGAGAAAACTAAAAGAGCTTGGCTATTTGGAGGAATAAAATGAGTGGAATAACCTATGATTATATGGAAGAATATATTAGAGGTTTAATAGGAGAAAATGAAGGTAAATATAAGGAATTAGAAGATTTTGCAAAGGAAAATGGAGTACCCATTGCACAAAAAGAAACAGCAAAATTTTTAGAATTTATGGTTAATATGAAAAAACCTTTAAGAATATTAGAATTAGGCACAGCTATAGGATACTCAGCTACATTAATGTATGAAGCATCAGGAACAAATCCAAGTATTACTACTATAGAGCGTGATGAAAATATGATAAGATATGCTAAAGAAAACTTTAAAAAGTTTAATTTAGAAGATAAAATTGAAATAAAGTCTGGAGATTGTTTAGAAATTTTAGAGGAATTACAAGAACCATATGACTTGATATTTATGGATGCAGGTAAAGGACATTATAATCATTTTTTACCACATTGTCTTAGATTACTAAAAAAAGATGGAATTATAATTGCAGATAATGTTCTATTTAGGGGTATGGTTGCATCAAATGATTTAGTAAAAAGAAGAAAAATAACAATAGTGAAAAGAATGAGAACATATTTAGATCTTGTATCAAAAGATAAAGAGCTAATTACATCTGTAATACCAATGGGGGATGGAATTGCAGTGACTAAAAGGAGGTAATTAAATATGAAAAAACCAGAGATTTTAGCACCAGCAGGAAGTCTAGAAAAATTAAAGGTAGCTATAGATTTTGGAGCCGATGCTGTATATATAGGTGGAGGGAAATTAAACTTAAGAGCATTCTCAGATAATTTTACAAATGATGAAATTGCTGAAGGTGTTAAGTACTGTCATGAAAGAGGAAGAAAATTATATGTAACTATGAATGTATTCCCAAGAAACCATGACTTAACTGGAGTTGAAAACTATATAAAGGGGCTAAATGATTTAGGAATAGATGCAATAATAGTTGCAGACCCTTCAATAATAGTTGCAGCTAAAGAAGTTGCACCAGATTTAGAAATACATTTAAGTACTCAAGCAAATACAGTAAACTGGAAAGCAGCTAAGTTTTGGTATGATCAAGGCGTAAAAAGAATAGTATTAGCAAGAGAGCTTACATTCAATGAAATAAATGGAATAAAAGCAAATTTACCAGAAGAATGTGAATTAGAAGCATTTATACATGGTTCTATGTGTATAGCATATTCAGGTAGATGCTTAATATCTAACTATATGCTAGGTAGAGATGCAAATAAGGGGATTTGCTCTAATGCATGTAGATATAAATATCATCTAGTTGAAGAAACAAGACCTGGACAATATTATCCAGTAGTAGAGGATGATAATGGAACTTATATAATGAACTCTAAAGATTTATGTATGATACATCATATTCCAGAACTTATTAAGAGTGGAATACATTCATTAAAAATTGAAGGAAGAATGAAAAGTGAGTTTTATGTAGCATCAGTTGTAAAAGCATATAGAGATGCTATAGATTCTTATATGGAAGATCCTGAAAACTATGAATTTAAAGAAGAGTGGATGGAAACACTATTAAAAATAAGCCATAGACAATACCATACTGGTTTCTTCTTTGGAAAAAGTGGAGAACAAAACTATGATGAATCATCATATGTTAGAGATTATGACATTGTAGGTATAGTTAAGTCTTATGACCCGGAAACTAAAGTTGCAACAATTCTTCAAAAAAATAGAGTGTTTGAAAATGATACTGTAGAAGTTTTAAGAGCACATACACCATATTTTGATGTAGAGCTTAAAGAAATGTTTGATTTGGAAAAAGAAATTCAAACAAATGTTGCAAATAGAGCCCATATGATGTTTACTGCAAAGGTAGAAGTGCCTTTAAAAGAAAATGATATGTTAGTTAAGGGAAAAAAGACATTAAAACTATAAGATAAGCGGGGAGGATTTCCAAAATGAAAAAACCAATATTAATAGGAATAACTGGAGGAACTGGTTCAGGTAAAAGTACCATTGCAGATGCTATATTTTCAAGTTTTGCAGATGAATGCATAGCAATGATACAACAAGATATGTACTACAAAGATCAAAGTCATTTAACAATGGATGAAAGAGTTAAAACAAACTACGACCATCCAAGAGCTTTTGATAATGATTTATTAATAGATCATTTAAAATCTTTAATGGAAGGAAAAGCAATAGAAAAACCAATCTATGACTTTTCAGCACATAATAGAGCAAAAGAAACTGTAAGAATAGAACCTAAAGACATTATAATTGTTGAAGGTATATTAGTATTAGAAGACGAAAGAATTAGAGATCTTTTAGACATAAAAGTTTATGTGGATACTGATGCAGATATAAGAATTTTAAGAAGATTAGTAAGAGATATAAACGAAAGAGGAAGAACTGTAGAATCTGTTATAGAACAATATCTAGGTGTTGTAAGACCAATGCACATGCAATTTACAGAACCAACAAAGAGATATGCTGATATTATTGTTCCAGAAGGGGGACAAAATAAAGTAGCTATAGATATATTGGTTACCAAAATAAAAGATATATTAAAATAGTTGTATAAAAAACACCTCCCTAGGCTAGAATTAAGCCTAGGGAGGTGTTTTATTTGAGTGGAAAGAAGTTAATTAATTTAAAAAGAATAAGATTAACATTTGGAATTTTCATTATTTTGTTGATAGCTTTAGGGGGAAGGCTTTATTTTCTTCAGGTTCATCCTACAGAAATGGTTACAGGAGAAATGACAAATCATCAAACTGAAGATATTTCACAAGTTAGATATAAGATATTAGATACCAATGGAAAAGATATGTTAAACTATAGCAAAAAGTATATAATGGTATTAGATACAAAACCTTTCATGCTAAATAATTATGAAGAAACTTTGGAAGATTTAATGGCTCTTAATTTTATTATGAAGTCAGAAGATACTGATTTTAATTATACAAAAATCATGAATGAAGGTGGAAAAAGATACTATAGAGTAAGTGAAGAAACATACAATAAAATAAATAAATTAGAGAATGTAAAAGGGATTTACACATACGTATACGATGAAGTTGATTCGAAGGAAGCTTGGAGAGTAGAAAATTTTTTATCTAAAATAGGTGATAAAGAAGAAGTTGAAGGTTCATTACAATGGGAATTAAATAAATATATAGGAGAAAATAAATATCCCAAATCAAGGTTTTATTTAGATGATAAAGCTGTTTATAGTGATGGTGAAGTAGATGAAGGGGCAGATAATAAAAATATAAAGTTAACTATAAATAAAGAGTGGGAAGATAAAATAAGAGAAATATTAAAAAGAGAAGACTACGGTTTCTTAAAAAATGTTGGCGTAGTAGTTTCAGAAGCAGAAACTGGTAAAATAAGAGCTATGGTTCAAAAGGATGAGAGTCAAGCAAATGTAAATTTAGGTATAGAGCAACTTGGATATGAACCAGGATCAATTTTTAAAGTAATTACAGAAACTATAGGATTAGATTTAGGGTTAATACGTCCTACTGATACATTTGTATGTAGTGGAGTTATTTGTAGTAAACACGGAAAATCTTATGCACATGGTACTATGTCTGTAGAAGATGCTCTTAAAATTTCTTGTAATGATGTTTTTGCAAAAGTAGGTGGATTAATTGGGTATGATAAATTTATGGATTATATCCAAAAAATGGGGTTATTTCAAAGGGTTTTAGGTTTAGAAGGAGAAAGTACAAATGAAGCTACAGGAGTTAAACCTAAAAGAGAAGATAGTATGAATAATATTTCTATAGGTCAAGCGACTATGGTAACTCCATTACAAATGGCAGGTCTTTATAATACAGTAGTAAATGATGGTGTATATATAAAACCTACAATAATCGAAGAGGTATTAGACAAAGATAATAATTCTATACATAAGTTTAAAAATGAGTCAGTAAGAATATTTAGTCAAACTTCTGCTAAAATAGCTCAAGAGACAATGTCAAAAGTAATATGGGAAGGATCAGGGTTTGAAGCGAAAGTTGAAGGTGTTAAAATTGGTGGTAAAACAGGAACCTCAACAGGTGAAGGTGGTACAAATCATGGATGGTTTGCTGGATACTTCATTAAAGATGGTAAAAAGTACACAATAGTAGTTATTGCACCACATATAGGAGAAAAACATCCAGATGGTAGAGATCTAGGTGGCGGTAATACAGGTGCTCCTATATTTAGAGATGTAGTAACAGCTATAGCAAAATAGTTATAAGTATAGAAAAAGCTTAATATTCATATATTGAGCTTTTTTATTTTCTTAACTTTTAGTATATAAATGTAAAGTAAATGAAAAAGTATTCCAACTTTATTTTTAATAGTATAAGCAATTTTTTCGTACTTAATCATAGTATATAATAAGCACTATTAGGAGGAAGTTAAGTGTTTTTTATATCAAATATAATAGAACTGTTATGTAATTCTATATTTTTAACAGGATATATAGCAGGTAGTAATACATTTCCTAAACCTTTAGATGAAAAAGAAGAGCAGTATTACTTAGCACTTTTAAAGGAAGGAGATAAAGAAGCTAAAAGTGTTCTTATAGAAAGGAACTTAAGATTAGTTGCACATATAGTTAAGAAATATACTTTTCCGAATAAAGATGTAGATGAGCTTATATCAATAGGAACAGTAGGGTTAATAAAAGCAATAGATTCTTTTGATGGTTCTAAAGGAACAAGACTTGCAACTTATGCATCTAGATGTATTGAAAATGAAATATTAATGCTATTTAGAAATAATAAAAAGCAAAAAAGTGAAGTATATCTTCAAGATCCAATAGGGGTTGATAAAGAGGGTAATGAAATATGTTTAATTGATGTTTTAAGTAGTGAAAAAGATTCTGTTTTAGAAAAAGTGGAAAGTAACCTCCAAATAAAATCATTATATAGTAAGATAGGGGTTTCTCTAAGTGATAGAGAAGGGGAAATATTAAAAATGAGATATGGATTAATAGATGGAAGGTGTAGAACACAAAGAGAAATAGCTGCTCTTATGGGGATATCTAGATCATATGTTTCAAGAATTGAAAAGAAGGCTCTTAAAAAGTTAAAAAAAGAAATGTCAAGCAAATAAAATATATATCCTCCTGTTGAAACATTATGTATTAAAAAAAAGGAATGTGACGATTTTTATAGAATATAATACTAATAGGGCTTTTCTATGATGCAAGAGGAGGATAAAAATGTATTTTTTACGTGATTTACTAAGTAAGACAATAGAGGCAGAAGCATCAGATCTGCATTTGACAGTTGGGTTACCGCCTATTATAAGAAATAATGGGAAATTAATGAAACTTGGAACTAATAAGTTAACACCAGATGATATGGAAGCTTTTGCAAATGAAATATTGGAAGCCAGATATGAAGAGTATAATAAAATAGGAGAGTTAGATATATCTTACTCATTACCTGGAATTGGAAGATTTAGGGTGAATATATTTAAACAAAGAAATAGTGATGCAATTGCAATAAGAGTTATTGCTTTAAAGATACCAACACTTGATGAACTTAAACATCCAAATGTTATAAAAGATATGTTAAAAAATCAAAGAGGATTAGTTTTAGTAACAGGATCTACAGGTAGTGGAAAAAGCACTACTTTAGCAGCTATGATAAATGAAATAAACAACACAAGAGAAGCTCATATAATTACATTAGAAGATCCAATTGAATATTTACACAAACATAATAAGTGTATAATTAATCAAAGAGAAATAGGAAAAGATAGCAAAAGTTATGAAAGTGCTTTAAAAGCAATATTAAGAGAAGACCCAGATGTTATCTTAGTAGGAGAGATGAGAGATTTAGAAACTATTTCTATTGCCTTAACGGCAGCAGAAACGGGTCATTTAGTATTCTCCACACTACATACTATAGGTGCGGCTAAAACGATAGATAGAATTATAGATGTTTTTCCACCACATCAACAACAACAAGTTAGAGTACAACTATCAGCTGTGCTTAAGGGTGTGATATCTCAACAACTTGTACCTAATTCAGATAATTCAGGTAGAGTAGTAGCAATGGAAACTATGGTAACAACTCCAGGAATACAAAATCTAATTAGAGAAGGAAAAACTTATCAAATAGAGTCAGCTATACAAACGGGCAATAAATATGGTATGAAAACAATGGATATGTCTCTTTCAGAATTATATAGAAGAGGCATTATAAGTATAGAAACTGCCTTTAGTTACTCAGTAGATAGAGAAACTATAAAGAGAATAATGATGCTTTAAACATTAAAGATGTTAACTTTTAGTTAACATCTTTAATGTTTTTTTATAAATCTATAATTTGGAATAAATTTTATGAAGGAAAATTTATATTAATGTTGAATAGTATATATAGTAGTGTCTTCAAGCAGATTAGAATGGAGTTATTGTAAATCTAATGGGTATAAAATTTCATTTAAGTAGGCTTTACATAATATAAAACTCTAAATATAATCTTAAAAGCTATATATTAAATTAGAAGCTTAATATTAGAAGCGTACAAATTCGTTAAAGAATTAATTATATAGTAAAAAGGTTTAAGCTAATTAAATAGTTATAAGATTATTGCTTTTAACAAAAGATAATAAAATGGGAGAGGGTGTTAGTATAATTACATTCTTAAAACATAAATATCTTAATATTTATGTAGAAGAATGAAAGAAAAGTTTTATTTATTAAATGTAAAATAAAATATAATTAGAATTAAAACACTTAATGTAGATAAACAGTTGTTTTATTTGATTTTAGATGCTAGAATAAAAGAAATGTTGAATTTTATTAAAGTTAAATTCAAAAATACTGGCTATTTTTATAGGAATAGTAGTATAATTTTCTATGGCATTTGTATTAATTTCTTTTAAGGAATTAATAATTAAGATAAATAGTAGTATAAATCTATTGTCTTACAAAAAAACAATTGGGATTACAAATTTCTTCAACTTTGACTCTTTTACTATTGTTAAAGATATACATAATGAGTTAAAATTATATTATGTGAAGAAGAATTTAATTTGCAAAGCCATAATGAATTAGTGAAAAGATAGGATAGAAAAGAAGATAATATGTGGAACAAAGTAAAAATTACTAGTAGATATTTTCTAAAGGAGGAATTGTTTTGTTAGATTTCGAAGTAGATATGCAAGAATTAACCAATATTAAAGTTATTGGTTGTGGTGGCGGCGGTGGAAATGCCGTTAATAGAATGATAGCTGAAGGTTTAAAAAATGTTGAATTTATAGCTGTTAATACAGATAAACAAGCATTAATGTTATCTCATGCAAATGTTAAAATTCAAATTGGTGATAAGCTTACAAAGGGGTTAGGCGCAGGTGCTAATCCTGAAATAGGAAAAAAAGCTGCAGAAGAAAGCAGAGAAGAAATAGCAGAAGCAATAAAAGGTGCCAACATGGTATTCATCACAGCTGGAATGGGTGGTGGAACAGGTACAGGAGCAGCTCCAGTAGTTGCAGAAATAGCAAAAGCTATGAATATATTAACAGTAGGTGTTGTTACTAAACCATTCCCATTTGAAGGGAAAAGAAGAATGAGACATGCTGAAATGGGGATTGAAAACCTAATGAATGCTGTAGATACACTTGTTATCATTCCAAATGAAAGATTATTATCAATGGCTGATAAGAAGACAACTCTTCTAGATTCATTTAAATTAGCTGATGATGTATTAAGACAAGGTGTTCAAGCTATATCTGACCTTATTACAATTCCTGGGGTTGTTAATGCTGACTTTGCTGACATAGAAACTGTTATGTTAAATAAAGGATTAGCTCACATGGGAGTTGGACATGGTACTGGAGATAATAAAGCTCAAGATGCAGTAAGACAAGCGATTTCATCACCATTATTAGAAACTTCAATAGATGGAGCTACAGGAGTTATAATTAACTTTACAGGTGGCGTAGATTTAGGAGCTATTGAAGTATATGAAGCTGCTGATATAGTAAGAGAATCTGCTGACCCAGATGCTAACATAATATTTGGTGCTGTTATAGATGAAACTCTAACAGATGAAATTAGAATTACAGTTATTGCAACTGGATTTGAAGAAGAAAACCATTCATTATCTGTAGAAAAGCCTGTAGTAGAAAAGAGAACTGTAGTAAAAGAAACAGTACAAAAAGAAGAAATAGTTATGGAGCAGCCAAAGAGAGTAGATCCATTATTAGATATTGATACAGATAGTGTTAATATACCAAGTTTCTTAAGATCAAGAAAATAAGTATTTACTTAAAAGTTTATTATAGTATTTAAAAGACGAGGATTCATAAATCCTCGTCTTTTATTTTTATAAAAAATAAATTAAGGTAGATATATTTAAATTAATAAACTACATAACTGTAATTAAATGTAAAAAACAAGGGGGAAAAATATATTTAAAGGTTAGTTATTATGACAAAATTTTGAAGTATCAAAGTTTATAATTTAATACAAGGGAGGAACAAGGAATGGTTGTGTATGTTGATGTAGTTTTTATTGAGAATTTTATTGTAAATCTATTTTTATTATTAATTACTATGAAGCTACTAAGATTTGAGTATAGGAAGAGTATTTATGTAGGGGCAGTACTTGGAGGATTATATACTCTAGCTTTATTTATAAAAATTCCTGTACTTACATCATTAGTTGGGAAAATACTAGTAGCATTAATTATGATAATGTTAACGGTTAAAAAAAGAACTTTAGGAACTATAATAAAGGCAGTGATTACCTTCTTTATAGGGTCCTTTACATTATGTGGAATATGTTTTACCTTTTCATTAATGCAAAATCAATATTCTATTTCAAAAGATTTTATTATAAGCAATTATTCAATAAAATATATAATTGTTTCAATAATGATACTATACATAGTTATAGTTAGGATTGTAGATTATTTACGAGAAAGAGCTTTAATTAAAAATTTATTATATGATATCGAGTTTTCTTACAATGAAAAAAAAGTATGTTTGAAAGGATTTTTAGATACAGGAAATGAACTAAGAGAGCCAGTAACTAATTTGCCATGTATTATAGTTGAAAATGAACTAATAGATACTATGAATATACCAGATGAAAAGGCTTATTATATCTCATACAGCACTATAGGTGAGGATGGTAAATTAAAGGGATTCAAAGGAGAAAAGATTAAGGTTAGACAACAAAATGAAGATTGGAGAACTATAGATGCAATTATTTGCAGTTGCAAGAATAATAAATTAAGTAAAGAAAATGAATTTAATGCATTATTATCAAGAGGTATTATATAGGAGGAGAGTATGTTAAGGTTAGATGTATTATTAAATAGAATTATACAAAAATTAAAGTTATTTAAAAGTAAAGTTCACTATGTAGGGGGAAATGATTCTTTACCACCACCACTAAAGAAAGAGGAAGAAGAGGAACTAGTTAATAAATTAATAAAAGGCGATGAATCAATTAGAGATATATTAATTGAAAGAAATTTAAGATTAGTTGTATATATAGCAAGAAAGTTTGAAAATACAGGAGTTTGTGTAGAAGATTTGATATCAGTAGGAACAATAGGACTTATAAAAGCTGTTAATACATTTAATCCTGAAAAGAAAATAAAACTTGCAACCTATGCCTCAAGGTGTATAGAAAATGAAATTCTTATGTATCTTAGAAGAAATAGTAAGGTAAAAGCAGAGATATCCTTTTATGAACCTTTAAACATAGATTGGGATGGAAATGAATTATTGTTATCGGATATTTTGGGAACAGAAAATGATACTGTTTATAATTTAATAGAAGATGAGGTAGACAAGCAATTATTATTTTTAGCATTAAAACATCTTAATGAAAGAGAAAAAGAAATTGTAAAATTAAGATTTGGGTTAAATGGAACAAGAGAAAAGACTCAGAAGGAAGTAGCTGACATGCTTGGGATATCACAATCATATATTTCAAGGCTAGAAAAAAAGATAATAAGTAGACTTAAAAAAGAAATCAATAAAATGATTTAGGTTGTCTTTAGTATAAAAGTAAACTCTATCGGAAATACTTTTAAATGCAGTATGTTATTACTTCCGAAGGGGTTGATGATTTTGATCATTAATAAGGTAGAAATATGTGGAGTAAATACTTCAAAATTACCAATATTAAAAGAAAAAGAAAAAAGAGAATTACTACTTAGTATGAGAGCAGGAGATACTACTGCAAGAGAAACTTTTATTAAAGGTAATTTAAGATTAGTCCTTAGTGTGATTCAAAGGTTTAATAATAGAGGAGAAAATGTAGATGACTTATTTCAAGTAGGGTGCATTGGCCTTATGAAAGCCATTGATAACTTTGATTTAGGTCAAAATGTTAAGTTTTCAACTTATGCTGTTCCTATGATAATAGGAGAAATTAGAAGGTACTTAAGAGACAATAACTCAATAAGAGTAAGCAGATCTTTAAGAGATATTGCATATAAGGCCCTTTTAGTTAGAGATAGACTTATAAAGGACAATAATAAGGAACCAACCGTCTCTCAAATAGCAAAGGAGTTAAACTTACCAAGAGAAGAAGTGGTGTTTGCCCTTGATGCCATTCAAGATCCAGTTTCTCTTTTTGAACCAATTTATCATGATGGTGGAGATGCTATTTATGTCATGGATCAAATCAGCGATTCTAAAAACAGCGATGAAAATTGGCTTGAAAACATATCTATAAAGGAAGCTATGAAAAAATTAAATGATAGAGAAAAATTAATTTTAACATTAAGGTTCTTTAATGGAAGAACACAAATGGAAGTAGCTGACGAAATAGGAATATCACAAGCTCAAGTTTCAAGACTAGAAAAGACAGCCTTAAAGCACATGAAAAAATATGTATAGAGCTCAATTTTTGAGCTCTTTTATATATTTTTCATAGCCTATCGCCAAAGATAAAAACTATAAAAACATTAAAGGAAAGCTAAAATGAGGATAATAAATCTTCATTTTAGCTAAAGCATTAATTAAAGAGGAGATGCATATAATAATTAATATATAATGTATGGGGGGATGAAGAATGAACTTTATGGGTGGTATGATGAATGAAGAAAATAATGAAAATATGGATAGTGATTTAATCTTACATTCATTAAATGCATTAAGATCAATGGAAGTTATAGATATAAAAAATGGTGCTAAATTAGGATTCGTTAAAGATGTTGTTATAGATATTAAGGAGAGTAAAGTGGTAGCTATAATATTACCATCTATTGATAAAAATTGGTTTAGTAAAGAAGAAGATATAGAAGTTCCTTGGGATCATGTAAAAAAAGCAGGTATAGATGTACTATTAGTTGATACAACAGATATTATAAAAGAGGAATTTAAAAATAATATCTAGAAAAATTATAAATATATAGTATAATAATAACATGGGAAACTGGAATTAATAACAAGATATGAAAGGCGTGAAGATAATGAAATGTCCTTTTTGTTCCTTTGAAGAAAGCAAAGTAGTAGATTCAAGATCAACAGATGATAATACAACTATTAGAAGAAGAAGAGAATGTTTAAAGTGCAACAAGAGATATACAACATACGAAAAAGTAGAAGATATTCCTATATTAGTAATTAAAAGAGATTTAACAAGAGAAAATTTTAATAAAGAAAAAATTATAAATGGATTAATTATTGCTTGTCAAAAAAGACCTATATCAAGAATGCAAATAGAAAAAATTGCGTCAGATATAGAAAAAACAATTTCAAATAAAATGATAACAGAAGTAGAATCAGAGCATATTGGTGAGATGGTTATGAATAGATTAAAAAAGATAGATGAAATATCATATGTTAGATTTGCTTCAGTATATAGACAATTTAAAGATATAAATACATTTTTAGAAGAAATTAAAAGTTTAGTATCTAAAAATTAAAAGCTTATTAGCGTATGCTAATAAGCTTTTTTAGTTAAATGTATGTTAAAAAGGGATAATATATTTAAAATAAATAGAAAAACTATTAGTTAAATGTTAAAATATATTAGAATATATTCTTAAGAGGTGTATAAATGAAAAAGTTAACAATAGATGATTTTAAAAGATATAAGGACTTTTTAAAATTAGATTTAAATAATATAAGTATTGTTTTTTCAACGGCAGAAAATAATAGAAGTTTTAATAAACATACACAAGATGGAGTGGATAATTTAAATAGTATAAAAGCTGATTTTAATTTAGATAATATAGAATATTTAAACCAAATTCATAGTGATAAAAGTTATATATATAATAAATATAACTCTATAAAAGATAAAGAAGGGGATGCAGTTATAACACATGAAGAAAAAACTGCAATTGGAGTTTTTACAGCAGATTGTACCCCTATAATACTTATAAATGAAGAAAAAAAAGTAATAGCAGCTATTCATAGTGGTTGGAAGGGGACTTTTAATTCTATAGTTTTAAAAACTTTAGATAAGATGATAAAAGAGTATGATATAGATTTAAAAACTACAAAAGCATTTATAGGTCCACATATAAGAAAATGTTGTTATGAAATTTCAGAAGAATTAAAAGAAGATTTTATAAAACATACTGGAATAGAAGAAAAATTATTATTTGATGGAAGAAATTTAAGTATGGAAACTGTAATAATTAAAGATTTAATAAATGCAGGAATACTAGATGAAAATGTATATTCATTAGATATATGTACTCATTGTTGTAAAGATCTAAAAATGCATTCATATAGAGCATCAGTTGGAACCTATGGCAGATTATTTTCATTTGCATATATAAAGTAAAAGGGGATGAAAGAAGTGGCACATGAGAAAGTTTTAGTAGTAGATGATGAAGCACATATAGTTGAACTTATAAGCTATAATTTAATTAATTCTGGTTATGATGTGATAACAGCTAGCAATGGAAATGATGCAGTAAAAATGGCGAGAGAAAACAAACCGAGTTTAGTATTACTAGATTTGATGTTACCTGGTATAGATGGTTTTGATGTTTGTAAGGTCATAAAGGGAGATAAAGAACTTAAAAATACTTCAATTATCATGCTAACTGCTAAGGGAGAAGAGTTAGATAAAATATTAGGATTAGAATTAGGAGCAGATGATTATATAACAAAACCATTTTCAATTAGAGAGTTACTTGCAAGGATTAAAGCAGTATTAAGAAGAGTAGCACCATCAAAAGAAGAACTTGAAACTTTCACTTATGATAATTTATCTATAAATTTTGAAAGAAGAGAAGTTTATTTGGCTTCTAAAAAGATAGATTTAACTTTAAAGGAGTTTGAACTTTTAGATATACTTATAAGAAATAGAGGGAAAATTTTAACAAGAGATATGTTACTTGATAAAATTTGGGGATATGAATATATAGGTGAAACTAGAACGGTAGATGTTCATATTAGATATTTGAGGAAAAAGATAGAACTAGATGATAAAAACCCTAGATTTATAGAGACTATAAGAGGTGTTGGGTATAGATTTACCCTAAATGATTAGAAAATGAAGAGAAAAATAATAAATTCATCTATAATAACAGTTTTATTTGCATTAATAATAGTAACATGTTTATTTATAAGTTTAGTAAATTTAAAAGAGATAGATAAAACAAAGGAAACGTTAAAAAATTATAATAAAATTATAATAAATATAGATAATTATAGTAAAGAAACATTAAGTAATTTTAAGATAAATAATAATAATGTTAGATTTACCATTATAGATAAGTCTGGAAAAGTGGTATTTGATAGTACAAATAAAAGTCTTAAAAATCACTTAAATAGGCAGGAAATAATAAAAGCCTTTCAAGATGAAGAAGCTTCTTCAAGTAGATTTAGTGAGACAGAAGGAACAAATGTAGTTTATTATGCAACAAAGATATCCGAAGATTACGTAATAAGGGCTTCTGTACCAACATATGCAATTAGATTTTTTACTTTTAAATATTTTAATTATTATATAGTTGTAATTATATTTGTAACACTTTTATCATTAGCATTATCTTTGAAATTAATAAGAGCAATTACATATCCATTAAATGAGTTAGAAATAGTTACATATAAAATAGCAAATGGAGACTTAAATAAAAGAGCAATTATTTATAAAGAAGATGAAATTGGGTCTTTAGCACATACCTTTAATAATATGGCAGATCAACTACAAAGCAAAATAAATGATTCAGTAGATAAACAAAACAAGCTAGAAGCTATACTTGAAAGCATGGAAAGTGGTGTTATAGCTATAGATAATAACCTTGAAGTTATGCTTATAAATCCTTATGCAAAGAGAGTATTTGGGATTAATAAGGAGATAATAGGAGCAAAAATAGGAGAGCACATTATAGATTATGACATTATAAATTTCATAAAAGAAATGCCAGCTATAGAAACAAGAGAAATAAAATTATTGCATCCAATAGAAAGAGAAATTAGAATTAAAAAAGCTCCTATAATAAGTATAAAAGGTACATTGATAGGTATAGTTATAGCAGTTCAAGATATAACTGATATAAAAAGATTAGAAAATATGAGAAGTCAATTTGTTGCAAATGTTTCTCACGAGTTAAAAACTCCTCTTACTTCAATTAAAGGCTTTGCAGAAACTTTAAAAATAGTAAATGATGAAGAGACTAGAAATAAATTTTTAGATATAATAAATAACGAAGCGGAAAGATTAACACGTTTAATTAATGATATTTTAGTATTATCGAACATAGAAAATAATCATATTTCAAGAAATGAAGAGTTTGACCCTGTACAAGTAATTGAAAATGTAATTAATATGGTTAAAACACAATGTGATGAAAAGATGACTAAAATAGAATTTGTAAATAATAATAAAGGGATGCTAGTTGGAGATAGAGATAAATTTCTACAGTTAATTTTAAATTTAGTTGAGAATGCTATTAAATATTCAGAGAATAAAAGTTTAGTTAAAATTAATATTCATAATAAAAGAAATTCTACTTATATAACAGTTGAAGATAATGGCATAGGAATACCTAAAGAAGATATTCCAAGAATTTTTGAAAGATTTTATAGAGTGGATAAATCAAGAGCTAAAGGTGGCACTGGACTTGGACTTGCTATAGTTAAGCATATTGCTAAAACCTTTAATGGAGATATATATGTAGATTCAACTTTGGGAGTTGGAACAAAATTTACAGTTAAGATAAAAAAACAAATTATTTAACATAAGTAAAACCTAGTAGTAATGCTAGGTTTTTTCTTGTGTTATATGTTAAATTTACTTAACTGTAATGTAACTTTTCTTAACATTTAACTAATATTTCTTTAACTTTTAGGGACTAATATAAGTATGAAAGGGAAATTGATAAAATAATAATTTATAGAATAATTGGAGGAATTTTTTAATGAAAAGAAAGAGCTTAAAATTAGTTTATGCAGCTTTATTAGTTTCAATGATGGGAGGGGTATTTGCAGGGTGTTCAGGAGAAGGAAGTGCTTCAAGAGGCGATGTTAGAGTTTCAATATCAGGATCTACATCAGTAGGGCCGTTAATGGAAAAAGTAGCAGAAAAATATGAATCTGAAAATAAAAGTCTTTCAATAGAAATTAATCAAGTAGGGTCATCAGCTGGTATTAAGGATACCATAAATGGAGTTTCAGAAATTGGAATGTCATCAAGAAAGCTTAAACCTGAAGAAGAAAAAGAAGTAAAAGGAACTATAATAGCCTATGACGGAATAGCTCTTATAACAAATAAAAATAATACAGTAAAAGACATAACAATGGATAAAATTAAAGATATATATACAGGTAAAATAACTAATTGGAAAGACCTTGGTGGATCAGATATGCCAATAGTTGTAGTATCAAGAGAAGATGGGTCAGGTACTAGAGATGCTTTTCAAGAAATTGTTGGGTATAAATCAGATGAATTAGTAGCAAATGCAACTATATCAGATGGAAATGGTAATGTTAAAACAACAGTAGAAGGCAATGAAAATGCAATTGGTTTTGTATCTTTTGAGTACTTAGATGATAAAATAGGACAATTATCAGTTGATGGTATTAAGCCAGAAGCTAATCTTGTTAAAAGTGGAGAATATAAATTATCAAGACCATTTATATTAGCAAGCAAAGAAGGAAGTATAACAGAAGAAGGTAAAAAATTAATTGATTATATTTTAAGTGATGCAGGACAAAAAATAGTTGAAGAAAACAAATTAATTACAATAAAGTAATACTTAATTTGAACTGCTCCAAATTTTGGGGCAGTTTCATTATAAGATTTAAATAGTATTTTCTAGGAGGTTCTTGGTATGGAAAGTGCTAAGGAAAGAAATAATAAAAGTAAATATTTAATGGAAAAAATATCTCATGGTGTATTTTTAGGAAGCGCTCTTATTGCAGTAATAAGTTTATTACTGATAATCGGATTTGTATTTTATAAAGGACTAACTCCATTTGTAAGTAAAGGATATTCTGTTGGAGGATTCATATTTGGAACTGAATGGGTTCCATCATTAGATAAGTTTGGAATTTTACCAATGATATTAGCTTCTATATTTGGTACTTTAGGATCACTAATAATAGGAGTACCGGTAGGAATATTAACAGCGGTATTTATTGCAGAAATAGCACCTAAAAGAATTGGGAAAATAATTTCATCTTCAGTTGAGTTATTAGCAGGAATACCATCAGTATTATACGGAGTTTTTGGCCTTGCCATTGTGGTTCCTTGGATAAAAGAAACTTTTAACTTACCAAAGGGGCAAAGTCTTTTAGCTGTAGTATTAGTTTTATCAATAATGATGTTACCAACAATAATTACAGTAGCAGAAACTGCAATAAGAGCAGTTCCTAAAGCTTATAAAGAAGGATCTTTAGCCCTTGGTGCATCTCAAATAGAAACAATCTTTAAGGTTGTACTTCCAGCAGCTAAATCAGGAATATTAGCAGCAATAGTTTTAGGAGTTGGTAGAGCTATAGGAGAAACAATGGCAATAATATTAGTTGCAGGTAATTCGCCAATTATTCCAAAAGGTTTAACAGAAAGTGTAAGACCTTTAACTACTAATATAGCCTTAGAGATGGGATATGCTTTTGGAACTCATCAAGAAATGTTATTTGCAACTGGAGTAATTTTATTTTTATTTATTTTAATACTAAATTTAGTATTAAGTAAACTTTCTAGTAAGGAAGGTATGTAGGTATGAGGAAATTAAAAGAAAATATATTAAAAATACTTTTATGGATTTCAGCAGGGATAACATTAATATCATTAATATTTATATTAGGATTTATATTTTTAAAAGGTTATAAATTAATAAATATAAATTTTTTAACTTCAAATTATTCAGCATCAGGTAATGGTGGGATACTCCCTATGATAGTTGCTACTTTATATACAGTTATATTAGCAGTTGGTATTGCAACTCCTATAGGTATTCTTGCAGCTATATATCTAAGAGAGTATGCAAAACAAGGTAAAATAGTTAGGATAATAAGATTTTCAACTGAAAGTTTAGCTGGAATTCCTTCAATAGTTTATGGACTATTTGGAGCTATATTCTTTGTTGTTACTTTAAAACTTGGATATTCTATTTTAGCAGGTGCATTAACAGTATCAATAATAATATTACCAGTTATAATACGTACAACAGAAGAATCATTAAAATCTGTTCCAGACTCTTATAGAGAGGCTTCATTAGGACTTGGAGCAACAAAATTTCAAACTTTATATAAAGTTATTGTACCAAGTGCAGTACCAGGTATATTAGCAGGTGTAATACTTTCTATAGGTCGTGTGGTTGGAGAATCAGCAGCAATACTTTTAACAGCAGGAACAGTTGCTAAAATGCCCCGAGGTATAATGTCTAGTGCAAGAACTCTTACAGTTCAATCTTATCTTGCAACAAAGGAAGCTGGAAATATAGAAGAAGCCGCTGCAGTTGGTATTGTATTAGTTTTAATAATATTATTATTAAATACCATTGCAAAGTTAATTATAAAGAAATTTAATAAGGCAAATTATTAGGATTATAGAGGTGAAAAAATGTCAAAGGATAGTTTACCTAAAATAAGAGTTAGAAACTTAGATTTATTTTATGGAGAGAATCAAGCATTAAAAAAGATAAATTTAGATATTGAAGAAAACAAAGTAACAGCGTTTATAGGACCATCAGGATGTGGAAAATCTACATTTTTAAGAACCCTTAATAGAATGAATGATTTAATTGAAGGAGTTACAGTAGAAGGTGAAGTTTTAGTAGATGGAGAGGATATCTATAAAGATGCAGATATAATTGCTTTAAGAACAAAAGTTGGGATGGTATTTCAAAAGCCTAATCCATTTCCTATGTCAATTTATGATAATATAGCATATGGTCCACGACTACATGGTGTAAAAGATAAAAAGACTTTAGATGAAATAGTAGAAAAAAGCTTAAAGGGAGCAGCTTTGTGGGATGAAGTTAAAGATAGACTTAAAAAGAGTGCGCTTGGATTGTCAGGTGGGCAACAACAAAGATTATGTATAGCAAGAACTATTGCTGTATCACCAGAAATAATATTAATGGATGAACCAACATCAGCTTTAGATCCTATTTCAACAAATAAAATGGAAGAATTAATGGATGAGTTAAAAGAAAAATACACAGTTATAATTGTAACTCATAATATGCAACAAGCAGGTAGAATAGCAGATAAAACAGCATTTTTCCTAAGTGGAGAAGTTATTGAATATGGAAATACAGAAGACATATTCTATAAACCTAAAGATAAAAGAACAGAGGATTATATTACTGGAAGATTTGGTTAAAATATAATTAAAAGGTTATGAGGTGATATGTATGATGAGAGGACTACTAAGCAATAAGGTTAATGTATTAAATAACGATTTAATAGAGATGGCAAGTTTAGTAGAAAAACAAATTCACGATAGTATTAGAGCTTTTAAAAATAGAGATATTGAATTAGCTAAGAAAATAATTAAAAATGATGATAAAGTAGATGACCTTCAAAAGCATATTGAAGAAAAATGTATAAAGTTTATGGCTACAGAATCGCCACTTGCTAGAGACTTAAGAAAAATATATACAACATCAAAAATAGTTACAGACTTAGAAAGAATGGCAGATCATGCAGTAGATATTAGTAAAATAGTTCAAAGAGTAAAAGAAGAAAATCTAATAGAAGAAATATCTCCAGTATGGGAAATGGGAGATATAGTTATAGAAATGATAAAAGCGTCAATTGAAGCTTTTGTAGATGGAGATGTTCAAGCAGCTTATGAAATTTGTAATATGGATGATAAAGTAGATGAAATATACCAAGGTATGTTTAAAATAATTTTAAAGAGAATGAGCAAAGATGAAACAATTATAAACCAAGGAACCCAAATACTTTTTGCATCAAAGTATATAGAGCGAATAGGAGATCATGTTACTAATGTATGCGAATGGATAATATTCTCTCAAAAAGGTAATTATGTAGATTTAAATGAATAATGCTTATAAAAACAAGCATAAATCGACAAAAAGTTATTTTTTAATTAATTTAGAGAGGCTTTAATAAGCCTCTCTTGTTGACTATACAATATTATTAATGTAATATAACATAAAGACAGTATGTTTGCATTGAGGTGAAAAAGATGAAAAACTTAATTACAAAAGTAGATGAAGGTAGTATTGCTGAAGAAGTTGGTATAGAAGTTAATGATGTGTTATTATCTATTAATGATACTCCAATTGAAGATATAATAGACTATAAGTTTTTAGTAGTAGATGAAGAAATAGTTTTAGAGATAGAAAAACCAGATGGTGAAGTTTGGGCTTATGAAATAGAGAAAGAATATGGTGAAGATTTAGGCTTAGAATTTGGTGGCGGAATAATGGATAAAGCAAAAAGTTGCACAAATAAATGCATGTTTTGTTTTATAGACCAATTGCCTAAGGGTATGAGAGATACACTATATTTTAAAGATGATGATTCAAGATTATCATTTCTTCAAGGTAATTTTGTAACATTAACTAATATGAAGGATGAAGACATAGATAGAATTATTAGATATAAAATAAGTCCTATAAACATATCAGTACATACAACTAATCCGGAATTAAGAGTTAAAATGCTTAAAAATAGATTTGCAGGCTCTATACTGGATAGACTTAAAAAATTAAGAGATGCAGAAATAGAAATGCATGCACAAATAGTTTGTATTCCAAATGTTAATAATGGAGAAGAACTAAAGAAAACTATTTCTGATCTTTATGAATTATCACCTTTTGTTAAAAATGTTGCTGTAGTTCCTATAGGAATAACAAAGTATAGAGAAGGTTTAGCAAAGGTTGATATATTTAACAAAGAAACATCAAAACAAGAAATATTAATGGTTAAAGAGCTTCAAAAGAAGTTTATTGAAGAAACTGGAGCTCCTTTTGTAAGACTATCTGACGAATTTTATTTAGTTGCAGGTATGGATATGCCAAATGAAGAATTTTATTCTGGTTATCAACAATTAGAAGACGGTGTTGGTATAGTAAGATATTTTAGAGAAGCTATAAATAGAGATCTTGAATTTTTAGATAAAGATATTAAAGGTAGCTTTTCAATAGTAACAGGAGCTTTAGCTTATAATGAAATTTTAAGTGCAGCTAATAAAATAAAAGATAAAAATAATAATATAGAAATTGATGTTTATAAAATTATAAATAACTTTTTTGGAGAGACAATAACAGTTGCTGGTCTTTTAACAGGTACGGATATAATAGAACAATTAAAGGGAAAAATAAAAAGTAAGTATTTAATTATGCCTGATAATATGTTTAGAAAAGGATACGAACTTGGGCCACAAAATGAAAGAATCATGTTAGATGATACAAAGATAAAAGATTTAGAAGAAGCATTAGGTATTAAGGTTATAGTTTGTGATTATACAGGAGATGACCTTATTGACATAATAAATGAATACTGTAAGGAGGAGATATAAATGGGTAAACCAATAGTTGCTATAGTTGGGAGACCAAATGTAGGTAAATCAACATTATTTAATAGATTAGCAGGACAAAGAATATCAATAGTTCAAGATACTCCAGGAGTAACTAGAGATAGAGTTTATGCTCAAGCAGAATGGCTTAATTATAATTTCACAATGATAGATACAGGGGGTATAGAACCAGAAAGAGAAGATATCATTGTAAAACAAATGAGAAGGCAAGCTAATATAGCTATAGAAACAGCAGACGTTATAGTGTTTATCGTTGATGGTAAAGAAGGGTTAACGCCTGCAGACCATGAAGTAGCTAATATGCTAAGAAAAAGTAAAAAACCAGTAGTTTTAGTTGTAAATAAAGTAGATTCTTTAAGAGAAGAAGATAATGCTTGGGAATTTTATAATTTAGGAATTGGTGATCCAATTACTATATCAGCATCACAAGGATTAGGTCTTGGAGATATGTTAGACAGAGTTGTAGAGCATTTTGATAGATTTGATGCTGACGAAGAAGAGGATGATATTGTAAGAATAGCTATGATGGGAAAACCAAACGTAGGAAAGTCATCATTAATAAATAGATTACTTGGAGAAGAAAGACTTATAGTATCAGAAGTAGCTGGTACTACAAGAGATGCTATAGATAGTAGTTTAGAAACAGCAGAAGGAAAGTTTACACTTATAGATACAGCTGGACTTAGAAGAAAAAGTAAAGTTAAAGAAGAAATAGAAAGATATTCTGTAATTAGAACATATGCAGCAATAGAAAGAGCAGATGTTTGTATTTTAATGATAGATGCTACAGAAGGTGTAACAGAACAAGATGAAAAAATAGTAGGTTTTGCTCATGAAATGAACAAAGCTATAATGGTTATAGTTAATAAGTGGGATCTTATAGAAAAAGATGATAAGACAATGCAAAAATATAAAGAAGATCTTGCAATGAAGCTTAAATTCTTAAAATATGCTAAGTACTTATTTATATCAGCAAAAACTGGTCAAAGAACTCATAAGGTACTACAAATAGCTAAGGAATGTTATGATAATTACTGTAAGAGAATTCAAACAGGTGTATTAAATGACGTTATAAATAAAGCTGTACTTATGAAGGAACCACCAATTGTTGGATTAAAGAGAATGAAAATATACTATGCAACTCAAGTTGCAACAAAACCGCCAAAGTTTATTTTCTTTGTTAATGATTCAAGTGCATCACACTTCTCATACCAAAGATATCTTGAAAACCAATTAAGAGATAGTTTTGATTTTAGTGGTACAGGAATACAAATAGAGTATAGAGAAAGGAAAGAATAATCATGAAAAAAGTGACTTTTTTAGGAGGAGGTAGTTTTGGTACTTCCTTAGCAATGTTACTTGCAAACAAAGGAAATGAAATAAAGATATACGATAGAGATGAATTTGTAGTTAATGATATTAACTGTAATAGAAGAAATGATAAGTATATTAAAGACTTACAAATACCTAAGAATGTCACAGCCTATACTAATATAGACGAAGCTTTAAAGGATTCAGAGTTTGTAGTTTTAGCTATACCATCTCATGTAATAAGAAATATTTCACAAGATTTAAAGGGAAAGATTTCCAAAGATGTTACAGTTATAAGTATAGCTAAGGGGATTGAACAAGGAACTAATTTAAGGCTTTCAGAAGTTATAAAGGAAGAATTGCCAGAAAATCCTGTAGTTATTTTATCAGGACCTAGTCATGCAGAAGAAGTTTCCTTTAATATTCCAACGACTGTTGTAGTTTCATCAACTGATATGAAAAAAGCTACAGAAGTTCAAGATTTATTTATAACTCCAAACTTTAGAGTTTATACAAATAATGATTTAGTAGGAGTTGAAATAGGCGGAGCTGTAAAAAATATTATAGCCTTAGCAGCAGGTGTTTGTGATGGTATAGGTTATGGAGATAATTCAAAAGCAGCTTTAATGACAAGAGGTATGGCTGAGATTGTTAGAATAGGAATAAAGCTAGGTGGAAAACCAGAAACATTTTTAGGTCTTACAGGAATGGGAGACTTAATTGTTACTTGTACTAGTTTACATTCAAGAAATAGAAAAGCTGGATTTTTAATAGGTTCAGGAAAGACACCAGATGAAGCTATAAAAGAAGTAGGTATGATAGTTGAAGGTATTAAAGCATGTAAAGCCTTTTATGAATTAAAAGAGAAGCTTGGAGTTGAGATGCCTATAACAGATATTTCTTATAAAGTTTTATTTGAAGGTAAAAATCCAAAAGAATCAGTTAAAGATCTTATGAGTAGATCAAAAAAAGACGAAATATATTATTAATTAAAAGACATCAGATTAATTTCTGATGTCTTTTTTTACAGAATATATAATTTATATAAATAGGTATATTTCTAATTATTTATTAATAGAATTCTACTATAAAAGAAATATATGCCTTGCTAAAAATTTAATAAATTTATTTAGAAAGTTGTATACTTTTTTTAAAACAAGAATATATATATACTGTTAATAATAATTAGGAGGGTATAACGTGGACAGCTTTAATATATACAAGGATATAGCTGAAAGAACACAAGGAGACATCTATGTAGGTGTTGTGGGACCAGTTAGGACAGGTAAATCAACATTTATCAAAAAATTTATGGACCTTATGGTAATACCAAAGATTGATAATACTTATAAAAAGGAGAGGGCAAAGGACGAACTGCCTCAAAGTGGATCAGGAAAAAGTATACACACAACAGAACCTAAATTTGTACCAAATGAAGCAGTAGAAATAACAATAGATGAAGACATAAAATTCAAAGTAAGGATGGTAGACTGCGTTGGATATATTGTAAAGGGAGCAGTAGGATATATGGATGGTGAAGAAGCTAAAATGGTTAATACACCATGGTATGACTACGAAATACCTTTTGAAGATGCAGCAGAAATAGGTACAAGAAAAGTTATAACAGACCATTCAACTATAGGATTAGTAGTAACTACAGATGGTAGTATTACAGGCATTGAAAGAGATGAGTACTTAGAAGCAGAAGAAAGAGTAATTGAAGAGTTAAAATCAATTAATAAGCCATTTATTGTTGTACTTAATACAAAGAATGTAAATGCTCCAGAAACTAGACAGTTAAAGAAGGAGTTAGAAGAAAAATATAACGTAACCGTTCAAACAATGGACATTGCAAATATGAATGAAGATGATATAGAAGAAGTTTTAAAACATGTACTTAGAGAATTCCCAATGAAGGAAATCAATATAGATATGCCAACATGGGTAGAAAAATTAGAATCAGATCATTGGCTTAAAAAGGATTTCTTTAACATAGTTAAGGAGATGTGCGAAAACATATTTAGAGTTAGAGACATAAAGCAAACTTTAAGTTTATTAAAAGATGAAGAGTACTTAGGCGCAACTGAAATTACTGAGGTTAGTTTAGGTGAAGGTACAGCTAGATTAATGATGAAACCAAAGGATGGAATATTCTATAAAATTCTAAGTGAAATTTGTGATTTAGATGTTGAATCAGAAAGTGATTTATTATCTTTAATAAAAGAACTTAATTTTGCAAAGAAGGAATATGATAAAGTTAAGGATGCATTAATTGATGTTAGAGAAACTGGATATGGATTAGTAGCACCACAATTATCAGAAATGAAATTTGAAGAACCTGAAATGGTTAAGCAAGGAACAAAGTTTGGTGTTAAACTTAAGGCATCAGCACCTTCATTACACTTTATAAAAGCAAATATAAAAACTGAAATAAGCCCTATTATGGGATCAGAAAAAGAAAGTGAAGAATTAGTAAAATCATTAATGGAACAATTTGATAAAGATCCATCATCATTATGGCAAAGTAATATGTTTGGTAAGTCTTTAGAGGTTTTAGTTAAAGAAGGCTTACAAAATAAACTATATAAAATGCCTGAAGATGTACAAGTTAAAATACAAAAAACTCTTCAAAAGATTATAAATGAAGGAAATGGCGGTTTGATTTGTATTATACTTTAATATAAATCAAACAATATAATAAACTGTATCAATATATTTGGTACAGTTTATTTTTATGTTAAAATAAAAGTACAAAAGAGTCAATTTAATCTATTAAGTTGAATATACTGTGATTAGAAGAGTATTTAAATTTGTTGCTTATGTTCAGTATGCAGAATTGAGGGGTATTTATGGAAAAAAGATTTTGTACCTATAAGAGAGTTGGATACTTTAAACAAATAATGGCTGAATCTTTGGGGCTTAAATATACTGGAAATATTTATGCTTCGCCAGGGGTGCTTAAGCATATTAGAAAAAGGCATGGGAGACATTTAAGTAAAAAAGTTAGAGAAAATGTAATTGAGATAATGAAAAATATAATTGAAGAGCCTGATTATGTTGGTATATATAAATCAACAGAAGAAGAAATTTTAGTTGAACTTATTAAAAAGGTAGATAGAAATATTTTAGTTGGTATAGAAATTGATAATAATAATGATTATATTCAAGTATTAACTATGTATCCAATTACAGAAGCTAAAATAGATAGTAGATTATATAGTGGAAAGCTTATTAAGTGGAAAGCATTTAAATGAGTTGAAATGTTTAAATTGTAAATGTATAATGGAGATATTGTTTTAAGATAATAAGATTATTGAGGTGAGAAATGGCTCCTCATACGCTGCTTGCAGTAAACAGAGATGCAGGATACGCCGCCCTGCCTGTAATCAATAGAAACTTTTGGGAAACCAAGAGTTTTTATTTTATTTATATTAGTTTTAGTAAAGTTTATATTTAGGAGGAATTATGAAAAAAATAGTAGTAGTTTTTAATGGTGGAACTATTTCCATGAAAGTTGATGAAAGAATAAAAGCAGCAGTTCCTAGTTTAACAGGTGAAGAAATAATGTCTATGGTAACAGGGATAGAAGATTTTGCTGAAATAGAATCATATAGTTTTTCTAGTATGCCGTCGCCACATATGTCTGTAGAAAATATGCTTGAACTTAGTAAATTTATAAAAAACTAGTGGAAAGAAAAGATTGTGATGGTGTTGTAATAACTCATGGAACAGATACTTTAGAAGAAACAGCATACCTTTTAGATTTAACATTAGATACAGAAAAACCAGTAGTAATTACAGGAGCTATGAGAAGTAGTTCAGAATTAGGGTATGATGGTCCATTTAATTTAGCAGCATCTATTTGTACTGCTATATCAGAAGAATCAAAAGGACGAGGGGTTTTAGTTTGTTTTAATGGAGAATTAAACTCAGCGTCAGAAGTTACTAAAGCTAATTCTATGGCTTTAAATGCATTTCAGACACCCAATTTTGGTCCTATTGGAATTATAGATAATAATAATGTTATATTTTATAGAAAAACTAAAAAAGTTTGTACATATAAGATTAAAGAAATTATAGGAGATGTAGCCCTTATAAAATGCGTAGCAGGAATGAATTCTGATTATATAGACTTTGCAATAGAGAAAGGAAGTAAAGGAATAGTTATAGAAGCATTAGGTAGAGGAAATGTACCACCTAATATGGTTCCGGGTATAAAGAGAGCTATAAATAATAATGTTCCTGTTATTATAGTTTCTAGATGTTTTGAAGGTAGAGTTTTTGAGTCTTATGGATATGAAGGTGGAGGAAAGATGCTTAAGGATTTAGGTGTTATATTTGGCGATACTTTACCAGGACAAAAGGCTAGAATAAAACTTATATTAGCTATATCTGCAAACTTAAAAAGCTTCGAAATTAAACAACACTTTGAATAAAATCGAACATTAATATTAAATTATAAAAATTTATACGTATCGGTTGACAAAATGAAGTATGTTATATATAATAATATTCGTAAAAGAGATAACTCATATAAATATGACAATAAGGGTCATAAGTTTCTACCAGGATACCGTAAATATCTTGACTATGAGTGCGAATATTAATTCTATTATTTAAAATTGATATTTCGCAAAACCGCAATGAGTTATTTTATTTAAGAACAAGATAACTCATTGCGGTTTTTTTATAAATTTTTTAGGAGGGCTATTATGAAAAATTTATCACTAAAAGAGAAAATGATACCGATTTTAACTAACAAAAATGTGAATTTTAAAAAAGAAATTGTTGCAGGTATAACTACATTTTTAACTATGGCTTATATAATTGCGGTTAATCCTAATATTTTATCAGCTACAGGAATGCCAGCAGGAGCTCTAGTTACAGCGACTTGTTTAACAGCAGCTTTAGGATGTATCTTAATGGGCTTATTTGCAAACTTACCTTTTGCTTTAGCATCAGGAATGGGGCTTAATGCATTTTTTGCATTTTCTGTTGTACTAGGAAAAGGAATTTCCTGGGAAATGGCACTAACAGCAGTTTTTTTTGAAGGTATTATCTTTATATTACTATCATTATTTAAAGTTAGAGAAGCTGTAGTAAATGCTATTCCAATAAATATGAAACATGCAGTTACAGCTGGTATAGGAGTGTTTATAGCATTTATAGGTTTAGTTGGATGTGGACTTGTAATCAAAGATGATGCAACATTAGTTGCTATGGGAGAGTTTACGCCAGCAGTAGTTATAGCTTTAGTTGGAGTTATAATAATTGCTGTTTTAGATAAAAAACAAGTTAAAGGTTCAATTTTATTTGGAATTTTAACAAGTACATTACTTGCTTGGGGATTTGCTCTTATAAATGGAGAAGTAGCAGCAAATCTTGGTATATATTTACCAGAAGGTATATTTAAGTTTGAAAGTATTGCTCCTATAGCTGGAAAACTAGATTTTAGTTTTATTACAAATAAAGAAACAATAGGAACATTTATAGCTGTAGTATGTACATTCTTATTTGTGGACTTTTTTGATACAGTAGGAACTTTAGTAGGAGTTGCATCAAGAGCTAATATGTTAGATGAAAAAGGTAATGTTCCAAATGTAGGAAGAGCTTTATTAGTAGATGCAGTTTCAACTACAGTGGGAGCTGCAATGGGAGTTTCAACTGTTACAACTTATGTTGAAAGCTCAACAGGGGTTGCAGCAGGTGGTAGAACAGGTTATACAGCAATAACTACAGGATTATTATTCTTAGTTGCAATGTTCTTTTCACCGATATTTATATCAATTCCAGCTTGTGCTACAGCACCAGCCTTAATATATGTAGGATATTTAATGCTTGGAGCTGTTAAAAATATAGAATTAGATAATATAACTGAAGGAGTGCCAGCCTTTTTAACAATAATAACAATGGCTTTAACTTATAGCATTGGAGATGGCTTAACAGTTGGTATATTATCATATGTAATAATTAATTTAATATATAATACATTCTTTGCAAATAAAGAAGAAAAGGCTAGAGTATCATGGGTAATGATTTCATTAGCAATAATCTTTATTTTAAAGATAGTATTCCTTGGATAATTTATATAAATTTAATATAGATTATATTGAAAGACTAACTCTTTCATATTCGTAAATCCCTATAAAGAAAAGAAGTAGATTTCCTTAGTCTACTTCTTTTTGATTTATAAATTAATAAAATTAAATGTTAACAATTTGTGAACAAAATATTGACTTAGATATATATTTTAATTAATATATAATTTATGAGATAAAAAGAAAAAAGTAAAACCTTGGAGGAAGATATGGTTAAAAGTATGACTAGCTTCGGTAGAGCAAGTAGTGAAGAAGGTAGTAAACATTTATTTTCTATAGAAATGAAAAGTGTAAATAGTAGATATTTAGATATAAATGTAAGAATGCCTAAAAGTATAATTGCTTTAGAAGAAGAAATAAGAAAATTAGTTAGCGAAACACTTTCAAGAGGAAAAGTAGATATTTTTATAAATCAAAAAAGCTATTCAAAGGGTGATGGGGTAGCTAAAGTAAATATGAAATTAGCAGAAAGTTACCTGAATTGCTTAAAGGAAATAGAAAATACTTTAGGCATAAAAAATGATATTACAATAAGTCAAGTTGCAAGATTTCAAGATGTAATAACAATAGTTGAAGAGGAAGATTCCATTGAAGAAATTGCTGAAACTATAAAGCCTCTTATAAAAGAATCACTTTTAATGATGGAGAAAATGAGAATTATTGAAGGTGAAAAATTAAAAGAAGATATATTAAATAAACTACAAGAGATAGAGTCTTTAGTTAAAGAAATAGAAAAAATATCAGAAACAGTTCCAAAAGCTTATAAGAAAAAATTAGAAAATAGATTAAAAGAGTTGACACAAGGGTTTGAAATAGATGAAAGTAGAATAGCACAAGAAATTGCAATATTTTCTGATAAAGCTTGTGTAGATGAAGAGATAACAAGACTTTATAGTCATTTAAATCAAATGAGAAAAACTTTTGAAGAAAAAGGAACAATAGGTAGAAAGCTTGATTTTATAATTCAAGAAATGAACAGAGAGGCAAATACAATAGCTTCAAAATCTAGTGATATGGACATGACTAATTTAGTCATTAACATAAAGAATTTAATCGAAAAGATTAGAGAACAAGGACAAAATATTGAATAATTAGGAGGAAAGCCATGGGAATTAAGTTAATTAACATTGGATTTGGAAACATAGTTTCAGCAAATAGATTAGTTGCTATAGTAAGTCCAGAATCAGCACCTATAAAAAGAATAATTCAAGAAGCAAGAGATAGAGGTATGCTAATAGATGCTACATATGGTAGAAGAACTAGAGCAGTTATAATAACAGATAGTGATCATGTTATATTATCAGCAGTTCAACCAGAAACAGTAGCACATAGATTAGTAGCAAAAGATGAAGCTGTAGATGAGGTTGATGAATAATGCACAGTACAAATAGAGGAATATTAATTGTTATTTCAGGTCCATCAGGAGCTGGTAAAGGGACTATTTGTAAAGAACTACTTAACCAAAATGATAATTTATATCTTTCAGTATCAGCAACTACAAGAGATCCAAGAGAAGGGGAAATTGATGGTGTAAATTATTATTTCTTAAGTAGAAACGAATTTTTAGACAGAGTAGAAAAGGATGATTTCCTAGAATACGCTGAAGTTTATGGCAACTGTTATGGTACGCCAAAATCAAATGTAGAAAAAATGCTTGAAGAAGGCAAAGATGTTATATTAGAAATAGATATTCAAGGTGCACTAAAGGTTAAAGAAAACTTTAGTGAGGGAGTATTTATATTTATCCTTCCTCCATCAATGGAAGAATTAAAACAAAGAATTATAAAAAGAGGAAGTGAAACTGAAGAATCATTAATGAGAAGATTTAAATCTGCATATAAAGAAATAAATTATGTTTCAAAATATAATTATGCAGTAGTTAATGATACTTTAGATTTAGCGGTTTCAAAAGTAGAAGGAATTATAGCCGCAGAAAAATGCCGAGTTGATAGAATAAAAGATAATACAATGTTAGATTCTAAGGAGGGTTTAATTCATGAACAACTCTATGATTAATCCATCAATAATGGACTTATTACAAAAGGTAGACGATAGATATTCACTAGTAATAGTGACTTCAAAAAGAGCAAGACAATTAATAGAGGGTAGAGAACCACTTATAAAGACAAAATCACATAAACCATTAACTATAGCAATAAATGAAGTTAATGATGGTGCTGTTGGATATGAAAGACTAGAGGAAGGCAATAAATAATTATGAAAAAAAAGTGTGTATGCATAGGTATAAGTGGAGGAATAGCTGTTTATAAGGCACTTGATATTATAAGTGCTCTTAGAAAAAAAGATATAGAAGTAAATGTTATTATGACATCTTCTGCAACTGAGTTTGTAACTCCATTATCTTTTCAATCACTTAGTCAAAATATGGTTGTTACAGATATGTTTTCAGAACCAAAGGCTTGGGAAATTCAGCATATATCACTAGCTAAAAAAGCAGATTTATTTTTAGTCGCACCAGCTACAGCAAATATTATTGGTAAAGTTTCAAATGGGATAGCAGATGATATGTTATCAACTACCATTATGGCAACAAAAGCTAAAGTTATATTTGCGCCAGCAATGAATACAAATATGTATGAAAATCCTATAGTACAAGGTAATATAAAGAAACTAAAAGATTATGGCTACGAATTTATAGAACCGGCATCAGGAAGACTTGCTTGTGGTGATACAGGAAAAGGAAAACTTGCAGATGTTAATAAAATTGTAGAGGTAGTTTTAAAAGAACTTGAATTACAAGATAAAAAACAAGATTTACTTGGGAAAAAAGTACTTATTAGTGCAGGTCCAACTAGATCACATATAGATCCAGTAAGATATATAACAAATAGATCAACTGGTAAAATGGGGTACGAAATAGCTAAAGAAGCAAGAGATAGAGGAGCAGAAGTTATATTAGTTTCTGGACCTACATCTTTAGAGCCACCAAAGGGCATTAGTATGATAAATATTGATACTAATGAAGAGATGAAGAATGCTATATTAGAACATTTTCATAATAGTGATATTGTTATAAAATCTGCAGCTGTTGCAGATTATAAAATAAAAGAATATAGCAATAAGAAGATTAAAAAAGGTGATGGCGACTTAACTTTAAGTTTTACTAGAGATAATGATATTCTGCAATTACTTGGAGGGCAAAAGATTAATCAAGTATTAGTTGGATTTGCAGCTGAAAGTAATGATGTAATAGAAAATGCGAAAAGAAAGCTTTCTAAGAAGAATTTAGATTTTATAGTAGCAAATGATATTACAAGTTCAGAAACTGGCTTTGGAAGTGAAGATAATAAGGTTATTATAATATCAAAGTCAGGTAAAGAAATTCATTTAGATAAAATGAGTAAGAGAGAAGTAGCATCAAATATTTTTGAAACTATTTTGGGAAAGCGCTAATTGCGCTTTCTTCTTCTATAAGTAAAAAATTATATTAAAACCTAAATAAAAAAGGTGATAAATTTGAAAATATATGCAGAAATAATAGTAAATAGCGATGCATTAGATATAGATAGACCATTTACTTATGAAGTATCTGAAGAACTAAAAGGATTAATAAAAGTAGGGCAGCTTGTTAAGGTTCCTTTTGGTATTAAAAATACTAGCACATATGGATTCATTTTAAATGTAAAAAATCAAGATGAACCTAAAGGTATAAGAATAAAAAAAGTAAAATCAATATTTTTAGAGGAGCCAGTATTAAATAAAAATGATTTGAAATTAATTGAGTTTTTAAGAGAAAATTATTTGTGTAAATACATCGATGCTATAAGGCTTATAATTCCCCATGGAGTTTTAAAAGGGATTAAGCCTAAGAGCAAAAAGGTAATAGTATTTGAAAAGGATATACTGGATTATAAAAAAGAGAACGATATAAAGAAATTTTAGATTTTATAAAAAATAACAATGGGAAATTTACAAAAGCTGAATTAACAAAAGAGTATTCATTATCCTTATATAAAATAAATAAACTTATTGAGGAAGGATATTTATCTTCAGAAGAAGAAATAGTTTATAGATATAATACCAATGTATATGATCGCTTTATTGAAAAACCACTAACTAAAGAACAAGAAATAGCCATAAATAAAATAAATAACACAGAAAAGAACGTTGTACTTTTAAAAGGGGTTACAGGTTCAGGTAAAACGGAAGTTTATATGCGTTTAGTTGATAAAGCATTAAAAGAAGATAAATCTTCAATAATATTAGTGCCAGAGATAGCTTTAACACCTCAAATGATAGAACGATTTAAAGGTAGATTTGGAAAAGAAGTATCATTATTTCATAGTAAGCTTTCAGATGGAGAGAGGTTTGATGAATGGTATAGGATAAAAGAAGGTAAGGCTAAAGTAATTATAGGAGCAAGAAGTGCCTTATTTTTACCTGTTAAAGAGTTAGGTTTTATAATTATAGATGAAGAACATGAGAATACCTATAAATCTGAACAGAATCCAAAGTATCAAACTAAAGAAGTGGCTGAGTTTATAAGTTCTTTAAAGAATTGCAAAGTTATTTTAGGATCTGCAACTCCAACTATAGAAAACTATTATAGAGCTATTTCAGGAGAAATAGAGCTTGTTGAACTTAAAAATAGAGTAGATTTAAAGCCTATGCCTATAATGGAAATTATAGATATGAGAAAAGAGTTGAGCTTAGGGAATATATCTTTATTTAGTAACAGACTTTATTATGAAATAAAAGAAGCTTTAAAAAGAAAAGAGCAAATAATACTATTTTTAAATAGAAGAGGTTTTTCAACCTTTGTATCATGTAGAAGCTGTGGATATGTATTTAAATGCTCAAAATGTGATATTTCTATGACTTATCATAAAAATGGTTTTTTAGTTTGTCATTATTGTGGTAAAGTAGAAAAGCAACCTAAAATATGTCCTAAATGCAAAAGTAAATATGTAAAGTTTTTTGGGGCTGGGACACAGAGAGTAGAGGAAGAAGTTTTAAAATACTTTAAAGATGTAAAAGTATTAAGAATGGATGCAGAAACTACAAGAAATAAGAATTCACATGAAGCTATATATAATTCCTTTAAGAATAAAGAGGCAGATATTTTAATTGGAACTCAAATGATTTCGAAGGGATTAGATTTTCCAAACGTTACAGTGGTTGGAGTTTTAGCTGCAGACATTTCATTAAATGTTTCAGATTTTAGAGCTGCAGAGAGAACTTTTCAAATAATAACACAAGTTGCAGGAAGAGCAGGTAGAGGGGAAAAAGAAGGTAAAGTATTTATACAAACCTATACACCAGATCATTATAGCTTATTATATGCAAAGAATTATGATTACGAAGGTTTTTACAATGAAGAATTTACCATGAGAGGTTTGATGTGTTATCCTCCTTTTGGTAAAATACTATTAGTTAATGGAATTTCTAAAGATGAAGATAAACTTAAAGATTTTATGAAAAAAGTAAGTATAGATTTTGAAAAAATAAAAAATGAATATACTTCTATAGATATGTTAGGACCTGTTCCTTGTATTGTAACTAAAATAAAAGATAATTATAGATGGCAAATTTTATTTAAAGGGGATATTTCTATAGAATTTTGTAAAAAAATTAAGGATAGACTTTATCAGTTTAATAAGAATGTATATAATGAAATAAGAGTAAGTATTGACATTAACCCAAATAATTTAGCATAGGAGGAAATAAAATGGGAATTAGAAATATAAGAAAAAATGGAGATGAAGTATTAAGAAAGAATTGTAAAACAGTTGAAAAAATAACTTCTAGAACGTTACAAATCTTAGATGATATGGCAGACACAATGTATGAAGCAGATGGAGTTGGGCTTGCAGCACCACAAATAGGAATTCTTCAAAAAATATTTGTAATAGATGTTTACGATGGTGCTGGAATTAGAGTATTTATAAATCCAGAAATACTAGAAACTAGTGGATCACAAACAGGAGAAGAAGGATGTCTTAGTATTCCAGGAGAAATGGCTGAAATAGAAAGACCAAATTATGTAAAAGTAAAAGCTTTAAATGAAAATGGTGAAGAATTTATTTTAGAAGCAACAGAGCTATTAGCAAGAGCTGTATTACATGAAAATGATCATTTATATGGAACATTATTTATAGATCATATTAAATAGTCACTGGAGGATACTTTATGAAGATTGTATTTATGGGAACACCAGATTTTTCTGTACCTTCTTTAAAAAAGCTTATAGAAACCTATGGAGTAGAAAGCGTATTTACGCAACCTGACAAACCTAAGGGTAGAGGAAAGAAAATGGCTTTTTCACCAGTAAAAGAAGTTGCTATAGAAAATAATATACCAGTATATCAACCAATAAAACTTAAGGACGATAGAGAGTGTATAGAATATTTAAAAGAATTAAAACCAGATTTTATAATAGTTGTAGCTTTTGGGCAAATCTTAACTAAAGAAGTATTAGATATACCTAAATATGGCTGTATAAACCTTCATGCATCTTTACTACCAATGTATAGGGGTGCAGCACCATTAAATTGGGTAATAATAAATGGTGAAAAGAAGTCAGGAAATACAACTATGCTTATGGATGTAGGCCTTGATACAGGGGATATGCTTCTTAAAAATGAAGTTGATATCACAGAAGACATGACAGCTGGAGAACTCCATGATATTTTAATGAGTACAGGAGGAGATCTTTTAGTAGATACTATAGAAGGTTTAGTAAATAACACCATAAAGCCAATTAAACAAGAAGGTGAAACTTTCTATGCTAAAATGTTAAATAAAGATCTTGGCAAAATAAACTGGAATGATTCAGCAGAAAAGATAAATAATTTAATTAGAGGACTTAATCCATGGCCTATTGCACATACTAAATATGAAGATCAGTCTATGAAGATTTATAGTGCAGATGTTTTAAATGAAGAAAGCAATAAAGCACCAGGAACTATATTAAAAGTTTCAAAGGATGGGATTAAAGTTGCTACATCAAAGGGGACATTATTAATAAAAAAAGTACAATTTCCAAATGGAAAGCCTTTAACTATAGAACAATATATAAATGGGAATGAAATTAAAGAAAATATTATTTTAGGATAGTAATTTTTAAGGAGAGGATAGTATGTTTTATCCAGGTTTTTATTTTGATCCAACATATATAATCTTAATTCCAGCAGTTATAATAGCTTTTTGGGCCCAAATGAAAGTAGATAGTACTTACAAAAAATATAGAAGTGTTAGAACTATAAATGGGAATACAGGGAGTGAAATTGCAAGAAATATATTAGACTCAGCAGGACTTTTTGATGTAAGATTGGAAAGAGTAAGCACTCACTTGGGAGACCATTATGATCCAACTTCAAAAGTAGTTAGACTTTCGCCAGAAGTATATGATGGAGCAACTATTGCAGCAGCTGGAATAGCAGCTCATGAGTGTGGTCATGCAATTCAACATCAAACTAGCTATAAACCATTAGTTCTAAGAACTCAAATAGCCCCAGTAGTTAATATAGGGAGTCAACTTTCAATGATTTTATTTATGATTGGAATATTTTTTGGTTCTCCTATGTTAGCGAGATTTGGTATTATATTCTTTGGAGCAGCAGTTTTATATCAATTAGTAACTCTTCCAGTAGAATTTAATGCTTCAACTAGAGCACTTTCCATTTTAAAAACTAGAGGGTTTTTATATGGAGATGAAATAAAAGGTGCACAAAATGTATTAGATGCAGCTGCAATGACTTATGTTGCTGCTACATTGATGGCTATTTCTCAATTAATAAGATTAATAGCATTAAATAATAGATATAATGATAATTAAAGAGGTATAAAGATGAATAGTAGAAAACTAGCAAGACAAATAGTTCAAAGAGTTTTAGAAGAAGGAGCATACTCAAATATAGTTCTTTCAAATGAACTTAATAATAACGAAATCTCAGATTTAGATAAGGGATTAATAACTGAATTAGTTTACGGAACTTTAAGAAGAAAAAAGACTTTAGATGTTATTATAGGAAACTTTGTAAAAGACATTAAACTTATGGATGAAACTGTATTAAACATATTAAGAGTTGCAATTTATCAGATACATTTTCTAGATAAAGTTCCTGAATATGCAGCATGTAATGAAGCTGTAGAAGAAGCTAAAGAAGTTTCTTTAGAAGCATCAAAGCTTGTAAATGGTATATTAAGAAATTACATTAAAGATGAAAAAGAATTAGTTGTACCAGGAAATAGAATTGATGAATTAGCATATAAATTCTCTCTTCAACCATGGATGATAAGATTATTTATAAAACAATATGGAGAAGAAAGAACTTTAAAACTTATGGCAGGTTTAAATGAAACTCCTAAAACAACAGTAAGAGTTAATAGTATTAAATCAGATTATGATGAAGTTTATGAAAAGTTAGAAACAATGCAATATGACATTGAAGAAGGATATGCTTGCCCAGAAGCTATTGAAATAAAAGGCGGAAAAGGCATAGAAAGAAATGAATTATTTAATGAAGGGTTAATAACTGTTCAAGATGAAAGCGCTATGCTTGTAGCACCTATTTTAGATGCTAAAGAAGGAGATAAAGTTTTAGACCTTTGTGCAGCACCAGGTGGAAAAACAACTCATATAGCAGAATTATTAAATAATACAGGAGAAGTATTAGCTTTTGATTTACATGAAAATAAATTATCATTAATAGAAGAAAATATTAATAGACTTGGTTTAACAAATGTAAAGACTTTAGTTATGGATGCAACTAAATTAAATGTTGAGTATATATCCTCATCAGATAAAGTTCTTATTGACGTTCCATGTTCAGGTCTTGGAATAATAAGAAAAAAACCAGAAATAAAATGGAATAAAACTAGACAGCAATTAAAGGATTTAGTTCCAATACAAAGAGAAATAATGGATAATGCTTGGCAATACTTAAAACCAAATGGTACATTAGTATATTCAACATGTACATTAAACAAAGAAGAAAATGAAGAAAATATACAATGGTTTATGTCAAAGCATAAAGATGCTAAAATAGAAAAGATATTTATTGGAAATAATAGTAACTTTATATATAACCAAGATGGTACATTAACTATATTACCAAATGAACATATGGATGGCTTCTATATTGCTAAAATACAAAAAACAATGTAGGTGAAATAATGAAAAATATATTAGATTACACTTTAGAGGAGCTTATAGCTTGGATGAAGGACAATAAAGAAAGTGCATTTAGAGCAAAACAAGTACTTTCTTGGATTTATAAAGAAGTTTGGGATTTTTATGAAATGAGAAATATCCCTAAGGCTTTACAAGAAAAGTTAAATAGTAACTTTTATATAGGTATTCCTAAAATAGTAGAAAGATTTGAATCTAAAATAGATAATACACAAAAGCTATTACTTGGTTTTAATGATGGAAATATTATTGAAAGTGTAATTATGAAATATAAACATGGTTATTCAATTTGTATTTCAATACAAGTTGGGTGCAGGATGGGATGTAAGTTCTGTGCCTCAACTCTTGATGGAAGAGTTAGAAATTTAACAGCAGGAGAAATATTATCTCAAATTATGGTAGCTCAAAACGTAATTGGTGAAAGAATTTCAAATGTAGTGTTAATGGGAAGTGGAGAACCTTTAGATAATTATGAAAATGTACTTAAATTTTTAGAATTAGTAAATTCAGATTATGGGCTAAATATTGGACAACGACATATTACACTTTCAACTTGTGGTTTAGTTCCTAATATTTATGATCTTGCAGATAAAGAATCAAGTATAACTTTAGCAATTTCACTTCATGCATTTAGTGATGAGAAAAGAAGAGAAATAATGCCAATAGCTAATAAATATTCAATAAAAGAGATTTTAGAGGCCTGTAGGTATTACATAGAAAAGACAGGAAGACGTATTACTTTTGAATATTCTTTAGTATCAGGAGTGAATGATGGAAAAGAAGATGCAAAATCTTTAGGAAAACTTTTAAAGGGTATGTTATGCCATGTTAATCTTATTCCTGTTAATGAAATAAAAGAAAATACACTAAAAAGACCTTCTAAAAAAACTATTACAGATTTTGAAGAAATTTTAAAAAGTCAAGGGATAGAAGTTACAGTAAGAAGAGAAATGGGAAGCGATATTAATGCAGCCTGTGGACAAATAAGACGTAAGTTTTTAGAAACCCAAATGTAAGGAGTGGGTATTGATGGTTGGTATAAAAAGTGATGTGGGAAACGTTAGAAAATTAAATGAAGATTATGCCTTATATAAAGAAGAGGAAAAATATAGAGTTTTTGTTGTAGCAGATGGTATGGGAGGTCATAATGCTGGTGAAGTAGCTAGTGAAATGGCATCCAAGAAAGTAATTGAATTTATTGAAAAGAATTTTAACTATGAAAATAGATATAACATCTTAAAAGAAGCAGTAGAATATGCAAACATTAAAGTTTATGAGTTTTCTCATGGAGAAGAAGAATATAGAGGGATGGGGACAACTCTAACTGCATGTCTAATAACAGATGAATTTATTCAAGTTGCAAACGTGGGAGATAGCTCATGTTATGGCATAAAGGGAGAAGTAATTGAAAAAATAACTAAAGACCATTCGTTAGTACAAGAATTATTAGATTTTGGAAGTATTACAGAGGAAGAAGCTGAAAAACACCCGCAAAGAAATATAATTACAAGAGCAATAGGAACAAAGGAATGGGTTGAAGTTGATATATTTAAAGTAAATCCTAAGAAGTACAATTTGTTTTTGTTGTGTTCAGATGGTCTAAGTAACGAAGTGAAATCCAATGATATTTTATCTATTCTAAGTGAGTATTCTAATTTAGGTGAGGTTTGTGAAATATTGATAGACCTAGCTAAATCAAGAGGTGGAAGGGATAATATAACAGTAGTACTATTTGAAGGAGAGGTGTAAGTGAATGGTATTAGGAGACAGATATGAACTTCTTGAAAAAGTCGGCGAAGGCGGAATGTCAGAAGTTTTTAAAGCTAAATGTAATAAGTTAAATAGATTTGTTGCCGTTAAAATTCTAAAAAAGGAATTTGCAAACAACGAAGAAATATCACAAAAATTTAAGAGAGAAGCAACTGCTATTGCAAACTTGTCAGATACTAATATAGTTAATGTTTTAGATGTTGGAACTCAAGATGATATAAATTATATTGTTATGGAATACGTAAATGGTAAAACTTTAAAAGATTTCATACAATATAATGGAAAACTTGGTTATGCTACAGCTATAAAAATAGCGCTTCAAATTGCTAAAGCATTAGAATGTGCTCATAAAAATAACATTATTCATAGAGATATAAAGCCACAAAATATATTAGTAACAGAAGGTGGCGGAATAAAAGTTACAGATTTTGGAATAGCAAAATCAACAGATTCCTCTACTATAACAAATACAACAAGTATAATAGGATCAGCACATTATTTATCACCAGAACAAGCTAAGGGAACTTATATTGACTTTAGAACTGATTTATATTCTTTAGGTGTAGTTTTATATGAAATGGTAACTGGAAAATTACCTTTTGAGGGGGATTCCCCAGTTACTGTAGCTCTTAAGCACTTACAAGAAGAGCCTGTCTCACCAAAGAGTTTGAATCCATCAATTCCTGATAGCTTAAATAAGCTTATATTAAAGGCTATGGAAAAAACACCAGTAAAAAGATATCAAAGTGCAAAGGATATTATACAGGATCTTCAAAAAATACAACAAAATCCTGATGTTATCATTGGAGAAAAACCTTCAATGGATGATCAACATACAATCGTAATGTCTCCAATTACAATGGATAATGATAAGACAACTCAAATTACAAGTCTTAAAGATGAATATTACGACGAAGATGATGAATACGATGAAGAAGACTACGAAGATGATGATGAAGAGGATGGTTTATTTAAAAAGAGAAAGACTAAAGAAAATAAACCTAAGAAAAAAAATAATAATAAAAAGGTAATTATAGCTATAGTAGGGATTTTAGCATTACTAGCAATTGGAGTGGGCGGTTTCTTTTTAACTAAGGGATCAAGCAGCAAGGAAGTTGAAGTACCTAATATTGAAAGTAAGAAATTAGATGATGCTAAAAAGGAACTTGATAAATTAGGATTAGAGCTTGAAGAGGTAGGAACTGAAAAGAGTGATAAACCAGAAGGAACTATTATTGATGTGAATCCTAAAGTTGGAACTAAGGTAAAGAAAAAATCAAAGGTTAAGGTAATTGTATCAGGTGGAGAAGAAAAGTTAAAAATGCCTGATTTTAGAGATTATGAAGTTGATAATATAAAACAATACTTTGATTTACAAGGATATAAAAATTATACGATAACAGAACAATTTAGTAATAGTGTTCCAAAAGGATATTTTATAAGTCAAAGTCCAGCTGCTAAGGCTGAAATTAAAAAAGATACTAAAATAGAGGTAGTTGTAAGTAAGGGTCCAGAAATTAAACTTGTAGATGTACCTAATGTTGTAGGATATAGTGAAGGTGATGGAAAATCAACATTAGAAGGGCTTAAACTTTCAGTATCAGTAAATTATCAAACTACTAATAATAAAAATGAAGATGGAAAAGTTCTTTCACAATCAATAAAAGGTACAAAAGTAGAAGAAGGAACTTCAGTTTCTATTACTGTAGGAAAATATGAAGAAAAAATAATAGATATTGCAGGATTAGGTATTTATATTAATATGCCAGTAAATGAAGCCAAAGCACTTCTTAAAGGTGCTGGTATAAATGTAGCAGTATCTGGAGATGGAGATAAAGTAGCAGATTTTACAAAGAGTGTTAAAGAAGGTGAAACAGTTACTTTAACAACAAATAAAAAGGAACAAGAAAATCCGCCTAAACCTGAAAGTGGTAATGGAGAAGAAAAACCACCTATAGGTAATCAATAACGGAAAGAATTTAGGAAATCAATTTAATTGGTTTCCTTTTTCTTATTACATATATAATTTTATAAAAATTAATATAAATAAATATATATGTGAAAAATTGTTTGCATTTTTTGGTGAAATCTGTTTATTATAAATAAGGAGAATAAAATATAAGGAGATATTATGGAAGGAAAAATAATTAAGGGAATTGGTGGATTTTATTACATTAAAACTGAAGACGGGCTAATAGAGTGTAAAGCAAGAGGGAAGTTTAGACATAAAGATATAAAGCCTATAGTTGGTGATAATGTTATTATAAAAGTTGAAAATGGTAAGGGAGTTATAGAAGATATATTAGAAAGATCATCAGAACTCATACGACCAACAGTAGCAAATGTCACACAAGCCTTTGTTGTTTTTGCAATTAAAAACCCAGATATTAATTTTGATCTTTTAAATAGATTTTTAGTTCTTTGTGAACATAATAATATAAAATCAATAGTTTGTTTAAATAAAGTAGATTTAGTTTCAAATGAAGAAAGAGAAGAAGTAAGGAAAAAAATTAATGATATAGGTTATGAAGTATTATATATAAATGCAAAAAAAGGCGAAGGAATAGATAGCCTTAAGGAAAAACTTAAAGGAAATGAAACAGTATTATGTGGTCCATCAGGAGCAGGTAAATCTACTCTAATAAATAAATTAATAAATAGAGATCATATGGAAACTGGAAGTGTTTCAGATAAAATAGGTAGAGGAAAGCATACAACTAGACATAGCGAACTAATAGAGATATCAGAGGGTTATTTAGTAGATACTCCAGGTTTTTCAACTCTAGAAGTAAACTTCATAGATAAAGAAGAACTTAGATATTGTTTTCCAGAGTT
Source organism: Clostridium chauvoei (assembly GCF_002327185.1). Lineage (NCBI taxonomy): Bacteria > Bacillati > Bacillota > Clostridia > Eubacteriales > Clostridiaceae > Clostridium > Clostridium chauvoei. The sequence continues at coordinate 1,371,081 of NZ_CP018624.1, read as the reverse complement.
TGAAGAATATAATCATGAATGTAAATTTAGAGGATGTCTTCACAATAAAGAACCTAAATGTGCAGTTAAAGAAGCTGTGCAAGAAGGCAAAATTAATGAATATAGATATAAATTTTATATTAGAACATTAGAAGAAATAATGGATGGGAGGAATAATAAATGGTAAGGATAGCACCTTCAATTTTATCAGCAGATTTTTCAAAATTAGGAGAAGAAATACAAAGTATAGACAAGGCAGGAGCAGAGGTTATTCATATAGATGTAATGGATGGGTCATTTGTACCTAATATATCATTTGGATTACCAATTATAAAATCAATAAGAAATAAAACAGAAAAAATATTTGATGTACATTTAATGATAGAAAACCCTGCAAATTATATAGATGCTTTTGTAGAAGCGGGAGCAGATATAATAACAGTGCACTATGAAGCAGATAGACATATAGATAGAGCCATTCAATATATAAAATCAAAAGGAGTTAAAGCAGGTGTTGCTTTAAATCCAGGTACACCTACAATGGTATTAAAAGATATTATAAGTAGTGTAGATATGGTACTTATTATGTCAGTAAATCCAGGCTTTGGTGGGCAAAAGTTTATTCCTTATGCTTTAGATAAAATTAAAGAAGTAAAAGAAATGAGCAAAGATTTAAATAAAGATTTATTAATTGAAGTTGATGGTGGAGTAGATAAAACTAATGCTAAAACTTTAATAGAAGCTGGAGCTAATGTATTAGTTGCAGGTTCAGCAGTATTTGGTGATGGGAAATACAAAGAAAATATAAAGGTTTTAAGAGGGGAATAAATGAAAGCTATAATTGTTTCAGGGGGAAAGGCACCTTCTAAGAAACTTTTAGAAAATATAATTAAAGATGGAAATCTTATAATTGGTGCAGATAGAGGCTGTGAAGTACTTATTCAAAATAAAATAATACCTGATTATGTATTAGGAGATTTTGATTCAGCTTCAAAAGAAACAATTTTAAAGCTAGAACAACTTGGAGTACCCAAAACCAAATTTAAAGAGGAAAAAGACTTTACAGATACAACTAGTGCTTTTAATTTAGCTATAGATAAAGGAGCTACAGAAATAGTCTTACTTGGAGCTACAGGCACTAGATATGATCATGCATTAGGTAATATAGGGCTTTTGCTAAAAGCTCTACAATTAGGTGTTAAAGCCGAAATAATAGATGATAATAATAAAATATATATGATAAATAAACCAGAGATTCTTTATGGTAATTATGGCGATATTATATCTTTTCATGCTTATTCAGATTTAGTAAGTGAATTAACTATAAAGGGAGCTAAGTATGAGTTAAATAATTATGATTTAGCTGTAGGAGATTCATTAACAGTATCTAATGAGTTTTTAGATAAGCCTATAGAGATTAACTTTAAAAATGGAACTCTAATGGTTTTATATACAAAAGATTAAAGTTTTTTTAAAAATTAATCACTCAATTCCAATATGCTGCATACAATAAGTATAAAGGGATGAGTGATTTTTATTATTATAAGGGGGGATTTTAGATGAAAATAATCGCTATAAAATTACCAAAGTTCCTATCAAACTTTATAAAGTTTTTTAGAAGAAAGTAATTAGTACATATGAAAAAGTTAAGATATGTATAAATAATAAAGAGTTTGTGGTTATACTCTTTAAAATATAAAAAATGCAATTGACTAATCAATTGCATTTTTTATCTGAACTTATATTGCTCTTTGAACCTTACCAGATCTAAGGCATCTTGTACATACATGAACTGTTTTTGGTGTTCCATTAACTAAAGCCTTTACTCTCTTTATGTTAGGAGCCCAAGTTCTCTTTGATTGACGATGTGAGTGAGAGTATTGAGTACCTGATACTACACCTTTATTACAAACTTCGCATCTTCTTGCCACTTGAAAACACCTCCTTATGTTTTGAAGATAATTTCTCTTCAATAGGACAGATTACATTTTATCATATAAAGTGATAAATTTGCAAGTAAAAAATAAAAAAACTTGAACATAATATAAAATATGACGAATTTATAAAAAAAATTCTAATTATCAAAATTCTCTACAGATATCTACAGTTTAATAATTACACTTGAATAATAATTATAAGTAATATAAAATATAGTATAAGGATATTTATAAGGAGGGATCTATAAATGGTAGGATATTCAAATGAACTTGGGAACATTCATTACTCAGAAGATGTTTTGGGCAAGATCGTTGGACTTTCAACAATGGAATGTTATGGAGTAGTAGGAATGGTTTCTAAAAATGCTACAGAAGGCTTTTGGGAACTTATGAGAATAGAAAACTTAAGTAAGGGCGTTAAGCTTAACTTTAATGAAGATAATAAATTAGAAATAGAATTATTTGTGATGGTCGAATATGGAAATAAAATTTCTGTAATTGCAAATAATATAATACAAAAGGTACGTTATAGTGTAGAAAATTTTACTGGTTTAAAAGTTTCATCTGTTACAGTAAATGTTCAAGCTGTTAGAGTCTAGGAGGTAAAAGGATGAAATATCAAAAAATAAATGGCCATGACTTTTATAACATGGTTGTTAATGGTAGCAATAGGTTGTTAGAACAAAGTGATTTTGTTAATGCTTTAAATGTATTCCCTGTTCCAGATGGAGATACAGGAACAAATATGTCAGCAACTTTTAAAGCGGCAGTTAAAGAGATAGAAGGCCTTAATTCAAATTCTATAGGAGAATCATCTAAGAAACTTGCAAAGGGTGCTCTTATGGGAGCAAGAGGAAACTCAGGAGTTATTCTTTCACAAATACTTAGAGGGATTTCTAAAGGATTAGAAGAAAAAGAAGAAGTAGATGCAATTGAATTTGCAATAGCATTAAAAGAAGGAAGTAATTCAGCCTACAAAGCTGTTATGAGACCTACAGAAGGAACAATACTTTCAGTTATAAGAGCAGCAGCAGAAGCAGCAATAGAAGCAGAAGCAAAAGACCTAGTGGAACTTATGAACATAGTAGTTCTAGAATCTAAAAAGATGCTAGATAAAACTCCGGAATTACTACCTGCATTAAAAAAGGCAAAAGTAGTAGACTCAGGTGGTATGGGATTATATATAATACTTAAAGGCATGTATGATGCATTAAAAGATGATATAAAAGCTGAAATTAAAGATATTAATCCAGCTCAAGCAACAGCTAGTGCAAAAGGAATAGAAGATATAGATATTAAATTTGGATATTGTACAGAATTTATTGTCTTAGGAGATGCTACTAAAGCAGAAGCTTTTAGAGCAGAAATAGAAACTTTAGGAGATTCAGCAGTGGTTGTTGGATATGAAGATGTAATAAAAGTACATATTCATACAAATGACCCTGGAGACGTTCTTTCAAGAGCTGTTAAATTAGGTGAGTTATCAAAGATTAAGATCGATAATATGAGAGAAGAACATAGAGAACTTATGGAAAAAGAGTTCTATGATAACGAAACAGTAGCAGTGGAAGAAGAAGAAATAAAAAAATATGCGTTTATTTCAGTAGCAATGGGTACTGGAATTACAAATATATTTAAAGATTTAGGAGTTGACTACGTAATAGAAGGTGGTCAAACAATGAATCCTTCAACTCAAGATATAATGGAATGCATAGAAAAATTAAATGCTGAACATATATTTATACTTCCAAATAATAAAAACATTATTATGTCAGCAAATCAAGCAGCTGAAATTTCAGAAAAAGATGTAAGAGTAATACCAACTAAGACAATTCCACAAGGAATAACTTGTATTACTATGTTTAACCATGAAGGTGAAGTAGATGAAAATGAAGAAGCTTTAAAAGAAACTATTGAAATGGTTAAAACAGGATCTGTAACATATGCCGTTAGAGATACAGAAATGGATGGAATAGAAATAAAAGAAGGAAACATGTTAGGTTTAGTTGAAGGTAAGATTAAAAAAGTTGGAGAAGACTATTTTAATATTGCAGAAGAAGTTTTAGAAGAAATGATAGATGAAGATAGTGAACTTATTACCATATTCTATGGAAAAGATGTGGATGAAGAAAAATTAAATGAGTTTGTATCGAAGTTAGAAGATAAGTATAGTGACTTTGATGTTCAATGTTATAGTGGAGAACAACCTCTTTACTATTTCATAATGTCAGTAGAATAAACTTTAAATAAGAAAAGATATAAGCACAGGATATTAAAGCTGTTTACAGTTAGTAATATCTTGTGCTTTAATGCTATATAACAATTTGCTAGAGGTGATATTATGAATATTTCACAAGATATATCTTCTGTAAAGGGAGTTGGACCTAAGCTTACAGAAAGATTAAATAAGTGTGGTATTTTTACTATTTTAGATTTGCTATTATACTTTCCTAGAGATTATGAGTTTATAAGGGGAAATATAGATTTTCAGGAAATAGATGAAAATGAAAAACAAATTCTAACATGTAGAGTTGTTGAGTTTGGAAGGGATGTAAGAACTAAAACGGGTAAAATTATATCTACCATTATATTTGATTATAGAGGATATGTAGTTGAAGGGAAATGGTTTAATCAAAAATATATAAAAGCATCCTATAGAATAGGTGGAGTTTATGATCTAGTAGGGAAATTTAAAAAAGTTGGAAATAGACTAGAAATAATAAATCCTATAAATGGTTATAAAGATGCTAAAGAAAATGAAATAATACCTAAATATCCATTAAAGGGAGATTTAAGTGATAGGATAATAACAAAACTTATTAATCAAATTTTACAAGAAATAATTATTACAGAAAATTTACCTAAATATATTATAGAAAAGTATAAGTTAACTTCTTTAGATGAAGCCATTAGAAATATACATTTTCCTAAAGGTAAAAATGAGTTAGATAAAGCTATTATAAGGCTTAAGTTTCAAGAACTATTTACATACTCTATGAAATTACTTTTATTAAAAAATAAACTTAGAGGAAGTGAAGGCATAAACTTTCAATGGGTAGAGGAGCTTAGAGAGTTAAAAGCATCTCTTCCCTTTAGTTTAACTGATGCTCAAACTAAAGTTGTGCGTGAAATTTTAAGAGATCAAAAAAGTATGTATTCTATGAATAGATTAGTTCAAGGAGATGTTGGAAGTGGGAAAACTATAGTTGCATTAATAGCTATATTTAATGTTATTAAAAATGGATATCAAGCATCTTTGATGGTTCCTACAGAAATATTAGCAAATCAACATTATGCAGAGGCTAAAAAGTTGTTTATGGGTTTTGATGTAGATGTAGAACTATTAACTGGAAGCACTACCTTAAAAGAAAAAAGAAGAATAAAGGAAAAAATATCTTCTGATAAGGCTTTTCTTGTAATAGGGACTCATGCTCTTATACAAGAGGATGTAGAGTTTAAGAATTTAGGTTTAGTAGTTACTGATGAACAGCATAGATTTGGTGTAGAACAAAGAAGTAAGCTTATTAATAAGGGAAGAAGACCAGATGTACTTGTTATGACAGCTACTCCTATTCCAAGAACACTAGCTTTATATTTATACTCGGACTTAGATGTATCAATAATAGATAAACTTCCTCCAGGAAGAAAAAAAATAGATACTAAATTTTTTAATGAAGAAAAACGATATCTAGCATATGATTTAGCCCTTAAAGAAGTTAATAAGGGGAGACAGGTTTATATAGTATGTCCACTAATAGAAGATGATGAAAAAATGCAATTAAATTCAGTTGAAAAGTTATTTTCTGAGCTAAAAAATGGTGTGTTTGAAAATATTCCAATAGAAATATTACATGGGAAAATGAAAGCACAAGAAAAAGATGGAATAATAACAGCTTTTAAAGATAATAAGATTAAAGTTATTATATCTACAACAGTAATAGAAGTAGGAGTGAATGTGCCTAACGCTTCTGTAATGATAATTGAAAATGCTGAAAGGTTTGGGTTAGCTCAGCTTCATCAATTAAGAGGGAGAGTTGGAAGAGGAGAATATGAATCTTACTGTGTTTTAATTGGTAAAGCTAAAAGTAATAATACTAAAAAAAGAATGGAAATAATGACAGAATCTACAGATGGGTTTTATATATCGGAACAAGATTTAAAGCTTAGAGGTTCAGGTGAAATGTTTGGGTTAAAACAAAGTGGAGCTGAAGGTCTTATACTTGCAGATATATATGAAGATATAGATATACTAAGATGTGCAAGAGGAGAAGCTAATATGCTTATAAAGTCAAAGGAATCTGATGCTATCAAAGTGTGTAGAGAGATAGCTAATTCAATTGAAAGATGGAGTAGGTATATTTGTTTTAATTAAAAAAATTGTATATATAAAAATATTATGATAAAATTAAAAAGATAGTACCTAAGGAGGAATTTAAATGAGAATAATAGCGGGAAAAGCCAGAGGACGTAAGTTAATACCTCCTGCAACTATGGAAACTAGACCAACCTTAGACAGAGTAAAAGAAGCTATGTTTAGTATGGTTCAGGGATATATACCTGATGCTGTGGTTATTGATGTATTTGCAGGGACAGGGAGTCTTGGATTAGAAGCAGCAAGTAGAGGGGCTAAAGAAGTTTATTTAGTAGATAAAAGTCCGGTTACATTCCCTTTACTTAAGGAAAATATTGAAAACTTAAAGTTTGAAGACTTCTGTTTTGGTTTAAATATGGATTCATACGAAGCATTAAGAACTTTAACTAAAAAGGGAAAGGTATTTGATATAATATTTATCGATCCTCCGTATTGTAAAGAAATGATACCAGAGGCAATTAAATTAGTTAAGGAAAATAATATGCTGAAAGAAAATGGTATAATAGTCACAAAAATAGATACAATAGAAGATATCTATGAAGGTTATGAGAATATAGTTCTAACAAAAAGTAGAAAATATGGTAATACAACAGTATGTTTTTATAAATACCAATAGAGCAGGTTGAGGGGGATAAAAATGAAGGTAGCCATTTATCCAGGTAGTTTTGATCCTATAACAAATGGGCATTTAGATATAATAAAAAGAGGATCGAAGGCTTTTGATAAACTTATAGTGGCAGTTCTAGTTAATGTAGATAAGAAGGGATTGTTTAGTTCAGAAGAAAGGGTTGCTTTAATAGAAAAAGTAACTAAAGATTTAGAGAATGTTGAGGTTTTAAGGTTTGAGGGGTTATTAGTTGATTTTGCAAGAATTAATAATTCTAATATAATTCTAAAAGGCTTACGAACAGTTGCTGATTTTGAATATGAATTTCAAATGGCTCTTATGAATTCGAAATTAGATTCAAATATAGAGACTGTTTTTATGATGACATCATCAGAGTATTCATATGTAAGCTCGTCCTCTGTAAAACAAGTGGCAAAATTTGGGGGATGTATTAAGGGGCTTGTCCCGGATGAGATTATTCCAGAGATTATAGATAAAATTAAAAAATAAAAAGGGGTGGAGTTTGTGGACAAACAAGAAGCTAATATAATTGAACTTTTAGAGTATTTACAAGAGATTATAGAAAATGCGCCAAAGGTTCCTATTACAGGGAAAACTATGGTGGATAAAAAAGAAATTGATGAAGTTATAGATCAAATAATACATGAACTTCCAGATCAACTAAAAAAGGCGAAATGGGTTATAACTGAAAAGGATAGAATACTTAATGATGCTCAAAAGGAGTATGAAAACTTAAAAAAGGATACTCTAGAAATAATGAAAAAAAATATAGAGAATCATGATATAGTTAAAGAAGCTAAAATAAGAGCAAATGAAATAATTGCCCTAGCACAAAGAGATGCCAAGGCAATTAGATTAGGATCAAGAGAGTATTCAAACGAAATTTTAACTCAGCTTGATAGAGAGATAGAAAATAAAAAAATAGCTTTAATCAAAACAATGCAAACTTCCTTTGAACAGGTAGCTAAAGAAATAGATGAAAATATGTCAGAAGCTTCAGAGGTTATAAAGGAAAATATAGCAGAATTAAGAAGTATGTAATTTTCTTAAAACTCTAAAAATAACCTTGCATATTAGAGTTAGTATTAAAAGTAATATAACTGGTAAAATAGATATAAAAGCATTAGTATATATTTTTTCAGTTGAAATTATTATATTAGAAACGGTAGTAGTCTTTAAAAATATTTTTGAAACGCCAAAGGTTATAAAAAAGCTAAGTACACCTTGGATAAACTTCCAAAAAATATATTTCTTCATTGGAGGATTATATTTACTAACAACAGAACTTACTTGCGCTATAACTGATAAACTTGAAAAAGAGCAAATAAAACTTATCATACTAAGTTTTAAATTAATAGATAAGGTAGATGTAGAAATTAATTTACATCCGTTTGTAAACTCGATGCTTCCTAAAAAGAGTCCATATAAAGAATCAGTAGGCAATTTAAGTAAGTCTTCTAAACTGTGTAAAACAATGCTTATTTGAGCATTGTTTTTTATTATGCTTATAAAAACAGAGAACATAATAACAAAAGCTCCAACTGTAAGAGTTGTGTTTATTCCACTTTCAATAGCCTGTTTTAAAGCAGTTCCAAAATTTTTAGTTTTAAAATTTGGAGCAATTGCTCTATCAAACTGGCAATTTTCATTTTTTCTTTTTGTTAAAAATCCTACAATAATAATAGATAAATAATTTGCTATAAGCAATATATAACCATATTTGGGGCTAGAAAGCATAGCAGCTCCAACAGAACCGATTAAAAAAATAGGACCTGCATTTGTTGCTATATTTAAAACTCTAAGATATTCTTTTTCTTTAATATAGCCCATTTCATAAATCTCACTACAGTATTTGGCTCCTAATGGGTATCCGCATAGGAAACTAGCTGCAAGGGGGAAGGAACAAGCTTTAGATAAACCAAGTGGTTTGCAAAAAAGAGGACCCATTACTTTAGAATAAAGTCCAATACCATCATAAGAAATTAAAATATTACAAATAACTGTAAAAGGAAATATAGTTGGAACTATTGCTTTAACAACTAAGGAACATCCCATTAAAGCAGCATCCATACAGTCTTGTAAATTAAGTATAAATAAGATTATTAAAATTGTAGTACAAAAACATACTATGTAATTTTTTTTTATGTTTAGTAGCTTTATAAGTATGATGCTAAGTGCAATAATTAAAAGCCATAGAATATAAATACTATACATGTAATCAACTCCCATCTATAGTATTTATATGCTGATGGCTTAACTTTATTAATCTTTTATTATAGGAGACTTTAAATAGTCATTAAAAGGATTTATTTTATCATTTAATATTGAGTAACACTTAGTACTTTGAATATCAAGGCTAAGTAATGGGTTATTTATATTTTTAGGAAGTTTGGTTATTACAGGTATAGAGGTTTTTTTCTTTATTTCTTTTAAAATACTTTTACCAGTATCATTAAAAGCGAGTACACGAGCATAAAGATTTTTAGAATCTAGAAGTTCTTTTGGGGCAAAGGAATCTAAACCTATAAAAATTTGTGTTAAAATTCTAGATATTTTTGTATAAGTATATCTTTTGCTTTTTATATTAAGTAAAAACTCTTGAAAAGAGTTACTATTGTAAATTTCTTTAATTAATTTATTATCTAATCCTTCGGATATTTCTAAAAGATTGTTAAAATTTACACAGTTAGAGACTAACTTGTATTTAATAAAGTCAAACATCTTATCTTCAAATACAAATTGGTAGTTATCATCTTGCAATTTTTTTAATATTTCATACGATTCATAAGGAATTGAAGATTTTATATCTTTAAGAGAATTTGAAGACTTTATAATTTCTCTTATACTTGTAGCTGAAGAAAAACTACTATTTAATGTTTTTTCATTATAAGTTGAGCCAACTCTTGTTAAAGTTAAGGGATTGATTGAACTATTTAAACGTAGCAAAGTTTTTATATATTCAATACCTAAAATATTATTAGAGCTAGTTAAAATATTTGAAAGGTCGTCATTGTTTAAAATTTTCTTTAAAGCTTCTTCACGAGCTTTTGCATATGTAATACCTTTTGATAAGTTATATTTTAAAATTTCTTTGAATTCTAATGGTTCATAAGCTAAAATTTTAGAAATACTTGTTAAATCATTTATATTTCCACTTTCACTTCCGAAGAAAATACTATTAACAACACCTAAAGCGTGAAGAATAGTAACTGAACCCTTAGCAAAATATTCAGCAGAGGATAAGGCGTAAAATGTAGGAAGTTCTATAACTAAATCTACACCATTTGAAACTGCCATTTCAGCTCTAGCCCATTTATCAACTATAGCAGGAGCACCTCTTTGGATAAAGTTTCCGCTCATTATACATATTACTCCATCACAATTAGTAGCCTTTTTAGCAGAGTCTAAATGATAAAGATGTCCACTATGAAATGGGTTGTATTCTGTAATTATTCCTGTTATATTCATATTTACACTCCTTAATGGAAATTATAAAAATATTATAGCATAAAAATGCTGAAATTATTAAGAATAATAAGGGGAATATATTAGATTAGAAATGATTGGAAGGATATTTCAGAAAATTTTAAATATAAAGAATTAAATCTTTGGGTAATTTGGGTGTTGAAAATTATAGTTGTTTAGGGGTATATTAGTAAGTAAGAAGATGCTAGGCGTCTTTTTTTGAAAGGAGTAATGATTATGGAGCTAATGGAAAAATTATGGAATGCAGCTAAGGCTGACAAAAGAAGGATTGTTCTTCCTGAAGGGGATGAAGAAAGAACTATCGTAGCAGCTCAAAGGATAAAAGAATTAGAGCTAGCATATCCAGTTTTAATAGGGGATGAAGAAAAGATAAATACTATGGCTAACAAGCTAGGTGTAAACTTAGAAGGTGTAGAAATAGTTAACCCATCAAAATCAGACAAATTAGGATCATACGTTAATGAATTTTATGAATTAAGAAAAAATAAAGGGATGACTATGGAAAAAGCTGAAATGATAGTTAAAGATCCACTTTATTTTGGTACTATGATGGTTAAGCTTGATGATGCAGACGGAATGGTTTCAGGTGCTGTACATACAACAGGAGATTTATTAAGACCAGGTTTACAAATAATAAAGACTGCTAAAGGGGTTTCAGTAGTATCAAGTTTCTTTATTATGATGGTGCCAGGGTCAGAATATGGTGAAGGCGGAATGTTATTATTCTCAGATTGCGCTGTAAATCCAAATCCAAATGCAGAACAATTAGCTGCAATAGCAATAGCTACAGCAGATACTGCAAAAAATTTATGTAAAATAGAACCAAGAGTTGCTATGTTATCTTTCTCAACTATGGGAAGTGCAGATCATGAAATGGTTGATAAAGTAAGAAAAGCAACAGAAATTGCAAAAGAATTAAGACCAGATTTACTTATAGATGGAGAATTACAATTAGATGCAGCTATAGTTGAAAAGGTTGCAAAACAAAAAGCACCTAATAGTAAAGTTGCTGGAAAAGCTAATGTATTAGTATTCCCAGACTTACAAAGTGGAAATATTGGTTATAAATTAGTTCAAAGATTTGCTAATGCAGAAGCTATAGGACCTATGTGTCAAGGTTTTGCTAAGCCAATTAATGATTTATCAAGAGGATGTAGTTCAGATGATATAGTTAATGTTGTTGCATTAACAGCAGTTCAAGCACAAAAGTAATTTAATATTGAAAGGGGCTATAAAAATGAAAATATTAGTAATTAATTGTGGTAGTTCATCATTAAAATATCAGTTAATAGATATGACAACTGAAGAAGCTTTGGCTCAAGGAGTTGTTGAGAGAATCGGAATTGAAGGTTCTATTTTAACTCAAAAAGTTGATGGAAGAGAAAAATATATTTTAGAAAAACCGATGAAAGATCATAAAGATGCTATAAGACTAGTTTTAGAAGTGCTAGTAGATAAAGAAAACGGGGTTATAGCATCTATGGATGAAATAAGTGCTGTTGGACATAGAGTAGTACATGGAGGGGAAAAATATTCAAAATCAGTTATAGTAGATGATGAAGTTATAAAAAATATTGAAGAATGCTTTAAATTAGCACCACTTCATAATCCACCTAACATGATTGGAATAAATGCATGTAAAGAGTTAATGCCAAACACACCTATGGTAGTTGTTTTTGATACTGCGTTTCACCAAACAATGAAGGAGGAGGCATATATTTATGCTCTTCCTTACGAGCTTTATGAAAACAATTCCATAAGGAAATATGGTTTCCATGGAACTTCACATAAGTATGTTTCACAAAAAGTTGCTGATGTTTTGGCACAGGATGTAAAGGATTTAAAGATTATTACTTGTCATTTAGGCAATGGTGCAAGTCTTTGTGCTATAAAAAATGGTGTATCAATAGATACAACAATGGGATTTACACCTCTTGAGGGAATAGTAATGGGTACTAGATCAGGAAGTATAGATCCAGCTATAGCTACATACTTAATAAAAGAATGTAACTATACTGTCGATGAAGTCAACGATTTATTAAATAAAAAATCAGGAGTGCTTGGAATTTCAGGGGTAAGTTCAGATTTTAGAGATATTGAAATGGCTGCAGTTGAAAAAAATAATAAGAGAGCTCAATTAGCTTTAGATATATTCCATTATAAAATAAGAGCTCAAATAGGAGCGTATACTGCTATAATGGGTGGAGTAGATGTAATCGTATTTACTGCTGGAGTTGGAGAAAATTCACCAGAGACAAGAGAAGAATGTTTAAAGGGCTTAGAGTATCTAGGTGTAGAAATAGATAAAGAAAGAAATAAAGTACGAGGAAAAATTAGAGAAATATCTAAAGAAGGATGCAAAGTAAAAGCTTTTGTAATACCAACTAATGAAGAGCTAATGATTGCAAGAGATACAATGGAATTGGTAAAAAATAAATATTAAATTAATAATATTTAAATAATTTCAAGATAGTATTTTAAATTACTAAATAACGACTTTGTATATAATTGTTTATATATAGTTATTTATATTAAAATATAAACTTAATATTAAAGTGCAGAATTATTATAATAGCAATTTAAAATAAACTGCTTGACTTTTAATCCTACACTTTATATAATAAGTTGTGTTTATTTGTTCAATAAATAAATTTAAGGAGTGAAAAGTGGCTTTACTCGAGCTATGTACATAATGTACATAATGTGTTCTAGAGAACATGAGAACTTTGTTCAGAGTATTACATATGATTATACAGTTTTCAGATTTAATATCACAAAAGAATAGAAAAAAAGAAATCAATGTAACATACGATTTATCTCCAATTTATTACGATGGAGATAAAATAAAAGCATTAGAAGCTGTTAATGTTAATGGAGAAGCAAAATCTTTTGAAGACATAATAGTTATTAAAGCTTCTATAAAAACAAAACTTGAACTACATTGTTCAAGATGCCTAGAGGCCTTTATCTATCCAATAGATATTGATATAGAAGAAAGGTTTACAAATAACAGGGAACTTCTTCAAGAAGATGAAGAAGTGGTATTTGTAGATGGTGATTCAATAGATATCACCGAAGTTGTTGAAAATATTATTATTTCAACCTTACCTATTAAGAGACTTTGCGTAGACAACTGTAAGGGACTTTGTCACCAATGCGGTAAAAATCTTAATAACGACACTTGTCAATGTACGACAAATGATGTAGACTTAAGACTGGCAAAGCTTCAAGAGTTGTTTGGAAATAAGGAGGTGTAATAATGGGAAATCCTGCTAGAAAAACATATAGAGCAAAGAGAGATTCAAGAAGAGCTCAAACTTTTAAGTTAAGCTTACCTGGAATAGTTGAATGTCCACAATGTCATGAAATGAAATTAGCTCACAGAGTTTGTAAGAACTGTGGATTCTACAAAGGTAAAGAAGTAGTTGCTTCATCAGAAGAATAAAGAAAGTCATTAGACTTTCTTTTCTTTATATATAAAGAAAAGGGGCAGTGGTATTATGAAAATAGCTATAGACGGTATGGGTGGAGATAATGCACCTAAAGCTGTAGTTGAGGGAGTTATATTGGCTCTTAAGGAATACGACGGTATAGAATATTATATAACAGGTAAAGCTGAAGAAATAGAAGAAGAACTAAAGAAGTACAAGTATGACGAAAAACTTGTAAAGGTTATAGACGCAAGAGAAGTAATATCTCCAAATGAGCATCCTGTAATGGCTTTAAAAAGAAAAAAAGACTCTAGTATATGTAAGGCGTTAAAACTAGTTAAAGATAAAGAGTGTGATGCAGTTATATCAGGAGGAAGTACAGGAGCATTTTTAGCTGGATGTACATTGTTGGTAGGAAGAATCAAAGGGGTTGAAAGACCTGCATTAGCACCAATTATGCCGGGAAAAAATGGTAGCTTTATGATAGTAGATGCTGGCGCAAATGTTGATTCTAAACCAAGTTATTTGGTCCAATTTGCACATATGGGTAAAATTTATTATCAAGAAGTTTTAGGTAAAAAAAATCCTAGTGTAGGACTTGTCAATATTGGAGCAGAAGAAGAAAAGGGAAATGAGCTTACAAAAGCTGCACATAAACTTTTAAAAGAAGAAGAAAATTTAAACTTTGTAGGAAATGTAGAGCCAAGAGAAACTTCATCAGGAGATGTAAATGTACTTGTATGTGATGGTTTTGTTGGAAACACATTATTAAAGATGTATGAGGGTGTAGCTAAAACACTTTTAAGTATGATAAAAGAAGAAATATTATCTTCAGGAATTAAAAGTAAAATTGGAGCTGCTTTATTAGGACCAGTATTTAAAAAATTAAAAATAAAATTTGATTATAAAGAATACGGTGGAGCGCCATTTTTAGGTGTTGAAGGTATTTGTATAAAGGCTCATGGAAGTTCAGATTCCAAGGCTTTTAAAAATGCTATAAGACAAACAAAAACTTTTTATGATAATGAAGTATTAGAAAAGATAAAGCAAGAGTTAAAAAATAATATATAATTTATACCTTTATGTATATTGACTAGATAAATAATATATAATATTATCTAAATGGGTGTATTTAGGAGGTGAAAGTTATGTTTGAAAAGATAAGAGAAATAATAGCTGAGAAATTAAGTATTAGTGAAGATGATATAACTATGGAAGCATCATTTGTTGAAGATTTAAACGCTGATTCATTAGACCTAGTGGAACTTATGATGGCTCTAGAAGATGAGTTAGATATGGAGATTCCAGACGAAGAAGCAGAAAACTTCAAAACTGTTGGAGACGTTGTTAAATATTTAAAAGCAAACGTTGAAGAATAATACGATCCCGCTATTAAAGCGGGATTTTATATTTACTATTATTGGTTTATTCTTGAATTTGTTAGTTTAAAGCAAATTGAAGAATAAACTTCAAGGAGTGTATTAAATATGAATAGATTTAATATTAAAGAAGTTGAAAATACTATAGGACTTTCTTTTAATGAAAATAAACTTTTAAAAACTGCATTAACTCATAGTTCATATGCAAATCAACATAAGGATCAAGAATATAATGAGCGTTTTGAGTTTTTAGGAGATGCAATATTACAATTATGTGTAACTGAGTATTTATTTTTAAATTATAAAAATAAAAGTGAGGGTGAATTAACTAAAATTAGAAGCTTAATTGTATGTGAAAATTCCTTATATGAAATAGGGAAAAAATTAAACCTTGGTAATTTTTTAAGAATTAGTAGAGGAGAAGAATTGACAGGGGGGAGAGAAAGGGTTTCTATTATAGCTGATTCAGTAGAAGCTTTAATAGCTGCCATATATTTAGATAAAGGTTTAGAGTTTGTTAAAGACTTTATATTAGGATATTTTGAAGAAATAATAACAATGGCAATAAATAATGATATAGTCTTAGATTACAAAACAAAATTACAAGAAGAACTTCAAAAGTCAGGAGAAGTTTCAATTGTATATGAACTTTTAAAATATGAAGGTCCTCCTCATAGAAGAAAATTCTTTACAGCTGTAATAATAGATCATAAAGAATTTGGACGAGGTGAAGGATACAGTAAAAAAGAATCAGAACAAAATGCTGCAAAGGCGGCTTTGAAAGTTTTGGAGGAAGTTAATGAGTAGAAAATACTATATTATTCCTATATTTATATCTCATCAAGGATGTCCTCATCAATGTGTTTTTTGCAACCAAAATAGAATTGCAAAAGAAGTCATTGATGAAGTAACAGGAGAAGAAGTTAAAAAAACTATCTTAGAGTATCTAGAAACTATAAATAATAAAGAAGCTACAATAGAAGTTTCATTTTTTGGAGGAACTTTTACAGCTATAGATGTAAATAAGCAAAAGGAACTTTTAGCAGTAGCAAAAGAGTTTAAAGAAAAAGGGCTTATTCATAAAATAAGAATGTCTACAAGGCCAGATGCTATAAATAGATATATATTAGATTACTTAAAAGAATTTAAGGCAGATATAATAGAGCTTGGAGTACAGTCATTAGATGATGAAATTCTAAAATTATCAGGTAGAGGTCATACAGCAGAAGATGTTTATATAGCATCAAAGTTAATTAAGGAATATGGATTTACATTAGGTCATCAAATTATGCCAGGTCTTCCAGGAGATAGTTTTGATAAGGATATTGAAACAGTTAAAAAGTCAATAGAAATGAAACCAGATCTTTGTAGAATATATCCGGCTCTTGTTATAAAGGATACTCCTATGGAGGATATGTATAATAGAGGGGACTATATTCCATATAGCCTTAAAGATGCAGTTTACATATCAAAAGAAATGTATAAGTTATATAATTCGGCTAAAGTTCAAGTTATAAGAATAGGGCTTCAACCTACAGAAACTATAACTTGGGGAAAAGATATTATAGATGGTCCTTTTCATCCATCTTTTAGAGAACTTGTAGAAAGTAACTTAATGTGTGATGAAATAAAGTCAAGAGTAGCATCAGAAGATGATATAATAGTAGAAGTTAATTCTAAAGATTTAAGTAAATTATATGCTAATAAAAAAGTATATTTTAATGAACTTAAAGCAAATCATAAAGGAAATATAATAGTATCTACTAAAGATAAGTTAAAAAGAGGGACATTAAGAGTTATTGTAGTTAAAAAAATAGAAGAGGTAATAATATAAGGTAGGCATAAAAGGCCTACCTTATATTGATATTTTAAAAGATTTACTATAAACTTAAATAATAGATAGTGTAAAGTTTCGTATGAAAAAATAGCTTATGGCTAATTTGGAATAATAGTTAAAAATATCTTTATAATATCTAAGAAAATTTTAAAATTGAATATGCTAAAAAGACCTTCGGTAACGGAGGCAAAAACTTAATCAATATTTGATTTTATGATTTATCAAGAAGTTTGTGATTCTTGCATATGTAATATGGTTTGTTGACCGAGACTGATAAGAATTTGCCACTTTGCAGACATATTGTCAATACCATCTAGTTGCTTTAATTCGTTTAAAGGGCGCCAGTAATTGTAAGGATGCGGGCGTAAGAAGTTGTAATAAGCAACCCAAAGGGAGAAGCCATAAAGAGCACCTTCATCACTTCCATAACCACAGGTACCCCTGTAGGAAGATTTAAAGGTACGGTTTAAACGCTCTACAACTTGCTTAACCCAACGAAATTCTTCAGATACTGGATCATCGTTAGTAAGTCCGATAACTTGAGTTAGATTAAATTCTTTATTTTTTTCTAATTCAAATTGTTGCTTCGCTAACGGATATGAACTGTAACCATCGGCAACGAAGTTTAAAGCTTTTCCAGGGAAGTCTTTAAACTTATCAAAAGCCATACGCATTGCTAGTATACAAGGGCCAGTATCTCTTGTATCAGATACTTGATAACCTAGAATAGACCTTTTACAAGCATCCATTACAATCCAGACATAATGCTTAATGCCTTTTACTTTTATATAAGTTTCATCGGCAGAAAGTATTTTAGAGGGTTTGTAATCAAAGGTATCAACAAACGGCTTAATAACAGCAGCTGCTGTTAGAGCATAATTAGCAACAGTTCTATGTGAAATTTTTATTCCATGAACTTCTTTTAAAACATGAGCTGTTTGTCTTGTAGACATTTTACAATTAACGTGATAAGTCAAGCATAGTCCCATTATATGCGGGCTAAACTTCTTAAAACTAAATCCGGTAGCATGTTTTGATATTGGATATAGATCCATTTTAAAGAAGTTAATATTAAATTCACGATATATGTAATGAAGCTTATACTTGTATTTATCACAAGGATCAATATTCTTTGGAAGATTCTTAAGATTTCTTTGATAGTATAAGCATTTAGAATTATTGCATTTATGTATTTTAAAGTGCTTGCGTTGCTTTTGTTCCGTAAGCGTAGCACCGCAATAAGGACATATAAATACTATTGGTTTAGTTGTGTGATTAGTTTCTTTAAATGTAAGACCACAAACTTTACATTGAAACTGTCCTTTACTGCCATTGTTATCGTATATATATTCATGTGGTGCACCACACTTAGGACATTTAGTTTTTTTAGGGATAGACTTCCCGTTCCGTCTTTGGACGGGTTTTACGGTCTTGTTATATTTATGTTTGTAATAAGCTAAAAGTAATATATAGTCTACCTTTTCAAATCTAATAATTGTGGGTAGCTTATCTACTTTGAATTTTTGGTATTCTGGACTATTAGAATCATCAAATATCATCTGGTTAAGTGGAATATGTTTTGAGATGAATAAAAGTAATTGACCGATAATGGCAATTAAATATTGATTATAAGTAATTAAATAAGTTATAATTGAATCCATAATAACGACATCCTTTCATGTGTGATTTTGTTTGGTTAGAGATTCAATTTTAACATGAAATTAGGGGGTCGTTATTTTTTTATACAAAAAAACTGGCGAAACCTTGATATATAAAGATTTAAAAAGAAAAGTAGTGTAAAAAACTTTACACTAACAAATAATATAGAGGAGTGATATTATGAAAAAACAAACAAGACAGAAAATGATATATATAGTTACTATAATTATGACAGTTATGTTTAGTGTGAGTTTATTAGTATCATTAGTTAGATAAGGAGTGGACTTATGTTTTTAAAATCCCTAGAAATTAGAGGTTTTAAATCTTTTGCAGATAAAACCCAGTTGAAATTTAAAGAAGGTGTAACTGCTGTAGTTGGACCAAATGGAAGTGGTAAAAGTAATATATCTGATTCAGTTAGATGGGTACTTGGAGAGCAAAGTGTTAAAACACTAAGAGGTGGAAAGATGGAGGATGTAATATTTGCTGGTACTCAATTTAGAAAGCCAGTAGGTCTTGCACAAGTGTCATTAACCTTAGATAACTCTGATAATTCGTTAGATACAGAATATAATGAAGTAACTGTTACAAGGAGAATATTTAGATCAGGAGAAACTGAATACTTAATAAATAATAAGAAATGTAGATTAAAAGATATAAATACATTATTTATGGATACAGGTATAGGGAAGGAAGGATATTCTTTAATTGGACAAGGTAAAATTGAAGCTATATTAAGCGGAAAACCAGAAGATAGAAGGTCACTTTTAGAAGAAGCAGCAGGGATAGTTAAATTTAAATCAAGAAAAGAAGAGGCTGAAAAAAAGTTATCAAATACAGAAAATAACTTAATTAGAATAAGGGATATAATAGCTACATATGAAGAGAGAGTAGGTCCTTTAAAGGAAGAAAGAGAAAAGGCTATTAGATACAAAACTTTAGCAGAAGATTTAAAGGTTAAAGAGGTATCAATTTTAACATACTACATAGAAAAAATAGAAGAAGAAATAAAGAACATTAATAAAGATATTATAGAACGAAAAGATGCTGTAGAAAAAAAGAGATTAAAACTTCAAAAATATAAAGAAGAACTTTTAGATTTAAATAAAAATATAGAACAACTAGAAAATAAAAATGAGCATGAGAAAAGGGAGTACTATAACAAAAAGGATAAGCTTACTAAAAGCTCTAGTGATATAGAGATATTTAAAGAGAGAATAAATAATTTAAATGAAAGTATAGAAAAGGATAAGTTAAGTTTAAAAGAGTTAGAGGAAGCTTTAGTAAATTCTAATAATGAAAAGGATATACTTTTAAAGGATTTAGAAGTAAAAATAAAAAATCAACAAGATAAAGAGCAAGAAATAGAGGCTTTAGAAAAAAGTATAAGGGATTTAAGTAATGAAATTAAAGAAGTATCAGATACTCTTAAAGTTTTAAAGGATGATGAATTTGAAATATTAAGAAAAATATCTGAGATAAAAAATAGTATAGTGATTTTAGAGAAAGATATTATAAGTAAAAATCAATTAAGTGCTAATGGTGAATCAAACTTAAAGACTATAGAGGGAAATATAAGCATTAACTTAGCAACAACAAAAGAAATACAAGAAAATATAGAAAATGCTATTAAAGAAAGACAACAAATTCAAAATGATATACTAGAAAATAGAAAAAAAATAGCTATATTAAATGGAAATGTAACGAAAAAAGAGCTTTTAATAAAAAATATTACAAGAGAAACAAATACACTGCAAGGTAAGCTTACAACTCTTAAAGATTTAGAAAAGAGTTATGAAGGATATCAAATGTCTGTGAAAAGGCTTATGGAAAGAATTGAAACAGGCAAAATTAAAGAAGGTTTAGGAACTAAAGTTTTAGGAGAAATATTTTCTGTAGATAGGGAATATGAAACTGCGATAGAAATTGCTTTAGGTGGAGCGATATCTAATATAATTACTAAAGATGAAACAATTGCAAAATTTCTTATAGAATATTTAAAGAAAAATAATCTAGGAAGAGCAACCTTCCTTCCACTTAATATAATTAAAGGAAATAGGCTAATAGTACAAAAGGAAATCCAAAATATAGATGGGTATTTAGGCATAGCTTCAGATATATTAAAGTTTAATCCTATCTTTAAAGATATAATGGATTATTGTCTTGGAAAAACTATTATTGCAAGAGATATGGATTCAGCTCTTAAAATATCTAAATTAGGAAAATATAAAATAAAAATAGTTACATTAGCAGGTGAAGTTATAAGTTCAGGAGGAGCTTTAACTGGTGGTAGTATATATAAAAAAAATAATTCAAGTATTTTAGGTAGAAGAAGAGAACTTTTAGAACTTGAAGAGCTAATATCCAAAAACAAAGAAAAATATGAATTAGAATTTAAAAATTTAAAAGAAATAAAAATGCAAGTACAATCTTTAGATGAAGATAATTTAAATAAAAGTGATGATGTGCATAGCAAAACTATAGATATTACTAAGTTTGAAGGGGAAATAAAAGCTTTAAAAAATGAAGCTTTTAAATTAAAAAATTCCTTAGATGTATCTAAAAAAGAACTTTTACTTAACAAAGATAATTTAACTAAACTTAAAGAACAAGTAGTAGATAAAGAGAAGAAACTATATGAACTTGAAAATAAAAATGAAGAAAATAAAAATAGGGTTATAGAACTTCAAAGTAAACTAGAAGATAAAAGTAAAAAGGTTGAATTAGACAAAGAAAATAGTATAAAACTAAAGATAGAAAAAGCAACATTAGATGAATCTCTTCAAGGAAAATATTCTGAAATAAAAAGAAAAGAAAAAGAAGAGATTGAAAGAGAAGAAAAAATTAAATTTTTAAAATTAGAAGCTAGGGAAAAAGAAGAAAGTATAGTATATTTAAATAGACAAATTGAAGAAAAAGAAGATTTAATAGAAAAGTATAAAAATAGAATAAATACTTTAGATGAAGTTTTTAAAAATGATGAAATAGAAAAAATCTCTTTAAAAGATAAATCTAAAATAAAAGAGGGACTAATTAATGAATTAGTTGATATAATAAGAGTTGAAGAAAATGAATTAAATAAAAAAGAAATAGCAAATGCCAAAAGTGAAAGTGAAAGAGATGGATATTATAAAAAGTTAAATGAAGAACTAAATCTTACTTTAGCAGAAGCTATGGAGATTGCTATAGAAATTTCTAGTGTTTCTAAAATAAAAGATGAAATTTTCATTTTAAAAAGCAAAATTACACAACTTGGAACTGTAAATTTAGCTGCAATAGCAGAATATGAAGAAGTTGTAGAAAAATATGAGTTTATGTCTTCACAAGAAGAAGACTTAAATAAGGCTAAAGAGGAACTTTTAAGCGTTATAAGTGAAATGACAGTTAAGATGCAAGGCTTATTTAAAGAAAACTTTAAGATATTAAATGAAAACTTTAATGAAACTTTCAATGAACTTTTTAAAGGTGGAAATGCTGAACTTATACTTTCAGATGGAGATGAATTAACAGCTAATATAGATATTAATGTTCAACCTCCAGGAAAAAAACTTCAAAATATAAATCTAATGTCTGGTGGAGAAAAAGTTCTTTCAGCTATAGCTCTTTTATTTGCTATATTAAAGATGAAACCAACGCCGTTTTGTATATTAGATGAAATAGAAGCAGCACTTGATGATGCTAATGTTTATAGATATGCAGAATTTTTAAAGAAGTTTTCAAATAACATTCAATTCATAGTAATAACTCATAGAAAGGGAACTATGGAGGCAAGTGACATAATGTATGGAATCACTATGGAGGAAAAAGGAGTATCCAAAGTAGTTTCAGTAGATTTAACTAAAAACAATTAGGAGGATAAAGCAGTGTTTGGAAAATTTTTTGACAACTTAAAAACAGGACTAACTAAAACAAGAGATGCGTTAACAGATAAAATAAATGAAGCGTTAAATCTTGCAATTACAATTGATGATGATCTTTATGAAGAACTTGAAGAAATACTAGTAATGTCAGATATAGGTATGGAAACTACCATGGATATTATAGATGCATTAAAAGCAAAAATAAGAAAAGAAAAGATAAATGATACTAAAGAAGTTTATCCAGCTTTAAAAGCAGTTATAAAAGATATGCTATTAGAAGGAGTTTCAGTACCAGAAAAGAAAGATGGTAAAGAAGTTCTTTTAGTTATAGGGGTAAATGGAGTGGGAAAAACTACTTCAATTGGAAAACTTGCAGCAAAAAATAAGGCTGAAGGTAAAAAAGTTTTACTTGCAGCAGCAGATACTTTTAGAGCAGCTGCGATAGATCAATTAGAAGTTTGGAGCAAAAGAGCAGAAGTTGACTTAGTAAGACATCAAGAAGGCTCAGATCCCGCTGCAGTAGTTTTTGATGCTATTACAGCTTCTAAATCAAGAAATGTAGATCTTTTAATATGTGATACAGCAGGTAGACTTCATAATAAAAAGAATCTTATGGATGAGCTAGGTAAGATAGGAAGAATAATTGAAAGAGAATATGAAGGTGCAAATAAAGAAACACTATTAGTATTAGATGCAACAACAGGACAAAATGCAGTTATTCAAGCTAAGCAATTTATGGAGGTATGTCCTATAGATGGTATCATATTAACAAAGTTAGATGGTACAGCTAAGGGTGGCGTTGTAATTTCAATTAAAAACACATTAAATATTCCAGTTAGATACATTGGAGTAGGAGAAGGTATTGATGATCTTCAAGAATTTGATGCAGAAAGCTTTGCAGAAGCATTATTTTAAAAAAAATTAAAGTGTTAAGTAAAAATACTTGACAGGTTAGAATGGTTTTGTTAAAATCTCTTTTGTGGGTAAGGTGATATTTATGGAAGATAGAGTTGAAATCTCTATATTAATGGATTTTTATGGACCCTTGTTAACTGACAAACAATATAAAATCATGGAGCTTTATTACAATGAGGACTTATCTTTAGGTGAAATTGCTGAATTAAATAACACAAGTCGTCAAGCTATTCATGATTTGATAAAGAGATGTTATAAACAATTTCTATCCTATGAAAGTAGACTTAACTTACTAAAGAAGAGTTTAAATAGAGAAAAAGTAATATTAGAACTTTTAAAGGATTTGAAAGAAAAGTATTCTCTTTCAGAAGAGGACTATGAAAAGTATAAAAATACTTTAGAAGATTTATAATCATAGGAGGGTTAACATGGCTTTTGAAGGTTTATCCGATAAGTTACAGGAAGCATTTAAAAAGCTTAAGGGCAAAGGAAAGCTAACTGAAAAAGATATAAAAGAAGTCATGAGAGAAGTAAAGCTTGCGTTATTAGAGGCTGACGTTAACTTTAGAGTAGTTAAAAAATTTATATCAGCTGTTAGCGAAAAGTGTGTTGGTAGTGAAGTTTTAGAAAGCTTAACACCTGCACAACAAGTTATAAAAATCGTTAATGACGAACTTACTGATCTTATGGGTGGTAGTGAAAGTAAACTAAACTTTTCTTCTGTAGGACCTACAGTAATTATGATGGTAGGGCTACAAGGGGCAGGTAAAACTACAATGAGTGGTAAACTGGCACTACAATTAAGAAAGCAAAATAAAAAACCTCTATTAGTTGCATGTGACGTTTATAGACCAGCAGCTATTAAGCAATTAGAGGTTGTAGGAAAGCAAATAGACATTCCAGTTTTTCAAATGGGTGATAAAGTTAGCCCAGTAGATATTGCAAAAGCAGGTATTGCTAATGCAAGAGAAAACGGAAATAATGTTGTAATAATAGATACAGCAGGTAGACTTCATATTGATGAAGAATTAATGGGAGAACTTAAAGATGTTAAATCTGAAGTAAATCCAAATGAAATATTACTTGTTGTAGATTCAATGACAGGTCAAGACGCTGTTAATGTTGCTGAAAGTTTTAATAATTCATTAGATCTTTCTGGTGTTATATTAACAAAACTTGATGGAGACACAAGAGGTGGTGCAGCTCTATCCATTAGACATATGACTGAAAAGCCAATTAAGTTTATTGGGGTAGGGGAAAAAATGAGTGATCTTGAGGTATTCTATCCAGATAGAATGGCATCGAGAATACTTGGAATGGGAGATGTTCTTTCATTAATAGAAAAAGCACAAGCAGCTTTTGATGATAAAGAAGCCCAAGATTTAGGGGCTAAAATGCTAGAGAATGATTTTAATTATGAAGATTATTTAACAGCAATGGAACAAATGAAAAAGTTAGGTTCTTTAAGCAAGATAATGGAGATGATTCCAGGGATGCCAAAGGAACTTAAAGATGTAGATTTTGATGCAGGAGAAAAACAATTAGCTAGTGTAAAGGCTATAATATACTCCATGACACCAAAAGAAAGAAAAAATCCTAAACTTTTAGTTGGATCTTCTTCAAGAAAGAAAAGAATTGCTAAAGGATCAGGTACATCATTACAAGAAGTTAATAAACTCATTAAAGGCTTTGATATGATGAGAAAGCAAATGAAGCAAATGAAATCATTACAAAAGAAAGCTAAAAAAGGATTCTTAGGAAAGTTACCTTTTATGAGTTAATATAAAAATTTAACCTTTAAAGGAGGTGAAAATAACATGGCAGTAAAGATTAGATTAAGAAGAATGGGAGCTAAGAAAGCACCTTTCTACAGAGTAGTAGTTGCAGATTCAAGAAGCCCAAGAGATGGTAGATTCATCGAAGAAATAGGTTACTACAACCCATTAACAGAACCAGCTGAAATCAAAATCAATGAAGAAAAGGCTACTAAATGGGTACAAAATGGTGCTCAACCTACAGATGTAGTTAAGAGACTTTTCGCTCAAGCAGGAATCAATAAGTAATTTTTAGGAGGTGACTCTGTAATCTATTTATAGATTTACAGATGTTTATGAAGGAATTAGTTGAAGTAATAGCTAAATCCCTAGTGGATAATCCAAATGAAGTTCAAGTAAATGAAATTCAAGGAGAGCAATCAATTATTCTGGAACTAAAGGTTGCTCCTGCAGATATGGGAAAAGTAATTGGTAAACAGGGAAGAATAGCAAAAGCTATTAGAACTGTTATCAAAGCAGCAGCAGTAAAAGAAGATAAAAAAGTAGTAGTAGAAATTATTGATGTAAAGAGTTAGGAGCTTCCTAACTCTTTTTACACATATAAATTAAAATACGTTAAGTTTATACTTAAATTAATATAATATACATAATAAAATACGTTAAGAGGTGAACGTTTTGAGAGATATTTTAAGGGTAGGTAAAATAGTAAATACTCATGGGTTAAAGGGAGAAATGAAAGTTATACCACTTACAGATGATCCTAAAAGATATAATGACTTAGAATCTGTATTAATTAATGGTGAAGAAAGAAAAATTTTAGGTTGTAAATTCCAAAAAGATAGAGTTATAGTGAAGATAGAAGGTATAAACACTATAGAAGAAGCAGAAAAGTATAAAAATAAATATATGGAAATATATAGAGAAGATGCGGTTGAACTAGAAGAAGACTGTTATTTTATAGCAGATTTAATAGGATGTACTGTAATTGATACAGAGGGGAAAAATTTAGGCAAAATATATGATGTACTTCAAACCAAAAACAATGATGTGTATTGGATAAGAGAACCTAAAGAATTATTAATACCAGTTCTTTTAGATATAGTTATAGATATAGATATGGAAAATAGAATAATAACAATTAAACCAGTTGGAGAATGGCAAGATGAAGATTAAGATTCTTACATTATTTCCTGAAATGTTTGCTATTTTTAATCATAGCATTATAGGAAAAGCAAAGGAAAAGGGAATAGTTGATATTAAAGCTATTAATATTAGAGATTTTACTTTAAACAAACATAAAAAAGTAGATGATTATCCATATGGTGGAGGAGCAGGAATGGTTATGACTCCTCAGCCTCTAGTAGATGCTATAAGACATTGTAAAAAAGATGACCATAGTAAAGTTATTTTTTTAGGGCCAAAGGGAAAAAAGTTTAATCAAAAATTAGCACAAAACCTTTCTAAGGAAAAAGAACTTATATTTATATGTGGTCATTATGAAGGAATAGATGAAAGAGTTTATAAATATATAGATATGGAAGTTTCTTTGGGTGATTTTATATTAACAGGTGGAGAAATGGCTGCTATACCAGTAATTGATTCAGTATTAAGATTATTACCAGGCGTTTTAGGAAAAGAAGAAAGCTATATGGATGAGTCTTTTTCAGATGGGTTATTAGAATATCCTCAATATACAAGACCAGAGGTTTTTGAGGGTGATAAAGTTCCAGAAGTTTTACTTTCAGGGCATCATGAAAATATAAGAAAATGGAGAAGATTACAATCATTACTTATAACAAAAGAAAGAAGAAATGATCTATATAAAAAGGTTAAATTAACAAAGGAAGATATGAAAATATTAAATAAAAATATTGAAAGATAATAATAATTATGTTAAAATAACCTTTGTGTTAGTACGGGCGGTCCTCTGTCAAAAGGTATTTGTTAAGAACGTCAAAAATTTATACAAGGAGGGACTTACACAATGAACGAAATATTAAGAGCTATTGAAGCAGAACAAATCAGAAATGATCTTCCAAACTTTAAGGTAGGAGATACTGTTAAAGTATATGTTAAGATCAAAGAAGGAAACAGAGAAAGAGTTCAAATGTTCGAAGGAACAGTTATAAAGAAACAAAACGGTGGATTAAGAGAAACTTTCACTGTAAGAAGAGTTGCTTTAGGAACTGGAGTAGAAAGAACTTTCCCAGTTAACTCACCAATAATCGAAAAGATGGAAATAGTTAGAAAAGGTAAAGTTAGAAGAGCTAAATTATTCTACTTAAGAGATAGAGTAGGTAAGGCTGCTAAAGTTAAAGAATTAAAGACTAGATAATTATATTTAGTTGATAGGAAGGGACTTTAATAAGTCCCTTTTCTTTAATTTAAGGGAAATAATGTTGAAAAATTAAAATAATAAAATTTTGGATATAATATAGATACTAAAGAAATGAGGAGGAAAATATATGGCTACTATAAACTGGTTTCCTGGACATATGAAAAAAACTCAAAGGGAAATTAAAGAAAATCTTAAGTTAGTTGATGCTGTTATAGAAATAAGAGATGCTAGAATACCTAGAAGTTCAGCAAATCCTGATATAGATAAATTATGTGAAAACAAACCAAGAATAATATTATTAAATAAAAGTGATTTAATAGAACCAAGTGTTATGAAAATGTGGATAAAACACTTGACATCTGAAAATGTTAAAGTAATTGAAGCTAATTGTATAACAGGTAAAGGATTAAATCAAATAAAGCCTACATTAGAATTATTGCTTAAAGAAAAACATGATAGGTTAAAATCAAAGGGTTTAATAAAAATTCAAACAAGAGTTATGGTTGTTGGAATACCTAATGTTGGAAAATCTACATTTATAAATAAAATGGCCAAAAATAATATAGCAAAAACAGGGGATAGACCAGGAGTTACAAAAAGTAAACAATGGATAAAAACTAAAATGGATATAGAAATGATGGATACTCCAGGAGTATTATGGCCTAGATTTGAGGATGAGAGAACTGCATTAAATCTTGCTTTTACAGGAGCCATAAAAGATGAAATAATGGATATAGAAGAATTAGCTTATAATCTAGTAAAGAGATTACAAGTACATAATGGAGCTAAGTTAAAAGAGAGATATAAAATTGCAGAGGTAAGTGAAGATCCATTAGAAACTTTAGATGCAATTGCAAGAAAAAGAGGTTGCCTAATAAAAGGTGGAGAAATTGACTATAATAGAATAGCAGTAATACTTTTAGATGAGTTTAGAGGCGGAAAAGTAGGTAATATCGGATTAGAAAGACCAGATGATGTATTAGAAGAAGAGGAAGATACATTAGAAGGAGAAGAATAATGGATTTTTCAGATATCTCTAAATTAAGTTATAAAGTTATAAAAGAACAAGTAGATAAGTTAAATATTAAAGAATTAATAAAAAAAGAAGAAATTAATAAAATAATAGAAGGTTTATCTTCAGATACTAGAAAAAATGTTCAAAGTTTAGGTACTAAAATAAAAAAGAAAAGAAAAAGTATCAAGATGAAGTAATAAGAGTAAAAAATATGTATAGCTTTGATAGATCTTTTGGAGAATATAAATATGTTGCAGGGGTAGATGAGGTTGGTAGAGGTCCTTTAGCAGGCCCTATTGTAGCAGCTGCTGTTATTTTAGATTTAAATGCTTTAGATGAGGATATTATTTTGGAGCTTAATGATTCTAAAAAGATATCAAAGAAAAAAAGAGAAGAACTTTCAGAAGTAATAAAGAAAAAAGCTTTAGCTTATTCAATAAAAGAAGCGTCTAATAAAGAAATAGATGATAAGGGGATAGCTTATTGTAATAATAAAGTATTTCTTGATGCTTGTACTTCAATGTATATAAAACCAGATTTAGTTTTATCTGATGGATATTTAGTGAAAAATATACAAATAGATAATAAGTCAGTAATAAAAGGAGATACTAAATCAGCTTGTATTGCAGCTGCATCTATAATAGCTAAAGTATATAGAGATAATTTAATGAAAGAATATAGCTTTAAATATCCTAACTACGGTTTTGAAGAAAATTCAGGGTATGGTACTGAAAAACATGTGGAGTACTTAAAAAAAGTAGGTTCATGTGATATACATAGATTATCTTTTCTTAAAAATATATTAGGTAATTAGGATTTTCGAAAGGCATCTTCATAATGGTTAATTAAAAAAAGATTGTTTTTTGGATTTAGAAATATTTCTATAACATCAAATCTACAATTATAATTATAAAGTTTATTTAAGGTAATGTAATATTTACACAAGTTAATAATTTGTTTTTGTTTAGAGTAGGTAATAGCTTCTATTGGTGTTCCATATAAAGAGCTATACCTACTTTTTACTTCTACAAAAATAATGATTCCATCCTTTTTACAGATTAAATCTATTTCACCAAATCTATTTCTAAAATTTCTTTTTAGTATATAATATCCATGACTTTTTAAATAATTATAAGCTAAATCTTCACCATAATTTCCAATATCTTTATTAAAACTTTTCATAAAATCTCCTTTTAAAATAAATTATTAATTTACTTTAAATCTATCCTTATCTATTATATTTAATCAAAATTAAAAAAAAGTTCACAATTAATTTAAATTCTTATGTCAATAATCTTAAGGGGTGATTTATTATGTCAATAGAAATAGTAAGTGCAACTCATCATGGATTAGACGGAATATTAGTAAATGTAGAAGTAGATATAAGTAGGGGAATACCTAGTTTTAATTTAGTAGGTTTGCCTGATGCATCAGTTAAAGAAGCAAAAGAAAGGGTAAAGTCTGCCATTATAAACAGTGGTTTTAAATTTCCATTAGGAAGAATTACTGTGAATTTAGCACCTGCATATATAAGGAAAATAGGTTCATTATTAGATTTACCTATAGCAGTTGGTATATTAATGGCGTCTAACCAGATAAATACAAATGATTTAAGGGATTTTATTATATTTGGAGAATTATCCTTAGGAGGAGAGTTAAAGGCTGTTAAAGGCGCAGTACCAATAATATTTGAAGGGGATAATAAACATAAAAATAACTTTATATTTCCTTTTGAAAATTTAAAAGAAGTTAAATCTTTTAATTTAGGTAATTTTTATCCTTTTACTAATTTAAAAGAAGTAGTTTCCTTTATAAATAACAATGATTTATTACCATATAAAATAGAAGAACTTAAAGATAAAAAGGAAGATTATCTATTAGATTATGGAGAAATAATAGGTCAAAGAAGCTCTAAAAGGGCTATGGAAATAGCAGCTGCAGGAAGGCATAATATAATTCTTTTTGGTTCACCAGGAGCAGGTAAAACTATACTTGCAAAGGCGCTTCCATCTATAATGCCACCTTTAAGTAGTAATGAAAAAAAGGAAATTGCTAAAATATACAGTATATCTGGTTTTTTAAAAGATGAGAATGGAATAAAAAGACCTTTTAGAAATCCTCATCACACAATAACTAGAACAGCATTAGTTGGTGGGGGGAAAGAAATAAAAGCAGGGGAGATTACTTTAGCTCATAATGGAGTATTATTTTTAGATGAGATACTAGAGTTTAAAAGAGAGGTATTAGAAGTTTTAAGAGAGCCAATAGAAGAAAAAGTTATTAATATAAATAGATTAAATAGAAATTATGTATTTCCTTCTAATTTTTTGTTAGTAGGAGCTTTTAATCCTTGTCCATGTGGATTTGGGGGAATTGAAGACGATAAATGTATTTGTAGTGAAAATGAAAAAAGAAGGTATTTAAATAAATTATCAAGAGCACTTTTAGATAGAATAGATTTATTAAATTTTGTTCCAAGATTAAAATATGAAGATATAAATAATAAAAAAGATAAAATAACATCTAAAGTAATGAAGGAAAAAATTCTAAAAGCTATATATATCCAAGAAGAGAGATATAAAAATACAAAGTACAATTATAATTCAGAATTAAAGGGAAATGAAATAGAGGAATATTGTAACTTAAATAAAAGTACTAAGAATTTACTTGAAAATTATTATAATAAATATAATCTTACCATGAGAGGCTATTCAAAGCTTATAAAAGTAGCAAGAACTATAGCTGATTTAGAAGATTCTTATGAGGTTTTAGATCATCATATATTTGAAGCTATAGGATATAGAAAAAATGTAAATGGAGATATTATATAGAGAAAAGGGTGATAAAATGGAAGAGTATATATTATGGTATGTATTGTTAAAGTTAAGTAATAGGAGTAAGCTATTATTATTAAATAAGTATAAGAATGAAGAAAATATATATAATAATATAGATAATATAATTAAAAGTGGAATAATTAAAGGAAATACCATAAATAATATTAAATTATTAAATAAAGATAAAATAAAATTATTTGATAAGCATTTAAAAGATAATAACATAGGATATATTACTATTAACTCAAAGGATTATCCAAGAGAACTTTTATTTATAGAAGAACCACCTTATATACTTTTTTATAAGGGAGATTTATCCTTATTAAAAAATAGAAGAGTAGCTATAGTTGGGGCTAGACAATGTACTTGTTATGGTAAAGAAGTTGCAAAAGCAATAAGTGTAGAATTAACAAAAAATTTAATAACTATAGTAAGTGGATTAGCAAGTGGAATAGATGCTATAGCTCATAAAGAAACTTTAAATTATGGAAAAACAATTGCTGTTTTAGGGTGTGGAATAGATGTAGTTTATCCTAAATCTAATAGTAGATTATATAAAGATGTAGAAAAAAATGGTTTAATACTTTCAGAATTTTTACCAGGAACCAAACCCTTTTCTTACAATTTTCCAAGAAGGAATAGGATAATTAGTGGATTAAGTGAGGCTATTATAGTTATAGAAGCATCTCTTAAAAGTGGTTCTCTTATTACCGTATCCTTTGCCTTAGAACAAGGAAAAGATGTTATGGCAGTTCCGGGGTCTGTTTTGCAAAAATATAGTTTAGGATGCAATAAATTAATTAGAGATGGTGCTATAGTATTTACAGAACTAGAAGATTTATATACAATGCTTAGTATAGAAAAGAAAAAAATAATAGAAAATGATGAAAATTCCATAAAATCACAGGTTTTATCTACTATAAGCAGTGAACCAAGTCATTTAGATGATATTATGGAAAGGGTAAAAGTTGACAGAAAGGTATTATTTGAGTTATTATTTGAAATGCAAAATACAAATGAGATTATTTGCCTTCCAGGCAATTATTATGCGAAATTAACATGAATTTAAGGGGGTGTAACTCCAGAATTAATACTGGAGTTTTAGTATGGGACAAAATCTTGTAATAGTCGAGTCACCGGCAAAGGCTAAAACAATTGGTAAATATCTTGGGAAAAATTACACAGTAGAAGCTTCTATGGGACATGTAAGAGATTTACCTAAAAGTAAGCTTGGCGTTGATATAGAAGATAATTTTAATCCTAAATATATAACAATAAGAGGAAAAGGTGAACTGCTTAATAAATTAAAAAAAGCTGCTAAAAAAGCAGATAAAATATATCTTGCAACTGACCCTGACCGTGAAGGTGAGGCTATTTCATGGCATTTAGCTAATATTTTAAAGATAGATGAAAAAGAAAATTGTAGAATAGTATTTAATGAAATAACTAAAAGTGCAGTAAAGTCATCTATTAAAGAAGCTAGAAAAATAAATTTAAATTTAGTAGATGCTCAACAAGCAAGAAGAATATTAGATAGATTAGTTGGATATGAAATAAGTCCAATATTATGGAAAAATGTAAAATGGGGTTTAAGTGCAGGTAGAGTACAATCAGCAGCTCTTAAACTAATATGCGATAGAGAAGAAGAAGTTAAAGCATTTATTCCAGAAGAATACTGGACTGTAGATTGTAAAATGAAAAAAGAAAGAAAAAAATTTAATATAAAATTATCTACTTATAAAGGAAAGAAAGTTGAAATTTCAAGTAAAGAACAAGCAGATAAAATTATTATAAATTTAGAAAAAGGTGAATTTAAAGTAAATAAAGTTAAAAAGGGGAAAAAACAAAGAAATCCTCTTGCTCCATTTACTACAAGTACACTTCAACAAGATGCTTCAAAAAAATTAAACTTTATGACTAAAAGAACTATGTCTATAGCTCAAGCCCTTTATGAAGGAGTTGAAGTTAAAGGTTATGGAACAGTAGGTCTTATTACTTATATGAGAACAGACTCAGTTAGAATATCTGATGAAGCAAAGGAAAAGGCTTTAGATTTTATAACTAATACTTATGGAACTGATTATGTTCCTGAAATGCCTAGAGTATATAAAAGTAAAAAAAATATACAAGATGCTCATGAAGCTATAAGACCTTCATATATTGAAATAACTCCAGAAGTTGCAAAAAACTCATTAACTCCAGAACAATATAAATTATATTCATTAATATGGAAAAGATTTATGGCAAGTCAAATGGCTTCTTGTGAATTAAATACAAATAGTATAGAAATAGAAAATGGAGATTATAAATTAAAAGCTAGTGGTTCAACAATTGCTTTTGATGGGTTTATGAAACTTTATGAGTATTCAACATCAGAAGATGAGGAGGATGTAACATTACCTAAAATTGAAGAAGGTGAAATTTTAAATCCAGATTCAATACAAGGAGTTCAACATTTTACTCAACCACCTGCAAGATATACTGAAGCATCTTTTGTTAAATTACTTGAAGAAAAGGGAATAGGAAGACCTAGTACTTACGTTCCAACTATTTCAACTTTATTAAGTAGAAATTATGTTAATAGAGAAAAGAAAAATTTAATTCCAACAGAACTTGGATTTATTGTAAATAATATAGTAAGTGAATATTTTAAACAAATAGTTGATATTGATTTCACAGCTGAAATGGAAAGAAAGCTTGACTATATTGAAGAAGGTAGTGAAGAATGGAGAAAAGTTGTTGGAGAATTCTTCGAACCTTTAAAAATAGCAATAGAAAAGGCAGAAAAAGAAATATCAAAAGTTGTTATTGAAGATAAAGTAAGTGATGTACCATGTGATAAATGTGGTCGTATGATGGTTATAAAACATGGAAGATATGGAGACTTTTTAGCATGTCCAGGATATCCAGAATGTAAAAATGCAAAGCCTATAGTTGAAGAAATAGATACTCCATGTCCAAAGTGTGGAAAGAAGATAGTAGTTAAAAAGAGTAAAAAGGGTAAAAAGTTTTTTGGATGTTCAGGATATCCAGAATGTGATTTTGTAAGTTGGAATGAACCATTAAAAGATAGTTGTCCAGAATGTGGAGCATATATGGTTTTGAAATATAGTAAAACTAAAGGTAATTATGCCCAATGCTCTAATAGTGAATGTGGATATAAACAAGAAATAAAAAAAGAAGATAGCGACAATGATGGAGATAAAAAGAGTAAAGAAGACTAACTTTAATAAAAATTAGAGTTAGTTTAAAAAAAATCCTCATCCAAAGGAGAAAATGTCGAAAATAGTAAAAAAATTATTGAAAACAAATATTCTTTATGATAGTATATATAAGTAGTTAGATGGTGTCGCAAAATTGAGACAATTTTAAATTTTCTAAAAACAATAATTATTATTAACTATTTGGATGAGGAGGATGATTAAATGTCATCATTATTAAATAAAACTAGAATGTTAAATAAGATTTTACAAAAATCAGGGACAGATCCAGTGGCTTTTGAAGATATATGTTCATTATTAAGTGAAGTTTTATCTTGTAATGTTTATGTTGCAAGTAGAAAGGGAAAAGTATTAGGACATACTTTTTCTAAGAATTTTGAATGTGATATAATGAGAAAACACGTAGTAGAAGAAAAGAGATTCCCACAAGAGTACAATGAGAAGTTATTAAATGTACAAGATACTATATCAAATTTAGGTAATAAAGGCCTATGTGTATTTGATGGAGAAGATAATTGTATAATGGAAGATAAAATAACTACTATAGTACCTATAATTGGGAATAGAGAAAGACTAGGTACTTTAATTTTAGCTAGATTCGGAGAAGAATTTACTGATGAAGATTTAGTACTTGCTGAATATAGCGCTACTATAGTTGGGATGGAAGTTTTAAGATCTAAGCAAGATGAGTTTGAAGCAGAAGCTAGAAAGAAAGCTGTTGTTCAATTAGCTATTGGAACTTTATCATACTCAGAGTTAGAAGCAGTTGAACATATTTTCGGAGAACTAGATGGAACAGAAGGATTATTAGTAGCTTCAAAAATAGCAGACAAGGTTGGAATAACAAGAAGTGTTATTGTAAATGCGTTAAGAAAGTTTGAAAGTGCTGGTGTTATAGAATCAAGATCTCTTGGAATGAAAGGGACACACATAAAAATATTAAATGAAAAGTTATTAGATGAATTAAAAAAGATTAAATAATTCAAAATGTGGTACAATATATAAAGTAGTATATTGTGCCATATTTTTTTCTTTATATTTTTATTAGTAAATAAAAATATGTTGCTACTATAATAACCTTATGTTATACTAACAAAGGTAATAAAATACGCACATTGTCCGATTTATAAAGTCGGTGCCTTATTTAAGGAAACTTTATAAGAATTAAAGACAGTGGAGGAAAAACCAGGAGGTAACAAGATGTCAGTAATATCAATGAAACAATTATTAGAAGCAGGTGTACACTTTGGACACCAAACAAGAAGATGGAACCCTAAGATGGCTCCTTATATATTCACAGAAAGAAATGGAATATATATAATAGATCTTCAAAAGACTGTTAAGAAAGCAGACGAAGCTTATAACTTCATCAAAGAAGTTGCTACTGAAGGAAAAGACATATTATTTGTTGGAACTAAGAAGCAAGCTCAAGAAGCTATTCAAGAAGAAGCTATAAGATCAAACATGCACTTCGTTAACAATAGATGGTTAGGTGGAATGTTAACAAACTTCAAAACTATCAAAACAAGAATAAACAGACTTGAAGCTTTACAAACTATGGAACAAGATGGTACTTTTGATGTACTACCTAAGAAAGAAGTTATAAAGTTAAAAGGCGAAATGGAAAAACTTGAAAAGAACCTTGGCGGAATCAGAAATCTTGATGCTTCAAACATAGGAGCTATGTTTGTTGTAGATCCAAGAAAAGAAAAGAACGCTATCTCAGAAGCTAAGATATTAGGAATCCCTGTTGTTGGAATAGTTGACACTAACTGTGATCCAGAAGAAGTTGACTACGTAATTCCAGGAAACGATGATGCTATAAGAGCTGTTAAGTTAATAACTGCAAAAATGGCTGATGGTATAATCGAAGGAAGACAAGGCGAACAATTAGCTGAATAATTATAAAGGTGAGTGGGGGTTCCCATTTACCTTTTAATTTAAATAATAAGGTTTACATTGTGTTAGGAGGAATTTAGATTATGATAACTGCTCAATCAGTTAAAGAATTAAGAGAAAAAACTGGTGCAGGAATGATGGACTGCAAAAAGGCTTTAACAGAATCTCAAGGAGATATGGAAAAGGCTGTTGAAATATTAAGAGAAAAGGGTCTTGCTGCTGCTGCAAAGAAAGCAGGAAGAGTTGCTGCAGAAGGTATAGTTAAGACTTACATATCAGATGATAAGAAGACAGCTGGTATAGTTGAATTAAACTGTGAAACTGACTTCGTTGCTGCAAATGAAGAGTTTGTTACTTTTGCAACAAGATTAGCTGAAATGGCTTCAACAACAAAATCTACTACAGTAGAAGAATTCGTTACTGAAAAGTACGATGCTGAAAATACTGTAACAGAAGCATTAACTGCATTAATTGCTAAATTAGGCGAAAATATGACAGTTAGAAGATTTGACAGATTCGCTATAGAAAACGGAGTTGTTCAAAGCTATATCCACGGTGGTGGAAGAATTGGTGTTGTAGTAGAATTAGCTTGTGATACTGCAAGTGATGTTTTAGCAGAAGTTGCTAAGGACGTTTGTATGCAAGTTGCTGCTGCTAATCCAGCATTCTTAAGCAAAGATGATGTAGATAACACAGCTTTAGAAAAAGAAAAGGAAATCTACAGAGTTCAAGCTTTAAATGAAGGAAAACCAGAAAAGATAGTTGAAAAAATGGTAATGGGAAGAATTCAAAAGTACTACAAAGAAGTATGTCTTTTAGATCAAGCTTGGGTTAAAGATGGAGATAAGAGTATAACTAAATATCTTCAAGAAAAATCAAAAGAAGTTGGTTCTCCAATAACTGTAACTAGATTCGTTAGATTCGAAAGAGGAGAAGGAATCGAAAAGGCTGAAGATAACTTCGCAGAAGAAGTAGCTAAGATGAGCAAATAAAACCGAAGAGAACACTTTTGTGTTCTCTTTTTTTAAAAAATAAGTAGTCATTAAAGTATGGAGGTACTAATTATGGAGAAATGTGCATATAAAAGAGTAATACTTAAAGTTTCAGGTGAAGCGTTAGCAGGTCAAAATGGATTTGGATTTGATTTTGATATAATAAAGAGAATAGCTTTAGAGGTTAAGGCTTTAGTAGATATGAATGTAGAAGTAGGTCTAGTAGTAGGCGGCGGAAACATTTGGAGAGGCAGAAGCGGAGAAGGAATGGACAGATCTCAAGCTGATTATATGGGTATGATGGCTACTTGTATAAATGCATTAGCTCTTCAAGATTCATTAGAACAAGCAGGAGTAATGACTAGAGTTCAAACTGCTATAGAAATGAAGGAAATAGCAGAACCGTTTATAAGAAGAAGAGCAGTTAGACATTTAGAAAAAGGAAGAGTAGTTATATTTGCAGCAGGAACAGGAAATCCTTATTTCTCAACTGATACTACAGCAGCATTAAGAGCAGCTGAAATAGAAGCTGATGTAATTCTTTTAGCTAAAAAGGTTGATGGTGTTTACGATAAGGATCCTCACAAATATAATGATGCAAAAAAATATGATACATTAACATATATAGAAGTTTTAGAACAAGGATTACAAGTAATGGATTCAACTGCAACTTCATTATGTATGGATAATAATATTCCAATATTAGTATTTGGATTAGACGAATCAGGTAATATCAAAAAAGCAATATCAGGTGAGAAGATAGGAACTTTAGTTTCATCTAAAAAATAAGGAGGATGTTTATGATTAAAGAAATTATTAAAAAAGCGGAAGATAAAATGCAAAAGACTATTTCAGTTCTTCAAAAAGACCTTTCAACAATGAAAGCTGGAAGAGCTAACCCTACAATGCTTGATAGAATTCAAGTAGATTACTATGGAAGCCCATGTCCACTAAATCAAGTTGCTAATATATCAGCTCCAGAACCAAGAGTATTAGTAATAACTCCATGGGAAAAAACTCTATTAAAAGAAATAGAAAAAGCTATATTAGTATCAGATCTTGGAATAAATCCTTCAAATGATGGAACAATAATAAGACTTATAGTTCCTGAACTAACAGAAGAAACAAGAAAAAACCTTGTTAAAAATGTTAAGAAAACAGGGGAAGATGCTAAAATTGCATTAAGATCAATAAGAAGAGAAGCTAATGACAAAATAAAGTCATTAAAGAAAGATGGAGATATCTCAGAAGATGAAGTTAAGAGCGGAGAAGAAAAAGTTCAAAAAGTAACGGATTCTTTTGTTAAAGAAATAGATGCTGTAATAATAGCAAAAGAAAAAGAGATTATGTCAATTTAAAACCTGCTCTTAGCAGGTTTTTTTCCTTATGTATAATGGTGGAGGGAAAAGTTATGTTTAGATTTTTTAGAAACAACAAAGAAAAAAAAGAAGTACAAAATATAGATATAGACAGAAATAATATTCCAAAGCACATAGCAATAATTATGGATGGAAATGGAAGATGGGCCAAAGCTAGAAATTTACCTAGAACTATGGGACATAAAGCTGGGGTAGAAACCA
Source organism: Clostridium chauvoei (assembly GCF_002327185.1). Lineage (NCBI taxonomy): Bacteria > Bacillati > Bacillota > Clostridia > Eubacteriales > Clostridiaceae > Clostridium > Clostridium chauvoei. The sequence goes on along the minus strand of NZ_CP018624.1, from coordinate 1,331,941 downwards.
TTAGAAGAATATTAAAAGAAGCTCATAGATTAGATATAAAGTATTTAACGCTATATGCTTTCTCAACTGAAAATTGGAAAAGACCAGAGGAAGAAGTTGGAGCTCTTATGAAATTACTTGTAGAATATTTAAGAGCTGAACTTAAAGAACTTAATGAAAATGGTGTAGTAATCAGGATTTTAGGAGATCTTTCAAAGCTTAATAGTACTGTAAGAGAAGAAGTAGAAAAAGCAATAGAGCTTACAAAAAACAATAAAGGTGTTGTTATGAATATTGCTTTTAATTACGGTGGAAGAGATGAAATAATTAGAGCTGTTAAACTTGTATCTGAAGATGTTAAAAAGGGAATACTAAAGTCAGAAGATATAAAGGAAGAAACTTTTGAAAGCTATTTATATACAAAAAATACTCCAGATCCAGATCTTATTATAAGACCTTCAGGAGAGCAAAGAATAAGTAATTTCTTATTATGGCAGTGTGCATATTCAGAGTTTTGGTATTCTTATATATGTTGGCCTGATTTTAAAGAAGAACACTTACATAAAGCTATATATGATTATCAAAATAGAGATAGAAGATATGGTGGAGTATAAAAGTTGGGGTGAAAAACGTGAAATCAAACAATAGATATTTAGGAGCTCTTATGATAGCACCTTTTATAATATTTATATTTTTAGGTGGTATTTATTTAAAGGCATTTACAATTTTACTTTCTATAGGTGGATTATATGAATTTTATAATGCATTAAAAGAAAAAGAGTTTAAACCTGTTCCATTAATAGGATATTTAATGTTAGCATTATTCTATTTAACTGGAAATAAATTTGATATATTAACTTTTATTATAATATTTGCAACATTTATATTACTTTGTCTTCCAGTAATTGATTTAAAATATACCTTTATAGATGTAGGTTTAACTATATTAGGATTTATATATGTTGTTGTATTATTTAGTTTTATACCTTTAGTTAATATTAAACCTTCTGGAGAATACTTAGTATGGCTTATATTTTTAGGTTCTTGGCTTGCAGATACTGCAGCATATTATTCAGGTAAATATTTAGGTAAGAAAAAATTATGTCCAAAGGTTAGTCCTAAAAAGACAATTGCAGGATCGATAGGCGGGTTTTTAGGAAGTACTGTTGGATGTGGAATTTTTGGTATTATAGTAGGAAACTATGTGCCTAATGTTCAATTAATTCACTTCTTTTTAATAGGAGCTCTTTGTGGAATAATGGGACAATTTGGTGATTTAGTAGCATCCTCAATAAAAAGATATGTAGGATTAAAAGATTATAGTAATCTAATTCCAGGTCATGGTGGTATATTAGATAGATTTGACTCTATATTATTCAATGCTACGGTAGTATTTTATTATTTAACATTTATAGTAAAGATTTAATTTAAAACTACTTCAAAGTTATTAAAATAATTTTGAAGTAGTTTATTTTTTGTAATTATAAAGGTTTATAAATAATATAATCATAGTATGATTAAGGTAAGGAGTTATAAGATGAAATTTGATGAGCAATATACTAAAGTTATAAAATTAATAATATTATTTATAGTTTTAGTGATAATTACTATTTTAATAAAAGAATACTTTACTCCTTTTTTTATTATAATTTTTATGTTACTTATAAATCACCCAATTTATAAATTTCTAGTTAAAAGGAATATAAATAAAAATATTTCAGCAATAATTAGTTTACTAATTGTTAACCTAAGTTTGTTTTTTATTATATTTTATTTTGGAAACACTCTTATTACACTATTTCAAAAATTTTATATTGGAAATACTTTGGCTGTAGATAACTTTGTAAATAATATAAGAGTGTTATTACATTTTGATTTAAATAAAGCAATAAAAACTTTAACTAAAATACTAAATAGCTCTATTATACTTCAAGGAGCTTCAATTACAGGAGAAAGTTTAATTGGATATTTTATTGGTAATATAGCTACATATTTTATATTAGTAGATAAAACTAAGGTATATGATTTATTAACCATGCTTTTACCTAAAGATGTAGTGAAAAATATATATATAAAAAAAGCTAATTTAAAGGAAGTTTTTAAAATAGAAATAAATTTAGTTTTTTTAACAGCCTTTGTTACTATAATTGGATTTAAAATTTTAGGGGTAGATAATAGTATTTTTTTAGGAATTATATGTGGAATGTTAGATATCTTACCTTATGTTGGAACAATAATTGTTTTTATACCAATTATAATATACAATATTATAATGAAAAGATATTTACTAGTAATAGGATTTATAGCATTATATTTTTTAATTCAAATATTTAGAGAAATTTTAGAGGCTAAATTTTTAAGTAATAAATTAGAGATACATCCGTTAGTAGTAATGCTTTCCATATATGTAGGGGTAAAAATGTTTGGATTTGTTGGTATAATTGCAGGTCCAGTTTATTGTATAATTGCAAAGGATATAATTTATAATGCAGAGGAAGAATACTAGGAGGTAAGTTATGAAAAATATTTCAATTTTAGGGGCAACAGGCTCAATAGGTACACAAACATTAGATGTAATAAGACAATCAAATGGTGATATAAAGTTAATTGGGGTTACAGCTAATTCATCAGTAGATAAAATCAAAGAAATAATAGACGAATTTAATCCTAAATATATTGCTATGATGGATAAAGAAAGCGCTGAAAAAGTAAAGGCTTATACTTTAGAAAAATCATTAAATACAGTAGTTTTAGATGGCATAGAAGGATTAGAAAAAATAGCTTCATTAGATGAAATTGATATGGTAGTTACATCTGTAGTTGGTATGATAGGACTTAAGCCTACTATGAAGGCTATAGAAGCTAAAAAAGATATTGCACTTGCTAATAAGGAGACATTAGTAGTTGCAGGAGAACTAGTTATGAAAAAAGCAAAGGAAATGGGAGTTGAAATTTTACCGGTAGATTCAGAACATAGTGCTATATTTCAAGCATTAAGTGGTTATACTGAAAAAGATATAAATAAAATAATTTTAACAGCTTCAGGTGGACCATTTAGAGGCAAAAAAATAGAAGATTTAAAAAACGTTACAGTAAAAGATGCTCTTAAACATCCAAAATGGAATATGGGGCAAAAAATATCTATAGATTCAGCAAGTCTTATGAATAAAGGACTTGAGGTTATTGAAGCACATTTTCTATTTGATTGTCCATATGAGAATATAGAAGTTGTTGTGCATAAACAAAGTATAATACATTCAATGGTAGAGTATAAAGATGCTAGTATAATAGCTCAACTAGGATCAGCAGATATGAGGCTTCCGATTCAATATGCTATTAATAAAAGAGAAAGAAAGTCGCAAATCGCTAAACCAATAAGTTTTCTTGAAATTTCAGAGTTAACTTTTGAAAAACCAGATTTTGAAACTTTTAAATGTTTAAAACTAGCTTATGAAGCTGGAAAAGAAGGTGGATTGGCTACAACTATATTAAATGGTGCTAATGAAGAAGCTGTTGCATTATTATTAGAAGAGAAGATACAATTTCTTCAAATAGCAGAAATAATAGAAGAATGTATGATATATTTTGAAGATGAAAAAACTAAAAAATTAACTTTAGATAATATTATAGAATTAGATAAAAAAGTAAGAGAGTATATTAGAGGAAAATGGAATTAGGAGGACAAAATATTGTATATTATTTTAGCATTACTAGGATTTAGTTTGCTTATAATTGTTCATGAACTTGGACATTTTATAATGGCGAAGGTTAATGGAATAAGAGTAGAAGAATTTGCTATAGGTATGGGACCTAAGATATTTAAAACTCAAGGAAAAGAAACTATGTATTCAATAGGTTTATTTCCTATTGGAGGATATGTAAAAATGATGGGAGAAGAGGAAGATGTTCAAGATGAAAGAAGTTTTTCATCTAAATCACCTCTTAGAAGAATAAGTGTTATAATAGCTGGTGCAGCGATGAACTTTTTATTTGCAATTCTTATATTTACGATTTTTTTATCAAAGTTTGGATATAGAATTTCAGAAGTAAGAAGTGTATCAGATAAATCACCTGCATATGAGGCTGGAGTTGAAGTTGGAGATAAGTTTTTAAAGGTAGATGGAAGCAAAGTATTTTCAGCTGATGATATAATAGTTGCGATAAATATGGCAAAGAATAGACCAGTAGATTTTCTAGTAGAAAGAAATGGTGAAAAAAGAGAGATAACAATAACACCAGAGTTAATAAATGAAAATGGGAAAGAAGTTTATAGAATAGGTTTTGGATTTGAAGTAAATGAAAATCCTACTATTTTAGAAAGCTTTAAAGAAAGCTTTAAGCAAACGGCATCAGTTGTAGTTCAAAGCTTTAAAGGACTTAAAATGATAGTAACAGGTAAAGCTAATTTAAAAACTGATGTAGGTGGTCCAGTATCTATTATAAAGATGTCTAGTGAGGCTGCTAAAAATGGTATTTGGAACCTTATGTACTTTGTAGCATTTATAAGTGTAAATTTAGCTGTATTTAATATGTTACCTATACCAGCTTTAGATGGAGGTTGGACTATAATATTACTTATAGAATTAATTACAAAGAAAAAGGTACCAGATAAAATAGTAGGAACAATAAATTATATAGGGTTAATGGCGTTATTTGGGCTTATGATTTTAGTTACCATAAAAGATATATTATTCCCTATTAAGTTTTAAAGTGAGGTAAATATGGAAAGAAAAAATACAAGAAAAGTTAAGGTTGGAAATGTATATGTTGGTGGAGATGCTAATGTTTCAATTCAATCAATGACTAATACAGATACAAGAGATGTAAATAAGACTTTAGATCAAATAAATGTTTTATATAAAGCTGGATGTGAAATAATAAGATGTGCAGTTCCTGATAATGAAGCTGCAGTGGCATTAAAGGAAATATGTGAAAAATCACCTATTCCTGTAGTTGCAGACATACATTTTGATTATAGATTAGCTTTAGAAGCAATTAAAAATGGAGTTTCAGCTCTTAGAATAAATCCAGGTAATATTGGTAATGAGGAAAGAATTAAGCTAGTAGCAGAGGCAGCAAAAGAAAAGGGAATTCCAATAAGAATAGGAGTAAATTCTGGATCTTTAGAAAAAGATATACTTGAAAGAGATGGAAAACCAACCGCTAAAGGACTAGTTGAATCTGCTATGAGACATGTTAAAATACTAGAAGAATTAAAGTTTTTTGATATAGTAATTTCAATAAAGTCTTCTGATGTAAGTATGATGATAGAATCTTATAGACTAATGAGTGAAACTTGTGATTATCCTCTTCATTTAGGTGTTACAGAATCAGGAACACCATTTAGAGGTACTATAAAGTCAAGTATAGGACTAGGAACCTTATTAGCAGAAGGAATTGGTGATACAATAAGAGTATCATTAACAAGTGATCCTATAGAAGAAATTAAAGTAGCAAAGGAAATTCTTAAAGCCTTAAATTTAAGAGAAAATGGATTGCAGTTTATATCATGTCCAACTTGCGGAAGAACTCAAATAAATTTAATTAAAATTGCTGAAGAAGTAGAGAAAAGATTAGAAAATATAGATAAAAATATAAAGGTTGCAGTAATGGGGTGTGTAGTTAATGGACCTGGAGAAGCAAGAGAAGCTGATATTGGAATTGCAGGTGGAAAAGGCGAAGGTATAATATTTAAAAAAGGTAAAATAGTTAAAAAAGTAAAAGAAGAAGAGTTAATAGAAGCTTTAATGAAAGAAATAGAAAATCTATAAAATAAATTAAAATGAAGAGACTAAAGAAATAGAAAAGGTATTCTGATTCTTTTGCTTCTCTTCATTCTTTTAGTTGCATAAAATTAAAAGATGGGGGTGATGTTTTGAGTGAAGAAGTTTTAAAAAAGATTAAAAAAGAAATTAATAAAAATGAGTCTTTAGAAGATAAAGAAATTAATATAATAAGATTTCAATTTTTAAGAAAAAGTAATGTATTAAAGGTAGTTTTAAGGGCGAAAGATTCATTAAATGAAGAAGAAAAGCAACAAATTAAAATGGCGATAAAAAACACTCTAAACATAGATATAGACATAGATATTTTATTTTATAGAGATATATCTAATGTTACATTAGAGCAAATAATAGATAAATATTGGATTGAGGTTACTGAAAATATAATAAAGAAAACCCCATTAGCTAAAGTTTTACTTGTAAATGGCGTAAAAGAAATTAAAGATTCTAATATCATAGTAAGAAGTGGATATGATAAGATACTAGAACATGTTATATCTAAAAATATTCCAAAACAAGTATCTCAAAATATTGAAAATATATTTGGAATTAAATCTAAAGTTATTTTTCAATATGATGAGAATTTAGAAGTAGTTGATAATAATAGTGAAAAGATACAAAAAGAAGCAGAAGTATTAAAAGAAATATTTAATGGAAGAAATATCGCAAAAGAAGTCTCACATCCTAAAAAAGAAAATAAGCAAGATAAACCTAAGAAAACCTATGAAAAGAGAGAATTCAAAAGAGAACCGAAAACTGAAAATAATATCATAGGTAGAGGAATAAGTAATGAAGTTATTTCTATAGATGAAATAGATGAAACATCAGGAATAGTTGCTATATTAGGAGAGGTATTTAAAACCGATATAGTAGAAACTAAAACAGGAAAAATAATATTAACATTTTTTATAACAGATTATACAAGTTCTATAACAGTTAAATGTTTCTTAAAGCCTCAAGAGAAGGATGAAGTTTTAGATCAAATAAAGAAGGGTCTATACTGTAAAGTAAGAGGTGAAGCTATTTATGATACTTACGCTAGAGAAGTAGTAATAATGGGTAGAGATATTATTAAGATGAAAAAGAATGAAAGAATGGATGGGGCAAAAGAAAAGAGAGTAGAGCTTCATTGTCATACAACTATGAGTGCTATGGATGGAGTAACATCTGTTAGTAAAATTATAGAAAGAGCTGCAAAATGGGGCCACCCTGCTATAGCTATAACAGATCATGGTGTAGTTCAGGCATTCCCAGATGCTCAAATAGCTGCTAAAAAAAATAAAATAAAAGTAATTTATGGTGTAGAAGGGTATTTGGTAAACGATGGAGTTCCTATAGCTTTAAATGAAAAAGGACAAAGTTTTGATGATACCTATGTAGTTTTTGATATAGAAACTACAGGATTTTCTGCTAAAAATGATAAAATAATAGAAATTGGAGCTGTTAAAGTTAAAGGGAAAGAAATTATAGATAATTTTAGTGTTTTTGTTTACCCAGAATGTAGAATTCCATATCATATAACAAAGCTTACTGGAATTACAGATGAAATGGTTCAAGATGCAGAAACAATAGAAAAGGTGCTACCTAAATTTTTAGATTTTATAGGAGATAGCATAGTTGTTGCTCATAATGCTCCTTTTGACACAGGATTTATAAAAAAGAATTGTAAAGATTTGGGCTTAGATTTTGATAACACTATTTTAGATACAGTACCATTATGTAGATTTTTATATACTGATTTAAAGAGAGTAAAACTTAATGTTGTTGCTAAATATCTTGGGATATCTCTTGAAAACCATCATAGAGCTATAGATGATGCTAAGGCTACAGCTGAGATACTTTTAATATCTTTAAAAAAGATAATTGAAGAAAAAGAAATTAATGATTTAAAGTCTTTAAATGAAGAGTTTTTAAATCATATAGATATAAAAAAAGAAAATACTAATCATATAATTATATTAGCCAAAACTCAAACTGGAATTAAAAATTTATATAAGTTAGTATCAGAAGCACATATAGATAACTTTTTTAAAAGGGCTAGAACAAAGAAAAGTCGTCTTATGGAAATGAGAGATGGACTTATTATTGGATCAGCTTGTGAAGCAGGAGAGATATATAAAGCTGTCTTAGATGGAAAAGAAGACGAAGAAGTAAAAGAAAAGATGAATTTTTATGATTATATAGAAATTCAGCCTATAGGAAATAATAGTTTTCTTATTGGAAAAGGTATAGTTAAAGATGAAGATGAACTTAGAAATTTAAATAAAAAGATTTATGATTTAGCAACTGAATGTAATAAACCTGTAGTTGCAACAGGAGATGTTCATTTTTTAGATCCACATGATGAAGCTTTTAGACGTATAATAATGGCTGGTAAAGGCTTTACTGATGCAGATAAACAGGCACCATTATATTTAAAGACTACAGAAGAAATGTTAAGAGAATTTTCATATCTTGGAGAAGAGGTTGCAAAAGAGGTAGTTATTAAAAATCCACAAGCAATAGCCGATGCAGTAGAGGGTATAAAGCCTATTCCAGATGAAACATATCCTCCTAAAATTGAAGGTGCAGATGAAGAAATAAGAGCTATGACTATGAATAAAGTTCATTCAATTTATGGAGATCCATTACCAGAAGTAGTTCAGAAAAGACTTGATAAAGAACTACATTCAATTATAAGTAATGGATATGCAGTACTTTATCTTATAGCACAAAAACTAGTTGCAAAATCATTGCAAGATGGATATTTAGTTGGTTCGAGAGGGTCCGTTGGATCATCCTTTGTAGCCACTATGTCTGATATTACGGAGGTTAATGGACTTCCACCACATTATGTCTGTCCAAATTGCAAAAAATCAGAGTTTTTCTTAGATGGATCAGTAAGTTCGGGTGCAGATTTACCAGATAAAATTTGTCCAGAATGTGGAACGAAATATAAAAAAGATGGTCATGACATACCTTTTGAAACTTTCCTTGGTTTTGAAGGTGATAAAGAACCAGATATTGACCTTAACTTTTCAGGAGAATATCAAGGTGAAGTTCATAAATACACAGAGGTGCTATTTGGTAAAGGTTTCGTTTTTAAAGCTGGAACCATAGGTACAGTTGCTGAAAAAACTGCTTACGGATATGTTAGAAAATATCTAGATGAAAGAAACCTTAGAGCTTCTAATGCAGAAATAGAAAGATTAACTATAGGGTGTACTGGTATTAAAAGAACTACAGGACAACATCCAGGGGGAATTATGGTTGTACCAAGTGATAATGAAATATATAATTTTACACCAATACAACGCCCCGCGGATGATCCAACATCTGATGTTACTACTACACACTTTGATTATCATTCAATATCAGGTAGACTTTTAAAACTTGATATATTAGGGCACGACGATCCTACAGTACTTAGAATGCTTCAAGATTTAACGGGATTAGACCCTAAAACAATACCATTAAATGATGAGAAGGTTATATCATTATTTACCTCTCCAGAGGCTTTAGGAGTAACAAAAGAAGAATTAGGGTGTGAAGTTGGTAGTTATGGACTTCCTGAGTTTGGTACCAAGTTTGTTAGAGGTATGCTTGTAGATACTCAACCTAAAAGTTTTGCTGATTTAGTTAGAATATCAGGATTATCCCATGGTACAGATGTATGGTTAAATAATGCACAACATTTTATAAAAGAAGGATATACAACTCTTAAAGATTGTATATCTACAAGAGATGATATTATGATTTATCTAATGTATGCTGGAGTACCACCTAAGATGGCATTTACAATAATGGAAAGCGTAAGAAAGGGAAAAGGTCTTACAGAGGATTTTGAAAAAACAATGAAAGAAAATAATGTTCCAGATTGGTATATAGAATCTTGTAAAAGAATAAAATATATGTTCCCTAAAGGTCATGCTGTAGCTTATGTTATGATGGCTGTAAGGATTGCATATTATAAAGTTTATTATCCAGAGGCATATTATACAACGTATTTTACAGTAAGAGCTGATGATTTTGATGCGGATTTAATTTGTAAAGGAGCTTCAGCAGTTAAAGCAAGACTTGAAGAACTATATGAATTAGGAACAAAAGTTACAGTTAAAGATAAAGGAATGATTACAGTTTTAGAACTTTCATATGAACTTTACGCAAGAGGATTTAAATTTTTAAAAGTAAATTTATATGAATCAGAAGCAGTGAAGTTTAAAATTGAAAAGGATGGAATAAGACCACCTATAAATGCACTACAAGGTGTAGGAGAAAATGCTGCTAAGAGTATAGTAGAAGCAAGAAAAGATGGTGAGTTTATTTCAAAAGAAGATTTAAGGTTAAGATCTAAAGTGTCAAAAACTGTTATAGAAACCTTATCAAATCATGGTTGTTTAGATGGATTACCTGAAACTAATCAATTATCATTATTTTAGATATAAATTTTATAATTTATATAAAAGGTATAAGAATTATAAATAAAGGGTAAGTAATAAATATAGTGTATTTGTAATTTATCCAGCTTACCCCTTGTTTTAATTTGTAATTTATGATAGTATTTTATAAGAAAGTAATTTACTAATAGCTGGAGATTGGAGTGGGAAGATTTGATGCCCGCTCTTTCTATTTAAATGCAACTACTCTTAGTTGCTTTTTTAATATAGTTTTTTAGTAAGCTTTAAACTAATAAAAACTGAATATAGAAAAGGAGGGTTAGTGTATGAAAATTGATGCCTTAATACAAACTATTGATCAATTAGTAAGACCTGTAGCCGATGAATTAAATTATGAAATTTATCATATTGAGTATGTGAAGGAAAATGGAGAATACTATTTAAGAATATATATAGATAAAGAAGGCGGAATTGCTTTATCAGATTGTGAAGCTTTATCAAGAAGAGTTAGTGATATATTAGATGAAAAGGATCCTATTGCAACAGCATATTTCCTTGAAGTATCATCACCAGGTCTTAATAGAGGATTATATACAGATGTTCATTTTGAAAAACAAATAGGCAAAGAAGTTTTAATTAGATTTACAAAGTCATTAGATGGAAGAAAGAACATAAAAGGTATATTAAAAGAAGTTAAAGATGATTCAATTGTTATAGAGGCAGAAACTTTAGTAACAGTGCCAAAAGATAAAATAAAATCAGCCAATTTAGAAGGGGAAATTTAATAAGGAGGATGTAAAAAATGAACCAAGAGTTTATAGGTGCTCTTAAAGAAATTGTTAAGGATAAGGGAATTAGCGAAGATTTAATATTTACTACTATAGAGGATGCTTTAGTTGCGGCATATAAGAAAAATTATGCAAGTCCAACTACATCAGCACAAAATGTAAAGGTAACTATAGATAGAGAAACAGGAGAAATACATGTATATGCACAAAAAGTTGTTGTAGAAGATGTATATGATGAAGTAACAGAAATAAGCATAGAGGAGGCTAAAGAAATTAGCCCAAGATATGACTTAGATGATATAGTTGATTTAGAAGTTACACCAAAGAACTTTGGAAGAGTTGCAGCACAACTTGCTAAAGGGGTTGTAACACAAAGAATTAGAGAAGCAGAAAGAACAATAGTATATTCAGAATATAAAGAACAAGAATATGATATAATAACTGGTACTGTACTAAGAAAAGACAAAGGTAATGTATTTGTTAACTTAGGTAGAATAGAAGGTTCAATAGGCCCTAACGAACAAATGCCAGGAGAAGAATATAAATTTAATGAAAAGTTAAAATTATATGTAGTAGAAGTTAAAAATGGATCAAAGGGAGCTCAAGTTTTAGTTTCAAGAACACATCCAGGATTAGTTAAAAGATTATTTGAATTAGAAGTTCCTGAAATATTTGAAGGTGTAGTAGAAATAAAGAGTATTTCAAGAGAAGCAGGTTCAAGAAGTAAAATTGCTGTTTATTCAAATGATGAAAATGTTGATCCAATGGGTGCTTGTGTTGGACCAAAGGGAAATAGAGTTCAAAACATAGTTAATGAACTTAAGGGTGAAAAAATTGATATAATAAAATGGAGCAAAGATCCAGAAGAATTTATAGCAAGTGCTTTAAGCCCAGCTAAAGTTTTAAATGTTAAAGTAGATGAAAACTCTAAATCAGCAAAAGTTGTTGTAGATGATAATCAACTTTCATTAGCTATAGGTAAAGAAGGTCAAAATGTAAGACTTGCAGCTAAGTTATCAGGATGGAAAATTGATATAAAGAGCAAAACACAAGCAGAAGCTGCTAAAGTAGAAGAAGCTACTAAAGAAGAAGTAATAGAAACAACTGAAACATCAGCAGAATAGATAGTGTAAAGTTTCGTATGAAAAAATAGCTTATGGCTAATTTGGAATAATAGTTAAAAATATCTTTATAATATCTAAGAAAATTTTAAAATTGAATATGCTAAAAAGACCTTCGGTAACGGAGGCAAAAACTTAATCAATATTTGATTTTATGATTTATCAAGAAGTTTGTGATTCTTGCATATGTAATATGGTTTGTTGACCGAGACTGATAAGAATTTGCCACTTTGCAGACATATTGTCAATACCATCTAGTTGCTTTAATTCGTTTAAAGGACGCCAGTAATTGTAAGGATGCGGGCGTAAGAAGTTGTAATAAGCAACCCAAAGGGAGAAGCCATAAAGAGCACCTTCATCACTTCCATAACCACAGGTACCCCTGTAGGAAGATTTAAAGGTACGGTTTAAACGCTCTACAACTTGCTTAACCCAACGAAATTCTTCAGATACTGGATCATCGTTAGTAAGTCCGATAACTTGAGTTAGATTAAATTCTTTATTTTTTTCTAATTCAAATTGTTGCTTCGCTAACGGATATGAACTGTAACCATCGGCAACGAAGTTTAAAGCTTTTCCAGGGAAGTCTTTAAACTTATCAAAAGCCATACGCATTGCTAGTATACAAGGGCCAGTATCTCTTGTATCAGATACTTGATAACCTAGAATAGACCTTTTACAAGCATCCATTACAATCCAGACATAATGCTTAATGCCTTTTACTTTTATATAAGTTTCATCGGCAGAAAGTATTTTAGAGGGTTTGTAATCAAAGGTATCAACAAACGGCTTAATAACAGCAGCTGCTGTTAGAGCATAATTAGCAACAGTTCTATGTGAAATTTTTATTCCATGAACTTCTTTTAAAACATGAGCTGTTTGTCTTGTAGACATTTTACAATTAACGTGATAAGTCAAGCATAGTCCCATTATATGCGGGCTAAACTTCTTAAAACTAAATCCGGTAGCATGTTTTGATATTGGATATAGATCCATTTTAAAGAAGTTAATATTAAATTCACGATATATGTAATGAAGCTTATACTTGTATTTATCACAAGGATCAATATTCTTTGGAAGATTCTTAAGATTTCTTTGATAGTATAAGCATTTAGAATTATTGCATTTATGTATTTTAAAGTGCTTGCGTTGCTTTTGTTCCGTAAGCGTAGCACCGCAATAAGGACATATAAATACTATTGGTTTAGTTGTGTGATTAGTTTCTTTAAATGTAAGACCACAAACTTTACATTGAAACTGTCCTTTACTGCCATTGTTATCGTATATATATTCATGTGGTGCACCACACTTAGGACATTTAGTTTTTTTAGGGATAGACTTCCCGTTCCGTCTTTGGACGGGTTTTACGGTCTTGTTATATTTATGTTTGTAATAAGCTAAAAGTAATATATAGTCTACCTTTTCAAATCTAATAATTGTGGGTAGCTTATCTACTTTGAATTTTTGGTATTCTGGACTATTAGAATCATCAAATATCATCTGGTTAAGTGGAATATGTTTTGAGATGAATAAAAGTAATTGACCGATAATGGCAATTAAATATTGATTATAAGTAATTAAATAAGTTATAATTGAATCCATAATAACGACATCCTTTCATGTGTGATTTTGTTTGGTTAGAGATTCAATTTTAACATGAAATTAGGGGGTCGTTATTTTTTTATACAAAAAAACTGGCGAAACCTTGATATATAAAGATTTAAAAAGAAAAGTAGTGTAAAAAACTTTACACTAACGCAGAATAAAGGAGGAATCTTTTATGAAAGTAAAGAAAGTTCCACTTAGAATGTGCACAGGATGTATGGAAATGAAACCTAAAAAGGAACTTATAAGAGTAGTTAAAAGTCCTGAGGGAGAAGTATCTGTAGATTTAACTGGTAAAAAATCAGGAAGAGGCGCATACATATGCAAGGATTCGGTATGTTTAGAAAAGGCCTTTAAAGCTAAAAGACTTAGTAGAAATTTAGATGTAGCTATAAATGAAGAGATATATAATAGATTAAGGAAAGAGATAGAAAATGAATAAATTTTTTAATTTTCTAGGATTAGCAAAAAGGTCTGGAAATGTAATTGAAGGATATAGTAAGTGTAATGAGCAAAGAAATAGAATGGATATAAATCTTTTCATAATTTCTAATGATGCTTCAGATAGCACAAAAAGAAAGTTTATAAACCATTGTAATATAAAGGAGATACCTTATATTGAAGATTTTTCAAAAGAAGAATTAGGATATTCAATAGGAAGAGAAGAAGTAAAGATTTTGGCTATAGGTGATGGAAATATGGCTAAGAAACTTTATGCCCTTTATCAAGATGGGAAAAACCAAATTTAACCGGGGGTGATTTTATTGTCAAAAATCAGAGTATATGAATTGGCAAAGGAACTGAATGTAAGTTCAAAGGATTTAATAACAATATTAATGGATGAGTTTAGTGTAGATGTAAAAAATCATATGAGCGTAATAGAAGATGAAGATGCAGATCTAATAAAGGAATTATTAGGTGGAGCTCAATCAGAAGATGGAAAGAAAACTATTGTTGACGAATATGAAGATGAATTAGCTGAAGCTGTAAATAAACAAGCTAAGAAGAGAAAAAGAAAAAAAGACGATAATGAAGAAAATGAAAGTGTTGGAGAAGGTGGTTCAGGAGTTATAGAGATGGGTGAAACCATCACTGTTAAAGAATTAGCAGAAAAAATTGGAAAACCTACTGCAGATGTTATAAAAACATTAATATTCACAGGTGTTATGGCAGCTATAAATCAAGAAATAGATTTTGCAACAGCAGAAAAAGTATGTGAAAAATATGAATGTTTAGTAGTTAAAAAAGAAGAAGTAGAAGAATTAGATACTTTTGAAGAAGATGACATAGTTGAAGAAGATTTAGTAAAGAGACCTCCTATAGTTACTGTTATGGGACACGTTGACCATGGAAAGACATCTTTACTAGATGCTATAAGAAAATCAAAAGTTACAGATACAGAAGCTGGTGGAATAACACAACATATAGGTGCTTATACAGTTAATTTAAATGGAGAAAAATTAACATTCTTAGATACACCAGGACATGAAGCTTTCACTGCTATGAGAGCAAGAGGAGCACAAGTTACAGACGTTGTAATATTAGTTGTTGCAGCAGATGACGGAATAATGCCTCAAACTAAGGAAGCTATAAGTCACTGTCAAGCAGCAGAAGTTCCTATGATAGTTGCTATAAATAAGATTGATAGACCAGGAGCAAACATAGATAGAGTTAAACAAGAATTAACAGAATATGGATTAGTAGCAGAAGACTGGGGTGGAGATACAATTTGTGTACCAGTATCAGCAAAAACTGGAGAAAATCTAGATCAATTATTAGAAATGGTACTTTTAACTGCTGAAATGGCTGAGCTTAAAGCTGATCCAAATAGAAAAGCTAAGGGTACTGTAATAGAAGCTAAACTTGATAAAGGTAGAGGTGCAGTTGCAACACTACTTATTCAAAATGGTACATTACATGTTGGAGATTCAATATTAGTAGGTACTACTTATGGTAGAATAAGAGCTATGTTTGACGATAAAGGAAAGAAAATAAAACTAGCTGGCCCATCAATTCCAGTAGAAATATTAGGACTTTCAGAAGTTCCTGCAGCTGGAGATAGATTTGTTGTAGTTAAAGATGAAAAGACAGCTAGAAATATGGCAGAAACAAGAAAACAAAAGGCTAAAGATGAAAGTTTCCAAGCATCTAATAGAGTTTCTCTTGAAGATTTATATAATCAAATACAAGAAGGATCAGTTAAGGAACTTTCAATTATAGTTAAAGCTGATGTTCAAGGTTCAGTTCAAGCTATAAGACAATCACTTGAAAAACTTTCAACTGACGATGTAAAGGTTAGAGTAATTCATGGTGGTGTTGGAGCAATAACAGAAACAGATGTTACTCTTGCGACAGCTTCAAATGCTATTCTTATAGGATTTAATGTTAGACCAGATGGAAATGCTACTGCAATAGCAGATAAAGAAGGTGTTGATATTAAGACTTATAGAATAATATATGATGCAATAGAAGATGTTAAATCAGCTATGATAGGTATGCTTGATCCTGAATACAAAGAAGTTGTAAATGGTAAAGCAGAAGTAAGATTAGTTTACAAAATATCTAATGTAGGAACTATTGCAGGTTCATATGTTATAGAAGGAAAGATATTAAGAAATTCAGAAGTTAGAGTAATAAGAGAAGGAATAGTTATCTTCGAATCAACATTAGCTTCATTAAAGAGATTCAAGGATGATGTAAAAGAAGTTAATACTGGATATGAATGTGGTTTAAGCGTTGAAAAGTTCAATGATCTTAAAGAAGGAGATATTATAGAATCATACACAATGGAAGCAATTAAGAGAAAAGAGCTTTAATAAAGAGGTGATTTTAGATGGCTAACTACAGAGGTGGAAGAATAAACGAAGAAGTAAAGAAGGAAATTAGCGTCATAATAAGAGATGAAATAAAAGATCCAAGAATGACAGCTATGGTTTCTGTAACGGCAGTTGAAGTTACAAGAGATTTAAGATATGCTAAGGTCTTCGTAAGTATATTTGGAAAAAATGAAGAAGAGAAAAATGAAACTTTTAAAGCTTTAAAAAGCGCTAGTGGCTATATAAGAAGAGAAATCGGAAAGAGAATAAACTTAAGAAATACGCCACAAATAATCTTTGAATTAGACGAATCTATAGATTATGGAATGAAAATAGATGCGCTAATAGAAAGGGCTAAGGAAAAATAATATGTCTCTAAAGCATATAAGTAAGAGCATTTTAAATAGTAAAAAAGTAGGTATTACTTACCATGCATCACCAGATGGTGATGCGGTAGGTAGTGCACTTGCATTATTAAATGCCCTAAGAAAATTAAACAAGAATGCGTATTTAATTTCTAAAGATACGCTTTCAGATAATTTAAAGTTTCTTCCTTTAGCGGAAGAAGCTACTGGGGAAGTTGATACACCAACAGAAGATACTACAACAGTTGTAGTTTTAGATTGTGGGAATTTTGAAAGAATTTCTGCGAATTTAAAAAGTTTTAAAGGAAAGATAATAAATGTAGATCACCATATATCAAATGATTATTATGGTGATGAAAATTATGTTGATGATAAAGCAGCTGCAACAGCAGAAATAGTATTTGAGCTATTAGAATGTATGGGTATAAATTTTGAAGAACAAAATAAAGAAAACCTTAATATAGGGCAATGTCTTTATACTTCACTAGTTACAGATACAGGAGCTTTTAGGCATTCTAATGTAACTTTTAGAACACATACAATTGCAGCTAAGTTAAAGAAAATTGGTGTAAATAACACTTTAATTCATCAAAATCTTTTTGATAATAAGAGTTTTGAAAAAGTAAGGCTAATAGGAAAAGCTTTAAATAACATGGAGCTTTTATTAGATAAAAAAGTAGCTTTAATACAAATACCTAAATCCTATGCTGAAGAATTAGGAATTGAGCTTCAAGATACATCAGATATAATCTCTTATGGATTACAAATAAAGGGAGTAGAAGTAGCAATTCTTATTAAAGAAATTGAAAATGGCTCAAAGGCTAGTTTAAGATCAAAATCTGATTTTGATGTTAGAAATATAGCAGAAAATTTAGGTGGAGGCGGTCATATAAAGGCAGCTGGCATAACACTTAAAGGGATTTGCATGGATGAAGCAAAGGATAGAATACTAGAACAAATAGAGAAAGAATTACATTAATGAATGGTGTAATAAACGTCTTTAAAAACAAAGGAATGACTTCCTTTGATGTTGTTAGAAAAATCAAAAAAATTGCAAAAACAGGAAAAGTAGGACATACAGGAACCTTAGATCCAGAGGCAACTGGTGTTCTACCTATTTGTATAGGTAAAGCTACTAAAATAATTGATTATATTATGAATTCAGAAAAAGGGTATGAAGTTGTATTTAAGCTTGGAGTTAAAACTACTACCTATGATTTAGAGGGAGAAGTTATTGAAGAAAAAGATACAACTCACTTAAAAGATAATGAAATATTAGAAGCTATAAATTCATTTATAGGTGAATATTCTCAAATACCTCCAATGTATTCTGCCTTAAAACAAAATGGAGTAAGACTTTATGAGTTAGCAAGAAAAGGCATAGAAGTACATCGAGAAGGTAGATTAATAAAAATATATAGTATAGAAGATGTTGAAATTAATAATCCATATATAAAAATGAGGGTTACTTGTTCAAAAGGAACATATATAAGAAGTCTTTGTTTAGATATAGGAGAAGCTTTAGGGGTTGGAGCTTGTATGACTGATCTGAAGAGATTTAAAACATCTATTTTTACGGAGGATAACACAATTAATATAAATGACTTAACAGAAGATAACATAAGTGATTATATTATATCAATAGAGGAAGCACTTAAGATATACGATAAAATTACTGTGGGAAATAAATATGGAAAACTTCTAATGAATGGAGTTAGAGTTTTTGATACAAGATTTTCTAAAGATAAAATTGAAATAGATAGATTATATAGAGTTTACAATGAAGATGGTATTTTTATTGGACTTGGAAGAAAGAATAATCAGGGCTTTAAAATAGAAAAATTAATAAATAACTAGGAGATCATAATATGATAGTATTAGATGATTCTTTTATGGAAGAAAGACATAAAGCCAATTATGTTGCTCTAGGAAGCTTTGATGGACTGCATTTAGGACATCTATCTCTTGTAAAAAAAGCTGTTGAGGTAGCTGGAAAAAATAATGGCAATAGTATGGTTTTTACATATAAAAATCATCCTAAAACATTAATAAAACCAGAGCTAGCTCCAAAATTAATTATGGATATTGATACAAAACTTGAGATTTTAGAGAGAAAAAAGATAGATATAGTAGCCCTTAGAAGCTTTACTCAAGATTTTATGAGAATGTCCCCTGAAGAATTTATAAGTTTTCTTTGTAAAGAGTATAATGTAAAGGGGATTATAGTTGGATTTAATTTTAAATTTGGTTATAAAAATCAAGGAGATATAAATCTTTTAAAAGATTTGAAAGAAAAATATAACTATGAATTATATGTTATGGAAGCTTTTAGGTATAAAGATGAAATTATAAGTAGTACTAGAATAAGAAATAGTATATTAAATGGCGATGTTTTAGAAGCAAGAGAGATGTTATCAAAACCCTTTATGCTTAAGGGGTTAGTAACTCATGGTAAAAAGCGTGGAAGGACGATAGGTTTTCCAACTGCTAATCTAAAATTTGACTATAAAATGGCAATTCCTAAAATAGGAGTATATTATACTAATATTATTTATAATAATAAAAAATACAAAGGAATTACATCTGTTGGGAATAATCCTACAGTAAATGGTCAAGAATTAACTATAGAGACTTATATATTAGATTTTAATTCTCAAATTTACGATGAAGAAATCAAGGTGTATTTTATAGATCGAATAAGGGATGAAAAAAAGTTTAATTCTCTAGAAGATTTAGTAATACAGCTAAAAAAAGATAAAAAATTTGCTAGTTACAGTGAGTTTTTTATCTAAAATATAATAAATTTCAATTTACAAGCGCTATATCATTTGTTATAATAGCTAATGTAAGAACCTAATTCTAAGATTTGAGGGTGCTATCTCATTTCATGGATTCAGGGGATAATTTAATGGAGGTGCGCAAAATGGACGCAATAAGAAAGCAAGAAATAATAAAAGAACATGCAAGACACGAAGGAGATACTGGTTCACCAGAAGTTCAAATTGCATTATTAACAGAAAGAATTAACTCTTTAACAGGACACTTAAGAGTTCACAAGAAAGACCACCACTCAAGAAGAGGTCTTTTAATGATGGTTGGACAAAGAAGAGGTCTTTTAAATTATTTAGCTGATCAAGATATCGAAAGATATAGAGCTATAATTAAAAAATTAGGCTTAAGAAGATAGTCTGTAGAGCGGTTTTAAGCCGCTCTATTATTTTAAATTTATACAAATTTCAAAAAATATAAGCTACTTAATTTAAAAGAAGTAAATTAAGATGGTAATTTAAACTTAAATTGATAATGAAAAGCCTGAAGGGAGGTTATAAAATGAACAATATAATGAAAACAAATATAGCAGGAAGAGAGCTAAAGATAGAATTTGGTAAAGTTGGTATGTTATCAAATGTAGCAGCTTTTATGAGCTATGGAGATACAGTTATTTTAACAAATGTAAATGCTTCAGAAAAACCTAGAGATGGTATTGACTTTTTCCCATTAAGTGTAGAATATGAAGAAAGACTATACTCAGTAGGTAAAATCCCAGGTGGATTTATAAAAAGAGAGGGTAGACCTTCAGAAAACGCAATTCTTTTTGGAAGAGCTGTAGATAGACCGTTAAGACCATTATTTCCAAAGGGATATAGAAATGATGTGCAAGTAGTATGTACAGTAGTTTCGGTTGAAAAAGATAACTTACCAGAAATATTAGCAATTAATGCAGCATCAATGGCATTATGTTTATCAAGCATTCCTTTTAAAACACCTGTTGCAGCAGTGCAAGTAGGTCTAATCGATGGAAACTTTATTTTAAATCCAACATCAAAAGAAAGAGAAGAAAGCATTCTTCAATTAACAGTTTGTGCAACTAAAGAAAGAGTTATGATGATTGAAGCAGGTGGACACGAAATACCTGAAGATGTTATGATTAGCGCAATTGAATATGGATTTGAAAAATGTCAGGATATAGTTAAATTCCAAGAAGAAGCTATGGCTAAATATGGAAAAGAAAAAATTACACCTGAATTATTTACTGTAAATGAAGAGTTAGAAGCTGAAACAAGAGCCTTTGCATCAGAAATGATTAAAAAAGCTATGTGGATAGCAGATAAAGATGAAAGAAATGCTGCCATGGACGAAATAAATGAAAAGGTTTATGCAGAATTTGAAGAAAAGTACCCAGATAATCTAGGAGATTTAAAAGAAATATTATATAGCATGCAAAAAGAAGTTGTTAGAGATATGCTTTTAAATCATCATAGAAGACCAGATGAAAGAGCTTTTGATCAAGTTAGACCAATATCATGTGAAGTAGGAATACTTCCAAGAACTCATGGTACAGGGTTATTTACAAGAGGTTTAACTCAAGTAATGACAGTTGCTACTTTAGGTGCAGTTGGAGATATTCAAATAATAGATGGTATAGGAGAAGCAGAATCAAAAAGATATATGCATCACTATAATTTCCCTGCTTATTCAGTAGGAGAAGTTAGACCACTTAGAGGACCAGGTAGAAGAGAAATAGGTCATGGAGCTTTAGCTGAGAGAGCATTAGAACCATTAATTCCTTCAGAAGAAGAATTCCCATACACAATAAGATTAGTTTCAGAAGTACTTAGTTCAAATGGTTCTACTTCACAAGCTTCAGTTTGTGGAAGTACATTAGCACTTTTAGATGCAGGTGTACCACTTAAGAGACCAGCAGCTGGTATAGCAATGGGACTTATAACTTCAGAAGATCTTTCAGAAGAAGAAGTTTTAACAGATATACAAGGAATAGAAGATTTCTTTGGAGATATGGACTTTAAAGTAGCTGGTACTACAGAAGGAATAACATCAATTCAAGTTGATACTAAAATAAAAGGATTAAGCTTTAAGGTTATTGAAGATGCAATTAAGGGTGCAAGAAAAGCTAGACTTCATATTTTAGATAAGATAGAGAATTGTCTTCCATCTGCAAGAGAAGAAGTATCAAATTATGCTCCTAAAACATCAATAATAAATATAGATCCAGAAAAGATAAGAGATGTTATAGGTGCTGGTGGTAAAGTTATAAATAAAATAATTGATGAAACTGGCGTTAAGATAGATATAAAAGAAGATGGAACAGTATTTGTATCATCACCAGATCATGATGGTGTAAATAAAGCTATAAGTATAATTGAAGGTTTAACAAAAGAAGTTAAAGTAGGAGAAATATACTTAGGTAAAGTTATTAAGATAGCTACATTTGGTGCTTTTATAGAAATACTTCCTAATAAAGAAGGTTTATGCCATATTTCAAAATTAGATAAAGCTAGAGTAAATAAAGTTGAAGATATTGTTTCAGTAGGAGATGAGATTTTAGTTAAAGTAACTGAAATAGATAACCAAGGAAGAATAAACCTTTCAAGAAAAGATGCTTTAGTAGATGAATCAAATACTGATGAAAAAGTAGATGAAAAATCAGAATAATATATAGGTTAAATAAAAGGGCAAGATATTGCCTTTTTTCTATATATAGAATAATTTTTATAAGTATGAAATAAACTAAAGAAAAATATAAAAAAGATAAATAGCTATAGGAGGATTTATGTATAATTTATATACCCTTAAAAATGGATTGAGAGTAGTTACTGAATATATAGAACATGTTAATTCTATAAGTGTTGGGGTTATGGTGCAAAATGGATCAAGAAATGAAGATATAGAAGTAAACGGTATATCACATTTTATAGAGCATATGTTCTTTAAAGGAACTTACAAAAGAACATCCAAAGAAATAGTACAAGAAATAGAAAATGTAGGTGGGCAAATTAATGCATATACAAGCAAAGAAGCGACTTGTTATTATATAAAAGCATTAAATACTCACTTAGAACTTTCTATTGATATATTATCAGATATGATTTTAAATTCTAAATTTGATGAAGAAGAAATTGAAAAAGAAAAGGGAGTAGTAATTGAAGAAATAAATATGAGTGAAGATACTCCAGAAGATGTTTTAGAGAATGACCATTCTAAAGCTATTTTTGGTGAAAATTCACTTTCATATCCAATACTTGGAACAATAGAGAGCGTGAAATCTTTTACTAGAGAAAAAATAATGGATTTTATTAATTCTAAATATACACCTTATAATTCCGTTATATCAATTTGTGGTAAATTTGATGAAAAAGAATTAAAACGAATTCTTGAAGAGTATTTTGGAGGTTGGGAAAGTAACAATATATATATACCTAAATACAATACACCTATATTATTAAATGATAGTAAATATACTAATAAACAGATTGAACAACTTCATATAAATTTATCTTTTAAAGGACTTCCATATGCACATACAAAGGGTTATTCATTAGTATTATTAAATAATATTTTTGGTGGTGGAGCATCTTCAATTTTATTTCAAAAAGTTAGAGAAGAACTTGGATTATGCTATACAATTTATTCATATGGGCAACCATATTTAGGAACAGGTATAGTAAATATATACACAGGAGTTAGTAAGCAATATGCAGATAAAGCTCTTACAGTTATAGATAAAGAACTTAAATTATTTGCTAAAGAAGGTATAACTAAAGATATCCTGGAAATAAATAAAGAAAAGATAAAAGCAAATTACATATTAGGCTTAGAAAGCACTTCTTCAAGAATGTTTGCTAATGCTAAAGTTCTATTATTACAAAATAAAATAAATACACAAGAAGATGTTATAAAAAGAATTAACAATATAAATAATGATGACATAAGCTATGTATTAGAAGAGTGTTTTAAGCCTGGAATTATAAGTACAGCTTATGTAGGTCAAGAAATAGATTATAAAAAGTTAAACCAGTCCATATCAAGAGATATAAAAGCTTATGATAATTCTGGTCAAAATGGAAAAATTAAGATATAATAAAAGTGTAATAAATTACCTCCTTTAAGCATAAGTTTTACTTAAGATAAATAAGGAGGTAGCTTTTATGATAAGAGGAGATAGAAAAAGACAAGACTTTTATGATATTGAAGAAAGAGAAGAATCTAAGTATAGACTATTAAGTGATTTAGAAAGATATGAAATCTTCAATACTGAAGAAGCTGAAAAATATGATACTCAGCATGCACTTGACTTTATAATTGATGAAGATGGAAATCTACAATTTATAGTAGCAGCCGTTGCAGGAAGTAAATTTGGATTTTTTGGCGGAAGAGAATATGTGGAAATTCCTTGGGGATATGTTACAAAGGTTGGGGCTAATGTAATAGTAGTTTCTGCTGATAGAGGAAAAATTAGAAGAGCAAGGGCCTAAAATTTAGGGGGGATTATTTCTTGGAAATTATTGTACAAAAATTTGGGGGAACTTCCGTTTCTACGGAGGAAAGAAGAGAACAAGTAGTAGAGAAGGTAAAAGAAGCAATTGATAGGGGGTACTCCCCAGTAGTGGTAGTTTCAGCAATGGGGAGGAAAGGAGAACCTTATGCAACAGATACTTTACTATCATTACTTGATAATAATTTCAAAAGACAAAATCCACAAGCTACAGATATGATTATGTCTTGTGGAGAAATGATAAGTTCAGTAGTTATGACAAATGCATTAGTAAGTGCTGGAATTCAAGCTGTACCATTAACTGGTGGACAAGCAGGAATTATAACTAACGATAAATTTACAGAGGCTAAATTTATAGATGCACATCCAGAGCATATATTAAGTGTATTAGAGCAAGGTAAGGTACCAGTAGTAACAGGATTTCAAGGAATTACTGAAAGTGGATATATTACTACTTTAGGAAGAGGGGGAAGTGATACATCAGCATGTATATTAGGAATTGCTTTAAAAGCAGCTTCAGTAGAAATATATACTGATGTTGATGGAATTATGACAGCCGATCCTAGGATAGTAAATGACGCTTCATTAATAGATGTAATAAGTTATAATGAAGTTTTTCAATTTGCAGATCAAGGTGCTAAGGTAATTCATCCAAGAGCTGTAGAATTAGCTAGAAAAGCAAATATACCAATAGTAATAAAAAATACTATGAGTAATTGTAAGGGGACATTAATTAATAATTTAGGATCAGACCATATAGATAATGCATTATCAGGAATAACTCATTTAGCTAATAGAATACAAGTTAGAGTTAGACTTAAAGATAATAAAGAACAAGCTAATTATAGACAATTACTAGATATATTAGCTAAGCATCATATTAGTTTAGATCTTATAAATATATTTCCAGCAGAACAAATATTTACAATAGATTCCTGTGAAAAAGAATTGTTAGAAGAAGTTTTAAATGAAGCTAAAATAAATTATACAATAATAGAAAATTGTAGTACTATAGCTATGGTTGGAACAGGCATGACAGGAGTTCCTGGTATTATGGCTAAAATTATAAATACATTAATACTAAATGATATAGAAGTTTTGCAAACAGCAGATTCTCACATGACCATTTGGTGTTTAATTTATTCAAATAAAGTTCCGGAAGCTATAAATTTACTTCATAAGGCATTTAATTTAGGTGAATAAAAAAACTCCTCTTGTACAAAATACATTGTATAGGAGGAGTTTTTATTATGGATGAATTTTTTAATAAAGCAAATTTAGAAACAGATACAAATATAGAAAAAGAAAAAGAAGAACTAGATAAAGCAAAAGAAAAAAGAGAAGAGATAAAGGAATTTGGAAATGCTAACGGAGTAACTCCTGATGAAAGTATACAAATATTGCCTATAATAGGACAAATAGAAGGTCATCAAGTGTTACCACCACAAACTAAATCTACAAAGTACGAACATGTAATTCCACAATTAATAGCTATGGAGAGAAATGATAAAGTAAAAGGAGTACTTATAATTTTGAATACTGTAGGTGGAGATGTAGAAGCAGGGCTTGCTATTGCAGAAATGATAAATTCTATTTCAAAACCAACAGTATCAATAGTAATAGGTGGAGGACATTCTATAGGAGTACCACTAGCTACTTCATCTAGTTATTCCTTTATAACTCCATCAGCAACAATGATAATACACCCTGTTAGGATGAATGGATTTGTAATAGGAGTAGCTCAAACTTTTCATTACTTCCAAAAGATGCAAGAGAGAATTGACAACTTTATAGTAAGAACTTCTAAAATAGATAAAGATGAACTTAAAAAAATGATGTTAAAATCAGATGAGTTGTTAAATGATATGGGAACTATATTAATAGGAAAGCAAGCTGTAGAATGTGGTCTTATAGACGAAGTTGGTGGAATTAAAGATGCTATAGATAAATTGAGAGAACTTATAGAAAAACAAAATATAAAGGAATAATTTCGTTTTTTATAGTCATCTGCTTAGCAGGTGACTATTTTTTAGTATACTTTATTTTTATGTGGTATAATACATAATAGTTGTTTTTTTAGAACTACGAGGTATAATATTATTATGCAAAAGACAAATTAACATAATATGGAATAGGTTTAAAACGAGGTGATAGATTGGCTAGGGGGAAAGGGAACAATACCAAAGCTGCGAAAGGGAAACAAACAAGTAAGAATAAAGAAAATGGAGATATTAAGGGGATAATATATATATCTACAGGAATATTATTAGCTATTGCTATATACACAACTTGGGCAGGGGCATTATCTATATTTTCTAGAAAAGTAATATATAATTTATTGGGAGTTGGAGCTTTTATACTTCCAGCTTACTTAGTTTACTTTGGAATAGATAGTATTTTAAGTAAAGGAACTATACAGTTTTCAAGAAGGTTTTTTGGAGTTACTATGGTTGCATTTATAATAATTTTAGGATGTTCAACTGGAAATCTTAATGTTATGAATAGCAGAGAAGGCTTTAGTGAGACTTTAAAGAATGTTATATTACAAGGTGGATTGCATGGTGGACTTATAGGATATATGATAGCGTATCCACTAAGTCAATTATTAGGTTATTTAGGATCATATGTACTTTATATAACATTAGGATTTATAGGAATTATATTAGTTTTTGATATTACTTTGTATGATGTTATTATGTATTTTAAAGATGAACATTCAAAAGCAAAATTAAATAAAAAAAGCAGAAAAATAGAAAATAAAGTAAGTGATGAAACTACGATACAAACAAAGAATGATTTAGTTAACGTAGTTCCTAAGGTACAAGATAAAGAAAGAGAAGAGTTTATTAATGGTATAAATAATAAAATAAAAATATTAGATTTTATGAAATCATCATCCTTAGAAGATGTTCCAACTATTGAAGACATTTCTTCTAGGGAGATTGCTACGGATAAATCAATAAAGAATCCTTTTGATATAAAGGTTTTTGATGATGACAATAAGGCATTAAAAGAAGATACAAAACCTATAGAAAGACATGTTAAAAAGGGAAAACTTGATGATGAGTCAAAAGAGGTTATGACTAAAGAAATAGAAGATAATATATCCTCAGAAACTAAAATAGAAGAAAAAATATACCATTATCCAACAGTAGATCTTCTAAATATAAATTCTAAAATGAGATTGAAAAGTGAAGATAAAAAAGAACTTATAGAAAATGCAAATAAACTTGAAGGGATATTAAATGACTTTGGAGTAGATGCAAAGGTTGTACAAGTAACTAAAGGGCCATCAGTTACAAGATTTGAGATTCAACCAAGTCCTGGAGTTAAAGTATCTAAAATAGTAAATCTTCAAGACGATATAGCGTTGGGTTTAGCTGCAAGTGGAGTAAGAATGGAAGCACCAATACCAGGTAAAGCGGCTATAGGAATTGAAGTTCCAAATAGAAAGCAAACACCAGTATTTTTAAGAGAGGTATTAGACTCTAAAGAATTTAAAAACTCAAATAATAGATTAGCTTTTGCTTTAGGAAAAGACATTGCAGGGAAATGTGTTGTTGGAGATTTAAGTAAAATGCCTCATATGTTAATTGCAGGAGCTACAGGCTCTGGTAAATCAGTATGTATAAATGCATTAATAATAAGTTTACTATATAAATATAGCCCAGAGGAAGTTAAACTTTTAATGATAGACCCTAAAGTAGTAGAGCTTAGTGTATATAATGGAATACCACATTTATTAATACCAGTAGTTACAGACCCCAAAAAGGCTGCTGCAGCTTTAAATTGGGCTGTAAATGAAATGACTAGAAGATATAAACTTTTTGCTGATTCATCAGTTAGAAATGTAGAAAGTTATAATGCTTTATTTGAAAAAGGAATGATAGAGGAGAAGCTTCCTTATATAGTAATGATAGTAGATGAACTTGCAGATTTAATGATGGCATGTCCAAATGATGTAGAAGATTATATATGTAGATTAGCTCAAATGGCAAGAGCAGCTGGAATGCATTTAATAATTGCAACTCAAAGGCCTTCAGTTGATGTTATAACTGGTGTAATTAAGGCTAATATACCATCTAGAATATCCTTTGCAGTATCTTCAGGGGTAGATTCAAGGACTATACTAGATTCAACAGGAGCTGAAAAATTATTAGGTAGAGGGGATATGTTATATTATCCAATAGGTGAAAGTAAGCCTTTAAGAGTTCAAGGAGCTTTTATTGATGAAGATGAAGTTGAAAAAGTTGTTTCATTTGTTAAAGATAGAGAAGAGGAAACTATTTATAAGGAAGAAATAATTGAACACATAGAAAATGGAGTGTCAAATAGTAACTCTCATAGTAATGATTCAGAAGGTGATACAGATGAACTTTTAAATGAAGCTATTAATATAGTTGTAGAATATAGTCAAGCATCAACATCTTTTCTTCAACGAAAATTAAGAATAGGATTTAATAGAGCATCTAGAATAATGGATGAATTAGAAGAAAGAGGCATAATATCTTCAAAGGATGGAAGTAAACCAAGGCAGGTATTGATTTCAAAAGAAGAATTAGGTTTAGAAGATTAAAAAAACTTGTAAATATGTCATTGTTACATTAAAATTAATTTATGTTTAATTTAGAAAGTACACAACACAGGAGGAAACAAGGTTGCAAAAATTTAAAGTAGGAATGGTTAGCTTAGGCTGTGATAAAAATAGAGTAGATTCAGAACTTATATTAGGATCTATAAATAAGCATTATGAAATAACAAATGATCCAAAAGAAGCAGATATAATAATAGTAAATACTTGTGGATTTATAGAAAAGGCAAAACAGGAATCGATAGATACTATATTAGAGATGGCAGAATATAAGACGAAATATAAATGTAAGATGTTAATTGCAACAGGTTGCTTAACTCAAAGATATGGAGATGAGCTTTTAGAGTTAATGCCTGAGATAGATATATTAATGGGTGTTAATGACTATATGAAATTACACAAACTTATAATGCAATTTATAAAAGAAGAAAAGCGAATTTCATCAGCAGAATATAGTGATAATAATATAAATGAAGGCATAAGATTATTAACAACAGATAAGCATACAGCATATGTAAGAATAGCTGAAGGATGTAATAATTTTTGTACCTATTGCATTATACCTAAAATAAGAGGTAAATTTAGAAGTAGAAAGATGGAAAATATACTTGAAGAAGTAAAGTCACTTTCAAGTCAAGGAGTTAAGGAATTTATACTTATAGCTCAAGATTTAACTTGTTATGGAATAGACATATATAATGAGAAAAAGTTACACGAACTTATTTCAGAAATGTCTAAAATAGAGGGTGTAGAATGGATAAGATTACTTTATTGTTATCCTGAAGAAATAACAGAAGAATTAATAGATGAAATTGCAACTAATGATAAGGTCGTAAAATATTTAGACTTACCAATTCAACATATAAATGATAATATTTTAAAAAGAATGGCAAGAAAAACAAATAAACAAACTATAATATCTAAGATAAATAGATTAAGAGAAAAGGTTTCTGGCGTGGTTTTAAGAACGTCTTTAATAGTAGGATTCCCAGGAGAAACAAAAGAGGAATTTGAAGAGTTAAAAGAATTTTTAAAAGACTTTAAACTTGATAATGTAGGCGTATTTAAATATTCACAAGAAGAAGGAACACCTGCTTCTAAAATGGATAATCAAGTTTTAGAAGAAGTTAAAGATGTTAGAGAAAGAGAATTGATGGACGTTCAAAAAATAGTATCTGAAGGCTTAAACAAATTGAAAGTTTCAAAAGTTTATGATACTATAATAGAAGGAAGAAAAGGTAAATATTTCATAGGAAGAAGTTCAGAAATGGCTCCAGAAATAGATGGAGTTATATATGTAAAGTCAGATGAAAATTTAAATAAAGGTGATATAATTAAAGTAAAAATAATAGAAGCTTTAGAGTATGATTTAATAGGAGAGGTATATAATGAATTTAGCAAATAAATTAACTATGCTAAGAATATTTTTAGTACCATTATTTTTAGTTTTTATAGCAGTAAAAGGGATTCCTTATGGAACTATAATTGCAACATTTATTTTTGTAATTGCATCACTTACAGATCAATTAGATGGATATATTGCAAGAAGTAGAAATCAAATAACAAACTTTGGAAAATTCATGGATCCTTTAGCAGATAAGCTTTTAGTTACTGCAGCATTAATATCTTTAGTTGAACTTCAAGTTGTACCATCATGGGCAGCAGTAATAATAATAGCTAGAGAATTTGCAGTATCAGGCCTTAGAACAATAGCTGCATCAGAAGGCAAAGTTATAGCAGCTAGTTGGTGGGGAAAAATAAAAACAGTAATTCAAATAATAGCTATAGTAACATTATTACTACAAGTAAATGTAGGTTCATCAGCTTATTTAACTGATTTAGCTATAAGAAATGAATTGTTTAGAGGATTAATTACATATGCTCCAAAATATTTATTACTTTTAGCTGTGGCTATAACTATAGTTTCAGGATATGATTATTTTAGAAAAAATAAAAAAGTAATTAATTCAAATAAATAGATTAAAAATAAAATAATAGGATATAATCATAATAAAAGTTCCACCTAGAAATTAGATGGGACTTTTATTATAAATATTTTTTAATGTATATAGTTGACTTAATTTTAAAAATGGACTATAATTTATTTAGAACAAATGTTCGAGATGGAGAGGAAGGTGCTTTATGAGTAATATAGATACAGAAAAGTTAAAGGCCATAGAAAGTGCTATGAGCCAAATAGAAAAACAATTTGGTAAAGGGTCAGTAATGAAATTAGGAGCAGATAGTTCTTTAAATGTTGATGCTATTTCAACTGGATGCCTTGATTTAGATATTGCTTTAGGAATTGGCGGAGTTCCTAAAGGAAGAATAATTGAAATATATGGACCAGAAAGTTCAGGTAAAACTACAGTAGCATTACATATAGCTGCAGAATCACAAAAGAATGGTGGAGCAGTAGCATTTATAGATGCAGAACATGCTTTAGATCCAAGTTATGCTAGAAATTTAGGGGTAGATACTGAAAGTCTTATAGTTTCACAACCAGATACAGGAGAGCAAGGTCTTGAAATAGCAGAGGCTTTAGTACGTTCAGGAGCTATTGATGTTATAGTAATAGACTCAGTTGCAGCTTTAGTACCTAGAGCGGAAATAGAAGGTGAAATGGGAGATTCTCACGTAGGTCTTCAAGCAAGACTTATGTCACAAGCTTTAAGAAAATTAACTGGAACTATACAAAAAACAGGATGCGTAGCAATCTTTATAAACCAATTAAGAGAAAAGGTTGGAGTTATGTTTGGTAATCCAGAAACAACTACAGGGGGAAGAGCTTTAAAGTTCTATTCTTCAGTTAGATTAGATGTTAGAAGAATAGACTCAATAAAGCAAGGCGAAGGAATAGTAGGTAATAGAACTAGAGTCAAAGTAATGAAAAATAAAGTAGCACCACCATTTAAACAAGCTGAATTTGATATTATGTACAATGAAGGTATTTCAAGAACAGGAAATATAGTTGACGTTGGAGTTAAAGAAGGAATAATACAAAAAAGTGGAGCTTGGTTCTCATATGGTGATATTAGATTAGGGCAAGGTAGAGAAAATGCTAAATTATACTTAAAAGATAATGAGGATGTTGCATTAGATGTAGAAAATCAAATTAGAGCAAAACATAATCTACCATTGGCAACAAAAGTAGAAGTAAAATCAGATAAAAAATCAAAGTCTGAAGAAAAATAATTTCCATAAACAAGAATAAATTTATTGTAAATTGTAAATAATAAGAACTGATATCCTTTCAATCTACTGTAATTGGATATTAGTTCTTTTTTATATTAAAAAAATAAAATTAACAAAATTAATTGACAAATTACTAAATGTAAACAATTAAAAAATACAAATGTATTTAATCAACTAAACTTGACATAATTTTAATTTTAAGATAAAATAATAGCAAATACTGGTTTATCATATTACAATTATCAGTGAGGACTAATATGACACCTACTCATTTTCTTATTAGATTATATAAACTTTTTATTATAATAGAGGAGGTGTTTTTATGGTGAAATATCTTATTTTTGGAATAGTGGATATTGCACTATTAGCAGTAGCATATATAGTGCTTAAGCAAGCTATACACAAGGCTTCTAAGGCAAAGATAGATAGCTTAGAAAAAGAAGCAGAAGTTCTTTTAGAAAATGCAAAGAAAGAAGCAGAAGCAACTAAAAAGGAATCTATTTTAGAAGCAAAAGAAGAGGTTCACAGACTTAGAAATGACTTAGAAAGAGATTCTCGTGAGAGAAGAAATGAAGTTCAAAGGCTTGAGAGAAGAATAATTCAAAGAGAAGAATCACTAGATAAGAAAAGTGATCTTCTAGAGAAAAAAGAAGAAACAATCAATAAAAGAATGCAAGAAATTGATCAAATGGAGGTCAATATACAAGAGCTGTATGCTAAAAGAAGAGAAGAATTAGAAAAAATAGCTACTCTAACTTCAGAAGAAGCAAGAGTGATTCTTTTAGATGAAGTAAGAAAGGAAATTTCTCACGAAACAGCTATGATGGTAAAAGATATTGAATCAAAGGCTAAGGAAGAAGCAGATAAAAAAGCAAGAGAAATAATAACAACTGCTATTCAAAGATGTGCTGCAGATCATGTATCTGAATCAACTGTACACGTAGTTGCCCTACCAAATGATGAAATGAAGGGTAGAATTATTGGTAGAGAAGGTAGAAACATAAGAACATTAGAAACATTAACAGGAGTAGATTTAATTATAGATGATACTCCAGAAGCAGTTATACTATCTAGCTTTGATCCTATAAGGAGAGAAGTGGCTAGAATAGCTTTAGAAAAGTTAATAGTAGATGGTAGAATTCATCCAGCTAGAATTGAAGAAATGGTAGAAAGAGCTAAGAAGGATGTTGAAAATGACATTAAGGAAGAAGGAGAACAAGCAACTCTAGAAACTGGTGTTCATGGAGTTCATCCTGAAATAACAAGACTACTTGGTAGATTAAAGTATAGAACAAGTTATGGACAAAATGTATTAAAGCATTCCATAGAAGTTGCATACTTAGCTGGCTTAATGGCTTCAGAATTAGGTTTAGATGTTAATCTTGCAAAGAGAGCAGGTTTACTACATGATATTGGTAAAGTTGTAGATCAAGAGCAAGAGGGTCCACATGCGTTAATTGGAGGAGATATGGCTAAGAAATATCATGAATCTCCAGTTGTGGTTAATGCTATTGCGGCACATCATGGAGATGTTGAAATGATGACGTTAGAAGCTGTTTTAGTTCAAGCAGCAGATGCTATATCAGCTGCAAGACCAGGAGCTAGAAGAGAAACCTTAGAAGCATATATTAAGAGATTAGAAAAATTAGAAGAGATTGCAAATTCTTATGAAGGTGTAGAAAAGTCATATGCCATTCAAGCTGGTAGAGAGATTAGAATTATGGTTAAACCAGATCATTTAGATGATGCTGGATCAGTTGAATTAGCAAGAAATTTAGCTAAGAGTATAGAGGAACAACTAGAGTATCCAGGTCAAATTAAAATTAATGTAATAAGAGAAACAAGAGCAGTAGATTTTGCTAAATAAATATAAAGTGCATTTTACGATAGTAAAATGCATTTTATTTATTTCTCATATTTTATTAATAAAAAATTATTAGAAATAAATATTCAAAAAGCATAAATAAAAGAGGAATTTAAGAAAATAGATAGAATATATATAAAGAGAGATGTAATTATTTTTAAAATTGTAAACGATTTTTATCTAGGAGGTAATGACGAAAAAATGGAAGTATTAAAGGTATCAACTAAATCAAACCCTAATTCAGTAGCAGGTGC
Organism: Clostridium chauvoei; assembly: GCF_002327185.1. Classification (NCBI taxonomy): domain Bacteria; kingdom Bacillati; phylum Bacillota; class Clostridia; order Eubacteriales; family Clostridiaceae; genus Clostridium; species Clostridium chauvoei. Next base: position 1,297,910 of record NZ_CP018624.1, on the reverse strand, counting down.
ATTAGCTGCTATAATTAAAGAAAAGAACATAGTGGAAATTCAAGCGGTAGGAGCAGGAGCCATAAATCAAGCTGTGAAAGCAATAGCCATAGCAAGAGGATTTGTAGCTCCTAGCGGAAAGGATATTGTTTGTGTACCGGCATTTACAGATATTGAAATTGATGGAGAAGAGAGAACAGCAATAAAATTAATTGTACAACCAAGATAATTAAAAATAAAATTTATTAAAAGTGACTATGCTTTTTACATAGTCACTATTTTTTAAAAAGTGAAAACCTTTTAAAAAAACTTGAAATTTTAATTATTTCCGTATATAATAAAATAGTTAAATAGATAAATATATTAAATTTAGTAAAGAGGTGTGTTTCATGGTATCTAAAGAAGTAGTAGTAAATAACGGAACTGGTTTACACGCAAGACCAGCAACTTTATTAGTAAAGAAGGCTTCATCATTTAAATCAGATGTAAGCATAGAGTTTAATGGAAAGAAAGCTAACGTTAAAAGCTTAATCGGAGTTCTTTCATTAGGAGTTACTAAAGGATCAGCTATAACAGTTATAGCTAATGGAGATGACGAAGCTTTAGCAGTAGAAGAAATTGCAAATTTAATAGCAACTTTAGAAGACTAAAATAAAAAAGTGCCATGGGCACTTTTTTTTTATTTAGAATAGTATTAATTAAAAATCTTAAGTTTTTCCAGTAAAATATTATGTATCTAATTAATTTTGCTTAAGGACTTACATTTAAATAAAACTAGAATTAAATTTATAGCAGCTGCAAAGACTAGAATATAAATAGCTCTTTGAATAAGAATAGAGTTACCACTTATTAGAGCAATAATATTAACATTAAAAATTCCTATAATCCCCCAAGTAATAGCACTTATTAGAACTAAAATAAATGAAAGTTTGTCAAGTAAAGTAATTTTACACATGTTGAATCCTCCTTAAAAGTTATTCTTAACTAATATATATGAAAAAATTTTTAAAATATAACTGAAAAAATAATAAATTTGTGTTATAATACGAATGATGAAATTAGAAAATAAAATTTTATTCGGAGGTTACTTTGAAATGAGAGATTTATATAGCACACCATTAAATTCAAGATATGCGTCAAAGGAAATGAGTTACATATTTTCTGATGATATGAAATTTTCTACTTGGAGAAAACTTTGGGTAGCATTAGCAGAAAGCGAAAGTGAATTAGGACTTAACATATCAAAAGAACAAATAGAAGAATTAAGAGCTAATATACATAACATAAATTATGATGAAGCTATAAAAAAAGAAAAGGAAGTTAGACATGATGTTATGAGCCATGTTCATGCATATGGTCTACAATGTCCTTTATCTAAAGGTATAATACATTTAGGAGCTACAAGTTGTTATGTAGGAGATAATACTGACATAATAATTATGAGAGATGCTCTTTTATTAACTAAAGGAAAAATAATTTCAGTTTTAAATCATCTTTCAAATTTTGCAATAAAATATAAAGATATGCCTACTCTTGGTTTTACACATTTTCAACCAGCTCAATTAACTACAGTAGGAAAAAGAGCTACTCTTTGGATGCAAGATTTAGTTTTAGATATAGAAAATATAGATTTTCTATTATCAACTTTAAAATTAAGAGGAGTTAAAGGTACAACAGGAACTCAAGCTAGCTTTATGAACCTATTTGAAGATGATGAAGCTAAGGTTAAGGCTTTAGATAAGATGGTAGCAGAAAAAATGGGATTTGAAAAAAGCTATGGAGTAACTGGTCAAACATATCCAAGAAAGTTAGATTCAATAGTTTTAAATACATTATCTGAAGTAGCACAAAGTGCTTATAAATTTAGTAATGATTTAAGATTACTTCAAAGTATGAAGGAAATAGAAGAACCATTTGAAAAGCATCAAATAGGATCTTCAGCTATGGCTTATAAAAGGAATCCTATGAGAAGTGAAAGAATAGGGGCTTTAGCAAGGTATGTAATAGTAAATTCATTAAATCCAGCTATTACAGCTGCAACACAATGGTTTGAGAGAACATTAGATGATTCAGCAAACAAGAGAATAGCTGTAGCAGAAGCATTTTTAGCATTAGATGGAGTTTTAAATCTTTATATGAATATAGCTGAAAACATGGTTGTTTATGAAAAGGTAATAACTGCTCATGTAAATAATGAATTACCATTTATGGCTACAGAAAATATAATGATGGAGGCTGTGAAAAGAGGTGGAGATAGACAAGAACTTCACGAAAAAATAAGAGTTCACTCAATGGCTGCGGCATCTAGAGTAAAAAGTGAAGGATTAGATAATGATTTAATATCAAGAATAATAAATGATAAAAGTTTTAAATTATCTAAAGAAGAAATATTAGATATAATAGATCCAAGTAAATTTGTTGGAAGAGCTCCAAGTCAGGTAATAGAATTCATAGAGGAATATATTAAGCCTATAATGGATAAGAATAAAGACTCTTTAAATATAAAAAGTGAAATAAACGTATAATTAACAAAATACCTCTTATTTGTATAAATAAGAGGTATTTTTGTTATACAAAGGTGTAAAATTTAATATAGTAATAAAAAATTTTATAAAATGAACATAATATGGTATAATAGTTACAAGTAGTAAAAGTAACACTAGGAGGAAAACATGAATAATAAATATTTATTTAAAAAATTATTTTTAATAGTAAATTCATGTTTAATTATATTATTTTTAAATTCTCTAATAGAAAAGGTAGTATTTGCAGAAAAAATATGCAAATATGAGCAATTAACTGTAGAAGACGGATTATCTCAAAGTACAGTTAAAAAAATATTACAAGATAGTTCAGGTTATATGTGGTTTGCAACTATGGATGGATTAAATAGATATAATGGTTTTGAATACAGAATATTAAGACATGAAAATGGGAATGAAAACTCATTAACATCTAGTAATATTACAGATATATTGGAAGATAAAAACGGAAACCTATGGGTAGCTACTCTTAAAGGATTAAATAAAGTAAATAAAAAGACATTAGAAGTGAAAAGAATATATAAAAATATTAATGGCAAGAAAAAAATATATAATAAAAGTATTTTTAATCTTGAAATGGATGATTCAGGTAATATATGGATTGCTACTAGTAATGGATTAGATAAATATAATGTTGATAATGATGAGATAACATCAATTTCAGAAATTAAATCTAAAGAGTTAATAAATAAGATTGCTAAAATAAAAGATGAATACCTTTGGTTAGCTACTAAAAGAGGAATTAAAAATATAGATTTAAAATCTAATAAATTAACTTCCCATAAATGGAATAATGATCTTTTAAATTATGGAGATATATCAGCCATTTATCTTGATGATGACAATCAATTATGGGTGGGAAGCAAGGATGGACAAGTAATTAAATACAGTATAGATACTAAAGAGGTTGAAGAAATAAACTTAGAATGGGATAAAAAATTTTCATCAATTGCTATTACTGATTTTCTACAAGTAGATAACAATAGGCTTATACTTTCAACTGAAAAAGGTGCAATAATTATTGATAAATCCAATGACTATAAGGTAAATTATGAAGATGTATTAAATATAGAGGATTTTAAAGTAAATAATATTCTAGATTTATATAAAGATAAAAAAGATAGAATATGGATAGGGAAAAGTAATGGAATAAATTTAATAAATCCCTATCAGCCATTTTCAAGCGATTTTACAAAGATAGATTCAAATAAAATAATAGAAGATAATAGTATAAGAGGAATGACCTTTGAAAATGATAAAGAAATTTGGTTTGGAACAGATAATGGAGGGTTATATCTTTATAATTTTGAGAATGAAGAATTTTTAAAGTTTGTTCATGATAAAGATAATGATAGAAGTTTAAGCTCTAATAAAATAAGTAATGTAGAAATAGATAATGATGGTATGCTATGGATTTCTACTTCTGAAGGTATAGATAAATTAAATACTAAAGATTATAACATAAAAAGAGTTATAAATAACGAAAACTCAGGCATAGCTTGTGATTATATAAAAGATATCTTCATAGACTCAAGGAATACAATGTGGATAGGTACATTAGAAGGATTATATACTTATGATAAAAAAACTAATGGTATAACTAATTTAACTTATCTTATACAAGAAAATCTTAAAGATACATCAGTGCAGGTAATATATGAAGACTCTAAAGGAAACATTTGGATTGGATCAGCAATTAGAGGTGGAGTTTTAAAGTATAATGCGGGGACAAGAGAAGTTAAGATTTATCAAAATAACTCTAATATTGAAAATAAGTTAAGTAGTAATGAAATTAGAGATATAAGGGAAGATGGTTTGGGCAATATATGGATAGCTACTACGGATGGATTAAATAAGATAGAGACATCCACGGATAATATAACTGTTTATAATGATAGTAATGGATTAATAAATAATTACATATGTTGTGTACTAATAGATAAAGAGAACAATCCTTGGGTAAGTACAAAACTTGGATTATCAAAATATGATATAAAAAATGGACAGTTTTATAATTATACTAAAGTAGATGGTCTTCAAGAGTCAGAATTTCATAGTAATGCATCGTGCCAAGCCAATGATAAAAGAATGGTTTTTGGAGGTATAAATGGAATAAATAGCTTTTATCCTCAAGAAATAATAGAGAACAATGTTACAAAAGCTGATGCATTTATCGACTCTATTAAAGTTAACGATGCATATAAAGATTTTACCGAAGATTTAAAATTAAAGTATTATGAAAATAATATAGAATTTAAATTTTTTATCACAGCTTATGAAAGCTTTAGAAATAATATTTATCAGTATAAATTAGAAGGATATGATAATGAGTGGATAACTATTGAAAATAAAAACGAAGTCAAATACACTAATCTAAAGCCAGGGAAATATGAATTTAAGGTAAGAGGTAGAAGCCGTTGGGGAGAGTATTCAGACATAAAAACTGAAAATTTTTGTATAAACCAACAAATATGGAAAACACCAATTGCCATAGGATTTTATATATTAATTAGTATATTAATAATAATTTTGTTATGGAAATATATATATAATCTAGAGAAGATTGTTTCAAAAAGAACAAAAGAATTAAACGAAAAGTTATATCAAAATGATAAATTATATCATAAACTTATACAGCAAGAAAAATCTAAAAATTCTTTATTAATAAACCTTTCACATGAATTAAGGACACCTTTAAATGTTATACTTTCATCTTTACAATTAATAAGATTAATAATAAAAGAGAATAAAGTATTAACAGAAGAACAAGGTAATAAGTATTTAACTCATATAGAAAAAAATTCTAAGTCCTTATTAGAAGTGATAAATGACCTTATAGATACATCTAAACTAGATGTGGGTAAATATAATATAAATATTAAAGAATATGATATAGTTTCATTAACAGAAGAATTAACATTATCTATGAAGGATTACATTGAAAGTAAAGGAATAGACCTTATTATAGATCCAGAAGTAGAAGAAAAAATTATAGAGTGTGATAAAATAGCTATAGAAAGATGTATAACTAATTTATTGTCTAATGCAGCTAAATTCACTAATAAAGGTGGTACGATTTTAGTTTTAGTTAATGATATTAAGGATAAAGAAGAGGTTGAAGTAATAGTTAAAGATACTGGAGTTGGTATTCCAAAAGAACAACAAAAAGGTATATTCGACAGATTTATTCAAGGAGATAATAGTAATAAGGTAAAAGAAGCAAGTAGTGGAATAGGATTAAATCTTGTTAAAAACCTAGTTAAATTACATCATGGAGATATAATGGTAGAAAGTGAATTAAATAAAGGGAGTTTATTTAAAATAGTATTACCATATAAACAACCTAGAAAAGAATAATAAAAATTACAAAAAGAGACATTTGAAGAGTGCTTAAAATCCAAAGGATAATAGCATTCTTTATTTTTTTATAAAAATAAAGAGATTATAAGACTAAATTCTTTATATTATTCTTTTAAAATATAAAAAATAAAGGGTATTTATAAAATTATAGAATAAATATTAATAAAATGATAAAATAACACGAACGATTCTAATTATTATAGCTTAATAATATGCATAATATATATATTGAAAGAACAAAATAATTAATGTAAAGAAAATAAAAAGAGGTGATATTTATGAATATATTTGATGTTAAACCAGAATTAAATTCTTATGTTGCTAAGTTTATGGATGAAACAGGATGTGATTTTAAATCAGCTTGCGACGAACTAGGAATTAATAATGAAGAAGAATTTGAAATAGAAAATTTAGATTAGAATATATAAATATAATAAAAAGCATTAAACTTATATATAAGAATAAGTTTAATGCTTTTTAATTTAAAGATATGTATAATTTATAATTATTTTTAGTGTATTAAAGATAATTTTTTTGTCAAGAATTATATATGTTATTTAATATAGGAGGTGAAAGTTATGAGTAAAAATAATGAATCAAATTTTAAAATTTGTATAAGTTGCAATGGAACAGGAAAGATAAAGTGTGATTGTCAAGGAGATAATCAATGTTTTATATGCTCAGGAAATGGAAGTTTTAAATGCCCTGTATGTGAAGGTACAGGTAGGTTCTAATACATAAATAGGATTTTGTTATTTTATTAATCCTTAAATCAAATAATTTGTTGCATTAAAAAAAGCGATTTTTAATAATCGCTTTTTTTAATAAACACAATTTAGATGTAATAGTAATAAGATATTATAAGTAATACATTAGGAGTAGATATGATTTTTTTTGATAACAACATAAATATGTATAGGCAAAATGAGATATTAGGAAAAACTATAATAAAATCTCTTGGAGGAGATGTAAAAGGTAGTAAGAAAGAAGATATAGTGTACTTAGTTGGAAAAAAAGAAGGCGAATCATCTAAATCACTTTATAGAGATTTAGAAATTATAGTTTTAGATGGTGGAAATGGAGATTATACAAGAATACCTATTAGAACTAATGTAGGTTATAATCCTTATATATTATTAGAGAATTTTACTGGAGATTGCAATAAAGAAATACTATTTATATCAAATACAGAAGATAGTGATGGGAAATTAAATATATTTATATATGGATTTGTAGGAGATAAGGAAATAGAAATATTTGATGATGAGAATTTTTATACAAGTGAGAACTATGAAGTAATATATAATGATAATTATAAATTAACTGTTTTAGATTATGAAAATAATAAAAAGTATACTTTAGATATAAGCGATAAAAGTAAAGTTTATTTAGATAAATTATATAGTGATACTGGAAAACTTAAGACACCTAAAAAGGGAAAAATTTCTCCAACAAATAAGTGTTGTATAATAAAAACTCCAGAGAATAAAGCGGATCTTTTAATGGTTCAAGATATTAGTGGTGAAAATAGTAATGATAAATTAGGAGTTGTATTAAGCAGAATAAGTTATATAGGAGAATCATTTAAAAATATAAGTACATTTATAGCATCTGATGGAATACCTATAGAATTAGATAGAGAGTATAGATATATAAAAGAGGATTTAGAAGAATCTAAGTTGTCTATAGATTTTACTATGATAGACTTTATGGATTCAGAAGAAAATAGAAACTATAAAATAGAAAGAGTCTTAGAGTCAGAGTATAAATTAAAACCAGGAGTAGATAAATTAGTATATTATTATAATAAAGTCGATTTGAATAATGATAATAAAAATGAAGTTATAGTATATTTAGAGGGACCTAGATTTTGCGATGAAGAAGGGGGAACATTAGTAGTTTTAAAAGAGTTTAATGATGAGTATAGGATAATATCTAAAATAAAAGAAGTACAAGTTCCTATTATAATATCTAATGAAGTTAATAACAACTTTAAAGATATTATTTTAAAAGTTAATGAGAAAAATTTCAGTAATTATAGAGCGTTAAAATTTAATGGCAATTCATATCCTGCAAATCCTAAAGATGGTTATAAACTTAAAAAAGGATATAAAGTAAGAGGTATTTCTATAATTTCAGATGATTTGTTTTATTCAAGAGGACTTGAATATAATTAATAAAATAAAAAGAGAGAATAGATAATTCTGTGTAATTATCATTTTTATTATTTTAATATTACTGGAAATTTTCATTTCCAGTAATATTTTTTTATATTTAAGAAATACTAATAATGTTTCTTATTACCTTTTTTAGTATTTCAAAAAAATCTAATAGTATGCATATAATTTATAAAAAGTACAAGCTTTTAAGCTAATTCATCTTTTAATTGATCTTCAAATATTATTGATAGCTCCGCTAGCGTAGCACCCCAATTATGTATAGGTTGAGTCCATTTTTCTAGTATCTCCATTGTTGCTAAGTAAACACACTTATTTAAAGATTCATCAGTTGGGAATATGACTCTAACTTTAGTGAATTTACGTATTTGACGATTAAAACCCTCTAAGATATTTGTAGTATAAATCATCTTTCTTATAGTTGGAGAGAAGTCAAAAAATGTTGAAAGGTTACTCCAATTGTTATACCAGGAATCTATTACTATTCCATATTTATCTCCCCATATCTCCTTTAAATTATCTAGCTGTGCTAACGCAAGTTCCTCTGTTGTAGCCTTATAAACCTCCTTCAAATCTTTCATAAATGCTTTTTTATCTTTTGAAGCTATGTATTTTATTGAATTTCTTATTTGATGAACAATACATGTTTGAATATTTACTGATGGAAATACTGTTTTTATAGCTTGTGGAAGACCTTTTAATCCATCCATACAAGCAATTAAAATTTCTTTTACACCTCTATTTTTTAAATCATTGCAAATTCCTAACCAGAATTTAGCACCTTCAGCTTCATCAACCCATATACCTAAAATATCTTTATATCCTTCCATAGTGTATCCTAAGCATATATAGACAGCCTTGTTAACTATCTTTCCATTACTTCTAACTTTAAAGTACATAGCATCTAAATAAACTATTGGATATATTTTATCTAATACTCTATTTTGCCATTCGGCGGCGCTAGCAAGCACTTTATCAGTTATTTTAGATACCATCGATGGTGATATAGTTATTCCATATAAGTCTTCAATTTCAGCCTGAATATCAGATGTTGACATACCTTTAGCATATAAAGATATAATCTTTTTATCTAACTCAGTACACACGGTTTCATATTTTTTTATAATTTGTGGCTCAAATTCAGCATTTCTATCACGGGGTACGTCTAGGTCGACGTCACCGAAGGAACTTCTTAAATTCTTGCGACTATAACCATTCCTGTAGTTCTTCTTAGTTTGATCAACTGCTTCTACACGTTCATATTTATTTCTTCCTAGATGTTCTTCCATTTCACCTTCTAATATATTTTCAAGAACATCTTTAACTAATCTTTGTATTAATCCGTTTTTACCCATTACATCATCGATTGTTTTGCATCTTTTAATTTCCTCATTGTAATCAAAGTTGGTATCAATTTTTCTTGTCATAATAATTCCTCCTAATTTATATAGTATATTATTCCAAAACTTCCAACTGTTAATACAAAAAACAGTAGATAGTTTTGTTTTTACACAAAACTATCTACTGTCTCAATAAATGTAATGCTTCAATTGTACTATATGAAGCATTACATTTTTGCTATTTAAATTCTACACAGTCATTATAGTTAACAGGAATATATTCATTTTCATTATATGAAAAATGTCCTGAATTATAAGGTTTTCCACCTAGAGTTATTTTAACTTTATTAACATTGAAATTATAACCTAAAGTGTTTACAATAGCTTGAAGAGTCATAGCTTCTGGACCACTTCCAAGGTTTTGTTCTTTAACAAAGTTATCTGTAAAATCTATTCTGATTAAATCATTATCTAAATCTACAGAGGCAGATTTTATATTTATCTTTGATGAGATAGCAGGTGTTATTTTATTATTACTTGGACTTTTAAGGGCATTTACTATTGCTGTAGCAACAGCTTTATCTTTAATTTCTATTACAGTATCTAAATAAACTAGCTTATCTAAATTAACATCATAATAGTAAAGTCTAACGTCTCTATTTTTAATTTCAGGAGTTGGGGTAGTAGGCTTTTTTTCTGCTTTAGATGACTTTTCTACATTATTATTTCCTTTAGTAGAAGAAGATTCATTATTAATAATAGGTTTTTCAATAGTAACTTTTTGGTTCTCTGAATCTATTGAGGCTTTATTACAACTTATAAATAGAAATAGCAGAGATGTTAATAACAAGATAAAAGTTAACTTTTTTTTCATAAAAATGACCTCCTTTATAAAAATATCATTTTACTTTATTCACTATATTGTAACATTAAAAGAAAAATAAAACAAATAAATAAAAAAATCTTTGTGTTATTTTGTTAAATAATTTTAAAAAAATAAAAAAATAATAGAATGATGATACTCTTTATTATTTGAAAAAAATACATAAATGTCATATAATAATAGACATCGGTTTAGATAAAAATTTATCTAAATATCCACCAGAAGAAAGAAGGAGAAATTAAATAATGCTTAAAGTGCCTACGGAATTTGAAGAAAGATATAGAGAGATAGTTGAAATCATTGAAGTTTTTTGTAAAGAAAACCTAAATGAGGCTTATTTAAAACTTTCTAAAGACATTTGTAAAGCAATATGTTCTATAGAAGGAAATTCTATAAAAAAGGGAAAGGCAAACTCATGGGCTTGTGGAATAGTACATGCTTTAGGAATGAAAAATGGTTTATTAGGCGGTAAAGGAAAACAAGCAATTAAGGCTAGTGAGTTATATGAATCTTTTGGAATAAGCAGCAGTACAGGCCTTTCTAAATCAAAAGAAGTACGTTCCCTTATAGATTTAGAAAATCAAAAGTGGAGTATAGATAATGTTGATATAAAAGAAAGAGCATTAGAAGAAGTTGCGGCAACAATAGAAAAAGATGAAACAATAACTTTTGATATTTCAGAGTTAAAAATAGAAGATGAAAATCTGCTTAAAGCAATAGCCATTGCAGATAGTGCTTGGAATCAAAAGAATTTTAAACAAAAGATAAAATTAGCTAAGGAAGCATTAAGTTTAAGTGATGATTGTGCAGAGGCTTATATAATTTTATCTTATGATAATTCAATTTCACAAGAAAGACAAAAGGAATTAGCTATAAAAGCTGTAGAAGCTGCTAAAAGAGTAATAGGAGAAGAAAATATACCAAAGTATATAGGTAAATTTTTAGATTCAGAAGTAACTAAACCATATTTTAGTGCTAAATATAGATTAGGAAATATATTATGGCTTATAGGCAAGAGAGAAGAAGCTATAGAAGAATTTAAAAATCTTATAGAGCTATGCCCAGAAGATAATATAATGATTAGAGGATATTTATTATCTTGGCTTATATTTGAGGGTAAGGATGAAGAAACAGAAGAATTATTAAAGATGTTTAAAAATGATTTCTTAACAGCAACTAAATATAGCAAGGCTTTATATTTATTTAAAAAAGGTAATATTGATGAAGCAGAAAGAGCTTTAAAGGTTGCAAGCGTAAAAAATCCTTTTGTTATTGATTATATTATTAAAACAAAAAGAATGCCTAAAATGCTTCCAGAATTAAAGAAGCTTGGAACAGAGGAAGATGCAATATATTATATGAAAAATGGAGAAGCTGCGTGGAATAAGGTTCCAGGAGCTATAGAGTGGGTAAAAGAATTTAAGAAGAATCAACCATTCTAATCTTTATATATTTAAATAATAAGGGAGAATTTTTAATAGAAATCCTCCCTTATTATTTAATAGAAAGTATTTTAAATAGATTTTTTATTTATTAATGAAATTAAAAGTTTGTTATATCCAGGGCAATTTAAATTTATTATAGGCATATTTTTTTCATTTAATAAATAATCTTTATAAATATATTCATCATAAAAATAATAACCTATAAGCTTTTTATAATAGTCACTAGAACATCCTGAATAAATTTTATTTAAAATATTTTCCTCCGGGATGAAATTTTTGTATTGAATTTTAGTAAATATAAAATAGAGAATTATAGAAATTGAAGTTTTAGGTATTTGTCTATAATCATAAGTTTGAATTTTATCAAAATCTTGAATTAAACTTTCTAAGAAGCTTTCTGTACTTTCGTCTAAATATAATAAATCTTTATTAATATAGCTAAGTAATGAATTAGTGTAGAAGGATAAATTATTTAAAAAATTCCACAAGTCATGTACATCGAATTCTGAGAAGTCTATATAGCTACTAACTTCTATATGGCGATTAGTCATTATTTCTTTAGTTCTATTAGAAACCTTCCCACTACCACATAAAGTAAAGTCTCTAACTAAATCAAAAGCAATTCTAGGATCTTCCTTTGATCCAATAGCGTATTTACCATCACTATTAAAAAATTTAAAGTTGTTATAGCAAAGTGAACTAAGGCTGTAAGAGTTAGAAAAAAGTATTTAGGTAAGCATAAGCCAATACAAAATAGAATTATAAAGGATAAAAAATCAAATATAGGACCTGACCATAAAAATATTTTTAATCTTTTTAATAGAATGTCATAATCTTTATTAGAAGTAAGTTTAATAGATTCAAAGTGCATTCTACTTGTAGAACTTTTTTCAAATCTAGGAGAGAGTTGAAGTTTAAATCTATTATTTTTTTTATATAATGTAAAAGGGAAAACATAATAAAAAGTACACTTCAAATCTATAAATAAGGATGCTATAAAATGCACAAACTCATGAAGAAAAATTAATATATATTCAATTAGTGCTATTTTTAATAACATTATTAAATAAAACAAAATATCAATTCCTTTTAAAATAATACTTGTTATTAGTATAGTAAAAAAAATATAAAGAGTGCTTTTATAAGTGAAATTAATATTAATTTAGTATATATATGTTCTTTAATTATATAGATAAAAATTATATGATATAATAACATTGTTGAAAACAGAAGAAAATTGGGAGAAAATAGAAAGTAAAATTATGAGTAATATGGTGAAAGTAAAAATAGATAAAAATAAAAAACAACAACCAATATTTAAACTTTATATAAAAGAAAGTGAAGTAGAAAAATATAAATTTTTAAAGAGACCTTTATTAGAAAGCAAGAAAATATCTAGAGGATATAATTATGAGATACCTTTAAGATTTTTTTTACCTATCTTTAATAATATAAAAAAAGAAGAATTAAAGGTAGATGAAAATAGCGAATTAGAATTTTTAGAGTTTTGGGATGATTTTGAAGAAAAATATTATGCTATTTTAAAAGCTACTCCTAAATTTATGAAATTATGGAGAGAGGAAAATTGTCCAGATATATTTAAAATAACAATAAATCCAAAGACGTTAGAATTAAAAAAAGATGTAGCCTTTAGAAGGTTAAAACCTATTAAAAATATCTTGGAGGAATAAATGAAATTAGATAAAGTTTTTATAAATAAATATGAGGAATTTATAGAAGAGGATGTTGAAAAAGCTATTAATTTTTGCATTGAAGAATTTAATAATACTAGTAATGAAGATATATTAATATATCTTGGAGAAGCATATATGGCTAAAGATAATTTTAAAGAAGCTATTATATATATAAAAAGAGGAATAGAAAATAATTGTGAAAATACTTTACTTGCATATAACTTACTTGGAGAAGCTTTATTTTATATGGACTTATATGATGAAAGTAAAAAAGCTTTTAAAGAAGTAATAAACATAGATAAAAAAAGTTTTTTTGCTAACATATATTTAATTGATATAAGTATATATGAGAAAAATTATATTTTAGCCGAAGAAATAGCAGAAAAATTATTAACTATCGATGAGTTAAATAAAGAGGATAAAGCATTTATATTATCAAAACTTTCTTGGATTCAATTAAGGTATTTAGATAACGCTAGTGAAGGATATAAAAATATAAAAAATGCTTTAGAAATAGATAAAAATTGCGGAAGTGCTTATGTATCCTTAGGATTTTATAATTTAAATATAAAAAATTATAGTGAAGCCATAACAAGTTTTAAAAGAGCTATTGAACTTGGAGAAGAATGTGATGAGATTTATAAAGGAATGGATGAAGCTAATAAAAAGTGCAAAAACTATTAACATATAATGAGTATGTTTTATATAAAGTTTTAAAAATATTAAAAATATGCTATAATAAATTTATATAAATTTAAAAAGAATGGAGGAAATATGTAAAAATAGTTTTGCATAAAAAGCTTATGAAAAGTAAAAAAATATTTATCTACTGGTTATTAGTTTTAATAATGTCTAATATACTATTGGTTTTCAAAGTTAATACAATTTTTGTTTTAAACTTTGCTTTAATTTTAATTATTTTAGGAATTTATCTAAATTATAAAACTTATAAAATAAAAGAAAATACTGAAAATAGAAATGCTATTAAATTAGATGATAGCAAAGACAGAAAGACCCTTAGAAAATCTGTATTAAACCTTAATAAGACAGGGAAAGAGATATTTATGTCACATAAAAGCTTAAGTAATATTTCTAATCAAGTAAAAGAATCTTCAGGAGTAATACTTGGGTTAACTGAAGAAAATAATTGTAGTGTAAATAATTTAGATAATTCTTGTAAAGATATTAAAAATAAAATTAGTATAATGGATAAATTATTAGAAGAAGCAAAATTAAGTTCAGAGTTTAGTGAAAAAACTATTGAAGATCAAAATAGGGTTTTAACTAATGTAGAGAAAAGAGTTAGTGATTTAAAGGTATATTATAAAGAAGTATTATATACGTGTATCGAACTAACAAATTCCTTTGATAAAATATATGGGTTTACCTCTAATATAAATGAAATAGCTAATCAAACTAATTTATTGTCACTTAATGCAAGTATTGAAGCTGCAAGAGCAGGAGAACAGGGAAAGGGGTTTGCTGTAGTTGCTAGGGAAATTAAAAGTTTATCGGAACTTTCAAAAACATTTAGTTCTAATATAAGTGAGCAATTAAATTTAATGAAAAGCGAATTAGATAAATTAAATAAAAACTCAAAAGAAACAGATTCAGCAATGGGAGAGACAGCAGAATCAGTGTCTATGTTAAGTAATTCTTTTGAATCAATAATAAATAGTAATAGTGGTTTGAAAAATAAAATAACAGATATAAAAGAAAATTCATTAGAGATACTAAAGATGGCTAATGAAATAGAAAATGTATCAAATGATTTAAAGGGAGCACATTATACAACTCTTGACTCAGTAGAAGCAGTAGTAAAAGAGATAGATTCTCAAGCCACTATTTTAGATGGATTCCAAGTAGTTACAGAAGAATTAATAAATAATTGCGACATTCTTGTTGAGTTAGCTATAGGCAAGGATGTTAGAAAGAAATTAGAAGATATATGTATAGAAATATATAATACTGAACTAAAAAAAGATAAACAATCCTTAAAAAGTTATGCTAATAAAATAGGAGCAGAAGGAATTTATTATATTGATAAAAATGGATTCTTTGAATTAAGTTCTGAAAGTGGAGAAGTTGATTTTAATTTATTTAAGATAAATAAAGCTGCAAAATTATTTTTTAATAGTACAGATATATTTAAGATATATCCATTATCTAAGAGAGAAGATACTGGTGAAACAAATTTATATATGCATATAAAAAGAAAGGACAAGCCTGGAATAATTTCTTTAGAAATGACTATTGAAACACTATTTAAAATATCGAATCAAATTTAAAAGATTTTCTTTTAATAAATTGTAGAAATTTTATTAACCACCTTAAATATAGTTAGAATATATTTAAGGTGGTTTTATTAGTTAATAGCTTTAAATTATTATAATTTAAAAGGATGTCCACAAACTACGTATCTGTCTAATTGACAGAGGTAGTTTGTGGACATCCTTTATATTAAAATATATTAATGTTGCATACCATGAAGTATGAAGTAAACAAGGAATATAGCTGATACAACATACATTGCAACAGACACATCTTTGCCCTTTTTAGTACATAACTTACATATAGGATATAGTATAAATCCAAATGCAATCCCATCTACAATACTATATGTTAAAGGAATTAATACTATAGTAACAAAAGCAGGGAATAGCTCAGTTAAGTCATCAAAATTTAAATTCTTTAAGTTTTGAGACATTAAACATCCGATAATTATAAGTATCGGAGATATAGCAGCGTTTGGTATTATTTTTATAAATGGAATAAAGAATAAAGATAATAAAAATAATAGACCTGTTATAAGTGATGTTAATCCTGTTTTTCCCCCTGCGGCGATACCAGCAGCACCTTCAACAGTTGAAACATTTGGACTAGTTCCAAATATTCCACAACCGATTACAGAGTAAGCAACCGAATGTAGTGCTTTTGGAGTTTCTTCAGGTCTTTTTAACATACCTGAAACTTGACCATGTAAAAGTCCTATGTTTTCAAAAACTAACACTAAAGTTAGTGAGAATGTAGCAACCCAAAATGTTGGAGTAGCTATAGCTGAAAAATCCATGCTAAAGAAAATATCTTTATAAGCATTAAAATCAGGTAATGAAAAAGAAATACTTGAAAGATCTACAATTCCAAAACCTATTGAGATTAAAGTTCCAAGGATAATTGATATTAAAAATGCTCCAGGTACATTTTTTAAGAATAAAATTAAAGTAATTATCATTATTATGATAAAAGCAAGTACCTCTGGGCTTGTAATATCTCCTAACTTAACTAATGTACTATCACTTGCAACTACAATTCCAGCTTTGTGTAATCCTATAAAAGTAATAAAAAGTCCTATACCAACAGTAATTGCTTCTTTTAAAGAAGCAGGTATCGCTTCTGTAAGTATTTTAGCTAATGGTGTTAAAGCGATTACAACAAATAATATACCAGCAACAAAAACTGCACCTAATGCTTGATAAAAAGTTAATCCTAGTGTATTTACTATTGTATAAGTAAATAAAGCATTTATACCCATACCAGGCATTACTATAAGAGGAGTATTACTTATAAATGCTACTAATAAACATCCAAAAAGAGAAGCTAATACAGTAGCGATTATAAGAGGCTCCATTGGTATACCTCCATCACTTAATATACTTGCATTTACAACAATTATATAAACTGCTGCAAAAAATGACGTAAAGGCAGCTATTGCCTCAGTCTTAACGTTAACACCATGTTCTTTTAATTTGAATAATTTTTCCATCCTTTCTTAAACCTATCTTTCTTTTATAGCCCTCTCCCACCCACACTTAAAGTGCGTGATTATTATATCATAAACACTTAAAAACATACAAATTTTTTGACGAATAATGCATAAATTTTAGCAAAATAATATAAATTAATATTTATTATTTTGATTTAATTAATTAAACGTATGCAAAAATGGTAAAAAGTGAATTGTAGAGACTTGCTAGATAATTAGATTTTAATGATCAAAATAATCACTAATGATTGTATTATAAGCATTTATAAAGTTATTATTCTTAATAATTAAAATTAAATTAGCTATTAATACTATTAAGTTAAATTGGTTAAAGAAAATATTATTAGACAAGCAGATTAACTACTTGTCTTTTTTTATTATTCTTCTACAACTTCTATTTTAGAAGCCTCTATCATTACAAATATAGCTGTAAGGATATGAAGTATCCATCCGACAATAGGTACCCAACCTAAAGCAGAAGCAATTATACCTAATATGTTTCCTGTTATAGGAAGGTTTTCTTTTTTACAGAAAACTAATATAGTTATGTGTAAAGCAAGCATTACTGCAAGTGGAATCCATAACAGACTAACAATAAAGGATCCACCTATAACTGGAATAGCAAGGAAAGCTTCAATTCCTCCAGTTACCCATTTAAGAATTTTTAAATTTTTTTTCATAAATTACTCCTTTTTAAATTACTCTTACTGTATTATGCAAAATAAATAGAAAATGTTAATAAATTAAATATTTTTTTTTAAAATATTTAATGAATTATTATACAATATATAGTCTATGTAAGCATAAAATATATAACAATTAATAAAATAGGAGTGTTTTTAGAGTGATTGATAAAGAAGATTTTTTTTACAATCCTAATTATGAAAATTTTATAGTTGAATATACAGGAGACTTTGATAATAAAATTAAGGACATTTCTTATGCTTACGGAAAAGTAATAGATAGAAATTTTGCATTAGTAGCAGTAGAAAAGGACAGATATGAGGAATTAATTAAAGATAATGATTTTATTATATATGCTGCACCTAGAAGTTTATTTGCTTTACAGGCTTTAGCACCAATAGAGGCAGGAAATTTTCAAGGTATAATACAGAATCCTTATATTAATTTAAATGGGTCAGGAGTTTTAGTTGGGATAATAGATACAGGAATAGATTATTTAAATAGTGAATTTATAAGGGAAGATGATACTACAAGAATTGAATATATATGGGATCAAAATATAAAACCAAATAAGCCAAACAACTTAGTTTTTGGAAGTGAATATTCAAAAGACGAAATTAATAATGCAATAAAATTATCTAAAGAGGGTAAAGATCCGTATAGTTTAGTACCAACTAAGGATACAAATGGTCATGGTACTGCTATGGCAAGTATAATAGGGGCAAAAGGAAATAATATAGAAGTAAAAGGAGTAATGAGTAACTGTACTTTTGCAATAGTAAAATTAAAAGAAAATGAAGTTTATAAAGAAATATTAAAATCAAATGGAATTACAAATATACCAGTATATAGCGATTCCAATATTATTGTAGCAATGATGTATCTTTTAAAAAAGGCTAAAGAATTAATAAAACCTATAGTTATGTTAATAGCTTTAGGAAGTAATAGTAGTTCACATTCTGGAAGTAGTGTTGTGGAGCAATATATTGAAAGAATATCCTCTGATAGAGGGGTAGTTATTGTTACTGGAACAGGAAATCAAGGTTCATCAGAACTTCATGCATCAGGGAAAGTGTCACAAAAATATTTAACTAGTCGGGTTGATTTTAAAATTAGTAGAGTACAAAGTGAATTAGATATAGATGTATGGGTAAGAAGACCTAATCTTATGTCCATAAATATAGTAGCCCCTTCGGGTGAGGAAATAGGGAATGTACCAATAGATGTAGGAAATAAGCAAAATTTTAAATTTGTTTATGAAAATACTTTAGTTTCAATACAATATATATCACCAGATGAAATTAGTGGAGATGAAAATATAAAAATAGTTTTTAAGGATATAAAGATTGGAGTATGGAGTTTTATACTGAAAGGAGAATATATAGATGATGGAAGATATGATGTTTGGCTACCAGTGAAAGAATTTATACCAGAAGGGACTAAGTTTTTAAATTCTAATCCTTTTACAACTTTAGTTATTCCTTCAACAACAAGAGCTGTAATAAGCGTTGGATATTATAACCAAGAAAACATATCTATATTAAGTGAATCTGGTAAGGGATATACCCAAGATGAACTAATAAAACCAGACTTAGTAGCAGGAGGCATTGGACAAGCTGTAATAAAACCTGGTGGAGGAGTAAATTATATTTCAGGAAGCTGTGTTGCAGCAGCTATTACCGCAGGTGCTTGTGGATTATTATTAGAATGGGGAATTATATATAAAAATGATATAAGTATAACTAATGAAAAAATAAGAACATATTTAATTTCAGGATGTAGAAAAAGACAAGGAGATGATTATCCTAATCAAAATTGGGGATATGGAATTTTAGATTTTGAAGGAGTTTTTAAACAAATAGCAGCAGGAAAACCACAATAGAAATTGAGGTGATATTTTGTATTTAAAAAGTGAGGCCTGTAAAAAATTTGATGAAGATCCTGAATATATGAAGATAATAGTAGAATATCAAGGTGATTTTATTGATGAAATATCAAAAATAGATGATGTATGTGGGAGAGTTATAAATGATAGATATGGAGTTGTATATGTAAAACAAAAAGATTTAATGAATTTAATTAATAACTTAAATACAATAACATATTTTGAATTTGATAGTGTATATGTATTAGAAGATGTATCAGCTATATCTACAGCTTTTATTCCACAGGTTCAATCAGGAGATTATTTGAAATTAAATGGAGAAGGAACTATAGTTGCAATATTAGATACTGGAATAAATTATTTAGACGAAGCATTTTTAGATGAAAATGGGATGTCTAGGATAGAATATATTTTTGATAAAAGTATTATAGATGAAAAAAATAATTTTGAATATGGAGTAGTTTATTCAAAAGAAGATATAAATAGTGCAATAAAGGCAAAATCTGAAGGAAAGAATCCTTATGAAATTGTTAAATCAAAAGATCAATATGGACATGGAACAAGTATGGCGGCAATAGTAGGAGGAAGACTAGAAAATAGAAATATAGAAAGTGTTGCATATAAATGTAATTATATAATTGTAAAACTTAAAGAAAATATAAAGGCTCAAAAATGGTTTGGTACTAATAATATAATATATAGCGTAAGTGAAATATTAGAAGGAATACAATTTATAGTGGAAAAAAGTCGTATTTTAAAAAAGCCGCTAGTAATATATATACCACTTGGAAGTACAGAAGGAAGTCATACAGGAAATACTGTAATAGAGAAATATATAGATTTAATATCACAAACTAGAGGAACAGTAGTAGTAACTGGTACAGGCAATCAAGGGATATTTGGAGGACATGTAAATGGAAAAATACATAAACCTTTAGATACTCAAATAATAGAACTTCTAATAGGGGAAAAACAAAGAAATATATACTTTGATATATGGGTAAAAAAGCCAAGTAGAGTATCGTTAAACGTAATATCTCCATCAGGGGAAAGTACAGGGATATTACCAATAACAACAAGAGGAACTATAGAAAGTAAATTTGTATTTGAAAATACAAATTTAAAAGTTTATTATTATTGGCCTGATGAATTAACAGGAGATGAAATAATAAGAGTTGTATTAGAAGATTTAAAACCAGGAATATGGAGATTTAAGGTTAGAGGAGATTATATATTAAATGGAGAGTTTAATGCGTGGTTACCTCCTGAAAGTATTTTACAAGAAGGAACAAGTTTTATATCTTCTAATCCATATTTAACAATGACAATACCAGGAATGTCTAGATATATAATAGTTAATTCTTGGTATAATCAAAATAATAATACTATAAATGGTTACTCTGGTAGAGGAGAGCAATGGATAGGGTATGGACAAAATACAGAACCAATAATGACTGTTGGAGGAGATAAAATTAAGACCATTGGGAAAAATAGTGAAATAATATATGTTTCTGGAAGTAGTGCTTCATCAGCAATTACAGCAGGGGCATGTTCATTATTACTTCAATGGGGAATCGTAGATGGAAATGATAAAATTATAAATGCTCAAAAGATGATAACTTATTTTATGAGAGGAGTAAGAAAACGACCTGGAGATGTATATCCAAACCCTGAATGGGGGTATGGTAAATTAGATATGTTAACATTATTTCAAAATATTAAATAAACGAAAAAGAGACAGTAGATAGTTTTGTGTAAAAACAAAACTATCTACTGTTTTTTGTATTAACAGTTGGAAGTTTTGGAATAATATACTATATAAATTAGGAGGAATTATTATGACAAGAAAAATTGATACCAACTTTGATTACAATGAGGAAATTAAAAGATGCAAAACAATCGATGATGTAATGGGTAAAAACGGATTAATACAAAGATTAGTTAAAGATGTTCTTGAAAATATATTAGAAGGTGAAATGGAAGAACATCTAGGAAGAAATAAATATGAACGTGTAGAAGCAGTTGATCAAACTAAGAAGAACTACAGGAATGGTTATAGTCGCAAGAATTTAAGAAGTTCCTTCGGTGACGTCGACCTAGACGTACCCCGTGATAGAAATGCTGAATTTGAGCCACAAATTATAAAAAAATATGAAACCGTGTGTACTGAGTTAGATAAAAAGATTATATCTTTATATGCTAAAGGTATGTCAACATCTGATATTCAGGCTGAAATTGAAGACTTATATGGAATAACTATATCACCATCGATGGTATCTAAAATAACTGATAAAGTGCTTGCTAGCGCCGCCGAATGGCAAAATAGAGTATTAGATAAAATATATCCAATAGTTTATTTAGATGCTATGTACTTTAAAGTTAGAAGTAATGGAAAGATAGTTAACAAGGCTGTCTATATATGCTTAGGATACACTATGGAAGGATATAAAGATATTTTAGGTATATGGGTTGATGAAGCTGAAGGTGCTAAATTCTGGTTAGGAATTTGCAATGATTTAAAAAATAGAGGTGTAAAAGAAATTTTAATTGCTTGTATGGATGGATTAAAAGGTCTTCCACAAGCTATAAAAACAGTATTTCCATCAGTAAATATTCAAACATGTATTGTTCATCAAATAAGAAATTCAATAAAATACATAGCTTCAAAAGATAAAAAAGCATTTATGAAAGATTTGAAGGAGGTTTATAAGGCTACAACAGAGGAACTTGCGTTAGCACAGCTAGATAATTTAAAGGAGATATGGGGAGATAAATATGGAATAGTAATAGATTCCTGGTATAACAATTGGAGTAACCTTTCAACATTTTTTGACTTCTCTCCAACTATAAGAAAGATGATTTATACTACAAATATCTTAGAGGGTTTTAATCGTCAAATACGTAAATTCACTAAAGTTAGAGTCATATTCCCAACTGATGAATCTTTAAATAAGTGTGTTTACTTAGCAACAATGGAGATACTAGAAAAATGGACTCAACCTATACATAATTGGGGTGCTACGCTAGCGGAGCTATCAATAATATTTGAAGATCAATTAAAAGATGAATTAGCTTAAAAGCTTGTACTTTTTATAAATTATATGCATACTATTAGATTTTTTTGAAATACTAAAAAAGGTAATAAGAAACATTATTAGTATTTCTTAAATATAAAAAAATATTACTGGAAATGAAAATTTCCAGTAATATTAAAATAATAAAAATGATAATTACACAGAATTATCTATTCTCTCACGAAAAAGTATGAAGTCTAAAATAGAAAGTAGACTTCATACTTTTTATATTTATAATTTATTAACAAATAGAATTATATAAACTTTCAATAAAATTAAAATCTATTATATTCCATATGTTCTTAATGTAATCAGCTCTTAAATTTTTATACTTTAAGTAATAAGCATGCTCCCAAACATCTATAGTAATAAGTGGCTTTTTACCAATGCTTAAGGGAGAATTTTGATTTGAGGTAGTTATTATTTCAAGTCCACAATATTCATTAACTACAAGCCAGCCCCAACCAGATCCAAATTTTCCTAAAGATAATTTATTAAGTTTATCTTTCATATTTTCAAAACTTCCAAAGGTATTATTGATTGCATTTAATAAATTACCTGATGGACTAGTTTTGGCTTTAGGAGATAATATAGAAAAATAAAAGTTATGATTAGCTACACCACCACCTTGATTAATAACTCCTTGCCTTATTTCTACAGGGATTGAATTAGTATCAGATAATATTTCATCTAAAGTTTTGTTTTCAAAAAATATAGGATCTTTTGATACTATATCATTAAGATTATTTACGTAACTTTGAAGATGCTTTCCATAATGAGTTTCTACAGTTAAAGTATCTATATAAGGTTCTAAAGCATCAAAAGAATAAGGTAAAACTATTTTGTCGTATTTCATTAAATAAACTCCTTCCTAATTATTAAAATAATATATTTTATTTTATAGTATATGTAATTTAATATACTTTATATACTAAATAGAGTGCAAAACAGAAAAGTTACAAGGATTTATAAATAGTTGTTAAAGGGAAAATGAAAATGTATAATAATATTGTAAAAAACATTATAAAAAGTGATGGTGTAATTATGGAAAAAATAGAAGAAAAAAGATTATATAAACAATATAAAGGATATCTTGAAGCAATGAAAGGTGAGCCTTTTATAAATGAAAATACAATGACATATGAAGATTATATCCAGTTTATGATATCTTTAGTAGAAAATGATGGATTTTATGTAGAAACAGAAGAACAACTTGAAAAGGTTTTATTTGAAACTTATAAAAAGAATTTTTTAGGAGAAGTTAAAAATCAACGATTTGATTTTAATATAAATTTCTCAGATAAATATTTTAGATATAATAAAGAAGATAAAAACGAAAACATATATGAAAAATGGTATATATCAAAGGAAAATGTAGAAGAAAGATTAAAAGATTTAAAAACACTAGCTATTAAGAATAAATTTAAATTAGTATCATATAAAATAAAAGATGACGTAGAAGAAAAGGAATTAGTGTTTGCCTTTAACAAAGAGGAAAAGGTTCCAAATCCCGAGGAATGTTTAGATGGAGAAATTGATGAATATGATGTTTTTAATAAACCACTTAAACCAGAAAATGCATTAAGAAATTTTATGGAGGCTATAGAAGGTGAAAAAACAAAAGAAGGTTATTTAGAAGCAGCACTTTTATATCATAGGTTAAAAGAAAATAACGAAATAAAATCAATAGAAAACATAAATGAAGAATTACCACATTTTTATTACAATTATGAAGATTATCCAGTAATTGAATTTTATGCTATAAATAAAAATGATGAGGTTGTTAAGTATATTCATATTTTTAGTGAAAGTGATTTTACAGTAAAAGTTATAAGTAGAATTGTATAAATAAAGTAGTGTATGTATTTACACTACTTTATTTAAGTTAAACATTTAAATGAAATTTAAAAATAAAAGGAGATAATTTATATAAATCAGAAAATTTTTAACACTAACCTGAAATACACTATTTATAGAGATGTTGACATGAAAATTTAAATGTGATATATAAAAAATAAGAGGTTTAGCACTCGATATAAAAGAGTGCTGATAAAAAGTAAGTTTTATTTTGGAAGGAGAGATTTACGTTGGAAACAAAACAATTTAAGGCAGAATCCCAAAGACTTTTAGACCTTATGATTAATTCAATATATACACATAGGGAAATTTTTTTAAGAGAGCTTATTTCTAATGCTAGTGATGCTATAGATAAAATTTACTATAAGGCATTAGTTGATGAATCTTTAAGTTTTGAAAAAGATAATTATTTTATCAAGATATCAGTAGATAAAGAAAATAGAGTTGTAAAAATTTCAGATACAGGTATAGGTATGACTAAAGATGAGTTAGATGATAATCTAGGGGTTATAGCTAAAAGTGGATCATTACAGTTTAAAAAGCAAAATGAAATTAAAGATGGATATGATATAATTGGTCAATTTGGAGTAGGTTTTTACTCAGCATTTTTAGTAGCAGATATGGTTACAGTTATAAGTAAAGCTTTTGGTAGTAATAGAGCTTACAAATGGCAATCTAAAGGAATAGATGGATATACAATAGAAGAATGTGAAAAAGATGTTGTAGGAACAGAAATAATACTTAATATAAAAGAAAATACAGAAGACGAAAACTTTGATGAATATTTAGAGGAGTATAGATTAAAGTCAATAATTAAAAAGTATTCAGATTTTATTAGATATCCAATAAAGATGGATGTAACTAATAGAAAATTAAAAGATGGCACTGAAAATGAGTATGAAGAGTTTAAAGAAGAAGAAATTATAAATAGTATGGTTCCTATTTGGAGAAAAAATAAAAATGAACTTAAAAAGGAGGATTATGATAATTTTTATGCTGAAAAGCATTATGGGTTTGATAAGCCAATAAAACATATTCATATTAGTGTAGATGGTGCGGTAAGTTATAATGCAATTTTATTTATTCCAGAAAAGATACCATATGATTTCTATACTAAAGAATATGAAAAAGGATTAGAGTTATATTCAAATGGTGTTTTAATAATGAATAAGTGTTCAGATTTATTACCGGATTATTTTGGATTTGTTAAAGGAATAGTAGATTCAGAAGATTTATCCCTTAATATTTCAAGAGAAATACTTCAACATGACAGACAATTAAAACTTATTGCTAAGAATATAAAAAATAAAATTAAAAATGAACTATTAAATATATTAAAGAATGAAAGAGAAAAATACGAAGAATTTTATAAATCTTTTGGTCAACAGTTGAAATATGGAGTATATAGTGATTTTGGAATAAATAAAGATACTCTTCAAGACCTCTTAATGTTCTATTCATCAAAGGAAAAGAAAATGGTAACGTTAGATGAATATATCTCTAGAATGAAAGAGGATCAAAAGTATATTTATTATGCATCAGGAGAATCAAAAGAAAGAATAGAAAAGCTTCCACAAATAGAGCTTGTTTTAGATAAAGGATATGAAATACTATACTTTACAGACGATATAGATGAATTTGCAATAAAAGTATTAATGAATTATAAAGATAAAGAGTTTAAATCAGTTTCTAGTGGTGATTTAGGTATAGATACAGAGGATAATAAAAATATAGAAGATAACGAAAATAAAGAGTTATTTAATTCTATGAAAGAAATATTATCAAATAAAGTTAAGGCTGTAAGAGCATCTAAGAGGTTAAAAAATCATCCAGTATGCTTATCCAATGATGGGGAAGTTACAATTGAAATGGAAAAAGTATTAAATGCTATGCCAAATGGAGAAAGAGTAAAGGCTGATAGGGTATTAGAAATAAATATAAATCACGATGTATTCAAAAAGTTAATTGAAAACTATGAAAGTGATAAGGATAAGTTTAGACTATATACAGATATACTATATAATCAAGCGTTACTTATAGAAGGATTAACTATAGAAGATCCAGTAGAATTTACAAATAACATTTGTAAGATAATGAATTAATAGTAGCAAAATAAAATATTATATATTAAATTATTTTATTTAGAAAAGTCCAGCAAAGAAATTTGTTGGACTTTAGTTTATAATATTTTAAAATAAACTTTTAGTTATATTGACATGAAAATCCAATATGCGATAATTGTATTAAATGGCAAATTTACAATATAAAGAAAGTAGATGACTTACAATGGATAGAAATAGACAGTTAGAAGATTTAATAGACATTGATTTGTTGCAAGACCTTCAAGATAAGCTTGCTGAAATTACAGATCTTGCATTTAATATAGTTGATTTTAGAGGGAATCCTATAAATAATTATTCTAATTTTTGTGATTTTTGCAGTAGTTTAAGAAGCATTGAAGAAGGATTAGATTTATGCTGTTCAGCTAATGCTCATGGGGGGTTAGAATCAGCAATAAGGAAAAAACCTTATATATTTAAATGTCCAGCAGGATTAGTAGATATTGCAATACCTATCGTTATAGATAATCAGTATATTGGAGCTGTTTTTTTTGGCCAAGTAAAAACAGATAAAGAAGAGTTTTCATCAAATAAAAAGTCAAAAGAAATAATAAGGTTATTTAAAAAATATCCAATTATAAAAAGAAAATATGAAGATATAAGATATGTAGAATACTCAAAATTAAAATCAATATATTCAGTAGTAGAAATAATAGTAAATCAATTAATAAATAAATCTGATTTAAATAGATTAAAAGAAGAAATAACTTTTAATAATATTAAACTAAAAAAACAGGAAGATGAAATTAGTTATCTTAAAAATAAGCTTATTTTTTCAGATTTTAAATTCTTACAAACACCTCTAAGTCTGAATTTTCAATTAAACACATTAAACTCTATATCAAATCTTGCATTGATAGAAGATTCAAAAAAGACTCAAGAGGCCATTTGCACTTTCAGCGATATAACAAGATACTTATCAAAAAATATAGGAAAGCAAGTTACAATAGAAGAGGAAGTAAAAAATATAAATAATTACTTAAAGATTCAGTCTTTAAGATTTGAGGATAGAATAAAGTGTAAAATTAATATAGAGGATAGAGCAAAAGGGTTAAAGATAATTCCTATGACTTTATTATATTTTATTGAATATATAATTACGCATAGTTTATCTTATAAAAAG
Organism: Clostridium chauvoei; assembly: GCF_002327185.1. Taxonomy (NCBI): domain Bacteria; kingdom Bacillati; phylum Bacillota; class Clostridia; order Eubacteriales; family Clostridiaceae; genus Clostridium; species Clostridium chauvoei. The sequence continues at coordinate 1,269,983 of NZ_CP018624.1, read as the reverse complement.
AAAGATGGATTTATTGTTATTAATGGTAAGATTATAGAAAATGAAGGAGTTATTATTATTGAAGATAATGGTATAGGAATTAAGGAAAATGAGATATTTTTTATGTTAAATAATAGTGATTCAAATATAGGAGATTTATTTAATAATTATTATGGTAAAGAATATAAGATAAAGATAACAAGTAGAGAAAATCTAGGGAATATAATAAAAATAAAAATTCCTTTAAATAAATAGAGGTAAAAAATGGTTAAAGTCATACTTGCTGATAATGAGAATTTAGAAGTTGAAGCATTAAAAATAATTATAAATAACAAGTTTAAAAATGTTAAAGTTGTAGGTATAGCAAACTATGGTGATGAAGTTTTAGACATGGTAGAAAATTTGAATCCAGATATTATATTTATTGATGCATTATTACCTATATTAAACGGATATGAGGTTTGCAAAATAATAAAAAAGAAAGATAAAGATAAAAAATAATATTAATGAGTATATACGATGATTTTGAACTTGTAAGACAAGCATTGAAGCTAAAAGTCGATGATTATTTATTAAAGCCTATAAAGGCAGATAAAGTAATAGAGTCAATAAATGATATTATAGGTACAAGTGAGGATTATTCTATAGATAACGAAATAAAGTTTGTATTGAATTATATAGAAAATAATATAAACAGCAATATCATGTTGCAAGATATTGCTAGTTGTATGAAGTTAAGTATATCATATTTAAGTAAAGCTTTCAAAAATACTATGGGAACTAATTTCAATAAATATGTTACAAATAGGAAAATTGAAGAAGCAAAAAAAATTCTTAAAAACACAAATACTAGTATAAGCGATATAACTTTTTATATTGGTTATAATGAACCAAATTATTTTTGTAAGGTATTTAAAAAAGTAGAAGGAATGACACCTTTAGAGTATAGAGAAAAGTATAACAATAAGTAAAGTATATATTTGAGAGAAAAAAACAAAAATGTATCATAAAAATTATAAAAAGAATTAACTTGTACAAAATGGAAAAAAAGTATAATAAAGTAGGCAATTAAGTGTTAAAGAAATATAAAATTTTAAGGTACTATAATATATAGAAATTAAAATGATTTACTCCTATAGTTAATCTATACTTTAGGAGTAAATTTTAAAATATATTATAAGGCTAGGGGGTACACTATGGATATTTTAGCAAAAGGATTTATAAAGCCTACTAAGAGAATTGAGAAATTAAAAGAAGAAGTTATGTCAGCAATGCCTTGCATTGAAGCAGATAGAGCAATAATATTAACTAAAGCATTTAAAGAAAATGAAAACGAACCCATGATTATTCGTAAAGCCAAATCTTTAGAAGCAGTATTAATGGAAATTCCTATAGTAATTAGGGATGAGGAACTTATAGTTGGAAGTTTAACAAAGAATCCTAGATCAGCACAGGTTTTTCCGGAATTTTCAAATGAGTGGTTGGTAAATGAATTTGATAAATTTGAAAAGAGAACATCTGATGCATTTAAAATTACTGAAAAAACTAAGAAAGATCTTAAAGAAACTTTTAAATACTGGAAAGGCAGAACTGTTAGTGAATTAGCAACATCTTATATGTCAGAGGAAACAAAAAATGCTATGGCAGCAAATGTATTTACTGTAGCAAATTATTATTTTAATGGTCTTGGACATATTTCTGTAGATTATAAAAAAGTTTTAGAAAAAGGTTTTAAGGGAATTATAGAAGAGGTAGAAGAAAAATTAAATACTTATGATAAGTCAGCTCCGGACTATGTTGAAAAAAGAATGTTTTGGGATTCTGTAATAATTTCTTGTAAAGCAGCAATACATTATGCTAAAAGATATGCTAAATTAGCAGAAAAATTAGCAGAAGATACAACAGATATTAGAAGAAAAGATGAATTGCTAAATATAGCTAAAATATGTACTAAAGTTCCTGAATATCCAGCTGAAACATTTTATGAGGCTTGTCAATCATTTTGGTTTGTACAAGCAATTATAAGCTTAGAATCTAATGGGCATGCAATATCTCCTGCACGTTTTGATCAATATATGTACCCATATTATAAACATGATATAAATTTAAATGAAAGTATGAGAGAATTTAATACAGAAATTCTTCATTGTCTATGGGTTAAATTTAATGATCTTACCAAAGTTCGTGATGAAACTACAACTAAAGCTTTTAGTGGATATTCAATGTTTCAAAATTTAATAGTTGGAGGACAAACTGAGGAGGGAAAAGATGCAACAAATGAATTATCTTATATGTGTCTTGAAGCAACAGGAAGCTTATTATTACCACAACCATCTCTTTCAGTTAGAATATGGAGTAAAACTCCAGATGATTTCTTAATAAGAACTTGTGAATTAACTAGATTAGGAACAGGCCTTCCAGCTTTTTATAATGATGAAGTAATCGTACCTATGTTAGTAAATCAAGGATTAACTTTAGAAGATGCAAGAGACTATGGAATAGTAGGCTGTGTTGAACCACAAAAACCAGCGAAAACAGATGGATGGTATGATGCAGCATTCTTTAATTTAGCTAAGATATTAGAGTTAGTTGTAAATAATGGAGACAGTAATTCAAAGAAAGTTGGAGTAGATACAGGAGATTTTACTACATTTAAATCTTTAGATGATTTGATAAATGCATATGAAAAGCAAATGAAATATTTTGTTTCTCAAATGGTTGCAGCAGATAATTGTGTTGATATTGCACATAGAGAAAGAGCACCACTTCCATTTTTATCATGTATGTTAGATGATTGTATAGAAAGAGGAAAATCAATTCAAGAAGGTGGAGGACACTATCGTTTTTCAGGTCCTTTAGGGGTAGGAGTTGCTAATGTTGGAGATTCATTTATGGCTATTAAAAAGCTTGTATTTGATGAAAATAAGATAACTTTAAAAGAATTGAAGGAAGCCCTTGATTCAAATTTTGGTGAATTTGAAAAAGATGATATGAAGAAATTAAATCATCAGGCTATTAAGCAAATGTTACTTAATAGATCTCCTAAATTTGGTAATGATATAGATGAAGTTGACGAACTTACACGTATAGGTTCTTTAATATATTGTAATGAAGTATCAAAACACACAAATCAACGTGGTGGAAAATTTATTCCAGGATTATATCCAGTATCTAATAATGTTCACTTAGGTAGTTTAGTTTTAGCTACTCCTGATGGTAGAAGTGCATATACACCATTAGCAGATGGGGTATCACCAACTAGGGGAGCTGATTTAAATGGACCAACAGCAGCAGCAAATTCAGTAGCTAAACTAGATCATTTTAGTGCTCCTAGTGGAACACTATTTAATCAAAAGTTTAATCCACGTTCTCTAGAAGGGGATAATGGATTAAAAAATTTAGCAGCCTTAATAAGAAGTTATTTTGATAAAAAGGGAATGCATGTACAATTTAATGTAATTGATAAAGAAACATTAGTGGATGCTCAAAAACATCCAGAAAATTATAGGGATTTAATAGTACGTGTTGCAGGTTATAGTGCTCAATTTATCTGTTTAGATAAAGGGGTACAGGATGATATTATAAAGAGAACAGAACAAAGTATGTAAAACTTAAGCCTATGGTCCTGTTTTATTAAAATATTGAAATTCAATATTTATTAAAGCAGGACTTTTAAATTTAATAATGAAATGAAAGAAGGGCTAGAGTATGGTAGATAAAAAGATAAATTATGATGAGACAGGAACTGTTTTTAATATACAAAGATTTTCAGTAAATGATGGACCGGGAGTAAGAACAATAGTATTTTTAAAAGGGTGTCCATTATCTTGTTTATGGTGTAGTAATCCAGAATCACAAAATCCTAATGAGGAATTAATGTTTAATATAAAAAATTGTTTAGGTTGTAAAAGATGCAAAGATATTTGTGATGTAGGAGCTATTGATTTTAATGATGTTAATAGAATAGATAGAACAAAATGTATAAATTGCAAAGAATGCTCAGATATTTGTTATCCAGGAGCTTTAGTTATATCGGGAGAGAAAAAAAGTGTAGAAGAAGTTATTAAAGAAGTAAAGAAAGATGCCACTCATTTTAGACATTCAAATGGTGGAGTTACTTTATCAGGTGGAGAGCCGTTAATGCAGCCTAAATTTACTTTAGAATTATTAAAGGGATTTAAAGCAAATGCTTGGCATACGACTATGGAAACTACAGGTTTTGCATCTAAAGAAATTATAGATGAGGTAATTCCGTGGTTAGATTTAGTGCTTTTAGATATTAAGCACTTGGATTCTGATAAACATTTAAAAAATACAGGACAAAGAAATGAGATTATATTAGAAAATGCAAAAAGAATTTCTGAACTTGGAGTAGAAACTATAATAAGAATACCTGTAATTCCAGAATTTAATTCAGACAAAGAGAGTATTGGGAAAATAGCTAAGTTTGCTAAAACTCTTAAAATGGTTAAAGAAATTCATATATTGCCATATCATAGATTAGGTGTAAATAAATATGAATGTATAGGAAGAAAATATAAAATAAAAGATAGTATAACTACACCAACAGAAGAATATATGGAAGAGTTAAAAAAGGTAGTAGAGAATATAGGAATAAAATGTAATATCGGAGCTTTATAATAAAAAGGATTCTAAAATAAATTTTATTTTAGAATCCTTTTTGCTTTTAAACAATATCCTCGTAAATAAGTATAATTTAAAACAATTAATCAGTATTTAGTCTAATAGTAATTTAAAATTCATAGTATAAAATGTAATACCTTATAAAAAAGGAAAGATTTATTAAAATAAGGAGGAATTATAATGGATTTAATTGTTTTTATCCCAGTATTTGCTAGTGTGGCATTACTATTTGCAGCTTACTTAGTCTTTACTATTTTTAAGCTAGATAAAGGTGAAGACTTAATGAAAAGTATAGCACAAAGTATTAGAAAAGGTGCTAATGCTTTTTTAGTTCGTCAATACAAGGGTATTGGTATCTTTTTCTTAATTATGTTTATAATATTTTTTATATTAAGCAGACTAGGATATATGTCTATATTTGTTCCTTTTGCATTTTTAACAGGTGGATTTTTTTCAGGACTTAGTGGTTTTTTAGGAATGAAAGTTGCAACTAATTCTAATGCAAGAACAGCTAATGCTGCTAAGAAAAGTTTAAATGGTGCATTAAAGGTTGCCTTTGCTAGTGGTTCTGTAATGGGGTTAGTAGTAGTAGGGCTTGGACTTTTAGATTTAGGAATATGGTATAACGTACTTGATTGGTATTACGAATCCTTACCAGAAGTAGAGCGTATAGCTAAAATAACATCTACCATGTTGACTTTTGGTATAGGAGCTTCATCTATGGCTTTATTTGCAAGAGTTGGAGGAGGAATATTTACAAAAGCAGCGGATGTAGGAGCTGATTTAGTTGGAAAAGTAGAAATTGGTATTCCAGAAGATGATCCAAGAAATCCAGCAGTTATAGCAGATAACGTTGGAGATAATGTTGGAGATGTAGCAGGACTTGGAGCAGATCTTTATGAATCATATGTAGGTTCGTTACTTTCATCATGTGCACTAGCTGTTGCAGCAGGACTTGGAAAATCTGGAGTAACAGTACCTTTATTAGTTGCTTCTCTTGGAGTTATAGCATCTATTTTTGCTTCATTCTTTGTTAAAGCAAAGGAAGATTCTACACAAAAGAACTTACTAAGTGCACTTAGAAGAGGAGTTTATATATCAGGAGCAATTGTTGCTATAGGATCATTTTTTATAGTAAGAGGTATTCTTGGTACTGAAAATATAGGGATTTATTTTAGTATATTATCAGGACTTTTAGCAGGAATATTTATAGGGTTTTTTACTGAATATTATACAAGTGATAATTATAAACCTACTAAAAAACTTGCAGAGACTACAAAAACAGGAGCTGCTACAACTATTATAGGTGGATTATCTCTTGGGATGGCATCAACTGCAATGCCTGTTATAGTAGTTGGAATTTCTATAATTGCAAGCTTCTATTTTTCAGGGGGATATAATGATTTTAGTTTAGGCCTTTATGGAATAGCTATATCAGCAGTAGGAATGTTATCAACATTAGCTATGACATTAGCAACAGATGCTTATGGACCAGTAGCTGATAATGCTGGAGGTATAGCAGAGATATCTAATCAAGATCCAATAGTAAGAGAAAGAACCGATGCATTAGATTCATTAGGCAATACAACGGCTGCTACAGGAAAAGGATTTGCTATAGGTTCAGCTGCCCTTACAGCCCTTGCATTTATAGCAGCATATAAAGATTCAATTGAGAGTATAGCTAAAAGTAATAATATAGAATTTACTTTTAATTTATCAATACTTAATCCACAAGTTTTAATAGGATTATTTATAGGGGGAATGGTAACATTCTTATTTGCATCTAAGACTATGGATGCAGTTGGACGAGCAGCTTCAAAAATAGTTGTAGAAGTGAGAAGACAATTTAAAGAAATACCAGGACTTATGGATGGGAAATCAGAACCAGATTATGGTGCATGTGTAGATATATGTACTAAATCTGCGCAAAAAGAACTTATAATAATTGCAGCTATAGCTATATTAACTCCACTTATAATAGGGCTAATTTTAGGGCCTAATGGAGTTGCAGGATTACTTGCTGGATCAACAGTAACAGGATTTGTATTAGCGATCATGATGGCAAACTCAGGTGGAGCTTGGGATAATGCTAAAAAATATATAGAATCAGGTGTATTAGGTGGAAAGGGTTCAGATTGTCATAAGGCAGCTGTAGTAGGAGATACAGTAGGAGATCCGTTTAAAGATACAACAGGTCCCTCATTAAATATATTAATAAAATTAATGTCTATAGTATCAATAGTTTTTGCAACAGTTGTATTAACCTTTGGAATGTTATAAAAATCAAAATATAATATAGGAAAAAGTTTAATAATAATATATAATACAATAGAATATTATATTTATTTAAGTTAATATGGAGGAATACTAATGAGAGCAGTTTATAGAAATCCAAAGGAACTAGCAACACACTTAAAGGATTTAGTTGATTTATATTTGGAGGACCTTTTATCTTATGAAGATTTAGAAGGAAAAGTAATTAAAATTATAAATTCTAATGAAGATAGAGTTTATAAGGGTGAGCATATGCCAGTAAAATTATCTAATACTTTAGGTGAAGAAAGAGTCCAAATTATAAATGAGATATTTAATAAAATAAAGTAAATAAAATTGGTATTATACTAGTAACTAGCCAATTAATAGGAAAAGGTGAATTCGATAGAATTCACCTTTTTTGCATAAACTTAACTAATTAATAATTTAAGAACAGATCTTTTATTTTTAACTAGGGAGTACTTCACTATTATCAATGATAGTATTATCAACAGAATAGTATTTATCTTCATTAAATGAATTTTCGCTTTTGGCAATTATCATAGTACAAATACAATCTCCCATAGTATTTAGAGTACTTCTACACATATCTAAAATTCTATCTACTCCTAAGATTAAACCAATACCTTCAATAGGTAATCCAACAGATTGAAGAACCATAGATAACATAACCATTCCAACACCTGGAACACCAGCAGTTCCGATAGAAGCTAATGTTGCTGTTAAAATAATAGTAATAATAGTACTTATAGAAAGATCAATACCATAAATTTGAGCTATAAATATTGCAGCGGCACCTTGCATTATGGCAGTTCCATCCATATTTATAGTAGACCCAAGTGGAATAGTAAAAGATGAAATTGAGTTACTAACTCCCATATCATCCATAGTGTCTAAAGTAACAGGTAATGCTGCATTACTAGACGCAGTAGAAAATACTATAGAAGCAGGTTTGATAAATCTCTTCAGAAAAGGTTTAACATTAAGACCTGTAAATAATTTAAACATTCCACCATATATAAATAAGCCGTGGATTAAAAGAGCTATTAAAATAACAGACATATATTTAAATAATGGAATCATGGCATCAAAACCTGTTGTTGCAAAAGTATTTGTAATTAAGGCAAATACTCCAAAAGGAGCTAGATTCATAACTACTTGTACCATTTTCATAACAACTTCATTTGCGCTTTCAAAAAATTCTTTAAAAACTTTAGCTTTTTCCCCAACTAAACTGATAGAAAGACCTAATAAAATTGAAAAGAATATAATTTGTAACATTTCCCCTTCAACCATAGATTTAAATGGGTTTAAAGGAATTATACTAAGTAGGAGCTCACTAAAGGATTTTGTTTCAGAGATAACTGGCATTTCAGAAACTAGATGTGACATGTCAAGACCAACACCAGGATTAATTAAAAATGCTATACAGATTGCTATTGTTATTGCTACGCAAGTGGTAGAAACATAAAATATAAAAGTTTTAAAACCTATTCGACCCAATTTATTAACATTTCCCATAGAGGATGCTCCACAAGTTAAAGAAATTAGAACTAATGGAACTACCATCATTTTTATAATAGCTAAAAAACCATCACCTAAGACTTTGATTATACCATTTAAAAAAATAGTATCTTTAATAAAAGTATTAGGAAAAGACTTAAGAACTAAACCGAAAATCAAGCCTAATAACATAGAAATAAATATTTTAGTTGTAAGATTTTTTCTATTTCGCATAAATTGACCCCTTAAAATAATTTTATAAGTATATTTTACATATTAAATACAAATTTGGCAAGTTGTAGAATAAAATAAAGTTGTCAGTTTGATTTATACACTTATATAATATACTCGTAAATGAGTATAAATAAAAAATAAATTATTAAAGTACAAACTAATTTGAAAAAATAATAACAAAATCGAGTATAATTAAGTAAAAGAAAGGAGGAGCAATGATAAAAGAAATAAGAAAAAAATTTAAAGACTTTACCCCTTATATAAACGGATGGGAAGAAATGCGAAAAGCCGCTGTAGCAATAATGATAATAGAAGAAGATGAAACAGAAAAAATAATTTTTCAAGTAAGAGCAAAAAATATGAAAGAACAACCTGGAGATATATCTTTTCCCGGAGGAAAAATAGAAAAAAATGAAACACCTAAGAATGCAGTTATAAGAGAGATATTTGAAGAAATTGGTTTAGAAAAAAATGATTTTGAAATAGTAGCGCCTTTAGATATTTTTGTAACACATTATGGATTAATTATTCATCCTTTTCTTTGTTATGTAAAAAATATAGATAAAATAAAAATAAATAAGTCAGAAGTAGATCACTTATTTTCTGTACCAATAAATTTTTTGATAAACAACAAGCCTTTAATATTTGATAATGAGATAACAGTAAATAGAAATCCTAATTTCCCATTTCACTTAATAAACAATGGGAAAAATATAAGTTTAAAAATGGAAATTATCCATCATTATTTTATATATATAATGAATATGTTATATGGGGAATTACTGCTAAGATTTTAGAAAATTTTATTAAATATTTAATGAAAAAATAGCTGTATTAAAATATATAAAGATAGAGTAAATAATATTATTATTGTTTACTCTTATTATTTTTAACTTGAAATTGATTAGTTTTTCCCATAATATATGCAAGTTTAATCATTTCTTTTTCTTGTAAAGTTAATTGTTTATTATACATTTTTTCGAATTGAGCAAATAGCTTATTAGAATCAAGTTCTGATTTATCATTAGTAGCTATTCTGTTAGTTATTTTTGATTTATATATTGAGTACTTTATATTATTAGAAGTATTAATTTTTTTGAAAACTTCAGCTGTATAATAGGCATCATTAAAAGCATTATGCAATTCTTTATTTAATTCTATATCAAAGACTTCAAGAGCTTTACTAAGACCTATTTTAATTCCTTTTGGGCAGTTAAGTTTTTTAGAAACAACTTTTTGTAAATCTATATATTTTATTTGAAATAAATCTATATTTATTTCATGAAACTTCATATTTCGAATAATTTCTTTAATATCTGTAGTTCCCCAAACTACAAAAATACTATTTTTAGAATCAATAAAATTAAAAAAGTTTTCAATAACATTAGTAAAAATACTTTCATTTAATAAATCTTCATCTTTAATACCTGTAAGTTCACTAACAAATGGGTGAATATTAGGATAAAGAGTAGGTTTTACTAATTTATCAAATGAAGATATATTATGCATAGTATTATTTAATTTAACAGCTCCTATTTGAATTATTTCAAAAGGGCATACTGGATTAGACTCTATTTTAATTTCATCGGTAGGACTGTAACACTGATTAAATTCTAAATCAAATACAATATAAGACATAATATCACTCCTAAAGTTAAACATATCAATTATTATATCATTAAAAAGTTTAATATAAATAGAAAATATAATTTTTGAAGGTAATAAAAAAAGTATTTTTATGATATAATTTTTAAGTACATGACCTATGATAAAAAACACAAAGGGGTAGTAAAATATGAAATTTTTAAAAGACATTTTAGCAAAAGGACGTAGTATAGTTCTTTTAACATTTATATTTTTATTATTTAAAAATATATTATTCCTAGGTTTAGTAGCAATATCGGGAGTAGCTGTAAACCTAGATGTTTTTCATTTGCTTTTTTATAGTGCTTTTATAATGATATTAATAGCTCCAGGATATTTTTTAAAAGAAAAATCACAAAGATTATATAATATTTCTTTAAATTTAATAATAAGTTTATTATTAATTTTTGATCTTTGGTATTTTAGAGCTACAAATGGTTTTTTAGGCTTTAAGTTAATATTTTTTAAAGATTTAATAAATCCATTTAATAAAAGCATTATACAGTTTGCTATAATAGATATACTATTTTTAATAGATATAGTATTTATGTTATTTGATTATAAATATAAAAAAATAAAAGTAGTAGCTAAAAGGAGCTTTTTAAAAGGAGCTATAGCTTTAATAGCATCTTTTATAGTAATATTAGGACTTCATATAAGCTTTGATATTAAAGATATTTCAGAGGGGAAAATAGAATTTTTTAAGGTTGAGTGGGCTCAATATATAAATATGAATAACCTTGGACCTATTGGTTTTCATATTTATGAAGCTTCAGATACTTATAAAAAGCTAACTATACCTAAGGATGAAGCTGCTATTAAAGATATAGATAATTGGTTAAAGTATAATAATGAAAATTTACCAGATAATCAATATAAAGCTATGTTCAAAGATAAGAATGTGGTTTTCTTACAAATAGAATCTCTAGAAAATTTTGTTGTTGGAAGAGAAGTATTTGGACAAACTATAACACCTAATTTAAATAAACTTATAGAAAATTCTCTTTATTTCAACAATATTTACGAGCAAAACAATGGTGCAAATAGTATAGATTGTGATGTCTTAGTTAATGGTTCTGTTTTTACATTAGGAGAATCTATAACGGCCCTTACTAATCCAGAAACAAAATACAATTCTTTTCCTTATGTATTGGGAGAAAATGGATATCATACTGTTTCTACACATATAGAAAAAGGATCTGATTGGGGATTTGGAGAACTTCATAGTAATGGATTAGGGGTTAAGGAGATATGGGACATTAGAGAATATAAAAAGGACGAGTATGCTGGTTTTGGATTATCAGATAGAACAACATTAACTCAATTCCATGAAAAACTAACTAAGATACCACAACCATTTTATGGAGTTATTAGTACATTAACAAGTCATGGGCCTTTTGATATTCAAGATAAATATAGAAGCTTAAAATTACCTGAATGGTTAGATGAAAATTATCTTGGGGGATATTTTCAAAGTATAAATTATACTGATAAGCAAATAGGTATGTTTATTTCTCTTTTAGAGGAAAGTGGATTGATGGAAAATACGGTAGTAGTTATTTATGGAGATCATAGTGGAGTTCATAAATATTATAATGATAAAATTCAAGATTTACCTTTAGAAGGTGATTGGTGGAGAAATTATGAAAAGAAAATTCCTTTAATCATTTATGGAAAAGATAGTAATGGACAAAATATTAAAGGTAGAACCTTAGAAGTGCATGGAGGTCATGTAGATATAGCACCAACTTTATTATATTTATTAGGGATAGAAGATTCTTATTATAAAGAAAAAGTTATGGGAAGAATCCTTGTAAATACAAATAGAGATGCAACAGTAATTAAAGGTAATGAAATTATAGGTATTCCTAAGGATAAACAAGAAGAGGAACATCTAAAAAATGCTTATAATATTGGAGAAAAAATAATAAAAAATAGATATTTTAATTAGCTGGGATATTTAGTTATTTACTTTAATATTACAGGGTGGTAAAATTACTCGAGAATATGAAATAACGTATTCACAAAAACGAGGGGGAAAAAGCTTTGAAAAAATATTTTAATTTAACAACTTATGTTGTTTTTGGGGTATTTAGTGTATTAACTACATTTTATTTTCCATATTTAAATCAACATGTTGGATTATCATTAGCTGAAGTTGGAACTGTAGTTTCAATAGGGGCATTATTTACATTAATTGCGCAACCGGTTTTATCAAATCAATTTTCAAAGGTTAAAAATAGAAATAGATTCATTCTTATATATTTAGCTTTTGTATTTTTAGCAATAATAGGATTGATTTTTATAAATAAAGATTGGGCTATTATATTTGCACCTATATATGGAGGAGTTCTTGCACCAGTGGCAGGTATTTTTGAAATATATATAGAAGACTTATGTGTAAAAAAAGGATTTGAGTTTTCTGATATTAGAAAATGGGGCTCTATTGGATATGGATGTATAGTTTTATTAGGGGGAGGTATTATAGCCAAGTTTGGTTATAGAATCCTACATATATTAGCTTTATCCATGATAATTTTAATAGCGTTAGTAATAATATTTAAGTTTGAAAATACAGAGATAAAAGTTGAACAATTATCAAAAGTTGGATTTAAAGATTTAATAAAAAATAAAACAGTAGTACTTTTATCTATAATAGTATTTCTAAGTATTGGTAGTTATGCAGGTGTAGATTTTGCATATTCATCATATTTAGTTGATATTACTAAGGATGTAAGTTTAGCCAATAAAATATATAGTGGATCTATAGGGTTTAGAGTATTTATTGAGTTTATATCATTTATGCTTGTTTCAAAATATTTATCTAAAGCAAATAGTAAAAAATGTATAATGATAGCTTTCTCAATAGCATCAATTAAAATACTATTATTCTCAACTGGAATACTTCCGCTTATAGTTTTAGGTGATCAATTACATGGTATTATGTATGGATTATATTTAACATTTATATTTAAATATTTAAGAGAAGTGTTAGATGATAGAATAATTCCAAGTGCTTTTGCAATATTATCAGTTTTAAGTAGTGGAGGAGCTAATTTCATATATCCATATATTTATAGCTTAATACAAGAAAAGCTTGGATATACTTTTATGTACTTATTTGGATTTATTTTAATAATAAGTGCTATAGTATTAACTTATACAGCATTGCCTAAAGGAAAATTAAATAATAGTGAAGAGTTAAAAGCTTCAAGTTTATAGAATATAAAAAAACGTCTTAAAATCTAGTTGATTTTAAGACGTTTTTTGTTGTATTTAATTAATTTTAAATGAAAATTATTATTAATAGATATTGACAACAAAAAGAAAAAATGATATATTATTAACAAATAATGATTATTATTATCAATAGATAATAAGTTTAGGAGGAGCCAATGAAGAAAAAGTTATTAATTACACTTATGATTGGAGTTATGTCTTTAGGAGTATTTTCAGGATGTACAAAAGCTGGAGAAGGTAAAGGGGAAGAAAATAAAGTTTTAAACTTATATACAAGCAGACATTATGATACTGATGATGCTTTATATGAAGAGTTTACTAAGGAAACAGGAATTAAAATTAATGTTGTAAAAGGTGATCCAGATGCTCTTTTAGAAAGACTAGAAAGAGAAGGAGCTGATACAGAATCAGATTTGTTTATAACAGCAGATGCAGGGAGATTATACGCAGCTAAGGAAAAAAATCTTCTTCAAGAAGTTAATTCAAGCATTATAGATAAAAATATTCCAAAAAATTTAAGAGATAAAGATAATGAGTGGTTTGGTTTAGCTGTAAGAGCTAGAGTTTTAGTATATGCTAAAGATAGAGTAAAACCTGAAGATTTATCTACATATGAAGCTTTGACAGAACCAAATTGGAAAGGAAAAGTATTAACTAGATCATCAAGTAATATATATAATCAATCATTAGTTGCATCAATGATCGCAATTAATGGTGAAGAGGCTACCGAAAAATGGGCTAAGGAATTAGTTTTAAATTTTGCAAGAGATCCAAAGGGAAATGATAGAGACCAAGCTAAAGCAATAGTAGCTGGAGAAGGTGATGTTGCTATAATGAATACTTATTATGTAGGTAAACTAATAAATTCAAAAGATCCAGAAGAAGTTAAAGTAGGAGAAAATGTAGGTGTATTTTTCCCAAACCAAGATACAACAGGAACTCATGTAAATGTTAGTGCAATAGGATTAACTAAATATAGTAAAAACAAAGAAAATGCAATTAAATTTATGGAATTCTTAACATCAGAAAAAGCTCAAAAGCAATTTGCAGAAACTAATTTTGAGTACCCAGCTAATCCTAATGTTGAAGCTGCAGAATTATTGAAATCATGGGGAGAATTTAAGCCTCAAGATATAAATTTATCAGTACTTGGTGAATATAATGCTAAAGCAGTTGAAATAATGAATAGAGTTGGATGGAAATAATAATGAATATAAAAAAGCTTAAAAGAGAATTTAAAAAGGATTTTAATATTTGGGCTCTTTTAAGTACATTAGGGGTAGTGCTTATTCTTGCACCTACCCTTGATGTTTTATTTAATATATTTAAAGAGCCTAATGAAAATTGGTATCATGTCAAAGAATTTTTACTTAAAGATTATACATTAAATTCATTAAAAATAGCATTTTTTACAGCTATATTTACACTTATAATTGGAGTTGTTTTAGCATGGCTAGTAAGTATGTATGAATTTCCATTTAGGAAATTTTTTAGTTTGGCTTTAATTTTGCCTATGGCTATACCTGGATATATAGCTGCCTATACATATGCGGGAATATTTAGCTATACAGGTATTATACAAAAAACTTTAAGAAATATATTTTCTTCAAATTTAGATCCAAGATATTTTGACATAATGTCTATAGAAGGTGCTGTATTTATTTTTACATTTTTTCTTTTTCCATATGTTTATATATCAACTAAAGCATTTTTAGAAAATCAAAGTTCAGCGCTTATAGAAAATGCTAAAATACTAGGTCATGATTCTATATCTATATTTATCAAGGTTATATTACCGATTTCAAGACCTTCAATAATAGCAGGAGTAAGTTTAGTTATATTAGAAGTTCTTAGTGATTATGGAGTTGTTAATTATTATGGAGTTAGTACATTTTCAACAGCAATATTTAAAACTTGGTATGGAATGGGAGATATTAATACAGCAGTTAGATTAAGCGGAATATTAATTATATTTGTTTTAGTATTATTAACTTCGGAAACCATATTAAGAGGAAGAAGAAAGTACTCCTTTTCAAATAGTAAAATAAGACCAATAAAAAGGTATAAGCTAAAAGGGATAAAAGGGATAGTTGCATTCTCTATATGTTTTATAGTATTTTCCATATCATTTTTAATACCAGTTATTCAACTGATAAGTTGGGCAACTATAAGTTATAAAAACGTATTAAATCATAATTTTTTAGAATTACTAAAAAACACAATGTTAGTTGCAATAATATCAACTTCTATAATAATGTTTTTATCAATTATCATAGGAAACTTTTGTAGAATAAATAAATCAAAGTTATCTAAAATATTTGCTAAGGTTGCAACAATTGGGTATTCAATTCCAGGGGCTATAATAGCAATTTCGGTAATAGTATTTTTCATATCAATAGATAGAAGTTTATCGAATGTTTATGAAAGTATAGGAATATCAAATAAAACTTTAATTTTAAGTAGTTCACTTGCAATGTTAATATTTGCATATGTAATTAGATTTTTAGCTGTAGGATTTAATAATATACAAGCAGGTTTTGAAAAGGTAGGATTTAAATATTTTGAGGCCTCAAGGTTACTTGGTTACGGAATTACTAAAACTTTTATAAAAGTAGACTTTAATATGATAAAAGGTGCAATAATAAGCGGAGGAATTTTAACATTTATTGATATAATAAAAGAACTACCTCTTACTATGACTCTTAGACCTTTTAATTTTGATACTTTAGCAACTAAGGCATATGAGTTTGCAAATGATGAAAGATTATATGAAGCAGCAATACCATCATTAATAATAATAGCAATTAGTATTGTATCAATATGTATTTTTAATATGATGGGTAAGAAGAGGAGGAAAAAAATTGCAAGTTAAAGTTAAAAATTTAAGTTTTAAATATGATAACTCTAAAGATATGGTTATAGATAATTTCTCTATGAATATAGATAACGGAGAAATTGTTGCTATTTTAGGGCCAAGTGGATGTGGGAAAAGTACTATTCTAAGATTAATTGCAGGTCTTGAAGAACCTATATTAGGAGAAATAGAAATTGAAAATAAAGTAGTAGTAAATGAAGAAAAGTTTATACAACCAGAAAATAGATCAGTTGGAATGGTATTTCAAGATTATGCATTATTTCCACATTTAAATATATATGAAAATATTAAGTTTGGATTAAATAAATTTTCAAAGGAAGAGCAAAAGGATATAGTATTAAATATGATAAAGCTTGTAAATTTACAAGGGTATGAGAAAAGATATCCATATGAATTATCGGGCGGACAACAACAGAGGGTAGCATTAGCTAGAGCCTTAGCCCCAAAACCATTAGTGCTTTTAATGGATGAACCTTTTAGTAATTTAGATAGTCACCTAAGGGGAAAGATAAGAGAAGAACTTAAAAGCATTATAAAAAAATCGAAAACTACTTGTATTTTTGTAACTCATGATATTGAAGATGTAAACGCAATAAGTGATAGAGTAATTCAATTATAAAAAGTTAGCTATATAGCTAACTTTTTATAATTTTATTTTAAGTTCTTAAATCAAATTTATTTTTACATTTAGTACAAGTTACAAGAATATTTCCTTTACCTTTAGGTAATCTTAATTTTTGTTTGCACTTTGGACATTTTACTATTTTATATCCCTTATTTTGATTTCTTTGTTGTTTGTATATATTAATTAAAAGGTATAGAGCGTTAAAATCAATTACAGGGATTGATTTAGGTATAGACTTTCCAAATCTGTTTAAAACTTTATTTAAGTAAAAAATAAAATTATCAAGTTCAGTTCGTCTTTTATATCTATTCTTAGAAAAACATCTAAAAATTGCTAATAGTACAAAGATAAAACCAACTATCCTAGTTGTATGGAATATGTTAAAAATAGATCCTAAGAATATTAAGAAGATAGATAAAATATCAATTCCATAGGCATCTTTTAAAAATCTCATGTAATCACTCCTAAAAGATATAGTAAATTTATTATAATATAAAAAGATATTTTGGACAAATTATTATATTATGTATATTTTGTAAAGTATGTAGAGAGAATAACATTGATTATTTTAGTGAATATGAATAGAACTTAAATTTAAATTAACAATATGTTCATTAAATTGTTTGCTTTTTAGTATATAATCGTATAAATAATATAGAAAGGATTTGAAAAAATGTTAGAAAAGTTAAGGATAGAAAATAAATATATAAGATGTGGGATATATGGTATTATATCAATATTGGTATTATTTTTAGGATATAAAATAATAGATAATGGAAGTTATCTAATAAATAATATGAAGGAGAGTATATTTAACTTTTTTAACATAATATCTCCTGTTTTTTATGCATTTCTTATTTCATATCTATTATTTAGACCTGTAGTCTTTTTTCAAAATTTATTTTCAAAGTTATATAACAAAATTACTAAGAAACAAGTTAGTGATGGACTTTATAGAGCCTTTAGAATTCTAGGAATAATAATCATGTTTGGAATTATAATTATTACTTTAGCATTAGTTATAAATTTTATAATACCGCCAATAATTGAAAATATTAAAATATTACTTAATAAGTTACCAGAATATCAAATTCAAATGAAAGTTTGGATTGAAGGAATAGTTGAAAGTTTAAATAAAAATAATATAGATATACAAACTACAGGTGAATTAGCTACAGTCTTTACAGATAAGTTATTTTTATTTGGGAATGAAGTGTTAGCTTTTATTACAAATAGTATAACTAGCCTTAGTTCTTTTTTATTAGATTTAATATTAACGATTATACTTACATTTTATTTTCTTAAAGATAAAGAGATTCTTTTTAGGAATTTTAGAAAATTTAGAGACGTAATAATGCCAGGAAAGGTTGGAAGGTTCTTAACTATTTTCTTTAATGATATAGATGAAATTGTAGGGAAATTTTTAGTTGCTGAGATTTTAGATTCTGTAATAGTGGGAGTAGTTTCAACAATTTTAATGTTAATTATAAATCATCCTTTTGCTATTTTAATAGGATGTGTTGCAGGTTTTACAAATATAATACCCTATATAGGACCAGTTATAGGAGCAGCTTTAGCTTTTGGACTTGGAATATTTAATACTTTAAGTCTTGGAATAACGGGAGCTATTTTACTTCTTTTATATCAACAAATAGACGGAAACTTTGTTCAACCTAAAATAGTAGGAGACAAAGTAGGATTAGTACCTGTTTGGATATTAATTGTAGTGCTAATTGGAGGAAGCTATTTTGGTGCTATAGGAATGATTCTATCTATACCAATAGCAGGTATAATTAGAATTTATTTTAATAGATACGCAAAATCTAAAAATATAATATAATATTTAGGAAATTTTTACTGTTAAACAAGCTGTTTATATGATATAATTCAAAGTAGATTTTTTATGGAGGTAGTTTGAGATGAAACATATAAAAACAATCAACAAAACAAACATCAAAAATAGTTTAGCTAAACCAGGATGTAAAGAATGTGCAAACTCATGCCAATCAGCATGTAAGACTTCATGCACAGTTGCAAACTTAGAATGTGAAAACTAATATTTAAGCAGTAGCAATTAAGCTGCTGCTAATTTTATTTTAATTATTATTAGTGGAGGAATTATAATGGCTTTGATTCATAAATTTAAACAAGGAGAAAATTTCTTTGTTTTAGATGTAAATACAGGTGCTGTTCACATAGTTGATGAATTAGTATATGACTTAGTTGATGAAGATAAAATGAGAGATAAAGAAGATCTTATAGCTGAGTTTAAAGAAAAGTATGGAGAAGATGTTATTTCAGAAGCTTATGATGAAATAATAGAACTTATAGATGAGGATATTCTTTACTCAAGAGATAATTATGAGGATATAGCTCATAGTTCAATGGATGATAGGGATTACATAAAAGCAGTATGCTTAAATATAATTCACGGATGCAACTTAAGATGTAAATATTGCTTTGCAGATGAAGGAGAATACCATGGAAATAAAGGTGTTATGTCTCTTGAAACTGCTAAAAAAGCAATAGATTACGTAGTAAAAAGAAGTGGTCCAAGAAGAAATATAGAAATTGATCTTTTTGGTGGAGAACCAACAATGATAATGGATACAATTAAAGGTATCATTAAATATGCAAGAGATCATGAAAAAGAATGGAATAAAAATATAAGATTTACTATGACAACAAATGCAACCCTTCTAAATGATGAAATGATGGAATATATGGATAAAGAAATGGGAAATATAATACTTTCATTAGATGGAAGAAAGTGCGTAAATGATAATGTTAGAATTAAAGTAGATGGTAGCGGATCATATGATGACATTATTCCTAATATAAAGAAGATGATTAAAAAGAGAACAGAAGGAAAAACTTATTATGTAAGAGGAACATTTACTAGAGCTAATACAGATTTTTATGAAGATGTAATGGCTATGATTAATGAAGGGTTTAGAGAAATATCAATAGAACCAGTAGTTTTAGAAAATGGACATCATCTTGCTTTAAGAGAAGAAGATTTAAATGAAATTTTTGAAAACTATGATAAGCTATATGAAGAAATGGCTAGAAGAAAGAAAGAATCAAAGGATGAATTTAATTTCTACCATTTCAATATAAGTTTAAATGGTGGTCCTTGTGTATATAAGAGAATATCAGGTTGTGGTGCAGGATTTGAATATGTTGCGATAACACCACAAGGAGATGTTTATCCATGTCATCAATTTGTAGGAAAAGATGAATTTAAACTTGGAACTATATATGATGATACTTACAATACAAATCTTGGAAAAGAATTTAAAAAAGCTCACATCTACAACAAACCAAAATGTAGAGAATGTTGGGCTAGATTCTATTGTAGTGGTGGATGCCAAGCTAACAACTTTAACTTTAATGGAGATATGAAAATTCCATATGAAATTGGTTGTAAAATGCAAAAGAAGAGAATTGAATGTGCTATTGCTTTAAAAGCTGAATAATAAAATTTAGGAGGTATATTTTGAAAGAGTATATCCTAAAAAATAATATTAAGTTAGTATATAAAAAGACTACATCAAGCTTAACGTCTATTTCTATTTCTTTAGATGCAGGGGCTATTATGGATGGAGAAAAACTAGGAGTAGCTCATGCAACTGAACATATGGTTTATAAAGGAACTAAAAATAGAAGTGAATCTGAAATAAATAAAGATTTAAGCAATGTATTTGGATTTCAAAATGCTATGACAAATTATCCATATGTAATTTATTATGGGACTCTTTTAAGCGAAGACTTTAAAGAGGGGTTAGCTTTATTTAAAGACATAATTGTTAATCCTACCTTTAAAGAAGATGGATTTAAAGAAGAGATGCAAGTTATAATTGAAGAGCTTAATGAATGGGATGAAGATTTAGAGCAATATGTAGAAGATAAACTTTTTCTTAATTCATTTAATTATAGAAGAATAAAAAATCCTATTATAGGCACTATAAAAACTTTAAAAGAAATGACCTTAGAAGATATAAAGGATTTTTATGCTAAATATTACATTCCAAGTAACACTTCAATTGCAGTAATTTCATCTTTAGACTTTGAAGATATTAAAAATATAATAGAAGAAGAGTTTTCTATTTGGGAAGATAAGAAAGTAATTAAAGAAAATATAGAATATGAAGCACCTAAGGGTGGAGTTTTTTATGACTATAGAGAAGGTGTAAATACATGTAAGGTAGAGATTATCTATCCTATCCATAAATTAACACCAAAAGAGATAAAAGCTTTAATTATATTTGATGAGTATTTTGGAAAAGGTGTTAACTCTATTCTTTATGATACATTAAGAACTAAAAATGGTCTTATTTATGATATAATTACAAAAATATCTTTAGAAAGCCATATAAAATTATATAAAATAAATTTTAGCACCTCAAAAGAAAACTTAGATTATACATTAAAATTAATAAATGAATGTATTGATAATATAGATAATTTAAAATCTATATTAAATAAAGATGATAAGTATAGACTTATTAAGGGAATAAAATTAAAAAGATTATTTAGAGAAGAACAAAATATAATTTTAGCTAAAGAACTCTCAACTTACGGAACAATGTTTGGTGATTTTAATAGATATTTAGATGAAATTATTAACTTAGAGGATTTAGAGTTAGATTTTGTAATTGATATTGCAAAAAAGGTATTAAAGAATCCTTCTACAGAGATTATACTAGGTAAATAAAGGAATGAATTATTTTTCATTCCTTTATTTTATAATAAAAATAAATTTAAAGATAAGGAGCAATAACTATTGAAAAATAAATTACCTTTATTAAGTGAAGTTATAAAATATAATGAAGAGAATAACTTAATATTATCTATGCCAGGAAATAAATGTGGAAAAGGTTTTTTAAGAGATGAAGTAGGTGAAAACTTTGCGAAGAAATTGGGATTTTTAGATATAACAGAAGTAGATCCCTTAGATAATCTTCATTATCCTGAAGGAATTATTAAAGAAGCTCAAGAGTTACTTAGCAAAACTTATGGAGCTGAAAAAGGTTATTTTTTAGTAAATGGAAGTTCAAGTGGAAATCTTTCAGCTATATTTTCAGCTTTTAATGAAGGTGATGAAGTTTTAGTTGAAAGAAACTGTCATAAATCAATTTATAACGGACTTATATTAAGAAAACTTAAAGTTAAATACATTGAAGCAATAATAGATGAAAAACATGGTATTTTCATGCCACCTAATAGTAATAATATATATAAATCATTAAAACAATGCGAAAATCCTAAAGGGATAATCTTAACATATCCTAATTACTTCGGTATTACTTATGATTTAGAAAATATTTTAAAAGATTTAAAAAATATAGGGCTAAAAATAATTATAGACGGAGCACATGGAGCACATTTTGGAGTAAATAATAAATTGCCTAAATCTATAGTGAATTTATGTAATTATATGGTTTTAAGTGCACATAAGACACTACCTTCATTAACACAAGGTGCCTATCTTTTAGTAAATGATGAAGATGAAAGTTTAGAATTTTATTTAAAAGCTTTTACAACTACATCACCATCATATCTAATTATGGCATCTTTAGATTATGGACGATATTATTTAGATAATTACGGAAAAGAAGATTATGAAAAACTTATAAATTTAGCAGAGAAGTGGAAAAAAAATATAAATTCTTTAAATAAGGTTCATATAATAGATAAAAAGGATTTACCAAAGGATTATGATATTGATAAAAGTAGATATGTTATCACAATTCCTAGTGAATATAATGGTCATAAACTTCTAGAGTATTTAAGAAAATGTAAAATTCAATCAGAAATGAGCTTTAATTCAGGGGTAGTATTAATATTATCTCCTTTTAATAATGAGGAAGACTTTATATCCATATTTAAAGCTATAGAATCTTTAGATTTAACTTCAATATATGATGGAAATACTTTTAATAAACAATATAGCTTAAACCCTAAAAGGGTTATGCAGCCCTATGAAGTTTTTAATGAAAAATTTGAAAATATAAATTTAGAAGAAGCAGAGGGAAGAATATGCAATGAAGCAATAGTTCCATATCCACCAGGAATACCTTTAATTTGTCCAGGAGAATTGATATCAAAGGAAGCAATTTCTATAATTAAAGAATATATTTATAATAATATGAGTGTAATTGGAATAAAAAACAACAAAGTTAATGTAATAGTTAAATAATGTTATATTTGGTATATAATTTTATTTAGAAAGTTTATATCTTAGTTATGGACAAGTATTTATTATTAAATGTATAATAAATAGAATCAAAAAATTAAGTTATAATTTCGAATAAGGAGTGGCTATTTAATGGATATAAATGAAATACTATATGTGGCCATGTATGCCGGAAAAATTATGTTGGAAAGTGGAGCAGAAACCTATAGAGTAGAGGAAACTATAGATAGAATATGTAAAAATTATGGGGTAGAAGAAGCAGATAGTTATGCAACACCAACTGTAATAATAGTATCTGTATATAGTAATGGCAAAACCTCTTCATTAGTTAGAAGAATATCAGGTATATCAGTTGATTTGCATAAAATAGATAGAGTGAATGATTTATCAAGAACCATACAATTAGAACAGTTATCTTTAAAAGAATTGGAAGGTAGATTAAAATATATAGAGAATGCTGAAAGGTATTCTTTTAAAACTACTCTTTTATTTTCAGCATTAGGAGCTTTTGGCTTTGTATTTTTATTTGGTGGTTCTTTTAGAGATGCTATATCAGCTTTTTTAATAGCTCTTATAGTTAAGTATGTAACTATAAGAGGAAGTGAAGTGAAAATAAATCAATTTTTTATAAATAGTATATCAGCAGGAGTTTTAGCACTTTTTGCGATATTATCTATAAAAATTGGGCTAGCAGAAGATATGGATAAAGTAATTATAGGTTCTATAATGCTTCTTGTACCTGGTCTTTCTATAACTAATGCAATAAGAGATACTGTAGCTGGGGACTTAGTTTCAGGCTTGGCAAGAGGTACAGATGCTTTTTTAACAGCAATAGCAATAGCTATAGGAACTGGTACTATTTTAAGTTTGTGGATTAATATATTTGGAGGAATATAAGAATGTTAGGGGAAACATTAGCGGCGTTTGTAGCTACTATAGGCTTTGGAATATTATTTAATATTAAAGGAAAAAAACTTATTTTTGCTGGAATTGATGGTGCTATAGGATGGTTTGTATATAAATTAATTTTAATGGCAGGATTATCCCAAGTATCAGCATTATTTATTGCTGCAATTAGTATCAGTATTTTTTCAGAAGTATATGCAAGAATATTAAAAACACCTGTTACAACTTTTATAGTATGTGCTCTTATTCCTTTGGTTCCTGGAGGTGGAATGTATTATACAATGGTAGAAGCCATAACAGGTGACATTATGAAATCCTTAGAAACAGGAATAAACACTTTAGCATCTGCTGGGGCTCTTGCTTTAGGAATAATATTTGTATCAACTATTACAAGAATTATTATGTCTTATAAAAATACTAATAATATCCAATTGAAATTTAGGCGTAGTAAGCATATGAAGCTCTAGAAAACAAGGAGCTGTCTTGTAAATTATTTTTAAATCATTTACGTAGACATTTTATTTTATGTAATAATATACCTTTTCTATTTTGTGAGCTTTATTAAAGGAGGAGAACTTTTATGGGAAGACAAGTAGATAATATTACATTTGATTATGTTTGTGATAATAAGATATTGGATTCTTGCATAACTCTAAATTTTAATACTGAGAGACATTATACTGATGAATATGAGGTACCTTATAAGTATACGGTATTAACAAACACTAGAAAGAATGAAGTTCTCCCAGATAATATTGAAATATCTAATGTTAAAGAATTGTTTAATAATATAGAAGAAAAAAATTGTTTGCCTGATGTAGGGCTATTAGATTATAAAGATGAAGAATTAGGTTTAAATCTTAAAAATATAACGCTCAGAGAACTGTATAAAGAAGTATTGAAAAAGATTTTATAAAGGCACTTACTTAGTTAAAAGTAGGTGCTTTTATCTATGAGTATCTTTTTTAAAATTATATATACTAAGATTAGATAACTGTTTAAAAAGGAAAAGAGGAGAATATAATGAATGTTTTAAATAATATGAAGGAATTAAAAGAATTTATAAATAAAAACTCTTTAAGTTGTATATATTTTAGTACTAATACCTGCACGGCCTGTCAGGCATTAAAACCTAAAATAGAATCTTTAGTAAATAAATTTGAATGTATTCAAATTTCAGAGGTTAAAGCAGATAAATCATTAGAGGTATCTGCACAATTAAATTTATTTATGTTGCCAGCTATTATATTTTTTATTGATGGCAAAGAAAGTTTTAGAGAATCAAAATATATAAGTATATTAGAGCTTGAGAGTAAATTAAACAGACTTATAGAGTTATATAAATAATATTTAAAAAAGTATTACAAATATTTTCTAATTATAAAATTAGTGTATAATTAAAGATATTATAAAAAATAAGTGAGGGGATAATTATGTTTTCAGAATATAAATATGAAAGACCAAATTTTGAAGTATATAAAAATACTATATTAAAATCAATTAGTGAAATGGAAATAGCTGGGGATTTTAAAGAAATTGAAATTAAATTAGAAAATATAGAAAAGCTAAGAAGCAATTACGATACAATGTTTAACTTAAGTTATATTAGACATACTATAAATACAAAAGATGAATTTTATGATAAAGAACAAGAATACTTTGATGAAAATGGTCCTCTTTATTCAGAAGTAGATAATGCCTTTTTTAAATTTATAAATAACTCAAGGTTTAAAAAAATTTTTATAGATAGATATGGAGAGCAATTTATAAAATTAATTGATCTTAAATTAAAGAGTTTTTCATCTGAAATTATAGATGATTTAAAAGAGGAAAACAGGCTTGTAACTGAATATGGTAAATTAATTGCATCAGCTAAAATAATTTATAATGGTGAGGAATTAAATATATCTTCTATAGGTAAATATACAGAGGATTTAGATAGGAATATAAGAAAAGAAGCATCAGAAAAACTTTGGGGTTTCTTTGAAGAAAATGAAAATAAATTTGATGAAATATATGATTCATTAGTTAAAGTAAGAACTAAAATTGCTAAAAAACTTGGGTATAAGAATTTTATAGAACTTGGATATATAAGAATGTCTAGAACAGATTATAATAAAGATATGGTAAATACTTTTAGAAAGCAAGTAGAGAAATATATTGTACCTATAGCAAATAAAGCCTTTAAAAAACAAAAAGAAAGATTAGGGTTAAAAGAACTTAATTATTATGATTTATCTATAAACTTTTTATCAGGAAATGCTATTCCTAAAGGTAATAAAGAATGGATGCTAGATAAAGCATCTAAAATGTATTCTGAACTTTCAAAAGAAACTAAAGAATTTTTTAGTTTTATGGTAAATAACAAGCTACTTGATTTAGAAAGTAAAAAGAATAAATCAGCAGGAGGTTATTGTACCTATATAGCTGATTATAAATCACCATTTATATTTGCTAATTTTAATAAAACATCAGGAGATGTAGATGTATTGACACATGAAGCTGGACATGCATTCCAAGTTTACTTATCTAGATGGATAAAAACTCCAGAAGTTATCTGGCCTACTAATGAAAGTGCCGAAATTCATTCAATGAGTATGGAGTTTTTAACTTGGCCATGGATGGAATTGTTCTTTAAAGAAGATACAGAAAAATATAAATTTACTCATTTACAAAGTGCATTAACCTTTATTCCTTATGGAGTTGCTGTAGATGAATTCCAACATTATGTTTATGAAAATTATACAGCAACGAAAGAAGAGAGAAAAGCTGCATGGAGAAAAATAGAAAGAAAGTATTTGCCTTATAAAGATTATAGTGAAAACTTATTTTTAGATAAAGGGACTTACTGGTTTAAACAAGGTCATATTTTTGAAGTTCCATTTTACTATATAGATTATACATTAGCTGAAATATGTGCATTACAATTTTGGAAAAAGATGAAGGAAGATAAAGATATAGCATGGAAAGATTATATATCTTTATGTAAAGAAGGTGGCACTAAATCATTTTTAGAATTAGTTAAGATTGCAAATCTTAACTCACCATTTAAAGAGGGGTGTATGGAAAATATTATTAATGATATAGATAAATATTTATATAATATAGAAGATAAAAAATTATAATATGTAAATTTCTTTAACTTACTAGTTATAACATGAAATTTACGTACATATATATAAGTAAATCAGATTTAAGGAGAGGGATTTATGAGTATATATGTATTGATAAATTATGTAGAGGACTGTTTAAAGAAGGGAATAGAGCCAACCTTTAATGGATTAAATAAATTTAATAAAAAGATTAAAAATTAGAAGTTACTAGTAAAAATAGTAGCTTCTTTTTACTTTAATTTATTGTTAATAGTAATATCAATATGTATAATAATAAATGAAAAGATAAGTAAATAATAAGAGTAATTAACTACAAATTAATATAATATGAGGATTAAATTTGAGTAAATACATTGAATTTATAGATGTAAAAAAAATCTATAAAATGGGAGAAGTGGAAATTAAGGCTTTAAATGGAGTTAACTTTGATATTAATAAGGGAGAATTTGTAGTTGTAGCTGGTGCTAGTGGAGCAGGAAAAAGTACTGTATTAAATATATTAGGGGGAATGGATACAGTATCTAGTGGAAAAGTAATTGTAGATGGAAAAGATATTAGTAAGTATTCTTCAAGGGAGTTAATAACTTATAGAAGGTACGATATAGGATTTGTATTTCAATTTTATAATTTAGTACAAAATTTAACAGCTTTAGAAAATGTAGAATTAGCAACTCAAATATGTAAAGATTCTCTTGATATAAGTGAAACTTTAGATGCTGTGGGTTTATCACATAGAAAAAATAATTTTCCAGCTCAGCTTTCAGGAGGAGAACAACAAAGGGTAGCTATTGCAAGAGCACTTGCTAAAAATCCAAAACTTCTTTTATGTGATGAGCCAACAGGTGCTTTAGACTACAATACAGGAAAAGCAATTTTGAAATTATTACAAGATACCTGTAAAAAAATAGGGATGACTGTGGTAATAATCACACATAATTTAGCTTTAACTCCAATGGGAGATAAAATAATAAAAGTGAAGAATGGTAGAATAGAAAGTATTACTATTAATGAAAATCCAATGCCAGTAGAAAGGATTGAGTGGTAGTGAAAAAAAGTGCATTTAACAAAGATATATTTAGAGATATAAGAAAATCTAAGGGAAGATTTATATCAATAATTGCAATTGTAGCTTTAGGAGTAGCTTTTTTTTCAGGAGTTAAAATTTCACCTGTTGATATGAAAAAAACAGCTGATAAATATTTTGATGATTATAACCTCATGGATATTAGATTATTATCTACTCTTGGATTAACAGATGATGATTCCAGGGCTTTAAAGGAAATAGAAGGTGTTCAGGGAGTTTTTCCTACGTATTCAATGGATGCTTTAACAACTATAAATTCAAAAGAATATGTATTAAAGGTCCATGGATTACCAACAGATAAATTAGAAAGTGATAATTTAGATTATATTAATAGAGTACATATTGTTCAAGGGAGATATCCTGAAAAATCTGGAGAGTGTGTAATTGAAAAAGCTAAGATGGATGCCTTAGACATTGAAATAGGAACTACTATAACTTTAGCATCTGGTTTAGATACTAATATACTAGATTTATTAAAAACTTCAGAGTATAAAGTAGTTGGGGTAGTAGAAACTCCCTACTATTTAACATATGACAAAGGGAAATCTAACATAGGAAATGGTCAAGTAAATAATTTCATTATGATTCCTAATGATGATTTTATAAGTAAAGCTTATACAGAAATTTTTCTTACAATAGAAGGAGCTAAAAATGTTAATAGTTATAATACAGAGTATTTTGATATTGTAGATAGTGTAAAGGAAAAGGTAGAAAAATTAGGGGAAGTAAGAGCGGGAATAAGATATGATGAGGTTTTAAAGGAGAGTAAAGATAAAATAAATTCTAGTAAAAAAGATCTTGAAACGAAAAAGATTTTAGCTAATGAAGATCTTGAAAAAGCTAAAAAAAGAATAGAAGAATCAAAGTTAGAGATTGAAAAATCTGAAGAACAATTGGATATTAACGAAAAAGAATTTAATTTATCCATCTCAAAAGGTGAAGAAAAGATTAGGTCTTCAGAAGAGGAGCTACTTAAAGGAGAAAAAAACTATCTATATGAATTAAATATATTTAATGAAAATAAAAAATAACTTTAGAAGAATTCTTAAAATTAGAGAATTTAATAATGAATTTAGGAAATAATTCTAAAACTTTAAAGACTAAAATAGATAATTTGGAAGAGAAGTTAAAAAATCCACTAATTACAGAGGAAGAGAGATTAACTTTAGAGAATGAATTAAAAACAACTAAGACTTCATTAGAAAATTTAAATAGTACATTAGAGAGCACACAAAATTTACTTCAAGAACAAAAAAATAATCTATCCAAAGGTGAAGAAGAGCTTTATAATAAAGAAATATTACTAAAAACTTCTAGAGACAAACTAGAAAATGAGAAAATAAAGTTAAAAGATAAAAGAGAAACAGCAGAAAAGGAATTTTCCTTAGGAAGAGAAAAAATAGAAAAGGGAAATAGAGAAATTATAAAAGGTGAAGAGGAATATAATAAATCTAAGAACTTATTAGATGAACAAATTAAATTAGCAGAAAGTAAAATTAAAGATGGAGAGGAAGCTTTAAATGAATTAGAAAAGCCAGAATGGTTTGTTTTAGATAGAAATTCACATTTTTCTTATATTGATTATGGAAACTCTGCTAATAGTATTGATGCTTTAGCAAAAGTATTTCCAGTATTCTTCTTTATGGTAGCAGCTTTAGTGTGTTTGACTACAATGACTAGAATGGTAGATGAACAAAGGGTGAATATAGGAACGTTAAAAGCTTTAGGTTATTCAAAGGGCCTTATTGCTTCAAAATATATAATATACGCTTTATTAGCAAGTATAATAGGAAGTAGCTTAGGGTTAGCTATTGGACTTACTATATTCCCTAAAATAGTTTTTGATGCATATGGAATTATGTACACTTTACCTAAGGTTATTTTAGAATTTAATATTCCAATTTCTTTAGGAATAACATTAACAGCAATATTAGTAACAACCCTTTCAGCATTTTTTGCATGTTATAAGGAGTTAATAGAAACACCCTCTACTCTTATGAGACCGAAAGCACCTAAAGAAGGTAAGAGAATATTATTGGAAAGAGTTTCATTTATTTGGAATAAACTAAATTTTATTGGTAAGGTAACTATTAGAAATATCTTAAGATATAAAAAGAGATTTTTAATGACCATTTTTGGAATAGCAGGATGTACAGCATTACTTCTTACTGGGTTTGGTATAAAAGATTCTATTGAAACAATAGCATCTAAACAGTTTGGTGAAATCTTTAAATATAACATGGTAATTAATTTAGATAAAAAAGCCACCCTAAAAGAAAAACAAGAGACATATTTAAATTTATCTAAAGATTCAAGAATAATTAATTGTTTAGAAGTGAATAGTGAAAATGGAAAGGTACACTTTAAAGATAGTCAGGAAAAAGATGTAAATTTAATAGTTCCAAAGGATTTAGATAATTTTAAAACCTTTATATCCTTAAAAAATAGAAAAACTGGAGATTCAATAACTTTATCTAATGATGGTGTTGTTATTTCAGAAAAGGTAGCTAAACAAATAAAAGCTAATATTGGAGATGAAATTAGCATTATAAATAGTAATAATAAAAAGGGGACTGTCAGAATATCAGCTATAGCAGAAAATTATACTTTTAATTATATTTATATTACCCCTGAAATTTATAATGAAGTTTTTAGAACAACAGTTGAATTTAATTCAATATTTACTTCTTTAAAAGATACATCTAAAGAGGCAGAGGATATTTTAGCAAAAGATATTACTAAAGAATCACATATAACAGGAGTTAGTTATAATTCTGTTATTAAAAAAAGTTTTGATGATACTATTAAAAGTTTAAATTACGTAGTATTAATTATGATAGCATCAGCAGGAGCATTAGCTTTTGTAGTATTATATAATCTTACTAATGTTAATATAAGTGAAAGAATGAGAGAAATTGCAACTATTAAAGTTTTAGGTTTTTATGATAATGAAGTATCGGCTTATATCTATAGGGAAAATATAATTTTAACTTTAGTTGGGACAATATTAGGTCTTGGAGTTGGGGGATTATTACACAAATTTATTATGGTTACTGTTGAAATGGATAACATGATGTTTGGTAGAGTAATTGATTTTTCAAGTTTTATATACTCTATAGGATTAACATTGTTCTTTGCATTACTTGTAAACTTTACAATGTATTATAAACTTAAAAATATTAAAATGGTAGAATCTTTAAAGTCTGTTGATTAAATAATTAAGTAACATATAATTTAACATTACTAAAAAGTTAAATTATATGTTGCTTTTTTGAGTTTTAAATTGTACCTATACAATGGACAGGGGTAAGCTTATATATTATTATAAATGTAATTATTTTTAAAGGAGTTGATTTTATAAATGAATAATATGGATAAAACTAAGAGAATCGTCTTAACAGCATTATTTGCAGCTATAATTTGTATTACAACAGCATTTATTTTTCATATTCCAACAGGAATGAATGGGGGATATATTCATATTGGAGATGCATTTATTTATATAGCTGCTTCATTACTTCCAACACCATATGCAATATTTCTATAAAAAGTAATTAAATATTTTTAATTAAGGAAGATAGATTTAATATTTAAATCTATCTTTTGTTTTACAAAATTTCCCAGGGAATAAATAAGATAATTTCTTAATTTTACTTTATTATAAAATTGTTTTAAGATAATATAATAGATTATTTATAAATAATTGAATTGTTTATTTTTATGGAGGTAACATATTGAAGCTTAAAAATATTGTATATGAAATATTAAATTTAGGAGCAAATCTTACAAAAAGTCAAGGAAAAAAACTATTTGATTTAGATTTAGCAACAAATATAAAAAGTAAGAAAATAGATAATATATATCATATTTATGGAAAAGTATTTAGTGAAAATAAAGCTAAGGAATATAATTGCCATATAAAGATAGATTTGAAAACTGGAAAAGTTATTGGGAGTACTTGTAATTGTGATGATTTTTATAATAATTCAAAATTTAAAGATAGATTTATTTGTAAACATATCATTGCAACAACTTATAAATTTTATCATTTAGCACAAGAAAAAATTCCTAATTTAAAACAGCCTTATAAATTAAACGGAGATAGACTAGTTAAATGTATAGTAGATAAAAATACTATTGAAATTTTAGATTTAAATATAAAAATAAAGAACATAAATACAGGAAAATGTAATTATTATGAAGCCGAGTTTAGAATAGCTAATAAACATGATAACTTGATTGCTTCTTTAGAAGATTTTATAAAAGCTAAAAATAAAAAGGAATTACTAAAATTTAACAATGAATTCACCTATGATCCTAATAAGCATATCTTTAGTAAATCTGATGAAGATATACTGGATTTTATAGAAGAGTATTTAGAGATAGAAAAAATAAATAATAAAAGTAATTTAGTTAATGGAAAAAACTTGAGGATATTATCTAATAACTTAAAGAGATTTCTTTTACTTATAGAAAAAGATAAAAAAATAGAGTTAAGTTATAATTATATTACTTATAAATCAAAAATAAATACTACAAAATTACCTTTTTCTCTTACAATAAAACAAAATAATAATATGTTTACAGTAAAGACACAGAAGAAAGTGCCTATTATATTAAATGAAAAAGGTGATGTATATATCTATAATAGAGAAATATATATTCTACCTAAAGATATACAAAATTATTACAAAGAAATAGTTGGAGAATTTATTTCTATTGGAGAAATAAATTTAAGTAAAAATATAAATACCATTAAAAGCTTTCTTAAGATATCTAATAATATAGCAAACAAGATATTTTTAGATGAAGGTAGTAAAGAATATATAAGTAAGATAATGGATACTAAGTTTTATTTCAATAAAATTTATAATAATATTTCCTGTACTGTTAAAGTTAAATATTTAGATAAAGAGATTAATATTTTAAAAGAAGAGTATGATATAGATTTTTTTAAAGAGTTTAAATTAAAGGATAAAATAGATATAGAACTTGAAAGATTTAGATTTATAAAGAAAAATGATAAATTTGAGTTTATAGGAAATGATGATGAGTTATACTATTTCTTAAAAGAGGGATTAAATATTTTAAGTGCATTTGGAGAAGTCATATTATCAAATTCCTTTAAAGATATTAAGGTTTTAGACTCGTCTTATATAAATTCTTTTATAAATTATGAAAACTCTTATTATAATGTTAATTATGATATAGATGGTATTGATTTTTACGAATATAGGAATATATTAAGTTCCATTAAAGATAACAAAAAGTATTTTAAAACTAAAAATAATAATTTTTTAGACTTAACAGATACCAAGGTTAAGGATTTTTTTAAGTTATTAGATATTTTAAATTATGAAGAAAATCTTAGTGATGGGCATTTAAAAGTTGATAAAAATAAGATTATATATTTAGAAAATATAATAGAGAATAAGGGATTGTCTTTTATACGATGTGATGAAACGTTAAAAAAAATATCAACTAAATTAGAAAATAAAAAAGCTGTAAAGTGTATTGTTCCATCAAGTTTTAATGGAGTCCTTAAAGATTATCAGATAATAGGCTACAATTGGCTTAAAACTATAGCGTCTATGAACTTTGGAGGAATATTAGCAGATGAAATGGGACTTGGAAAAACTATTCAAATAATAGCTTTTCTGCTTTCAGAAGAAAATAAAAAAGCTTTGATAGTTACACCTACTTCATTAATATATAATTGGCAAAATGAGCTTAAAACCTTTGCACCAACAATAAATGTAGGTATAATTCATGGGAATAGTAAAGAAAGACTAGATATTTTAGAGAATAAAAATAACTATGATGTAATACTTACTACCTATGGAACCTTAAAAAATGATTTTACTTTTTATAAAGATAGAGTCTATGATTACTGCATTATTGATGAAGCTCAAAATATTAAAAACTCTAAATCTCAAAATTCAAAAGTAGTAAAAGAAATAAAGGCAAATTGTAAAATTGCACTTACAGGAACACCACTAGAGAATAATTTATATGAATTATGGTCCATTTTTGATTTTGTTATGCCAGGATATTTGTACACTGAGGAACAATTTAAAAATAAATTTCTAGACAATATAGAAGAATTAAAAAAACTAATTAATCCCTTTATTTTAAGAAGGCTTAAAAGTGATGTTATAACAGAATTAAAAGATAAGATAGAGAAAAAACATTTAGTTGAAATGACAAGAGAGCAAAAACAAATTTATAATTCTTATGTTATAGATATAAAAAATAAAATTAAAAATAGTAAAACTGATAATATTACAGTATTTTCTTATTTAACTAAACTTAGAGAGTTATGTTTAGACCAATCTATTTTAATAGATAATTATAAAGGTGGGAGTGGTAAAATAAATGCTGCAATAACATTAATAAAAAATGGTATTAATAATAATAGAAAGATATTAATATTCTCCCAATTTACCTCCGTTTTAGAAAAGATTGGAGAGAGACTAAAACTAGAGAACATAGATTATTTTTATTTAGATGGAAAGACTCCTGCTAAAGAAAGATTAGAGTATGTTAATGATTTTAATATAAGTGTAAATAAAAGTGTTTTTTTGATATCTTTAAAAGCTGGGGGAACTGGATTGAATTTAACATCAGCTAATTTAGTTATACATTTTGATCCATGGTGGAATCCAGCAGTAGAAGATCAAGCTACTGATAGAGCTCATAGAATTGGACAAAAGGATATAGTAGAAGTAATAAAATTAATATCAAAAGACTCAATTGAAGAAAAAATAATTTCTATGCAAGATGATAAAAGGGAATTAATAAATGAAGTAATGAATAGTGACATATCAGATAAAATAGTAATTAATAAATTAACTTACGAAGAGATCCTAGAACTTTTCAAATAAGAATAAAATATTAATATAAGATTAATGGTAGAAATACGCAACAAGTTTTCTTTCTAGCATATGATAAATAATAAATTAATTAGAGGTGATTATATGTTAGATTTAAAAGGAAAATTTATCAAACAATTTTTAAAGTTCAAAGTTGTTAGAAACATACCAGGAGAAATTTTATTGAAGTTTTCAGATAATATAAAGATAGAAGATAAATTTAAGAAATATGATGTATTTATACTAAAGGGAGCTAAATTACTAGAAGGAATAAAAAATATTGATTTTGATTATTCTAGAAATTTGATTGGTGTTAGTTATGATATAAAAAAATTAGATGCTAATAAAGTTATAAAATGGGTTAATATTATAATAGATACTATTTGTAGTAATACCTCTTTTATAGAAGAAA
The DNA here is from genome assembly GCF_002327185.1 of Clostridium chauvoei. NCBI lineage: Bacteria > Bacillati > Bacillota > Clostridia > Eubacteriales > Clostridiaceae > Clostridium > Clostridium chauvoei. The sequence goes on along the minus strand of NZ_CP018624.1, from coordinate 1,234,379 downwards.
ATATAGATAATAATCTTGATGATATTACTAATAAAATTGAGAGTGAATTAAACAAAAAAAAGAAGAAAATATAAGTAAATATCCTAGAGATAAAAACTATCTTTAGGATATTTTACTTTGTAGATATATAATAAAAAATTTCTTCATATAATTATTTCAGTAGTTTATATAAGGAAGTAGATAAAATGAAAACAAAAAAATCACTATTAAATCTAATTTTTTGGATATTATTAGCTATCCTATTTAATATCTATATATATTTGGCACAAGGGGAAACAGCAGCTGTAGAATTTTTTGGCGGGTACATAATAGAAATGTCATTAAGTTTAGATAATTTATTTTTATTTTTAATGATATTTGAAAGTTTTGGCATACCTGAACCTTATCAAGAACGTGTTTTAAAGTATGGAATATTTGGAGCTATGATTTTAAGATTAATATTTATATTATTAGGAGTTACCATAGTTAATAGATTTCACTTTATAATATATTTCTTTGGTATTTTATTATTTTTTAGCGGATTTAAAATGATTTTAGATAAGCATCCTAATATGCATTTTAGCAATAACCCTATTATCAAATTAGTTGGGAAAATGATACCAGTTACTAACACCTTGCATGGACATAGCTTCTTTGTGAAAATTAATAAAGTTATTTATGCAACACCACTATTTGTAATATTGATTATTATAGAAAGTTCAGATGTTATTTTTGCATTAGATTCTATACCAGCGATATTTTCTATAACTACAGATATATTTTTGGTTTACACATCAAATATATTTGCTATATTAGGTTTAAGAAGTATGTATTATATATTAGCTAGAATGAATAGTATGTTTAAATTTATGAAATATGGAGTGGCATGTATTTTAATATTTACTGGAATTAAACTTATGATAATGTATATAGGAATTGAAATATCAGTTATAATATCAGTTTTAATAATTATTATAATATTACTATTAAGTATTTTAATTTCATTAATATTTGATGATAAAGATATTAAAAAACGGAAATATAGTAGATAAAACTTGAATTGTTTTCAGAATATAAAAATTATTAACGCAAAATCTGTTAATATATTATTAAAAAACTATTGTATTTATTAAAAACTTTGATTATAATATAGAAAAATAATATTTTAAAGATAATGATAAGGAAGAGTATATAAAGAAAACTTTAAAGAGAGCTGAAAAATGGTGGAATTTCAGTAAGTAAACTTTATAGAAGCAGCCTTTGAATCTCTTATTGAAAAATAAGAATTTAAATTCTTAATTAGATAATGACGTTTTCCTTACGTTATAGAGGATAGAATATAATTTATTTTATATTCTAGATGAGTGAGCAAGTATAACTTGCTTATTAGGGTGGTACCGCGAAGTAGTTCCTTCGTCCCTTTTTGGGATGGAGGACTTTTTTTATAAAAATATATATAATTTAGAATATATTTAATTTTAAAAGGAGGATTAAAGTATGGATGATATACTTGAAATTTTAGAAAAAAATAGTAGATATACTGATGAGGAAATAGCTATTATGTCTGGAAAGACAGTTGAAGAAGTAAGAGATGCTATTAGAGATTATGAAGAAAAAAATATAATTGCAGGATATACTACATTAATTAATTGGGAAAATACAGGGAAAGAAACTGTTACTGCATTAATAGAAGTAAAAATAACACCTCAAAGAGGAGTTGGATTTGATAAAGTAGCTGAAAGAATATATAATTTTCCACAAGTCAAAGCATGTTATCTAATGTCATCAGGTGGATTTGATTTAACTGTTATAGTTGAAGGTAAAACTATGAAAGAAGTTGCTATGTTTGTATCTGGAAAGCTTGCAATACAAGAGTATGTTACAGGAACAGCAACACATTTTGTATTAAAAAAATATAAAGATCATGGAACTATATTTAAAGAGAAGAAAGTATCAGATAGGGAGGCAATATTTATATGATCCTAGAGAACATGATTTTAGATAATGTTAGAAATATGCCACCATCAGGTATAAGAAAATACTTTGATATGGTAAATGAAATGGAAGATGTAATATCATTGGGGGTTGGGGAACCTGATTTTGTTACGCCATGGAATGTAAGAGAAGCGGGTATATATTCATTAGAAAAAGGAAATACACATTATTCAGCAAATGCTGGCTTTATAGAATTAAGAGAGGAAATATCTAAATATTTAAATAGAAGGTTTAATATTTATTATAATCCTAAAGATGAGATACTTGTAACAGTTGGTGGGAGTGAAGGTATAGATTTAGCTTTAAGAGCTTTAGTTGGTCCAGGTGATGAGGTTATAATTCCAGAACCAAGTTTTGTTGCTTATAAGGGATGTACTGCATTTTGTGGAGGAATATCAAAAGTTATAAATTTAAGAGCAGAAGATGATTTTAAACTTACTCCTAAAATCCTTGAAGAGGCTATAACAGAAAAAACAAAAGTTGTTATAATTCCTTTCCCAAATAATCCAACAGGGGCAATAATGACAAAGGAAGAATTAGCGTCAATAGTAGAAGTCTTAAAAGACAAAAATATAATAATAATTTCAGATGAAATATATGCAGAATTATCTTATGATAAAGAACATGTTTCTATAGCAAGTTTTGAAGAAGTTAAAGATAAAACTTTAGTTATAAATGGGTTTTCAAAATCTTATGCTATGACTGGATGGAGATTAGGCTATATTTGTGGAAATAAAATACTAATTGATGCAATGAAGAAAATACATCAATATGCTATTATGTGTTCTCCAACTACTGCTCAATATGGAGCAATAGAAGCTCTTAAAAATGGAGATGATAGTGTTAAAGAGATGGCAAGAGAATATAATAGAAGAAGAAGATTTCTTGTTAATGGATTTAGAAAAATGGGATTAGAGTGTTTTGAACCTTTAGGAGCATTGTATGTCTTTCCATGTATAAAATCTACAGGAATGACTTCAGATGAATTTTGTGAAAAACTTTTAATAGAAGAGAGAGTTTTGGCAGTGCCAGGTAATGCTTTTGGAGACTGTGGAGAAGGATTCATAAGAGCCTGTTATGCAGCTTCTATGGAAGATTTAATAGAAGCTATTAAAAGAATAGAAAGATTTATTGAAAAACATAGAAATTAAATATATCAAGAGATTATAGCTAAATACTATGGTCTCTTTTGTTTTTATGATATAATAAATTCTATGCATTTTACTAATGAAAATAAAGGAGAGAGATTTTTGAGAGCAAAATATAAGTATATACAAACTCTAATGATTCTGGTTATAATGATTCTTATGGCTACAACAGAAGGTTTTATAAATATTTTTGGAACAACAATAAAAAATGATTTTGCATTAAGTGATACTAGATATTCTTTAATGTTTACTTTAGGTTCTATAGCTTATTTGGCTTTTAATTATGTAGGTGGATCTTTATGTGATAAACTCGGTCAAAAAAAGTTGTTTTTAATAGGATTAATAGGCGCAGCTTTAGGTAATTTAGTGCTTTCAATAGCACCAAATTTTACTGTTTTTACAATAGGTTTTGTAATAATGCAATTATTTATAGGAATGATGTCTATTGCTGCTAATACTATAATTCCACTTTTATGGATCACAGGACAAGCTATCATAATGAATTTAACACATTTTGCATATGGAGCAGGTTTATCTATTACACAAAAAGTGTCAGGGGTATTTTTAAATAATGGAATTTGTTGGAGAAATGTTTATTTAATAGGAGTTGTAATTTCATTAATTGTATTTATAGTATTTATATTTATAAAATTACCAGAAAATAAGGTTTCAAGAGAAGAAAATAAGGTTTCTTTAAAAGAAATTTTGGATAAAAAGGTTTCTTGGTATTTTATTTTTGCTATGGGCTTTTATATTATGGCAGAACAAAGTACGGGTAGATGGTTACCAGGATTTATAGAGACTTCATATTCTAATTTAAATGAATCTCAAATAGCATCCTATATATCTTTATTTTTTATATTACTTACAATAGGAAGACTAGTTGGCGGATTTATAGCTGATAAATTAGGAGAAATTAAGACTGTAATAATATTTTCACTTTTAGGTGGTACTTTATTTATACTTGGATTATTTTTAGGTATAAATGGATTATATATTATTTCATTATCAGGATTTTTCTTCTCAATAATTTTTCCAACCCTTGTTATAATAATCGGTAATACTTTTAAAATAGGTACAGCTTATACAACAGGTGTTATAATTAGCTTTGCAGGAATAGTAAATACTAGTATGAATTTAGCTTTAGGATTTTTATCTGATTTGCTAGGAATACAAAAAGCAATTTTTCTAGTTCCTATAGCAATTTTAATGACATTTTTCTTTGTAAGTGGTATAAATATAACTTTAAAAAATAAAAAAGCTGTGTAAATAAGATGAAAGCTGGTTTCTAATTAGATAGAAACTAGCTTTTTATTTTAAAGTAAATTAATAAAAGAATTTGTAGAAAGATATTTAAAGGAAATTTTCAGAATATAAAGAATTAATAAAAAATAAGAGAAGAAGCGTTGACATCAATAGTATATTGTAAAAGGAGGTAAGGATAAGAAAATATTTAGAAGTTATTCAATGTTAAAAAGAGGGGGATATGATGAATAGTAAATTTTTAAAGAAGTTAACACTTTTTATTACTCTAGCAATTACAACTCAAGGAGTAGCCTCGTATGCAAACGTTGTAAATGGGGATTTCGACAAAAATATATCTATAATAGGTGATAGTATAGCTACACAAGATAAATTATTACTTTGGTATGATGAGCCTGCTACAAAATGGGAAAGTCAAGCTTTGCCTATAGGAAATGGACATATTGGCGGAATGGTTTTTGGAGGAGTTCAAAGAGACCAAATTCAATATAATGAAAAAACACTATGGTCAGGAGGCCCAGGTTCTGTAGAGGGGTATAATGGAGGAAATAAAGAGGGGGCATATGAATCTCTTGTTCAAATAAGAGAGATGCTTGCAAATGGTGAACAACCATCAAATTCTTTATACCAAGCAATATGTGGTGATGTTAAAGGATTTGGGTCATATCAAAATTTCGGTAATATATTTTTAGATTTTGATATCCCTAATAATTCACAAATAACTAATTATAGAAGAGAATTAGATGTTGAAGAGGCTATTTCAAGAGTAAAGTACACATATAACGATATAAATTATACGAGAGAATACTTTACTAGTTATCCAGATAATGTAATGGTTATCAAAATATCATCTGATACTCCTGAATCAATTAATATTGAAGTTAGAAATGAAGGGGTTCATGAGGGAAATAAGTCTAACGAAACAACAACGGTAAAAGATAATATTATAACTTTAAAAGGAGAGTTAACTCCTGGTGTTGTATATGGTAGTGATGGGAATGTTGGAAATGGAATGAAATATGAGTCACAAATAAAAGTAGTTAATGATGGTGGAGTAATTGAAGATAAAAGAGATAATGTTAAAATTAATAATGCTAATTCAGTAACATTAATTATGGCAGCAGGAACGGATTATAAAAATGAATATCCAACATATAGAGGTGAAGACCCACATGTTATGGTAACGGAAAGATTAAGTAAGGCTATAAATAAAGGTTATGATTCTATTAAGGATACTCATTTAGCTGATTATAAAAATTTATTTGATAGAGTTGATTTGAAATTAGGTGAATTAAATCTTAATAAGCCTACAGATGAGTTATTAGATGATTACAGAGTAAATAAATTTAATAGTTTAGAAGTATTATTTTTTCAATATGGTAGGTATTTATTAATTTCATCATCAAGAGAAGGGTCATTACCTGCAAATTTACAAGGTATTTGGAATAATTCAAATGCGGCACCGTGGCAATCAGATTATCATTTTAATGTAAATCTTGAAATGAATTATTGGCCTGCAGATGTAACTAATCTTTCGGAATGTGCTATTCCATTAATAGATTATGTAGATAGCTTAAGAGAACCAGGAAGAGTAAGTGCAAATGTTCATTGTGGAATTAATAATGATGAAACGGGAGAACCAGGATGGATAGTTAATACAATGAATAATCCTTTTGGGTTTACTTCTATGGGGTGGGCCTTTGATTGGGGGTGGGCTCCAACAGCAAATGCTTGGATTTCACAAAACTTATGGGAAAATTATCAGTTTACAGACAATAAGGAGTATTTAAGAGAAAAAATATATCCAATAATTAAAGAGGCAGCAAAATTTTGGACTAAATTTCTAGTTGAATATAATCATTCAGATGGAAAAACATATTTAGTTTCATCACCAAGTTATTCACCTGAACATGGGCCAAGAACTATAGCAACTACTTTTGATCAGCAATTAGTAAGACAATTGTTTAATGATACTATAAAAGCTATAGAAATTTTAGGATTAGAAGAAGATACAGAATTTAAAGAAGAATTAATAAATAAAAGAGATAGATTACTTCCAACTCAAATAGGAAATCGTGGACAAATACAAGAATGGAAGGATGATATAAATGTAGGAGAAGCTAATCACAGACATATTTCACATCTTGTAGGGTTGTATCCTGGAAAAGAAATAAATAAAGATACGCCTGAATTATTTAAAGCGGCAAGAGTAACTATGGAGGAAAGAGGCGATGGTGGTACCGGATGGTCCATGGCTAATAAAATTAATCTTTGGGCTAGACTACTAGATGGAGAAAAAGCCCATATGTTATTAGGCAATTTGTTGAAAAATGGTACGTTGGATAACTTATTTGATACTCATCCACCATTTCAAATCGATGGAAATTTAGGAGCAACTTCAGGTATAGGAGAAATGTTAATACAAAGTCATATGGATTATATAAGTTTAATACCTGCAATTCCAAATGCTTGGACTAATGGATCATATTCAGGTTTAAAAGCTAGAGGTAACTTTGAAGTTTCTGTAAACTGGGAAAATAGTAATTTAAAATCAGCAACTATATTATCTGGTTCAGGAAATGAGTGTGCACTAGACTATCCAGGTATAAAAGATGCAATAGTAAAAGATTCTAATGGAAATAATGTAACTTTTGTGATAACTGAAGAGGGAAGAATTAGATTTTCTACTGAAAAAGGGATGGTATATACTATAGAGAACATTCCAGATCAAAAAGTAGAAAAAGCAAAAGGGTTAAAAGCTATAAGAAATGATGACAATTCTATTAAATTAACTTGGGAAAAGGCTAAGTTTGCGGATGGATATAATGTTTATAGAAAAGGAGAAGGTAATGATTTTATTAAAATAGCTGAAAATATAAAGGATATATCATTTATAGATAAAAATGCAATGGTAAATGATAATTATGATTATGTATATTATATTAAAGCTATAAACTCTTTAGGCGAAGGTGAAGCTTCTAACTTGGTAACAGCAGAAATAGTGTTATATTTAAGTGATTTAGAATGGAAATCGGCAACAACAGGTTGGGGAAATATAGGAAAAGACCTTAGTGTTGATGGAAATAAGTTAACCTTAAAGGGAGAGGACGGAGCTAATATAATATATGATAAAGGACTTGGGGTTCATGCAACATCTACTATAATTTATGATTTATCAGATTATAAATACTATGATTATTTTGAGACATATGTAGGTGTTGATAGAGAAATGACAACAACTGCCTCAATAGATTTTAGAATTTATTTAGATGGCGAAGAAGTTTTCAGTTCTGGCATTATGCAACCTGATACTAATCAAAAATACGCAAAAGTTCCTATAAAAGGAAAAGGAGAATTAAAATTAGTAGTAGGAGATGGTGGTAATGGGATAGGAGCTGATCATGGAGATTGGGCAGATGCAAAATTTACTAGAAATCATCCTAAAACTAATGCAAATTTAAGTAATATATATATATATGAGAATGAATTAAAAGATTTTAGTCCTGATGTATATGAATATACTTATAATTTAGCAAAAGAAGAAAATTTATCTGATTTAAAAATATCAGCTATAGCTCAAAATAGTAATGCAAAGGTTGAAATAATAAAACCAACCACTATTCCAGGAAAAGTTACAATAAAAGTTACTTCAGCAGATGAAAGTATTACTAAAGAATATTCCATTAATATAAATCCTTATTGTGAAATAATAGAGGATATAATAGCCCAGTATGATTTTGAAAATATAAATGATTTGGGCAAAGATATATCTAATAATAAACATAATGGAGTTTTAAATGGAGATATACAACAAGTAACGTCTCATGATGGAAAGGCAGCTCAATTTGGCAGTGGATATATAACAATTAAAAGCTCCAATGATCTTAAATTTAATGAAAACTTTGCTGTTGAAACAGAAATATATTTAGAAAGATCTACTTCTTATTGGCAAAAAATACTACAAAAAATTGATAATACTACAGGTAAAGGAGGATTTTTACTAGATATTTCACCAGAGGGAAAGTTAAGATTTCATGCAGAAGAATCAATAAGTCAATTTATATCTAACGAAATTATACCATTGAATAAATGGGTGAAAATTAAAGTGATATTTGAGAATGAAGAAGGTAAAGCGAAAATTTATATAAATGATAAATTAGATAAAGCAGTTGATATAAGTAAAAAATTAGAAATAAGTGATTTAGATTTAATAATAGGGGCTAATGGTAGTGGGAAAGAAAATTTAAAGGGAAAAATAAATGATATAAAGATAAGTAAGATTAGAAAAGAAGTGATAATAGAAAAATCAGCCGATTTTAATAAAAATGGTAAAATAGATATTGGTGATTTATCAATTTCATCAAAGTATTTTAATAGAAATATACCAGAATATGACCTAAATAATGATAATATTATAGATAGATATGAAATTGATTTTATAGCAAATAAGATTTTAGGAAATTAGTAATTTTAAATAAAATATATCCTATAGAGGAAAGGTAATAAAAGTTAAAGGAGTTATCGCTTATTGAGATAACTCCTTTAATTTAAAAAGGTTATTCATTATTTTTATTACTTTTTTTAGATTGAATTATTAAAATAAATCCTAATACAAAATTATTCAATAGAATACCTCACTAAAGAACACCTTTAGTTAAGATTATATTAGCATATAATGCTTCTTCAGAAGTGGAAATAATAGCGTAGGCTTCTTTAGACTTTTCATAAAAATCAAATCTTTCAAGGAAATTAAAGTGTGAAAAATTACTAAAGTCTTTTTTTATAATATTTTCATAATCTTTCCAAATTGTAGGAACTACTGTGTCTCCTTGAACTATACTCATAAGACTTAAAGGATTTTTAGAGTAGGTATCAATTGGAAAAAGTTTTAAAATTGCTTTTAAAACATCAGGTATATTATGACCATCAGCTCTAACTAATCTTTTAGCATAATTTGAAGCAGGAAAATTTCCATCTGCAATTACAATGTTATCTCCATGTCCCATTTCCATTAATATTTTTAAAAGTTCAGGTGAAATTATTGTTGGAATTCCTTTTAACATACAATCATCTCCTTTAAAAGTGTGGTATGTAATTATTATAATACATTTTATGGAAAGAAAACAACAAAAACCCAAAAAACTATTGTATATAAAGATAAAAAAGGTTATAATGTAATCGTAATCAAAGAAAAACAAAACAAAACAACAAAATCAAAAAAGGTATAAGGGCGTGAGGGGTGATTTCATGGAAAAAACCGTATTATTAAAAATGGAAAATATCAATAAGGGGTTTCCAGGTGTACAAGCACTTAAAAGTGTACAACTTGAAGTATTAAAAGGAGAGGTACATGTTTTGATAGGTGAAAATGGGGCAGGGAAATCAACATTAATGAAAGTTTTAACGGGAGTTTATACTAAAGATAGTGGAACTATTACTTTTAAAGGAAAAGAGTTTTGTGTAAAAAATCCAAAGGAAGCAGAAGATTTAGGGGTATCTATTATACATCAAGAGTTTAACCTTTTACCACATTTAACTGTTGCGCAAAATATCTATATTGGAAGAGAAGCAAGGATGGGTAAAAGTTTTATTGTAGATGATAAAAAGATGATAAAAGATACAAAGGAATTATTGGAATCTATGCATTTAAAAATAGATCCCAATGCAATTGTAAATTCTTTGACAGTTGCTGAACAACAAATGGTAGAAATAGCTAAAGCTTTATGTGTAAAATCAGAGGTTTTATTGTTAGATGAACCTACATCAGCTTTGACAGAAAGTGAGATAGATGAGTTATTTAGAATAATAAAAAAATTAAAAAGTCAAGGTGTGGGAATAGTTTATATTTCTCATAGAATGGAAGAATTTAAACATATAGCAGATAGAGTAACTGTATTAAGAGATGGTACTTACGTTGGTACTAGACTTTGGAATGAAACAAGTATTGATGAAATTATAAAAATGATGGTAGGAAGAGATATTAAAAATAAATATCCAATTAGAACCCCTAAAATCGGTAAAGTGGTTTTTGAAGCTAAAAATATTAAGAGGGGCAATATTATAAAGGATGTAAGCTTCAATGTAAGATCAGGAGAAATACTTGGATTTGCAGGACTTATGGGGGCTGGAAGATCAGAGGTTTGTAGAGCAATTTTTGGAGCTGATCCTATAGATTCAGGTGAGTTTTACTTAGATGGTAAAAAGATAAAAATTAAATCTCCTGTAGATGCAATAAAAAATCAAATAGCATATCTATCAGAAGATAGAAAAAGAGATGGTCTTTTATTAAATTTAGATGTTGAATTTAATACTGTATTAGCAAATTTAAAAGAATATAGCAAAGGAACTATAGTAAATAATAAAACTTGTAAAAATATAACCGACTCTAAGGTTATTGACTTAAAAATTAAGACTCCAAATATAAATCAAAAAACTAAATTTTTAAGTGGTGGTAATCAACAGAAGGTTTTAATAGGAAGGTGGTTATGTAGAGATACTAAAGTTTTAATATTTGATGAGCCTACTAGAGGTATAGATGTAGGAGCTAAATTTGAGGTATATTCCTTAATGAAAGAGTTAGCTGAAAAGGGTGTTGCAATTATTATGATATCATCTGAACTTCCAGAGATATTAGGTATGAGTGATAGAGTTTTAGTTATGCATGAAGGTAAGAAGACGGGAGAGATTTATATTAAAGATGCGAATCAAGAAAAAATAATGCAATTAGCATCAGGAGGATTGAATTAAAGGGAGGATTTAATTATGCAAGTAATGAAGGAAACCAATAAGAAAAATGTGTTAAAAGATAATAAAGATTTAATACAAAAGATGGCGGCTGGTCTTAGTTTACTAGTAATGTGTATATTCTTTTCTATAGCAACTCCATATTTTTTAGAGTTTGATAATATTATTACCATAGCATTACAGACTTCTGTTATAGGTATTATGGCTATGGGAGTAACTTTTGTAATAGTAACTTCAGGAATTGATTTATCATTAGGTGCAGTTATTGCATTAAGTGGTGTTTCAGCTGGGATATGTGTAAATAGAGGGATGGGAGTAGTTGTATCAGTAATAATAGCTTTAGTTATAGGAATTTTATTTGGAGCACTAAATGGATTTTTAATAGGCAAATTAAAGTTACCACCATTCATTTCAACTCTTGGAGCGATGATGGTTGCTAGAGGATTAACTCTTATTTTAACAGATGCAAAGCCAGTATATTTTGATGCAGCTCCACAGTTTGCAGAAATATCACAAGGAAAATTATTTGGATTAATTCCATATCCAGTTATATATTTAATTCTTATAGCAATTATATCATCATTTATCTTAAAGAAAACATTAATAGGAAGATATACTTATGCAATTGGTAGTAATGAAGAAGCAGCTAGACTTTCAGGAATAAATATTTTTAAAACTAAAATGTTTGTTTACTCCTATTGTGGACTTATGTGTGCTATAGCAGGTATAGTAATGGCAGCAAGAATAAATTCAGGACAACCTACGGCAGGACAAGGATATGAACTTGATGCAATTGCAGCAGTTGTTATTGGAGGTACTTCACTAAGTGGTGGGGAAGGTTCTATAGTTGGGACATTTATAGGTGCATTTATAATGGGGGTTCTTAAAAATGGATTAAATCTTATGAATGTATCACAAAACTGGCAAATGTTAGCTATGGGAGTAGTTGTAATAGGTGCTGTTTATATGGATATGTTAAGAAAAAAAAGAAAATAGAAAATTAATTTAATAATTATTTTAATTTATATAAATTATTAAAAATAGTTATAAAAGATATTTATGGGAGGGATTAAATTATGAGATTGAAAAAATTAACAGCTCTAGTAGCTACTGCACTTATTGTACCTGTTATTCTTTTTGGATGTGGGGGTAAAAGTGAAGGAGCACAAGGTGAAGGCGAAGGTGGTGGAGAACAAAAGTATGTTGCTGTAATTTCAAAGGGTTACCAACATGAATTCTGGAAAACGGTAGAAAAAGGGGCTATGAAGGCTGGGGAAGAAGCAAATTTAAAAGTAACCTTTGAAGGGCCAGATAATGAAACTATGGTTGATAAGCAAATAGAAATGGTTGAAAATGCAATAACTAAAAAGGCTGATGTTATTATGTTAGCTCCTCTTGACAATAAAGCTCTTTTACCAGTTGTTCAAAAAGCTGAAGAAAAAGGTATTCCTGTTATTACCTTTGATTCTAATTTAAATTCAGATATTCAAAAAAGCTTTATTGCAACAGATAATAAAGTAGCTGGTTCAATAGCCGCTAAAGAAACGGCAAAGCTTATAGGTAATGAAGGTGAAGTTGCAATAGTTGCACATAATGAAGGAACTTCAACAGCTCAAGAAAGAAGAGATGGATTCAAAGAGGAAATTGAAAAGAATTATCCTAATATAAAAATAGTTTCTATTCAATATTCAGATGGAGATCATGCAAAAGCTTTATCAAAGTCTACAGATATTATGACTTCAAATCCTAATTTAAAGGCTATTTATGCTACTAATGAAGGAGCAGCAATTGGGGTTGCAACAGCAGTTAAAGAAAAGGGAAATGCTGATAAAATAAAAGTTGTTGGTTTTGATTCTTCAGATCAAGAAATTAAATTCTTAGAAGAAGGTATTATAACTGGGTTCGTAGTTCAAAATCCTTACAATATGGGATATCTTGGTGTTAAAGCCGCATCAGACCTTTTAAATGATAAGACTATTGAAAAGAGAATAGATACAGGGGCTACTTATGTAGATAAAAATAACATGAATAATGATGATATTCAAAAGTTATTATATCCATTAGGTAAACAATAATTTGAAAAATAAAGGTTTGGAATAATTTCCAAACCTTTATTTTATTAAATACTATTAGTGGTTTATTTTAAAGGATAATTAAATCATTAATAGTTATAATATATAAAAATACTAAGCTTCGAAAAATTGAAGCTTAGTATTTAAAAATTATTTATAAATAGGACCAAAATTGTTGCATGCTCTATAATCTGCACCTTCTAAATCTTTGCTACCAAACATTGCCCAAGCACTAGGTCTAAATATTTTGTCTTCAGGTACATTATGCATTGCTACAGGTATCCTCAACATAGAGGCAAGAGTTATTAATTCGGCCCCTATATGTCCATATGATATAGCCCCATGATTTGCGCCCCAATTATTCATAACAGAGTAAACATCTTTAAAGACTCCTTCTCCAGTTAAATTTGGTGCAAACCAAGTTGTTGGCCAAGAACAATCAGTTCTATTATCTATTAGAGTTGCTATTTCATTATCTAAATCTACAGAATAGCCTTCTACTAACTGAAGAACTGGGCCTAGTCCATCTACCATACAAATTCTAGACATTGTAAGAGGCATTCCACCTTCAGAAATGAATTTAGATGAAAAACCTCCACCTCTAAAGTACTCATCTATAGCAGGCCACCAAGTTGTAGCATCTAAACATGCTTTAGCTTCACTTTCTTTAATTTGCCAAAATGGTTTCATAGTAGGGTCACCATTTGAATCCTTTTGTTTTCCTGATGCATCTAAAGTAGCTGCTCCAGAATTAATTAAATGAATAAAACCATTTGAAGCTTTACCAGTTAAATCCTTACCACTTATTTCTTTAACGGCTTCTTTTGACCAGTAAGTTCTTACATCAGCAAAAATTTGAGAAGTATTTGTTAATAAGTGTCCAAATAACATTGGGATAGCGTTTAGTGAATCGTTTTCAGTTGCAAAAACAAAGGATTCTCTTATACCGTTCCAATCAAAAGAGGAATTTAATATAGCTTCCATAAAATCTCCATTAGGAGAGTGATCCGTCCAATGTCTTTGCCCTTGGAATCCACCAGCGATAGCATTATGTCCTTCGGACTCTTCTTTAAATCCTAAAATTTCAAGTTTAGGATTTCCTATTAATAAGTCTCTAGTTATTAAAGTCATTTTAATAACTGTTTCCCAAATTTTATTTTTTTCTTCTTTACTTCTTTGTTTGTCAATGGAATTACGATCTCTGCCTTCTTTACAATTTTCTTTTACCCATTTAAAAGCTAATTCAAACTCATCTTTATCATATATTCCTCTATCAATTCTTCGTGTTATTTCACTCATATCAACATATTCATTTCTCATACCTAAATATTTTTGGAAGAATTTCTGATTAACTATTGATCCAGCAATCCCCATAGATACTGATCCAACTGAAAGATAAGATTTTCCTTTCATAATAGCTATAGCTAGTCCACATCTAGTGAATCGTAATAACTTTTCCTTAACATCTTCAGGGATTTCAGTACAATCAGCATTTTGAACATCTTTTCCGTAAATTCCGAATGCAGGAAGCCCGAATTGTGTGTGTCCAGCTAAAGCGGCAGCTAAATAAACAGCACCAGGTCTTTCGGTACCATTAAATCCCCAGATAGCTTTTGGTATATGAGGATCCATATCAATAGTTTCACTTCCATAACACCAACATGGAGTAACGGTTATTGTAAGTCCTACCCCTTCTTTTGAAAATTTTTCTGCGCATCTTGCTGCTTCTGAAACTCCTCCTATAGTAGTATCTGAAATTACACATCTTACAGATTCACCATTTGGATAATATAAATTTTTTGAAATTAACTCGCTGACTTGTTTTGCCATTCCCATAGTTTGTTCTTCCAAGGATTCCCTTACCCCTTGTCTTCTACCATCTATAGTAGGTCTTATACTTACTTTTGGAAAGTCCCCATTTAACCTATTCATAAAATTCTCCTCCCAATTATAAATAATTTTATTTACAATTTAATTTTACGTCCAACAAAAACCAAAGTCAACCAAAAACAAAGAAAACACAGAAAAAATATCGTTTACAATGTTGTTTGTGTTTGTGTTGTGGTGTATTATATTAATATAATAATTAATTAAAAAGGGGGAAAATAATGAGTACATTTTTAGCTTTTGATTTTGGTGCATCATCTGGAAGAGCTATAATTGCAAGGATTACTAATGATAAAATTGAAATTGAGGAAATATATAGATTTCCTAATGAGCCTGTATTTTTAGGCGATAAATACTTTTGGGACTTTCCACGATTATTAAATGATATGAAAGTAGCTTTAAAAAAAGTTTCGTTATTAAATGAGAAAATTGCTGGGATAGGAATAGATACTTGGGGTGTTGACTATGGTTTATTAGATGATAATGAAAATTTAATTGGAATGCCTATGCATTATAGAGATAAACGAACATATTCATCAATAAAAGAAACTAAA
The DNA here is from genome assembly GCF_002327185.1 of Clostridium chauvoei. Classification (NCBI taxonomy): domain Bacteria; kingdom Bacillati; phylum Bacillota; class Clostridia; order Eubacteriales; family Clostridiaceae; genus Clostridium; species Clostridium chauvoei. The sequence goes on along the minus strand of NZ_CP018624.1, from coordinate 1,218,737 downwards.
GAAATAATATCTTTGGAAGAGCTTTATTTAAAAACAGGTATATCATTAAATGCATTTAATACATCATTTCAATTAGTTGCAGATAAAATGATGAGACCTGAAATATTAAAAAATAGTACAAGCCTATTGTTTATGCCAGATTTATTTGCTTATTATTTAACTGGATCTAAAAAGAATGAATTTACAATTGCTTCAACCTCAGGTCTTTTAGATATAAAAAAAGAACTTGGGATTATGAATTAATAGATAAATTAGGAATTCCTACAGGTATTTTTAATGAAATAATTGAACCGGGAGAAATATATGGATATTTAACAAAAGATGTAATGGAGGAAACAGGATTAGGTAAAATACCTGTAATTGCTGTTGGAGGACATGATACAGCTTCAGCAGTAGCTGCAACTCCATTTACTAATACTAAAAATGCATTTTTAAGTTCTGGTACTTGGTCTTTATTAGGAGTAGAAATTGAATCTCCAATAATTAATGATAAAACATTTAATTATTCATTTACTAATGAGGGAGGCGTATGTAATAAAGTTAGATTACTAAAAAATATAAATGGTTTATGGTTATTACAACAGCTAAAAAAAACTTGGTGTGAGTTTTATGAAAAGATAGATTTTCCGGATATTATAAAAGAAGCAAAGAAATTTGAAAAATGTACATTTATAGTTAATACTAGCGATGAAAGACTTATGAATACTAAAAATATGATAGAATCAATAAAAGAATATTGTGTAGAAAATGGACAAGGAACACCAGAAAAACTAGGTGAACTTGCTATGGCAGTATATAATGGGCTTACTAAAGAGTATAAAGAGACAATTGAAGAAATAGAAGAAGTTTTAGGATATAAAATTAATGCTATAAATGTAGTAGGTGGAGGAATAAAAGATAGCTATTTATGTGAACTTACAGCAAAGAGAACTGGAAAGAATATTATAGCAGGTCCTGTTGAAGCTGCTATTTTAGGAAACGTTATTTTGCAATGTATTTCAGTTGGTCTTTTGTCATCTATTAAAGAAGGAAGAAATCTAGTGTATAAATCTTTTGATATAGATTTATATATTCCATAAAACTTGAAAATATTTTAATAAATAATTTTTTTGGTATAATGTAATTAATATTAAAATAAATAGTGAAAGTTGGGGGAAGTAATATGCTTGCAATAGAAAGAAGACAGAAAATAGTTGAAATAATTCAAGAAGAAAAAAAGGTACTAGTACAAGAGCTTGCAATTAATTTCTCGGTTACAGAAGAAACCATAAGAAGAGATTTGGAAAAGCTTGAAGATCAAGGAATATTAAAGAGAACTTATGGTGGAGCTATAGTAAATGAAGGTACTAATGTAGATATGCCTTTAGACATGAGAGAGGTTGTAAATAAGGGAGGAAAGTTAAAAATAGCAGAAAAGGTTGCAGAAGAAATAAAAGACGGGGAAACATTAATGTTGGATTCTTCTTCAACAGCGTTTTATGTAGCTAAATGTTTAAAGAAAAATAATAAAAAGGTTACTATAATAACAAACTCCTTTAAAGTTGTAACTGAACTACAAGATGTAAAGGATATTAATCTAATTTTGGCAGGTGGAACCTTTAGATTAAGTTCAAAATCTTTTGTTGGGAAATGGGCAGAGAATGTAATAAAAAATTATTATGTAAATAAAGCGATAATATGCTGTAAAGGAATGGATATTAATCGAGGAGTTATGGATTCTAATGAACAAGAAGCTGAAATTAAAAAATATATGGCTAAGTGTTCTAATCAAGTAGTACTAGTAGTAGATAAGGTTAAATTTGATAAAAGTTCCTTTGTGAAAATTATGGATTTTAAAGATATAGATATTATTTACACAGATGAAAAAATTTCAGAAGAGTGGGAATCAACATTGAAAATTAACAAAGTACAATTAACTTTTTGTTAAATTAAGTAAAAATCATGATAATAGAATTTAACGATGGAGTTGTAGTTAAGGCTAATCCAAAGGGTAATGACTTTAATATATTCTTCATCATGTTTTAGATATTACGAATATAAAATTAGTAGAAGTTAATTATTTATTTAGTCTATTTCAAAAAAGATATGCATACCTAAATTTAATAGATATGTATATCTTTTTTTAGTTCCATTTATTATGTTAGTCTTTATAATTATCTATTTCTTTTACTAGATTCGAAAAACAAATAACATATATCTACTATAAATACAATTGTATTTTATTGACAATAAAGAACTTGAATGGTAAAATAAAGGAAAACAAAGATAAAACAAATAAAACAAAAATAAAAGGAGGATAAAATATGATATCAGAATATGAAGTTAAAAAGCAAATGTGTGAAATTGGAAAAAGAATTTATATGAATGGATTTGTTGCTGCTAATGATGGGAACTTATCAGTTAAAATTAATGATAAAGAGGTGCTTTGTACACCAACTGGTGTTTCAAAAGGGTATATGACACCAGATATGATATGTAAAGTTGATATTAATGGTAATATTATAACTGCAAATGGAAAGTTTAAACCTTCTTCAGAGATAAAAATGCACTTAAGAGTTTATAAAGAAAGACCTGATGTTAGTTCAGTAGTACATGCCCATCCACCATATGGTACAAGCTATGCCATTGCTGGGATTCCTTTAGATAAAGCTATTATGCCCGAGGCTGTTATAGCTTTAGGTAATGTTCCAATAGCTGAATATGGTACACCATCAACAGATGAAATTCCAGATGCTGTATCAAAATATTTGCAATGTTATGATGCTGTTCTCCTTGAAAACCATGGTGCTTTAACATATGGGCCAGATTTAATGGGAGCTTATTTTAAAATGGAATCATTAGAATTCTATGCAAAGTTAATGTTTATATCTAGTCAAATTGGCGAACCACAAGTTTTAAATAACAAACAAGTTGATAAATTATTAGATATAAGAAAAAATATGAATTTAATAGGAAAACATCCAGGTTTATGTTGTAAAGATGGGGATTGTAAATATAATTCAAAGAATATAGAAGATAAACAAAATAAAATTGAAGATTATGAAATAGAAAAGATAGTAAAAGAAGTTACTGCTAAAATATTAGGAGCTATTAAATAATGAAATCTAAACGATTTGAGGTACTTAGAAAAAGACCTATAAATCAGGATGTTTTTATGGAAGAGTGGCCTGAAAAGAGCTTTATAGCAATGAGTAGTCCTTATGATCCTTCTCCATCTATAAAAATAGATGGAGAAACAATTATAGAATTAGATGGAAAAAAGAGAGCAGATTTTGATTTTTTGGATTATTTCATTGCAGATTATACTATAGATAAAAATATAGCTAAGGATGCAATGAAAATAGATTCTTTAGAGTTTGCAAGACTTTTAGTTGATATAGTTACACCAAGAGAAGTAATTATTAAAATTGCAAAAGGGTTTACTCCGGCTAAAATTGTTGAGATAGTAAATAATTTAAATGTAGTTGAAATGATGATGAGTATGCAAAAGATTAGAGCAAGGAAAATGCCAGCAAATCAAGCTCATATTACAAATTTAAAGGATAATCCTATACTTATAGCAGCTGATGCAGCAGAAGGAGCTCTTAGAGGATTTAGAGAAGAAGAAACCACTGTTGGAATTGTAAGATATGCTCCTTTTAATGCAATAGCATTATTGATAGGTTCTCAAATAGGTAGTAAAGGAGTATTAACCCAGTGTGCCATTGAAGAAGCTACAGAATTGGAATTAGCAATGAGAGGATTCACTACATATGCAGAAACTATATCTGTATATGGAACAGAGAATGTATTTATAGATGGCGATGATACTCCATATTCTAAGGCATTTTTAAATTCAGCATATGCATCAAGAGGATTAAAAACTAGGTTTACATCTGGTACAGGCTCTGAGGTATTAATGGGGGATTCTGAAAAAAAATCAATGTTATATTTAGAAACTAGATGTTTAATGGTTACTAAGGGAGCAGGTTCTCAAGGCATTCAAAATGGATCAGTCTCAACTATTGGAATAACATCATCTGTTCCATCTGGAATTAGAGCAGTTCTTGCTGAGAATTTAATTGCAGCTATATTAGATTTAGAAGTAGCATCTTCAAATGACCAAACATTTTCTCACAGTGATATAAGGAGAACAGCAAGATTATTAATGCAGTTTTTACCAGGAACTGATTTTATATTTTCAGGATATAGTGGAACTCCAAATTATGACAACATGTTCGCAGGTTCAAATTTTGATGCAGAAGATTTTGATGATTATAATGTACTTCAACGAGACCTTAAAGTTGATGGTGGGTTAAGACCTGTAAAAGAAGATGATGTAATAAAGGTAAGATATAAAGCAGCAAAAGTAATTCAAGATTTATTTAGAGAATTAGATTTATGTAGTATAAGTGATGATGAAGTTATAGCAGCAACTTATGCACATGGAAGTAAAGATATTCCTGATAGAGATGTAATAAAGGATTTTGAAGCAATAGATAAGCTTATGAAAAATAAATTAACTGGAATAGATTTAGTTAAGTCTCTAGTAAATTCAGGTCATAAAGATGTAGCAACTGATATTCTTGAGATGTTAAAACAAAGAATATCTGGAGATTACCTTCAAACATCTGCTATATTAGATGAAGAATTTAATGTAGTTTCTTCAATTAATAATAAAAATGACTACTTAGGACCAGGAACTGGATATAGATTAGATGGAGATAGTTGGGAAAAAGTTAAGAACGTAAATAATCTATTAGATAGAAACTCCTATCAATAAATTTAGGAGGGAATAAAAGTGAATGAAGATATTTTAGTAAAGAAAATTACTAAGTTAGTTATCGAAAAGCTTAAAGAAATAGAAATAACTACTATTGAAAAAGGAGAAGTTGTAATAGGTGTAAGTCCAACTTTTAATGAAGAAGTTACTACAACACTTTCGGGACTTAAGCACAAAGATGTAATAAGAGAAATAGCTTTAGGAGTTGAAGAGGAAGGCTTAAAGGTTAGAATAATAAAAGTTTTTAAAAGTGCTGATGTAGCTTTTATTGGTAAAGAGGCTGCCGAGTATAGTGGCTCTGGAATAGGAATAGGGCTTCAATCTAAAGGAACTACATTAATACATCAAAGAGATTTATATCCCTTAAGTAATTTAGAATTATTTCCTCAAGCTCCATTAATTGATTTAAAAACTTATAGAAATATAGGAAAAAATGCTGCTAAATATGCAAAGATGACAAATCCAATTCCAATAAAAGTTATTAGTGATTGCATGGTTAGACCTAAATACCAAGTTAAAGCTGCACTTTTTCATATAAAAGATACTGAAAAAGTAATAAGAGGTGTTAAATCAATTGAAATATCATTGGAGGAATTAATATAAAGTACCCATTAAGTGAAAATGATTTTAATATAAAGAGTAAAAGCGGGAAATATCTTAAAGATATATCAATAGATGAAGTTATTAAAGGAAATATAACAGGAGAAGATATTAAAGTTTCAAAAGAGACTCTTAAGATTCAAGGTGAAATAGCTAAAAAAGAAGGAAGGGATCAACTAGGAGAAAATTTTGAAAGAGCTTCGGAGCTTGTAGAGATTCCTGATGATGAATTACTAATTATTTATAATATGTTAAGACCTTATAGAAGTAGTGAAAATGAACTTTTACAGAAAGCTAAGGAGATAAAAGTGAAATTTGGAGCTATAAGGTGTAGTGAATTAATAATGGATGCTTTAAAGACCTATAAAAAAAGGGGTATTTTAAGAAATTCATGAAAATATGCGGTGTTGACATTGGTAATTCAACAACTGAGGTAACCTTATGTGATATTAATCTTTTAAATAAAGATATTATCTATTTGGGATCTTTCTCGGTAAAAACAACAGGTATAAAGGGAACTAAAGATAATGTAATTGGAATTAGAAATGCAATAAATAAGTTAGTCAAGAATTTAAATATTAAAATTCAAGATATAGACTTAATAAAAATAAATGAAGCAGCTCCTGTAATAGGTGAAAATGCAATGGAAACTATATCAGAAACAATTATCACTGATTCAGCAATGATTGGTCATAATCCTGAAACTCCTGGTGGATATGGATTAGCATTAGGGGAAACTATAAACCTTGAATATTTAAATGAAATAGATATTAATAAGGATTATATAGTAGTAGTTTCAAATAAATTCAGTTATGAAGAAGCAGCAATAAAAATAAACAATTTATTTGAAAATGAAGTGAAAATCAAAGGAGCAATTTTAGAAGAAGATGAAGGTGTACTTTTAAATAATAGATTAAAAATTAAAATCCCTATTATTGATGAAGTCTCCAATATAGATAAGGTTCCATTAAGTAAACTAGCAGCTATTGAAGTAGCAGAGGTTGGACAAACTATAAAAAAGTTATGTAATCCCTTTGGGATAGCAAGTATTTTTACTTTAACAGCAGAGGAAACAAAAAAGATAGTACCAATTGCAAAGGGACTTATAGGCTTGCGTTCAGGAGTCGTAATTAGAACTCCACAAGGTGAAGTTAAAGAAAGAAAAATTAAAGCTGGAACATTGAAAATAATAGGAAAAAATTTAATAGAAGAAGTAGATATAAATACTGGTGCTGAATATATAATGAGAAAAGTTAATAAAATCGGTGAAATTAAAGATGTAGATGGTGAAAAAGGAACCAATATAGCCTTTATGATAAATGACATAAAAAACCATATGTCAGAAATTTCTGAAATAGACACATCTAAAGTTAAAATAAAAGATATTTTAGCAGTAGATACAACTATTCCTTTGAAAATAAAAGGAGGAATAGCTAATGAAACATATAAAGAAAAAGCAGTTGCAATTGCAATTATGGTTAAAACCCATAAGCTACCATTAAATAGTATTAAAAGTATACTAGAGAGTGAATTGGAGACACCAGTAGAAATTAACGGAATTGAAGGCGTAATGGCAACTATAGGAGCGTTAACAACACCAGGAACTAAATTACCAATTGCAATTGTTGACATTGGTGGAGGATCAACTGATGTTGCTATATTAGAAAAAACAGGAGAGGTTAAATCAATTCATTTAGCAGGAGCCGGTGAACTTGTTACTATGATAATTAATTTAGAACTTGGGCTTAATGATGTAAGTTTAGCAGAAGAAATAAAAAGAAATATAATTGGTAAAGTTGAATCTCTTTATACCCTTAGGACAGAAGCGGGAGAGGTTAAGTTTTTTGATAAACCATTGAATCCTAAATTATATGGGAGAATAGTGGTTATAAAGAATGATAAATTGTTACCAATATACAAAAATATAACAATTGAAGAAGTAGTTAAAGTAAGGCGAAGAGCTAAAGAATCTGTATTTATTAAAAATATAATAAGGGGTTTAAAAACAATTAGTCCTATGGGTAATTTACATTTTATACCTAATGTTGTTTTAGTAGGAGGTTCAGCATTAGATTTTGAGATTCCTAATATGGTTGTTCAAGAGCTATCTAATTATGGAATAGTTAGTGGATGTGGAAATATAAGAAATTCAGAAGGGCCTAGACATGCTGTATCTACAGGGTTAGTTTTACATTATATAGAAAGGATTAAAATAAAGTAATGAATAATCTTTTAAAGATATATAGCGATAGTAATGATACTAAATTAAAATTGGTTAAAGAGGGTATAGAAGAGCAAGGAATATGTTATGAAATTTTATCTTTAAAGTCAGCCTATAATTTAGATATAAAAAAACATCCATTTAGTTTAGCCATAATTATAGATAACAAAGATATATTAATTAAAAGTATAAACTTTATAAAAAGAATCAACTTTAATGTTGAAAATATATCAAATAAATATTTAAAAGAAGTAGGTCTTGATATAGGTAGATATATTAAAGGGTTTCCATTAAAAGGTGATTGGGATGAGTAATTGTAATTATCTAAATTTAAAAATAGTTACTACTATAATAGAAAGAATTGAAATAAAAGCAAAAGAACTTGGTACACCAGTAGTTATTACTATTTGTAATGATTGGGGGTATCCTATAGCAGTTCATGTTATGGATGGAGCTCTCCCTGCTAGTTTTGATATTTCGGTAAATAAAGCTTTTACATCTGCAACTACTAGATTATCGACAAAAGAATTAAGGAATCTATCTAAAGATGATGGAGATTTATTTGGAATAATAAATACTAATGATAATAAAATTATAGCTTTTCCAGGAGGTTTTCCATTAATAGTTAATGGGAAAGTTATAGGGGCTATTGGGATAAGTGGTGGAACATCAGATTATGATAATAAGCTTGCTTTTTTAGGTAAGCTGATATGTGAGGAGGTCATAGAGTGTTTAGCGATGAAAAGTCAATAGAGGAAATTGTTATTAAGGTATTAGAAGAAATTCATACTGACAGAAAAACTAAATGTAATAAAAATTGCAATAGTAATTGTGGATGTAATAAAGATAAATTTATATTCTCGTCAGTAGATGATGCTGTAGCAGCTGCTAAGAAATCATTTTTTGAATTAAAAAAACTTACTATTAGAGAAAGAGAGGAGATAATTAAAAATATAAGAAAGAAATGTTTAGACTATGCAGATAAATTATCTATTATGGCTGTTGAAGAAACTGGAATGGGGAAAGTTGAAGATAAAGTTACAAAACATATATTAATAGCAGAAAAAACTCCAGGAACAGAGGATTTGAAAACTACAGCATGGAGTGGTGATGGTGGTCTTACATTAATTGAGCAAGGGGCATTTGGTGTTATAGCAGCAATTACTCCTTCAACTAATCCAACAGCTACAGTTTTATGTAATGCTATTGGGATGATATCTGCAGGAAATACTATAGTTTTTGCACCGCATCCTAATGCAGTTAAATGTTCTAATTTAGCAGTAAAACTAATAAACGAAGCATCAAAAGAAGCTGGAGGACCAGAAAATATTGCAGTTTCATTTAGAAAGCCAAGTATAGATATAACTACAGAATTAATGAAACATAAGGATATAGCATTAATCTCTGCAACAGGTGGACCCGGAGTTGTAAACCAAGCACTATCATCTGGAAAAAGAGCATTAGGGGCTGGTGCAGGCAATCCACCAGTTATAGTTGATGAAACAGCTAACATAGAAAAAGCAGCTAAAGATATTATAGATGGAGCAACTTTTGATAATAATCTTCCATGTATAGCAGAAAAGGAAGTAATAGTAATAGATAGTGTCAGTAACAAGTTAATAGAATATATGATTAAATTTGGAGCCTATTTATTAAAAGATAAGGAGCAAATTAAAAGGCTTGAAGATAAATTGCTAATTAAAAATGGTAAAAAAGTAACTTTAAATAGAGATTTTGTTGGAAAAGATGCAAAAGTAATATTAGATTCTATAGATATTTTAGTAGACGATTCTATAAAATGTATAATTTTTGAAGGAGATAAGGATAGTTTATTAATTAAAGAAGAATTAATGATGCCAATACTTGGAATTGTTAAAGTTAATAATTTTGATGAAGCAGTAGAATGTGCGTTAGAGCTTGAACATGGTAATAGACATTCAGCTCATATGCATTCCAAAAATATAGATAATTTAACTACATTTGCGAGAGTTATTGATACAGCTATTTTTGTTAAAAATGCTCCATCTTATTCAGCTTTAGGGGTAAATGCTGAAGGATTTGCAACTTTTACAATAGCTAGTAAAACAGGAGAGGGATTAAGTTCCACTAAAACGTTTACTAAAAATAGACGTTGTGTATTATCAGATGGTCTTTCAATTAGATAATAAATAGGGAGGTTAGTATGGAGGTTAATAATATTAATATTGAAGACATAGTTAAAAGTATAATTAGAGAAATGACACAACAAACTGAGAAAAGTGATTTAAATACTTCAAAGTTAAATACAAATACATCTAAGGTAGGTATGCTTATAGCAAAAGAGGAAATAGAAATAAAAGAATTTGACATTCCTGAAATAGGTGATGATGAAATTTTAATAAAAGTAGAAGGATGTGGAATTTGCGGTACAGATGTACATGAATATAGAAAGGATCCTTTTAACATTATACCAGTAGTATTAGGACATGAAGGAACAGGAGAAATTATAAAAATAGGCAAAAATATTAATAAGGATTCAGCTGGTGTACCTCTTAATATAGGAGATAAAATAGTAACATGTATTATTCCTTGTGGAAAATGTGATGTTTGCTTAAATCATCCAGAAAAAACCAATCTTTGTGATAATCAGGGCATATATGGATTGATTAGTGATGATAACATTCATTTAAATGGTTGGTTTAGTGAATACTTAGTTTTAAGAAAAGGATCTACTATATTTAATGTATCAGATATGGATTTACATTCAAGATTATTAATAGAACCTTCTGCTGTAGTTGTACATGCTGTCGAAAGAGCAAAAAGTACAGGTTTATTAAAATTTAATTCAAAAGTTTTAGTTCAAGGGTGTGGGCCTATAGGACTATTACTTTTATCAGTTCTTAGAACCCTTGGTATAGAAAATATAATAGCCGTAGATGGAAATGAAAAGAGATTGGAAATGGCTCAAAAGTTAGGAGCAACTAAGATAATAAATATTATGAAAAATAATTCTTTAGAAGAAGTAAAGAATCTATCTAATGGTATAGGAGTAGACTTTGCTTTTCAATGTACAGGATCCCCTAAGGCAGCGTCAGGAATTTGGAAGTTTATTAGACGTGGTGGTGGATTATGTGAAGTAGGATTTTTTGTAGACAATGGAGATGCAACTATAAATCCACATTTTGATATTTGTAATAAGGAAATTACTGTAGTTGGTTCATGGGTATATACACCACAAGATTATTTAACTACTTTTGACTTTTTAAAAAGAGCTAAAGGTATAGGACTTCCAATAAAAGAATTAATAACTCATGAATTTCCACTAGAAAAACTTAAGGAAGCTATTGAAACTAATATCAAACAAGAGGTAATAAAAATAGCAATAATAAACAAATAAGAGGTGCTATTATGAGAGCTTTAGGTATTATAGAAGTTTTCGGATTAACAACAGCATTGGTAGCAGCAGATGCAGCTTGTAAAGCTGGAAATATAAAGATAGAAGCTTTAGATAATAATAAACCAGCAAACGCAGATAAGTTGTTAGTTCCTGTACTTATAATAGTAAAGTTTAGAGGAAGTATAAGTGATGTTGAAATGGCAATGAAAGCTGCAATAAGTGCTGCAAAAAAAATATCTGGAATAAATTGTAGCAAAATTATTGCTAATCCGGATAAGGGTATTGAAAATTTTATAAATAAGAGTTGTATTAAATAAAAACTTAATTTTAAGGAGGATTTTATTATGAAACAAGAAGCGTTAGGAATGATTGAAACTAGAGGTTTAGTAGCTGCTATTGAGGCAGCAGATGCTATGGTAAAAGCAGCTGATGTAGTATTAATAGGAACAGAAAAGATAGGTTCAGGGCTTGTTACAATTATGGTAAGAGGTGATGTTGGAGCAGTTAAAGCGGCTACAGAAGCAGGAGCAGAAGTAGCAGCTAGATTAGGAGAGGTGGTAGCCATTCATGTAATACCAAGACCACACTCATCAGTTGAATGTATATTACCTAAAAGCATTTAATTGGTTGGTGATTTAAATGAACCAAGCTTTAATAGAATTAATTACCAAAGCGTTTGTGGAGGAAATAGATAAAAGTAAGCTTACTAAAGAAAAAAAAGTGAAAATTGGTGTATCTGCAAGGCATATTCATTTATCAGAACAACATTTAAAAGCTCTTTTTGGATTAAATTATAAGTTAAAGATAAAGAAAAAGTTAATGGGGAATCAATTTGCAGCTGAAGAAACCGTTACCATCATTGGGGATAACCTTAGAGCTATTGAAAAAGTAAGAGTATTAGGTCCAGTAAGAGATAAAACTCAAGTAGAGATATCATTAACTGATGCCATTACATTAGGAATAAAAGCGCCAATAAGGTTATCAGGAGATATTAATAATTCAGAAGATATTACTATAGTAGGCCCTAAAGGTGTTGTAAAGATAGAAGAAGGATGTATAGTAGCCAAAAGACATATTCATATGACTAAAGAAGATTATATTAAATTAGGTATTGAGAGAAATATAGTTTCAGTTAGAACTAACGGTATAAGAAAAGCTTTGTTAGAGGATGTAGATATAAGAGTTGGAGAAGGATATGATTTGGAGATGCATATAGATACTGATGAAGCTAATGCGCTAAATATAAAAAATGGAGAATTTGTTGAAATAATTTAAGAGGGCTTTATTTATTTAAAGCCTTTTCTCCTTAAAGGAGGGAGATTTATGATATTAGGAAAAGTAATAGGAAACATAGTTAGCACTCGTAAAGAAGAGAGCCTTATGGGCTATAAATTGTTAATCGTAGAACCGTTGGAAGAATATAATAACAATAAAAATTTAGTAGCTATTGATAGAGTTGGAGCTGGGATTCAAAGTATAGTTATAGTTAGCACAGGTTCTAGTGCTCGAGTAGGTCTACATAAGGATAATGTTCCAATAGATGCGACTATAATTGGCATAGTAGATGAATAGTGTTGTAAAAGAAGGAAGGAAGTTATTATGGAGCTTGAAGACATTAAACAGTTATTAAAAGAGAAAGGAATAGTAGGGGCTGGAGGAGCAGGATTTCCTTTATATGCTAAGTTGTCAAAAGAAGTTGATACTGTTATTTTAAATGCAGCTGAATGTGAACCACTTTTTAGAGTAGATAGAAACATATTAAAGGAGCATTCTTTACAAGTTTTAGAAGGCTTAAATTTTATAGTAGATATATTAGATGCTAAAGAAGGAGTAGTAGCAATAAAGGAACATTATATAGAAGCTAATCAAGCTATTGACAATATAATATCTACATTTCCTAGGTTAAAAAAGAAATTACTTAAAGATGGATATCCAGCGGGAGATGAGGTTATTTTAACTTATGAAACTACTGGAAGAGTAGTGCCACAAGGTGGAATACCATTAAACGTTGGAATTATGGTTATGAATGTTGAAACAGCTTTTAATGTATATAATGCAGTAAGAAAAAATAATCCAGTTACACATAAATATTTAACTGTTTCAGGTGCTGTAAATACACCAAAAACATTATATGTTCCTATTGGAATTAAATTTAAAGAGTTAATCCCTGAAGTTAATGGTATAAATATAGAAGAATATAAATTATTAGTTGGCGGACCAATGACAGGAAGAATAGGCAATTTAAATGAAACAGTAACAAAAACTACAAAAGGAATATTTATATTACCAAAAGATAATCCAATAATAGAATTAAAAGAATATAATTTAAATAGTTTAGTGAAGAGATCTATGGGAACTTGTTCACAATGTAGAATGTGTACTGATCTTTGTCCAAGAAATTTAGTAGGACATTCTATTGAGCCACATAAAATAATGAATTCTCTTATCTTTGGATTAGACTTTAACTCAGAAGTTTTTATAAATGCTTTAGCTTGTTGTGAATGTAACTTATGCTCTGCCTATGCATGTCATCAAAGTTTAAATCCTAAAGCTATTATTTCAGAATTGAAAACTAAACTAAGAGAACAAGGAATAAAGCCAAGGTTTAATAATGAAGCTATAGTTAAAGAGGAAAGAGAATATAGAAGAGTTCCTGTAAAAAGAGTTATATCAAGGCTTAAATTATCAGAATTTGATAAGGATGCACCAATAGCAGATATAAAAGATAAGCCTAGTATATTAAAAATAAACAAAAAACAATCTATTGGAATTTTAGTTAATACAGTAGTCAAAATTGGTGATAGAGTAAAAAAGAAAGATGTAATAGGGGTAATTGATGAAAAAGATTTAGGCGTATATTTACATTCACCAATAGATGGGATAATTATAGATATTGATAAAGATAGCATATCCATAAGAAAGGAGGAGTAACCTTGAATAGTGCATTAGGATTAGTGGAGTATTTAAAAGTTCCAACTGGAATGATTGCTGCAGATAAAATGGTAAAGACCTCTGATATAAAAATAATTCATGCAGCTACAGTATGTCCAGGTAAATATATAGTATTATTTAAAGGCAGCCTTTCAGCTGTTAAATCTGCTTTGGAAGTTGGAGTGAAAAATTTTGAAAATACTGTTGTAGATAGTTTTTTATTGGGAAATCCAACTGAAAAAATTTATAGTGCTATAACAGGGAGTTGTGAGATAAATATAAATGGAGCTATAGGAATAGTAGAAAGTTACTCTGTAGCATCTATTATAGAAGCTGCTGATATAGCGTCTAAAACTGCAAGAGTTGATTTGATAGAAGTACGTCTTGCAAGAGGAATGTGTGGAAAAAGCTTTTTTATTATAGGTGGTGAATTAGCTGCAGTAGATATGGCTATAAATAATAGTAAAAATTTTTTATACAAAAGTGGTATGTATTTAGACTCAGCTATTATTGCAAAGCCTGATAAGAATTTTATTGATAATTTATATTAACTAATGAGAGAGGATGTAATATAAATGAATATTTTTGATAATGGAGATAAAACCAGAGTTATTCAAGAATATGTACCTGGAAAACAGGTAACATTAGCGCATTTAATTGCGAATCCAGTTCCTGAATTATATGAAAAATTAGGATTACTAATAGAAGGAAGAAATGCACTTGGAATAATGACTATAACGCCTAGTGAAGCATCTATAATTGCCGCAGATGTAGCAACTAAAACATCAAATGTTTCAATAGGATTTATAGATAGATTTAGTGGCTCACTTGTTATTACAGGAAGTGTTTCTTCTGTTAAAGAAGCTTTAAAAGAAGTAATACATGTTTTATGTGATAATTTGAAATTTACAACAACTGATATAACGCATTCTTAGGAGAATTATATGAAAAAAGTAATTTTTATGGGTAAAAGTGGTTGTGGAAAAACTTCCCTTTGTCAAAAGCTTCAAGGTGAAAAATTAAAGTATAAAAAAACACAATCTATAGAAATGTTTATAAATTCCATTGATACTCCAGGAGAATATATAGAGAATAGACATTATTATAGTGCTTTAATAATTACAGCAGCTGATGCTAAAATTATAGCACTAGTTCAAGAGTGTGGAGATATTAATACTAAAATTCCACCAGCTTTCTCAGGGACTTTTGGTAAAGAAGTAATAGGAATTATAACTAAAATTGATAAGTTAGATAAAAATAGCAATATACAAATTACTGAGAATCAATTAAAAGCTGCAGGAGTAAAAAGAATTTTTAAAGTGTCAACTATTACAGGAGAAGGGATAGTTGAATTAAGCGATTATCTAAATATTTAATGATGAATAATAAGAATTAGTTTTATATAAACTAGTTCTTATTATTTTTGATGAAAATATATTGAATAGATGATATAATTTTACATATAAATTTGCCAGCTATGCTATATAGAAAAGGAGAACTTATGAAGATAAATAAAATTTTTGTATTATGTATAACTATAGTAACAATATTAGTTTGGGGGGTTAATATAAGTTTATTTTACAGTAAACGATTAGAGAATCCAATATTCTTTAAAAACTATATAGATTCAGATGGTAATATGTACATTAATTACTTAGACAATGATTATAATGAAGATTATATAGTATCAATTTCATTTCCAGAAATAAATGAGGAAAGATTTTATGTAAATAATCATAACATAATGAATAATAATGGATATATATTAAGAGAAATTATATTAGATAATAATTTTATAAATGATTTATTAGTAAAAGAAGAAAGTGATGTTAATGTTACAAAAATAAAATACTATACTAATGAAGGTGCAACAAATATAGTTAATATAGGTGAAATAAATTTCTCTAAACCAATTCTATATGATAAAAAATATTTAATTTTAAAAGAAAATTTAAGTTATACACAGAATTATACTAGTACTATAAGTTTTATAGCCAAAGACACTGTAAAGTTAGAAGAGTATACTAGCAAGTATAAAGAATTTATATTAGATAATTATTACATATATATAAATGATGAACCTATTCAAAATATATCATATCCTATAGAATTTAAAAGAGACGAAAATATTAAATTAAGTTACAAAAAAAAGTATGAAAATAGTGATAGTGTAGGATTTGGGATTATGTATAATATGTTTATTGCTTTTAAGTTCGTAGATCCGGAGGGAACAATAGATTATAAAAAATTATATTTTACTAATCAAAATAGTGATTATAGTAAATATATGAATAAAAAATCAATTGATAAGCTAAAAGAAGGGAGAATTTTATAAGATGAATAAACAATATAAAAAATTGTTTTGGGGACTTATTTTTATAAGTTTTAATTTTACCTTTTTTAACATAAATATTCTTCCTGATTTTATAGGTTATATACTCATAACTTATGCTTTGACAGAGTTAAGTAAAGTAGAAGAAGCGTATATAAAAGGTAAAAAGTATTCAGAAATAATGATATTATTCTCTATATTTAAATTGTTTATACCATTCCCAAACTTTAATTTTACTATTTCTACTGAAAATATCGCTATATTAATAATTAGTAATTTATTTAATATAATTAATTTAATATTATATTACTATATATGTAAAGGGATATATAATCAAAGTGAAAAAGTTAATAATATAGAATTAAAAAATATTTGTAGTTTTAGGTGGAATTTGAAGTTTTATTTAACCTGTATTGCTTTGCTTATTTCTGCATTCTATATAAATTTAAGTACATATGTTGAACTGATATTGATGTACGTATATATATTAATAACAATTATTAATATTTTAATAATATTATTAGTTAGAAAAACTATGAAAATTTTTAATGAAATATAGCTAATAATTACATTTTTTACTTATCCTAAATTCTTTGAAATAGGACATACTATAAAGGTGAATAAAATAAAGGAGGTACCAAGGCATGAAAAAGAGATTATTAACATCTTTAGTGTTAACGACTATGGTTATAGGGTCAACTAATAGCCTAAATGTTATGGCGATGGAGTGTAAACCTAATAGTCTTCGAGTATCCGGTGAAATATCTGTACCTAAAACTGCAGGTAATTTTGATGAGTTTTGGACTCCAGAAAATGAAGGGTTTTTAACTTCCGATGGAAAAGAGAAAATACATTCATTTAGGGAAAAGGTAGAAAAAGGCGAAAGATTATCTGAACATGAAAAGCATGAAATCAAAGAGTTAAAAGCAGAAGTAATAAAAACAAAGCTTGGTGAACAAAAGTTTAATGAACTTCAAAAGTTAATAGAAAAAAGAGAAGGTTCTACAGACTTGACTTTAGAAGAAAGAGCTAGATTATATGAGTTAGATAAAGAAGCAACAGGTAAGTAGATAATAAAGGCCTAATTTTATTCACAAAGAAAAGGATAATGAATTTAAAAATCATTATCCTTTTTAGATTAATACAACCAATTTTCTTTCTTCAAAATGAAAAACACCTTTTCCATTTTCACTATATATATTAACAGAAACTTATTAATAAAATATTAGTAATATTTATACATTAGTGATAAAATGGAAAAGACAAACACAGATAGAGAAATACTATAGAAGATATGATTTTGAAAGGACTGATATTTAATGGAAAAATACAAACAAGAGTTTATTGAATTTATGGTTGAAAGTAATGTATTAAGATTTGGTGATTTTACTACTAAAAGCGGTAGAAAGACTCCGTTTTTTATTAATACAGGAAACTATACTACAGGGGAGCAATTAAAAAAATTAGGTGAATTCTATGCTCAAGCAATAAATAAGCATTTTGGAAAAGATATAGATGTTTTATTTGGACCAGCATATAAAGGTATTCCATTAACTGTAACTACCGCTATCTCAATGAATGAATTATATGATATGAACGTTGAATATTGTTCAAATAGAAAAGAAGTAAAAGATCACGGTGAGGGAGGCATATTATTAGGTGCTAAGTTACAAGATAATTCAAATGTAATAATAGTTGAAGATGTCATGACAGCAGGAACTTCTATATATGAAACAGCTCCTATATTAAAATCACAAGGAAATGTTAATATAAAAGGACTTATAATTTCAGTAGATAGAATGGAAAAAGGTAAATCAGATAAATCAGCTCAGCAAGAAATAAAAGAAGTATTTGATATTACAACTTATTCTATAGTTACTATGCAAGAAGTTGTAGAGCATCTTTATATGAGAGAAATAAATGGAAAAGTATATATAGATGATGCTATGAAGAATTCTATAAATACATATTATGAGAAATATGGAGTAACTTATAAAGCTCAATAAATAATGAAAATAATACGGTTTATTTAGATAGTACTTTTCTATTTAAATAAACTGTTTTTTTTTGTTAATTTAATGTAATATTCAACTGGTTAATGTGAAATTTTAACACAAACTATAATATAATGTTATTAGTACTATAAAGGGGATGTAATAATTGTACCAATTTATGTTATGGTTTTATATCTATAGTTTTTTAGGTTGGATATGTGAAACTATTTACTGTTCAATTCCAGCTAAAAAATTTGTTAAAAGAGGGATGATAAAAGGTCCTATATGTCCTATTTATGGATTTGGAGCATTATTTGTTATCACATTATTAGATAAATATAGAGGGAACATTTTCATTATATTTATTTTGGGTTTGATTATGACATCAATATTAGAATTTTTTACATCCTTTTGTTTAGAAAAAGTATTTAATCGCAAATGGTGGGATTATTCTAAAAATAAATTAAATATAAAAGGTAGAGTGTGCTTATTAAATTCAACAATGTTTGGATCTTTATCCGTTTGTTTAATTGAATTTATACACCCCATGATATCTATGATTATAATAGAAGTACCTATATATTTATTGAATAAGATTACTAGAGGAATATTAGCCATATTTATAATAGATACTGGGCTAACCTTTTTAAATTTATATAAAACTAGAAAAGAGATTTTAAATTAAAATAATAGAGGGCTTAAATGCTCTCTATTATTTTATATAGGAGAATTTTTAATAATAAATTGAAGCAGTTCTATAGCTAAAGGAGTTATATCTTCTGTATCTATACTACTTAAATCATGATCACTTTTATCTAAAGAAACTAATTTTGTTTTGGTAGATACATTTAATAACTTTTCATAAAGAATAGTAGAGTTTTCGTATGGAACAAGTTTATCATTTTTGCTATTTATTATAAGAGTTTCAGGAACGCCTTCTTTTACATAATTTATTGGACTATATTTATATTGTATATCATTTAAATTTGATAAAGAATATAATTTTTCAGCTATAACATTATCAACAGCCTTTATATCTAAAGTAGATAAATCTGTTGGTCCAAAAATATCAACTACATATTTTATTTTAGAGGCGTAACTAGATAAAGATTCATCACCTATAAATTCATTATTATCTGAATAAGCAGATAATAATGAAAGATGAGCTCCTGCTGAAAATCCTATTATACCTACTTCTTCGGTATTAAACCCATAGTAGTCTTTATTCTTATTAATCCATCTTATAGTATCTTTTACATCTGAAATTGGTTTATCTAAAGTAATACCATCTTTTAAAAGTTCATATGAGGTACTTATTACGGTATAACCAGATTCTCTAAAAGCATTTAAGACAGGAGACAGTTCTTTAGGGATTGCTTTATTGCCATATAACCAACTTCCACCATGAACAAATACTATAACTGGAGAGCCATTTTCAAGCTTCTTTTTAGGTCCAAATATATCTAGTGTTAAATCTACACCATTTTGACCTTTATATACAACGTCTTTATAGTCCATATTGTCTAAAGGTGTATAACAGGTTAAACCTTCTATAGATTCAAAATCTTCTTCTATTTTAAAATAATTTTTCGCTATGTTTACACATAAGTTAATACGATTTTTAAAAGTAAATAATAGTGTACCAATGCTTACTATACATATGAGAATAGTTATAGAAAGTATCTTAAAAATTTTTTTCATAAATAATTACTGAGTCCTTTCTTTAATATTTATATTATCTCAATTAATATTATAACCATAAATATAATTAATAATAATAAATATTAAATTTTTTTCATAGAATGTAAGAGGAATATAGTTTTAAAATATATCAAAGGGGGATGAAGCTACCTTTGTAGCATAAATTTATGAGGGATTTAAGTATTAGTAAAAAAGATATGTTTTATATATCTTTATCAGATTATACAGAAGAAATTGCTATTAACTTAGCCAATAAAGAAAAGAAATTAATATTTCGTACACAGGGAGAAGCTAATAAAATTGAATCTATAGTAAATATAGTTATAGATAGTCTTATAAAAGGTAAGCGTGTATTAATAGTTAATGATGATATTAATGAAATAAATTTACTTGAAGATCACTTATCCATTATTAAAGGTAAGTATTTAAATATTAATATTAAAGAAAATATAAAAATGACTATACTTCAGAAAACTTATAGAGAGATTTTTAATTTATCTCAAAATACAGGAAAAACAACCATAAGCAAGCTAAATTTATTATCAAAAAATATTGAAAAAAAGATAGATTCCTTAGTAGATATACATAATATATTAAATACCAAGGGATATTGTAAACTTACTTTATTAGAGATGTATAATTTAAGCAATAATATTGATAATATAGAGGAATATAACTATTATAGACCGTATAGAATAAAAAAACCTTTTATAAATTATAGTTATGAAATACTAAACAATAAGATAAGTAACATATTAAAAAATAATATTATTAAAAATTATATTAAGTATAGAAAGTTTTATGGAAATAAAATATTTAAAAATTTAAACACAGATATTAATGAAGATTATCTAGATATAGCTTTAAGAAAATTAGGAGTATTAATAAATAATCCTTTAGCTATGGAATTGCCATTATTTAAATCAAAATATACAGAATACTTTATAGATAGATTTATAGATAGATTTATAGATAATGAAAATATTTCAGAAATAGAAATTGAGAATTTTGCTAAAGATATAAATGAAAAATTAAATAGATATATTTTAACTAATAAAAAATCTCTAAATAAAAAATTTAATCCATTGTATTGGATTAATTATAGAAAATATAAAAATATGCGTAGTGAATATAGAATTGAGTTTAAAAAACGTGAAGATAGGGTGGTTTTAGAATATAAAGAAAACTTACAGAATATAAAAATATATATAAAGGCTTTCGATTTTTTAAGATATGTTTTAGTAGAAGAAGAATATCTACATTTTATTGAAAAAGTATTAAAACAAGATAATGTTACACAATACTTAATATCATTAAAAGATAACCTAACAATCTTCAAAAACTTTAATATTATAACTGAAAGTATAAATAAATTAGATGATACTGAAAGAGAAATTCTAGATTATTGTTATAATAATCTAGAAAATAAAAATGAAATGGAAATGTTATTAAAAAATATACCTAATTTTCATATATTGCTTAATATAGAAGAAATACAAGTTAAGCATAGTAATATTATTGATAAATATAAAGCTTATAGTGATATTTTAGAAAATATAAATCTTACTATAGAAAATCGAAGTGCTCTTATTCCTCAAGGAATAAAATATATATGGGATGCTAAAATCTTAAAGAGTATTGAATATAGTAATGATAATTTAGAAAAATTAATAGGCTTTTTGGAGGAGACTAGATATTTAAAAAAGGAATCAGAGATAAAAATAGATTCAAAAATTATAGATATTATAAATAATACATTTCCTTGTGTTATTTCAAATTCTTCTATGGCAAAAGATATAATAGAAAATAATATTGAAGAGTTTGATTTAATTATTACATGCAATACTGAAAATATAAATGATGAGTTTTTATATAAATTGGACAAAAATAATACTAGATATATAATCTTTTCTAATAAAGAATTAAATTTAAAAGATGAAAATATAAAACAACATATTATAAAAACTATAGATATAGAAAAAAATTTATCTTTATTAATTAATGATAATAAAGATGTAACTTATAATAATAGAATTCAAGAAGAAGTATATAATATTTTGATTAATTCTCAATATTTAGTGAAAACTAATATTTTGTTAGAAGATAATATATTACCTTTAGTTGTATTTGATAAAAAGGATAAAAATCCTATACTAGTTATAGATTTTGACAATCTTGTTTATAGTGAAAATTATAGGGTTTTAAAGAATGATATATATATTAATAGACTTTTAGAGAAAATGAATATTAAATATTTTAGAGTGTGGAGTATTGATTGGTGGAAAAATAAAAATCTAGTTATAAATAGTATATATGATATAATTAAATAGTTATTATAAAAGATAGGTATTATATAGATACCTATTTTTTATACGAAAGTTTTACAAATGCAATTGTTGACATAAATAGGAAAATAGCCTATATTTAATATATTATTAATATTAGTTAGATTTTACATATAAATATGCAATATTTAGGAGGAATCTATGATTAAAACAATAAAAAATATAGAAAAAGAAATTAGTTCTATAGAAAAAATAAATATAAATGATATAAAAGGTAAGAGGGCATTAATTATTGTAGATATGGTAAAAGGATTTTATAGTGTTGGGGCATTATCTTCACCAAGAGTATCTAGAGTTATTAATCCAATAGTAGAATTAGCAAATAAATTAAAAGATGATGAAAAATTATTTTTTATAGATAGTCATAAAGAAAATTCCGTTGAATTTAGAAGCTATCCTAAGCATTGTATAAAAGATAGTGAAGAAGAAAAGCTTATAGATGAAATCCAAGAGCTTACTAATCTAGATAAGACAACTATTGTAAAGAAGAATTCAATAAATGGCTTTCATTCAATAGGATTTAAGAATTGGCTTAATAGTAATAAAGATATAGATACTTTTATAATTACAGGGGTATGTACAGATATTTGTGTAGAAACATTTACGCTAAGTTTAGCTACATATTTTAATGAAATGAATTTAGAGAAAGATATAATAGTTCCAATAAATACTGCAGAAACATATGATTTTGGAAATCATAATGGAGATTTAATGAATTTAATTACTTTTTTTAAGCTTAAATCAAATGGTATAAAAGTTGTAAAAAATATAGAATTATGTTAAATTATTAACTAACTAACATCGGAGGATATTTTAAATGAACAGAATAAACTTGTCAGAAACTAGAAATATGACTATGCTTATGGATTTTTATGAACTTACAATGAGCAATGGCTATTTAAATAATGATTTAGGCAATAAGATAGTATATTTTGATGTTTTTTTTAGAAAAGTTCCAGAAAAAGGTGGATTTGCTATTATGGCAGGTCTTCAACAAGTTATAGAATATATAAAAGGATTACGTTTTGAAGAAGCAGATATTAATTATTTAAGAAACTTAGAGATATTTAAAGAAGAATTTCTAGAGTATTTAATAAACTTTAAATTTACTGGTGATATCTATTCTTTTGAAGAAGGAACGCCTATTTTTCCAAATGAGCCAATTTTAACTGTAAAGGCCCCAGTTATTGAAGCTCAACTAATTGAAACTATGATATTATTAACATTGAATCACCAATGTTTAATAGCAACTAAAGCTAATAGAATAGTTAGAGCTGCAAATGGGCATGGAGTAATGGAGTTTGGAGCAAGAAGAGCTCAAGGATATGATGGAGCTATATATGGAGCTAGAGCAGCTTATATAGGCGGGGCTTTAGGTACAGCAACTGCATTAGCAGGAGAGTTATTTGATATACCGGTATTTGGGACAATGGCTCATAGCTGGGTTCAATTATTTGAGAATGAATATTTGGCTTTTAAAACATATGCTGAAAACTATCCAGATGCATGTACACTTTTAGTAGATACATATTCTGTTTTAGAATCTGGAATTCCTAATGCAATTAAAGTTGCTAAAGAGGTTTTAGAGCCTAGGGGATACAGGTTAAAAGGCGTTCGTCTTGATAGTGGTGATATGGCATATTTATCAAGAAAGGCTAGAAAAATGTTAGATAGTCAAGGTATGACTGACTGTAAAATAGTTGCTTCTAACTCTTTAGATGAATATACTATAACTTCTTTATTTAACCAAGGAGCCAAAATAGATCTTTTTGGAGTAGGAGAAAGATTAGTTACATCTAAAGCAGAACCAGTATTTGGTGGTGTATATAAATTAGTAGCGGTAGAAAATAATGAAGGAGTTGCTGAAGCAAGAATAAAAATATCAGAGAATCCAGAGAAGGTAAGCAATCCTGGACATAAGAAAGTATACAGATTTTTTGATAAATATTCAAATAAAGCTTTATGTGATGTAATTACATTAGCGAATGAAACAATAGAAGAGAATAAGCCATATACTATTTTTCATCCTGTTCACATATGGAAGAAGAAAAAACTAACTAATTTTTATATAAAGGAGTTACAAGTCCCTGTCTTTATAAATGGAGAGCTCGTTTATGAATCGCCAAATCTTAAAACAATAAGAGAAAGATGTTTAAGAGAAGTAGATACTTTATGGGATGAAATAAAGAGATTTGAAAATCCACATACATATTATGTTGACTTATCATCAGATCTTTGGAATTTAAAAGATGAATTAATAAAAAAATTAAGCGTAAAACCAACTAATTAAAAGTTGGTTTTTTATTTAAATTCCTCTTGATTTTATTTGTTTAAGAGTATATTATATAATATAGTAAAAAGAATAAGACAGTTCGGAAGCCTCCTGTCTCAAAACAAAACTAGGTTAAATTAATTACATTGTTATATAAATTATTTGTAATGATTTTATCTAGGGGGTTACACGTTGTAATCTCCTATTTTTATAATTATGTATTAAATTTAATTAGAGGGGGTAGTGTATTTAGCTCCCTCTAATATTTTATAAATTAGTAAAGGATGGATTTTAATTTGGAAAACATTTTAACAAAAAGATTAGTAAAAACAGCTGTGGTAGCAGCATTATACACAGTTTTAACAGTAGCATTAGCGCCTATTAGTTATGGACCAATACAGTTTAGATTATCAGAACTTATGGTTTTATTAGCATTTTTCGACCCTTTCTATATAGGAGGTCTAACATTAGGATGTTTACTATCCAATATTTTTGGTGGATATGGACCTATGGATATGATATTTGGAACAATTGCTACATTTTTAAGTGTTTCTTCCATAGCATTAACAGCTAAATTATTTAATGGAAAGAAACTTTCCTTAATAATAGCTTCTATATGGCCAACATTATTTAATGGTTTAATAATAGGATGGATGTTAAACTTTGTTGCAGGAGCGCCACTAGTTTTAACAATGTCACAAGTTGCACTTGGAGAGTTTGTAGTTGTAACTATAATAGGAGTTCCAATAGCTACTATTATAAAGAGAAAGTACGGTAAAAAAATAAGTATAGTATAAAAAGTACCTAGTAATTAACTAAAGGTTATTTACTAGGTATTTTTATATATTATACTATGTTATAATACCAGTATTGTATTTTTTATAAAGGGAGAGTCATATGAATTTATTAACATTAGAAAATATAAATAAAACATATAGTGAAAAAGTTCTATTAAAAGATGTGTCTTTAGGGATAAATTCTGGAGATAAAATTGGTTTAATCGGAGTTAATGGAGCAGGAAAATCTACTTTTTTAAAGATTCTTACAGGAAGAGAAGAGTTTTTTGAAGGAACAGTTGTAAAGGGAAAAAATATAAGAATTGAATACTTATCTCAAAATCCAGAGTTTAAAGCTGAAGCAACAGTTTTAGAACAAATATTTAGAGGGGATACTCCAGAAATGAAATTAATTATGGAGTATGAAAACTTACTTGAAAATATAAATAGTGGCATAATGGATGAAAAAAGTAATGATAAGTTAATAAAGCTTCAAGAAAAGATAGATACTATGAATCTTTGGGATTTAGAAAGTGATGCAAAATCAATACTTACTAAACTTGGAATAAATGATTTTAATGCTAAAATGGGGAAGCTATCTGGTGGACAAAAGAAAAGAGTTTTCT
Source organism: Clostridium chauvoei (assembly GCF_002327185.1). Lineage (NCBI taxonomy): Bacteria > Bacillati > Bacillota > Clostridia > Eubacteriales > Clostridiaceae > Clostridium > Clostridium chauvoei. The sequence goes on along the minus strand of NZ_CP018624.1, from coordinate 1,192,801 downwards.
TAGCATCAGCTTTAATTACTCCTTGTGAACTTTTAGTATTAGATGAGCCTACCAATCATTTAGATGCTGAATCTATAGAATGGCTTGAAGAGTACTTAAACTCAAGAAAAGGTGCTCTTTTAATGATTACACATGATAGATACTTCTTAGATCGTGTAGCTAATAAGATATTAGAGTTAGATAGAGGAAGTATGTATTCTTACGAAGGAAATTATAGTGATTTTCTTGAAAAAAAAGCAGAGAGAATACAAATAGAAACTGCAAATGAAGAAAAAAGAAAGAAATTAATAATCAAGGAATTAAAATGGGTAAAAAGAGGTGCAAAGGCTAGAACAACTAAACAAAAAGCAAGGTTACAAAGATTTGATGAGTTAGTTAATAAAGAGTATATTGAAGTAAAATCTGATATAGAAATGCCTTTTATAGGGAGAAGACTTGGAAAGAAAATTATTGAATTAAATAATATATCTAAAAGTTTTTCTAATAAAAATCTTATAAATGATTTTAGTTACATATTTTTAAGAGATGATAGAATCGGTATAATTGGAAAAAATGGAATGGGAAAGACAACTCTAATAAATATAATCCAAGGTTTAATTAAACAAGATTCTGGAGATATAGAAATTGGAGATACAGTTAAGATAGGTGCGTTTACTCAAGATTCTATAGATATGAATATAGATATGAGAGCTATCGATTATATAAAAGAAGGGGGAGAAAGAATCCCGACAGATGAAGGTAATGATATTACAGCTTCTCAATTAGCAGAAAGATTTCTATTCGATGGAACAATGCAATACACTCCAATTGGCAAACTATCTGGAGGAGAAAGAAGAAGGCTTCAATTATTAAGAGTATTAATGGAAGCTCCTAATGTATTAATTTTAGATGAGCCTACAAATGATTTAGATATAGAAACATTGAAAATACTGGAAGATTTTCTAGACGAGTTTATAGGAGTTGTATTAGTAGTATCCCATGATAGATATTTCTTAGATAGAATTTGTCATAAGGTATTTTCCTATGAAGGGAATGGAAATATCAAAGAGTATCTAGGTAATTATAGTGATTTTTTAATAACAAAAGAAATAGAAAAGGATAAGCAAAAGGAATTAAATTTAATTACTAAAAAATCATCTTCTGATTCTAAAAAAGAATATGTTAAAAAGAAAGATGAAAGACCTAAGTTTACTTTTAAAGAACAAAAGGAATATGAGGAAATACATTCAGTTATTGAAAAAATAGAGGATAATATAGTAGCAATAGATAAAAAGATGGAAAAGAACTTTTCTAACTATGGCTTATTAAATGAACTTACAACAGAAAAAGAGTCATTAGAGGAATTATTATTAGAAAAGTATGAGAGATTAGAGTATCTTGAAGATAAAGCAGAAAAGATAGAAAAATATAGAAATTAATTAATAAGCTCAGCATATTAAAACTGAGCTTATTAATTAACTGTAAACTTTTACTAGGGCTATTTAATAAAGTATATGTTTATAATATAATATAGTACATAATAAATATTATATTTATAATACTATATAAATTAGGGGGCTATTATGAAAAAACTAGGTATGATTTTATTATCTATATTTACTCTTGAAGTTATTATTGCAGGATGTTCAGATAAGAGTGGTGGAAATGAATTGAAAGATAATTTATCACTTAAAGATGTAATAACAAAAGTAGAAGAGGCTGCACCAATGCAAATGCCAATGGAAGCTGATGAAGAAATGGCTAAAGATATATATCATTTAAATTTAGATGATATAGAAGATTATTATATAAAAAGTGCTATGGTAATGAATTCAGCAGATAATACTGTAATTGTAAAAGCTAAAGAAGGTAAGGTAGATGATGTGAAAAAATCTTTAGAGAATAGGTTATTAGATGTTCAAAAATCTTTTGAACAATACTTACCAGATCAAAAAGAAAAAGCAGCTAATGGTAAGATATTAGTAAAAGGTAATTACGTTATTTTATTAATAAATGATGATATAAAAGCAGCAGAAAAAGCTGTATATAGTTGTTTTGAAACAAAAAAATAAATTGAGTTAGTAAAAGCTAGATTGTTAAGTTAACGCTTAATATCTAGCTTTTGATTTATATAAATAGGTGATAATATGGTTTTTAGTAGTATTGTATTTATATTTAGATTTTTACCCTTTGCGATAATTTCTTATTTTCTAACACCAAAAAAGTTTAAGAATTTTTGTATAATCATTTTGAGTTTATTATTTTATTCTTTTGGAGAGCCTAAATATTTTCCGATTATTATTATTTCTACATTAATAGATTTTTTAGTTTCAAATCTAATAGAAAAAAATAGAGAAAATAAAAGGTTATGTAGATTTATGTTAATAATCTCTTTGGTGTTTAATTTAGGTATATTATTTTTCTTTAAATATATAGATTTTTTTATAGAGAATTTGAACATTATTTTTAATACCTCAATTTCAAAAATGTATTTAACATTACCCTTAGGAATAAGCTTTTATACCTTTCAAACATTATCATACAGTATTGATGTATATAAAGGTAAAGTAAAGGCTGAAAAAAATATTATTGATTTTGCTGCTTTTGTAGCACTATTTCCTCAGTTAATAGCAGGACCAATAGTTAAGTACACTGATATAAACAAACAATTAAAAAGAAGGAATACAACATTAGAAAAATTTGAAGAGGGAATAGAGTATTTTATTGTAGGGTTAGCAAAAAAAGTACTTATTGCAAATAACATAGGAATGCTTTGGGATGAAGTTAATTTATTAGGATTTAATAATATCTCTACTCCTTTAGCTTGGATTTCTATTATAGCTTTTTTATTTCAATTATACTTTGATTTTAGTGGATATTCACATATGGCAATAGGACTTGGAAAAATGATGGGATTTGATTTTCCAAATAATTTTAATTATCCTTTTATATCTAGAAGTATAAAAGAATTTTGGGAAAGGTGGCATATTACTCTTGGATCTTGCTTTAAGGAATACGTCTATATACCATTAGGAGGAAATAGAGTATCTAAAAAACGAAGGTACTTTAATTTATTAATAGTATGGGTTTTAACAGGTCTTTGGCATGGAGCAGAATATAATTTTATAATATGGGGAATATTATTCTTTATTTTAATATCTATTGAAAAAGCAGGATTTATAAAATTTTTAGATAAACATATAATAATATCACATATTTATGTAATATTTTTTCTTATAATAGGATTTTCTATATTTGCCATAAGCGACTTAAGCAATCTTACATTGTTTTTAAAAAGACTCTTTGTTTTTAAAGGCGGTATAGATTATATATATATTACTTAAAAAATTATATCATAATGATTTTTACTGCTTTTATTTTTGCAATCCCCTTACCTAGAAATATATATATTAAATATAGAAAAATAAAACTATTGAAATCTATTTTAATGTTAATTTTATTTATATTATCTATAGCCTATCTTGTAGATTCTACATATAATCCTTTTTTATATTTTAGATTTTAGTGGAGGAAAGGTTAAATGTTAAATAGAATATTTAAATACCCATTAGTACTATTTTTTATTTTAATAATTGTAAGTCTTACTATTTTTGATTTAATAGAACCAATTAAATACTTTTCTGAAGTTGAAAATAGATCTCTATCTAAAAAGCCTGGATTTACATTATACAATTTATTTTACAATGATTATTTTAATGAGTATAATAAGTATATTAATGATCAATTTATATTTAGGGATTATTGGATTGATTTAAAATCAAGAATAGAATATACTTTAGGGAAGTATGAAAATAATGGTATAGTATATACTAAAGATAATTTTATGTTTGAAAAGTATCAAAATTTAAATGAGGATAGATTAATCTCTAATTTAGAAATAATAGATAATTTCTTAGGTGATTTTAAAATAAACTCAACGTTAATGATAATACCAAATTCTTATGCTATATATAGTGAACAAATTCCCGTGGGTTTAAAATTAGTAGATCAAAAAGAGATAATAAATCAGATTAATGGTTATTATAAAAACTATATAAACATACCAGATCTTATAACTCCACTTATTAAAAATAAAGATAATTATATATATTATAAGACTGATCATCATTGGACTAGTTACGGAGCTTATATTGCTTATTGTGAGTATATAAAATCTTTACAATTAAAACCAATAGATGTAGATAACTTAACACAAAATACTGTAGCTGATTTTTATGGAAGTTATTTTTCAAAAGCTAAGTTATTTAATGCATCTAGTGATACTATAACATATTTTAAAAATGATAATCTAGATATACTAATAGATGGTAAAAGTTATAAGGGATTACATGATTTAAATAAATTTGATAAAAGAGATAAGTATTCAGCTTTTTTAAGAGGCAACAATGGATTAACAATTATAAAAAATAATGATATAAGTAATGATAGGAAGAAAACAAAACTATTAGTCATTAAAGACTCTTATTCTAATTGTTTTATTGATTTTTTAATTTATAACTTTGAAGAAATATACGTAATAGATTTGAGAAGTTATAATAAAAAATTAAGTGAATTTATGAGAGAAAACTCTTTTACTGATATTTTAATAATGTATAATTTTATAAATATAGCTGATGATGTTAATATATCAAAACTCAAATATTAATGTAAATGGGGGAGGAATAATAATGGAAATACATATTGGGATAAAAGGGCAAAGAGAGCCTTTAATTTATAAAGGAGATAGGATAGATATTTTAGATTTTACGTTAAATCAAGTAGAATATAAACAAATAAGAGTTTTTAAAGGGGGATTTTCTAAATCTGAATTAATAAAAAAATCTCTAATAATAAAAATACAAGAAAAAAACTAAGTGCCAATAGGCACTTTTTTTGTTCTAATAGATAATATTTATTCATATATTTATAACATTAAGATACTAACAGCTATATAATTAATTACTTGTGAAAAATAGTATCTTGTTAAAGACACATACAGCTTTTATACACAATCTCCTTTATTATAAATAGTTAGTGTCTTGTAAAACAATAGAGAAGGGATGATAGTATGGCACGTAATTTTATAAGTAAATTTAGAGAAGGATTATACAAAGTATCTGCTATAGAAGACTTACAAAATGATGAGGACACATCTGCTATTCTTGAATTTCTTCAAGTAGCTAAAAGACTTAGAAATTCAGAGGAAGATAATATAATTGAAGTCTTTAGGAGAGCTTTTTTTTCAAATAAATCATTATCCATGAAAGCCTTATTTTATGTAAGAGATAAAGAAAATGGACTAGGGGAGAGAAGAATCTTTAGAGTGTTAATTAAGTATTTAGCATTGACATACCCAGATGATATTAGAAAGAATCTACATCTCATACCTAAATATGGAAGATGGGATGATTTTTATGCCTTATTTTATACTCCCTTAGAGGATAATGTTATTTCAATTTTTAAAAGACAGATATTATTAGATTCAAACTGTAAAAGTCCAACAACATTAGGGAAATGGTTAAAATCTGAAAATACCTCATCCAAGGAGTCAAGAAAATTAGCTAAAAGAACTAGACAATTATTAGGTTATTCTTCTAAAGAATATAGGATGATTTTAAGTAGTCTTAGAAGAAAAATAGGTATTATAGAAAATATACTTAGTAGAAAAAAATATGAAGATATAAAATATTTTAATTTCTCCTTAGAGACTATAATTAGATATAAAAAAGCTTTTATAAGAAATGACAGAAATGAATTTAAGAAATATTTAAAAAGTATTGAGAAAATAAAAAAAACTAAGAATATTAATTTCAATGAAAAAACATTAAATCAAACTCCTGTTGACATCATAAGTGATTTTTTAGAAAATACCAACTCTAATAACAATGATATTTATTCTAATCTATGGAATATGGTTTGCGATAACTATACACCTTATATTAAAGATACTTTTATAATTATTGCTGTTAGTGGAATAGGGTGCAATAATTATAAAAAGGCTTTTGAAATTGCTATAAGCAATATTCTTATGTATCATAAATTTAATACAAATAGATTTAAAGATTATTATATGTATTTTGATAAAAATCCTAAGTTTGGAAAGATTCGATGTAATAGTTTTCAACAACAAATTAAAAATATTCATTATACAAACTCTTTTGCTAAATGTAATATAAGTGCTGCGTTGGATATGTTATTATTTACAGCGTTAAAAGAAGGGTTAAATCATAAAGAATTACCTCAAAACATTCTTGTTATATCAGATGATCCAACTTGCAAAGATTATTTAGATAATAAGATACAAGAAAATATTAAAGAAAAATGGAAATTAGCTAAATTTTTAATACCTAAGATAAAAATTTGGATAATAGATGATTCTAATAAAGAAAAGAACATTAAAAATATAAATGAAAATGTTTTAATAACTGGATATAGTAAAGAGTTGTTTAAGTTATCTATAAAAGGGGAAGAGGTTTCTGAGGAAATGCTATTGATAAAAACTTTAGAAGATATGTATGAAGATGTTATATTATAATTTTTATAGACGCTCTAAGAGTGTCTATAAAAATTACTTTACATAACAAATAATATGGTAAAATACCACTTTAGATAATTTGGGAAATAATTACAATTTACCAAAGGGTCTTGTTCATAAATTCGAATTTGTAATTAATTAACAATTGTTAATTAATGTGTGAATATAATTATTCATTAATACTGTATAGCAATTTTATATTGTAAAATATATAAAATTATGTTTTATAACATTATTCTAATTTATATTACAAAATGAATTTCAAAATAAATCAAATATACTTAACTTCAATTAAATTAATTTTAAAATTTATTTTATCGATAAAATTGATTTAGCAATAATGAATTAGTAATTTGCTTTTAATAAGAGCTAATATAACTTTGTTAGATTCATTTATAAGTGTAATTAAAAAATCTTTTATTAATATAAAGTCTAAAATTAAAATATAAGTACTAGATTAATAAATATCTTTAATTATATATAATTTCATAAAAATAACTTCGCTAAATATACATTTAGTGAAGTTCGTTATATTGAAAAATAAAAATGGCTATGATATAATAAAATCAAGGGTTTACAAGGTATCGGAGGTATAAAAAATGAATAATTCGCGAAATAAAACATATAAATATAAAGATTTTGATTACCAAGTCAAAATTAAGGAGTTATTATCAGTAGAATTAAATAATTCTGATTTAAAAAAGATAGATAAAATCTTTAAAAACTATTATGAATTAAATTCAGAACGTGGATACAAATACATAATTAAAGATCTATATATATTAGTTGAGAAACAAAAACTAACAACTAGTCAAATAGCTACCATATATGATACAGGTGTGAGAAATGTTCAGAATTGGCTAAAAGAATTAGGACTTAACAAAACTAGCAAAAAAGCTAAAAAAACTAAAGCTAAAAACATTGATTTAGTTTTCGATTCTGTTAAAAAATCAAATTCAAATACAACTAACATAGCGTCTAAGTTTGGTATTCAAATATCTGAAACTGAAAAAATGCCAGAGTGTGTTGTTGATTTTTTAAATTACTTAGAAACTATTAAAGGTAAATCTACTAATACTGTTGCGGGTTATAAAGTTGATTTAACATTATTCTTTAGATTTTTAAAAGTATATAAAGGATTTATAATAGATGAAAATATGGAATTTGAAGAAATTGATATTTCTGATATAAATAATAGTTTTATAAAGAATGTTAAATTAACTGACATATATGCATTTTTAGCTTATGTTGAAAAACAAAGAAATAATGGAACTTATGCAAGAGCTAGAAAAGTCGCTACTTTAAAATCTTTTTTTAAATTTTTAAATGTAAAAGCTAAAATTATTGAAGAAAACCCTACATTAGAATTGGAATCCCCTAAGATAAATAAACGTCATCCAGTGTATTTAACCTTAGATCAAAGTATAGATTTGTTAAACTCTTTAGATAGAAATGATAATAATTTTCAAAGAGATTATTGTATTCTTATTTTATTTTTAAATTGTGGTATGAGACTTTCAGAATTATGCTCTATTCAAATAAATAAAATCAAAGGAGATACATTAACTATAATAGGAAAAGGTAATAAAGAACGTACAGTATATTTAAATGATGCTTGTTTAAAAGCTATACAAAATTATATGGCTGTTAGAGATGATTCTAAGGTTATAGATAATGAAAAAAACTTTCTTCTACTCTCCTCTCGTAATAAACCTATAAATAAAAGAACTGTTGAACTTTTAGTGAAAAAACATATAAAAAATGCGGGATTTATAGATAATAAATATACTCCTCATAAATTAAGACACACAGCTGCTACACTTATGTATAAACATGGAAATGTTGATATTAGAAGCTTACAAAATATATTAGGTCATGAAAATATATCTACAACTCAAATTTATACTCATGTAGATGATGAAACTTTAAGAGATGCCGCTAAATCAAATCCTCTATCAAAATTATAAAGTTATACGTATTAATTATTATGTAAAGTTAAAAATAAAACTACCAAGTTAATGGTAGTTTTATTAATTATTTAGATTTTAACTTTCTTACACCTGGAAATACTTCCTCAGTAAGTTCTTCTAAATTCATTTCATCAAAGAAATCTCCATCCTCTAAGTACTCAATATGATCAAAAGCATCTATATATTCAGAGTCAGACTCATTTTCTTTTAGAAATTCTTCTGCTGTTTGAGCTATTTGGGAATTGTTTTCAGTAATTTTAGCCTCCTCTAGAGCTTTTTTTAATTCAGCTTCTAAATATTCATTTTCTTCTACAGTTTTTGCAATATCCTCTATATTTATAGCTCTTATATCTACGCCTTGTTCTTCTAAACATTTACCACAGTTATCGCATATTTTATTTTTATTTAAATCACAATAATCATCTTCAGTGTATTTATCTTTTTTCATAATTGCACCACCTAATAATTTATAATAATTGTTTAAAACAATCAAATTTCATTATAACAAAAGTTTATTAAAACATCAAATTGAACAGGAATAATTCTAAAAAGTTAAGAACATAAGTTTGAGTTGTTGTAAAAATTATGTTATAATATTTAGAAAGAGCGAGGTGATATATTATGAGAGAATCATTAAAAGTAAAAGATAAACAACTTGAAATTTATGAATTTTTAAAGTTATATATAGAGAACAAAGGATATCCCCCATCAGTAAGAGAAATATGTGCTGCTGTTTCTTTAAAATCTACATCTACAGTACATAGTTATTTAAAAAAATTAGAAAATAATGGACTTATAAGAAGAGATCCAACTAAGCCTAGAGCTGTTGAGATTTTAGGTAATTCCTTAAATAAAAAAGAAATGATTAATATACCTATAATAGGACGAGTAACTGCTGGAGTTCCTATTTTAGCTACTGAAAATATAGAAGATACATTCCCATTACCTATAGAGTATATAAAACATAATGAAGAATTATTTATTCTAAGAGTTACAGGTGAAAGTATGATTAAAGCTGGTATTAATGATAAAGATTTAGCTATTATAGAAAAATCAGCAACTGCTAATGATGGAGATATAGTCGTAGCATTAATAGATAATGAAGCAACTATAAAAAGATTTTTTAAAGAAAATAATCATATTAGACTTCAACCTGAAAATGATACTATGGCACCAATAATTGTAGACAATTGTAAAATTCTTGGTAAGTTAATAGGTATATTTAGAGCATATTAGTATTTTAAGAGTCATATATTTTAATATATGACTCTTATTTTTTATATAAATTTATTTAGATTGTGAGGAAAAAACATGAAAATATTAAAGAATAATAACCAAAGCTTTGATAATGATATCGATTCTATATCTATTAAATCAATAACTAAGTTGCATGATAATAAATTTAAATCAATAAAACTTCTAACAGGGACTTTTATAGCTAGTATATATGCTTTCGGTTTTGGCTATAGTCTCTCCTATTGTACTGGTAAGGTTATTTATACAGGGATTAGTTTTTTAATATTATTTGCTTTAACTTACTATATAATTATGATGCTACATGAATTTATTCATTCTTTAATTTTACCTAACTGTTTATCAGAAAGTGTTATTATTAGATATAATTTAAAAAGATTATCAATTTATGCTTATTCTAATATAGAAATTAGCAAAGGAAGGATGCTTTTAACTTTAGCTATGCCTTTACTACTATTAACTATCATTCCTACTATAATTAGTTATATACTTGGTTTTAGCATATATCTTTATGTATTAGCTTCTGTAAATGCAATAATATCTGCTGAAGATTTTATGAATTTCTTTTTAATAGTTAAAAATACACCTAATAATTCTAAAATATATATGAAAGATGAAAAATTGTATTATAACGAAAAATAAAGGCAAAGAATTTCTTTGCCTTTATTTTTATAATATATTATTTAAAGCTATTAATACGCCTATTTTAGCATGATCAAAAGTTAACCCACCTTGTAAATAAGCTATATATGGTTCTCTTATAGGTGCATCTGCAGATAATTCAATTGATGAACCTTGAATAAAAGCACCTGCAGCCATTATAACTTCATCTGTATATCCAGGCATAGCCCAAGGTTCACATTCAACGAAAGAATCTATCGGAGAACCTTTTTGTATTCCCTTACAGAAATTAATTAGATTTTCTTTATTTCCAAACTTTATAGCTTGTATTATATCACTTCTTTTATCAGTAGGTTTAGGTAATACTTCAAATCCTGCAAGTTCCATTATTTTAGCACAGAATATAGCGCCTTTTACGGCTTCTATAGCTATATGTGGAGCAAGAAATAACCCTTGATATAGTTGTCTCATTACTCCAAAAGTAGAGCCACACTCCCCTCCTATTCCAGGAGTTGTTAATCTAAATGCTGCTTGTTCTACATATTTAGATTTACCAGCAATATAACCTCCTGTTGGAGCGATTCCTCCACCTATATTTTTTATTAAAGATCCAGCTATAAGATCAGCTCCTACATCTGTAGGCTCTATTGTATCAATAAGTTCTCCATAACAATTATCTACAAAGATAGTAACATCATCTCTTAAATCTTTAACAAATTTAATAACTTCTCCTATTTCTGAAACTAAAAATGAATTTCTCCATCCATATCCAGTGCTTCTTTGTATATGAATAAGCTTTATTGAATTATCAGAAATTAAAGCTTCTTTTATTTTTTCTAAATCAAATTTACCCTTTAATAAATCAATTTGTTTATATTTAACACCATATTCCTTTAGTGAACCTATATTTTCTTTACCACTAATACCAATTATATTATGTAGTGTATCATAAGGTGCACCTGAAATAGCAAGCATAGTATCTCCAGTTCTTAAATTCCCCATTAAGGCACATCCAATAGCATGAGTACCATTAACAAAGTGAGGTCTTACAAGAGCTGATTCAGTATTAAAAACTCTTGCATAAACTTTATCTAATGAATCTCTTCCAATATCATCATATCCGTATCCAGATGAATTAGTAAAATGTGAATCACTAATTCTTTCTTCTTGGAATGCATTTAATACTTTAAGTTGATTATACTCTCTTATTTCATTATATATCTTAAATTGTTCTTCAACATCTTTAAGAGCTTTTCCATATAAATCTAAGGTTTCTTTTTTAAAATTATAAGTTTTTTTCATTAATTCTTCTGTTAAGTTTAACATTTAAATAGCACTACATAAATTAATATGTAGTTCCTCCTCTCTTTAAATAGGCATTTATATTACTTTAAATATAATAACATAGAATAGTGTATTTAACTAGTATTCACCCTATATAATAGAATGTGTACTAAAAAAAGGCAAATTTAAATTTGCCTTTTTTATTCTGATTCATTAAATAAAATTGATTTCCCTGGTGTAATTGTAGTAATTGCATGTTTATAAACTAGCATTTGTTTGCAATCACAATCTAAAACAACTGTGAAATTATCAAAGCCTTTTACAAAACCTCTAAGTTGAAAGCCATTTGATAAATAGATAGTTACTGGAATTCTATTTTTTCTTGCTTCATTTAGAAAAATATCTTGTAGATTATTTAATCCTTTATTCAAATTACACACCTCCTAAGAATAAAATTATGTATATAGTTTATTATACATAATTAATATTAATTTCACTAATGATTTTTCTGAATATTTGATCATCATTTAAGGTATCTTTATTTATAAATTTAGCTCTAGGATCTCTTTTGAACCATGTTAATTGTCTTTTAGCATAATTTCTTGAACCTTGTTTAACCATATTTACAGCAGATTCTAAAGGAATACCTTCTTCAATATGATATAAAATCTCCTTATAACCTATACCTTGCATTGATTGTATAGATGAATTATATCCCATTTCCTTTAATTTTATACACTCTTCTAATAAACCTTTTTCCATCATTATATCGACTCTTCTATTTATACGATCATATAACATAGCTCTATCCATATTAAGTACATAATAGAAAACATCATAATTCCCTTTATAGAAGTCTTCTCCTGAATTAAAAGAACTAAAGGGTTTACCTGTTAATTTAAATACCTCTAAAGCTCTAATAACTCTTTTTCTGTTGTTATAATGTATTTCATTATAACTTATAGAATCAATATCTTTTAGCATTTCATGGATATATTCATTTCCTTTATCATCAGCTAATTTTTCAAGAAAATCTCTATAAATTTTATCATTTCCTGCATCTGTAAAATTCATATTACATGTAAGAGCATTTATATATAGTCCAGTTCCTCCAGTTAAAATAGGTAACTTTCCTCGTTTTAAAATATCTTCTATACATTTTGATGCTATGTCTTTATAATCAGAAACCGAAAACGCTTTATCAGGCTCTATAATATCTATCATATGATGTTTTATTCCATCCATTTCTTCTTGCGATATTTTAGCTGAGCCTATATCCATATATTTATATATTTGCATTGAGTCTGTTGAAATAATTTCTCCATTAAGCTCTTTAGCAAGTTTTATTGATAACTCTGTTTTTCCCACTGCAGTAGGACCAGCAATAACTAATACTTTATCCTTCATCCTATTCTCCTTATAAAATTTTAATGTTTTAAACTAAATTATTCTTCTAAATTTTTTATCTAGTTCATATCCTGTGAATTTAATTATAATTGGTCTCCCGTGAGGACAATGGAAGGGATCTTCTATATATCTTAAATCGTTTATTAATTTTTCTATTTCCATTTCATTTAAATAATCATTAGCTTTAACAGCAGCCTTACAAGCCATAGTTGCTATTTTATTATATTTTACTTCTGTAGTTTTCCCTGAACCTAATATTTTTAGATTATCTAATATTTCTAAAAATAACCTTTTGGCATCAAGTTTTCCTAAAAAATAAGGTACTTCTTTTAAAGATAAAGTATTTCCACCAAAGTTTTCTACTGTAAACCCTGCATTATTAAAGATTTCAACATTTTCTTCATAGTAACTATAATCATCTATAGTTAAATCAATTAATGTTGGTATTAGTAATGTTTGAACTACTATACTTCCATTTTCTATATTATTTAAATATTTTTCAAACAATATTTTTTCGTGTGCTGCATGTTGATCTATCATATATAAAACTTCATCATATTCTCCTAAAATATAAGTTTTATTAAACTGTCCTATTATTTTAAGTTTAGGAAATTTAGGATTAAGTTTTTCATTTATAGAATATGAATTCTCATTAACAGCTAATTCTTTATTATTAGATTGTAAATCAACAGGTATAGAGATAGATTCTTTATGGTCTTTTAAATTACGTAAACTATTATAAATATCTTCTTCCTTTTTAATATCTTCTTTAGTTATATTATTAGCAATATTAATTATTTCTTTTTTCTCTTCTTCTACATTTTGAAATAATGGAATATTTAATTTCTTCTCATATTCATATAGAGGTTCTTTATAATCCATATCAAAAGCTAAGTTTTCTATAGTATTATCATTATCTTTATTAACATCAGGTTCATTAATTTTAAAAGTATTAAATACTTCTTCTTTAAAAGCTCCATGGACAGAATCAAATACTTTTTTAAATATTAAACGTTCATCTTTAAACTTTATTTCTGCTTTGGTTGGATGTATATTTACATCTACAAATTCTGGATATACTTCTATAAATAATACAAAGTAAGGAAACTTATTTACTGTAGAAAAAGATTTAAATGCATTTTCTATAGCAACAACAATAGTTTTATTTTTGATATATCTTCCATTGACAAAGATGCTTTGATTATTTCTAGAGCCTCGTGCAATATCTTCTTTTCCTATATACCCATATAAAGAGATTTCATCTTCATGATGTTCAAAATAAATTATATTATCGCTAATTGTTTTATTATAAAGGGTTCTTATTGCATCTTTTAGATTTCCATTTCCATAAGTATGAATTAACTTTTTGCCATTATTATATAATTTAAAAGATATTTCAGCGTTAGATAATGCTATTCTAGTAATTATATCATTTATTAAAGCTGCTTCTCTTGAAGTTGATTTTAAAAACTTCTTTCTAGCAGGAACATTATAGAATAAGTCTTTTACCTCTATAAAGGTTCCTTTATTCATACCAATATCACTAGTTCCTAGTATTTCTCCACCTTCTATTTTAATTTCTCTGCCAAAATCCTCATCATTTGGTTTACTTTTTAATGTTATTTTTGATACTGATGCTATAGATGGAAGTGCTTCTCCTCTAAATCCTAAGGTATTTATAGAATATATATCTTCAACTGTTTTTATTTTAGATGTTGCATGGGGAAGAAATGCTTTATTTATATCTTCTTTATGGATTCCATCACCATCATCAATTATTCTAATTAATGAGCTTCCCCCATCTTCAATTTCTATAATTATATTTTTAGAGTTAGCATCAATTGAGTTCTCTACTAATTCTTTAACTACAGAAGAAGGTCTTTCAACAACCTCTCCTGCAGCTATTTTATTTGATGTATTTTCATCTAGTAAATTTATTCTTTTCATTAAACCACCTCAAATTTACTTAAACTTCTTAGCTTCTAATACAAATTTATATAAGGTGTTCATAGCTTCCATAGGTGTTAGTCCCATAACATCTACATCTGAAATTATATTTATAAGATTTTCCTTTTCTATCATAGTAAAATCCATTTGATAATTATTTCCTATATCCTTTTTAAGGATTTCTTCTTCTTTTTTATATGTATCTATAGAAATTTCAGACTTAACTGATTCAGATTCAGATTTATTTTCAGTTTTTTTATTTAAATCTGTAGTATTTTCTAAAGACTGAAGAATTTCTTTAGCTCTATTAATAACATCTATAGGTAATCCAGCAAGTTTAGCTACTTCGATACCATAAGATTGATCTGCTCCACCTTCTACTATTTTACGAAGGAATATTACGTTATCTTCTATTTCCTTTACTGCTACAGAGTAATTTTTAACTCCGTCTATTACTCCCTCAAGCTTAGTTAACTCGTGATAATGCGTTGCGAATAATGTCTTACATTTTAGATTTTTATTTTTAGAAATATACTCAATTACTGACCAAGCTATACTTAGTCCATCATAAGTTGAAGTTCCTCTTCCTACTTCATCTAATAAAACTAAACTTTTAGATGTTGCATTTTTTAATATATTAGAAACTTCCCACATTTCTACCATAAAAGTTGATTTACCACCAGCTAAATCATCAGAGGCACCTATTCTTGTAAAAATTTTATCACATATGGCTATATTAGCCTCTCTAGCAGGGACAAAGGACCCTACTTGAGCCATAAGTGTAATTAATGCGACTTGTCTCATATAAGTCGATTTACCCGCCATATTAGGCCCTGTAATTAGTAGCAACTGATTTTCTTTTTGATTTAAGCTAGTATCATTAGAGACAAACTCTCCATTTCCAATTACTTTTTCTACAACTGGATGCCTACCATCTTTTATATCTATTATTCCATCTTCATTAATATTAGGTTTTACATAATCATTTTCTACTGCAACTAAAGCTAAAGTAGATAAAGCATCTAAATTCCCTATAATCTTAGCACTCTTTTTAAGTCTTGAAATTTCCTTTTCAACTTTTTCTCTAATTTCTATAAAAAGTTCGTATTCTAATGCAACTAACTTTTCTTCAGCACCTAAGATTTTTTCTTCCATTTCCTTAAGCTCTTGTGTAATAAATCTTTCAGCGTTTGAAAGAGTTTGTTTTCTTACATATCTTCCTTCAGGAATAGAGCTATAGTTGGCTTTAGATATTTCTATATAGTATCCAAATACTTTATTATAGCCTACTTTTAAAGATTTAATCCCAGTAAACTCTCTTTCTTTACTTTCAAGAGAAGCTATCCACTCTTTTCCGTGGGATTTAGCTTTTCTTAGTTCATCTACTTCTTTATTATATCCATCTCTTATTATGTTTCCTTCTTTTAATGCAATAGATGGATCATTTAATAAAGATTTTGATAATAAATCTTTAATATCCCTAATCTCATCTAATTCATTAAACCAAGTTTTAAGTAATGGTGATGTACAGTTTTTAAGTTGCTCTTTAATTCCTGGAAGTTTCTCAAGAGAAATTTTTAAGGATACTAAATCTTTTCCATTAACATTTTTATTTGATATTTTACCAACAATTCTTTCAATATCATAAATATCTTTTAGACTTGTTCTTAAGTCATCATTAAAAGAAAGATTAGTTGTTAACTCTTCAACACCTAATAATCTGTTTTCTATTTCCTTTTTTATTATTAGAGGCTCTTCTATCCATTTTCTTAAAGATCTCCCCCCCATAGAAGTAGCTGTTTTATCTAACACCCAAATTAGACTGCCCTTTTTAGATTTTTCCTTAAGGCTTTCTGTTAACTCTAAGTTTCTTCTTGAATTACCATCTATAGTCATATAATTTACTATATCGTAATATTCAAGCGTATTTATATTAGTTAAGCTTATTTTTTGTGTTTCATGTATATATTTAAGTAATACGGAAGATGCAAGTTTTGAACTATTATGTAATCCTATAATTTCTACCTCACTAAATTGTTCAATAAGCTCATTATCTGTACAATGAAAATCTTTTAAATTCCTCTTAGTTATTAATGCACCATTTATTGATGATATTTCATTTAATAATAATTCACTAATATTTAAATCAACTATAATTTCCTTAGGATTTATTTTTGAAATTTCATCAAATAAAGTAGATTTTAAATTTTTAAATGATGTTGTTTTAAATTCTCCTGTTGATATATCAGAAGAAGCTATACCAAAATATTCATCATCTTCGTATAATGATAGTATATATGTATTTTTATACTCACTATCATTATTTTGTTCTGTATATGTACCAGGCGTAATAACTTTTATTACATCCCTTTTAACGATTCCTTTAGCTACTGCTGGATCTTCAACTTGTTCACAAATAGCTACTTTATATCCTTTAGTTACAAGTCTTGATATATATGAAGTAGATGCATGGAATGGAATACCACACATAGGTGCTCTTTCTTCTAATCCGCAATCTCTTCCTGTTAATACTAATTCAAGTTCTCTTGAAGCTGTTTTTGCATCTTCAAAAAACATTTCATAAAAATCTCCAAGTCTAAAGAAAAGTATACAATCAGAATATCTTTCCTTTATCTCAAGATATTGTCTCATCATTGGGGTTAATGCCATTTTCAATCCTCCGTCTATATAAAAATTAATATAATCATATTCTATCACAAAACTATTTTTAAAATAAGAGTTATATAATTAAGAAAATACGAGCCATTAAATAAATAGCCCGTATCTTATTAATTAGGTTTTTCACCACAAGCCATAAGAATTAACAAAATTATAGTAGAATCTTTAGAATTATAGAAATTGTTATAGCTTGAAATAATTTTTGATATTTGAGGATTTACCATAAATCTATCAGCATTCGGAATACTACTTAAATTTTTAAATTTATCCATACCTAAAATATCACTATGCTTTGCTACTACTTGAAAATCTAGATTTGTAAATCCAGAGTACTTTAATAACTTGATAAGCTTTCTACCTATATTTCTATCACCACCAGAACTATTTTGAAATTTAGCTAGGTTATTATTTAAATATGGAATTAGTTTTAGCTCAGGATTTGTAACTCCCCATATTCCATTATCTATATCTACTATAACTACTTTCCCACCTGGTTTTAAAATTCTATATATTTCTTTAGTTGCAGTATTAGTATTATTAATATGCTGATATACAAATCTAACTAATACAAAATCAAAGGTATTATCATTAAAGGAAGTATTTAATATTGATTCTTGTACAAATCCTAATCTTTCATTAAAAATATTTTTCAATCTATTTTTTGAAATATCCATAAGATTTTTATCTACATCTAAAGATATAACACTACTATTTTTAAATTCATTAAGTAAAAGTTCGGTGACAAATCCAGGACCGCTACCGACTTCTAGAATTTTCATTCCATCTTTTAGACCTAAGAACTTAAGCATATTAATTTCTCTATCCCATCCCATATATGCTTGTTTTTTTAGTCTTTCAATTTCTGTATTAAGTCCTAAAGATTTATATATATCACTATATGACATTAGTACCTCCAAATTAAAGTCTATTTATTTGTAGTATACTAATTAGAATTTATAATTGTTCTTAATTAAATAGATTTAAAATCTCATCTTCACTTAAAGAAACTAAAGCTTTTGAACTTGCTAAGTCCTCTCCTATTAATTTTGATATTAACTTTCTTTTTTCATCTTGTAGAGAAACAATTTTTTCTTCTATAGTTCCCTCTGCAATCATTTTTATCACTTCTACTACGTTCTTTTGACCTAATCTATGGGCTCTATCAGTTGCTTGATCTTCAACAGCAGGATTCCACCAAGGATCAAAATGAATTACTATATCTGCAGAAGTTAAATTAAGTCCTGTTCCTCCAGCTTTTAAGCTTATTAAGAATACAGGTATATCACCATTATTAAATTCCTCTACCATAGGCATTCTTTTATCAGCAGGAATAGAACCATCAAGGTAACAATATTTTATTTTATCTTCTTTTAATTTTAAAGATATATTTTTTAATATTGATGTAAACTGTGAAAACACAAGAATTTTATGTCCTTCTTCTATACTTTGATGTAAAAGTTCAAGAAGGGCATCTATTTTACCACTTCCAGCAGTATAATCATTAATTAAAACTGATGGATCTAAACACAATTGTCGTAATTTTGTTATATATGATAATATTTCAATTTTACTATTTTTAAATTCATCTTCTTTTACTTTTTTAGAAATAAGCTCTATAGCATGTTTAGAATATACTCCGTATATTTTCTTTTGTTCTTCATTTAATGGGACAATAAGTCTTTTTTCTATTTTGCTAGGCAATTCTTTTATAACTTCCTTTTTATATCTTCTTAATATAAATGGTTTAATAAGTCTATTTAAATCCTCTAAAATTTCTGGACTCTCTTTAAGTTTTTTATGATATCGTACACTAAATCTTTTTTCATCATAAAGATATCCAGGCATTATAAAATCAAATATAGACCATAATTCCATTAAGGAATTTTCTATAGGAGTACCTGTCAAAGCGAATCTATTATTTGCTTTTATCATTTTTACAGCTTTGGAATTTTGAGAATTATTATTCTTTATATATTGAGCTTCATCTAAAATACAATAATCAAAATCTATGTCTTTATATAAATCCAAATCTCTTTTTAAAAGATTATATGTTGTTAATAGTACATCAAATTTATCTCTATTTTTTATAATTTCTTCTCTTTCATCTTTTGCCCCATTAACTACTGCTATTTTCATAGAAGGAGCAAATTTTTTAAATTCTAAATTCCAATTATAAACTAAAGAAGTTGGTGTAATAACTATGGTTGACTTATCTTTATTTGATAATAAAAAGCTTATCATTTGAAGAGTCTTTCCAAGGCCCATTTCATCCCCTAATATACCTCCAAAACCCAAGTATTCTAAAGTTTTAAGCCAATTAAATCCATGTTTTTGGTAAGGTCTTAACTGAGCATTTAAATCTTTAGGCTCCTTAAATTTAAGTTTATTAATATCTTTAAATTTGTTTCTAATTTCTGATAACTCTTTTTTTCCCTTTACATATCTTATTTTCTTTTCATCTAAGTAATAATCTATAAAAGCTCCCTTATTTTTGTCAAAAGAAATTATATTATTTTCTATTTCATCAACATTTGATACTATATCTAAAAGATGTAAAAAGTTATTTAATTCTAATTGCTCTAAATCTAAATACTCACCATTTACTAATTTATAATATTTTAAATTATCTCTAAAGGCTCTTAATATATTAGTACTTTCATCTGGACTAATATCACCTATTTTAAATTCTATTTCGAAATAATTATATTTACCTGCTCTTATTTCTCCTTTAATATTTTTAGAAGATATATTTTTAAGTCCTTTAAAATTCTCTGAATAAAATACTTCACCTAAATTTTGTAGTTTTTCTATCTCAGTCTTAAAAAATCTAAAGATATAGTCATCTCCCATTACTAAATAGAACTTATTTGTATGAGCATCAAATCCCAATGATCTTAAAATAGATAACACTTCTTCTTCTTTCTTAGAATCTCTGTAAATTATCTTTTTTTCAAAATCATCAAATATATTAAATTCATATTTACCATACTTAACTTTTAAAACTAAGGAAATATTATTTTGTTCTTTATCAAAATAGAACTTAAATTCTACTGGTTCTGATACAACTTTATCTCTAATGTTTTTTGATATTGAAAGATCTTTTGATAATAAGTTAATTTCAGGTATAAGTCTTATCAAAATCTTCTTTTCTTCATCCTTAGGGATAGAAATACTTCTTGTATTACTAAATACCTCTAAATAGGGTGCAATTTTATAACAAAAATCATAGTTTGGTAAGTAAATAGTGGTTCCAAATAAAAATACGTCACCATTTTCACTTAAAACATCAGGTAATCCTTCACCTATATTTAAGATATATTCATTTTGTATAAGTTTTAAATCAAATTGTATTTCAGGAGAAGTTAATAATATTTCTCCTTCTACTGGCCTTAAATAAAAACCCTCATTTAAGTAAATACGATGTTTTTTTATAATATTAAAAAAATCTCTTAATAAATATTTAGGAATTATTATAGATTTACCATCTACATACTTATCCTGTCTTCTATTAAATGCGGAAGTATTATCCAGTTCTTTAAGTTGTTCTATAAAATGTAAAAGTCTTTTATCTTTTGTTGAAAGCTTTTGTTTTTTTATATCAAAAGTAAAATCTTTACCATATTTAACTGGAATTTTATTATAATATGCAGTTAAAAATTGATTTAAATCTTTAAGAACATATAATTTATTAGAAGACATTCCTTTAACACCAATTTTAAAAT
Organism: Clostridium chauvoei; assembly: GCF_002327185.1. Classification (NCBI taxonomy): domain Bacteria; kingdom Bacillati; phylum Bacillota; class Clostridia; order Eubacteriales; family Clostridiaceae; genus Clostridium; species Clostridium chauvoei. Next base: position 1,171,403 of record NZ_CP018624.1, on the reverse strand, counting down.
CAGCAGTAATTTTATTATTAAAGCCTTTTTTATTAATAAAAACTTCTATCTTCAGTTCATCTAAGTTTTTATTATCAGGTAATAATATATTTAGAATACTACTTGTATTTTTCTTAAATATACCTAAAGTATCTTTCTTATAATATAATTTATCTTTCAATCCTTTATTTTTATCTATTTCTTGGAGAAACTTATAAAAAGTTGCTACTAAATGTTTACAGCAATAATTATCTTTATTAAATTCATTTTTTTCATAATTTTTACAAGTGCAATACGTTGATATTATAGATTTATTATAGCTATCAACTTCTATTTCAGTAGAATATTCACTAATAAATTTTTCAGAAATTACATTACCTTTTAAATGTATAAGATCTTCTTCTAAATTTATAGAGAAGTTAGATATAAGATCATTTTCAAATACTCTTTTTCCAGCTATGTGATTTCTGCCTGAAGTATCTCTATTAAAGTTTTCTAGTAATGTTTGTTTTATCATTATAATCTCCTCTATTTTGAATATCCTTTAATTATAACAAAAAGAAGTAGTCTGTGCTACTTCTCTAAATTTAATCTATTTTACTTTCTTTCCAGATATCTATTATATTTTTAAATTTACTTTCTATAGAAGATGTAAATTCTTTAAATTTAGTAGATTCTATGTGTAATCTACTTGCTTTTTTTATATGTTGTTTTATACCATCTTTTAAGATATTTGAACACCAAACTGTACAAATACTCTTATTATTTTCATCTACTATAGTAATAGGTATTTCATTTTGAAATAAAAGCATCTCTAAGTTTTCTCTATGATTCTTATCGGCATAATTAAACCATCTTCCATAAATTAATTTATCATTATCACTAAATTTAAATAAAATTAGAAAGGCGGCTTGTCCATTAGAAAAATATGATATATTTTTTAATTCTAATGTTAAATTGTTTTTTATTTTTGATATACTACAACTGTTTTCTTTTAAAATAAATGTTGAAAAAATCATATTATCTTTAAACTTACATATATAATTAGTTAAATTACCTATTTCAGTAGAGCTTAATTCCTCATAAAGCATAATATACCCCCGCATAATAATATATTATTATTATACTATAGGGGTATATTAATTTTAATCTGTATTTAATGGAAGGTGTATTATATTTTAAACAACTTCTCCAATTAATGAGAATGGTTGAGCTCTTACTATGTTAACATTAACAATATCTCCAGCCTTAACCCCTTCTCCTGTGAAGTTAACTAGTCGTCCATTTCTAGTTCTACCAGTAAATTTATCTTCATCATTTTTACTTGGACCTTCTACAAGGACTTCTACTATTTTTCCTTCATATTGTTTATTCCCTTTAATAACCCCAACATTAACAGCATCTACTAACCTATTAAATCTATTATGTTTATCCTCATCAGAAATTTGATCTGGCATCATATCAGCAGGAGTGTTATTTCTTCTTGAATATATAAATGTAAATGCAGATGAATATTCAACTTCTTTTACAAGTTCTAAAGTCTCTAAGAAATCTTCTTCGGTTTCTCCAGGGAATCCAACTATTATATCTGTTGTAATAGTTACTCCTGGAATTTCTTCTTTTATCATTTTGATTAATTCTAAATAAGATTCCTTAGTATAATTTCTATTCATTTTCTTTAAAATTCTATTTGAACCACTTTGTACAGGTAAATGGATTTGTTCACAAAGTTTATCGCATTCTTTTATAGCCATAACTACATCTCTATTTAAATCTTTAGGATGAGATGTCATAAATCTTACTCTTTCTAATCCGTCAATTTCATTTATTTTTCTAAGTAATCCAGCAAAAGTTATATCTTCTTCTAATCCTTTACCATATGAATTTACATTTTGACCTAAAAGAGTAATTTCTTTATATCCACTTGATACTAAATCTTTAATTTCTTTTACTATATCTTCTGATTTTCTACTTCTTTCTCTACCTCTTACATATGGAACTATACAGTATGTACAAAAATTATTACATCCATACATAATTGTGACAAATGCTTTAACATCACTTTTTCTATCTATTGGTAGTCCCTCTATTATTTCAGTCTCTTTATTAAAAATTTCTTTAACTTGAACTCCTTCAGTTTTTACTCTATTTAAATATTCTGGGAATTTATATGCATTATGTGTTCCAAAAATTATGTTAACATGTGGAAAAGTTTTTAAAATCTTATCTGCCATTCCTTCTTGCTGCATCATGCATCCACAAACAGCAATTATAAGGTTAGGTTTTTTCTTCTTAAGATTTTTTAATTGACCTAAGTTTCCAAAAACCTTATTTTCTGCATTTTCTCTAACACAACACGTATTATATATTATAATATCTGCATTTTCTTGAGTATCAGTTTCAGAATATCCACTTCTTTTAAGCATTCCAGAAAGTTTTTCTGAATCTTCTTCATTCATTTGACAACCATAAGTACAAATAAAGAAAGTTTTATTTTCATTTTCACTTATATTTTCAACTTCTAATTCGTTATATTCTATAGTCAATTTAATTACCTCCAAGAATTTAATTTCCAATGTATTATACCAAATTTAGTCTTTAAAATAAAGTTTAGCTTCTAAAAATATTTACTTTATTTACATATTATAATACGAATTGTAAAAGTTTAAGAAAGTATAATAAATTAAAAGTGAGTATTATCGAATTTTTTCAATAATACTCACTTTTAATAAAAAACAATAGTAATCTATTTAATGTAACACTAACAAGGTTAACCCCTACTTTTTTTATTTTGCACATCTAGAGCATGGATGTAAACCTTCAGTTTCTGCATCTTTTAATAAAATTTTAATAGGATTTTTCATTTTACTACATTTATTGTTAGTATGATAAACTTTAGAATTAGTGTTAGATATCCATACAACATTATTTTCAGTTGGTTCTTCTATATTACTTGTATCTTCTATATTAGTTGTAGTATCACTTTCACAGTTAAAAGTTATTTTATTACCATCACTTATAGCTATAATAGTTCCACTTTTATCTGTTCTAAGTATTTCTATATTTCTTTTATTTAACTTTTCAATAGTTTCGTTATTAGGATGTCCATAATCATTTCCTTCACCAGCAGAAACTACAGCATATTTAGGATTAACAGCATCTAAAAATTTAGTACTTGTTGAAGTTCTACTTCCATGATGCCCTAATTTTAAAACGTCAGCACTAATATCTAGTTGTTTATTTAATATCTCTCTTTCACTTAAGCGTTCAGCATCTCCTGTAAATATGAAAGAGGTATTACCATATTTTAATTTTGTTACTATAGAATAATTATTTAAATTTTTATATTCACTACTATTAGGTGCTAAAAACTCAAAAGTAGTAGCATTGCCTATATTAAGTTTTTCACCAACTTTAGGAACTGTAATTTTAATTCCTTTATTATTAAGTGAATTTATCATTCCTTCAAATACTTTAGTTGTTGTAGATACTTTTGGAGCATAAAAAGTTCCAATATCAAATTCGTTTATTATCTTTGCCATTCCACCTATGTGGTCTGAATGAGGGTGAGTAGTTATTACATAATCTAAATGCTTTACTCCTTTACTTTTTAGATAATTATAAGCTAAATCATCATTATTTCCAGCATCAATTAATATATTTTTACCAGATACTTGAATTAACTCTGAATCACCTTGTCCAACATCAATATAATTTACTACAAGGTTATCTTGTACTTTAGCTTGTGATATTACTGGAATACCAAAAAATGAAATTAATAAAATTAAAAAGAAACTTAATATTTTTTTATTTTATTCATAATATCAACTCCTTATTTATATTTTCAACTTGATTATATCATGGATAAATAAGGAGTATTTTTAAAATGAATTCGTTTACTGTAAAATTACGTTGAATTATTTATATAGAATAAAATTAATAAATATAATTTGTAATATTTTATCATAAAACTCAAATGTTTTTTATAATTTATGTAAATATATTTTATATTCAGATTTTTATTAAAAATAAAAAGGTACGAGAAAAATCCCGTACCTTAATTATTAAATTCAACTAATTGTAATTTATCTACATTATTCACTTTAAAAGTATCATACTGGTTAATAGTATTATTTAATGCTTCTACTGCAAAAACAAAATTCATATTCTCAGTAACTTCTACATAATAAATAACATCATAAGTTACTTCAGAAATCTTAATTATATTTAAAGAATAAAGTTTATATCCTGTATTAAAAAATGATATTTTAAATGCTTCTTCAAAAATGTCAGGTGAAAAATCCTCTGTTGTTTCAATATTGGCTTTTATTTTTAATGCATTCATAATATATCTCCTCATAGATTAATAAGTATTACATCTTCTATCCCATCTAGAAATAGTACATTTATCTATAAAACCAGCCCAAGTATATAATGATCTAGCTCTTAGATTATCTATATCAACTCGTATATAAAGTTTAGTTAATCCTTTCTCTTTAGAAAGAAGTATTAAATCATGTAATAGTAATTTTCCTATTTCTAAACCTCTAAATTCTTCTATTATTCCAAAATTAACAACTGTGTACATATTTCTATTATAGATAACTTGTCCATATCCTACACATTTTTCATTAATCATACCAAATATTGATAAATCATTAATATAATATTCTTGACTTATGTCATTATAAATATCCTCTATTTTTAATGGCTCTCTATTCCAATTAGAAAATACGTTATTCTGAATTTTACATCTTAATTTTTCATCTTTCCCCATAATAAATTTTTTCAAGTGATAGATAGACTCTGAATAATTCGCATTATAAATAGAGTTATAATGGTTATTTATATTACTATTCTTTGATTGAAGTTTTAATCTTAAATCAGTTATTTCTTCATATCTATGATAAGTATTTAAATCAAGTTCCATTAAAATAGTAGGTCTAACTCGCTTAAACCCTAAATTAGTTAAAATAATTGAATTTCTAGTATTATCAATAGCTTCATAAGATAATATACTATCATTAAATTTATTAAAAATAGTTCTATCTAAAATAGTTAAATATTCATTTTCAATATATAAAGACCAAATTCTAATATTTGAATCTAATGGTGTATCATACCATATATATCCTATTATTTTATCATTATATCTTATTAATTTAAGAAATTTTCTAAATATATATTTAACTATAAAATTTTGATGCTCATATAAATAAAAAAAATCCTTATCATAGCTGTCTATTTTCTGATTCTTATTATATAGATTTTTAAATATATCCATTGTATTTGATGTTAGCTTCTCTAATGTTATCATAAATATCCCCTTTTAAACCTTCTAAGAATAGTATAAATCTTCCATTTATTTATAGTCAAGAATATTTGAAATAATTGAATTGATATATAATTAGTTTTAACACATAAAAAAGAAGATGCATATTAAATATATATGCATCTTCTTAGTAAAAGTTTCTTTTATTTATTATTCAGCATCCTTAATACTTAAGGCTATTTTTTTATTTTCTCCATCAACTGAAAGTATTTTAGCTTTTACTTCTTCACCTATAGTTAAAACATCTTTTGGATGATTAACTCTATCATGAGTTATCTTAGAAATATGAACTAATCCATCTACTCCTGGTTCTAATTCAACAAAAGCACCAAAATCATTTAATCTTACAACTTTACCCAATACAATAGAACCTTCTGGATACTTTTCATTTACATTTGACCATGGTTCAGGAGTTAATTCTTTTATGCTTAAAGACAACTTATTTTCTTCTCTATTTAAATCAATTATTTTTACATCTACAAATTGACCTTTTTTTAATATATCCTCAGCAGATTTTACATGACTCCAAGAAATTTGTGAAAGATGAATCAATCCATCTACCCCATTTATGTCGGCAAAAGCACCAAAATTAGTAAATCTCTTTATTTCAGCTTTTACTACATCTCCAATAGATAAGTTATCCCATACAGCTGATTCTTTTATAGCTTTTTCTTCTTCTAAAAGTATTCTTCTTGATCCAACTATTTTAGATGGATTTTCTTTAGAAAAGTCAATTAATCTAATTTCTAAATCTTTTTTAACGTATATTTCTTTGTCTTTAGTAAATTTTATATCAATTTGAGATGCTGGAATAAATATTCTTACACCTTTATAATAAGCAACTAATCCTTTTTCTTTAGCTTCTTTTACTGTAACTATTAAAGTTTCTTTATTCTCAAATAATTTCTCTAATTCTAAAATAGTAGAATTTTTTTCATATTCTAATCTTGAAAGTACTACATTTTTATCTTGGTTTTGTAATTTTATTACCTTCGCTGTAATACTATCTCCTACCTTTAATTTACTTACAGCATCATCTATATTTTCAAGAACTGTTAATTCCTTAAAAGGAATAACTCCATCAGATTTGTATCCTACTAAAGATACTACTACTTCATCTCTAGTTATTGATAATATTTCACCAGTAACTTCATCACCTATACGAAATCTTCTATCTAGTTCATTCATTAATTTTAATTGATCATCCATGTTAAATTTCCCCTCCATAATATCTATAATTTCTTTTATTACCCAATCTGGAGTTGAAGCTCCAGCAGTTATTCCAACTGTTTTAAAGTTTTCGTTATTAATAAAATCTTCTTTTAGTTCTTTAGAATTCTCTATATGAATAGTATTTTCACAATTCTCTTTAGAAATTTGATAAAGTTTAGTTGTATTAGAACTATTTTTACCTCCAATAACAATCATAGCATCTACATTTTTTGATAACTCTTTAGCGCTTTTTTGTCTAACCTCTGTAGCAGAACAAATTGTATTGAATGGTAATAATTCTTTGCAATTCTTAGATAAATTGTCTAAAGTATTTTCCCAATTTTCTTCTTTTTCTGTAGTTTGAGAAACAGCACAAACTTTATTTGGCAGACTTTCTTTAAAGTCACCATTTTTAGTAATAATGGCTTTATTTTCGCACCAACCATTAATCCCTACAACTTCAGGGTGTTTCTTATCACCTAAGATAACAATGCTATATCCCATTTTAGAATATTTATCAACCTTTTTATGTATATTAGTAACATATGGACAAGTTGCATTAATAACTTTAAGTCCTTTGATATCTAATACTTCTATTATTGATTTTGGTACACCATGAGATCTTATAACTATTACATCACCTTCAGTTAATTCATCAATATTTTCAAAATCAATTGCAAATATATTATTTTCTTCTAAGTAATTAACCACATCATTATTATGTATAAGTGGTCCTAGTGTATATATTTTTTTATTATAGTGTTTTTTAATTTTTAATGCCTCTTCTACAGCTCTTTGCACTCCAAAACAAAATCCTGCATTTTCAGCTAAAATTACTTTTCTCATATTTTCTCCTAAGTTAAAAAATTATATATATTATTTATATTATTATATTACATTTTTAAGAATAAATTTATCATAAAATATATTTCAAATTTTTATTTTATATAAGAGATTATCTTGTTTGTAACTTCTTCTATATTTAATCCAGTTGTATCAATTTCTATAGCATCATCAGCTTTCTTTAATGGATCAACGTCTCTATGGGTATCTATATAATCTCTTTTTATAATATCTTCTAATATTTTATCATAATTAACTTCTAGTCCTCTATTTTTAAGTTCTTTATATCGTCTATCTGCTCTTTCTTCAGGTGTTGCAGTTAAAAAGAATTTATAAGGCGCATTTTTTAAAACTACCGTCCCTATATCTCTTCCATCCATTATAACGTTAAATTCTTCTGACATTTTTCTTTGTAAATTTACTAATTTAAGTCTTACTTCTTGGATAGATGCATAAGCTGAAACTACTGAACTTATTTCAGGCATAGTTATTTTACTTTGTATATTTTCACCATTTAATATTAAGTCGTCATTTTCAAATTTCATTTCCATAGAGTCTATAAGATTACATATAGATTCTACATCATTTATATCTATATTATTTTCTATTGATTTTAAAGCAACAGCTCTATACATAGCACCTGTATTTATGTACATTAAATTGAATTTTTCACCTACTAATTTTGCGATTGTACTTTTTCCTGCTCCTGCTGGACCATCTATTGCTACCGAAATTCTCAAAATTTTTACCGCCTTTCCCGTCTTATCAAAAATACTTACTTATAAATTATATAATTTATAACTTTCTTTCTCAAGGTTAAATTGTATTTCCTTTATAAATACTTTATAAGATATTAAAATTATTAAATATTACTTCCAGCTATATAGCCAGTTGATAAAGCAATTTGTACGTTGTAACCACCTGTAAATGCATCTACATCTATTACTTCACCAGCAAAAGAAAGATTTGAAATTATTTTTGATTTCATAGTAGATGGATCAATTTCTTTTGTATCTACTCCACCAGCTGTAACTATAGCTTCATCAATTGGTCTTAATCCTTTTACTTCCATTTTAAATTCTTTTAATAATTTTAATAAATTTTTTCTCTCTTCTTTAGTTATTTCATTAACCTTCTTATTTTCAGGTATTTGAGAAAGTTTAATAATTAAAGGAATGATTTTGTTAGGTAATAACTCATCCAAAGCATTTTTAAAATCCTTATTTATAAATTTTTTAAAATCTTTTTGGATTCTCTTATCTAATTCAATTTCACTTAATGCAGGCTTAAAATCTAGTTTTATGTAAAATTTCTTATTTTCTTTAATAAATCTTGATCCACTTAATATAAGGGGACCTGATATACCAAAATGAGTAAATATCATTTCACCTTGATTTTTATAAACTGGTTTTACAGTATCTTTTTCAAATATAGATATTTCAACATTTTTTAATGATAATCCCATAAGTTCTTTTACCCAAGTGTCCTTAAGTTCTATTGGTACAAGAGAAGGTTTTAAATCAACTATATTATGGCCTAAATTTTTTGAAAATTTTTGTCCTTCTCCTTTTGAACCAGTTAAAGGATATGATGCTCCACCAGTACAAATTATAAAATGATCGCCTTTGATTCTTTCGCCACCATTTATTTCAACTTCAGTAATTATATTGTTTTTACTTATAATATTAGTTACTTTACTATTAAGTCTAACTTTAATAGTACATTTAGCAAGTTCGTTAGATAATCCTTTTATTATATCAGAGGACTTATCTGATTCAGGAAATACACGACCGCCTCTTTCTACTTTTAACTTTATTCCTTGATCTTCAAAAAAGCGAATAGTGTCTTCATTTGTAAATGTATATAAAGAACTATATAGGAAATATGGATTACCAGGTATAAAATCAAAGAATTCAGAAATATCCTTTGCATTTGTAACATTACATCTTCCTTTACCTGTTATAAAAAGTTTTTTTCCAATACGTTCATTACTATCTAATAATATAACTTTATTTTCTTTGGATGCAGCTATAGCAGCCATCATACCTGCTGGACCTGCTCCAATAACTATTATTGTTTTCATATTCTATTATCCTCCTAAGGCATTTAAATATACCTTTTAAAAGCATATCATTTTAATTTATATTATTCAACAAAATAAAGCTTCCAAAATCATATATTTACAGATTAGGAAGCTTTATATAAAAATTCGTATTTTTAATCATCTCCAACATTTCTGTTGTTATAAGAATATACATTATATCCTTTCCAAATTTCTTCAAGGTTGTTAAATATAGTTGCTATATTTTCTTTTTCTCTCATTCCAACAGCGATTATTAAAGCATTTATAACTGATAATGGTGCAACAAGAGAGTCCACAAATGATGCCATATTACTTTGAGCTATTAATGTATAATCTGCTTTTGAAGCAAGTGGTGAAAGTAAACTATCTGTTATAGCTACAACTTTTGCACCTCTATCTTGTGAGAAACTTAAAGCATCTATTGTTTTAGATGCATATCTTGGAAACCCTATTCCAATAACTAAATCTCCTTCACCTACATTTATCATTTGTTCGAATATATCAGATATTCCATATCCTACTGTTTTTACATTTTGAAGTATTATATTTAAATAAAACCCTAAAAACTCTGCAAGAGCAGTAGAACTTCTAAGTCCTATAATATAGATTCTTTTAGCTTCGAAAATTTTATTAATTACATCTTCAAATGTATTATAGTTTATTTTTTCAAGAGTTGACCTTATATTCTCCATATCGGCCTTTAATACTCCCTTTAGTGCATACCCCTCACTTACATAATCATTTGATAGTTCCAACCTTTGAACAGTTGTTAATTTATTTTTTATTAGTTCTTGGAGAGCTTTTTGTAATTTAGGATATCCTGTAAAACCAAGTTCGTTTGCAAATCTAACAACTGTTGATTCAGATACTCCAACTGAAGTTCCTAATTTAGCTGCAGTCATAAATGCTGCTTTATCATAATTTTTTAATATATATTCAGCTATAAGCTTTTGTCCTTTACTTAATCTTGAAAATCTTAATTGAATTAATCTCATTAAATCCTTTGAGCTATCATTTAGATTATTATCCATATTATCCCTTCTTTTCTCTAATCTTCAGTTAGTATTATTTTAGCACCTTATGAATACTGTATCAATATATATTTCATATTATATGAAATAACTTTAATAATTAAGATTTATATAGATTATATAAATCATCATGAAAAAATCATTTCTTTTCAATAACTATAAGACTTGGAGCCATTTCACTTCTATTTAAAAAACTATGACTCATAACTCCATAATATTTTTGGGGTAAAGTTTTTATATATTGTAAAATGCAAGTTTCTTCTTTTTTACCTTCATCATGTCCTTTATATATACATATAGTCATAATCCCTCCTGAGTTTAAAATTTCCAACCCAGTTTTAATACTCTTTAGGGATGTTTCATGCATAGTTGTAATATTTTTATCTCCTCCTGGGAGAAATCCTAAATTGTACATAATACAATCAACATTTTCAAGTATATATTCATTAATTTTATCATGTGAATCATTAATTACAATTACATTTTCCAAACAAGTTTCTTTGTATCTATCACAAGGTTCTTTTTGTATTTCAAAAGAATATACCTTTTCAAAGTTTTTAGATAGAAAATCAGAATCATAACCATTTCCTAAGGTTCCATCTATAGCAATTTTTTTATTAACTAAAAAAGTTTTTATTATATGATGTGATAACTCACTAATGTCAGCAACATACTTAAACATAATATCTCCTTCTATAAAGAATTAATATATTCTAATTCTGCTTTACTAAGATTTCTCCATTCTCCTTTTTTCAAATATCCTAGTTTTACATCTCCAACAGCAACTCTCTTAAGAGAAAGTACAGGATGATTTAAAGCAGCACACATTCTTCTAACTTGTCTATTTTTTCCTTCATGTATAGAAATTTCAACAGTTGAGACTTTTCTATTTCTAATATTTTCAATAGATATAATTTTAATATCTGCAGGGGCTGTTATGTAATCACCTATATTAATTCCTTTTCTAAATTTATCTAAATCACTTTCGCTAAATTCACCTTCACATACAGTTATGTATTTCTTTTTTATTTTAACTCGTGGATGAATTATTTTATTATATATATCTCCATCATTTGTTAAAAGCAATAAACCGGAACTATCGTAATCTAATCTTCCTATAGGAAATATTCTCTCATTAACATCTACAAGATCAAGAATTGTTTTCCTTCCTTTTTCATCTTTAAGAGAAGTTATATATCCTTCTGGTTTATTAAGCATTATATAAATTTTATTTTCTTCTTTATGAATTATTTTTCCATTAAACTCTACTTTATCAATACCTTCCACTACTTTTGTTCCTAATTCTTTTATAATAATACCATTAACTTTTATTTTTCCTTGTAAAATTAACTCTTCACATTTTCTTCGTGAGGCAACTCCACACTTAGCCATATACTTTTGTAATCTTTCTTCCATTATTATCACTCCATAATTTTATTACCAACTATTATAGTACTATTACAATTGGCTTAATGCAATAACAAGAAAATAATAATAAATTTTTATGAACTAGTATATACATTATTAATAAACACGCCCTATTTCTGGCTTTTATTGTATTTTATTAAAATAAATTTCTTGTATAGCATATGCTTAAAAGATGAAGAATTTAAAAGTATTTCTTAGTTTTTATTAATAAATAGCAAGTATAAACCTCTAAAGAATTTCCGATAAATAGGATGAAACATCTATATATGGTACTTACTGTAGAATATTGAAAAGATATTTTCTATTTGTTATACTCAAGAAAAAACATTCAAAAGGAGTTATTATGGAAAAATTATTATTTGGTATTTCAGGACTTCCAATTGGAGAAGGTGATAAATTTACTTATCCGACAGGAATAGAATATTTACATAGTATAGGACTCGATGCAATGGAATTACCATTTGTTAGATCAGTTAATGTAACCCCTAAAAATAGACCTGCAATACTTGAAGCAAAAGAAAAATATGATTTTTATCTTTCTGCTCATGGATCATATTTTATTAATTTAAATGCAGAGGTAGAAGAAAAAAAGCTAAAGTCTATTGATAGAATATTACAAGGATCAGAGGCTTTAAAATCTATTGGTGGAAAAAGTTTAATCTTTCATCCAGAATTTTATTTAAAGTCATCTAAAGAAGAAGCATTAGCTGAAATTAAAAAAAATTTATTAACTTTACCAGGTAATATAGATTATAGATTAGAAACTACCGGGAAACCAACTCAGTTTGGAGATATAGATGAAATTATAACCTTATGCAAAGAGGTTCCTTATTGTAAATTATGTATTGACTTTTCACATATACATGCAAGAGAGAATGGATTATTAAAAGAATATAGCGATTTTGCTAGGATATTAGAAAAAGTCGGAGAAGGTCTTGGAAGAGAAGCTTTAGAAGATATGCATATTCACTTGTCAGGTATTGAATATACAAATAAAGGTGAAAGGCATCACTTACCTTTTGAAGAAAGTGATTTTAATTACAAAGCATGTTTAAAAGCTTTTATAGATTATAATATAAAGGGTTGTCTTATTTGTGAAAGTCCTATTCTTGAACACGATGCTTTACTATTAAAAAACACTTATGAAAACTTATAAAATTTAAATATATATTTAAGCATATAAAAAGACTAGAATTTAATAGATTTAAATTCTAGTCTTTAAAATTACGAATTTATAAAGTCTCCTCCATTTACATGTATAGTTTCACCTGTTATGTAAGAGGCACCATCACTAGCTAAAAACACGTAACTTTCAGCTAATTCTACTGGTTGCCCTGGTCTTTTCATAGGCGTATCTTTACCGAAGCTTGCAACTTTATTTTCATCAAAAGATGATGGAATTAATGGAGTCCATATAGGTCCAGGAGCTACTGCATTTACTCTTATACCTGTTTTAGCTAAGTTTTTAGCTAATGATCTTGTAAAAGAAGTAAGAGCTCCTTTAGTAGCAGAATAGTCTATTAATGTTTCACTTCCATGATATGCAGTTATTGAAGTAGTATTTATTATGCTATCTCCACTTTTTAAATGAGGTAGTACTGCTTTTGATAAATAAAATGCTCCAAAAAAATTAGTTTTAAATGTTCTTTCTAATTGGTTTCTTGTAATATCAATTAAAGAATTAGCAGTATGTTGTTCTCCTGAATTATTAACTAATATATTTATAGTTTTAAACTTTTCTATAACTTCATTTATAGCTTTTATACAAAAATCTTCTTCACCTATATCTCCAGGAATTAAAATACATTCTCCATTAAAATCTTCAATTAATGTTTTTGTTTTATTTGCATCCTCATGTTCATTCAAATATACAATTGCTATTTTAGCTCCTTCTTTTGCGTAGGCTATAGCAATGGCTCTACCAATTCCACTATCTCCTCCAGTTATAATAGCTACTTTGTCTTTAAGTTTTAAAGCTGGATGAGAATAGTTAGTTAAATTATAGATAGGTGCTGGATTCATTAAATGTTCTTCGCCTGGTTGTTTGTTCTGATGTTGTCCTGAAATTTGAATTTTAAGTTTTTCTTCAAAGGACATAGTTTACTTCCTCCCACTTTTTAAATTTTTATCTACCTTTTCTAAGTAATTATGTTGGGAAACTATATTTTCTTCGAATTCTTTAATAGCTCCTCTAGTAAAATTTCCTACATTTTTCATATTTTCTAATTTATTATCATTCATATTATCACCTTTTTATTTTTATTATGTGCTTATTATAGTTAATTTATGTGATTTCAAACATTATTTTAAATTTTCTGAATTAATCTTCAAGTCATGATATAATATTTTATATAATGGAATTTAGTGTAATAGAGGTGATATATATGTATCTAGAAAAGATTCAATTGGCAAGAGAAACAATAAAAGATGTTGTAATTAAAACCCCATTGTTATATAGCAATTTTTTTTCTATATTAAGTGGTAATGATATCTATATGAAATGTGAAAATTTACAAGTTACAGGCGCTTATAAAATAAGAGGTGCTATAAATAAAATTAATTCATTAAGTAATGAAGAGAAAAATAAAGGTGTTGTTTGTTCTTCAGCTGGTAATCATGCTCAAGGTGTTGCATATGGAGCTGCTTTATCAAATGTTAATGCCACTATAGTAATGCCTAAAACAACGCCTTTTGTAAAAGTTAAATCTACTAAAGACTTAGGGGGTAATGTTGTTTTATATGGTAATTGTTATGATGATGCTTTTAAAGAAGCAAAGCGAATAGAAAAGGAAGAACATTCTATATTTTTACATCCATTTAATGATTTAACTGTAATTCAAGGTCAGGGTACTATTGCTTTAGAAATATTTGAAGATTTAAATGATGTAGATGTTATAGTTTGTCCAATTGGTGGAGGTGGATTAATAAGTGGGATATCATTAGCGGCTAAAGAACTTAATCCTAATATTAAAATAATAGGTGTTCAAGCTGAAGGAGCAAATGCCATGGAACAAAGTTTTAAAAATGGAAATCTTATAAGTCTTAACTCAATAAATACAATAGCAGATGGTATAGCAGTAAAAAGTCCCGGAAATATAACTTTTGATATAATTAAAGATTATGTTGATGATATTGTGACAGTAACCGATAGTGAAATAGTAGAAGCTTTTTTAATATTAAGTGAAAAACATAAACTTTTAGTAGAAGCTTCAGGCGCTGTATCTTTAGCAGCCTTAAAGAAATTAAATTTTAAAGATAAAAAAATAGTTTCAATAATTAGTGGAGGTAACATAGATATGCTTACAATTTCATCATTAATAAATAATGGATTAGTAGAAAGAGGTAGATTATTTTGTTTTTCAGTAGAACTACCTGATGTTCCAGGTCAACTATTAGAAATATCTAAATTATTATCAGAAACCTCTGCAAATGTAGTAAAATTAGAACATAATCAATTTAAAGCAACCAATAGACTTAAAAATGTTTTGTTAGAAATAACAGTTGAAACAAATGGTCCTGATCATATAAATATAATTAAAGATGCCTTTAAAAACTATGGATTTTTCATAAGACAAATGTATTAAATAATAGAAAAACCCTCTGTTTTTTAATAGGGGGTTTTTCAACAAACTGAAAATAAAATAGTCATAAAATGGCTATTTTATTTTTAACCAAAAAGGTAATTTCATATTACCTATGCTTGAAATTAAAATAATAAAATCTTTAATTATAATATCAATATTTACTAAGTTTTCATTAGACAGTTTTTTATTTAATATACTCACAATAGTATTATTATCTATAGTGCTATCTTCAAAGGATTTATCATTATTAAAAATCTCTTCTTTTAATTTAATTAAACCATAAATATTATTTATAGTAATTAATTCTTCTTCTGAAAAATCAGTTCGTTTACTAATTAATTTTATATAAAACCTGATTTTAGATTTTAAATTAAAATCTAAAGTTTCATCCCAAATATTTTCAAAATATATACAACCTACTGTATTTATATATGATTCAATACAACTTAATCCCATAATTAAACTAGATATCTTTTCTTTATAGATATTATCTATATTTTTTGTAAGTTCTGTATCTGAAATAGATACTTTCTCAAGATATTTTGACTTATCTAAACTTCTACAACAATTTTCATAAAAAATACCTTCAAAATTATAATTGCTCTTAATAATTCCTTTACTAAGAGTAAAATTTTCATAAGAAGATATTATAGGTGGAAAATTTTCGTTACTAGTATTTAAATTTTTATATTGTTCCTTATTACAATTAGCTAATCTTGCTAAATGTGCATCATATAAAGTTTTAACTAAACTTCTCTTTACCACATTACACCATTCTAAATACTCCTCTATTTTGTCTTTTAATTCATCTTTATTAACTTCTTCTGGATTTATTAAAAGACTGACTAAATAATCATGTTTATCTTGAAGAGAAAAAATTTCATCAAGATAATTGAAATTAGAAGTTTCTTCACAATACTTTATTGAATCTAAAACCCTCCATTGATATATATTTCCATTATCTAAAACTTGATAATAAGAATTTAATATATGTTCTGGTGATTCAATATATCCTTCTAATTCTTTAAAAGCTATGTAATATTTAGAAACTAATCCTTTTGCAGTTATTTCATTATATTCTTTTATTAGACTATCAGTATCTTTAAGCCTATTATTTTTAACATATCTTTTATAAAAAATCTCTTTACGGACATTATGAAATATTTTGTAATTTGAAATTACAGCTTTTTTATAAATAGATGCTTCAGCTAGTTCATCTTCATCTAATTTTGAATAATCTAAATTCCATAAAGTGTTCTCTTTTTCTAAAGTTATTTTTCTAGGATTAAAATATTGAATAGCTATAGATTCAACCCACCAATTAGGCAAATTTGTTTGATTAGCTACCTTATCTATAATTGTTATATCTTCCAAATTAAACCTCTCCTAAATATATACTAATATTTTAATACTAACATCTTAAATAAAATTTGTCGAATTATTCTATTTTATAAATCAATTTTAATCCCATTTTCTCTTAACCATAATGATTTTTCTTTATAATTTGGCATAACTCTAAATACATCATTCCAGAAGTCTTTTGAATGATTCTTATAAACCATATGACACATTTCATGGACAATAACATAATCCAGTATATCTTTTGGCATCATTGATAATCTCCAATTAAATAAAAGTTTATTATCAAAAGTACAGCTACCCCATCTTCTTTTTTGTTGTTTAACCCTTATTTCTTTAGGCGTATTTTCAAAGTATTTTTGATAATAACAAACTCTTTCTTTTACAATTTTAAAGGTTTCTTCTCTATAAAATTTTTCTAGCATATTTCTAATTTTATCTTTAGAAGAAGTGCTAATTTCTATAACTTTATTTTCATGATTAATTAATACTGTATCTTTTGGAGTAGTAACCACTTTCAAAGTATACTTTTCACCCATATATAGATAAAACTCTCCATTTAAATAATTATTCTTTGGAATTACTTTTTTCCTATTTAACATTATCTTTCTTTTATTAATAATCCAACTTGCTTTCTTTTCGACTATATTTAATATATTATTTTCACTTAACTTTTCAGGAGAGATCACTTTTATATTTCCATCTATATCTATTTTTATAGATAATGTTTTTCTATTTCTATAGATTATTTCAAATTCTATTAATTCATCTTTATAATAAAAACTCACTATTTACTCCTTTTTTAAAATCAATATAATATTTTCTTTTAAATAATATATCACCTAGACTTTAAATTAATCTAGGTGATATATTTTTAATTTATAAATTCTATTCTGCTCCAATATTTCTCATAATACTTATAACTAATTGTTCTCTTTTTTCAGTAAGATATTCTCCATAAAAATTAACTTCGTCAGCTAAACGTATATCATTAAGTACTACTTCATTTATTTCTTTTAATATGTATAAGTTAATGTCCATTCTATATGTATGTATTATCTGATTTTTTATTTCATTATATTCACTAATACTATTACTTTTCTTATATTTTCTAACTAATGACTCTAAAGCTGTATTATACTTATTTATTTTGTAAACTATGCTTTGAATAACTTTAGATCTATTTTTTATTAAGTGTTTTTCATATCTTATTTTTATATCCATAAGTTCTTTTATTGTAAAAATAGTATTTTGAATTTCAAATACTATTTTATCTTCTTTAAAAACTGTTTCAATAATATATTTAAATAAATCTTCTTGATTTTTAAATTTATTTTCTAGTAAGTCAATTCCTCCTACTATTTCAATAGCTTTTTTTAAATGTTTAATTTTTTCTTCTATATGTTTTTCGTTTAAATTCATTTTTAATCCCCTTAAATTGAAGTTTTACTTTAAATAATATTATATAATCTCTTTTACTTGTTGTCTATCATAAGACTTGCGATCATAAATTTTTTCTTTATTTATACTTATTTACGAGGATTATATATAAGAGTATACTTCGGTATATATTTTATTATATTCTAATAAAACAAAAAAAGGTTGTATAAGCAACCTTTTTTTGTTTACTTTATATCTATTTTTGTTCTAGTAAGAATTCCAAATCCAATAAATAGTACTATACCAGCTATCATAAATGGCAATTTGCTTCCAAAATCAAATATAAAACCTGCAAATAATGACCCTAATACCATCCCCATGGACTTAGCTGAATTTTGAATTCCCATAAGAGATCCATAATTATCTTTACTTAATTTTGTTACTATATTTTGTTGAATTGGAACATATATGCTACTAATTGTTACAAAAATTATTATTAATACAAAAAATAAATTTGTATTAGTAGTTATCGAAGCTAAAAATATAATTACTCCTAATAATAATGTTAGATATTTAAAACTTACTTTATCATCTACTTTTTTACCTATATATGATGTCAATAATAAGTTTCCTAAGAATCCACAAATTCCTGCTATAGATAAAAATACTCCATTAAATGATGGAGGTAACTTCAATATTGATTCTATATAATAATTAATAGATGAACTATAACTAGTTGATGAAAAATAGAAAATAATAACCATTAACATTATCATAATTAAATTAGTATCTACTCTATTTGTTAATTTATTAAACTTAATTTTATTTAATTTTATACGTACTTTTTCACCTGTATCAACAATTGTTTCAGATAATATAAAATAAATAAAAATACTTAATACTATACAAAGTACAGATTGAACTAAAAATGCTATTTTATAATTTGTATTTCCAATAACCCCTCCTAGAAGAGATCCTAATGCACTTCCTATAGTGTTACATGCTGCATAATATGACATTATTTTAAGTCTATTTTCTTTTGTTGTTATATCTGTTAAATAGGCTATAGATACTGTTAGGTAACTTGTTACAAAAGCCCCTCCTAACAATCTAAATATTACTATAACAATTGTATTTGTACTAAGCCCAAATCCTAATTGACTTATTCCATATCCTACAAGACCTATTATTAAATACTTAATTCTTCCCTTTTTATCAGATAATCCACCCCAAATAGGTGAAAAAATAAAGTTTCCTAATGACATAGTAGCAAAAAATACACCAAACATAAAAGATGGTAATCCTAATTTTCTTATAAGTGCTGGCGTGACTGGATGTGCCATACTTAATGCTACTGATATTACTAAATTTAATATAAGTAAAGACTTTGTTGATTTTTTCTTCATATAAAAATTCCTTTTCTTTAAAATTAATGTAGATTGCTTTATATGTAATATTAATCTAATATTTAACTTCCTGTCAATCATTAAATAGCATCTAATAGTTATTGTTATAAAAAAATATGAAGTTTAGTCTATTAAAGCTAAACTTCATATTAAAATCTTAATTATTTACTTCTATCTTGCTATTTCAGTCTTATTTATAATAGAGTAGTTAACTTCTTTAAATTCATTTTTAAGGACAAATTTAAATAAATTTTTAAATAATGAATTTACAAATAATAGTTTTCTTTCAGAAAGCTTAGGAAGCTTTTTGGAGTAATATGATAAAAAAGTATCTACAGGTGATATATTTAAATAATCATTATTAAATACTGCTATTTTTAGAAAGTCTTCATCTTTTATTGCAACTTTAAACACTTCATGAACTCTACCATTGATCATATCATCAAATTCACTATAATTCTCTTTAAAAGCCTCTTCTGCCTCTAACATAACTTTAACTGGTGAATGTAAATCTAATTTATCAAATTTCATTTAAAATCCCTCCCTGAGTATCTAGTTAAATAATATAACTTCTAGTTATACTATTATAATAACAATTATGGAATACGTTTTCAATAGATTTTTCAGAAAACTTTGTTTTTTAAAATGAAGTTATTATTTGTAATAATAACTTCATTTTAAATTTATACTCTATATTAAATCTATAGTATTTATGTCTAGATTATATGTTACATCTTTTCTTTCTACAATTAACTTTATTTTATTCATTATGTCCTTATCTTCTTTAGCTTTTC
This sequence comes from Clostridium chauvoei, assembly GCF_002327185.1. NCBI lineage: Bacteria > Bacillati > Bacillota > Clostridia > Eubacteriales > Clostridiaceae > Clostridium > Clostridium chauvoei. Next base: position 1,150,972 of record NZ_CP018624.1, on the reverse strand, counting down.
CTATAAGCTCTTTAGTTGGATTAATTGCATATGGGTTTCCTACAGATTTAAACATTGTAAAATCTCCTGAAGTATCACCATATGCAAAGCTTTTTTCTAAATCTATATCATATTTATCTTGTAATTCTTGTATGGCTTTTAATTTACTTTCGTGATCCCACATAGGTATTATATCACCGTTGTAGGTATTATCTTCTCCTAACTTGTATATAGTACCTCTATAATCATCCATATTATATTTCTTAGACATCTCTCTTACTAATTCTATAGGTGATCCTGATATAGCAATTACAATATGTCCTTGTTCTTTATGCCATTTTATTCTTTCTCTACTAAATGTATATACTCTATCCCCCTTTTGTTCTATTACTCTTTTAGCTATATAATCTATATGATATTTGTCTATTCCTTTAATAGCCTCTGTATAGATATCTACCATTTTTAGTAAATAAGTATCGTAATCTCCTTGTCTTTTATCCCATTTTATATAAGCTGGTCTAACATCTCTATACCATTTATTTTCATTAACTAGCTCATACTTAATTATTTTCTTAAATACTTCAGTTATAAGACCTTCTCTATATATAGTTCCATCAATATCAAAGAATGCTGCTATTTTTCCCATTGTAACTTCCTCCAATTTTCATTTGTTTTTTTATTCTATGATTTTTATTTATAGTATTATACCATTATTTTTTGAATTATGAAAATAATATTAAAAAATAATGGTATAAATTATATTAAATTTAACAAATAGAATAATATAAAAAAAGATGAAATTGAAATTTTAGTTTTGTATTCAAAAGAATAATAGTTAAATTCATCGTATTTTGATCTTAATGAAAATATATTACTATATTCTTTTATATTTTTCTTTACTCTATTGTAAAGCTCTTCTTTATTATATCTAGTAGGTAAATTGTCCTTAACTATATATTCATTAATTTCATCTATAGTTAATATTGCTATCTTTGAATTTCCTTTACCTGTAATTGATACAAATTTATTTGTAATCACTAATATAGGCATAATGTTTATATCTTCAATAATTTCTTTTAGAAAAAGACTTTCTCTTTGAATTTCTTTAATAGGACTATCTACAGTATTGTATTGATTATTGTAGTACCTTTTTAAAATCCCGTCTTTCTCTATTACAATATCGCCTCTTATATTGGTGCATTTTATATTATATATCCCTTTTTCAGTTATAATTAGATTATCAAATTCTTTTTTGCTTCTTTTATTCTTTAATATTACATTACTTATTATTTTATTTTCATTTATATCTAATTTATTTATTTCATTTTGAAGTTTTTCTTCTCCTAATAGTCCTTCTCTTATAATTTCATTTCTTTTTTTATTATTTTTAAAATATGGAATAAACAAAAATAAAGTCATTATTATAAGAAAAAACCGTCTCCCAATAGAGATCATTCCAAAATCAATTAAAATTGATGATATATTATAAATTATTAATACAAAAATTAGAGTTGTAAATATATATAATAATTTATTTGTTAACTCTCTCATAACATCCTCCTTAAATAAACTATTATACTAATTATTACCCTATATATTGTTACTTAAACATAAAATTAATTATACTTCCATTATTATAGGAATTACACTAGGTCTTCTCTTTGTATTTTCATAGATATATCTTTCTATAGATTTTTTTATACTAGTTTTTAATACATACCATTCTATAATGTTTTTCTCTAAGCATTTATTTAATTCTTTGCTTGCTATCTCCTTTAATTCATTTATTAATTTTTCTGATTCTTTAACATATATAAATCCTCTAGTAATTACATCAGGCCCTGCTATTATACTAAAGGTTTCTTTTTCTAAAGTTACTACAATAGTTACCATTCCATCTTCCGCTAATTGTTTTCTGTCTCTTAAAACTAAGGTTCCAACATCCCCTACTCCTAGCCCATCAACATATATTGATCCTGTTTTAACTTTTCCATCTATTTTAGCCTCTGCTTTGCTAACCTTTAAAACTTCTCCTGTTTCTAAAATAAATATATTTTCCTTACTCATTCCTAGTTTTTGAGCAAGTTCACTATGATGTTTTAAATGTCTATATTCGCCATGTACTGGCATAAAATATTTAGGTTTAACTAGTGTATGTATAAGCTTTAACTCTTCTTGATAAGCATGACCTGATACATGTACTTCTTCTAAATCTTCATAAATAACTTCTGCCCCTTTTTTGAAAAGCTCATTAATTACTTTTGATATTAACTTTCCATTACCTGGTATTGGTGATGCTGATATTATATATAAATCCTTAGGTTCTATTTTTATTTTTCTATGATTTGAAAATGCAATTCTTGCAAGAGCTGCCATAGGTTCACCTTGACTACCTGTAGTTATTATTGTAATTTTATCATTTGGATAATCTTTAATATCATCTATAGTAATTAAATTTTCTGGCTTTATATGAAGATATCCTAACTCTATTGCTACTGTAGATATATTCTCCATACTTCTTCCACTAAAAGCTACTTTTCTACCATATAATATTGATGAGTCAATTATTTGTTGCATTCTATGTATATTAGAGGCAAATGTCGCTACTATAACTCTTCCCTTTGCCCCTTGAAAAATTCTATTAAAAGTATTTCCTATTATACTTTCAGACATTGTATGACCTTTACGTTCTACGTTTGTACTATCAGCCATAAGAAGAAGTACACCTGATTTTGATATAGTAGCTATTCTCTCTAAATCTATAACTAAACCATCTATAGGTGTATAATCTACTTTAAAGTCTCCTGTATGCAAAATTGTTCCTTCTTGAGTATGAATTGCTATAAAGCAAGAATCTGCAATACTATGAGTACTTCTTATAAATTCTATCTTAAAATTATCAAGTTGAATTATATCTCCAGGTTCAACTTTATTTAAGGTACAATCTGATAATATATTATGTTCTTTTAACTTAGTTTCAACAATGCCAAGGGTTAATTTAGTACCATAGACAGGTATATTAAGTTGTTTTAAAATATAAGGAAGAGCTCCTATGTGGTCCTCATGTCCATGTGTTAAAAAAATCCCCTTTACTTTTTCTTTATTTTCTTTCAAATATGATATATCTGGAATAATCAAATCTACTCCATACATACTCTCATCGGGAAAACCGGCTCCGCAATCTATCACTATTATTTCATCTCTATATTCAAATGCAGTAATATTTTTGCCTATTTCTCCAATTCCTCCTAAAGGAATAACTTTTATATTAGATTTACATATCATTGTGTTTCCTCCTTTTTAATTTATATATCTAATAAAAATAGTTTTCCTTATATTATTAAATTTAATTCCTAAGTTAAAATAATAAATTAATTAAAAATACTACTATTGTTAAAACTAAAGATGATAAGTAATTACTAATGCAATGAGCTGATATAGATACTCCTAACCCATACTTACAATATAAAAATCCAAATAATAATCCTGGTAATAAATATATTGGAAGGCTTAAAATGCTTGGCCCATGCATTAGAGCAAATACTAACGAAGTAATAAATAAAGTACTTAATCCATATCCACTCTTTAAATTTAATACATTTATACTATTTGATTTAATTTCATTTTTTCTTACTATACTAAACCAAAATTTAAATATACAAGCAAAAATAGAAAACCCTACAACTCTAAATATAGTCTCTTCTAATATAGCTGGTGTAATTGCTGTAACTATCAACCCTTCAAAACTAAAATTTTTATAAGTACTTACAACTTGATTAGAGCCAATTTCTATTATACTTTCCCCAAAACATATTGGAATAAGCCTGTATAAATAAGTAATAAACATCACAATTAACCCGGAAATAGCTCCAGTAAAAATCCCTATAAAAATCTCTTTTCTTCTAAAAAGATTTTTCTTTAAAAAACTTCTACCACCTGAAATAGTTATTATACACCCAGTAATAACTATTGATTCTCCAATATAAAGTATGTCATTTATTTTTATATCTAATAATGTTGTTACTTTACATAAACATAATATTTGCATTACTAAAATAGAAATTAAAAATGAAATTATCATATACCCTAGCTTAATACCTATTTCATTATAAGTATATTCCTCATTTAGAAAGATTCTTTTCATAAAATTACTCCTTTTAAATTTCTTGGTCAAAGTAATATATGAATTTTCATCTTAATATATTCAGTCTAAATTTATTGCATATGTTTTATATAATTTACACTATAATGTAATCTTTTATATTATTTGTATATATACTATATAAATAATAATTATAGGGGTATATATGAATAATGAAATTATAACTATTGGCATTGTGTTTAGTTTTATTTTAGGAACTCTACTACACTTCACTTATAAAATATTCAATAATAATAGATTTATTGGATATTTCTCTGCAATAAATGAAAGCGTTTGGGAACATATAAAACTTTCTATATTTCCTATATTAATTTTTATGCTAATTATTATTTGTTTTAACTATGAAAATATTAACAATTTATTTTTTTCTCTTGGATTTTCGCTACTTTTATCTTTAACACTAGTTCCATCCATATTTTATAGTTATACTTATATTACAAAAAAACCAGTATTAATAATTGACATATCTATTTTTATATTAGCAGTTATTCTTCCATTTTTACTTATAAAGTTTATAACAAACCTTCCTCCTTTACCTAATTTTTTTGAAATACTAGGTATATTACTAACAACTTTAATAATACTTTCTTTTTTTTATTTTACCTATAATCCACCTAATACTAAATTATTTATTCAATATACAACAAAAGGCTAGGAACTCTAAGTTCCTAGCCTAATTTTAATTATTATAGTATAAATTATCTGTTTGATATTCTGCATCACATGTAATATCAATACCTAATTTTCTAAAGGTTTGATCATCATTTCCACTAATTATTGTAGTTGAATGAGCTTGACCGCCCTTAAGCATTGATAGTTTATCAAGCGCTGCTTGAGCTGTTGGATTTGTTGCTGCACAAATGCTAAGTGCTATTAGTATTTCTTCACAAGTTAAAGCAGTACTTTTATTTCCAAAAGTCTTAGATTTTAAGTTTATTATAGGTTCAAGTATAACAGGTGATATTAAATGAATATTATCATTTATATTAGCTAAATATTTAATAGCATTTAATATAACAGCTGCTGAAGCATCCATTACCTCTGAGCCTTTACCTTTTAGTATTGTTCCATCAGTTAGTTTTAAAGCAACAGCTGTACAAAGTTCATTTTTATCTGAAGCTTCCTTTAGTTTAGCTGCATGTTCTCTAGCTGGAATAACAACACTTCTATCTGTTTCTTTTAAATTTAACTCTTCCATGATAAGTTTTGCTCTATCTGCAGTTTCCTTATCAACATAACCTTTTTTATATTCACAAGCTGTTTTAAAGTATCGTCTTATTATTTCTTGTCTTGATGCTTCCTTTACAACCTCATCGTCTATAATACCATATCCAACTCTATTAACGCCCATATCTGTTGGTGATTTATAAACAGCTTCTTCTCCTGTTATTTTTCTATTATTCTTTTTAATAGTGGGAAGCTTTCTATATCTCTATTATAGTTAACAGCTAGCTTATTGTATGCATCCATATGGAAAGAATCTATTAAATTAACATCTTTAAGATCTACTGTTGCAGCTTCATAAGCTATATTTAACGGATGTTTTAATGGAACATTCCATACTGGGAAAGTTTCAAATTTTGAGTAACCCGCAACATTTCCTCTTCTATATTCATGATATAATTGACTTAAACAAGTTGCTAGCTTTCCACTTCCTGGTCCTGGTGCTGTTACAACAACTATTGGCTTTGTTGTTTCTATATATGGATTTTTTCCATATCCTTCATCACTAACTATTGTATCAACGTCTGCTGGATATCCCTTTGTTGCTTTATGCTTATAAACTTTTATTCCTCTACGTTCAAGTTTATTTATAAATACAGTAGTAGCTGGTTGTCCATTGTATCTTGTTATAACTACGCTATTTACATCTAACTCATATGCTCTTAAATCATCTATAAGTCTAAAAACTTCTAAATCATAAGTTATTCCAAAGTCTCCTCTGATTTTGTTTCTTTCAATGTCTCCTGCATATACACAAATAACAACTTCTACTTTTTCTTTTAACTTATGTAGTAATTTTATCTTTGCATCTTCATCGAAACCTGGTAATACTCTTTTTGCATGAAGATCAAACATTAATTTGCCACCAAATTCAAGGTACAGCTTATCATAATCATTAACTCTTTCTAATATGTACTTTGATTGTTCTTCTAAATATTTCTTTGGATCAAATCCTGCTTTCATTGTACCGCCTCACTAACTTTAAATTTACTATTATCTCTTGTAATTAAGTTTTTATTATACAACACTTTTTCCTAATTTTCTACATTGAAATTTATAAAAGCATCTATTTTTTATATAAATAAGTCAGCAACTATTGTATTAATCTACGCTGACTTATCTATTTTTAATTTAATTATACTTTTATATATTACTATTTATTAAAAAAGTAGTACATTTAGTATCACCATATTGTTTTGCTTTAAATCCTTCAATCATAACCGTTCTAGATTGACATTTTGAACATTCATTATATTTACAATTTGTTAATTCACAATAAATATCTGGTAACTCTAGTTGAAATCCTTTATTTTCAACGTTATTTAATCTATCCTCATAGATATCAGTTTTTCCTATTAATCTAACACGTTTAGAAATTTTATATTTTTCAAAACTATTGCATCTTGGAATATTATTAGCTTCATTGTTACAACTTAAAATTCTTATAGTATGCATATCACAAATTCCAAATAAATTATGATTACATTTCCTTACATTACAAGATAGTCTATTCACTTTCTCACCTACCTTTATAAATTTTATGCTACTTATATTTATTAGAATTGTCATACTTTCCGAATTTTATTCCATTATTTTAAATAAAGAAAAAGACGAAAGATATTTCTTTCATCTCTTTATACATATTATTCAATATTGATCTTTTTACTTTGATAATTCCAAAATACTATTGCGCCTATAAGTACCATTAAAGATATACTTGCATTTAACCAAAATAAAGGATTCCCCATACTACCTACTAATATTATTAATGATCCTATCGTAGCTAATAATGGATTAAGAAGCCCTTTCCATAAACCTTTTATTTCTCCACTACGCCCCATTCTAAATACTTTCACATATAATAATATATATAAAACATAATTTATAGTTATAGAAATTTCAGATATATCTGAATTTGGTAGCAACTCAAATTTTTGAGTTAAATAATGAATACCAAGCCATAAAACTGATATTATAAATGCAATAATTGAAGATTGTACAGGCATTCCTAATTTTTCATTTACTTTTGAAAACACCTTATATTTAGGGAACATTCCTCTTAATGAAAGAGAATATGGTAATCTAGTTAGCCCCATTGTTAATCCATTTACCGTTCCTAATATTGAAATAACAACAAAAGTTAATATTATTTTAGCTCCCCATGATCCAAAAATACTATTTGCAGCAAGATCAACGTGAGCATCTCCAAGACTCATTACTGTTTCTGGACCTACATAGATGCTTATTCCTACGAAATATAATAAATAAATTATTAATATAAATAATGGTGCTACCACTAAAGCCTTTGGTAGATTTTTACTTGAATCTTTTATTTCATGTCCTATAGATGTAGCAACAATCCATCCATCAAAAGAAAAGGCTATTGGTGCAATTGCAGTAATCCATCCAAAAGATTGCATATGTGTTATATCACTTATTGATATAGAAGTTGGATTTCCAAAAGTTAATCCAGCTATTGCTATAAATACTAATGGTATTATTTTAATAACTGTTGAAGCATTTTGAAATAATCCTCCTAGTTTAGCTGATAAAACATTTAGTATAAATATTATAATCATAATTGCTAAACCAATTAAAATTTGAACTTCTAATCCACCATCAAAACCAAATAACATACATATATATATTCCTGATACCCAAGAAACTACTGAAATAAGGGCTGGATAATATAAAAATGTATGAAACCAACCAAATGCGCACGCTATTGACTTATTATAAGAATACTCCGCATATGTTATTACTCCACCTGCTTTTGTGTTACGGGATGCAAGTTCTGATATTGTTAAACTTCCAAAAATAATTCCAATAGCTGCTATACAAAATACTAAAACCCCTAAGCTAACACTCCCATTAGTAGCTATTAAGATATTATCACTTTTAAAGAATATACCTGAACCTATAACTACTCCTACTATCATTCCTATGGCTGTAAATAAACCATATTCATTTTTCTTCATATTATTCCTCCTATCCTACGTAACCTTTATTTAAAATAATAAATAGTTGTTATGAATATATCATAATTTGTCAAAAAATAAAAGTCTTTGCTGGAAATATTCTTGATAGGTTATAAAAAATTAACATATTAAACCTTTAGAATTTATAAAGTATTAAAGCTCATATCTAAATGTTAAGATATCAGTAATAACAAATTCCAACTTCATCACAAGTTAAAAGGAAGTGAAAAGTCAAAATAAGTCTGTAGAAAAAAATATACCTCAAGATATTCAGCCAGATACTCAAGAATATTCAACTAAAAATGGAGTGTTCATTGTTACGAGGTATAATACAGTACGAGACGTTTGTGAATTTAATTTAGCTGGAATTTATGTTACAACAAAAATCGAACCTTTAAATAATTCAGGAATATATTCTCATATTGATGTACAAAATAAAGATAATGTTTATATCGATGTAATTATAGATGTTAAGAATTTAAATAATGAAACTAAATTGACAGGCGACTTAATTGATGCAAAGATAAAAATTAAAAATAAACTTAATTTTTATTCTATTAATTAATATTTTATATACTATTCTTTTCAAAATAAGACACCTTAAAAAATTAAGGTGTTTTATTTCTAACCCAAAGCCACATCTAATATCATCATTACTAAAAAGCCTAGAATTAAGCCTAAAGTTGTTATATTCTTATTTTCCATAGACGCTTCTGGAAGTAATTCTGATCCTACAACTGATATCATAGCTCCCGCTGAAAATGCTAATAAAAATGGAAGAATGCTTCTCATAGTTATAGCCGCAACTACTCCTAATACTCCAGCTAAAGGCTCAACAAAACCAGAAGCTTGTCCGAAGAAAAAACTTTTATTCCTAGATAAACCTTCTCTTCTTAATGGCAGAGATACTGCAGCCCCTTCTGGAAAGTTCTGAAGTCCTATTCCTAAAGCTAGTGTCATTGCTGCAATAATAGTTGTTCCTGGTATTCCAACCGCTACGCCTCCAAATGCCACTCCAACTGCTAGCCCCTCAGGAATATTATGAAGAGTTACAGCTAAAACTAAAAGTATACTTCTTTTATAATTCTTAGCTTTAGTAGTCTCTTCAATAGTTGATTGCTTATTACTTACACCATATGAATACTTATCCATTAATTTATCTGCTACAATAATGAAAACTCCTCCTAAAAAGAAACCAATTCCAGGTATTATAAACCCACTATGTCCTAATTCTTCACAAAGTTCTATTGCAGGGCTTAAAAGTGACCAAAAACTTGCTGCAATCATAACTCCTGCTCCAAATCCAAGCATTGCATTTAATATTCTTTTATCTACTTCTTTAAAGAAATAAACTAAAGCTGCTCCTAATGCTGTTATAAACCAAGTAAATAAAGTTGCAAGAAGTCCTTGAAGTACAGGGTTTAATGAAATAAACCAGTCCATTAATTAATCCTCCTAAGTACATTATTAAACTTTACATTATTAATATACTTATTCATATCACTTTTTGTTACATAAATAATAAACTAGTCTACTTAATTTGTAGACTAGTTTATTAAATCCGTTCACCTAATATAACCATAATCTCTCATTTAACTTATACCATAATGTTACTTTACGAAATATTAGGACTAATATATATATACTATAAAATATATTTAACCGTACAATTTTATAGTTTCTAAATTACCCTTAAAGTTACTCCTATGTATTTCTCAATTCTTATTATACAACCTTTTATCATTATTAAAATACTTTCGATAAAACTAGTGCTTTATTTTTTTATTTGTAATATTATGCTATTATTTTTTCTATTATATAGTTATATTAAATTATTTTATTTTCCTATTTTTATATTACTTTTAATTGTATCACTCGGAAATAGCTGATTATAGAAATTCTCAAATCCTTCATCATCTATTTTTACTTCCTCAGCATCATTTATATAAAACTTATCCATTGTGTCCATTATTAATTGAAACTTATTTATATTATTTTCTTCTAATAAAACATCATAAAGATAAGCTAAATGATTTTCCATATAACATTGTATATTTTTTATTTCCTCATCTGAAATTTTCCCTTCTTTGTACATTTCTTTAATAGGACCATTTCTAAATATAAAATATGTTGATGCCTTTGATATTTTAGCTATATGCGATTTTGTTTCCTTCATAATAACCCACCTCATTTGTAATACTATACTATAAACTTACGTCTATTTTTTCTATGTCCTTTTGTATTTGTAAACTTCTTCTTTATAAAGCTATATGTAAAATCAGTAATTGTATGTAATCCTGAGCCTAAAAATAATGCAAAGCCTATATTTATAAAGATAAGTTTATTTATATTTATATACTCTATTGTAGCTTTTATAACTTCATCTGTTGCTAAGTTTATAATTCTTAAAGAATACAAAACTCCACATACTATTAAAAGTATTATATATATGTATATAACACGTATTATAGGCCCTAATAAAAAACCATGTGTAAATATACTTCTATGTTTAAACATACTTTGATAAGGGTTCCAAATAAATTTTAATTTTCCCCATCTGTAATATTCCATACTTTTAATATCTAAATCTCCTGAAAACATAAAACCACCAAATAAATATATTGATACAGCTAATACTGTTACAATAACTATTTGACTTTTATTTTCAAATAAATTAACGTTAATCATAAGGAATATTATAACTATTAAAGGGGATAAAGCTATTGTTATTTTGTCATGTGTTTTCCCCTTTGCCATTTTAGTGCTCCTTAACTGTACTTTATTACTCCAATTGCCACACCTAAAATATTAACTTCTCTATTTATTAAATTTATATCGCTATATAATGGGTTCGCTGGAGTAAGTACAGGATTTTCTCCATTTGTATTAAGTATTTTAAGAGTTGCTTCTCCGTCTAAACTAGCTGCAACTATATCATTATTATTTGCTGTGGATTGCTTTTTAATAACAACATAATCTCCATCACAAATATTCTTGTTAATCATACTGTCTCCTTTTACCTTTAAAATAAAAGTATCAGGTCCTTTTCCAAGCCAAATTTTAGGAAGATAAAAATCCCCCTCTATACTATCATTCATTTCTATAGGGCTTCCAGCTGCTATATCATTAAATATTGGAATATCTATAAGTTCTTCTTCTTTAAAGGATAACCCATCATTTAATAAGATTTCCTTTTCTATAGAGGACGTATCTATATCAAAACTTGCTACTCTTTTATTTTTTAAATTTAAATATTTATATGTATCTATTGTCTTTGGCATAATAATCTCTTTCTTTACAAATGTTGTTTTATATAAGAATGTCTTTCCTTTAAAATCTTCTCCTAAAGTTTTCAACTTTCTCCCTTTAACTAACCATGAATATTCATCATTATAAAGTTCACTGTTAACTATAAAGATTAATGATGAATATGGACTATTTTTATAAATAGATTTTACAAATTCTATTTCACCTCTAGTTAATTTTTCAGAATCATCTAAGATAATATGCGTATATTTTAAATGATATTTCTTCACATATTCAGTAGCATATAGAAGATCTTTGAATTTATCACTAAGATTCATCTTATTAAGCTGATTTACATAAAGATCTTTAATAATAAATAAACATTCTCTCGTATAAGAATTTCTATTTATTCTCTTTTCTCTACCTTTTCTATCTATATTTAAATACTCTTCTAGCGTAAAATTAGAAGCTCTAATCCATAATATTTCGTCTAGTATAAATTCACAGCTTGTCTTTTTTAAAAATTTACACTTTTTAGCTAAAGAATCTATTTCAAAAGATAAACTTTCAATTATATTTATCATATCTTCTTTTACTATATAATTATTATTTATAGCATTTTCTCTTTTGTAGGCTTTAGAATAAGTATCTATAATATCTCTTAAAACTGTGGATTCTAATCTTCCTTTATCCATTGAAAATAATGAATAAAAGTGATTTTTATTTTTTTCTAAATTATATAAACTTGTAACTTTATCTTTATTTTCTCTATCTGAGGAGATAAATAATATAGAATCATCTTCATAAATACAGTAATTATTTTCTAAATTAATAGCCTTATAAATTGATGTTATACTTTTCCCCGTACCTTCTTTTCCTTTTAATAATTTATATCCTACTGACTTTTGATTTATAAATTTATTTTGTATTTTAGAAAATTCCATATATAGTCACCTTCTCCCTCATAATTATATAATTCTACATTTTAATAATATCTTTATGAGCTCTAGATGTCAAATTAGAATTTTATAGTTACACTACTAATTTTAGTATTATAGGAAATGTTAATATAAAAAGCAAGGTTGAAATTACTACTAACTCACTAGAATATTTATAATCCTTTGCATATTCCTTTGCAAAAATAGTTGAAATTTCACTTGAAGGCATTGCTTGTAATAATATTATTGTACAAATAACCATAGAATCATCCTTTAATAATTTTGAAACCCCTAATATTATAAGCGGCATTACTATTAGCTTTATAAATGCAGCATAATATAGTGTATAATCGCTAAATATTACTTTCAAATTAATTTTACTTATTATTGAACCAACTAAGATTAATCCTATAGGGGTTGTAATTTCTCCTATTATACTAAAACTATTATATATACCTACTGGTAACTGAATTTTTAAGATAATCATAAATAGTCCTATACATATGGCAAGCATTGTAGGATTTAAGTTTTTCTCTACTTTATTTTTTATACATATATATTTAGTGTATATCCAAATTAAAGAATAAAAAGTCATATTGAAAATCCCTGCATAAATCATTCCCTCTGCACCAAATATACTTTCTATAGCTATCATTCCAATAAAACTACAATTTGAAAATACATTTGAAAGTTTCATTATAAATCTCTTTTCTTTACTTACAGGTTTTATAAATATATAATTTATACCTATTAAAATAATAAAAGAAAGCAAACTATAAATAAAAGCTTTAACTATATTAGATAGCATACTACTATCATAGCTAAAGCTAAAAGAAGTAAGCACAAGAAAAGGGAAAGTTATATTAATAATTAAATCTTTTAAACCCTCTTGTAAACTTTCTGTTATTATATTTTTCTTACTACCATAAACTCCTATTAATATAATTAAAAATACAGATATTACCTTCATTAAAACTTTTTCTAATTCCACTTATGATACCTCCTAGCTTAGAAGTTTTTCCATTATTTACCTATAAATTATATCATATTACTTTTCATAGAACAATTAGTTTTAATGTTTAATATATTTTTTTAACTATCTTTTTCACTAGTTATAGAAAGTAATATTTTTAACCTATTTTTCCCTAAAATTTGTTGAAGCTTTTTAGCTATGCTTTCTTCTTTAAATATTTTATCTTTATTCTCTTCAACGACCTTTTTTATAGTTTCTCTTAACTCCTCATCTGAAACATTATTATCAAAATATTCGTCTATATATCCTCTTAAAGCATATCCTAAATCATATTGACTTTTATAAAAAATCCTTATATTACTACTCATTCTATTTCTCCTATCTTAAGTTTATTTATTCTTTATACATATTCTATACTTTTTTATTACTAATTTAAACACTGTACTTCTTAAAATAATCTTAAATATACTAATAAGTATTGATTTTATTTTAAAAAGTTTAATAATATTAATTATAAATAATATGTATAAGGAGATTCATTATGAAAAAGAAGATTTTTAGTTTAATTACAGCTTCTGCTATTGTAGCTTCATGTTTTACTGTAAATGTACATGCTCAAAATAAAGAGAGAGTTACGTTTGGAACAGACCTAACGGATGTTCAGGAAGATCAAATGCTAAAAGAGTTTGGAGTTTCTAAAGACCAGGTTAGTATAGATAGAATAACTAATGATGATATAATAAAACAACTAGGACTTGATCCTAATGATAAATCTAACTATCAAGGTGGTTGTTATTCTTCATCATATGTAAAACTTACTAATGATGGAGGAATTAATGTACAAGCTAATAACCTTACAGAAGTAACAGGATTAATGCTTTCTAATGCCCTTGTAACATCAGGAGTTACTAATGCAGAAGTTAAGGCTAGTTCTCCATTTCCAGTTACAGGAACTTCTGCTTTATCTGGAATTTTAAAAGGATTTGAACAAGCAAAAGGTCAAGAATTATCTCTTAAAAATAAAAAAGTAGCTCAAAAAGAAATAGAAACCACATCAAAATTAGCTGATGATATTGGTGCAGATGAAGCTGCTGCTGTTATAAATGATGTTAAAACTGCTGTTATAAAAAAAGCTCCTAAAGATGAAAAGGAAGTTAATAAAATAGTAGATAATCTTACTAAAGATTATAAAGTGGAATTAACAGATACTCAAAAAAATGATATTAAGAATTTAATGGTTCAAATTAATGGACTTAATATAGATTATAGCCAAGTTAAAGATACCTTAAACAACTTAGGAGACCAATTAACAAATGCTCTTGAAAGTGCGGGAAAAGAGCTATCAGATAGTGGATTATTGAAAAAGATAACAGATGCTATAGGTGATTTTTTCAAAGCTATAGGAGACTTTTTTAAATCCCTATTTTCTGAAGATAATTCAAACATAGATGACCAGAATACTTCTAATCAAAGTCCTAAGACAGATGTAGAAAATAAAAAAGAGTCTACAGTAACTCCAGAACAAACTGATATGCAAAACAATAATCAAAATTAAAAGGAACCTTTTAGGTTCGAGACAGTAGATAGTTTTGTGTAAAAACAAAACTATCTACTGTTTTTTTGTATTAACAGTTGGAGGTTTTGGAATAATATACTATATAAAAAAGAGACCTAAAAACTAAGCCTCTAAAAATACTTTTATACTTATTTATTCTTTATAATAATTAATGAGCTTTTTTATATTTCCTTTCCAAGCACTGCTATATTCTGAAGTATAACTATAAATCTGTCATCTTTCCATCTTAGTCTATTTTGTATTATAGCTATAACTTTTAATTTATCATGACTTATTAAAGTTTGATATATATATAGTTCTGTTTGAACTCCAAATTCTTCTCCCCAAGTTGGGCCAATAGGATATACAGCATTTAAATCTGTATTTATAAGTTTTGAATTTACTTTTAAAATTCCTGTATTATCATATACTTTTGATAACCATTCTTTGTCGTATTCTTTTATACTAATACAATACTTCTTTTTTAACTTTTCACAAAGTACTTCTACCAAGTAATTATCTTTATAATTTGCATCTACTTTATATTCATTTAAAAACTTATGTCCATTGAATACTTCTACATAGGCTCTATTCATATATGAAAATATATAATTATTATTTTCATCTTTGGCAATATAATTAAATCCTTGTACTAATATGTCCATTTTATAATCACTAGTAAATTTACCCATGTACAATTTATAAGAAATACCTATATGACTTTCTAAATTTATTGTAAACACTTCACCTGTCATTATATTTTTGATTCTTATAAATACTTCACCAGTAAATTTATGCTCTTTGTTATTCTCATGTAACTCAATTAATGATATTTGATCATTTGTTCCATTTCCCGTAGTATCTCCATACTTTACTTCAATGATAACCTCTCTTTTTTTATCATTATCTATTAAACTTTTAATCATAACAAAACCCTTATTATTAATTTATATTAATATATGTCTTTATATTTTATTTGAGTCTAAAAATAACTTAATTTTAATATTATTTCGCTAACCCTCTATATACAGCATATCTTAATTCTTCAACATATTCATCAATATCAGGCATTCCACTTATTTTAGCTTCATATATTGCTTTATTTATATCATATGGAACCCTTATTATTGCTGTAGTAATTGTTGATATTTCCTTTGAAATATTCTATATAAGATAGTCCCAATTACCCTTTATTACTATTTCACAGTTATTTTTAATTTTATCTACAGCCTCACTAGTATTAGGGCCTTTACCTACTATATCCCCTAAACATATAATTCTAGTTATTCCTCTTTGTTTTATATCATTAAGTACCCATCTAAAGCTTGCATATTCCCATGTATATCTGAAATTACAGCTATTTTTTCAAGCATTAAATCCCCTCTTTTTAATTTCTATTTTAATTTAAATGTTTTTGGAGCTACTCTATAGATTACTATAAGTGCAATTATCATATATATTATAGTTGTAATAATGACTCCTATAGTAAAATAATACGATGATGTTTTTAATCTTAAACACATATAACTTAAAAAATACATTACCATATTTACTGTTTTAAATAATGGACTTTTTATGGTTAATTCTGCTGTATATGGTTGTATAACATAATACATAAATAAATGATGAATTGAAAAAAATCCTGATAAACATATTATACATATACATGTTGGAATCACTTTAATTATTGAATAAGGTTGTCCACAACAAATTGTTATAATTATAAAAGCTAAACTTAATTCTATAGCTGGAATTATATTAATAGACATAACTTTTTTTAATCTTGATGTAAAGTTAGCTAAAATTACTTTTTCATTTCTATAGTATGAATATCTTAAAAGGCTTTTATCACAATTGTAAAACATAGCTTTGCAAATTCTTTCAGTAGTTGATATTGTGTACATTATAAATACCATTAGTGGTGCTGAATTTATAAAAGTTTTAACTACTATAGGTCTTACATTAGGTTTGAAAATTATAAATACTATAATAGATATAAATATAATACCTATCACTATACCTATATGTTTTATTGAATTTATCATTATATTTTTATGCCTTAAAAAGAATAAAGAATTTAAATACTCATATCCTTCTTTATCTTCATATATATTAGATACCAAGTCGTTTTTATCTATTTTAGTTTCATCAATTTTAACTGTTGAAAAGTTTATATCTTCCATAACACCGTCATTAATAAAGACTTTCTCTTTTTTTATATATTCCTTTGCAACTTTATTATAATGTTTATATTTATATAATCTTATAAAGGCAACTATCCCAAGTAAAACTATACTAAGTATTATAGCTTTGTTAAATAATATATTATTAAAGTCTATTACATATCCTAAATAAGGTAATAGATATGCTAATAATAATCCACTAAGGACGGTTATAACCAAAAAGCATCCATTTTTTGACAAAATAACTTTTCTTTTATTATAGAAACATAATTCTAGGTAGTTAGAAATAATTCTAATAGCTGTAAATTCTAACATTAAAATTATAACTTTTAAAAAAGGTAGTCCTATCATCATTAATGCTGGAATAAAAAATATAAAGGTTACTATTCTTTATATATATTATCTGACCTAAATAATATTCTCTAGATTGTGCTCTCATTAGCTTTATCATATTAAAAGTCGTTTTATCAACATCAAATATTATCGAATCCATTAATGATCCTATAACCAAGCTTAAAAAGAAAAATATATGTAAAAAACTCGTTATTTTATCTACGTCTTCTTTTACTAATAACATTATTGGTAGCATAATCATAAGATAAGTGTATATTATTTTCCCTATAAATCCAAAAGCAAATTTAAATACTTCTGAAATCACTCCTAAAGTTATCTTTATATTAGTTTTACTATATAGATTGTCTGAAATTTTCTTACCTAAAAAAGGAATCTTCTTTAAATAATATATAAATGTATTTGCTTCTTCTGCAAAAGTTACTTTATATGTATTTATAAATGTTTTAATCATTAGGTTCCTCCTTTAGTATATTCATTATTTTTTCCTCAAAATCAGGACTATTTAAAATATTATTATATGATTACTTTTTATTGATTTTAATAGATTCTTAATTTCTAAAGCAACTATTACATCAAAAGATGTTAATGGCTCATCTAATAAAATTATAGGTGGTCTACTTATTAAAAAACATAACATTTGAATTTTATTTTTCATTCCATGGGAGTATCCCTTTATTAGTCTATATCTATCTTCTTCATTTATTTTAATTATGTTAAAATACTCTTCTATAGAAAGTAAATTATCTATTTTATCTTTGTTTATATCAATATAAAATTTTAAAAACTCATAGCCTGTTAAAAATTCTGGTAATACAGGTTCAGAAAATACATATCCAACTTTAGAGTTATCAAATACTCCTAAAACTTTTCCATTCTCTAATAACATTATTTCCCCAGAATCTTTTTCAACTTCTCCTCCTATACAATTAAAAAGAGTAGTTTTTCCTGCTCCGTTACGACCTAATAAGCCATATATCTTTCCCTGCTTAAATTTAAAAGATGCCCCTTTTAAAACTTGCTTATTGCTATACGTCTTTTTTATGTTTTCTAATTTTAATTCCATCTCAATCTCCTCTTGTTCATATTTTATTAATAATTATATCATATATTTGGACTAATAGGTTTTATTTAACATAAACTCCATTATTGCATAGTATATATTATAAAAATTACAAAAGAGGAAGATATTTATGAAAAAAATATTTCTAAAATTTTTAGGATATTGGAAATCTACTTATATAAGTTTTAAAATGTTATCCCTTCTTTGTTTTGCATCTATGATTTCTATAATAGTATCTGTTTTTAATAATGATTTAGATGCTAATGGAAACTTAGTTATAATAAGGCATACTTTTTCATCTATAATAGGATATTTTTTAGAAAATACTACGAAAAAGGTCTTTGTCTGTACAGATAAAGTTATTATTTTAAGAAATTTAATTGTAGGTATTATTGCACTAATAATTTTATTTGTCGTTATATTTGCATGTATTTTTGATACTAATGTAAATAATCCATTCCTTATATTATTAAAAAATGTTTTATGTTCTTGTATAGGTTTTTTAATAAGTGCTAGTGAAAATTGCATAAAATAATATATAAAAACCACCTTAGAAATATATACATATCTCTAAGGTGGTTTTTTAAAGGATTATTCCTGAGTCTAAAAGAGTACACTCTTCTCCTACTTTGATTTTTCCGCCTTTTATTACTTTTGTAAATATTCCATTAGTAGGCATAATACATTCTCCTACTTGATAAAATATTGCACATTTATCATGACACTTTTTCCCTATTTGAGTTACTTCTAATTCTACTTCTCCAATTTTAATTCTTTGTCCTATTGGAAGTTTATTAAGCTCTATTCCTTCAACAACTAGGTTCTCCCCAAAAGCTCCAAAGTCTACGTTTGCTCCTTTTAATCTAAAATCTTCTATTTTTTCTAATGCTAATAAACTTACTTGTCTATGCCATTTTCCTGCATGTGCATCTCCTTCTATTCCAAAATCCTCTATAACATTTGCTTCATTAACCATTATTTTAGCCGTTCCCTTTTTTTCACTTGTACATATGGCAATTAATTTATTCATCGTATTATCCTCCAATTTCATTCATAAATCTTAATTCTTCATCCTTAGTATCTTCATTAAACAAATGTTTTTCAGGTTTATTATAAATATTATCTTTTATAACTTTTTGTAATTTTTCTTCTGTTATTCCACTTCTTAATAATTCTTTCAAATCTACTCCATAATTCCAATGTAGACACTGTTTTAAAAATCCATCTGAAGTTATTCTTATTCTATTACATTCACTACAGAAGCAATTACTCATAGCACTTATAAAACCTATTTTCCCTAATGAATTATTTACTTTTATATATTTTGCAGGACCAGAACTTCCTTCTCTTTTTATTTCCTTTAAGTCTATGTATTTTTTCTTTATTATATCTAATATTTCTCTATTAGTTATGGGTTTAAAGTTTTTACCTTCTCCTATTGGCATAAGTTCTATAAACCTTACATCAATAGGCTTTTTAATTGTTAAAGCTATAAAATCTAAAACTTCATCCTTATTTATTTCATCTATTATTACGGTATTGAGCTTAACCTTTATTCCACATTCTATACACTTATCTATAGCCTTTAAAACTTTATTTAAATCTCCACCTCGTGTTATATCTTTAAATTTATAATCCTTTAAAGAATCTAAACTTATGTTTACTCCTTTTACTCCATTTTTAGCTAATATTTCTACATAATCTAAAAGAAGTATTCCATTAGTTGTTATATATATTTCTTCTATACCATTTATATTATTTAAATTTTCTATTAAATTTAATATATTTTTTCTAACTAATGGCTCTCCTCCTGTAATTCTTATTTTTTTAATTCCAAGCTTTGAGAATTCATATACTATTTTATAAATTTCGTCATCTGTAAGTTTCTCTTCTAACTTTAAAAACTTATTGTTTTTTTCCTTCATGCAATAGATGCATCTTAAGTTACAATTATCTGTTACTGATATTCTTAAATAATCTATGTTTCTCCCAAATCTATCCTTCATACTTTATTTAGTTACACTATTTAATTTTTAAGCTTTATACTTAATAATTAAACTCGCCACTTTTTCCTCCTGTTTTCTTTAATAAATGGGTATCCTCTATAATCATTCTCTTATCTACAGCCTTGCACATGTCATAAATAGTAAGGGCAGTAATTGTTGCAGCTGTTAAAGCTTCCATTTCAACTCCTGTTTTATCAAAAATCTTAACTGTAGCTTTTATATTTATACAACTTTCTTCTTTATCTATATTGAATTCTATATCACAACTTGATATCATAAGTGGATGACACATTGGGATTAAGTTTGAAGTTTGTTTACTAGACATTATTCCTGCTACTCTTGCTACTCCTAAAACATCACCTTTTCCAATTTCCCCTTTTTCTATAAGTTTTAATGTTTCTTTACTAACTTTTATTTTTGAAACAGCTATAGCTACTCTCTTTGTTTTATCTTTATCTGAAACATCTACCATTCTCGCATTTCCACTTTCATCGAAATGAGTTAAAATTTTTTCCATAATTCCTCCTAATATTTCTACTTTCCAAATGAACAATGTGGGAATGTACATACTTTACAATCTAAACATAATCCCCCATGTCCATATTGGACTATATCTTCTAAAGTTAATTTTTCATCTATAAGAATTCTTGGTAAAACTAAATCTAATACTGTCCTTTTAGAATACATAGCACAGCTTGGTACACCTAATATCGGTAAATCTCCTTTATAAGCTAATAAAAACATAGCTCCTGGAAGTACTGGTGATCCGTATGTAATTAAATCTGCTCCACATTCTTTAATAGCTGTAGGAGTAACATCATCTGGATCAACAGACATACCACCTGTACATATAATAAGATCTGATTTACAACTTATAGCTTTTTTTATCTCTTCTGTAATTTTTTCTTTATCATCAGGTAATATTACCTGTTTAACTATACTATTTCCATATTCCTTTAGTTTACTTTCAATTACAGGTAAAAAGGCATCTTTTATTCTTCCATGATATACTTCATTTCCTGTAGTTATTAATGTTACTTTTTTTGTTTTGTACTCCTTTATAGATAGTATAGGTTCTTCTATTAAATTTTCTGCTTGTATTATTTTCTTTTCATCTATTATTAAAGGAATAACTCTTGTTGCTGCTATCTTTTCACCTTTTTTTATTGGAGTGTTATCTTGTATAGTTGAAACTATTATTTCTCCTAAAGAATTTAATTTAAATAAGCTTTCCTTATCTACTTTTAAAAGACCTTTTTTATCTGCAAAAAAGTCAATCTTGCCTTCTTTAACTTCTTCTGATAAGGCTATACCTTCGCCTTTAATTAAATTAACTAATCTTTTAGCGGCATCATTTTCATGTAATTCACCTTCTTTAGGTTCCCAAACATAAACGTGATCTTTTCCTATTGATAATAATTTTTCTATATCTTCTTCCTTTATAATATGTCCTTTTTTAAAAGCTCTTCCTTTGAATTTTCCAGGTATTATTTGAGTTACATCATGAGAAAGTATAGTTCCTATAGCATCTTGAACTTTTATCATTTTCATTTATATCACATCCTAAATTTTAGTTAATCATACTTTTTTATCAAATAGTTGTGTAGACTCATTAACGATATAGCAACTATAAATACTATTATTAATATTTCAATTGCCTCTTTAGTATTATTATTTTCAATTGCGTAATACATCGCCATAGGTATAGTTTGAGTCTTTCCTTGTATATTACCTGCTACTAAGATTGTGGCACCAAACTCACCAAAAGCTCTTGCAAAGGATAATAGTATTCCTGTTAATATTCCTCTTTTGGAAAGCGGTAAAATTATCCTAGTAAAAATTTGAAAATTATTAGCACCACATATCATTGCAGCTTCTTTTACTTCTTTATCTACAGATAAAATAGAAGTTTTTATACTTTGATACATGATAGGAATTGTTACTATAATTGAAGCTATTATAGCTGCAGAAATAGTAAATATTATAGATGTATTAAATACATATTTAACCATCTTTCCTATAGGTCCATTTTTGCCACATATAAGTAAAATTAAATATCCAATGGCAGAGGGTGGTATAAACATTGGTAATATTATTATTGTTTCAATAAGCTTTCTTATCTTAGTATTCTTCTTTAAAATAAATCTTAAAGAAGCTATTGATATTATTAGTGTTATAAATACTGAAATTGTTACCACCTTAGTAGAAATAAATATTGCTTCTTTTATCATAAATACTCCTACATGCTAAATCCAAATTCATTAAATACTTCTTTTCCCTTATTTGATGTTATAAAATCAATTATCTTTTTTGATTCTTCTTTATTACTAGATGAATTTATTGCTACTAATGAATATAAAATTTCCTTGTGAAGATTATTTGGAATTTCTAAAACAACATTACTTGATTTTAAATCTAAAGCATCACTTTTATAAATGAACCCATAATCAACATCTCCATTTTCAACATAAGTTTTTACTACTTTAACGTCTTTTCCTAAAACAAGCTTTTCCTTTATATCATTAAATATATTTAAATTTTCTAAAGCTTCTTTTGTATATTCCCCAGCTGGAACTGTATTCCATTCCCCTATAGCTATTTTCCCATCTATATTTGCTAATTCTTGTAAATTACTTATGTTATAATTAGATTCTTTATTCTTTATTAATACTAAAGAATTCTTTATTGGATTTATCTTATCTTCCTTTAAGACTAACCCTTTATTTATTAATTGATCTACGTATTTCTCGTTTGCTGAAAAGAATATATCTACCTTGGCACCTTCTTCTATTTGTTTTTTTAATGTTCCTGAACCTGCTGCATTTAAATTTATTTTTACATTATTTTTTTGCTCATATTCTTTTTTCAATTTTTCCATAGGTTCCTTTAAACTAGCTGCTATACTAATAGTAATTTCCTTACTCTCTTCATTTACATCTTTACTATTGCATCCTGTTAATAAAATTCCAATTGAAAACAAAATTATTAATATCTTAGTTACTTTCTTGCACATTCTTTAACCTCTCCTAATAAAATATCTATTCCATGTTTAATATCATCTAATACAAAGTCTAATGCTTCTTTGCAGGCTTTAGGGCTTCCTGGCAAGTTTACTATCAATGTATCTTTTCTTATACCTGAAACAGCTCTTGAAAGCATTGCTCTTTTAGTAATATTTAAGCTATACCATCTAATAGCTTCACAAATCCCAGGAGCTTCTCTATCAATAACAAGCTTTGTAGCCTCTGGAGTAATATCACGTTTTGAAAATCCAGTTCCTCCTGTACTTAAAATTAAATTTAATTTTAAGTCATCACTCATGTATATAAATTCATTAGCCAGCATTTCCTTATCATCTGGAAGAACTATATATTTTTTAATTTCAAATCCATTTTCTTTTAATATTTTTTTTATAATCTCTCCACTTTTATCTTCTCTTTCTCCTTTATAACCTTTGTCACTACTTGTTATTATTCCAACACTATACATTACTTTTCCTCCAAAGTTCTATATTCTTCTGGTGTATTAATATTAGAAAACTCCTTTTCTAATAATCCCTCTATAATTTTATAATTTAAACCTAAAATTATACTTTGTAACTTATTTTCATCCTTCTTTAAATTTTCTTCTAAACTATTAACTATATTTTTAGAATAAATAGCACATAACGGTTGAAGTTTATCATTTATTTTAGGTATTAAAACTTCATAATCTCCCTCTATACTTCCAAGCTTTTTTAAAAGCTCTCTGCTTAAAAGGGGCATATCACATGCAACACATAAACAGTATTTTGTTTTAGAATTTTTTAATGCAGAATGTATTCCCCCAAGAGGTCCTTTTTCTTTATATATATCTTCTATAACCCTTACATTAAAATTTTTATAAACTTCTTTATTATTAGCAACGATTATTATTTCTTTAAAGTCTTTTCCACTTTCAATTATATTTTCTATAAAGGTTTTTTCTCTAAATTTAAGAAAGG
The DNA here is from genome assembly GCF_002327185.1 of Clostridium chauvoei. Taxonomy (NCBI): domain Bacteria; kingdom Bacillati; phylum Bacillota; class Clostridia; order Eubacteriales; family Clostridiaceae; genus Clostridium; species Clostridium chauvoei. Next base: position 1,126,332 of record NZ_CP018624.1, on the reverse strand, counting down.
CCTTGTTATTATAATTCATTCTACTACTTTTTCCTCCAGCTAGAATGACCAATGTCTTATTAATCATTAAAAATACCTCTCTTTTAAAGTTTTATTATGTTTACTATCTCACCTTTTTTAACGCCAATACTTCCTGCTTCTATTTCAACTATACAATTTGAATTTAAAGTTGAGCTTAAAATACCATTTCCACTTTTTATTTGAGTTATTTTAACTACTTGCCCATTTTCATCTGTTAATAAGTTTCCTCTTACAAATCTTCTTTGAGGACTTTTTTTATTTATATCATCATAAAGTATTGCTTTCTCTCTTTTTATATAAACTCTTTTCTCTCCACTTAATTTATCTAAAGTTGGTCTTACTAAAAGTTCAAAAGTAGTTAATGCTGCTGTTGGATTCCCCGATAAACTTATTATTAAAGAATTATTTAATTTACTACATAAAACTGCTGAACCTGGTTTGATTTTTATTTTCCAAAATAGTCTTGTACCTTTGCTTTCTTCTATAGAATCATTAAGTAAATCTTTTTCTCCAACAGAAACTCCACCTGTTGTTATGATTAAATCCATTTCTTTAGATATTTCTTTTAATTCTTTAGCTATATCTAAAACTCCATCTTTTATATGATTTATTTTAGATATATCATAACCTAACTCTTGTACCCTTGCCATTATGCTATATTTATTACTATTATATATTTTCCCTAATTCTAACTTTTCTGTTATATCTAAAACTTCATCACCTGTACTTATAATTGCTATTTTAGGTTTCTTATAAACTTCTATTTTACTAATACCAGCACTTGCTAATATACCTATATCTGCATAGTTTAATTTTTTATTTTTAGATACTAGAAGCTGATTTTCTTTAATATCTTCTCCTTTAAAACATATATTGTCATTTTGTTTTACTGACTTATTTATTTCTATAAAATCTTTACAAACAACAACATCCTCTTGTTTTATTACCGCATTTGCTCCTTTAGGAATAGGAGCTCCCGTCATTATTTTTATAGCTTCTAAATCTTTTAGTTCTTTTTTATAATATTCTCCTGCATATATCTTATCTATTACTCTATATCTAGTATTTTCTAAGCTTGAAAGCTTTATGGCATATCCATCCATAGCTGATTTGTTAAAGGGTGGATTATTTATAGGTGAATATATATTATTTTTTACTACTCTATTAACAGATTCCATTAAGGAAATAACCTCTGTATTCAAGTTAAGTACATTATTATCTAAAATATCTATAGCTCTTTCTAGTGTAATAAATTTTTCCATAACTTAAATTTTTCCCTTCTTGTAATTTAAAATAAGCTTATTACTTATATTTGGGTATAAGTAATAAGCTTATTTTAAGGTATAGATTTATTCCATATCTTTGCCTATTTTCCTTCCCAAATTGTGGAGGCTATGTTTTTTCAAACAAAACCTTGTGAATTATATAATTCAGGCATAATAACCATGGAAATATTCTTTAGGTCAATTATGCTCCAGAAAATTTAAAATTTATTATTTTTTAATACTCTTCTTCTTTCTCAATTAAGTCTACTAACTCTTTAAAATTATCTTTCTTTATAACCGGTATATCAAAATAACTTAGTTTTACATTGCTTGCTATAGCTATAAGTTTTTCTTTTGGTGTTATTATTTCAGCAGTTATATCTTCTCTAAAAACTTCTATTTTTCTAAGATTACTGTTTTTATATCCCTCTATTAAAATAAAGTCTTTATCTTTTGCTATTTCAATCAACTTATCTAAAGTAGCCTCTTCTTTAATTTCTTTTATTACTGCTAATCTATTTTTAGAAGATATAATAACAGTTTCTGATCCAGCTTCTCGATGTCTATATGTATCTTTTCCTTTTTTATCTATATCAAAATTATGAACATCGTGTTTTATTGTTCCAACACTAAAACCTCTAGCCTTAATCTCCTTTATTAATCCTTCCATTAATATAGTTTTTCCAACGTTTGATCCAACCCCTATTATATTAATTACTTTACTCATATTTCTCCTTATGTTTTTTATCATTATATTTTATTTAATTATTAAATTCAATTAACTTGAATATTATATCCTATAATCGACATATTTTATACCTTTATAAGTAAATTTTGTATTTTATTTGTATTTTTTCAATTTAATGCTTGAATTTTATTTTTTTTCCTGTATAATTAACTTATAATTTTACTCATAGGAGGGTTAAAAAATTGTCAAACAAAAGAATAATATTTAAAGAAAAACTTAAAAATTTACCTATAGGTGTAATGGCTACACTATTAAGTGCTTTAACACTAAGTAACGTATTTGCCATACTAGGGTTTAATTCCTTTAGACATCTAGTAGTTGCTATAGGTACAGTAATTATCTTAGCTGGTTTTTTAAAATTAATATTTCATCCTAAACAAGTACTTACAGAACTTGATGATACAGTTTTAGGAAGCATTTATCCTACATTTTGTATGTCAATTATGTTAATGGCAGCTTACTACGTTAAATATAATTTCATATTAGGAAAATCCTTATGGTTATTTGCTATATGCCTTAACGTAATAGTACTTATAATCTTTACTTATAATAACTTAATAAAAAAATTAGAAATACATAAATTCTTACCGCCTTATTTCGTACCTTTTGTTGGAATAATAGTAGCTGTAATAACTAGTCCTGCTATGAAATCACCAACAATAACTAAAGTAATATTCTATTTTTCATTTATAGCGTATTTTGTAATACTACCATTTATGATTCATAGATTAGCTACAAAGCCTGTTGCTGAGTTACCATATCCAACTCTTTGTATAATGGCTGCTCCACCTAGTCTTTGCTTAGTTGCTTATTTAACACTATTTAAACAACCAAATGTTTACTTAACATTATTTTTATACTTTATAGTAATCTTATGTTGTATATATATGTACACTAGATTACCAAAAATATTTAGAATGAAGTTTACACCATCATTTGCTGGAATAACATTCCCACTTGCAATATCAACTCTTGGTACTTTTAAAGTAAGTACTTTGATGAATGACATTGGACAAAGCACATTTTCAATGATCTTAAAAGAATTTGGATCATTACAACTTATATTAGCTTGTGCTGGAATCTTATTTGTTATTTATAACTTCATAAGATTATTTACTAACATATTTAAAGAAGAAAATTAAAAATACATATTTAAGGTTATAAAGTAAATTACTTTATAACCTTTTTAATTTAGCAAAAAATATTATTTATAACTGTATTCAAGATTTTCTTCTATATTAAAGAAGTCTGAATAATCTATGTCAAAAATATTCTTTTTCACTCTAGAAATATCTATATTTGCCTTAATAAGTTGTGTTAAAACTCCTGCATAAGATAAATCCCCTTGAATTATACTTCCATATATTTTTCCATCTTTATGGATTATTTTTTTATAATTATTTTCATCTATTTCAATTTCTACTTTGTATGTATCATCTGGCGCATCTGTTAATCCAATAGACATTGTAGCAATTCCAACAAAATTCATAGTGTTTTTACTTCCAAAAAAGTCTGTCATTATTAATTCATTTCCTATAATATTATTGGCAGCTATTATTCCTTCTTTTACCGCTGTAGGCCATATAGGATTTCTTCCTGTTACATCCCCTGCACCATATATATTTCCTATATTAGTTTCACCTTTTTCATTTATAATTAATCCAAATTTGTCTGTAGCTATTTTCGTATCTTCTATGAACTTAACATTTGATCTTACACCAGTTGCAACAATTACTAAGTCACAAGGAACTTCCTCTCCTGTATTTAGCAATAACGCTTTTGGATTTTTATTTTCATCTAATATTAATTTCTCAGCTTTAACATTAAGTTTTAAGTTAACTCTATTTTCTACAAATTTATCCTCATAAACTTTTGAAGTATATTTATCTAATTGTAATGGAAGAATTTTATCACCCATTTCTACTAATGAAATATTTAAATCATAGTTTAATAAACCACTGATTGCATCTATCCCTACTAGTCCAGCCCCTAGTACTACTACATTTTTTATGTCTTTTATTTCATTTTTTATAAAGATTGCATCATCTAAATTTCTAAGTACTACTACTTTATTAGCTTCTCTTAAATTTTCAATTGGAGGTATAAATGCCGATGCTCCACTTGCTATTAAAAGCTTGTCATATTCTAAAACTTCATCATTTGAAAGTAATATAGTTTGTTTATCTTCATTTACTGAAACAACCTCTACACCTTTAATCCAATTTATATTATTTTCAGTGAAAAAATCTTCATCTGTAAAATTTAATTGTTCAATATTTCTATGATCAGAAATATAATGATGCAATATACATCTTGAATATACATTTGTATCCTTTGATACTAAAATTATTTCTGCACTTCTATCTAACTCTCTTAAAGTTTTAGCTCCACTTATTCCTGCTGCTGAAGCTCCTATAACGATATATCTCATTATTCTTCTACCTCCTCTAATGTAATTGCTGACATAGGACACTTTTCTACACATTGAGGAGTTTCTTCTTTTGTATTCATACACATATAACATTTCATAATCTCTTTATGCTTCTCTCTATCTGCTTTTAAAACTCCATATGGACATGCCATTATACACATATAACAACTAGCACATTTATTTTTATCATAGTTTACAAGACCTGTTTCTCTATCTTTACTCATAGCTCCTGTCATACACGTATAAACACATTCTGGTTTATCACAATGTCTGCAAAAAATTGGTGAGTACTTTGAATTGCTATCTATAGTTATTCTACTTCTAGTTTCTGTTGATTCATGTGATACAATACAAGCCGTAGTGCATGTTAAGCATCCAACACATTTTTTTCTATCTATTTTTATTCTTTTCATCCTAATAGCTCCTTAATCATTTAATTTTTCAATATTTACTGTAACAGTTTTATATGATGGTTCCTTTGAATATGGGTCAAATATTGAAGGTGTCAATGCATTAGTTTCTATATAATGAATTGGTGCATAAAGATGATCTTTTTTAACATTTTCAGTAATCTTTGCTATAAATTCTTTTGCTACTCCATTTGAAGATTTTATTCTAATTATTTCATTAGGTAATATATTTAAATCCTTCGCAAGTTCTTTATTTATATAAACATATGCTTCCTTTGAAGAAATATTAGAAACTACATCCATCTCTCTTGTTCTTGTTTGCGTGTGCCATTGTCCTACAGTGCCTCTACCTGAGTTAAATATATAAGGGAATTCTTTACTTACCTTTATTGGAGATTCTGCTATATCTTCAAATACAAATTTAGCCTTCTTAGATGGTGTATAATATTTATTGTCTTCAAACAGTCTTCTTTCATCTTCTTTAAGACTTTCTCCCTCTCTAAAAGGCCATTGAATTCCTTTAGAATTTTCAAGAGATTCATATGTTACTCCTGTAATATCACAAGGCATTCCTTTTGAACATTTTTTTAGAAGTTCAAAAGCATCCTTTGGAGTCTTCCAATTATCTAATAAACTTCCCATTCCTAAAGCTCTACCAATTCCAAGGAATATTTCGTAATCTGTTAATTCTCCTTCTTCTTTTTCTAAAACTGGAGAAACTAATGATAAACGTCTTTCTGTGTTTATTAATACCCCTTGTTTTTTAATAGCTGGTACTGATGGTAAGTATAAATCACAAAGTTTAGCACTATCTGTATCTTCATATATATCTTGAACTACAAAAAAGTCTAAGTTCTTAACAGCTTCCTCAAATTCTTCATTGTTTGTCCATGAATGTCTTGGGTTTGTACATACTACCCATAAACCTTTAATCTCTCCTGATTTTACTTTTTCTATAATCATGTTATATGGTAATGTTGGCTTTGATGGTAATAAGCTTTCATCCATTTCTAATGCTTCTGCTACAGCTTTTCTTCTTACTGCATTATCGTATTCTCCACCACCATAAAGCCCTGCAGTATTACTAAAAGCTCTTGAACCCATTGCATTACATTGTCCAGTTAATGAATTTGCACCAGTTCCTTCTCTTCCTATATTCCCAGTCATTATTGCAAGATTTATTATTGATTGTGCTGTTCTAACAGCCTCATATCCTTGGTTTACTCCCATTGTCCACCAAAATGATACTTTTTTTCCTTCATGAATAATCTTAGCTAACTCTAAAACTCTATCTTTTGATATTCCAGTTTCTTCTTCAACAGATTCTAAGGTAAACTTACTAACATGATTTTTAAAATCTTCAAAGCCTTCTGTATAATTTTCAATATAGTTAGTGTCAATCCAACCTTTTTCAATTAATATGTTTGCTAAAGTATAAAGTAACACTAAGTCAGCCTTAGGTTTTATATCTATCCATATATCTGAATTTAAAGCTGTTTCTGATTTTCTTGGATCTATAGTTATTATTTTAGCTTCTTTATTATTTTTAACTCTTCCCCAAAATACAGGATGTGCTATAACAGGATTTGCACCAATAAAAATAATAGTATCTGATAGTTCTGCATCTTTTAATGTATATGGTGGAGCATCAAAGCCAAAACTTTGCTTATGTGCAACTACTGAAGTAGCCATACAAAGTCTAGTGTTTCCATCCCCATTTATTCCCATATAACTTCTGCCAACGTGTCCTAAAAGAGCCATATCTTCAGTTGTCATTTGTCCTGTACTAATAAAGGCTACGCTTTCTTTCCCATATTTTTCTTGAATATCAGTCATCTTTGTTGCAAATATATCAAAGCCCTTTTCCCATGAAACCTCTTCCATTTCGCCCTTTTCATTTCTTATAAGAGGTCTTTTTCTTGCTTTTATTTTTGTTTGTTGCTTATCTAAATTTAAGCCTTTTATACAACAAAATCCTTTATTTACAGGATAGTGCTCTGTTGGTGCTATCTTTTTAATTTCCCCATCTTCTACGTAAAAATCCACATTACATGCTAAAGCACAAAAATTACAAGTAGATTGTATTTTTTTCATATAATAACATCTCCAGTCTTTTATATTTATATCTAGTATTATGACTATTATTTAATCCTATACATTAAATATTTTATCATTTCCATATAAAATCAACCGTGATAATTGTCACATTATTAACAATCTATAATATAGTTTTTTATATAAAAAACCCAATGTAAGTCTATTTACATTGGGCTTAAATTTTTATATTTAATCTATTTTTTCTGATATATTAGTATCTAAAGCTGTAGATTTTCCAAAATAATACCCTATAATCATACTAAATACAGGAATGAATTCTGATGAACTTATTCTACCTATAATACTAAGATAGCAAAATACTATTGTAACTAATAATGCTATAATTTTTCTTACACTTAAAAATACCTCTTTAAATTTTTTAGGATCCCTTCTTTTTTCCACAAATATACACCTCCATAAAAATATATACTCTGGGAAATTAAACTTCAAGGGAACAATTTAAATAAAGTTCCCTTATTACTTTTTATTGCTCTTGATCTATACTATCCATTAATTTCTCTAATGTAGCAATATCAAAACCAGCTGCATTATAATAGTCAATTAATTCTTTTTCCATTTTATCTAATGATAAACTATCATTAGAGTTATGAAATGTCTTTACATACAGCTCCTTTATTTTATCTTTGTTCATAATATCACCTCTGTATATTTTCTGTCCTTTTTTATGCTCTTAATAGTATCTATTCTTTAAATTATAAAAATATGCTATATAGGTGATAATATTTGATTTTATAAATAAAAAGAAAGCTCTTTTTGATATCTTTCATCTAATAGTTACAATTTTATTATTTAAATTGTCTACTATAAAAATAACATATCATTTTAAAGCTTTCTTTTATTTTAGTTTAATTTAAGTTGTAAAAATAATTTCTAGCAATAATCTTCTTCACTCCATAAATTGCAACTATTATTGTCACAATCATTATTATCTAAAACACTATCACAACCATTATTTTGACCAGCATTTAATCCAGCCTTATATCCATCACTATAACCTTTCTTATATCCTTCTTTACATCCTACTACTTTTCCCTCTTTATATCCTACTGCCTTACCTTTTTTATAGCCTTCTCTTATTCCAGCTTCTTTCCCATCTTTATATCCTTGTTGATATCCATTTTGACATCCTGCTTTATAACCATTTTCATATCCCTTTTGATAAGCCTTTTCAGCACCATCTTTATATCCTTTTTGATATCCTTTTTGACATCCAACTTTTAATCCTTTAACATATCCTTTTTGACATCCAGCTTTTTCACCATCTAAATAGCCAGCTTTATATCCTTCCTCATTACCACAACAATATCCCCTATTATATCCCATTCTATAAGCATTGCTACAATTACTATTTATTGCAACATTATTACATCCATTATTTGAACTGCAGTTACACATTAAAACTCCTCCTTAGTTAATCTAATTTCTTTACTAACATAATATGCCAAGTGTGTATTTTTGACATTAATAACAATTAAATTTATGCTATACGCAAATACTCATAGGTAACATAACTGTTGCTTTTCCATGTATAATTATATTAGGTTTTTCTGGCAACAGTATTCCATTTTTATTTAAAAGTTCAAAATATGGATTCATTGATTCTAATAAAGTTTCATAATATTTTTCTTGGGATGATTTCCTAAATAAACTTAATTTTTCATTACCGCAACAAACCTTCATAGTTTTGCCAATTACTCTACATGGACAATTCATAAAATCATACATACATGCTTTAGAACTTAAAAAATATGTGCTGTTAACAACTAAAATTAAATAACTTTCTCCATTGGATAAAATCATTTCCTCAGTACCACTTTCCGTAACACAATTTTTCATACATTCCAACAATTTAACTATTGTTGTATAGTTTAACTCCTTAAGATTAGAATCCTTTAATAAATTGTTTAGATTTTCAGTACCATAACAATTAAGTACATTAATTAATGTATTTAAATATGGAACTATAGATAAGGTAGTAATTTCACCTTCTACTTCTAAAATCTCTCCTTCCCTTAGTTGTTCTTCAATTATATTATTTTTTTCTATTAATCTAATACTATTATTATTATATAAAGAGCTAACTAATTGATTATGTAATAAAAAAGTAGTATTTATTCTTTGAAATTGTTCTTGAATTCTATCATACTCTTTACCTTCTACTCCAGCATCTGATCCTTTAGTATTTTGATAATTATCATCTAAAGAATAACGTTTTGTTTTATATCCTTCTACTTTATCAATACCATCTTTTTCATTATTTCCATATACGTCTCTATTAGAGAAATTTACATTTCCTGATAAAGTTCTATCTTTTATATTAGTAACTGTTCTTATATCTATATATCCATTTAATGCTAATGCATTCATATTTTTAATTAATCCTTCATCAATATAGATAAAGAGATCTAATAGATTCTCTTCCATGCTGTCCCCCTTTCCCCTTTTAAGAAACTCTATAGTCATTCCAATATATTATATTTAATAATGTATTTTAAAATGACACTATTAAAAAGAAACTTATTTAATTAACAGTTTCTTTAGGTTAATTAAATAAGTTTCTTTTATTTTTTATCTCTTAATATTGATTTTATTTCTTCCAAAATTTCCTTATCTGAACTCTCTTTTATAATATCACTTGTTTTAACTTCTCTAAGCATATGCAAAATCTCTAATTCTTCTTGTAAATTCATAATAGCTTGCTCTACTTCCTTGCTATTTTTTTCTCTAACTTTTTCTGAATAAATTAATTCCCCACAAGTTAAACAGTGAGCAGATAACTCTATTACTTCTATTCTACCAATATTTAATTCCTTTACAATTTTATGCTCCTTCAATGTATATGATCTTATTTTTTTACATTTCTCGCAATATCCTCTATTATCAGTAAACATAATACCTCCGTCTTTTAATTATAGTCCATTGAATTTCTAATAAAACTCTTATATATAACTTTTCACTTATTGTTCATTTTTATTTATATTATATTAATCTTCATATAATTTTACAATAAAAAAATCATATATGTATATATCCTTAACCTTTATAAAAATATATACAAATCACTATTGATAATAATTATTAATTAATATATAATACTAATATAAATCTTAGTTGTTTACTCTGCTTTATTTGTAGAGTTTTTAGGAGGGATAACAATGATCAAAGAAAAAGCAAATAAAATTTCTATAATCGGTGCTGGATTTGTGGGTTCTACTACTGCTTATTCATTAATGATTCAAGGTTTAGCATCTGATATTGTAATTGTAGATATAAATAAAGATAAAGCTGAAGCTGAAGCAATGGACCTTTCTCACGGAGCAGCTTTTGTTAAAGCTGTGGATATTAAAGCTGGAACTTATGAAGATACTAAAAATTCAGATATTATAATCATCACTGCTGGTATAGGTCCAAAACCTGGAGAAACAAGACTTGATATTATAAATAAAAATTTAGCCATTTTTAAAGAAATAGTTCCTGAAGTTGTTAAATATAGTCCTAATTCTATTCTGCTTGTTGTGTCAAATCCTGTAGATATATTGACTTATATTACTTATAAATTATCAGGTTTCCCTAAAAATAGAGTTATTGGCTCAGGTACTGTACTTGATACATCTAGATTAAAATATATGTTAAGTGAACATTTTGATATAGATGCCAGAAATGTACATACATATATAATTGGTGAACATGGTGATTCAGAAATAACAGCTTGGAGTCTAACTAATATTGCTGGTATGAATGCAGATAGTTACTGCCAAAATGTGTGTTCTAAATGTGATAAAAATTTCAAATATGAAATTCCTAACTTAGTTAAAAATGCAGCTTATGAAATAATCAATAGAAAAGGCTATACAAACTATGCAGTTGCTTTAGCTGTAACTAGGATAGTTGAAGCTATATTAAGAGATGAAGACTCTATTCTTACTGTTTCCTCCTTATTCCAAGGACAGTACGGAATTAATGATGTTTATCTAGCCATTCCTACTATTTTAAATAGAAATGGAGCAAAAAAAATACTTGAAGTTCCTCTTTCAACTGATGAAATATCTAAGCTTAAAGAGTCTTCTGACTTGTTAATAAGTCATCTTTCTAAAGCTAAATTCTAAGTTAAAAGTAGCTATCAATTAACGGATAGCTACTTTTCTATAAACTCGTTAGGAATATTTTTTATAAATCTACTTATATTATTTCTTCTACCTTTTGAGTTTTTTGCATATGTTAAGTATAACTTTTTTTTAGCTCTTGTTATTGCTACATAAAAAACACGTTCTTCTTCCTTTAAATTTGAAGACTTAATTGCTTGATAGGAAGGAAAAACATTTTCTTGTATTCCTGCTAGAAATACATAATCAAACTCTAGCCCTTTAGCTTGATGTACTGTTATTATTGGAATTCTTGCTTGTCCTTTTAAAATTCTTTCCATATCTCCATTGGAAAGAGAGGTTATTTTTAAAAATTCTATCATTGCATCCTGCGGTGATAGATTAAGGTTATCTAAATCTTTTGCAATTAAATAGAATTCTCTTAATCTATATACTCTTTGCATTTCTTTCTCATACAATTTTTTAATTTCAAATTCCTCAATAATTTTAGCTATTATATTTTTAGGTCTTTCTAATTCACTTAATCTTATTATATTATTTAGTTTTAAACTTAGTTTTGTAAAACTCTCTAAATGTTTTCCTACTAACATTTGTCTTTCAAAAGCTAATGGTTTAATCTTATTTTTTATTGCTAATAGTAAAAGTTCTGCTGTAGCTAAAATATCATCCATGGCATCATGAGTTGGTTTATTATTTATATTAAATAACTCACTTAATGTATTTAATTTATGATTGGGTAAATTTGGATAGAATCGTCTATAAATATCTAATGTATCGTAAAAATCCAGGAAATTCGGATTCTCAAGTCCATTTCTTTTTAATTCACTAGTTAATATATTTATATCATATTGAACATTATGCCCAACTACAACTGCTCTTTTTGAAAACTTTAAAAACTCTTTTAATCCATCTATTTTATCTTCTCCATGGCGCTTTAAATATTCATCACTGAATCCATGTACCTTTTCTGAAGTTCTAACAGACTTATTATTTTTAAGTAACTTCTCAAAGCTATCTATAACTTCACCCTTTGAATTTATTTTTATAGCTGCAATTTGTATAATCTCATCCTCTGTAGTATTTACCCCTGTACTTTCAACATCAAAGACAATAACATTATCATTGTTTATCTCTTTCATAAGTAATCCATATTTATCTCCATAAACATGAGTCTTATTATCTATAAAATCACTAATATTTATTCCAACTTCTTTATAATCTTTTGATGTAATTGTATTTATAGCACTTAAAGAAATCCCCGTTTTAAATCTTTTAATTATTCTTTTTAAACTATTAGAATCATATTTATTAGTACATAATTTTAAAACAGCTAAAACATCTTTAATTTCCTGCCTTCTAAAAAATCTAAACTCATCAATTAATATAAAGTTCAACTTATCACAAGCATCTAAACTTCTATTTATATTTGCTAATTCATTAGATAAATCAATATTATATTTATTATTTCTAGTTAATATACATACTTTAGAAACATCCGTCAGTTTCAAATTCTTTATTTCACTAAATATGAAATTTGCTTCATCTTTTATAGAGTTTAATTCTTTCAAGCAAATTTTTTCTCCATTTAAATTACTTATTGCCTCTATTTCATTATTATAAGTTGCTTCTACTTCTAAAGAAAATACATTTTTTAAATATCTAAAAGATGCCTCTATAAGTCTTTTAGTTGATCTATAATTTTCATTAAATACTATTTTTATAGGATTATATTTTTCAGTGAATTCTTTAATTATTATATTAGGTATAGATCCTCTCCATTGATATATAGTTTGAAATGGATCACCACATAATAATATATTATTTTTATAAAATAGCTTTTCTATTATTTCATACTCTAAATAACTTGTATCTTGTACTTCATCTATACTTATATACTTAAATTTATTCCTTATGCCTTCTATAATTTTAAAATCTTTAAAAAGCTCATGAACTTTTATAATAAGATCATTAAAATCTAAATTATGATTATTATATAATGCACTGTTGTAACTTTGTACAATTTTAGCGCCTTCTTTTTCTAAAATATTCATCATATTATAATCTAATGAATATTCTTCACCAATACAAATATTTTTAATTTTTTCACTTTGTTCTTTATATAACCTTTTTATGATTTTTTCATAGTCCTTTAATGAATCTTCTGTATATATATCATATATACCCTTATATTCTTTTACTAATGCTATAAAATTTTGAAGTGATGCTAAGGAAAATTTATAGTAATTTACTGTCTTAATTACTTCTTTACAATCTTCTTCATCACATATAATAAAATCAGTATATATATCTGTATTCTTTTTTGCTTCTTCTTTTAAAATATCAAAGCAAAAGCTATGAAAAGTTTTAACTATTACATTTTCACCATCTTTATTTACTATACTTTCAATTCTTTCCTTCATTTCTTTACTTGCTTTATTTGTAAATGTAATACATAGTATCTCTTCGCTTTTTGCCTTATTGTTTTCTATTATATTAGAAATTCTATGAGCCAAAGTATTGGTTTTTCCTGTTCCTGCTGATGCAAGTAGTAAAATATTACTTTCTATTTCTTCTACTACTTCTCTTTGTTTTTTATTAAGTATAGTTTCCATTAATTCACCACCAATTTTTGCTTTACTAAAATATTATATCATAATAGTATTAAAAAGAGACATTTATCCCCTTTTGAATAAATGTCTCTTATATTAAATTATCCTATTTACTATAGCAATATTCTCCCTTCTATTCTTCTTTCATATCCTGTCCATTGACCAGGTTCTACCCCTTCTCCAATTATATCTATTTTATTAAATGTAGAATCTACGTAATCAGCATAATGGACTATATAAGATTCTTGACTTTTAGGTGATTTTGGAGAACCATATTCTAACTTTCCGTGATGTTGTACTATTATTCCCTTAAGTCTTTCCTTAAATTCATCTGAATATAATTCTGCTTCTTTTTTAAAAGCTTCTTCAAGCATCATTACTCCTATAACAATATGGCCTTCCATTTCACCTTCTAAAGTATACCCAAAAGGCCCTCCATAATACATCTCTCTTATTTTTCCTATATCGTGAAGTTTAGCACCTAAAATTGCTAATTCTTTATATCTGCAATTGTATCTCTCTGCAAAAGTTTTAGCTAAATACGTTACATTTAAAGTATGTTCAGCTAATCCCCCTAAGTAATTATGATGATGGTACACTCCACCTATAGCCATTTTAAATTTTTTTAAAAACTCTTCATCTTTAAAAAAATAATTATCAATAGCTATTATATCCGGACTTTTAAATTCTTTTGTTGTTATATCTTCAAGTTCATTTAGTATATCATCAATAGGTCTTTTAACAGAAGGTATATATGTATATATATCAAATTTTTCTATTTTTTTTATAACTTCTACCTTAAAAGGTGATTTAAATACCCCTTTTACCTTAATTACTTCTCCTACTTGAAGATTTAATTTTGAATCTACTATTAATGCTTTTACTTCACAAGTTTTATCGCCTATATATGCTGTTATAATATTTTCTTCTTTAGATAATATTTTCATTATCATTAAAGAAATTTCTATTTTTTCTCCACTCTTTGCTTCATTTAAATATCTATATGCCATTTTTTTGCTCCTTCTTAAATTATTACATAATTATTATTTCTTTATTAAAGCTTTATAATTCATTAATAATTTAATTAACTAATTTAAATAAGCACTTTTCAAGTAAAACTCCTTCTTTAGAAGGATAATCATATTTATTGCTTTCTTTTATACATTCTAGTACAAAATCACTTGCCTTTTCACTTGCTTCTTCTATTGATAATCCTTTTATTAAACTCCCAATTAAAACAGATGCAAATATATCTCCTGTTCCAGGATAACTTTTTATTTCTTTCTTATGAGAAATTACTTTAAAACTATTTATTTTACTATTATATATAAGTACTCCAATTTCATTTTCTTTCATTGGGATACTTGTAACTATTATATCTCTAGCACCAAGATTAATTAGACTTTTTAAGATATCTTTAATTTCTTCTTCACTTATACTTTCTTTTACTTTTTTACCTGATAATAAACAAGCCTCTGTAAAATTTGGAGTTATTATATTAGAAAATCTTATTATTTCTTTTAAATCTTTTACATATTCATCATTAAAATTAGAGTATAGATTTCCGGAATCTCCACAAATAGGATCAAATACAACTAAATTATTTTCATTTTTAAATTTTTTTATGAAATTTTTAGCACTATTTAGATTTTCTTTATTTCCTAAATATCCAACAAATATTCCTTGAAAACTTATTTCATTTTCTCTATAATGCTCTATTGTCTCTTCTATAAATCCTTCTGTATATTTAATTACCGGTTTACCAAATCCTCCTGTATGTGTTGATAAAATAAGAGTAGGTATAGGACAAGCTTCTATACCCATAACGCTTATTACTGGCATTATATTGGTTAATGCTGCTTTTCCTATACCACACATATCATGAAGGATTGCTATTTTGTCAATTGGTTTACTCAAAATTAACGCTCCTTATCTTTATATTAAATTTGATTTTTGTGCTACTTTTTTTACTGCTGTAGCTAATGGTATTGCTATTATTACTCCTATAGTAGTTGTAACTAATGATGTACTTAAACTTGCTATTGCAACTGCCCATGTTTTTCCAAATATAAGTAAGTTACTTATAAAATATCCTATAAGAGATACTAATCCCCCTGCTATAAATCCTATTACATTATATTTTAAACTATTTCCTTCTTTTCCATTTGCAAAAGCAATTTTACCCGCTACATATCCTGTTAATCCCTTTACTATTAACGTTGGTATTGTCCACGCTGCAAAATCACTTAAAAGATCAAAAAGAGCACATCCAATTCCTCCAGCTAAACCTGCATCTTTACCTACAAGCACTGCTGCTATAAAAATTGCAGTAGTTCCTAAATGAACCATTGACATTGAACCACCAATTGGTATCCTTATATTTATTAATGTCCCTACATAACACATAGCTGCAAGTACTGCAATCATTACTAATCTTTTTGTTTTAAATTTCATTTCTAATCCCCCTAGCAACATTCGTTAGTGTAAAGTTTTTTACACTACTTTTCTTTTTAAATCTTTATATATCAAGGTTTCGCCAGTTTTTTTGTATAAAAAAATAACGACCCCCTAATTTCATGTTAAAATTGAATCTCTAACCAAACAAAATCACACATGAAAGGATGTCGTTATTATGGATTCAATTATAACTTATTTAATTACTTATAATCAATATTTAATTGCCATTATCGGTCAATTACTTTTATTCATCTCAAAACATATTCCACTTAACCAGATGATATTTGATGATTCTAATAGTCCAGAATACCAAAAATTCAAAGTAGATAAGCTACCCACAATTATTAGATTTGAAAAGGTAGACTATATATTACTTTTAGCTTATTACAAACATAAATATAACAAGACCGTAAAACCCGTCCAAAGACGGAACGGGAAGTCTATCCCTAAAAAAACTAAATGTCCTAAGTGTGGTGCACCACATGAATATATATACGATAACAATGGCAGTAAAGGACAGTTTCAATGTAAAGTTTGTGGTCTTACATTTAAAGAAACTAATCACACAACTAAACCAATAGTATTTATATGTCCTTATTGCGGTGCTACGCTTACGGAACAAAAGCAACGCAAGCACTTTAAAATACATAAATGCAATAATTCTAAATGCTTATACTATCAAAGAAATCTTAAGAATCTTCCAAAGAATATTGATCCTTGTGATAAATACAAGTATAAGCTTCATTACATATATCGTGAATTTAATATTAACTTCTTTAAAATGGATCTATATCCAATATCAAAACATGCTACCGGATTTAGTTTTAAGAAGTTTAGCCCGCATATAATGGGACTATGCTTGACTTATCACGTTAATTGTAAAATGTCTACAAGACAAACAGCTCATGTTTTAAAAGAAGTTCATGGAATAAAAATTTCACATAGAACTGTTGCTAATTATGCTCTAACAGCAGCTGCTGTTATTAAGCCGTTTGTTGATACCTTTGATTACAAACCCTCTAAAATACTTTCTGCCGATGAAACTTATATAAAAGTAAAAGGCATTAAGCATTATGTCTGGATTGTAATGGATGCTTGTAAAAGGTCTATTCTAGGTTATCAAGTATCTGATACAAGAGATACTGGCCCTTGTATACTAGCAATGCGTATGGCTTTTGATAAGTTTAAAGACTTCCCTGGAAAAGCTTTAAACTTCGTTGCCGATGGTTACAGTTCATATCCGTTAGCGAAGCAACAATTTGAATTAGAAAAAAATAAAGAATTTAATCTAACTCAAGTTATCGGACTTACTAACGATGATCCAGTATCTGAAGAATTTCGTTGGGTTAAGCAAGTTGTAGAGCGTTTAAACCGTACCTTTAAATCTTCCTACAGGGGTACCTGTGGTTATGGAAGTGATGAAGGTGCTCTTTATGGCTTCTCCCTTTGGGTTGCTTATTACAACTTCTTACGCCCGCATCCTTACAATTACTGGCGTCCTTTAAACGAATTAAAGCAACTAGATGGTATTGACAATATGTCTGCAAAGTGGCAAATTCTTATCAGTCTCGGTCAACAAACCATATTACATATGCAAGAATCACAAACTTCTTGATAAATCATAAAATCAAATATTGATTAAGTTTTTGCCTCCGTTACCGAAGGTCTTTTTAGCATATTCAATTTTAAAATTTTCTTAGATATTATAAAGATATTTTTAACTATTATTCCAAATTAGCCATAAGCTATTTTTTCATACGAAACTTTACACTATCCAACATTCTTTATGTTTATATAATATTTACCAAAGCTCCTTTAGTCAAATGTATGGATACAATTATAGTAAAACAAATAAATAAAAGGGTGCAAAGCACCCTTTTACTTATTTTACCATCAACAGCCGCCAAATAATAATAGTATAAATAATAATGGGAACCAACCGCCACAAGCGCCTCCCCATCCTCCGCCGCAACCATAACCACCGCAGCCGCCACCATAGCCGCCACAACCGCCACAGCCACCGCCACAATTATTATAGTTACAACCACACCTATTACTACATCCACAACCTCGTGAACAGCAACTGTTACAACAACTGTTACAACAACAGCATGACTTACATGATTTCTTTGACATGTTCATCAACTCCTACTCTTTTGTATAGTACATATTATTCTTTTATCATTATTTTGGTTCTATAAATTAACTTTTTTATTTATTATCATTTACGAGTATTTTATTTAAGTAGATTTTTTATAAAAAACATGTTAAAATTAATATGTAATTAAATTAAAGGAGAGTAATTTTATGGATAAAAGAAATAGACTTGTTGCACCTAGAAACGTAGTTAATACGAAAATGCTTTATAGCTTTTATATTCTTAAAGAACTTGCTAAAGGAGAAACTATTTTTGGTAATAAAGTTTTAGAAGCCTTCAAATATAGATTCGAAGGATCTGAATTACCTTTCCCAGTCTCTTCTAGTACTATATATGAAACTCTTTATGATTTAGAAACTAAAGGCTATGTAAAAAGTCATTGGAGTGGTGATGAATTCTTAAATAAGAGAAGTAAAAAAATATACTCCATCACTGACGAAGGAGTATATTATTATAAAAACCATATTAGCGATTATGTTAATAATTTAAATAAAACAAAATCCACTTTAGATGTTATGATAGAAATGCTGGTTAAGTAATTAACCCGCTTTTTCTTTTACCTTTTATTTTTCTTACAATAAAATATGATATTACAGATAGTACTATTATACATATAATTCCTATTATTAAAATAACATTTCTATCCATTGAACTGTAGAATAAATTTACATTTATAGTTTCTACTATAAATGGTGATAATAATAACCCATTAAAAGTATATATCATAAATAGTCCTACCTTTTTAGGTATTTTAAACATTATTCCATTTGTCATATTTTCAACTTTAATTTTATTAGTTAATAAGCTCGAAATTAAACCTAATATAATTCCAATTAGAATAATCATTATTGCTACTGTAAAAAATTCTATAATTTTTGTATTATAGTAATTATAATTAAAGATAAAATTCGTAATTGGTTTAACTATAGAGTTAAAACGTATATAGTAATTAAATAAAAACTCTATATTTAAAATTAATGTTATAGAATAAATTCCTATAAAAACCACACTAAAAATTAGCATATATAAATTAGAAAAAGAGAATCTAAAAAAAATAATCCTCCAATTACTAAAATAGATATTGAAAACATTCTTATAAAATCAAGTATTATTACATTATTAAATACATTTAAATAACTAATTAATTCAGAATTCCTAATATATCCGCTAATTATTAATATATAATAAATAATAAAAAATACCATTGTTGACATTATTACCAAAATTAATTCTCTTCTTCTAATATCTTTTTTACTAAAAGGTCCTGATAAAAGTGTAGACCACTTTTTCCTTTTAAAAATTCCAACTGATATCATATAAATTATACTTAAATATAAAACTAATAATAATAAAATAAATATGTCATTACTAGAGGACAAGTATTTTTCTGTAGTTGTATATAAAACTTGATATTTTAAATATCCAAACCACTTATTAATTATGGTACTTTGAAAAATAAAAGCTCCTATATAACATGCTACTAAAGGTAATATAATATTTGCATCTCCTTGATAAAAAATGCTTCTATTTAAATATTTTCTCATAATCATCCTCCTTTTCTAATTTATGAATAAATACCTCTTCTAAACTTAAATCAATTTCTTCTATAAATAAAGGTTCAAATTTATTTAAATGTTTTTTAAAATCTTTATTATACTTATCAGTAACTATTGTAAAAACTCTCCCTATTTGTGAGATACTAAATATACCATCTATAATACTTAAATCTTCTTTATAAACAGGCATATCAAAAGCTACTTGTATTTTCTTTATATTTTTCTTAATACCTTCTAAAGAGTTATGATATGCTATTTTTCCTTCATCAAGCATTATTATATCATCACATAGTCTCTCAAGTTCTATTAGATTATGAGAGCTAATAATAACTCCTTTACCTTCTTCCGATACTTCTTTCATTATAAGCTTTAGAACTTTTTCTTTTAAAATAGGATCCAACCCCGATGTTGGTTCATCTAAAACTAAAAATTCACTCTTTAATGATAAAGATATCATTAAATTAACTCTAACCTTCATACCCTTAGATAATTGAAAAAACCTCTTATCTATAGGAATTTTAAATATTCTATTTATTTCATTAAACTTATGTTCATCAAAATTATCATATATTGATTTATAATAATTAACTATTTCTTTAATAGTTATTAAATAAAAACTATTATGTTCATCAGGAACATAAGCTAATTTTTTCTTAGCTTCTGCATTATCATAAATACTCTTCCCATTTAATAACACTTCACCCTTAGTACCTTCATATATACCTACTAAAGTTCTAATTAATGAAGTTTTGCCTACACCACTTGGTCCTACTAAACCAAGAATAGTTGACTTTTTTAATGTAAAATTTATATCATCTAATATTAATTTATCACCTAAATTTAATGATAAGCTATTAACTTCTAGCATCTATTCTCCTCCCTCTATGTCGTTAAAACACTCATTAAGGGCTTTAATTAAATCTTCTTTTTTAAGACCTAGATATTTTGCTTCTAACATTATTTTTTTTAATTCATTTTTAATCTTTTTAAACTTTTCTTCTAAATGTTTAGGTTTATAATCTTCTACCACAAAGGTTCCCCTCCCTCTTAAACTCTCTATTGCTCCATCTTTTTCCAACTCTCCATAAGCTTTACTTATCGTATTAGGATTTACAGTGACCATAACTGATAATTCTCTCACTGAAGGAAGTTTTTCTCCTGGTTTAATAATTCCCTTCAATATAAGTTCTTTTATTCCAATTATTATTTGTTCATAGATAGGTGTACTACTTCTTGCATCTATTTTTATCATATCTATTCCTCCCTAGATACATCGTAACTACCTATTTCTTCATAATAATCAACAACATATCCTTCACCTTCATCTACAACAATAAAAACATAATTTCCATTAAATATACCTGTATTTTTTTCGATATTCTCAAAAGCTTCTTTTTTAAGGACACCCTTATCATTTAAATTATTTCTACTCCAATTATAATCTCTAAGACATTTCCCTGTTACTTTAAAGTACTTTATATCTATTGGTCTTTTATAATTTTCTATTATAGAGTAAGATTCCTCATGATTAAGTTTTATGCTCTCTACTTGATTTTCTTTAAGTTCTTCAATTTTGTAAGATTCTATAAATGTTGGTATTGAATAAAAACCCATCATTCTATTTTCTTGCTTATTATCTCCTAAATATAGCCTATATCTTCTTGATATACTTTCATAAAATTCATTAGTTCTAACTAGTTTATATCTTGATTTATTAACTTTAGCTTCCTCAAGTATATTAGAATACTTAATAAAATTTTCCAACGCTTTAATTGGTTCATTATAGATTACCTTTTTCTCATACATATCTACTTTATTTGAAAATGTAAATATAAATAATAATGCAAATGATAATGCAGCCGTGGCAATTAATGTAGGTTTCTTCATAAATACCCTCCCTTTTAATATTAGTTAGTGTAAAGTTTTTTACACTACTTTTCTTTTTAAATCTTTATATATCAAGGTTTCGCCAGTTTTTTTGTATAAAAAAATAACGACCCCCTAATTTCATGTTAAAATTGAATCTCTAACCAAACAAAATCACACATGAAAGGATGTCGTTATTATGGATTCAATTATAACTTATTTAATTACTTATAATCAATATTTAATTGCCATTATCGGTCAATTACTTTTATTCATCTCAAAACATATTCCACTTAACCAGATGATATTTGATGATTCTAATAGTCCAGAATACCAAAAATTCAAAGTAGATAAGCTACCCACAATTATTAGATTTGAAAAGGTAGACTATATATTACTTTTAGCTTATTACAAACATAAATATAACAAGACCGTAAAACCCGTCCAAAGACGGAACGGGAAGTCTATCCCTAAAAAAACTAAATGTCCTAAGTGTGGTGCACCACATGAATATATATACGATAACAATGGCAGTAAAGGACAGTTTCAATGTAAAGTTTGTGGTCTTACATTTAAAGAAACTAATCACACAACTAAACCAATAGTATTTATATGTCCTTATTGCGGTGCTACGCTTACGGAACAAAAGCAACGCAAGCACTTTAAAATACATAAATGCAATAATTCTAAATGCTTATACTATCAAAGAAATCTTAAGAATCTTCCAAAGAATATTGATCCTTGTGATAAATACAAGTATAAGCTTCATTACATATATCGTGAATTTAATATTAACTTCTTTAAAATGGATCTATATCCAATATCAAAACATGCTACCGGATTTAGTTTTAAGAAGTTTAGCCCGCATATAATGGGACTATGCTTGACTTATCACGTTAATTGTAAAATGTCTACAAGACAAACAGCTCATGTTTTAAAAGAAGTTCATGGAATAAAAATTTCACATAGAACTGTTGCTAATTATGCTCTAACAGCAGCTGCTGTTATTAAGCCGTTTGTTGATACCTTTGATTACAAACCCTCTAAAATACTTTCTGCCGATGAAACTTATATAAAAGTAAAAGGCATTAAGCATTATGTCTGGATTGTAATGGATGCTTGTAAAAGGTCTATTCTAGGTTATCAAGTATCTGATACAAGAGATACTGGCCCTTGTATACTAGCAATGCGTATGGCTTTTGATAAGTTTAAAGACTTCCCTGGAAAAGCTTTAAACTTCGTTGCCGATGGTTACAGTTCATATCCGTTAGCGAAGCAACAATTTGAATTAGAAAAAAATAAAGAATTTAATCTAACTCAAGTTATCGGACTTACTAACGATGATCCAGTATCTGAAGAATTTCGTTGGGTTAAGCAAGTTGTAGAGCGTTTAAACCGTACCTTTAAATCTTCCTACAGGGGTACCTGTGGTTATGGAAGTGATGAAGGTGCTCTTTATGGCTTCTCCCTTTGGGTTGCTTATTACAACTTCTTACGCCCGCATCCTTACAATTACTGGCGTCCTTTAAACGAATTAAAGCAACTAGATGGTATTGACAATATGTCTGCAAAGTGGCAAATTCTTATCAGTCTCGGTCAACAAACCATATTACATATGCAAGAATCACAAACTTCTTGATAAATCATAAAATCAAATATTGATTAAGTTTTTGCCTCCGTTACCGAAGGTCTTTTTAGCATATTCAATTTTAAAATTTTCTTAGATATTATAAAGATATTTTTAACTATTATTCCAAATTAGCCATAAGCTATTTTTTCATACGAAACTTTACACTATCTAATATTACTAGGTGTACTATATCACATAGTACACCTTTATTATATTACATTATTTTACTATTTTGCATTAAAATTTTCTTAATTCTTATTATTAATTCTTAAATTTTCCTTAATATACTTTGCAAGTTAAAAAGCAATCAACTTATTTTGATGATTGCTCTTCTTTTTCTTTTATTAAATTTTCAGCATAACATAAATTATCTAATGTCATTAAAACTTCTTTATACCCTTCTTTTATTAAATCATTATTATAAAGATCTTCATAACTAAGTTTATCAATTTCTATTTTTAATATCTTTTTATAATTTTCTCCGTATAATTTTTTTAATATATCTAAAAATCCTCTTTTAATCATTTTGTAGCCTTCTACATTATCATATGTCCAATTATAAATATCTTTATTAACCTTCTCTATAATTCCATAAAGCTGATATATGTAACTTAACTCTTTTAGAGAATACTTATCACTTAAAGATGCAACAGCCTTTTGATATTCTTTACTTATAGGTAAAATATATAAATATGATATATTTTCTTTATTTTGAAGACTTCTAATACTTTGAAATATAGCTGTACAAATGTCTAATCTAACTACATTGGCATAAGTACATTTTTCTTTTATTTTATATTTCTCTTCATATTCACGATTAGCTTCTTGTATTCTATATTGCTCTTTTATTGACTTTGATGTAGTTTTTTTACTTATATAATAACTGAAAATAGCACCTATTAATGATCCACTTACAATGGCTGAAGCTGATATTATAGTAGTAATTACGTTATCTGACACAAAAAATCCTCCTCTCCTTCTTTTGTTTATTTTTTGTATTTTTTATTAAAATATATCTGTAAAATTATTACTTATTATTAAATAAATTTTATACTTCTTCTAAAACTTACTTTTTATTCATATAATTATTTATTATCAAAGTAACCTAAATTGAAATTTTTAATATTATAATTATTAACAAAAAAATTTATGGGAGGATTATAATGAAAAGTACATTGGAAAAAATCGATTTTTTAAAGAATCAATTATCAAATTCTGATTTTATAAAAAAAGAAATAGATGGTTTTAGTTTAATAAATTATACCTTGAAAATTAAACTTAGAGCTTTAACATTAGATACTTTAGGAGATATTACTGTAATTCTTAAGAATATAAAAACTAAAGAGATTTATATTTGTGATTCATATTTTAATGGAAAGATCTTAGAAGTTCATTTAGATTCTCTAAATTATTTATGTACAGATAATGAATATATGCCTTTAATTGTAATTAAAGAAAGTGATACTATTAAAATTTTATATCCTATTCTTAAAAAAAATTATGTTCAAATATTTAATGATTATGATGCCTTATTATCTTCTCCAGTATCTTGGTATGTACGAGCATTAGATAATGGAGAATTTAGACTTTCTACTATAGTTAAATCTAATTTTTGTAGTTAAAATATAAGACTAGTAAAAATCCTACTAGTCTTATATTTGCTATAAAATTAATTTATTATCTTCTGCAAGCAATTTATATTTTTGAAATACTTCATCTTCTATATAAAAGGTTGGAAATTTCAATTCATAATTACCCCATATTGTTATTGGTAGTTGTGTAAAATAAAATGTTATAAAAAACAACTCTCTTGTAGATAGCTTCACAAAAAAAGGTACTAATCTTTTGTCCTCAATAATAAAGTAATTTGTATTTAAATTTATATTATTTTTTATCTTATTTAAAATATATTTATCCTCTTCATCTAATAATTCACTTAATCTATTAAAGGATTCATAATCTAAATCTTTCAAATAAAAATCTATTATCAATGGCTTATCCTTATTTTTTTCTTTATTTATATCAAAGGATTTTTCCATAAAACTAATAAAGCTTTTTTCTTTTATTAAAAAATCTTTATTAATGCTACTTAAAAGAGTGGAATTATTATATTTTTCTAATCCTTCAAATATGTTATTTAATCTTATATTTACTAAATTTTTAAATTCTTGTTCTGATATTGGTTTTATACAACTTAAAATATCTATCATCTTTTCCTACCTTAATATTTTATAATTAGATTCCCATTCTATAATTTGCCCTCTAACTTTGGACATTAATGCATTTAAGCTTTCTGCTTCTATCTCTTTTAATTCATTTATATTTTTATTTTTAATTACTTGAATGTATTTAGTAACATTATTTTTCTTATCGCTTACTTCAACTATCTTACCTTTTTCTATATCCATTATAAAACCTCCTTAGAATAACATATAATAATAGTATTATTTGCTACTAAATATGGTTTTAAACAAAAAACTCAGTCTTTAATAAACTGAGTTTTTATATCTATTTTGAAAATTTTGCTTTTAAGAATCCGAAAATGTCTGTATATGATGTTGCTATTCTTTCCTTTACTATTTTATTTCCATTGAAAAGATATGCATATAAATAATTTTTACCTTCTAATATGTCTTTTATTCTATAAATTATTAATGTATCTTTCCCTATTACATTTTTAGAAGTTTGTATATGCCTATTTAAGTACTGTATTCTTTCAGTTGAAGCTACTTCAACAACTTGCATAAATGATGTATTGCTTTTTTCTTTGTCTATATTTTCTAATAAACTATCTATAGATTTTATATCATTTACTAAATCCTCTTCTATGGAGTAATAAAATACTACATCCTTAGGCATAGCCTTTAAATCATCGTAATCTCTCCATATCAATTCTATTTTATCATTTATATTATTATTGTTTTCATCTATCCCTGTAACTATAGATGAATATCCTAACACTTCACCTACTGAAACCATATAATCTATTTCTTTTTTTAGAATCTCATATCTTGTACTTTCTCTATTTAAATCAAATTTAATATAATTTCTAACTAGACCTTCAAATATATTCATTAAATCAAATGCAAACATAATCCCAACTCCCACTTAATTCTCTATTTAATTAATATTTTACCATAAAATATTCTAATTAAATAGTTAATTCGTTTATTTCCTCCAATATAATACTTGCTTCTCCTGAACTAACAAGAACTACTAAATAATCTCCTGATAATATTTCAGTTTCTCCTTTTGGAATTATTTCTCTGTTGCCTCTCTTTATTGCTACTAATAAAGCCTTTTTAGGCCATTTTATATTTTTTATTTTTTCACCATCAACTATACTTCCCATATTAACACCTATTTCTAAAAGTGTTTTATTATAGGTTTCATGTTTTTCTTCTATTTCTTCTGGCTTAGATTTTAATAATTTTTCTAATAAACTTTCATATACTCCTTCTGACTTCATTAAGTCTGAAGTTATGTATGATACCATTACTACTATAGTTAAAGGCAGTAAATGTTCAAAACTTCCTGTCATTTCTGTTATAAGTACTATCCCTGTAATAGGTGCTTTTACTATTGAAGCAAAATGACCTGCCATAGCTAATATTATAAAGTTTACTATAAATAACGCTGGCGTATTAGTAAAATTACAAATAATTAAACCATAAATATTTCCTATCAATGCTCCTAGTACTAATAAAGGAAAAAATATTCCTCCTGGAACCCCTGAACCAAAGCTACAAAATGTAAATATAAACTTTATTAATAAAAATAAAATAAGTACTTTTAAAGTGAATCCACTTGTAACTAATGACATTATTAAATCATGTCCTCCACCTAATAATATAGGTGCTATTAATCCTATTATTCCTGCCATTATAAATGGAATCATTACCTTATGTCGTTTTTTTAATTTCTTAGCTTTTCCATAAATATCTTGGGTTTTAAGTATTCCCTTATTAAAAAGAACTCCACTTATACCAACTAATATTCCTAATAATATTAATGTCCAATAATACTTTAAAGGTAATACTAAAACTGTACTAAATTCAAAGGCTGTATTTAATCCTAAAAATTGTTTTGTTATAAAATCAGATGCTAATGCTGCTGCCATAGCAGATAATAACACAAGCGGTGAAAAGTTTTTATGCACTTCTTCTAAAGCAAACATAACTCCTGATAACGGAGCATTAAATGCAGCTGAAAGTCCAGCTGATGCTCCTGATGTAATAAGATATTTTTCTTCTATATTAATTCTTTTTAGCTTTTTACTAAAGCCTTCTCCTATAGCTGCACCCATTTGAACTGAAGGACCTTCTCTTCCTATTGAAAGTCCTGCTGCTAATGCTATTACTCCACCTACAAATTTATAGAATAAAACTTTAAACCAATTAGCCTTTAACTTTCTTGTTAATATTCCTTCAACTTGAGGTATCCCACTTCCTGATATCATAGGTTCTCTTTCAACCATAATACCTACTATATATCCTAATATACATAATATAAAAAATACAATAGCTATTTTAAAGGGGTTACCACTTGCATAAGTATAAAAACCTTTAAACTTTTCCCCTCCCCATTCTGCTAATCTTCTGTTTAAAACTATTACTAGTCCTGCAATCACCCCTATTACAGCACCCTCTGCAATTAGTTTGAATCTTAAGTTCTTTCTTCCTGTTAATACTTTTGACGTATTTTCTGTACTCATATGTCCCCCTATTTTTAAATTTTCCACCTTAATATTTTATACTTATTTTACTTATCAATCAAAGTCTATATTTTTCTGTATTTTGATAAACTAACTTAAAAAAAGACAAAAACCCAGATTAATAGGTTTCTATCTTTCTTTAAGCTTTTATTATACAAAACTATCTAAAAGTTTCTTTAATGCATTCAAATTTTCTTTATCTTTATCACCATATTTATTTACTAATAAAACTATAGTACATAAAATCATGTATATTAATTTTTCTAACTCTTCCTTCTCTCTATTCTTTAACATGGTATTATTTTCTTTTAAAAATATTAAAATATTTTGAACTATCTTATCAGTATTTATTTCTGCCTTTTCTTTAGGTAAAAAATCTCCTGTTATAAAATAGTTTCCTAAACCTTTTCTATCTTTAATATCATAATATAAATATTCTACTATTTTATTTATTTTTTCCCTATCACTTAAATCACTGATTACTATTTTTTGTAATTTATTAAAAGTACCTTCCCAACTAGATTCTAATACTTTTATATATAAACCCCTTTTATTACTATAATAATTATATAATGTTCCTACAGCTATATTGCTTTCTTTTGCAATTGCTTTCATATCTACATTTTCATAACCCTTTTCTCCAAAAAGTTTTATAGCTGCATCAAATATTTTTTCTTGTAGGTTTTCTATTACCTTCGGCATTACTATAGTCGCCTCCTTTGTTATTACTTAATATTATTGTAACAAATTTAACAAGATAACCCAATATATTTATTATATTTTATACATTAATTAGTAATATTTTTACTTTTTTTAAAGTTGTAACAAAATTATAATTTTAAAATAATCTATTACTATGTAAGAAATTTAAACGGAGAGAATACATGTTTAAAGAAGCAATGGATTGTATTGACGCAGGTACAGAATTTTGTCCTTGTCACTTAGCAGAATCTGGAGAATGCATATTATGTTCTCAATTACACGGAAGTTGTTTTTGTGATTGTTCTAATTGGAAGGGGGTTTGTATTTATCAAGAATTTAAGTATAATGGTTCAAAAGCTAAAGAAGGTAGAAAAACTTATAATTGTTTAGTTAAGGAAAAAGTTTTACATCAACCTGATGTATTACTTATTAAATTTGAAGCACCTCATAAGCTTGCAATAGATTTGGTTAAGCCAGGTAGTTTCGTTTTTATTAGAACAGATACAAACGTATATTTTGATGTCCCTATTTCTATATTAGAATCAGATATAGAAAATAATATTATTTCAATAATGATTGAAGTTAGAGGTATAAAAACTAAAAAATTACTTGATATAAACCAAGGTGATGAAATAACTATAAGAGGACCTTATTGGAATGGCGTCTTTGGTATTAAAAACATACAAAAGCAAAAAGAAAAAAATGTTTTGGTAATGGCAAGAGGAATAGGAATGGCTCCTATGATGCCAGTTATAAGAAAACTTAGTGAAAATAATAACAATATTACTCTTATATTAGATAGAGAACCTTATGAAGATATTTATGTAACTAATTTTCTAAAAAAATATAATATAACTCCAATTGAAATGAATTTGGTGGATAAAGGTGAACTATCAGCAGAAGGAAAAACAGCATTGAAAACTTTAGTAAACGAAAAAAATATAACACATGTTCATGTTGCTGGTGCTGATATTTTAACTTATAAAGTAATTGATTATTTAGATGAACTAGATAGAAAGGATGTAACCTTATCTTGCTGTAATAATACAAAGATGTGTTGTGGTGAAGGCGTTTGTGGTAGTTGTACAGCTAGATTTAAAGGTCATAAAGTTAAAAGATTCTGCAAAGTTCAAGCAGATCCAAGAGATGTTTTTGAAGGGAGAAGATTTATATGATAAAAGTTATAGTTGTCGGTGGTGGTTGGGCAGGTTGTGCTGCTGCTGTTACTGCTAAAAAAGCTGGTGCTGATGTATATCTATATGAAAAAACCGATTTGCTATTAGGTTTAGGTAACGTTGGTGGAATAATGAGAAACAATGGTAGATGGACAGCCTCTGAGGAATTAAAAGAATTAGGTGCTGGTGATCTTATTGATGTTGTAGATAATTCCTCAAGACATAAAGATCTTGATTTTCCAGGTCATAAACACGCTAGTTTATATGATGTAAATATTATCGAAGGTAATGTAAGAGAACATTTAAGTAATATTGGTATAAATATCTTTACAGAAAGTAGAGTTACTGATGTAGAAGTAACAGAAAAGAAAATCAAAGGTATATATTTAAGTGATGCTTCTTACGTAGAAGGCGATGTATTTGTGGAAACTACAGGAACTACAGGTCCTATGGGTAACTGTTTAAGATATGGTAATGGATGTTCTATGTGTGTTTTAAGATGCCCTGCTTTTGGTCCTAGATTAAGTATAAGCGAAAGATGTGGTGTATCTGATATTCAAGGTGAAAGAGATGATGATATCTTAGGTGCATTTTCAGGTTCTTGTAAACTTGCAAAAGAAAGTCTTTCTGATGAAATCCTTGAAGAATTAAATACTACTGGTAAAGTTATTCTACAAGTTCCTAAAGAAGATGTTAATTATGGTAAGCTTAGTACTAAAGTATGTCAACAATATGCTTTAAAAGAATTTGCTGAAAATATCATTCTTCTAGATACTGGACATGCTAAACTTATGACTACGTATTACCCTCTTCAAAAATTAAGAAAGATAAAAGGCTTGGAAAAAGCGAAATATGTAGATCCATATGCCGGAAGTAAGGGAAATTCAATAAGATATCTTTCTGTAGCTCCAAGAACTAATGATTTAAAAGTAGAAGGTGTAGATAATCTTTTCTGCGCTGGTGAAAAAAGTGGATTATTTGTTGGTCATACTGAAGCAATTTGCACTGGTAGTCTTGCTGGTCATAATGCTGTTAGATTAGCTATGGGTTTACCTCTTTTAATACTACCTGCATCTATAGCTATAGGTGATATAATATCTTATGCCAATGAAAAAGCTAAAACAAGAGAAGGTAGAAAAAATAGATATACCTTTGCTGGAGCTGGATACTTTAAACGAATGGTTGATCAAGGTTTATATACCTTAGATAAAGAAGAAATTGCAGCAAGAGTTAAAAAGGTAAATTTAGATAATGTTTTTGCTCAAAAACTTATAAATAATTAAAAATATAAATTTATATATTAGTTTTTACTATAACTAAAAACAAGAAAGCTATATTAATATAAATTGATATAGCTTTCTTAGTTATATTATTTTTTTTCATATTCCTTAATATCTATTTTAGTATTGCTTATAAGTGGAGACTTATAACGTTCTTTATTATTATCTTTTAGAACTATTTTCCCTAAAACATCTCCTTCTCTTATATCTAATACAGGTTTAAATACCTCTACTTCTAAATTATCATTCTCTTTATATCCATATTTAAATTCTTCATCTTGAATTACAGCACCTAAATCCATGAAACCTTCCTTTTCTACTAATTCTTTTTTAGATACTGTTTTTAAGGTGTTTGTTTCTATTACATAATTATAAATTTTTTCTGTTTGATTCCATCTATCAACACAATTTAATACTACTATTATTATATTTCTTCCATCGTGATTTACAGAAGAAACTAAACACTTTCCTGCTTGACCTGTATATCCAGTTTTTACGCCATTAGCTCCTGGAATTCTATATAATATTTTATTTATATTTTGATAATCCCTTGTAAAATTATATTTTTCTTTACCTATAGATTTTTCTCCAACTATTTCTCTAAAAACTTCACTTTCCATCCCTTTTGAAGCTAAAACAGCTAAATCATATGCAGATGAATAATGCTTTTGACTATCTAATCCATGAGGAGATTCAAAATGTGAATTTAAAACTCCTATACTTCTAGCAAAATCATTCATTATATTTGCAAATCCTTCTACTGATCCCCCTATGTCTTCGGCTATTGCTATTGCAGCATCATTTCCTGACCTAAACATAAGTCCAAATAGAAGTTCTCTCATAGTTATTTCTTCACCGGCCTTATACCCTACAGTTGATCCTCTAATTGATGAAGCATTTTTACTGATGGTTACTTTTCTATCTAAATCTCCATAATTAATGGCTATCAATGATGTAAGGATTTTTGTAGTACTTGCCATTGGAACTATTTCGTATCCTTTTTGATCCCAAAGTACTTGCTTTGATTCTGCATCAATTGCTATAGCATTTCTTGCACTTACTCTTAATGGCCCCTTAGTATCAACTTTAGTATTATCTACATCATAGCTATCTTCCTCATCTAAATTAATAATTTCATCGTCTGTATCTATATCTTCTTCTTTAATTACTGCTTTTGGAGAAAATATAATACATTGTGTTGTTAATAACAATGTTATTAATACTATTGGTATTTTTTTAATTTTTTTCATAAAATCACCCTCTAAATTAACCATCTATGACTAGTGTGTTCTAAAAGTAAAATTTTAAACCTGATAATCAAAAAAAATTTTAGTTTATTTTAATAATTTATGGTAATACTATAAGATAATCTCATTAGGAGGATATTAATGGTTATAATTATTATAGTTTCATGTATACTTTTATTATTTTTACTCCCTATTCCACTAAAAATAACAATATATAAAAATAAGGCTTACTTTCATATAAAGGTCTTCAACTTAGTTTTATTATCTCCTGAAAAAGGAATATTAAATGATTTATTAAAAAAACCTAACGAAAAAAAATCTTCAAATAAAAATATAAATACTAAAGTTAATAAGCATAATCTATTTTCAAAAAAAATAAAAAGCTTTCCTTAATATCACTATATAGAAGTATTACAAATAATAAATTTAGACCTTGGTTTAAACTTAAAGGCGAGCTTGATTTCGCCTTTAATGATGCTGCATATACTGCTATAGGTTATGGATTATTATGTAATCTTAACCCTATACTTTTTGCTGTTTTTAATCAGATTTTTTCAGTAAAAAAATTCAAATTACAAATTAATCCTCATTTTAATGAAGATAAAATATTAAATTTTACTATCTCTAGTATAATTTACTTTAATCTTGCACATGCTATACGTATATTATATTTAATATATAATTCTTTTGAAAACATAGAGGAGGTGTCCCCTGTTTAGGGATATATTATGGCAAATGAACATCCAGTAGAAAATTTAATGAGAAGTACTATGGAAAATTTAAGAGATATGATAGATGTAAACACCGTTATTGGTGAAGCGGTAGAAACTAGAGATGGCAGTTATATCATCCCAATTTCAAAGGTTACATTTGGATTTGCTTCAGGAGGTAGTGAATTTGGAAATCAAAGTAAATCCTCACCTAATCAAGATGCAAAACATCCTTTTGGTGGTGGTTCTGGTGCAGGAGTTACTGTAAAACCTGTAGCATTTCTAGTAGTACGAGAAGATTCTGTTAGATTATTACCTGTAGATCAAGATAATGCTTGCGATAGAGTAGTTGATTCTATTCCTACTGTTTTAGAAATGTTTAAAGGCTTCTTTAATGATATAGGTAAACATAAAAAACATAAAGATAAGCATCAATCTGATAGTTGTAATATTTGTGATTCTTCAATTGATCAATGTAACTGTGATGATACTGATTCTTCATCTAATAATCTTCATTAATTTTCATAACATTTCAAATGTAAAAAGTACAGAAATAAATTCATTTCTGTACTTTTATATTATAACTCTTTCATTGCGTTATTTAAAATTTCCAAAGACTCATCTTGTTCTTTTTCAGAATATAAATCTAAAGATGGAAGGTCATTTAAAGCCTTAAGCCCGAATTGTCTTAAAAACTCTTCCGTTGTTCCAAACAAAATAGGTCTTCCTGGAACCTCTAATCTTCCAACTTCTTTTATCAACTCTTTTTCTATTAATCTTTGAATAGCACTTTCTGACTTTACCCCTCTAATTTCATCTATATCAACTCTTGTAATTGGTTGTTTATATGCTATAATAGCTAAACTTTCAAGAGAAGCTTGAGATAAGGATTGACGTTTGTTTTTCTTTAATAAACGTTGTACAAATTCACTATTTTGTGCTTTAGTTACTAATTGATATTCTCCATTTATAGAAATTAGTTTTATCCCTCTAGATTCCTCTTCATACTCATCCATCATCTCATCTAATATTTTTTCTAATACTTTAGGTGCAACTTCTACATTAGAACTCAATGTTTTTAAATTTAAAGGCTCTCCACTTACAAATAATAAGGATTCAATTGAAGATTTTATTCTATTCTTTTTAGATGCACCCTGAAACTCGAACTGATTTATTTCTATTTTATTCATTATTTCTCCTTTTTATTAATATGTTCCCAAAACTATTATCTTGAAAAACCTTAATCATTCTTAACTTTATAAGTTCTAATAAAGCTAAAAATGTTACAACTGTTTCCATTTTACATTCACTTTCTTTTATAAAATCATTAAATTCAAATACTTTAACACTATTAAGTTTATCTAATACATATTGCATTTTATCTTCAAGCTTATACCTATCTACAAATATCTTTTTTGTATTACATTTTCTCGGTTTTGTTTAAGCCTATAATTCTCAAGTAATTCATTATATAACTTATATAAATCTAATAAAGTAACATTTTTTAACAAATCTTCTGTCTTTATTTTTTCTTCTTCCTCTTGGATTAATTCAGGCATTTTAGTGTATACATCACCTGAACTAATATATCTATCTTTAAAGAATCTAGAAACTCCTTTAAACTTCTTATATTCTATTAATTTAGTCATAAGATCTTTTTCTACATCTTCTTCGTTTTCTTCTTTAATAACTACTTTTGGAAGTAATTTTTTAGATTTTATTTCTATTAAAGTGGCTGCTACTACTATAAATTCTGATGTTATTTCTAGATCCATTTCTTTCATTTCTTCTAAGTACTTTAAATATTGATTAGTGATTTTATATATTTCTATATTATATATATCCATTTCATGCTTTTTTATTAAATGTAATAACAAGTCAAAAGGACCTTCAAAATCTGCCACTTTTATCTTAGGCATTTCCATTAAACTATCACCTCCATATTATAGAATATATGTACTTTATTATATATTCTATAATATCAACTTTCATAAAAAAGAACAAGAAAAAGTGAACCTATTAAGGTTCACTTCTATTATATCCCTTTTTTAAACATATTCTTCATATTAAACTTAAAGTTTTCAAAGAAACCACCTTTTTCTATATCTCTATCTGCATATAGTTCTACTTCTCCAACTTTTTCTTCTCCTAAGTAAACTTCACATCTACCTACTATTTCTCCAGCTTTGTATTCCTTTTTAACTTCATCCATAACAAGTCTCTTTTCTAGTTCACCATTGCTTCCTTTAGGTAATACAACTATTAAATCATCTTTTGCCTTAGCTATAAAGAATTTATCTGTTTGTTTACTTAAATAAACTGTATCAACATCTTCATCTTTTGCAACAAGCTTTTTACCCTCATATTTTGAAAATCCATAATTTAAAAGCATTCCTGCATCTCTATTTCTAATCTTATATGTAGGCGCCCCCATTATAACTGAAAGCATTCTAACACCATTTTTTGTTGCTGTTGCACTTATACAATACTTAGCCTCTTCTGTATAACCAGTTTTTAATCCATCACAACCATCAAAAAATCTAACTAATTTATTATGATTTACTAATTCTATAGGAGATTTACGACCTTCTGATATAGTTTCCATATATGTACCTGAGTATTTTAATATTTGAGGATGTTTTAATAATTCCATAGACATTAGAGAAATATCTCTTGCTGTTGATTCATGTCCTGCTGCTGGTAATCCATTACAATTTTTAAATGTTGTATTAGTCATTCCAAGCTCTTGTGCTCTTTTGTTCATCATACCAACAAATGCTTCTTCTGTACCTCCTAAATATTCAGCTAATGCCACTGCCGCATCATTTCCTGATGCAATTGCTACACCTTTTAATAACTCCTCTACAGTTCTAATTTCTCCTGTTTCAAGAAGCATAGTGCTACCACCCATTTTTTTAGCATTTTCGCTACATGTAACTTTATCTTGTAATGTTATCTTTCCGCTATCCACTTCTTCCATAGTTAATAGCATAGTCATTATTTTTGTAACTGATGCTGGCGCAAATTTTTCATCTATATTCTTTTCATAAATTAACTTTCCTGTGGTTGGTTCTATAAGTAAAGCTGACCTTGCTTCTACATCAATACCTTCATCATTAAAGACCTCAGTAGTCCACTCTTCATAAGTTTCCTCAACACCATCATCAATATTTTCATATGTTTGTTCAACATTTTGATAATTTCTTTCCTCTGCTTTTATTGGTAAACTTGTTAGGCAAAATAAACTCAAAGCAAAGATAGAAATTCTTTTTATAAAACTCTTTTTCATTTTATATAGCCTCCCTTCAAGCTTATTATTACCAAAAAAAATAAAAATATGATAAAAAGAAATAAATTTCTTTTTATCATATTTTTTAATTTCTAAAAACTATTTTACTATATCATAGATTAATGGAATGTTGTTTTCAAATTTTTCTGTAATAACAAAGTTTTCTTTAATCTTCTTAGAAGTTTTAGCTATGTTATTTTCATCATTGCTGTGGATATAAGCTAATACATCACCCTTACTAACTTTATCCCCTCTCTTCTTATTTAATACTATACCAACTGCTAAGTCTATTTCACTTTCCTTAGTTGCTCTACCAGCACCAAGTTCCATAGCTATTAAACCGAATTCTTCAGCATGTATCTTTGATACAAATCCATCTTCTTCACACTTAACTTCTACTACATGTTTAGCCTTTGGAAGTTTTTCTACATCATCAACATATGATGCATCTCCACCTTGTGCAGCAACAAATTCTTTTAATTTAGCTAAACCTTTACCGTTTTCAATGTTTTGCATAAGAAGTTTTTTACCTTCTTCAAAATCTTTAGCTATCTTACCACATACTAACATGTTGCTTCCTAATGTTAATACTAATTCTAATAAGTCTTTAGGACCATTTCCTTTTAATAATTCTATAGCTTCTTTTACTTCTAAAGCATTACCTATTGCATATCCTAGAGGTTGATCCATATCTGAGATTACACCTATTGTTTGTCTTCCACAATGTGTTCCAATATCAACCATAGCTTGTGCAAGTGCTTTAGCATCTTCTGGAGTTTTCATAAATGCTCCCTCTCCAACTTTAACATCTAATACTATAGCATTTGAGCCTGAAGCTATTTTCTTACTCATGATACTTGCAGCTATTAATGAACGGTTATCAACTGTTGCAGTAACATCTCTTAAAGCATATATCTTCTTATCAGCTGGTGTTATATTTCCAGTTTGACCCATTATAGCTATTCCAATATCATTTGAATTCTTTATAAATTGTTCTTCTGTTAATTCTACTGTAAATCCTGGGAATGATTCTAATTTATCTATAGTTCCACCAGTATGACCAAGTCCTCTACCAGACATTTTTGAAACTGGAGCTCCTAAAGATGCAACTAATGGAGTTAAACATATACTTGTTTTGTCTCCAACACCACCTGTTGAATGCTTATCAACTTTAACTCCTTTAATTGAGCTTAAATCTATTTCATCTCCTGATCTAACCATTGCCATTGTTAAATCTGCTGTTTCTCTTTTATTCATTTTATTAAAGAAAATAGCCATTAATAATGCTGATGCTTGATAGTCAGGAATTTCTCCCTTTGTATATCCATTTACAAAGAATTCGATTTCTTCTTTACTTAATTCTTCACCTATTCTTTTCTTTAAAATAACGTCGTACATTCTCATTTTATTTGCCTCCTAATTTATCCCATAATAAGTCATTCTATTTTTTCAATTTAAATTTAAATTATAGTATTTCTTTTAAGAAACTCTTTCCATCTATATCGTTTTCTATATTAAAATAATCTAATATAGTCTTACCAATATCAGTAAAGCCTGTTCTTGTTCCTAAATTAACTGGTTTTATATTCTTTCCATGTATTAAAACTGGAATATATTCTCTTGAATGATCTGTACTTTCAGTTGTTGGATCACATCCATGGTCTGCAGTTAAGATTAAGATATCTTCATCTGTCATCTTTGCATAGATTTCCTTTAATCTTCCATCTAAATCTTCGATTGCTTTACCATAACCTTCTGGATTATTTCTATGTCCATATAACATATCAAAATCTACTAAGTTAGTAAATATTAATCCTTCTTTTACTGTATCCATATATTTAAGAGTTACGTCTACACCATCCATATTATTTTTTGTGTGAATAGCTGATGTAACACCCTTTTGATTGTAGATATCTTCAATCTTACCTACTGCTGCTACTTCTTTTCCATCTTCTTTTAAATATTCTAACATAGTCTTTGAGAATGGATCTAATGCATAATCTCTTCTGTTAGAAGTTCTCTTATACTCTCCTGATTTACCAATAAATGGTCTTGCTATTACTCTACCTACAGCATGTTCTCCAACAAGCATTTCTCTTGCTATTTGACACATCTTGTAAAGTTCTTCTAGTGGAATAACGTCTTCATGAGCTGCGATTTGGAAAACTGAATCAGCTGAAGTATATATTATAGGGTTTCCAGTTTTAACATGTTCATCCCCTAACTCTTCTATTATTGCTGTACCTGATGCAACACAGTTACCTAAAACAGCCTTCTTATTTACTTTTGCTAAGAATTCATTTATTATTTCATCTGAGAATCCATCTGGATAAGTATTTAATGGTTTTTCTAAGATAACTCCACCTATTTCCCAATGACCTGTAACTGTATCTTTTCCTTTTGATCTTTCCATTAATCTTCCATAAGCGCCTGTTGTTTTAGCTACTTTTTTTAATTCTGTAACACCTTCTATGTTACCAAAACCTAAGCTTTCTAAATTAGGTATATCTAATCCCCCACAAGCTTTATAAACATGATCTAAAGTATGACTTCCTGCGTCTCCGTAAAGGTCTGCATCTGGTAATGCACCAACACCTAAACTATCCATAACTACTAAAATTGCTCTTTTCATTAAATTAAACTCCTTTCGTTTTATAAAGCCCCTAAATTATATTGTTATTATGCTCTAGGATGGGAGTTTTTATAAACTAAGTTTATTTTATCATTATTTATTATTTCATAGTAAGTATCCATATAAGTAAGAACCTGATTTCCTAACAGCTTTTGAACTGCCCTAACATTTGCCCCATTTTGAAGTAAGTGTACAGCAAAAGAATGTCTAAAAGTATTTAAGTTTACTTCTTTTTTTATTCCCGCCTTATGAGAATATTCCTTAACTATCCTCCATACTCCTTGTCTTGTTAGTTGATTTCCATTTAAATTTACGAAAAGATTGTCCACACCAGCTGAAGCAATCTGATCTCTTACTTTAAAATATTCCTTTAAAGCTTCTAATGCACTTCTTCCAATTGGAATTAATCTTTCGTAATTTTTATTATCATGGCATTTAACAAATGATAAATCTAAGTTAACATCCCATACTTTTAAACCAATTATTTCAGAAACTTTCATTCCAGTAGCATACATTAACTCAAGTAATGCATTATCTCTAATTCCTTTATTACAATCCTTATCAACTATCTTGATAATTCTGTCTACTTCTTCTACAGTAAGAATCTCTGGTAATTTCTTTGCTGTAGCTGTACTTTTGTAATAAATCTTAGGAATCTCTTGAACTACCTTCTGATCTTTTAAATAATTATAAAAACTTCTTAAGCTTATAACTATTCTATTAATTGATCTTTCTGACTTTCCTTGTCCTAATAAGTACTGAATATACCCTAAAACTGAAACATTATCAGTTTCATTTATGTCCATATTTTTACTATTTAAATATTTGACATACAAATTTACATCTGTTACATAGGCATATACTGTATTTTCGCTCTTATGACTTTTTAATAAAGATTCCCTATAATCATTTACTATCTCTTTCATAACTCTCCCCTATCCTATTTTATATTTATTCGACAAAAATTTATAATTCCCTTTTTTTATTTTCATTTGTTTATACTATTTTATAAACTTTTGTGATTATTATTTTAATTAAACTCGGGCAAATATATGTTTCAACAATAACCCCGACCACAAAGAGGCCAATAAAAATGCTAAGTTTCATTAATAATTGGTTTGTTATTATTCTATTAGTCTTATTTCCATTAAAGAAGTGTTCCTTTAATTTTCTTGAAGAAATTTCTAATGAAATTATACTTATCCCTATAAAAAATGGTATATATAAAATATTCTGCGGCAAAGTTGATGCAAGTGCTACCCATATTCCTTTTCCACTAAAAGTTGTTAATAAAAAACTAAATGTATAACCTAACGTAAATCCTTTTATTAAATCTATAATTAATATAAAAGGTGTTCCAAATACAGTAAAACCTAAAGCTATTATTAGAGCTATCATAAAAATGTTACTTTTTAATATATCAAAAAACAATGCTCCTCTATCTATTGGTTTTTCTCCTAAACTTTTAATAAAGTCAGTAAAGTAGTTAGACAAATCTTGTGCATCTCCTCCGTTCATATACCTTACTACATAAGATCCTAAAATAATACCAACAAAGAAAAATACTAGTACTAAAATATATAGAACCTTATTTTCTTTTAAATTTGAATTTAATTTACTTACTATACTCATTTTATAACCCTCCTCTATAGTCGCTATAAAACATCATATGATTATAAAATACGTATTATTCATAATTGAATATATGTAACATCTATTTTTTCTTTTAAACAAAAAAGGTACGTAATTTAAAAATCTAAATTACATACCTTTTTATCTATAAATAAGCTAAAACACTTACTGTCTTAGTATCTATAATCTCTCCTGATTTAACTTTTTCTTTAACTTCTTCTAAAGACATAACAACTAACTCTGTAAATTCATCTTCATCACAATTTTTTTCACCCTTAATTAATCCAGTAGCTTTATATAAATGGATTATCTCATCACAAAAACCAGGAGCTGTTGCAATACTACCTAAATAAATTATTTCTTTAGCTTTATATCCTGTTTCTTCTTCTAACTCTCTTATAGCACAATCTTTAGGTTCCTCATTTAAATCAAGCTTACCTGCTGGAATTTCTAATAAAACTTTTTCTAATGGTTTTCTAAACTGTTTTACTAATATAACTTTTTCATCATCTAAAAATGGAATTATAGCACAAGCTCCAGGATGTTTTAAAATATCCCTATTTCCAACATTTCCATTTGGTAATTCTACATCTACATTAATAAAGGTCATAAAATTACCCTTATGTATTACTCTCTCTTTTAAAGTTTTTTCATTTAAATCCATAAATAAGCCTCC
This sequence comes from Clostridium chauvoei, assembly GCF_002327185.1. Lineage (NCBI taxonomy): Bacteria > Bacillati > Bacillota > Clostridia > Eubacteriales > Clostridiaceae > Clostridium > Clostridium chauvoei. Next base: position 1,084,903 of record NZ_CP018624.1, on the reverse strand, counting down.
TTAGCTTATATCTTCTATTTTTCTTATAATATTTTCTACCATATACTTTATACCTTCAATTTCAACCTTATTATCTAAAAGTCTTATTATTAACTCCATTTTCATCATAGCAGCTATACAATTCAACTTAACTTTTATCACTTCTTCAGAATTAACTTCAAACTTTACTTTATGTCTCTTTAAGATTTTCATCATAGTATTTTGATCAATTTTAAAAGGTATTGTAGCTATAACTTTTTTATTCCCAACAGATCTATTTTGTCCATATCCTAATGAAAAAAACAATATAAATGCCCAATAAAAAAGTTGTTTCTCAAATATAAATATAGAAATTAAATTTATACTTACTAGAATTACAATACTTGGAACAACTGCCTGTAAAAAACTAACTATTCCATTATCAAGTTCTGTGTACTTAGCGTTAACATTATAATGCATAAAACTCCCCCCGTCCTTTATAATTTTACACTACTACGTAACTATTATCTATATGTTACATTTATTTAAAAGGGGATTTTAAGATATATTCTCTAAACACATTTTTCTTAAAACATCAAAATAAACCTCAGTTTCCGTTGTAAAAAGTAACTTTTTTATTTTTTCTTTTTCACTTAATTTATCTAACGTATTTATATACTTTTCAATCAATCTATATCCTATAAAATATCCTGTTCTTGAAATACCTCCTACATTTTTTCTTGGACATATAAAATCAGAATATTTATTCTCATCATTTTCCAAAAGAACATTAAATATTTTATTAAAAAGGTACTTTTCATTTTTCTTACACCATTCTAAGTCATCTTCAGTCATAAGTAATCCTAAATCATCTCTTGTATCTAATTGATTAGTTATATAAGAAGCTCTTCCTTCTTCAATTAAATGCCACATACTACTTTATTGAGTTCATCTAAAATATTAGGATACTTACCTATGGAATTATATATACTTAAAGAAAACTCTTTGAAACCATCTTCAAAACCCTTTGCCTCTACATAAGCATTTAAAAACTTATTATTATAAAATTATAGTATTTCTAAAATGGAACCTATAAGATAGACACTTATAAAAGAGAGTCTATTCATATAGGTTCTTTTTTTGTACAATAAATTTATGAGGTGAATTAGTTGTGAGTAAAATAATATTCTCAAAAAATGAAATAGATAAATTATCAAAAAATAAATATGTTCTTAAGGTAAGTGATAAAGCAATAACATATACTAATGAATTTAAGATACATTTTATAGCTGAATACAGTAAAGGTAAAACTTCAAAGGTTATTTTTGAGGAAGCTGGATTTGATGTTGATGTTCTTGGAGTACGACGTATAGACTGCGCAGGCACTAGATGGAGGAAGGCATATAAAGAGAATGGTGTGCTAGGCTTAGATGACACTAGAAGAAATAATAGTGGTCGTCCGCGTCAGCGTAAAATCACCAAAGATGAAATAATAGCGAAACAAAATGCTGAAATTGAGTATTTAATGGCCGAGGTAGCATTACTAAAAAAATTAGAGCTGCACGAAAGGCAGGTGAAAAAAGGTAAATTAGTAGCAGCACAAGCATTTATGCTAATAAAATCTATAGTTAATAAACTACATTTAAATAATGTAATTAAACAGCTATGTAATGTAGCTGGAGTTTCACGTTCCGGTTATTATAATTATTTGAAATCTAAAAATAATCGTAAAAGGCGTGAAAAACAAGATAAAGTAATTAAAAATAATGTTCTGAAAGCTTTCAATTACAGAGGTTACAAAAAGGGATCAAGGTCTATTAAAATGACACTTAAAGAAAAGTTCGGTATCAACTATAGTAGGAAGCGTATACAAAGAATAATGAGAAAATTTAATATAGTTTGTCCAATTAGAAAACCTAATCCATATAAACGTATAGCAAAAGCTACAAAGGAGCATATTGTAGTTCCAAACTTACTTAATAGAAATTTCAAACAAGGTATACCAGGTAAAGTATTACTTACTGATATTACATATTTGCCATATTCAAATTCTAATATCGCCTATTTGTCAACCATAAAAGATGCATCAACAAATGAAATATTAGCTTATAATTTATCAAATAGAATAACTTTAGATATTGCTACAAATACAATACATAAGTTAATGTCAAATCCTAATATAAAACTCGCTAAAGAAGCTTTTATTCATTCAGATCAAGGTAGCCATTATACAAGTCCAATATTCCAAAAACTTTTGAAATCTAAAAAACTTGGACAATCTATGTCCAGACGCGGAAATTGCTGGGATAATGCACCACAGGAATCATTTTTTGGACATATGAAAGATGAAATTAACTATAAATCTTGCTCGAGTTTAGAAGAATTACAATTAATGATAGATGATTATATTGATTATTATAACAATGAGCGTTGTCAGTAGAACTTAAAAAAGCTGACTCCTGTAAAATACAGAAATCAGCTTTTAGCTTCTTAACTCTCTTTTTTAAAATGTCCTTGACATAGGTACCACTTTAATCATCAATACACTTTCCTTTTTTAATCCCAAATTCTAATAAATCATATCCCTCAGAACATGTTTCTATTTCCATACTATATTTACTAGCTATGTCTGAAAATTTTTTAGAAATATCTTTAATATGTTCTAATGTCATTTGAATAATTTTCAATTCATAGCTAGTTTTGCATCAGATGGCTGACAAGTAACATAGTTATATTTTTTAAGCATATTAAATGCTTTAGTTGGAAAATCTATTCCTTTTTCAAAATACTTGTCCACAACAACTCTTAGAAAGTTGGACACACAATTTAATTTAAGCTTTCCTAACTCCAGTTGGTTTTTAAATCTATATCCAGCTTCTCTTACTATTTGAGAATCTAAACAAGATAATATTAATATTGAATAACCATTACCATCAACGTTAGTATATTTTCTTGCAATTCTAACTGAATCACTATTAAGTTGGTCATACTCTTTTCTTTCTGCTGGTGTCTTTATTTCAACTTTTTCAACATCATCTATTACTTCAGAAATATGAATTTGCCCTTCTATTGGAGCTTCACCATTTGAATCTATTGGTGATTCCTTTTTACCTTCACCTTTAGATTCTTTTGTAACTAACTTTTTATCTGAAACTAAATGTTTAAAGTTAGTGTACTTGTTATAATTTCCAATCTTTGCTTTTTGTTTTTCCACTACCATATAACCAAGCTCAACTAGCTTTTTAACACTTCTTTTCACAGTTGCTATTGATACAGTAGTTCTTTCTGCAATTACTTCTATAGAAGGGAATGAACAACCTTGCTTCTCATTGTATAGGCTCATTAAGTATGTATAGATACGAAATTCATTAGATGTGATATTTTTATCAGTGATTAATTCATAAGATAATTTTAAGAATTGCATTTGTTGTTCTCTCCTTTCTTAGTGATGTTATTATACGTTACTAACCTTATATACACATAATAATATATAGTAACGTTACTGTAAAGTAAAAAAATAAAAACTGACAAGATTTTTTAATTCTTATCAGTTTCTAATGATTCCATTATCTCATATAGATTTTTATTTTCTAGTTCTCTTTTTAATAGTTCTAATCCCATTTCAATTATTATACTTTGCTTTTGCTTATTCTTATCACATACTTCTGTTAAAAACTCAAAGTGTTCATAACTTAAAGATGTACTCAATCTCTTTCTATTTTTAATTGCCATTTTCAAGTACCTCCTAGTAAATCATCTTAATATTATTATACATCACTTAGTGTTATTTGCATAGACTATAATAGTTTTCAAAATAAAGCCAATAGGAAATTCATTTTCCAATTAGTCTAATTCTATATATTAATAAGTTAAGTATAGATATAGTAAGTATAGATAATGATTCTTTTTGATACTTTTCCTTAGCTCACTGTGATACTTTTAATCTACTTCTATATTTGCAATATGTTTTGTAATAATAAAAGCTCCAAACCTTTTTATATCAAGGATTGAAGCTTTTTTGTATCAATTATCTATTAGATTATTATTAAATATCTATAAATATTATTTTTTATTTCATAATTTATAATTCAGATGGAGGCATATTAAACCCTAAACTACCTACTCCTATGACTCTATCAAAGAAAAATTCACTTATCATAGATTGTGATAATTCTTTAATTCTACTATACTTTGCCAACTCCCAATTGTTTATCATAGCTCTTTCTGCATATCTTTGACAACCACCTATAACCGAATTCGCTGCTTGTTTCTTACTAACTGAATTTTCTTGATAATACTTTGTTGCATTTGCTACACTTTTGTAAATAATTCCATATATCTGAGATACAGAAAAATTTTCTAATAAATCTTTAAATATCGCAATTGTTTTTTCTCCCATATTAAAATCAAATCTTACACTTTTCATTTGATATTCAAAATATTCAATACATTCTTCTAATGCTATCTCTTTCCATATATTTAATGCATCTTCTTTATCTGCATCGGAAAAACTTTTAGGATTAATTATTTTAGATAATATATTTTTTATATCTTCATCACCTACTATATTGATACGATATTTAACCATAGTTATATAGTATACATTGGGAAATTCAATATCTTTTTCCTCATTTGAATCAAGAAAAGCATCTATGCTCGAGTTTGAATCCACACTTACTACACCTCTGCCTATTAAATAACTTAAGATTTCCTTAATATATCCAATAGTTGGAGCCAATTCTCTTTCTGCATCATTTAGAGGTAATATAACCTCCATATCCTCACTTAATGAAGTTCTTAATAACGCTCCTAAAAAAACCTTTTCTCTAAAATTAAGCTCTGAATAATTTACAGGTACTATATTTAAGTCATATACTTTTTTTATTTTTTCTCTTTTTTCTTGTAATATTCTCACTTTTCTTTCTTCATTCAATTTTTTAACTTTTTCTCTCTCGGCAATACAATAATTACACTTACAAATTATTTCATCTGTATGTCCACAAATTGCACAAAAAGGCTTCTTTTTATTCCAACTATAACTTGACTTAGAATCTCTTTCTTTATACATTGGTTCATTACATACTGGACATATAATATCTTCACATATTATAGGTGGAAAAAGAGTATATAATTTAGAACTAGTAGTATCTATATTATATTCTTTGATAATGTCACTTGCTTTTACTCCGTTATAATATTTATTCATTAGTGATTCAATTTGAAGCATTGTTAAATGCCTCAATTTCTCATGTATTTCTATTTCTCTCATCTTATCATCCTCTCAAAAATTCCCTAATGATATTATAACAAATTTTCTATTAATTAGACAATATACTTATCTCATTGTTTCTAATGGAGCATATCTCATGTATTTTTTTCTTAAATCCTCATCTTGTAAATCCAAATATGCCTTTTCGGTCACTGATACACTGCTATGACCTAATATTTTTGATAAAACAAAAATAGAACCACCATTAAGTAAAAATCTTCTACTAAAGTTATTTCTTAATCCATGTGGAGTTATATTTTTATCTATTTTTGCTCTATATAAATAACCTCTAAAATTTCTTTCAAAGTTTCCTTGTTCAATCTTTCTATTCGTTCTTTGTGTAGGAAATAATAAATCACTTTCTTGTATTACATCTTTAAACTTAATCCACCTTTGTAATAACTTTTGCATTTCATAACTAAAGAAAACCACTCTATCTTTACTACCTTTTGTTATATTTCCATCAAGAAATATGGTACATCTAAATAAATCTATATTTTCAAACCTTAATTCTAAAGTTTCTCCTAATCTCATTCCAGTGTCAAAAATTAAATTAATAATTGTAAAATCTCTAAATTCATGAAACTTTGATAAATCTAATACTTTAATTAGTTTTTTATACTCTTCATCAGTTAACTGTTCCTTTGGTCTCCTATTTACTTTCAATGATTTTATTGAATGAATATTAGTTTTCTTAACTAAATTATTTTCTTCTGCATATGTAAAGAATGCTTTAATATTTCTTAAATATCCATTGATAGTAACATCTGATATTTCTTTACCTACATCATGTCTTTTATCTAAATTTGCTTTTTCTATTCCAGCTTCACTAGATGCAAAACTATATTTACCCATATCTTTTATGAATGCCAAATAGTCTTCTACCACTTTTTTATTAACCTTTTTTATATCTATTATTCCTAGTTCTTCTTCCAAATATTTTGCAAAAAGCATCAAAGTTTGATGATATGATTTTATAGTTTTTAATCTTAAATTTTTATAGTTGCAATACTCTAAGTATTCTACAATTATACTATTAATAGTTTTTGTTTTAATAATTTTTGGCACAAAAAATCACTCCTAATCATAAATTGCCAACCTATGAATTAGAAGTGATATATGTTGTATATTTATTGGTTTGAAAACTCCATTTTCATACCCCCATTATTGATGTTAGTTGGTATGAGATTTTCAAACTTTGGCTCTATTACTAGCTTTAAGATACTTTATTTTTTAATCTTAATTTATCAGCTATAATTGCAATAAACTCTGAATTTGTAGGCTTACCCTTTTCATTATGGATTGTATATCCAAATAGTTTATTTATTGCATCAACTTGACCTCTGCCCCAAGCAACTTCTATAGCATGTCTTATTGCTCTTTCTACTCTTGAAGCTGTTGTATTATATTTTTTAGCTATTGAAGGATATAACTCCTTAGTAACAGCTGATAATAATTCCATGTCATTTACAACCATAGTAATAGCTTCTCTTAAATACATATACCCTTTAATATGTGCTGGAACACCAATTTCGTGAATTATATTAGTTATTTCTGTTTCTAAATCAATAGGTCCTTTAGCTTGAGTAGCTACTTCTGTTTCTACAACTGTAGTTGTTTTTCTAATGGATTCTGTAGGAGCACCGTTGAACATTTCTCTAATTCTTTTAGTAAATACATCCATATCAAATGGTTTTACTACGTAATAATCTGCTCCTAAAGTAATAGCTCTTTGAGTGATCTTATCTTGACCTACTGCTGATAATACTATTATTCTTGGCATTTTTTCTAAATTCATAGTATTTAGCTTTTCTAATACTCCAAGTCCATCTAAGTGAGGCATTATTATATCTAAAACCACTAAATCTGGTTTCTTTTCCTCTATTAATGCTAAAGCTTCCCTTCCATCTTTAGCTACGCCTGTTACTACAATATCTCTTTGATTTAATAGATAATCATTTAAGATACTACAGAATTCTTTGTTATCATCAGCAATTAAAACTGATATTTTTGTTCCATTCATGTTCTTCTCCCCTTATTCCCATTTTATTCCATTCTTATATAATATATTATTCTACTAAAGTTGAATTTTTCCTTCTATCTTTTAAATTTTTTTCATTAATTCGAGTAAAACTTTAGTTACTTTTAATAATTATTCTAAATAGCCATTAAAAAGAATAATTTAACAATATTATATCATAACTATTTATTAATTGATAGGTTTTTTACAATTTCTTGAAGGAAATATTATGAAACTTATTCATAAAGTGAGGTTTATTGTATTTTTTAGGGTTTATAATATTTATATGTAATTTGTTTTTATTTTATTTCAATTAATTATCATTTAAATTAAATAATATTTATGAATGTAAAAATAGAACACCGATAAATATCGATGCTCCTTTATCAACATTTTACTTTAGTATTCCCGCATCTTGTAACATCCATTCAATATATATACCATATCCTACATCTGGTTTATTTATTAAAACATGTGTTACAGCTCCTACAAGTTTATTATTTTGTATTATTGGACTTCCGCTCATTCCTTGTACTATACCACCTGTTTTTTCTAATAACTCTTTATCTGTAACCTTGATAACCATACTTTTAGGGCCTGGTTCATCTTGAGATAATAATTTTACAATTTCTATATCATATTCTCTTGGTCCATTCTCATCTAAAGTAGTTATTATTTTTGCAGGACCTTCTTTTATCTCATTTCTAAACCCTACTTTTAAAGGTTTATTATATAAATTATTAACAAGCGGTTCCTTTGTAGTTCCAAAAATACCTGATTGAGTATTTTTTTCTATACTACCTATATTTTCTTTTGTGCTTGTAAATAATCCCTTTAGTTCTCCTGGAGCACCCTTTTCACCTCTTCTTACGCTTATAACAGAAGCTGGTAACAATTCTCCTTTTTTAATTGTAAAAGGTTTATTTGTATCTCCATCTGTTATAGGATGACCTAATGCTCCAAATATAGAGCTTTCTTTATCATAAAATGTTAGTGTTCCTATGCCTGCTGTTGAATCTCTTACCCATAGTCCTAATTTAAATTCTTCGCCTTCTTTTAGTAGGTTTACTTCTTTTGATTGAACTTCTTCTCCTCTTATAAATTCTAAGGTTATAACTGGCTCTGAAATTTCTTTTACTTTTTTTGCTAGGTCTTTAGAGCTTTGAATTTCTTCTCCATTTACTTTTGTTAAAATATCACCTAATTCTATTCCTGCATTTTTCCCAGGACTTTCTACTTTTCCTTCTGTAGTTTCCACCTCTGAATGTCCTACTACTAAAACTCCTTTTGTAGACAATCTTACTCCTACACTGGTTCCACCAGGATATACTTGCAAGTCATTTACCTTAAATACTGGTATGGTTTTCAAATCTACTAAACCTAAAAATTTGACTTTTAAGTCCTCCTGATTATATTTTAGTGTACTTAGGGCACTTGTCTTTGGTATTGAAATATTATCCACGCTTATTTCATCATTTACATATATTTTTTCTGGCATTTTTTCAACACTAAAGAAAGTAACTAAACCCAGAATCAAGATTGGAGCAATTATAATGCTTAAATATTTTATTTTTTTCCCTGTCATTTTTATCTCCTCCTTTGCTTCTGTTTTTAATTTTCCCTTATACAGTTTTTATATGCTGTAGTAACTTTGTAATAAGAGTTAAATATTTTAAAGTATTTGATTTTTAAGATAAAAAATAAAATCATGGTAAAATACCATGATTTTAGTGTTTACAATTTATTATATTGTTATGTATTTATTTGTGTGTATTTTTTATTTCTTTTTTCTTTATTTCAGCAAAGTTAACCATTTCTGAAGCATTTTTTAATGTAACTTCACTTAATTCATCTCCTGATGTCATTTTGGCTATTTCTTTTATTTTATTTTCTTTGTTTAAAGTCTTTATTTCAGTGAAAGTTTTGCCATTTTCAACTTTTTTAGAAACAAAATAATGACAGTCTGATAATGCTGAAATTTGAGGTAAATGAGTAATACATAAAACTTGATGTTTAGTAGAAACTTGATACATTTTTTCTCCAACTCTTTTAGCAACAGCTCCACTTATCCCAGTATCTATTTCATCAAAAATTAATGTTGGAATTTTATCCTTATCTACAAAAACACATTTTAAAGCTAGCATTATTCTTGATAATTCACCACCAGATAATACCTTCTCTAATGATTTAAGTGGCTCTCCTGGATTTGTTGAAATTAAAAATGTTACTTCATCATATCCTTTTAAATTAAAATCTTCTTTTAATTCTACTTCAATTTTAATTCTAGACTTTTCTAATCCGACATAAGATAATTCTTCTTTAATTTCTTTTTCTAATATTAAGGCTTTATCTACCCTTAAATCATGCATTTTTTCCCCTAGTATTTGCATTTCAGATAAAACTTTTTGAGATTTTTCTTTTAATTTTAAGATGATCTCTTCTGAATTATTAAGTTCCTCTTCTTGATTTTTAAGTTTCTTTAAATAATCTAATACTTTTTCTATAGAATCTCCATACTTTTTCTTATATAAGCTTATTTCGTAAATTCTACCATTAATCTTTTCTAGTTCAGCTTCATCATAATAGATTTCTCCCATAATATCTCTAATATCTCTTGAAGCTTCTTCTAAAATATATGATGCACCTTCTATTTGTTCTCTTTTTTCTCTTAATTTATCAAAATGTTTTTCAACTGTTAATAATTCATTTACCACTTTAGAAAGTCCATCTATTACTGAAAGTCCTTGTGTTTGGGCATCTAAAATTTCATAGGATTTACTTAAAGATAACGATATTTTTTCTGCATTTGATAAAAGATTAAATTCTTCTTTTAAATTCTCTTCTTCACCTATCTTTAAATTTCCCTTCTCTATATCTTCTATTTGAAATTTTATATAGTCAATAAGCTTTTCTCTATCCTCATTGCCTTTTAAACTTTCTATTTTTTCATTAATTGAAACATATTCTTCCCTTAAAACAGTATATTTATCTAATAATTTTTCTATCTCTAATCCACAAAAGCTATCTAAATAAGCTATATGGCTGGATCTATTTAATAAATTCTGATTTTGATGTTGACCATGAATATCTAATAATTTTTCTCTAATTTTCTTTAAATGTGCAAGAACTACAGACTTTCCATTTACTTTAATTATACTTTTTCCTGAAATAGTTGTTTCTCTTGAAATTATTAAAAGTTCATCTATTTCAATTTCTAATTCCCTTAGTATTTCAAATAATTCTTCATTTTCTATAGAAAATATAGCTTCTACAAAGGTTTTGCTTTCTCCATATCTAATTAAATCTTTAGAAAATTTCCCACCTAAAACATAATCTATCGTATCTATTAAAATTGATTTACCGGCTCCTGTTTCACCTGATAGTATGTTAAAACCTTCTCCAAACTCTACAGAAATCTCTTGAATTAGAGCAAAGTTTTTTATATTTAATTGTAATAACATTCTACTCCACCTTTTAACATATTATATAATCATTTTTCTTACTCTTGTTACTAATTCTTCTGCCTTTTCTATATTTCTAACTAAAATAAATATAGTATTATCTCCTGCTATAGTTCCTGCTACATCTGTATCAAATAATGTATCTATAGCTTCTGCAACTGCATTTGCAGATCCTGTTAATGTTTTTACTACTACAAATTTATCTACATTTTCTACTGATACAGCTGCATTTGAAAGAATACTTGCAAGCTTGTCATTTATATCTTTTGGTTCTTTTGATGAGGTTATATATTTATATTTTCCTGATACACCTTGCATTTTTATTAATTTTAAAATTTTTATATCTCTAGAAACTGTTGCTTGTGTAACATCAAATCCTGCCATCTTTAACTCTTCAGCTAATTCTTCTTGAGTTTCTATATCTTTTTCATTTATTATTTCCAATATTTTATTATGTCTTTTTGACTTCATGCTAATCACCTTCACATTCTTTTGAATTATTTATTATTTTCGTCCTAAGTACCTTAAAATAATCATAATCATCAAATAATATTATTTTCGCATATTCTTTTGATTTTTTTACTTTTATAAGTGCTTCATGATTGGATCTTACTGCTTTTTGTCCATCAAAAGTAATGTATATTTCTTCTTCTCCATTTTCAGCTTGTATTTCTATCTCACTATCACTATTTAATACAATAGTCTGCATTCCTTTAGTATGTGGACAAATTGGAGTTAAAGTAATTATATCAACATCTGGGTAAACAAAAGGTCCTCCTGCAGAAAATGAATATGCTGTTGATCCAGTTGGAGTCCCTACAATAAGACCATCCCCCTTAAAGGTATAGTAACGTTTACCATCTATAAAAACTTGAAATTTCACCATTCTTGATAAAGTTCCTCTAGCTACTACTACATCATTTAAAGCCTTACATTTATCTTTTGTTTCCTGCAATGAAAATTCACATTCAAGCATTATTCTATTTTCTATTTTATAATTTCCTTCTTTAAGTTTTTTCATAGCTTTACTAATATCTGATATTTCAACACTTGAAATAAACCCTAAATTCCCAATGTTTATTCCTAAAAGTGGTATATCCATTTTACCATTTATCTGTCTAGCAACTCCAAGAATCGTTCCATCTCCACCTAGTACTACCATAAAATCTATAGGAGTGTCAAATTTATAGTTTAATATCTCATAACTATTTAATATGCATATGCTAGCATTTTTAAATTCTTTCAGAATTTCATTTCTAACTTTTTTAACAATTTCACCATTATTATCCTTAGAAGGATTTATAGCAATCGCAATATTTTTCATACTCCATCCCCTTATTAAACGCATACTTAACAATGATTATATATAGCTTAAAACTCCAAAACCTTATGTTCTGGAGCCTCTTTTTTATATATCTTATTGTATAGTATTCAATAAGCTATTAAAGCGCTTCATGAGATGCTCCAACAACTATGTCTATATCTTCCATTGTAAATTTAGATTCTTTATCTTGATCCTTAGTAAAATAAACTAAATACTCTATATTTCCTTCTGGACCTTTTATAGGTGAATAACTAACACCAAGAATATTAATATTTTCTTTAATTAAAAATTCTACGATAGTTGTTACAACTTCTTTATGAACATTTATATCTCTAACTACACCTTTTTTACCTACTTTTTCTCTACCAGCTTCAAATTGTGGCTTTATTAAAGCAACAACTTCACCGTTATCTTTTAGTAAATTTAATGTTGCAGGCATTATCTTTCTTAAAGAAATAAATGAAACATCAATAGATGCAAAATCTAACTTTTCTCCTATGTCTTCTGGAGTAACATATCTTATGTTGGTTCTTTCCATACACACTACTCTATCATCAGTTCTAAGCTTCCATGCAAATTGACCATACCCAACATCTACTGAAAATACCTTTTTAGCGCCATTTTGAAGCATACAATCAGTAAATCCACCTGTAGAAGCACCTATATCCATGCATACTTTGTCTTGCAATCCTATATTAAATTCTTTCATAGCTTTTTCTAACTTTAAGCCACCTCTACTAACATAAGGAATTTCTTGACCTTTAAAAATTATATCTGCATCTACGCTAACCTTTTCTCCTGCTTTATCAACTCTTTGGCCATCTACAAATATCTTTCCAGCCATTATATTAGTTTTTGCTCTTTCTCTTGATGTAAATATTCCTTTATCAACTAGAAGTATATCTAATCGTTCTTTTTTTGCTGCCATTTTATTCTCCTTTATCTTAAAGTTTTAAAATAGTTTCTGCTATTCCTTCTGCATCTAATTTTTCTTCTTTATATAATAATCCTACTTCTCCATGAGGAATAAATTTATCTTCATATCCTATAGCTTTAAATTTCTTATTAAAACCTAACTCATATATAGCTGATAATACATAGCTACCAAATCCACCTTTAATAATATTATCTTCTATTGTTACTATATTATATCCTTTTATAACAAGCTCCTTCAACATTTCTGTATCTAATGGCTTTATAAAGGTTGCTCCAATTATTAATGGATTTATTCCTGACTTAAGTAATATTTCTTTTGCTTTTATTGCATGCTGTGTCATCTTCCCTACTGATATTATAGCAATTTTTTCTCCATTAGATATTTTCTCCCATTTACCATATTTAACTTCTTTTATCGGCTCTAAAGAAGTATCAATATCTCCACCTCTTGGGTATCTAATTGCAACTGGCTTATTACTATTAACTGCCCACTGAAGCATTATCTCCATTTCATCTAAATGTTTTGGTGCTAATATATTCATATTAGGAATTTGACTTAAATAAGATAAATCGAATATTCCTTGGTGAGTTTCACCATCTTCTCCTACTATCCCAGCTCTATCTATTGCAAACACTACTGGTAATTCTTGAATACAAACATCATGAATCACTTGGTCAAAAGCTCTTTGTAAGAAGGTTGAATAGACTGCAAATACTGGTCTTATTCCTTCTGTTGCCATACCTGCTGCTAGTGTAGTTGCATGTTCTTCTGCAATTCCAACATCAAAAAATCTATTTGGAAATTCTTTTGCAAAATCTTTAAGACCAGTTCCATCTGGCATAGCTGCTGTTATTGCTACTATTCTATTATCTTTTTTAGCTAAATTAATCATGGCATCTCCAAACACTTTAGAGTAATTCTTAGATTTGTGAATATATGATTCTCCACTTTCTAAATCAAAAGGTGATACTCCATGAAATTTGTTTGGATTTTGTTCTGCTAAATCATAACCTTTTCCCTTATTAGTCATAACATGAATAATTACAGGTTCTTCTATTTCTTTAGCTTTTTTTATAACTTCATTCATTAATTTAATATTATGCCCATCTATAGGACCTATATATTTTAATCCCATATCTTCAAATAACATAGATGGAACTATAAATTGTTTAACACTATCTTTAAATCTTGATATATAATGTGCTAACTTTTTACCTGTATTAGACGTATTTAAAGTTTCATTTATATCTGACTTTAATTTATTATATCTAGGTTCCATTCTTAAGTTATTTAAGTGAAGAGATAAGCCTCCTACATTATGAGAAATTGACATTTGATTATCATTTAATATAACAATCATTTTGGTTTTGTTAAAGCCAACATCATTTAAAGCTTCTAATGCCATTCCTCCTGTTAATGCTCCATCACCTATAACAGCCACTACATGATTATCTTTTCCCATAACATCTCTAGCTCTTGCCATTCCTAATGCTGCTGAAATTGAAGTGCTGCTATGTCCTGTTTGGAATGAATCATACTTACTTTCACATTTTTTAGGGAATCCGCTCATTCCATTAAATTGTCTTAAAGTTTTAAAACCATCTCTTCTTCCTGTAAGAATTTTATGTACATAACTTTGATGTCCAACATCCCAAACAATTTTATCTTTATCTAAATTTAAATTTTTAAACAAACTGATTGTTAATTCTACCACCCCAAGATTTGAAGCTAAATGTCCACCAGTTTTTGAAACACTATCAATTAAAAATTCTCTTAATTCTCCAGCTAAAACTTCTAACTCTACTATTGATAATTTTTTTACATCTTCTGGAGATTTTATCATTTCTAATAATCTTCCCATATTGAAACCCTTTCTTTCAATTTAATTTTCCCTATTTAATAATTCCAGGGTTAATTCTTTTATTATATTTGCATTTACAGAAAGACTATCTAATAAGTGGATACACTCTTTAGTTAAAGAGATACACTTTTCTTTACAATATTCTAGTCCATATATTGAAAGAAAATTAGTCTTTTGATTATTTTCATCACTTTTTGTATTTTTACCTAATTTCTTTACATCTCCAACTAAATCTAATATATCATCTTTTATTTGAAAAGCTAGCCCAAGCTTCTTTCCAAATTCATTTAAAAGCTCTATATCTTTCTTTGGTGCTTCTGCTAAAATTGCTCCTGCAACTAAAGAAACTCTTATTAATTCGCCTGTTTTCTTTAAATGCATATATTCTAATTCTTGTTTTGATATTTCTTTTCCTTCGTTAATTATATCAACTACCTGACCACCTATCATTCCTTCAGGTCCAGCTGCTTCTGCTATTTCTTTTGATGCTATTAAAGCTCTTTCTCCATGTTTTAAAGAATAGTTCATCATTAAAATCATTGCTTCGTTTAAAAGAGTATCTCCCGCCAATACAGCTATATCCTCTCCAAACTTTTTATGATTAGTTGGCATACCTCTTCTTAAATCATCATTATCCATACATGGTAAGTCATCATGTATTAATGAGTATGTATGAATCATTTCTAAAGCTGCAGCCATTTCCATTACATCTTTGTAATTTTCATTATATAATCCATAAGTAAGTAATAATAGTATTGGTCTTATTCTTTTTCCACCAACATTTAGACTATAACTTACTGATTTGTATATTACTTTATTATAGCTACCCTTATCTTTAAAATAATTGCTTAAATATTCATTTATATCTTTCCTACACTCATTAATTATCATTTCCAATTGTTGTTTCCACCTCTGTATTATCTTTTATTACCATTAACTTTCCTTCTAAAGAATTCAATGTTTTATATAACTTATTTACAAGCTTAACACCTGCTTCATATTCTTTCATAGATTCCTCTAAATTAAGTTCTTTTTCTTCTAAATTTTTCAAAACTTCCTGAAGCTTTTCTAACATATCATTATAAGTTTCTTTTTTAGCCATGCTAAACAACTCCTTACTTTATAGATGTAAATGTTCCATTTAAGAATCCATCTTTAAATAAGATTTTTATTTCATCATTTCCTATTAGCTCATTTTTGGATGAAATTATCTTTCCATCTTTCTCTACAATTGTATAACCTTTTTGCAATATATTTACTGGGTTATGAGCATTTAAAATATCATTTAATGATTCTAGCTTAAGTTTTTCGTTATTAATCTTATTTAACATACTAATATTTAATCTATTTTTTATACTATCTATCTCCATATAGGCATTTGCTACCTTAGACATAGGCGTATTTAGGTTTAATATTTTCTTTAAGTTTTCTACTTTATACTTTTCTTGTATAAATTTATTTTCTATTAATTCATTTAATCTATATTTTATATCTATTAATTCTTGTTTTATTTCACTTTCTATTGGAACAACTATCTCTGCTGCTTGTGATGGTGTTGCCGCTCTTAAATCACTTACAAAATCAGATATGGTGTAATCAACCTCATGACCTACAGCTGAAACTACTGGAATGTTAGATTTAAATATTTCGATGGCTAATTCCTCTTCATTAAAATTCCAAAGTTCCTCTAAAGAACCTCCACCTCTTCCTACTATTATAACATCTACATTTCTTTTATTGTTAAAAAACTTTAAACCTTTTATTATGCTTTTATAAGCATCATTTCCTTGAACATTAGCTGGATATAAAACTATATCAACCATTTTATTTCTTCTTCTAGTTACATTTATTATATCCTTAATAACAGCACCAGTTTCAGAAGTTATAACTCCTATTCTTAAAGGCATAGAAGGCACAGGTTTCTTATATTCTTCATCAAAATATCCTTCTTTTAATAGTTTTGCTTTTAATTTTTCAAATTTTATATATAATGCTCCTAATCCATCTTTAGAAATTTCATCTATATACAGTTGTAATGATCCGTTACCTGGATAAATTGAACATCTGCATTTAACAGTAACCTCCATTCCTTCTTCTAAGTCAAAATCTAATTCCATAGCTCTATTTCTAAACATTATACAATTTAATTTACCATTAGAATCCTTTAATGAAAAATATATATGTCCACTTGTATGATATTTTAAATTAGAAATCTCTCCCTTTACAGAGAGATTATTTAAAATAAAATCATTATCTAATGTCTTTTTTATATAATTATTCACTTCTGAAACTGACAATGTTTTAATCTTCATTGTTTTCCATAGCCTCACATGCATTTTTAATTAATAGTGTTGTAGTTAACGCTCCTACTCCACCTGGAACTGGTGTTATAAATGATGCTTTTTCTACTACATCTTCAAAGTTAACGTCTCCTGTTATTTTACCTTCAAAAGATGATGTTCCAACATCAATTATAATTGCTCCATCTTTTATATATTCTTTAGTTATAAACTTAGGCTTTCCTATAGCAACTATAAGTATATCTGCTCTTTTACACACTTCTTTTAAATTATTTGTTTTTGAATGACAAATTGTAACAGTTGCGTTCTTATTTAGTAATAATTGTGCAACTGGCTTTCCTACTATATTACTTCTACCTAATACTACGACTTCTTTTCCTTGCAATTTTATATTTAAACTTTCTAATAAAGTTATTACTGAATTAGGTGTGCATGGTAAAAAGCCTTTTTCACCCATATATAACTTTCCTTGACTTTCATATGTTAAGCAATCTATATCTTTTCTAGGAGATATATGAGAAATTATTTTTTTCTCATCTAAATTTTTAGGTAATGGAAGTTGTAACATTATTCCTTGAAAACTTTCATCATTATTTAAGTTTTCTATAACATTAATAAGGTCTTCTTCTTTAATAGTATCTTCTAATATTATTTTTTCAAATCCACAATTTAATGATGTAGCAACCTTTTCTTGATTATTCATATAGTAAATTGATCCACCATCATTACCTACAAGTATAGATGCTATCTTTGGAGCTTTAAGCCCCTTGTCTTCTCTATTTTTTATGTATTTTTTTATATCACCTTTTATTTTTAAAGCAATTTCTTTACCATTTATCATTTGTCCCATAAAACAATCCCCCTCTATACCTAGTTTTAATTACATAGTTTTTAAAGCTTTATCTAATACACCATTTATAAATGATACACTTTTTTCATCTGAATATCTTTTTGTAACTTCTATTGCTTCATTTATTGCAACTTTACTTGGAACATCATCTAAAAACATCATTTCTGCTACAGCTATTCTTAAAATAGTTAAATTAACTTTTGATATTCTTTCTATCTTCCAATTAGTTAATGCTGCTTCTATTTTAGAATCTACTACTTCTATGTTTTCTTGAACCTTTAATAATATTTCTTTTATGTAATCTAAATCTATCGTATTTAAATTCATTTCATAGTCTTCTATGAATGTCTCCATAGTTTCTTCTAAAGTATTTTTACTTAATGTCATCCCAAAAAGTAATTCCATCGCTAATTCTCTTGATTTTTTTCTATTCATTATATCCTCCTAGGTATGTTCATAATTATATTATTAACCTTTTAAAAATGTATTAATCATGTATATACTACAATAAAATTCTTTAAAGCACAAGGAAACACCCTCTGAAAGTCAGAGGGTGAAATTAATCTTCCTTACATTCTTGTTTTTCGTTTCTAGGTAAGTAAATGCTTTGAACACTTATGTTTACAGAATCTACTTTTAATCCTGTCATTGCTTCTACTGTTTTCTTTACATTTTCTTGTACTAAGCTTACTACTTCTGGTATCTTAATTCCATACTCTACAGCTACACTTAAATCTATTACTGCACTGTCTTCATTTAATGTAACTTTAATATTTTTTCCTACGCTTTTCTTACCTTTTAATAAATGTGATATGTTGTTACTAATGGCTTGTTGACCTTCAACTATACCTTTAATTTCACCAGCAGCAATTCCAGCTATTACACTTACTACTTCATCTGAAATTTTTACAATTCCAAGGTTTGCCTCATTGTTCATATTTTCCATTCACTTTACCCTCCTTGATGTTTTACATTATAGTAAAACCATTTTTCTTATGTTTATTATATCAAACCAATTGTTAGATTACAATGTAATTATTTCTTTTCGATTATTACATCACTTATTGATGAAATGTCTTCTACTATTTCTTGAATAACTGCATTATCTGCTTCTGATACTTCGTCAGCTTTAACAACTACTCTAACATTATTTCCTTCAATAAAGCATAACGCATCTTCAAAGCCTTTATTTTTAACACTTAATTCAATTCTTCCTTCTTTATCTTCAAGCATTGTCTTTTCTGTTAATTCATTAGTTGCTACATCTTTTTGTTGTTGAGAAGTGTTAGGATCAGATATTATAGCATTTAATTGTTGTTTAGTTGCTGCTGATTGTTGTTCCTTCTCACTTTTTATGTTATAAAAATAATCTTGAGTACTTAAAGTTTGTTTATCTTTTTTCTCTTCTTTCTTTTCTTCTTTTTTGTTTGCATCATCTTTCTTATCTCCAACTGTATCCTCTGATAATACTTGACTAAAATCTGTTGGATCACTTAATCCATTTTTGTTTAGTTTTGCTGATAACACTCCTACACATACTATAAGAGCCATTAGTGTGAAAATAATTCCAAATTGTTTTTTTGTCATGATAATCTCCCTCCATCTACTTTCTTTTAAATTATATGCTAGCTTTTCATGGAATATACATTAACTTTATCTAATGAAATTCCATATAAACTTGCAACGGCTGTTTGTATATCATATTTGATTTTACTACTTTCAGCCCCTTCTGCTACTATTACTATACCTGTTATTTGTGGCTTATATGTCTTTAATATAAATGGTTCATTTTCTGATCCATTACCGCTCATAACAACTTCGCTTCCATCGTTTTTTTGAGTGTTTAATCTTTTTCCCCCATCTTTATCAGATTCTTCTGTTTCAGATACTTGTTTATTTTCATTCATGGCTGGTACTTTTATTTCTCCAGTTTCAAAATACATCATTACTTCTACTTCACCAACACCATGCATTTTACTTAGTATATCTTTAAGGTTCTTTTTCTGTTGTTCTTCATAATCTAAAATTTCTTTAGGTACATTAGACTTATCTTCATTGCCTTGTTCTGATATATTGGTTCCATCAGTTTCTTTAACTTCTTTTTTTCTATTGTTCGATAAAAAACTAATGGCGAGTAATACAAAGGCAATTACTAAAGCTATACTTACGATATTTAGAAATTTAGGATTATTTAAAATGCCAGCTACCTCTTTTTTAAAGTTATCTTTCCCCATTTTCCCCCTCCTATCTATCAATACTATATATCTCTATTTTATCCGCTTGTATATTCAAAGCTTCTCCTATATACTTTTTAATCTCCTCTTCGTTTTCTACTTTATCATCTAAAGCTAGTGCTTCACTTACATTTTCTTTTGTATTTATTTCAATCTTTTGTACTTTTTTTATAGACTTATCTTTTACTCCTATGGATACTTTATCTATTGAGTACGTCATATTCTCTAAATCCAAATTACAAGTAACTTCACTTTGAAAATCCCTATTTGTAAATTGACTTTTTAATATTTTCTCGCAATTTTTTTCTAGATTCTTCTCAAAAGTTTTTTCTTTTGTTTGATTTACTGAATTATCATTATCTTTTTTTATAGAATCTAAAGGATTTTCTGTATATTTAGATATAGCACTTGTTATTTGTTTTTCACCTTTGGATATTAAAGATATAATCGGTGTAAGCATTACTGATATTAGTATTAAACCTAAAACAAATTTTAAATATTTTTTTATACTATTATCTGGAGCTATTAATTCTATAGCTGTCATTAGTATAATCATAGTTACTAAAGTTACAACAAAATTAGTTAATGTCTCCATATCTTATCCTCCTATGACAAACTTTCCTGCTGATGCCATAATTGCAATTAGTATAAAAAACATTACACTAACCGATATTACTGTTGACATTATAAGAACCAACGCATCTCCTGCTGCTGATATTGAATTTGTTATTCTCTTATCTCCTATTGGTTCAATTAAAGCTGCAGTCAATTTGTAAACTAATGACATTAATGCTAATTTAATTATTGGATATATCATAATTAATATTATTACAATTAATCCAATAGAACTAACTGCATTTTTTATTATTAATGAATATCCTGCAACTGTTGATATTGCATCAGATAAGGATTTCCCTACTATTGGGACAAAAGTATCAACTGCAAACTTAGCTGTTTTAAGGGTAACTGCATCTATAGTTGACGTTGTAATTCCCCTTATTGTTAATAATCCAATAAAGATTGTTAAAATTAATCCTTGGAGTATTAATGTTGTTTGTTTCATTAACTTGCAAAGGTTATCTATTTTATATTCTGTTGATATATTATTTGCAAATTGAAGAACAAAGGTCATTAAGATTAAAGGAATTATTATATTTAAATATATTCTTGGAATTATAAATGTAGCACCAAGAATTATTGGATCCATAGTTGCTGCTTGAGTAAATCCACCTGCAGTTCCTAACATAACTACTAAAACTGGTAATACAGCAGCCATAAAATCTGATATTTCTATTATTACATTTTTAGCAAGCTCTATTGAAACCAAAAAACTTTTAGATAATATTACAATTAACAAAGCATAACAAGCAAAAAATGCTATATTAGAAATACTTTCATTTGAAAATGATGATTGAAGGTTCTTTAATAAAGAGCAAATTATAGATATAACTATGATAGATAATGATAGTGATAAAACTATTTTTACTTCTCTAAATAAAAAACTTACTATTGCTCCTACAATACTTTTAAAAGATAAATTTCCTTCTCCTGATTTAATATAGTTTTTAAAATATTCAATTGGATCTAATTGATTTATTAATTCTACATCTGTTTTCATATTGTTTATATAACTGTATAATCCATTAAGTTTTTCTTGTACTCCTTCATCCTTTAATATATCTTCATCTTCAATATTTAAATTATATTCATTATCTTTATTTATACTATTTTCTTCAGCATGAATTACTTTAATTGAAGATAAAGACCCTAAAAATAATCCTAATAAAAATATAAAAATAACTTTTTTTGTTAACTTTTTTATCCTCTTCATATTTAACACCTATAATATCTGTAAGATTGACTCTAGTACTGCCATTAAAATTGGTATTGCTAAAGCTAAAATTAATATTTTCCCTGAAAATTCAACCTTAGAAGCTATACTTCCAGCCCCTGCATCTTTACATATTTCACTACAAAAAGAAGTTAAATATGCTATTGCTAAAATTTTAAGAACTATTCCTATATAAACCATATCTATATTTGCTTTATCAGCTATATTTTTAACAAAATATATAACATCATTTAGTTGTCCTATTATAAATAAGAATATAATTACCCCCACTGCTATTGATATGGAAATAGCAAGATCACTTCTTCTATCTTTAAATATCATAAAAAGAAATAACCCTATAAAAGCAAAGGATACTATTTTTATAATTTCCATATTATCACCTACAACATAAACATAGTCTTTATTGTGTTAAATAAATTTCCTATTAATCCAACTAAGGTAATTAAAATAATTACAACTCCAGCTATGTTAGTAATTACTGCTATATCATCCTTTCCACTACTTTTTAAAACTTTATCTAGTACTACCAACAAAATACCCATAGCTCCTATTTTAAATAAGATTCCTACATCTAGCATAAAATTTACTCCCCCCTTACATTAAGAATAGGCTAAGCATAGCTCCAATACATAACCCTAAAGCTCTATACATTTTTGTATTTTTACTAGCAATAACCTCTGATGTTTTACAATTCCCTTTGATATTTTCTATTGCCAAATTAAAAATTTTATCTTGTCCGTATACTCCTGATTCTCCTAATGATTTTAAAAAATCACTTATTATCAGCTTGTCTTCTTCAATAATTCTAAATTCATGTTTTTCTTTTTTATATTCTGTTTTAAAGGCTTCATATACACTTTCACACTCTCCTTTAACAAGATTCTCAGATACCTTTAAAAGTAAATTTCTTAAAGGATAATCTACTTTAAGGGCAACATATCTAAGTGCTTCTGGTAATGGGGTATTTGTGTACATAACCTCATTATTTAAAAGTAGCAACCCTTTTAATATCTCACTTAATTGACTACTTCTTTTTTTAAAGTTTTCTCCATAATAAAATCCTATGTAGGTACATGCTAAAAATATTATTAAAATCGCTATTATTTTAAGCATTTTAATTTCCCCTCCATTCCTACTTCATATATATTTTCTAATGTACCAACTCCATTTCTATTGCTTAATATCACGATTCTATCTAAAATAGAAGAATATAATATTTCTTTAAAAACTTTTCTTTTATAAATATCTTCTATACTGTATCCATGTAAAGTTACTACAACATTTACCCCTGAATTAAATGCCATTTGCAATGCTTCTATATCCCCATTTGTTCCAATTTCGTCACAAATTAAAACTTCTGGTGATAAACTTCTTATTGCCATTATCATGCCTTCTT
The DNA here is from genome assembly GCF_002327185.1 of Clostridium chauvoei. Taxonomy (NCBI): domain Bacteria; kingdom Bacillati; phylum Bacillota; class Clostridia; order Eubacteriales; family Clostridiaceae; genus Clostridium; species Clostridium chauvoei. The sequence continues at coordinate 1,061,441 of NZ_CP018624.1, read as the reverse complement.
TTTTCAAGCAATTATCTAAGACATCCGTTCGTATTCCTACATCCATTTGAGGTACTCCATTAAAACTTGCTGCAATTTCACTTCTTTCATCTATTATGCATACCTTTTTTCCTTTTAAATTTCTTATGTTCATCCCCGATGATATATTCTTTGCTACATCTCTTAATATAGTAGTTTTTCCACATTTAGGAGGAGACACTATTAATGTATTATATACTCTATCATTTTCAGTTATATATCTCATAACTTCATTAGAACAACCTTTTACCTCTCTACATATTCTAAAATTTAAAGATGATATATTTTTAATTGTTCTTATAGTTCCTGATACAATTACACATTCTCCTGCAATACCTATTCTATGCCCACCTCTTATGGTTATATAACCTTGTTTTATTTCTTCTTCATATGCATATAAAGAATAATTTGAAATTTTAACAAGTGTTTGTTTTATATCTTCTGCTGTTGTTACATAACTTAAAACTTCTTCTCCTTTAAAAGTATAAATGATAATTGGTTTACCAATTTTAAGTCTAATTTCTTGAATAGAATCTTTTAAATCCTTATGTCTTATTAAACTTCCAACCTTTAAAGGTAATACTTTTAAAATTTCTTCTTCTCTTCCCATAATCATCACTTCCTACTCTATTGTTTATATAAACTTATTTCTCACTATCAAATAATATTCAAACTTATAATTAAATATGTAAAATATTTTTAAAAAAATAATCCCATTTGCTATTACCATAACAAATGGGATTATTTGTGTTATTTAATATTCTTTTTACAAAAAGGACACGAAATATTTTTATTCTTTTCTAAAGATTCCTTTTCTATAAACATTGGTTTATTGCAATTAATACAATTTATCTCTATATACTCATCTTCAAAGTCATCTAACTCTTCAAAAGATACTTCTTCAAAAAGCTCCTCTTGTAAATCAGTTAAATCTTCATCCATATATTGAACATTTTCTTCTAAATATTCTTGTTTTACTAAAGTCTCTTCTACCTTTTCTGAAAGTGAATCTAATATGGATGATATGTTATAAAATAAATCCTTATATTCTTTGTCTTGTATTAACTCTAACTTACCTTTAAACAATTGAATATTACTTTTTATTTTTTGCATTTTCACACATCCTTAATTTAAAATACTACACTATACTACTAAATGATTTAAATAATTAACTTATATTATAATTATAACCTATAATTTGCTAATAGTATCAAATTATTTAAAAAAATGCTAAGTTCTTAAGAACTTAGCATCTAACTGAGATTATACTCTTTCCATATATTCTCCAGTTCTAGTATCTACTCTTATAGTATCTCCTTCATTAACGAACATAGGAACGTTAACAACAGCACCTGTTTCTAATGTTGCAGGTTTCATTGCATTTGTAGCTGTATTTCCTTTTATTCCTGGATCTGCTTGTGTTATTAATAATTCAACAAAGTTTGGTGCTTCTACTGAGAAAGCTTCACCTTTATAGAATTTAATTATTGCAAACATGTTTTCTTTTAAGAATTTTATAGCATCTTCAACTTTTTCATAGTTTAAAGGTATTTGCTCAAAAGTTTCTTGATCCATGAAGTAATATAATTCTCCATCTGAATAAAGATATTGCATTTCTTTTCTTTCAATTACTGCTTCTTGTAATTTTGCAGTTGGGTTAAATGTAGTATCTGTAACTCCACCTGAGATAACATTTCTTAATTTTGTTCTAACAAAGGCAGCACCTTTACCTGGCTTTACGTGTAAAAAGTCAATAACTGTATACACTTGTCCTTCATGTTCGAAAGTTGTACCTTTTCTTAAATCTCCTGCTGATATCATATAATATCCCTCCAAAAATAACTTTTATTCATTATTTATTATAACCCATAGGTTAACTAACTAATCATAATTTATTATATCTTATTGACATAACAAAAATATTTTATCAAAATTAATAAATAAATGCAATTATTTAAGCTAACTTTAATTAATAATAGTCAATTTATTTACTTTTTAAAGTTAATTTCAGTATAGATTTAGAATTCTCATAAAAAAAATCATAGTTTTTTATATAAAATTTATTTATATTATCTAAATTAGCTAATATATTCTCAAGTCCTTCTAAATTTAAGTCTATTAACCAACTTTCTTCTACTTTATAGTAATTTTCTATACTATAATTTTTAATATTCTCTAAATCCATTTCTATTTCCTTAATAGACTTCTCATAAGCATTATTTATAAACACTTCAGTATCTTCATATAGATTTTGACTTCCTAATTTATATAAAACTAAAACACCAACTTGAATTATTGTTATTAAAATAATAATCCCCTTTAAGTATAAACTTTTCTTATTATTCATCTATATTACCTTTTATAGAAAGCAAAAATTTATTATCCTCTAATTTTTTTATATTATCAATTAGGATATTTCTATTTTCTTCTAAAGAAAATATTTTTTCTTTTCCCTTTACTAATATTTCACCTATTCCATCTTTTATTTTTATAGATAATAAATTATCATCTATTTCATCTATAAATGTCTTTATATTTTCACTAGATATCTCTTCTATTTCACTTTTCTCTTCTATTATCTCTGGTTCTTCTTTTAAAAATATACTACTTATTGTCATTGGTAATATAAAAATATTTATTAAAATCAAAAGTAATATTCCCTTATTATCCTCTTTAGTTAACTTTTCTTCTCTCTTTTTTGAAAAATTCTTTGGTATAAAGTCTTTGTTTTTTATAAATCCTTTCATCAATAATTTCTCCTATCTTTAAAAAATTTATTAATTTAAATTTGGAAGTATCTATTTTTTCTTTTATATCATCATCTAGGACAATTAAATTATTACTACCATAACTGACTAAAATATCATTAATATCTTTATTTATATCTAAAATGTCACAATCTACTATCATCTTATTTTTGATGCTTGTTAAATAATATATATCTCTAAACTTAGTAATTGAAATAATATCTTTATATTTTTTAAACTTTCTATTTATCAGATCTTTTATTAAGAACTGAATCGGTATTACCTTAAGTTTTTTAGCATCTTTACTTAGTTTTTCTACTGTTAATCCTCTTTTTATAGAATATATATATACTAAATTATTCTTTTTAAAATATTCGTAGTGAAAAAGCATATCACTATTTACTAAAAATTCTTTTTCTAGATTTTCTTCTATAAATTCTTCTAAATTTTTGTCATCTTTATTAAAATCATATATTTTTATAAGTAATGGTTCTCCTATTATTATTATTTCTAAATTTTTATTTAGAATTTTAATTAATTCTAGTTCATCTTTAGATTTAAGTGTCTTTCCTTTGTAGATACATTCTCTCCCTTGAATTTCTACTATATTTTTCATTTTATACTCCTTTTAAATATAATCACTTTCATAATATTTAGGAATAAGCATTATAATCTCTTGATTCTTTATAAATTTTAATTTACTTTCTAAAACTATAATTTTCTTTAAATTACTTTTTATCTCTTCTATATAAATAGCTTCATTACTTACTACTATAGATAAATCTTTATATTTTGAAGATTTAATTATTTCTTTAAAATACTCATTTTTATCATTTTCAATATTTCCTTTAATCTTATCTTTTAATTCACTATTTTTATTTATATATGTTATAGCTTCAATTAAAACTTCTTCTTGATTTAAACTTAAAGTTCTTATATCTTCTTTTGTGTAATAGACATTAGATTTTTTAATATTATTAACAATTATTTTATTTAAAAATAGCGAAAAGAAAGATACCATAAGTAAAATACCTAAAGATTCAATAAGTACGAATCCTTTCTTTTTTTCTTTTATCATATACATTGAACTCTTATTTCTCCTGACTTATGCTTAATAAAAATATAATTTATATTCTTCTTTTTTATAACTTTAAATTCTTTAAGATCCTTTAATATAAAATTAGTACCAGTTTCATTTGGAATATCTATTATAAGATGTTTACTTCTATTTAACTTTATAATTTTATCTTTTATAAAATATTTATTATTATTTTTATACACACAGGAAATTTTTATTTCATTTTTATTTTTCATTGTTTCATCACTACAAACTATATCAGCAATCATAATCTCGTTAGTTAATCTATTTATAGTTAGACATGCATCATCAATAAAGTTATTTTGAAGACTTACATTTTCTAATTCTCTATAAGCTTTATATGAAGATATAACAAGTTTTACCCCTATAGTTAAAATTATCGTTGACATAAACAAAGTAGCTATTAATTCAATTAATGAATATCCTCTTTTCTTACTACATTTCCATCCATAAACTCTTATAGAATTCTCTATTTTCATTTATTCCAACATCTCCAACATTTAAATTTATATCTATTTTGTATTGAGCTAACGCTTCTATTTTTTCACTTCCATTTATGAATTCTAAATCTTTACTATCTAGCTCCAAAATGGTTTTTACCTTTGTTATTTTAATATCATTTCCTAATGGCATTTCACTTAAATCTTTTGTTAATAAATCTATCATAAAATTATCATAATATTTAAGTTCAATGTTATTAACTGCATTAAGATTCTCTAAGGTATAGTTATACTTTATTTCATTCATAATACTATGAGATACTCTACTTAATTCCTCTCTAATCTTCCGTACTTCCTTAGACATTTCACCTCCTATTATAGACTTTAACATTATAGTTCCAGCTATAGTTAAAAACATAATCCCCATTAAAGTTTCTATTATTAAACTACCTTTTTTCTTCATTAACTTGCCATCCTATTTTATATTTATTATGTCATTACCTACGGATACAGTTATTGTTGCTACTATTTTTTTCTTATATCTTACTTCTATAGTTCCAGAGTTCTTTATGTATCCATCTTTTGATATCTTTATTCTAGTTCCTGAAGTAAAATTGCTAACTAGTTTTATTCCTTTAGGCATATATACTTTTTTGAACTTATAATTATATCTATCAAAAGAAAAATCTATATAATCTTCTTTAGCATTTATAGCTACAACACCTTCTCTTGAATTTTTCCTACAATATGCCTTTGCATAACTTAATGTATCTACCACTTCATAAATAGCATTATTTATATTTTCCTTTTCTCTAATTTTTTGAAATGATGCTATCATACTAAATCCACCAGTTATAACAATAGTTATTATAAAAATAACCACAATTAACTCTATTATTGTAAAGCCAGTCTTTTTACTCACCCAATACCTCCTAATAATGAATCAAATAATGGCAGTACAAAAATAACAATAAATATAAGCACTATTCCAGCCATACATAATATAGTCATAGGTTGAATTAAATTTATCCATTTTGTAATATATAAATTAATTTCATTTTCTAAATATATAGATAGATTTTTTAGTCTTTCATCCATACTTCCCCCCATTTCTCCAAGCTTTATTACAGCAATAGTGTACTTAGAATAACCCCCTATATCTATCAAGCTATCTCCTAAGGAATTCCCTTGTAAAATTTTTTTATTTATCATTAAAAATTTATTTTTAATGATTTTAGATTTAAAACTATTTGTACAATAGTTTAGTCCATTAGATAAATTCACTCCACTATTTGTAATAATAGATAATAATGATACAAAGATATACTCATTAAATTTTTTTACTATTGGAATTTTAAGTAGTCTTTCTTTTAAATAGAGGTTATATATTAATTTAAATATTACGCTTGGCAATATTATTCCCCAACAAAAAATATATGTAATTCCTATAAACTTATTTTCTTTAAAAAACTCTACAAATTTATATATAAATAAACAGCTCCTAGGAATTTCACTACCTGAAGACATATACACATCATAAAAACTAGGAATTATAAATAAAGCTAAAAATATAAGTAATAAAAACATTGCTATTATAATAATAAAAGGATAACTCAACGCATTAGCTATAGTTTTCTTTATTGAATTAATTTTTTATAATACTGCTCTAAACATTTTAAAATAGTGCTTAATTTCCCACTTTTCTCTCCCATATCTATCATAGAAATAAAAAACTCTGGATATATAGTATTATTTACTTTCAAAGATTCTGCTAATGTATTCCCTTGTGCTATTGAAGATTTAGTATCTTTTATACTATCTAAATATTTCCTAGGTAAAGGAAGCTCTAATAATAAATCCATAATAGATAAAAGATCTATCCCCTCTTCATGAAGCCTACATATATTTTCAGCTATTAAAGCTAAAGCTCTATCACTTTTTCTACAGAAAATATTGCTTATACTTTTTTTCATTAAAGCCCTCCATAATTATAAAATCCTTAAAATCTTCTTGAGTTATATATCCATTTTTTAACAAACAAATTAATCCATCTATCATCTCATCGTTATTTAAAGATTTTATTTCCTGGAAAATATTTGAATTTATAATATGTATAGCTGCTATCATAGCTCTACCTTTATATCCTGTATTATTACACTTAATACATCCGCACTTATCATATAGATCTATATTATTTCCATCTATATCTATAGTTTTAATTTTACTTTTACAATCATCACATAAAATTTTTATTAATCTTTGAGAAACTATTCCAACTAAAGAGTCCTTTATAAGATAGGGTTTAATCCCCATATCTTCAAGCCTTAAATATATATCTCTAGGTGTTTTAGTATGAATAGTTGAATATACTTTATGACCTGTTAATGATGCTCTTACTGCAATTTCAGCTGTTTCTTCATCTCTTATTTCTCCTACCATAATCACATCTGGATCTTGCCTTAAAATATTTCTAAGACCATTTGCAAAAGTTATATTTGCTTTTCTATTTAAATTCATTTGATTTATTCCTGGAATTATAGTTTCTATTGGGTCTTCTAAAGTTGTTATATTTATTTCATCTCTATTTATATATTGCAACATAGCATATAAGGTTGTAGATTTACCACTACCTGTTGGTCCATTAACTATTACAAGTCCATTTTTCAAAGACATTATTCTTTTTAATTTTTTTATTTGTGTCATGTTTAGATTTAAATTTTCTATAGTATAATTAAAAACCATACCATACAGTATTCTTATAACAAGTTTTTCACCATAAATAATTGGTATTGTGGATACTCTCAAACTATATTCACTTGAGTTTAAAACTATAGAATATTTTCCGTCTTGAGGTCTTCTTTTTTCTGTTATGTCCATATTCCCTTTAATTTTTATTTTAGATAATAACACATTGTATTCATTAATTTTTATTTTTCTTTCTATAGATAAAATTCCATCTGTTCTTAATCTTATAATTACATCAGATTCTCTAGTTTCTATATGAATATCTGATGCCCCCAGAGATATTGCTTTTTTATTATATCTAGTTCTAAATCATCCTCTTCTCCACTAAACACCCCTTTTATAATAGATTCTATAGCTTTGTCATCTTGGAATATAAATTCTATTTTTGTATTAAAAATAAATGTTAATTCTTTCTTTATTTCTTCACTTTCTAATACTACTAAAGCTATTATTGAATTTTCACTTTTACATATAGGTACTACCTTATGTTCTAAAGCAAATTTCCTATTTATTTTTCTAGCAATATTTAAATCTAATTTTTCTAAAATTCTTTTTAAACTTCTTATAATTACCTCCTCCTTAAATTATTTAAAACATAATTTATCTAAAAATAAATTTTCTCGTTATTTAAATATTTTACATTTCATACCATTTAAATACACTTTAATTGTTAACTTTTCTTAAACAAAAAAATAACACCCATGATATATTAATCATGAGTGTTATTTAAAATCTATTTTACTTCAATAAAATGATATTTACTTTCTAGGTTTGTTAAACTCGTTATTGATCCATCTACATAAGTATATACTTTTTCCTTAGAAAAACTACTTGTACTTCCTATAAATAGTAGATTTCCATCTTTATCACAAGAAAGTCCTTTTTCCAAATGTATAATATTAGGAAAATCAAATACTAATCTTTTTACATTTCCACCTTCAATTTTATATATAGAGTAATTATTATCTTTCATCTTTCCTAATACAAATAATCCTTTTTCAGTTGATAAAACATCACTTACCTCTATAATTTCACTTGTTATATCTTTAACGTTCTTATTTAAATCTATAATCTTTAAATAACGATTATTCTCCATTGTTTGTTGAACAAATATAACATTTTCTTCATAAGTCCTTAAAAATTGTATAAATCCATTTTGTAATTTATATATTAATTCTTCCTTATTTTCTTTTAGATTATAAGTAAAGATTCCATTATTCTTTTATCATCAATTCCATAATAAACTAATGTATCTTCGTTTAACCATTCTACTAAAGTTCCTGAAATAGCCACATTGCTATTAATTTGTATATCCTTATTATTTTTCACATCTCTAATAACTAATTCCATATAACTCTCATCTTTAAAATATGAAAAATAATTTCCTCCTTTAGATAACTTCAAATCCTTCGGGTTATTGTAATCTATTGGAATTTCATTATCTTTAGCTACAACTCCATTTTTTCCATTAGAGTTATAGATATAATTTCCACTATCTAAATCATAAGAAAGTATAACTTTTTCAGTTTCTATTTTGGAATATTCATTTGACTCAAATTTGTAATTAGAATAGGTTCCATCTACCTCCTTGACAATTGACCCTTTGGATAATTGAATACTTTCTACTGAAATATTTTTCTTACTACAACCATTTAAAATTAAACTAGTGGATGTTAACCCCAATATTAAAAGGATATATTTTTTGCTAATTTTCATTTTTTTACCTCTTCTATTACTGCTAATACTTACTTTATATAATGAACATAAAATTTTATATTCACCTAACATTTATCCTTTGTATATATTCAATATTCCTTTATATACTATTCTCATTAAATATTATACTCTTGATTTTTATCTACTACAATAGCATATCCCACTTCAAATTATAATTTTAATGAAAACTCTAAGTTTTCTATACCATTGCTATATTATATACTTAAATGTTATACTATTTTTAATCTTATAACTAAAGAAAGGATGACAATAATGGCTTTAGATGGAATATACTTATATAGTTTAGTAGACAATTTAAATTCAACAATTTTAAATTCTAAAATTGATAAAATAAATCAACCAGAAAAAGATGAAGTAATTTTAACTTTACGTAAAGATAGAAAAAATATTAAATTACTAATCTCAGCAAGTTCTAAATTTCCAAGAATTCATTTAACAAATACAATTAAACCAAACCCTCTTCAAGCACCTATGTTTACTATGGTTTTAAGAAAATACTTAATTGGTGGGAAAATAACTAAAATTCAACAATTAGATGGTGATAGAGTTGTTAAGTTAGAGGTTGAAGCTACTGATGAACTTGGTTTTGATAGTAAGTATTTTTTAATTATTGAAATTATGGGAAGACACAGCAATATAACCCTTATTAGAGAGCGTGATAATAAAGTAATGGAATGCATAAAACATATTACTCCTGATATAAATACATTTAGAATATTATATCCTGGAGTAAATTATGTTTATCCGCCTAAATCTCATAAATTAAATCCTTTTAACTTCACTTTAAAAGATTTAGAAGAATTTATTGATAAAAATGATATTAGTATTTCAATGAACGAATTATTTTTCACACAAACTTTTACTGGAATTAGTAAGATTTTATCTATAAATCTTTATAACTTGCTTATAGCATCATATTCAACACCTACTATTTTAAACATTTTTGATTTTACTAATAAATTTATTTTAGATTTAAATGAGAAAATTTCCTATAGAATTTATAAAAACAATGAAATATATAAAGATTTCTATTGTTTACCTTTAGAAACATATGATAATGGCCTATCATATATAGAATTTAGTAATACTCATGAATTATTAGATGAATTCTTTGCTATAAAAGATAAACAAGAAAGAATAAATAGTAGGTCTATAGACCTTCAAAGACTTATCCATACAAATATTGATAGATGTACTAAAAAGGCTATGAAATTAAATAATATCTTAAAGGAATGTGAAAAAAAAGATATTTTTAGAATTGAGGCAGATCTCTTAACTTCTTATATATACACTCTAAAAAAGGGTGATAAGGAAGTTACTTTATTAAACTTCTATAGCGAAAATGAAGAATATATTACTATATCTTTAGATGAATATAAAACACCATCTGAAAATATACAATTTTATTATAAAAAATATAATAAATTGAAAAAATCTGAAGAATCTGCTATAGAACAACTAGAAAAAAATAAAGAAGAGTTAGAATATCTAAACTCTGTACTTACAAATATTTTAAATTGTGAAAACTATATTGAAATAGACGATATAAAAAAGGAGTTAATTGAAACTGGATACTTAAGGTTTAGAAATAAAAATAAAAATTCTAAAAAAGAGAAGAGTTCTAAACCACTACATTTTATTTCTTCAGAAGGAATCGATATTTATGTTGGTAAGAATAATCTTCAAAATGATTATTTAAGTTTAAAATTTGCTAATAAAAATTATATGTGGTTTCATACAAAAAACATTCCAGGTTCTCATGTGATTGTTTGTACTGATACACTTCTTGATAATACTTTTGAAGAAGCCGCTATTTTAGCAGCCTATTATAGTAAAGCAAAAGATTCTACTAAAGTTCCTGTAGACTATACAAAGGTTAAAAACTTAAAAAAACCTAACGGTTCTAAGCCAGGTATGGTAATTTATCATACTAATTTTACACTATATGCTGAACCTACAGATTTTAAAAAGTTAACTATTGAAAATGGAAAAATAATCAAATAACAAAAAGGCTTAAGATAAAAAAATCTTAAGCCTTTTTATTTATATATGATTAATTACCATGTCTCCGTCATTTTTGATTAGATTGTTATCAAAATATTGATAATAATAACACTTTATTTTACCACTATATAATTTTCTATTTTTAGAAGATTTTCTTCCAAAAGGATTTTCAAATCCTTCAAAAGAAGTTAATATATTATAATCCCAGCCTTCAAATCTTCTTTTATACATTCCAAAGGTTTTATAAAGTTTTGCTACCTCTTCTTTCTCTCCAAGTCTTTCACCATATGGAGGATTAGAAATTATAAAACCATGTTTATTACTATTTGAAAATTCATTAAAATCTCTTTTTTGGAATTCTATATAATCATAAACTCCAGCCTTTTGAGCATTACTTTTAGCTACTTTTAATATTCTACCATCTATATCATATCCTTGCAATTTTATATCCTTGTGCTTTATACCCCTTTCAGCACCTTCTCTAACTTGTTCAAAGATGTCAGCATCCATAGTTGGCCATGTTTCACAGGTAAAACTTCTACACATTCCTGGAGCTATATTTTGCATTATCATTGCAGCTTCAATTAAAATCGTTCCTGATCCACAGAAAGGGTCTACTAATATAAAATCCTCTTTCCATCTTGAAATTAAAACCATAGCCGCTGCTAATGTTTCTTTTAATGGAGCTGCCCCCGCTTCTTCTCTATACCCTCTTTTATGTAATCCTGGTCCTGAGGTATCTATTGTTAATGTTACTTTATCTTTTAAAATAGATACTTCTATTTTGTATAGTGGTCCAACTTCCTCAAAATGTGATATGCCATACGCTTCACTCATACTATCTACTATAGCTTTTTTAACTATTGATTGACAATCAGGTACAGAATGTAAAGTTGATTTTACTGACTTACCATTAACATGCATAATTCCATCTTTAGGGATTAATTCATTCCATTTAACTTTTTTTGTTCCTTGGAATAATTCTTCAAAGCTTCTAGCTTCAAACTCTCCCATATTTATTAATATTCTATCTGCTGTTCTCAAATGAATATTTGCAATAGCGATATCCATTTCATCTCCTGAAAAATGCACCTTTCCATTTTCAGTTTTTAAATCTTCATATCCTAAAGCTTTTAATTCTTTAGCCGTTATTCCTTCTAAACCAAAGGTAGTTGTTGCAATTAAATTATATTCCATTTTCATTTGCTCCTTTATACAGTTTCACCTTCATAGATTTTTACTGAATCTGTTCCATCTATTTCTTCTATTTCTACTGCTATAATTTCATTTTTTGATGTTGGTATATTTTTCCCAACAAAATCTGCTCTTACCGGTAACTCCTTATGACCTCTATCTATTAATACGGCCAATTGTATTTGTTTTGGTCTTCCTGCATCTATAATTGCATCAATTGCAGCTCTTACAGTTCTACAAGTGTATAATACGTCATCTATTAATATAACTTTCTTCCCCTTTACTTCAACTCCACCTATATCTTCATTTTTTACTTTTGGCATATCTCTTATCTCTGTAATATCATCTCTATATAATGTTATATCTACATATCCTACCGGTAGCTTTATTCCTTCTATAGCTTCTATATTTTTTGCTATTCTTTTTGCTAATGGATAGCCCCTTCTTTTTATTCCTACTAGCACTATATCTTCTACGCCCTTATTTTTTTCAATAATTTCATGAGATATTCTTATAAGACTTCTTTTAATTGCCTTATCATCTAATAAATTAGCTTTTAAATTCATATTTATCCCCCTTAATTTCTTAATTTTTCTAATAACTCAATATAATAATTAGGAAGTTCTGAATTAAACTCCATATATTCTTTTGTTCTTGGATGTATAAATCCTAAAGTTTTTGCATGTAAAGCTTGACCTTTAAGTTTAAATTTTTGCTTTTTAAGTCCGTATAAAGGATCTCCTATTAAAGGATGCCCTATGGATGCCATATGAACTCTTATTTGATGAGTTCTTCCTGTTTCTAAAACACATTTAACTAAGGAAATGCCACTATTATATTGTTCTAACACATTATAATGAGTTACAGCTCTTTTCCCCTCTTCTATAATTGCAATTTTTAATCTATCTTTTTTATTTCTTCCTAAAGGTTTATCTACAGTTCCTTCAACTTTGCTAAACTTTCCATTAACTAAAGCATAATATTCTCTTTTTATACTATGTGCTTTAAATTGTGCTGCTAAATCGTTATGTGCTTCATCATTTTTTGCAACAACTAATATCCCTGATGTATCTTTATCGATTCTATGTACTATACCAGGTCTTATTACTCCATTAATTCCTGATAAATCCTTACAGTGATATAATAATCCATTTACTAAAGTTCCTGTATAATTCCCTGGTGCTGGATGAACAACCATTCCTTGTGGCTTATTTACAACAACAACATCTTCATCTTCGTATATTATATCTAAATCAATATTTTCTGCTTCTACATCTAGTTCTATAGCTTCAGGCATTTTAACTATAATTTTATCACCAATTTTTAGTTTATAATTACTTTTTACTATCTTTTCATTAACTTCTACTCCTTCATTATCAATTAATCCTTGAATAAAAGATCTTGATTTACCTTCTATAAGTTCTGAAAGATATTTATCTATTCTAAATCCTTTGTAATTTTCTTCTATTGTAAAAATAAATTCATTCATAAATAGAATTCTCCATTTCTTTATGTAATTCTTAACACATTATAATATATTAACTAACCTTACTCAATATATTATATACATTCTTTATATATTTAAATAAAAAACAAATAAAAAAATCCGTAAAAACGGATTTTTAAGGTTAATTTTTAGCAAAAAAACTTTTTATTTCTTCCATATCTTCTGTTGAAGTTTCTTCTGTAACAATTTCTATAGCCGCTTCTGATAATTGAATGTTCTTTTCTTCTAACATTTCTTCAATAGGTTGAGCTACACTATAATTCTTAGTTAAATCTTTTTCTAATTCATCAAAAGTTTCAGTTTGAGTATTCATAAAGTTCCTAAATTTAGCTCTAAACTTTATAAATTCTTGTCTTACTTTCTCATACTCATCATTTATATGAATCACATCTGCATGTGCTTTGTCTACAATTTTTTGAGCTGTTTCATTTGCGTTTTTTATTATAATCTCAGCTTCTTTTTGAGAATTTTCTCTTGCTTGCTCAGCTGCATTTTGTGCTAATAACAATGTATTTTGAATTGTGTTTTCTATTTTAGAATAATGTTCAATTTGATCATTAGATCTTGCTAAACCTTCTTTTAATCTTGAATTTTCTTTATATAACTCTTCATAATTCTCAACTATTTCATCTAAAAATTCATCAACCTCTTCTTGGCTATATCCTCTTAGTACCTTCTTAAACTCCTTATTATTTATATCCATTGGAGTAAGCTTCATATTTAATCACCTCTAAATTTATGTATATTTTTTAATAATTACTCTCTGTTTACCACTTCTTGTTCCACCAACAATATCACCTATAATAAATTTTCCTGTTCCTCTAATTGTAATTCTAAACCCACTTTTTATATCTTGACTCTTATCTGTAGATTTAGAATAATTAACCAAAATTTTTCCGCTATCTATAAGTTCTATAGCTTTTCCTCTTGACACTTTTGCAAGCTTAGAAACAAAATTATCTATTCTAAGTGATGACACAATTAAAATCTCTTCTTTGAAATTAGTACTTGGCACCTTTTTATAATCTTCTAATATCTTTACTTCAACAGGTGCCTTTCCTATATTAGATAAATTTATATATATATAATTCCATATATCTTCGATTACAGGGACAAATGCTCTATCCTTATCTACCTTTATATCTCCAAGCTTCTCTCTTTCAATACCTAATGAAAGAATAGCACCTAAATAATCTCTATGGGATAGATTTGTAAACTTAGAGTTATTTATAATTTCTAATACTACAAATGGATAATTAATACCATATATATTATTAAAGGCTATAATTCTTCTTTCACTTTCTTCAAAGAAACCAGATGCTTCTACTTTTAAAATTTTCGAGTTATAATTTTCAACAAAAAAACTCCATATATTAGGAGGATAGAAAGAGTTTGTAAAAGTATTAAATCCTCTTTCTGATGCTATCTTCATCTTTTCATAAATTTTTATAACATCATTACTTTCCTCTTTAGAAAAAGCCTTTAAAACATACTCTCTATCCATCATTTAAGCATCACCATAAATATAATATTTCTTAATATATTAATAAATATTATAGCAATTATAGGCGAAAAATCTATCATACTATTTTCAAATATTCTTTGTTGAAGCCTTCTACAGGGCTCTAAAACAGGATTATTAAAGGTTTCTATTAATTTATAAATAGCACTTTCTCTAAAACTTGGAATTAAAGTTAATAAAACCTCTGCTAAAATTGTAAATTCTAATAATCTTACTAATAAATTTACAATTGTAATAATTATATCTATTATTATCCCCTCCTATTTATTGCTCCAATTAAATAAAGCCTTTGAACTTAATTCATTTTTCAATTCATTTGTTACTTCTACATTAGAAGGTGATAATAAATAAACTCTTTGCTCTATTTCTTGTAAAGTTGCTCCTAATACATAACATGAACCACTTATAAAATCTACAAGTCTTTGAGCTGTTTTAGTTTCTAATCCTGTAGCATTTACTAATACAATTTTTCTTGCCTTTATTGCATCTGCAATTTCTCTCGCATCATCATATCCTACTGGCTTAGTTACCATTACTTTTGCAGTAGCTGCTGAGTGAATATTAACTACCTTTGTTCCTTTTGTATTTGGAATTATTGGTTCAACTTCCTCTTCTTCTTCTTTCCCTTCTACTTCATCGAATTCATCGAATTCATCCTCATAGTCACCCATTCCTATTAAATCTTTAAATTTTCCAAACATATTGCCCATTTTTTAATCCCCCTATATGTTTCTTTTTCCAAATATACCTGATCCAATTCTCACCAAATTAGATCCCTCTTCAATAGCAATTTCATAATCATTTGTCATTCCCATTGAAAGTATTTCCATAGATATATTCTTGTATTTATATGTTTTTATATTGTCGAAAACTTTTTTTATTGCTTTAAAGTAATGTCTATTACTTTCATCATTACCTTTTGGAATAATTGTCATTATTCCTTTTACTTTAACATGCTGGCAATGTTCTACACATTCTATAATGTTATTTAATTCTTCTAGTAAAATACCACCTTTACTTTCTTCTCTTCCAATATTTATTTGAATTAAAGTATTTGCTATAGAATCCTTTTTTGCAAATTCTTTTTCTATTTTTTCTAATAATTTTATACTTGAAAGAGAATGTATAAGGTATACTTTATTAACTAAATATTTAACTTTATTTAATTGTAAATTGCCTATAAAATGCCACCTTATATCTTTATGAAAGTTTTCTTCCTTTGCCAATAGTTCTTGCACTTTATTTTCTCCAAAATCTCTTATGCCACTTTTATAAGCTCTTTCTAAATCTTCTAGTGGTTTTGTTTTTGAAACAGCTAAAAGCATAACGTTATCTGGAATTTTTTCTGATATTAATTTAATATTGTCTTCAATTTTCAAAATGCTTCCCCCTATAGACTTATCATAGTTAAATATTCTACAAAAAATTAATATTTCCTTTATTTTTTAATTATTTTTTAATTTCCTTCATGTCTTTCCATATATTTCGATTCCAAATTTTGTATTGTACCTGGAATCGTAATTTCATCCTTAATTTCTATTTCTACTTTTAATTCCCGTAAAATTAATTTCTGTATATGGCTATCTTCAGATAATAGAGCTGTTTTTAATTGTTCTGGATCCCCTATTATATAAATATAAAAGGGAGCATACTCCATTGAATCATCATCAAAACCTATAAAAGCCCAATTACAAACAACTCCTGTTAATGGAATTACTCTATGGTTATTTACAGCTATAGCCTCTCCTCCAGCCTTCCTAGCTTCATTTAAAACTAAAGCCATATCACTATCATGTAATATTTTTCTCCAAGTTTCAAATTGTGTATCTTGTTTTAAGTTTATATCTCCATCTGTTATTTTAAGAACTACACCAGGACCTTTTACATCACTTAGTCCCGTTATCATTCCATAATCTTTCACTTGATTTTTCATATCTTCAAAAACTTTTTCTTGTCTTTTATCATCATGATTGTAGCTGTTCATTTTTTCTTTATTTTTATAATTCTCTTCTCTTAATCCTTCTACTTCTTTATATAACTGATTCCTCTCATCTATAGCCTTTTTATATTCAATAGCATTTAACTGAACCATTCTTGGCATATTTTTTAAGCTTATTCCATTTATTATAAAAAATCCAAGAAGTATGGACCCAAAAAATATTAATATTTTTCCAGTTGCCCGTTTCATTTCATACCTCTCTTGTATGACTTCGCTTTTTCAATTGCTAACCTTCTTATAGTTGCAAAGTTATCAAATATTCTACCTCCAAACACTATTACAGCAGCTATATATATTGGAATTCCAAGTTTATCTCCAAGATATGCAAGCCCTGCAGCTAATGCTGCATTTCCAAAAAAACCCGATATAAATATATCTGCTTTAAAAGTTTTAGACATTGATGCTCTTACAGCACCAAATACTGAATCTAAACAAGCAAGTATTGCTACCGACATATAAGGAGAAAAAGTATCTGGTATATTAACATCTAATATAAGTCCTAAAAGAATCCCTAAAAGTAATCCTATAAACGCTATCATTGTTTTCCCTCCTTAATTTATTGGTTTAATAAACTCTGATTTAAGTGATTGTGTTGTTTTGTTTATTACAATATCATCACTAGTTTTGACTTCTGCATTGTAGTTTTGAAGAGCTGCGTAATCAAGTGATCCTGGAAAAGTCATTCCAACATTCAACTTTTCTTTTTCACCTATAACCTTAATTACTATTTTATCTTTAGGATCTATTTTACCAACTGAACTAATCCAAATATAATTACCTGAATTCTTTATGCCAGTTTGAGGTGTTATTCTAAAGTCATTTATAGAAATAGCCTCAGCTCTTGAATACCATAGTAAATTAACTATATGAACTAGTTCTTCTTCACTAATATCTCTAGCTGAATCACTTCCACTTGATCCAAAAATATTAGTTTTAGGTGTTATTGTTATAGTCATCCCTGGACCTTTAACATCTACTAAACCTAAATGCATTCTTGCATTATCTAATTGTTTTTTTACTTCCCCTTCAACTTCCCCTTTTTTAGCTGCTGCTTCTTCTAATGTTTTAAGTTGTTCTAATAAAGTACCATTAGATTTCATTAATTCTTCTTTTTCCTTTTTTAAACTATCAATTTCTGCTATTATATTTGAATTTTGACTATTTAAATTTGTTTGTTCTTTTTTGTTTAAAAGTTTAAATTGGTGTGCAAGTAAAAACCCTAATAATGCACATACAACTGCTACTACTATTTGTGAAGTGGCTCTCTTCATTTTGTACCCCCTCTATTAATTTTCTTCTTTTATTACAGGTGGACCATCAAAGCTTAAATCTATATAGCCCTTCGTTATCGCTCCTTGGTCTATTGCATTTAATACTAAATTCATTTTATCTACTAAGTTTTCTGTATCACCTAAAAATATTTTCACATTTTCAATATTAGTTTTTATATTTGTTATATCTGCTACATCAATACTTTCTAATTTATGCTCCTTCGGCATATTTTCTATAATAGGATAAAAATCATTTAATATTTTAGTTAAGTGATTATTATCTATTATTTTTTTACCTATTTCATTTACTTCAGCTTTGATTCCTAATAATTTTACTAAGTTTCTTCCTTCAATACTAGGAACCTTTTCAACTAAAACTAAGTCATTGTTTATTATATTCTTAGTTTCTCCATCCTCAATATAAAATGCTATTTTATTTTCTTTAATAGTTATATTTAAACTATTAACACCATCTTTTTCTACTGAAACTTCACTAATATATGGATTTTGCTTAATTTTGCTTTTTATCTTATCATAATTAATAGTAAAAATATTTTTACCATTAAATTCTCTTAAGTTTTCTTGTAATTCCTCTTCATTTAATGTTATTATGCCTTCAAAATTAATAGTTTTCAAATTAAATATAGGTGACTTATAAATAAAAATTACTAAAGCAATAATAAATATAAAAATTGCCACAGCTAATTTTCTAAGTGCTTTTTTTCTTTTTTTCTTTCTTATAAATTCTTGTGCCTTCTTATTCATATCTCTCTCTCTTTTTTTAAATATAATTTATTATATGATAACACTTTCTTCACACTTTTTCATTACTATTTTGTTAACTTTTTACCTTATTTACAAAAAAAGAACACCCTGTAAAGGGGTGTTCTTTTTAAATTCTATCTTCTTTTCCCTCTGTTTGCCTTGATATGTTTAAAAGTATGCCCATAGCCATCATATTAATTACAAGAGATGTTCCCCCATAACTTATAAAAGGCATTGGTACACCTGTTACAGGCATTGAACCAGTAACAACCGCTATGTTTATTATAGCTTGCACTGCAATAATTGAAGTGATTCCTGTTGCTAATAAAGTACCATACGTATCTTTTGCATTCATAGCAACCTTTATACCTCTCCAAATAAAGAATAAGAATAATGCCATAATACATAAACAACCTATAAGACCTAGTTCTTCACCTATTATAGAAAATATAAAATCATTATGTGGTTCTGGCATATATAATGTTTTTTGTCTTGATTGACCTAATCCTAATCCAGTAATTCCACCTGCCCCTAATGCATAAAAAGATTGTATTAATTGATACCCGTCTCCTGCTGCATCCTTCCAAGGATTTGTAAAACTCATAAGTCTTGCCATTCTATAAGGTTCTAGAACTATAAATAATCCAACAGCCGCAAGAAGTACTGGTGCTAGTTTTCCAAATAAATCTTTTATTCTTCCTCCACCTACAAATAGCATTATAAATGTAACTATCATTATTATAGATGCTATACTTAAATTCTTTTGAGCAAGTACTAAAGCTGCAAACATACCTGATGCTGCTAAATAAGGAAGTATCCCTGTAGTAAACTTCTTAATTCCATCACCTTTAATATCTATACTTTTTGCTAAAAATATTACTACTACATATTTTGCAAGTTCTGAAGGTTGGAATGACGCTGGACCTAATTGAATCCATCTTTTTGCTCCATTAACTGCTGGGAAGAAATGTACTGCAATAAGCAACGGTATTGTAATTATTATTAATAATTTAGTATATCTTCTTAATTTATGATAATCTATTGTCATCATAAAAACCATAGATAATAATCCTAGTGTAGCCCATACTATTTGTCTCTTAAGATAGAACATACTATCGCCCTCTTTAAACATAGCATAATATGAACTTGCAGAATACACCATGACTACTCCTATTGCCAAAAGAATTAAAATAGCATAAAAAATACCATAATCTATTTCACCCATTTTTCTTTTAGGCCTAGTTTTTCTCATTAATATTCCTCCAAATCAATTGATTAAAGAGCTATAAAACCAATAAAACATAATATAACTGTTATAACTGAAAATATCGTAACAATCTTTGTTTCATTCCATCCTACTTGTTCAAAGTGATGATGTATTGGTGCCATTTTAAATAATCTTTTTCCTCTTAACTTATATGATCCTACTTGTAATATAACAGATAGTGTTTCTATAACATAGATTCCACCTACTATGAATAAAATTAACGGTAATTCTAATACTAATGCTATAGTTGCTATAGCACCTCCTAATGCAAGGGATCCTGTGTCTCCCATAAACACTCTAGCTGGATATGCATTATATTTCAAGAAACCTAAAAGTCCTCCAATTAAAGCTATTGAAAATATCGCTATTGAATTTTGTTTCATAGTAAATGCTACAACTGTAAAGAATGTAAGAACTAAAACTGTTACTGTTGAAGCTAAACCATCTAATCCATCAGTAAGATTTACAGCATTTGTAGTAGCTGCATAATATACAATAACAAATGGAATATATAAAATTCCTAAAGGAATTTCAGTTCCTATAAACGGAATTTTAAGGTTAGTTCCTAAATTATAATATCCATAAATAGCAATAGCTGTTGAGAATATTAAAAGTAAAAGCATTTTTTGCCATGCTTTTAAACCTTCACTTTCCTTTTTTATTATTTTTAGCATATCATCTAAAAATCCAATAAAACCAAAAGCTATAAATGAATATAAAGCTATCATAGCTTCATCTGTAGGATTAAAGCGCATTACTATCATAGTAATAGTTGTTGATAAAAGGAATATAACACCACCCATAGTAGGAGTTCCTGCTTTTTTTAAATGGCTTTTTGGCCCTTCTTTTCTTATATTTTGACCAAACTTTAATCTTCTAAGTATTGGTATTGTAATTGGCCCAAGTACTAAGGATATTAAAACTCCTAATACTAATGCTATCGCCAAATTTGATGTTATTATATCTATTAATTTATCCCCCATGTTTTGCTGCTATTTTTAAGCAGCTCACCTCCTTCGTTATACTGAGATTTCTTCTAAAGAATTAACAATGTCTTCAAATTTCATTCCTCTTGAAGCCTTAACTAAAATTGTATCATTTTCTTTAATTAATAAATGTACATTGTTTATAAAGTCTTCTTTAGTGTCATAAATCTCAATTGCCTTTCCTTTAAAACCATCTTTAAAGGATTGACTATAGCTACCTATTGCTATTAATAAATCTACTTTACTTGTTGCATATGTTCCAACATCTTTATGAGCTACTTTAGATTCTTCTCCCAGTTCATTCATAGTTCCTAATATAGCTACTTTTCTACCCGCCTTATACATACTTAATACATCTAATGATGATTTCATAGAATCAGGACTAGCGTTATAGCAATCGTTTATTATTGTTATTTTATCTTTTTTTATAACCTGCAATCTCATTGATGTAGCTTCTATATTAGCTATTCCTTTATTCATATCCTCTAAAGAAATTCCTAGTTCATCAGCTACTTTTATTGCAAGCATAGCATTAAGTACATTATGCTTTCCTGGTATTTTTAAAGCGAAAGTATATGTTTCACCATTTAGATGAGCATCAAATTTTGTTTGCTCCTCCTCTAGTATAATATTAGTAGCATATACATCATATTCATCATTATATCCAATTTTTGAAACTTTAAAACTTTTATTCCTTAATTCTTTAAGTCTTTCATCTTCTCCATTAACAATAAGTGTATTATTTTCATTGAAAAAATCTGTAATTTCTAATTTAGCTTTCATAATATTATCTTGTGTTTTTAAATTTTCGATATGTGATAATCCTATATTAGTAATTACTGCAATATCTGGTCTTGCTGTTTCTGCTAAAGTGTGTATTTCTCCTAAGTCACTCATTCCCATTTCTAAGACTGCAACATCAATACTTGAATCTAACTCTAAAATCATAAGAGGTAATCCAATTTGATTATTAAAGTTTCCTTTTGTCTTAAAAACCTTATATTTATAACTTAAAAATCCAGCTATAAGATCTTTAGTTGATGTTTTTCCGCAAGATCCCGTTACAGAAACTACTTTTACTCCTAATTTATTTCTATAATAATTAGCAAGTTTTAATAAAGCAACCTCTGTATTATTAACCTTTATAACTGTTATATTGTTATTTAACTCTTCTTTATTAAAAAGAATTTCATCTACTATTGCTATAGAGGCTCCTTTTTGCATCGCTTCTTTTACATACTTATTCCCATTAAAGTTTTCACCATTTATAGCTAAAAATATATTATTATTTTCTATTTTTCTAGTATCAGTTGAAAGCTTATTAAATTCTTTTTTTTCAGCTTCAATTACTATATCACCATCAATAGCTTCCAAAAGTTCTAAAAAATTTAGTTCCAATTAAATCACCTCAGATTATTTTGTTAAAATTTCTTCTACAATTTCTCTTTCATCAAAATGTATATATCCTTGATTAGTTATTTGATAATTTTCATGACCCTTACCTGCAAGTACTATTACATCTCCTGGTTCTGCCATTTTTATAGCTAGCTTTATAGCTTCAATTCTATTTTCAATTGCTATATAGTTTGTTCTATTAATACCTGCTACTATATCTCTAATAATAGCCATAGGATCCTCATTTCTTGGATTATCTGAAGTAATTATTGCAAGATCTGCTATTTCTGTTCCTATTCTACCAAGCTCTGCTCTTTTTACTTTATCTCTATCCCCACCACAGCCATAAACTGCTATTAATCTATTTTTAGTAAATCCTTTTAATGTTTCTAATATATTTTTAAGTCCATCTGGAGTATGAGCAAAATCTATAATTATTTCGTATGGAATATCATATTTGTATCCAACTCTTTCACATCTACCTGGAACAATTACATCCATTAGCCCTGCTTTTATAAATTTATCATCAATACCTTCTACTCTCATAGCGCCTATAACACCTAAAGCATTATAAACATTGTATTCTCCTGGTAATAATGAATTAAAGTTTACACCATTTACTTTGAAGTGAATATCTCCTTCTTTTAATGTAATGTCACTTGCTTTTAAATCACTATCATTATTAATTGAATAAGTGCTTATATTTTTATTATTTAATTTCTTAACGTCATTTAAAACTTTATATCCATAATTATCATCAACATTTATAACTACATTTTTGCTTCTTTCAAATAACTTAAATTTTGCATTATAGTAATTTTCAAAAGATTTATGGAAATCTAAATGATCTCTTGTTAAATTTGTAAATATTCCAACTTCATATTCACAACCATATACTCTATCTAATTCTAATGAATGTGACGAATTTTCCATTACACAATATTCACATTCTTCATCAACCATATCTTTAAATAATTTTTGTAATTCTAAAGATTCTGGTGTAGTTCTTTCTGATTTAAGCTTCTTAGTTCCTATATAATTTGCAACTGTACCTACTAAACCAACTTTTTTACCTGACTTTTCTAAAATAGATTTTAATAAATATACAGTTGTTGTTTTTCCATTTGTACCTGTAACACCTATAAGTTTAAGTTTCTTTGAAGGATTTCCATAATAATTTGCTGACATAGTAGCTAAAGCTTTTCTTCCTTCTTTTACCTTAATAACTGTTACATCTTCCTTGTCTACTTCAATATCTCTTTCACAAATTATAACCTTAGCTCCAAGCTCTATTGCTTTATTTGCATAATTATGCCCATCTACTTCAAATCCTTTTAGGCAAACAAACATATCACCTTCAACTATTTTTCTACTATCATATTGAAGATGATCTACCCCCTTATCTAAAGTTCCTTTTAATACTTCATATTCGACTCCATTTAATAATTCTTTTAGTTTCATCTCACCATCTCCTTAATATTATACGAAGAACCTCCAATAATGGTATTTGTATAAAAATTTAGCATGTGATATTCCCACATGCTAAATAAAATGGAAATTCTTAATCTAATCGCCATACTCTGCATTAAGTACTAATTTAACTTCTGTTCCTTTATTTATAAGCTCACCTTTTGGAATGCTTTGCTTCATTACAACGCCTTCTCCTTCTGTAGTAAAGCTTATACCTAAATCATTTAGAACTTTAGTAGCAGACTCTAAAGAATATCCTCTTAAATCAGGCATAACAACATTTTTATTATAATTCCCTGTAGTTGCTGTGTAAAGATTAATCTTTGTGCCTTCTTTGACTGTATATCCAGGGTATGGTTTTATATCTGTTATTATAGTACCATTCCCTTCAATATTATACTCTAATTTGTTCTCTTTTAATATCTTTTTTGCTTCATCAACATTTAAATTTCGTATTTCTGGAATAATTACATCTTTAACTATGCTATCAATATTATCTTTTGAGAATTCTGCTTCCATATAATTGAATATATCTGTAAATAATATATTAGCTAAAGGTGCAACTACTTGACCTGCATAATACGCTCCTGCACTTGGTTCATCTATTGATATAAAGACAGCAATTTTAGGCTTATCTACTGGAGCAAATGCTGCTAATGAAGATATATACTTTCCAGCTTCATACCCTCCACCATTTGGATTTATTTTCTGAGCTGTACCTGTTTTACCCCCAATATGATATCCTTCAACATAAGACTTACTAGTTCCCCCTTGAGTAACGGTTCTTTCAAGATAATCTCTTAACGTTGCTGTATTTCCTTCACTTAAAACTGTTTTTGTTTCCGGAGTAAAAGTTTCATCTATTACTCTAACACCATTTTCATCAACATGAGATATTTCCTTCATAACATGAGGTTGTATAAGTTTCCCCCCATTTGCTATTGAGTTAAAAGCTGTCATATATTGTACAGCATTAAGAGTATTAGTTTGTCCAAAGGATATAGTTGCAAGGTCAGCCTCTGTTATATCTTCAGTATTTTTAACTATTCCTCTAGCTTCTCCTGGTAAGTCAACTCCACTAACTTTACCAAATCCAAGTTTTCTTATATATTCATTTAACTTTTCTGCTCCTATTCTCTTACCAATTTCCATGAAGCCTACATTACATGAATTTTGTAGAATCTCTGGTAATGTTTCAACTCCATGACCTGATGTTTTCCAACACTTTATTCTATGTGGTCCTATTTGAAGTCCTCCATTACAAACGAATGTATCAGATTCTTTTACTAACCCTTCTTCCATATTTGCTATCATAGTAACAACTTTAAATATAGAACCTGGCTCAAAAGTATCATTTACTAAATGATTTCTCCACATTTTTTGTAATCTATCACCATATGTCTCCCCTTCAAATTTTTCCACACCATCATAAGGTTCATTTGGGTTAAAATCCGGTTTATTTGCCATAGCTAAAATTTCTC
The DNA here is from genome assembly GCF_002327185.1 of Clostridium chauvoei. Taxonomy (NCBI): domain Bacteria; kingdom Bacillati; phylum Bacillota; class Clostridia; order Eubacteriales; family Clostridiaceae; genus Clostridium; species Clostridium chauvoei. The sequence goes on along the minus strand of NZ_CP018624.1, from coordinate 1,035,794 downwards.
CTGTATTAGGATCCATTATCATAATTGATACTTGCTTAGCTTTATTGTCTATATAACCCTTTTCTGCCGTTTTTTCTGCAAAAGCTTGTAAGTTTTCATCTATTGTTAAGGTAACATCTTTTCCGTCTATCGGAGGTGTAAATTTAGATATTGTATACGGTAATTCATCATTATATTTATCTAATTCTGAAATTCTAAGCCCTGGAACTCCAGATAAATATTCATTATATTGTAATTCTGCTCCTGTAAGTCCTTGTCCATCTACATTTGTACTACCTAAAACATGAGCTAAAAAATTACCATTTGGATAGTATCTTTTTGTATCAGGAGATACTATTACACCATGAATTCCTAAGTCTTTAACCTTATCAGCTTGTTCTTTTTCTATTCTTCTTACAAGTGTTGCAGATCCTGCATCTGCTCCACTTGGTAGCTTTGTATTTAATGCATCAAGAACCTTAGCATTATCCATTTCAAGAGCTTTTGATATTAAAGGAGCTATATCATCATTAGTTTTTTCCTCTTTCCTTAAATATGCTCTAATTGAATTTAAATCAAAATCCACTCTATAAACGTTAGCTGAAACTGCAAGTTCAACTCCATTTCTATCTAATATTCTCCCTCTTCTTGCATCAATTTTAACTTCACTTGTCCATTGTTCTTCTGCTCTTGCTGCATAATCTCCTCTCTTTACTATCATTATGTAAGATAGTCTAATCATTAACAGGGCAAATAAGCATGTCAATGCTGTCAAGGCTAATGACATCCGTTTCCTCATTAATGCCTTATCCCTATAATTCTTCTTTTTCACCTTCATTCCCCCATTTTCTTTTAAAAAAACATGTAGGATGCATCTAATTTAGTGCATCCATAAGCTTTGAAAAAATATTCTTACTTTCTTTTTGAGTATTTGTTTCATCTGTTATATTAGGAAAATAATTTTTTGATATATCAACTGTTATAGTAGAGTTCTTATCTGGAGCAGTCATCTTTAAAGTTCCTGTTGCTGAGGATCTTATTTTATCTAAAGAAGCGTATTTTAAAAGATCTACTCTTATAGCTTCTCCATTAGAAATTTCTTTTTTAATCTCACCTTTTAAAGTTGTAAGCTCATGTTGCATATTATAAATTTGTCCATTTCTTGATATTGTAGCTACTCCTAAGATAAATATTACAGCTGATAATTGTAAAATACCTTTGGTTCTATTATTTTTTACTTTTTGAATATGTTTATTCTTTTGTCTTTTTATCTTTTGCTTTTCTCTAACACTTTTATCCTTCGCTGGATTACCATAATCTCTTCTCGGATTAATAGCTGTGTTACCTCTTATATAATCATATTCTCTTTCTCCCATTTTATTACATCCCCCATACATTTTACTTAACTTTTTAAAGTTTTTCTATAATTCTAAGCTTTGCACTTCTACTCCTTGGATTTTCTTCAACTTCTTCCTTGGTAGGGTCAATTGCTTTTCTTGATATAAGCTTAACTTCTGCTGTGCCACCACATATGCAAACTGGGAATTCTTTTGGACATGTACAACTAGTCGCTAATTCTTTAAATTTTAATTTAACTATTCTATCTTCTAAAGAGTGGAATGTTATTATTGCCATTCTTCCACCTTTGTTTAATCTTTTTACAGCATCCTCTATTGTTTTATTTAAAATTGACAATTCACTATTTACTTCTATTCTTATAGCTTGAAAAGTTCTTTTTGCTGGATGTGGTCCTTCTCTTCTTGCTTTAGCTGGAATCGCATTTTTTATTATTTCAACTAACTCTAATGTAGTTTCTATATTTTTTTCTTCTCTTCTTTTAATAATAAATTGAGCAATTCTTTTGGCGAATTTCTCTTCACCGTAATCTCTTATTATTCTATAAAGCTCTTCTTCTGTATAATCATTTACAACCTCATAAGCTGAAAAAGAATTTTCTCTATTCATTCTCATATCTAAAGGAGCATCTTGCATATAACTAAATCCTCTTTCTCCTGTGTCTAACTGATATGATGAAACTCCAAGATCTAATAGCATACCATCAATTTTATCTATTTCTAAATTATCTAAAACATTAATAATGTTATAAAAATTACTATGAACTAAAGTAACATTTTTATAATTTTGTAACCTTTCTCCTGCTGCTTTTAAAGCATCTTTATCTTGATCTATTCCTATTAATCTTCCTTTATCTGATAGTTTCTTAACTATATGTGATGAATGTCCCGCGCCTCCTAAGGTTCCATCTACATAAATTCCGTCTGGCTTTATATTTAATCCCTCTATGCACTCATTTAAAAGTACAGAAACATGTTTGAATTCCATATTAATACTCCTTATATTCCTAAATCACTCATTTTTTCAGCAATCGAACCAAAATCAACGTCTGATTCGTTATATTCTTGCCATTTTTCTTTACTCCAAATCTCTACTCTACTCAATACTCCTATACTTACTATTTCCTTTTCTATACCTGCATATTCTTTTAAATTTTGAGGAATTAAACCTCTTCCTTGTTTATCTGTCTCTATCTCACAAGCTCCTGAGAAAAAAAATCTTACAAAAGCTCGTGCATCTCTATTGGTTAGTGGTAATTTTTTAGTTTTTCTTCCAATACCTTCCATTCATTTTCTGGGTAGGCATATAAACATCCATCTAGCCCCTTAGTAATAACAAATTTATTTCCTAATCCCTCTCTTAACTTAGCTGGAACTATCATTCTGTTTTTGGTATCTAGAGCATGTTGATATTCACCTATAAACATATTAACCCCTACCTCTAACTTTCAAACTACTTAACACCACTTCAAACCACTTTATACTATATATTTTATAAAATTTAGAGCTATTCTTCAAGTAATATTTACTTTTTTTTGAAAATTTTTTGTAATAATTATCTTTTCTATCTATTGAAAACACTTAGCTCTAGCACTATTCCATATTAACCCAATATTTAGTAGTGTAAAGTGGTTTTTAATAATAAAAATAAAAAAAGGATTGGAGAATCCAACCCTTTTTTAATATTATTTTTAAACATTAAATCTAAAATTAACTACATCTCCGTCTTTCATTACATAGTCTTTTCCTTCTAATCTATAAAGACCTTTTTCCTTAGCTGCTGCTTCTGATCCACATTCAAGTAAATCATTATATCCAACAACTTCTGCTCTTATAAATCCTCTTTCAATATCTGAGTGTATCTTTCCTGCAGCTTGTGGTGCTTTTGTACCAGCTTTTATTGTCCACGCTCTTACTTCTTGAACTCCAGCTGTTAAGTAACTCATAAGACCTAATAATTTATAGCTTGCTCTTATAAGCTTATCTAAACCTGATTCTTCAAGTCCATATTCTTCTAGCATTTCAGCTTTTTCTTCATCTTCAAGACCTGATAATTCTTCTTCAAGTTTTGCACAAACAACAACTACTTCTGAATTTTCTGCTTCTGCATAAGTTCTAACCTTTTGAACATATTCATTATTAGTGTTACCACTCATCATATCATCTTCTGAAATGTTACATGCATATAGTACAGGTTTAGAAGTAATCATAAATAATCCTTTTACTAACTCTTCTTCCTCTTCTACAAAGTCCATTGTTCTAATTGGAAGGTTCTTTTCTAAATGAGCTTTTACTCTTTCCATTAGCTCATATTCTTGCTTAGCTTTCTTATCTCCTGATCTTACTTGCTTCATTGATCTTTCCATTCTTCTTTCTAAAACTTCTAGATCTGCAAATATAAGTTCTAAGTTTATAGTTTCAATATCTCTAATAGGATCAACTGAACCTTCAACGTGAACAACATTTTCATCTTCAAAACATCTTACTGTATGAACTATAGCTGAAACTTCTCTTATATGAGATAAAAATTTATTTCCTAAACCTTCACCTTTTGAAGCTCCTTTAACTAATCCTGCAATATCATAAAATTCAACTGAAGTATAAACCTTTCTCTTTGTATTATACATTTTTTCTAAAACATCTAATCTCTTATCTGGAACGCTAACAACACCTACATTTGGTTCTATTGTACAAAATGGATAGTTAGCTGATTCTGCTCCTGCTTTAGTTATAGCATTAAATAAAGTACTCTTACCTACATTTGGTAACCCGACAATTCCTAAATTCATCTATGTACATTCCTTTCTTTCCTTAAATCGTATCTTTAAAATTATACTCTACAATAATAATTATTTCAACACACAAACACCTTATAACTCTCCAATTTATGCAAATCATTCTTTAAATTACTAAGTTTAATATATTTAACTTTGTTAATAATAACTATGAACAATAAATAATAGGCGGTGATATAATGAAAAAACTAAAAATAATTATTCCATTATTTTTAGCAGTTTTATTAATTTTAATGCCTTGTTTTACTCCTGTTAATGCATTAGTTTCTGATGACGAGGAATTAAACTGGTATTTTGTTAATAGACAAAATGGTACAACTCCTGAATGTCCAAAAGAATCTGCAGATTTTTTTGAAAGTTTAGGTGCATATTACGTAGGTGATACTAATGAAAAGGTATTATATCTTACTTTTGATGAAGGATATGAAAATGGAAATACTCCAAAGATTTTAGACATACTAAAGGAAGAAAAAGTTCCTGCGGCATTCTTTGTAGTTAAACCATATATAAAGGAATGCCCTGATATTGTAAAAAGAATGGAAGAAGAAGGTCATTTAGTATGTAATCATACTTCTCATCATCCTTCTATGGCAAAAATAATTGATTCCGAAAAATTTAATAAGGAATTTACTGATGTAGAAGATGAATATAAACAAATTACAGGAAAAGAAATGCCTAAGTTCTTTAGACCTCCAATGGGTAAGTATTCAAAAAATTCATTAAAAAAGACTCAAGATTTAGGATACAAAACAATTTTTTGGAGCTTTGCTTATAAAGATTGGCTTGTAGATAATCAGCCTTCTGAAGATGCTGCTGTAAAAAAAATAACTAATGGTGCTCATAATGGTTCAATTATGTTATTACATGCTGTATCTGATACAAATGTTAAAGTTTTAAAGACTATTATTGAAAAACTTAAAGCAGAAGGCTATGAATTTAAGTCTCTTAATGAATTACCTGAACGTTAGCAAAAAAGACTATCTTACTCTATTTAATAGTTAAGATAGTCTTTTTTATTAATTTGGATATATAATTTTATTTACTTTTTTAGCTATTATATCTTTTTTATTCAATGATTTTAATAAAATCTCATCACATTCACTTTCTATAGTTTTTGAAAAACTTTCTCCCCTTAGTGAATTCAAGTTAATTTTAACATTTATTATTGCACTTTCTATTGATGCATTTAAGAGTATAGCCGCTACACCTGCATCTGATATAAGATTTTTATTTCCAAATTCCACAGCAAACTCTATGTTTTTATAAAAGCGTAAAGCCTCTCTAGCTAAATTTAATGGAACTTCCATTGCCTTTAAAGTATTTTCTTTTATAGCTTTACTTCTTTGTATTTTTTCTTCTTCTGTATCTTTAGCTAACTTAAAAGATGCCATTAATTCAATAAAGTATTGTCTATCTTTCTCCATAAATTCCTGTGAAAATTTAGTAAAATCATATGCTTTCTTTTGAAAGTCTAACATTTGTTTTTTTTCTTCATCCTTTAATTTTTCAAAGGCTCTTTTATCAACAGTCAATGAATATACCATTGAATTTAGACTTGAAGCTAAAGCTGCAACTAAGGCTGCTGTACTTCCTCCACCTGGTGATGGAGCATCTGATGATAATTCTTCAATAAACTGATTGACACTATATTCTTTAAATAACATTATATCTCACCCCTCTATGAAATTTTCATAACTTCTTTATACACTTCTAGTATTTTTTCTACTATTATATTCTTGCTAAATCTATTTTCACAATCTTGTCTTATTTTATTTGGACTAAATTTATCTATGTTTTCTTTTATATATTCCATTGCATATTTTAAACCATTTATATCATCAACTTTTACAAGTATACCATTACTAGAATTAATAATATCTTCAGCTCCACCATTAAATGTTCCTATAACAGGTTTTCCCGAAGCTAATGCTTCAATATATACAACACCAAAAGTTTCATATTTAGATGCTAAAACAAATGCATTACAATCACTCATATTTTTAGAAACTTCTTCTCTTGATAAAGCTCCTAAGAATTCTACTTGATTTATTACACCTAATTTTTTAGCTAAATTCATAAGTTCTTCCTTTTGACTTCCATCTCCACCTATTTTAAGTTTACAATTGGTATCTTTAAATCCCTTGCTAAAGGATTTTATTAATGTATCCATTCCTTTTTCCCCTTCTAAAAATGCTAAGGAAAAAAACACAAATTCTTTATTTGTAACCTTTTTTATATTAAATAAATCAAAATGGATTAAATTATGTATAACCTTTATATCATTTCTTCCACTAAATTTAGAAAGCTCTTTTTTTAGTCCATTTCCTACAACTATTAATTCATCTGCTAATAAATACGATTCTTTTATAAAAGGCTTATAACTTTCCCTAAGATACTTTCCTCTTTCTACTGAAGAATGTTCTGTAATTACTAAAGGAATATTATACTTTTTAGCTACATATGCTGCACTTATTCCACCCCAAAGAGATGACTGAGCATGAATAACATCAACCTTTCCTTCCCTTTTTACAATTTCTTTATATATCTTATCCATTCTTCTATTAAAAACTTTAAACATTAATGGGCTTTTAGGTATAAAATTATAATTTTTATATCTATAAGTTTTAAGACTATCTTCTACATTTATATTTAAACCTGATTTTTCCTTAACCTTTCCAAATAAGGTTAGTGGCCATATTTCATTATAAGCAACTGTTATTTTTACTCCTGCCTCTTGAAGTGCCATTGCTTGTTCTTTGAAAAAGCTTCCATGAACCTTATTTCTAGCATTATTATACCAAGAAGGCACAAACATTATATGCATAAACTTTACCCCTTTAAGATATCATTTAATTTTTTCGAAATTTGTTTCCATTCATATTCAACTACAGGTATTGATTTTTCTCCTCTTTCAATTTTACCTGATAACTCTATTAATGCTTTTTCTATATTGGAAATATTATTTAAAACAACTATACATTTTTCTTTATCCTTTACAACATCTATTATCGGATCATTTTCATCTCCCAATATAACAAGTATATAACCATAACAACCAAAATAATCATATATTTTAGCAGGTATTTGTTTAGAGTTCTTATTTCCAAATAAAAGTAAAACATCACCTTTTACCATATAATTTAATGCATCCTTATATGGAATTCTCCCTGATACATTTACTATAGATATATTAGAAAGTTTATGTTTTATAGATTCATCATCTATATTCCCAAAAAATAATACATTTAGCTTTTCATAAAGTTCTTTATTTTTCTCTCTAATTAAATCCAAAGCCTCTATAAAAGGTCTTATATCTCTTAATTTTGTAAATATTTCACCTGCATAAACTATGTTTACTTTATTATCTGAAAGAAGCTTTGGTTTATCTTCTTTTTCTATTTCTTTATAAATTTTTTCATCATATCCCCTAGTTACTACAAATGTATTTTCTTTAGGTATATTATAACTCTTAATATAATCTTCTCTATTAGCTTCAGTAACAAAAATATATTTATCCGCTAAAGAAACTACCTTTTTCTCTAATTTTGCTTCTATATTCTTTCTTATAAATCCAGCATTTTCTCTAGTTGAATCTTTAAGCCACGGATCACTCCAATAAGTTATCCATGGAACGTTTTTGTATTTCTTTTTAATATCATATCCACAGATATGACTTGATGGAGGCTCGTGCATTGAAAAAATAACATCAAAATTTTCCTTCTCCATTAATATATTCCCGTATTTTGATGCTTTTAAAGCCCAATATAAATACATATCTGGTATTGCAAAAACTTGCTTAATTTTTCTTAAACTTTGTTTAACTTTTGAAGGTTTTGTTTTTCCTTCATTTAAATTTATACTATTACTTTTCTTTGGCATGATTTTTTCAAATATTTTACCACCAGAAATAATATGAACCTTAACCTTTTTATCTAACATATTAAATATATCTTTATCATAATATATAGAATTTGAAGGAAAATTAACTGTTAATAAATGTACTTCATTATCTTCAAACTTCACCAAATTATTTAGATATTGAAGAGTCTCTATTGACGCAGAATTATTTATAAGTGGTGAATAACAAGCAATAAATAATATTTTCATATTTTCTCCTATACACTCTTCCTTATTAATTTATTTATTATCATATAAAAAACTTCTGTAAATTCATCTATTTTCAATAATAAACATCCTAAAACAAAAATTATTACACCTATTAAAGCATCTAACCCTATAATTATAAAGGAATTATTTATATTTATAATTTTATTTATAACATATAAAATTATAATCATAACTAAAGATACTAATGTAATTTTAAACACCTTAAAAATCATAGGTTTCAAATTGAAATCTCCTATTAATTTTCTAGTTGAATTAAATAATAATATAGCTGTAACTGCTGCTGCTATAGATGTGGCTATAGCTATACCTCCAACCCCTATATATTTAGATAATATAATGCTTAATACTATATTTACACATACTCCAATAACACCATTTATTGTAGTTATTTTAGTTTTCTGCATTGAAAATAAAGAAGAATTTAATATATCTCTTACTCCAAAAAAAGGTAATTGAATAGAATAACCTAAAAACGCTAGTGATGTAAGCATTACTGCTTCATTATTAAATGCTCCCCTTGAATAAAATACATCTACTATTTCACTTCTTAATAAAATAAATGCCATCATTATTGGAATTAAAAATAAACTTATAATTACAATAGATTTAGATAAATATTGTAAAAACCCCTTTTTATCTCCTGCATTTAATCTATTAGCCATTACTGGATACATAACTGATACTATAGAAGTTGTAATTGCTGTATTAGCAAATACTATTATTTTTTGAGAATATTCTAAAGCTGAAATACTTCCTGCTATTAATCCTGAAGCAAGATTTTTATCTACTATCATATTTAATGAATTAGCTCCTGCTCCTATAATTACAGGTAAAATAAGTATAAGCATTCTTTTTATTTTTTCATCATTTAAATCTATAAATAATTTTATTCTATATCCTTGCTTATATAAAGATGGTAGTTGAACTAAAACCCTTAATATATTTCCAAGTACATTTGCAATAGTTAACCCTAAAATACTTACATTATTAAATACTAAAAGATATATTATAATTGGTAAGTTAAAAAATAACCCAAGTATTGAAGGCATTACAAAATCTTCACAAACTTGAAGAATAGATAAGAAACAAGCATTTATACATAAGAAAAATATATTAATTAAACTTATCCTTGTCAAAAATGTAGTTGCTTGTATTTGCTCTGCATTAAATCCTGATACAAAAACCTTAACAATATTTTCTGTAAATATCATTCCTAAAATAAATATTATAATAGATAAAACCCCTAAAATTGTAATTACATTGTTAGAAAAATTAAACATATCTGCCTTGCCCTTTTTATGTTTAATCTCACTTAATATTGGAATGAATGTAGTGGATATAGCAAGGCCTACTATCATAAAAACAGAGTCTGGTATAGCAACAGCTGCACTATATATATCATAAGTTTGCCCAGCTCCAAAATGATATGCTGCTAAAATGTCACGTCCAAAACCTAAAAATCTACTTATTATTGTCATTATCATTACAATAAATGTTGCTTTAAATAGTTTTTTGCTACTCATCATTTCACCTTTTTCTCTTTAATAACTAACCATAAAAACTTAGGTATACTTCCAAGACGCTTAATTCTCCAAGGTTCTTTAGATACACGATAAAACCATTCAAGACCTATATCTATCATCCATTTAGGTGCTCTTTTAACTTTATCCCCTATAACATCAAAACTACCACCTACGCCCATAAGAATTTTTGTATCTAATACATCCATATATCTAGTTATAAAATGTTCTTGTCTTGGACAACCCATTGCTACAAAAACAACATATGGTTTTTTTGTATTTATTTCTTCTATTATTTCATTACAGCTATTTATATCAAAGAATCCATTTCTGTAGCCTACAATATTTAAATTAGGATAATTAGTTACTAGATTCGCAACACATGCCTTTAAACTATCTTCTGAAGCTCCAAGTAAATATATTCCTCTCCCCCTATTTTCACAATCTTTAATGATAGCTTTCATAAGTTCAATACCAGCTATCTTTTCCTTTACATTTTCTTTTAATATTTTAGAAGCTATTTGAGTTCCTACTCCATCAGGGATAATCAAAGCTTCTTTAGATCTAAAATTATGAAGTAATTCTTTATTATTTAAACCTGTGTATAAAACCTCAGGGTTTCCTGAAATTATATGAACTTTTTTTAATGATTCTATATAACTTAAACACTCTTTTAAACTTCTCTTGTAAACTTTGTACCCTAAAATATCAATAAAATCTTTTGACTCCATATATACTCCCTTTAATGCTATTTGCAATTAATATTTTATTAAATTTTATATAATAATTATAATAACATATTTTTCATAATAACTGAAACACTTCTTATATTATGTAAAAATAACCTATCTAAAATCTCATATCTCAGATAGGTTGCTATATTTTTATATATTATGTAATAAACTATTCTTTTATTTTTTAACTCGTACTTTTTCCACTAATTTATATAAATATTGTCCACCCTTATCGGAAGAATATCCTAAAACTGCACCACATAGTAGTGCAATAATTACTGCTTGCCAGTTTCCTCCTGTTCCAAAGGTGCAACACGAACCACAAAATGCACCTGGTATAAATTCTAATTTTTTACACTTAGCTTGTATACACATTACAAAAGAAAAAATACCTGTAAATATATATGACCAATATGACGTTTCAAACTTTGATGAACAAAGTATAATGCACATTGCCCAAAGTACTCCTGTCATATTTGCATAAATAGATTTTTTAAATCCACTAAACTCTCCACCAGATGCATAATAACTAGTACATCCTATAAATCCTACCCAAGTAATAAGACCTAGACTAACGCTTACAAACCCCCAAACTCCTGATAATATACCTACACTTATAGATACCATCGTTAACAAATCCATTGTTTTCCTCCTAAATTTAAAATTTTAATATATAAAACCTTGTTTTAAAGAAAATATGGAAACAATAAGAGTACTCTCTAAGAGTACCCTTATTATTAGTATAATTTATATGCCTTATTACAATAAAATTTAATTAGAAAACTATAGGTCTTTCCTTTTCTCCCTCTTTAAATTTTATTTCTCCTTTTGAAATACTTTCAGTTGGACAAACATTTGCACATAAATGACATCCTACACATCTATCTTTATTTAACATAGGTTTTCTATTATCTTCATCCCATTCTATTGCTTGATGTCCCCCATCATAACATGATATATAACATCTTCCGCAACCTACACATGTTTCTTCATTAAATGCTGGATATATAACATATCCTCTATCTAAATTCTCTGCTGGAATTATATTTTTAACTGCTAATCCCACCATATCTTCAAGTTTATCAAATCCTTTTTCATCCATAAAATGTGATAAACCACTTATCATATCCTCAACTATTCTATATCCATATTGCATAACTGCTGTAGTTACTTGAAGATTACTTGAGCCTAATAATATAAATTCTAAAGCATCTTCCCAAGTTTCTATACCACCTATACCGCTTATTGGGATATTTTTTAATTTTTGATTTTTTCTCAATTCATATATAAATCTCAAAGCTATTGGTTTTACAGCTTTTCCTGAATATCCTGATACTGATGATTTACCATTTATTATTGGAAGTGCTACCATATTATCAAAATCAATTTGAGTTATACTCTTTATTGTATTTATAGTTGCAAGTCCATCAGCTCCACCTTCTATTGAAGCTATAGCTGGAACTGTCATATCTCCTATATTAGGTGTCATTTTAGCTAATACTGGAATATTAGTTCCTCTCTTTACAGCTTCACAATATTTTTTAACTAATTCTGGGTTTTGTCCTACATCTGACCCCATATCATGACTAGTCATTTGAGGGCATGAAAAATTACATTCTATAATATCTGATCCTGCCTCTGTTACAAGTCTAGCAAGATCTTCCCATTCTTTTTCATTTTGTCCCATAATTGAAGCAACAACAATCTTTGTTGGATAATTCTTTTTAAGTCTTCTTAAAGCATCTAAATTCTCTTCTAATGAATGTTCTGCTATTTGTTCCATATTTTTAAATCCAACAAATGATGTAGATTCTTTTCTTAAATTAGTAAAACGTGGTGAAACTTCATTTGGTTTAAAGAATCCTATTGTTTTAAATACTACTCCTCCCCAACCAGTTTCAAATGCTTTTGCACACATTTCATAACAATTACCTACTGGTGATGATGATAGGAAAAATGGATTCTCACACTTTACTCCACAAAATTCTATTGATAAATCCTTTTTCTTCATTATTTGGCACCTTCCTTCATACTATCTGCTTTTCTTAAATAATTATCTATAGCTTCAGCAGCTTCTTTTCCTTCCTTAAGAGCAAATACAACAGTCTTATCTCCCTCTGTTATGTCTCCTGAAGCAAAAATGCCTTCTATATTTGTTTTGTAATTTTCTGTAATTATAATTCCATTATTATTAACATTTAGCTTTGCTATATTATTAACATTAGTTGGTTCTTGACCTATTGCAAAAATAATATTATCTGCTGGTAACTCTATTGTTGAATCATCAAACATTCCAACAGCTTTAAATCTTTCTACTTTTTTGCCATTCCCTAATATTTCTGCTGGCTTAAATCCAGTAAAAATAGGGATATTTAAACTTTGCAGATAATCTATGCTAGCTCTGTCTGCTGGCATCTTATCTATAGTTCTTCTATAAACTAATTTAACATCACAACCTAAAAGTTTTGCAGTTGTTGCACAATCAATTGCAACATCTCCTCCACCAATAACTATAACCTTATTTCCTAATTTATTTTTATTTAGAACTTTAACTTCACTTAATAAATCAGTTCCTTTGATTACACCTTCTAAATTAGCTCCTATAATTTCTATATCTTTACTTTTTTGCATTCCTACTGATACTAATATAGCTTTAAAACCTTCTTTTTGTAATTCTTCAATAGTTTTATCCTTTCCAATATTACAATTAGTTTTAAACTCTACGCCTAATTTTCTTATATATGAAATTTCATTTTCTATAACTTCCTTAGGTAATCTTTCTTCTGGTATTCCATAAGTTAACCATCCACCTAATTCATTTTTCCCTTCGAAAACAGTAACCTTGTAACCTAATAGTGCTAATTTAGTTGCAGCTCCTAATCCACTTGGACCTGAACCGATAATTGCAACTTTTTCTTTATTTAATTCTACTGGCTCTAAAATTTGAAGACCTAATACTTTTTCATAATCTGTTAAATATCTTTGAATCTTTGCAATTTCTATTGGTCTATCAATTCCGGATCTGCTACAAGCTCCTTCACAATACTTAGCTGTAGGACATACTCTTGCGCATATTCCTCCCAATACATTATTTTCTCTTATAGTTTCTACTGCACCCTTTAGATTTCTAAATCTTAATGATCTAATAAATCTTGCTGGATCAGTTCCTACTGGACATGCTTTTGAACATGGTGCATCATGACATAATAAACATCTTGATGATTCCTCAATAGCAAAATCTGGTGTTAACATTTTTTCGCTCATTTTTATTCCTCCCAAAAAATTCCCATTCTTTATATACCTTGTTACCCTTGATTACGTTTACTGGTAAATTATATCATGTTTTTTTGAATTAGTCTATATTACTAAAAGAAATCCCTGCTCTAATAATACAAATTTAGACTTTTGTCATCAAATCTCTATTTATTAAATTACGTTTAAATAGAAAAATAAAGGTCAGCTATACTACCAACCTTTATTAATTCACAATACTTTAATTTTCTAAACTAAGCTGTAAAATTCCTAAATTCATAGCTTTAGCTTGCTTCCTATTATTGGCTCCCCCAAATGTGAAACCAAAGAAGATTTATTTACTAAGGAATATATTGAAGATAAACAAAAAAACACTCCAGTCTGTGTATTTTTATTATTCAACTTCTATGATAGTTTCTGTTTGAAAATACATTCCTTTTACTTTTACTTTAACCTTTCCAGCTTCCCCGATAGTTCTTATCCAAAAAGCTGTAATTCCTCCTTGAATACCAAATTTACTTGGTCCTAAAATTTTAGCTGGCCCTTCTATTTGTACTTCAATAAATTCATTATTAAATTGAAGCAAATTATTCATATTATCTAAAAGTTTAATTACTACTCTTGTTGCATCATAGCTTGTCTTATTTAATGATAATTTATAATCATCTGGTATTACTTCTAATCTATTTCTTGATTTCAATTCACCTATTTCTTTTGAAATTACTTGTTCATTATTTATATAGCCTTTAATGGTTATCATATTTTCTTCTTCACCCCAACCACCAGCTAATCTAAATATTAAACCTAAAATCATAGATACACTAATTCCTGATCTATCTGCTATTTTCTTAAAGAAGTCATTATCTTTTTCTGTTAAATCTTCTAAATTCCCCTGTTTGATTTTATTTATCACAAAATTTCTTATATCACTTTTATCTTTTTCTGAAATAGGTAAATCTAAATTAACTGGTAACATATGATAAACATTTACTGGTAGATGATATAAATTAGGGTAATTTTCTATATCTGGATAATAATCATCTATAAATTCTCCATTTTTATATATTTTTACATAATCACAATTTGTTAATATAGTAAAGGGTAATATTCCACCTCCAGCTCTTTCTCCTCTACAAGCTAAAGTCAGTGGCTCTAATACAATACCATATTTAGAATCCTTTTGTGATGAGTATGAGTACGCTGCATATTTGCTATTTCTAAACATATCCATTACCCCGTGATAACAAATCTTATCCCCTGATCCAAAACAGCTATGAGTATTATAATCAAAAGCACACCAACTTATAGAACCACTTATATCCTCTGCACCTAAAGCTCTATTTACAACTCTTAAATGTCTATTTGCATGTTCTACTAATTTTGCTTCATTATCAATCATTTTTGTTGGATACATATGACCATTACTTTCAGTTACTAAATAAGGTACTTTTCGTTCTAATCCTGTTGCCTCTTTTTGTGTTATTAAAACCTTTTCTCCACCATCATGAACAAAATCATTTAAAGTATAAACATCCTCTAAAAAATCACTCTTATGAATATATCTAACTCCACCTGTTTGCCTTACTGTATCTAGTTTTTTTGCTATATAATTAGTCTTTGTATAAAAATCATGATTATCTAACGATTCATTTATTCTAACTCCCCATAATATTATAGATGGTCTATTGTAATCTCGTTTTATCATAACTTCAACATCTCTAAGAGAAATATCTTGCCATGCTTTATCTCCAATATATTGCCATCCTGGAATTTCTTCAAATACTAATAAACCAATTTCATCACATCTATCTAAAAAATGTCTTGATTGCATATAATGAGACGTTCTAACTATATTAAGACCTAATTCATATTTTAAAATATCTGCATCTTTCTTTTGGACTCTTTCTGGCATTGCATAACCTACATATGGATAAGATTGATGCCTATTTAACCCTATTAATTTAATTAAATTTCCATTTAAATAAAAACCCTCTGGTTTAAATATAGCTTCTCTAAATCCAAATTTATCACTATAAACATCTATTATATCCTTATTATCTTTTAAAGTTGCTTTTATATTATATAATTTAGGATTATCTAAATCCCATAGCTCTACACCCTTTATATCATTTATAGTAATTAAAGTCTTATTCCCCTCTTTATTATCATTTATTTTTTTATTGGCTAAAGCTACTACTCTTTCTTTATCTAATAATTCTATTAATATCTCTAATTCTTTATTTGAATTATATTTTTCTAACTCTACTTCTACTTCTAAAGTTTTTTTATCTTGTAGACAATTGTATGCTCTTGAATATATTTTATTTATATGTGTATTTTCTACAATCCTTAAGGATACTTCTCTGTATATTCCTCCATAAGTTAAATAATCTACTACATTTCCATAAGGTGGTGTGTCTTTTCTTTCTGTTGAGTCTACTACAATTACTAAAGTATTTTCCTTTTCATAATTTACATAATCTGTTATATCTACTGAAAAAGGAGTATATCCACCTTTGTGGTTAAGTAAATGCGTACCATTAAGGTAAATATCACAAGCTAACATAACTCCTTCAAAATCTAAATAAATTCTTTTGCCCTTATATCCGTAATCTATATTTAAAGTCTTAGCATAACATGATATAAACTGATAATCCTTTTCATCGAAATAATTATAAGGAAGCTCCTTGTTTGTATGTGGTAAATCAATACTTTTAAACTCTTTAAAATCAAAGTCTTTTACTAAATATTCACTTTTAAAATCTTCTTTATATAACCAATTGTTATTTATAAAAATTATTTTTCTCATAGTCTATCCCCCTTAATAAATTCGTTTATTGTTTAACATTTATATTATAAACTATAATTAACTTTTTGTTTGTTATTTGTAAAATTATACAAAAAGGTCTAAAAGAGTAATTAAAATACCCTTTTAGACCTTTAAATCTTAATGGATTATTTATTATCTTGATTTAAAATATCCTACAAATGATGCTGATAAAGTTGGATCTTCATAAATTTCTATTGAGCTTTCAAATTCTGGTTCTTTTGGAATAGCTGCAATCTTATAGGATCTACATTCTATTTTAGCTACATCCCCATCAACTTCTACAACTCTACCTATAAATTCTATATAATCGCCTGCATATACTGGTGCATGTAATCTAACATGTTCTAACTCCATACACTTTCCAAAGTTTCCATAAACTTCACACATAAGTTTTTCCGCTACATCACCTAAGATTGTAATTGAACGTGCTCCATTTACAATTCCTCCTCCATAATAAACATCTCTTGAAGACATTCTATAACGAATTTTTGTTTCATAGTTCTTTTCTGGTTTTACAAAACTCATTTTATTCCCTCCTAAAATACCCTTATTAATTCTTGGTTTAGTATTGAATCTCTCTCCACGGATTCTTAACAATACCATCTGGTTGAATACCTCTTTGAACTTCTTTTTTAACAACTAACACAACATCTGCTTCTCCTACTAACTTTGGTGTATCAAAATAAACCATATCAGTAGCTTTAGCATTTACAATCCCTGCATTTTTAGCTGAAGTTGCAACTTTAAAAGTTTGAAGTTTACATTTACGTGAAGTATTTCCAACTTTAACTAAAGTAGCTTTAAAATCTATATGATCTCCACAATAGATATCTTCATAAAATTTAACATTTGAATAACCTAAACATAGAGATTCATCTCCATCATTTAGTATCATAAGTTCTGTTTCTGCATCTCCCCACATATCAAATTGTCTTCCTAATGGAACAATTCCTCCTGGATTATTCGCATCTGCAGTAGTCATTTTATAGCTTAATACAGCTTCTTTTCTCATAAATTAAACCTCCATAAAATTCTATTTATTTTTACTAATTTAAAATTGCATATTTTAAATTATTCCTTGTTTTCTTAAATTCTCTAAATCCTTTTCATTAATGCCGAATTCTTTATAAACTTCAGTATTATGCTGACCTAATGTAGGTGCTGGCGTATCTACGCTTCCTGGAGTTTTTGATAATTTAATTGGTACACCTTGGAAATACATTTCTCCAATAAGGGGATGTTCCATATGAACCATCATTTCTCTCGCTTGAATTTGAGGATGTTCTATAGCTTCCTTCATATCTAATACAGGACCACATGGAATTCCTGCTTCTGCACATATATTTTCTATATCCTTCTTAGTTCTAACTTTTGCCCATTCTCTAACTGCATTTTGTAAATCCGGAACATAATTTTTACATCTTAAATCATTTGTTTTATATCTTTCATCTTCTAAAAGGTCAATTCTATCCATTACTTTACAGAATTTTGTCCATAATTTATCATTACCTACACCTATAGCTATATATCCATCCTTTGACATATATATATCAAATGGTGCTATTGATGGATCTATATTTCCTTGTCTTTGTGGTATTTCATTTGTCATTGTATTAGTTACAATTGAATTTTCAAGTAATGTAAATATAGTATCTAACATAGCTACATCAACAGATTGTCCAATCCCAGTTTTTTCTCTATTATATAAAGCTAAAAGTACCCCAACACACAGATATATCCCTGTAACATTATCTGCTATTGAAGGACCAACTTTAGTTGGAGGTGAATCTGGAAATCCTGTTAAATTAACCATTCCCGCCATTGATTGTGCTACTATATCATAACAAGGTCTATTAGATAATGGTCCATATTGACCAAAGCCAGATCCTGATGCATATATTATTTTAGGATTAATCTTTTTTAAAGTCTCATAATCCACTCCTAGTTTTTTTGAAACTCCACCTCTAAAATTTTCTACAACAACATCAGCATCTTTAACCATATTATAAAAAATTTCTCTTGCTTTATCTGTCTTTAAATTTAATGTTATCCCTCTTTTATTTCTATTTAAAAATGCATAGAATCCACTTTCTCCACTTTTAGTATCTATTGGTCCCCAAGTTCTACACTGATCTCCTTGTGGAGGTTCTATTTTAATTACGTCTGCCCCGTTATCTGCTAAAAGAGTTGTACAGAAAGGTCCATTATATGCATGTGTTAAATCTAATACTTTTACTCCTTGTAATGCTTTTGACATTTAATCATCTCTCCCATCATTTATTAAATCTCTTCCTTGTTATATTCTTATCTTATCTAAATAAAGATCCGCTAATAATTAACTTTTGAATTTCATTTGTTCCTTCATATATTTGTGTTATTTTAGCATCTCTAAACATTCTTTCAACATGATAATCTTTCATATAACCATATCCACCAAACATTTGTACAACCTCAGTAGTTACATGCATTGCAGCATCTGTACAACAAACCTTTGCTTTAGCTGCTGATATTCCAAATGGTTTTCCTTGTTGTTTATCTAAAGCTGCCTTATAAAGCATATATTTAGCTTGCTCTATCTCAATTTCTAACTCTGCCATTTTAAATGAAAGATGTTGGTTTTTAAATAAAGGTTTTCCAAATTGTTTTCTTTGCTTCATATAATTCTTTGCTTCTTCAAAAGCTCCTTCTGCTATACCTAAGCCTTGAGCCGCAACTCCAATTCTTCCACCATCTAGTGTTGAAAGAGCAATCTTCAAACCTTGTCCCTCTTTTCCAAGTAAATTTTCAGCTGGTACAATACAATCTTCAATTAATATTTCACTTACTTGTGCTGATCTTATTCCACATTTATTTTCTATATTCCCTATAGATATACCTGGAAAATCTTTTTCTACTATAAATGCAGATACCCCTTTTGATCCCTTTGTTTTATCTGTTATAGCCACTATTATAAATATATCTGATAATGGTGCATTAGTTATAAAAGTTTTTGTTCCATTTAAAATATAATTATCTCCATCCTTAATAGCTATAGTTTGAAGTCCACCTGCATCAGAACCTGCATTACTTTCTGTTAATCCAAAACAACCTATCTTCTTTCCTTGAAGTAAGTCCTTAAGGTATTTTTTCTTTTGTTTCTCTGTTCCATTGTAATATATAGCACCTGAACATAATGAAGTTACAACTGAATGAGCAATTCCTAATGAAGAACATACTTTTGATATTTCTTCAATAGCTATTGCATAAGATAAATAATCTCCTCCAGCTCCACCATATTCTACAGGATAAGGTATTCCTATCAATCCTATAGATGCCATTTTTTCATATATATCCATCGGAAATTCCCCTTTTTCATCATAATCAATTACTACAGGTTTTATCTCCTTTTCTGCAAAATCTTTGACTAATTGTTTAACTAATTCTTGTTCTTGTGATAAATTGAAATCCATTAACTTCTTCCTCCTCAGATATTTACAACTATAGTATCCATTTCTCTTTATTACCTAATTTTTCATATAGCCATTTGCCTGTAGATTCACATAAAACTCCTAAAACTGCTCCTAATAACATAGATGGTAAAACCCCTTGCCAATTTCCATTAGCTGCACAGGTTGTAAAACATCCCATGAATGTTCCTGGAATAAATGTAAAATACTTTATTTTTGATTGATAGCACATTGCAAAGGTTACTATACCAGTCATTACTGCTCCTGCATGAGGAAACCCTAAAAAAGATGATAATTTCAACATTATAACCGCCCAAAATATTCCACTTAAATTAGTAAAAATAGCAGTTTTAAAACCTTCTTTTTTTCCTCCTGCTGCAAAAAATGTTGTGCATCCTGCAAATCCTGCAAACCCTATAAGACCTGTTAAATCACAACCTAGTACCCAGCCACCACAAAGTATTGCTGTCATTAATGATAAAGTAAATATTTCACTCATAGCTTACCTCCTATAGTAGCTTTGGAGCTCCTCTCTTTATGAATTTACCTCTCTTATCCTCTCCTACATACTTTCCTTCTTTAGCTATAATTTCTCCCCTAGATAAAGTTAATTCCGGATAACCTTTTAACTTAAATCCTTCATAAGGTGTATAATCTACATTTTCATTTAATATATGCTTTCTAACTATTAACTCTTTATTTGGATCAAACACTACTAAATCAGCATCACTACCTACTACTATTGTTCCTTTCTTTGGATATAATCCAAAAGCTTTAGCCGCATTAGTAGATGTTACCTCAACAAATTTAGATAAACTCATATTATTTTCTAAAACACCATAAGTGTACATTAATGCCATTCTCAGCTCTACTCCTGGAGCTCCATTTGGTATTTTTGTAAAATCATTTAATCCCATTTTCTTTTGATTCATAAAAAATGGACAATGATCTGTAGCTACTACTTGTAAAGTATTTTTCTTTAAAGCATCCCACATATAAGTCCAATTATCTTTATCTCTTAATGGTGGCGACATAACATATTTAGCACCATTAAAATTTGGTTCCTTATAATTATCTGTTGATAATAATAAATATTGTGGGCAAGTTTCTCCCATTATGTTATATCCCTCTTCCCTAGCTCTCTTTATTTCATCAGCTGATTCCTTACAACTATTATGAACTATATATAATGGAGTATTACATAATTCTGACATTTTAATTGCTCTAGAAACAGCTTCAGCTTCACATAAATTTGGACGAGATAATGCATGATATAATGGTTCTGTTTTTCCTTCTGATAATAATTTTTCTGTAAGATATTTTATAACATAATAATTCTCTGCATGAACACAAGTTAAACCACCATTTTCTGAAACTTTAATTAAAGTTTTCATTAATGTTTCATCATCTATTCTCATTCCCTCATATGTCATGAATACCTTAAAACTAGAATATCCTTTATTTATTACGTCTGGAATTTCATTCATTATATTTTTATTCATATCTGTAATAACTATATGAATTCCATAATCTATACAAGCTTTATTATCTGATTTCTGTCTCCACATATTAGCAGTTTCATTTAATGTTTTTCCTTTAGGCTGAACAGCAAAATCTATAATTGTAGTTGTTCCTCCACAAGCTGCTGCTTTTGTTCCTGTTTCAAAATCATCACTTGAAAAGGTCCCTCCAAATGGCATTTCCATATGTGTATGTGGATCTATCCCCCCTGGGAAAATATATTTTCCAGTAGCATCAATAATTTCTTTAGAATCATTTTCTAAATTTTTAGCAATAGCCGATATTTTACCGTCCTTTATACCTATATCTCCCTTATAAACATCTGAAGCATTAACAATAGTACCATTCTTAATTACAACATCAAATAACTTCACAATATTCCCTCCTATTTTGAATTATTTATTTTAAGAGTTAGTTATCTATTAACTTGCTACTATCATTTATAGTTCTAATTTGTTTTTTTATGCGGATTTTATTTTCTATTTTTTAAAATTTTTATAATATTTATAAAAAATATTAATATATTATACTGTAAAAGGTTTTCAAATAAAATTTAAATTCAAAGGAGATATTGATTATGATAGATTATGTTGAAAGAATCAATGAATTAGGAAAAGAATTTCATAATGATGTAATATCATTTACTCAAAAGCTTATTCAAAATCCAAGTATAAGTTGCAATGAAAAAGGCGTAGCTGATTTATTATTAGATAAAATGACCGAACTTGGATATGATGAAGTCTTTAGAGACTCTATGGGTAATGTTGTAGGAATTGTAAAGGGCTCTTTAGAAGGTCCTACTATAATGTATAATGGACATATGGATCATGTTAGCGCTGGAGATGTTAACAACTGGGAAGGATACGATCCTTATGCAGCAACTATAGATGTTTGTGAAATAGATAATCAAGATAAAACTACTAAAGATTTAGTTGAATGTATTCATGGTCGTGCTGCTTCAGACGTTAAAGCAGGACTAGCTGCTCAAGTTTACTCCGGAGGAATTCTTGTTAAACTAAAAAAAGAAGGTTTTAAATTTAAAGGTAATTATATGTTTACAGGAGTTGTTGAAGAAGAACCAGCTGAAACAGTTGGAATGACTCACCTAATTGATAAAACCTTTGCTGAAAAAGGTTTAACTTATGATGCTATGATATCTTGCGAAGCAACTTCATTAAAATTATATTGTGGCCATAGAGGTAGAACTGAAATGTTAGCTACTGTTTTAGGTAGAACTTCTCATGGTAGTGCCCCATGGCTTGGAATTAACTCTATTTATAAATCTATTCCATTAATAAATAAATTAAAGGATGAACTTTATCCAAGTTTACCTACTGATGACAAGCTTGGTCAAGCATCTATATCATTAAATATAATTGAATGTTCTCCTGGAGCTTTATCAATTGTTCCTGATAAATGTATGCTTTCCATTGATAGAAGAACTATTCCTGGAGAAGATGCTAAACTTGCTCTAAAACAAGTTAGAGATATTATTAGTGAAATACAAAAAACTGATGCTGAATTTAAAGCTGTTGTTGAGGTTAAAGATGGAGTTCATAAATCATATACTGGAGTTGAATACACAGTTCCTAAAGATATGATGCCTTGGAAGATTGCTGAGGATCATCCATTTGTTTTAGCTGCTGCTAAAGGTTTAACAGATGTTAATCAACCTGTTAAATATGGTTATTGGGACTTTGGTACTGATGCAAGTAAAACTGCTGGAATCGATAGAAAACCAACCATCGGATATTCTCCAATGCAAGAGCAATATGCTCATACTCCATATGATAAAGTTCGTACAGACTTTATTGACAAAGCAGTTGTTGGTAATGTTTCAATTTTCTTAAATGTTGTTGAATGTCCAGCTTCAGCTTATAAACCACTTCAATGGTAATATTTAAATAATAAAACCCCAGTATAAAATTTAATATACTGGGGTTTTATTATTTTTTATTTATTCAAATATTTATCTATATTATCTATAGTAACCTTGGTGTGATGTGTTTTTACATATCTACTATCTTCTAGATATTTAATAGATTTTATATCACCTTTAGTTGCTAAGGTATAAGCAATATTGAAAATAGCATCAGCTTGCATTTTAGAATCGCTTATAACAGTTCCTATCATATCTCCATTTTTCACCGCTTCTAATGCACTTTCTATTCCATCTATTCCTACTATTAAAGGTTTTCTAATTTCATTTTCTTTATTTAAAGCATGTATAGCACCTAAAGCCATCTCATCATTATTACTAAACACAACTTCTATTTCATCTTTAAATTCACCAAGCCATTGTGTCATTTTTGCGCTTCCTTGATCACTTTGCCAATTTGCTGTGTCACTTGCTAGCTTTTCTAATTCTATACCGCTTTCCATTATAACCTTAGTACAATACTCTGTTCTTAGGGTTGTATCCTGATGACCTGGCTCTCCTTCAAGAATTACGTATTGAATTTTTCCATCTCCATTTTTATCTACATTACTAGGATTTTTTTATATTCATCTATTATTATTTCACCTTGCAACTCTCCAGATTGTTTTGCTTGTGCACCAACATAATATATATTATTCCATCTATTCATATCCTCTTCTACCAATTCTCTATTAAAGAAAATAACTGGTATATTAGCCGTTTTACATTTATCTATAATAGTTGATGCTGCTGTTCTATCTACTAAATTCACACAAATTACATCATAATTTTTATTTATAAATGTGTCCACTTGATTTCCTTGGTTTATTAAGCTTCCTTTTGCATCTACAAAATCTATAGTAACTTTAGACTCTTTGTAATTATCTTTATTTTTAGCTATATCTTCAAGATTATTTGCTATGCTAGATATAAAGGTATCCTCTTGTTTATATAATGTTACACCTATTTTTATTTCATCATCTGTTAATTTAGCCTCGTTATTACAGGAACATAAGGATGCAATAATAAAAGTTATTGGTATAATTCCTATAATTTTTTTAAATACCTTCATTCTTTATCCTCCTAAAGAATTTATTTTATCTTATAAACGGAAATAGTAACCTTTGATTTTCATCTGAATACATATTTCTACTATTAATAACAGTTGAATTTATTATTTTCTCTTCTCCCCTATTACCTTTAATTTTATCTACCGCTGTCTTTACTCCAAGATATCCAATATTAAAATCATTTTGTACTGCAACTGCATTTATAATGTCTTCTTCTAAAAATGAAATAACTTTACTTGTACTTCCTGCACCATAAATTTCAACATTTATTCCTTCCTTTTTTGAATAGCCTAAATCCTTTTTTGCTTTTCCTACTAACTCTAAAGCATCTGGGTCAAATGTTACTATTACATCAGATTTATTATTTTCTATTATATCTTTTGACTTATCATATACAGATTGATCCCCACCTTCTATATCTAATAAATCATAAGTATTTTTACTTTCTTTTATAGTATCAATAAACCCCTTATATCTTTCCATTATGCTACTACATTGTAGATCTTTTTTCATAACCGTTACTCTACTTCTTGTATTTCCTCTTTGAATTAATTCCTCCGCAAGACTTTTCCCAAGCTTATAGTTATCACATGAAATATAAGGAATTTCTTTATCTGAATATATGGTTGATTCTATTAATATAACTGGTATATCTTTAATGGTATTTTCTATAGCTTCCTTCATTTTTTCATAATCTACTGGTGATATAATTATAGCATCAGCTCCTTCTGTAGCTTCTCTTTCAATTAAATCCTTTTGTTCATTTAAATTATTTTCATCTGTTAATGTTATAAATCTTATATTAGTGTTCATTTCTGACGCTGCTTGCTCCATCCCTTGCTTCATTATCATCCAACTTTCACTATTCTTTCCACGTACTATAATTGAAATATTATATCCTTCTACATCCTTACCTTTAAACAATATTCCACTTATAAAAAATAATAAAGATAACATAAGTAATAAAAATATAATTATAAGAATTTGTTTCTTTTTTCTTTTCACTTTATTTCATTCTCCGTTCCTTCATTATTATAAAAATCTATATATGGTATATGGATTCTAATAGTGGTTCCTTCATCTAATTCACTATAAATTTCAAGCCCATAATTTTCACCAAAATATAATTGAATTCTTTCGTGAACATTTTTAAGTCCTATTCCTGATCCTTTACCTTTTTCTTTACAATAATTTGTTAAAAGACTTTCTGAAACTTCTTCTAACATCCCAAGACCATTATCTATAACATCTATATATACATCTTCTTTTTTCTTGTAAGCTTTTATTAGAATTTCACCTTCTCCAGTCATAAATTCCATTCCATGATAAATAGCATTTTCAATTAAAGGTTGTACTATTAACTTAATGCTAGTACAATTCAAAACATCATCTTCTGCTTCTATATTATAACTAAATTTATTTTTATACCTTATCTTTTGAATTGTTAAATAGTTACGTGCGTGTTCAAGTTCATTTCTTACAGTTATTATATTTTTCCCTTTACTTAAGCTAATTCTAAAAAATCTTGCCAAAGCTGTTACCATAGTAATAGCCCCTTCATAATTCTCATTTTCTATCATCCATATGATAGAATCCAAGGTATTATATAAAAAATGTGGATTTATTTGTGCCTGTAACGCATTAAGTTCGCTTTTCCTTTTTGATTCTTGTTCAATAACTATATTATCCATAAGAATATGCATTTGAGTTACCAAAGATTTAATAGCTTTACCAAGATGCTTTACCTCATAAGACCCACTAATAGAAATATCTACATCCCTAATATCATCTTCTAATCTTTTAACTGAATTCTCTAAAGCTTTTATAGGATTTGCTATACGTGATGAAACAAGCATATTAACAAAGGTTAATAAAAATATAGCAAATATTATTATAAATACTAAAAATACTCTTATTTCGTAATAATCAGAAGTAATATCTGACATGGGGGTTATTCCTACTATTTTCCACCCAGTATATCCAACTGTCTTTACTGTAACTAATCTCTCATCACCATTAAACTTTTCTATATGCGTCCCGTCTTCATAAGTTGCTGCTATATTGTTATTTTCTTCTATTAAGTCTGAATAAAGTAATTGTTGTCTTGGATGATATATAACTTCACCATCTCTATTTATCAGATATACATATCCATTTTTACTTATATTTATATTTTTGCAAATCTGCTCAATTCCACTAAAATTCATATCTACAAGCAAAACCCCTTGGCTAGTTTTCCCATCAATAGTAAGCTCTACAGATCTACTAAGAGATACTACCCATCTATATTTATAATTTGGCTCTACAAATAAATTTTGAACATGTGGAGTTGAAAAATGTAAATTCTCTTTTTTATTTACTGCACTAGAAAACCATTCAGTATCTCTAGGTTCAATACTTTCTTTTAGTTGTGTTAAAGGATAAGATGCTAACACTTCAGCATATTCTGAAAATAAACATATACTAATTAAAGAATCTTTATTTTCTTCATATAATAAATCCATTTCACTACTGATGTCTTCTACTTGTAAATCTTTCTTTTTTATTGCCTTATAATAAATCGTATCTGAAACCTTCATCATTTTTCTTAAATAACTATCTAAGTTTAAATTTACTTGTTCTAAAATAATTTTATTGTTTTCAGATATCATCTCTTCTGTTGAATTTACAAATCTTAAATAAAATGCCCCGCCTACAATTATCATTCCAATCATAGCAATTACAGTAAATGAAATTGATATAATATACTGAATACTTATATGTTTATAAAAGTTACTTATGATTTTCATTCTATATTTTAAAAATTTAAGCATAATAAACCCACTCAATTCTTTCTATATTTTGAGGGTGATACCCCAAAATTTCTTTTAAAGACATAGCTAAAATAATTAGCTTGTGAATATCCTACCTTAGTGGCTATTACATGGGTTTTATCATCAGTTGTATTTAAAAGTTTAATTGCTTCTTCTAATCTTATATTGGTTAGATAATTTACAAAACTAGTTCCTGTTTCCTTTTTAAAAACAGTAGAAAAATAAGTTGGGCTAACATGTAATTTTGAACATAGTTTTTCTACAGATAATTCGCAATCATCATAGTTTAAGCTTATATAGTTTCTAGCTTCTTCTATAAGTAACTTTGATGAATTTATACGTTTCTTTTTTATAAGAACATTTATTTTTTGTGTATTCTCTATAAGCCATCTTTTCATTTCCTTTAATGAATTAAAGGTTTCTAAATAACTATAACAATTGAAATTTTCTCCAAATATTTCGTTTACATCTAAATTATATGCTTGTACTAATTTCAATAAAGATATAACTACTTCAATTAAATAAATTCTATATTCATTAACCGGTAATAAAGAATTTTCTATTTTCTTGAATATTCCATCTATTATACCTGCAATTTCATCTTTTGATGAAACTTTAATAGCATTTAGTATTAATCGTTCTTCTTCCTCTTCAAACTCTAAGTGAATAGAACTATCTGGTTCCACATCATCAATATAAATAGCTTTTCCTGTACCTAATACTAATCTATATCCTAATGCATCTTTTGCTGTCCTATAAGAAAATCTTATATTTTTAAAATCGTCATATATATGTCCAATTCCTGCTGAAATACTAATATTCATAATTCGTTTAAAACTCATGCAAATTTCATTTATTCCTTTAATAAAATATGTAATATCTTCTTTTTTTTCAAGACTTGTTATAATTACTACCATATCTGAATACGGAAAACTAATAAATTTACAATAGTTCTTTAAGTCATCATCAACTAACTTTTTTATAGAAATAGTTATTAAAGCAGTTTCTTCTCTTAAAGGATTATCATTCACTTCTTTCAAAGTAGAAATATCATCTAAATGTATAAGAGCTACTGATATATTTTTTGATATAAAATCTAACCCTAACTTTCTATATTCTTCATTCCATTGATTTTCACTTATCCGACCTTCTAAAACCCCTACTAAAAATTGTTCTCTAATAACTGGCAAACTTTCTTCATAATGTTTTTTTAATATCTCTACATTTCTTTTTTCGTCATACTCATTATCTAATTGCTTTTTTACCTTTTTTAAACTTTCTGTTAATTCAATTGAATTAACAGGTTTTAAAATATACTCTATTACGTTTATTTTTATAGCTTTATGAGCATATTCAAAATCATCTGCTCCTGAAAATATTATAATTTTTGTAGATGGCATTAATACTGAAAGTCTCTTGCCTAACTCAAGCCCATCCATAAAAGGCATTGCTATATCTGTAATTACAATATCAGGCTGTAATTTTTCTGCTTTTTCAAGAGCATCTTGTCCATTTTCAGCATCACCTACTACTAGAAATCCATTTTCCTCCCAATTAATTTTTTTTATTATCCCATGTCTCACATCTTCTTCATCGTCTACAACCAGTACTCTATATAAGCTCATTTGTAATCCTCCTATTTGTAAAAATGAGTTTATAACTAATAATAATTTTTATTTATTATTTTAATCTTTGGTGTATGGAAATGATTATTTTAACCTTGTTATACCATATTGATTATACTTTTTATTACTTATATTATATAATATACCATAATAAAAAAGAATAGATAATCTACTTTTAGATTACCTATTCTTTAAATATTCTTTATTTAATTTTATAATAGTACTCCGAAAACAATTGACACTGCTAAAGCAACTAATAATGCCCCAATTATATAATCCATGGTTTTAACTGATACATTTATACGACCATATAAAGTATCTCTAACTGTCTTTTTATTATTTTCACAATTATTATCCATATTATTTCTCCAAAGAAATTATTTCTTAGCTATATATTTTCTTACATCAAGAGATACTGCAACTATTATAATTAGACCTCTTATTATATATTGCCAATAAGCATTTACTCCTATAAAGTTTAATCCATAATTGATTACTTGAAGTAAAACAGTACCGATTAATACTCCTGGAATAGTTCCTACACCACCTGTAAATGATACACCACCAACAACACAAGCAGATATTGCATCAAGTTCATAGTTAAAACCTGTAGCTGTTGTTGTAGAACCTGCTCTAGCAGCCTCTAAGAATCCTGCTAGTCCATAAAGAACTCCTGAAATTACAAATATTATCATAATGTTTTTAACAAGGTTTACACCTGAAACTGCTGCTGCTTCTGGATTTCCACCTATTGCAAACATATTTTTACCAAGTTTAGTTTTATTCCATATAAACCACATAATTAGTGCAACTATTGCAAGGTAGAATATTAAATAAGGAATTTGTACACTTCCTAATTTTAAAGATCCTGTTACAAAATTTGTATAACGTGCATCAAGGTTTGCAACTGGTTGAGCACCTAGTGGTGGTCTATCTATATAAAGACAAGATACACCATATGCAATAAGCTGAGTACCTAAAGTAATTATAAATGCATGCACCTTGAGCTTGGCTACCCCAAATCCATTAATTGCTCCAAATATTGCACCTATAATAACAGCCCCTATAAGTGGAATTATTAAAGGTAATTCTGGAAGATTTGGATACATTCTTGACGCATAAGTTGATGACTGCAATAATGATGCTGATACTATCGCAGTAAGACCTAAGATACGTCCTGCTGAAAGGTCAGTTCCTTGTAATACTATAAGCCCTGCTACTCCAAGAGCTAATATACCACGTGTAGATGCTTGACTTAATATGTTCGTAAAATTCTTTAATGAAAGAAATCCTGGCTCCTTTACAACAAAGAATATAATCATCATAAATAAAACAATATATAATGCATAGTTTAACAAAAAGTCCTCTATTTTTTTCTTATCAAATTTGGTATTTTCCATAAGTTCCACCCCGCTCTAAATATATTTTGCTGCCATAGCCATAATATCTTCTTGTGTCAATTCATTTGTATTTTCACAACCTGCAACTCTTCCATTAGACATAACAAGTATTCTATCACAAATTCCTATTAATTCTGGCATTTCAGATGATACAACAATAACACCTTTTCCTTTTTTAGCCAAATCAATTATTAATTGATATATTTCATATTTTGCTCCAACATCTATTCCTCTTGTAGGTTCATCAAGAAGAAGAATTTCTGGATTAGTCAATAGCCATCTTCCAATAATAACCTTTTGTTGGTTACCACCTGATAAAGTTCTTATTGCAGTTTTTTGACTTGGCGTTTTAACTTTCATACTATCTATAGTCCATTTAGTATCTTCTGTCATTTTTTTATTATTTAATACACCAAACTTACTATATCCATCTATATTAGCAATAACAGTATTAAACTTTATTGATAATTGACCAAATATACCTGTTGCTCTACGTTCTTCTGTTAATAAAGCAAATCCATTTTCAATAGCTTTTTGTGAAGTAGTATTTTTCACTAATTTACCATGTAAGTAAATTTCACCTTCACTATGATGAGCTATTCCAAATATCGTTTCTAAAAGTTCTGTTCTTTTAGATCCAACAAGTCCTGCTACTCCTAAAATTTCTCCCTTTCTTAATTCAAAAGAAACATTTTGAATTGAAGGTTGATATAATCCAGTTAAATTATTAACTTTTAATATTACATCTTCAGGTTTATTTGTTTTAGGTGGAAAACGGTTTGTTAAATCACGTCCAACCATAAGCTTTATAATCTTATCTGTTGTAAGATTTTTAGCATCTATAGTATCTATCCACTGACCATCACGCATTATTGTAACGTCATCAGATATTTGAAGTATTTCTTCCATTTTATGCGAAATATATATTATTCCACATCCTCTATCTCTAAGTTTATTTATTATTTTAAAAAGATGATTAACTTCTTCTTGAGTTAATGATGATGTTGGTTCGTCAAGAACTAGTATTTTAGCATTATAAGATACTGCTTTTGCTATTTCTACCATTTGTCTTTGCGAAACAGATAATTTTGCCATCTTTGTCTTTGGATTTACATCTATCTCTAATTCATCAAAAACCTTTTTAGTTTCATCAAACATTTTTTTCGAATTAACTATGCCTCCATTACCTGGATATCTTCCAAGCCATATATTATCCATAACATCTCTTTGCAAAACTTGATTTAACTCTTGATGTACCATGGCTACTCCATTTTCCATAGCCTGCTTTGGATTAGAAAAATTTATTTTCTTTCCTTCAATAAATATGTCACCACTATCTTCAATATATACTCCAAATAAACATTTCATTAGAGTTGATTTTCCAGCTCCATTTTCACCCATAAGAGCATGTACAGTTCCTGGTCTTACTTTTAGTTTAGCTCCATCTAGCGCCTTTACTCCCGGGAAATTTTTACATATATCAATCATTTCAAGAACGTATTTTGTGTCTCCCATAGCTTCCTTCACCACTTTTCTATTTATTTATAAACTGCATAGCAATTTATAAATTGCTATGCAGTTAAATTAATTACTTTTTGATATATTCTTGGTATGGAATACGAATTGCTACTCCAGTGTCGTCAAACTTATATTCTGTTCCTTCATTAGCCTTTTTACCATCTACTAAGTTCATTCCACATTCATAAAGAGCTTTAGCCATAGCAGGAGCATCTTGAAGAACTGATCCTGTCATTTGACCTTTAGCTATTAAATCTTGTGCTGCTGATGTTGCATCAACTCCAACTACTGGGATTGTCTTTGCTGCATCTCCATTGTTATAACCTTGAGCTTGTAAAGCTGCAATAGCTCCTTGAGCCATACCATCATTGTTAGCAATTACTACTTCTATCTTTTCACCATCTTTTGCAAACCATGCTTCCATAGCATTTTGAGCTAAAGCTTGATCCCAGTTACAAACTTGATTAGCAAGTTCTTCAGTTTCAATTCCCTTATCATTTATAGTTGAAACTGAGAATTTAGTTCTTGCAACTGCTTCTGGATTATCTGGTTCTCCTTTTAGCATTACATATTGCATTTTTCCATCGCCATTTTTATCAATAGCTTTTTGATCCTTTGCCCATAAATCTGCAAGAATTTTTCCTTGTAATTCTCCAGCTTCTTTTGCATTTGTTCCTACAAATACAGATTTATCATAAGATTTTATAGCATCTGTTGTACTTGGTTCTCTATTAAATAGAACTACTGGAACTTCTGAACCCTTTATTTTATCAACAACGGTTTGAGCTGCCCCTGTATCAACTAAATTTACTAATAAAAGATCTACATCCTTTTGAAGTAATGTATCTATACTATCATTTTGAGTAGCTTGGTCACCTTTTCCATCATAAAAAGTAAATTCAACTTTATCTGAATTTTCTTTTTGAAGTTCCTCTAAGCTTTGTCTTACTGTTGAAATATAAGTATCATCAAATTTGTATAAACATACACCTACTTTAACCTTGTCTCCTGATGCTGTTTTGTCACCACCTTCTGTTTTAGAACCACATGCTGTTAATGAAGCTGCCACCATAACAGTAGCCATAGCCATTACTAATAATTTTTTTATCTTTTTCATTTTAATCCTCCCCTTTACAGTAAATACAATATTAAGTTATCGTTTACAATTTAAATTATAGTAAGTTTTTACATTAATATCCATACAAAATTCTTAACACTTTTATCAAAATTCTTAGATAATAATAAAAAGCTAACATAAAAATGTTAGCTTTTAAAATAAAATTACTTTACTAATGCTTTAGTATCTCTTGCAATCATTAATTCTTCGTTAGTTGCAATTTCATATACTTTAACTTTTGATCCTTCATCAGAAATTTCTTGAACATCAGCTCTAATTTCATTCTTTTCATCATTTATTTGGAAACCTAAGAATTCAAGACCCTTTAAGCTTTCTTTTCTAGTTAAAGAAGAGTTTTCTCCTATACCAGCTGTAAATACTATAGCATCTACACCACCCATTATTCCTGCATATGCTGCAATTTGTGATCTTATCTTATAGTGGAAAATATCTAAAGCTAACTTAGCTCTTTCATTTCCATTATAGAAAGCTTCTCTTACATCTCTAAAGTCTGAAGATATTCCTGATACTCCAAGGATACCTGATTTTTTATTTAATACTTCATCAATTTCTTTCATAGTATATCCTTGCTCTTTTATTAAGAACCCTATAACTGATGGATCTATATTTCCTGATCTTGTCCCCATCATAACTCCAGCAAGAGGAGTAAAGCCCATTGATGTATCTACTGACTTTCCACCTTTAACAGCTGTTATTGAACAACCATTTCCTAAGTGACAAGTTACTATTTTTAAATCCTTAATATCTTTTCCCATAACCTCTGCAACTTTATTTGCAACATATTTATGAGAAGTTCCATGGAAACCATATTTTCTTATTCCGTATTTTTCATATAACTCATATGGTACTGGACATATATAAGCTTCTTTTGGCATTGTTTGATGGAAAGCTGTATCAAATACCGCTACCATAGGAGTGTTTGGCATTAATTCTCTACATGCTTCTATTCCTATAATATTTGGTGGGTTGTGTAAAGGTGCAAGTGCAATACATTCTCTAATTGATTCTAAAACCTTGTCTGTAATAATTACTGACTCTGAATATTTTTCTCCACCGTGAACAACTCTGTGTCCAACTGCTTTAATTTCATCCATTGAACTAATTACACCGTGTTCTTTATCAATTATTGCTCCTAAAACTAATTTTATAGCAGCTTTATGATCTTTAATTTCTGTATTTATTATATACTTATCTCTTCCTTCTACTTTTTGAATTAGAACAGATCCCTCTATTCCTATTCTTTCAACTAACCCTTGAACCATTGCTTCTTCTGTTGTCATATCAATTAATTGATACTTTAAAGAAGAACTACCACAATTAATTACTAAAACTTTCATCTCTCTTCTCCTTTAACATACTATTTAATTATTTGTTTCCTTACTATATAATACAACAAAATAATTAACATTAAAAATGATTAATTATTCCATTTTATCTGAATATTTTAAACCACCTCTTTATAATAAATAATCTCTAAATTAATACATAGCTTTACTTATTTTATCGTAATTTTTTTATATATACTATTTCAATTTTTAATTTTATTATATTTTCTTTAAAATTATTTTTTTTAATTTAATTAAGTTAATCTAGCTTTAACTTATACTCCATTAATAAAAAAGTATTCTGTATTTTAAAATACAGAATACTTTTTATTCTATTCTTTTATCAAACTACGTATAACTTCAGTTGCATCCATATATTTAGCAATTGAGTTTCCATAATTTAATCTATTTATTATTCTTGATATAAACTCTGACATATCAACTGCTGTAAACCATTCAGCATTTCTTAACTCATCTGGTATATAAGTTAAATTAGTAGAGTAAACCTTTGTTATTATTCCTTTTTTATGATATTCATCAAACTTTTCTAACCCTTCTGTAAAGAAAGCAAAAGTTGTTGCAACATATACATTTCTTGCATTTCTAGATTTTAATTCTGTTGCTATATCAAGTACAGATTCTCCTGATGCTATCATATCATCAACTATTAAAACATCTTTACCTTCTACTTCTCTTCCCATATATTCATGTTGAACAATAGGATTTTTTCCATTGATAATTAAAGAATGATCTCTTCTTTTATAGAATAATCCTACATCTACTCCTAAAACACTTGAATAGTAAATAGCTCTATCCATAGCTCCTGTGTCTGGACTAATTACAAGTAATTTCTCCTTATTTAACTCTAATGTTTCTTCATTACAAATAAGTGATTTTACTATATCATATGTTGGATATATATTTTCGAATGAAAGTAACGGAATTGCATTTTGAACATTTGGATCATGAACATCAAATGTAAGAAGTTCATTAACTCCTAATCTTTCTAATTCTTGAAGTGCTAATGCACAATCTAAAGATTCTCTACCCTTACGTCTATGTTGTCTTGACTCGTATAAAAGTGGCATTATTACAGTAATGCTTGCTGCCTTACCCCTAATAGCTGATACTGTTCTTTTTATATCTTGAAAATGTTCATCTGGGCCTTTATGATTTGTAAATCCAAACATTTTATATGTACAGCTATAATTTCCAACGTCGCATAAAATATATATATCTTTACCTCTAACAGTTTCTGAAATTTTAACTTTTCCTTCACCATTAGAAAATCTTATTTCATTAATAGGTATTAAAAATGATTCATTTGTATTTCTTTTATTTTGAATATACTTATCTACATGGTTACCTAACTCTATGCAACTTTCTAATGCTATTATCCCAAGATCATGATTTAATTCGCTCATTTACTTATCTCCTTTACACTTCAGTATATACTTAATTAATAACAGTATATACTAAAAACTTACGTATATAAATATATTTTGATAATAAATTCTGTTTTTTTATAAAAAATTTAAATTTTTTCTTTTTTCAACAGACTTTTTTCCAAATTATATAATTTTTTTTTAATTTTTAAAAGAAGATAATTTATTAGCTTTAGTTTT
Source organism: Clostridium chauvoei (assembly GCF_002327185.1). NCBI lineage: Bacteria > Bacillati > Bacillota > Clostridia > Eubacteriales > Clostridiaceae > Clostridium > Clostridium chauvoei. Next base: position 999,802 of record NZ_CP018624.1, on the reverse strand, counting down.
AATCTCCAACTCCAAAATCAGTATTATTATAAAGTATTTCTATAGTTTTATATTCATTTAAAAACTTATATTCTTTACAAAACCATTTTATTAACTCATCATCTCTTTTTATATTTGTAGAATTCTCTATAAATACATTTATAGTTGCATAATCAAAGTTTTCTAAAATTATTTCTATATCTCTTTTTATCATTTCTTTTGTTTGACCTTGTATTCCGACCATTATGCAAACTGATTGAAAATACTCTTTTACTTCTTTTTCATTTTTAAAGTTTGCATTTTTATTTAAAACTTTATTTCTAAAATCATTATCAAAAGTTTCTACTCCTATCTTAAAGACTATAGGAATATTGAAAAATGACTTCATCTCTTCTAATCTCTTTCTATAACACCAATGACTTTCTAAAAATAACTTTTTAATACCCTTTTCATCTATTATCTTTTTTATATACTTTAAAGTTTCTTTAGGTAACTCAAAACAACTTCCTGAATTAATTACTTCTAAAACTCCAAACTCTCCATCTATTTTATCTAGTATTTCCTTATTAATATTAATTAACTCTTCTTCATTTTCTCCATTATCATGAATATAATCACAAAAAGCACATTTTCCCCATATACAAGGAAATCCTTTTAATAATACTATTTCTCTATTATTTTTTTCTCTAATTTTATTGTATCTTTCCATATCACTTTTAACCCTCTTTATTATTTGCAAAGTTCATATTTATCTTTTAATCTATTAGGTATTCCTTTTAAAATAGTCAATACTAAAATCACACAAATACTTTTATCTAAAATGTCTGTTAATATTTGTGTTGAAAATACACTTGTTACTAAATTTACTCCTGTTTCTTTTAAGTAAAATACTATAAGTGAACTACCTGAAGATGTTATTCCTCCAAAAACAAAGGCTGCTATTGTCGCAGCAACAATAGATGATATTATAGTTACTATTATAATTCCTACAGGTATTAATTTCCCTTTGAAAAAACCTTTTTTATATAAGCTACCTGCTATATAGCCTATTATTGCTTGTACTGGTATAAAATATAATGATACTGGATCAAAGGATAACCCACTAATTGTAGCTGTAGCTATACCTGTTATCATTCCTGCTATTGGTCCAAAGAAAAATGCTGCAAAAAAAGTTCCAATTGTATCTAAATATATAGGTAGCTTTAATCCAACTACTAAAAATCCAACTACTATGTTAAAAGCTGCACATAAAGACATCAATATAATTTTAAATGAGTCATTTTTTTTCATTTTGATTCTCCTTCTTTTTAAACTTATAATCCATATTTTGAATTACTTAATATAAGGTCTATATCTTTTTTATTATCTTTGAAAACTCTATTTAAAAAGAATCTCATAAAATCTTTAGGATTTACTTCTGTTAGTACTAAAACATTATGATTTCTTTTATAAAATTCACCTACATCTACTAATGTTTGTCCTATAGCTACCCCTTCAGTAACCATATCCACATAAGATGTAAAGCCTTTGCATAAACTTCTATCTATAAAATATGCAACTGCTAATGGGTCATTTATTACACAACCTAATGTTCTTTCTTGATTCCAATGAAAATCAACATAGAATCTAGTTATGTTTACTATAAATTCTGCTACGCTACCACCTATTTGTTTTATTAGTTCTATATAGTTAGGTGTTAATATTATTTCTCTTGTAACATCTAACCCAACCATAGTAAAAGGTACCTCTATATCATCAAATACCTTTTTAGCACCATGGGGATCTACCCAATAATTAAATTCTGCTACTTGAGAACAATTTCCATGAGATTTAAAGGCTCCTCCCATAGATACAACTTCTACAATATTATTAAATGTATCTTTATCCTTTTCTATTGCCTTAGCTAAATTAGTTAAGGGCCCTAAAGCTATTATACTTAAATCCCCTTCTTTTGCCTTATCTAGTATAAAATCAATTCCTCCATAATAAATTTCACCATCTGCATCCTCATATCCAGTTTCCCCAAGACCATCTTCTCCATGAGTATCTTCTGCTGTAATAAGGTCTCTAACTAATGGATATTCCTCTCCTATAAATACCTTAATATCTTCTCTTCCTAAAAGTTTTAATACTTTTAAAGCATTTTTAGCACCTTGTTGTGCTTTAACATTTCCAGAAACTATAGTTATTCCTAAAATCTCTAATTCTTGTGAATTTAATGCTAATATTAATGCTAAAGAATCATCAATACCTGGATCACAATCAATTATTACCTTTTTTTTCATATACATTTCTCCATTCCTTTTTAATTACAAAATAAAAAGGATGGCAACACCATCCTTTTAAATATAAAATTATTTATTATTAGACTATTATAAATAAAGCCTCTAAGGAATATCCTTAGAGGCTCTTATAAAATCTTAGAATAATTTCATTAGAAATATGTATAAAAAAATACATATTATATTCCTAGTTTTTTATAGAGGGATGGTTACGAACCTCTCCCAGGTTAACCTGGTCTTTTTATTTAGTTTTTAAAATACTTAATCAGTATATAATATTTTCTATTTTTTTTCAATACTTAATTATACAAAAAGGTAGTTATATTTTTTCACAACTACCTTTTTTAATTTATATTACATATCTAACATCTTAAGTATTTCTTTCATTGCTCTTTTAGCTCTATCTGGCAATCTATCTATAGCCTTTTGTCTACTTCTTTCATTATCTATTTGTGCTATTCTCATTACTTCCTGTTGCAATCCTGGTATATTATTAAGGTCTGCTTGTATTCTGTTAAACTTTTCTGCAAATCTTGGATCTTGCATCTTTTCTTGAAGTTTCATAATTAGTTCATATCCGTTCATTTAAAATTAATCCTCCTAGATATACTATAATTTTATAGTATTCACTTATATTTTAAATGTTCCATTGAAATACCTAACTTAAATCCCACTTCAAGATTCAAAAAAGTAGCTAAAAATAATTAACTACTTTTTGATTTTTCATATTTAACTTTGCTTTTTTAATATAATCTCTAATTCTTTTACAATTTCATCTTCTGGAGCTAGTTTTTTAGCTATATCTAAATGTAATTTTGCTTGTTCAATATTATTCAAATTAATATAGCACATTACTATATTTGTGCATATTTCAACTTCCTTAGTTGCTTCAAAAGCTTTTTTGAAATATTTTATAGCAGTTTCAAAATCATTAATACATGCATAATTTACTCCAAGTTCTACTACAACCTCTAGTATTCCACTTTCCTTTGATATACTTTCATTTAAATAGTATATAGCTTTTTCATAGTTTTCTAATTTTCTATAAGCTACACCTAAATAATAATATATTAACGGATTATCATTAAACTTTTCTGATAAATTTAATAAAATACCTATAGACTTAGCTGGCTCATCCTTTAAATATTCAATAGCTTGTTCATAATCTGATATATTACTTATATCTTCCATTATTACATTTATTTCTTCAGTAACTGGCCCTCCAAGGTTTATATACTCATTAATAGAAACTCTTGCTGCTTTAAAGTCTCCATCATCTTTTAAAATAAGAGTCTTATAAAGATATGCCTCTGGTATTTTTAACAATTTCTTCTCACAGTATTCTATATCTGAAAGTAATATTCCCTTAAATCCATTATCTTTTTCTCTTATAGTTTCTCCAACTAATAATAGCTTCTTCATAACATCTAAATCATTTGCATACTTATATAATCCTTTTAATAATAAATACGCATCTACTAATTTATCCTCTTTTATCTTTTTAGATACTATACTCTTTATACAAACCTCTGCATCTTTTATATATGTAAGAATTGTTTCATAATCATCATTGAATCTTAATTTTTCATCTGCACCTAATGCTAAAAACATACCTTCAACAAAATAATATATAGGTAAGTTCTTCATCTTTAATTCATTATTTGCATTCTCTGTAACATATTCTGAGGATACCGGTATATATAAATCCTTATTTTTTAAAGTTACATAACTAGGCATACTAATACTTTTTTTAAAGCCTTCTTCATTTATTTCTAAAAATAACATTTTACCAAGTTTCTCTTTAAATACTGAATTGTAATCCAAGTTAAACCCTCCTTGCTTTTACTTATCTTATCATAGTACCTTAATAAATATATTTTTTCAAGATTATATTTAAAAAGGAACTCAGATATCTCTAAGTTCCTTGCTGTTTATTATGCTAATTTTTCATTTATTAATGAAACTACATTTTCTTTAAATGTTTCTAAATCTTCTTCTGCACCCTTTAAGCTATTACCCTTAACAGCAAGATATGCTTTCATTTTTGGCTCAGTTCCTGATGGTCTTATAACAAAATATGAACCATTTTCTAATATAAACTTAAGTACATTAGACTTTGGAAGATTTATATTTTTCTTTTCTCCTGTAATCACATCTTCTTCAATACTTAATTTATAATCTAATTTAGTTTTAACTTTTACGCCATTAACTTCAGTTAATTTAGTATTTCTTAATGAATCTATACACTTAGCTATTTTTTCTTGACCTTCTTTTCCTTTTAAGCCAAATGAAACTAAATTTTCTTTGAAGTATCCATATTTTTCATATAAATCTATTAATCCATCATATAGACTCTTTCCTTGTTCTTTATAGAATAAAGTCATTTCTGCTATTAACATAGATGCAATAACAGCGTCCTTATCTCTTACGAAATCTCCTGCTAAATATCCATAACTTTCTTCAAATCCAAAAAGATATGTTTTATTTTTTGCTTCTTTAAATTCTCTAATTTTTTCACCTATATATTTGAATCCTGTTAATACATCCATTAACTCAACATTATAATCTTCAGCTATCTTTCTAGCTCCTTCAGTAGTAACTATAGTTTTAATTATTACTCCATCTTTTGGTAGCTTACCCTCTTCTTTTAGGGCATCTAAAATATAATGAGTTAATAATAATCCTGTTTGATTACCAGTTAAAACTCTATATTCTCCTGTACTATCTTTAACTACAACACCTATTCTATCTGCATCTGGGTCTGTTGCAAAAATAACATCTGGATTTTCTGTTTTAGCCATATCTAACGCTAATTTGAATACAGCTGGTTCTTCCGGGTTTGGATATGAAGCTGTTGGGAAATTTCCATCTGGTGCTTCTTGTTCCTTAACAACTTTAACTCCAGTATATCCAAGTTCTTTTAAAACTCTTCTTACTGGAACATTACCAGACCCATGTATCGGAGTATATATTACTTTTAATTCATTAGCTTTTTCTTTAACAAGCTTAGTTCTTATACTTAATCCTTTAACAGATTCAATATAAGCTTTATCAACTTCTTCACCTATATACACTAATAATTGCTTATGTAAAGCTTCTTCTTCTGTCATATTCTTAATTTCGTTAAAGTCTTTTATTTTATTAACTTCATTTATGATTATATTTGCTTTTTCATCTGTAACTTGTCCACCAAATTCATCATAAACTTTATATCCATTATATTCTTTTGGATTATGTGAAGCAGTTATAACTATTCCACCATAGCAATTTAAATATCTTGTTGCAAATGAAAGCATCGGTGTAGGTCTTAAATCTTCAAAAAGATAAACCTTTACGTTATTTGCACAAAGAGTTAAAGCTGCTGATTTTGCAAACTCTTTTGACATATTTCTAGAATCATAAGCTATTGCAACTGATGGATTTTCAAATCTTCCATTTAAATAATTAGCAAATCCTTGAGTTGCTTTTGAAACAGTATATATATTCATTCTATTACTACCTGCTCCAATTATTCCTCTTAATCCTCCAGTACCAAAGTCAAGTTCTTTATAAAATCTATCTTCTAATTCTTTTTCATCTTTTATATTTCTTAACTCTTCTTTAATTTCCTCATCAACTATTGTTGAATCTAACCAATGTTGGTATTTTTCCATAAATAACATAAATACCCCTCCTTAATTTAATAATCAGATATTATTATACAATAAATAATAAACTATTTAAACATAAAATATAAAGAGCTATAACAAAAAAAATCGCTATAACTCTTACTATCATAACTTAAATATAGTAATTATTACTTATTTAGATCTTTTTCTTCTGATTCTACTACAGCTTCCATATCATCAGCTACAGTTTTTCTTTCATAGCTAATAGATGCTATTACAGAATTTAAATCGTCTACTATTGAAATTTCAGATGCTACTTCTAAATCTCCAAACTTATAAACTGAACCTACTCCCCCTCTATTTACTTTAACTTCTAAATATTTAGGTAATAGATCAGCTGCACATTCTACCTTTACACTATCTCTTTCTTTTTGAAGAACAATTCCTCTTTTAGTTAATATCTCTTCTCCAACATAATGAATTGGTACTGAAGATATTATATTTTGATTTCCTTGTAATTCTTCTAAATCTAAATGTATTATTTTATGAGATACTGGATCTCTTTGAACATCCTTAACTAATGCTTTATGATTTTCTCCGGTTAAATTAAAATTTAATATACCATGTTCTCCTTCACATGCTATTTCTCTTGCTAATTCTAACTCTCCTACTTCAAACATTAAACTCTTGATTGTTTTTCCATATAAAACACCTGGGACCTTTCCATTTCTTCTTGCTTTCTTAGCACTATTTGAAACTTTATTATCTCTCTTATTTAATTCTAAATTTGTCACAGATAATTACCTCCTAAAAATTATGTATTTTAACACTCTCTTTTGTATTCTTTACTTTAAAGTAAAATTTTATACATATTTTATCTATTTACCTTATTGTATTTTTATTTCCTTTAAAGAATTTTATTAAATAATCAATATTGTTAAAATATAATATTTATGCTTGCATAAAATATATTTATTAATAGAAAATATTATTGAAAGAAGGTGTCTATAGTGTATAAAATGAATCAAAAAGAAACTCCTCTTTTTAATGCCTTGCTAAAATATGTAGATTATGATACTTTACCATTTCATGTTCCTGGACATAAAAAAGGCGTAGGCATAGATGAGGAGTTTAAAAATTTCATTGGGGAAAATCCATTTAAAATAGATGTTACTGTTTTTAAGTCAGTAGATAGTTTACATCATCCAACAGGACCTATAAAAAAAGCTCAAGAATTAGCTGCTGATGCCTATGGTGCTGATGCATCATTTTTCTCAATTCATGGAACATCGGGTGCTATACAAGCTATGATTATGTCAACTGTAACTGATGGAGATAAAATTATAGTTCCTAGAAATGTCCATAAATCTGTTACTGCTGGAATAATACTAAGTGGTGCTGTACCAGTATTTATGCAACCAGAATTAGATAAAAAATTAGGGATTGCTCACGGAGTAACTCCTAAAACTGTAAAAAAAACTTTAGAAGAAAATAAAGATGCTAAAGCTGTTTTAATAATAAACCCTACATATTACGGTGTTGCAACTGATATTAAAGAAATTGCTAATATAGTTCATAGCTATAATATCCCACTTATTGTAGATGAAGCTCATGGACCTCATTTAGCATTTTCAAACAAACTACCTACATCAGCTCTTGAAGCTGGAGCTGACATTTGTGCTCAAAGTACCCATAAAATAATTGGTTCTTTAACACAAGGTTCTTTACTTCATGTAAAAAGTAAATATATTGATCCTAAAAGAGTTAAGCAAATACTAAATCTGCTTCAAACAACTTCTCCTTCTTATATATTAATGGCTTCCTTAGATACCGCTAGAAGACAAATTGCTATTAACGGTTCTACGTTATTAGATAAAACTATAGAACTTTGTAAGTATACAAGAAATGAAATTAATAAAATACCTGGATTTTATTCTTTTGGAGAAGAAATATTAGGTAAACCTGGATGTTATTCCTTTGATTCAACTAAACTAACTATATCTTCTAGGGAGCTAGGTATTACTGGCTTTGAACTTGATATGATTCTTTCTAATAAATATCATATACAAATGGAATTATCAGATTTTTATAATGTCTTAGCTGTTGGTTCCTTTGGCGATACTAGAGAAGGGATGGAAAGATTACTAAAAGCCTTAAAAGAAATTTCTAAAGAATATTATGGAAAAAAACCTTATATTCCAGATTTTTTAGATATACCTTCTATTGCACCTAAAGTAATAAATCCAAGAGAAGCTTTTTATAGCGATAAAATATCCACACCTTTAAAAGAAAGTATAGGAAAAATATCTGGAGAATTTCTTCTTGCCTATCCACCTGGCATACCATTATTATGTCCTGGTGAAAAAATAAATGAAGAAATTGTTAATTATGTAGAGGATTTAAAAAGAGCGAACTTATATGTTCAGGGAACTGAAGATCCTACAGTAACAAGTATAAAGATAGTTGAAATTTAATTATTAAGATAAAAAATAGGGAATTTAGCTATACTAAATTCCCTATTTTCATTATCTTTTAAACACCTAAATATTCCTCTAAAGTTAAGTTGCTATTTTCAAAATGTTTGCTATGTTCTACTCCTATATATCTAAAATGCCAAGATTCAAACATAAACCCCGTTTTCCATTCTTTTCCTTCCGGATATCTTAAAATAAAGCCATATTTATGTGAATTATTTTTAAGCCACTCTGCTTCTTTAGTGTACTTAAAATCATTCTCTGCCCATAAAGATCTATCTGTGCCTCCTATATCAAAAGCTAGTCCTGTTTGATGTTCACTAAATCCAGGTTTTGCCGAAAAAGTATCTGTTGGGTCTTGTCCATAACTTGATGCATAGTTCCAATAAAGTCTATTTTGTGACCAATAGCTTCTATAAGTTGAAAAAGCATGTAAATATATACCTTCCTTTGAAGCATCTGCTTTCATTTGTTCAAAAGCAACTCTTGCCTCTTGACTTTCTCCAGTTCCAAAGTTATCAGGCAATCCAAACTCTTTATTTACAAGTAATATTCCATTTATATATTTAGGCTCTCTTAAGCTTGAATCTTCCTTAGATTTTTTTTCATAAATTTCTTTTATTCTTCTTTCATTTGCTATTTTTTTAATATCACTTATGTATGTTGATAAAGCATCTAAAATTTCTTTTGATTTTTTATATTGTTTATTTTTAAAACAATCATTAAATTCATTTATATAACTATTAACTTTACTTACTTCTTCTTCATTAAAACCTTCTAGTTTGTCCTCATTTATTTTATCGAATAATCCTTGAAGCTCCATTTCATTAGATACGCTTATTTCATTTACCATGTTACTTAGGTCTGCTACTAAGCCTTCTAGTTTTTCTGTAACCCCATTAGATATTTCATTTGAAGCTTCTAATATTTTCTTTTTTATCTCTTCAATTTTATCATTAGAAGTATAAATTTCATCTACATGATCTTTTATATATTTGAAGTCATTAATTACTTTTATCTTTGAATCAAATCTTTCTCCTGCAATTACTTCTTTTTCTAAAAGATTTTTATATTTCATTTGTATAGGCATATATACACTAATTCCTACTATAACTCCTCCTACTAACATAACTATAATAGATCGTCTTATCATTTTTTTACTTTTCCTTCTAGGTTTTTCATGTAACTTTTTCACTTTGACTTTATTTAATTCTGTTTTTAAATTATCCTGTCTCAATGATTTCCCTCCTAGATATCTTACTTTGTAATTATTTTTGAAATCTAAAAGGTAAAATGAATATTAAGTTTTCATTTTACCTTTTTAAAATTAATTATCATTAATTACTTTTTTTATTTCTTCTCTTATATTCTTATCTAAAGAGTATTCACTCCAATAATATAGCTTACTATTAATATCACTATCACTTTTTTCTAAATTATAATAAGTAATAGCAGCTTTAACTTTATACTCTTCAACTATATCTTTTACGTAGATTATCTTTTCTTCATCTTCATCTAATCCCATAATTTCTTCTAAATTAATAGTTCCTTTTCCTAAAGCTAACATTTTTAAGAAATTTAGATGTCCTGTAGTAAATTTTTCTGCTGCATTTATAAGATGTAATAATGTTTCATATCCATATTCTACATCTCCATGCTTAACAAAGCTTTTATAAAAATGTTGAATTAAACTAATAACTTGATTATTACCTTTTATTTGAGACATAAATCCAAATATTTTGATTTTCTTTTCATCATCAAAAGCCATTAAATTATTCATTATTTTATTCACTATATTTTCACATTCTACACCATCTGCTGCTAATTTGCAAAGGAGATTAATGGCTTTTAATCTTAATGATATATTTATTGCCGAATTTTTATATGCTATTTTAGATAATGCTTCTACTCCAGTTTCTCTATAACTAAACAAAATCATCAAAACTGCATTTTCAACAACCATTGGCCATTCACCTAATGCATCATATTGACTTCTTAAATTTTTAGGTCTAGATATTTTATCAATAATATATCCTGGTATTAAATAAAGATATTCTTCTCCTATATTTCTAACAGCTTCTTTTGCACTTAATTTTAATTTTTCAAAATCATCATGATTTTCTATAACTCTTAAGATTTCACCTGTAATCAATTCATCTATCTCTTCATTAGTTAATTTTCTATCTTCATAGTGAATTTCTTCAATATCCTTTTCAATTAACATTTCACTATTTTTTATTTCGCTTGAAAATTCATATTCTATGTTTACAGAAGAGACTTTATGTTCATCCTCTTGGCCTATTTCTTCTTCATAAAGCTCTTCATCATCATAGTAAGTATTATTTGTTTTTTTCTTGAATAGATTCCAAAATCCCACTCTTCTCTCCTCCTAAATCTAATTCACTAATAACCTTAAATCCATTCTCTTTTAAAATAAAGGTTGTAAGTCCTTGTCCTAGTATCTTCTTTCCTGAAAAACTTCCATCGTATACATAATTTACTCCACATGAAGGACTTCCATCTTTTAAAATTATCATTTTAGGATTTATCATTTTAGCTATATTTAAAACTTCTAAAGCACCTTTTTTAAAAAATTCTGTAACATCTACATTGTTATTATTTAATAATATTCCCTTTCCCTCTATTATCCCTCTAGGATTGTCCATCATCTCTGCAGGTCTTCTTGGAGTAGAAAGTCCTCCAAGCTGCTCTGGACAAACTAAAATAGCTTTTCCTTCTTTAAATAACTTCATACATTCTGAATTCAAATTATTTTTGCCATTATATTTGCAATTTATCCCACATAAACACCCACTTATTATATACACTTAAGTCACCTCACTATAATAATATTATAGCACAAAAGAGACCCTAAACAATGGGTCTCTTTTATTAAAATATTATTTTAAAGTTGCTATAGTAACTCCATCTCCGCCTTCTCCATAGACTCCTAATCTATATGATTTAACGTGAGGATGTCTTTTTAACATATCGCTTATAGCTTTTCTAAGTACTCCAGTACCTTTTCCATGAACAATTACAACTTCTCCTAGGTTAACCATATATGCTTCATCTAAATATTTATCTGTTCTAAAACAAGCTTCCTCTGAATCCATACCTCTTAAATCTATTCTACTTTCTACTGATTTTAGATTTAATTTTACTTCTCTTTTTTTCTTTTCTTTTTTCTTAGGAGTATCATTTGTTTTTCTTAAATCTTTAAGTTTAACATTTATTTTCATTATCCCAGCTTCTACTTGTACTTCTCCTCTAGAATCTGGCATTGAAATAATTATAACTTTTTGATTTAGAGATGGTAAAAATGCTTCCATTCCTAAATTGACTTTATCTATAACTTCTCCTTGATTTTCTTTCATTTTCATAAGGGATGCTTCTCTCTCTTCTAAGGCATCCTTTAATTTCTTTCTTTCTTCTTCTAGTCTTTTTCTACCACCTTGCTCTATTCCAAGCTTTTCAAGTTCTCTCATAGCCTTTAATATTTCATCTGCTTCATCTTTAGCTCTACTAATTATATCTTTAGCATCTCTTCTTGCATCTTCATAAGCTTTATCTCTTACTTCTTCTAATCTTTTAAGTTTTTCATCATATTTCTTTTTTACTTCTTCAGCTTCAATTTTAATTTTTCTAGCTTCTCGTGCATCTCTATTTGCAATTATACTTTTTTCTTGAAGTTCTCTTATTAAATCTTCAAATTGTAGGTTTTCTTCTGAAATGTAAGCTTTGGCTTTAGATATAATATCATCTTTAAGACCTAATCTTTTGGATATTTGAAAAGCATTGGATTTTCCTGGAATACCTATTAATAATCTGTAAGTTGGTCTTAAGGTTTCAACGTCAAATTCTACAGATGCATTTTCTATTCCTGGAGTTTTTAAAGCATACCCCTTTAATTCACTGTAATGAGTTGTAGCTATTTGTTTTGCTCCTCTATTTCTTAAAGTATCTAAAATAGCTACTGCTAATCCAGCACCTTCTACTGGGTCTGTACCTGATCCTAATTCATCAAATAAAACTAATGAATTTTCATCTGCTTCTTCCATTATATTTACTATATTTGTCATATGAGATGAGAAAGTTGATAAAGATTGTTCTATACTTTGTTCATCTCCAATATCTGCAAATATTTTAGTAAAGAATCCTACTTTTGACCCATCTTTTGCAGGTATTAATAAACCGCTTAATGCCATTAAATGCAATAAACCTACTGTTTTTAACGTTACTGTTTTACCACCAGTATTTGGACCTGTAATCATTAATGTATTAAATTCTTTTCCTATATATATATCTGATGGTACAACTATTTTAGGATCAATAAGTGGATGTCTTCCTTGTATAATATCAAAAACTTTTTCTTCATTTATTTTAGGACATATTGCATTTATAGCTGATCCATATTTACCCTTAGCAAAAATAAAATCTAATTCTACTAACATTTTAGCATTGCTTTTAGCATCATCTATATTTAATGAAACTCTTTCTGAAAGATCCATTAAGATTCTTTCTATTTCTGCTTGTTCCTTTAATTTTAGCTCTTTTATCTCATTATTTAAGTTTACAAGACTTATAGGTTCTATAAATAAAGTAGCTCCAGTTGAACTTTGATCATGTACAAGCCCTTGAACAGCCCCTTTATATTCTGCCTTTACAGGTAAAACATATCTATCCCCTCTCATAGTATATAAACTATCTTGAAGATACTTTGCGTTTGCTCTAACTATACTATTTATTTTCTCTCTAACTGATGAGTTTTTTTCTTTTATACTTCTTCTTATATTATGCAATGTTGAACTTGCCTTATCGCTTATCTCTTCTTCTGAAATAATAGCATTTTCTATTGCATCTTCTAATGATTTTATAGGAGTTAATATATATGCTAAATCTTCTAGTTTAGGATATGCAATTTCTTCTTCAGTTCTTGAAATATAATCCTTAAATCTTCTTGAACATCTAAGCATACCACCAATTCTAAGTAATTGACCTGGTGATAATACGCCTCCTTTTTCTGCTCTTTCTAAAGCTTCTCGTACATCAAATAACCCCTCAAATGGAGGTGCTCCTTTTCTAATTAATATATCTAAAGCTTCATCACTTTCTTGAAGTTTATTTTCAACTTCAAATATAGTTGAATATGGCTTTAAGTTATCTATTAGTTCTTTCCCTCCTGATGTAACAGAATAAAATTTCAATTTTTCTTTTACCTTATTAAATTCCAATACTCTTAGAGATTTTTCGTTCATTTTTCTCTCCTTTTAAAATATAGCCTATTTATAAATTTCCTCGATTAAATTAGCAAAATTTTTTTTAAATTTATTATAACTAAATACAGTGTAAAATGCTGTTACTGCTATAAAAGCAGAAGACATTAAACTAATAATTTTTAACACCATAGCATCAGTTTTATCATTTACCATAAAAGCTATTAAATATAAAGCTAATGCCATAGATGATATTATTATTTGGTTTTTCCATAATGTCTTTATAAGGCCTATACCTTTTCTTCTTTGATCATCTGTAGCCTTTTTAATTCCTGGACATGTCTTTAATTTTACTGTAGAAATAATTACTATAACTCCTAATATAAATATACCTATTAATGAAAGTTTTATTGTTCCTATACTCATCTTTATCCTCCTGTTATTCTATACCCCTTCTATAGTGGCCTTTTGTATAATCTTTATTATTAATTACTTCATTACCCTTTAACATTCTTATAACCTTCTTAACTTCGTTATAATCTTCATCTCTAAATTCTACTCTAAATGAATTTATCCCAATATTCTTTAAATCCTCTATTTCATCTATCATATTAATAGGCGTTGGATTTAAAATATAACTTCTACAAAATATATCAGTCATAACTCTGAATTTCTCATTTATTCTATCAACTAAAGTAAATTCATCCCTTGTACATGCTAAATTACAATTACTATTTGAAGATTTATCTCCAAAAGTACTTCCTATTGGACAATATTCACTTATCATAAGTTCAGGTTTACCATAAATAATCCCTTGAACATTGCCTTTATTGCCCTTAAGCATATTTTTTATTTCTTTTCTATTTAATTCTATACTTAAAGTAGGCATATCTATTATATTTTGATAGAACTTTAAAGCTTGAGAATTTATGATATTAAATTTATAATCACCTATTATATAAAATTTATTTTCATATCTTCTAATTATACCTACATTTGAAGTTATAATCCCCTTTATATATGGTTTAACTTCATCTATTATCTTTATTACTTTATCAAATTCTCCTTTTATTATATTAGGAACTTTTAGATATATATTTATATCTTTATTTTTATCTTTTAATTCTTTTATATCCACTATTCTTAAAGCATCTTTATGTCTATTGAATATATCTAAAGAAATTTCCTTTTTCCCTTCTTCAATAAGTGCTTTAAGTTGACTTTTAGTTATACAACTATATAAAATATCCATTCTTTCATTAGAATAGTTTATTATTTCTTCCTCTATCTTATCAGGTCTTTTTCTTCTATAACTCTTGCTTATAGCTTTTTGAATTCCTTCTAAAGCATTTCTCCTTAAAGTATTTAAATCAGATACTCTTAAGAAACCCTCCTCATACTCTTCAAAATTTACTTTATTTAATTTAAATGTACAATCTCCAGATTTTTTAAGTGCTTCAATTATTCTTTCTTTTTCTAAAGGTTTCTTTTCTGCTTTTTGTACAATTTCGCCTTTAAATTCATAGGCATTACCATTATAATTTATTTTTAAAGTCATAGGTTCTAACACCTTAAATATAACCTTTGCCTCTAATGAGATTTTTCTATTATATGGTTTTATAAATTCTTCTAATCTATCAAATAACTTTTTATCTAAAGACTTAAATAACTCATCACCTTTTTTATACATAGTAGGAAATAATTTAACTCTATCTCCCCTCTTTGCATCTCTTACTTCTACTCCATTAAATATAATCTTATTTATATTAAATCCTTTATCCCTAAATCTAAATCCATCTCCTATAGATACATTCTCTTTTAAAATTATTTCTCCATTTCCCTCTACTAAACCTAAAGGTACACCTGTATTTTTAGGATTTTTATAACTCATCATATCCCTTCCTACATTTTTATGCAGATAAGCTTTTGAAAAACCACTTCTATTAAATAATTGAAGCAATTCCCTTTTTCCTTCAGTTACATTGTATTTTTCATTATATAACACTTTATCACAAGCTTTTCTATAATTCTCTACAACTCCCGCTACATATTCTGGTCTTTTCATTCTTCCCTCAATTTTTAAAGAAGATGTACCTGATTCTATTATTTCTTCCATATCTTCTATTGTACATGTATCCTTAGGGCTTAAAATGTAGGCTTTCTTTTCACCTGATATATTGCCTTTTAATGTATATTCCATTCTGCAAGGCTGAGCACATCTACCTCTATTTCCACTTCTACCACCTATCATCGAACTCATTAGGCACTGTCCTGAATAAGATATACAAAGAGCTCCATGTACAAATATCTCTGTCTCTATACAAAGATCCTTTGAAATATGTTTAACTTCATCTATAGATAGTTCTCTTGATAGAACTATTCTTTGAAATCCCTTCTCTTTAAAAAATAGTACTCCTTCGCCATTATGTATAGTCATTTGAGTAGAGGCATGAAGCTCCATATCTGGATAATCTTCTTTAACTCTTTTAACAAGACCTAAATCTTGAATTATTATAGCATCTACCCCTATTTCATATAAAAAACCTACATATCTTACTGCTTCTTCTATTTCATTTTCTTTAAGTATTGTATTTATCGTTACATAAACTTTTACTCCATAGCTATGAGCATAATCTATAGCCTTTATCATGTTATCATTATCAAAGTTTGAGGCATACGCTCTAGCTGAAAACTTATTTCCACCTAAATAAACTGCATCAGCACCTTTATTAATTGCTGCAAATAAACTCTCCATACTTCCAGCAGGTGCTAAAATTTCAACTCTATTCATAAAAATTCTCCTATTTAATGTACTCTATAATTTTATTGGTATTTTTAACTTCTACTAATTATATATAACACAAAATAAAGTTTTTTTCTATGTTATCATACATTAACATAGCTTTTCTTATAATTACTTTACTTATTTTTAAAATTATGTATAATTAATCCATAAGCTATTATATTTATTAAAATTAATTAATTTGGAGGTTATCATGAAGAAACTAATTAATTCAAGTTTGCTTAGCTTTATTTTAATTACTTTATTATTCCTATCTGTAGCTTGTTCAAAAAACTCCTCTATAATTTCTGAAAAGAAAAGCAGGATTCAAACCGAAACTATTTTAAAAGACTTTTCTAAGGATGGGTTATTAATAAAAGAAATTAATTTAGATACTTTAACAGACTCTTCTTTAAAAGGTTTGCTTGAAAATAAATCTACTAATCGTGGAATATATGGATTTCAAATTGCTGAAGAGTATAAACAATATTTATATTTTAATGGAAAAAGTAATGCTTTTATTGATTTAGACTTTAAAATTGAAGATTCAAAACTTTTAATTTCTGCAAATACAGAAGAAAATACTGCTAATAATAATGAAAAACTTATATTAATAGAAGCTACTGATGCATCTAAGATTAAACCTATACAAATTAAGGTTAACGAATTAGAAAAAGATACTGCAACAATTTACGATTTCTAGGAAATGATGTTATAAAATAAATAAAAAGGTAGAAATTCAATTTTCTACCTTTTTAAATCAAATCTTTAGTTGCTTTTTTACTTAAGTAACACATTCTTATCTTTTCTTTCTTTTGCTAAAGATATTTGAGCCTCTATAAGTTTATTTTCTAAATCTAAAATTTTATACTTTGAATTTTGAAGTTGGAATTTTATTTCTTTATTTCTTTGTTCAAGTAATTGTTTCATTTTAAGATTTTTCTTTATTTCTTCTTCCATTATAGTAACTTCTTGTCCAAGTTTTTCAAACTTTTCTTTATATTCATTACTATCTTGTGCTTTTTTTACTTCCTCTTCTGCTTTTTCTTTCATTAAAGATATTATCTCTTTTAATTTTTCAATTTCTTTATCTTTTTCACTTATTATCTTATCACATTCATTTTTTATTTCTTTTACTCGTTCACTAAAAATTATCTTTTTTTCTTCATTAGTATTACGTTCCTTAATTAAAGCTTCTATTTCTATATCAGCTTTAAACAATTCATCTGCAATGTTTAAAGAAGCAAGGGTAGCAGCTGCAGTAGAACTAAGTTTTTTATTATTTGACATAATATCTTTTACTTTTCCATCTACGTATTTTGCAACTTGCACTAAGTATTCTTGGTTTTCTCTTCCTTTTAAATTATATTCTACTCCATTTATCTTAATCGTTACCGTATTCATATTACACCTCATAAACATTTTAAACTGTAGCTTATTATATTTTACCATAAAACCAATATATATGAAATTACTATTTAAGAAAATTTAAGAATGTAAAATCACTTTATTTAATAATTAAAAAGGAGTTTAATTATCTTTCAATTAAACTCCTTTTATTCTTTAATTATCTTAAAGTTGCACCTAATTTATACTCAAGGCTTCTTAATATTTTATCATGAACTTTATTTACATCTTTATCAGTTAATGTCTTTTTCTCATCTCTATATGCTATTGCATAAGCAATACTCTTTTTGCCTTCTGGTATTTGACTACCCTTATAGATATCAAATAGTTTAACTTTTTCAACTAAGTTTCCACCAGCTTTTCTTATAGTATCTTCAATTTCTTGAACTAAAGTTTCATCATTAACTAATAATGCGATATCCCTTGTTACTGCTGGGAATTTTGGAAGTGGTTTATAGCTTTTTGTAATTTCTGAATTATTAAATAACACATCTAAATCTAATTCAGCTACATAACAATCTACATCTACCCCATACTCTTCAGTTACATCTGGATGAATTTCTCCTAAAACACCGGCTTTAACTTTACCTACCATTAATGCAGCTGTCTTTCCTGGATGGTAACTTGTATTTTCTGCTTCTCTTACATATGAAGCTTTAATTACCCCAAGTCTATCTATAACATTTTCTACTATTCCCTTAAGATCTAGATAATCACATTCACCATATATACCTATAGTTAATATATTTTTCTCTTTAGGTAATTTAGTTTCATCTTCATTTGGAATATATACCTTTCCAACTTCAAATAATCTTACATAATCATTATTTCTTGAATAGTTTCTACCTAAACATTCCATCATTGAATGAATAGTTGTAGTTCTCATTACTGAGTAATCTTCCCCAAGAGGATTTTTAATTTTAACTACATTTCTAAGTTCACTATCTACAGGTAATTTAATTTTATCAAAAACCTTTGGTGAAACAAAGGAATAGCTTATTGATTGATTAAGTCCACTTGAAATCATAGTGTCTATTACATTTTCTGTTAATAATTCCTCCTTATATTTTGGCTCTCTTTCTGTTGAAACCTTAAATATAGTTGTAGGAATATTGTCATATCCATATATTCTTGCTATTTCTTCTGCAATATCTTCTTTAATTGCTATATCAATTCTAAAGGTTGGAATAGTTACAACTAAATTTTCGCCTTCAATAACTGTATCTAAATCTAATGAATCTAAACATCTTTTCATTTCTTCTTTAGATATATCAGTTCCTAAAAAAGTATTTATCCAATTTGAATCTACTGTTATACCTTCAACTTCTTTTTTATTATTATATAAATCAATTGTGCCTTCCATTATTTCACCGCACTCTAATTCTTCAATTAAAGCACAAGCTCTATCTAAAGCTAAAGCAGCTAAATTTGGATCTATATCTTTTTCAAATCTTGATGAACTTTCAGTTCTTAAATTTAATTTCTTTGAATTAACTCTTATATTAGTACCATCAAAGTTTGCACATTCAAATACAACTTCTGTAGTATCTTCTTTTATTTCTGAGTTTAATCCACCCATTATTCCAGCTAAAGCTATTGTATTATTATCATCCTTTATACATAAAAAACTTTCATCTAATTCTCTTTCTATTTCATCTAAAGTTGTAAATTTTTCTCCTGCATTAGCTCTAGAAACAACTATTTTATTGCTTTTTATTTCTCTCTTATCAAAAGCATGCATTGGTTCCCCTAGTTCAAGCATAACAAAATTAGTTATGTCAACTATGTTGTTTATAGGTCTAACTCCAGCTTCTAAAAGTCTTTCTTGCATCCATGATGGTGATGGAGCTACTTTTACATTCTTAACTCCTCTTGCCATATATCTTTTACATAATTCATCTTTAACTTCTACTTTTAATTCATCATTAATGTTAGCTGAATTTTTAACAGTATAAGTAAAGTTTGGCATCTTATAAGTTGATCTTATTGTAGCAGCTGTTTCTCTTGCCATACCTAAAATACTTAAACAATCAGGTCTATTTGATGTTATCTCAAAATCTAATATCGCCTTATTAAGTCCTAAATATTCTTTAATATCCATTCCTATAGGTGCATCTTGTGGTAAAATCATTAATCCATGTACTGGTTCATCTCCAGCTATTCCAAGTTCTTCTTCTGAACAGAACATACCATTTGAAACTATACCTCTTAATTTACCTTTTTTAATTTCTGTTCCATCAGCAAGTATTGACTTATGAAGAGCTACAGGTACTATATCCTGTTCCTTCATATTAGTTGCTGCTGTAACTATTTGTATAGGCTCTTCAGCTCCTATATCAACTTGACATATCTTTAACTTATCTGCATCTGGATGTTGAGTTATTTCTACAAGTTTACAAGTTACAACATTTTTTATTGTATCTCCTTGTATTATTACCTCTTCTACTGCTGAACCTGATAAAGTTAATTTATCTCCTAATTCTTTTGCATCTATATTTACTTCTACGTAATCTTTTAACCAATTAAATGGTACTTTCATCTCTTTTACCTCCTACTAAAATTGATTTAAGAATCTCATATCACTTTCATATAATAATCTAATATCATCTATTCCATATTTAAGCATAACCATTCTATCTACACCAAATCCAAAAGCAAATCCACTGTACACTTCAGGATCTATTCCACAATTTCTTAAAACTTGAGGATGAACCATACCGCATCCTAGTAGTTCTATCCATCCACTACCTTTGCATACTCTACATCCTTCACCTTGACATACGAAACATGTAGCATCCATTTCTGCTGATGGTTCTGTAAATGGGAAATGATGTGGTCTAAACTTAGTTTTAACTTTATCTCCAAACATTTTCTTTGCAAATAATTCTAAAGTTCCTTTAAGATCTGCAAAAGTTACTCCTTTGTCTATAACTAGACCTTCCATTTGATAAAAAATTGGAGAGTGTGTTGCATCAACAGCATCTGATCTATATACTTTACCTGGTGCTATCATCTTTATTGGTGGTTTTTGATCTTCCATAACTCTTATTTGAACTGGTGAAGTTTGAGTTCTTAATACTAAACTATCATTTATGTAAAAAGTATCTTGTTCACTTCTTGCAGGATGATTCTTTGGTATATTTAAAGCTTCAAAATTATAATGGTCTAACTCTACTTCTGGCCCCTCTTCTACTGTAAAGCCCATTGATATAAAGATATTCTTCATACTTTCTAGTGTTAAATCTAATGGATGTCTTTTACCTATAACATTTTTCTTACCTGGAAGAGATATATCTATTACCTCTGATGCCAGCTTAGCATTCTTTTCCTTTTCTTTAATTTGTCTTGAAGTATCTTCAATTTTATCTTCTACTTCTTTTTTAACTACATTTACAAGCTTACCTACAACTGGTCTTTCTTCAGCTGATAAAGCTCCCATGCCTCTTAATATAGTAGTTAATTCTCCTTTTTTACCTAAATACTTAACTCTAATTTCTTCAAGTGCTGCACTATTATTAACTTCTTGTAATTCTTTAAATGCAGCTTCTTTAATTGCTATTAGTTTTTCTTGCATTTTTATGTCCTCCTTATTTATTAATTAATACTAAAAACAGTTTTAATAATTAATTTTGCGTATAAAAAAACTCCATCCCTATAAAGGGACGGAGTATCCGCGTTACCACCCTAATTGGTTTTAAATTTATAATATTTAAAACCCAACTTAATTTAAATAACGGTACTACCGCTAGCAACTACTATAATTTCATAGCTAGGACTCCTGAGGGAACTTCAATATAATTCCTTTTAAAATGGCTTTCAGTCTAAGACCATTTCTCCCTGAAAAATTTATTATATCTACTCTCTCATTCACTGTCTTTACATATTTATTTACAACTTATTATACAAATAAAGCTAATTAAATTCAATAGAAACTTTTTATATAATAAACTATTGTAGATTTTGTCTAACTTTTTCAAATAATATAATAGATGTAGCAATTGCCACGTTTAAAGATTCTGCTCCACCTGGCATAGGAATTTTAACTTTTTTATCTGCTTTTGAAAAAATTTCATCACTTATTCCATTTCCTTCATTTCCTACAGATAAAATTATCTTTCCTTTTAAATCTTCCTTAAAGAAGTCCTTAGATTCCTCTAAGGATGTTGCTACAAGTTTAAATCCATTATCCTTTAGCTTTTTTAAAAATGTTAAATCTTCATCCTCATATACTATTGGCACATAAAATATAGATCCCATTGTTGATCTTATAGTTTTGTCATTATATATGTCAACGGTGCCCTTAGTTAATATTATTCCATCTACTCCTGCAGCATGAGCTGTTCTTATTATAGTTCCTAGATTTCCTGGATCTTGAACCTTGTCACATAAAAGATAGAAATCTCCCTTTATTTCTTGAGGTAATTCTCTATTTTTTACAACTGCAACAACACCTTGTGGATGTTCCGTAGATGTAAGTTGCATTATTAAATTATTATTAACAACATATATTTTACTATCTTTATCTATATATTCTTCTAAGTATTCATTTAACTTTTCTTTAGAATCTTCTGATAAAATAATATATTCAACTTGTAAATTTGCCTTAAAAGCTTCTTCTATTAACCTAAAGCCTTCAATTATATATTTACCTTCTTTAATTCTATTTTTCTTTTCTTTTAATTTCTTAGTTGCTTTAAATAAAGCATTATCTTTACTTTCTATATAAATCAATTTGCACCTCGTTAATTTAATTTAACAATTACGCCTTCTAATTTACTTAAGTCTTCAGCTGATCCAATAGCGACTATTACATCTTTAGCATTAACTCTATCATCTGCAGATGGTGTTAAATTAATTTCATCACCATTTTTTATAGCCATTACATTTATTCCATACTTACTTCTAAGTCTTAACTCATCAAGAGTTTTTCCATCCCACTCATCTAACGCTTGTATTTCCATGATACTATAATCTGGAGAAAGTTCTATATAGTCTAATATGCTTGCAGATACTAGATTATGTGCAACTCTTACCCCCATATCTTTTTCAGGTAATACAACTCTATCTGCACCTATTTTATATAAAACTTTAGCGTGTAAATCACTATGACCTTTTGCTATTATATATTTAACGCCTAATTCTTTTACTAGTAATGTTGCCATTACACTAGCTTGAATGTTTGAACCTATTGTTACTACTGCTACATCAAAATTTCTAATTCCTAAAGATCTTAAAGCATTTTCATCAGTTGCATCTAATTGAACTGCATGAGTTACACTATCTGAAATTTCTTGAACTAAATCTTCATCCATATCTATCGCTAATACATCATTACCTAAAGCATATAAAGTTTTAGCTACTGAATGACCAAATCTACCTAAACCTAATACTACAAATTGTTTATTTGCCATATTTTTTCTCCCCTAACCAATTAAAATCTTTCCTTCTGGATATTTATATCCAGTTTTCTTTCTTTTTCTTGTTAGTGCTAGCGCTACTGTTAATGGACCTACTCTTCCAAAGTACATCATTAACATAATTAACACCTTTCCTATGTTACTTAAATTTGGAGTTAATCCAGTAGTTAACCCTACTGTTCCAAAAGCTGATGTTGTTTCATATAGTAAATCCATAAATGTTGCTCCTACTTCTGTATAAGATAACATCATGGTTACTACTATTATTAGTCCAACACCTATAAATAATAATGCAAAGGCTTTATATACTAACTCTTTGGCAAAACGCCTTCCAAATACTTCTGTATCTTCTCTTCCTTTTATTACAGAAATTACGGTTAATATAATTATACCAAATGTTGATGTTTTTAATCCTCCTGCTGTAGAACCTGGTGAACCCCCAATAAACATAAGTAATATAGTTAAAAACTTACCAGCCATAGTCATTCCATTAATTGAAATACTATTAAATCCTGCTGTTCTTGGTGTTACAGATGCAAAAAATGCATTTAATACTTTATCTTTAAAGTTCATCCCAGCTAAGGTTTCAGGATTCCTACATTCAAATATAAACATTAAAATCGCTCCACCAAATACAAGAACTACTGACATTAGTATTACAATCTTTGCATGAACTGTTAACCTTTTACCACTTTTATAGTGATATATCTCAAGCCATACTGTAAATCCAATACCACCTATTATAATTAACGCACTTATAACTAATATTATTACAATATTGTCTGAATATCCAACTAAACTATTACCAAACAAGTCAAAACCAGCATTACAAAAAGCTGAAATTGAATGGAATATACTGTAAAATATTCCTGTTTTTAGTCCATACTTAGGTATAAATTGCGTTGACATTAAAAGTGCTCCAAAAAGTTGTACTGCAAAAGTAAATCCAAAAACATATCTTACCATGCTAACAAGCCCTTGAATGCTAAATGTATTCATTGCTTCTTGCATTACTAATCTTTCTCTTAATGTAATTCTCTTTCCTATTACAATAGCAATAAGGGTGGTAAAGGACATAAACCCTAACCCTCCAATTTCAATTAACATCATTATTACAGTTTGCCCAAAGACACTCCAATGAGCACTTGTATTTAATGTTACAAGACCTGTAACACATACTGCTGATGTAGATGTAAATAAAGAATCTAAAAAACTAGTACTTTCTCTATTTGCTGATGAAATAGGTAGTGATAAGATAATAGCACCTAAAAAAATAACTGTTAAAAATCCTAGTGCTAAAATCTGGACTCCATTTAGTTTTATTTCTTTTTTCAATTTGAACTGCATATACTCACCTCAAAGGTATTATGTAATATTATTTTATAACTTCCTTAACTATTATACACCATTTCTGGAAAAGTATAAGTTTATTTTTGAATTTTCTATCATTAAAAATATTAACAAAAAATGCGACCCAAAGGTCGCATTTATATTACTTATTTAATTGGCTCTTAGCTACTTCTACTAAATCAGCAAATGCCTTTGGATCATTTATAGCTATTTCTGATAACATCTTTCTGTTCATATCAATTCCAGCTAATTTGATTCCATTTATGAATTTTGAGTATGAAAGACCATTCATTCTTGTAGCAGCATTTATTCTTGCTATCCAAAGTCTTCTAAAATCTCTCTTCTTTAATCTTCTTCCAACGTAAGCATTTCTTAAAGCTCTGATTACTGATTCATTAGCAGTCTTAAATAATCTGCTTTTTCCACCGTAATATCCTTTTGCAAGCTTTAAAACTTTTTTGTGATTCTTACGAGCGTTTACTGCTCTTTTAACTCTTGCCATATTTTAATCCTCCTGTAAACCTATATTATAGATATGGTAATAATTTCTTCATTGCTTTTTCTTGAGTTGTTGAAACATAAGCAGTTTTTCTTAAGTTTCTCTTTCTCTTAGCGCTTTTCTTTGTTAAGATATGGCTCTTGAAAGCTTTAGCTCTTTTAAGTCTTCCAGTACCTGTCTTCTTAAATCTTTTTGCTGCACCTCTATGTGTCTTCATTTTTGGCATGATAAAAATCCTCCTCTCAGATTATGCTTTTTTAGGGCCTAAAATCATTGTCATATTTCTACCTTCTTGTTTAGCTGGTTTTTCAACTATACAAACTTCTTCAAGTTTTGATGCAAAATTATCAAGGATTTTCTTTCCTAAATGTCCTAATTCTGCTTCTCTACCTCTGAATCTGACAGTAACTTTAACCTTATCCCCGTCTAATAGGAACTTTCTAGCATTTTTAGCTTTAATTGCTATGTCGTGTTCTTCAATGTTAAGACTACATCTTACTTCTTTAACATTAGTAATTTTTTGTTTCTTTTTGGCTTCTTTTTCTTTTTTAGATTGCTCATATATAAATTTACCTAAATCCATAACTTTACATACTGGTGGCTTAGCACTTGGAGAAATCATTACTAAATCTAACTCTTTCTCTTCTGCAATCTTAAGAGCTTCCGTAGTAGCTATAACGCCTAATTGACTTCCATCTGCATCTATAACTCTTACTTCTCTCTCTCTTATATTTTCATTAACAGAATAATTTTTATTAATATTATTCACCTCCGATAAAGTGTACCAATGAAAAAACACTGTATAATAAAAAGGACGGCATACGCCGTCCTTATTATCCTATATCATACCGGATTAACAATCCAGTTGTTACTCTACAGATAATTACCTTACTAAGCTTCGCCGTAAGGTGAGAAACGGCTGTGTTTCTTCTTGACAAGTATTATTCTATCATCATTATTTTTCTTTGTCAACACTTTTTAAAATTTTATTTTTTCAACACTACATATATTACAGCCATCACAATATCTTACTCTATCTGTAAAGACATTTACTATAGTTTCTAAAAACTCTTTATTAATACAATTTTCTTTTTTGTGTATTATTATTCTTTTTGGAGCATTAGTTATAAGTCCACTTATAATTATATCCTCCATCTTTGCATCTGTATCTATTTTACATTCAGATAATTCCTTTAAAAATTCATCGAATATGTTATTTCCAAAATGATCTGTTATAGAATAACCTCCACCTTCTTTTACAAAAATATTAACTTCTTCAAGTTTACTTTCTTGAATTTCAACAAAGTATTTTAGTAACTTTACAAATTCTTTATATTCCTTTTCTACCATATAATTTTCTATTACTTTATCTATAATTTCTTCTATATCTCCTCGTAATTCTTTCATTCTAAAAGTAATAAATCCATCAATGTTTATTTCTAAATTCTCTTCTAAGCAATCTTTAATCTTTTCTATTACTGAATTCATTTTATTCATACAATATACAAGATTTTCATCATTTATAGATTCTTCACATAGTAAAACCTTCATTATTTGATTTTCTACTTCCAATAACTCTTCTTGTTTTAAAAAGAAATAATTATCTATTAAAAAATCAAACATTTCTCTTTCTTTGTATTTTTCTATAACAATTCTATATAGTATATTACTTATATATAAATTAATAATGTTTTTTACTTTATCACTATAATCATGGTCATCACAAAGGATTTTAACAATGTGTGTATTTACTTGAACACTTTCTACAACTCCAATTGTTACATCTTTCTTCTTAAGAATAGCCCTTAAATCCTGAATCTCTCTAATAAAGTCTAAGTCATCATTGTATACAAGCTTTAGTACGATCATGGATTACACTCCCTTCTTAATATTAGTATGTATTAAAATTTTTACTCTATTCAAAATTATTTTCTACTTGAAATAGTTTATTTTAAATTATAAATAGCTTAAAATTGAAATATAATATACGTAAGGAGTAATAATATGTTTTGCTTTATAGATTACAGAACTACACAAACAGAAAAACAAAACCTAAAAAAACTTGGCTTTACTTGTATAGAAATACCAAAGTGTACTTCTCTATATCCAGCTATAGATGGTCATGTTGATATTCAATTAAATATCTTAAATAAAACTAAAAAAGAAGTTATCATCCATAAAGATATAGATGAGTCTTTTAAGTTACAACTTCAAGAAAACAATATTAATTACATTGAAACTATCAATTCACTTTCTAATAAATATCCTAAAGATATTATTATAAACTCATTAATATTAGATAATTATTTTATCCATAACTTAAAATATACAGATCCTATACTGCTAAAGCTTCAAGAAACAAAAAAAGTAATACACGTTAATCAAGGCTATACTAAATGTTCCTGCCTTCCAGTAAATGAAAAAGCTATAATCACTAGCGATATATCAATATATAAAGAACTTATTTCTAATAAATTTGACGTTCTTCTAGTCCCACCTGGCGATATCTTACTCCCTGGCTTAAATTACGGCTTCATTGGAGGGGTAGGTGGAATGATTTCTGATAACTGTATGGCTTTTTTCGGAAATCTAGATAATTATTTATACGGTTCAGAAGTAAAGAAATTTTTAGATAAATATAATGTTAAACCAATATATTTATCTAATGGTAAATTAAATGATAGAGGTAGTCTTTTAATACTCTAACTACCTTATATAGTACGTAATTCAAGCATAAAAGTTGATAATAAATCTTAATGAAAATATTATTTAAAGCTACACTCTTTTTCTTTTATCTTTAATAGCATATCTCTTATATCTTTATATTCTTTTTTAGCTTTCCCTTCTATTTTGTCTAATATAGATGTAAGTTCAAAAAATATTTTCTCTTTATCTTTTGTGCTTTGATTACCTCGCCCTAACTTATCGCAAGTAAAAATAAGAATTATATCTCTTACTCTGTTAGTATTAATAAGTGCTTCAATATTTCCAAAAGGTAAATTTTTATCTATATATATATGATGCATATGAAACCTTACAAGTTCTTCTACCTTAGAATTAAAAACCTTATCTTCTGAAACACTTTTCAATAAATCTTTTACTATGTTAGCTCCAGCGGTATCATGATCATATGATCTCCATCTACCTCTAATCCATTTAGTATTGGTTACTTTTCCTACATCATGTAAAAGTGTTGCCCAGATAAAGCTTCTACTGTCTTCTGCAAACTTATAAAGTTCAGCCCCTTTATCTGTAACCATACATGTATGATTCCAAACATTTCCTTCAGGATGAAACTTCTTTTCCTGTTCTATATTTTCTAACTTATTTAATATATCAAATTTACTTTCCCTAAACTCTTTTTTTACTCTTATTTCATTTAAAAATTTAGATGGTTCTCCTTTGGAAGTTAAAACTTTATCTATTTCATAAAACACTTTTTTGTCACTCATTTTCAATCCTCCTCATATTTTATAGTATTATTATTTCTTTTAATATTTAAAATTATTAAAATTAGGTATCAAAACTTAAATAACTGCATATGATATAATATAAACAAAACTTAATAAGATTAAGGCGCTATAGCCAAGCGGTAAGGCAGAGGTCTGCAAAACCTTTATCCCCAGTTCAAATCTGGGTGGCGCCTCCATATAAAAAGCAAGTAACCTTTATTTCAAATTAAGTTACTTGCTTTTTATTATACATTAATAAATTTTAGTCATTAAGTTTAAAATAAAAAATCAGCATCCTTTGAACTTTTCTTATCTAATAGATAGGAAAAGTCCAGATTCATGCTGATTTTCTATTTTTAATATACACTATGTATATATTTTATTTTTCCTCATTTAAATATAACCTTGCTTTTCTGACTTCATTCTCAGTGTTTGTATATATCCATTCATAACTAACATCAGGTATAAATACATCAACTTTACATGTATTATCATCTAGCCACACTATAGCTCCCCCTGTGTCTACAACTTTATATTCTCCCATACCTTCTATATCTAAATAAGAACCGTATGGTACATTTGATGGCATAGCTATCACATTCTCACTATGAGCTATTAAAGGTACTCCTTTTCTATCATTATGACCACCCTGTAATTCGTCATCAATATTTGTATAATATGTTATATAAACTGTTATGTCTTTGTAATTAGCTTTTTTACTTTCTTCTTTTATAGTTTCAACTTTCGCTGACATCTCTGATATTACTCTTGGATTTTTATCTTGAATCTTATCTAATGTAACGTTAATATTTTGAGGCGATAAATTTAATAAAAACATTACAACACTTAGCATACCTAAATTCTGTAGCATAATATAATTACAACTCCTTTTTTAATCTTATATGGATAAAAGTTTCGAAGTTACTTACATATTTTACCATGTATTTCTTTATTATCAAAACCTCTATATCTTGCATAATTTCAGATTTAATTACTCGTTGTTAATTTTTCCTATTTTTTCTATTAATTATACATTTTTCCTATAAGACGCATTTTAAAATCAAGTACATTGCTTTCATTTTACCTAAGACATTTTTCGACACCTTTTTTATGTTTTCAAATTATATCACATCATACGGAATAAAAAAGTCTGCTAAAATACTCTTAAAGCAATATAATTTCACCAAACACCACTTGCCAACGGTTACATTCTTTTTTTTCTTTAACATTTCCTTTATGTAAATAATAGTATTTATTTTTAACTATTATTTAAAAACAAATAAAAAAAAGCTAGAATTGATTCTGAAAATCAATTCTAGCACCTATTTTTTGTAAAATTATTTATTTTTTGCTTTATTTAAAATTTCTCCTATTTCACTATTAGAAAATTTATAAGCTTTATTACAGAAATGACATTTTATTTCTTCTTCTTTTCCTTCATTATATATTTCAGTTAATTCTTTTTCTCCAATTGATATTAGAGCTTTTTCTACTCTATCTCTTGAACAATCACAAGTATATTTAGGCTCAACTTCCTCTAGAATTTTCAAATCCATTCCTTCAAAAATAAATTCTAAAACTTTTTCTATACTTCCATGCTCTTCTAACATTTTAGTTATTGACGGAATTTCTTCTAATCTATATGTAATTAAATCAGCTAATAATTCATCAGCATTAGGCATCATTTGAATTATAAACCCACCTGCTACTTTTATAGATAAATCTTTATCTACTAATACTCCTAAAGAAACTGCTGAAGGTGTTTGCTCAGAGACAGTAAAATAATACGCTAAGTCTTCTGCAATTTCTCCTGTTAATATTGGAACTTGACCAACATAAGGATCCTTCATGCCTAAATCTTTTATAACTATAAAGTCTCCTTCTCTTCCTATATAACCACCTACATCAAGTTTTCCTTTTGAATTTAAAGGTAAATCTCCATAAGGGTTTCCTATAAACCCCTTAACCCTTGCTCCTTCATATGAAGTTATAGTTATACCTTTAGCTTCTCCACCACCATTGATCTTTAAAGACATAACCTCTTTTTCTGATTTTAAAGTTATTCCCATTAATGCTCCAGCTGTTAACATTCTTCCTAATGCCGCTGCAGCAACAGGTGTACATTCGTGAATTCTGCTTCCTTCATCTACTAAAGCAGTAGTTTCTCCTGCTATAATTCTTATCATTCCAGCTTTAGCTGTTGCTCTTATAATTTTATCCATAAAATTTACCTCCAAACATTTAAATCTTAAATATTACTTTAATTCTTTTTTTACTATATACATTATTCTTTCACTATTATCAGATACTGTTTTATCAGAGTACCCTTCAAATTTTTCTAAAACCTTTAAGCCTACTTCTTCTAATATTCTTTCTAAATATACCTCTTTATAAGCTCTTTCTAAATGTTCTTCTTCAAATCTTTCATAAAGCTCTCCCTGCTTAACAAAAAAAGTTAAGAACATACTTAATAAATCATCTTCAAAAGTGTTTTCCCATGTATAAAACACTTCCTCCTCACTATAGGTGTAAATATTGTTTCCTAATATCTGTGAAAGCTTATAATATGAGTTTATATCAAATATAAAGATTCCATCATCATTTAAATGTTCTTTAACACCCTCGAAGTAATTTCTTAATTGATCTTCTTCTATTATGTAGTTAGTTGAATCTAATACAGAGGTTATTAAGTTAAACTTTTTGTTTAAACTAAGTTCAGCCATGTCTTGACATATAACTTTACATCTTATTCTATTATCTTTAAACTTTTCAAAAGCCTCTCTTAACATATCTTCTGAAAGATCTACTGCATAATTTTTTTTAAAATATTTTGCTAACCTTACAGTAACATTACCTGTTCCACATGCAACATCTAAATAATTAATAAAGTCTACATCATACTTCTTACAAACTTCAATAATTCTATTAACCATTTTATCATAATTAATATCTTCATTAATTAGTTCATCATATATTTTAGCAAATTCTCCGTATGCCATATCTCTCCCCCGTGAACTATTTTGTTCTTATATTATATAAATTTCTACAATTATATTAAAGGTAAATTTTACTTTAGTCAAATAATTATTTTCTTCCAAGTATTTCATCATTAGTTGGAATTTTAAGTTGTTTTTTTCTTTTAGTCATAATACCACCAATACGCCCTGTTTCCTCTGCTGTAAGACTACCCCAACCATATTCGTCAACCTTATCTTTTAATCCTAATTCATCCGCTATTTCATATTTTATTTTTTCTCTAAGAATTTCAGCTTCTGATAATTCTTTATTTGATTTTAATTTAGATTTTATTATTTTCTTTAATGGTGTTTTGCTCATAATAAATACCCCCTAAAAAATTAATATTAATATTTTCCCCAAAAGAATATCTATTATACATATAACTTTTTTCAATTTTTCTTCTAATTTATTTTAACTATTGTTGTTTTTTGTATATACTATTAGTAAAGTATTGTATTTTTTCAAATATTTATCTATAGTAATAACATAGATAAATTGTAATATTTATGCAATTGAGTATAGGGGGAATGTGTTATGTATAACATTGCAATTGTAGGGGCTACCGGTAATGTAGGTAGAAAGTTTTTAGAGATTTTAGAGGAAAGAAATTTTCCAATAAAAAATTTATATCTTTTTGCTTCAAAAAAATCTGCAGGCTCAACTCTTAAATTTAGAGATAAAAAAATACTAGTTGAGGAAACTTGTGAAGAAAATATTAAAAATAAAAAAATTGACTTTGCTCTATTTTCAGCTGGTGGAAGTGTAAGTTTAGAATTTGCTCCAAAATTCGTTTCTTATGGTGCCGTTGTAATAGATAATTCCAGCGCTTGGAGAATGAATAAAGATGTTCCACTAGTTGTACCTGAAGTTAATCCTGAAGATATTAAATTGCATAAAGGAATTATAGCTAATCCAAACTGTTCTACTATCCAAGCTATGGTACCTTTAAAAGTTCTTCTAGATAACTATGGAATAAAAAGAATAGTTTACTCTACTTATCAAGCTGTATCTGGAGCTGGAATGCAAGGAATAGCCGACTTAAAAGATGGATTAAATGGAGTTTCTCCAAAAAAATTTCCTTATCCTATAGCTGGTAACTGTCTTCCTCATATCGATGTGTTTTTGGAAAATGGTTATACAAAAGAAGAAGTTAAAATGATTGAAGAAACAAGAAAAATATTTCACGAACCTGATTTAAAAATTACTGCAACAACAGTTAGAGTTCCTGTTTTAAATAGTCATAGTGAAAGTATTAATATTGAGTTAAATACTGACTATAAATTAGAAGATGTTTTAAAATTATTTGAAAATGCTAAAGGTCTTACTGTATATGACAATGTAAATGAATTAAAATATCCAACTCCTCTTGTAGTTTCTGGACAAGATAATGTTTTTGTTGGAAGAATAAGAAGAGATTTTAGTATTGAAAATGGTATTAACTTATGGGTAGTTGCCGATAACATCAGAAAAGGTGCCGCACTTAATGCAATACAAATCGCAGAATTACTTATAAAAGATAAGTAAAATTTTTTAAATTTAATCTTAGGAGGTTTTTAGATGGCAATTTTTAAAGGCTCTGCCGTAGCTATAGTAACCCCATTTAATAATAATGGAGTTAATTTTGAAAAACTTAAAGAATTACTAGAATGGCATATATCTGAAGGTACAGATGCTATTGTTATATGTGGTACTACAGGTGAAGCTACCACTATGACTGAAAAAGAAAAAAAAGAAACTATTAAATTTACCGTTGATATAGTTAATAAACGTATTCCAGTTATAACTGGTACTGGTAGTAACAATACTGCTGCTGCTATAGAAATGAGTAAATATGCAGAAAAGGTTGGTGTTGATTCTATTTTAGTTATTACACCATATTATAATAAAACCACTAACAAAGGGCTAATTAAGCATTTTAAAGCAATTAATGATGCTGTAAATCTTCCTATTATACTTTATAATGTTCCATCTAGAACTGGTGTTAATATAACTCCTAATCAGCTTCTAGAACTTTCAAAATTTAAAAACGTAACAGCAATAAAAGAAGCTAGCGGAAACATTAGCCAAATAGCTAAAATGAAAGCTTTATGTGGTGATAATATAGATATCTATTCAGGTAATGATGATCAAATTATCCCTATTCTCTCTTTAGGTGCTATTGGAGTAATCTCAGTCCTTGCTAATGTGCTTCCAAATACGGTTCATAAAATGACACATGCTTATCTTAATGGTAATGTTAAAGAGGCGTTAAAGCTTCAATTAGATACTTTAGATTTATGTAACAATCTTTTTATAGAAACTAATCCTGTTCCTGTTAAAACAGCTTTAAATTTAATGGGAATGAAAGTTGGACCATTTAGATTACCTTTATGTGAAATGGATACTAAAAATGAAGAAATTTTAAAAGAATCACTAAAATTTTATAAATTACTATAAGGAGTTTTTATGATAAAAGTTATTTTAAATGGATGCAGTGGTAAAATGGGTAAAGTTATCACTGAATGCGCAAAAGAATTTAATAATTTAGAGATTATAGGTGGTATAGATAAATACCCTAGCAATTATCCATACCCTGTTTTCAAATCAGTAGATGATTTGTCTATAGATTATGATGTTTTACTAGACTTTTCTAGAGCTGATGCTCTTAAAGACTTATTAAAATTAACAGATAAAACTAAAAAACCTTTAATTTTGTGTTCTACTGGTTATAATGAAGATGATTTAAAGCTTATAGATACTAAAAGCAAAAGTTTACCATTATTTAGATCTGCTAATATGTCTCTTGGAATTAATCTTATAAATTCATTATTAAGAAAAGTAACACCATTATTATATGAAAATTATGATATAGAAATTATAGAAAAACATCACAATCAAAAACTTGATTCTCCAAGTGGTACTGCTATTTTATTAGCTGATACAATTAAAGATTCTATAATTGAAGATACTTTCTTTATAAATGGACGATATGGTCATAAAAAAAGAGAAAAAAATGAAATAGGTATTCATGCTATAAGAGGTGGCTCTATAGTTGGAGATCATGATGTTATTTTTGCTGGAACTGGTGAAGTACTAGAACTTAACCATAAAGCAATTTCAAGAGAAGTTTTTGCAATAGGTGCATTAAAGGCTTGCTCCTATATGGGTTATATAAAAGAACCTGGACTTTATAATATGGATGATGTTTTAGGACTATAAAATCTTAAAATTGGAGCAGCTTAAAATTAGCTGCTCCAATTTTTTTCAAGTTATATTATAAAAAAATATTGAGAATACTACTTTTGTACAAAATAAATTAAAGGAGGTATTTTTATGCCAAAGGATAGTCAACCTGACAATAAAAAAGCAAGAATGGAAAAATGTAATTATCAAACTCCTATTACAGCAGAAGCTGAAAATCACAATAAAAATGCTAAAAAACATTCTATAAAAAGAGAAGGTCATCAAAGCCAACATATTAATTAATCCAATAAAAAAGAGCCGATAATTGGCTCTTTTTTAGTTTCTATTTAGCTTCTACATATGCTTCATCAAAGTAAACTTGACCTAATGTTGAAACTCTAAATCCTTTAACCTTAGGATCAACACCTTTTACTTTAGTATAGTAATAAAGTGGAATTACTGCTGCTTCATCCATAAGGATATCTTCAGCTTTTCTGAATAACTCAGCTCTTTTAGCTGGATCTGCTTCACCCTTAGCTAACTTTATAGTTTCATCATATTCAGCATTTTTAAGTCCAACATCATTACTTCCGCTTGCTGAAGTCCACATATCTAAGAATGTCATTGGATCAACATAATCTCCTGACCAACCATGTCTAGCAATTTGGAAGTTACCTTCATTTCTTGTACTTTGGAATACTTGCCATTCTTGGTTTTGTATTTCAACATCAATTCCTATCTTCTTCCAAGTATCTTGAAGATATTGAGCAATATTTTTGTGTCCAGTTCCTTCTGAATTTATTAATATAGTCATCTTAGGGAAACCTTCTCCATTTGGATATCCAGCTTCAACAAGTAAAGCTTTTGCCTTTTCTAAATCACCTTTTACATCATAGTATTTCTTATCTGCAAAATCTTTTCCAGCAACTACTTCAATACCTTCTGGTACAAAGCTATATGCAGGTACTTGACCAGCTTTAGTAATATTATCAACGATTGATTGTCTATCAATAGCTATAGATAGAGCTTGTCTTACCTTCTTATTTCCTAATGCTTTTTCTATTGCTGGATCAATTTTATCTACATTATTTCCAACATTAAAGCAGAAGAAGTAAGTTGCAAGATTTGGATATTGTTGATATAATCCATCTGTTTTAGCTTGTTCCATTTCTTCAACTGGAATTGTATCAGTCATATGGAAGTTTCCTGCTTTTAATTCAGCATAAGCTGATACTTCATCAGTTCCTAATCTAATATCAAGAGTATCTAATTTAACTGAATCTTTATTCCAATAATTTTCGTTCTTTCCAAGAACTATTTTTTCTTTCATAGCCCATTCTTGCATTTTGAAAGGTCCATTTGAAACATAAGTTTCTGGTGATTGTGTCCATGTATCTCCATTAGCTTCGATTATATCTTGTCTTACAGGCATATAAGTTGCAAATGCCATAAGTTCTAAGAAGTACGGAGTAGAATTTTCTAATGTTACTTCTAATGTTTTATCATCAATAACTTTAATTCCTAAATCATCTGCACTACCTTTCCCTGTATTAAAAGCTTCTGCACCTTTAATATAGTATAATTGGTATGCATAGGCTGCTGCTGTTTTTGGATCTAATGCTCTTTTCCAAGCATATTCAAAATCTTTAGCAGTTACAGCTTGACCATCTGACCATTTAGCATCATCTCTTAAATTAAAAGTATATACTTTCCCATCATCTGAAATCTTCCATTCCTTTGCAACCCCCGGAATTGCCTTTTCATTTTCATCTAATCTACAAAGACCTTCAAAAGTATTAACTATAATTGTTGAACCATCTACAGCCTCATTTAATGCTGGATCGATAGTTTTCGGGTCTGCTCCTAAGTTATAGATTAAAGTTTGGCCAGCATCAGCTTTATTGCCACTACAGCCTGCAAGCACTGTCATTCCTAACGCAAATGTTAGAGCAACAGCACAAATCTTTTTAAGTTTGCTTGATTTCATTGTATTATCCCCCTTTATTTAATGTTTATATCATTTGCTCTTAGCAAATTATAACTAATCAAAAAGATGACATGCTACGAAGTGACCTGGTTCTATTTCTTTAAGTTCTGGATCTACTTCTCCACATATAGGTTTTGCATATCTACATCTTCCTTTAAATCTACACCCTGGAGGTGGATCTATTGGAGATGGAATGTCACCTTCTAATACTATTCTTTTATTTGATTTTGCAACATCTGGATCTGGTATTGGCACTGCTGATAAAAGAGCCTTAGTATATGGATGCTTAGGATTTGAATAAACATCATTACTTGGTCCTTTTTCAACCATTCTACCTAAATACATAACACCAATATGAGTTGATATGTGTTTAACCATTGAAAGGTCATGAGCTATAAAAAGATAAGTTAATCCAAATTCTTCTTGTAACTCCTCTAACATATTTATTACTTGTGCTTGAATGGATACATCAAGGGCTGAAATAGGCTCATCACAAACTATAAAGTCTGGTTCAACTGCTAAAGCTCTTGCTATACCTATTCTTTGTCTTTGCCCACCTGAAAATTCATGAGCATATCTATTTATATGATCTCCATTTAAACCAACTTTGTTTAAAAGATATCTTATTCTTTCAGTTCTTTTTTCACCCTTCATAAGTCCATGAATATCTATAGCTTCTCCTATAATGTCTCCAACTGTCATTCTTGGATTTAAAGAAGCATATGGATCTTGGAAAATCATTTGCATCCTCTTTCTTAAAGGAAGCATTTCTTTTGGTGAATATTTAGTAATATCCTTACCATCAAATATAATTTGTCCTGCTGTTGCTTCATATAAGTTTAATACAGTTCTTCCTGTTGTAGTTTTTCCACAACCTGATTCACCAACTAAACCTAAAGTCTCTCCTTTATTTATAGTAAAAGATACTCTATCTACTGCTTTTACATAACTTTTCTTAGCAAATACTCCTTTATTTACAGGGAAGTACTTACAAAGATCTTTTACCTCTAAAAGTACTTTTTTATCTTCCATTATTCTTCCCTCCTAATAGGTGATTCTACCTTTGGTGCATTTTCATGGCATAACCAGCATGCTGTCTTATGACCTTCACCTACTTGAAATAAAGGAGGTTGATTTTCTAAACACACCTTCATTGCATATTTACATCTTGCAGCAAAAGGACATCCAACAGGTGGTTTTAAAAGATCTGGTGGTTGACCTTCTATCGGTTGTAATTTTTCTTTAATATCACTCTTTGGATTTGGAACACTATTTAAAAGTCCCCATGTATATGGATGCTTTCCTCTATAGAAAATATCTTCTGTTGTTCCCGTCTCTACAATTACTCCACCATACATAACATTAATTCTTGTACAAAGATCTGCAACTACTCCTAAATCATGTGTTATTAATATAATAGAAGTATTTAGCTTTTCTTTTAAACCCTTCATTAAATCTAATATTTGTGCTTGAATTGTAACATCTAAAGCTGTAGTTGGTTCATCAGCTATTATTAGCTTTGGTTCACATATTAAACTCATAGCTATCATAACTCTTTGTCTCATACCACCTGAAAACTCATGAGGATATTGTTTCATTCTGCTTTCAGGACTAGGTATTCCAACTAAATCAAGCATTTTTATAGCTTTCTCTTTAGCTTCTTTTTTACTTAACTTTCTATGTTTTATAAGAGGTTCTATAAGCTGATCCCCAACAGTAAAAACTGGATTTAAAGATGTCATAGGATCTTGGAATATCATACCTATGTCATTACCTCTTATTGTTTCCATTTCTCTTTCTGTTGCTGATGAAATATCTTTTTCATCAAAATGTATTTCACCACTAACAAGTTTTCCGTTATCTGATAGTAATCTCATTATAGACATCATAGTTACAGATTTACCACAACCTGATTCACCAACTATTCCTAATGCTTCCCCTCTATCTAAGTGAAATGTAACTCCTCTTACTGCTTGTACTTCACCAGCATGTGTTGAAAAGGAGGTTCTTAATTCTTTTACTTCTAATAATTTACTCATTGTCTATTCTCCCCCTATCTTTTATGCTTTGGATCTAATGCTTCTGTTAATCCATCACCTAGTAAGTTAAATGATAATATTATTAAACATATTGCTGCTGCTGGGAATATTAACTGATATGGATGAACATATATAGCTCCCATTGCATCATTTGCTAGTGTTCCTAAAGATGCAAGTGGAGGATTTATTCCAAGTCCTATAAAGCTTAAAAAAGCTTCTGTAAATACCGCTTGTGGTACTAAAAGTGTCATTGTAACTATAATTGATCCTATACAGTTTGGTATTAAATGTTTAAACAATATTCTGACTTTTGAAGCTCCCAATGTTTTAGCAGCTAAAACGAATTCTTGTTGCTTTAATTGAAGAATATCTCCTCTAACTATTCTAGCCATTCCTACCCAGTATGATATAGAAAGAGCTAATATAATAGTAGATATTCCACTTTTACCACTAGTTGGATCATAAAATGCAGCCATAATTAAAACTACATATATAAGAGTAGGTATTGAATAAAGAACATCTACTATTCTCATCATTAAATTATCTACTCTTCCACCTATAAAGCCTGCAACTCCACCATAAATTACACCTATTACTAAGTTAATAACTGTTGCTGCAAAAGCAATAATCAGTGAATATCTAGCACCATACATTACTCTTACAAATAAATCTCTACCTAAAGCATCTGTACCAAACCAATTAGTCCCATTTGGTCTTACATTTGTTTTTGCTAAGTCTGTTGCATCATATGCAAACTTTGACATACTAGGTACTACTGCTGCTGCTATAATTATTAAAATAATTACTACTAAAGAAATTAGTGCTACTTTATTTCTTTTAAGCCTTGTCCATGCATCTTTCCAATAACCAACACTTGGTCTTACTACCTGCTCAAATTGTTTTTCATCTTCGCTTAGAGGAGTAAAAAGTGCTTTGTCCATATCAAAATTGTTTTCCATAAATTTACCCCCTTTTAGCCTTCTAATTTTATTCTTGGATCTATTATTACATATAATATATCTACTATTAAGTTTGCTACTACTATTAATGTACTATAAAATACTAGTACCCCTAGAAGTGCACTATAGTCTCTATTTAAAACTGTTAATGTAAATTCATTTCCAAGTCCAGGTATAAGGAATATCTTTTCTATAACGAAACTTCCTGTTAATACACCTGCAACTAAAGGTCCTAAATAAGTAACTATAGGGATTAGTGAATTTCTTAAAGCATGCTTAAAGATAACTGTTCTTCCACTTAATCCTTTCGCTTTAGCTGTTCTTATATAGTCTGATTTTAAAACGTCTATTAATTTACTTCTTGTTAATCTTGTTATAAATGCCATTGATGATAATGATAATGCAATAACTGGCATTACGTAATTTTTCCAACTACTTAACCCCGTAGCTGGTAATAGTTTAAGTTTAACAGTAAAGATATATATAAGCACTGCACCTATTACAAAACTTGGTATAGTTATACCTAATGTGGCTAAAATCATGCACAATCTATCTGGCCACTTCCCTGCATTAAGTGCTGATATAATACCTAAACATACTCCTACTGCTAATGAAACAAGTATTGCAACTGCTCCAACCTTTGCAGATTTTGGTGCTGAATACTTAATTGTATTCTTTACTTGTCTTCCTTTGAAAATCATTGATTCACCAAAGTCACCTTTTAAAAGATTTTTCATATAAATTGTGTACTGCTCACCTATAGGCTTGTCTAATCCATATTTAGCATTTAAGTTGGCCTTTATTTCTGGCGTCATTTTGTCAGTATTAAAAGGTCCCCCTGGCATCATACGAATTAGGAAAAAGGTTAAGGTGATAACGACCCATATTGTCAAAATACTAGTTAAAATTCTTTTACCTATGTACTTTACCATTTGTTTATAACCCCCATTCATTGTTTCCATCTACTTACATTTTGTAGTTATTATTAATTATAGTATATTATTATTTTTTGTCAATGAACTCTATTAATTTTTATAAGTCTATTTTAACAATATATCAATATGAATACCTTTTTATTTTTAATTTGTTAAAATAACGCCATTTTATTAGTAAACGCTTACACTTGCTTTTTTAGAAGGTTTATGCAGGAATATTTATGCATCTTTCATTTTTCTTATTATTATAATTTTTTCGTTTTTAATAACTGGATTATTATTATATATTTTATAAAATATGGACATTTATTAAGATTTGTCCGTATTTCACATACAATATTTGTTTAATTTTAAAATATTTTCATCATGAAATTTTCAAGTTTTTTTCTGACAATTGCATTTTTTTCATTATTCCTTCATATCATTCTAAGATATTAGCACAATTAATGGCTTGATTTATAATATTAAATAAAATAAATGAAGCCAAGCATAAGCTTGGCTTCATTTATTAAAAAATTTTACATAGCGCCTTCTTCACCTATAATTTCTTCTGTTTCAGATTGTTCTTCAGCAACAACCCTTTCCATTTTAGAAATTGAAACTTCATAGGCAACCTTTTTAATTACTTCTGTATCGTTAATCTTTTTTTGATATTCTCTACTTTGTAATCTTCCCCAAACTCTAATATTGTCTCCAACCTCAAGAGTTTGACAGAACCTTGAATTTCTTCCCCAAGCTATAGTAGGAATATAGTCTGATTTATTATAAGCTCTATTAACAGCTAATAACACATCTGCAATCTCCCTACCAAAAGGAGTTGTTCTATAAACTGGCTCTTTACAAATATACCCATCTAAGAATATCTCATTTGGGTTTTTACTCCTTTCAATACATGGTTCTATATTTCTTGCAAATACTGTTAATATAAGCTTATTAGAACCATCTACAAACTTATTGTATGATCTTAGCTGTCCTTCAATAATAATTTCCTTATCAATTGATAAATCCATGTTTGAAATTAATCTTTCTGAAACAGTTATATTTAAAATATCTACTGAATCACTTAATCTCATTACTTCTACTGAAAATGTATAGAAACCCTCTCCATACATTTCATGACTAAATTCTAATTCTGAAACTACTTTTCCTTCTAAATAAATCTTGTTATTTAACATCAAGTTGTCCATCATAACCCCTCTCTCCCTTAGTATTTAAATTTTAATCGATTCCACCATATAATCCCCACACGGTACATTTCCATTATAATACAATACATGCTCTTTTTTCAATATTTTTTCAGTATTTATTTTTTTCTTTGTTCTCCTTCTTCATTAATGTAATATTCTTCATTATAAATAAGTTCACTTATAGGTAAAAATTTATATCCTTGATTTTGAAGTTCAGGAATTATTTTTTCTAAGTTACCTGGTGTGTATTTCGCATTATTATGAAATAATATTATTGATCCTGGTTTTACTTTTTTCATCACTCTTTGATACTCTGTATCTGCGTTGCTTTGTTTCCAATCTACTGAATCAACATCCCATTGAATTGGTATATAACCTAAGTTTGATACTGTATTATAACTTTTCCCATTATAATCTCCGCTTGGAAACCTAAATAATTTAGTAGGTTCAACAC
Organism: Clostridium chauvoei; assembly: GCF_002327185.1. Lineage (NCBI taxonomy): Bacteria > Bacillati > Bacillota > Clostridia > Eubacteriales > Clostridiaceae > Clostridium > Clostridium chauvoei. Next base: position 957,595 of record NZ_CP018624.1, on the reverse strand, counting down.
CTATAGTATCTTTTATTATTTGATCTGTTTTTTCAAGTTCTTCTTTAATTCTAGCATCATCTATTTTAGGAAACATAGGATGCACATAACTATGATTACCTATTTCATGCCCTCCTTCATTTATCTTTATCAATTTTTCCTTATTTCCCTCTGGATAATTTACCCATTTTCCCATAACAAAAAATGTAGCTTTTACATTGTATTTTTCAAGTACATTTAATATGTCCTGTAAGTACTCTTCTTCAGCCCAATTCACGTCAAAAGTTAATGAAACTGCTTTATCCTCTCTATTCACTCTAAAAATAGGCTGTTCCTTTTCTAAAAATGCAAATACTAAATTTTCATTTTGTCTAAAAAAAATAGATGTTACAACAGTTATAGCTAATAGCCCAATTGTTATAATTACACGATTTCTTCTCCTCACTTCTCCTTACCTCTTATATATAATGTTATTAAATTTATATTCCTTTACGATAATATTCATGACTATATTATTCCACTTTATAAATTTTATGATATAATTAGATAGACACTTTCTAAAATGGAGGTTTAAAAATGTACGAAAATTCAACTGAATTAGCTGAAAACAAACTTCTTGTATTATATGTTATTAAATCTTTAAAACGTCCAATTACAAATACACAATTAACGGAAATAATACTTGAAAACAATTTTATAAATTATTTTACTCTTCAACAATATATAAGTGAACTTATATCATCTGATTTTTTAAAATATGTATTAGTGAATGATAAGAATCTTATTAATATAACCGAAAAAGGTGATAATGTTCTATCCTTTTTTATAGATAGAATTTCTCCAATAAAAAAGAAGATAATCGACGACTATCTTCTAACTATTATTGATTCAATAAAGAGAGAACTTACTATTCATAGTGACTATACCCTTGGTAAAAACGACTCTTTTTTAGTGGATTTAAAAGCATTAGAAGATGATATTCTTCTAATGGAATTAAAGGTTTCTGTTCCTTCTAAAAAGCAAGCTGTTTCTCTTTGCAATAGATGGAAAGAAGATCCTTCTAAAATTTATACAACTATTATCAATACACTATTTAGTGATGAAGATTAATATAAAGTCATAGCATTAGGTTCTTTCCCTATTGTTATGGCTTTTATTTTTTCAGTTTTTAAATCTAATGAAATAAATCTTCCTTTTAAATAATCTCCAATAAATAGATTATCATCATACTTTAATATCCCCTTTGGCATACTACCTATATATATTTTCTTAACTTCTTTTAATGCTTCTGTATCTACAATACTTATAGTTCCTTCACTAAAATTAGATACAAATAAATTTTTCCCATCATCACACATATCTAAAGGAGATTTACCTACTTTTATTCTTTTTATTGGCATTAAATCTCTAGTTGAAAATATTTCTATATAACCACAAGTGTCTTCCCCTATATAGCTTTCACAAACATAAAGTTTACTTTTATCTTTAGATACTATAACCTTCGTTGGGTATTCTAAAGTAGAAATTGTTTTTATAACCTTATTATCAATACCATCAATAACTGATAAAGAATTTCCTTCTAAATTTGATACAAATAGCATCTGAGCTTCTTTATAAATAGCTATATTATGTGGCCATTTACCAACTGGAACTTCAAATAATATTTTTTCTCCTACACCATCATAAACAATCAAAGTATTCCCTTCTCCACAAGTTATATAAAGTTTATCTTTTAAAGTTACTATGTCATTAGGATATGGTCCTATATATATAGATTTTTCTTCCTTAAATGTATTACCATTTATTATAGATATAGAGTTATTATAATTATTAGCTGTATATATTTTATTATTTACTGCATATATACCATGTGGCCCTATAGGTTTCTCCTCAAAATCTAAGGACAAATTTTCTAGTGATAAATCTGAAATATTTATTTTTGAGATAGAATCACTTCCAGTATTACATACTACTACAGAATTCATTTTGCACCTCCTTTTAGAAAAGAAAAATTCTTTTAATATAAGGGTATTTAAACACTTGATATATACTTATAATGTATGAAAATAGTTATTAAATGGGACACTTTTTTATGTTTTAATTCAAATTTCCACATTTAGGCTTCATTTATACTGACAAAATATATATAATAAATAAGGAAATACTTTTTTGGAGGGATAATATATGTTTGTATATAAAACAAGTGGGGTATGTTCAACTGAAATTCATATAGATGTTGAAGATAACAAAATAAAAAATGTTGAATTTGTAAGAGGTTGTCCTGGAAATTTATTTGGAATTTCAAGTTTAGTAAAAGGAATGGAAATAGATTCTGCCATCGCTAAGTTAAAAGGTATAAAATGTGGAAATAAGGATACTTCTTGCCCTGATCAATTAGCTAAAGCTTTAGAAGAGCTTAAAAACTTATAATATATTTTAAAGCAATAAAATCCACCTATTTAAAAATAGGTGGATTTTTATTATTTTATATCCATAAGTTTTCCATTGTAAATCTTCATTGGATGTATCTTTATATTAAATTCTCTTTCATAAACTCTTATACCAGCTAAGTCCTTTCCTGTTGCTATTGATATAGCTACCCCTTCACTTTCTCCTCTTGCAGTTCTACCTGCTCTATGTAGATAATCATTTGCATTAACAGGGAAATCTAAATTAAATATATGTGTAACATCTGGAATATCTAATCCTCTTGCTGAAAGATCTGATGATACTAATATATTTATTTTTCCACTTCTAAAATCCTGAAGTGATTTTTGTCTAGCTTCTTTTGATATATGTGATGAAATATTGAAAGCTGGTTTTCCATGATAATTTAGCTTTTGAGTTATTATGTCTATATCTATACTATTATTTACAAATACTATAGATTTTTTAGGGTTTATTGCAGCTATAAGTTTTCTTAATATTTCAAACTTATCTCTTCTATCCCCTTCTACATACATATGTGTAAGGTTAGGATTTAATTGAGGAACTTTACTTTCTTTAATTATTATAGGATCTTCCATTAATCCTTTTGCTACCTTCATAGTATTTTCGCTTATTGTAGCAGAGAAAACCATAAGCTGTCTATCTCTCATAGTAGACTTTACTATATCTAATATAACTTTTGAGTTGTTTTTATCTAATAAATTATCACCTTCATCTATTACTATAGTTTTTATAGTATGTGCAGTGATTTTTTTCTTTCTTATAAGATCTAGTACTCTTCCTGGAGAACCAACAATTATATGTGGTTTTGTTTCTTTAATTTTTTTAATTTGTCTATCAATATTAACATCTCCCATTATAGCTAATGATGTTATAGGATATCCTGAATTATTTGCTAAAAGCTTAATTTGTTCTTCTATTTGCTTAACTAGTTCGTGAGTTGGAGCTAGAATTATACTTTGCATCTCTCTTTTTTCACTATTAACCTTTTCAAAGATAGGTAATAAATATGCTAAAGTTTTCCCACTTCCTGTATGTGCTTCTCCAATTAAATCTTTATTTTCAAGTAATGATGGTATAGCTCTCATTTGTATATCTGTTGGAATATTTATTTGTTGTTTTTCTAAAGCCTTTACTATATCTGAATTTAATTTAAGTTCATTAAAATTATTCATTATTTTTCTCCTTTGATTTTTATATTACATTTCATTATATACTTTATGTCAATTTAATTCTAGTTAAATAAACTTATAAACTAAGTTTTATTCTAAAATTGGTATAATCTTATTTTCTTCTACATCAAAATCTCTAATACCATTAACAACTTTTTTAGCTATAGATTCTACTGGAAAGTTTTTTCCTGGACAAAGAGTATTCCACTGATCCCTATGCCCAACGATTTCATATATATCGTATTTTAACCCTATATATACTGATAACTCATAAAGGCTTTCTAACTGTTCTAAACTTAATCTATCTTCCTCAAAATTACCTTCTAAGCATATGCCAATAGACTCTTTGTTTTTTCCTTTTGTATGAGCTCCTTCTGCTGTTTCTGGTCTTCCACTATATATAGTTCCATCTTTTCTAATATAATAATGATATCCTATTCCTCCCCATCCTTTTTTCTTATGAGATTCATGTATGCTTTCGGCTGTAAATCCATTAGCCGCAGCATGATGATATATTATTTTTTTAGGAACATTTACATAGTTTAATTCCTCTCCCCATTCATAATCTATATCTTGAATATTAAGGTTATTTCTTATCTCATTTAACTTATCTTCTGCTAAATTTTTTTGATACATTTTCCTATAACTAACCTTATAAATATTCATAATATCATATCTAAAATAATTTATAGTACATAAAACAGCTATAATTAGCATAACTATAAATAAGTAATTCCACCACTTATCTTTAACTAATATACCTTTAGTTTTTCTAATCACACTTCCCCTTCTCTCTATTCCATTTTTTTCCATTATATCATAACTTCTTTTTTCAAAACAAGTCCTCATCGAAGGGGATATTTTCCTAATTAACTACATAATAAATGTCATTATAATATTTTTTTATTATTTCTGCTGAAAATTCTTATCTTCTTCAAAATTCAAATTAAATATCATTCTATCTTCACCAATTATTGTATTTTCAAATACTTCCTTTGCATTTTCTAAGTATTCAGCAGGCTCTAGCATAGCAGGTGTAAAATGAGTTAATAACATTTTTTTAACCTTAGCTTCTTTAGCCAAATTAGCAGCCTCTCTAAAGGTCATATGTTTATTTTTTATAGCCTTTTCTATATCCTCATCTTTTCCATAAGTTCCTTCACATATAAATAAATCACTATCTTTTATAAATTTTTTTATACTTTCTATAGGTCTAGTATCAGTTATAACACTTAAATAGATTCCTCTTCTTTCCTCTCCTAAAACCATGTTGCTATTATATTTTTTCCCATCATATGATACATCTTCTTCTTTTTGAAGTTTACTTCATAAAACTTTTGGAATATCATTTTCCATTGCTTTTTTTAAATCAAACTTTCTATTTCTCTTAAAGATAAATTTATATCCTATGCAAGGACTTGAATGATCTAAATTTAAAGTATGTAATATTATGTTTCCTTCTGTATTATCTGACTCTAATCCATCTTTTTTTAATTTAAAATTTACCATGGAAGGGTCTTCTATGATTTCTAAATTATATGGTAAATACTCCACTATCACTCTAAGTCCATTTACTACTTTTGTAATTCCTCTTGGACCTATAATTGTAAGTTTAGATGTTTTACCACTATTTCCTATAGTTGATAATAATCCGGGTAACCCTATTATATGATCTCCGTGAACATGGGTTATGCATATTATATCTATAGTTTTAAAGCCCCATCCAACCATTTTCATAGATACTTGGGTGCCTTCTCCACAATCTATTAATATTTTTCTTCCCTTATAGCTTATTAGTGTTGAAGATAGATTTCTCCAAGGCATAGGCATACCTCCACCAGAACCTAATAAACACATATCAATCATTTAATTCACCTCTTATTTAAATATATTCTTTATTTATAGTATTCACTTTTTCTTTTACAAATATATTTCCATAAAGTGTAATATGAATTTTGATTTTACCTTTTATCTAATAAAAAAGACAACCTGAAGGCTGTCTTTATATAATATTATTTCGCTAATTCAAGGGCAATTTCCATCATATCTGTAAAACTTTTTTGTCTTTCTTCTGGAGTTGTTTCAATCCCCTTAAATATATGGTCTGAAATTGTTAAAATTGATAAAGCTTCTACTCCGTATTTAGCAGCTACTGTATATAATTCAGCTGATTCCATTTCAACTGCTAAACATCCATAATCAGCCCAAAGCTTAATGCCAACATCTGTGTCATCATAAAAAAGATCAGATGATAAAACATTACCTACCTTTATATCTAAACCCTTTTCTTTTCCCTTATTATAAGCTTCTAATAAAAGTTCAAAATTGGCTGTTGGAGCATAATCCATACCCTTAAATCTTCTTTTATTTATCCCTGAATTAGTTGAAGCACTTTGAGCTAAAACTATATCTCTAACATTAACATTTTCATTCATAGAACCTGCTGACCCTATTCTAATAAGTCTTTTAGCACCATAAAATCTAATTAATTCATTTACATAAATAGAATGTGATGGTAATCCCATTCCTGTTCCTTGTACGGAAACTTTTTTTCCTTTGTAAGTTCCTGTATATCCATACATCCCTCTAACAGTATTATAACATACTGGATTTTCTAAATATGTTTCTGCTATAAATTTTGCTCTTAATGGATCCCCTGGAAGTAATACTGTTTCTGCTATATCTCCCTCATTTGCCATGATGTGTAAATGTGTCGCCATAATAAAAGACCTCCTTTTTTTATATCAATTTAATGTTATCATATTATAGTTTATAAATAAATGGGGTTTTAAATTATTTTTAACATTTTTGGACATTTAATATTATATTACCTAATATTTAGCAAATAACCTATAAGATATTTCTAATAAGTTTTCTCATATCACCTATCATATATAAAGATCCTGAGGCTATTATTAAATCCTCTTTATTAGATTCCTTTAAAGCTTCTTTTAAAGCATTATTATAATCTTCATAAGACATACAATTAGAATTATATTTTATAACTTCTCTTCTTAAATCCTCACTCAATTCAGCTCTTGTTGAATTTGGAGTTACTGCATATATTTTTTTGGCCATAGGTACTATTACCTTTACCATTTCTTCTATATCTTTATCTGCCAATATTCCTAAAATCAAGTATAAATTTTTATATGTAAAGTACTTTTCTATATTCTTTTTTAAAGTAGTTATACCTTGTATATTATGAGCTCCATCTATTACAATTAATGGATTATCTCTCATAACCTCTAATCTACCTTTCCAAGTAATATCTTTTAAAGAAGTCTTTATTATTTCCTTGGAAATTTTTAACATATACTTTCTTTTTAATATTTCTAGAGCTTTAATAACTATAGCTAAATTTAATATTTGATGTTCTCCTAACAACGGTAAATCAATATTAAAATTTTCATTTTCTAATTTTACATTTATTACTTGATAATGTTCTCTCTCTTTTATTATATCTACTAATTTATAATCTTCTTCAAATATAGTATATAGTGGTGCATTAAGTTCCATACATTTATTTTTAATAACTTCAAATACTACCTTTTCCTGAGGATATATAACTACCGGAATATTCTCTTTGATTATCCCTGCCTTTTCTTTAGCTATATTTTGTAGAGAATTACCTAGAAGATTAACATGATCAAAACTAATAGATGTTATAATTGAAAGTATTGGTGTTATAACATTAGTAGAATCCAATCTTCCCCCAAGCCCAACTTCAATTATACCAAAATCAATTTTTTCTCTATAAAAATATAAATACATTAAACAAGTTATTATTTCAAATTCAGTAGGATGATTATAACCTTCTTTTATTACTCTGTCCACTGCTGCTTTAACTTCATCCATAAGTTTAGACAAAGTATTTTTAGGAATATTTTCTCCATTTATTTGAATTCGTTCCTCAAATTCTTCTAAAAATGGTGATGTATACATGCCAACCTTATATCCATGTCCAACTAGTATTTTACTAATCATTGCCGTAGTTGAACCTTTTCCATTAGTTCCTGCTATATGAATTAATTTTAACTCCTTTTGAGGATTCCCTAGAAATTCTAATAATTTATATGTTCTATCTAAGCCATAATTCGAACCAAAATTACCTACTTCCGTTATATATTTCATTGCTTCTTCATATTTCATATTAAACCTCGCTTTAAATTTTCTATAAAATAAATTATATACTATTTTTATTCCTAATATAAATACTAATTTTACTCCTTAATAAAAATTTATCCCTATGTAATTTTAAATACACTAAGGGCTCTAGTAAAACTAGAGCCCTTAGTGCCTTTTATCATTCTTTCATCTTAAATATCATTTATAAATATAATATCATAAAAATACATAAATGTCTTTATTCTGTCAAAAAATATTTGCATTTTTTAAATTTATCTAAACAATTTTTCAATTTGTTGTATAGCGTTTAAATCATTTAAATAATTTTTTTAACTTTAAAATAACTTGGCAAAAATATTGTTGTATAGCGTTTTGCCATATTAAATATAAATTATTATTTTAATGCATCAATTCTTACTAAAACTGCATCAAGCATTTCTTGATATTTTATTCTCTTCTCTTTTTCTCCATTAATTACTGCTTCTGGAGCTTTAGCTACGAAGCCTTGGTTTGAAAGTTTTTTATCTATTCTTTCTACTTCCCCTTTAAGCTTCTTCATTTCTTTATTTAATCTTTCTAGTTCCTTTTCTTTATCTACTAAATCTAAAAGTGGCATAAATAATTCTCCACCTTTAACAACTAAAGATACTGCATTTGCTGGAACTTCTGATTTATCTTGTATAAATGTAACCTCTGATGCTGAAGCTAATTTTTCAATATAACTTGCGCCTGCCACAAAAGCATCCTTAGCTTCTTCTGTTATATAACTAATTACCTTAGCTTTTCTTGATGGTGGTACATTCATTTCAGCTCTTACATTTCTTAATCCCTTGATAGCTTCTATGATATATGACATATCTTTTTCTGCCTTATCATCCTTTATCGCTCCATTAAATTCTGGCCAAGCTGAAATTGTTATTGTTTCTCCATCTGTTAAAGTAGTATATATTTCTTCTGTAATAAATGGCATTACAGGATGAAGTAACTTAAGTCCTGTGCTAAGAACATTATAAAGTACATTATAAACTATACCTTTTTGTTTTTCATCTTCTCCATATAATACTGGTTTAACAAGTTCTATATACCAATCACAGAATTCAGTCCACATAAAGTCATAAACCTTTTGAAGAGCAATTCCTAATTCGTATTTATCCATATTTTCTGTTACTTCTTTAACTAATGTGTTTAAATGTGACAATATCCATTTATCTGCTAAACTATAATCTTTGTCATCTTTGTATTTATCCATGGTTTCTCTATCTAAGTTCATCATAACAAATCTTGATGCATTCCAGATTTTATTTGCAAAGTTTCTTGCAGCTTCAACTCTTTCTGGGAAATATCTTATATCATTTCCTGGAGCATTTCCTGTAACTAACATAAATCTTAAAGCATCTGCTCCATAAGTTTCTATAACTTCTAGTGGGTCTACCCCATTACCAAGAGATTTACTCATTTTTCTACCTTGTGAATCTCTTATGATTCCATGAATTAATACTGTATCAAAAGGTGTTTCTCCCATATTATGAAGACCTGAGAATACCATTCTAGCTACCCAGAAGAATATTATATCATAGCCTGTTACTAATACATTTGTTGGATAGAAATACTCTAAATCTTCTGTTTTATTTGGCCAACCTAATGTTGAGAAAGGCCATAAAGCTGATGAGAACCATGTATCTAAAACATCTGTTTCTTGTCTTAAATTCTTTGATGAACATTTTGGACAACTACAAGGTGTTTCTTCTGATACTATTATCTCTTGACATTCATTACAGTACCAAACTGGAATTCTATGTCCCCACCATAATTGTCTTGATATACACCAATCTTGAATATTTTCCATCCAATTGAAATATGTTTTTTCAAATCTTTCTGGAACAAATTTAGTTTCTTTATTCTTTACAACGTCAAGAGCTGGTTTTGCTAAAGATTCCATTTTAACATACCATTGTTTAGATATAATTGGTTCTATTACAGTACCACATCTATCATGAGTTCCTACATTGTGAACATGAGGTTTAACTTTAACTAATAATCCTTCATCTTCTAAATCCTTAACCATTTGACGTCTAGCTTCATATCTATCTAAACCTTGGTATTTTCCACCTAATTCATTAATAACACCATGGTCATCCATTATTTTTATTTCTTTTAAACCATGTCTCTTACCAACTTCATAGTCATTAGGATCATGAGCAGGTGTTATCTTAACAGCTCCTGTTCCAAATTCTATATCTACATATTCATCAGCAACTATTGGAATTTCTCTATCTGTTAATGGTAATCTTAATTTTTTTCCAATTAAATCTTTAAATCTTTCATCATTTGGATTAACTGCTACAGCTGTATCTCCAAGTAATGTTTCTGGTCTTGTAGTTGCAATTTCTAAATATCCACTTCCATCAACTAATGGATAGTTTATGTGCCAGAAGTTACCTTCTTGTTCTTGATATTCTATTTCTGCATCTGATAAAGCTGTTGTACACTTTGGACACCAGTTAGTTATTCTATTTCCTTGATAAATAAGACCTTCATTATATAACTTAACAAATACATGCTTAACAGCTTTATCTAGATTTTCATCCATTGTAAATGCTTCTCTAGTAAAATCTGCTGAACATCCCATTTTCTTAAGCTGAGTTCTTATTCTTTCTCTGTATTCATCAGTCCATTCCCATACTTTTTCTAAGAAGGCTTCTCTGCCCATTTCTTTTTTAACTAAACCTTTTTTAAGAAGTTCATTTTCAACCTTAACTTCAGTAGCTATACTTGCATGATCTTGACCTGGAAGCCACAGCGTACAGTAACCTTGCATTCTCTTAAATCTTATTAACATATCTTGTAATGTATTATCTAATGCATGACCTAAATGAAGTTTTCCTGTTATATTTGGTGGTGGCATAACTATTGAAAAAGGCTTCTTATTTTTATCAACTACAGGAGTGAAATATTTTTTTTCTTCCCAAGTTTTATAAATTCTTTCTTCAAATTCTTTAGGATTATATGTTGTGGATAAGTTCTTGTTTTCTGTCATTTTTCTCCTCCTTGTCTAACTTTAAAACAGCTAATAGAAGCTTTTTATATATTATAAAGAGTAATGGTATTTAATTTGAAGTGTTCATATAATTAACTTATAATTATGTAAATTAATAATATGGTTGAAGGTTCATATATTAATTTAAATATTAATTTTAAGTAAAATAAAAAGAGCCTTCATCACAAAAGGACGAAGACTCGCGGTACCACCTTTTTTCCCAAATTTATATTATAATTTTGGGCTCTTTATATAATAACGACTAAGAAAGCCGTCTTTGCCTACTTAGTTTCAACAAAGATACTCAAAAGCTACCTTCAGGATATTTTATATGGAAGGTTTTCAGCCTAGACCTTCTTCTCTTTAATATGTAATATTCCTTACTCCTCTTTTTCACTGCTTTTAAAAATATTAGATTTTGTAAGGATATAGTATAATATAATATAGTATTTGTCAATATTCTATATTAATTAATTGTTTAACCATTCATATGTTTTATGTGGATTTTTTGATTGAGCATGAGCTCCTATCTTTTCTCCATTTATTATCCCTAAATCTGAATTATCTTTAGGATGCATTTTTCTCTCTTCCGCATTAGATTTTGGTCTATCTTTTAGTCTATTTTTATTATTATTCATTATTTTTCACTCCCTAAATCTTAAAGTCTTTTTTATCATGTTCTTTTGCTTTTGGCTCTCCAAAACATGCTTTAACACTTTCTACTTGCGGATTATGATTTACATGCTTTTTATGACTATTTTTACTTTTAGCACTCATTATATATCACCTCATTTATAAATTTCTTTCATATATATTTTGTGCTAAATCTCTTTATTTATTTTATTTAATGTAAAGAAATAAAGTAAAAAAGTGGCTTTCGCCACTTTTAAAAGTTTTCTCTCCATTGTATTGTATCAATAAACTCATTTACATAAGATTCACTCATATCAGGATTTATATTTTCTTCATGAGATATAGTAATTACTGACATAGTAATTGCATATTTTACAGTTTCTTTTAAAGAAATTCCATTCATATATCCATATCCAATACCTGCAACAAAAGAATCTCCTGCACCTGTTACATTTTTAACTTTAACTTTAGAAGATGCTATTCTTCCTTCTTCTTTAGGACTTTTATAATAAATTCCATCTTCATCAAGACTTATAAAAATATTTTCAACTCCTAAACTGTTAAAATATTCTCCAGCCTTTTTTAAATCTTCAGTTCCATTAATTTTAAATCCACATAACATTTCTGTTTCTAATCTATTAGGTTTTATTGTATGGAAATATTTAATTAAGTGTTTTACTTTAGCTGCTTTACTAGCTGAAACTGGATCTAAAATAAATTTCGTTTGGCCATGAAATTTTTCTAAAATATACTTCATTAACTCTGGATTATCTGCATCTAATATAGTATATTCTGCATTCTTTATTATATCAGCTTTAGAATCAATAAAAGAAGTATCCATTTTCTCTATGCTATCCATATCAACTATCGCTGATTCCATTTCTCCATCTTCATTCAAAATAGCCATATATGTAGGTGTATATTCATCCTTTAATATTAAAGAATTATTCATATTATATCCAATTTTTCTTGCGTTATCTAATATGTTTCTTCCTTGTTCATCATCTCCTAATATAGAAATGAATTCAGTATTAACATTAACTCTAGCTAAATTTTCTGCAATATTTCTACATACACCGCCTAAAGATATTTTTATATTTCCTGGAATAGAATCCTTAGGACTATATTTTTTTCTACTAAAACCTATAATATCTACTATAGAGGCTCCTAATAATAATCTATAAGGATTTTTATTTATCATACTATCTCTCCTGCTCGTTAAATTCCGTTACATTAATAAACATATAATTATATTATATTAGAGAAAGAGTAAAAAATAAAGGGAAATTTGAAAACTTTGTCGAAACCCTTTACTTTTGAAGATATCTAAAGTTTTAAAAATATAATACTTAATAAAGTTATTATATTTTCTTTATTTATATATACTTTTTATTGAATATATTTTAAATATACAGTCTATAATTAAAATATACAAAATATTTTTCCCTATATTTGGAGGTAAATGGTGGATTATTTTAATGAAGGTAATAAATTTTACAATTTAAAAGATTATAAAAATGCTATTAGTTGTTATAAAAAATCTATTGATAAATATGATAATACAGCTTGCTCCTTCTATAACTGTGGAGTTTGCTATATAAAATTGAAAGATTTCGATAATGCTATTTCTATGATAAAAGGAGCTTTAGAAATTCAAAAAGAAAGTAAATACTTTTTTAATCTAGCATATTGTTATGCTATGAAACAAGAATCTAATAAAGCTTTAATATATTTTAATATAGCATGGTCTTTAGATGATAGCGATATAGACTGTGAAAAAGCTATTAATTTAATTATATCTAAAAAAAAGAAAGCCTTATAAAATAAAATGGAACCTATAAGATAGACACTTATAAAAGAGAGTCTATTCATATAGGTTCTTTTTTGAGAGAATAGATAATTCTGTGTAATTATCATTTTTATTATTTTAACATTACTGGAAATTTTCATTTCCAGTAATATTTTTTTATATTTAAGAAATACTAATAATGTTTCTTATTACCTTTTTTAGTATTTCAAAAAAATCTAATAGTATGCATATAATTTATAAAAAGTACAAGCTTTTAAGCTAATTCATCTTTTAATTGATCTTCAAATATTATTGATAGCTCCGCTAGCGTAGCACCCCAATTATGTATAGGTTGAGTCCATTTTTCTAGTATCTCCATTGTTGCTAAGTAAACACACTTATTTAAAGATTCATCAGTTGGGAATATGACTCTAACTTTAGTGAATTTACGTATTTGACGATTAAAACCCTCTAAGATATTTGTAGTATAAATCATCTTTCTTATAGTTGGAGAGAAGTCAAAAAATGTTGAAAGGTTACTCCAATTGTTATACCAGGAATCTATTACTATTCCATATTTATCTCCCCATCTCTCCTTTAAATTATCTAGCTGTGCTAACGCAAGTTCCTCTGTTGTAGCCTTATAAACCTCCTTCAAATCTTTCATAAATGCTTTTTTATCTTTTGAAGCTATGTATTTTATTGAATTTCTTATTTGATGAACAATACATGTTTGAATATTTACTGATGGAAATACTGTTTTTATAGCTTGTGGAAGACCTTTTAATCCATCCATACAAGCAATTAAAATTTCTTTTACACCTCTATTTTTTAAATCATTGCAAATTCCTAACCAGAATTTAGCACCTTCTGCTTCATCAACCCATATACCTAAAATATCTTTATATCCTTCCATAGTGTATCCTAAGCATATATAGACAGCCTTGTTAACTATCTTTCCATTACTTCTAACTTTAAAGTACATAGCATCTAAATAAACTATTGGATATATTTTATCTAATACTCTATTTTGCCATTCGGCGGCGCTAGCAAGCACTTTATCAGTTATTTTAGATACCATCGATGGTGATATAGTTATTCCATATAAGTCTTCAATTTCAGCCTGAATATCAGATGTTGACATACCTTTAGCATATAAAGATATAATCTTTTTATCTAACTCAGTACACACAGTTTCATATTTTTTTATAATTTGTGGCTCAAATTCAGCATTTCTATCACGGGGTACGTCTAGGTCGACGTCACCGAAGGAACTTCTTAAATTCTTGCGACTATAACCATTCCTGTAGTTCTTCTTAGTTTGATCAACTGCTTCTACACGTTCATATTTATTTCTTCCTAGATGTTCTTCCATTTCACCTTCTAATATATTTTCAAGGACATCTTTAACTAATCTTTGTATTAATCCGTTTTTACCCATTACATCATCGATTGTTTTACATCTTTTAATTTCCTCATTGTAATCAAAGTTGGTATCAATTTTTCTTGTCATAATAATTCCTCCTAATTTATATAGTATATTATTCCAAAACTTCCAACTGTTAATACAAAAAAACAGTATATAGTTTTATTTTTACACAAAACTATCTACTGTCTCTCTTTTTACCATTCTCCTGCTACTGATTCTTTTATATGCTCTTTATCAAAACCTTCAGTATCAAAGTAATCTCCCGACTTGTAAAATGTTGAATCAACTTTTATCCATTTGTCTTCATCAGATAAATATACTTCGTTCCATGCGTGTGGTCCAAAGCTTTTTCCATCAAATCCTTGACCTGTAATAAGTCTAACTTTTAAACCAACTTTTCTAGCCATTGCTACATAAAGACAAGCATAATCAAAACATATTCCCGTCCTGCTTTCAAATGCTTCTATAGCTCCACTTTTATATTTTCCTTCATTATTTAAAGCTTTCTCTGCTTTATATACATCATATTCTATGTTACTACCTATCCATGAATATATATTCTTTGCTATTTCTCTATCCGACTTTGCATCATAAGTTAATTCTAGAGCCTTATTATCAATTTTTTCTGTAGACTTTATTCCTTCTTCTAAAGTAACTCCATTATAATAAATTATAAAATTAGAGTTTCCTACGGAATAATTAGATACATCATTATTAGAGAGTACAGGCTTATTTATAGAAATCAAACCTTCTAATCTAGCATATGCTTTTAAATTATCAAAAATAGTTATTTTGGTTCCTCTAGTTATTGTATTATTAAAGGTTACTATAGCTATAAATACTATTAATATTATAACAAAACCTTTTAACATTCCAAATACTGTAGAAAAAGCTAATGTCTTTAACTTTCCACCCTTTAAAACCTTTGAATATCCTCCAATAAAGGGTCTACATAAAAATTTTAAACTTTGATATATTAAAAATTGTATTAAAAAGAAACAAATAGCTAAACAGATAATGTTAAATAAATTGACATTAAAATTTTTTAATATTTCCTTATTTCCTATCTCTAGTATTTTTATAATTAACTTATCTAAGTTTAATATTATAACTAAAAGCGAAATAAATATGGAAAAGTAATAAATTAACCTATTTAAAGCATATTTAGCATCTCTCTCTTGAAATGATGTAATAGTACTACCCTTAACTGCCCATATCATTATTAAAAGACACAGTCCATAGGATAAATACGTACTCATTTAACCCCTCCTTAATATATTTCTTCGTTACTAGTTACCTTTTTAACTATTTCTGATGTAACATCATAACTATAACCTTTAGATAGTAAAAATCTATATAATTTTTGCGATAATTTATAATTATCCTGTTCTCTTTTTATAAGTAAATTATATTTTTTTAATGCTAGTGAATATGCTACTTCTCTTTCTGCATTTTCATCAATGTTAGAAATTTGATTTTTTATTAAGTCTTCACTTATACCTTTTCTAATAAGATCATATTTTATCTTATTTGCTCCATGATTTTTAATTTTATCATTAACATACATTCTAGCGTAATTTTCATCATTTATAAAATTATATTCTTTTAAGAATTCAATTGTTCTATTTATAGTATTTTCATCATAACCCTTTAAAGTTAATTTATCTATAATTTCTTTTTTAGTCTTATAATTTTTTTCAACTATTCTTAAAGCGGAATTCTTACACTTCATATAATCATCTTCTAGTGCTACTTTTTTAATTTTATCTATATCAATGCTTTGCTTTACTTTTAGTCCTTCTTTATATACAAGCTCTGCACTTAATGAAAAAGCATAATCTTCATTTATATATATATTTACCCTATCTTTATTTTTCTTTTGCACCTCAATTTTTGTTATAACATTCATAATTATTCCCACCTTATTATGATTTTAAAATATGAATTGTAGGGTTTTCTAAAACTTTATTTGCTACCTTATATATTTTATTTATATCTAGTTCATTTAATCTATCCATATCTTTAACAAATTCATATAAATCTTCTTTATCTAAAGCTTGATGTAACATATAGTTACAAAGTTCTGCTGGATCTTCAAGAGTTGTTATTACTGCTGTCTTATGAATTTTTTTCATAAGAGTTAAATCTCTCTCTCCGATTTCTATATTTCCATTTTTAACGCCTAAAATAGTCTCATCAATAGCTTCTAAAGCATTATCTATATCATCTTCGCTTACTGCTGTATATATAGAAAAAGTTTTTACTCCTTTTGTCATATCTAAATTAGTATATATGTCATAAGCAAGTCCTCTTTTCTCTCTTACCTCCCTAAATAATAAGGAATTTGCACTTTCACCTAATCTATGATTTAAAATCCTAAAAGGTAATTCAAGATTTCTATCTAAACCATAAAAAGTATATAAATATACTATAGTACTTTGCTCTATATTCTTTTTATTTGTTATTTTTTTTACTTTTTTATTTTTTTCTTCTATTACGGTTATTTTTTCAATATCCCCTGTTTTCCATTTGCCAAAGGTTTTTTTCACTTCTAAAAGAGCCTCTTCATGCTCAAAGGATGATACTATTGTAACTACCGAATTATTAGCTACATAATGTTTGTTATAAAAATTCACTAAATTATCTCTATTATAACTTTTAACTGTCTTTTCTAACCCTGCAATATCATAACGTAAAGGACTTTTATTAAAAGCAACTTCATTTGCTCTTTTAAAACTAAAATCTTCTATATCATCTTTACTAGTTCTTATTTCTGCTAATATTACGCCTCTTTCCTTTTCAATTTCTTCTTCACTAAATGTTGATGATATTATCATATCTCCTAATAGTTCTATTCCATTTTTTATTTCTTCTTCTAAACAACTTATGGTATATACAGTAACTGCATAATCTGTGTATGCATTATATTCTCCACCTAAAAATTCCAGTTCCTCATTAACCTCTTCATTATTTCTATTTTTAGTTCCTTTAAAAAGCATGTGTTCAATGAAATGGGATATCCCCTTTTCATTTTCTCTTTCATAAAGAGCTCCTATTTTTATTCCTACATTTATCGCTGCTATTTTTGTATCCTTTTTTATGGTAATTACCTCTAAACCATTATCTAAAAAATGTCTTTTAACATCAAAATTCAGTTTTAACATATATCTTTGCACCTATTCCCTTACTCTTTAACTAATATTATGATTATATATTATTTCTTATACTTTATAAACAGATTTCTCTTTATAAAATTTTTGTTTATATATAAATAACTTTAACTATTTACTATCTTATAGATAATATTACTTTTAATGACTCTTTACCCTTTTTACTTTGAGATTTATAATGATAATATCTACACTTATAGGAGGATAGTATGATTAAAAACATTTTAATTGTTGAAGATGAATTAAGAATTAGATTTTTACTTAGAGATTATTTCCTTAAGGAAGGATTTCACATAATAGAGGCTAGTGATGGTGATGAAGGTATTCAAGCTTTTTCTAATAATAAAATAGATTTGGTAATTTTAGATATAATGATGCCTAAAATTGATGGTATAACAGTTTTAGAAACTATACGTGAAGCTTCTAATGTTCCTGTAATACTTCTTACTGCTAAGGGTGAAGAAGAAGATAAACTATTTGGATATGAAATGGGTGCTGATGACTATATAACAAAACCTTTCTCCCCTAAAGTTCTTATAGCAAAAGTTAAAGCATTACTAAAAAGAACTTCTGAAGTTGAAGATACTATCAATAAGGATTTTAATGGTTTAATAATAAATAAACTATCACATGAAGTTAAAATAGATGGTAATATAATAAATCTTTCACCTAAAGAATTTGAGCTTATTACTTATCTTGCTGATAACGAAGGTATAGCACTATCTAGAGATAATATTTTAGATCATGTTTGGGGCCTTGATTATTATGGTGATATTAGAACTGTTGATACTAATATTAAAAGACTTAGAGAAAAACTAGGTGATAAATCTAATTTTATAGTTACTGTTAGAGGAAGTGGTTATCGTTTTGAAGCAAAAAATGAATAAAAGTATTTCAAAAAAACTATTTACTATTACTTTTGGTTTAATCATTGTAGTTATATTTTCTAGTGTACTCTTTCAAGTAATGTTTTTTGAACAATACTACTTAAAACATAAAACTCGAGATTTAGGTAATGAAGTTAATAAGTTTAAAGAAATGTATTCTTTCCAAATATATAGTGACGAAACTTTAAATTCTGCTTTAGCTAGATATGAGCAAGAAAACAACTCTAGAATTGCTATATTTTCTGTAAATGGTGATCTTAGCTATTTATCTGATTATAGAAAGGGAATAGATGATTTACAAACATTAACTCAATTTTGTTCTGAACTTCTTAATAATAAAGAATTAATTTATGATGTTTTATCTTCAGGAAAAACTAAATCTACCGTATTTGAAAATAAAAGTAGTGGACTAAAAAAAATAGGAATTATTTCTCCTATGTCATTAAAATATAAAAATGATTCTATTATTATATCTGTTTCTTCAATTCAACCTATTCAAGAAGCAGCATTAGTAATAAAAGATTTTTATAAATATCTTGCTATTGGATTTATTATAATTGGAATAATTTTATCTTCAATTTATGCAAACTTAATTACTAAGCCACTTCTTAAAATAAATAAAGTAGCTAAAAAGATGTCTTCCATGGATTTTAGTGCTAAATGTACAGTTAACTCTGATGATGAAATTGGTAATCTTGGAAAAACTCTAAATTTCTTATCTTCAAATCTTAATAGTGCATTAGAGGATTTAAAACAAAAAAATCTTCAATTAGAAAAGGATATAGAAAAGGAAAGAAAATTAGAGACTCTAAGAAAAGACTTTGTAGCTGGTGTTTCTCATGAACTAAAAACTCCTATTGGAATTATAGCTGGCTATGCAGAAGGTTTAAAAGATGGTGTTGCAACTGGAGAAAATGCTTTAATTTATTTAGATACTATAATAGACGAATCTAAAAAAATGAGTCAACTAGTTTCCAATATGTTAGAGCTTTCTAGGTTAGAGTCTGATACTATTGAACTCAACTTTGAAGAGTTTAATATAATAAGATTAATCCAAAAGACAATAAAAAAATTATCCTTAGACTTTAATTCTAAATCTATAGAAGTTATTTTCAATAATAAACTTGAATATGCCTATGTACTTGGTGATGTATTTCAATTAGAGCATGTTATAACTAATTTATTGACTAATGCATTTAAATATAGTCCAAATAATGAAAGAGTTATAATTTCCATTATTGAAGATACAGAAAAAAATAAGTATTTTATTTCTATTGAAAATACAGGTTGCCATATTCCTGAAGATGAACTTGAAAATATTTATACTAAATTCTATAGATTAGATAAATCACGAAATAGATCTGATAATAGTAATGGATTAGGTCTTGCTATAGTTAAAAGGATACTTTTAAATCATAAAAGTGAGTATTTTATAAAAAATACAGATTTTGGTGTTAAATTCTCTTTTTCTCTTGATAAAGCTAAAGATATTCTATAAAAAAGTAGTAGTAGATTTAAAAGTTTAAATCTACTACTTGCTTTTTACCCTTCCACATAATTAATATTCTCTACCTTCTTTATATTTTTGCACTCTGGACACATAACTAAACTATTTTTTCCTGTACTATTTAAAATATGTCCACACTTATTACATTGAAAAGATAAATTATTATTTTTCATAAACCATACCACTCCTATTTCTCTTTTTATCAAAAATTAAATACTTATATATTTTATCACACTTTTAAAATTTGTATACCATTTTATATCTTTTTTTCCTTAATTAGTATAAATTTTATATATTTATTTTAATTGTAATCATTTTCTGTCCTTTGCTTAACCACTTTCCAGAAGTTAATTTAATTCCAATTGCTCCTATAGGTGCAGTTATTAAAACACTTAAAATTGCTATAGCTTGCATTATTTCTCCTCCTACTACACCCATTTGAAGTGGAATTCCTGCTTTTGCTGATTGTACTGTTGCTTTAGGTAAATAAGCTATAATACAAAAAAGTTTTTCTTTTTTATTAAGATTGGTTCCTAAAAGCGAAATTAATACTCCTATAGACCTAATGCTTAAAGAAAAAATTAATAGAACTATCCCAATAACAAAAAACTCTCCTACTAAACTTGGATTTATAGCCATTCCAACAAATGCAAATAAATATATTTTCCCTATAGACCATATTTTATTCATTACCTTAATTATATCCCTTGATACTTCTTCCACATAATTTCTTAAGAAAAAGCCATAAATCATTATTGTAAGTAGCGAATTAAATAATTGAATTTCAAACTTTTTTTCTATTACCCTCATTGCAATACATAAAGCATAGGCAAATAAAACCTTTATAGATTTTCTATTTATGTACTTTAATAAATATGTTGTTATTTTAGCCAAAAACCATCCTATAAAAATACTTAATCCTATAGTAATTGGAATCATGCTTATTTGTTTCATTATAGAAATATTTTTCCCATCTAGGCCTTGTACATATACACCTAAAAATGTTGTAAATAATGTAATTGCTATTGTATCATCAGCAGAAGCACCTACTAATAACATTTGAGGAATAGCTTTATCTTCACCAAGTTTTCTATCAATTAATGAAATCATAGATGGAACTAACACAGCTGGACTTACAGCTGCAATTATAAAACCTAAAATAGCTCCTTGTATGAAAGTAAAATCTAATAAATACGTAGATAAAAATGCTATTGTAAGTCCCTCTAAAGTAGCTGGAATTATACTTAACAAAATAGCTGGTCTTCCTATTTCTTTCATTTGACTTAAACTTATTCCAAGACCTCCTATAAAAAGAACAGTTACTAATGCAATATCTTTTATAATAGGAGAAATATTTATTACCTCCACAGGTACTAAATTTAAAAATGTTGGCCCTATAACCATCCCTATTATCATCATTCCTATTAATGATGGTAGCTTTATTTTTTCTACTAATTTTCCACTATAAGATGCTAATACTCCAATAATTATTAAACTTAAAATTGAAATTAAAAATGTCATATATTTATCTCCTTCTATTGTATTATTTTATCTAAAAAAAATAGACTCCTACCCTTTTTAAAAAGAGTAGGAGTCATTAGCTTCTTAAGCATTTAATGGTGAACTCCATCACCTATATAATATTTATATATTGTACTATATATTTTTTCTATTGTAAATACTAAATAATTTACATCAATTGATGTATAAATATTGTTGCTAATCCTAGGAAGAAGAAAAATCCTAAAACATCTGTAAATGTAGTAACAAATACTGATGAAGCTAAAGCTGGATCCACCTTAAGTTTCTTTAATATAATTGGAACTAAGAAACCTGAAATAGTTGCAACAATCATATTTAAAAGCATAGCTATACCTATTACAACTCCAAATATAATTTTTCCTTCCCAGAAATAACCTAAAATTGCAATTATCAATCCTATAACTAAACCTGTAACTGCACCCACACCTATCTCTTTAAATAATACACGCTTTACATTTTTATAATTTAATTCTCCAAGGGCTAATCCTCTAACTATAATTGTTAATGTTTGAGTTCCTGCATTTCCACCCATTCCTGCAACTATAGGCATAAATGTTGCAAGTGAAACTACTTTTTCAATAGTTCCTTCAAATATTCCTACTATTGATGATGCTAAAATAGCAGTTAAAAGATTTATAAAAAGCCATGGTAATCTACTCTTTATAGATTCCTCCAAAGTTCCGTTAATCTTTTCTCCTTCTGCAACTCCACCAAGACGATGTATATCTTCTGTATTTTCATCCCTTAAAATTTGCATTACATCATCTACTGTTATTATTCCTAAAAGTCTATTAAAGCTATCTACAACTGGCATTGTTAAATAACCATACTTTTCAAATCTATGTCCTACTTCCTCCTTATCCATATTATAAGGAATACTCTCTAAATTTTCTTGTACTATATCTGAAATTAAAGTATCAAAATTGCTTGTAGCTATATCCTTTAAAGAAACTACACCTTTTAACTTATCTAAAGAATTTATTACATATAAATCATATATATTTTCTGTATCCTTAGCTGTTAATTGTAAATATTTAAAAGTTTCTCTTACTGTCATATTTTCTTTTATTGATATAAATTCAGTAGCCATTATACCTGCAGCTGTATCAGGATCGTAACTTAGAAGTTGACGTACCATCCTTGCGTCTTCATCAGTCATTTTAGCTAAAATTTTATTCGCTTGACTCTCATCTAATATTCCAAGCAAATCTGTTAATTCATCTGATGACATTGCTTCAACTATATTTTTTTGCTTATTTTCTGAAAACTCCATAAGTATGTCATATTTTTCTTCTGCATCAGCTTCATCTATAATAGCTGCTATAAATTTTTCTGATAATCTATTTAATATATCTTTTCTCTCTTCTATATCTTCTCTTAATATATCTAATATATCTACAGGATGTATTTCTTCTATATAGTTCATAATTTTATCTTGAGGTGCATGTAATAAAAATCTTCTTAACTCGTCTTTACTCATTTCTAATTTCATAATTTTCCTCCCTTAATTTAGGGATAATAAATTATACATGGTATAAATAGATTCTCCCCAATAATTATTAAAATCCAAATTTCTCTCCAGATACGAGTCCATTAATACCATCTCCTTTTTCTTTAAAAATTAAAAAAGACTTTTTGCTCTACACAAAAAGTCTTATACAATCCTTCTATTTCGTAGAGCTTTAGCACTATAGAGCGTAGACAATCGTCAGTTACATTAAAAATCACCTTCGCGATGATTTCTGTTAACCCATTGGAATCTCTAGATTTTTCTGGGTAGCAACGTATTTCTTTATAGGAGCCTCACCTAACAAATTCTATATTTCATTGACTAACTAATATTACATTAGTAAAACTCATCTGTCAATATAAATTTATTTTAATCCTTTTAAAAGTTCTGCAAACGGATTATTTATATCCTCTTCTGCATCTTTTTTCATTTTTTTCATTATATTATTAACTTCTCTTTTATTCATTTTATCTGATTTTTTATCAAATCTTTTATTAAATACTGATGCTTTTTCTCTAAAAGTACAATTATTATTTGGACATACATATATTTGACCTTCACCATGCCCTCTAAGCTCTAACTTCTTCTTGCATTCAGGACATCTTGCATTAGTATTTCTACTTACACTTTCTCTATATCCACACTCTCTATCTTGGCAAACATTCATTATTCCATTTTTCCCTTTAACTTCAAGAAGATATTTACCACAATTAGGACATTTCTTTCCTGTCTTATTATCATGAACAAATTTACTATTAGCTGATTTTACGTCATTAACAAGAGTGATTGAATAATTTCTCATTTCTTTCATAAAATCATTTGAGTTTGATTTACCTTTACTTATTTCATCTAATCTTTTTTCCCATTTAGCAGTTAATAATGGAGATTTTAAATCCCTTGGAACTAATTCTATAAGTTGCTTTCCTTTTGAAGTTGGATATATATCCTTTCCTTTCTTTTCTATAACAAAGGAATTAAATAACTTTTCTATAATATCAGCTCTTGTTGCAACCGTTCCAAGTCCACCTGTTTCGTTTAATGTTTTAGCTGAGGCTTTATCTACATTAACATACTTTTGTGGATTTTCCATTGCTGAAAGTAATGTAGCTTCATTAAATCTAGCTGGTGGCGTTGTAAAGTTCTTTTTGACTTCTATATTTTTAATCTTTAAAACTTCTCCTTTATTTATAACAGGAAGAGTTTGTTCTTTTATATCATCTGAAGATTCATCTTCAGCTACTTTATCGTAAAGCTTTTTCCATCCCTTATCCTTTTCTATTTTTCCTTTAGCTAGAAGTCTTTCTCCGTTTACTTCTCCTTCTAAAGTAGTTTCTATATAAATATATGCTGACATAAGATGACTTAAAAATCTTTTTACTACTAAATCATAAACTTTTCTTTCATCTGAACTTAAAAGAGCTAAGTTTCCTCTTTCTTCCGTTGGAATTATAGCGTGGTGATCAGATACTTTTGAATTATCTACAAAACTCTTGTTTCCTTTAATATCTTTTCTTAAAAGATTTTCACAAATTGCTCTATATTCTCCAATACCTACTGCTTTTATTCTATCTTTTAAAGTTCCTACTATATCTGTAGTTATATATCTTGAATCTGTTCTTGGATATGTTAAAACCTTATAATTTTCATATAATCTTTGCATTACATTTAAAGTTTGTTTTGCAGAAAATCCCCAAAGTCTATTACAGTCTCTTTGAAGTTCTGTTAAATCATAAAGTGGTTTAGGATAAGCTTTTTTATCCTTACTATTAACATTTACTATATTTATATTTGAACCTTTAAGTTTATTTTCAACCTTTTTACTAAATTCTAAGTCAAAAATTCTTCCATTATTATCTTTATTAACCCAAGTAAAATTACACTTATCTGACTTTGCATTTATAGTATGATATTCTTTAGGTTTAAAGCTCTTTATTTCTTCTTCTCTTTCTACTATCATTGCTAAAGTTGGTGATTGTACTCTTCCTGCTGAAAGTTGTGCATTATATTTACATGTTAACGCTCTTGTTACATTAAGACCAACAATCCAATCTGCTTCTGCTCTACATACTGCTGCTTTATAAAGATTTTCATAGGCTTTTCCTGGCTTTAAATTATTAAATCCATCTAAAATAGCTTTATTAGTTTGAGATGATATCCATAATCTCTTAATTGGCTTTTTACATCCTATCTTTTCTATAATCCAACGTGCTACAAGTTCCCCTTCTCTTCCAGCATCTGTTGCTATAATTATTTCATCTACATCTCCTCTAGTCATAACCTTTTTTACTTCATTAAATTGCTTTCCTGTCTTTTTAAGAACTGTTAATTTCATATATTTAGGCAACATAGGTAACGTATCCATACTCCAAGTTTTATACTTATTATCATATCCTTCTGGATCTTGAAGACCTACTAAATGACCTAATGCCCATGTTATTATATATTTATTTCCTTCAATATATGAACCTTTATTTTGATTACACTTTAAAACCTTAGCAATATCTCTACCTACACTTGGTTTTTCTGCTAAAACTAATATTTTTCCCATTATAAATTCCTTCCTTCTCTTAACGTCTATACTTCATAGTACTATGTAAAAGTTATTTAATCAACTTTTCTAATTAAAATAAAAAGCTATAGACCTATTAAAGATCTATAGCTTTTACTAATTGGTTATATCTTCTAATTTATTTTTTATTTCATTTAACTTATTAGTATCAATTTTTTCTTTATCTAACTTAGATGTTACTTCTTCAATTGATTTTTTTAAATCATCAACTTCACTTTTTATATTGCTATCTATTTTCCCATCTTTTTGTACTTTTTCTTTTAAAGTATCAATGTTATTAGTTATGTTATTTATGTTAGCTTCAATTTTTTCTTTATCATTAAAAGTTTTTAATTTATCTACACTTTTTTTTGTATCTTTCAACGTACTCTTTAATTCATCAATATCATCAATATTTATAATATCTTTAGTTTCATTTTGATTTTCATTAAGTTTATTTTTAATTTCTTCTTTTTTTTCAGATATTTTTTTACTATCTATTACTTCATTTACCTTTTCAAATATAGCTGCATCACTTGATGCTTCTTCTTTTTTAGGCTTTTCCTCTGGTGCATTTATAGGGCCTGAACAAGAAATTAATGTTATTGAAACCATAGCTATTATTATAGAGCTAAGTACTCCTTTTATTCTTTTCATTAAGTTAATCCCCCTAATCTTTATGTAATAGAATTATTATACTCCCTAAAAATAAATATTCAATATTAAAATATCCTATTATATCTTATTTTTAGGCAATGTAAATGTTACGATTAATAAAATTCTCTTTTATTCTCATTTTTAAGACATTTATTATCTAGGTTTTGCATATTCTTGTTGTAATTTTTTTATATAATTTAATGAATCTATAAAATCTTCTCCCTCTTCTAAATTAATATATAATAAACAAGAAATGGAGTCTCCTTTTTCACTTATTCTAGTAGCAATTCTAAAATGATCTTCCAATTTTTTAACTTCTAATTTATATATTAAATCTAAATGTACAGTTTCATTATTTATTTTTACATTTATATTATTATCTTCAACCTCTATGCTTACATCTTTTTCTGTTTTTCCTTCTGATATGCTTCCAAACTTAGTAAAAGTAAAGGATGATCCATTATAATCAAATCTGTTACTTTCCTTTAAATTATCTAAAATATATTCCCAATCATCTCTTGATTTTTTAAACTCCTCTTCATCATAAAAATGATATTTTCCTAGATAATCTATAATATATTTTCTAAAAATTTTATTATTTATATTTTCTTGCTCCATATAATATCCTCCATACTATAAAACTTTATACTAAATAGTATCTCTGAAATAATATATTATATTTATTTTTAAAATTTAAAAGCTATAAATCCAAGTAATAAAACCCAAATTTATAGCTATCTATCTTAATCTATATCATCTATGTCATCATTATTATCTAAACCTAATTCTTTTTCTATTAAATCTTCAATATCCTCAATACCTAATTTATTTTCAATTATATCTTCTAATTCATCATATGTTCTCCACTCATTATCTTTTATTCCTAATCTATCTTTTATTTCTTCTAATGCTTTTCTTTCCATTTCATCTTCTAACTTATCATCTATATCGTCTGAATAACTTTTGTTTTCTATTTCTTTTCTAAAATCATTATTTGATAAAGCATTTACTCCTACTGTTCCTCCACCAATAATTATTGTACCTAAAATTAAAGCTATTAATCCTTTTTTCATAATATTATTCCTCCTAATTTTTCATGTTACTAACTTTCAATATATAATACCTATATGAAAATAAATTTAGGTACCTTTTTATATATTTTTATAAAAAAAACAGGAAATAAATTTTATTTCCTGTCTAAAGTTATTAATCTAAATCATCATTTTCATTATGTTCTAAATCATCATTATTATCATCAACGTCGTTTTTATCTTCTAATTCATCTTTAAGCTCTTCTTCAATATCACTATTCCAGAATATATACTTATCTTTATTTTTTATTGCATTTAATATTTCTTCTACAGATAGATTTTCTATCATATCTTCTAACTTATCATCATGAAAATCTAAAGATGCTTCATATCTTCCTAAAGATATACCTTTATTATCAGCATTATTTATACTATTGCTATCTCCTTTTAAAAAGGCAATCTTATTATCATTAAAGTTATTTTTTATAATCATTTTTACTTTATCTTCATATTCTATATCATCAGAATTACTATTAAAAGCAAATCCAAAGAGTATTGTTTTATTTTTAGAAATATAATTCTTTTCTATTAATTTATGTTTTATTTCTAGCATCCCATCATTTATATTTTTACCTTTTATATCTTTAAAATCAATAATTTTTCCGTCATCATTAATACCCTTTACTTCAATTATATTTTAATTTTTATCTAACTTTAAATCGATACTTGGATTAACATCTAAACTAACTACAGCATATAAATCTGTAGGTTTAAAGTTTAAATATAATAAAATAGCTACCATAAATAACGCGGCAATACTTAAAATTTTTTTATATCCATAATTTTTAATATCTATAATATCTTCCTTTAAAAAAATTATCTTATCTCCAACATTAATACCATCTTTGTATTTAATTTTTATAATACTTCCATCATCCTTCATAACTATAGCAGTATTATTCTTTATCTCCATTACAAGTCCTTTAAACATAAATATCCTCCTATCCTTTTATCCATAATTTTAGATTTCTAAAATTTTTATAATAAATAATCACTACTGTAGTAATAAACTTCTTACTTCTTTTTATTACTTTTTCTGTTACAGTAAATCGTAAGGATATTTTTTTTATTAGTAACCTCTTTTTTCTTCACTATTTTCTAAAGATACATATCTTCCTGTTGTCTCTGATATAGCCTTAATAATAAAAGGCATATATTCCTCTATTAATTGATTAATATTCCCTTTATAGTCCTTCCCCAAGTCTTTTTCTACATTATGTATCATTGTAATATATCCACCTTTTTATTTATCAATATAATATACATATACAATTATACTTTTAGGGACTATTTTTATATTAATCCCCCATCAATTCTTATTATTTGACCAGTTAAATAATTACATTGGTCATTACATAAAAATATTACTGCTTTAGCTATTTCTGATGTTTTTCCAAATCTACCTGAAGGTATTTCTTCTTCTAATTCTTTTTTTTCATCTACCCCTAAAAAAGAATTCATATCTGTATCAATAACTCCTGGTGCTATAGCATTTACTCTAACTCCCATAGGTGCAACTTCTTTAGCTAAAGCTTTAGTAAATAAATTTATTCCACCTTTAGTTGTTGAATAAACTACTTCACAAGATGCTCCAACTTCTCCCCACATAGATGAGATATTTATTATATTTCCTTGGCCTCTTCTTATCATATGTGGAAGTGCATGTTTACTTAAATACATTGCTCCTAGAAGATTAGTTCCTATTAAATTATTTATATCTTCAAAAGACGAATCCATGAATAATCCGATAGTTGATCTACCTGCATTATTTACAACTATATCTATCTTTCCAAAACTCTCAATAATTTGGTCTATTATGTTTCTAGCTGTTTCAAAAGAAGATATATCACCTTTTAAAAGTTTTCCATATCCACCTTTTGCTATTATTTCTGCTAATGTTACCTCTGCTCCATTATCATCCTTTGAATAATTTATTATAACTGAAGCTCCTTCTTTTGCTAATTCAATAGCTATTGCTTTACCTATCCCTCTTGAAGCCCCAGTAACTAAAGCCACTTTTCCTTGTAAGTTTCCCATTTTTTTCTCCTATATTATAAACATTCTTTTAATACTCTTTTTACATTTCCGTAAAATATTTTATCTATTTCACTTTCCTTAAAGCCTTCTCTAATTAGAGCTTCTGCAAGAATCCCCATTTCTCCTATATTTTTAATTTCTACTTCATTTTCTATACCATCAAAATCAGTTCCTATAGCTAAAACATCTATTCCCCCTATATTTTTTATATGCTTTATATGTGCTATCATATCTTCTATTTTGGGTATATCTTTTTCTCCTAAAAATGGTGCACAGAAATTTAATCCCATTACTCCGCCTTTATTTGAAAGCTTAACTATCATATCATCTGTTAGATTTCTTGAATGATTGGTAATTGCTCTAGCATTTGAATGTGTTGCTATAAATGGTTTTTTACATATTTCAACTAAGTCATAAAATCCTCCATCTGATAAATGTGAGCAATCTGGTATTATACCTAATCTCTCCATTTCGCAAACTATTTCTTTTCCTCTCTCTGTTAAACCCATATCTTTATATTTAAAATCTTTATTTGGGTACCCTATACTATTTTTAAAATTCCACGTTAAAGTTAAAAATCTTATTCCAAGTTCATAAATTTCTTTAACTCTTTCTACTTTTCCTTGAAGTACCTCTCCTTCTTCAATAGCTAAAAAAGCTCCTATTTTCCCTATTTTATTAGCTTCTTCTAACTCTTGTAAATTTCTAACTAAAGTTATATCCTTTGAATTCTTATCTATCTCTTTTATAAGATTATTATACATTTTTATAAATTCTTTATATGGATCATCTACTATATTAAGTTCTATAAAATTTGCAAAAACTTGTGCTAATGCTTTAGATTTTTTAAGTTTTTGTATATCTACCTTGCAAATACTTTCCTTTAAATTTAAATTTTCATATAATAATCTGCTGGCTGTGTCACAATGTAAATCAATTGTTGTCATTTTTCTAATTCCTACTTTCTTTTTTTATTTTTTTCACTTTCAGCTTCCCTAAGCATTCTATCTCGTTCTTTTCGTGCCCATAGTAGATATTCCTCTACATTTAAAGGTCCATAAATTACTCTTCTTTTTACACATAAATTCCCTTCTTCTTGTACCTCTACACCCCATTTAATTAATGATACTTTCCCATTTTCAATTTCTATAGATGTCATAGCATATGGTAATACACAACATCCATCATTTAAATATGGCGGCTCGTATTTTCCTGGTAATCTACTATTATGAGTATGACCACAAAGAATCATTTTCCCATTTTCTTTTGCCCATCTTTCAAGTTTTCTATCAACCTTATTTCCTTTAGTATTACTTTTAGCTGGACTAGTTGGGTCTTTAAACCCTGCTAATCCATTTAAAAATTTCCAAACATATCTTACTAAAAATCTAGATAACATCCAAAGAGATGAATTAATAAAATCTACTTGATGACCATGGGTAACTAAAAACTTTTCATTTATAGGCATGTATTTAAAGTTTAAAGCTTCATAAAACTTTAACTCTTTTATAAAAATGAGAAATTCTTTTCCATAATCAGCTCCAACTTTTTTTAAAGCTTTATATTGCTTAGCATAAAAATTCCCTCTTTTTTTTATTATATCATGATTTCCATAAATCATAAAAATTCTATTATTTTCCTTAAACTTATTAAGTATTTTAAAAATATCTTCATAACAATATGAAATATCATTGCAATTTTTATTTTTCCAAAGTTCTTCTCCATCCCCTACTTCCACATATGTAAACCCCTTTTTATAATAGTGGTACAATGCGGCTTTATATAAATTTTTATTTGGTAATTGTGCATCATAATAAGTACAATCTCCTCTATGAACATCTGATATAAATACTAATTTTGAACTATTATCAAACTCAATCTCCTTAGCTGTATCATATAAACAATTTAATTTTCTAAACATAAAAACTCCATAATTATTAATAACATAATATATTATTCAATCTAGAGTTTTATTGTGATTTTTTTATTATTTTTTATTTTAAATATATATAATATAGTTGATTTTTGTACAAACTAATCTCATGGGAAAAATTTAAAAATAAAGGAGTGCAAATAATGTGGCTAAAAAGTTTAAACTTTTATCCTATTTAATAGTTTCAATACTAGTTTTATCACCAATTTCCAAAATTATGGCAGATACTAATATAAAAGACTCTACTTTTACTACTGAAGAAATCAAAATCTTGGATAACTCTTTAGATTGTGGAACTTCTGAAGAAGTAAAAACTGAGTTTAAAGGACTTTTAGAAAAGTTATTCGCAGATAGGAATGCCGCAATAGTTTGTGGTGACTGTGAACTTTTGAAGAATTTTTATGATTTAAATATAAAAGTTAGTCTTTGGGCTTATGAAAGTGAAGCTAAAAAGACTCAATATTTAATAAATTGGTCCGAAAAACAATCAGTACAATTTAAAGATTTAAAATCTACTGTTAAAATAAGAAAAGTTGTTGAAAAAGAACCTAATGTTTTTGGAATAATATGTGATGTTGCAACAGACTTTAATTATTCTTATTTAGATACTCCTGATCTTTTAAATCATTTTAGATTAGGTACTAATCACTATTTAAACTTAAAAAAAGATGGAGATAGATACATAATAACAAAAGAATGGTATACAGACCCCTTTGCTGACTCTTTAGATATGGATAATATAAAATCTGATGAAATTAAAGACTATATTGTATCAAAAATAGCACCTGACTTTAACCCTAATGAAAGATTAAAAAACGCAATTAATTATGCTCATACATATTGTGGTGTTTCTGAAAATGAAGAATTTACTTTTAAATATAATTCTAAGTATAAAAATCATAATCCTGATGGTGGTGATTGTGCAAATTTCGCCTCTCAAATTCTTCATGAAGGTGGTGGCTTTAAAAAGAATGGTGCTTGGAATTATGCTGGAAATGATGGTACTAAAGCTTGGTTAAATGCTCAAGGGTTTAAAAACTATATGTTAGGTAGTGGAAGAGCTTCTTATATAGCTAAAGGAAGCTATAATCAAATATATAAAGCAGCTTTTAATATGCGACCTGGTGATTTTGTAGCCTATGAGAAAAAAGGTAGAATAACCCATATATCTACTGTAACAGGCTTTGATTCTAAAGGCTATCCACTTGTAACCTGTCATAATACTGATAGACTATTGGTTCCTTATGATTTAGGTTGGAGTAATTCTAATATTAAATTTCATTTAATTCATGTTCATTATTAAAAATAAGATTAGTAAAGTATAAAAGCTTTACTAATCTTATTTTTTTAATCAATTTTATTTTTTCTAAACTTAGCAATAAAAAATCCTTCCATATTTTCATTTGGAATAATTCTTATAGTGTTTTTAACTTCTTCTCTATAAATTTTTTCTCTATATTTAGTCAATCCATTTATTGAATTAGGTATATCTAAAGAAACCTTTTCTATCTTTAAATCACTATGTTTATTTAATATATATTCTACAATTTCTTCATTTTCAAATGGATTTAATGTACAAGTTGAATATACCATTACTCCATTATCTTTTAACGCATTATATCCACTTTCTATTAATTGTTTTTGTAATTTAACACAATGTTTTACTTTTTTCTCCGACCATCCACTAAATCTTTTAGAATTTCTAATATGAATAGTTCCTTCACCAGAACATGGAGCATCTAAAAGTACTCTGTCAAAATAATTATTTAAACGTTTTCCTATAGTGCGTCCATCTGTTCCTAATACAATAATTGATTTAGCTCCTTGTTTTAAGGCATTATAACTTAATCTCTCTCTCCTTATCTCATTTATATCATTTGCAAATATAGTAGCTTTATTTGAGGTTATATCTGCCATAAGAAGGCTTTTTCCACCTGGTGCTGCACACATATCCAATATAGTTTGTCCTTCTTTTATATCTAAAAATAAAGGAGGTAGCATAGAGGAAATATTTTGTAGATATATTTTTCCGTCATCATATATCTTAAGTTTCCTTAAACTACTCTCCTTACTACCTTTTATGATAAAAGTATTATTTAATTTAGCATAGTTAACTGCCTTTATTTTATACCTATTTAGTTCATCCATAACTTCTTTAGTATTTCCTTTAAGCTTATTAACTCTAAATGTAGTATTTCTTCCATTTTCATAACTTTTGTAAATTGTATCTAACTGACATCTAGTAAATATTTTCTCCAAAATTTCTATAAGATCATCTGGTAACCTATATTCAATTTCTTTTATAGACACAACTTCACCCCTATAGTTTAATGATATTTTATTATACTATTAGAGCTTTCTTTTTATGCCATCTTTATAACTGTTTTATTAGTACTAAATAAAACTTTCATATCCTTAAAGTAGTTCTCACTATCTATATCTTCATAAAGCTTAGCTTTAATACTATTCATATCTTCTAAAGAAATATCTATATTTTCATCACTTAATATAAAGTTAACTTCTATTTTTACACTTCTTCCTATTTTTAAAACTTTAGTAACTGCTTGTATAAAATTATATTCTTTCTTTATAACTTGAACTTGCTTTTCTACTTCCACACTAATTTCCTCTGGAATTTTCGCACCAATAATCTCTTTAAAACTACACTTTAATATATTTATAGGTGTTTTTAAGAAAACTACAGATGTTATTATAACCATAATAGGATCTATATATCTTGCTAATGGTGCTAATGAAGTTTTTAATATTATTTCTACAACAATAAAACCTATTAATACCCCTGCACTTATTACTCCATCCATAAGCCATTGCATACTTTGAGATTTTATAAGCTCTGAATTAGTTTCATCTCCAACTTTTTTTATAACTAAATAAAACAATCCACATCCAACAACTGATATAATCGAATATATAATAGCTGATCCTGCATTTATTGAATTTCCACCTGAAATTAAAGCTTTATAGGCTCCATTTAGTGAGTATAAACACATTATAATTAAAACTATTGAATTAACGCTTATAACTAACGGCTCTAATATATATTTACCGAAAGGAAAATCCTTATTATCTCTCTTTTTTATGATATTACATACTGCTAAAGCTGCTAATGATAATATTACACTTATAAAGGAATATAACCCATCAAACATTATCATTTCAGATTTTATCAGTCAACCCCATGTTACTCCTAAAACTGCAAAAAACATTGTACTTATTACTGAAAGCTTTAATATTTTACTTTCTTTATTATTATTATCCATAATTACACCTCAAAATTCTTTCTAAAATTACTTTACTAATATAATAATCTATAAACCTCTTTATTGTAATTTCTACTGATGTTGTAATTTGAAGTACAGTAAATGGCTTTTTTATATATGTAAAATTAATACAATAACATAAATGTACATTTTAAAATCTTATATTTGTACAAAAAGGTAGAGCTTATATAAACTCTACCTTAATATAATACTATTTAAATTGTAATTCAACTGGACAATGATCTGATCCTAATACACTAGAATGTATATTTGCACTTATTAATCTATCTTTTAATTTTTCAGATACTATAAAATAATCAATTCTCCATCCAGCATTATTTTTTCTTGCATTAAATCTATATGACCACCAAGAATAAACTCCTTCTTTTTCTGGATAAAAATATCTAAAGGTATCTATAAATCCATCTTGTAATAGCTCAGTAAATTTACTTCTTTCTTCATCTGTAAACCCTGCATTTTTTCTATTAGTTTTAGGATTTTTAAGATCTATTTCCTTATGAGCAACATTTAAATCTCCACAAATAACTACAGGCTTTTTTGAATCTAAAGCCTTTAAGTATTTTCTAAAGTCATCTTCCCAATTCATTCTATAGTCTAATCTTGCAAGTTCATTTTGAGAATTAGGTGTATAAACAGTTACCATATAAAAGTCATCAAATTCTAATGTAATTACTCTACCTTCTTTATCATGTTCTTCTATTCCAATTCCATAAAAGACATTTAAAGGTTCCTTTTTAGTAAATATAGCTGTTCCTGAATATCCTTTTTTCTCTGCATAATTCCAATATTGATAATATCCTGATAAATCTAAGTTAATTTGTCCTTCTTGTAATTTACTTTCTTGAATACAGAATATATCTGCATCTACTTCATTAAAAAAATCTAAAAATCCCTTAGTAACACAGGCTCTAATTCCGTTAACATTCCATGATATAAGTTTCATTTATTTTTCTCCTTTATTGATTCAAATAATTATTTATTATTATATCATTTTATACGGAATTAAATCACTTTAAAATAATAATTATTATTTATTGAACATATTCATTTAATCTCTCAGATAACATAACTAATTCATTTAATGAATCTTTAGAATCCATTATCTCTTTAAATAATAAGTCTACTATTGAACTAGTATTTTGAGAATTAGCTAAAGTTTCTTCTGATATTGATGCTATATTTATAATACCCTCGTTAATCTTAAAATTATCTCTATTTATTTGGTTTATTTTTTCATTAACAATTTCTACTTTGTTTGCTACTTCGCCTATATCTGACTTTAGATTTTGTAAATTTGCTGTTGTATCTTTTACTAAAACTTCTTCTTCATTTATTATTTGCGTAACTTCTGAAATTGAATCTGATACATTTATAACTTCATCTTCTAATTCTTTTAGAATAGAATTTATTTCTTCTGAAGATTCCTTACTTTGTTCTGCAAGCTTTCTGATTTCTTCTGCAACTACAGAAAAACCTTTCCCAAATTCACCAGCTCTTGCTGATTCAATTGCAGCATTTAATGCTAATAAATTAGTCTTTTCTGATATACTTTGTATTATATACATTATTGATAATACTTTTTTAGCTTTTTCTTGTAATTTCTCCGACGTTGTTGCTACATTTTTATTTTTCAACTTTATTATTTCTGACTTTTCACTTAAGTTTTCTACTATTTTAAAAGTCTTAACAAAAGTTTCTTTACTTTCATTAAAATTATTTTCCATATCTTTTGAACTTACTACAGCTTCCTCTATATCTCTTTTAATATTATTGGTAGCTTTATTTTGATCATCAATACTTGCTGTTGAGTTTTCACAACCATTTAATATTTCTCCTATTGCACTTTGAATATTACTTGAAGAACTTTCTATAGTTGCAAAAAATCCTGATATTGATTGAGTATTTTTATTTAATAATTCAATAGCTTCTTTTATTCCTATTATTATTCTATTTTGTTCTTCTACTAATTTTATAGTTTTTAATGCATCTTCATCTGCAGCAGTCCTAATTTTATTGGAAATTTTAGATACCACATAAGCCATTATAAAAAACATCATTATACTTACAAATTGTAGTAATATATATGAATTAGTTAAAGAATCCCCCCATCTTACGTAACTCCAAATTATATTTAAAATAGTTGCTCCAGATATTGGTATGATTAAGTATTTTTCATCTAAATAAATCATACATATAACTATCAACGGAACAATTGTAATTGGTGCTACTATTGAATTAGTAGCAAAAAGAGTTATAGCATAAACTACTGCATAAGGGGTTCCTACTATATGTCTTATTTTAATATTATTCCTATCTTGTATATATTTAAATATCATAACTGATGTTGAAATAGCTATAATAACCATTGTTAGTAATGCAACTTTTAATTCCATAGTATTTCTATTTATCATACCTATTAAGCCAAAAACATTAACACAGGCTAAAGCTGTTGTTGCAACTACAAAACATTTATTAGTAGCTTCTGTTACTTTCATTCTCATAACCTTCCCTCCTTATATTTCCTTATTACTAATTTCGTAGTTTTAAATTTTTTCTTAATATTTTTATAAAAATTTATTACAAGGTGATATAATTGTTTAGAGGTGTTTTAATTGAAATCTATAGAATTATTAAATAATTGTAAATTATGCATTAGGGGTTGTTCTGTAAATAGAAATTTAGGGGAACGAGGATATTGTAATTGTGATAATACTTTAAAGGTTGCAAAAGCATATCTCCACCAATGGGAAGAACCTTGTATATCAGGTAAAAATGGATCAGGCACTGTATTTTTTTCAAATTGCAATCTTAAATGTATATTTTGCCAAAATCACACTATTTCAAATAAGGGATTTGGAAAAGAAATATCTATTGAAAGGCTATCTAAGATTTTTTTAGAGCTTCAAGAAAAAGGGGCACATAATATTAACTTAGTAACTCCTACTCACTATGTCCCTCAAATTATACAAGCTTTAGATTTAGCAAAAGCTAATGGTCTAAAACTTCCAATAGTTTATAATACAAATGGAACAGACTCTTTAGATACTATAAAAGCTTTAAATGGATATATTGATATATACCTTCCTGACTTTAAATATTTTGATGATAAATACGCAAAAAAATATTCTAAAATAGATAATTACTCAAATAATTTACTTATTATTTTAGAAGAAATGCTTAAACAAGTTGGCGAAGCAACCTTTGATGAAAATGGACTTATCAAAAAAGGAGTAATAATTCGCCATTTAATGTTACCTGGTTTATTATTTGATTCAAAAAAAATAATTGATTCTATATATAATAAATTTAAAGATAAAGTTTTTATTTCTTTAATGAATCAATATACTCCTATGTTTAATTCTGAAAAATATCCTGAAATAAATAAACAACTAAATCCTAAACACTACGATTCATTAGTTGATTATGCAGTTACTATTGGTGTTAAAAATGGATTTATTCAAGATACTGGAACTAATTCAATAAGTTTTGTACCTGATTTTAATAATGAAGGGGTTTAAAACATTAAAGAGCCATCAAAAAAATGATAGCTCTTTTTGTTATTTTATTCCTAATCCTATCCTAACTCTATTTCCAAACTCATTATCCGATTGCATAAAATTATTTATTGCCATTAATTGAATTCTCTTATCTACCTCCTTTAAATCATTTACTATATTGTCAATTAAATGATCCTTTTCTAATTTTGTATATGATCTATACTGATTTCCTGCTTGTTCAAAATCATTTTCCTTATTTATTGGTTTTCTTTCTATATAACCATCTACATATTCTAAACATATTTTACCTTCTTCTTTGGCTGGTTCTGGATTTCCATCATTTAATATATTAGGGTTATAGTCTACTATTCCTAGATGTTTATCATACTGCATACTTCCTGCCCTTTGATTATTCACTACTGGAACTTTTGGTTTATTTACTGGTAATTCAGTAAAGTTTGTTCCTAACCTATATCTTTGTGAATCTGGATATGAAAATAATCTTCCTTGTAATAATTTGCAATTTGAAGCTTCTATTCCTGGAATAAAATTTCCTGGTGCAAATGCTGCTTGTTCTGATTCTTCAAAAAAATTAGTTGGTGGATGTGTTAAAACAAGTTTCCCTACAGGTATTAATGGAAATTCTTCTTCTGGCCATACCTTTGTTGCATCAATGGGATTAAAAGATAATGAATCTTCTAAAATAGGATCCATTAATTGCACTAAAAGTTCATATTCTACCTCTTTTCCCTTATTTAAAGCATCATATAATTCTCGTGTTGCAACATCTGGATCTGTTCCTGCCAATCTTTCTGCTTCTTTTCTATCAATTGTTTTATCTCCAGCCATGGGATGCCAATGATATTTGACATATAATCTCTTTCCTTTATTATTTACCCATACAAATGTATTAACCCCAAAGCCTGGCATATGAATAAAGCTTTTTCTTGTTCCTTTATCTGAAAATACCCAAGTTATCATATGAGTTGATTCAGGAGAGTTTACTATAAAATCCCAAAATCTATTTTTATCTACCAAATCTGTAACTGGTGATGGTCTAAAAGAATGAAACATATCTGGAAATTTTATAGCATCTCTAATAAAAAAGACTGGTATATCATTGCCAACTAAATCATAATTCCCCTCTTGAGTATAAAACTTAACAGCAAACCCTCTTGGATCTCTTGCTGTTTCTGCTGACCCCTTTGAACCAACTACTGTTGAAAACCTAACTATAACAGGGGTTATGTTCTTTGTATCAGTAAATAATTTAGCCTTTGTATATGCCTTCATAGAATTATATAATTTAAAATATCCATGTGCAGTTGAGCCTTTAGCATGTGCTACTCTATCTGGTATCCTTTCTCTATCAAAATGAGCTAATTTTTCAATTAAATTAGTATCTTTAAGTAAAACTGGTCCATTATCTCCAACTGTTAATGAATTTTTATCATTAGTAATAGGAGCTCCTTGGTTAGTTGTTAGATATTGATCTCTAACTTGATTTCTTTTTGACATAAAATCCTCCAAATATTACTTACTTTATTATATTGTTAATCTGTAAATATGTTATTATATACACTAATTTAAATAAAAAATAGATGAATAAAAGTAAAACTACTCTTATTCATCTATTTAATAATTTAATAAAGAGGATGCTTATCACATAAAGCTATTACTCTATTTCTAAGCTCATCTAAATTTATATCTTTATTTGAAAGTGCATCACTAATTATTGATGCAACTTCTTTCATATCCTCTTGTTCAAAGCCTCTTGTTGTAATTGCAGGAGTTCCTATTCTTATACCTGATGTTATAAATGGACTTCTCTTTTCATTTGGAACAGTATTTTTATTTACTGTAATTCCAATACTATCAAGTATATTCTCTGCTTCTTTACCTGTTATATCTTTATTAGTTAAATCCACAAGTATTAGGTGATTATCTGTTCCTCCTGATACTATATTAAAATCATATTTTGTTAATTCATTAGATAATACTTTACAATTATCTACTACTTTTTGCATATATATTTTATAATTTGGATCTAAAGCTTCTTTAAAACAAACTGCTTTAGCTGCTATTATATGCATTAACGGCCCACCTTGAATTCCTGGGAATATGTTTTTATCTAATAATTTTGCATATTCTTCTTTGCAAAGAATTAATCCACCTCTTGGTCCTCTTAATGTTTTATGTGTAGTTGATGTAACAAAATCTGCATATGGTACTGGTGATGGATGTAGTCCTGCTGCAACAAGTCCTGCAATATGAGCCATATCAACCATAAATAAAGCTCCTACTTCATCACATATCTCTTTAAACTTTTTAAAGTCTATTATTCTAGAATATGCACTTGCACCTGCAACTATAAGTTTAGGCTTATGTTCAATAGCAAGTTTTCTAACAACTTCATAATCTATTATTTCAGTTTCTTTATCTACTCCATATGAAACAAAGTTAAATAATTTACCTGAAAAGTTTACTGGTGAACCATGAGTTAAATGTCCACCATGACTTAAGTCCATTCCTAAAACAGTATCACCTGGCTCTAATATAGTAAAATAAACTGCCATGTTAGCTTGAGAGCCTGAATGTGGTTGGACATTAGCATGTTCTGCATTAAATAATTTTTTAACTCTTTCTCTTGCTATATCTTCAACTTCATCTACTACATGACATCCGCCATAATATCTTTTACTTGGATAACCTTCTGCATATTTATTAGTTAAATATGATCCCATAGCTTCCATAACTGCTTCTGATGCAAAATTTTCTGAAGCTATAAGCTCTATTCCATTTCTTTGTCTGTCTAATTCTTTTTCTACTAATCCATAAATTAGCTCGTCATTTTTTGATAATTTATTAAAATTCATTTTTTCCACCCCGAATCTTTTCTTTAAATTATAATTATAATTAAGATAATAATCAATAACTTAAATTAATATTCTTTTCTTTTTTTCAAATTTTGTAAATCTATTAAAATCCCTTTGAATATACGTACTTTTTTTATTTTTTATTAATTTTTATACGCATTTTTTAACTGTTTATTTTATTATATTTCTTTGTGTACAAGCTATATTTAAGTATATTTTATGTTTTTCCATTTTCATATATATTTTTTTAATGTTTGTGATATAATACTTTAAGAAATTTTAATATAGGAGCGAATATTATGGATGTAAATGAATTACTTCATGTGGCTACCTTTGCTGGAAAAATAATGTTAGAAAGTGGTGGTGAAACCTACAGAGCTGAAGAAATCATATGGAGAATCTGTAAAATTTATGGTGCAGAAGAAGCTGAAAGCTTTGTAACTCCCACTGGTATAATGGTTTCAGTTTGTCATGGTGATAAAACTTTTTCATTGATAAGACGTGTATCAACAAGAACTGTAGATTTAGATAAAGTGGATAAAGTAAATGATTTATCTAGAAATATTATCTCTCGTAAATTATCTGTATCAGATTTAAAAAGAGAACTTAAATTAATAGATCAAGGTGAAAGATATAGCTTAACTACTAATGTAATAATTTCTGCTCTAGGTGCTTTTTGTTTTGTATTTTTATTTAATGGTACTTTTAGAGATGGAATAGCTGCTTTTTTTATAGGACTTATAATTAAAATAATTTCAATAAAATTTTCAGAAATTAATATAAATCCATTTTTTATTAACAGTATCTGTGCCGGAATTTCAGCTATTATGGCAATAATCTTTAAAAAAATTGGAATTTCCAACAACATAGATACTACAATTATAGGATCAATAATGCTTCTTGTTCCTGGCCTTGCAATTACAAATGCAATACGTGATACCATATCTGGAGATTTACTTGCGGGTTTAACTAGAGCAGCTGAGGCATTTTTAGTTGCTATTTCAATAGCTGTTGGAACTGGTGCTGTACTTAGTTTTTGGATAAATACCTTTGGGAGATTTTAATAATGATTTCAGAAACGTTAATAACTTTCATAGCAACTTTAGGCTTTGGAATATTATTTAATATAAGAGGAAAAAAATTATTCTTTGCAGCTTTAGGCGGAGCAATTTCATGGTTTGTTTATTTACTAGGCTTATCCTTTGACTTAACTACCTTATCAGCTTTATTTATTTCTTCATTAGTATTTAGCCTATACTCTGAAATATTTGCAAGAAT
This sequence comes from Clostridium chauvoei, assembly GCF_002327185.1. Classification (NCBI taxonomy): domain Bacteria; kingdom Bacillati; phylum Bacillota; class Clostridia; order Eubacteriales; family Clostridiaceae; genus Clostridium; species Clostridium chauvoei. Next base: position 915,145 of record NZ_CP018624.1, on the reverse strand, counting down.
CTTAAAAACACCAGTTACTACATTAGTTATTTGTGCCTTAATACCATTAGTTCCTGGTGGTGGAATGTATTATACAATGTATGAAGCTGTTACAGGAAATATAATGAAATCTATAGAAACAGGTATTACAACAATAGCTAGTGCCGGTACTTTAGCCTTAGGAGTTATTTTCGTTTCAACAATAACTAGATTATTTGTATCGGCTAAAAGAAAACGTGAAATAAAAGAATACTATAAAAATAATAAATAAAAAGATACTTAAGGCGAGCCTTAAGTATCTTTTGGTCTATTTAAATATATTGAAAATTCCTAAACCATATAAAAATATTATTAATATAGATAGTGGTGCTAAATACTTAACTGAAATCGAATATATCCCTTTAATTTTAAATTTTAAACTACCATCATTTGATATTTCTTTAGCTGCATTTTTAATTCCCCAAACCCAAGCTATAAATAAGCATATAAGTATTCCACCTATTGGTAAGAATATTTGACCTGTTACAAAATCTAAAGTATCAAATACCCCTCTATCTCCAAGTAATTTAATATGAGAAAGTGGACCAAAGGATAATATGCTTGGTATTGCTAAAGCAAATAGTCCTGATGTAATAATTACTATAGTCTTCTTTCTAGTCAAATTAAATTGTTCTGAAACAAATGTTACTACTGTTTCCATTAATGATACCGTTGATGTTAATGCTGCAATGGCAATTAATACAAAGAACATAAATTCAAATAATTGCCCTAATGGCATTGCTTTAAATACTGCTGGTAATGTTATAAATAAAAGGCCTGGTCCTGCTGTAGGTTCTAAGCCATATGCAAATACAGCTGGGAAAATAACTATGCCTGCCATTAATGCAATAACAGTATCTGCAATAGCCACTTGATATGATAATGATACTAAATTTTCGCTTTTCTTTGTATAACTACCAAATGTAAGTATAATCCCCATTCCTAAGCTTAATGTATAAAAAGCATGTCCCAAAGCTTCTAATATACCTTTAACAGATAAATTTGAAAAATCTGGTTTAAATAAAAACTCTAACCCCGCTTTAGCTCCAGGTAATGTTACTGATCTAATTATTAATAATATTATAAGACCAAGTAATAAAGGCATAGCTATTTTACTAAACTTTTCTATACCAGTTTTTATCCCAAAAAATATTATAATTGCTGTAATAACTAATACAAGTAAAGTCATAATCATAGGTTCTACTGGGTTAGAAGTTAATGCATTAAAATAATCTCCAAACCCCTGTGTTGAAACTCCTTTTAATACTCCAGTTGCAGATCTCCATATATATGAAAATACCCATCCTGCAATGATTGCATAAAAAGATAAAATTATAAAAGCTGTAGCTGTAGCTAAATATCCTGTCCAGTGCCACTTAGTATTAGGTGCAATTTTTTTAAAGCTTTCTACTGCATTAACCTGATTTTTTCTTCCTATTGCAAATTCAGATAACATAACAGGTATTCCTATTAAAAATATACACCCTAAATAAACCAATATAAATGCTGCCCCACCATTTTGACCTGTAATATAAGGGAATTTCCATATATTACCCAAACCTATTGCAGAACCTGCCGCTGCTGCAAGAAGTCCTAATCTAGAACTAAAATTCTCTCTACTCATTTTTATTCCCCCTTTAAATACCCCGAATATTTTAACACTATATTATAAATGTTATAAATTAAAATATAATTTGTCAATATTTTTTCTTATTATTTATCAATCGTTTAAAATTTATAATTATTTATTGCTCTTTTATTAATTAATGCCATTTTATATACCTTCTAATTATCACTTTAATTCTAAATATTCTTGAAATTATTATTGTACCATTCCTATTTTAAAAATCAAAAAAATAGAGACAATAATGCCTCTATTTTTTGTTATTAATTTTATTTTTTCTTTCTTGTAAATAATACACCTAAAGAAGTTAATATTCCTGCAATGCCTAATACTCCTGCACTAGGTACTCCTCCAGTTTTCGGAAGAATATTGTTGGAAGCTCCATTCTTATTTTCACTTTCTGGTTTTGTTGATGATGTTGGTATATCAGGCTTTTTATTTTCCTCTGGTTTTTTATTTTCCTCTGGTTTTTTATCTTCTTCTGGTTTTTTATCTTCTTCTCCTGGTTTAACAGGTGGCTGTGGTTTTTCATTATCTGTATCATTATTTACTATTTTTTCCAGACTTAACTCTTTTAGCCCTATATCAAACGGTTTTTCTATATTTACATCATATAAAGCTTCATCTATTTTATATTCTTTTAAATTCCCTGTATATCTAATTGAATATGCTCCTGGATCTAATTCTATTTTACCTTTTCCTAAATCATCAGTAGTTATCTTTTCCACTACTTTATTATCTTTTATAACTTCATATACCGCTCCATTAATAGCATTATTACTATTATCTTTAATACTTATTTCTAAGTTTCCTTTAGATGATGCTTCTTTATCTTCTTTGTATGCTACTTTAAATTTAGGAGTAGCTTTCATACCTTCACTCTTAACTTGAAGTACTATTTCTCCTCCATCTTTATGAAATATAATTGGTTGTATTATTGTAGAAGTTTGATTATCTAATACTGGAATACTTATTTTAGTTGGGTATTCATCATCAATATTTTTATAATAACTTACTATATCTCCTGGCTTTAGATCACCAATTTCTAATATTCCATAATATATATCTTTTAATGCCATTCTAGGCCCTATTTGATAATCTGAAATAGTAAACTTATTTGGTATTTTTGTTATATCCCAATTTTCATTATCATATGAAACACTTAATTTAATACTTTCTTGTTTTCCATCTTGCTTAGTAGCAAAATATATTCTTCCTTCTTCTACTCCAAAGTCTAATCCTGTAAACCTAACTTCTCCTCCATTGTCTGCTATTTTACTTGCAAATGGCTCATTATCATTTATATTTCTATATAGATTTACTTCATAACCTTCAGGTACATTTCTAAATAATACTTCATCATCTGCGCCTAAATTATTAGTTGCTTTTACAGTATTCATTGGTATATTTTCTGTTGTAGGAGTATATGCATCTTCATATAATTGGAATTCATATATTCTTATAGCCTTCCATGGACTTGGACCTGGATCATCTATATATAATCTAAATACTTGTCCTGTTACAGGCTCTTTTAAATTTCTATCTACTATTCCTTCTGTATTATTATTTACTACATCTACATCTTTAAATCTTCCATCTTTATCTAGAACCTGTAATTTAAATGCTGCAGTATTTGTATCTTTTGCTTCTCCACCTGCTTCCCCATGCATTGTAACCCATCTTTGAATAGTTTTTTCTTCACCTAAATCTACTTCTAGCCATCCTCCATACATACCAGTAGTAGTACACCATTTGCTATTATTTTCAACTGTACCATCTACTGCTTTTATTGCTGGCTCCCCTGAATTTTCTGTACTTGCTCTAACACTTTTATTTAATGCAAGATTAATAGGTTTTTCTTCCTTTGGTACCTCTGTTGAATCTCCTGGCATATTCCACTTAAATTTTAAAGCTTTGGCTTCACCTCTATTAAAGTTTTTATCAACACCTACTACTTCAAAATTAAATTCTTTTTCATTTTCATATCTATTGAATGGTGATATATAATATGCATCATTATAAGTTGCACCTACAAACTCTCTACTACCGTCTGGTTTAACTCTATATATTTCATCGAACTCTGCATTTTCTACATCATCCCAGTATATTCTAGCTTCTGCTTTTTGAGCATTATGGAAAAGCTGTTCGTCTAAAACAACACTATTTGATGCAGGAAGTTTTACATTTGAACTTCCTTCCTCTATTGATATATTTCCAATGTTTATATTGTAATTATTTATATTTTCTTTACTATCAAATTTTAATGATATTCCTGATATAGTTTGTCCTACATAATCACTTAAAGATATAGTTGTAGTATTCCATTCTCCTGGTTTACCATCTTCAACCTCTAAAAATACAAAGTTTGACTCGTCATAATTATCTCCAAAACATAATCCAACCTTCATATTATTTTTTTCAAGTGGTGTTTTATACGTAATAGATAATTCTGTGCTAGCATCAGATATAGTTAAATCTGTACTATATAATTTAATATGATTTGGATTTTCAGCTTCTAAATTACCTTTAATAGAAAGGGAACTTCCTCCGTTAAAGGCATCACTTCTATCAAAATTTGGAACAAGCTTTGAACCATTTGATTCTACAATCCATCTCCATGTTGGTAAATAATCTTGAAGTGATCTATTATTCCATTCTTTATCTCTTGATAATTTTCCATCTATATAATATGCTTGTCCATGTCCTAAATTGAAATTAGTAACAAAAGGTAACTTATTTATAGCTGATTTATCTGCTACATAATTTGCAAGTCCTACCCATCTTTCACTTGTATCTGTCTTAGACGGATCTTGTGTTGGGCCTACCCAAAACTTTTGATCATGTTTGTAAAAATCTTCTATATCTTTTGACATTGAAAAAGTTGAGTTTGGACAATACATAGCTAATGATAGTTTTAACTTTCCTTCTTCATCTAATAAATGTTCAACAGGAAAATTATCATTGTATGCATTTTGTTGAACTTCAACTCCTGCAAATACATCATAAGGACTTCTTCCTACATCTTTAGCTGTCTTAACACTAGTATCAACTCTACCTACATTCCAATTATAATTTAAAAAGAATTCATCTGTTACTGTCTTACCTTCATTTTGAAAAAATCCCACATTTCTAGAATTTAATGCATTTTGGTATCCAACAGGTCCATCAGTGGTCATAGAATCATACCATCCTATTCTTATACTAGGATCTTTTTCATGCATATATGTGAAAAACTCTACCATAAGATCGGCATCTTCTTTATTACATCCGTAACTCTCTTGATTTATAAACCATCCATCAAACCCATAAAAATGTGCCATATCAATCATTTTATCAGCTACTGGAAAGCTTCCATCATCATTTTTAACTAAAAACTCTCTTACTTGCTTAACATAAGAATCTTCTGCATCTGGACTTGATCCCCATGGAAAACCTACAGTTCCTAATACTGGTACACCATTTTTATGAGCAGCATCTACTATATCTGGAGTAGGTGGAACAAATATTCCTCTATTTGAACCTCCCCAATAAACATATGAATCAACATATTGCCAATAGGAAAATACATATGCATTTTCAGTATCTCCCCCTTGTGATGGCGCATTATCTGTCTGTGGATTAGTTAAAGCACAGTTCATTATTTTAGCTTCTGGATTTGCATTCTCATTTACAACTGGACCTCTAAATCTATCTTTTAATTTTATAGTAGCTCTATTATATCTTACTGCTTCATCACTTTCTGGACTCCATTCTAATAAAGTTTTAATGCTATATGCATTCCCTATAGGTTGAAGTGAATCTTTAACAGTGTAATTCTCTGATAATTCTTGCTTATTAATAACCTCTGCTTTTATTGGCACTGCGTATCCAGAAACAATTGGTGTTACCATAGAAAGTGTTATTGCACACGCAATAGCTTGTACATGTCTTTTTTTCCTAATACTTCTTTTTGCCATATAATTATCCCCCTTTATCTCTTTGATGTATTTTGTTTTTATTTATACATTAACTTATATAATGTAAATTAATGTATATGTATCCTAATTATAGTTATAATATCGTTTACAGTTTAAATTATAGATTTTTTTTTAATTTAATAATAGTGAATTAATTCTATTTTAATTGGTTTTATTCTATATTTTGGTATATAAAGTATATTTTTGAATTTATTTTATATAAAATAAAAAGGATATGCTTCTCTCATATCCTTTTTAATCTTTACTTTACAAAAGTATCTATAGTTTTTATTAATTTTTTCAAATTCTCTTGTTGTTCAGTATCTTCTTCTATTCCTAAACAATTCTTAGCATAATGTTCTATAGTAAGACCACCTACTTTATTTATTGCAGATCTAATTGCTGATATTTGAATAAGTATATCTCCACAACAAACATTCTTTTCCATCATTCCTTGGATTCCTTTTACTTGTCCTTCTATTCTTTTTAATCTATTTATAATATCTTTTCTTAATTTTTCATTATCTTCAAACACTATTTTTCCCTCCAAAATAAAATACCTATGTACGGTATTTATATTTTACCATTTATATAAATAATTATTCAACTTTAATATTAAATTTATTAAAATATTATCTAAATCAATAATTAATATTAATTGAAAACCTTTAAATAGTAATGTATTATATTATTAAATAAATATTGGAGGTTATACGATGAAAAATTTTAATTATAAAAATGCTACACAATTAATATTCGGAAAAGACTCTGAACTTAAAGTAGGTAAAGAGGTTAAAAAATACTCTAATAGAATACTTCTACATTATGGTGGTGGCAGTATTAAAAATTCTGGTTTATATGATAAAATAATTAATTCATTAAAGGCTGAAGAAATTGACTTTATAGAACTTTCAGGTGTTAAACCTAACCCTAGAGTATCACTTGTAAGAGAAGGTATTAAAATCTGTAGAGAAAATCACTTAGATTTTATATTAGCAGTTGGTGGCGGTAGCGTTATAGATTCTTCTAAAGCAATTTCTGCTGGTGTAAATTACAATGGGGATGTATGGGATCTATTTACTGGAACTCCAATTAAACATAAGTGTTTAAATCTTGCCACTGTACTTACTATTCCAGCTGCTGGTAGTGAAACTAGTTCTGGTACTGTTATAACTAATGAAGATGGGTTTTATAAAAAAAGTACAGGACATCCTACTTTAAGACCCATATTCTCTATTATGAATCCTGAACTTACATTTACATTATCTAAATATCAAACAGCTTGTGGAATAGCTGATATGTTAGCACATGTTATGGAAAGATATTTTACTAATGAACCTAATGTAGATTTAACTGACAGGTTGTGTGAAGCTACAATGAAATCTATTATAGATAATGGTTTAAGAGTTATTAATAATTTAAATGACTATAATTCTAGAGCTGAAATAATGCTTTGTGGTATGGTAGCTCATAACGATTCATTGAGTATGGGTAGAATTGGTGATTGGGCAAGTCATGATATAGAGCATGAATTAAGTGGAATATATGATATAGCTCACGGTGCTGGTTTAGCTATAATATTTCCAGCTTGGATGAAATATGTTTATAAACATGATATAAATAGATTTCTTCAATTTGCAAATAGAGTTTTTAATATAGAAATAAATTTAAATAATCCAGAAGAAACCATTCTTTTAGGAATTAAGAGTCTTGAAAACTTCTTTAGAGAGTTAGACCTTAAAACTACTCTTAAAGAAATCCATATTACTAATGAACATTTTGATGAAATGGCAAAAAAACTAGTTGAATCAAATGGATATGTAGGAAATTTTGTGAAAATCAAATATGAAGATGCCCTTAAAATCTATAATTTGGCTCTTTAATTAACGAAAAGAGAGAACTTAAAATTCTCTCTTTTTGTTAAGATACCTTAAAATACTCTTCTAAAATAACTGCTCTAATCGCTTCATACTTTATAGTATCAGATAATTGCTTTTTTATTATGCTTATTTTATCATATCCATTTTTGTTGCAAGCTTTTAATATATTATCTCTATCTTCTGCATTATAATATTTTTTTAAATCTAAACTAAAGTTTGAGTCTCCCGTCTCTTTTATATAATCAGCTACATAACCTAATATAGTTGAAATTGATATTTCTATTTCCTCTGATATATCTTCCAGTTTCTTACCTTCCTTTAAACTATCTAAAGCTATTTCATCATTCCCTCTTGTTTCACCATCAATTATTAGCTTCCTTCTCTTTTTTTCAGTCCAATGTACTTGTATGTTTTTTTCACTAACATAAGTTTTAACCTTTTCTATAATTTCATCTCCATATAATTCTATCTTTTTAGACCCTACTCCACCTATATCTTTCAATTCTTCTATATTCATTGGATATCTTCCACTTATTTCCTTAAGTGAATTCTTAGCTAATATTTTTTGTCTAGGTACACCTTCTTTTTTAGCAAACTTATCTCTTAAATTTAATAATTCTTCTAATAAACCTTTATCTGTAACTACTTCAAAAGGAAAATCAGATAAGTCACTTTCTACATTATTATTTTTATCTATATCTATATTATTTTCCTTAACATATTTTTCTATTTCTTCTCTAAAATAAATTCCATATTTGTTATACTTACCTTCTCCTACCCCTGATATTTTAAGCATATCCTCTTTTTGAATAGGATATTTAATACTCATTTCTCTTAAAGTTCCATCTCCAAAAATAATATACGGTGGAAGATTTTCTTTCCTTGAAATATTTAATCTTAAAACTTTTAAAATCTCAAATAGCTTATTAGTATCTTTAAGTTTTCTTTCTACTTTAAATTCTTTTAATTTAACTTCTTTTTCACTTTTTAATACCTTCATAGATAAATTATTAAGCTTTAATGTAGGATATGTTCCCTGAACTAAATCTAAATATCCTTGAGCAACTAAAGTATTTATAAAAGTTTTAAGATCTTCATTGGAATAATCCTTCATTATTCCATAAGTAGATATGTTATCAAAACCAAACTGACTTACCTTTTTATTTTTTGATCCTCTAAGAACATCTACTACCATTGTACTTCCAAAGCTTCTTTTCATTCTATAGACACAAGAAAGAACCTTTTGTGCATCTATGGTTTTATCTATAACTTCACCTTTATATAAACAATTACTACAATTATTGCATGGTTCTTCTTTCCTATCGCCAAAATAATTTAATATATAATTTCTTAGGCAACCGTTACTATAAACTAAATCAACCATTTGCTGTAATTTTTCATATTGATTATTTTTTCTTTCTTGATTTTCTATACTCATTTCAATTAGATACTTTTGTACTTGAACATCTCCTGGGGCAAATAGTAATATACACTCACTCTTTTCTCCGTCTCTACCTGCTCTCCCTATCTCTTGGTAATATCCTTCTATGTTTTTAGGCATATTATAATGAACTACATATCTTATATTTGGTTTATCTATACCCATTCCAAAAGCATTTGTTGCAACTATTATATTTAAGTTATCATGAATAAAGTTATCTTGATATTCTTTTCTAACTTCATCAGATAAACCTGCATGATATTTCCCAACCTCATATCCTCTATTTTTTAGTTCATCATAAATTTTATCTACTTCTCGTCTGGTTGCTGCATATATTATTCCTGACTGATCCTTATTATTTTCTATATAGTTTATTAAATAATCTTTCTTATTACCTGATTTTATTATATTTATAGTTAAGTTCTCTCTATCAAAACCAGTTATAAATACCTTTGGCTCTTTAAGCCCTAATAATTTTATAATATCTTCTTTAACTTCATTAGTAGCTGTGGCTGTAAAAGCTGATACTATTGGTCTTTTAGGTAATTTATTTATAAAATTATCTATTCTTTTATAGCTTGATCTAAAATCATGTCCCCATTGTGATACACAATGAGCTTCATCTATTGCCACTTGACTTATATTATTTTGGGTTATTGCTGTTATAAATTCATTTGAATCTAGTCTTTCTGGAGCAACATATATTATTTTATATTTATTACTTCTAATTCCATCAATAATAGAATTAAATTCTATTGTGCTTAAAGAACTATTTATATATACACCATTTATCCCCATTTCTTTAATTGCATCTACTTGATCCTTCATTAATGATATTAAAGGTGATATAACAATAGTAATTCCATCTAATATAAGGGATGGAATTTGATAACATATAGATTTTCCTCCACCAGTTGGCATTATAGCTAAAACATCTTTTCTATTTAGTATATTGTTAATTATATCTTCTTGCCCTTTTCTAAAACTTTTATATCCATAAACTTTTTCTAAAATCTCTAGTGCTTTATTAGTCAAACTTTACAACTCCCTCAAATATAAATTAATCTCTTTAAAATATTATACCAGAATTATTCACATAAACATCTGTTCTTAATCATTTTTATATAGTTATTTTATTATATACTTATTTTAATTTATAATAAGTGTATAATAAAAATATAGGAGATATTTATGTATAATATTTTAAAGATTTATTTTCTAGCAATAAATTTATTTGCTATGATAATTATGTTTGTAGATAAAAAGAAAGCTATAAAAAACACTGGAGAATAAGTGAGTTTAATTTACTTTTAATAGCTTTATTAGGTGGTAGTATCGGTGAATATATTGGTATGTATTTATTTAGACATAAAACTAAACATATTAAATTTACTTTAGGAATACCAGTAATATTTCTACTTCAAATACTGATTTTAATTTCATTTATTAAATAATATATTTAGAAAGGATGCTTTTATATGAATTATTTATCTGATTTACATACACATACTATAATTAGCGGTCATGCTTATAGTACCTTACTAGAAAATGTTCATTTTTGCTCTAAAAAAGGTATTAAGATTCTTGGAACCTCTGAACATGGACCTAATATGCCAGGAGCTCCTCATATTTGGTATTTTCATAACTTAAGAGTATTACCACGAGTTATAGAAGATGTTATTATTTTAAAAGGATGTGAGGCTAATATAATAGATGCTAACGGGAACTTAGATATAGATAATTATTCTGCTTCTAAACTAGATTACGTAATCGCTTCGTTACACGAACCTTGCTTCCAACCTAAATCAAAGGATGAAAATACAAATGCTATTTTAAAAGTTATGGATAATTATAAAGAAATGGAAATACTAGGACATCTAGGCAATCCAAATTATCAACTAGATTACGAAAAAATCATAAAAAAGGCTTTAGAAAAGGATATAATGATTGAAATAAATAATAGTTCTTTACTTGGAAAATCTAGAAAAGGTAGTGATGTTGTCTGCAAAGAAATAGCTTTACTTTGTAAGAAGTATGGTAATAAAGTAATTCTAAGCTCTGACTCACATTTTGCTTCTTATATAGGAAAATTTGATCTAGCAATTGAAATGTTAAATTCTATAGACATGCCTAAAGAACAAATTATGAATAATCCTGATAAACTAATTTTTCATTTGAAAAATAAAGGGAGACTTTTAGACTTAAATTATTAAAAACAAAAAGATATAGGGAATAAAATAATCCCTATATCTTTTTTATTTTTAGTTTTCTTCTTTAACCTTTATATTTAAACCTAATTCTTCAAGTTGTTTTTCATCAACTATATTTGGTGCTTCACTTAAGTAACAATAAGCATTTTGGTTTTTAGGGAATGCTATAACATCCTTTATATTTTCTGTTCCTGCTAAGAACATTATCATTCTATCTAACCCAAATGCTAATCCTCCATGTGGTGGTGGACCAAACTTAAATGCATCTATTAAGAATCCAAATCTTTCTTGAGCTGATTCTTCTGTAAATCCTAATGCCTTAAACATTCTTTCTTGTAATTTTGAATTATGGATTCTTATTGAACCTCCACCTAATTCTTCTCCATTTAATACTAAGTCATATGCTTTTGATCTAACCATAGCAGGATTAGTTTCTAGCATATCTAAATCTTCATCCATTGGTGATGTAAATGGATGATGTGCAGCATGATATCTACCTTCTTCCTCATCATACTCAAATAATGGGAATTCTGTAATCCAACAGAAGTTAAATTCATTTTTATCTTTAATTAAATCAAATTTCTTAGCTAATTCTAATCTTAATTGACCTAAGCTTTGGAATACTACTGTATTTTTATCAGCAACTATTAAAATTATATCTCCTGTTTCTGCAGACATAGTTTCTATTATAGCATTCATTTCTTCTTCTTTTAAGAATTTAGCTATTGGTGATTTTATTTCTTCTTCTTTAAGAGCTATCCAAGCTAATCCTTTAGCTTTAAATGTCTTAACAAATTCACCTAATCTATCTATATCTTTTCTACCCATAGAAGCTCCACCCTTTAAACAAAGAGCTCTTACTGAACCTCCATTAGTTAATGCATCACTAAATACTTTAAATTCAACATTACTTACTACTTCAGATAAGTCTGTAATTTCCATACCAAATCTTAAATCCGGTTTATCTGAACCGTATTTTTCCATAGCTTCTTTAAATTCCATTCTTCTAATTGGAAGTTTAACATCTACACCAGCTACTTCTTTAAATACATGTGATACTAATCCTTCATTTAAAGCTATAACATCATCTTCTTCAACAAAGCTCATTTCTAAATCTATTTGAGTAAATTCTGGTTGTCTATTTGCTCTTAAATCTTCATCTCTAAAGCATTTTACTATTTGATAGTATTTATCAAATCCTGAAACCATTAATAATTGTTTAAATATTTGTGGTGATTGTGGTAATGCATAAAACATTCCAGGATAGTTTCTTGAAGGTACTAAATAATCTCTAGCTCCTTCTGGAGTACTCTTAGTAAGCATTGGTGTTTCAACTTCTAAGAATCCATTATTATCTAGATAATCTCTAACAGCTTTAGTAGCTCTATTTCTTACCATAAATATTTTTTGCATATCAGGTCTTCTAAGATCTAAATATCTATATTTAAGTCTTATACTTTCTGCTGCATCTAAATCTTCTTTAATATAAATCGGTGGTGTATCTGATTCTGAAAGAATTTTTATGCTTTCACATTTTAGTTCCACTAATCCTGTATCCATATTTTTATTTGGAGCTTCTCTTAAAACTACTTCTCCTGTAACTGCAATACAATACTCTGGTTTTACACTTTTAGCTTTTTCAAAAGCTTCAGCATTTATTTCTTCACCAAAAACTATTTGCATTATTCCAGCTCTATCTCTAAGGTCTATAAATTGAAGACCTCCTAGTTTTCTATTTCTTTGAACCCATCCCATAAGTGTAATTTTTTGTGAAACGTTAGATTCTCTAACCTCACCACACATCATGGTTCTTTTTAAGCCGCCTAAAGACTCACCCATTGTAAATTCCTCCTTGCTATTTTAGCACTTTCACTATTTCTTCTATATTGTCTAAATCAACTTCAAATTGTTCACCATCACTCATTCTCTTAAGTTTGATAGTCTTATTTTGAAGCTCATCTTCACCTAAAATTGTAGTAAATAACGCTCCAACTTTATTTGCATATTTCATTTCAGCCTTAACGCTTCTTCCCATATGGTTTATTTCTGTTTTAACGTTAAAGTTTCTTAATTTATTTGCAATAGTAAAGGCTGCAAGTTTTGCATAATCACCTCTAGCTCCTATATAAAGGTCAAATAGATTTTCATTTGGAATCTCTATCCCTTCCTTTTCAAGAGTCATTATAAGTCTTTCAACTCCCATTGCAAATCCAACTGAAGGCATTTCTGGACCTCCTAATTGTTCAATTAATCTATCGTATCTTCCACCACCACATACTGTAAAATCATCATTTAATATTTCAAAAATTGTCTTTGTATAATAATCTAATCCTCTTACTATACCAGGGTCAACAGTATATGGCACTTGTAATGCATCTAAATATTTCTTTACATCTGTAAAGTGAGTATCACACTCTTCACACATATAATCTAATATTATTGGTGCATTCTTTGTAATTTCATTACATTTCTTTTCTTTACAATCTAAAATTCTCATTGGATTTTTTTCAAATCTTGTTTTACATAAAGGACATAAGTTATCATAATTTTCTTTTAGATACTTCTTTAACGCCTCATTGTAATTAGGTCTACACTTTGGACAACCTAGATTATTTATATTTAAACTTAAACTCTTTAAGCCTAAATTCTTTAATACATTCATAGCAAAAGCTATAACTTCAGCATCCATTGATGGTTCCTTAGATCCAAATACTTCTGTACCTACTTGGTGGAATTGTCTTAATCTACCCTTTTGTACATTTTCATATCTAAAACATGGTATTGAATAATAAAGCTTTGTTGGTTGAGCTTCATTAAATAATCTATTTTCTATAAATGCTCTAACTATTGGTGCAGTTCCTTCTGGTTTTAATGTAATACTTCTATCACCTTTGTCATTAAAAGTATACATTTCCTTTTGGACTATGTCCGTAGTATCTCCTACACCTCTTAAAAATAATTCTGTATGTTCAAATATAGGAGTTCTGATTTCTCTCATCCCATAAAACTTAGCTGTATTTTTAAAAGTTTCCTCAACAAAATGCCATTTATATGCATCTTGAGGAAGCATATCTTTAGTACCCTTAGGTGCCTTAATTTCCATAAATTTCGCCTCCTATTTCAGATAAAGAGAGTCTAATAATTTTTGTTTTCCCTCTACCATTTCCTTTATTCTTTTTGTATATTCTCTAACATCTTTAATGTTAGCAAATCTCTCAATTCTATTTTCTTCTAAAAAGACAGCCTTTGAAACCGCATCTGCCCCAAGAGCTATAATTGTTTGTTTATCTTCAATCATTTGAATATTATATATACATTCTTTACCCTCTTTAGAATATCCTAAGTTCTCCATATTTCCAACCATATTTTTTTGTCTATACATATAATATGGTTTTAAATTTAAACTTTTAGCTAAATTTCTGCTTTCTTCATACATAGAAGCTAATTCTACTTGTTGCTTTATTTGAATTCCTTTTTTTAAGATAAAATTCTCATAAAGTATTGATGCTCTCTTTAAAGATAAACCATGAACTGTTAAGCTATCTGGTGAAAGTTTTAAAAGTTCATTTGCTGTATATTTAGCTTCATTTAACCCTTCTCCTGGAAGACCTATTATCATATCCATATTTATATCTTTAAATCCTAATTTTCTAGCTAAATTAAATTTTTCTACTACATCCTTTGATGTATGACCTCTTCCTATCATACTCAAAGTGTCATCATTCATAGTTTGAGGATTTATACTAATTCTTGTAGTATTATATTTTTTCATTGTAATTAACTTTTCTTCTGTTATGCTATCTGGTCTTCCACACTCCACTGTAAATTCTACTACATTTTTCCCATGAATGAAAGCATTGTAAATCTCTTTCATTATATTTTCAAATTCATCATTACTAATAGAGGTTGGAGTTCCCCCTCCGAAATATACCGTTTCAATATTAAGATTTCTCTCTTCAATATATTTTTTCATTTCTCTTATTTCATAAGTTAATGCATCTAAATATGGAGATACTAATTTTTTATTCCCTCCAATTGGATTTGCTGCGAAGGAACAATAAAAACATCTTGTCGGACAAAATGCCATTCCTATGTAAACTGAAATGCTTTCTTCTCTTTTATTCACAAAATTTTCTTCTGTTTTAGCAACTTCAATACATAATCTTGCTTTTTCCTCAGAAGCTAAATGCTTATCCTTAAAGATTTTTATAATTTCTTCTTCACTTTTACCTTCTTGAAGGTATTTTAATGCTATTTTAGAAGGTCTTATACCCACAAGTATTCCCCATGGGTAATGATCTCCTGTTATTTCTTCTAAAGCTAAAAAAATTATTCTTTTTATATCTTCTTTTATATTCTCTGAAATCTTTATATTATTATAAAAATCTTTATACTTAAATTCTATATTGTTCTCATTAATATTTACTATATATTCCCCATCTTCTACAAATTTTAATTCATGAAGAGGATAATAAATATTAAACATCTGATATACATCATATCTATATTTTAAATCATTTAATGATATTCTTATTTCCATTATTTCTCCTTATGCTAGAAATGGATTTCTCATCCTTTCGAATATAATTGTAGACTTTGGTCCATGACCTGGATAAACTTCTACATTATTAGGAAGAACTAAAAGTTTGTCATTTATACTTCTTATTATTTCATTGAAATCTCCACCTGAAAAATCTGTTCTACCTATTGATCCTTGAAATAAAGTATCTCCTGTAAATACTTTATCTTCAATTAGAAAACATAGTCCACCCTTAGTATGACCTGGAGTATGAATACATTTTATTTTTAAACTTCCTATGTTTAATTCATCTCCATCTTCTATGAAACTATAAAATTTAGGTATTTTCCCAAAAACAAAGTTATCTTTTTCCATATACATTTCTTCTTCTTTATGCATATAAACTGGCACATCATATTTCTTCTTTAGGTCTACTACCCCTCCATCATGATCTGCATGTGCATGAGTTAATAAAATATATTTTATATTTGCACCTAAAGTCTCTATTTCTTTTATAATCCAATCTGCATCTCCACCTGGATCCATAACTACGGCTTCTTTAGTTTCTTCGTCCATAACTATATAACAATTTGCTTGTAAACTACCTGCTGGTATTGTTTTTATTATCATAATAAACCTCCAAACTAAAAATTTCTCTTGCTTTCTAAAAGTAAAGTTACTGGCCCATCATTTTGAATATCTACTTCCATATGGGCTCCAAATTCTCCAGTTTCTACTTTTAAACCTGACTCTTTAAGTAGATCTATAAATTTATTATATAACTCTTTTGCTTTTTCGCCACTTTCTGCATTCATAAAATTAGGTCTTCTACCCTTTCTACAATCACCATATAAAGTAAATTGAGAGATAGCAAGAATTTCACCTTTTACATCTAAAAGAGATAAATTCATTTTTGAATTTCCGTCTTCAAAAATTCTTAAATTTATAACTTTATCTCTTATATATTTTAAATCTTCTTCAGTATCTTCTTTTGATATTCCAATTAATAAATTCACACCTTTACTTATTGATCCTATGATTGAATTATCAACTGTAACCTTAGATGAAGATACTCTTTGAACTATAGCTCTCATTTATACACATCCTTTAGTTATTCATTCTATAAACATCCATTACACCTTTTAATCTTCTTATTTTTCTCATAAGCTCTTTTAATTGTTCTATTGAATCTATTTTAACCTTTATATTAACTATTGCTATATTAGCCTTAGATGATTTAGCATTTAAGGCATTAAGAGGTAAATTAGCATCTGTTATTATTATCATGATATCCGATAATATTCCTATTCTATCTTCTGCCTTTACTTGAATCTCAGCAACATATCCAGCACCTTTTGCTTTTCCCCAAGTTACTTCAACTACTTTTTCTTCATCATAATTTATTAAGGCCTTTAAATTACTACAATCTGCTCTATGAACAGATACTCCTCTCCCCTTTGTTATATATCCTAATATCTCGTCTCCTGGAACAGGATTGCAACACTTTGCAAATCTAACCATAATGTTATTTAGGCCTTTAACAGTAACCCCATAACTATTATTTAATACTTTTTTATCA
This sequence comes from Clostridium chauvoei, assembly GCF_002327185.1. Lineage (NCBI taxonomy): Bacteria > Bacillati > Bacillota > Clostridia > Eubacteriales > Clostridiaceae > Clostridium > Clostridium chauvoei. Next base: position 897,918 of record NZ_CP018624.1, on the reverse strand, counting down.
CTTTTTTGAATATGATCATCTATGCTTTTATTTATTGTCTCTTGTGAATGCTTTTCCTTTTCTGATATATTTTCTTCTTTTAATCTTGCTATAAATGAAGATGCTGTTATTTGACCTATTCCTATACTAGCATAAAGATCTTCTATATTATGAATGTTGTATTTCTTCAATAATCTTTCATAACTTTCACCTTTAGCTATTTCAGAGTATACTACTGATTGTTTTTTTAACTCTTTTTCAAATACTTCTTTTCCCTTGTCAATATTCTCTTCTTTTTTGACTTTCTTAAACCATTGTCTTATCTTACTCTTAGCTTGATTACTTTTAGCCATATTTAGCCAATCCATATTCGGACCCTTAGCTGAATTAGACGTAAGAACTTCAACAATTTCACCAGTCTTTAACTTATAATCAAGAGGAACTATCTTTCCGTTAACTTTAGCTCCCACACATTTATTTCCTATATCAGTATGTATTCTATATGCAAAATCTATAGGTGTTGATCCATTTGGAAGATTTATAACTACTCCTTTAGGTGTAAATAAAAATATTTCGTCAGCAAATAAATCTATTTTAAACCCTTCTATAAACTCTTCAGCATCTGAGGTTTCCTTTTGCCATTCTAACATCTCTCTAAGCCAAGCTAATTTATTCTCTAAGTTTTTTTCCTTATCTTCCCCAGTATCTCCTTCTTTGTATTTCCAATGTGCCGCTATACCATACTCAGCAGTTCTATGCATTTCAAAAGTTCTAATTTGTATTTCAAAAGTTTTCCCTTGTGGTCCTATTACGGTTGTATGTAATGATTGGTACATATTAGGTTTAGGCATTGCTATATAATCTTTAAATCTTCCTGGTATAGGTTTATAAATTGTATGAACAATACCTAAAACTCCATAACAGTCCTTAACAGAATTGACTAATATTCTTATAGCTGTAAGGTCAAATATTTGTTCTATACTTTTATTTTTGTTAACCATTTTTTTGTATATACTATAAAAATGTTTAGGTCTTCCTTCTATATCTGAATCTACGCCAGATTCCTCAAGTTTTTCATATAAATCTTTTGTTATATTAGCTATGTATGTTTCTCTTTCAACTCTTTTTTCTGCAATTTGTTTAACTAACTCATAATATTCTTCTTCGTGCATATATCTTAAAGATAAATCTTCAAGTTCCCATTTTATCTTAGATATACCAAGTCTATGAGCTAAAGGAGCATATATATCTAAAGTTTCTTTTGCCTTTTGTTTTTGCTTTTCTTTAGGCATAAATTTTAAAGTTCTCATATTATGTAGTCTGTCTGCAAGTTTAATTATTATAACTCTTATATCTTTAGCCATAGCTAAAAGCATTTTTCTTACATTATCTGCTTGTTGTTCTTCCTTTGTTTTATACTCTATTTTACCTAGTTTAGTTACCCCTTGAACTAAATTTGCAACTTCTTCACTAAATATATTGCTTATATCTTCATATGTATAATCAGTATCTTCAATAACATCATGGAGTAAACCTGCTACTATAGTACTTGTATCCATCCCCATCTCAGCTAAAATACACGCAACATCTATAGGATGAATAACATAGGGTTCACCAGATTCTCTTTTTTGCTCTTTATGTGCTTCTGTAGCTAAATCATATGCCTTTTTTATAACTTCAATATCTATATTATTACAATTTTCTTTTATTTTTTGCAATAGATTCTCAACCATTGAGATACCTCTCCTTTTTGCCACATTAAATTCTAAAATCAATGGCTGGTTTAAAAAACCAGCCATCTTATTATTTCTATTATATAATATTTAATTATTATTTTCAATAAATTTAGATATCATATTGAACTAATGACATAACATCATAATTCTTTAATTTATCTCTTCCGTTTAAGTCTGTTAGTTCTATTGCAAATTCTAAAGATACAACTTCTCCACCTGCCATTTCAACAAGTTTAGCAACAGCTTCTATAGTTCCTCCTGTTGCTAAAAGATCATCAACTATAGCTACTCTTTGACCTTTTTTTATTGAGTCTTTGTGTATTTGTAATGTATCTTTTCCATACTCTAAATCATAATCAACTGAAACTGTTTCTCCTGGTAATTTGCCAGGTTTTCTAACTGGTACAAAACCTATTCCCATAGCATAAGCTACTGGAACTCCATAAATAAACCCTCTAGCTTCTGGTCCAACTATTAAATCTATATTTTTATCCTTAAGATGTTCAACCATCTTATCTATTGAATATTTTAAAGCTTCTCCATCACCTATTACAGTTGTGATATCTTTAAAGCTTATTCCTTCCTTTGGAAAATTATCAATTATTCTTATTTTCTCTTTTAGATTCATAGTAAATCCTCCATTTTTAAAAATTATAAACTATATAATTATCGTAAGCTAAAATACTAACTTTATTTTGCTAATACTATATTATATAGTTATCTTTGATTTATTTAAATATTTAGTTATTTGTTCTGCTCTTTCTTTTTTAGTAGTTGTTAATAGCTCTATAATTATTCGAGCATTGTCCATCATTCTAACTGCATTAATAGTCGGTGTTATTACATCTATTATTTTTAAAATGCAGTCCTCATCCATTTCTACTATACTGTAATAATCCATAATTGATCTTAATCCATGATTATTAGTATTAATTAAAAATTTCCTACCTTCTTTTAAAATAACAGCATTTTCTCCTTTTAAGGGTACTTCTGCCCATTGTTCACCAATTAAAATTAAATCCAAATATTTATTAATGCTCTTTATGTTATAATATATTGCTATGGCTTGCATTAATTTAAAAGTTAATCCACTAATAGATAAATTTTTATATCTATATTGACAACCTTTTTGATTCGGATTTATGTATATGTATTTTTTAGCACTACTAGTTACTTTATTTTCCAAAACTATCAAATCTATACCAAGATCTTCGCAAAGCAATTGCTCTTCTTCTGAATTCAAATCTATCCCCAAAGTTATTAGAAGTTGACCTCCTAAAAAATTAACATTATTAATTATATCATTAGATGTAACTCCAGAAGTATTTAAGTCATCATCGTGAATTATATATTCAATATCTGCATTTAGATATCTTAAAACCAAACTCAATGATGCAAGAGCACACAATCCGTCTACATTCGGCACCCCATAAATAACAATTTTTTTTCTGTTATTAACAGCCTCTACTACTCTTTCAATGGCTTTATTCATATCTTTAAGTATAAAGGGATTATATCCAGTTATATAATTTGGACTATAAATACTCTCCCAAAACTTGCGCATTATAAACTCCTCCATAAAACTAAGAAAACACATATATTATAATTGAAAATCACTAATATTACAAATGTTTTCTACGAAAAAAGCAATAAACCTTCAAAAATTTTTGAAGGTTTACATATATAGTATATTATACAATTATTATACTGCTTTAACTTCCTTTTTCTTAGCTGTTCTATCATTTAATAGAACCCAAAGTGGTGAAGCTATAAATATTGAAGAATATGCTCCTACTGCTATACCAACAAGTAATGGGAATGAAAATTCTCTAACTGTAGGTACAAATACATTAACTGCTGCAATTACAAATAATGTTGTTAATGTTGTATTAATTGATCTTGCTAATGTTTGAGTTAAACTCTTATCAGCAATTTCTATAGAAGATGCTCTTCTCATATTTTTAGAATTTTCTCTGATTCTATCAAATATTACTATAGTATCATTTATTGAGTAACCTATAATTGTTAAAATAGCTGCAATAAATGGTGTGTTTACTGGTATATCAAATATAGCAAATACACTTATTGTAATTAGAAGATCGTGTAATAATGCCAATAGCGCTGCTATACCATAATTCATTTGAAATCTAAATGCTATATAAACAAGCATCGCTCCACAAGCTATAAGTAATGCAACAATTGAGTTTCTTGTCAACTCTTTACCTATAGATGCTCCAATTTCATCTTGTGATAATAATGCCTTATCTTCTAAATTGTACTTTTCTTTTATTTCTTTAAAAAGTTCTGCAACTTTAGAAGTATCTAAATCCTTTGACTTTATTTCATATTGAGTTTTATCAACTTCATTTGTTACTGCATCATCTGCATATTTTTTTACAATTTCATCAACTTCAGTCTTATTAAAGTTTTCCCCTAACTCTATTGTTACTTTAGTTCCACCTTTAAAATCTATTCCAAAATTAAGACCTCTTGTAAACATAAAGCCTAACCCTATTAAAATTACTACTAATGAAATTGAGAACCAAAGCTTACTTTTTTCTACTATTTTAAGCATTCTTAGCCCCCCTCTTTACTCTAAATTGTCTAGTATCTTTTAAAAGGCCCATTTCAACTGCTAAGTTTACTAAAAGTTTTGTAACTACTAAAGCTGTAAACATACTTACTAATATACCTATCATAAGTGTTACTGCAAATCCTTTTACTGCCCCTGATCCTATAAAATATAAAACTAGAGCTGCTATAATTGTAGTTATATTTGAATCTACTATTGATGATAATGCATTTTCAAATCCTTTTTTAACAGCACTTTTAATACTGATACCCTTTGCTAATTCTTCTCTTATTCTTTCAAATATAAGAACATTCGCATCAACTGCCATACCTATTGTAAGTAAGAAGCCTGCTATACCTGGTAATGTTAACGTTGCACCAACTTCTACAAATATTAAAAGAACTAAAGTTATATATAGCGTTAATGCTATACTTGATAACAATCCTGGAAGTCTATAATAAACTATCATAAAAATAAATATTAAAGCTATACCAACAACACCAGCTTTCATAGCATTTGGAAGTGCTTCTGCACCAAGTTGTGCTCCAACATTTTTAACTGATACTGCTTTAATTGATACTGGCAATGCCCCTGAATTTATAAGTCCTGATAAATTCTTTGCTTCATCTATTGTTGAACTTCCTGTTATAATTGCATTTCCGTCTGTTATAGCATTTTGAACTTTAGGACTAGAAATTACTTCTTCATCCATTGATATAGATATTTGTTTCCCTATATTTTTTGAAGTTGCATCAGCAAACTTCTTTTGCCCATCTTCATTTAACTTTAATGATACTACAGGTTTATTAGTTTGATTATCTAACATAGCTGTAGCTTCTTTAACATCTTTTCCTGTTAAAACCACATTTCCTTCTGGATCTTTAAATGTTAAGTTTCCTGTTTTGCCTAAGCTATCAACGATTTCATTTGAGTCAAACTTTCCTGGAATATCAACTCTTATTCTCTTGTCCCCTTCTGTTGCTACAGTAGTTTCTGCTACTCCAAGTTTATTAACTCTTAACTCTAACAATTGTCTTGTTTTTTCAAGGTCATCTCTAGAAATATTTTCTTCTTGTATTTCCATTAATACAGAAACACCGCCTTGCAAATCTAACCCCTTGGTTATAACCTTATCGAATGACTTAAACTCCCATCCCGCTACTTTAAAACCCTTAAAGCCTGCAAATGCTAAAGAAAATATAGCAATGACACAGAGTACAAGTATTATTGAGCTTTTGCTTTTACTTTTGCCTTTTGCTTTCATGTTTTTCCCCCTCTGTTTCGTTTTCACTCTAAATTATATTACTTATGTTAAGTAATATCAATATAAATTGCTAATTTTTTGAATTATAACGCTAATTTTTCTAAATTGTTACAAATTTTTAACATAAAAAAAACCTCAACAAATGTTGAAGTTTTTTTTAATCTTAAAGGTTGATTCCAAGCATTCCTGATAAGGTACCAATTAAAACACATAAAGAGAATTTTATTAAATCATACATAGCAAGACCAGCTTCAGCACCGCAGATAACGCCTATTATGTATAATGCTATGTAAAATATAATACCAACTCCTAATCCAACTAACCATCCTTTACTTCCATGAGCTTTAGCTCCCATAATACTTCCAATAACTAAAGCAACACAAGAAATTACAACGTAAATAATATTAAATACGCCTTCACTAAACGTAACTTTAGTCATTATTAAAGAAAGGATTGATGTAATTAAAATAGTTATGATTAATGCTCCTACTACACCCTTTAAGATACTTCTAAAGTAACTTTTCCACTCCATATAAAATCACCCCCTGATATTTAATCTTATGATATATCAAGGGGTAATATTCTTATTCTTCGTCTTTATTTAATTTTGTTGCAATTCCAGTTTTAGAAATTTTAATTTTTGTTCTTTCAGCACTTGTTTCTATTATGACATTGTTTTCTTCTATTATTATTATCTTACCGATAATTCCACCTCTTGTCATAATTTCATCATTCTTCTTTAGTTCTGTTAACATTTGGTTATATTTCTTATTTATTTTCTTTTCAGGTAATATAAGTAATAAATACATAAGTCCAAACATTAAAATTATTGGCATTAATGTTATAAGAAAATTCATATTAATTCCCTCCCTTATTTTTATGAACTATCCTTCGTATAAAGTAATATACTCCATTTATATAGTATTGTCAACTATTTAAAAGAATATGTTTTACTTTTAAGCTTTAGTGTTCCACTCTTTAATCTTTTGTTCTTTAAATTCTTTATAATACCCTCCATCAATTGCTGCCCTTATATCTTCCATTAATTTATTATAGAAATAAAGGTTATGAAGAACACATAATCTCATAGCTAGCATTTCTTTCGCTTTAAATAAATGTCTTATGTAAGCTCTTGTATAACTTCTACATGCTGGACATTGACATCCTTCATCTATAGGTCTTGTGTCTAATTCAAATTTTGCATTCATAAGATTTATTTTACCATTCTTAGTAAACACATGACCATGTCTTCCATTTCTCGCTGGTAAAACACAATCGAAGAAATCAACACCTCTATCAACAGCTTCTAAAATATTTTCAGGTGTTCCAACTCCCATTAAGTAAATTGGCTTATCTTCTGGAAGATATGGTACTACAGCATCTATAATTCTATACATTTCCTCATGAGTTTCTCCAACTGCTAATCCACCAATTGCATATCCATCTAAATCCATTTTAGTTATTGTTTTAGCATGTTCAATTCTTATATCTTCATAACAACCTCCTTGGTTTATACCAAAAAGCATTTGTTCCTTATTTATTGTATCATCAAGAGAATTTAATCTATCCATTTCTACTTTACATCTTTCAAGCCATCTTGTTGTTCTAGCAACTGACTTTTCTACATACTCTCTTGTTGATGGATTTGGAATACATTCATCAAATGCCATAGCTATAGTTGACGCAAGATTACTTTGAATTTGCATACTTTCTTCTGGTCCCATGAATATTTTTCTTCCATCTATGTGAGATGAGAAATAAACGCCCTCTTCTTTTATTTTTCTCATTCCTGATAATGAGAATACTTGGAATCCACCTGAATCTGTAAGTATAGGTCTATCCCAATTCATAAATTCATGTAATCCACCAAGCTTAGCTACAACTTTATCTGATGGTCTTAAATGAAGATGATATGTATTCGATAATTCAACTTGACAACCTATTTCCTTTAAATCCATAGTTGAAACTGCACCTTTTATAACAGCACAAGTACCTACATTCATGAAAACTGGTGTTTCTATTGTTCCATGTGGTGTTTCAAATCTTCCTCTTCTTGCTGCTCCATCTTTTTTCAGTAATGTATATCTTTTCTTACTCATTAATAAATCCCACTTCCTTTTTCGCTAGTAAGTCTTAAATTTCTAATTTATTTTATAAACATGGAATCACCAAAGGAAAAGAATCTATATTTTTCCTCCACTGCTTCCTTATAAGCATTCATAACATTTTCTTTCCCTGCTAAAGCTGATACTAACATTATTAATGTTGACTCTGGCAGATGAAAATTAGTAATTAAATTGTCAACAACCTTAAATTTGTAACCTGGATATATGAAAATATTAGTCCATCCACTTTGTGCTTTTACAAATCCATTTTCATCAGCAATTGTTTCTAACGTCCTTGTTGAGGTTGTACCTACAGAAATAACTCTGTTTCCTCTTTTTTTAGTTTCATTTATTATCTTAGCATCTTCTTCATCTAGTAAATAATATTCAGAATGCATTATATGATCATCTATAGTCTCAGCTTTTACTGGTCTAAATGTACCTAGTCCAACATGTAAAGTTAAGTAAGCTATATTAATACCCTTAGCTTTAATTTGCTTTAATAAATCTTCTGTAAAATGTAATCCTGCCGTTGGTGCTGCTGCCGATCCTTTTTCTTTAGAATAAACTGTTTGATATCTTTCTCTATCTTCTAATCTTTCAGTTATATATGGCGGTAATGGCATTTCCCCAAGTTCATCTAAAACTTGTTCAAAGATTCCTTCATAAGAAAACTCAATTATTCTGTTTCCTTCTTCAATAATATCTACAACCTCACAAGTAAGCTTACCTTCTCCAAATACAAATTTTTGACCTATTTTAGCTCTTTTTCCTGGTTTAGCTAAGCATTCCCATTTATCTCCCTCTATTCTTTTTAGAAGAAGAAATTCTATTTTTCCACCTGTACCCTGCTTTTCTCCTATAAGTCTTGCAGGTAATACCCTAGTATTATTTAAAACAAGCGTATCACCTTCATTTAAATATTCAATTATATCATGAAAATGTTTATGTTCTACTTTTCCTGTTTTTCTATCTAAAACCATTAATCTTGAAGAATCTCTTTTTTCTAATGGATGTTGAGCAATAAGCTCCTCTGGTAGATAAAAATCAAAATCACTAACTTTCATATTTACTCTCCTAACTTCTTACGTACAATATCTATTTAAAAAATGTTTGTTGTGCTCCTGGCACTTTTTTATTTTTTCTATTTTTCCCTAAATGTTCATATGCTTTATCTGTAGCCATTCTACCTCTTGCTGTTCTTACTATAAATCCTGTTTGAAGTAAATAAGGCTCATATACATCTTCAATAGTTCCAAGCTCTTCTCCAATAAAATAGGATAATGTTTCTATCCCTACTGGTCCCCCGTTAAAATTATCGATTATAGCTTCTAATATCTTATTATCAACTCTATCAAATCCTTTACTATCTACCTCTAAAAGTTCTAAAGCTGCTTTTGCCTCTTTAAAGCTTATTAAAGAATCTGAATAAACCTCAGCATAATCTCTTACTCTTTTTAATAACCTATTGGCGATTCTTGGCGTTCCTCTTGATCTTCTTGCAAGTTCATAAGCTCCTTCTTCTGTAATATCACAATTTAAAACAAAGGCAGATCTTATTATTATATCTTTTAATTGTTCTTCTGTATAATACTGCATATCACAAAGCACTCCAAACCTGTCTCTAAGTGGAGATGTTAACATACCAATTCTAGTAGTTGCTCCAATCAATGTAAACTTAGGTAAATCTAATCTTATAGACTTTGCTGCTGCTCCTTTACCAATTACTATATCTAAAACATAATCTTCCATTGCAGGATATAGTATTTCCTCTACATTTCTATTTAATCTATGTATTTCATCTATAAACAATACATCATTATCTTTTAATGTAGTTAATATAGCTGCTAAATCTCCAGCCCTTTCTATTGCAGGTCCTGAAGTTATCTTAAGTTCTCCACCCATTTCTTTAGCTATTATATTAGCTAAAGTAGTTTTTCCAAGTCCAGGTGGTCCATATAAAAGAACATGATCTAATGCTTCATTTCTATTTTGTGCTGCCTTTATGAATATATTTAATCTTTCTTTGACTTTATCTTGACCTATATATTCATTAATCGTCTGTGGTCTTAAACTTAAACCACTACCATCCTCTAAAAGTTCTTCTGGTGTTATTATTCTTTCCATAACTTCACCTCTATCCCATTAAAGCTTTTAAACAATTTTTTATTATATTCTCAACTGTATCGTTTTTATTTACTTTCTTAATAGCATTTTCTGCTTCTTTTTCTGAGTATCCTAAAGCAAGTAAAGCTCCTAACGCTTCTGTAACTGCATTTACATTGTATAAATCTTTATCTTCTCCATTTACTTCATTTTCTATGTCATCAACTAATTCATCTGGTTTCAATTTATCTTTTAATTCTAAAATAATTCTTCCTGCTGTTTTCTTACCTATTCCTGGAGCTCTACATAAGTGTTTATCGTCTCCCATCATAATTGCATATTTTAAATTATTTATTCTGCTTATAGATAACAATGATAGAGCTGCTTTTGCTCCAACACCATTTATACTTAATAACATTTTAAACATATCTAATTCTTCTCTAGAATCAAATCCATAAAGACCTAAAAAATCTTCCCTTACTATTTGTTCAAGATATAACATTATATCTTCCCCAACTTTAGGCATGGAGGACATTGTAGCACCAGATGTGAAAATTTTATAACCTATTCCATTATTTTCAACAATAATATAATCCTTATTTATTCCCATATATTTACCTTTTATATATTCATACATACTAAATACCTCCACAATGCATAATAAACCTAACTTATACTTTATCACTATAAACTAAATAATTCAACACTCCATTATAGTAAATGAATTAACTAAGATAAATATAAATAAGGATAGAAATTTTAAATTTTCTATCCTTTTCTTTCATTAGTTCATCTCTTTAAAGATTAAACTTCACCATAAGGTTCAATCATATTTATAACTTCAACATCAGTTAAAATTTTATCTAATTCATAATCATAAATATTTAAATCTATATCTTTTTTTAGTAGTTTAGAAATTACCTCTTGTTTTTCATCATCAAAAATCAATTCTTCTCTTAACTTCCCTATAAAATCTTGTAGATTATATACTCTACATTCGCCTTCACCTACACCCATATGTTGACAAAGACTATTTCTAAATTGACCAGGAAGCTCTGTTATATCATGATAATTTTCTTTTTGAGAATATTTCTTTATTCTGTTTTCATAATAAATATTTATATAACCCTTAGCAATTTCTAAATCATTAAATCCTTTTGTACTTCCATCTGTCATAACTAATAAATAATCATAATAAGGGCTTATATTCATAAAAAATACCTCCTAAATTTAAAGCTAATACTTTTGTGTATATTTTATTTATCCCCTTATTTGAAATTTGTTATTCTATGATTATTTATTATGATATTAATTCAGTTATGTCCTCAATAGCTTTTTCTCTAGAGTCATATATAAATTGAAAGTTTTTAATTTTATCTTGTTCTCTTTCTGGTAAATCTTTAACTCTTTTATTATCTCTAAATACATCCTTTTCAGCTGTTATAGTCAATTTTCCATTTTCATCGCTTTTATATACAGCTAAAAAGCCATCCTTTTCTCCTATAAAGAACTTATTTGGTTCTACTTTATTAGAATCTTCTTCTGCTCTTAAAAAAGTGTACTTTAAATCAGACATTTCTTCTATTTTATAGCCTTGTTTTGCTAGTTCTTCTGATAATATTTCTTTTGTTATATCACCAGTTAAATTTAACCTCTCTTTTAATGCTGTCATTTGCTCCTCAGTATCTATTTTATCACCTGTTTTTAATATAATTGTAGCATTATCTTTTATAACTTTACTTACTTGATTATATACTGTTTTTTCCTCTTCATTTGTTACTTCTACTCTCTCTCTATTAGGATTTCTCATATAATCTGTAATAAAATAACTTACACAAAAACATATTGCTAATATAGTTATAGCTGAAACTACTATACCCATCTTTTTTTTATTAACTTTCTTTTTCTCTTCCATATTATCACTCCTTAGTAATATGTTTTCCATTTTTTTGTTTTTTTAATCATTCTATACAATAAAATAAGGAATAATTTTAAAATTATCCCTTACTTTTAATATCTATTTTTTTATTATATTTAAAACTAACTCTAATACTGATGGCTTTATTGATTTTACTTTACATACTTCTTTATTTAAACTACTTGTTTCTTTATGATTCTCTGATTTATCTGTATCTTTTTTATCTACTTTCTTTTCTATAGCTTCTGTTTTACATACAAATGATACCTTACTAGTATTTTCTGAGTCATTACCACTAAAAGTATCATATTCATCTGCCATACCTACTACTTCTTTTTCTATATCTTGTATTTTTTTTACTTCATCTACTTTTTCATTTACAGTATTATATAATTTCATTATTCCTTCATTGTTAAATTTCAACATTCCATCCTTTAATGTATCTGCCCCTTCTTTTAATTGGCCTGAAGCTGAAACTAATGCACTAGTTGCTCCCTCTAATTTATTTTTACCTTCATTTAATTGAGACTTTCCATTACCAACTGCTGAAAATCCATTATAAAGTTCACAAGCCCCACCATTTACCATATCTATTCCTTGTTTTAATTGACCTGCAGCTCCTACATAATCTGTTATACCTTTTACATAAATATTAGAGCCATTAGATAACTCTGTAACTTTTCCTTGCAATCCTAAAAGCATTTGTTTTTGTTGTCCATCTGGTAAAGTTGCTGCAATTGCTCCTAAAGCTTGATTTACTTTCCCAATAGCTTCTGCTTGTGTTTGTGCACCTGCAATAAGTTCATTTCCTTTTCCTACAAAAACTCCTGCATTTTCTGCTAATGAATTTGTTCCATCATGTAGCTTTGTTACTCCCTCACCAGCTTTATCTAAACTATTCATAACAGTTTCAACTCCACTCATAAATGTTGTAACTCCCCCTTGGTACTCTTGCATTTTCTCTGAATAAGTTGTAACTCCATTAGCTAAAGCATTTGAACCATCTACTAATTTTTTACTTGCATCTACTAATCTCTCTAAATCAGATGTCATATTACTTAAATCCCCTATTCCATCTATATTTTTAATATCTGGAAGTTTTGATGATGTATTAATATATATTGATGACATCTTAAAATTTTCTATATCTCCTTCTATCTCTAAAGAATCATAGATATCTACATCTTCTACATCTTTTAAGTTTTCTTTCATTCCAGGTAATAGAACTCCAAAAGCTACTTCTCTTTTACCATCACTTATTAATTTACCACCATCACTAACTTTTATATTCTTTATATAATCTGTTTCAAAAGGTAATGCTACCAAAGAATAAAATGGTGTATATATCAATCTATTTTGCCCATCTATATTTTTAACTTGTGATATATTATTTTTTTGTTGAATTTGTATTTTTAATTTACCTGTTTTACCAGCTAACTCTTCCCCCTTAACCTCTTTATCATTTAAATAATACTTAATATTAGTATCTACTGGTAAATCCTTTTTTATAGTTCCTTGATAATATACATCATCCCCATTTGTCTTCCAAGTTAATGATTCTCCATCTTTAATAGGACTTTCTTTTCCTTTTAGGTTTGTAATATTTTCAAGAGAACTCTTATCCTTTATTTCTTTTTTTCCATCTGATTCAATATGATTACTTACCGTTATATTTTAGTATCACCATTAGAATCCATTGTAATAAATACAACTTCATTTTTAGTTCCTGCAAATGCTACTGTACCGTTATAAGCTAAAGATGTTGCTAAAGCAATTGCACTTATACATGCTATTCTTTTATTCCTACTCTTCATTTTAATTACTTCTCCTCCTGAATATTATTAGTTTTTTTCCAATTATAAGTAGTCTTATTTATAACCGGCTCTAAAACAAGCAATATAGCTGGTAATATAAACAATATAACTAACATGCTTATTATGGCTCCTCTTGCCATCATAGATGTTAATGAACTAATTAAATCTATCTTAGATATAAATACAACTCCTATAGTTGCTGCAAAAAATGATGCAGCACTAGTTACTATTGATTTTCCTGAAGATGAAAGGGCTTTCTCCATAGCCTTTCTTTTATCAGTTGTATATTGAAGTTCTTCTTTAAATCTAGTAGTAAGCAATATTGCATAGTCAACTGTTGATCCTAATTGAATACATCCAATTACAATTGAGGATACAAATGGTATGACTGTATGTGTATATGTTGGTATCCCCATATTTATAAATATTGCTAGTTGTATTTCTGCAACTAATATAATAGGTAAACTTATAGATTGTAATACAATTGCTATTATTATAAATACAACCAATATTGATATAATATTTACATTTTCAAAATCAATATCTGATATAGTAATTAAATCTTTTGTAAGAGGTGCTTCCCCTGTTATAAAACCATCTTCATCATATTCCTTGACTATATTATCTATCTCTTCTAACTGTTTAGATACTTCATCAGATGCATTTGAATAAGATGAATTAACAAAAATACGTTGATAACCATTTCCAAAAAACACCTCTTTGTCTTTATCTGGTATAGCATCCAATGGCACCATAGGTCCTACAACTTTAGTATATGCAAGAACCGTAGTTACTCCAGCTACATTTTCTATTTTACTAACCATCTCATTAACTTCATTAATTGATAAATCATCTTTAACTCCTATAAAATCTGTTGTTTGCATATCATAGGTTTCTTTCAAATGATTCAATGCTACTATTGATGGCATATCTTGTGGTAGTCCTCTATCAACATTGTAATAAACTTTAGTATGTTGTTGCCCATAAATAGCTGGTATAGCTATAATTATTGCTATAATTATAAATAGTATTGGTCTTTTAGTAACTGTTTTTGCTAACTTATCAAACTTAGGTATTATTTCTTTGTGTTTAAATTTATTAATAATCGGATCTGAAATTATTATTAATGATGGTAATATTGTAATTGTCGATATAATACCAAATAAAACTCCTTTAGCCATTACTATCCCTATATCTTTACCTAAACCAAGCTTCATAAATACTAAAGCTAAAAATCCTGCTATTGTTGTAAAGGCTGCTCCTGATACAGAGCTTGCTGTATTTGCTATAGCTATTGCCATAGCTTCCAATTTATCAATCCCCTTCTCTCTTTCCTCCTCATAACGATGAAATAAAAATATAGAGAAATCCATTGTTACCCCTAATTGAAGTACTGCTGCAATAGCTTTTGTTATATAAGATATTTCTCCCAAAAAATAATTTGTTCCCATATTATAAATTACAGCAAATCCAATTCCTAAAAGAAATAATATTGGTATTATAAAAGATGTTGAAGTTAAAATAAGTACTATTACTGCTAAAATTACTGCTAACAATACATAAAAACCTCTTTCATGATCTGCAACTTGAATCATATCCTTAAGTAATGGTGCTATACCACTTAAATGATATTTTCCTGTATGCTCCTCTGCTATACTTCTTATATCTCCTATAGCTTTTAATGTTTTATCATCTGCTGAAGATTCTGAAAGATTTATTGGAACTAATGTACACTCATCTCTATATACCATATCCAAAATATCCTTTGGTAACATTTCTTTAGGAATCTCTAAATCAACTAAATCTCTTAACCAAATTACTGAATCTACACCATCCAATTCTTCAATTTCTTTTACGATATCTGACACTTCATAATCTTTTACATTCTCTAGAACAAGCATAGCTATTTCTGATGATCCAAAAGAATTATCTATAATTTTTTGTCCTTCTACTGATTCTAAATCCTTAGGTAAATATGTCAGCATATCATAATTAGTTTTTGTAGCTACCATTCCAAATATTGATGGAATAGTTAATAGTACAGCTATTATAAGTACTATTATTCTGTTTTTACCTATAAACTTTCCGAATTTATACATTCTATTCACCCCCATTTATTGACTATTGGTCATTTGTATATTTTTACCTTAACACTTTTATGACCATCGGTCAATATTATTTTAATAATTTTCCAATACATTATTTTGAAAACTTTTACATTTGTTTTCTTTTAAATTATTAATTAATAAAAATAAAAAAGATATAAAAATTAACTTTTATGTTAACCTTTATATCTTTTATTTAAATATTAAATTCTTCCTGCCGCTAATATAGCTAAAATACTTTCATATAGATGAGGTTTTAACTCCTTTATAGGAACTGGTTGTTCATATAATATCGAATTATAACAAGTTGAGCCAACCATTTCTACAATGGTAAATAACAACACTTCCGGATTTTTAAACTTAATATTCTTTTCTTTTGCATTTTCCATAAATAAATCATAGTAGCTATAACTGTTTTTTTCACTTGCTTTATCTAAAGCTTTTTATATATTCCCCAGGATAAGTTACGAGCAATCATTTTTAAAAGAAGTTTATCTTTATTTAATTGGTCTATTATATAATCAATTACAAAAATTACTTGTTTATCAAAATCATTTATATTATTTAGTTTTAATTCTATTGTAGCCTTTTCAAATAATTCTCCTGTTTTTTTTGTAACTAATTTATCTCTTATATCATATTTATCTTTAAAATATAAGTAAAATGTACCTTTTCCTACCCCTGCTGATTTAACAATATCACTTATAGCTGTATTATTTATACCTTTTGTTGAAAATAAATTAAATGCTGTATTAAATAACATCTCTTCTTTTTTTCTTTTTTTCTCTTCGACTTTTCCCATGGTACTCACACTCCTAAGAATATGATAAAAATTATTTTATCTATTGTCAAACATAGCCACTATTAAAAATTTTAATTAATATCTATTATCACTTATAAAAAATAGTGCAACTGTTCCTGGGCCTGAGTGAGATCCTACAGCTGGTCCAATATTATTTATTACTATATCTTTAACAGAATTACTGCTCAATATTATATCTTTTAAATAAATAGCATCTTCTTCACAATCTCCATGACTTATAAATATAACTTGATTTTCACTATCAATTATTTTTTCCTTTAATTTTTCTGCTAATACCTTTAATGATTTCTTTCTTCCTTTTACTTTAGATACAGGTATTAATCTTCCTTCGTCGTCAACATGTAAAATAGGTTTTATATTTAAAACAGTTCCAACTGTAGCTGCTGCTGCTGATACACGCCCTCCTCTTTTTAGATGGTTTAAATCATCTACTGTAAACCAATGATTAACTTTTAATTTATTTTCTTCAACCCACTTAACTGCCGCTTCTTTACTTGAGCCACTGTTAAGTAAATTAGATAAATAATAAACTATAAGTCCTAAACCTAATGAAGCACTTTTATAATCTATTATATCTACATTAACTTCTCCACATTCTTCTTCCAACATTTCTTTAGCTAGTTTAGCACTATTTACACATCCGCTTAATGCTGATGAAAATCCTACGTATATAACAGATTCACCATTATCAATATGTTTTTTAAAAACTTCTTTAAAGGCATATGAATTTATTTGTGATGTTGTAGGTAACTCTCCAGCCCTAATCATATCATAAAATTCTCTATACTTTATAGTTTGTCCTAAATCATCAGGTATATCTTCACCTTTTAAGTTAACTCTTATTGGTAAAACCTCTATATTATTTTCTTTAACAAATTCTATTGGTAAATCGCAACAAGAGTCTGTAACTATTACTGTTCTCATATTCTATACCTCTCCTTTAAATAGTTATTAACATTATAATTTCCCTATTATATTTAAATTAATTAAATATTTAATGATATTATTATGATTTTTAATTATACATCCTAATTTTAAATTTTTAAAGTTTTAATTTAATTAATGGTTTTTTATTTCAAATATTAATTTTATATATTTCTTTTTAATATCATCAAAATCTCTTCCTTCATATAGCTTTAAATGTTTATTGGTTATTATTAATAAAATTTTAAACTAATTATTTAGCAACTGATGTTTTTCCTACTCCCAAAGCACCATTTACTATTAGTATCAACACCTCCTATTTATTGTATTTTAGTAATATTTTACTATAAAGTGAGATTTAATTCCATAATAATAAAAGAGTCATATTAATTATACAACTCTTTTATTACCCTATTTCTTTGAAATATATATCCTTTTTGCTACTGATTGAGGTGGAATTGATTTTGTCATAGCCTCACTTAATCTTATGTAAACCTTGTCACCTTTTTCGAATTCAATTTTTTCTTTAGTATCGTTAGAAGAATCCATAACTACCGTTTCTTCATTTACTAAAATTAATACTTGTTCTTTTGAAATTTCCTGACCTTTAATATAGCCATCTACTAATAATTTTATAGTCTTTTCTTCTTCATTATTTTGAACTTCCAATATTTCGCCAATCATAACTGCTGATTTACATGGTGCTGCATATACTGGTATAGACCCTATGATTATGAAAATTAAAACTGCTAAAGTTATTCTTTTTATTTTCACATATACTCCTCCTTTAAATATAGCAATTAAAAATAGTTTTTTAATCTTTATACTTAAATATACCAGTTTATATTTTCCATTGGTTATTTAACTGATATATATGGATTATCTTTAATATAAAACCTCCAGGGAAAATGGATAGCTTCTTCTGCATAATCAATACCCACTCTCTTAGTTTCAATTATTTCAAAATCCTTATAATCTGAATCTTCTATGTATAAATCTTCTTTTACATATAATCTTTTATAATTTTCATTTTTATTTATATTTAATGCCATACAAAGCTTAGATGGACCATTAGTTAAATTTTTTCTTTGTGTTTTATTTAATTCTTCGTAATTTTTTTTAAATCTAATATTAGATAAATACTCAAAGTTATCTAATGGTTCTACTGCCCTGATTAATACTCCTTCAGCCACATCCTTTTTACCAGTTATAACATTAAAACAATGATACATTCCATATATAAAATAAACATAAGCTATTCCACCTTCAGCGTATAAAGGTTCTGTTCGCTCAGTCCTTCTTCCATTATACGCATGACTAGCCTTATCTATAGCTCCAATATACGCTTCTGTTTCAACTATTCTACTTTTTATTTTTATTCCATCTATTTCTCTAACTAAAATTTTTCCTAAAAGTTTTTTTGATAATTCTAATGCATTATCACTATAAAATTCTTTACTTAATATCATATATTTCACCACTTATTTAGATTTTATATTATAAAGTATAAACAAACTTATAAATTTAATACTAAATTAAATGAATAAGAAAATCCACAGTAAAATAAAACTGTGGACCTTCTTACTAATTATTCCATTCTATAACCAAAATTTTAACTTCATCTTGTTTAAGTTCAACCCTGTACCCATCTAGTATAAGCCAAGTAATAAGTTCTTTTTCTATCTTATCCTTTTCTTTATCATCTAACATAAATATAGCTGATATCTTATTTACTCCTATACTTTTCCCATACTCTATATTTTTTAATATCTTTTCTTTTTGCTCATTAACCCTTTCTTGCCATCCCATTTTCTAATCCCACCATTTCTATTATTTATATAATACTTATATGATGAGTATATCTATATTATTACTTCTTTTTTAATAATATTCTCCCCAATTAGATAATGGTTTTACTTCTGGAGAATTCTTTGGAATTTGTTCATTTTGCATAAATGGAGCCATCCAAACATTTATATTACCTTCTTTAGATTTAGCTTTTACTATTAGTTTTTTTATTCCTATATTTTCATTTTGTCCAGTTGGATTTATTGATTTTGCATAAGGTTTTGCATCTACTACTTCAAATACTAAATTATTTTGTTCTAATAACTTAACATATAATCTTTTATCTCCATCCTTTAAAATAACAGCCTTTCCACCTTCAATCAATTCTGGCTCTGCTTTTGTATGCATTTGCCAAATAACTTCCCCTTCTTGTTTTAATAGGAATTCATCTCTCATTAATAATTCATCTCTATTTATAAAATTAAATCCTCTATTTATTTTTATAGCATCTTTTTCATATGCCTCTGTTAAATCTAATATTCCATAACCACCATTTTTGTTATTAAGCTTCATATCAATTATTGGTGCGTATGCAGGAACAGCTTGGTCTAAATCTTTTGAAGGATTTATAACTAAAGTGTTATGTCCTTCTGCTTTTTTTCTATAGTATGTCCATCTCTCACCATTGGAACCCTTATCCCAATATCCTGGAAGGTTATAATTTTCTTTACCTAAATCCATAGCCCATCTTATGCCTAATGAATCATATACAAAGCTACCTATATCTAAATCTCCATGTGGTGCTCCATTTAACCCACCTTTAAATCCTAAAAAGCTAGTTGATTTACTTGTCCAGTCTTCTCTCATAGTTATTACAGATTGATTTTTATATGATTTATCTAATTCTTTAGGAATATCTCCTGTATATAAACTTGGATCATACCACAACAAATCATAAACGTTTACATTGGAATCCTTTTGTTCCATATAATACTTATGATACCAAGTCAATTCTGGTCTATTTAATTCTTTAGCAAACCAAAGATTTAAATATCCTATTGGATTTACTAAATCATTATCTGAATAATTATACGTTCCTGCTTTACCTGTCATAAAAATAGGATATTCAGCCGTATATTTAATTCCTGGTGCTTTTATAAATGGATTATCACCTTTAATTGATGAACTTACAGCAGATAAGAAATAAACAAGATATCTTGTTCCATAATCCCAATAGGAAATTCCTTCTATCGAAGCTCCTTCTGGTGCATATTGTGGCAATCCATGTTGTATTGATTTAAAAGCTTCTTGTATTATTTGTGTTGCAAGGTCTGTATTATTCCCACCAACTATTGCTAATGCTGAAGTTGAAAATCCTGTATTGCACACAAAATTCCAATTAAATCCATCTTCTACAAAGTGATGATTATTTTTAGTGTAATGCTCTAAAGCTATTTTTAATGATTTATTTACTATGGCGTTCTCTATTATATTTTTTTGATTATCATTTAAATAATCATATAACCAGTCATAACCTATAGCTACTCCATTTGATGTCATTGCAGTATCTAATAAATGTTGATTACTCCAATCTGGATAATTTACAGATACATTTTCAAGCTCTAACCAAGCCCTATCTGCATACTTAGTATCTCCAGTAATTTGATACATAAAAGCTAAGTCTACTATATTTTTAGATGCTAATGTATCTAATCTTACTCCATCTGTCTTATTATATGGAACCACTGGATTATTAATTATTTTATCTACTTTTATCTTTAACTTACTATACCAATCTTTTGCATTCTTATCTGTTTTTATAAGTTTTTTTATTCTATCAAAATCTGACTTTTCAGCCAAAAGTCTTGGGTGTTCACTTTTAACTAAAGCTTTTATATTATCTAGTGATGGTGAAACAAATATTGTTCCCTCTGCTAAAGTCTCATTTCCATAACTATCTTTAGCTATTACTTGTACAAAATCATAACCATTAAAATTATTATTTGGTGTATATTCATACTCCCCATTTTTTATAGTAAATTTTCCATTTTTAGTATCTTTTAAAATTTTAAATGTTAAACTTTCACCTTCTGGATCTTTAGCTATTAACTCTTTTGAAACCTTAGTATTTTCATTAGTCTTTATAATAAAATTATCAAATATAGGACTTCCGTTTAATTTATTAACGTTTACATTAATTTGTAATAGTCCATAGTTTTCTTTTTCATCTTTAATAGCTATTGTAAAACTATCTGTTCCATAAAAGTTTTTATTAGGATAATAATCAAAGTTTCCTGTTTCTTTTAAATTAACAGTACCATTTGCTGGATTAGCTAATAACTCATAACTAAGCTTATCTCCATTTATAGATTTAGCTTCTATAATTCCACTAGCTACTTCACTTTGCTTTATGTTTATGTCATCTATTTTTTTTATTTTAATTATATCTGTATCTCCTACTAATACAGGAATTTCAATTTTAATATTTTCTTTTTCTTGTATAACTGTTATTTTAGCTATTCCTTTATTTACAGCTTGTACACTTCCATTTCCATCAACTACTACAATAGCTGAATCTGAAGTTTCAAACTTCACATTTTTATTAGTAGCATTAACTGGGTTAAATTCTAAATTTATATTCTTACTCTCTGAAGAATTTAATTTTATCATAGATGGATTTGCTATAATACTTTTTACTTTAATATATTGTTCAACGGTAGTATTATCAATCCAAACTTTTCCTTCACTATCATCGTATAGATATTCAAATATTATATTACCTAATATTTCTTGTGGTAAATCTATAACATATTCAAAGTTAGTCCAATCCATATTTTCAGTTGCATCTATAGTAACTATACTCATAGGTTCAACTTTATTTCCACTTGTATCTTTATATTGTAATCTTAAGCTTAACCCTTTACCTTTAAAACCTTCTGTTTTTATCCATTGTGAAATCTTTACTGATTGCTTTTGCATTTCTTGAGGTATATTTTTAATAGTTTGATTTAATATTCCTCTTGAACTTCTTCCTGGAATTTCATTTTCTATCTTTACAGAAGTTTTCCCATCTTTAAAAATATTTTTATCTGTGGAAACTTCTAATCCTCCAGTACTTTTCCAGACTCCCCAACTTTCTGGAACTCCATCACTTTTTACATTTTCATATCCACCATTTTTAACTAAAGTATCTACTGAAGCTATTGTGGCTTTTACTTGAGTGTTATTAAGATCTCCTATTGCTTTTAATGTTGGTGCATTAAAATAAACCTTTCCTGTTGTATTTGAAGATATGTAATTCTCAATTTTTATTCCATAAACCTCTTCTCCATTTAACTTTTTAGGAATATCTAATTGAGTCTCTAATTTAGTCCAGTCACTTGTTCCTGTTAACTTTGGAGTTAATTCTAATATATCTATCTTTTTATTACTTTTATTTACAATTTGCAATCTTATATTAGCTATACCCCCATTTAAGTCTTCAGTTTTTAACCATTGTGAAAAAGAATATTTTTTATCTAATGAATTTTCAGATAATTTTACAGTTTGGTGAACTATTACCGTATTTTTATCTTGCTTTGTAATATCTAGTAATAAACTAGTAGGCTTTTCTTTAATTGTATTTGATACAACTGAAGATATGTAATTTCCTCCATTAGCATAATAATTCCAATCTTCTGGTTTTCCATCATTATTATTGTCATTATACTCACTATTAACAATAATATTTTCTTCTACTTTAACATCAGCTAATACTTCTATTGTAGGTAAAAATAAATTTACTGAAAATATTAGTGCTATGTTAGAAACTAATATTTTAAAAAAGTTCTTAGATGTTTTCTTCATAATGTCCCTCCTAAATTTATAAGTTTAAATCGGTTTACTTATGTAAATGTTATCTTTCTTCTACATTATATACCATATTTAAACATAATACAACATTTTAGTTTAACGTTTTCATAATAAATAAAGTAGGACTTTAAAAAATCCTACTTTATTTATATAGAGTCTAATAAATTTGTCATTTCTATAGCTGATATAGCAGAATCAAATCCTTTGTTTCCAGCCTTAGTTCCTGCTCTTTCGATAGCTTGTTCTATATTCTCTGTAGTTATTACTCCAAATATTACTGGAACTTCAGTATCTAACCCTACATTCGCAACTCCCTTTGACACTTCTGAACAAACATAATCATAATGACTAGTTGTTCCCCGTATTACTGCCCCTAAACATACTATTGCATCATAATTATTAGTTTTGGCTAGTTTCTTTGCAATTAGAGGTATTTCAAAAGCTCCTGGCACCCAAGCTATATCAATATCACCTTCATCTACCCCATGTCTTTTAAATGCATCTATTGCTCCATCTACTAATTTTGATACTATAAATTCATTAAATCTTGCTGATACAATTGCATATTTTTTTCCTTTGCCTATTAAATCTCCTTGTATTATTCTCATAAATTAATCTCCTTTATAAATTAGTTAGTGTAAAGTTTTTTACCCTACTTTTCTTTTTAAATCTTTATATATCAAGGTTTCGCCAGTTTTTTTGTATAAAAAAATAACGACCCCCTAATTTCATGTTAAAATTGAATCTCTCACCAAACAAAATCACACATGAAAGGATATCGTTATTATAGATTCAATTATAACTTATTTAATTACTTATAATCAATATTTAATTGCCATTATCGGTCAATTACTTTTATTCATCTCACAACATATTCCACTTAACCAGATGATATTTGATGATTCTAATAGCCCAGAATACCAAAAATTCAAAGTAGATAAGCTACCCACAATTATTAGATTTGAAAAAGTAGACTATATATTACTTTTAGCTTATTACAAACATAAATATAACAAGACCGTAAAACCCGCCCAAAGACGGAACGGGAAGTCTATCCCTAAAAAAACTAAATGTCCTAAGTGTGGTGCACCACATGAATATATATACGATAACAATGGCAGTAAAGGACAGTTTCAATGTAAAGTTTGTGGTCTTACATTTAAAGAAACTAATTACACAACTAAACCAATAGTATTTATATGTCCTTATTGCGGTGCTACGCTTACGGAACAAAAGCAACGCAAGCACTTTAAAATACATAAATGTAATAATTCTAAATGCTTATACTATCAAAGAAATCTTAAGAATCTTCCAAAGAATATTGATCCTTGTGATAAATACAAGTATAAGCTTCATTACATATATCGTGAATTTAATATTAACTTCTTAAAACTAAATCCAATATCAAAACATGCTACCGGATTTAGTTTTAAGAAGTTTAGCCCGCATATAATGGGACTATGCTTGACTTATCACGTTAATTGTAAAATGTCTATTCTAGGTTATCAAGTATCTGATACAAGAGCTACTGACCCTTGTATACTAACAATGCGTATGGCTTTTGATAAGTTTAAAGACTTCTCTGGAAAAGCTTTAAACTTTGTTGCCGATGGTTACAGTTCATATCCGTTAGCGAAGCAACAATTTGAATTAGAAAAAAATAAAGAATTTAATCTAACTCAAGTTATCGGACTTACTAACGATGATCCAGTATCTGAAGAATTTCGTTGGGTTGAGCAAGTTGTAGAGCGTTTAAACCGTACCTTTAAATCTTCCTACAGGGGTACCTGTGGTTATGGAAGTGATGAAGGTGCTCTTTATGGCTTCTCCCTTTGGGTTGCTTATTACAATTTCTTACGCCCGCATCCTTACAATTACTGGCGTCCTTTAAACGAATTAAAGCAACTAGATGGTATTGACAATATGCCTGCAAAGTGGCAAATTCTTATCAGTCTCGGTCAACAAACCATATTACATATGCAAGAATCACAAACTTCTTGATAAATCATAAAATCAAATATTGATTAAGTTTTTGCCTCCGTTACCGAAGGTCTTTTTAGCATATTCAATTTTAAAATTTTCTTAGATATTGCAAAGATATTTTTAACTATTATTCCAAATTAGCTGTAAGCTATTTTTTCATACGAAACTTTACACTATCATAAATTAATTTTTTTATTTAAATTTGTTATATATTAAGTAAATGTTCCATTTTTTCTTTTTTAGTTTTTAAATAAAACCTATTATCTTTATTGGATTCAATTTCTATTGGAACTCTCTCAATAATACTAAGCCCATATCCTTCTAAACCTGAAATTTTTTTAGGGTTGTTAGTCATTAAACGGATTTTCTTAACTCCTAATACTTTTAATATTTGAGCTCCAATACCATAATCTCTAAGATCCTCTGGAAAGCCTAATTTTATATTTGCTTCAACAGTATCTAAGCCTTCATCTTGAAGTTTATATGCTTTTAATTTGTTTATTAACCCTATTCCTCTTCCTTCTTGCCTCATATAAAGAAGAATACCTTTTCCTTCCTTAGCTATTTGCTTCATTGCTCTATCAAATTGTTCACCACAATCACATCTTTTAGATCCAAAAACATCTCCTGTTAAACATTCTGAATGAACTCTAATTAAAACAGAATCTTCCTTCTCTACCTCTCCTTTTACTAAAGCAACATGATGCTCTCCATTTAATTTATTTATAAATCCTATAGCTTTAAATTCTCCATATTGTGTTGGCATTTTAGTTTCTACTACTTTTTCAACAAGAATTTCTCTTTGATTTCTATAAGCTATTAAATCTTTAATAGTTATAATACCGATATCATGCTTTTTACTAAACTCTACCAGTTCTGGTGTTCTTGCCATAGTCCCATCTTCTTTAATTATTTCACATATAACTCCAGCTTCTTTTAGCCCAGCTAATTTAACTAAATCTAATGATGCTTCTGTATGTCCAGCTCTTTTTAAAACCCCACCTTTTTTACCTATTAAAGGAAAAATATGACCTGGTCTTCTAAAATCTCCTGGCACACTATCCTCTTTAATTAAGTTTATAATTGTATTTGCTCTTTCAAAAGCTGAAATTCCTGTATTAGTATCTTTATAATCTATTGATACTGTAAATGCTGTTTCATGATTGTCTGTATTATCCTCTACCATTGGATTTAAATTTAACTTATTTGCTATCTCTTCACTTATAGGTGTACAAATTAACCCCTTACCATATGTGGCCATAAAATTTATACTTTCTCCATCTACAAGCTCTGCTGCCATTACTAAATCGCCTTCATTTTCTCTATCTTCATCATCTATAACTATAATCATCTTTCCTTTTTTTATTTCCTTTATTGCTTCTTCTATAGAAATAAATTTACTCATAATCTTAGGGAATTTCTTCCCTTCACCACCCTTCACTCAATATTATAATCACTACATAAATCCATGTTTTATTAGATATTCTCTTGAAATATTAGAATTATTATCTTCAATATCTTTCTTTACATATAAACGCTCTAAATATTTAGCTAAAATATCACCTTCAATATTAACTTTATCTCCTATATTCTTACTAATTAAAGTAGTTCCTTCTTGGCTATGTGGAATTAATGATACACTAAAAATATTATTATTAACCTTAGCTACTGTTAAGCTTATTCCATCAAGAGCAATAGATCCTTTATATACTATATATTTACTTGTAGCTTTATCTGCTTTTAAGGTAATCCAAGTAGTTTGCTCTTCTTTTCTAAAACTAACTATTTCAGCTGTAGAATCAATATGCCCACTTACAATATGTCCATTAATCCTATCATTAATTTTCATAGCTCTTTCTAAATTTAACTTAGAACCTATCTTTAAATAAATTAAATTACTTTTATCTAGAGTTTCTTTCATTACATAAGCTGAAAAAAAATCTTTCCCCTTTTCTGTTATGCTTAAACAAACACCATTTGTTGCTATACTATCACCTATTTTTACTTCATCTAATACTTTTTTGCATTTTATAAATACCTTATATGCTTTCTCTCTTTTTTCTATAAACTTTACTTCTCCTATTTCTTCTATAATTCCTGTAAACATTTATAACCCTCCTAATTAATCTAAAGCTTATAAAGTTAATTGTTGAATTTTCCCACCAATAAAATATCATTATCAAATCTTAAAAGCTCTTCTATTTCTGGCTTATATGCTTCTTCAACTTGTCCAACTCCACCCCCTTCAACAGGAGTTAATGCCTCTTTTCCACCAAAAATTTTAGGAGATATAAATTCATATATTTTATTGGCTAGCCCTTCTTTTAAAAGGGAAAAATTTAAAGTGCCTCCTCCCTCAACAAGAATAGAATCTATATTTTTATTACCTAATATCTGCATTACTTCTTTTAAATTTATTTTGCCTTCTTTTTCTTTTACTTCTATAACTTCTATTCCTTTATTTTCTAGAAGTACTTTATTTGTCTTATTAGCCCCTTTAGTTGTAAAAATAATAGTTTTAGAATAATCTTGATTTTCTAAAACTTTTGACTCTAAAGGAATTCTTAAATTACTATCTAAAATTATCCTAAAATGATCTTTGTTTTTAAAATCTTCATTTCTACACCTTAAATCTGGGTTATCTTTTAATATAGTATTTATACCAACCATTATTCCTTTATATTTATTTCTTAAATTATGGACAAAAGCTCTAGATTTTTCGTTGGTAATCCACTTTGATTTATAATCACAAGTAGCTATCTTACCATCCATTGTCATTGCCCATTTTAAAGCTACAAATGGTTTTTTTTTCATAATATAATGATTAAATATTTCATTTAAAATTCTACAATCCTCTTCTAAAATCCCTACTACTACTTCTATACCTGCTTCTTTAAGAATTTTAATGCCTTTTCCTCTTACTATTGGGTTTAAATCTAAGGTTCCTATTATTACCCTTCTGAATCCATATTTTTTTATTGTTTCAACACAAGGAGGTGTTTTACCATAATGACAACAGGGTTCTAAAGTTACATATAAATCTGCTCCATTTAAATTATCTTTAGCATTTTTTATTGCATTAATTTCTGCATGCTCCTTACCAAACTCACGATGATATCCCTCTCCTATAACCTTACCACTTTTTACTATAACTGCCCCAACTAATGGATTTGGATTAACACTACCTTCCCCTTTCTTAGCTAACTCTAATGCTCTTCTCATAAAAGCTTCATCCATAGATTTATCCTCCCCTAAAAAATAATAAAAGCCCTGAGTATTATTATTCAGGGCTTTTATAAACTTAAAATTTCTATGCAGAAATACACTATATCTATTTATAAAAACAAAAAACTCTGAACTAAAAAAGTTCAGAGCAAAAAATCTATAAATATAATCATAGTTTTAAATTTAAATTTTTCTTCTCTCATCCAGACTATACTGTCGGCCTCGGAATTTCACCGAATCATGCTAAAAATAGCTCGCGGGCTTTACCGCCGGTAGGGATTTTCACCCTGCCCTGAAGAAACTTATTAACTTTTATACTATTATATTATATCTATTCTAAATATTTGTCAATATTTCCTTGTTTTACTAATTCATGATGACATACTAAATTTCATGTTTTAAAGAACTCTTCACAAAATTCCTTTTTATTTCTAAGAATTCCTCCATATCATTTAAAAGCTGAAGTAATTGTGATCTATTTTCAAATTCTTCTCTGGTTTTTGGTAACTCCATTTTTTTAAATTCAGCTCTTAATATATTTAATTTTCTAAGTAGCTCTCTACAATCATTAGCTTCTTTTATATTTTTAGCTACTTCTTTTATAAAGTTTGCCATTATAGTAGTTTGTTTAAAAGACATTGAAAATTTATCAAAATGTAGTCTCATTCTTTTTATAGTATCAAATTGATTTAATCTCATATTTATATAATCGGTATGATATGAATTTGTTTTAAAGAAATTATTGTTTACTATCTTATACGCTGTATTTTTACTTTCATCTAAATTTCTTTCTAACTCATTCATTAATTTTGCTTCATCAATATCTACTGTATGAGTAAGTAAAGACTTTGACATCTTAAACAATATTACTCTAAAAGATTCTTCTATATAATCTTTATTTTTCTTAAATTTATGTTCTAATGATGGCATAAATAAATTAGCAATTGCTGAAGTCCCTATACCAATTAACATAATAAGGATTTCATTTACAATCCAATAAAAATTTATATTTTCAGCTACTAATAAATGGGTTGATAAAACCACCGCTGCTATCATACCTTCTTCAATCTTTAATTTAGATGTTAATGGAATAAATATTATAAGAAAAAGTCCAAAAACTATTGGATTTTGTCCAATAAAAATATATAGAACAAATGATATTCCTTGTCCTATCAAACATGCAAAGGCTCTATTCCTGCCTACTATTAAAGCCTTTTTTCTAGTATCTTGTATACTTAATATAGCTATTACTGCAGCAACTGGCCCAAACTTTAAATTTAAAGAATTGGCAAATATTAAAGCAACTGTTGCAGATATAGCCATTTTAAACGCTAAATTATAAATATGTTTCATTTACTACCTCCGCCTAAAATATGCTATTACTTTTTATACCTTTTAGCATATCCACATCTTTTGCATAAATCTTCAACTGCACACCTTCTTGAAAATCCATCATAAATATCCTGTGCTCTTTTTGAGTTTATAATATTATCTATAGGCATTTTAAAAATATTTCCTAAGGGTATATTACCTTCGCTATCTAGACAACAAGGGACTACAGTTCCATCTACTAATATTCCAATTTGATCTCTTAATCCATAACAAAATATTTCTTGCTCTTCATTTTTAAGATCTATATTAGGCCAGTTAAATTTTTCTGCCATATTAATATATATATTTTTTTTAAGCTTTACTCCATTTTTTTGACTTAAAGTTTCTCTTAAATTAATATCTAATTTTAACATTTCTTCCAATAAACTAAATATATCATTATTTAATTTGTTGCTTGCCTTTAATTCTTCACTATCCATATTCCATAATCTTAATGAGCATATTATATCTGTTGTTTCAGTAGCTTCTATAATAAAATTAATTATATCTTTTATATACTTATTAAAATCTACATTTTCAGTATTTGCTTCAAAACTATGAAGTGAAATATTTAATTGTCTTAAAGCCTTTGATTTTAATAAAATATCTTTAACCTCATTAATTAATGTTCCATTTGTGGTAATATTCACTTTTAAATTTTCATCATTACTTATTCTTAAAAATTCTTCTATATTTTTATTTAGAAAAGGTTCCCCCATTAAATGAAAATATATATGATTTGTATAAGGTTTTATACTTTTAACTATATAAGTAAATGCCTTCACATCCATAAACATTGGTTTTCTTTTAGTCTTAGGACAAAAATTACAACTTAAATTGCATATATTAGTGGTTTCTATATAAACCTTTTTAAATCTTGTCATTTGCTTTTCTCCTCTAATTCTAATTTCATAATTATTAACTTACCATACTATATATAAATTTGCCAATATATTTATAAATTTATTTCTTATAATCTATTTACCATAAAATTCTTGTTGAATTTATTTTACCATCATGGTATTATATACTAGCAGTTGGTACGTTAAGTGCTAATTACCTGTAGAGCTTGGTTTGTCCTTCGCCGGATGCCAAGCTCTACTTTAATTAAAATATAAAATACTTTTTTTGCCTAAATAAAATCGGATTTCTATTTTAGAAATCCGATTTTTCTTTTTATAAAACTTGCTTGTTTAATTAAAATAATTTTTTTTGTAACAATTCTTTAATTTAATTATTAGAATAATATTGAAATCTTAAAATATATTTAAAGTAGTACTATTAAAATTATTTAAGGGGTGAATTAAAAGTGGATCCATATAAAGTGTTAGGAGTTCAACCAGACTCATCTACAGATGAAATCAAAAATGCTTACAATAATGTACTTGCAAAATTTAATGTAAACATGAATAATCTTTCTGTTAATTCTTCAACTGAAAAAGCTTTAACTGATGCAAACATAGCTTATGATTTATTAATAAACGGAAATTTATACAAAGAAATTAGAAACTTGATTGAAAATAATAATTTTGTTTTAGCAGAATCTAAATTAAATCTAATTGATCATAGAAATTCTGCAGAATGGAATTACCTTCAAGGATTTATCTCTTTGAAAAAGGGTTGGTTTGATACAGCTGTAAATCATATTAAAACAGCTACTGATCTTGACCCTGAAAATTCTGAGTATAAAGATAGCTTAGTAACACTTCAATCAAGAGCTAATGAGATTATGAATGTTTATAAACAACATAACACTCAACCTAATAACACTAATACTAGTAATAATATGTCAGGCTGCCCTGGCGGAAATGCTGGTGGTGGAAATAATGGTATGTGTTAACTTTTAGATTTTCTTTATAAAAAAGGTGGAATTTAATTCCACCTTTTTTATACTCTTGCTAATTCAACTATTAATTTTGATAATATTTCCAAATCTTCTATTTTCATATGTTCTTCTAATGTATGAGGTTTTCTTTCTCCACTAGATAAATTTATAGCCTTTAAGCCATTACCATTAAATACATTAGTATCACTTCCGCCACCTGTTGATGTTGTTTTTCCTTCTATACCAATAGCTTTTAATGCTTTTTTAGCCTTATTTACAATTTCATCATTTTCATCAATTACAAATTGGCCAAATAATCTATTTACACTTATTTCAACTTCTCCACCAAATTTTTTGGCTGCATTTTCAAAAGTCTCTATCATATGGGCTGTTTGCTTCTCTAGACTTTCTATTACTGTACTTCTAGTTTCTGCTTCAATAATAACTTCTGGACAAACTATATTAGTTGCTACTCCACCATTAATTTTCCCTATATTTGCAGTTGTATTTTCATCTATTCTTAATAACTTCATATTAGCTATTGCTTCAGAAGCTATTTGAATTGCACTTATACCATCTTCTGGACATACTCCTGCATGAGCTGACTTTCCTTTAATTTTAACTAATAGTTTATCTTGTGCTGGTCCTTTAATAACTATAGTTCCTATATCTCCACTTGTATCAAATATAAAAGCACTTTTAGATTCAATCTTAGAATAATCTAAATTTTTAGCTCCATATATCCCAACTTCTTCTGCAATTGTAAATACAATTTCAATAGTAGGATGTTTTATATTGTTTTCTTTTATAACTGTTAAAGCTTCAATAATTGCAGCTATTCCACCCTTGTCATCTCCGCCAAGTACTGTTGTTCCATCTGAATATATAATCCCATCTTTTATAATTGGTTTTATATTTGTACATGGAGTAACTGTATCCATATGACAAGCAAATAGAATTGGTTCGCCTTCTCTATTCCCCTTTAATCTAGCTATTAAGTTCCCAGTATCTGATTTTACAACTTCATAAGCTTTATCAAATTCTACTTCTAATCCTAATTCTTCTAAATCCTTTGCAAGCCTTTTTGCAAAGGTTCCTTCTTTATAACTTTCTGAATCAATTTGAACATAATCTAAAAATCTTTTTAAAACTCTATCTTTATTTATCATGAGTATTCCTCCTAAAATAGACTTAAGTTAAATATATTAATTTATTATAACATATAAAACAAAAAAATATTACTGAGATCAAAAATCCCAGTAATATTAATAGTGTCAATTTATATTTATCCTACGAAACCTTTTTCTTCTTAGATAAATATCCACCTATTGCTAATGCCATAAATCCTGTTATTTCCATCGCAGTTGCTCCAAATGGAGTTCCTGTCTTAGGAAGTTTAGTTGATTTACCTTTGTTTACTTTATTAGCTTGAGTTGTTTTTCCTTGTGAAACTTCTGGTTTCTTATTCTCATCTTTTGATATTGTTTCATTTTTATCCTTGCTTGTATTTGGTATTACTACATCTTTAGTATCATCAACTCCTGATACTAAAATATTAGTTTCCTTAGGACTTATACCTTCTTTTCTCCAAAGATCTGCTATTTCATCTCTCATTACTAAACCTGCATTATTTACATTTATAGCTTTTGAGAAATCATAGTTATCTCCACCAACTGCCATAAAATCATTAGTTACAACTTTATAATATTTATTACTTTCTAATTTTGTTCCATCTGGCAATCTTACTGATGTTATTCTATTTCCTAATTCATTTTCAGGATTATACCAAATCTTAACTCCTGAAAATTGTCCCCAACCTCTAGTTTTAGGATCTATTCCATAATCAATTATCTTTATTATATCCTCACCTTTAAGGTCCATAGTTACTAAAGTATTATCAAAAGGAAGTACTGTATATAAATCTCCCATTGTAACTACCCCTTTATTTATAGGTGCTCTTAATCCTCCACCATTAGTTATTGCAATATCAGCGCCTGTAATTTTTTTCATAGCTTCACAGACTGTAACTCCAAGTACAGTTATTCCATTGTACTTATCATTTGTTAAGTCAACGTCTAAATCAGCTATTTTTTCACCTAATATAATTTCTAATTCTTTTTCATATTGTTTAACCATAGCTTGTACTTTTTCATCTGCTTTAATTGTATCTTTTCTCTTATAAACTTCATCGTAAGAGCTTTCAACTGATACTAACTTTCCTGATGGGTCAAAAGTAAAGCTTACTTTACCTAATCCTTTACCATTACAACCACCTTCGGCAATCCTTACTCCATTAACCTCTCCAGCTGTAAATCTATGATCATGAGCTGCTACAATTGCATCTACCATTCCTTTTTGTACGTTTTTAGCAATATCTACAGCTTCACCTTTTAATTCTCCATTTTCAAGTTTTGCACCCATATGTGTAATAACTACTACAGCATCTACATGCTCTTGTTCTCTTAAAAGCTTACCATACTTATTTACTTCTTCTACACCACTTGTAAAATCATAATCTACTACATTTGTTGGTTTAGTAGTATATAAAGTATCCGGTGTAGCTAAACCTATTAATCCAATCTTAACTCCATTTTCTTCTACTACTAAATAAGGTTTAGCAAAAGAAGCAATATTATTTGTTCTTTTATCTATTAAATTCGCTGCTAAAAACTGGAATCCACCATCTTCTTGCCATTTTTCAAAATTATTTGTTCCCCAATCAAATTCATGATTTCCGACAGCTGAAGCAAGTAACCCTACTTCTTTTGCAAACTTATTTATTGGTTCCCCTAATTTTAAGTTTGACATTGCACTTCCTTGGTACATGTCTCCCCCTGAAACGATAAAACTATTATATATTTCATTATTTTTATTCGTATATTTTTTTATTTCTGTTGTTAACTTAGCAACACCTGTATTTTTTTTGGTTTCTTGTACACTACCATGTATATCATTAAAACTTAAAATATCTATTTTCTTATTAACACCCTTTACTAAAGCTTTTAAATCTTCAGCAGATAATTGTTTCTTTATTTCTTCCCAAGTAATACTATCTTGATCTTTATTTAATTTAATCTTCCCTAAGTTTATCAGTTGTACTACTTTACTTTCTAAGTCTTTATTATCTTCATACCCTAAAATTTTTATATTTTTTATATTTGTATAGACTTCCTCAACAGATTTAGTAACTTCAGGAATCGTTTTCTTATCATCCTTTAAAATTTTATTCTCTAAATCTTTATTATTAAATACTTCACTTACTTTTTCTGTAGGTTGTCCATCTACGGCATATACTTTTTCACAATTTATTGGCATTATTAATCCTAAAACCAAAGTCAATGTAGTTAAAAATGCTATAAACTTCTTTTTATTAGTTTTTTTCCACATATATTTCTCCCCTATCTTATATTGATAAATGAAAATAAAATTGAATTTTTGTTAACAATTAATTCATTTTTCATTTTAATGTATATGTTTACTAATTGCAATATAGTTTCCAATAATATGTATTTTTTTTATTATAACTTCATTTTCAATAGAATTTACTTATTAAATTCATAGTAAAAATTGTATATTTTTGCTACTTTAAATCTACTGTAAAAATATTCATAATATATTATATAATGATTATATTATAATTTTCTAAAAAAGAGGTCTAAATAAAATGATTAAAAATCATTTTATTTAGACCTCTTTAAAATGGCTATAATATTTCATATATATCTGAAAACTCTATAGATACTGTATCAACTAGAAATTTGGAACTATTTTTTTCAAAATTTTCTCTTTTAATCTCTTCTAAATCTATTTTTTCATTAGGTAATTTTATCATAAACTCGCTTCCTCCAGTAATGTTATCACTATTCAAATAAATTTTCCCATCTTGAAGTTCTACTAATGATTTAACTAACGCTAAACCTATGCCACTACCTTCTTTAGCCCTTTGGAAAGACTTATCTATTTGCATAAATCTTTCAAAAATAATTTCTCTAAGTTCCGTAGGAATTCCTATTCCATCATCTTTAATTTTTATAGTTACCCATTCTTCATCTGAATCTATGAAAACTAAAATATTCCCTCCATCATTTGTAAATTTTACTGCATTAGATAGTAAGTTTAATATTATCCTTTCAATGTATTCTGGGCTACATTTTATCTCTAACTCTTCAATTAGAGTATCGAAAACTAAACTTATATTTTTACTTTTCGCATATGGTATTGTTGATAAAGTTATATTTTCAACTAAGCTTACTATATCATAATTAGTTAGCTTTATTTTTATAAATCCAGAATCTATTTTGGTTATATCTACTAGGTTATTAATCAACCTTAACATTCTAAAGCAATTTTGTTTTATTGTTTTATCGTATTTTCTATACGTATCAGCTAACATTTTATCTTGAAAATTCTTATAAGTATCTAACATTTGAATGCAGGAATAAATTATATTTATTGGCGTTTTAAACTCATGAGATAAATTGGCAAAAAACTGACTTCTAATATTTTCAACTTCCTTTAATTCATCACACTTCTTCTCAAGTTTTTCTAATTTATCTCTGAAACTACAATCTCTTGCAACTATTATTCTGCATAATCCATCCTTTTCTTCGATAATATTACTAACTATACTTTCTACAGTTAATAATCCATTTAACTTTGTTTTCCATTCCTGTTCCTTAAATTCTATATCTTCTTTTTTACTATCTATTATATTTTTCTCTGATTGTATTAAACTTTCAAACTTTACCCCTGAAAGTTCTTCTTTTGTATATCCTAAGTTAGCTACAACAGCATTATTTACATAGGTTATATTTCCTTCGTAGTCTTCTGTAATAATTAAATCCTTTATATTTTCAGTAATAGTTAAAAGCATTTTCTCATTATTTTTTAATTCTTTAGTTAATTTTTCATTCTCTTTTATTTTCCTTATTATTTCTATAAATAATCCTATCAAAAGAATCGTAAATCCTATAAATGCTAACCCTCTTCTATAAGAAAATATATCCTTATTATTTAAGCCAATTGATTCAAATATGTAAACTCTTCTCATATTAAAAATACTTAAACTAGTTATTATTATTGTATAGATAAATTGGTTTTTTTCCAAACATCTCTTAGCTAATAATACAAGTAATATGTAGTAATAAACCACTATTAAATCATTAATTACTAATAGTATATTATATATATAATTACTCTCTATTTTAGAATACATAATCATTTCTAGTATAATAGAACTTATAGTTACTATAATCGTTATTATTACTGAAATGTCTTTTCTTTTTAAAAGTCCCTTAACAACTTTACTATTGTTTAATATTGCTAATGTTAATAAAATGGCTCTAAATAAAAACGGCAACATTATTAATCTTAAAGTAAATACCTCTTTTAAAATAGAATTATTTAATATAATATTTACAAACATATACTCTATAGCTATACTTATATAACTAAGATTTAATATAAAAAATTCATTGCTTTTATACATATAGTAATATACAGCGCAACAAGCTACTGATATTATTCCAAGTACATAGTTCATACTATTTATACTAACTGATGCTCCTAAATTACTTATTGGAAGCAAATCTATAAATAAAATATCAATTACAGTTATAATTAAAAAAATAGTTGTTCCAACTAACATGCTTTTTATTAATTTTCTATTTATATCACTTCTTGGTTCATTGTAAAATCTTCCTATCATTCCCGTTACCCATTTCATTTATTTTATATATCAAATACCATAATAACATATATTCCACTATTATTCTTGGTTTTTTATACATCATATTTCATCACTTCTCGACTAAAAAGTAATATTTTATCAGTATTTTTTAAAATATTAAAATATTTTCTAGTAAAAATAATGGATTACTTAGATTTTTATATATTTTTTACATAAATAATTAGAAATTATTGCTGTTATTGGTGCTGTCAATATAATTACTACTATAAACTTTACTTCCAATTTATAATACTCTATACTTTTATCAAATTTATAACTTAGAAATTCTCTATGAAATATTAAGTCTAATAAAAAATAATTATTTTCTTATTATAAATTATAAAAATACCTCTTTTATTACAATATAACTTATTTAAAATAAGCTGTCTCTTGCAATAAAAGAGGTATTTTTTATTTCACTTCTTATTATTTTTAATTATACTAATCTAAAAATTCAGATTCAGCATTATGCCAAACTTCTTGAACATCATCATCATCTTCAAGTAAATTTAACATTTTTTGGAATTTCTTAGCATCATCTTCATTGATTTCAGTATAAGTATCTGGAATCATCTTAACTTCTGCTTCTAAGAATTCTATTCCTTCTGCCTCTAAAGCTTCTCTTACTTGACTAAAATCTTCTGGCGCTGTTGTAACTATAAATACTTCTTCTTCAGCAGCAAAATCTTCTGCTCCTGCATCTAACGCCATCATCATTAATTCATCTTCGTCTAAGTCCGCTTTTTCTATAACAATTTCTCCCTTTTCTTGGAACATAAATCCTACACATCCAGCAGCCCCCATATTTCCGCCACCTTTTGTGAAGGCACTTCTTACATTTCCTGCTGATCTATTTTTATTGTCTGTTAATGTTTCTACTATTACAGCTACCCCTGATGGACCATAACCTTCATATACTATTTTTTCGTAATTTACACTAGCAAGTTCTCCTGAAGCCTTTTTTATTGATCTTTGTATTGTATCATTAGGCATATTAGCCGCCTTTGCCTTAGCTATTGTATCTCTTAGTTTTGGGTTATTGTCAGGTATAGGCCCTCCATTTTTAACTGCAATTACTAATTCTTTACCTAATTTAGTAAAAATCTTTCCTCTCTTTGCATCTGCTTTTCCCTTTTTATTTTGGATATTATGCCATTTTGAATGTCCTGACATCTAGTATTCCTCCCAACATTTATTTTTAATTTTATATCTTCTGTCTAAAAAATTATAGCACAATTACTCAAACTTGACAATTATACCTATTATGTCTAATTGAGGCTATTATTCTATACATTTAAATAATCTATTTTCTTCTTTAAAATAAATCTCTTCTTTTGATTTATCTATTTGTATTTTTCCACTTGTTGCTTCTATAAATTGTTTTTCTATTTCATCAGATACCTCTATCTCTGCTAATATATTAACCTTAACTTTATCTGAATATTCTACTTCTTCTATATGCCAATTATTTTGTCCACATATATATTGAATTTTTCCTAACATATCGTAATCTATTGTACTTGTTAATTTTATTCCAGATACTTTTTCAACAACTCCACCAGCTTTTAACGCAATTGAA
Organism: Clostridium chauvoei; assembly: GCF_002327185.1. Classification (NCBI taxonomy): domain Bacteria; kingdom Bacillati; phylum Bacillota; class Clostridia; order Eubacteriales; family Clostridiaceae; genus Clostridium; species Clostridium chauvoei. The sequence continues at coordinate 859,221 of NZ_CP018624.1, read as the reverse complement.
GCTCCTTTTGTATATGCTCTAGTAAGTCCCCCAGCTCCTAATAATATTCCTCCAAAATATCTTGTTACTACTACTGCACAATCTGTAATATCACTTTTTTTCATAACTTCTAATATAGGAATCCCTGCTGTTCCTTGTGGTTCTCCATCATCACTATATCTTTGAATCCCCATGTTTTCTCCAATAACATATGCCCAACAATTATGTCTAGCTTGCTTATGCATACTTTTTATTTCAGCAACAAATTCTTTAGCTTCCTCTTCTGTTTCACATCTCTTTGCATATCCTATAAATTCAGATTTTTTCTCTGTAAATCTATCTTCTCCAAACTCTTTTATAGTTACATACCCCATTACTTTAACTCCTTACTAATAATTTCTATACCTTTTACTATCTTCTCTTCATCAACTTGAGAAAAACCTATTCTAAATGTATAATCTCCATCACTTGGATATCTAAAAAATATTACTCCTGGAGTTATATAAACATCCTTATTCTTTAATAAATAAAATAATTCTTTAGATGTTCTAGATTTATCTTTAAGTTCTAAATAAAAATTTATTCCGCCCTTGGGATCAGTATAATTTACCTTATCTAATAAATGTTGTTCTATTAAAGTTTTCATTAAGTTATATTTCTTTTTACATTCTTCTTTTTGAAAAGCAATATGCCCTTTCCAAAATCCATCTCTTATATATAATTCTAATGCTCTTTGCATAAGACTTGATGTTGCTATATCTGTGTTTATTTTAGAGTTTTGAATATTCTCTCTAAATTCATCTGGGGTTATTATATAGCCCAATCTTATTCCTGGTAAAAATATTTTCGAAAAACTCTTTATATAAATAACCCTATCATTTTTATCTAACTTCTTAAAAGGCTCATGTACATGTCCATCTTCATAAATAAGCTCTGATAAATAATCATCTTCTATAATATAAAAATCATATTTTTCTGCAAGTTCTAATAATTTTAGCTTTTTATCTCTACTATAGCTTATCCCAGTAGGATTATGAAAATAACTCATAGTATAAAAGCATCTAATTTTATTCTTTTTTAATACTTCTTCAAATTCATCAATGTCTATACCATCTTCTTTAATTTTAACTTCAAATATATTGGCTCTTCTCCATTTAAATACCGATAATGCACCTCCATAGGTTGGTTTTTCAACTATTACATTATCATTTATATTTAACATCGCTTTAGATGCTATATCTATTCCTTGTTGAGCTCCTGAAACAATTAATATATTATCCAAATTTAATGAATCATTCCAAAAAGCTTTGTTTATAGTTTTTCTTAGTTCTTCATATCCTAAGGGTTCTTTCATAATTAAAGCATTAGCTCCATCTCTATCTAATACCTTATTAATAACACTTTTAAATTCATCCATAGGGAAGTATACTTGTGTTGAGGTTTCTCCAGTAAAATCTATTATACTTTCTAATTGTTCTTGATTTATTCTCTTAAAACACTTATTATATTCCCTATTAAAAGTAGGTAATATATCTTTTCTCTTAGCATACGTTCCTGATCCTACTTTTTGATAAGCATACCCTTCATTTTTTAATTTTTTATATGCATTTACTATAGTTACATTATTTACATCTAATTCTAAAGCTAAAGTTCTTATAGTAGGTAACTTTTCTCCATCTTGTATTTCCTTATTATCTATAAGCCTTTTTATATTATTTGCTATTTGAATATATTTAGGAACTTCTTCTATAAAGGATATCTTAAAATTAAACTTCATTTTATACCTCTTATTGCAATCAGCAAATTATTTATATGAATATACATTTTCTTCTGTTAAAAGATTTCCAAAAGGATCTTTAAAATCCCTAACAGACTTTAAAATTATATTATTCTTATATAATCTTTTTAATATATTCTCTAACTTTATATCAAAATTTTTAAATATATCATTATTTTGTATTTCATAAGAACTTAAAGGAATGTTTTGTTCTTTTAAAAATTCTAATAATTCCTTAGTTGAATCCTTTAGATTAATATCTACAAAGTCTTCAATATATTTTAATATCTCGTTTATATTATTTACATCTAACTCTTTAAATAAAATCTTATTTACTTTTTCATCAAAAGAATCATTAAAGTTACATGCCATTGTTAATGAATCCTTACTTACACTGAATCCATTCATACTTAAATATAATTTTGAGTAGTTATCTAAAACTCTTATTAATATTTCATAACAAGTATATATTCCTCCATTATGTAAATATTTTTTACAAATCCCTATATCCTTAAGAAGCTTTCCTAGATATACAAGATTCCAGATTTCCTTATCTTTAGATGCTATATACTTTATTTCGCTATAAAATTTTTCTATATCACTATCTTTTGAATATATTAACTTAGAAGACATTAAAGTATCTTTTATAATACTCTTCTTACCTACTTCATTACATAAATTAACAAAGGAATCTTTGCTTAAAAACTTAATATGAATTGGTATAGATAATGATTCTAAATATACATCTCTAACTTCATCAAACTCATCCTTACATAAAACAAATAAATCTATATCTGATTCTTCCCATAAATCTCCTGAAACTATACTTCCAAATACAAATATAGATAAGATATTTTCATTTTTAGTTAATGTATTAGTAATTTCTTTAAATGCTTTTTGATAATCAATTATTGCTCTTGCCATTTAAAATTTACTCCTCTTTTTATTGTATTATAATAATTATTATATGAAAAAACTGCGTTGAAGTCTAATCCTCATCGCAGTAAAAACTATTACAATAGTTATTTATTTGGTCAAAACACTCTTCATCTAAATCAAAAAAATCTGATTCATAACAGTTATCGCTAGGCATATTACACCGTTCAAGGTCATCCTCTATTATTTTTCTATATACGGAATTTCTCTTTTTTAACACTTGAAACATACAGTATATTTCCTTAGTTATTTCATAACTTAAATCTACTGGAAACTTAATTTGCTTCTTTTTAGCAAAAGCTATAGACTGCATACTTTGAGATACAATAGCCATAGACTGAGCTGATTGTGTTAAAAAAAACATCTCGTCTATTAATGGCCTTATTTTTCTATCATAAAATATTCTTTCATCTTCTCCACCAACATTTAAAGAAGCTATATCTGTTTGAAAGGTATTTACTTGCCCTGCTAATGTAGCCATATTATTGAATCTATCATTTAAAGTTTTGCCCTGAGCAGTTTTATTATTAGTAGTACTTTCTGTTGCAGTTTTATTAGCATTAGATGTCCCTTCTCCTGTAGTACTTTCTTTCGAATTATTCTTAGTATTACCTTGAGCTATTTGCTCTCCTTCAATGGATTCAATATTTTCTTCTGAAGTAACATTTTCATCCCCTTGTGTTGGATCAGGATCTCTATGCTTTTTTCCCACTTAATCAACTCCATAAAGTACTTACTACTATTATATTTTTATATTATTGTATTTATTATAAATTCGCTTGATTTATTAAAAGTTTCGTCATCTAATTCAACAAGCATATATGTTCCTTCATTTCTATAGTCCTCTTCAAATACTCTTCCATTTCTATGAAGATATGAGTTCATATCGCTTCTATCATATGGAATTAAATACTCACACTTTTTCATTTTATAAGGAAGTTGTTCCTCTATAATTTTCAAAAGGTTTTCTAAGTTTAATCCTTCTTTAGCTGATATTTCAATTGTATTATATTCCTTGCAAGCTTCCTTTACCACTTGAATTTGTTCTTCTGTGGCTTTATCTATTTTATTTAAAACCAATATAGTATCCTTATCTTTAGCTCCAAGTTCTTCTAATACATCTTCTACTGCCTTTATTTGTTCTAAAGCATAATTAGATGATGTATCTACAACATGACATAATAAATCTGAATATATAACTTCCTCAAGAGTAGATTTAAATGCCTCTACTAAATCATGAGGTAATTTTCTTACAAACCCTACTGTATCTGTAAGAGTTACTACTCCTTTGTTACCTAAAACTATAGCTCTAGTAGTAATATCTAATGTTGCAAATAACATATCTGCTTCAAAAACTTTTTCTTTTTCCTTAGCTTCTTTTTGCGTTGCTATATCGCAAAGCTTATTTCTCAAAGTAGATTTACCGGCATTTGTATATCCTACTAATGATACTTTTGGAATACTCTCTTTGTTTCTTTTTTCTCTTTGTGTTTCCCTTATTTTTTTAATCTTTTTAAGTTCTGCATTTAAATCATATATCGTTTCTCTTATATGTCTTCTATCAGTTTCAAGTTTCTTTTCTCCAGGTCCTCTAGTCCCAATACCTCCTCCTGTTCTTGAAAGTACTGTTCCTAATCCTTGAAGTCTTCCTAATCTATATTTAAGTTGAGCTAATTCTACTTGAATTTTAGATTCCTTACTTCTAGCTCTTCTTGCAAATATCTCTAGTATTAATGTAGTTCTATCTATTACTTTAGCCCCAAGTGCAGCCTCTAAGTTTCTAACTTGTGAACCTGAAAGTTCGTCATCAAAAATAATCAGATTCGCTCTTTCTGTTTGTCTTAAATGAGCTATTTCTAAAACCTTTCCTTTTCCTATATAAAAAGCTGGATCTATTTTACTTCTACTTTGAAAAATCATATCTAAAACTGGAATTTCACAAGCTTTTGTAAGTTCTTTTAATTCTTCAAGACTTTCTTTTGTATCAGAGCCTACTAATATAGCTTTTTCTTCATCTTCTTCTATTATTTCTTTTTCTTTTATTAACCCTTCAATATATTTAATCTTATCTAAAATATTTATTGAAAGAATTTCATCAACAGAAAGATTGTTTTTTTCTTCATAATCTAACATATCATCAGTTATAGTTAACATACCCAATGAACAATCTATAATTTTACCACCGTAAATTCCTACTGCTACTATAGCATCTAATTTTAATTTTAATAAAGCAGTTAAATCTAAAGCTGAGAAATTGCATAAGCCATTTGGATGTGTATGGATTATTCTAACTCCAGATAATCTCTTTTCCTTTATATCTATCATTCCTATTTCAACAGAAGTGGAATCTCCAATTGCTACAGAAACTACTTTTCCTCTTCTATCAACGCCTACACTTACTTCTCTTTCTAAAATAGTAGATATACGAGTTATAGTTTCTAAAATTTCCATGCTAAAGGTTTCATCTTTAAGAACTTTAGTTTTATAAAGATTTTCAAGCTCTTCTAAAAAACACTTTTTTACTCCATCTATATTTCCATATATCATTATTACTTACCTCATTTTCTTTATTTTGCTTTCTTATATATACTTGACAACTTTCATATAATTTTATACTATTAATTAAATATTGTAAATACGTCATTATGCTTTAAAATACTACATTTTGGAGGGTTAAAATATGAATATAGAAAATAAAAAACGTAATATACTTTTTACAGAAGAACAAATTAAAACTAGAATAGCGGAATTAGGAAAAGTTATAACTGAAGAATATAAAGATAAAAAACTTTATGTTTTACCTCTACTTAGAGGAAGCTTTGTGTTTGGAGCTGATATATTCAGAGCATTAGATTGCAAAGCTAAAGTTGGGTTTATGACAACTTCTAGTTATGGTCATGGTGAGCATAGTACTGGTGAAGTTAAAGTAGTTAATGATATTCCTGATAATATAGAAGGTTGGGATGTATTAATTGTTGATGATATAATGGATACAGGATATACTATGGAATTCGTTATAAACTATGTTAAAAGCCGTGGAGCAAATTCAGTTAAAACTTGCGTGCTACTAGATAAGCCTTCAAGAAGAAAAGTAAGCCTTACACCTGACTATTGCTGCTTTGAAATAGAAGATTTATTCGTAGTTGGCTATGGATTAGATTATGAAAGTTTTTATAGAAATGTTCCTTACGTATTTAACTGGGAAAGCTAATTAGAAATTTCTACATATATAATAGGAAACTGTTCCAAAAGAATTTTAAATAATTTTGTTGCAGTTTCTTTTTTTATAAAAAAATACTACTTAATATAACTTAAATGATTTTATAAATTAAGTTTATGCAAAGAAGGTGGATTTTATTTAATCCACCGTTCCCTTTTAACCATTTGGTTATTTTTGTAATAGCCTTTTTATTATTGTTTATTAAATTCCAAGGCTGTATCTGGTATTTTTCCAACTATTATAGTTTCTGCTATAGGAATTTGACAAGTAACTTCTACTTCTTCACTATTTAAAGGTATTATAACTTTCATATTTAATTTTACATTTAAATATATTTTATGCCTTGTCTGATTTATTCCAGCACTTTCAAATACTGACTCGTAATTACTAGATATATTCCCTACTTGCTCCATTTTAATATTTATTTTAGGACCTAAATTATGAGTTACAGAATTGTTAGTCATATATCCCATTGGAATTTTTATACCTAAATTCTCTAATTCATCTATTTTCTTATTACACTCTAAGATTAACTTTGATGAAAGATAATTTAATTTTACAGTATCTGCTCTTACCATGGTAATATTACCTTCATTATCTTTTTCAATTATCATAACGTCATCATAATTAAAATATTTTGAATAAATATCTAATGCAGTTTGTTGTATTATATCTGTTGCTTCTCTCTTCATTTCAATTTCTGCTATATTTATCAATGCTGGCAAAATACTTCTATCAAAAAAATATAATAAAGAATTAAAAACAAAAAATATGGTAATAATGACCAATATAAGCTTTTTATGCTTAATTTTTATATGCTTTTTAGGTTTTTTTGTATAATAGTTCATATTCACCTTTTAGAGTTATTATTTTACTCTTTATATAAATATGCTATAATAAGCTATAATATTTATTTTAATTACATTTACTAAATATAAATTTGTGAGGGAGGAACCGATGGCTAAGAAAGATAATTCTAAACTAGATAAAAGCCAAGCTAAAGCTAAGAAAAATGGTAATAAGAAAAATCAGTCTAAATATAAAAAATTTTTTAAGAGGTTTTTACTCGGAATATTAATAGCCACATTATTATTTTCCGTTGTAGGACTAGGTTATGTTTTTGCAATTATTAAAAGTGCTCCGCCACTTGATGTAAATGCAATATTAAACTTAAGTCAACCTTCTATGCTTTATGATAATAAAGGCCAATACATTGATAATCTTCCAACTGAAGAAGAAAGATATGTACTTGATTTTGATAAAATACCTCAAAATCTTAAAGATGCATGTGTTGCAATAGAAGATGAACGTTTTTACCAACATAAAGGTATTGACATTAGAAGAATATTAGGTGCTCTTTATAGAGATGTTATTTATATTTTCACCGGTGATGGTGGACTTCATGGAGCTTCCACTCTTACTCAGCAACTTATTAAAAATACTGTTTTAACTAATGAAACTACTATAGAAAGAAAAGTTAAGGAAATTTATCTATCTTTAAAACTAGAATCTAAAATTTCTAAAGATGAAATTCTAAAAACATACCTTAATACAATTCCTTTAGGTGGATTAGTTTATGGTGTTCAAGCTGCGTCTCTTTACTACTTTGAAAAACCTGCTGAACAACTAACACTTCCTGAGTGTGCATTTATTGCAGGGCTTACACAAGCTCCAACAACTTATAGTCCTTATAATCCTGAGAACAAGGAAAATCCTGTCAAATATCTTGATAGAACTAAAACTGTTCTTATGAAGATGAGGGATTTAGGATATATAACACAAGCAGAATTTGATGAAGCTTATAAATTTGTAGACAATAATGAATTTGCTTTTTCTCAATCTGAAACAGACTATACTTTAAATTATGAATGGTTTGCTTACCCTGCTGTAGATCAGGTAAAAAAAGATTTGAAAGATAAATATAAATATACAGATGAAGAAATTTCAAAACTTATGGTTAATGGTGGTTTAAAAATATATACTACAATGGATAGAACTATTCAAGATTCTACTCAAGCTATATTAGATAATAGAGATAACCTTTCAATAGATCAATATGCTAACCCTGAGGAATTTGATGAAAATGGAGTTCCACTACTTCAAGCTTCAGCTGTTGTAATGGACTATAGAACTGGTGAAGTTAAAGCATTAATTGGAGGTAGAGGTACTCAACCTGCAAGATCAACTAATAGAGCTTATGATATTTTAAGATCTATTGGATCAACTACAAAACCATTAACAGTTTATGGTCCTGCTATTGATAGCAAGCAATTTACTGCAGCATCCGTTATAGATGATGCTCCATTACCAGCTTCAATCGGTGATCAATATGGTGGATATAGTCCAAATAACTGGAACTTTAAGTTTGATGGTTTAATTACACCACGTGAATCACTTGCATTATCTAAAAATGTTCCTACAGTTATAGTCGAACATACAATTGGAACTAAAACTGGTTTATCTTATGCTCAAAAACTTGGTTTAGTTTATGATGATAGTACTACATTATCAACTTTAGCACTTGGTGAATCTAATGATCCTAGTGAAGGTGGTAATACTTTAATTCTATCAGCAGCCTTTGGTACCTTCGGTAATAAAGGTATTTATACTGAACCAAGACTTTATACAAAAGTTGTAGATGCAACTGGTAAGGTTATATTAGAATCTGAACCGAAGCAAACTCAAGTATTTTCACCGCAAGCTGCATATATAATGCAAGAGTTGCTAAAAGGACCTCTTACTTTTGATGGCGCTAACGCTAAACTTAGTAATGTTCCTGTAATAGGTAAAACTGGTACTACTGAGAAGGTTACTGATTTCCTATTTGAAGGTTTAACACCATATTATTCAGGTGCTGTATGGATTGGATATGATAATCATAGACCTATGGGTGGTGCAAGTTATAGTTCATCAGCTGCTGCCTTATGGGGTAGAGTTATGTCCCCTATTCACGACGGTTTAGAATACAAAGAAATTGCAGAAATGCCTGAAGGTGTTGTAAGTGTTCCTGTGTGTAGAGATTCAGGAAAAAGACCTACAGATCTTTGCTCAAGAGATCCAAGAGGATCTAGAATTCATAATGAGTTATTTATAGCTGGCACAGAACCTACTGGCGTATGTGATGTTCATGTTAGTGCTAAAGTAAATAAAAATAATAATAAATTAGCTACAGAAAATACTCCAAAATCTTTAATTCAAGATAGAGTATTTATAAGAAAAGATAATCCTTATTCAGGAACTGCTGATTATCCATATATACTTCCAACACAAAAGGATGATACAAAACCAGAACCACCAAAAAAAGTGGAAAATCAACATAATAATAACAACAATAATAATACTAATAATAATCCTACTAATCCTGATAATGCTACAGATAATAATGTTGGGGATACCAATAATGATCATGAAAATAACAATGGTAGTGCTGGAGATAATCCTAATGAAAATAATAGAAATCTTCCTCACCCTAATAATAATGAAAGAAATAATTTCTTTAGAGCTAATCCATTATTAACATTAAGAGGATTGTATAATTTAATTTATTAATTTATAGAGCTAGATGTTTTTCTAGCTCTTTTTTATTTTCATTCTAATTATTTCTAAAAAGCCCCTGTTAATCACTTGTATTTTTGAATAAGTTGTCAGTTATCACTTCATCACATTTCAATAAGAGCTTAATTTACACTATAATTATTGCCATTTTTTCTATTTAAAATATTTTTTATGAATTAAATGATTTTTCTTCTTGCAAAATTTCAAATACTATTATAAAATAACTATAGTAAATACGTTATTTAACTTATAATAATTTTATATAAATACTAAGGGGGAAAAAACATGGAATTACTAAACAAGATTATTTTAACCTTTAATGATTTCCTATGGACTTACATACTGATAGCTATGTTAATCGTTATTGGATTATATTTTACTTTTAAAACAAAATTTGTTCAATTTACGAATATTAAAGAAATGTTTAGACTTTTAGGAGATTCTAATAGTGGTGGTGCTAAAAACTCAGTTTCTTCATTCCAAGCATTTTGTATTAGTACTGCTTCAAGAGTTGGTACTGGTAACTTAGCAGGTATCGCTACTGCACTTGCAATTGGTGGTCCTGGTGCAATCTTTTGGATGTGGCTTATTGCATTAATAGGCTCTGCATCAAGTTTTGTTGAATCTACTTTAGCTCAAATTTACAAAGTAAAAGATGGAGATTCATTTAGAGGTGGTCCAGCTTACTACATGGAAAAAGGACTTAAAAAGAAGTGGATGGGAGTATTATTTGCAATACTTATAACTATAACATTTGGTCTTGTATTTAACTCAGTACAAGCAAATACTATCACGCTTGCATTAAATGAATCTTTTGGATTCAATAGAACTATTTTAGGTTTAATACTTACAATATTAACTGTAATCATAATATTTGGTGGAGTTAATAGAGTTGCAAAGGTATCTGGAGTTCTTGTTCCTATAATGGCCGTTGCGTACATAATTGTTGCTTTATTTATAGTTTTAAGAAACTTTAATGAAATTCCTGGAATTTTAAAATTAATTTTTGAAAATGCTTTTGGTGTAGGCCCATTACTTGGTGGTGGTGTTGGTGCTGCTTTAATGCAAGGTATAAAGAGAGGTTTATTCTCAAACGAAGCTGGTATGGGTTCTGCTCCTAATGCAGCTGCTACTGCTTCTGTATCTCATCCTGTTAAACAAGGTTTAATCCAAACATTAGGTGTGTTTACTGATACAATTATAATTTGTAGTTGTACTGCATTTATAATTCTTCTATCTGGTGCTCCACTTGATGGTTCTATAAAAGGTATTCAACTTACTCAAATGGCTCTTACATCACAACTTGGCTCATGGGGTGGAATATTTATTTCAATATGTATATTACTATTTGCCTTTAGTTCAATAGTTGGTAACTACTATTATGGTGAAGCTAATATATCATTTATAACTGATAAAAAAATATATGTTCAATTATATAGATTAGCTGTTGGTTTAATGGTGTTCTTCGGTTCACTAGTTAGTATGGATATAGTTTGGAACTTAGCTGATGTCTTTATGGGACTTATGGCTATAATAAATCTAATACTATATTATTACTAGGTAAAATTGCATTTAAAGCATTAAAGGACTATAACAAACAAAAGAAAGCTGGAATAAAAGATCCAGTGTTTAAATCTTCTTCTATCCCTGAATTAGGAGATGAAGTTGAAGAATGGAAATAAAAATAGAGGATGTTTTCTTAAGCAAACATCCTCTATTTATTTTAATTTACTTTAGGTTTATCTATCCCTTCACTGTTTATACCTATTACTTCTCCTGTGTCTGTGCTTACAAAAATCTTATGTTTTTGAATAATCCCATCTTTATTCTTCGTATCAGCTATAAATATATACGCTAATTTAATTTCATTGTCTTTTACTTTCACATATGCTATTAATGGATCACTATTTATACTCGCTCTACAATCTAGTTTAGAAAAATAATTATATACTATCTCTTTAGCTTTATTACTTTCTATATTAATCTTTGAAAAGTGTTTTATTTCTTCTAATGTAGCATTTGAATATCCATCTAATTCTCCAGTTATCTTATTTATTTTAGCTACTACCTCATAATCATAATAAGGATATCCTTCTTTACACTTGTAAAATACAACAGTGTAAAATTGAGCCATATCTACATCTAATTTTCTTAACTCTTTAAATTTAATTTCTTCGTTAGAAATAGATTTAATATATCTTTCAGCTAATTCTACAGCCTTTTCTTCTTCTATTAATATTGATTTATCGCTAATATCTGCTTCCTTTTTAGAAAATCCTATTACATTATAATCTTTGTCCAAATCCACCCCATAATTTTCTGTAATTATGGTATATTTAATTTTAGGATTATTATTCCCCTCTGCCTTAAGTGGTTTATACTCCATATTCTCTATTTTTACAGTACTATCAATAGCATTTACATTTTGAAGAGTTTTAATAAAATTCTTTGCTGTTTTTATTTCTCGTGATTTATCTCCAATTATAAAATATACAGTAATAAAAATTGCAATTACCAATAATACTGATAACAGCGCAAAACCTATAGTTGTCCTTTTAATTTTCACTCTTATTCCTCCCCCAATAATGAAATCATATTATTCATTATATAGTGTCTATATTATTAAAATAATAGTGATTTTCTATAAGTATATTGTACATTATTTAAACATTAATATAAAGTTTTTTTATATTAATGTTTAAATAATAAAAATGGGCAAAATCTTTTGCCCATTTTTATTAATTTTGTAATTTTAAAATTACTCCCCTAAGTTAAAACCGAATCTTATCTTATTGCTAAAGCACATAATCGATAGTTGTATTAAATTATTTAATACATCCTATTATTTCCTTAATATCTTTTATCCCTTGTGACTTACAGAAATTTTCCATTTCTTCTATGATTTCTTTTCCTGCCATAGGATTTGTAAAGTTTACTGTTCCTATTTGTATAGCTGAAGCTCCTGCCATCATAAATTCTATAGCATCAATTCCATTGCTTATACCACCTAAGCCTATTACTGGTATTTCTACCCTCTTAGCTACTTCATGAACCATTCTTAAAGCTATAGGTTTAACTGCAGGACCTGAAATACCTGCATAAGTATTATTAAATACAGGCTTTCTGTTATAAGGGTCAATAGCAAGTCCTTTTAATGTATTTATCAATGATATAGAATCTGCTCCTGCTTTTTCACACTTAATAGCCATGTCTACTATATCTTCAGCATTTGGAGAAAGTTTAACCATAAGTGGTTTATCTGATATCTTTTTTATTTTAGAAACTATTTCAAAAGCCACATCTGATTTTATTCCAAAGGCCATTCCTCCTGATTTTACATTAGGACATGATATATTTAATTCTAGCATATCTATATCTTGACCTCTTAACTTATCTACTGCCTTTTCATAGTCTTCTATACAGCCTCCACCAACATTTGCTATTATATTTGTTCCTATTTTTTTCATCCTTGGAAGTTCTTCTTTTATAAATTTATCTATCCCTGGATTTTGAAGACCTACAGAATTCATCATTCCTGATGGTGTTTCATAAACTCTTATCCCTTCATTTCCATCTTTAGGGTTTAGAGTAAGCCCCTTTGATGATATACCACCAAGAATACCTACATCATAGAAATTATTATATTCTGATCCAAAGCCAAAAGTTCCTGATGCTGCAATTACTGGATTTTTAAAATCTAAACCATTTATATTTACTTTTAACATAAATTCCTCCTAAGTAATATTATAATTCTACATAATTTCCATCAAATACTGGGCCATCCTTACAGGTTCTTTTATTCCCATCTTTGGTTTTACATGTACATACTAAGCAAGCACCTACTCCACAAGCCATATGTTTTTCCATAGAAACATATACTTTAACTCCTTTAGCTTTACACATTTCAATTACTTTCTTCATCATTACTTCTGGCCCACAACAAAGTACTGTATCATAATTTTCAGGTTTAAGAAGTTCTGTAACAAATCCTTTATGTCCGTGTTTACCTGTATCAGTTGTTATATATACTTCATTTACATATTGTTTTAAGTCATCTATTAAATATATATCATCTCTAAAACCAGCATAAAGATCTATAATCATATGATCATCTTTGTTTCTTAGTTTTTTGGCAAGTTCTAACATTGGTGCAGTTCCAATTCCACCTGATACTAATGCAACTCTCCCAAGATTTTCGTTTGTATCAAATCCATTTCCTAAAGGACCTGTTAAATTTATATAATCATCTTTTTTAAGATTAGAAAATTCTTTTGTTCCAGTTCCTACTACTGCATATACAAAAGTTATGTTTCCAGCTCCTTTTTCACATATACTTATAGGTCTTGGAAGTAATGTTGCTCCATTAAGCTTCAACATATAAAATTGGCCTGCTCTAATTTCATTTTTATCTTCAACAACCATTTTGTATATCCCATTTACTAATTCTTCATTTGAAATCACTCTAGCTTTAGTATAATTCATCTTTCAATCTCTCCCTATTATAATGATTCTACTGCTGTTTTTATCTCATCTCTCATTCTTATAGCTTCTTCTCTTGCACAAAGAGCAAATTCCTTTTCTCTTCCTACTTGCTTCTTATATGCTAAAAGTATAGCTCTTGATGAATTAACAACTCCACCATTACCATTATTTAAATATAAAGCTACATCCTCTGCCTTACCACCTTGTGCTCCATACCCAGGAATTAAGAAAAACATATTTTCAAATCTCTTTCTTATTTCTTTTCCTTCTTCAACATGAGTGCAGCCTATAACTCCTCCAATTGCTGAATATCCACATTCTCCTTTAATTTCTTTTGAAAGTTCCATAAGTTTATCTCCAACTACTGTATAAACTTTTCTTCCATCTACAGAATCTATATTTTCAATATCTTCTGCCCCTTTATTAGATGTTCTAACAAGTGAAAATACACCTTTATTCCCAGTCTTCATATAAGGTAAATATGGTTCTATACTATCCATTCCCATATATGGACTTAGAGTTATAAAATCTGCTTCAAAATCTCCTTCAAAATGAGCTTTAGCATATTGACTAGCAGTTGCTGCTATATCTCCTCTTTTAATATCAGCAATTATAATAGCATCCTTTTCTCTTAAATAATCTAAAGTTTCTTTATATGCCATCATTCCTTTTAATCCTAATGCTTCATAGTAAGCAATTTGAACTTTAAAGCAGGCAGCTACATCTAAAGTAGCATCTATAATTTGTTTATTAAATTCAACTAAAGCTTCAATTTCATTTTTTCCTTCAAAAAGATGTTTAGGTATATAAGAAAGTGAAGTATCTAATCCTACACAAACCACTCCTCTTTCTGCTACTCTATTAAATAATTTATCTATTATATTACTTCTCATCAATAAATCCCCCTATTTCTTATATAGTACCTTTCCGCCTTTTATAGTCATTTGAATTTCTCCATAAAACTCCATTCCTTCAAATGGTGTATTTTTCCCTTTTGAATGGAAATCTTTTGAAGATACTTTTATCTTTTTATCTAAATCTATTAATACCAAATCTCCATCTAATCCAATGCTAATTTTTCCTTTATTCATTCCTAGTATTTCGGCTGGATTCTTTGACATTATTTCACTTAATTTATTTATTCCTATAACCTTATTAAAAACTAAATTTGTATAACATATTGAAAAAGCAGTTTCAAGTCCTACCATTCCTGGTGAGCCTTTCTTCTTATCTTCTTCTGTATGAGGTGCATGATCTGTTCCTATACAATCTACCACCCCTTGTTTTATTGCTTTTAATATATAATCTACATCCTCTTTTTCTCTTATAGGTGGATTTACTCTATAATTACTAATATTGCTTGTTAATGCTATATGATGTGGAGTAACTTCACAAGTTACATTTACCCCTTCGTCTTTTGCATCTTTTATATATTTAATAGCTTCTTTAGTACTTACATGCGCCATATGCAATCTAGCTTTACTTTCCTTAGCTAAAGCTAGATCTCTTAACGTCATCATATTTTCTGCCATTCTCATATCAGTTTTTGAAAAATTATGATCCTCTGCATGAGACATTATAATCCAATTATTTTCTTTAGCTATTTTCATTGCTTTATACATAACAAAAGAATCCATAACTCCAACACCATCATCTGATATTGCCTTAACTTCTTTATCATCTTTTAAATCATATAAATGATCTAAAGTTTTTCCATCAAATTTATTAGTTACAGATACACATTGATGAATATCTATTAACCCTAATCTCTTTGAACGACTTCTAACTTCCTCTAGCACATCTTTATTTGAACATATAGGAGATGTATTTGCCATTAGACATACTCCTGTATACCCACCTCTTAAAGCTGCTTTTGAACCCGTTTCTATATCTTCTTTATAGGTAAGACCTGGTTCTCTAAAATGTGCATGCGTATCTATAAATGCTGGCATTACTGTAAATCCCCTTGCATCTATAACCTCCACATTATCTATTTTTAACGACTTTCCAATCTCTTTAATTTTTCCATTTTCTATATAGATATCTCCATGAAAATTCTGTATAGCATCTATTACATTTGCATTTTTAACTAATAAATTCATCTCTTATATACCTCTTTCCTATATTTTTCTTATATAATCACAATATTCACATCTATAGGTAGCACTTTTTTCATCTACTAATTTAAATGAATGTTTAATATACTTTTCATCTAAAGTTATACATCTTGGGTTATTGCACTTTATAATGTCTACAACCCTTGTTGGTAATTGAGGTTTAAATTTATTTTTTATCTCTCCATCTTTAACTTCATTTATTGTCAAATCAGGAGATAGTATTCCCAATATTGTATAATTTATATATTTTGAATTTTCAATTTTTATTATATCTTTTTTTCCTAATGTCCTACTATCTGCATTTATTATTAAAGCAACTTGGTTCTTTTGATTTTCAAGTTTTAAATAATTAAAAATTTTTATTCCTACTCCAGCTTTTATATGATCTATAACTAACCCATTTTTAATACTTGTTATTTGTAACATTATGCAACCTCCAAAAGTTTAGCGATTAAAGCCATTCTTACATACATACCGTATTCTGCTTGTTTAAAATATGCTGCTCTTTTATCATTATCTACTTCTATATCAATCTCATTTACTCTTGGTAATGGATGCATAACTATCATATCTTCTTTAGCTAAGTTCATCTTATCCATATCTAATATATAACTATCTTTCAATCTTAAATATTCTTCTTCATTGAAGAATCTTTCCTTTTGAATTCTAGTCATATATAAAATATCAAGTTCTTCTATAACCTCTTCAAGCTTTTCAACTTCTTTAAATTCTATATTATTCTTTTTTAATATTTCTTCTCTTATATACTCTGGTATTGCTAATTCTTTAGGTGATATTAAAATAAACTTATTATTTTTATATCTTGACATAGCTTTTATTAAAGAATGTACCGTTCTTCCATTTTTTAAATCACCACATATACCTAATGTATGATTCTCTAATCCTTTTTTTAGGGATTCTATTGTTAAAAGATCTGTTAAAGTTTGAGTTGGATGTTGATGTCCTCCATCACCTGCATTAATTACTGGAACCTTTGAATACATACTAGCTACTCTTGCAGAGCCTTCTTTTGGATGTCTCATTGCTATTATATCGGAATAAATAGAAACCATTTTGATAGTGTCAGCTAAAGTTTCTCCCTTTGCTGCTGAGCTTGAGTTTGGTTCTGAAAAACCTAAAATCTTTCCACCTAATCTCATCATAGCTGCTTCAAAACTAAATCTTGTTCTAGTACTTGGTTCATAGAAAAGTGTTGCTAATATTTTGCCTTGGCAAATATCTGAAAATTTATTTGGATTTGTTATTATTTGATGTGATAATTTGAATATTTCGTTTAGTTGGTCTAAATTAAAATCCATTGGATCTATTAAATGTTTGTTTTTCATAATAAATACACTCCTTGTTAACATCTCTGTGTTAAATTTAAAGGTTGAAGTTCTATTAATTTCTATAAAAAAAGCCTTCCTATATTTATAGGAAGGCATAGTTAGTCCTTGTTTATATGGATTAATATAACTTCCTTGTTAATCTCTCGGATCAACTTAAAGGTTAATCTATTTTTTATAAGGATAACAATTATTTCATCTATTGTCAATAACAATTAATCCCATAAATTTAACAATTACAAAAAATAACTTTAATATTTATTTATATAATGGACATACTTTTAATATAACTAAAGTGAGGTGACATAAATGAAAATCCGTAAATTTTTAATAATATTCTTCTTATCAGTTTTATGCTTATCTAAACCAACTTTTGCTGAAGAAATTAAAGCACAAACATTAAACTCCGTTGAATATAAAATTCCTATTTCTAATGTCTATAAAGAAGGGATTTATAGGTTTGATATTACTTGTACTCATTGTACAGCTAATGTTAGGCTTCTCTCTAACGATAAGCCCGCTGTTATACTAATTATTAATGAAGATCATACCGAAAGATTATTTCAAAAATGTAGTGATAGTTCTATTACTTTAAATGTTGGAAAATTAACAAATAAGGACACTGTAGTTATAGTTGGTGAAGGAGAATTTTTCATAAATTTCATAAAATAATTTTGCTATATAAAAAGGAGAATTTTAAAAATTCTCCTTTTTATATAGCAAAATTATAATTTTTATAAATTTTAATGCCATTTATTCATAAGATTATCCCACATCATCTTTCCACACTTCGCAAGAGTAACTGTTCCATAAACACTATTTGGTATGTTCATCGACATTATTGTAAATGCAAAGTTACCTTTAGATAATTGAATTAATTCAGTATCATTTTCAACTCCATTTTTATCGCCAGTTTTACTTGAAATTTCATACTTTAAATCATCTGGAATATATAAAGCTAATTTATTTTTTATCTGCTGTCTTCTTAGTATATCTATAAGCATTTGGCTATTATCTGCATTTAAAAAAGTCCCTTTATATAAATGCTTCCATATTTTTGACAAATCACTTGCTGTAGTAATATTCTCCACTTCATTTTTAGGTTTTCTTTCGTCAGTGGTCTTTCTGTTTAAGGTAGTATTTTTTAGTCCCATCTCTTGGATATCTTTGTTTATTTGTTCCATTCCTATAATATCTATAATCTTATTTGCAGCTGTATTATCACTTTGAATAAGCATAGCTACTAACAATTCAAATACCGTATATTCTCTTTCATTAAATTCATGAATAATTCCTGTTCCATAGACTTTGTCTTTTCCATCTATTTTTATCTTATCCATAAAATCTACTTTACCATGTTCTACAGCACTTATTAATGAAACTGCTATAGGAAGCTTCATACAGCCAGCAGCAACCATTTTAACGTTTTCATTGTATCCATAAATGAACCCGCTTTTTAAATCCTCAAAGAAAAATCCATATGTTCCTATTCTTGACTCTAAGTATTTTTTTATCTCCTTCATAATACCCTCCAGCTTTCTTTTATATAATCTGCCTATCTAAAGTATATCATATTTTCAGAAAATTTTGAAGTCTTAACAAAAAACTTTTTTTATCTCTACTGTGAATAAAAAAATAAAAATAGAACCAAGATATTTCTGGTTCTATTTTTGTAATATATATTAATCTGCAAATGAAATTCCTATCTTCTTTGCAATTTGAACTAACTCTCCTTCTGGATTAACTAGTTTTGATTTTTGCCCAATTACATTTTCTAAACTATCACTTGATATTTTATTACCCTTTAAACATACCATTTCCCCAAACTTTCCTTGATTCATTAATTCTACAGCAGCAACTCCATACCTTGTTGATAAAATTCTATCAAAAGTTGAAGTGTTCCCACCTCTTTGAATATGACCAAGTACTGTACACCTTACTTCTTTGTCTGGAACTAATTTTTCTAAATCTGCGGCTAATTTATTTCCTATTCCACCTAATCTTATAGGATCTGGGCTATCTTTAACTATTTTAGATACTACTACCTCTCCATTTTTAGGTTTTGCTCCTTCAGCAACAACTATTATGCTAAACCTCTTCCCTTGAGCTTCTCTTTCTTCTATTTTTTCAACTATTTTATTTATATCATATGGTAATTCTGGTAAAAGAATTACATCAGCTGAACCTGCTATTCCTGATTCTAGAGCAATCCAACCAGCTCCTCTTCCCATAACTTCACAAAGCATTATTCTATGATGTGATTCTGCTGTTGTATGAAGTCTATCAAGTGCTTCTGTAGCTACATCTATAGCTGTATTAAATCCAAATGTAACATCCGTTGATGCTAAATCATTATCTATTGTTTTAGGAACTCCTATTACTTTAACACCTTTTCTAGCAAAATCTCTAGCTGAAGTTAATGTACCATCCCCCCCAATAACTACTAATACATCAACACCCTCTTTTTTTAGGTTTTCTACTGCAACATCAGATACGTCTTTTTTTACTAAAACTCCATTTTCTTCTATCTGATAATCAAATAAATTATCTTTATTAGAACTATATAGAATTGTTCCACCTCTATGAAGTATTCCTGATACACTATCTAGGGTTAGAGGTACGTAATCATTGTTATATAGTCCTCTATATCCAAACTTGTATCCTATTACTTCTATTCCGTAATTTAATATTGCGGTTCTAGTTACTGCTCTAATAACTGCGTTTAATCCAGGACAGTCTCCACC
Organism: Clostridium chauvoei; assembly: GCF_002327185.1. Lineage (NCBI taxonomy): Bacteria > Bacillati > Bacillota > Clostridia > Eubacteriales > Clostridiaceae > Clostridium > Clostridium chauvoei. Next base: position 839,065 of record NZ_CP018624.1, on the reverse strand, counting down.
ACCTGTTAATAGTGCTATTTTTTTGATTTCTCCTGCCATTTGAAAATCCCCCTCACCCAAATACGCTTATATTCTTTGAATTGACATTATTTTTATAATTTTCTGTAAATTCAAATCGAAATAATATCTAAATGTTTTCTATTAATATAATAGCATAAAGGATAAAAAGTTAAAAGAAAAAATTTCTTTTACTGTAATTTTTTTTATTTTAAAATCATAATTTATAACAAAAAAGGGACTTGATTTAACAAATCCCTTTTTTCTTATATAACTAAAGATACAATTCCTAATGTAGATAATATTAATAATATTACTCCTGCTATAATTCTATATATAGCAAATACTCTCATCGGCTTTTTCTTTAAGTAACTTACGAACATTTCCATAACTACTAAAGAAACTATAAATGCTACTATAAAACCTACTACTAAAGCTATTATATATGTTTTATTCATAATTGAAAAATCAAATTTTAATAAATCAACCCCTGTTGATCCTACCATAGCTGGTATTGCTAAGAAAAATGAAAACTCAGCAGCAACTGGTGTTGATAACCCTGCAATCCAACCTCCCATTATTGTTGATGCACTTCTTGACATCCCTGGCCACATTGATAAAACTTGAAATACTCCAACTTTTAACGCTTGCATTGGTGTTAAATCAAAAACATCTGTAGTTGGTACTTTACCCTTTTTAGACATTTTATTTCTAAACTTATTTTCAATAACTAATAATAAGACACCACCAATAATAAATGCTACTACAACCGCTGACGGCTTAAATAATTCTTTTATTTTATCATGGAAAAGTAATCCTATTACACCTGCTGGTAATGATGCTACTATTACATTAATCCCAAATTTAAATCCTTTCTCACCTTTTTTACCTAAAGTAAAAATATAAGTAAAGAATTCTACTATTGAATACCATAATTTTCCCCAGTATAAAACTACAACTGCTAAAATTGCACCTAATTGTATTACCACTTCAAACATTTTTGCAAACTCTACGTGGTTTCCTGAGTTGAAACCTATTAGACTTCCAAATAAAATCATATGCCCCGTTGATGATACTGGTACAAATTCAGTTAATCCTTCAATTATAGCTATAAATATAGCTTTAAGTATATAAATTAAATCTAATCCCATACTTTAACCTCTCCTTCTAACGATATATGTTTTTAAAACAAGTTATATTATACATAGATTGACCACTTATGTCTATTCTTTATAATCTATAACTATTTTAGATACTGTATTTTTTCCATCTATTGATAATTCTATTGTGTTTTCTCCTGGCTTTAGTACTATATCTGAATATTTTTTAATTAGTTTATAGTCACCATTATTTTCTTTTATATAGTACTCATTCATTATTGATCCGTTTTTAAAAGCTCCTACTATTAATGCTTTCTCTTTGCTTTCTTCTGTTTCATTTTTGTCATCTTTTTTCATTAAAATTATATAAGCTTTTTTATCTTCTTCCTTTATATTATCTATAGGATTTTTATTAATTAATTCTAGTTCCTCAGTATATATTGTAGGTTTTAAATATGTTCCTTTAAAATCTAATGTTATACTATCTGTTCCTTTTATATATGTAATATAACTATTGCTCTTTTTCATTTCTACTGTATTATCTATTGCTACTGTATAACTTTCTAACGATTTTTTTAATTTATACATATAATCTTTTTGACTACTTTTACCAGTATATTTTAACATTCTAATATCATTTCCTAAAAGTTCTGTAGCACTACATAAAAATCCTTGATTCTCAAAATAACCATAATCAATAAAATCTACCATTATCCATTTGTTATCTGATTTACTCCAATATTCTACCACATAATAATTACTTTGTTTCTTAATATTTCCTGTAGATTTTCTAAACTCACCAACTCTTGCATCTAAGTCTAAACATTTTAGAAAATCTCTTGTTATTATTGCCATATCTCTTGCAGATGTCTTTTTTGAATTTCCCTTTTCTTGTATGATATCGTACGCATTAATCCCTTGGCTATTTGGTACATCATCAAAAGTTACAATATTGTTTACATATTCTACAGCCTTTAAGACTTTCTTAATTGTTGTATCTTCCTTTGATGTAGCTTCTTTTATTTTGTACATATCATTTAATTCTTTTATTTTAGGATTTTTACTTTCACTAAAATGAAAGGCTATATTTTTTTCATTATATAGGTTGTCCCACTCTACTATACTGAACTTATTTTTCCCATTTTGTAGACTTATAAATATAGATATTCCAACAATTATACAAATTACAATTGCTCCTATAATTATATTTTTAAATTTCTTCATAAATTATCACCTCTAAAAATTACATATATTTCTTATAATAACATAAAAAGTGCCCTATGGCACTTTTTAATAAAATAATATGAATTCATCAATTTCTATTTGTGGTTCATTTCCATTTTGATATCTATCATATATTTTTTTAGCTTTATTATAATTTTCTGTTAAAGACTTTTGCATATCTATCCTAGATATTTTAATTAAATTATCATATGCTTCTTGCATATTATCCATACCTCTTTCAATATCACCTTCAACTGCAAAATAATAGCAAGCTGCATTGTTTAATGCTAACATATCATTTTCATCCATTGAATAGGCAAGTCTTATTTCTTCCATACCTTCTTCAAACAACTCTTTTTCTAAATATAATGCTCCTAACATTCTATGATATTTACCAACACCATCGCTTATATTAATTGCCTTTTTAATACTATTCATTGCTTCTTTTATATTGTTTTCTGCAATATATAAATTAGCTAAATTATAAGTAGCTTCACTATCATTGTTTTTCATAGCTAATGATATATTATATATGTTCTTAGCTTTTTCTTTATCTATTGATACGCTACTATAATAATCTGCAATACTATTCATAATATTATAGTTAAAAGGCTCTTTTTCTATTGCAGTTCTAAGATATGGTTCTGCTAATTTTATATCACCTTTTTTGATCATTATTTTAGGAATTAATAATCCGTAAATTTCAGCACAATCTCCATTTTTAACAATACTTTTTTTAGCTAATTCAAAAGACTTATCATACTGACCTTCTATATAATACTCCCAAGATAAAATAGCATCTGATACATAGGATTCTTTATCTTGTTCTATTATTTCATCTATAGTTTCTTTCATTTCTTTTTGTTTCTTAGTTTTATTATATACTTCAACTTTTAAAAGTCTTAAATTATTATTTTCTTCATCTTCTAATTTATCTAATATTTTTTCAGCTTTATTTACTTCTTCATTACCTAAATACCCTTGAGCTAACCATATTTTGTATTTAATTTCATTAGGATTTTCTTTAGATAATTTATTTAATTTTTCTATTATAGTTTTTCTATCACATTGTGGTATTTGATATATAACTTTATATATACTAACATCATTTGAATTTAAAGCCCACGCTTTACTTAAGGCATCAATACCTTTATCAAATTTATTTATAAACATGTACATTTCAGCAGCTGTTGAATAGTCATACGCTTCTTTATTATTCAATATATATGTATCTACCATTTCTTCAGCTTTATTATATTTACTATTTGCCATATAAACAGCTGTCATAGTTTTAAGCATTTGTTTATCATTAATATAATCTTGTAAATGACTTTCTCCTAATGTTAAAGCTTCTTCTTTTTCATTATTCATTAAAAAGGTTAAAATAACATTGTTCATTAATTTTGAATCTTTATCCTGATACTCTTTTAAACCTTTTTCTTTTATTATCTTATCTCTCTTAACTACAGATTCCTTCAATATAGTATTAGATCTATCACGGTCACCTTTAAGTGAATAAATCTCTGCTATCTTAACATTCCAGCTTGGCCATCCTTCATCTTTTTGTAATATTTTAAATTCTTCTATTGCTTTATCATATTCGCCTTTATAAAATAATTCTTCTGCTATATTTTTCGTAAATGTAGTATCATTGCCTTCACTTTGTCCCTTAATTGTTAATATAATACTAAGCACTATCATTATTGATAATGATATAACCAAAATTGGTTCTATATAAGGAAATTTATTATATATATATTTGTAAGATGAACTTACCTTTTTTATAAACGATTTCATAGTTATCCCTCACAACTTTTCTTAAAATTATGCTTCACATAATTTTTATTGTATCAAATTTCTGATTATTTGACAACAAAATTAATAACCTTGGCCTTAAAATGCCAAGGTTATTAATTTTGTTACTAATTTCTACTTATTAATTTATTTTCTAACATAGCAACAATCTTATACATCAAAAATGCTATTATTGAAAGTATTACTATACTCATCATAACCATATCTAATTGCGAAATTTGACCACCATAAACAATTAAAAATCCTAATCCTTCTCTTGCTACAAGGAATTCACCCATTATTACCCCAACCCATGATAAACCTACATTTATTTTAAGAGCTGAAATTAATATTGGAACATTTGCTGGAAAAATTACTCTTCTTAATGTTTGTGCTTTACTTGCACCTAATGTTTTCATAAGTGTAAGTTTTCCTTTATCTACTTCGTTAAACCCAGTTAAAACACTAATTATAGTTGTTACAATAGAGATAAGTAAAGCAATAACTATAATTGCTGTCATACCATTACCAACCCAAAATATAACTATTGGAGCTAATGCAACTTTAGGTAATGCATTTAAAACTACAAGATATGGGTCCAAAACCTTAGATGTAAATGGACATGCCCATAATATAACTGCTATTATTGTTCCAAGAATAGTACCTAGTGTAAATCCTAAAATTGTTTCATAACAAGTAACCCAAATATGTCGTCCTAAAGTTCCATCATTAACAAAAGACATAAGGGATTTACATATTCTACTAGGACTTGAAGTTAAAAAGGGATCTATCCATTTTAAATCTGCAGCAATTTCCCATAATCCAATTAATATAACTAATATTGATATTCTAACTACAGCAAGTTTTACTTTATCTCTCTTTACTCTTTTTAAATATTTTTCATGTTCCTTACTCATTACACTTATCCAACTCCTTCCACAACAAATTAAAATACTCATTAAATTCTGGTTCTTTTCTTCTTTGAAATGGAGTTGCTTCTTTATTTTCAAATTCAATTTTTATATCTAATTTAACTTTTGATGGTCTTTTAGTTAACATAATTATTCTATCTGAAGTTGCTATAGCTTCTCCTAAATCATGTGTAACCATAATTGCCGTTTTCTCTTCCTTCTTTATTATATCAGTTACTTCGTCACATACTTTTAATCTAGTTTGGTAATCTAAGGCTGAAAAAGGTTCATCTAATAGTAAAACTTCTGGACTTAATGCTAAAGTCCTTATAAGTGCTACTCTTTGTCTCATTCCTCCTGATAATTCATTTGGTTTATGATCTTTAAATTTTGCTAAGTCATAATTTTCAAGTAGTTTTTCTACTCTTTCTATATTCTCCTTATTTAATAGCTTCTTTACTTTCAATCCAAGTAATACATTATCCCATACTGTTAACCATTCAAATAAGTAATCCTTTTGGAACATATATCCCATTTTATCTAATCTATTCTTTATATTTTTATCATTATAAATAACTTCTCCACCTGAAGGCTCCAACAATCCACTTATAATATTTAAAAGTGTTGATTTACCACAACCTGATGGACCTATAATACTTACAAATTCACCTTTTGGAACTGTAAAGTTTACCTCTTTTATAGCTTCTGTTTCACCCTTTAAAGATTGATAGGTCAATCTAATATTTGATACTTCTATTAAATTCAATATATACACCACCTTTCTATTTATGTATTTTTAGAAAGGAGCTTTCCTAATTTTAGCCCTAAATATCTATTTAAATATTTAGAGCTAAAATTTTTTCTGTATTTACTTATTGTTAATAACATCTTCAGCAAATTTATTGTTAACTATTTTATTAAAGTCAGGTCTTGATGGTAAAAGTGTTTTATCATAACTTTCAATTATGTCCATTAATCTATCAAGATCTTCTTTTTCAATTTTAGGTTCTTTAGCTAACGCATCTATTTTTCTGTAGTTTTTAACAACATTAACTATTATCTCCTTATCTGTTCCTGGGAAAAATGAAATAATAGCATCTGCAACCTCTTCATCACTATGTGTTTGTACCCATTGTTGTCCCTTATAAATAGCTCTAGTAAATTTTTCAATCACTTCAGGATTTTCATCCATATATGACTTTGTAGAAAAGAAACATGTATATGGAATATCTCCTGCTGATTCTCCTATAGAAGCGACTATTTTTCCACTTCCTTCTTTTTCTAACATAGATGCTGTAGGTTCAAACAATGTTACATAATCTCCAGTACCTGCTTTAAATGCTCCTGCTGTTGCAGTGAAGTCTAAATTGGTAACTAGATTTACATCAGTCTTAGGATCTAATCCATTTTTTCTTAGAACATACTCAAATGCCATTTGAGGCATTCCACCTGGTCTTCCCCCAATCATCTCAACATTTTTTAATTCCTTCCAATCGAAATTAGATTCTTCTTTTCTTCCAACTAAAAATGATCCATCTCTTTGAGTTAATTGAGCAAAAAGAACTGGATAGTCCTCTCTACCTTGATTATTAATGTAAATTACTTGTTCTGGACCACAAAATCCTATATCTGCATTTTTACTTAATACTTGCTGCATTGTTTTGTCTGCAACTTATTCTTATACACAAATATATATATTTTTTATTTAAATATTAATATCATAAGGGTTACTATACTTATAGCTAATGCAATTATATTCATCCCTGCTGTTATTTTGTCTATTTTTCTCATTTTTTCACCTCTTTCTATATTTATATAATAATAATAAATATAACAGTCGATATTTCCTAAAATAAATAATGTAAAAAATAGCCTATAAGACAAATAATAGATAATATTAATCCTAAATATCCTAAAATTAAAGTTTTCTTAAATGACATATTTCTAATTTTAATCAACCTATTTTTGCTATTTATTATATAAGATATACTCAAAAATAATAAAATCATTTGTGGAATTATATTAAATAATTCCGGAATTCTTGATGTAGATAAAAGAAGTAGAAAAACAATACCACTAAAAATTAAATTTAATTTTTTATATAACTTTAAATTCATTTATTCCCCCCAAATTAAATAAATACTAAACTTTTAAGCAGTTAAAATAATAAGAATCCTTTAATATTATTTAATTAAAGAATATCTAAAACCCGCCTATAATCAATTGGAATAACGCTTTTATAGCTAATATTAAAAATACTACTAATCCAATTAAGGTTATTACTCTACGAATTAATTCTTTATATATTTTGTCCATATTAATTATGAAGAATATAAGTAAATATTATTATTTAACCTCCTTCACATTACTCACCCCTTTCACCAAACACATTGTACTATTCGTATTAATATAAGTCAATAATGTAAAAATAAGGGATAAAGATTGATAATCTATGCTTTATAGATATTTATTCTTTATTTAAATTCTACAAATTTCACTTCTATTGTTCTATCTGTTATAACGATATATCTTCTTACCTTCATATAAAAAAAATTAGAGAAATAAAGCATATTTATACTCTATTTCTCTAATTAATAATCTTTAAGTTAATTATACAGCTCTTAAAAGCTGTTTTAAATTCATATTAAAAATTAATATAATTATCTTGATGGATTCTCAAATGATGGAGGGGTTGGATTAGGACTTTTATGTGGTTCACTTGGAGATGATAAATCAAAATAAAGTTTTGAATCTTCCGTAACTCCAAAATCTTTATTTGATCCTGTATTTTGTACTTTATTTAAAGCCTCTCTAAATAAAGCATTATGAGCTTCTTCTCTATTAAGTAAAAAATCTATAGTTTCTTTTACATATTTATCATCAATTTGTCTATATAAATATTCATATACTACTTTTGCTCTTTGTTCTGATGCTATATTAGAAAGTAAATCTGCTACTAAATCTCCTGTAACTGTTACATAATCTGCTGTCCATGGAGCTCCTGATGAATTTATTAAAACAGGGGATAATCCACATTGTACATGAGTTTGAATTTCTCCATTAGTAACTTTACAATTATCTACATCATGACCATTTAATAAATTTATTGTTTGAGCAACCATTTCCATATGACTTAATTCTTCTGCAGCTATATCTAAAAATAAGTCTTTTATTTCTTTATCCTTTATTCTAAAACTTTGTGCCATATATTGCATAGCTGCTTTTAGCTCTCCATTTCCTCCACCAAGTTGTTCTTGCATTAAAACAGCATATTGAGGATTAGGTTTTTCCACCATTACATCTCTTAATAATTTTTTTTCATGTTTAAACATAAAATCAACCTCCAACTTTTTAAATTTCTATCTTATTTTTTTCCACCAATAAAAATATTATTCACATTAATAATATTTTTGTCTATTTTAATGAGCTTATTATTATTAAAATCAATATTTACTAATTAATATTTAATCCTAATTATTTATTATTTACTAATTTGGTATATTTTTTGTTGATAATAAGCATAATAATTTCGAAATATACTATAAGGAGTGATTAAAATGCCAAATTTAACACAATTAGAATTGCAAAATTTACGACATCTTATAGGTGCCCATGCTACAATTGCAAATAAATTAGATGATTTTTCTAAACAATGTACTGATCCTGAAATATGCAACATACTAAAACAAGATGCTAATGAAGCGAGAATGAGCAAAGATAAATTAATGTCATTCTTAAAATAGGAGGGTTTATGTAATGAAAGAAAAAGATATAATGAATGATTATTTAAGTATGATTAATAGCAGTTTGGTAAATTACGCTAATGTAATAGCTCAAACAGATAATCAAGAACTACGTCAAACTATACAACAAATGAGAAATGAAGATGAAATTCGTCAATATTCAATATACCAAAAAGCAAAAGAAAAAGGATATTATAAACCTGCTCAACCAGCAGCTCAAAATGATATTAATACAATTAAATCTGAATTAAATAGTGGCCAATAAAAAACTATTAATAATATAAATCCAATAAAAATAAAGGGATAGAGCAAGTTTTTTCTTACTCTATCCCTTTATATAACAATCTATACTTTATAGATATTTACTATCTATTCACACTCTGCAAACTTCTCTCCTGTCGCTCTATTTGTTATAGCGACATATCTTCTTACCCCTGTATAACTAATATAAGAAACCCATACGTAATTATCAGTTATAACTACATAATCATAGTTAAATGATTCTCCAGCTTCATAAGTTCCTATAGGCTCATTATTTATTGAAGGCTTATTTCTTATATTAAGTGTACATTTAACAGTACATACTCCTACTTCTTCATATTCCTTTACTATACTTTCTTTAATATCTACTTCATTTGATACTTCATCATTACTTCCATTTTCATATACTGGATAATCAGTAAATGTACTATCATTATCTTTTGGAGCATAAATCTGAACTGTTCCAAAACAACTTGTATTAATTACTTTTACATCTCCTCTATCTTCTATTATTCTATAACTAAGTCCTCCATATTGACTAGGTGCTAAATATGCAAATTCATTCCCCTTTATAGGCTTAACATTCATGTTATATATAGACCAGCTTTCCATATGTGGTTTTAAATTTAAATATAGTCCTGAAGCTAATTCTGATTGTTGTTGTGATTCTACTTTAACAACTGGAATTATGACTTCTCCATCTATCATCTTTTTAAATTCAATCCACTTTTCCCAATTGTTATCTGCAAATCCTGATGGACAACATTTATAAGATGCATCATAATGTCTAACAACTCTTTCATTTGGAATACCATATTTATGTTGTAATTCTTTTACTAACTCAATAGTATTTTTTACTGTTGCATCTGAATAAGTATAGTTAGTACAACACATTTCAATACCTATTGAATTTTGATTATTTATTCCATTTCTATTATATCCATCCCCACAATGCCAAGCTCCATTAAATTCTTCTACTACTTGAACTATATCATTATCATCTACAAAATAATGTGCTGAAGCTTGTCTATCACAAGCATTAAAATACTTTGCATTATTTATTGCTGTATCTGTTTTATTTCCTGTTCCATGTATAACTAAATATTTAATACTATTCCCTTCAAAATAATTGTACTCACTTATCATTCTTTTAATTTTTAACATAATTAAATCACCTTTCCTTTTTTTAATATTTCTATAATATAAAAAGCAGGATTACTCCTGCCATGTAAACTTAATTTATATTTATTTTAAAATCTTTCTTTAACAATACTTCTTTACCTTTGTTTACTTCTCCAGCTATAGCTTGTCTTAATTCTTCCACTTGATCTTTAGTTAAGTAAGGTATTTTTTCTAACAATATTTTGTCAAATTCATTTGCTTTAGAGGTCAACGTCTCTTTTAAAGTATCATTTATTCTATACTTTTCTTCTACTATGTTCCATACTTGCTTAGCCATAATTAATTCTTCTTTATACTTACTTAATTTTAGATTCTTTTCTGCTAATTCTTTTTGCTTATCTATATATAATATTGCAGCATCTCCAACAGTTTTTATTACCGCTACGAAGATTCCTGTTACTCCTATTGCTAGAGCACTTAAAACTGGTGGTAAAATTTGATTTATTAAAATTTCTTTCATAATTTTTATTCCTCCCTTTTTATTTCAATTTAATTAAAAAAGCAACTACTGTACTTATTAAAGTTCCAGCAATTGCTCTCCAAAGCCATTTGTTTGTATCTTCTAAATCCTTTATTCTGTTATTTGCTACCTTAATTTTTTCTTCTTGAACTTGGAATTTTAAATCTACATTCTGTACAATACTTGTTAGTGTAGCTTTTATTTCAACTACATTTTCTCTTATTTCATAAATAATAGGGTTTTCATCTGCCATATCACACCTCTTAAATTGATTTTATTTTTGAAGAAATAATTCTAGCAAAAATATCATGAAGTTTTTTGTTAGGATGTACATGATCATCGGCACTATTGAAAAAATATGATTGATTAAATTCGTTTAAGCCACATTCACTATATAAATTAACAACTGGTATTCCATAGTATCTACATGATTTTTCAACTGCGTCTACATATTCATAATAATAATGTTGTTCGGCTTTATTTTTTTTGTTAATTTTATTAAAGTAGTTATCATGCTGACCAGGATTATGAGGTATTACAAACATTAATCTTACATCAGGTTTTTGTTCTAATATTTTTTTAATAGCCATATATATACTGCCATAGAAAGTATCATCTGTTTTATCATTAATAGATCCTATTGGAGTATTTCCACCAAAATCATTCATACATACCATTATGCTTATTAAATCTGCATTATCGATTTGTTCACTTGTAACATTTGACATAAATTGTTTCAAATTAAAACCTGGGTTTGATTGTGTTACAACATTATTAAAGCCAATAATTTTTTTAATTTCATTTTGATACAGTTCTTGAGATGTTATAGAGTCTCCTATACATAATAAATTTTTACCTTCCCAATAATTATCTTTATTAATAACTTTTTTTCAATGCAATACGCTCTATTGCTAATAATAAAACTATCTACGCCTGTAATATTAGGTATATTATCTAAATTTAATGTTATATCTGCATATATTCCACTCTTATTAAACTCATCTATTCTTATAGTTTCTATTCCATTTCTATTTAGGTTTTCAATCCAGTAATTACATACTATATTATTATCCTTAGTATCATAAATTATAATTTGTGTTGTTTTTCCAATTCCACCGCCACAAGTTATTGTATATTCTCTATTTTTTAATGCATTATATAATTTAATTTCATAAACATTATTAATTACATTTACTGTTTTATTATCTATTTTTCTTGGTTTAAAAGGATAAAATATTTTTTCAATACTAAAAAATTCTTTGTTTATTATGTTACTCCAATTTACACTATCCCTTTCAAAATCATTTTGCATAGATTTTTTAGTTTCAGTTGTAAAACTATCAATATAGTCATTAAACTTTTTTTTGAAATTTGAAAATGGAATTTCTATTTCACTTATAGCAACTATAGTTGTTTTCTTTTCACTTATCGGAGCTGTTATTATAATATAACTCACATTAGATGGGGTTTTAATAATTTTAGGTGTCGGAGTTTCTCCACCACTTATATATTTATTATTGCTATCAAAAAAAGAATAAGCATAAACAGAACTTTTGAAAATATTAACATTTGCTGGAATATAAATCTTACCACTAACAAAAAAACCATCATGGTCATAAATACTACCAATTTCCCCATAAATACATTTATTATCAGTTGCTTGTAAAGGGTTAAAAATATTAATATCATTTTTTATAAAAGTTGTTTTTTCTTCTGTTATTTGTTTATCAACTATATTTTCTGTTAATATAGTATCTTTACCAACTACAGATACACTCCCCCCTGTCATAGCTTCTTTAATATCTTGTCCCATATTTGCCATCGATAAAATATCATCTTTACTAAGCTTTAAGTTTTTCAAATTAATTACTTTCTGCTCTAATTCCAAATTGACTTGTTCATTTTCTTTATCTAGTCTTTCTTTTAAACTGCTATAAGAACTACCATCTTTACCTACTCTTGCTTGAACTATTTCGCTATTAGATGATCCAGCATTAATTACTTGCCTATCATAGTCCTCTCTTAATTTCTCTACAACTTCAATTCCTTCTGCTATGCTTTCTCTAACCTCTCCTCCAAATATAGCTTTTCTTATTTTATCTGCTATAACTCCCATATTAAACTCCTCCTAATTGTATTCCTGTAATATGAATATTTATCCCCTCTCCAATAGCTTTTAATGAATTAATCATTATTGTATTATTTATAATTCTAGTTTCCTTTTGTTCTAAAATAACAAAAAAAGCAACACCATCTATATTTAGCATTACTTCCTTTTTGATATCATTACTATTATGCAATATTATAGTTTTTACTACTGCTCCATTTATATTATTATAAATTTCAGATTCTATATCACTTAAAATTCCAGCCTTTATTCTTATAATTTCATCCATTTAATAATCACCTGTCATTAGTCTTATATTTATTTTATTTAATTTATTATTTATTTTATTTAATTTTTCATTAATATTTAAAATTGAATTACTATTTTCCTCTACTATTAAATTTACACTTTGAATATTATTGTTTAATGTATTGATATTTTCCACTAATTCCTTTGTGGTAGCAATATTAATAGCTACAGCTTCATTTATAGCCTTAACATTTCCATTGGTATTATCTAAAACCTTTATGGTATTAACTAACTCATCAGATATAGAGTTCATAGTTTTTATAGAGGTTTTAAGAGTTGTTTTTACATTATCAACTTCTTTTATGGTATTTAAATTTTTTAATTGATATGTTTTTATATCTTCAAATTTTTCACCAAATATTAAAGAAGATTCTTGTGGTTTATTAAAATTTATATTTTTTTCTATAATTCTTAAATCTTCATCTATATTCATAATCGGATTTATAATTCTATATATATTTCCTACTTCAAATTCTTCTATTTCTAATCCTATAATTGAAAGGTCCAATGCACTTATATTATATTTCTTTTTAACTCTATTTTTTTCTAACAAGTATTTTTTACCTTTTTTTAATAAATTACTGTCAATAGTAACATCATCCCATTTTATATATCCTTCTATTATTCCAAACCTGTTAATAGCCTCAATATCATCTATATATTTAATGCCACCATTTACAGATTCAATAGTTAATCGTTTTTCACTATCATCAATCTTTGCCCCTAACGGAGTTAATCTTGATATTATACCTGTAGGATCTTTTTCTTCCTCCAATGTTTTTAAATTCTTTGATAATCTTATCTCTAAATTTGTATTTCTTCCAATACTTGATAAATAGTCTAAATATCTAACCTCATTTTCATATCTTATTTTTAATTCTCCACCTAATCTACTTATCAATTTATCTTTTATAACCTCTAAAGTTTTTCCATAATTTATAAATCTATATAAACTATCATTATTATCCTCTACAGTTATATTTCCAAGTATAAGTTTCTTATCTTCCTCAACCTGCTTATTATGTCTATCTATAATTAACTTAAAAAAATCTCTGACTTTTATGTTATGGTATTCTCCATAATCTTGAATAGAATCCAGCAAGTAACCTAATTCACTTTCACAAATAATTGTTTTAATAACTTTTCCATCTTCACTCATTTTTTCTTTAGATATTAAAACTCTTCCTTTAAACTCTATCTTTCCACTATTAATATTTACAACATCTATTTTACTTTTGAATTCCTCAATTAAATTGTATCCTGGATTATTAGGCAATATATCAAATGTAAAACTATCAATACTATTAATTCCTTTTTTAATATTTCCATTCAATAATTTAGGAGAAAATAAATCAACTGATACTGAATTTATAACTATTTCATTATCCTTATTTTTCATAACTACTTCATACATTAAATAACCTCTTTCCTAAATAAGAATTTCAAGTGTCCACTTCCTGTTATTGTTATGATATTTATATTTTTATTTAGCTTAAATCTCCAATCTTTAGAGTTTCCTTTTTTAAAGTAATATGTGGTACTATCTTTTTTTATAATAAAATCTGAATCACATACTATTTCAGGAATTATTTTTTTAGAACTTGAATTTATTAATTTAATTTCTTTAGTTCCATCTATAAAGAAATTTGTTTCTTGTAAATAATCTGTTTCAAAATTAAAATCATCCCATGGTATTAATCCTTCATTATATACTCTTATTTTATATGGATATGCTTTAAAATTTACTGTGATTTCCCAAAATGTACTAAGTTCTTTATAATCTATTGATAAACATTCTGCTAAAAAATAATACCCTTTTATATCATCATCATATAGTTTAAAATTCTTATTATCATAAAGCCATTCAATAACTTTATCCCCTTTAGAATATAGCTCTTCTTTTGAATTACATATAAGGTTAAATATATATTGAATTTCTCTATCTTTAAATATCTCTTCTCCATATAGTCTAGAAAAATCATAATTATAATTTGAAAAAGGAACCCTCTCCGATATTTTTTCTTTTCCAGGAATACTTATATATTTTGATTTAATTATTAATCCATAATCTCTAAAACTATGTTTACCATCTTTTATTATTCCTTCATAATTTATCAATTAATAATAAGCCCCCTTTCTGCTAAAACCATTCTATTCCCTCCAACAATATCATTAGCTTTTGCTGTAGCTTCTGCTAATTGCATATCATTTAGATTAATAGGAACATGAATAGTTAAATTTGATATACTTCCTTTATCTATTTCTCCCCTTGAATATTTATCATTTTCACTTGCTGTTAATACTCTTTCTCCTTTATGAAGTCTTGCAATATATCCATCAACTGGAACATAATTAAGGCCGTTATAATGACTTCCATCAACTTTCATTTCATTTGATTTACTTGAAGCATCAGAAAATTTACTAGTTATCCATTGCCATTTTTCACTTACCCAGCTACTCAAACTGTCCCATCCAGTCTTAATTTTTCCTGTTTGAAATTCTACTTCATTTTCTATTCCAGGAGTTGAATTTTTAATTTCATTCTTAATACCTTCACAAGCTTCATTAGCTTTCTTTATCTGTTCATCTTTAGTATTTTTAGCATCTCTAACCATATTATCGTATTCTTCTTTAGTTATTAATCCAGCTTCTTTCAATCTAGTTGCTTGTTTTATTACCTCATCATATTTTTCATTAGCTGCTTTTATCTCTCCATCTTTTGCTTCATTTGCTTTAGTTATCATTTCACTTGCCATTTCAGCTGTTAATCTACCTTGATATTCTTTCATTCTTTCTCTAATTACTGCAGCTTCTTCTTCTGTTCCACTTAAAGTATCTATAGCATTATTTCTCATCTGCTCTTGTAAGCGTGATATTTCATCTAACTCTTCTTGTTTTAATTTAGCATTATTATTTTTAGCATTAGTATATATTTCTGTTATTCTATTCATAGCATTATCTACTATAGCTTGTTGCTCCTGATGTTTTGTATTTATTGTATTTAAAATTTCAGTTTCCCTAGTTTCAGTTAGGCTAGAGTTATTACTAAAAAAATTATTTAAATTAGATGTCATTTCTTCATGCTTAGCTTGTTGAGATGTTTTAATAGTTTCAGCCATATTTTTAAATTTATCTATCATCCCATTAGCTAAATCATCAGTAATAACATCTTGCTTTACTTTTTGTTGATATAAGGATTTTGTTACACCATCATCCATATCCATGTAAGCTTTAACTGCTGTTTTAGTAGACTCACTTATTTCTATAGTATTAGTTTTAACCTGCCTAGTCATAGCTCCATATTGATTTCCTACCATAGTTGATGTATGTTCAACCTTATCAGCAAATAAATCAACAGTTGGTATAACTTCTTTTGATAATGTTTTGTGTATTCCGTAAGCCGCTACTCCGACAACTGCTGCACCAGCTACAAAAGGAGCTGCTGCAACTGCCATTCCCCCTAAACTAGTAAGCAATCCACCAACTCCTGTTATACTTCCTGCTGATCCGGTTACTGCACCTAATAATGCTGATGCTTTACTAGCTAATCCAGCACCTGTTTTAAATATTTTTAAAGCTTTAGATGTTCCTCCTAAAATTGATTTTAAACTTGCAAAAGTTTGGATTCCTCCTCCTATTATTTTTAATACTGGCCCTGCTGCAATAGCAATAGCTCCCCACTTGAGAATATTTTCTTTTTGTTCATCTGATAATCCATTAAATTTTTCAGCAAGTCCACTAATTATATCTGCCATCTTATTAAATGCAGGTACTAAACTTGCACCAAGTTCTATTCCTGAATTCTTTAATTTATTTATAGCACCTTTCATTTGTTCAGCTGGTGTTGCATCCATTTTGTCAAAGGCCGCTTGAGTTGCACCTGCACTTTTCCCCATTGACTCTAACATTTCATTGTACTCTTTGCCATCACCCTTCATAAGGACTAAGGCTGCTGATCCTGCTTCTACACTACCAAACATATCTTTAAGAGTTTTCCCATTCTTATTAGCTTCATTATTTATCATTCCAAGAATTTCAGTAGTAGATTTCCCTTCTTTTTTTAAATCTGAAAAACCTTTCCCAGTAAGTTGTCTAAGTGTCTTATCTGTTATTGATCCACTCTTTCCAAGTTCAGATAACATAGATTTTAAATAAGTACCACTTTCTGCCGTGGCAATACCATTTTTAGTTAATTGTGCATATGAAGCTGATAACTCTTCTACCCCATAATTAACAGAACTAGCTACAGGTATAACAGCTCCCATACTACTAGCTAATTCATCTACTGTAGTTTTACCTAAATTTTGAGTTGTAATAAGTAAATCACTTATCCTAGTTGCATCTTCTGCTTTTAATCCATACCCATTTATAGCAGTAGTCAATACATCAACAGCTTTAGCTCCATCCGTAAATCCACCTTTAGCAAGTTTCATAAAATTTGTAGTAAATTCTATTGCCTTTGTTTGGTCAACTCCTGCTGAAATAGATCCATATACAGCTTCACTAAACTCATCTATTGCTACTTTACTATCACTACTAGCTTTTAATAAGTCCTTCTTATATTTATTAAAATCAACTACATTTGAATCTAATAATGTAGATACTTTGGCAAAAGAGCTTTCAAAATCAACTGACATCTTAGTTAAGCCTACTCCAAACCCAGCTAATGGAAGAGATACAAACTTTGTAAGATTACTACCGGCCTTAGATAACCCTTCTCCTATCTTAGTTACATTAGATAGTTCTTTACTTATTTTTTTAGCCTCATTTGCAGCAACTACACTAGCTTTAGACATATCATCCTTAAAAGTTTTAATATCTGCTTTAATATCAACCATTAAAGGGGCTAATTTAATTCCACTAGTTAAAGCCATTAATTAACCTCCTTTCTATGTTGAAATTCCCTAATTTTTTTTATATCTGCTTTAGTTTGTTTTAATCTCCATAATGCTTTTAAAAATTCTCGTCCATCTTCTGTTTTACTCCAACTATCTATCCAACTTTCTTTTCTATAAAGTAGATATAATGAATATGGAAGGTTTAAAATTTCATTAAAATTAAGCTTCGTATATTCAGATATCCTTCTTAATTCCCCTGTACATAGAATATAGCTTTCTTCCCATTCTTCATTACTTATATACTTATTAATTATTGCCTTTCCTATTTTCCCCTTTGGTATGGGGATTGCTAGTTTGGGTCATTATTTGCCTCATATACCATATTAGTCAATTCTTTAATTATTAAGTCTTGTAACTTATATGGTATATTATCTATATCCTCTAAAGTTAATTTTTTATTAGAGTTATTATTATTTAATATAAGATGAGTTGTCTTACTCTTTATTTCTAAGTAATTATCTTCTGTTACATCCCTTTCTAACTTTCCTATTTCTTTAGTCATCTTTGCTGTTGGTTGAAGTATTTCAAGAACCTCTCCATTAATCTTAATATCTATACTTTGCTTTAAATATTTATCTAAATCTAACACCATTTATATTCCTCCTAATTTATTTTATTTAAATTAAAAAAGAGTGCTTAAAGCACTCTAACACTATATAATTTTAACCAGATATTGCCTTTACCTCTTCATCTGTTAATTCCTCTACAAACTCTGCAAGGAAATTTTTAATATATTCTATTGCAGTAATTTGACTATCTACTGTTAACTCCTTATCTGAGAACTCTAAACTAAATCCATTACCACCCTGACCTATCATTGTAAATCTTATTTTCTTTCCATTTTCTTTAGTATGGACAAATCTTACAAGAATTGTTTTAAGAGCTCCTCCTCCTCCAAACTTCAATACTCTTATCTTCTTTTCTTTATCTGTAGTAAATTTAGCTGTAGATAACAATGATAACTTTTCTAAAGACCAAGTTAATATTCCTGTTTTAGCTGTTATTTCTTCCTTAGTTATAAAACTCTTAACTGTTTTTCCATATTGATTTTTAACATCATATTTTTCAGGTTTATAATCTATACTAAATCCTCCTGAACAATGACCAACATTATGTTCTTCTGTTTCTACTTCTTCATCTTGGGGTATTTCAGTTCCAGTAAATTCATACATATACACTTCCCCAGCACCTAATACAATTTCATTATTGTCTTTTGCCATCTATTTACTCCTCCATTTAATAATAAAAATGCAGGACACTTCCCACATTTGAATTGAATCATTAAATAAAGAACCTCCACCAGCTAACCCACTCCTTAATACTATATTGTGGTTAACTAATGAAGGATCTTTATATTCTATATCTAACTTTTTTAATATCTTTTCTCTTATTTGTAAAGCATTATCAAAATCAATATCTATTATCTTAATTTCAACTTGACTCTCTTTAATAGTTCCACCGCCAATAGGTATAACTGTATATGTTATAAATGGTGGTTCTCCTACTCCAAATACAGGCGTTACATCTAATCCAGTTGTTTCTTCTAGAATATTTTTTATTGCTATTTCTAACATTTAATCACCTGCCAATATATTTACTATTTTATCTTTATTATCTAATTTAGCTTTATCTAAAAAAGGTTTAGCTTTTTGTCCTTTTGTTATATGCCATCCTTTATATTTTCCTGATCTAGCTTTATATTTCCATGGTGTTTTTCTTCCATTTCCATCTTTAGCATATATTCCAGTACCTTGATGTACATATGGAGCTATTTCAGAACTATTCGAAACTTTACCTATAATTTCCTTACTACTAACAGTTACTTCATGTTGCATAGCTGCTCTTAAGTGACCTTGATCTACTGGACAATTCTTCTTAGCCTCTCTTTCTATTAAAAGACATGCTTTCCCCATATTTTTAGCTACTTCTTGAATAATATGAATAGTTGCATTTTCTATACTTCTTTCAAAATCCTTATTATCCATTAGTTTCTACCACCTTTAATAATAAAGTTGTGAATCTACCTTTTGTATTAACCTTAGTTATATTGTAAATTGTATCTCCATCTTTAAGTCGATTAACATTCTTATTAATATCTTTGTAAAATGTTATACCTGTATTAGTACTTTCATTATACCTAACGCTTTGAGTATTTTTCATATCATTAGTGTGATATATAGAAATATCTATTAATTTAACATCTTTCCATTCTTCCCCACTAGCTCCAGAAGGTTTTTTAACCTTCTCTTTAACTTGCAACATAATAGAGTTCATATCACTTATTATACTCACGGCAATCTCCTATATCTTCTAAGTTTTGTCTTAATTTCATTAGGAATATCATCAGTATACGTTTGACTTATTCCCTCATGTGATTCACTTGAAATCCCTTCTGAACCTAATCTATTAATTTTAACAACTACTAATTCTTTAACAATATTGATACAACCTACTGGCATTTGTAAGCCTTCTGATAGGTTTATAGACTCTGCTACATCATTAAAATAATCTGATATTAAATCCTTTAATAATTCATCATTAAAATTAGATATACCTGGTCTTAATTTTAATGATTTTAATATCTTTATTTTTTGCTCTTCTTGAATCACTTTAACACCTCATTCCATAAAGGACGAGAGGACTTTGCCTCTCTTATGCTCCTGCAACTTCCTTTGTATTTACTGGATTATCTTTAGTATTAGCTATTTCAACCTTAGTTGGAGCAACTTGATCTGTTGATATTACATTATAAAACAATACTGCAATTGCATCATCTCTAAGAACTTTTGATCCATACATACATAACCCTCTAACGCCATCAGCAAAACTATTTTGAAGCCTCATAGCTTCCATTTCATCTAATTGTTTAGCAGCACCTATAGCTCCTTTATAATGAGCAACTATTTGGTTAGCTGGTTTTTCTTCACTACATATAACTTTCATACCATTTATAGTTTGTCCTTCAACTACTCCATTTTGAAGCACTACTGGATTAGATGTAAATCTTCTATCTTTAGAAAGTAACCCTAGAATCTCTGCATCTATAGTTACATATCTATCCGTTTTAGGTACTTTATTTTTAGAAAGTATAGTTCCTAAGTCAACAATATAATCATATATATTTTTAGATGATATATCCTTCTTTGAAGATGATGCACCTATTTTATTAGATGATTTAACACCTCCTGCTAATGTAATATAAAAATCCTTATCATATGTTTCAGCTAATACTGCTGCATGTTCTGCTGTAGTTGCTGCCATAACATCCGCTACTAATTGTACCTTATCGCAATCATCTAAACTAAATGCAAAATACTTCTTTTTATCAAAAGTCATTTCTATTGGAGTAGTATTAATTTCATCCCATGAAACAGTTCCTGAATAATCCTTTATAGTTCCTGCTCCAACTCTATTAAATATTACTTTATTTCCTTTAATTTTAGTTGGTTTTGTTGAGACTGCCTCTGCTACTGATACTGAATGAAAATTGGCAATCAATGCACCTTCCCATAATGTTGCTTTAAAATTTGTTACTGTCATTTAAATTCCCTCTTTCTATTTATTATTTTGTATAGCCATAAATTGAGCTGCTACTTCTTCAGCGGTCATATTATCAGCATTGGCCATTAATGCTTCATATGTGTTATTTCCTCCTGAACCACCTTCTGGATTTACTGGTGGAATTCCACTTATCTTTTCTTCGAATAAATCTTTATAATTATCCTTTAATCCTTTTAACTGATCATCAAGACCTGTAATTTCACCATCTTTATTTATTGATAGTTTTTCCCTATCAATTTTACTAGCCAGTAAATCACTATGTTTTGCTTTAGCTTGAGATAATGCTTTTTCAATAGCACTATCTAGAGTTAAATTTCTAACCTTAGCTTCATACTCAGCCTTTTGTGTCTTAATAGTTGATTCATGATCTTTGATTGTTTTCTGCAATGTTTCATTATCAACATTATTTTTCTTTAAGTCTGCTATAGTTGTATTAGCTGTTTTAAGCTGTCCATTAATATCATTGAATGTTTCCTTTGGCACCGCATTTTTAGGAAACTCTGTATTAATATCTTTCATTAATGCTTCAATATCCAGCCTACCATCAACTATTTTTGCACTTTCTAATAATTTTCTTAACCATTCCATTTTATCTTTCTCCTTTACTTCTAATAGATTTTTATACCTGCTCTCCAGGTAATGTAGAGTCACCTTTGTTCTTTATGCCCTGCAAACCTGTAAAAAGGGCAATATAAAAAGCCTTAGTTTCCTAAGACTTTTAGTTGTTCACAATTTATTTCTTATCATCCTTAAATTTAGATATAATAAAAAGTACTTAATTATTAAGTACTTTACCATTCAACCTATCCATTTCTATCTTTAGATCTTTTCTTATTTTATTTACTTTCTCAATATCTCCTATAGCCGTATATACTTTTATTTGTTTAATTAATTTTCTAGTGATTTTACTATTAATACACACTAAATATTTCTTATTACAATAAGGACAATTAAAATATGTTTCTGTTATCATTGCTCCTAGATAACTTTCTTCTAACATATCATTTTCAGGTTCAAATTCACCATTACATTTCTTACATACAATTTTCATATTTTTCTCCTTAATAAATTTATTTCGCTAAATCTTAATTTCACGAACTCTATTTTTATTACGGTTTTATGCCATTTATAAAGATTAATTTATACTTTTTTTGTTTATATAAACTAAACATTTATATTAAAAAGTATCATTTCGTAGTAATAACAACGAAGTATTTATATTTGTATAATAAAAGCACCTACTATTTAACTTAGTAAGTGCTTTTTAATCTTCTATTGCATATTTTGCCCACTGTATTTCTTGTTTCATATCAATATTGGGGTATTGTTTTTCAAGCTTTTCTATAAACCTAATAAAATCTTTACTTTGAGACTTTTTAGCTATATCTTCAAATATCTCTGTAAGTATATATATATCTTCTTCTTTAAAATTATCGAAGTATTTAATTGTTTCTTTTATATCTTTAGAAAATATTATCGGTAGTTCATCCCACCACTCCATTGGAGCATCTACATTATGTTCAACTGTCCATTTTCTGTATTGTAGTATTTCCGAAACTCTTTCACCATTAATCATTCTTCTTCACCTCCACTAATCTTTGAATATTATCTGGAAAGATAGTTTTAATTTTTCTCTCATTACAATTATAACATACTACTACAGTAACATCATTATAGTTTGCATATTTATATATAGCAGTAGTAATACCATTAAATTCAAATTTTTCTATTATATATTTACTTTTGTCTTTCAAATTAACTACATATATACCAGCTTTCTCAATATCTTTTGCTTTCCATTCTTTAGGAAACCAACTTTGATTAATATCATTCCTTTTCTTCTTATCACTATGCTTAGGTACATTTCCACATCTTACACCATTAGAATACTTCTTAAGTATATTATACTCTATTTGACGTTTATCTAAAAGCTTAATATTATCTTCTCCATGACCTCCACTTTTAAGCTTTATTTCTCCTGGTTTAACCTTCTTAGGATTTCTAGGATTAGTAAAATCACCTTCATTTGAATGCTTTAAACTTGCTTTAGATATATTTAACTTTCTATTTTTATTATTAAATCCATTATCTAAATTATTTCTTTTATTAAACTCATTATTTATATCTTCTTTAGCATTATCATAATCTTTCTTAGCACTCTTTTCATCTATAACTGGCAATATAGTACATCTACAGTTTGAATGTAATGGCAATGTAGGACATGATCTTAACTCATATATATTTCCATGCTTCATTCCACATACATGACAAGTTCTTTCATCTGTTGCAGCCCATAATTGAACCTTCTGACAACCACTATCTTTATATGCCTTCTTGGTACTTTCATTTAAATAATGCATTGTTTCAGTTCTTACAAGTCTATGACTTACATTAAACCCTTCATTCATTCTATTATTTAGTTGTATTGCCATCTCTGTAATAGTCTTTCCCTGTATAATCCCATTAGTTAATATATCATTCAAATTAGATACTAATACCTGATTATTCTTCCACAGTCTTTCTGAAAAGTTACTTCCTAACCAAGGTTTTCTAAGCATTTCTTCCATTACTTTTTTAGGAACAAAATCAAATTGAGTTAATCCCATATTTATCATTATATTAGAATAGGTTTCTTTAAACCCTTCAATCATATTAGTTTTACCAAAGCTTTCAACATTGTCTCCAAGGTCTCGTATAATATTTTCTATATTCTTTTGCAGTCCAATTAATCTATTATATTTGTGCATATCTGATAAGGTAGGAGTACTTGTTTTGACTTTTTCTGCAACTCTATATAATTCATCTGATATGCTTAAACTAGCTTCCTGATACATCTCAAGTAAAGTTCTATTCTTTTCTTCTAAATTATTATAAGTTTTCCATGTACTATTAGCTATTCTTTTTTCCCAATACTCACTACTTTTCATCTACCTCACCACCTAATGGTATCTTGTCTTGAAAGGGTAAATTCTCTTGTTTCTCTTCTTTTAATGCCTTTTTTTCCTTTTCAACATCTTTGATCCATGGATGATTAGCTATTATAGTATCATCTGATACAACTCCTTTTGATTTTTGACAATTCTCAATTACTTCTGACTCATTTATCTCCATATCTCTATTAAATATAATATCTAAATCAATATTTTTATGTGTTCCTAAATTATTTTCTGATAAATACATATTTATAAAGTATAATAAGTTTTCAAATCCCATTTTGAATTCTGTTTCTAGTGCATTACACTTTAAATCAAGTCCTGCATACATAAATTTAAGAGCAACACCACTTGGAGAACTACCAAACTTATCTAAATCTTTATTTACACTTTGTCCATCTTCTATTAAGTCCCTTTTTAATTGCTCATAGTGTTCTCTTAAAGCTGTTATATCCATAGTTGGTGTTATTGTATCAACACCCCCCTCTGTTGGATCATCTATAGGGATAGCTCTATCTTCATTTAAACGCCTCATGAATTCTGATATTTCTTCTCCACCATAACCTTTTAATATGAAAATTAGATTCTTAACTTCTTCAACATAATTAGCAGCCTCACTTCTTGATAAATCATAATTATCTACTAAGCTTTTTACAAACTTAATATCTGGAAGTTCTATTCTATTATTCTTAAATGGTATAAACGGGACTCTACCCCAAGCATACCATTCTTCACCTTTCTTATAGTGTGCTACAGGCCCATTATTATCATTGTTCCTATTGTAATCTGGTACTAATAATCTATTATCTAATTTATAATAATTTACGCCATCCTTACTCCATACTTCAACATTAGTTATAGTCTTTTTCTTATCATATTCCCATACAACAGTTTCATATACTCTTATCATACTTTCTATTTCCGCATGACTATTATCTTTCCATATAGGAATACATTGTTCAGAAGGAATTATCATAGTTTTAAAGTTTCCATCTTCATCTATATAAGCTTGAAGCCATGCTATACCTTTATTACTAGCTTCATAGCCTAGTCCACTTAATTGATACTGAAAGTGTCTTCCTAAAACATTCTTTACTTTTTCAACATAACTTTTATCATCACATTTAAGGCTATAATCTTTTGATAATAAATACGCAATCTTTTCATCAACCATATTCTTATATTTTGAATGTGCTAATTTATTATTTGCTTTATAAGTTTCTTCAACTTCTGTTCCTTTAATTTTTTTAGTTATTTTTCTTTTAAAGATGTCATTTTCAACTTTATAATATTTCTCTCCTATTAACATCCATTGTCTTTTATTATCAACTTTAAAATCATTTATCATAGAAACTACTTTATTATCAGTTAAATTATTTTCCTGTATTGCCATAACTCCAGCTTTCACTCCCTTCTTAAATTTATTCCATATTTCTTTGATCCCCATTGTATCACCCCTTATATTCATAACTTGTAAGTTTTGAATATACTTTAATCTTCACCAAAAAATCTTATTTCAATCGGTGTCAAAACTTATATTTATTTATTGCTACCAAAATTTCTTAATCCACTACCTTTTAAATTAGAAACTTCATAATCATCTAATCCATACCAAATAGCAGATAGAGTATGCGGATCTATATTGAATTCATCTTCTATAATTTCTCCTGACCTCTTATCTACTTTAAAAGTTAACTCCTTTAATTCTTCAATTGTGTTTACACATATATCAGAGCAGATTATTTTATTAAATCTTTTAACTTTTTTAGTGTACATAGCCCTAGAACCTTTGAACTTTTTACAAGCTTTAATCCTAAACCCTTTTTGCTTATAGTACCTAATAGCTTTAGGCTCTGCATTATCTGCTTTAATTAATTCTTGTGTTTCAATAAACTCCTTAATATCTTCTGCTATTTCAGGATCTGTTTTATTCTTAGAATAATATTCCCAATATAAATATAAAATTTTATTATCATGGTCTATTGCCATTCTAAGTATTGCATTATAGGAAGTTATAAATCCAAAGTCCATCCCATTTTTAAGCAATGGATTTTTTATTTTCTTTATTTCCTCCATTACTTTATTGTGATTTTTAACTTCAAATTGAGGAAATACTAATAATCCATTTGCTCCAAACATACCCTTTCTAGCTATTCTATACAAATCTGGATCACTATTTTTTAAATCATCTAATGTTTCTATATAATCTTTTGGCACAAAAAAATTATCATCAACTGTAGAATGATGATAATATGTTTTTCCATCTCTTATTATTCTTTGATTATACAAATCAGTATCTTTCAATATATATATCTTATTTTTACTATCCTCAAAGAATTCTTTATAACACCAATTACCCTTACTTACTGGATTAGTAGATAATATAATATGATTACTCAGTGTTGGATGTCTTAATCTACCCTTTAACTCTTTAAATCCTTCATATTTAACTTCTGAACATTCCTCTAGCCATATTATAGACACACCATTTAAAGATTTTAATTTAGCTGGATTATCCATACCTTTAAATATTATTTTACTTCCATTAGGAAATTTCACTTGCATTGGTGATGATGTAAATATTATTTCATCTTCATCAAATCCCATAGCAAGTACTACCTCTTGAAGTAAATCAAAACAAGACTCTCTTATTGTTTCATAGACTTCTCTAACTACTAACGCCTTTCTTTTTTCCTGTAATAATTTCTTTATAAGTTTAATAGCAACATGATAACTTTTTGAACTTCCATATCCTCCAACTAGAAAATAATATTTACTTTCCCAATCATCAATAAAGTCATAAAAATGATTATTAACAGAAAATCTTACTGCCCTTGTTAATCTACTCATTTATCTCACCAACCTTTATAAATTCAATCTTAATAGGGCCTTTATTATCGTTACCACTAATTTTATCTACTTCTACTTTTAACTTTTTAATTCTAAGTTTTTGTTCCTCTGTAGCTAAATCCCAGTTCTTATGAATCAATACTTCATAATCGTTTATCATTTTATTTAGAGTATTCATAGCTGAAGCTTGTGCCTTAATAAATCTCTCTTGCTTATCCCAAGCAAATTGTAATTCATATTCATACTCTTCTTCGCCTTCACTAGTATTGGTCTTTTCTGTAGATCTAGTTTTATTCTTAACTTTACTCTTTTTTAATTCCTTGGTTAAATCAGCATGATTTTTAACATGCATGATTTTTTGTGATCTGATAATAGATGAGTAAAGTAACATTATATTATCCCATAACATATCTACAGCACTTATATTTTCATCAACTACACCTTTAATTATTACTTTAGTTGCAGCTGGAAGGTACTTAGCTAAAAAACCTTTATCTAAGAACTTAGAACTATCACAATACGTACCATGTTTTAAATTATTTAAATTTCCTTTTGGTGCTCCCCCTTTATTCCCGATTGAATTTTTATTTCCTTTAGGAGCTCCACCTTTTAATTTTGAATCCCAATTATCTTTCCTTTTCCAATAATTAATATTGGCTACTTTTTCACTTAATATTTCTGCTATCTTAACTGATGAAATATTAGCTTTATACTCTTTATATAATTCATATGCCTTTTTTCTATTTTCATTAGGTGGTCTAGCCATACTTTCTCCTTTCTTCACAAAATAAAAAAAGCTATGCTTTTATGCATTAGCTTTTCTCTTTCTAACTTCTCTAATCAAAGTACTTTTACTTATATCAGTTATTTCAACTACTTCACTATAACTATGCGTTTTTAATAATTCAACTGCATAATCTAATTGTTTCTTAGTATATTTTTTAGGTCTACCTTCTTTAAAGCCTTCCTTTTGTTTAGCAATAGCTTTTCCTTCTTGTGTTCTTTGAACTATCATATCTCTTTCAAACTCTGCAAAGGCACTCATAACACTAAATATTAATCTACCAGTCGGAGTATCTTCTATTAGTCCCATATTTAATATGTGGACTTTTATTCCCTTTTCTATTAATGATCTTACTGTGGTAATTCCTTCTACTGTACTTCTTGCAAATCTATCAAGTTTACAAACCATCAAAGTATCACCTTTTTCAAGTTTCTTTAATAACTCCTGGAATAATGGCCTATCAATTTTAGTTCCTGTAAATTGTTCCTTTATAACTTCAATTGCTCCATTATCTTTTAATTGATTTTCCTGTTGCTCTAAACTATTTCCATCTATTTGACTTCTAGTACTAACTCTTGCATATCCATATATTTTACCCATATTTTCCGCCTCACTTTTGATACTATGTTTTGACCATCTTCTATAAGGCTATTATAGGTTATTACTCTTCTTGTGTCAATACTTTTAAGTTTTGACTATGATATTAATTATAACTAACATAATAACTAATAAGATTTTTGCTTAATAGTAGATATATCAATGCTTCCGAAGAATGGGTTATGTTGTACCTTACCTAGAATTACTATCAAAAAATTTGATTAACAATTAAAAATTATCTTTAAATCTCTCTAAGTCGTTGAATTTAAAGGGATTCAGCATACTTATGCTTTTTATTCTCAATCCGTAATAACAGTTATGATTGCTGATATACTTTTTTTATTATATATATTAGTAGAGTTTTTTTATTTCTCTACTGAATCCGTATAGCTTACTTTTTTTCGTATTCATATATAAAAAAATTAAAGTCTATCGTCAGCTATCTCTGCTGCATCTTCTTTAACTTCATCATCTAAACTTAAATATCTTTTTGTTGTTTCTATATTCTTATGGCCTAAAGCAATTCTTACATATTCAATATCCTTTGTTCGCTCCCATAGTCTATGTGCATATGTTTTTCTCATACTATGTCCTGATATATGTTTTAATTCTAAATCTTCTCCAACCATTTTTAAAATATCAGAATATGATTTTTGAGTTATATGTTTATTTCCTTTTCCATTTCTAGATGGAAATGCATACTCAGATTTTCTTTTTCCTTTTACATAATCCTTAAGCAACCTTTTTAATTTAGGTTTTATAGGAGCTTTCCTTTTATCAGGTATCTTTTTATTTGAATTAGGATTATTTTTAAGATGAGTAAGATATTCTCTATATTGCTTTTTTTCTTGTATATAAAATTCTTCATCCTCTAAGGCTTCTTTAAGCTGTGATATTGTTAAATCTACAATATCTTGAGTTCTATATCCTGTTGCTACTCCAATATAAAATATCATTAAGTTACGCTCTGGGAATTCAACGCTCAATTCTTCTAATCTTGCTTTAAATCTTATATAATCTTTTTCTGGTATAGGTGATGCTGGTACCTTTTTTCTAGCCACCTTGTCTCACCTGCCTAATTGCACCACTGTTTCCTCTCCTATAAGAGCTATGTTTCATAAGTTGCTCTATATCTCTTTTACTAAGTAAATTATCCTTAATCTTATTAAACTCTTTTGGTTGATTGTTTTTAATTATTTTTCCTATTTTCATGATCTCACCTCACTTTTAGGTAAAATAAAAAGCACCTAATAACTGAATAGCACAACAGTTATTAAATGCTTTTAATGTAATCCCTTCCGAAGGGTATTTTATTTTAGCCACCTTCGGCATCTTACCTATATGTTACTATTTATTCTTACTTTTGTACACAAAATAGTATCACTTTTATATCAAATTTGTACATAATTTTGTATCATTTTTTTCTCACTTTTTTCTGATTTTAATTTATTATATATATGCTAGTGCTAATATAAACTTTTCTAATGAATTTTTCTTTAATCTATAGTATCTATTTCTATCTATCTTTAACTCTTCTTGTACTTCTTCCCTTGTTATATCTTCCCTAAAATATGAAGTTTCTATTATTTTTTTACTACTATTATCTAACCTATCTATTACATACTCTATAGCATGTATAACTCTTCTTCTATAATCATTATCTATAGCTTCACTTTCCACCTTACTACTTGGACAATTGCTTTTTTCATATACAAGATCCCACCTTGTAGCAGATCCAAGTCCTGGAGTTTCTAATGATATTAAATAATATGGATAGTTTTTTAATTCTCTTTCAGCTTTTGACTTTAATATTTTATATTCTTCTCTTGATATTCCCATTTTACATCCTCACTTTTTAATTTATCTATATAACGAGATATAGGTGTTCGTGAAGAACACCTTATTCACTAAACTAATAAATTAAAAAACCTCCTTATTATTTACATTAAATTTTATTAGTTAGTAATATCCCATATTTTTTGAATATTTCAGCCCCTATTAATGTCGGCTCTATTCCATTAACTTTACATTTGTTTATATATCTTTCTAATATTTTAAAACTCATATATTTATACTCCTTTACTTAAAGAGTAATCTGAGTTATAATCTAATTGCGGTTAGGTTGTAACTCAGGTTACGCCTTTTTTTTATTTAATTTAGAATTACTCTAAATTCTAATATCATTTCTATATCCTTCATATATTTCACAATAATTTCAAGCTAATCTATAACATTAAATTCATTCTTATTTAAATTAAATTCTTGTAACGTATCGCAGTATTTACAGTGATACAGTTCAACTAGTTCTTTATTGTCATTATTGCCTGGTGCAATAAATGACAATTCTTCTTTACATACCTTACATCTTTTTATTTCCATTACCTTTTCTAACGCTCCTTCAACTGAATATCCTAGAAAATATAGTCTAACTATTTCCTCAATATATTCCATTACTGTAGACTTGTTTAAATTCATCTTCGTTACCTATTTCTTTTAATGCTTGTTGTAGTAATATTCCATACAATGCATAATTAAATTTATCCTTTTTATAATTTGTGGCCATTTCCATACTGTGACTATGATCTATAAGCTCTCTGCTTTTCTTGAAAAATTCTATAACTTCTTTACTTAACATACTATCCTCTCCATATATCTAATGGAGCAAATCTTTGATATTGTCCAACCCATCCAAGTTTTATTGTTTTGACTTCTCCATTTCTATTTTTACCAACTATAACTTCTGCTATATTCTTCTCTTCTGATTCTTTATTGTAATATTCATCTCTATATAAAAACATTATTACATCAGCATCTTGCTCTATTGATCCTGATTCTCTCAAATCTGATAACATAGGTCTATGATCTGCCCTTTGTTCTGGTGCTCTTGATAATTGTGATAATGCAATTACTGTTATATCTAATTTTTTAGCCATCTTCTTTAACTCTCTAGATATTTTTGCTATCTCTTGCTCTCTAGAATAATTTTTATCAAGTGATTCAATTAATTGAAGATAGTCTATTATTACAACATCTAGACCTTTTTTCTTCTTCAAGTTTCTACATTGTGACTTTATATCAGCAATACTTATTGATTCATCATCTATATAAATACTTCTCTTAGCTATTTCATTTGCAGCTATAGCTATCTTTCCAAATTGCTCTGTATTTAATTTTCCTGTCTTTATATTTTGGAATTCTACTAAACACCTTGATGATATTAATCTTTGCATAAGTTGACTTCTTGGCATTTCAAGAGAAAATATTCCAACCTTTGCTTCCTTTGAAGCATATTGTCCAATATTTAAAGCAAATGCTGTTTTTCCCATAGAAGGCCTTGCTGCTACTACTATAAAATCACCTTTTTGTAATCCTGATAAGCAAGTATCTAACTCTTTAAATCCTGTAGTTTTTCCAGTTATTTTACCACCATTTTTATAACTCTCTTCTATTTGCTTTAATACTTCATCTACCGCATCTGATGCTGAAATTATATTACCTGAATCTTTGCTTATAGCCTGATATAACTTATCTTCTATTCCGTTAACCACTTCTTGTATTTCATTATCTTCATAGCTTTTTTCTATTAGCTCTCTTCCTGCTTTTATAAGTTTTCTTCTATCTGCTTTATCTTTAACTATTTGTGTATAATTAAATACATTGTCATTGTATATAGCTGCTGAACTTATCTCTGTTACATAATTAACTCCTCCACACTTCTCAATAATTCCTTTTGAGTTTAACTCTTCAAGTAGTGTTATTAAGTCAACATCAATTTCCTTATGTGATAAGATCTTAATAGATTCATATATGACTCTATGCTTGTCCAAATAAAAATCTTCTACTGTCAATACATCTTCTACCTCTTGCAACTTCTCTTTGTCATTTATTATGCAACCAAGAACTACTTGCTCTGCTTGAATATTCTGTGGTGTACTTCTCATACTACATATCCTCCTGTAAAATTATGTTAAAGTTATTGGTACTCTCATTTGATTCTTCTTTAGGCGTATTACATTTATCCTTATCGTCATATGTGCCTTCTAAAACTTTGATATAATTGCTTTGTTTTACTATCCAATCAAAATTGCAATTCTCCCATTTTCCTGTCTTACCTGATAAAAATGAGCTTCCTTCAACCCTATTAAACAATTCCTGTATATTCTCAATCCCTAGTTCTCTAAACATACTCTTTATTTTCTTGTCTCTGACTTTGGACCTGGCTCTAACTTTCGGTAAAGACTTACAGATGTCATTGAACAATTTAATAATTTCGTTATATGGAACTCTGTTGTCAGATGATTCATCATCTTGACTATATATATTATTAGATTGATTATTTAGTAGATGAATCTTTGTTGTACATTTTGACGGACACCCGGTGTCTGTTTTGATGGACACCCCCTCTACATTTTGAGGTACACCCTGTTCATTTTGAGGTACACCCTGTTCATTTTGATGTACACACTCACTATTAGAATTACTTATTAGCTCTATATATTTAGGTCCTAAAGCAAAATATGAAAAAGTTCCGCCTTCCTTTTTGGTATAATGAGTTAGAATACCTAAATCTCTTAATTTAAGCATTCTGTTCATAATTGTTCTTTTCCCAAGTTCTAAAAAAGGCATTTCTTCAACCATAGTATTATAATTAACCCAATAGTAAGTATTATCATCTAATACTTCTGCCTTCATTTTTCCAGTTTCTCTAAAATCTATAAAAAATCTAAGTATAGCCATATCTTTCATATCTAACTTAAATTCCACCATTTTTGACACTGAAAATCCTAAAAATGAATATTGCATAAATCATTCCTCCTATTTTCAATTGTCAATATAATAATTATTAATATAACTTTCATTTTGCATCCTCCAATTCAATATGTTACAATGGAGATACGGATGGCGGTCCGTATCTTAATTGTTGCGAACCTTTTTTTAAGGGTTCTTTTTTTATTTCATATATTTTTCTGCTAATACTCTAAGTTCTGCAGCTCTTTTTTCTAATCTAGTAAAGAATCCTACTATCCTATCTAAATCAGCATATTCACTTTCATCTATAATTCCATCCTCAACTATTTTTAATAAAGTTGTTTGAATCTCCTTACTTTTTGCAAGATCATTAGATGTTAAAACTGCAAATCTATAAAGGTTATCAATATTTTCTTGCTCTATAGGTTGCATTATTTTTCTTCCTATAGGACATTCATTACAGCAATAATTATTTAAAAGCTCTGGAGCATTATATACATCCGCCATAATAACTACCTTGTCCACTGGAACAACCTTACAAAGATCAAGTTCATATTGTGTTAATGAGTCTTTACTAACACCTAATACTTCACTTGCACTTTCTCTACTTGCAAAACTTGAATTAAACTTAGCTGCTGCAAGTCTTGCTTTACAATAAACATTTTCTGCTGCCTTAGTAACTTTTTTAGCCATTTTTACACTTCCTTTCATTCTTTAACATTAATACAGTTATGTAATCTTTTAATTTATCTAGTATCCATTTATTGTCTCATGTCTAAATGAGATAATATTTTTAAGATAGATACTAGTATTAAATAATTACCATACTCACTTTTAGCAGAGCACCCAAGCTCTGTTCTTTTCTTATATGTTTAATTTTTAGAGTTAACCTTTTTCATAACTTCTGTTCCCCAATTAGGGCCAAATTGCTTTTCTAGTCCTTCTATCATGGACTTGTAAAAAACATTACTTAATGCTTGGAACTCCTCTTCTGTATCTGGATAATTCAAGCATATAGCTGTTAAATCACATTTATCACTTTTAAATTCTTTAATGCAAGCCATATTCTCACTCCTAAAACTTATTTATATTACAATATATTTCTAAGGATTTTTAATGTTACTCTTCTTAGCACCAAACGATTTCTCCATTTTCTTCCTTAACATATAACCAAAATAGTTCTTCATTTTTACTATTTAAAATCCAAACCTTTAAATTACCATTTTCATTTAGCTTACTTTTTGTAACTCTTAATTCTGTTCCTTTAAAAACTTCTTCAACCCTTTCTAATAAAGATTTCATATAAAATCCTTCCTTTCATTTAACTAAACTTTATATAAGATTTTAATTATTCACTTTCCATTTATTTGATTTAGTAAATAATTTAAAATATATTTGTCCAAGTTTTTTGGACTATATTTCTAAAAAAATTTTTGCCTCTATTCCATAAAGTTCTGCTAATATCTTAACTTTTGAAATAGTTAGTTCAACCTTTCCATTTTCTAACATAGAATATCCACTTTTACTGCTATATCCCAATACTCTTGCTACTTCCTCTTGGGTTTTTCCACTTTTTATTCTTAAATCCTTTAACAAAGTATTCATCATGTTCCTCCTTTTGTCCAAGTATTTTGGATTTCATATTTTTATATTAGTCCATTTTTCTTGGACTGTCAATGTATTTACACAAAATAAAATCAAGTTTTTTGGACACTATTCCATTTATATTGAAAACAAGGTACAATTATATTGAACTAAATTAAAAGGAGATTTAAAAATGATTACACTAGCAGATAGATTAAAAGAACTTAGAAAATCTAATAATTTAACTCAAACTGAATTAGGAAAAATATTAGGTGTAGGGAAAACAACTATCTCTATGTATGAAAATGGAAATAGCACACCTAATGATGAAATAAAATTAAAAATATCTGAATATTTTAATGTTTCCATAGACTATCTCCTTGGAAAAACAAATATAAGAAATTACGTTGAAATTACAGCAGAAGATAAAATAAACAAGCTTATTGAAGAAAGTGGTATTAACACTATTGCTGCTCACTTCGAAGGTGAAGAATTCACTGAAGATGATCTTGAAGATATTGAGAACTTCATTAATTTTGTTTTAGCTAAAAAAAAGAAGAAAAAATAAGGTGTTCTTCACGAACACTATTATTTTTTTGATTTTTATGTGTAACTATTTTACATAATATAATATATATTCATATTGTGTAATTTATATATATTTTTTTTATTTAGGAGGTACAATTTATGGGATTTAGATTTAAGAAATCCAAAAACTTTGGCCCTTTTAGGGTTAATGTATCAAAATCAGGTATAGGATGGAGTGTAGGTACCAAAGGTGCTCGATTTACTAAGAGAGCTGATGGAAAAAAACAAACTACTTTAAGTATTCCTGGAACTGGTTTAAGTTATGTCGATGTTAGTGGAGATAAGAAAAATTCCTCAACTAATTCAAAGACTGAAAAAATTAATTTTTCTAATAATAACAATGATAATAAACCTAAGATTCCTTTTCATAAGAGATCATGGTTTATTTGGTTAATGTTAATACTTCTTCCACCAGTAGGTATAGTTTTATTATGGACTTCAAAAAAATATAATAAAAAACCTAGAGTTGCTCTTTCTATAATATTTGCTCTTTATGCAATGATTTTATTTATACCACATTCTAACACTGCTACTCAAAATAATTTAGTAGCTCAAGAAACAAAAAATGAACAAGAAAAAATCGAAAAAGAAAGAGCTGAAAAAGAAAGAATAGATAAAGAAGAGTCTGAAAAGAAAAAGGCAGCTCAAGAAAAAGCAGAAAAAGAAAAAATTGCTGCTGAAGAGGCCGAAAAGAAAAAAGTTGCTGAGGAAAAGACTGCCGCTGAAGAGGCCGAAAAACAAAGAATCGCTCAAGAAAAGGCTGCTTCTGAAGAGGCTGAAAAGCAAAGAACTTATGCAGAACAATCTGGAGCTGCTCAAACACAAACATCAACAGCAATCCCACAAGCTAATCAAGGCGTAGGACAAACTGTATACATAGCTTCATCAGGTAAAGGAAAGAAGTATCATTCAAATCCTAACTGTAGCAAAATGAATGGTGCAACACCACTGTCTAAAGATGAGGCATTAAATCTAGGATATACACCATGTCAAAAGTGTCATTAATATTTTATTTTTAATACTATAAATAGGAGGATTTAGATTTGAGTGATGCAAAAAAACTTATTTATAAATCATGCTTTGAAAATATATTACTAAAATCAATGGGTGATTGTTTTCAACAAATTTTTTATAATCTAATGTCAGAAACTCATGATAATTTTATAAAGACTGATACACAAGGTTCGATTGGAGATAGAAAGTGTGATGGCTACTTATTTGGAGAAGGAATCTTTTTTCAAGTATATGGCCCTAGAGATTATAGCTCTAATATGACTACTATGACTGAAGCAATAAAAAAAATGCCTGGCGACTTTGAAAAGCTAAAAGAACATATACAAAATGGTTATTGGGAAGAAATCCATCAATATATTTTTGTATTTAAAACTCATAGAGGAACTTATCCTGATTTGCTTCAAGTTATACATAAATTGAAACGTGAAAATCCTAATATTGAGTTTATGCCTATATATGACATAAATAAATTATTATCTATATTTTTAGACTTATCAACTACTCAAATGATGAATTTAACAAATACATATATTCCTGAACCAAACTTTAATGATATTAAATATGAAGTAATGGGAGAAATAATTCAACATTTAATAAAAGTAGGTAATACAAATAATATTGATATAACAAAAACTCCTCCTAATTTTGATGATAAATTAGAGTTTAACAAAATAAATCCTTTTTATGCAAGTAATCTTAGAACTGCTAGTTACAGTATAGAAGCCTTAGATGATTTTTTATCTTCATATGAAGATATTGCTATCTCTGATACTCTATGTAGTATTTTTAAAGAATTATATGATCAAGCTCAAAAAAATACCCTAATGATAGTAATCTTCAATTCAAATATATACTTGATAATTGCCATAAAGAGAATTTGAACCCAAATTCTCTCCAGCAATTCGAAACTAATAGTTATGTAATGATTGCCAAGTATTTTGAAACTTGTGATATTTTTGAAGAACCAAAAAAAGTAGCAAATAATTAGCTACTTTTTTTATATTTCTATTCCTAATAATTTTTGTTCTGGCTTATCATCATATAACCTTAATATAACACAACTTTCTAGGTATTCTACAAATTTAGTATCATTATCTTGTTTAGCAACACTTAAAATATTTTCAAACATGTTATAATTTATATTAAATATATACTGACGATTTTTGTTTTTACAAATAGAATATGCTAGTTTAAGCATTCTATAAACCTGTCTAGGATCTATATCTGTAAATAAAAATCCATCATGATATAAAAATTCTATTGAATTGTTAATTTGTCTTTCCCATATTAATAAATCCATACAAAATAACTTTACATTCCCTACACCATCAGAATCATCACCTTGAATTTGAGGTATGATATCATATCGTATTTTATTATTACCATCATTATTCTCTATATCTATACCTGAATATTTTCTCTCATCATAGATATAATCTACATATCCTTGAAATTGAACTGATAATTCTTTAATATACTCTGAAATACTTTCTAAATACTTTATTGCTTTAAGGTTATCTTGTGCCATATCTGCTTTTATTTCAGCTATATTTTGTTCAAACTCCTTAAGTAATTTTTCATATTGCTGTGCTTTTTCTAATTGTATCTTTAACTCTGTTAATCTATTTTGTAATCTCTCATATTCATTAGTTGATACTTTATCTTGAATAAAACTTAAATCTTTATTAATAGTATTATCTATTGATTTTAAATCTATTTCTAATTTATTTATCAAATCAATATATCTTTTCTTATCCTTTATAAGTCTCGCTTTTCTTCCCTCTAATAATTGTTCATGAAAAATAGATATTTCTTCTAAACTCTTTATCATTTCACTTGAAAAAAGTACCTTTGCTTCTTCATATATTTCTTCAACCTTTTTACATGTGATATCGACATTTATTTTTAAGTTTTTATCTATTGTTTTAATAGTATTATTATATTTAGTAATTTCATTTATAATTTCATTTTTTTTAACTTTACTTTTTTCAATATTTAATTTTACATCATTATATCCTTCTGAAATTTTAAAATTAGAAAGTTTCTTTTCAAGTTCTTCTATTTCTTTAGAAAGATTAGTAATTCCTATACTTACCTTAGAACCATTCATTAATTTTTTAATTGTTTCATCTTTTTCTATATATTTTTTACTCTTCTCTGCTTCATTAATTTGTGTCTTGTTATTTATTTTATTTATTATTAATTGAGGATCTAATCCCAATAAATAAGAATTGTATAAAACTGATTTATCCTCATCCTCTTTACTTTTATATTGCTCCCATTTAATATATGCTAATTTAGGTATCCTTAAATATCTACATATAAGATTTCTAAAAGAAAGATATTTATAATTCTCTACTCTATCAAATATCTCAGCTTCTAAAATATTATTCACTTTAGTAACTGTTAAATCCTTATTATTAAATATAACCTTTCCTGAATCAACATCTCTAATTATATTAAAAAACTTATTCTCATCTTGTAGATTTAATTCAAATTGCCATCCTGAGTCTTTAAGTTTTGAAATAATCTTATGTGAAGTTTGTCTTGAACCTAAGCAATAATCAATTAATTTAACTGTTAATGACTTACCAACTCCATTTACAGTTTCACCAGTATTATTCTTTTTATCTGCATCTTTACTCTTTGTTCCTAGTATTATATTAAAATTGTTAGGTTGAAATTCTATAGAATGAAATGATTCCTTATTAGCTGTTAGTCTTTTTATATACATTGTAAATCTCTCCCCTTTCATTAATATCTACTGTGTTTAATGCAAATAATAAATCTACTGTTAAAATTAAGCTATCAAACGAGTGCTTTTTGCTAATTAAACCCTTATCAATATACTTT
This sequence comes from Clostridium chauvoei, assembly GCF_002327185.1. Classification (NCBI taxonomy): domain Bacteria; kingdom Bacillati; phylum Bacillota; class Clostridia; order Eubacteriales; family Clostridiaceae; genus Clostridium; species Clostridium chauvoei. The sequence goes on along the minus strand of NZ_CP018624.1, from coordinate 799,566 downwards.
TTTTGAATTTTATTCCAACAATCATCTATTGTCAGTGGCTCTTTAAGCATATCAAGTACAAATGCACCAAAACCTATATACGATTCAGATAAAGTAATATGTTTTTTCGGCATAATCATAATAAACACCCCCTTAACTATTATATATTTTTGTAAAACATTTATATTACATTTTAACATAATTTATTAAATAAATAAATTACTATTTTAATCATACAAAACATACATTCGTATTTCAATAAATTTCTTCAGTTCTATTTTTAATAAATATCAGAACATACGTTTTCAAGAACGTTAGTTTGTGTTATTATTATCCTATATTAACTATAGGAGGAAATAAATATGACTTATGAAGAACTTTTAACTGAAGCATTAGAGAATGACATTGATATAGTTGAATTTTCTTTAAAGGGGCAAGGAAAAGGCTATTATTGTGATAATATCATCATTATTGATAGCAATATTCATACAAATACAGAAAAGAAATGTATTTTGGCTGAAGAATTAGGTCATCACTTCAAAAATTATAGTAATATAATAAAAAAATCTACTAATTCTTTAAAACAAGAAAATTTAGCACGAAGATGGGGACATGCTAAATTAATTAGTATTTTTAGCTTACTAGATGCCTTTAACAATGGTATTACAAGTAGATTTGAATTAGCTAAATATCTTGATGTAACTGAGGAATTTTTACAAGAGTCTATAGAAACAATGAAAGCTAAATATGGTACTCATTTAGAACTTGATAATTATATTATTTATTTTGAACCTTATTTTGGTGTACTCCGAATCAATTAAGGTGTTCGTCACGAACCCCTATTCTTTATTCTAAATCAATTTATTATTTCAAAATAATATATTAAAGTGATTCATAGTATATACAAAAGAGGTGATTAAAATTAGAGCAGCAATATATGTAAGAAAATCAAGATTATCTGAAAAAGGTGAATCTATTAATAATCAAATAGATCTATGTAAAAAATATTTTTATAATCTTCAATTAGATACTTCTATTGAATTTTTAGTTTATCAAGATGAAGGTTTTAGTGGTGGAAATACTAATAGACCAGAATTCCAAAAATTAATTAGAGATATAAAGAAAAAAAGATTTAACTATCTTATTTGCTATAAGCTTGATAGAATTTCTAGAAATGTAGCTGATTTCACTTCTACTCTTAAAATTTTAGAGGAAAATAACGTAAACTTTATATCAATAACAGAACAATTTGATACCACTTCAGTTATGGGTAGAGCTATGATCAACATTTCTGCTACCTTTGCTCAAATGGAAAGGGAAACTATAGCTGAAAGAATAAGAGATAATATGCTTGAGTTATCTAAAACAGGCAGATGGCTTGGTGGTACTTGCCCTCTTGGTTTTAAATCTACTTCTGTTAATTATGAAAGTAATGGCCATAAAAAGAAAATGTACAAACTTCAAGTAGTTGATAATGAAATGGATATAGTTAAACTTATATTTAATCTATATATTGAGAAAAAAAGTTGTAGTCCTATTGCTAGATATCTTTGTAGTAATGGAATAAAAGGTAAAAATGGTGGTGACTTTAGTAGAAATACTGTCCTTCAAATATTAACTAATCCTGTTTATTGTACTGCTGATAAAAAGGCTTTAGATTATTTTAAAAATCTAGGTGCTACTATTGAAGGAAATGCCAATTCTAATTGCGGTATTATGGCTTATAACAAGCGTAAAAATGGCAAGAAAGATAATCCTATAAATGAATGGATAATATCAACAGGAGCTCATATAGGAGTTATATCATCAACTCAATGGATACAATGTCAAAATATATTAAATGATATTAGGAAAAAACCTAACAATAGAACTGGAACTGGAAGTAAATTTTTATTATCAGGATTATTAAGATGTGCACATTGTAACTCTTCTATGTGTTCTTGGAGCAGAAATAATCCAAATGGAAAATATGAAAGATACTATAGATGTGAATTAAAAAATAGAGCCTCTAATAGATGCATATGTAAAATGTTAAATGCAGATAAAGCTGAAAGCTTTGTTATTGATTTATTAAAAAATCTTGATATAAAAACTATAGAAAACTACAAAAATAACTCTACTATTGAAAATGCTTCAAGCATAGAAAGAAAAAAAACAATGCTAAATAAAACATTAAATGAAAATAATAAGATTATTTCAGGCCTTATAAAAAAATTAGCATTATTAGATGATATGGACATATTAAACACTATTCAAAATGAGATTAAAAGCTTAAAAACAGAAAATAAAACTATAGAAAAAAATATAAATAATCTAAGTATAAAATCATTTGTTGTTGAAGATGAAAAAGAAAATAAAAAAGCCTTCATAGAAAGCTTAAAATTATTTAAAAAGACTATTGATCTTATAGGTGATATTGAAATTAAAAGAAACATGATAGAAAATCTAGTTGAATATTTTACTTATAACTCTGAAACAAAACAAATTAAGTTTAAATTGAGGCTGTAATTTATTGCAGCCTTATTATAAAACCTAGTATTTTCAGCGTCTTAACATACTTGTGTAAATGACTTGGTTGTATCTGCTCCTTGACCTGTTGCTAGATCAATCTCTAGCCCCTCTTCTTCAAAAAAACCTTCATTTATAGCAACATACATTGGTGAGTAAAAAACTGAACGTACAACTTCATTTAATCTTACCTTAGTTTTCTCCTCTTTCTGATCTTTTTTAGCACACGCTACAAGACTCATTCCAATAACTCCTATAAGAGCAGTTATTGTTGCTAATTTAATTAATTTACTTCTCACTAATTCCTCCAATCACTTTTTTATGAAGTTAAATTACTTTCATGTTTTATAATATGATTTCATGTAGTAATTTGTTAAAATTTAAAAGCTAAAATAAAGTTAAAAAGAGATATTAGCCTACAATAAGCCAATATCTCTTTTATTTTATAAATTAACAATATTTATATTCTGTTGCTTTTTCTTTTCTCCAATTTTTATACTTAACGTATGTTAATGTAAATATTGATACGTTAAGAACAACCACGCAAGTTGATAAAATGGTTGCAAGTAGATTATCATATTTTACCATTCTAGTTTTTAGTAGAATTTGGCATATACCAGAATGTGTTATATACATTATTAGAGAGTGTTTTCCTAATATATTTATTTTCATACTTCTTTGTGGAATTATTATAAATATAAATGTTCCTACTATAACAGAAGCTATATAATGAAATCCCCTTATAAACATAGGAAACCATGGTCTTTCAAAATACCAAGTATAATTTGTATATTCAAATAATAATTCTATAGGAGTCTCCTTACTTAATACTAATAATATTATAAATACTACTATTGTAGAAATTATGATTTTTAATTTATGTTCTTTTAATTTATTTATATATTCCTTTTTAAAAGCTCGTCCACCTATGAAAAATGGAAGAAAAAATACAGTTCTAGAAACACTTGCTATAGTTCCTACGCTTCCATCTAATCCAATTAACATTGATAAAATAACAGTACATACTATCCATTTTTTATAATTATCTATATAGTCTGATATTATGTACCAAAAAATTAGAGATAATAAATACCATAATGTCCACTGTGGCATTAAAAGTTCTAATTTAACATTTAATTTTCCAAGTATTAAAAAATTAAATAGTGTATAAAATATTTGTGTACAAAAATAAATTTTCACTGTATCTATTACTTTTTCTTTTGTTGTTCGTCTACTTAATTTCGAAAAATATCCAGATACAAATGCAAACATAGGCATATGAAATATGTAAAGTATTAATATAAAAGTATGTATATTTACTGAAGTAGGATTTGCAAGTTCTAAAGAATTTCCTATAATTACACATATTATTAAAAAAGTTTTTAAGTTATCGAAATAGTAATTTCTCTCTGTTTTTTCCATATTTTCACTCCTTTTTTCGATAAGCTAAATTAAATTATACAGGAAAAGGTTAACATCTTTCAATAAGTATTTAATGCCATTTACTAATAAATAAAATAGTGCTAAATTATAATAATGGGGACTAACTAAGGAGGGTTTATATGAAATTATTTAGACAGTCAATCATAATTCTAGGAATTTACTTATTAGGAGAATTAATTTCAAAAGGACTTGGTCTACCTGTACCTGGAAATATAATAGGAATGCTATTGTTACTTTTATTATTATGTACTAATGTAATAAAGGTAGAAAGTGTAGAAACTGTTTCAAACTTTTTTCTTGATCATTTAGCATTTTTCTTTATACCTGCAGGAGTTGGACTTTTAACTTCTTTTGATAACATAAAATCTAGTCTTATTAAAATAGTTTTAATATGTGCAGTTGCAACAGCAATTGTAATTGTAGTTACAGGACTAGTAGTTCAAGTGGTAAGTAATACGTTGAATAAAAAAAAGAACGGAAGTGAAGAAATTTAATGGACATTTTAACAAACAATATACTATTTGGTATAGTGCTATCATTATTAGCTTTTGAAATTGGATTATTTGTTTATAAGAAAACAAAACTTCCCATATTTAATCCATTATTAATAGCTATTGCTATAATTATTGCAGTTTTAGTTATATTTAATATAGATTTTGACTCTTATAATAATGGAGGTCAATTTATTAATATGTTTCTTGGGCCTGCAACTGTAGTGTTAGCAGTTCCTTTATACAAGCAGTTTCATTTATTAAAAGAAAATCTTGTCCCTATTCTTATTGGTATTTTTATAGGTAGCTTTGTTGGAATAACATCAGTAATTATTTTATGCTTTACCTTTGGTTTAGAAAATGTACTTACTATATCATTATTATCAAAATCAGTTACAACTCCAATAGGTATTGAAATAACAAATCAATTAGGTGGACTAGTACCAGTTACAGTACTTGCAATAATAGTATCTGGTATTATGGGAGCAGTTGTAGGACCTACCCTTTGTCACTTATTTAAAATTAAAAGTGAATTAGCTGTTGGAATAGCTATTGGGACTGCCTCTCATGCTGTTGGTACAACCAAAGCTTTAGAACTTGGAGAAACTCAAGGAGCGATGAGTTCATTATCAATAGGTATTGCGGGAATAATGACTGTATTTTTAGCTCCATTATGTTTTCATTTGATTTCATTAATATTATCTTAAATCAAATAAAAAATGGGGCTGTCGCACTAAATAATAGTGCACAGCTCCTTTTTGATGCAAAAAAAATAAATCCTAAACTCAATAGTTTAGGATTTATGGTAAAATGTTTTTTATGCAACTAAAAAATATTTTACAACAAAATTATACTGTAAATCGAAAGTTTTATCAATTAAAACTTCCTTTTGATATAGATTGCATAATTCCAGAAAATGATTCGGTGAGATTACTAAGTCAGTTTGTAGAGGAGATGGATTTAACTGACCTATATTCTACTTATTCTAAAATAAGAGAAAATCAAGTATCGCCAACGAACATGTTAAAGATTGTGCTTTATGGATATATGAATGGTTTCTATTCTTCACGAGATATAGAAACAGCATGTCTTAGAGATATAAATTTTATGTTTTTACTCGAAGGGGCATCTGCTCCGGATCACTCAACATTTGCAAGATTTAGAAGTTTACATTTTGCTCCATGTGCTGAAAAGATATTGGCTGAAATGTCTAATTTTCTTTATGAGATTGGAGAAATATCAGGCAGATCAATATTTATTGATGGTACTAAAATAGAAGCTTATGCAAATAAATATACATTCGTTTGGAAAAAAGCTGTGACAAAAAACATGGCTAAATTATTAACAAAAATAGCCGACCTTGTAAAAGAATGCGAAGAACTTTATGGTATTAAATTGATTTATAAAAATAAAGTTCAAATGAGGCACGTAAAAAAGCTAAAGAAAAGGCTTTATGAATTAAAGAAAATTGAAACTATTGAATTCGTCCACGGATGTGGTAAAAGAAAATCACCACTTCAAAAATCTATAGAGAAGCTTGAAGAGTATCTTTCAAAATTCAAAGAATATAACCAAAAAGTATACACCTGCGGAGAAAGAAATAGTTATTCAAAAACAGATAATGACGCTACTTTTATGAGAATGAAAGAAGATGCTATGAAAAATGGTCAACTTAAACCTGCTTATAATGTACAACACGGTGTTGATGCAGAATATATTTCGTGGCTTACTGTGGGACCACAGCCAACAGATACTACTACATTAATACCCTTTTTAAAAAGTATGGAATGGCATCTAAATTTTAAATATTCAAAAATAGTTGCTGATGCTGGCTATGAAAGTGAAGAGAATTACTCATTTATTGAGGATAATAATCAAATAGCATTTATTAAACCTTCTAATTATGAAATATCAAAGACAAGAAAGTATAAGAATGATATTGGCAGAATAGAAAATATGGATTATGACGCTGAGAATGATTTATTTATTTGCCAGAATGGTAAGACTCTAAAAGTCAATGGTATAAAGTTCAAGAAATCTAAAACAGGATATGAAAGTGAAAAAACAATTTATTCATGTGAGGACTGTAGTAATTGTAGCTTTAAGAGTAAATGTATTAAAGGAAATAATTCTAAAATTCCATTGGGGGAAAGAACTAAGAAACTTGAAACTTCAAAAAAGTTTAATCGTCAAAGAAAAGAAGATTTAGAAAGAATTATTACTGATGAAGGCATCTTACTTAGAATGAATAGAAGTATTCAAGCAGAAGGCTCTTTTGCACAAGTAAAACATGATATGAATTTCAGAAGATTTATGTGTCGTGGTCAAAAGAATGTTTTAGCAGAAAGCATCCTAATTGCTATGGCTCATAATGTTAATAAATTACATAACAAAATACAATCTAACCGAACTGGTAAGCATTTATTTGAGCTAAAAGAAGCTTTATAGTTAAATTTTTTAAGTCTTTTTTATTAGCTTTATTAAAGTGCGTCTATTTTTAAATAGAGTTTATTTATATTATAAAATGTGTAATAAATTTTATAAAAATATAGAAAAGGAGCTATCGCTAGCGGATTTTTTTACCCGCTATGCGACAGCCCCATTTTTTTATTTTGAGTATTGCTCTTTAACTTTTGAAAGTTTTGCGTTTAAGTAAGCCATATTAGAGTTACTTAATACTTTTGATGTGTTCTTCCTTGTATATGCTTCTAACTTAATCATAAATTCATTAGGCTCAATTTCTTTATCATTTACTAGCTTTAACCCCTTCTCCCATGAAGCTGTTAGTGAAGGGTTTAATAGCGATGGTATAGATATTCTTATAGATTCGTATATCATCTCTCCAAGCTCTGTTGGTGTTAAGATTTGAGTTTTGCTATTTGATTTAATATAATTTATATTCATTAATTTTTTTAATATCTCTGCCCTAGTTGCTGATGTACCTATACCAGCACCTTTTATATGCTCTCTTAATTCTTCATCCTCTATTAACTTACCTGCGTTCTCCATGGCTATTATCATAGATCCTGTTGTATATCTCTTAGGTGGTGAAGTTTCTCCTTCTTTTATCTCTAATTCATTTATATTAACCTTTGTTCCTTTACGTATATTTCCCTGGAAATCACTTTCCTCATCATTTTTATTTTCTTCTATAATTACTAAATATCCCTTATCTATGCAAACTTTTTTATTTAATAAAAAATTTTCATTCCCTACAGATATAGTTATTGCAATCTTACTATATTGAGCTGGTGGATAAAATATACTTAAAAATCTTTTTAAGATTAATATATAAATCTTTCTATCTAACTCTGGAAGTCTATTTAAATTTTCTTTTCCTTCTCCTGTTGGAATTATGGCATAGTGATCTGTTATTTTACTATCATCTACATATTTACTTTTTATTATAGATTTGCTTAAATCTTTAGATATAATTGTTTTTACTATATCATTTAACTTATCACCTATTGGCATATGTATAAGTTTCATTAAGTTACCCTTTATCCCTTTTGCTACTGCTGTAGATAATACTCTAGCATCTGTTCTAGGATAAGTAACCATCTTCTTTTCATATAACCCTTGTATAATCTTTAATGTTTCATCAGGACTTATTTTAAATTTTTTTGTACATTCATTTTGTATTTCTGCTAAATTAAATAATAAAGGTGCATTCTTTTTTTCTTTAGTTTTCTTCACTTCTTTAATAATTCCAAAACCTATATCTCTAATCTCTTTCATTAATATCTCTGCATCTTCTTTTTTCTTGAATCCAACTTCATTATATAACTTAGGTGATTCAAAGAACTTAGATCCTTCTATAGCTTTCCATTCTCCTTTTAATAAAAGACTCTCTTCATTTTCTTTTGAAAATTCACCTGATATCTTATAGAAAGAGGTTTTCTTAAATTCTCTTATTTCTCGTTCTCTTTCTACTACCATTCCTAATACACATGTCATTACTCTACCAACTGCAATAACCACATTCTTATCTGTTTTTATTATATTAGCTAAAACTCTTCCATATCTAAGAGTTAATAATCTTGAGAAATTAATACCAAAGATATAATCTTCTTTTGCTCTTAAATAAGCAGAATATGCTAATGAATCATATTCCGATAAAGGTTTTGCTTCTTTTATTCCTCTTTTTATTTCTTCTTCTGTTTGTGAATCTATCCATACTCTTTTCTTAACTTTATTAGGGTTACCTGCCATATCATCGACTAATCTATATATATACTCTCCTTCTCTCCCTGAGTCAGTACATACGTATATAGTATCTACATCATCCCTATTCATAAGGGAAGAAACTACATTAAATTGGGCTGATGCTGAAGGTATTACCTCATATTTATATTCTTTAGGTAGAAATGGTAAATCTCTTAAATTCCAAAACTTAAGCTTTTCATCATATACTTCTGGGTAACTCATTGTTACCATATGACCTACACACCAAGTAAATATACTCTTTTCCCCTTCTATGTATCCATTATTTCTTTTTGCTTTTACGTTTAATAATTTAACAAAATCCATTGCTACTGATGGTTTTTCTGCTATAAACAAAGTTTTTCCCATAAGAACTTCCCTTCTAAGTAAAATAAACCCTCTAAATAAGAGGGCTCATTTTATTATACTATATAATTAACTACATTTCATTAAACATCCAAATAAAAAAGTTTAAAACACCAGCAAATATAAGCCATATCATATAAGGAATTAATAATATTCCTGAAATCTTATCTACTTTAATAAATTTTATAAATGTTATTATTACTAATATAAATAATATAATAAGCCATATAAAAGCTATTCCATATAATCTAAATGTAAAGAAAATAAAACTCCACATAAAATTAAATATAAGTTGAACTAAATAAAAGAAATATGCCCCATTATCATTAGCACCTTGCTTATTTCTCATATAAATTCTATATGCTGCAATTCCCATTAGCACATATAATATAGTCCATATAATTGGAAATACATAGCTAGGTGGTGTAAATATCGGTTTTTTTAACATTGCATATGTACCCATAGTATTCTTATTTAAATACCCAACTACTAACCCACCAACTACCGGAATTAATATATTTATTATCAATGGAATAAATTTAAATTGTCCATTTACCTTAAATATATTAAAACTATGCTTCGTCCCTTTCTTATTCACTTTATTTTTTATCTTTTTAGCCTTTTCTTTCATAACACACCTCAAAGTAATATTTCATTATTATATATGCGCTATTTCTTAAAAGTATGAAATCAAAAATATATATCTGAAAATTCTATATCTACTTTTTCTTCTAATTGATTTATTTCATGTAATACATCATTGTAAGATACATATTTTTCATCTGAATAAGGAAAGTTTATTATAAATCTGTTTCCATCTTCTCCTATAGTTTTTAAATCTATCTTCCCATCGTTTAACTCTACTAAATTTTTTGTAAGAAATAATCCAAGTCCACTTCCTTCTGATGGTCTTGCTAAAGAATTATCTAATTTAGTAAATTTATCAAATATAACTCTTCTTTTATCTTCTGGAATTGCTTTAGCATTATTTTCTACTATTATTTCTATATTATCTTTTAGACATTTAATACTTACTTCTATTTTACCGCCTATTTCTCCATGTTTTAAAGAATTAGACAGTATATTTAACATAATTCTTTCAATATGAACCCTATCACAATACATATAAATCTCTTCTTCTTCTGGATCAAAAATTAATATATTTTCTTTTAAAAGCATATATTTATTACTTGCAAGAACTACATTTTCTACTATATCTACAATATTGTAAACTTTTTTATTAGCCTCTAAAAATCCTTCTGTTAATTTATTTGTATCTATAAAGTTATTTATTGTTCTTATAAGTCTCAAACAATTTTGTTTAATAAGTTTATTATTTCTAACAACCTTTTCTATATTTCCATCACTTATCATTAATTTATTTAATTGTAGTGCTGAAGATATAACATTTATAGGAGTTCTTAATTCATGAGATATATTTGAATAAAATTCATCCTTTACTTTTTCACTAGAAATATATTTTTTAACATTTTTAATAATTGTTCTATGTTCATTCAAATCTGTAATGTCCTTAATTAAAAGGATCTTATTTTGGAAATCCATATTTATTAAAGTTATCTCTAAAACCCTATTTCCATTGCTTTTATCCTTTATTTTTACTTCTTTTATAAAACCACTATTTATTTCTTCTTCATTAAATTTTTGACCTATAAGTACCTCTAAAATATAATTTATATCTTCATTAATAATTCCGCCTCTTAACTTACAAAAAACATAATCGAGTCCATCATCATTTATATAACTTAAATTGTTATTATTAAAAATTAATATACCTTCTGAAATTGACTCTATCATCTATTCATATCTTTTTTCACTTTTAGCTATTTGCTTCTTTGTATCTTTTAATAACTTTTCTCTTCTTATTAAACTTGCATTTAATTCCTTATTATTATTTTGTAGTTCTTTTAAACCTTCAAAAGCTTGTTCATATGCATTACTTAATAAATTTCTCTCTACTAACTTGTACATTATTATAAATGATATTAATTTTATAGTACAAATACTATAACTTAATATGAAAAAATCCTTAATTTCAAAATATGCAATTATATTATATATTGTTGTTATTATACTCCATAATATTAAAAGCCTTTTTTCTATTGATACTTTTATATTATGAGATTTTTTAATATATATTAAATGTGCTACAAGTAATATTAAATTTAATATTATAAACAAATTAGGGCCTAGTATATGTTTATTAACTAAATTATTATTTAAATTTAGAAAAATAACCATACTTATGATAGTTACTATAAATACTACATTAGATTTAAATGTTGAACTATTTTTTTTATCTAATATAAGTGCAAGTAGTAATACAACTGATTCAAAATATGATAATAATATATTAATTAGTATGCATGATAATTTATTACTCATGTCTACTACATAATTTAAACGCAATATTAATAATAACGTAATATAAAAAAAACCAATTCCTATATATTTTATAAAACCTAAATCTTTTCTACTTTTTTTTATATTTGACATAAAAAATATAAGTATGGCTATGATTATACATAAAATATTTATGTTGAAATTATATCTATATATTTCACTAGAAAATATAGATAATCCAATTATACATATTATAAAAAATCTTGTTAATAATCCTCTTTCTATAACCTTCTTCTCTTTATCTAACCTACGAAACTCCATATCTTTTTACCCTTGAAAATTCTATAGTAAACGTACTACCCTTTCCTATTTCACTTTCTAATTTTATATTACCATTTTGCTTTTTAATTAAATTATATACAACAAACAGACCTACGCCTGAACCATCTTCTATTCTATTATCTATATTCTCCATTGAATATTTTTTAAAAGCTTGTCTTGTAAAATCCTTACTCATTCCTTTTCCTGTATCTTTAATTTCTATATAAACTTTTTCATAATCTGCTGTTATAGTTATATAAATATAACCTCCTGATTTTGTAAACTTTACCGAATTATAAATAAGATTTAAGATTATTCTTTCTATAAATTCTTTATCTATATTTACATAAATCTCTTCTTCAGATGTATCGAAAATCATATTTATATTTTTATTTTTAACATACTCTGCTAGAGAAATAACCTTTTCCTCAATATCTGAAACGATATTCCTTACTTCTAATTTAGGATGTAAATAAGCAATATTTATTTTACTTATATCTATTAAATTATTTGTAAGTTGTATTAAAGTTAAACAATTTTTCTGACTTATATCGTTGTACTTTCTTAAACTATTTATATCATTATTACTTATTAATATTTCATCTATTTGTACCGCTGAATAAATAACATTAATTGGAGTTTTTAAATCATGCGATATATTAGATAAAAAATTCTTTTTTAATATATCTTTTAACTTATTTTCCTCCATCTCTTTTTTCATCTTTTCCATTTCTACTTTTTCTGTAATGTCCTCTAGACTAAACATAATTTTATTATTATATTCGTCAATCTTTAATAATCTTATTTCCAAATTTCTAGGTTCTTTTCCTTTTAATAAAGCCATATATCCTTTGTTTTTATCTAGGTTAAAAAAATCATTAAAGTAAATATTATGCTCTATTATAGAATCTAATTTTTTATTTATGACATTTCTAATATTTTTTTCACCTATTAAACTTAAGAAACTCTTATTACAATAAAAAATTCTATTATTCAAAGTATTAATTTTTACTATAGGTTTTGGAATAACCCCTAGAAAATTTCTATACATCCCCTCTCTTTCCATCATAAACTCTTGAGATCGTTCCATTTCAATATTTCTAACCTTTATTCTATTGTTAATTATTTCTAATTTGTTATTTTCTTCATATGTTTCTTTAAAAATAAAATTATATGTACTTTGTATTAAATTTAACATTAAAGATAACATACATGATTCATATATTACAAATTTTATTATACTAAAATTTGTTACCCATCCACCTTGAAAAATCAAGGTTACAAAAACAGCTATTATAGACATTATTAGGTTTATACTAAAAATATTTATTTTATTATTCTCAATTATTTTTTTTCTTCTTATTCTATAAAATGCTATTATTAATAATAAAAGTTCTATACTTAAACAAACATTAGGTATTAACCATGTTAATAAATGTCTAGAACTTATAATATATAAAATCCCTTTAACTCCGGTCCAAAAAATATAATCTATATATATTCTATTAGTATTTTTACATCTATAATTGGCTATTAAATAATACATAAGGATAAAATTAAAATTATTATCCCATAAAATCTTTATATCGGTAATTCTAAAATATATCCCACCAAAATAACCATTAGGAAAAAGTCTAATTATGTAAATAATACAAATTAAGCCTAAATGAAATTTTAAAACTTTATATAATTTTAACTCACTAAAGTAACTACTATGAATTACAAACATAAGTGCTGCTATACTAAACATTAATGAAACTAACTCTAATATAATAAATCCCATAATATTTTTATGAGTAAAAATCATCATGATAACTAAATTTAATATTGTAAATCTAAGTAAGTTTTTTAAAAAATTATTTTTTTCTACATTAAACACATTATCATCACAAAATATTTCATCAGAAAACTTATGGTTATCCATTTTTTTCACCTCATTAAATATTCTACATTATTTTTACTAATAATGGAACATTTTACTTGAAAATATTAGTTAAATTCTTATATTATGTAAAATTAAAAGAGAAACCATCTTAAATTAAGATAATTTCTCTTTTTTGTAAAATCTCTTATATTTCTTTAGAATCTAACCATTTTATAATGTTAAAAATTACTTCATCTTTGTTATTCTCATTTAACATTTCGTGGCGACCATTCTTATATAATTTATATTCCACATCTTTTATCCCTATAGACTTAAATGTTTTATATAAATTCACTATTCCCTCTCCAAAATATCCTACTGGATCTTTATCCCCTGCAAATATATATATCGGAATATCTTTAGGCATAGACCTTAAATTTTCTTTTTTATGAATATCCCATAATCCTTTAATTAAATCATAATAAAATGAAGTTGAACATATAAAGCCACATTTTTCATCTTCTATATATTTATCTATTTCCTCTTCAACAGAACATAACCAATCATACTCTGTTCTATTTGGTTTGAAATTTTTATTAAAACCACCAAAAGATAACTTATCCATCAACTTACTTTTGGCTTTTCTTCCTTTTATTTTCATCTCTATCCTAGCAACTATAGCTCCCAGTTTAGTTATATTTTTAGGTTTTCCATTACTTCCTGAAAGTATTAACGCATCAATACCATTACCATATAATTGAAAATATCTTTGACTTAAAAAAGATCCCATACTATGTCCAAATAATATTAACTTTTTTCCTTTATTTTCCTCTTTAATTATATCAGTAAGTTCTTTTATATCATTTATCATCCAATAAAACCCATCATTATCTGCTATATATCCTAAATCTTCTCTCATTTTAGCCGTATCTCCATGCCCCCTATGATCGTGAGCGTAGACCACATATCCTTTTTCACATAATCTTTTAGCAAAATAATCATATCTTATTGCTGTTTCTGTCATCCCATGAGCTATCTGTATAACCCCTCGTACATTTTCTATATCTGGAGTCCATTTATAATAACTAATATTTACTCCCTCTTTATCCTTAAACATAAACTTTTCCATTTAATACACCCCATTAAAGTTTCTATTTCCATATATTATTATATATCTATTTAAGTATGTCAATTTATAAACAAAACTTATATTATCTTCATTGGTAACCTTTGAAGTTTGTGATATACTATTGATAGTTTAAATTTGATTTTTAACTAAATGATTAAATCCATTTATTATTGTAAATAATATTGGATAAGTATTATAAGGTGGTGAAGACAATTAGTATTAAGTCAGTATTAAGCATTCTAGCTTCAAAAATTACAATTTTTCTAACAAAAACAATACTAAAAGGAGGAACTACATTTCCTGGTAAGGTAGCTTTAAAAATAGATAAAAATATATTATCTAAGGTTTCCAATGGATATAAAGTCGTTCTAGTTACAGGAACAAACGGTAAAACAACTACAACTAGTATGATCTATAATATCGTAAAAGAAAGCGGACATAATGTAATAACTAACAACACTGGTGCAAATCTATTCCCTGGTATAGTTACTACATTTATAGATAACTATAAATTCTTCAATAAAGCTAAAGATACATACGCTATTATAGAAGTTGATGAAGCAAACATTAAATATATAACAAAATATATAACTCCAGAAATAATTACTGTTACTAATTTATTTAGAGATCAACTTGATAGATATGGTGAAGTTTATACTACTCTTACTAAAATTTTAGAAGGTGTTACTCTTGTACCAGACTCAACACTTGTTTTAAATGGTGATGAATCTCTTCTTGGTAACCTAAAAGTAAAAAATAAAACTGTTTTTTATGGTTTTAATACACCAATTAACGAAAATAAAAAAATTGATGTCAATGCAGATGCAAAGTTTTGTAAATTTTGTAAATCTCCTTATGAATATAACCATATTACATATAATCATTTAGGTGATTTCTACTGTACAGGCTGTGGATATAAGAGAGCTGATCTTAAATATGGAGTAGATGAGATTATAGAGTTAACAGCTGAAAGCTCAACTGTCCGTTTTGATAATCTACCTATTACTGTAAGTCAATCTGGTGTATATAATATATATAATGCATTATGTGCATATTCTATTACCAAAGAACTTGGCATAGATGAAAATATAATAAAAAACTCTCTTGAAAATCAAACTTCAAGTTTTGGTAGACAAGAAGTCATTAATATTGATGGTAAGAATTTAAAAATAATATTAGTAAAAAACCCAGCTGGATATAATCAAGCTTTAGATACTTTATGTTTAAACAATGAATCATTCAGTTCTGCTTTTTTACTAAATGATAACTATGCAGATGGTAGAGACGTTTCATGGATATGGGATGTTGATTTTGAAAAACTTCATACTTTAAATATAGATGAAGTATTTATATCTGGTATGCGTTGTTATGATATGGCAGTTAGACTTAAAATAGCAGGATTAGATCCTGATAAATTTATCCTAGAAGAAACTTTTGAAGGCCTTACTGAAAAAATTAAAAATGGTACTAATAATAAAGTTTATGTGTTAGCAACTTATACTGCAATGATTAACTTTAGAAAATACCTTCATTCAAAAGGTTATATAGATAAACTTTGGTAAAGGAGATTTTAATTATGGAATTAAATATTTGTCACCTTTATCCTGATTTGCTTAATGTTTATGGAGATGTCGGTAATATACTAATTCTTAAACATAGAGCTGAAGCTAGAGGGATAAAAGTTAATATTATAAATACTTCATTAAATGATGAATTTGATTATGAAAATATAGATTTCTTATTTTTTGGTGGTGGCCAAGATTACGAACAATCTATTGTATCTGATGATCTTAAAACTAATAAAAAAGAAGCTATTGAAAAATATATAGAATCTGGTAAGGTTACACTTGCTATTTGTGGTGGGTATCAATTGCTTGGAAACTATTATAGAGCACCTAATGGTGAGAAAATAGACGGTTTAGGAATTCTTGATATATATACAGAAGGTGGGAATACTCGTTTCATTGGTGATACGGTTATATATAACAAAGAGTTTGATGAAACTTATGTAGGTTTTGAAAATCATTCTGGTAGAACCTATATAAACAACTTATCTCCTCTTGGAGTTTGTAAACATGGTTTTGGGAATAATGGTGAAGATGGTCAAGAAGGCTGTATTTATAAAAATACTTTCTGCACTTATTTTCATGGATCTCTCCTATCAAAAAACCCTGAGCTTGCTGATAGATTTTTAAAATTAGCTTTAGAAAATAAGTATGGTAACATTAATCTTGAAAATATAGATAACTCATTAGAGTTAAAAGCTAAAGAAGTTATGATAAATAGACTTAATTCTAAATAAAAATAAATGCTAGGCTTAATTGCTTAGCATTTATTTTTATTTATTTATTACTTTAATCTTTTTTAAATACTCTATATCATCATCTTCAATCTCATCTAAAGATTTAAATTTATATCCTTTTTCTTTATAGAAATTTATAGTGTTTTGAAGTGCAGCTATTGTAGTTTCTTTTCCACTAATATCATGCATTAGCACAACTTCTACAGGGTATAATCCTCCGTATTCCTTTATTCTAGAGTCTATAAAGTTTACAGATACTCCTTGCTCTTCAGTATCTCCTGAATCCACACTCCAGTCTATATAATATCTATTTTCACTTTTTATCCTATTTTTTATTTCTGTCATTATTTGTTCATTTCCAATAGTATTATCAGAACCCCCAGGCATTCTTATAAATTTGAAATCTCTTTTTCCTATAATGTTAGAAATAGTCTCTTCACACTTATTTAAATCATTAAAATATTCATCTGTACTACTATATATTTCATTATATTTATGTATATTAGTATGTGGCATTATAGTCATATTTTTTTCCTTTAGAAGTTTAACTAATCCCTTATTATTATTAGCATTATCTCCTATTAGAAAAAAACTTCCTTTTATATTATTACTTTCTAATATATTTACAATCTCTTTAGTTATATTTTCATTTGGTCCATCATCAAAAGTTAGATAAACTACTTTTTTTGTAAAATCTGAATTACTAGCAGCAACAGGGGTATAATTTAAAATAATTGCAAAAAAAATCACTATAAAAATAATTGCAAACTTAAAGTATTTAGTTAAATGATTATTTAGTTTAATTTTAATCACCTCCTTAACTAAATATATTTTGTCCAGTTATTAAATTACTATAACATGAAATTAATATAAAAGTAATTTAAATACATTATTATTGTTATTATGTAACGTAAGTGTTATACTTATACAAGTGAAAATTTAAAATATTAATAGAGATGGGGAGATTTATTTTGAAAAGAAAAAGTATACTTAAATCATTAGCACTAGCTCTTTCCATATCTTTATTGGCACCTTTAGCTAGTAGGGTTAATGCAGAAGGAACTACTGTTTCTAATCCTGAAATAGTTGGAGAAGCTGCTATAGTAATGGATATGGATACTAATGAAGTAATTTACTCCAAAAATGCTGATGTAAAGCATTCATTAGCAAGTACTACAAAGCTATTAACAGCTTTATTATTTGCTGAAAACAAAACTAAAGGAGATTCAATTCCTTTTACTGAAGCTGCAGCAAAACAACCTGATGCTTCTCTTAATGTAAACTTTAAAAAAATGAGGGTCGGAGATACTCTAACTGGTGAAGATGCAATGGAAGCACTTCTTATTTTCTCTGCTAACGACGCTGCTTATATGATAGCAGAATCAGTTGCTGGAAGTGTAGATAACTTCGCTAACTTAATGAACGAAAGAGTAGCAAAATTAGGCTTAAAGGATTCACACTTTGTAAATCCAAATGGTTTAGAAGATACACCTACTAGTTATAATTATGCTACACCTTATGATTTAGCTATAATCGCTAAAGAATCTTTTAAAAATGATTGGGTAAGAGAAACATTAAAACCTTATAATCCTGCTGCTAAAATAAATATAACAGGTTCTACATATATATTAGAAAGTAGAAACAAAAATTTAGGCAAGAATGGAAACATTGGTGGTAAAACAGGTACAGAAACTCAAGCTGGTCATTGCTTCGTAGGCTTCTATGAAAGAAACGGAAGGAATCTAGTTACTGTTGTTTTAAAATCTGAATATGGTGCTGATGGAACTGCAGTATTTAAAGATACAGAAAAAATAGCTGATTATGGTTATTCTTCTGAAAAACAAGTATATAAAAAAGCTGGAGATGAAGTTGGTACTGTTGATTTAGAATATAAAGTTTTTAGATTCTTCGGTCCTAAAAAAACTATAACAGCTCCTGTAAAAGTATCAGAAGATGTTATGTATTATAAAAATGACTTTAACGATAAAAATTCTAAAATAGAATATTTAAATGAAGATAAAAATGCTTGGAAATTAACTGGTGGTAAAGAAGTTGCTTTAACATATTCTTCTCTTGGTCATAATGAAGAAGTAAAAGGAACTGTTGATGTTTCAACTGGTGAATTATTAAAAGCTAACTTAGGTTTTTATTTAGCATTTATATTAATAGTAGCTATAATAGCTATACTAGTTTTAATTATAATAAGAATTGTTAATATGAGAAAAAGAAGATCTAGAAGAAGAAGAAGATATTAAAAAGTGCCTTAAGGCACTTTTTTTATATACGTTATCCATGTTATTCCTAACACATTTTTCTTAAATATGTTATAATTCTAAAGTAATTATATAAGATAAGGAGCTAATTTATGAAAAAAGTTGATTTTAAAGGTAGTGTGGTTTTAAACCCTGTACCAGTAGTTTTAATAACTTCTAGAAATTCAGATGGTAAAGATAATGTATTTACTGTTGGTTGGACTGGAACTGTATGTACAAAGCCTCCTATGCTTTCTATATCTATAAGACCTGAAAGATTATCTTATGAATATATAAAGGAAACAATGGAATTTATAGTTAACATCCCTTCATCTAAAATGGTTAAAGCTGTTGATTTTTGTGGTGTTAAACCTGGTAAAAAAATTGATAAAATAAAAGAAATGGGCTTTACTATGAAAGAAGGTACAAATGTTAATGTAGCTTATATAGATGAATGTCCTATAACAATTGAATGTAAAGTAAAACAAATTTTACCACTTGGAACTCACGATATGTTTATTGCCGAAGTTTTAGCATCTCATATTAATGATTCTCTTATTGATGAAAAAGGGAAAATTCACTTTGAGAAAGGTGATTTAATTTCCTATTGTCATGGGGAATACTTTAGGCTTCCTCAAAATTCAATAGGTAGTTTTGGATTCTCAGTAGCTAAAAAAAAGAATCTAAAGACAAAAAAAACTAATAAAAGTCCTAAAAAAAGAAAGTAGTCAACAATCACCATTTTATTACAAATTTTATATTGACTTTCAGCTTTACATAATTTATACTTTAATTAAAATTTTATAAAAGAGGTATTCTTATGAAAATTATATCTTATAATATTCTTAATTGTGATTTAGATAAAAAAATTGAACTTTTGCAAATCAATGATATCTTCAATTTTTTCTATGATACTCCACTTGAAATAACTAAAGATGATTATGGATATGGATATTTAGAAAAAAATGATTCTTCAATTACACTTAAAGTTGCTTTTGATGGTGAAGATAAAGATTTTGAAAACTTTAAAGAATTAGTTACTTCACTTTTAGAAACAAAACTTGAAAATATTGAAGAAGTTAATTATGATTATACAAATTATGATTTTCCTATCGTTGAAATTAACAATGAATGGGTTCTTGCTTCTCCAGAAGAAGAAATTAACAATAAAAGTAAAATTAATTTCATATCTCAAGGAGCTTTTGGAACTGGACTTCATGAAACTACAAAAGACCTTTTAAATTTAATTCTTACTAAATTAAATTTAACAAACAAAAATGTTCTAGACATAGGTACTGGTTCTGGAATATTATCTATTGCATCTTCAATTGCAGGTGCTTCCTCAGTAACCGCAGTAGATATAAGAGATGTTACTGATGAAGTTGAATTAAATGCTTCTCTTAATGGACTTTATAACATTAAAGTTCTTATAGGAGATTTACTATCAGATGAAATGGATGTTAATGAAAAATTTGAATGGATATATATAAATATTGGTGGAGAAGAAACTAAAATGTTTATGGATTTCATCAAAAGACATTTAGATGAAAATGGTAAAATACTTATATCCGGTTTAGTAGAATGGAGTTTTGATGAAGTAAGACAAGCCGTAGAAAACTATGGTTTTAAATTACAAGAAAAATATCAAACAAACGAATGGATAACTGCAATATTTAAATAATAAAAAAGCACCTTTTGGTGCTTTTTTACTTTCCATATAGATATTTATAGACACTGTAATTAGTTTTTACTTTATCAACGTATTTTTTAGTTTCTTTAAAAGGTATATATGATAATGTTTCTCCATCTTTTGAATACTCATCATCATTTAACCATTTATTTACGTTTCCACTTCCCCCATTATAGGCTGCTATAATTAAATCTAAGTCTTTAAATTCATCTCGTAAATTGTGTAAATACCAACATCCAAGCCTTATATTTAATTCAGGATCCATCAGCATATTAGGCATAAAATAATTTATGCCAATTTCCTTACATGCCCATTCTGCTGTATTATCCATAACTTGCATTAATCCCTTAGCTCCTCTATTAGATACAGCCTGTTCTTCAAAATCGCTTTCAGCTTTTATAACAGCTAATACTAATAATGGATCTAAGTCATATTCCTCACTATATTTCTCTACGTAATCAGTATATTTGTAAGGAAAAACATACTGTTTCATGAAAAAAATCAACCCAAAATATCCTATAATTAAGGTAAGCAAGAATATTAATATGCGTTTAAATTTCATAGTCATTCTCCCTACTAACAAATTTCTCTTAAAAACTCTATTAATCCATCTACTTGATTTTTAGTATTTAATAAATCCCCATTATTATTTAATATAATACTTGCAAATTCCTTTTTTCTCTCCAAAGGCATCTGTGAATTAATCCTATTAATTGCCTCTTCTCTTCCTAGTCTATCTCTATTTTTTATTCTTTGAACTTGTGTATTATTATCTACCCAAACTAAAACAACAAAATCCATATTATTATGTAGATCATTTTCAATTAAAGTTGGGGCATCAAGAATTACAATATCTACTCCATTTTTCTCGTATCTATCTATAGTTTCTAAGATTTCTTTTTTTATATACGGTATAATTATCTCTTCATATTTTTTTCTTTGTTTTGGAAATCTGAAAATATGGTTACCAAACTCTCTTCTTCTAAACTCACCTCTCCAGTCAAAAAAACCTGATCCAAATTCAATTTTAACCTTCTCTAATATTTCAGGGTATTTTTCTAACACATCTTTGGATATTTTATCTGCATCAATAATAGAAAACCCCTTTTCTATTAACATTTTAGAAACTGTACTTTTGCCAGATCCAATTCCACCTGTTAACCCTACCTTAATCATTAATTAAGCCCCCCTACTTAGCCTCATACCATGTTTTTCCTATATTAATATCAACCTCAAGTGGCACTGATATTTGTAATACATTTTCCATTTCTTCTTTTACTATATTTTTAACTTCTTCAAGTTCATTTTCTTTAACATTTAATATAAGTTCATCATGAACTTGCAATATAATTTTACTTTGTAATTTTCTTTCTTTTAATTTGTTATAAACATTAACCATAGCTAATTTTATAATATCCGCTGCACTTCCTTGTATAGGCGCATTCATCGCTAATCTTTCACCTAAGGCTTTAACAATCCTATTTGAAGATTTAATTTCAGGTATAAATCTTCTTCTATTTAAAATTGTCAATACAAACCCATTTTCTTTTGCTTCATTTTTAGTGCCCTCTAGATATCCTTTTATTTTAGGATATCTATCAAAATATATTTCCATATATTCTGAAGCTTCTTTTTTAGTTATTTTTAA
This sequence comes from Clostridium chauvoei, assembly GCF_002327185.1. Taxonomy (NCBI): domain Bacteria; kingdom Bacillati; phylum Bacillota; class Clostridia; order Eubacteriales; family Clostridiaceae; genus Clostridium; species Clostridium chauvoei. The sequence goes on along the minus strand of NZ_CP018624.1, from coordinate 777,009 downwards.
ATCTTGTGAAAGACTAAAATCACTAATTCCATATACTATACCAAAGTTTACTGCCTTAGCTCTACCTCTCATTAAGGATGTAACCTCTTCTACAGGCACTTTAAATACTTCTGAAGCTGTCTTAGTATGTATATCACTATGGTGTTTAAATGCATCTATCATATTTTCATCACCAGCCATATGAGCTAAAACTCTTAGTTCTATTTGCGAATAGTCACATGAAAGTAATATATCATTGCTTTCCATAGGTATAAACACTTTTCTTATTTCTCTACCCATCTCTTGCTTTATAGGTATATTTTGTAGATTAGGCTCTGTACTTGAAAGTCTTCCTGTAGTTGTTACAGTTTGATTAAAGCTTGAATGTATATGCCCATCCTCATCAATTACATTTTTAAGTCCTTCTACATAGGTTGAATTTAATTTTGTTATTTGTCTATAATAAGTTATTTTAGGTATTATATCATGCTTATCCTGAAGTTTTTCTAAGACTTCTGCATTAGTTGAATATCCTGTTTTCGTTTTCTTAATTACTGGTAAGTCTAATTTTTCAAAAAGTATTTTTCCAAGTTGCTTTGGAGAATTTATATTAAATTCTTCTTCTGATAACTCAAAAATTTCTTTTTCAGTCTTTGCTATTTCCTCTTTAAATATAATAGCTAATTCATCTAACTTATCTTTATTTATATTAAAGCCCAAAGCTTCCATAGAAGAAAGAATATATATTAAAGGATGTTCTACCTTATAATAAAGTTCTTCCATAGCTTCTTCTTTTATTTTATCTTTTAATACATCATATAGCTCTTTAAGTTTTGCAATATTTTTTGCCTTTAATAAATTCCCTTCGCCATTAATATCTTCCCCTAAATAGTCATTTATTAAAGTTTGTACTTCATAGTTTCCTTTTGATGAATCTATTAAATAAGCAGCTATTGAAGTATCAAATTCAAAAGCTTTTATTTCTATATTATTTTTATTTAATATAGTTATTAAAGTCTTTGCATCATGTATAACTTTAATCTTGTTTTCATTTTCCATAAAAGCTTTTAATGAAGCTAAAGCATCATCGCTGTTCTCATTCATAACTTTATCTATATCAATTATAAATGTATTTTTACCATCATTTATATTCAAGGTAGCTAATTGTATCTTAGAATATTTTGAAGAGTTTATTACTTCATATGTAATAAAACACTTATCTCCTAATTCGCTTACTGCTTTTTTAAATTCATCTAAAGTATTTACCTCTTTGAAATCTATATTTACTTGTTCTGCTTCTTCATCATTTCCAGGTAATTTATTAATTATAGATTTCATTTGAAGATTTAATAATAACTTCTTTGCTCCAACTCTGTCATATGCCTCTTTACTTTTTATATCATCTAAATCAAACTCTATTGGTACTTCAGTGATTATAGTGGCTAACTTTTTGCTGAATATAGCTTGCTCACTAAAATTAGTTAAGTTTTCCTTTAGCTTTTTTCCACTAATATTATCTATATTCTTAAGAACCTCTTCTACAGAACCATAAGTTTGAATTAATTTATAAGCCGTTTTTTCACCTACTCCTGGAACTCCTGGAATATTATCTGATTTATCTCCCATAAGCCCTTTAACATCAATAAATTGTGTTGGTGTAACATTAAATTCCTCTATGAAAGTCTTTTCATCATATATAGCTGTTTCTGTAACACCTTTTTTAGTTATAACAACATTAATATTATGTGAAGCTAATTGAAGAGCATCCTTGTCTCCTGTAACTACATATACTTCAATACCATTTTTCTCTGCATATTTTGCTAAAGAACCTATTATATCATCAGCTTCAAAGCCATCTATTTCATAAACATTTATAGCTAATAAACCTAGTAATTCCTTTATTAAAGGAAATTGTTCTGCAAGCTCTGGTGGCATCTTCTTTCTTCCTGCTTTATACTCTTCATATTCTTTATGTCTAAAAGTTGGTCCTTTTTTATCAAAGGCTGCAACAATATAATCTGGTTTAATTTCATCTTTCATTTTAAATAGCATATTAGTAAAACCATATACTGCATTAGTATGTGTTCCATCACTTGTTGTAAGTGGTGGTATAGCATAAAATGCTCTATTTAAAAGAGAATTTGAATCTAAAATAAGTAATCTTTCCATTTATTCCTCCAAATTAAGGATTAATTTCCTTAGAGTTTTTTCTTTACTATAAATTATACTATTTTTTAACTATAAAATCATTATATCATTAAGTAAGATTTTAAATTTTACTTATATATTAAATATTAAGTATCATTTATAAAATTACCCAAATTACTTATAATTAATTCATGAATTTTAGACTAAAAAATACTTAAATCTAGTTCATCAGATAAATCTTTTATAACTTTAAGTCCTGCCATACTATTCCCTTTTTGATCTAATGCAGGTCCAAATATACCTATACCATATCTTCTAGGTACTGTTGCTAAAATTCCTCCACCAACACCTGATTTTGCTGGTATTCCAACATGAACTGCAAACTCACCTGACGCATCATACATTCCGCATGTAACCATTATAGTCTTAACTATTCTACATACTTCTCTAGACATTAATCTTTCATCGCCCCAAGGAGTTACCCCTTCATTGGCTAAAACAGCTCCAAACCTTGCTAAATCTCTTGCTGTTACTTCTATTGAGCATTGTTTAAAATAAAGATCTAAAATTTCTTCAATATCTCCAGATAATATATCATTACTTTTCATAAAATATGCTAATGATCTATTTCTATCTCCTGTTGCTTTTTCTGATTTATACACTTGTTCATTTAATGTAATATCATCATTATTAGTTGCTTTTCTTAAAAATTCTAATATCTTATTAAGCTTCTCTTCTTCTGTTACCCCACCTATTAAAGAAGTTGTAACTATAGCTCCTGCATTTATCATAGGATTATACGGTCTGTCACTTTGTGTAACTTCTAAATTTACAATTGAATTAAATCCCATTCCTGTAGGTTCAACATTTACTTTCTTAAATACATTTTTTCTTCCATTGTCTCTTAATGCTAATATTAATGTTACAACCTTTGAAATACTTTGAATTGTAAATTTTACATCACAATCTCCTGCAGAGTATTCTCTACCTTGTAAATCTACAACACATACTCCTAAATTATTTGGATCAGCTTCTAAAAGTGCTGGTATATATGATGCAAGTTTTCCTTCTGCTCCATATCCTCTATTTTTTTCTACTAAAGTCTCTAATAAATTAAACATATATAATCACCTCGTATTATCTCTTATAACTTCTAAATTCAAGTATTTCTATTATATTAATAAATTAAAGTATATACAAGGGTAAATCATCTCTTATTAAATTACTAGACTGATTTTTAAAATTGTGGGAAAATATAAAATATATTATTAAATATTGCGAGGTGTTACTAAATGGAAAAAATGTTAAAAAAATATGCTGAATTAGCTGTTAAAAAAGGAGTTAATATTCAACAAGACCAAACTGTTATAATAAACTCACCTATTGAATGTGCTGATTTTGCAAGAGAAATTGCTAAAGAAGCTTATACTATAGGCGCTAAAGATGTAGTAGTACACTATAATGATCAAAAACTACAAAGAATAAAACTTGAAAACTCTTCTATAGAAACTCTTTCTTTTGTTCCTGATTGGGTTGGAGAATCTTATAATTATTATGCAAGAAATGGAGCATGTGTAATTTCAATATCAGCATCTGATCCTGATGCATACAAGGGTATTTCTATGGATAAAATTGCAGCTATGCAAAAAGCTAGACAATTAGCTTTATCTGAATACTATGAATACTCTATGTCTAATAAAATTCGTTGGACTGTAATATCTATTCCTACAGAAGCCTGGGCTTTAAAAATATTCCCTAATGTCTCAAAAGAAATTGCTGTTGAAAAGCTTTGGGAAGTTATTTTTAAGGTAGTTAGATTAGATAATGAAAATCCTATTAAAGCTTGGGAAGAACATAATAAAAATTTAAGAGAAAAATTAACTTATTTAAATAATAAAAACTTCGAAAGATTACATTTTAAAAATAATAAAGGCACGGATTTAACTATAGAATTACCTAAAGGACATATTTGGTTTGGTGGTTCTGAAGATTGTACTAATGGAATTGAGTTTAATGCTAATATGCCAACTGAAGAAGTCTTTACACTTCCTAAGAAAAATGGTGTTAATGGTACTGTTGTTTCTTCTAAACCTCTAAGCTACGGTGGAAATTTAATAAATAATTTTTCACTTACTTTTAAAGAGGGTAAAGTTGTTGACTTCTCTGCTGAAGAAGGCTATGAAGTATTAAAAGAATTATTAGAAAGTGATGAAGGTGCTAGATATTTAGGTGAAGTGGCTTTAGTTCCTTTCGATTCTCCTATTTCTAATTCTAATATTATTTTTTATAACACTTTATTTGATGAAAATGCTGCTTGTCATTTAGCTTTTGGAAAAGCTTATCCTATTTGCATTGAAAACGGCTCTGAAATGTCTAATAAAGAACTTGAATCAAAGGGTGTTAATACATCAATAATACATGTTGACTTTATGATTGGTACTGAAGATTTAGATATAACAGGCTTCACTGAAAACAAAGATGCTTTTGAAATATTTAAAAATGGAAACTGGGCATTTTAAATTTTTTTATTAATTAATTTTATCTAAAATTAATATGTATATTATATGTGAGGTTTAGTCTATACTTTATACTATAGACTAAATTAAACATTAGGAGGAAAAAATGATTAATATTTTAATTTTAGGTGATAATTGGTTTGTATCTAGATCTCTTTCTAAATATCTTACTGATAAAAACTACGAAGTAGATATTCTTACTAATGAAGACGTAAATATAGATTCTATTGATTTTAGAACTCATATAATATGTAATAGACGTTGTGAAGATGAATTAAATAAAGTCTTAAAAACTAAACATTACGATATTATCTTTGATATATCAGCTTATAGTAAAGAAGATGTAGAAATTCTTTTTAATTGTATTAATCCATCTTCTATAAAAAAATATATTTTCTTTTCTTCAGCCGCTGTATATACTCCATCTAAAGAGGAAACCTTTGAAGATTCTAAAAAAGGTGAAAACTCTATTTTCGGAAACTACAGCTTAGGTAAGCTTGATGCAGAAAAATATATAACTAACTTAATTTCAAATAATAATCTTAATGCTATAATATTCAGACCATCTTACGTTTATGGAGAAGGAAATAATATTTATAGAGAATCATTTTTATTCGATAAAATAAAAAATAATGAGATTATCTATATTCCAGATGATAATATAAAAATTCAATTCATTTATATACAAGATTTATTAAAGATTTGTGAGTGTGCAATTTATAATGATCATATAAATAGAGCATATAACGTAACAAGCCCAAGTAGAATTTCTTTGAGAGAATTAATTGAAACTTGTGGTAAAGTCCTAGGTATAAAACCTACTATAAAAACTACTACAGATAATTTGAATGTCGAAAACTCCTTTCCTTTTAAAAGTATGGATTTAAATTTAAACATTACTGATTTAAGAAAAAATGGATTTCACCTTCCAGTTATATATTTAGATCAAGGTCTTAATTTAACTTATAAAAAAACAAATGGATTTTAAAAAAATCCATTTGTTTTTTTATTTTTTAATTATCTTCACTTCTTGGCTTATCTTTTCCAAGTTTTCTTGATTCTTTAGAATATCCAACCTCATCAGCGGTTTCAGCTTGCATCTTTCTTAATTCTGCTTTAGTTTTTTTACTAGCCTTTTTATTATCTTTTGAATTTTTATTATTCTTATGAGCCATAAAAACACCTCCTATACTTCCTATTTATTTTTTACCTTTATAATTTTTTTATTCTAGTATTAATTGCTATAAAGATTTATTCTTAAGTTAGCTTTAAACAAAAAAATAAAGACACTCTTTAATGAGTTGCCTTTATTTTCATAACCTAAAATAATTTTTATAGTTTTAACTATTCTATTTTATAAGTAGTCTTATTAAAACTATAGCAAATATAATTTGACAAGTACCTACTAACAATCCGTATAACATTGCCATTGGGCCTTCTTTTACTAAATCTCTTATTTTCACTCTCATTCCAATACCAGCTAAAGCTATTATTTCAAAGTTTCCACTTATCCACTTAAATGATTTAGCTACAAATTCTGGTACTATTCCTAAAGTATTAAGAATACAAATTAAAAAGAATCCTGTTATAAACCATGGAATATTTAATCTTCTCTTTTTCTTAACTTCTTCCACTTTATCTTTTTTTAATTCTTCTTTATTTTCCTCTTCTGAGAAATCTATTTTTTCATAAATTAAAACTACAACTACTATTAATATAATTCTTATTATTTTAAATACTGTAGCTAATTTAACAACATCGTCACTAACGAATTTTGCTGATCCTATAACTTGTCCTACTGATTGTAAAATTCCTCCCATAATTGCTGATGTTTGAAGAGTTGCATTATCATATAATACTGATGTAATTACAGGTAATAATATCATTAATATAGTTCCTATAACATTTACTATAGTAATTGATATTACTTTATCTGAGTCATCTGCATTAATAACTGGTGCTGTTGCTCCAATAGCTGATGATCCACAAACTGAGTTTCCTGATGACATTAATAAGCAATATTTTCTATTGAATCTTAACTTTCTTCCTATAAAATAAGTTACTGTCATTGTTAAAGTCATTTGAAGTACTATAAAAATTAAACCGCTATATCCTAATTGTAATATTTCAGCTAAGTTTAAATTTGCTCCCATAAGTACAATTGAATAATTTAACAAATCTTTTTCTGCAAATTTAGTTCCATCTTCATATTTTTTCTTATGAAAAATCGTATTACCTAATACTATTCCTATAAATATTGCAAAACTCGCTGCTCCTATGGTAGTAAAGTAGCTACCTAAAAATTCTGATATTATTCCCACAATTAAACATATAATTAAACCAGGAAAAATTTTTTTAAATTTACCTAACATTTCTTCACCTCTAAATTCAATCTCGTTTCTACAGATATGATTATAAATTCAAAGACTTAAAAGGTAAAATACTATTAATTTATAGTTATAATAGGTATTTACTTATATACTGTTTTTCTCAGCAAATTCCATAAACTTTTTCATATTATTGGAGATAAACTTATCTTTATGAATTATAAAAAGCAAATCTCTTTTTATAACTCCCTCTTTCAATCTAAAAGCGTTTAAATCTCCACTCTCAAGCTTTTCTTCAATAGTTATAAGAGAAATACACCCTATTCCTAAATTAGCCTCTACAGTCCTCTTAATAGCCTCTGTATTGCCTAATTCTAAGAATATATTAAAAGGTAAGTTTTTATTGTTAAGAAAATTTTCTACATGCTCTCTTGTTCCACTTCCATCTTCTCTCATTATAAATTTTTCTTTTGCTAACTTTTCTCCACTTATAATTTTTTCTTCTTTAAATTTATGATTTTTACCACAAATAAATACCAGTTCATCTTCCCATACTTTTTCTTTGTTTATTTCATCTGATTGTACACTACCTTCAACATATGCAAAATCAATTTTATTTTCTAAAATAAGCTTTTCTATATGCTCTGTATTTTCAATAATTAGTGATATTTCTATATCTTTAAATTCACTTGAAAACTCTTTTATAATTTCAGGTAATATGTAGATACCTATAGTAGTACTTGCACCTATCGTTATTTTTCCTTTTATATTATTATTAAAATCTTTTAATATCTTAGTACTTTCATCATAAAGATTTAAAATTCTTCTTGTATAATTTAAAAATATTTCACCTTCATGAGTTAAATATAACTTTTTACCTATTCTATCAAATAATTTAACTTCTAATTCGTTCTCTAACTCATTTATACTTTGACTTATGGATGGTTGACTTATGTACATATTTTTAGCTACTTTAGTCATATTTAAACATGTGGCTGTCTCATAAAATATCTTTAACTTTCTAAAATTCATTTTACCTTCTCCTACAAAATATTTCTAATTTATTAATAATAACATAAAAACCCAGCACCTGCTGAGTTTTTTATAATTTATTTATTATCTACATCTTCATAATCAACATCAATAATATTTCCTACTATGTCATCTGTTTCTATTGTATCTACTTTTACATCATAATTTGAAGTTTCATTATTATAATATTGATTAGAATTTTTATTATTTCTTCTTTGAATAAACCAACCCTTAATTTTAAAGAAGATATATAAAATTAATCCTATTAATATTGCCCATGGCAATATTGTAAATGTTAAAGACATAATTAAATAAAAAACTAAAAATCCACCTAATATGTATAATAAAGTTTTAAATCCACCATTCATAATTCCATACCTCAATCTTACTTATTTTTTTATTTTGCTTGTCCTTATTATACAACAATAATTTAAAACTTTCAATAAGTGATATTATTTATTTTATAAGATAGTTTATTTTACCTTTTAACACTTAGTATTATTTATTACTCATTCCTGCTTCACTATTTATTATTTATTTTAATATAATAATTTATACTTTTTTATATAAAAAATAGCTACTAACATAATATGCTAGTAGCTATAAATTTAATTTTTAATTAGTTTTTGAAGCTATTTTAGGTAAAATTAAACCTAAACCTAATAATGCAAATGGAGTAAGTACATTAAGTACTATTTGGAACCACCATTGACTTGAATAAGTTTCAACTCCATTTGGGAACATCCCCATAATACATGCAAAAGCAGTAAATACAAAACACCAAACACCTATTATTAAAGCAAATTTATCATTCTTAACAAATTTATAATCTGCTTTAAATTTACCAGCAGCCTTCTTAAGCATTATAAATGCTAAGAATACCCATAAATATCTAAGTGGCATTACTACTGAATTTAATTTTAATAACCAATCAAATAATGCATTCATATCTCTTATTCCAAGAGCTGGAATCATAATTAATATACCTACTAATACAGCTGTCATATAGTATCCATTTATTGGAGCACCATATTTATTTGTCTTAGTTAAAGCCTTTGGTATATATCTTGAATCAGCATCTGAAAGTAAAACCTTTAACGGTGCATCTATTGAGAAAACTAATGCTGAAATTTGAGCTAGCATATTAGCTAAAGCATAAATTATTAATAATAATTTCCCAACACCATAATATTCTCCAAGTTTTTGGAATGCATAATATTGACCATTCATCATAAGATCTTTTGGAATATTATTTGAATCAAACATCATTCCCATTGCTATAGATCCTAAAATTGCTGATACTGTAACCATAACAGCTAATATAATCATTCCTCTTGGGAATTCCTTACTTGAATTTTTCATATTATTTACATATGGTGATATCTTTTCACATCCACCAACTGCAAATACTAACATTGATAAGGTAGTGAAATACGCAAAATTAAACTCTGGCATAATTGTCTTAAATGTAATATTAGTTGTTGCAGGCTCTATACCTCTTATTGCTGGAGCTGCTACCATTAATAAAATATATAATATTGACATTATGAAAGTTGATGTTCCTGCAATAGTTCCTATTCTCTTCAATGATGTAACACCTCTAGATGCTATCCATAAAAATACTAAGAATACTACTAAAGTTATCCCTTGCGCTACTAATGAATCCATACTCTTTATTAAAGAACCATCTTGTTTTATTGTCCATCCTAAAGCTATTAAAACTGATTGTGGCTTTTGAGCTAAGTAAGGGATATGTACTACCCAGTAAGTCCACCCTGCTAAATAAGCTAATGTAGGACTCATTGTTTCTCTAATCCATGTACTTACTCCACCCTTTGCATCTTTAAATGTTGAACCTAATTCTCCAACCATTAATGCATACGGTACAAAATATAAAGCTATTATTAATACCCATGATACAACTACTGTTAATCCTTGATTTGCATAATTATTAACTACATTACCAAATCCCCAAACAGATACAAATGCCATTAAGGCAAGATTATACCATCTAATGTTTTTAGAGTTGTCTGTCATTTCTACTCCTCCTAAAATTTTAACTTTCTAAAAATTTATAATATATTTATAATATAATAATATATACTCTCTTATTCTACCAGCCTATTTAGAGTTCGACAATCACAAAAAATATTCTGATTTTTCTTTTATTATTATATTAAAGTTATATATATAAATTATTTATTAAATATAATCTATAAAAATACATTTTGTGCTATATTAATATATTATCCTAAAAAAACTTATTATATTATTAGCTAATAATCCCACTTAACTTTTAAATTAATACTACTACCTTCTAATTAAAAAGCATGTTTTAGATTTCTTTTAAAGAAAAGTTAATCTTAAACATGCTTATATTTAATATTAAATTATAAATTTAAGTATAAAGATTATACCCACTATTACAGTTGTCATACTTATTTCTTTTCTTCTTCCTGTAAATAGCTTAATTATAATATAAGATATCACTCCAAAAACAATACCATCTGATATACTATATGCTAAAGGCATCATTATTATTGTTAAGAAAGCTGGTATAGCTTCAGTCCAATCTTTTAAATCTATTTCAAGTATTGGCTCTAACATAAATAATCCAACTAACACTAAAGCTGAGCATGTTACAGCCGGAGTTATAACTCCGAATAAAGGTGCAAAGAATAATGCAAAAGCAAACATTATAGCTGTAGATACAGCTGTTAATCCTGTTCTACCACCTTCAGCAACCCCTGAAGCACTTTCAACAAATGTACTTACTGTACTAGTTCCAAGACACGCTCCTAATGTAGTACCAATAGCATCTGCAAATAAAGCTTTTTTGATATTTGGTACTTTACCATTTTCATCTAACATCTTTGCTTTAGTTGCAACTCCAACTAAAGTTCCTATATTATCAAACATGTCCATAAATAATAATGTAAATAATACAACTACCATATCTAATGAGAATATATTATGCCACTCAAACTTCATAAAAACAGGGCTTAATGAAGGTGGTGTACTTAATATATTGGTTGGAATTGGTGTTATTCCCATAGGAACTCCTATTATAGCTGTAATTATCATTCCTAAGAATAAAGCACCCTTAACATTTCTAGCTATTAAAATTGCTGTAATTACTATACCTATAATAGCAAGTAATGCACTTCCCTTAGTTATATCTCCAAGAGCTACTAAAGTTCCTTCTCCTTTAATTACAACTCCTGCTCCTTCTAATCCTATTAAAGCAATAAATAAACCTATTCCAACTGAAATAGCTTTTTTAATATTGCTTGGTATAGAATCAACTACTGCCTCACGAACATTAAATACTGTTAATATTATAAATATTAATCCTTCTAAAAATACTGCTGTTAAAGCAAACTCAAAAGAATATCCCATGCCTAATACTACTGTAAAGGCAAAAAAAGCATTTAATCCCATTCCTGGTGCTTGAGCAAAAGGAAGTTTTGCATATAATCCCATTATTAACGTTGAGATAACTGCTGATACTGCTGTAGCTGTAAATACTGCTCCACTATCCATTCCAGCTGCTGCTAATATTGATGGGTTAACTATTAATATATAAGCCATAGTCATGAAAGTAGTTATACCTGCTATCATTTCCGTTTTTACATTAGTGTTATTTTTACCTAAGTGAAAATAATTATCTAAATAACTATTAATTTTCGTGTTTTTCATAAAACTTTCCTTCTTTCGTATATTTTTATAAATCCCTGAACTATAATACAACATTTTTCGTCAATTGCCAAGTAAATATACAAATATTTTTATGTATTTTTTAAATAAATTTCGCAATATTATTGTTATTTGCATATTTTATTAAATTTATAAATAAAAATATACGTATGAAAACAAAAAAGTTGTGAAATAACAAAGGATTTCTCCTTCATTATTTTCACAACTTTTAACACAACTCTATCATCAATAACACAAGTTTAATAACTGTGATATGACTTTATTGTTGTTGAATATCAAAGCTTATTACTTGCTCATTGCTTCTTCTATAGCAACTGAAACTGCAACTGTAGCTCCAACCATTGGGTTGTTACCCATTCCGATAAGACCCATCATTTCAACGTGAGCTGGAACTGATGATGATCCTGCGAATTGTGCATCTGAGTGCATTCTTCCCATAGTATCAGTCATACCGTATGAAGCAGGACCTGCTGCCATGTTATCTGGGTGAAGAGTTCTTCCAGTACCACCACCTGATGCAACTGAGAAGTACTTCTTACCTTGTTCTACACATTCCTTCTTGTATGTTCCAGCAACTGGATGTTGGAATCTTGTAGGGTTAGTTGAGTTACCAGTGATTGATACGTCAACTCCTTCGTGATGCATTATAGCAACACCTTCTCTAACGTCGTCTGAACCGTAGCACTTAACTGCAGCTCTTGGTCCGTTTGAGTATGCTTTTTCTTTAACTATTTCTAATTTACCAGTCATGTAATCAAACTTAGTTTGAACATAAGTAAATCCGTTAATTCTTGAAATTATATAAGCAGCATCTTTTCCAAGACCGTTTAATATAACTCTTAAAGGTTCTTTTCTTACCTTGTTAGCTTTTTCAGCTATCTTTATAGCACCTTCAGCAGCAGCGAAGCTTTCGTGTCCTGCTAAGAATGCGAAACATTTAGTTTCTTCTCTTAAAAGCATAGCTCCTAAGTTTCCGTGGCCTAAACCAACTTTTCTATCATCAGCAACTGATCCTGGGATACAGAATGCTTGTAATCCTTCTCCTAGAGCTTCAGCAGCATCAGCAGCCTTTACGCAGCCCTTCTTTATAGCTATAGCAGCACCTAAAGTGTAAGCCCACATAGCGTTTTCGAATGCGATTGGTTGAGTTGACTTAACGATATCATAAACGTTGATTCCCTTTTCATCACATACAGCCTTAGCATCTTCTATTTTTTCCATTCCGTATTTTTGTAATACTGGAGTGATTTGGTTAATTCTTCTTTCATAACTTTCAAATAATGCCATGTTTCTATTCCTCCTTACAATATTATTTGTGTCTTGGATCTATAACTGTAACAGCGTCATCAAATCTTCCGTATTGTCCTGTAGCTTTAGCTAAAGCTTCATTAGCATCCATTCCCTTAGCAACCATTTCCATCATCTTGCCTAAGTGAACGAATTTGTAACCTATGATTTCTCCATCAGCATCTAAAGCTGTTTCAGTTACATAACCTTCTGCCATTTCTAAGTATCTTGGTCCCTTAGCAACTGTTCCGTACATAGTACCAACTTGAGATCTTAATCCTTTTCCTAAATCTTCAAGTCCAGCTCCTATTGGTAATCCACCTTCTGAGAAAGCAGTTTGAGTTCTTCCATAAACTATTTGTAAGAATAATTCTCTCATAGCTGTGTTTATAGCATCACAAACTAAGTCTGTGTTTAATGCTTCTAATATAGTCTTTCCTGGTAATATTTCTGAAGCCATAGCAGCTGAATGAGTCATTCCTGAACATCCAATTGTTTCAACTAACGCCTCTTCTATTATTCCATCTTTAACGTTTAAAGTTAATTTACAAGCTCCTTGTTGTGGTGCACACCAACCCACACCATGAGTTAATCCTGAAATATCTTTAACTTCTTTAGATTGTACCCATCTTCCTTCTACAGGAATCGGTGCTGGACCATGATTAGGTCCCTTAGCAACAACACACATTTCTTCAACTTCTCTTGAATACATCATATCATTGATTCCTCCCTAATTATTAAATAGTCGTAGTCTTCTTCTACTAACTATGTGTTTAATATGTAGACTACACATAACTGGGTCAAAATTAAACCCACTGGGTTAAATTTATCCTCTTCTAATAATATCAGAACTTGTCCATACTAACAAGATTTTATTGTAAAATTTTTATCTTTTTAGGAATAAAAAATTAAAACTTGAAATTTTTATTCTTTTATGATATTATTTTCTAATGAAGAGACCTTGTCGGCATGGCGGAACTGGCAGACGCACATGACTCAAAATCATGCGGTTTTACCGTGAGGGTTCGATTCCCTCTGCCGGCACCAATTAAATTATAAAAATATCACAATTTTTAATAAAAAGTTGTGATATTTTTTATTTTATGTATATATTTATTATTATTATGATAATAATAGTATTAAGGATATATAAAATTCCTAATTAATATGAAATTTCAAAAAACAAAGAGGACTATTTTATTTTAAATAGTCCTCTTTGTTTTTTTTATTTACAGATGATTTTTCTATTACATTATGAACCCATTTATAGCTTTTAAATCTAAATATAGATACTATAAACTTCGCTATTTCTTCCGCTGTTACCATTAAAATTACTAAATATATAGGAAATCCTAATAGTACTGCCCCTATAAATGCCATAGGAACTCCAATAAACCACATAGTCAATACTTCTGCTTTTAGAGCAAAGCTAGCATCTCCACCACCTCTAAATACTCCTACTATAAGAACTAAATTAACTACTCTTATAGGGTAACATACACTATATATTCTTAATATTAATATTGAATATTCTTTAACTATATATGATACATTAAATTTCCTATCATTACTAGAGAAGAACTTGCCATACTAAAACATACTACAAAGAAAAGGTTTTGAATATTATTTGTTATTTGCACTGCTGCCATAGACTCTGTACCAAGCTTTCCATATGCTATTGAATAGAAAAAAGTACCAAATCCCCAGCAAGCTTCATTAAGAACTACTAGAATTACTGATTTATAAATTGAAAAAGCAAAATCTTTTTTAAACATAAAATACTCTTTAAATTCTCCATGCAATACTTTATGTTTATGCCCTTTAATGGCTAGAAGAGTACATTCTACAAATCTTGCTATTACTGTTGCAATAGCAGCTCCTTGTACTCCCATCTCTGGTACTCCAAACTTACCAAATATAAAAATATAGTTTAATACTATATTTATACAAACTGCAACTGCACTTATAATCATAGGTGTCTTAGAATCTTCCATACATCTTAATGCTGTTGCTATAGTAAATGTAATTGCTGTTACAATATAACTTATACTTACAATAGCTAAATATGAAGATGCTTCTTTTATAACTTGTAGATCTTTTGTAAAAATACCTACTGCTGCAACTTGTTCATCTCCAATAGAACCAATCATTAATGTATCAGCCATATTTAATGATGAAGTTAAAATATTTTGCAATATAATAGGTAATGCTAATATAATTAAAGTTTTAAAAAACTGCTTATTTTTAAAAAAATCCTTTATTTTTTCCATAATGCCCCCTTCTATATGAAATATTATTCAAAAATTCGGACATACTTTAATTAGATATAAATTTTATATCTATAATTTTATAAATCTAGGAGGGACTTTAATGAAAAAATTTGTTTGTACTGTTTGTGGATATATTCATGAAGGAGATACACCACCTGAAATATGTCCTGTTTGTAAAGTTGGGGCTGATAAATTCATTGAAATGTCAGATGATTTAGCTTGGGCTGATGAACATAGAATTGGAATCGCCGAAGGTATCGATGCTGAAATAATAGAAGGGTTAAGAGCAAACTTCATAGGTGAATGTACTGAAGTTGGAATGTATCTAGCAATGTCTCGTCAAGCTGATAGGGAAGGATTCCCTGAAGTTGGTGAAGCTTATAAAAGAATAGCTTTTGAAGAAGCTGATCATGCTGCAAGATTTGCTGAAATGTTAGGTGAAGTTGTTGCTCCAGATACTAAAGCAAACCTTAAGGCTAGAGTGGAAGCTGAATATGGTGCTTGTGATGGTAAGAAAAAACTTGCTACTTTAGCAAAACAAAATAATTTAGACGCAATTCACGATAGTGTTCATGAAATGTGTAAAGACGAAGCTAGACATGGAAGAGCCTTCAAAGGTCTTCTTGAAAGATATTTCCACTAAAATTAAAACTTTTATTTGAAGGAGTGAGTTCTATGCAAAAAATTAATTGTGATGTAAATAATTGTTCATATAATAAATCAGGTATATGTTTTTCTGATCGTGTTGATATAGGTGGTAAAACAGCTTGCCATAAACATGATACTTGTTGTGGCTCTTTCTTAGATGAAAAACATTATAGTAATTTAACAAATGTTACTAAAGAAGAAGGACCTTGTAATTGTATCGTTTGTCAAGTTGAAAGTTGCACCCATAATAACAATAAATTATGTAATTTAAATTCAATTGACGTATCTGGAAACGAAGCAAAAATTTATACTGAAACTAATTGTGAAAGTTTTTCTAATAAATAAATAAAAAATTAACACCTAGCAATAGGTGTTAATTTTATTAAAGGGGATAATTATTGATCAATGATGAAAATCTCTTTCTGCATCACTATCATGGTTTTATAATACACCCCTTATGTGTCAATCCTGTTACAGAAAGTATACAAAATTATTAATAATATCTTAATTCATTATAGACTTCTTAGATATATTAAAAGAGTTTTTCCATAACAATATATCTATTATTAAAAGAATTGCTATATAAATATATATTCCAATAGGTATTAATGTTGCTAAAAAATGTACTCCAGCAATAATGCCCATTAAAAACATTGTTAATATAAACGATGAAATATCGCCTCCATTTTCTCCTGGTTTAAAATCTAACGAGAAAGGTATAGCCTTATCCCCTATTGCAAAACATACTATTGACATAAATATACTTGCTAAAATCACTGCTATTAAATGCTTTATAACTCCAAAGGAATATAAGCAAGTAAATATTATACATAATATAAGTATACTAGGAAGTATCAGTTTAACATATATCGCCTTTATAGATCCTTTAAATATAGATGATATATTTTTTATAGGTACTATTTCATAAATCCACGCACCTCTATATTTTTCTGAATACTTAATCATCATTATAATAGTTGGAATAATCATAAGAGCTAAATATATCGTTAAAAAAGTCTTACTTTCTGGAAGACGTGCTATCCATGCCGAAAAACTTTCATTATGTGATTTATCAATTATCATAAATAGAAAAGGATATACTAATCCCATAGCTACATTGGGATAAACCTTAAGCTTGTATTCTCTTTCTGAAGATATTAAATTATTTGTAAAGTTATAAAAAATTCTTTCTTCTTTATCTTTGCAAATTATTTTTCCTATTGTTTTGTATAAACTAAACTTCTCTTTATTAATTTTATAATTATTATTATTTAACTTTTGTAGATACTCTTCAAAAGCAGGTGTTAATTTAGAATAAATACATATAGTTATTATAGGTATTATTAGGGAAAGTATAGTCATAATAATAAGTGAACTATCACTTCTTTTTTCTACAATCATTTCTAATGGAGCTGCAAACCACATTGGTGCTATAAAATAATGCCATAATTTAGGATTATAAATAACTTCAACATCTACAAATGAAAACATTCTAGGAAGCACTTGAGACATCAATACCATAGATATACTAAGTACTATTTGAACAAAGTTTATAATATCCTTAAGTTTTTCTCCATCAAAAAATTTAAGCACTAAAAAATATGCTAATGCCGTTATCATAATCATTAATAAATCTATTAATATTAAATTTATTAAAAATACTAAGAAAAATAGTATTCCATATCTTAAGGATACTATTAATCCGAATCCCCCCATAGCTAAAGTTAAAGTTACTAAATAAACAATAATATGAGTAATCTTAGCTGCATTTATAGTTTTTGAACTTACTCCTTTAGTTGATATTATATTACTATCTCTTACATCTAAAAGTATGGATGCATAGTCAGATATAAATATAGTCAATACAAAAAACATAAACATAAAAAAGTAAACACACATTTGATACATAATATTCATTTTAACTACTATAAAAAGCATCATTATAAATCCCATAATTACATACATTATCATAGCTTTATTAGCATTTTCTGAAGTAGTATTTTTTTTATAATTTCCATTAAAAACTGTAGACGTTTTTCTTCTATCCATAGTGAGTTTAGTTTTTAATATAAGTTTCATAACATCATAATCTACACCTAAATTTGTATACATCCCTTTTAATCTGTCTAGTATCTTGAAAACTTTAAATTCCTTCATATACTACACCTCTTTAACTATAGATATAAATTTTTCAGCTAACTCTTTATGGTCATTAAATCCAGTTAATTGATTAAATATTCCTTCAAGAGATCCTTCCTTACAATTATCTTGTAATTCATTAAATGCTCCATCAGCTACAATATTTCCATCATTTATAAGGATTATTCTATCACTTATTTTTTCAACAACTTCCATTATATGAGACGAGTAAAATATAGTTTTCCCTTGTCTTGCAAGCTCTGCTAATATCTCTTTAATAATCATTACACTATTGGCATCTAAACCACTAAGTGGCTCATCTAAAAATAATATATCTGGATTATGAAGCAAACTTGATATAATTATTAACTTTTGTTTCATTCCTTTTGAATAAGAAGATATTCTCTTATAATATACCTCCCTTATTCCCATAATAGTCATAAGTTTTTTAGCTTTTTCATCTGCTTTCTCATAATCTAAGCCATAAAGTTCACCTATAAAAGTTAAGTATTCTTTTCCCGTCAGACTATCATATATCTCTGGAACTTCAGGAACATAACCTATTCTTTTTTTATAATTTCCATCATCCTTAGTTATATCTTGTCCAAATACTTTAACTTCACCTGTAAATCCTTTAACTAATCCTAATATTATTTTTACTGTTGTACTTTTTCCTGCTCCATTTGGACCTATGTATCCAATTATATTTCCTTTTTCTATATCTAGATTGATACCCTTTAATACATCTTTTTACTACCATAGCTCATTTTTAAATCTTTAATTTCTATTACTTTATTATTTAAATTACACATAAAAACTCCCCCTTGAATACATTTTATGTTAATCAAGGAGGGTTGTAAACAATTTGTTAATTTTTTATTTTTGGTATTTTTTAAGTTTCTTCTCTAAATTATAAACTCTTACATTGGATTTTAACTTTGCAATAAACATATCTTCATTAACAGGTTTTGTTATAAAGTCATTTGCACCAGTATTTAATAGATTAGCAAGTGTCTTTTGATTATCTAATCCTGTAACCGCTATTATAGATGAATCTATATTATTTCTTCTTATTCTTCTTATAATGTCTTTTCCAAATTCATTTTTTAATATGATATCTACTAAATATATATCATACTTTTCTTCACTATTTAAAAGATCACTTCCTGATTGATAATAATCGACATTTTTTATTCCATGATCCTCTAGCATTTTCTTTTCTATTATTCTTTCAAGCTTATTGTCTTCTAATACTGCTATCTTAACTTCTTTTAAACATCTCATATATTCATCTTCTCTAAAGATTGTATCTAGATGTTTTTTATTTCCACTTGTAAATCTTTCTTTAAAATATATTCGCTAATCCCTAAATTAATAATATTTCTGCTACTCTCATCTACATCATTGCTAGTAACAACAAATATAGGTATGTTGTATTCAGAATTCACATCTTTAACGAAATCTTCAAGTTTACCACCCTTTGCATAAAAAGATGTTATTATTAAATCTATTTTATCATTCTCTAATATACGGCTAGCCTCATTAAAGCTTTCTGTTGAAATATACTGATATCCCTTCCCTAATACTTCACTTTTAACTATTTTTAAGAAAAATTCACTTTGTTCTATATGCAATACTGTGTACATATTAATTCTCCTCATCTCTTAATGTTTTATAATTCTATTTTCGAAATAAGAAGTTAACTCTTTATAAAGATTATAAAGTATTTTAATCCTTATAGTACTTTATTGCATTATTTAAAAAATCTATAGTTTTAATTGGAGCTTTCCCTATTGACGTTTCCCCTGCAAGTAAAAAACCTCCTACACCTTTTTTAATAAATGTATAGATACTTTCTACTTCTGGTAGACTTGCTCTACTACCAAGCTTCATACTATTTAATAAATTAGTAGCAACAATTATATTTTTATTATTTTTAACTATATACTCTATAGCTTTATCTTCCAATTCAACCGCTTTTAATATTCCTGACTCTGGCACTAAATCTCCTCTTCCTATTACTACATTGTCTGTAACAGTTAATATATCTTTAAGATTTTTAATTCCCTCTGGTGTTTCAACCTTAGCCCAAATTTCTGGTTTTTTATAATCTACAAATTCATTGTCAATATATGCTTTTAAAAATTCAATATCTTCTTTAGTTTCAACATAGGATTGACAAATAATATCTATGTTTTTCTCCATACTCCATTTAATGTCTTTTTTATCTTTATCACTTAAAAAAGTCTCGTTTCTTTTTAAATTAGGTACATTACACCCTTTTCCACTTCTAACTATTCCACCTCTTATAACTTTTGCCTTAATTATCCCTTGTTTTTTCTCTAGTATTTCAAAATTCATAGTATTATCTTTCATTGATATATTATTTATACTTTCCTCAAGTAATATTTGAGCTTTAATAGTTAGTGGAATTAATTTCATATCCTTTAATTGTTCTATATTTATATTTTTATAAAAGTCTTCTCCACAAAAATACACTATCTCTCCATTATATATTTTATAAATATCCTTAAGTTCAGATGATACTCTTATTTTCTCCCCACATAAATCAGTCATTATATGTATATCGCTTTTTATTTCTCTTGAATATCTAACTACCTCTAAAAATTCCTCTTCATTAAAATGAGAACAATTTAGCCTTAATATGTCTACTCCTTTACTTATAAACTCTTTTAGGATCCATTTTTCTGATGATTTTGGTCCTACAGTTGCTATAATATGCATAGTTTCCTCTCCTAAAATTACTAATCATTTATTATTACTACAATCAACTTTAAATTATTACAAAGACTTACAAAATAAAAACTCTAACAAGAAAACTCCTGTCAGAGCTATTGAAGCTTTACTAATATTTCTATAAGTTTATCTAGATAATCACTCTCTATGATACCTTTATCTGACATAGGTATTTTAATATATATTGCCGGTGACTTAGTGTTTTTTACCAAGTACAAATTACTTTGACCAGTACAGTTCAATTCTTTATTTAATCCTGAAAATAATTTTTTATCTCATTACAACAGGTTTCTGATAAAATATTTTCATCATAAAATACTTCATAAATAGGTAGCTTATCTACAAATTCAATTCCCATATAAAAATCTATATTGGTTAAATTCGCTAGCAAAGCCTTCCTAAAAACTATTTGTCCTCTATTCCCACTTGCTTCATTTGATAAATCTACTACCCAATGTCCTTTTTCTTTCATTTTCTCTACAATAGTAATTAACATTTTCCTATTATTAATATCAATCCCAAACTTCACGATATCCTCCAAGGAAAATTATTTATAATTATATAGTATTCATTAAAAAGGAAAATGTTCTAAATTTTATTGTTTTAGAATAAGTTTATAAAGAAATTGATATAATTGGAGGATTATAGTGAAACGTTACTTTAAATTAATTATTATTTTATTATTTATTTGTATTTTACCTGGATGTAGCTTAGCTGGTCCTGAATACATAAATGCTAAAAATAAACCTACACCTTATTTTTATACAGAAGAAATATATACAAAGTTAGTAAATAAAGAATCCTACACTCTTAAAATTTTTGATTTAAATGTTTATAAATATTATGATGTAAATCCAGAAGAACATAGTATCCTTTTAGAGTTTATAGAGTCTTTAAAAGAATCTAGTTATGATACAACTTTAGAAGAAAATATTAAACCTAGATATAAATTAATAATAGAATTTGAAAATGCAAAATATGTTATAAATGCCTTTAATGATAAACAAATTTCTGTGTATCCTTGGGATGGAATTTATAAAGAAGATATTATAACTATGGAGGATGTCCCCGCATATTATAACCTTTATAAATTCTGTGAATATATAGAAAAAATATCAAGAGGCTTTGAAGGCTAATAAAAAAAGCGGATATCAAATATCCGTTTTTTTAATTATTTTCTTTTAATTCCTCTAATAATCTAAAAACTCTTTTATTTAAAATAGGGTGTAACATATTTGGAGCTATTTCATTTAATGGTTTTAATACAAACTCCCTCTCTTCCATTCTTGGATGTGGAATAATAATTTCTTCATCACTTGAAATTAAATTATCATAGAATATTACATCTAAATCTATAATTCTAGGTCCCCATCTTAATACTCTTTCTCTTTTCATATCTGATTCTATTTTTAAAAGTTCTTTTATTAATTCTTTTGGTGAAAGGGTAGTATATACTTCTATTGCTCCATTTATAAAAACATCTTGCTCTTCATAACCCCAAGGTTCTGTTTCTATTAAAGTTGATATTTTATTAACTTTAATATATTTACTATTATTTACTTTTTCTATAGCTTCCTTTATATTTTCTTCTTTATGTCCTATATTGCTTCCTAAAGATATATATGCCTTATGCCATCCTCTAGTTATTTCTATAGCTGCATAATCTAAATGTCTTCCTATTGGAGCCCAAGGTTTTTTTAGTATAACCTTAACTTCTTTTACTAACTCATAATTAAATAATATAAACTCTGCTATTTTTTCTGCTGCTGTTTCTATTAAATCATAGCTTTCTTTTTGAAATTCTTTTTCTATTTCATGACATAGTTCACCATAATGAACAGACTTGTTTAAATCTCCAGTTATTGCCGCATCTCTTGTATTTAATTTAAGCTCTAAACTTATTATAAACTTTTGCCCTAAATTTTTTTCTTCTTGGAACACACCATGATTAGCAAATATCTCTATATTCTCTAAATATAATTTACCCATAAATTATCACCTTCTTACTTTGCATTTAATATTTTATTTGTCATTACTGCTACCCTTTTATTCTCCTTAATGTCATGAACTCTAACAAAATGACAACCTTTCATTATTCCCATTACTGTTGTTGAAAGTGTCCCTTCAACTCTATCATCTGCTGGAAGATCTAAAGTTAAGCCTATCATTGACTTTCTAGATGTTGCAAGTAGAACAGGGTATCCCATATTAACTATCATTTCTAAATTGTTCATTACAATTAAATTTTCTTCATAGGTTTTAGCAAACCCAATGCCTGGATCTAATATTATATTTTCCTTTTTGACTCCAGCTGTTGTTGCAATAGCTATACTCTCTTCTAAATCCTTAAGTACTTCTTCCATTAAATTAATGTATTTTTTAGGTTCTCTATTATGCATCAAAATACATGGAACATTATATTTAGCTGCCACTTTAGCCATATTTTCATCTTTCTTAAAGCCCCAAATATCATTTATAATATCTGCCCCTGCTTTTATTGCTTCTTCTGCTGTTTTACTTTTATAGGTATCTATTGAAATTGGTATATCAAAAAATTCCTTTATAGCTTTTATTATTGGAACAACTCTTTCTATTTCTTCCGTTTCTGTTACATAATCTGATCCTGGTCTAGTTGATTCTCCACCAATATCTATTATGTCAACACCTTCTTCTATCATTTCCTTTACTCTTCTTACAGCTGCATCTATCTCGTTGAATTTTCCTCCATCTGAAAATGAATCTGGAGTTACATTTAATATCCCCATAATAAATGTTCTATCACCTATATTAAAATTTTTACTTCCTATATTCATATATTACACCCCTTTAATACTTGATAAGCTTATTTTTCTTATTTTCATCCCAATAGCAATTAGAAATTGCTTTACATGAAAAACAATTTCTTGATAACTTATCACATTCGTATATTATCTTTTCAAGTTCACTTTCACTATCTTTTCTATGATTTATTATACATTTTAAAATAAGCTCTATTTCATCATTAGAGAAATTATTTTTTTCTAAAAGCTCTTTTGCAATTATTGCACTTCCTTCATGATGGGGTATATTACTTTCATACTGTAATACTCTACCTATATCATGTAAAAATGCAATAGTATATATTATTTCTTTATCATATAAAAGTCCTCTTTCTAAAACTTTTATATAAGCTATTCTTGCTAAATCTGTAAAATGATTAAAGTCATGTTTACAAAACTCCCTATCTTTTTCATAGCCTTCTAATTTTTTAATATATCCCTTATATTCCTTGCTATTTAAAATTTTATTTAATCTCTCCAAAGTGTCCCCCCTATTTTATTAAAGCAAGAACTTCTCGTCTTAACTCATAATCTTCTTTAAATCTACCTCTATAAGTTGTAGTTACAGTTCTAGTTCCTGGCTTTTTAACTCCTCTCATAGTCATACACATATGTTCTGCTTCTATAACTACCATGGCACCTTCTGCACCTAAATATTCCATTATAGCATCTGCAACCTCTGCTGTTAATTTTTCTTGAAGTTGTGGTTTCTTTGCATAAATTTCTACACATCTAGCTAATTTAGATAACCCTGCAACTCTGTCCTTTGGTATATATGCTATATGTGCTTTACCATAAAAAGGTACTAAATGATGCTCACACATAGAAAAGAAAGTTATATCTTTTTCTATAACTAAATCATTACTTTCTACCTTAAATGTTTTTGATAATATTTCTTCTGCTGTTTGTCCAATGCCCGAGAAAATTTCCTCATACATTCTTGCTATTCTATCAGGAGTTTCTATTAACCCTTCTCTATTTACATCTTCTCCAATAGCTTCTAATATTAATTTTACTCCAGCTTTCACCTTATCTTTATCTATCATTATTCCCCTCCTAGCATTTCTACGTCTTTAGTATATTTTCTTCTTATATAATCTGTAATACTATGTTTATTAAATATTTTTTCCTCTATACTAATAACTCTCATTATACCTAATAAACTATTAGTTATAAATACCTCGTCTGAATTTAATAATTCCTCTATTGTAAATTCTTTCTCTATACAATTTGTATTTTTTAAAATATATTTCCTTATAGTTCCATTAAGTAATCCACACTCTATCTTTGGAGTATATATATTATTCTCTTTTACTATAAATATATTAGATGTACTTCCTTCAGTAATAAAAGCATCTTCATTTATAAAGATAACTTCATTATATCCCTCTTTTTTAGCTTTTTTATTTTCTAATAAATTATCCATATAATTTATTGATTTAATATAAGTTAAAGGAGATGTCGAGTTTCTAATAACTTTTGATAGTTTCAATTTAAATCCTTTTTTATAATCTTCATCCGAATAGGGTATTTCCTTATCTATTAAAATTAGATTTTTTGGAGTTACTAGAACTTTTAAAGCTTTATTTTTTAAATTCAATTTATCTATTTCTATTTTTAATATAGATTTATCAACCTTTTCTCCTATTTCTAAT
Source organism: Clostridium chauvoei (assembly GCF_002327185.1). NCBI lineage: Bacteria > Bacillati > Bacillota > Clostridia > Eubacteriales > Clostridiaceae > Clostridium > Clostridium chauvoei. The sequence goes on along the minus strand of NZ_CP018624.1, from coordinate 751,715 downwards.
ACCTCTATCCCTTGATTTAACCTTTCTATATGTTCATCAAAAAATATTGGCTTTTCTTTAACTAGAATAGTTTCAAATACTCCTCTTCCAAAAAAAACTCCTTCATCTAAACTTAATTTTTCATGTTTATGTAAAATTTCCCTCATTATAATACCCTCATAAGTGCTTTTGCTTTATCTAAAGTTTCATTATACTCATCTTCTTCTATGGAGTCATAAGTTATTCCGCCACCAACTCCAAAATACGCTTTATTGTCTTTTTTTAAGATGGTTCTTATTACTATATTGAAGTCAGAATTCCCTCTTAAATCAAAATAACCAATAGACCCTGTATATAAATTTCTCTTAAGTCCTTCTAATTCTTCTATTATTTCCATAGCTCTTATTTTAGGTGTCCCAGTTATAGATCCTCCAGGGAAACATTCCTTAATACACTTTACAGCTGAAATATCATCCTTAAGTTCCCCTTCTACCGTTGAAACTAAGTGAAATACAGTTGCATACTTTTCAAGTTTAAATAGTTCTGTAACTTTTACTGAATGATTTTTACATACTTTACTTAAATCATTTCTTTCTAAATCAACTACCATTAAAAGCTCTGCTTTATCCTTTTCACTATTTAATAATTCCTGACTATTTTTATAATCCTCTTTTTTATTTTCCCCTCTTGGTCTAGTTCCCTTTATAGGTCTTGTATGTACTTTATTATCTTTAATTTGAATAAACCTCTCTGGTGATGAACTAATTATTTGAAAATCTTCATAATTAACAAAAGCAGAAAAAGGTGCTTTGTTTATAGTCCTTAATTTCTTATAAACATTAAATGCATCCTCTTTACATTCACAACAAAATCTTTGAGTCATATTAGCTATATATACATCACCACTAATTATATAATCCTTAAGGGTTTTTACTGCTTTTTTATAATCCTCTTTAGTAAAATTAGATTGGAAATTGTTATTTTTACAAACTACTTTCTCTTCCTCTATTTTTACTCCAGCTTTTATTCTATCTTCTATTTTCTTTAAAGATTTTTCACTACTCTCTTTAAGTCCTAAAGATGTTATATATTTCTTATTATTTATTAAATCAAAAATTACCAAATTGTCATAAAATGAAAATCTCATATCTGGAATATTAAAATCTTCTTTAGAAGTATTGGGTAACTCTTCTAAAATTCTAGCTGTATCATAAGATATATATCCTATACAACCTGATAAAAATGGAATATCTTTATATTCTTTAAAACTTATCTTATATTTATTAAGTAAGCCTTCTAAAACACAAAAAGGGTTCCCCTGGATTTCTTTATTATCTATAAATACTTTATCCCCTTTAGATTCAAACCTCAAAAATTCATTTAATCCTATAAATGAAAACTTTGATAACATTTTATCTTCTTTAGATGAATCTAATAATATTGTACCTTTTTCAGATTCAAACACATTATAAATTTCTAAAGAATTTAATTCTGTTACTATTTCTTTTATTTTAAAATTCAACTAAAAAGTTCCTCCTTTAAATTCCTTTGTTATCTTTAAGAAGTTATTTAAGATTCCATGTCCTTCTTCTGTCATTTCTGCCTCTGGATGAAACTGAACTCCATAAATAGGATACTCTCTATGTTTAACTCCCATAATTATCCCATCTTCTGTTTCACAAGTTACTTCTAATTCTAAAGGTAAAGTATTCTTATCTATTATTAAAGAATGATACCTTGTAACTCTAAGTGGATTTTTAATATCCTTAAAAAGCTCTTTATTATTATGTTTTACCATACTCATTTTTCCATGAACAGGTTCTTTTCCTTTTATTATGTAACCTTTAAAATAATGCCCTATACATTGATGACCTAAGCATATCCCTAATATGGGTAACTTCCCTTTAAATTTATCTAAAATTTCTAAACTTATTCCTGCATCTTTTGGAGATTTAGGACCTGGAGATATTATAATTCCATTTATATTTAACTTTTCTATTTCTTCAATAGTTATTTTATCATTTCTATATATTAAAATTTCTTCTCCTAATTCCTCTATGTATCTTACAAGGTTAAATACAAAGGAGTCGTAGTTATCAATCATTAGTAACATTACATAGCCTCCACTTATAATAATTTTAAATAATCTAATATTATGTTAAAATAAATTATATCACAACATATTAAAGTTTAAAATTTAAAGTTTATATATAAAATTTACTAAATAAATATAATGTTGAAGGGAGATTTTCTAATGATAAAATATGACTTGCATACCCATTCAACATCTTCAGATGGAAGATATTCACCTACTGATGTTGTTAGAATGGCCAAAGATAACGGAGTTGAATATTTGGCACTAACTGACCATGATACTCTCTCTGGTATTGAAGAAGCAGCTTTAGAAGCTAAAAAACTTAATATTAATTTTATTCCTGGAATAGAATTATCTACCGAATTTAATAACGAATCTATTCATGTACTTGGATTTTTTAAAAATGATGATTATAAAAATCCTGAGCTTCAAATTTTTTTAGAATCTTTAAAAGAAAAGAGAATAAAAAGAGCCTATGAAATAGTTGAACGATTAAAGAAATATAATCATATAGAAATAGACATAAATAAAGTTTTAGAAGGTGGAAAAGATACTATAGCTAGGCCTCATATTGCAAAAGCAATAATAGAAGCAGGCTACCCTTATGACCATGAATATATATTTAAAAATATTATTGGAGATAACTGTCCAGCTTATGTACCTTCAGCTAAAATTACTACAGAAGAAGGAATTCAACTTTTAAAAAAATTTAATTCTTTAGTTTTTTTAGCTCATCCTGTCCTTGTAAAACACACTCCTGTAGAAGAACTTTTAGAGCTGGGGTTTGATGGTTTAGAAGCTATCTATTTTAGAAATAAATCTAAAAATACTAAACACTTTTTAAAACTTGCAGAAAACTTAAATTTATTAGTTTCTTGTGGTTCTGATTGTCATGGTATACCAAATGATTCTAGCCATGGAACTGTTGGCGATATTCCTTTACCTGAAAATATTAATGTTAATAAATACTTAAAATGGTTAATATAAAAAATGAGGATAAACTCCTCATTTTTTATATTAACCTATTTATTTTCTTCAGACTTATTCTCTTCTATAACTTTTTCTGGTTCTATTTTAACTATATCATCCTTATACCATTTGTTATCAGTTGTTGGGTTATTTAAAACTCCTAATGCAGCTAAAATTGATAAAATTGTTGCTGTTACTGTTTGATATTCTGGTGCTATAACCTTATATCCAAATGCACTTAATATTAATGGTATTAAAGATAAAATTGATACCCAAAGACCATAGTTTTTAAATCTAGACCAATCGAATTTTTTCATAATAAAAAAATCCCTCCTCTTTTCTGATCCCTTATACAATTATATTATTCTAATTGCATAGTATCTGTGAAAAGTAAGGAGGGGTATTTATTTTATTTTGCTTCTAAAAAAGCCTTATATCCATTTTTAGTTTCATATATATCTACTTTACTTGATACTTCCCAAGGTGCATGCATATTTTGTAATGCAACACCACAGTCTATAACTTCCATGTTATATTGAGCTAATATATAAGCTATAGTACCTCCACCGCCTTGATCTACTTTACCAAGTTCAGCTGTTTGGAAAGATACATTATTATTATCCATAACTTTTCTAAGCCAAGCCATAAATTCTGCATTAGCATCATTACATCCACTTTTACCTCTAGCTCCAGTATATTTACTAAATACTAGTCCTCTTCCAAAATAAGATGAATTTTTCTTTTCTAAAACTGAAGGATAGTTTGGATCATATGCAGCAGTTACATCTGCTGAAAGCATTTTTGAGTTTGCAAGAGCTCTTCTAAGTTTAAGTTCTGAATATTCTCCTGTTCTATCCATAATTTCAGCTACAACATTTTCAAAGAATTTTGAATGCATACCAGTAGCTCCATTACTTCCAACTTCTTCTTTATCTACTAATAATACTACTGATGTATAATCTGCTTCTTCAACTTCCAATAAAGCCATTAATGAAGTATATGCACATATTCTATCATCTTGACCATATGCCATAACCATACTTCTATCTAAGCCAAACTCTCTAGCTCTACCTGCTGGTACAACTTCCAATTCAGCTGATAAAAAGTCTTCTTCTTCAAAATCATATTTTTCTTTAATAAGTTTTAAAATATTTGCTTTAACAGCATCCTTATTTTCACCTTCTAATGGCATATTTCCAACTAATATATTTAAATCTTCCCCTTCAATTACGTTAGAACCTTTCTTTTGTAATTGATCTCCTGCAAGGTGTATAAGAAGATCTGAAACTCCTATTACTGGATCTTTATCATCTTCCCCTATTACAATATCAATCTTTGATCCATCTTTTTTCACTACAACACCATGTATAGCTAATGGAAGTGTAACCCATTGATACTTTTTAACCCCACCATAATAGTGAGTATCTAACATAGCAAGTTCACTATCTTCATATAAAGGATTTTGTTTTAGGTCTAATCTTGGAGAATCTACATGTGAACCTAATATTCTCATTCCTTTTTCTATTGGTTCTTTACCTATAAGAAATATTGCTAATGATTTATCTTTATTATTCATAAAGACTTTATCTCCAGCCTTTAATGCTTCTCCCTTTGCTATGACTTCTTCTAAATCTCTATAGCCCATAGCTTCAACCATATCTATAGCAGTAAGAACACATTCTCTTTCTGTTTTACAAACAGACATATAATCTATATATCCTGTACAGAATTCAAAAATTTGCTTTTTTTCCTCACTATTATATTTTAGCCAAGCATTTTTACTTTTTAATTTTTCACTCACTGTTAACTCCTCCTATCTATTCTAAAACTTTATCCATTCTACTTTCTATAATATCTACAGGTGTAACATCTGACATAAGATAATATCTATAATTTACTGCTGCTGCTTCTATAATAACAGCTATATTTCTACCTGGTCTAACAGGTATTCTAAGTCTTCTAACTTTAACTCCTAGTATATCATGATACTCGTTATTTAATCCTAGTCTGTCATAATCGCCATCATCTTTCCAATGTTCAAAATGCATAACTAATTTTATATCTTTTTGTTGAAGAACAGAGCTTACTCCATATAATGCTGAAATATCTATAATCCCTATTCCTCTTACTTCTAACATTCCTATAGTTATTCTTGGAGATGTTCCTATTAATTCACCATCAATTTCTTTTATATCAACAGCATCATCGGTTACTAATCTGTGACCTCTTTTTATAAGCTCTAAGGCTGTTTCACTTTTGCCAATCCCACTTTCACCTGTAATTAAAATACCTATTCCATATACATCTACTAAAACTCCATGTAATCTAGTTTCTGGAGCTAATTTATCTGCTAAATATATAGTAAGTTTACTCATAAACTTAGTTGTCACTAAATTACTTCTAAGTAACCATATTTTATTTTTTTTAGCAGCTCTAAGAACTTCTTTATGCGGCTCTAAATCCCTTGTAATTATTAAACATTTTATATTAAAACTAAAATATTTATCAACCCTTTTTCTTCTAAGCTCTACGCCCATATCATCTAAAAAACTCCACTCAGCCTTACCTATTACTTGAATTCTTTCTGATGCAAAATAATTATAAAATCCAGCTAATTGTAAGCCTGGTCTATTAATATCACTTACTGATATCATGGTATCTTTTTGACCTTCTACTAAAACCTCTAAATCAAAATCATTTATTAACTTCTCAACTGAAACCGCCACTATTCATCACCCTTTAACTTTTTCTATTAGTTGGATTTTTTGGTTCAATTCCTTCTAATTGAACTTTAAAATTACTTTTTACTCTATCAATATATATTCTTCTTAATTTTTGTTGCTCTTCTTTTTCTTGTTCATTTAAGCCTTCTTCTTTACTTTTTTTGTAAAGTTCATTTATCTTTTTTATTACTTCATCTATTTTCATGTCTTTGTAATCCATATCATTTACTTCCTTTCCTTTTGTATGTAATTGTATCTTTATTATATTTTACCTTCAAATTAAGTTAATATCAACTCTATAATATTTCGACACAATATAATTAATATATATATCGTCTTTTATATTATTATCTTCAATTTGAAAACTTTATTTACTTTATTCTACATATTTTACTGTAATTGTATTAGGTATTTATTACTTTTTTGTAATATTTTGTTTGGCGATTTCCATTTACAAATTTATCATATTTGGTATAATATTGATATAAAAATGTAAAAAATGTAAATTAATAGAGGAGGAGCCATGTTAAAAATTTCATATAACAACAAAATAATATATAGAAAGCGTTTGTTAAACTTTCTTCTAAAATATTTATCCCCAACGAATCCTATAATTATTTATCTTTCTCAAGATTTAGATAAGGTAATAGTAGATTGTCAGAAAAAAATTTATGTGGATTATATAAAAAATACTCTTTTTAGACAAACCTTTAAAAAGGTAGCCTAAAAAGAGTATTTAAACTCTATAGGTTTTAATCCCTATATTCCATATTAATTTTTATAAATTAACTGTATACAACAAAAAACACCCCAAAATATGAGGTGTTGAATGCATATGCTATTCCCAACATGCCGTCCACTTAAATATTCATACCTGCAGCTCGCAGGTGGGTTTCGCTCACTCAGAATCTGTTATCTTCTGCCACATAAAAGTGAATTTCTGAAGTCCGACATCTTCATAAGATTTCGCAAATCCCGTATATATAATGTAGGTTGAATATTATAAGCATAACGCACATCTCAGGATTTAGTATGATTTTATTATAACACATTTTTTTAATAGTGCAATATAATTTTTTTCTATAATATCCTTATATTTACTAAATGAAATCCTTTACTACATCTTCTATTGAAATATCATCTAATCCATTTGTAAACAATGCCATAAATTGAACGTAATTAACATTTTTAGTATCCATTTGGAAAGCCATCATTTCTCCAGATACATCTAATTCATCTACTATTTCTTCTACAATTGATAATACTTCATCATTTGCATAATCATAAAGATATGGAATAAAGTATTCCTTAATCCATTCTAAACTTTCAGCTTCATAATCACTTTCTTCATTTGAATATGCCCTTGCTGCATTTAAAACATCTTCATCAAAATCAAAATAAAATCTTACTAATAATAGATCTTCTTCATTTCTTAATTCTTCAATTTCAGATAAAGCATTTTCATCTAATATATTTAATATTTCTGTATTATTCATTTTTACATCCCCTTTTAATATAATAACTTTTTATATTCTTTCTTTACTGCTAAAAATTCTTTGTCATCTTCTACAAGATTAAGCTCTTGTTTTCCATCTTTTTCATCCACTCTAAATACATATACATCTTCTGAGTTTTTTTCTTCTAAAGGTGCTAGTAATAAATATTCCTTTTCTTCTATATATATTCTTGCAACTCCTTCAAACTCAACCTTATTACCTGCTTCATCTAAAAAAGCCATTATTTCTCTTTCATCTTCATTTATACTTATACTATTCTTTTCCATATGTACTCTCCTCTTTCATTGAATAATGTAATTATACTTTATTATTTTACATTTTCAAGGGTTTTATAAATTAAAAAATATACTATCATGATTTAGATAATATATTTATATGTAAATTTATTTAATTTGTTTTTATTATTTATACTTTTTTATAATTTTTAAACTATCTATAGGAACTTCTTTTTGGATATTCCCTTTTTTAAAAATCATTATATTATCAACCTTATCTATAAATATCCAGTTTTTTTCTACCATATACTTTTTAAAAGTTTCTTCTATTTCTTCATTTTCCTTTAAAACAACATAATATTGTTTTAAATAAGGAGTTTCTAATACTTCTAAATCAGTATACATTAACCTACCCATATTATATCCATATACACCTAAAGATCCTAAAAGTATTATTCCAACTATAGCAAGAATCCACTTTAAAGTTTTCTTAAAATTTCTCATTATTTCACCCTATATTCTTTAAACTTGATTAATTCTTTTATAACTTTAAGTATTATAGCATAAATTATTATTTTTTGTAAAACATTACAATATGAATATAGTTTTTATTATCAATTGATAATAAATCCCAAATAACTTTTAAATAAAACTTCATCACAAATCCCTGATAATTATACTATTATAATAATATAATTATCAACATACTAATTGATAATATTAAAATCAATTGATAATAATTGGGGGTACTTATCTATGGATAATAGACTTGATATAGGAATCAAAGTTAGTAAAACTACAATAATTGGTAATATAATTTTATCTATCGTTAAAGTTGTAGTAGGTGTTTTCTCAAATAGTAACGCTATGATAGCAGATGGTATTCACTCTTTTTCTGATGTAATTAGTACAATTGGCGTTATAATAGGTTTGAAATTATCTAGTAAACCTGCAGATAAAGAACATCCTTATGGACATGAACGTATAGAAAGTTTATCTTCATTACTTTTATCTATAATGTTATTTATTATAGCTCTAGGCATCGGAATATCTGGTATTAAAGATATATTAAATAAAAGTTTTGTTATTCCAGGTTCACTAGCTATATTCGCTGCACTTTTCTCTATTATAACTAAGGAATGGATGTATTTTTATACTATTAAATATGCTAACATGATTGATAGCGCTTCACTAAAAGCTGATGCATGGCACCATCGCTCTGACTCTCTTTCTTCAATAGGAGCCCTTTTAGGTATAATTGGCGCTAGAATGGGATTTCCTTTATTAGATCCTTTAGCCTCTTTATTAATCTGCATAATGATAATAAAAGTTTCTTATGATATTGCAAAACAAAGTATGTCTCAATTAATTGATGAGTCTGCTAAAGATGATATCATTTGTGAAATAACATCAAAAATTAATTCTATTGATGATATAAAAAAAATAGATAGTATTAGAACTAGACTCCACTCTACTAGAATATATGTAGATGTTGAAATTTCTGTAGATGCTTCTCTTACTGTTGAAGAAGGGCATGACATAGCAATGAAAGTCCATAATTTAATAGAAGAAAATAAAAAAATTAAACATTGTATGGTTCATATTAACCCATTTATTCTAACTTCTGATTGTTAACTAAAAAATCACTTTAAGTCACAATTTGTAACTAAAGCATATAAATTCTCATATAATATTATTACTATAATAATTTTCAGAGGATGAATTTATGTTAGAAACGCTATTGTTAGTACTATCAGTATCTATAGATTCTTTCGTAGCTAGTATTGCATATGGAACAGATAAAATTAAAATACCTTTTTTATCTGCTTTAATTATCGATATTATTTGTTCTTCAATGCTTGGTATTTCTCTTTTATTAGGTTCTCTTATAAAGGACTATATTCCAAGAAATCTAGCTATAGGCATTAGTTTCGTAATATTATTTGGTCTTGGAGTATATAGATTATTTGAATCTATATTTAAAACCTATATTAAAAGCAAATCAAATTCTATAACTCCTTTAACCTTTAAAATATTTGATTTTAATTTTGTTCTTCAAGTTTATGCTGATGAAACTAAAGCTGACTTTGATAAATCAAAAATACTTACTTCAAAAGAAGCCTTTTACTTAGCTTTTGCATTATCTCTTGATAGCTTAGCTGTAGGCTTTGGTAGCAGCTTAATTACAGTAAGTTATATAGAAGCAATTTTGCTTAGTCTTATTCTAGGTATGACTGCTATTTTAACTGGTGTTTATATTGGAAGAAAATTTATAGAAAAAGTAGATCTTAATTTATCTTGGTTATCTGGTGCATTATTAATTCTACTTGCTTTAATGAGGGTTATATAAAAAAGAACTTAATTAAAGCTCGAAAACTTCGAGCTTTAACTAGGTCCTTTTTTTTATATTATTTTTGAAATCATAAATGATTTCTATAGATTTTTTTGATATTTTAGAAGCTTTATTAACTATATCATTTATCTCAATTAAAATATTATCTATTGATTTTTTATCTTTAGCTAAATTATAAGCCTCTTTAGATAATTTATTTAGATTTTCTTTTTCCTCCTGTGTAAATTCTAATAGTGGAATTCTAGAAACATATCCTGAAGTTATAATATTGCTTCTAATTAAAATTCCTCTTACCATATATGTAACCAAATCAGAGTTTAAATATCCCATAAGCCACCATGCATCATAATCATTGCAAATTATATTGGCATTTACACCATAAGTAAAATTTTCTGGTAATCTTGAAGCTGTAAACTCTACACCTATAGATGAACAAGTTACTCCCGATTTATATAAAAAATTTTTATTTCTAACATTAAAGTTTTTTATTTTAGCATTTAATTTAATAAAATCTTTATGCAAGTAAATATAATTATTACTATAAAATCTACTTCTACCTGGATTTTTATAAAATGGTATTAAATAAGGATCCTTTTTTTCTTTTGATAAATATAACTTATCATTTCCTGTGGATATTCCAGTTATGCATTTAAATACTTCTCCTACTCTTTTGTTTTTAAAAATATTCAATACATCATCTAAAGCATCTATTACAAACTCATTATTATCTTTCTCACCATTTAAAACTAGATTTTCTCTTTTAACTTCACTTTTTTTATTATATTCTAATCTTGCTTTAAACTCTTCTATAGTTGCTACTCTATCACTTACAATAACTTTTTTTTGATTTTCCTTACCCTTTTGTAAAATAACTATACTTGTTCCAACATCTGCTCCTTGCGATAAAAAAAGATTTCTAGGACACATTGTTATCTCATGGATTGTACATGTATTTAATATTTTTTCCCTAAGACCTTTATGATATTTAGCAGTAAAAAAAGAATCATGTGTTACTAACCCAATTATAGCTCCATCCTTTGCACAATCAATTAATGAAGCTATAAATATGCTATACATATTATAAGTTCCTACTTCATTAAAAAGCTTATTTAATTTCTTCTTATTATCTTTTATAAAATCAACTTCATGACAATTATAAGGTGGATTTGCTATATAATAATCATATTTTAATGGTAAGTTTTCTTTTTCCATAGAATAAAACTCAATAAAATCTTTATTTATAAAATTACAAACATACTCTTCTTTGTATTGTATGATATCAAATCCATCTATAATTTTATTATTTTTATTAAAAACTTTTAAAAGTTCCTCTTTTCCACAACAAGGATCTAACACATTTACTCCCTTAGGGTTAATCTCTATAAGTCTATCTTGAAGATATTTAGCTACAAACTTAGGGGTTGCGTAATAACCTACCTCTCTTTTATCTATATCCTCATATAATATCTGCTTTTTTCCTCTAGCCATAAAAATTTCATCCTTTAACTAATCTAATAAAGTAAATTATAACATATTAATATATTATAATTTTAATTTATTGAATTAAGTATAATAGTTATTATATAATACAAACTAATTATATATTAATTTATTTGGAGGTAATGATTTGATTAGCGATAAAAAACATAATTATCTTATAAATGAAAAATCCCCTTACCTGCTTCAACATGCCTATAATCCAGTTAATTGGTATAGTTGGTGTAATGAAGCTTTTGATAAAGCAAAAAGAGAAAATAAGCCTATTTTTTTAAGTATAGGTTATAGTACTTGTCATTGGTGTCATGTAATGGCTCATGAAAGCTTTGAAGATAAAGAAATCGCTTCTCTTCTTAATGAACATTTTATTTCTATAAAAGTAGATAGAGAAGAAAGACCTGATATAGATAGTATTTATATGACCTTTTGTCAAAAGACAACCGGACGAGGTGGTTGGCCGTTAACAATATTTATGACTCCTGATCAAAAGCCATTTTTTGCAGGAACTTATTTTCCTAAAGAAAACAGATATGGAACTATAGGTCTTATATCTCTTTTAGATAACATAGCTAATAAATGGTCTACAGAAAAAGAGAAAATAATATCTACTAGTAATAAAATTTTAATTTCATTAGAAAATGATTTTAAACCTACAACTTCTACTGAAGAACTATCTAAAAAAGCTGTAAAAGATGGATTTTTATTATCTAGTCAATTATTTGAGCCTAAATATGGTGGTTTTGGTTCTGCACCTAAATTTCCAGCACCTCATAAGTTAATGTTTCTTCTAAACTTCGGAATTATAGAAGATATGATTAATCCTACTGAAATGGTAGAAAAAACATTAATTTCAATGTTTAAAGGTGGTTTATATGACCATGTTGGCTTTGGATTTTCTAGGTATTCAACTGATGATAAATGGTTAGTTCCTCATTTTGAAAAAATGCTTTATGATAATGCATTATTAATTTTAGCTTATCTAGATATTTATCAAGTAACTAAAAATCCTTTATATAAAAGAATTGTTATAAATACCTTTGACTTTATAATACGTGATATGACTAGTGAGGATTATTCCTTTTACTCTGCTTTAGATGCTGATAGCGATGGTGAAGAAGGAAAATTCTATACCTTTACTTATAAAGAATTATTAAAGCTATTAGGTGAAGATGATGGTAATTACTTTAATGAATATTTTAACGTTACAGAAGAAGGTAATTTTGAAGGGAAAAATATCTTAAACCTTCTAGGAAATTATAATTATAATAAAGAAGATGAAAGAATAAATTCTCTTAGAAAAAAAGTTTTCGATTATAGAAATAAAAGATTTGTTCTTAATAAGGATGATAAAGTTTTAACATCTTGGAATGCTTTAACTATAGCCGCTTTTGCTAGAGGCTATAAAATATTAAATGATGAAAAATATTTAGATATTGCAAATAAAAACTTATCTTTTATAAAAGCTAAGTTAATAGATAAAAATGGTAGACTTCTAGCTAGATATAGAGATGGTGAAGCTAAATATAAAGCTTATTTAGATGATTATGCTTATCTTATATTTGCTTTACTTGAATTATATGAAGCTACTTTTGATATAAAATACTTAGAAGATGCTCTTAATTTTAAAGATGATATGATAAAACTATTTTGGGATACCAAAGATTTTGGATTCTATCTTTACGGAAATGATTCTGAAACTCTAATTGTAAACCCTAAAGAAATATATGATGGTGCTCTTCCTTCAGGAAATTCTGTGGCTTCATATGTTTTAGTTAAACTATCTAAACTAACTGGCGATTCAAAGCTAATAGAAATAACTAATAAACAACTTACAACTTTTTATAGTACTGTAAAAAACATGCCTATGGCTTATACATTTTATTTAATGGCACTACTTCTTGAGTTGTATCCTTCTAAGGAATTAATTTGCGTAACTGAAAATGTTGAAGATATTAAAGCTTTAAAAAGTACCTTATCTAATAAATTTATTCCTAATTTAAATATTATTGTAAAGACTATAGATAATAAAGATAGCCTTCAAAAGTTAATTCCTTACTCTAAAAACTATAATTTAAAAAATAATAAAACCACCTATTATTTATGTGAAGACAATAATTGTTCTTCACCATCTAATGACTTACTTATTTAATATTAGCTACTGTTATTTATAAATTATAATCATTTTAAAACTCCTGAAATACTATATATATTATATAAATTATTTTCAGGAGTTATTTATGAATTACAAATTAAAGGTTCCCTTTAGACAGGCTTATAAAAACATTTCATATAAAACTAATTCTATAATTAAAAGTTTAAAAGAAGATCCTAATTATATAGAAACTGCTACAACCTTTATAAATAACAATAACTTTAGTAGTAGTACTTATTATTTTATTTGGGTAGATACTAAAAACTTTAAAACTAACATATTTGAAGGTTCAAAAAATAATTGGAAACTTATAAAAAGCTATTTATGTAGTATAGGAAAACCTTCTACCCCCACTATTAAAGGCAATTTTATAATAGGACTTAAAGGCTTATATTTTGGTGCTAATCACGGATATAAGTGTTGGTATTATAGTCAGTTTAAAGGAAACTACCTTTTTCATTCAATAATTTATAACTTAGATGAAACTGTAAAGGATGGGCGTCTAGGTGTTACAATATCTGACGGTTGTATTAGGTTAGCTAAGGAAAATGCCAAATGGATTTATGATAATATCCCTAGAAATACAGCTGTATATATTTCTTAAACTAAAGAGGAAAATGAATACATCATTTTCCTCTTTATATTAAAACTACTGATTTACTTCAGCTTTTATATTTAAATTTTCAAAAGAATTAGTTAAAACAAATCTACTTTCTCCAACCTTTATAAACTTAACTATAACTTTATCTCCTACCGAGCTTAAAGCTACTTCTCTTGAAGTTTCTGTTGAAACAGAGAAAATATGATCATTACCCTTTAGTTTTATATCGTAAACACTTGTACCATCTTTTACAACTAAACCTATTCTTTCTATTTCACCCTCTAAAGTTTCTTCACTACTACTACCCTCTAATGATATGTTGGTATTTGTTAATCCTTCTAAGTATTTATTTAAAGTAGCTTGAAGCGAATCACCAACTCCTACTATATTGTAATTTTTAACATTTACCATAGCATATTGCTTAACTAAACCGTTAGAATCTTTAAGAGTTGTAAAATAAGTAGGTTCATTTTGAATATTTATTAAATATGGGAATGTTGCTGTATATCCAAATTGTTGAACCTTTCCTTCTGCAGACTTCATACTTGCAACTTCAGTAGCACCCGAGGTTTTATACATAGTAGTCTCACCAGTTCTTGTATTAGTTAATGTAAATCCTACTAATCCTTCATCATTACCAACTGAGGTTATTCCTGTATAATAATAGCAAGTATCATTATTAAATATTAAGTTCATTCCCTCTGTACTCTTTAGTTTATCTTTATCACTAAAATTTAATACACCATGAACTAGTTCTCCCCACTTATCTATATAATTTTTAATATATCTATCTGGTTGGATTCTATCTACCCAAGTTGGTGTATTTTCTATATCATAAACCTGTGATTCTCCTGTTTGAGCATCTATTATTAAAGTACCAATTGCTTTAGCTTCTGTAAAACCTATTGCATTATCATATCTAGTTACAACCCAATATGGCTTTTCTTCATCATCTAATTCAAAAGTAAAATCTGTATGTCCTGACTTCATATCTCTAAGATATGCTGCTCTATTTAAATCAGTAAGTAAATACGATGATTCTAAATATTTTATTTTTAAAGGTTGTCCTTTATGTTCTGTAACTAATTGAACATCACTTTGATTAGTAGCACTAACCTTTATATATCCTGATGTACCTTCCTTATTAGTAAACCACTTAAATAATGATGAATGTTCTAATGGTGCTACATAATATAATTGACCATGAATACTTTGTAAATCTAAATTTCCAATAGTAACTTGACTACCTAAGCTAGGTATTTCTCCTAACTTTTTGTCTGCTAACTTATAAGCAAGCTCTTTATCTATTGTAGGTAATTGTTTCAAATCTATGTGTTCTATTTGGCTTGTAAATTCAACTTCCTTTACTTCTCCAATTAAATTCCTATGATTTTTATAGCTTATTAATGGGCTAAAGAAAATCATTGCTATAAAATACAATATAGCTACTATTATAGCAATCTTTATATAGCTTTTATTGAATGTAATAAAAGAATAAACCACACTTACTAAAACAAATACTGCTGTTATGTAAAATATACTTAAGCTGATATCAAAAATTAATCTACTATTAAATAATAGTATAACCCCTCCTATAATATAGGCTAAAAGTAACCATCCTAAAAATTTTAAAATAGAACTTTTTTTAGGCTTAATTTCATGAATATTATCCATTTCATTCCTCCAAATATTATAAATTTATATTATATAATGAATTATACCATGTATGCCATAAAAACTTTTTTATATTTTTGTTAATAAGTAATAAAATAAAAATAAGTACAATTAATATTTGTAATATCTACTTTAATTGTACTTATTTCTTATAAGTTAAGCTTTCCATTGAAATATTCATTTATTATCTTCTTTCTTCTTTTTCTTTGGTTTATTTATTTTATTATATGCTTCTAAATATGGAGTCACATCAATTAAAGCCATAATTACTCCTACAGCTATTATCAATAACACCTGCATTAATTTCATATTACCATTCTTCCTTTTAAAAGGTATTCTAATATATGATATGTTTTTATCTATGAAATAGTTATATTAGATTTTAGTTAAAATAAAAAAAGTTATATTTAATAATATAACTTTTGTTTGGAAGTATTTAGGGGTATCCTGAAGATCGTGTGCAGTGATACATATCCCCCTAGTGCTATAATATTCGTGACATATTATATTACTTTATAAGAATAATATATTTTTACGCTCTTGTCAAATTATGTATAATTTTTTTCAATATTTTTAATAAACTTTTTATTTTCGTATCAATATCTAATAAAAATAATGAATATATTGTTAACATAACTTTTTTCTTAATAAACCCGTTAAATTTAAAAGAAAAAGAAGTTTCTAAGTAATCTTAAAAACTTCTTTTATCTAAATTATTTTCCCCATTGATTGTTAGTTGCAGTTTTCTTTTCTTTGCCACAACAATGATCTCCACATTTATGTTTTTCATCATGACTATGATTTTTTATATTATCATGATTATGTTCACAACAACATTCTTTACTCATTTATATCACTCCTTAATAGTTGATACTATTATTATCTGCATTTTTATAATAATAATCCTATATAAAGAATTGATATCTTGATAGATAATTCCAAATTAGTTTCTCATAACTATATAAACTACATAACCAATATATAAAATAACTAAAGCTATACCTTCTATCTTACTTAATTTAGTTTCTTTATTTTTTCCAGTAAACATAAAGAAACCTAATAATATACTTACAATAATTAAGAAAATCATATCTATACTTAAATTTATTGCTACTGGAATAGGATTAATCACAGCTGATGTACCTAATATTAAAAGTATATTAAATATATTAGATCCTAATACATTTCCTATAGCAATATCATTTTCACCTTTAATTGCTGCTACCATTGATGTTACTAATTCAGGAAGCGATGTACCTACAGCAACTATTGTTAAACCTACTAACTTCTCACTCATTCCAAAAGAATAGGCTATGTTCGTAGCAGAATCTACTACTAATTTACCTCCGATTATAACTCCAGTTACTCCAATAATAACTTTTATTAAGCATGAAATAACTTTTATATCTTGCAGACTTTCATTTGCTAATGTTTCATTATTATTTTTAGCTGAAATAATAAGATAAATAACATAAGCTATACATACTATTAAAAATATAATTCCATTAAGCCTAGTTATTATAGCTTCACCACCAAATACACTTGATCCAAAAGTTAAAATTATTAATAATATTGCAACTAAAACATTTATTATGTAATCCTTCATTATAGTTGATTTTTTTATTACTATAGGCATTATTATGGCTGTTACTCCTAAAACCATTAGAGTATTAAAAATATTAGATCCCAAAACATTTCCAATAGTTATACCATTATTCCCTTGTAATGAAGAGATTAAACTAATTGCAAGTTCTGGAGCGCTAGTTCCTAGAGATACTATAGTTAAGCCTACTATTACTGCAGGTATTCCTAATTTTTTAGCTATCTTAGCAGCACCATCAACAAATATATCTGCACCCTTAATTAATAAGAAAAATCCAACTAATAATATAATGTAATTCATTTTTTTCTCCCTTATATTTCTATTATTATTTACTTTAATATACAAAATAAAATTATATCATTTTTTTTTAAAAATACATAATTTTATTTTATCCAATGTATATATTTTAATTCATAATAAAAAGGCTATATGCAACTTTATTTTTTAAATAAAATTGCAATTAGCCTTGTTTTTTTACATAAGTTCTATAAATTTATTTACTGCTTCTTCTGCTTTTTTATATTCTTCTTCTGAAGGTACAAAACAGAATGATAATCCAGGTTCTACTGTTTTAAGCTTTAAATCTTTCAGCCTTGAAGTAAGCATTTTTACGCCTTCTCCACTCCATCCATATGAGCCAAAGGCTAAAGCAGCTTTACCTCTATTTACTACTGGACTCACTACAGATAATAAATCCCAAGAAGGTTTAACTGCATCTTGATTTATAGTTGGTGATCCTACCATAAATCCTTTTGCTTTTTCTATTTTAGCTGCACATTCTTCTAAAGGAATTGATGTTATTTCTGTTACATCTGCTTTAAATCCCTTTTCTTCTAACTTTTCTTTCATAAAGTTAGCCATTGCTTCTGTATTTCCATAAGCTGATATGTAGAATATTTCTACCTTTTTATTATCTACTGGTGTCTCTACCGCCCATTCTCTATATAATTTTAAAATCCCATCTATATTGCTTGTATGAACTGGCCCGTGACTTGGTGCAATATATTCTATCTCTAAATCTTTTATCTTATCTAGTCCCATATTTACAAACTTCTTAAATGGTCCCATTATACAATCAAAATAGTATTTCATTTCAACAAAATACTCTTCGCCAAAACTATCTGTCATTTTACATAAAGGACTATAATGACATCCTGTAAAATCACATGTGAAAATGAATTTTTCATCTTTTATATAAGTAAACATTGTATCTGGCCAATGAAGATTTGGTGCCATTATAAACTTTAGAGTAGTTTTTCCTAATACTAAATCTTCCTTTGCCTCTATTGCATTGAATTCTATATTTAAAATATTTTTAAGATAATTTAATGCAGCTTTTGAAGCTACAACCTTAACTTCTGGATAATCCTTTATTAGTTGAATTAAAGAACCACTATGATCTAATTCAGTATGATGTACTATTACATAATCTACTTTTTTCTCACCAATTACTTCAATTAGATTCTTTTTGAATTCATCATAATAACCATTTTTAACTGTGTCTACTACTGCTACCTTTTCATCATTTATAACATATGAATTATATGTAGTACCTTTTTTAGTTTCCATTATTATATCGAATATCTTTAGATCTGGATCCTTTACTCCTATCCAATATATATTGTTTTTTAACAATTCTGCTGCCATCTAAAATACCTCCTAAATAAATCTAATGCAATTTATATATAACCTTAATTTAAATTCATAATTTTAACATATTAAATTTTAACATATTAAATTTTAACATATTAATTTATTTGTAACAAAATTATAAATTCCCATTTAGAGTATCTATCGCTTATTTTCTTCATTTTCCTCCAAAATAATAATTATTATCCATAGATTGTTATTATTTTATCATACTTGTTTTATTTTCAATTTCTATTACATATTCGCTATGTAATGCCCTTGTTAAAGCTACATATAATAATCTTTGATCTAAAAGATTATTTCCATAATTATCTTCACTTGGATTGTATATAATAGTAGCATCGAACTCTAATCCTTTTGTTAAATAGGCAGGAATAATCGCTATATCTCCTGGTGATTTTTTCTCTGTTCCCTTTATTAAAGCGATTTTATTCTTACTACTCTTTTTAAGTAACTTTTCTACTTCTTTACCCTCTTCTATCCCCTTAGTTATAATAGCAATACTACTCTTACCCTGATCTTGAATCTTTTTAATTATATCATTTATAATATTTACTACTTCATTTTTTTCATTACATTTTATAACTTCAGGTTCTTTACCATGTCTTAAAACTGGCTTAGCTGACTTTAAGCCAAGATTTTGCGCTTTTAGTGCTCCATTTGCAAAATCAATTATTTCAACTGTAGATCTATAACTTTGAGTTAATTGTATATAAGTAGCCTTTCCATTAAAGACACCCTGAGTAACATCTTCCCAAGTTTTTACACCCTTATAATAATAAATTCCTTGTGCTAAATCTCCAACTAAGGTTAAAGAATTTCCCTTTGATAATCTATTTATTAAATATATTTGGAATGGATTATAGTCTTGTGCTTCATCTACTACTATATGTTTAAATTTTTCTTTCTCTAATACACCTTCTAATAGTAAGTTTATATAAAGAAGTGGTGCTAAATCATCTTCATCTATGATTCCAAGTTCTCCATTCTTTAAAACCTCATCCTTCATAAATTCAAATTCTTCATATGAAACTCTACCTAAAGTTGCTATTTCAAAAAGTTCTTTATCTCTAAATAAATTTAAATAAATATCCTTTGAAGTTATCCCTCTCCAATTTTTAAAATACTCATTCATATCTTTTTTAGTATTAGACTTTATATAGTTTTTAATTTCATCTCTAGCACCATATACTTCTATTAATTTTTCTCTTCTCTCTCCACCATCAGGCATTTCTTGTTTTATTTGCTTTATTTTAACTTCCCATTCAGCGTCAACTTGAAGACAAAGACTTTCTATTTTTTCTTTTAATTTCAATCCTAAATATCTTTTTATCTCATCTTTTCTTTTATTAATAGGGAAGGTCTTTAAATCTTTTAAATATAATCTAACTATTTCTTTTCTTGTAAAAACTACATATCCTTTTACTACTATATCTTTAATATCAACAAAATCACTTTCTAATAATGCAATATATCTATCTATAGCTTCTTTAAATTCTAAAGTACCTTTTATTTCTGATGATTTAGTAATTAGATTTCTATTTTTATCATCTTTAAGCTCTATTATCTCTTTAATTTTTTCGTCTTTGTTTTTTATTTTCCCCTTTAATTTCAATCTCTTACAAACTAAGTCTTGAAATGTGGTTTGCTTTACTTGATCTACACCAAGATTAGGTAATATTTCTGATATATAATCTAAAAATAGTTTATTAGGTGCTAATACTAATATATCTTTTCCTTCTATAGTATCAGCATATCTATATAATAAATAAGCAAGTCTATGCAGAGCTATTGTAGTCTTTCCTGACCCTGCTGATCCTTGAACTATTATTGGAAGATTTTTGGGCCATCTTATAATGTCATTTTGTTCTTTTTGTATAGTTGCAACTACTTCCTTTAACTTTTTACCTCTACTTTCTTCAAGGTTTATTTTAAGAAATTCATCAACTAAATCTGTTCCTTCTGCTTGATTTATAATAATTTCATTTATTCCCTCATCGAAAATTTCAGACAATTCATCTTCTTTAAAAAGAAATTTCCTCTTTAAAGATAGATTTCCCTCTATTATTCCTGAAGGAGCCTTATAGTATGCATATCCCCCTGTCCCACTATAATAAAGATCTGAAACAGGAGCTCTCCAATCAACAATAACTTCTTCACCATCAACTGTTGAACTTATCCCCTGCTTACCTATATAAATACTTTCCTCTTCACCTCTAAGCTCCCTAAAATCAACACGCCCAAAATAAGGAGACTTTAACGCTTCTTCATAGCTTTCTATATCCTTTTTTAATACAGAATATATTTTTTCTGTAGTTTCTTTCTCTTCACTATAAGATCCTCTCGCCTCTTTAGTTAAATCCCTAAGTTTAGCTCCTATATTATCTTGATTTTTTCTTTTCTCTTCTAACTCTCCATCAATTTTTTTTCTTTTCTCTTGAAGTATCTTCTTTTCTATCTCTAAATTTCTATTCATTATTACTACCTCATAAAACTAGATTAATGTTTTAATTATAGGCTAATGAAAAATTAAATTCAACGTTCTATAGTTTTTAGATTAAAACTTTTCTGTTTTCTTTCTTTATACTCGATCTTTGTTTCATACACATATAGTTCTTTTATAAATCCACTTATTGCAATTATCATAACTATACCAAAAGGGAGAGCAGCTATTATTGATGCATTTTGTATTGTTGTTAATCCACCGGCAAACAAAAGTACGATAGTTAATAAAGATAACGCTACCCCTAAAATTATTTTTCTACTATTTTTCACTTTAGTCTCTCCATTGCATGTTATCATTCCTAAAACATAAGTTGCTGAATCTGCACTTGTAACAAAAAAAGTTATTAATAATATTATTGCAATAACAGACATTAAATTTCCAAATGGATATTGCTCAAAAATCATAAACATCGATGTTTCTACTTTTTGTATTGCAATTTTTCCAACTTCAATAGGTGCACTTACTCCTAAGTTTCCAAATACACCCATCCAAGCTACGCAAAAACCTGCTGGTATAAATAAAACTCCAAGTATAAACTCTTTTATTGTTCTTCCTTTTGAGACTCTAGCTATAAATATTGCTACAGAAGGTGCCCAAGCAATCCACCATCCCCAATAAAATATAGTCCATTTTTCATACCATTGTCCTTTTATAAAAATATTATTATTTGTAGTTAATAAATCAACTCCATATCCTTGTAACCCTAAAAACACGTTTCTTAATAGTTCATTCTTTGGTCCTATAATTATAGCCATAGCAAATAATAAAAATGCTAGTGCTATATTAGCATTAGATAATAATTTTATTCCTTTCTTTACCCCTGTACAGGCTGAAATTAAAAATAATACCGTTATTATAGATATTATTAATATTTTTACAGTATTTGTTTCAGGTATATTAAATAAATAATTTAACCCACTTGTAACTTGTAGTGTCCCCATTCCTAATGAAGTAATTATTCCTGCCATAGTAGCAAATACAGTAAAAATATCAACAATTTTTCCTAAAAACCCTTCTGCTTTTTCCTTTCCAACTAACGGTATTAATAGACTACTTATTAATAAAGGTTTTTTCCTTCTATAATGAATATATGCTAATGCTAGTGCTAACACAGCATAACACGCCCAAGCCGATACCCCTATATGAAGAAAAGCTTTTGAAAATGCAAACTTTCTTGCCTCCTCTGTAATGCCTTCCATATTTAATGGATTAATATAATGAGTTAGAGGTTCTGCAACTCCCCAAAAGACTAATCCAATTCCAATACCAGCACTAAATAACATTGCAAACCAACTTATATTTGAAAATTCTGGTTTTGAATCATCATCTCCTAATTTTATATTATTAAATTTACTTAAAGCCGCCCATATACATACTAAAAAGAATATGAGCATCATAGCACAATATGCCCATGAAAACTTTTCTATACATATAGAATAAATCGACTTCATACTCCCTTCAAAGTTTTCCTTAAAAACTGTTCCCCAAATAAATATTATTGTTGAAAAAATAATAAAGCTTCCAAAAATAATATTATTTTTGTTTAATAATCCTTTTTCTATCTTTTTCATAATTCCTCCTTAGCACACTTTTAACTTTTAAAAAGTTGTCAGTTGACTTAAAAATTAACTCCTGTATTTTACAGGAACTGTTATACTTATAATATCATACAAGTTGTCAGTTGTGCAAGTTTTATTAAAAATAAAAAATTTTACTTTTATTGTCTAAGATGATAAACTTTCTTATATAAAGGAGTGTATTTAAATGTCAAAACAAACCAAGACCCCAAATTATATAAAAATCGCTGTAGATATAGCTCATAGAATCGTTAATAATGATTTTATTGAAGGAAGTAAAATAACAGGTCGAACGACACTTGTTAGTTTATATAATGTATCTCCAGAAACTATAAGAAGATCTTTAGCTCTTTTAAAAGATATGGATGTAGTTACTGTAAATGAAAAAAGTGGAATAATAATAAATAACAAAATTCATGCTAAAGAATTTTTAAATAAATTTAAAACTAAATCAGATTTTACAGCAATTAATAATGAAACCTTTGACCTTATTAAACAAAGAAAAGAACTTGATTCAAAACTTATAAAAAATCTTAACTCTATAATAGAATTTGCAACTCAACTTCGTAATGTTGGCTCTATAATTCCATTTGAAAGTATTGTAGAAGAAGGTAGTATAGCTGTTAATAAAAGTATTGGTGAACTTAACTTTTGGCATAATACAAAAGCTACTATAATTGCTATTAAAAGAGATGGTGATCATTTTTTATCTCCAGGACCTTATTTTAAAATTCAAAATAATGATATTTTAGTTTACGTAGGTGAAGATGAAGTATTAGAAAATGTTAAAAACTACATCTCTGCATCTACTAAATAAAAAATCTCTAGATTTACTCTAGAGATTTTTTTGTTAATTCTTAAATGAATGTATTGGTGCTGGTATTCTCCCACCCCTTTTTATAAATAAAGAAGAGGAATATTTATTTACTGGCATTACTGGAGCTGTACCTAAAAGTCCTCCAAATTCAACCATATCTCCTATATTACATCCTGGTGCAGGAATTACTCTTACTGCTGTTGTTTTATTATTTATCATTCCTATAGCTGACTCATCTGCTA
Organism: Clostridium chauvoei; assembly: GCF_002327185.1. Classification (NCBI taxonomy): domain Bacteria; kingdom Bacillati; phylum Bacillota; class Clostridia; order Eubacteriales; family Clostridiaceae; genus Clostridium; species Clostridium chauvoei. The sequence goes on along the minus strand of NZ_CP018624.1, from coordinate 727,545 downwards.
TCATTGCTGATATAGTCTCAGATGGTGTATCTCCTGGAACTGCTATCATATCTAATCCTACTGAGCATATTGCTGTCATAGCTTCAAGTTTTTCTAAATTAAGAGAACCATTAAGTACAGCATCTATCATCCCTGCATCCTCTGATACTGGAATAAATGCTCCGCTTAACCCTCCAACATGACTACATGCCATAACTCCACCTTTTTTAACAGCATCATTTAAAAGTGCTAAAGCGGCTGTTGTTCCATGAGTACCTACAACTTCTAGTCCCATTTCTTCTAATATATGAGCAACCGAATCCCCAATTGCAGGTGTTGGTGCTAATGATAAGTCTACTATTCCAAAAGGGACACCTAATCTACTTGATGCTTCTTTAGCCACTAATTGACCCATTCTAGTAATTTTAAAGGCTGTCTTTTTAATAGTTTCTGAAACTACATCAAAAGATTCACCCTTAACCTTTTCTAAAGCTCTTTGCACTACTCCTGGACCACTAACTCCCACATTTATAATTCTATCTGCTTCTCCAACTCCATGAAATGCTCCTGCCATAAATGGATTATCTTCAACTGCATTACAGAATACAACAAGCTTTGCACATCCAAATCCCTTAGTATCCTTTGTTAATTCTGCAGTTTTTTTAATAATTTCACCCATTTCTTTTACAGCATCCATATTTATTCCACATCTTGTTGAACCAACATTTACTGATGAACAAACCTTAGTAGTTTTAGCTAGAGCCTCTGGAATAGACTTAATTAATATTTTATCACCTTTAGTATATCCTTTTTGAACAAGGGCTGAAAACCCTCCAATAAAATCTATTCCTAATGTATGTGCCGCTTTATCTAATGTCTCTGCAAATTTCACATAATTATCTTCATTTGTAGCTCCTGCTATTATAGAAATTGGCGTTACTGAAACCCTCTTATTAACAATTGGAACTCCAAATTCATTCTCTATTTCATTTGCAACTTTAACTAAATCCTTTGCTGAAGTCACAATTTTATTATATATTTTTTCTCTTGCTTTATCTCCATCAGAGTCAATACAATCTAATAAAGAAATCCCCATTGTAATAGTTCTTATATCAAGTTTTTCTTCTTCTATCATTTTGATAGTTTCTAATATGTTATTTACATTCATATCTCTACCTCCAAGTTATAGTGTATGCATTGAATTAAAGATCTCAGCTCTTTGAATTTTAACATCTACACCTAATTCTTCGCCTTTTGAAAGTAAAGCTTTCTTTGCATCATCAAAAGTTCCATTAGCCTTTTGTAAATCAAGCATCATTATCATTGTAAAGTAATCTTCCATTATTGTTTGGGTTACATCTAAAATATTTATATTTTGTTTTAATAATTCATTGCTAACTCCTGCAATTATTCCTACTCTGTCTTTACCTATAACTGTTAAAATTGCCTTCATCAAAACTCACTCCTTTTAATATAAAAAAAGGACTCCCCTAATGTATTTTAGGTTATTGCCCTGATTAACTTAATAAATTAGTCTAATTTTATACTTATTGTGTAAATTTGTCAAATTATTCTTAATATAACTTCTATTGTTTATTTTTGATAAATTCTTATTTTCTATTCTTGTAAATAAACATAAATAAAAAAGAATATACTTTAATTTAACATTAAGGGGTATATCCTTTTCTTATTCTTTCCATATCTTTTTTTAGTTCCTGTACTTCTTTTGTTAATGTATCTATATTTTCCTTTAATTTGTCTACATCCGTACTATTATTCTTTATATTATTATGTTTTTTGTTACTCGAATTGCTACTATTTTCTGTATTATTATTTTGTGTGCAATTAGAATTATTTACATTTTTATTTGTAGTATTATAGTAGTTTCCTGGTCCACCTTCAAAGTATTGCTGTTGGGCATTATATGTTAATATAGCTTGCCCTACTAATTGCAACCAGTTTCCTACTGCATTTTGTACATTAAAAGGTAAATTACCTGCCATTACATTTCCTAATAGTTCCCCAATAACTATAAAAATTTCAGGATTTAAATCTTGAAAACCACCCTTTATATCATTACACCCTGAATCACTTGTGTATCCAAATTTTTTTGCAAATTCTTCAAAATTATTGAATTCATTAAAATTCATTTTTATTCCTTATAAAAATAATTTTCCCCTTTATATTATTCAAATTTAATAGGATATGATACCTAACTTATATTCTCAATAATATATTAGGCTTAAATTTTAAAAATAAAAAGTCAAGCAAAACTATAATTAATTTTACTTGACTTTATTTTACTTAGCACACTAAATATGTTACAGTAATATTTTAACATTTATAAACTAAATTGTCTACATATTACCTGAATATTCTAGCTCTTTTATAATTTTATCTACTTATTATTGCTTTTAAAAACACTTCAGCTGCTCCAAAATTAGTTGCTACAGGAGTGTTATGTACATCACATAATCTTATTAATGCTGTTACATCTGGTTCATGTGGCTGTGCTGTTAACGGATCTCTAAAGAATATAACTATATCTATTTCTCCTACTGCAATTTTAGCTCCTATTTGTTGGTCTCCACCTAAAGGTCCTGATAGATATTTGCATACACTAAAACCTGTTTCTCTTTCTATAATTCCTCCAGTTGTTCCTGTTGCAAAAATATTATGATTTTCAAAGACATCTTTATACTTTTTTACAAATTCAATCATTTCACTCTTTTTTTCGTCATGTGCGATAATAGCAATGTTCATTTTTATCTTCCTCCAAAATAAGTTAATCTATATAAATAAATTTATATATTCTTCATTAGCTTACATGTTCCATATTTCCTTTTTAGTTGTAGACACACAAGTAGCTCCAGAATTTAAAGCCATAATAATCTCTTCTTTTGCATCTATTAATCCTCCTGATACAATTGGCTTTGAAGATTTCTTAGCCAATTCCTTAATAACTTTTGGAATTATACCAGGCAATACTTCTATTGCATCACACTCATCCATTAAATGTTTTTTTGCATTATTTAATGATAGCGTATCAAATACAAATATTCTTTGAATAGATATAAAACCATTACTTTTAGCCGCTTTAACCACTTGAGATTTTGTACTTATAATCCCTTTAAAGCTTGTCTCTTTTTTTAAGAATTTAATAGCCACTTCTTTATTCGTTATACCTTCAAGTAAATCTACATGAACTATACCTATTTTGTTTTTATCACTTATTTTTTTACTTATATCCTTTACATTAAGTAGGTCCCCAAATAATACAAATATAACCTCTAACTCTGAATCTAAAGCTAACTCTAAATCCTCATAATTTTTAACTGCCGCTATAACCGGATTTTCTTCTAATAAATCTCTAATATTCATATTTATACCTCTTGTAACCCTTTTTATGCTCAATATAATTATGGCATCTTTATAAATCAATGTCAATTAATTGAATCTTTTAATTAATAAAAAGCATTAAAATAAAATTACTTTAATGCTTTTCATTATTTTTAATATTATATTGTTGCGTTATCATTAAAAACTGTGTACATATCTTTATTTTTTGCCTTTGCTAATGAATTTGCTAATATAAAAGAAATTATCCCATCTATTGTATGATGTATAATTGTTCCTATAATTGTTACTACTATAACCTGGTACATACTAAACCCAAATGGTATTATAGCTAGACCTTCTAATACTCCATGAATAGGTGCTGTTACTATTATAGCTTCTTTTAAATTTTTTCTCTTTTTTATTATTTTTGCCCCAATAAATCCAACTATAATATGTGTAAAAGCTCTAAATACAACATGCATGGGCATACCTGAAAGTAAAAACCCAATTCCTGACCCCACACCAACAGCTATAGCCACCATTGGTGAAATTAGCATTGCTATAAACATAGGTACATGAGATGCAATAGTTGCTGTAAATGGACCTACTATAATCTTTAAAAATCCAAATTGTATTGGTATTATTACTGCTAAAGCTATTAAAAGCGCTGCAATAATCATTTCTTTAACTTTTATTATGTTTCTCATATTTTTAAGCCCCCTTAGTGTATATACACTAGTATATATTACTATTTACCAATTGTAAATATAAAAACATCAAAATATTAAAAAGAATTTTTAAATATTTTGATGTTTATTCTTATCTACCTTTATATTTTTTAGTGATTTCTTTCCATGATATATACCCTTATTTACAGGATAAAATATACCATTATAAACTTTATCTACGGGTTTTCTTGCTAATATATATATTATTAAAAATGGACTTAAAAGTAATAATATATTTTTAATATAACTTAAATTCCATTTAGGAATGAAGAAATATACTAATAGTATTAAATATATATGAAATACATATATATTCATCGTAGCTTTTCCTATATATGAATATATAACTTTTATTTTAGGAGTTATATTTATTATACAAATACTAAATACTATTGACCCTATATAAAGTAAAATTCTAAAAAATATACCTTGAAAAACTGTTAATCCTGATTCATAATATGATTTTGAATTATAGAAAAACTTATAATCTATAATATTATTTTTACTACATAAAAAGTTATACATATAAATATTATTATTATTATAGTTGATATTAATTTATTCTTTTCTTTAATTTTATCTAAGTGATTTTCTCTAGTATAATATCCTAATAAGAAAAATGGTAAAAAAGTTATGGTTCTTGAAATTGATAAAACTGAACTTCCTCCTGGCAATAATCCTATTAAAAGTCCAAATATGAAACTTATTGGCAGTATATATTTTATATTAATTAAATGCTTTAAGCTTATTCTCCAAAAAAATAAACTCAAAAGATACCATAATGTCCAGCCAGGATAAAGTACTGAAAACATAAATTCTCTCGTTCCAATATATACAGCCGTATACCATATCATATTAAAGATTATGTAAGGCAAAAGTAATCCTTTTATTGCTGACTTACTTATTTTTTCTATGTTCTTAGAAAAATATCCTGATATAAATACAAAAAGTGGCATATGGAATATATATATAAAAATATAAATTCCTTTTAAAATTTGACTTTGATTTATGTAATATTCAATAACATGACCAAAAACCACACAAAATATTAGTAATACTTTTAGATTATCTAATAAATAATTTCTCTTAATTAGTATTTTACTCATCAACATTTATAAATTCTAATATTTTTTCAGAATTTTTTTCCCCCTCTCCAATTAATAATCCCGTCATATCCGAATGATGCTTACCCTTTAGTAAAATTACTTTACCCTCTCCATTAAACTCGTTTATTTTATCTACAAAGCTATATGCATTTTCTTTATCTATTAAAGGATCTCTATCTCCATGAATACATAATACTTTAGTATTTGTCGTATTTTTAATTAAATCCACAGGGTTTTTATCATTAAAGTTACTATTTAAACCTAAATAATTTTCAATTAATGTTTTAGAATGCTTTGATGTACACTTATTAAAATCTAAAACCCCTGATATTGAAACCATCTTTTTAAATAATGAACTATCTATATTATATTTTTTCTGCATTTTTTTATTAAATACTAAATTAGCTGTAAGTTCTCCACCTGCTGAAAACCCCATAACTATTACTCCATTTTTAATGGAATTATTTTTATTTATGTAATCTGAAAATCCTTTAAAAACATCTTCTATCTGTGTTGGATATTTATATAAAGGTACTAATCTATAAGCTGGCAATACTACTGTGTACCCTAATTTATTAAAGTATTTTCCTATACATGTACACATTTTAGGGCTACCATGCCACCATCCACCCCCATGAATAAAATATATAAGTGGTTTTTTAGAATCTTTACCTTCAAAAATTCTATAATATTGTCTTTTATGTTCACCATATTTTACATCTCTATATTTTATATCTTTATCACAAAATAAATTAGCTTTTGTAATTCTCCACATTAATGGAATCATAGTTAAATTTTCTTCTATTCTATATTTCCCCATTCCCTATTCTCCTCATTAAAAATTACTTAATCTTATGATATACATTATATTTACCTACTATACTTAAATATAATAAAATAATCATTTTATTATATACTAATTTTTATTTTAAAGCTATTATAATTACATTAAATTCTTAAAGTTTTGCATAGCTTATAAAAACTTCTAATATATTTATTAAAGAGTAATTTTTATAGATAATTACTTGTATATGGAGGTTTTTATTTATGTTTGATAATAAATGTTTAGTACCCTTAATTTTATCTTCTATTGCAGGTATGTCTACTATTATAGGTGCTTTTATTGTATTTTTTTCTAAATCTAAAAATAAAAAACTTATAAGTTTTTCTCTAGCCTTTTCTGCTGGAGTTATGATTTCTGTTTCTTTTACTGATTTATTTTCTTCTGCTGAAGAAACTTTAACAAAATATTTTGGTAATGTCCATGGTATTATTTATACACTTTTATTTTTACTTATTGGAGCTTTTATGGCTATGCTTATTGATAAATTTATTCCTGAAGAGCCTAGATTAATTCCAAGTCAACGAGAAAATAAATTATATAGAGTTGGTTTTGTTTCAATGGTTGCTCTTATGATACATAATTTCCCCGAAGGCATTGCAACCTTTGTATCTGGATATGAAAATACTACACTTGGATTATCAATTACTCTTGCTATCGCTTTACACAATATTCCTGAAGGAATTTCTGTAGCTATGCCAATATATTATTCAACTGGTAGTAAATCTAAAGCTTTTAAATATACTTTCCTTTCAGGTCTTGCAGAACCAATAGGGGCACTTATAGCATTATTGGTTTTAAAACCTTTTATAAATGAAATAATACTTTCTATTATTTTTGCAATTGTTGCTGGTATAATGCTTTATATATCTTTTGAAGAATTAATCCCTGAAGCTAGAAAATATGGCTATGATAATCTATATATTCTTTCTATTTTTATTGGAATATGTATTATTCCTTTAAGTCATATACTACTTCATTAAAATATATTTATTCTTAACAATAAAAACAGGATATTAAGTTTTACCTTAATATCCTGTTATTTATTTTACTCTTCTTGCAATTAAAAATTTAGTATTTATACCCATCTTTGTAAACATCTTTTCATGTTCTGTTTCTACATTACCTTCAAAGTCACTATTATGTAAATCATATGTTATGTATTCTAGATTAAATCCAGATTCTTTAAAGTATTCTAGTGATTCTTCGAATAATTCATCATCATCAGTTTTAAAGTAGATTTCTCCATCCTTCTTTAAAAACTCTTTATAATTTTCTAATTGTCTTGTATGTGTTAATCTTCTTTTCTTATGTCTTTCTTTTGGCCAAGGATTACAGAAATTTATATATATTCTATCTACTGTATCTCCTTCTCCTAAAATTTCATTAATTAGTCTAATTTCCTGAGCCATTAGTTTTATATTATCTAATTCTTTATCTTTTTCTTTATAAGCTTTTTCTATATTTCTTTTAGCTAATACTAATACTTCATCTTTTATATCTATAGCCATATAGTTTTTATCTTTATTTTCTGATCCGTGTACAGCAACAAATGTACCTTTTCCGCAGCCTAACTCTAAATATATAGGTTTATCATTACCGAAGCTTTCTTTCCATTTTCCTTTATTCTCCTTTGGATTCACTACAAAAAAAGAACAATTTTCTAATTCTGGTCTAGCCCATGGTTTTTTTCTTAATCTCATGTTTATTCACTCCATTTATTATGTTTCATACTTATTATACAGATTTATTTCTATTCTATCAAATTTTATATTAATTTATTATATAAAAAATAGAGATTTAAAAAATCAAACCTCTATTTTATATATTATTTCTTTGTTACTTTCATTTTTATTATGTTTACTTCTTTATATTTAGCTACTTCATCTTTTGCTGTTTTTTCAGTATCATCCTCTTTAAATTTAACATATCCTGTTAAAGCTATTTCTTCATTTAAATTTTTTCCAAGTTGAGTTGCTTCACTCTTTAAATCATAATCTAAAGCTAAATCATTTATCTTTGTTAACTTATATTCTGGATTTTTTTCATCCTTTGTATGTTCTTTATCTACTTCTGCTATTGAATATATTGATTTAGTATTTTCTCCATCATTTGCTTTTCCAACATTCATTATTACATGAACTATAGAATTTTTTTCTATTTTTTCAGTTGTATAATTAATTATTTCTTTTGTATCAACAAGATTACCATCTTGATACTTTTCTATAGCTATATTTATATCATATTGCGAATCCTGTGGTAATAATACTGAATCTACAGTACTTTTACCATTACCATAATCTGTTGATTCTAATAAAAGATCCACTACTCCTTGAATTTCTTGTTTAGCAACCTTTACGTCTCCTTCTGGTAGCTTTGCATTACCTCCTGGCATACAACCTGCTAATCCTACTGTTAATGCTACTGTTGCCACTAGTAATGATAATTTCTTCATTTTCATAATGTACCCTCACTTATATTCTGTATTAATTTTCTTGTTAAAATATAATAATATTGTATAATTATATCATAATACACAAAAACCAAATATGTACTTTTTGTAAATTTAAAATCTACTCTTTTACTTTATAATATGCTCTATTCTATATCCAATTTCTTTATTAGCTAGCCTATAGCCTTCTTCTATCATTTCTTTTCTACTCATTTCATTTCCAAGTAATATATCAATAGTCAGTTGTTCTCTACCTTTAAAATATTTATCTAAAATATTTTCCTCTATACCTTCTTGAAATATAATAGAATAATCATCTATTATATGTTTAACGTTAAACCCTAAATTTTTTAAAGCTTTTCCTACTAATATACTTCTATGACATCTTATTGGATCTTGCATAGCACCAAGAAGTGCTATTTTATATCCTTTATTACACCCAATCTTTAACCTTTCAACTGCTTTCAAAAACTCCGTTTCTAGTACTACTTTTTCAAAATCTGCATATCCTTCATTATTATAAGATTCTTTATTATCTCTTTTAGCTGCTAACTCTTTACCCATATAAATATATATAAAGCCTTCTTTTCTTAAAGAATATCTTAATTTCTCTTTATCAAATTGGATATTATATTTAGAATAGGGTGTTCCTCTAATATCTACAACACAATTTATATTATGATACCTTAACATATCTATTAATTTTTCTAAAGTATAATTTGAATGTCCAATAGTAAATATATCCATATTACACCTCCTATCTTTATTTATTATATGCTTATTTTCAATACTTATAAAAAAATCTAGGTAATATTAATTAAATACTACCTAGATTTATAATTATCCTAAAATACTTTTTAATATTTTAGCAACTTTTAAATTTTGTTCTTCATTTCCCATGGATATTCTTATCCAATTTTCCATTTCTATGTGATTTCCATTTTTTATTACTATGTTTTCTTCAAGTAATTTTTCACAAATAAAATCTGTTTTATCTCCTGTATATACCATAACAAAAGAAGCATAAGATTTTATGTATTTTAAATTTAACTCTTCAAATAAATTTTCATAAAAATCCATAGCTTTTCTATTTTCTTCTCTAACCTTTTTAACATATTCTTCTTCATCTATTACTTTAATAGCTAAAGCTTGTGCATAAGAATTTAAATCAAAAGGTCCTATGACATGTTTAAACTTATTTATAATTTCTTGTCTTGCAAATCCATATCCAACTCTTGCACCAGCTAGACCATACGCTTTTGAAAAAGTTCTAAGAACTATAACATTTTTATGCTCATTATATATTCTTATTGTATCTGGAATTCTTTCTGTTAAAAATTCTATATATGCTTCATCTAAAACAACATATATATTTTCAGGAACTTTATTTAAAAATGCTTCAATTTCTTCTGGGTTTAATATTGTTCCTGTAGGATTATGAGGATTAGAAATCCATATAAGCTTAGTGTCTTCTGTTATTGCTTCAAAAGTTTTTTCTAAATCTATACCATGCTCTTTAAGTGGAATTTTTTTATATTTACATTCCTTTATTTTTGCTGCAATTTCATAAGTTGGAAAAGCAATTTCTGGCATAATAACTTCATCACTTGTTTTAAGCAATCCTAATGTAAGAACCTTTATTAATATATCTGATCCATTAGAACAAAATATTTCATTTTGATTTACTCTATAATGAATTGCTATCTTTCTTCTAAGTTCACTTATAGTAACATCTGGATACTTTTTGGGATCTATTTCCTTAATACAGTTTAAAACATCTAAGTAATGTTCTAATTGATTTTCATTAGAATCTAGTTTTATTTTTGTTAATTCCATTTTTCTCTACACCCCTATTTCATTTTTACATTGGTTCTTTGTTTCAAAATCATATAAATTTTCTAATGAATATTCCACCATATTAGATACTGCTTCATCTGTATAGAAGCCATAATGTGGTGTTACTATTACATTTGGAAAGGATTTTAATGTTAATAGAGTTTCATCTTTTATAATATTATTTTGATGATCATTATGGAAAATTCCATATTCATTTTCATAAACATCTGTAGCAAGACCTGCTATCTTTCCACTTTTTATTGCATCAATAATATCTTCTGTATTCATTAATTGTCCACGAGAAGTATTTATTAATACAACTCCATCCTTCATCTTATTTATATTTTCTTTATTAATTAGATGATAATTATCTTCAGTTAATGGACAATGTAAAGTTATTATATCTGCTTCTTTAAAAACTTCATCTAAAGATTTATACTCTATATACTTAGCAGCATTTTCATTTTCATATAAATCATATCCTATAAGCTTAGCTCCAAAACCTGAAAATGCTTTTATAACAGTTTGGCCTATTCTTCCTGTTCCAATAATACCAATAGTTTTATTTCTTAACTCAAAACCTATTAACCCATTTAATGAAAAGTTTTGAGCTTCTACTCTTTTAAAAGCTTTATTAAGATTTCTTGCTAAACAAAGAGTAACCCCTACAGTAAATTCAGCAACTGAATTAGGAGAGTATGCTGGTACATTAGATACTCTAATATTATTCTCCTTTGCTGCCTCTAAATCTATATTATTTACTCCCGCTGAACGAGTTGCTAAGTATTTAACTCCTAAACTTGCTATTTTTTCTATAGCTTCTTTATTTGCATCATCATTTCCTAATATTGAAACAGCATCATATCCTTTTGCTAAATCTGCTGTTTCCTTTGAAAAAGATTCTTTTAAAACCTTTACCTCATGATTAAATTCTTTTGAGAATTTTTCAAAACTACTCATTTCATCAGGTCTAACACAGTATGCAAGTATTTTCATTTTCTCTTCCCTCTTTTCTTAAGTTATTAAAATTCTAGTTTGTAGTCATCTTTGTGATTTAATTTAATACTACTTGTAAATATATAATTAAAAGTTATACCTAAAATTATAGGTAATACTATAAAAATAAAGGCTATTAATAATAAGTTTTTAATTGTACAACCTCCAGGCATTAAATTTATTGCATTTATAGGTCCTATTAATCCTGAAATACCAAATCCTGCACTCATAGCAGTTCCTTGAATACCTAATATTCCAGCTAAAGCTCCTTGTATTATAGCTGTACATAATACCGGTAACATTATTTTAGGTTTATTTACAAAGTTGGCCATTTGCATTTTAGGAGATCCAAGGATATGTGCTATTGAAGTACCAAAAGAATTTACTTTCCAACCACATATAGCTAATCCAAAGGCTGCTGAAACAACACCTAAATTAGCTGCTCCAGATCCTACTCCTGATAATCCTATAGCTGTTGCAACTGCTACTGTTGATAATGGTGATACTACTAATACTGCAAAACAAGCTGAAATTAATATTCCCATTAAAATTGGTTGTAAATTAGAAAATTCGTTTATTACACTTCCTACTAATAAAGTAACTTCTTTAACATAAGGCAATGCAATAATTCCTATTCCACCAGCTATTATCGTTACAATAGAAGGAACTAATAAAACTGTATATGCTTTTAACTTTTCTCCTATCAATAATACTAGAAAAATTGCTATAGAAGCTGTTAAAGCTACATTTATAACATCACCTGTTCCAATTAAACTAAAAACTCCAGTTTCACTTATACTTACTACTCCACTTGAAATTAATGTTGAAATTCCAATAGATACTATTTGAACTACATTGCATTTAAATTGCATAGCAATACAAACTCCTATAATAAGTGGCATCATTCTCATTATGAAAATAGTAATATTAAGTATTAATTTAGCCTGTGGTATATACGGTATTATTAATTTTAATAATTCTCCTAATAAAGCATTAGGTATTAAAGCTATAACTATACCTATACTTAATCCATTAAGAATTCTATTTAAAAACTCCTTAGCTTTGACTTTCGTACCTTCCATTTATTCACTCCTACTCTTCTAATAATCTTTAAAATCAGAAACAAACTAAAGCACTAAATAATTTTGTACTTAGTGCTTTATGCTCTATACCATATAATTTAATTATTTTCTTCTATCTTAAATACTGAAAGTTCTTCATTTAAATTCTTAGTTAAATCTGCAAGTTCTATAGAAGACTCTGATATCATCTTAACTCCGCTATTAAACTCTTCTGTTGATGAAGCTATTTCTTCTGTTGTAGCTGATATTTCTTCTGCAATTGCTAATACATTTTCTATATCACCTATTACAACATTTTTCTCATTATTTACTTTATCAGAAACTTCATATACATTATTTATTTTTGGGGTCATTTCTACTATTGATTTTGATATCTCTGTAAAAGTATCTAATGTATTTAAAACTACTTCATATTGTTTCTTTAACTTATCATCCATTATATTAGTTTGATTTGTTAAATCTTCACTTTGATTTAATATAACTTCTATTACGTTAGTAATTTCTGTTGAAGATTTTTTACTTTCTTCTGCAAGTTTTCTAATTTCTTCAGCAACTACCGTAAAACCTCTTCCAGCTTCTCCAGCTCTTGCAGCCTCTATTGCAGCATTTAATGCAAGTAAATTAGTTTGTTCTGATATTGAATTTATAATATTTGTAAATCCTTTTATTGAGCTTAATTTATTATTCATATCACCAATAACATTTACAAATATTTTAAAGCTATTATTTAATTCATTAATTGAAACTGCTAAAACTTCCATTTCTTTATTGCTATCATTAGCATTAACACCTATTTCATTTGCAGATTCATTTATATGTTGAATTTCAGTAGTCATGTAATTGATGCTTTCACCTAATGTATCTATAAATATATTTATAGCACTTAATTTTGCTGTTTGATCTGAGTTACCATTAGCTGATTCTGTAATAGCTATAGAAATATTATTAGAATTTAAATACATTGTATTAGATTGTTCTTGTAATAACTCTGTATTTTCATTAATTATCTTTGAACTATCTTTTACTGATTCTATTATTTTCTTTATTGATTCTTTAGTAATATCTAAGGCATTATATATTATACCTATTTCATCATTAGATTTAAGTTCTTCTTTGTCTAAATCTTCTGTAAAGTCACCTTCTGCTAAAGTTTCCATAACATTTTTAAGTTTCATAAGTCTATCTATAACTTTTGTAATTATAAAGTACAATACTGCACAAATTATTAATAATGAAATTATTATTAATATTGCTGCTGTAATAATTAATCCATTTTTTTGTGCTAACACTTCACTTTTATCTATATCGATAGCTAATGACCATCCTTCAATATCTATAGGAGAGTATGCTATCATTTTATTTTCTCCATCTTTAGCCTTATAGCTATTTACACCTTCATTTCCTGAAGTCATTTCTTTATGAATACCTGCAATATCCTTTAATGAAGAATTTACCTCTGATTCTTTTATTGTATTGAACTTATTTTTAACAACTTCTCTATCTCTATCTGCAATTACAGTTCCATCTTTATCTATTATGTATGCAATTCCTGATTGTCCTACTTTAATTGCTTCTATTGATTTTGATAAATTATCAGCATCCTCTGTCATTATAAAACAACCTACAAAATTATTATTACTATCATTAACTGGAACTGACGTAGTTACTATCATTCCTATTCCTGAAGGTATATTAACCTTTGTATTTGGAACAAATGGTGAACTTACTGTATTTTTTCCTTCTTTTGCTCTTTGGAAATATGGTCTATTTCCAATATTAGCCTTACCTCCATCTGTAGTTATAAGGTTACCGTTTGCATCTGCGAACCCAAAACTAGTAATACTATCTCTAACCCCTAAATAACTCTTCATATATTTAAGTTTCTTATCAGCATCTATTTTTGTATTAGTTAATTCTTCTCCAGCTGCAATTGATTTAGCTATATCTATTTGCCCATGCATATTATTATCAAAGGCTATAGTGGCTTGTCTTGCTATTTCCTTTAAATTTTCACTTTGAACATTTAATAGTATCTTGCTACTGTTCCAAGCTATAGTTACAATCAATATTATAAATATTGGTACTATAAAAGCTAATAATGAAGATATTAACTTAAACTTTATGCTTTCTGTATTTTTTTGCTGCGAATGTTTTTTCATACAATTCCTCCTAATAATTTATTCCCCCATTTATGAATTATCGTACTATACTAATATTTCTTTAATTTTTAAGCTTATTTTTCGTGAATAAAATAATTAATACCAATACCTTAAATTAATTAAGATATTGGTATTGAAAACTCATAATTAAATTATAAAACTTATTACCATAGAAAGTATTCCGCCTATAATTAAAGCTACTGTACTTATTCCCATACGAATTGTGGTTTTAGCATTTCTGTGAGCTTTTTCTGTGTCTAATTTAGTAATTTGCATATTTGCATTAGCTACATACTGTGAATTTGAATTACCAAGTGCTTGAATACAAAGTCCCATAGGATTTCCGCTAACTGAAGCAAATAAACCTAATATAACTAAAACTATACCTTCAATAAACATTACGTCTTTGAAATTATACCTAGTTAAGTTCATCATTAGTATTGCTATTGTAGCTGTAATTGCAATCCATATAATTCCAAACATTGCGCATTTTAATAGAGTCTTAATTTGGTCCTTATCCATATAAACACCTCTTAAATATATATTCACTTAATTATATAATTGTCTTTTTACTTTTAGACTTATCTTTCAGTAAATATATATTATTTTTTATTATTTTCCTACTATTATGATATTTTACTTTTCATAAATTCGTTCAATATTTTAAGGAATATTAACCTTATTTTTTATAAATTACGTCAAAAAAGAGTGACATCTATCATCACTCCTTTAACTTCTAAAAATAATTTCTTTGGCTAGTTCCATATCTATGTTTTCTTCCAAAAGCGCTGCTAATTTATCATACTCATTTAGTTTATATTTACTGTACTCCATATCATTAGTTAAATAACTAATACCCTTTTCTTTTCTTATCTTATTGATTAAATTCTCAGCAAGTTTCCCTTCATCAAAAACTCCATGCAGATAAGTTCCAAATACATTTCTTTCTTTATTACATACACCTAGTATACATTCCTTCTCATCCTTTATAAAAGGAATTGCATTATTATTTATAATACTTACACCATTATGTATTTCATATCCTGAAACAAAGTTTTCTTTAGAATCTTCTATAAAATCTAAACAGACCTTTCCATTAACTCGTCTTGTTATCTTATCTTTATTAAAGATAGTGTCTATATCTAAATAACCAAAACCCTTTTCTAAAGTAACCTCTCCTTCTACTCCATAGATATCATTTATACTATTTCCTAACATCTGATATCCTCCACATATACCTAAAATAATTATACCATTTTCTTTTAAATCATTAATTTTATCAAAAAAACCCATTTCTTTTATAAATCTTAAGTCTGATATAGTATTTTTACTTCCTGGAATGATTAAAATATCTGGTGTTTTAACATCCCTTACTTCTTTAACATACCTTACTGAAACCCCTTCTAATCTTTCTAAAGAATTAAAATCAGTAAAGTTAGACATATAAGGTAATCTTATAACTGCTATATCTACATCCATAGAATCTTTATTTTTTATTCTCTCCGTTACACTATCTTCATCTTCTATATCCAATTCAAAATAAGGTAGTGTTCCTAGTACAGGTATTTTTATTATATCTTCTAATTGTTTCATAGCAGGCTTAAAATATTCTACCTTACCTCTAAATTTGTTTATAATAATACCTTTGATTCTTTTACGGTCTTCTTCATCTAAAAGCATTATTGTTCCTACTACTGATGCAAAAACACCACCTCTATCAATATCTGCTACTAATATAACATTTGAATCTGCTACCTTAGCCATAGTCATATTAGCTATATCACTTTCTTTTAAATTAATCTCTGCACAACTTCCTGACCCCTCTAACACCATCAAATCATAATCTTTAGAAAAATTATAAAAAGTCTCCTTAACAAATCCTTTTAACTTTTTATTTAATTCTTTATATTTATATGAATCCATATTACAATAAACCTTACCATTTACTATAACTTGTGTTTTCATATTTCCACTTGGTTTTAAAAGTATTGGGTTCATAAAAGCTGATGGTTCTAATTCACAAGCTTCAGCTTGAACTACTTGTGCTCTTCCCATTTCTAAACCATCCTTTGTAACATAAGAATTTAATGATATATTTAAAGCTTTAAATGGAGCTACCTTTAATCCTTCATTTTTAAAATATCTACAAAAAGCTGTTGCCACTGTACTTTTCCCTACTGAGGATGCTGTTCCAAGAAACATTATTTTATTCATTTTAATATTCTCCTATATCTAAAAAACCATTAGTTTTATTAGTTAAAATACCCTTAGTTTCAAATTTAATGTCATAATCAAACAAGGGTCCATCATATACAAATGTATGATATTCTCCATTTTCTCCGCATACATCAGCCCCAGTAGCTTTGATTTTACTTACAATTTCTTTATTCAATACTTTTCCTAGGAAATATGTTGATAGAAATTCTAATTTAACATTTTTAATTACAGCCTTATATCCAGATTCTATAAATTCATAGGTTAAAGCTTCTCTTCCTTCATTCCAAAGTGGGAAAATAGCATCTACTTCACATTCTTTGCATCTATCTTCACACCAAGATCTATGTGCTTCTAAATCTATATCACCAAATACACAAGAATCTACCCCTAAATTATTTTTTGCTTCTTCTAATACTGTCCTAAAAGCATCTTCATATTCTACCCCTTCACATTCTACTAGTAAAAGTGGTATATTAAGTGATTTGGATACTTCTTTTAATAACTTTTCAGGTACTCCATGAAACCATGATCTTGAATTTTTTTTATCTACTGTAACTAATAAAGCTATTGGAGTATGACCATCTTTTATCATTCTATGTAAAGCTAAAGTGCTATCTTTTCCACAGCTATAAGACATTATAAATTTTCTTTTCATATTAAAACCTCCTATTGCCATCTGTTAGTGTAAAGTTTTTTACACTACTTTTCTTTTTAAATCTTTATATATCAAGGTTTCGCCAGTTTTTTTGTATAAAAAAATAACGACCCCCTAATTTCATGTTAAAATTGAATCTCTAACCAAACAAAATCACACATGAAAGGATGTCGTTATTATGGATTCAATTATAACTTATTTAATTACTTATAATCAATATTTAATTGCCATTATCGGTCAATTACTTTTATTCATCTCAAAACATATTCCACTTAACCAGATGATATTTGATGATTCTAATAGTCCAGAATACCAAAAATTCAAAGTAGATAAGCTACCCACAATTATTAGATTTGAAAAGGTAGACTATATATTACTTTTAGCTTATTACAAACATAAATATAACAAGACCGTAAAACCCGTCCAAAGACGGAACGGGAAGTCTATCCCTAAAAAAACTAAATGTCCTAAGTGTGGTGCACCACATGAATATATATACGATAACAATGGCAGTAAAGGACAGTTTCAATGTAAAGTTTGTGGTCTTACATTTAAAGAAACTAATCACACAACTAAACCAATAGTATTTATATGTCCTTATTGCGGTGCTACGCTTACGGAACAAAAGCAACGCAAGCACTTTAAAATACATAAATGCAATAATTCTAAATGCTTATACTATCAAAGAAATCTTAAGAATCTTCCAAAGAATATTGATCCTTGTGATAAATACAAGTATAAGCTTCATTACATATATCGTGAATTTAATATTAACTTCTTTAAAATGGATCTATATCCAATATCAAAACATGCTACCGGATTTAGTTTTAAGAAGTTTAGCCCGCATATAATGGGACTATGCTTGACTTATCACGTTAATTGTAAAATGTCTACAAGACAAACAGCTCATGTTTTAAAAGAAGTTCATGGAATAAAAATTTCACATAGAACTGTTGCTAATTATGCTCTAACAGCAGCTGCTGTTATTAAGCCGTTTGTTGATACCTTTGATTACAAACCCTCTAAAATACTTTCTGCCGATGAAACTTATATAAAAGTAAAAGGCATTAAGCATTATGTCTGGATTGTAATGGATGCTTGTAAAAGGTCTATTCTAGGTTATCAAGTATCTGATACAAGAGATACTGGCCCTTGTATACTAGCAATGCGTATGGCTTTTGATAAGTTTAAAGACTTCCCTGGAAAAGCTTTAAACTTCGTTGCCGATGGTTACAGTTCATATCCGTTAGCGAAGCAACAATTTGAATTAGAAAAAAATAAAGAATTTAATCTAACTCAAGTTATCGGACTTACTAACGATGATCCAGTATCTGAAGAATTTCGTTGGGTTAAGCAAGTTGTAGAGCGTTTAAACCGTACCTTTAAATCTTCCTACAGGGGTACCTGTGGTTATGGAAGTGATGAAGGTGCTCTTTATGGCTTCTCCCTTTGGGTTGCTTATTACAACTTCTTACGCCCGCATCCTTACAATTACTGGCGTCCTTTAAACGAATTAAAGCAACTAGATGGTATTGACAATATGTCTGCAAAGTGGCAAATTCTTATCAGTCTCGGTCAACAAACCATATTACATATGCAAGAATCACAAACTTCTTGATAAATCATAAAATCAAATATTGATTAAGTTTTTGCCTCCGTTACCGAAGGTCTTTTTAGCATATTCAATTTTAAAATTTTCTTAGATATTATAAAGATATTTTTAACTATTATTCCAAATTAGCCATAAGCTATTTTTTCATACGAAACTTTACACTATCTGCCATCTTTTTAATGTTTCTATCATAAAACTTTTTATATCTATACCATATACCTCTTGTAATAAATCCTCTTGAAATACATCTTTCGGTATTCCTTCACGTTTAACTTCCCCAGATTTCATAATTACTACTTTATCTCCAAACATTTGAACTAAATTTAAATCATGTAATACTGCAACTACTATTTTATTATTTTCCTTTGTCCATCTACTTAAATATTCTAGTATTTCTATTTGACACCTTAAATCTAAATGATTTGTTGGTTCATCTAATAAAATAACTTCTGGATCTTGTGCAAAGGCTCTTGCCAAAAATACTCTTTGCATTTGTCCTCCTGAAAGTTCAGTAATAAGTTTATCTTTTATATCTAACAATCCAACACTACCTATACATTTGAGTACTATATCTTTATCTTCATTACTAAGATTTGAAAAGACACCTTTTAAATGAGCATATCTTCCTAATGAAACCGTTTCATATACACTATAAGGAAATTGAATATTTGCAGTTTGAGTCATAAGAGCAATTTTAATTGCTAATTCTTTTCTATTTAACTTGATAATTTTTTTATTATCTAAAGATATATTTCCTGTGCTTGGAATTAAATTTGATATAGCTTTTAAAAGAGTACTTTTCCCACATCCATTTGGACCTACTATACATATATTTTCCCCTCTATTTACATTAAAACTAACATTTTTAACTACATCTATACCATTATAACCACAACTAACATTATTTACTTCTAACAAATTAAATCACCTACTTTGATTTTTTAAAATATAGGTATGCAAAAAATGGGGCACCTATAATGGCTGTTATAGCTCCAACTGGTAGTTCTGATGGTACTACTATAGTTCTTGATATTAAATCTGTAACCACCATCAAACACCCTCCAAAAACTACCGACATTGGTATAACATTAGAATGTTTTGATCCAAATATTTTTCTCACTATATGTGGTGCAATTAAATCTACAAAACCTATAGTTCCACTTATTGCAACTGCTGCCCCTGTTAAAACTGCTGTAAAGAAAAATAATCTTTTTTTAACCTTTTCTGCCTCTACGCCTATAGATTTTGCTTGTTCTTCTCCAAAGGTTAACACATCCATTTCCTTACAATACATCATAACACCTATTATTCCAACTATAAAGAATGGAAGTCCACATTTTACATAGCTCCATCCTCTCATAGAAAATGAACCCATTTGCCACATTGTTATAGCTTCTATTTTATTACTAAATAAAGCCGTTAAAGTAGTTAAAACAGCATTGAAAAAAAGTGAAAAAACCATACCTGATAATATAATAGTATTATTTGATAAACCTTTATCTACTCTCGTAGCAAAAGTCAATACTATAATCATGGTAATTAAACTACATATAAAACCTATTAGGGGTAATGTAAAGTTTCCAAGGATGGGAATAGAAACTCCAAAAACTATTATAAGTCCAACCCCAAGAGATGCCCCTGACGATACACCTAAAGTGTAGGGTGATGCAAGAGGGTTTTTAAGGACTGATTGTACTACTGCTCCACTTGCCGCTAAAGCTCCACCTACTAGAAATGCTAATAGAACCCTAGGTAATCTAAGGCTCCATATTATAGATACATCTTTAGGATCTATACCTGCTGAAAGTGATGTATTAAAAATCTTACTTCCTATTATAGAAATAATATCTATAATGCTAATATTGGAACTCCCAATGGAAGTTCCAATACAGATTATTAAAAATACTACAGGTATTGATAGTATCATTAATATATTATTCTTTTTATTTATATTCATTTGGATAAACAGCCTTTGCCATTTCTTTTAATGCTTTTACAACATTTTGAGATGGTCTTGCTGATGCATTTTTATCTATTCCATAAACAGCGCCTTCTTTTATAGCTGTTATGTTTTCCCAACCTTCACGATTTTTTATATCTTCTGTTGCTTTTATCCCATTTACCACTGGCATATTTGTTAATATAACATCTGGATTTGCAGCAACTATTGATTCTGGACTTGGTGATATCCATGATTTTTCATTAGCAAATATATTTTCCGCTCCTATTATTTCAATCATTTCATTTAAGAAAGTATCTTTACCAAAACTACTTAATTTTGATCCTGATCCTATTTCAAAATAAACCTTCTTTTTGTCTGTTATCTTATCACCGATAGCTTTTATAGAATCAACTTCTTTTTTCATATTTTCTACGATTTCTTTACCCTTTTTTTCAGTCCCTGTAATTTCTGCCATAAAATCTATATCACCGTATATTCCGTCTATACTATAGCTACTTGGAATATATACTACTGGAATTCCAGCTTCCTTTATTAAGGCAAAAGGATCATTTTCCCCTGATTTATTATGACCTGATGCTATTATTAAATCTGGTTTTAAAGCTATAATAGTTTCTGCATCTGGATTTCTAAAATCTATCTTAGGTAAATCTTTATTTACACCTTCTACATCTGCTGAATACTTATCTATAGCAACTAGTTTATCCGCTAATCCTAATTCCACTAATACCTCCGTATTAGATGGTGCTGTTGAAACTATTGTATTAACTTCCTTTGGTAATGTAAACTCTGTACCTTCCCTGTCTTTCATTACTTTTTCTGTCTTTCCACAACCTGCTAAAAGCATAATTGCAAATAACATTGTAAAAGCCACTAAAAGAATCTTGTTTCTTCTTTTCATTGATGTTTTCCTCCTAATTTTATTTAATTAATATTAGGGTCTATTATAAAACTAAAAAGTTTTATAAATAAAGGGTATACAAATGAAAGTATACCCTTAAATACATAATTGATTACGCTATAATAACATAAAAATTAAAATAGACTACAACTTGTATCTTATTATCTCACCCTCAGAAGATAATAATCTAACATATATGGCAGGTCTCCCGGCTTTACTTCATCCTACTCTCTTGCCTTCCCGCTTATTTAGCAGTGACTTTTTAAGATTTCGTCCATTATACGGTTACTGGGGTAGCTCAGGAATTAAACCTGATTCCCTATTAAGTTTATAACACCTTATATGCTTTAATTTTCATAATGATTATATTATTGTTGTTATAATATGTCAACGTAAATAATTATCCTATATTTTTCTTTTTTCTAATTACCATTCCACCAATTATTGATAATGACCCTAAAAATACTATAAAGTTAGGTGATATTGGAGATCCTGTAGTTGGTAATTTATCATTATTTACTCCACCTACTTCTGGTTTTTCTCCATTATTTTGATTTCCTGAATTATCTGTACTTCCTGAATTACCTGAGTTATCTTCATCTACTTGAGTATCTTTTCCTGAAACTAAAGTATTTCCATCAAAATTAAAGCTTACCTTTCCAAGAGGCTTTAATATATTAATTATAGCATCTCTAATAGGTTGTCCTGTATCTACCATATCTTTAGATGATGAGAAGTCATAATTATCTCCACCTGTTGCCATAAAATCATTTGTTACTACAGTATAATATTTATTCATGTCAATCTTAGTTCCATCTAATAACCTCATAGATGTTATTCTATTTCCTTCATTAGCATCTTTATCATAATATACTTTTAATCCGTAGAATTGAACCCAACCTATTGACTCATTCATAATACCATGTTCAATAACTTTCTTTATATCTGATCCTTTAAGGCTCATTGTTACTAATGTATTATCAAAAGGCATTACTTCCCACATATCTCCTACTGTTATATCTCCTGCTGGAAGAGGTTTTCTAAGTCCACCACCATTTGTTATAGCAATTTCAGTACCTACTGCTTCAGCCATATATTTGCTCATAAATTGCCCTAACTTTGAAAGACCTTCATATCTATCATGAGTAAGATCTGTATCTATATTCACAACCACTTCATTTAATATTGGCTCTAACTCACTATTATAATTATCAATAATAGTTTTCATACCTTCATCTTCTTGTAGTTCTGATACTCTCTTATAAATTTGATCTACTTCATTTTCTACAGTTAAATTACCATTATAATCAAATATAAATTGTAATTTCCCAATACCTCTACCATTATATCCTGCTTGTACAATTGCCGTATCATTAACTTTTCCATTTACAAACTTATGAGTATGTGATGATATTATTGCATCTATACCAGATACTTCTTTTGCTAAATCAGCAGCTTCTCCTTTAATTTCCTTAGTTTTACTATTTTGCTCACTACCTATGTGTCCAAGAACAACTACTGCATCAACTTTTTCTGTATTTCTTAAATATTCTGCCCAATACTTAGTGCTTTCTACCATATCTCTAAACTCTAAATCCTTAACATTGTCAGGTTTTGTTTTATACGCAGTTTCTGGTGTTGCTAATCCTATAAGTCCTATTGTCTTTCCACCAGCTTCAATCTTACCATAAGGTTTTGCCCATTCAACTGGTTTTTCTGTTGCTTTATCATAAATATTTGAAGCTAAAAATTCAAACTCACCAATTTTTGCCCATTCTTCTATATTACTTCTATCCCAATCAAATTCATGATTTCCAACTGCAGAATAAGTTACTCCCATTTCTCTCATCATAACAGCTACTGGTTCCCCATGAAGAAGATTTGATATAGCTGTACCTTGGAAAGAATCTCCTGCTGATAATACAAATGTATTTGGATTTTCTTCTTTTAATCTTTTTACTTCTCCAACAAACTTAGCTGATCCAACATTTTTTCCTGACTCAATAACATTACCATGAAAATCATTAAAGCTTAATAATTGAATCTTTGTAGATAATGCTTGTTGTAGTTCTCCCCAGGTTAAAGCTTTGCTATTTGAATTAGGAACTTGTATTTTTCCTTCATTAACAGCTTTAACTAATAATTCTCTTTGGCTCTCATTCCAGTCATTTCCAACAATCTTCCAATTGTTATCTACTGATTTTTCTAAAATTCCACCTTTTTCATTTTCTATATAGTCTATTATCAAATCTCTAACATCTGAAATTGGATCGTTATTCGAATCATATACTTTAATATGTTGTCCTTTTTCTAGTAAAGGTATTAATACTGAATTATATCTATAATCATTTACTGTTAAGTAAATCTCATCTTCATCCACCACTTGTTTTCCATCTTTTTCAAAAGTTAATTCTGTAATTCTACTTCCAACCTCTTTTGATATATCCATATTATAGTTAATTCCATCAAACATATCATATAAGAACATTGGGATATCTGTATTAAATGAAATTGTCAAATCCCCATCTTTATAAGTATTGAAAAACTCTGCATTCTTTTCTAAATAAATCTTTAACTGTTTTCCAGTAGTCTTTATTGTATAAAGCTTATTATCATACTTATAAATATTAGATACTCCTGCTTTAGTTATAGCACCTTCTTTTATATTGGAATTTGAGCTAAAAAGTGCTGCTGCTGATACTTGATATATATTATTTGTATCTACACCTATGTTTTCTAACTGCTTTTTACTATTATATAGTTGAACTTCATTTACAAGATCAGTTACTCCATCATCTTGTATAATTGCTTGGGTAATGCCTTTAACTTCGTTTGGACTTGCTAAGTCTCCTCCTACCATTTGTCCAATTACTTTTCTAGCATCATTCAAAGCAACTTCATGATATTCAGCTAACTCTCTATTTAATTCTTCATCTTCTTCAACACCCTTAGCTGATATTAATGATGCATTTTTATCAATAACTTCAACTGTATTATTTGTTTTCTTAACTTTTAATTCTATCTTTGAAACAAATTCACCATTACTTTTTGGTAATGAGACTATAGTGTCACCTATCATTTGACTTGGTACTGATTGATGACTATGACCTCCTAATATTGCAGAAACTTCTGGGTTTTCTGTTGCAATATCTTTTAAGCTATCTCCCTTTCCAAATTCTCCATCAACACCCATATGAGCTGAAACTACAAACACATCTGCCCCACCACTATTTTTTATTTCTTTAATTACTTTTGAAACCTCAATAGCTGGATTTTCAGCATTATATCCTACTAAATGTTGAGAATCCCATTTCATAATATGAGGAGTAACAACTCCTATTATAGCTACTTTAATTCCTGATAATTCTTTTATTATGTATCGATTAAAAACTCTATTTCCATCTTTATAAAGATTTGCACAAAGAACACTTAGATTTTCATTTGCTTGTGATACTACATTTTCTAAATTACCCATTCCATAATTAAATTCATGGTTACCTAAAGAAAATACGTCATACCCTATAGCATTCATTCCTGCTATCATTGGGTTTTTACCATTTACAAATAAATGGTTGTAGTTTCCTTGAATAGTATCTCCATTATCCATAACTATTGTATTATTATTTTCTGCTCTCTGATTTTTTACAATAGTTGCTATTTGATTTAAACCTCCATTTACTTTAACATCTCTTGAATATTCATAATTCATAAATCTTCCATGTAAATCGGACGTTCCTAAAATATTAATTATAACCTCATCATTATTTACATACTCTTCTGTTACTGCATTAACATCTATACTTGGTAATATAAATGAAACCATCATTGTTAAAATAAGTAAAAATGATACCACTCTCTTTTTGCTGCTTAAATTTTGCATGACTACCCCCTATGATTCCTTAATAATCTATTTTCATCCAAATTATAATATTTAGATTTTCTTTATTCAAGAGAAAATCCGAATATTTTTATATTGTTAACATTTTTTATTCGTATTTATTATTAAGTTAAATTCTTTCTTTATAAGTTCCTTATCCTATTTGTTTTTAAAATAAAATTAAAGACAGTATCAAAATACTGCCTTCAACTTATCTATTAATATATCATTTTCTTTTCTTGTTCTAACTGCTACTCTATAATACGAATTATCTAATCCTTCATAATTATCACAACTTCTTATTAGAATCCCTTCTTGTATCAAAATATCTTTAAGATCAATATCTATTAAAACCTTAAACATTATAAAATTAACAGAAGGTTTAAAAACCTTTAAGTCTTTAAATAATTTTAAACTATTATACAGATATTCTTGTTCTTCTTTAATAAAATCTTTGCTTTCTTCTATATATCCATTTTCTTTTAAAGCCACTATAATACTTTCTGCTGCAACTATATTTACACTCCAAGCTATTGTAACCTTATTTATTTTCTCTCTTATACTTCTATTACTAGATATCCCGTAACCTATTCTTATTCCCGGCATAGAAAAAAATTTAGTTAAAGATTTTATTATAATTAGATTTTCATACTTATCCAAAATATTAATACAACTATAATTACTATCATCTTCTAAAAAGTCTAAAAATGATTCATCTACAACTACAACTGTATTGGTCTTTAAAGCTTTCTTTGCTATTTTCTCTATATATTCACAACTTGTTAAAACTCCTGTAGGATTATTAGGATTACATATAAAAAGCATATCTATTCCTTCTAATTTATTTAATAACTCTTCATCTAATTCAAAGTTATTTATTTCATTTAAATGATAATATTCTACTTTTCCATTAATACTTAAAGTAGCTTCTTCATATTCTCCAAAGGTAGGCGCTGGAATCAATACCTTTTTAGGTTTTAATCCTCTTACTACATTAAAGATTACTTCAGCTGCTCCATTACCTAAAAATAGTTTTTTTCTATCTATTCCTTCATAGCAGCTTATGGAATTTATTAAATTGTAGTAAGTTATATCAGGATATTTTTCTACTTTATCAATTGCATTAATCATTGCCTTTTTTACTTCTTTACTTAAACCAAGAGGATTAATATTAGCTGAAAAATCAACTAAATTACTTTCATTTATTCCATACTTTCTTGAAATTTCTGCTGTATTTCCTCCATGAATAGATTTAGTCATTATAAAAGCCTCCAAATTAACATTATTAAAATAGCTAAAATATATCCTAAAATAGCTACTCCATAAAGAATTTTATTTGTTATATATATATCTTCTAAAACTACTTCTTTTAAATTATCCCCAATGGTAGGTTTTTCTACTAATTTACCAAAATAATAGTTTGCTCCTCCAAGTCTTACCCCCAATGCACCTGCTACAGCTGCTTCTGGATGAGCACTATTTGGACTTGTATGATTATTTTTATCTCTATTATAAATCTTAAAACTATTTCTCCAATTTAATTTTAAAATAAATGCTATTATTATAGTAAATATCCCTGTAAGTCTTGCTGGTATATAATTAAATACATCATCTAGCTTAGCTGGAAAGAATCCAAAATCCTTATATTTTTCATTTTTGTATCCAAACATAGAATCCATGGTATTTACTGCCTTATATGCCATAGCTAGAGGTGCCCCTCCTATTCCTACATAAAATAATGGCGCTATTACTCCATCAGACATATTTTCGGCTATAGTTTCTACCACTGCTCTTGTTATGCCTTCTTTATCTAAGCTTTTTGTATCTCTTCCTACTATATATGATAATTGTTTTCTCGCACCTTCTATATCATCTTTTATTAAATAACTTGCTACCTTTAATCCTTCTATCTTCAATCCTTTAGTTGAAATACAAAAATAAATCAATATACTACTTAAAATTATTGATAATATATTATTAATTTCCATAGCTACTTTTAATATGTCATGACTAACAAAATATACCACCAAAACCACAATAATCCACGTTATAAATCCTCCTAATTTTAAGGACTTCTTCATAACATTTCTGAAAAAATTTTCTAACACTTTGCAAAGACTTCCCATAATTCTAACTGGATGTATTGGATTTTCAGGATCTCCTATTATTAAATCTAATATAAACCCTATAGTTAAATCTATCATTTATATCTACCTACTTTACTTCTTCTACTTTATCTATATTTATTTTCTCATCTATCGTAATAATCAATTTATATCCATTGCCACATTTAGGCTGCCATTCATAAAAGTTCTTATTTTTATTGTAAAATAATTCTAATATAGTTCCTATAGTCCCTCCATGTGATACTATTAATGATGATTCTATATTTTCTATTTCACACCTTTTTATAAAATCTATAAATTCATTTTTAACTCTATTTCTATATTCTCTTTTAGATTCTCCATTGGGACAACTAACTTCACCTATTTCATCTGTTATCCAATTTATATACTCTTTTTTCTCTTTTAAAACTTCGTAGGACTTCATTTCAAAATCACCAAAATTATATTCTGAAAATCCTGTTAAAATTTCATATTTTATATTAGGATATAAAATTTCAAAGGTTTCATTGGCTCGTTTAGCTCCACTTGTAAAATATTTATTACAAATAGGATATTTTATATCTTTTTTTAGACCTATTAATTCATCTTTCCCTCCATAACTTAATGATGGATTACTTGTCCCACAATATAATCTATTTTCATTACAAATAGTTTTTCCATGTCTTATAAGATAGAGCTCTAATTTATACATCTTTAATCACCGTTTCTATTCCACAAAATATTCTATATACCTTAGATGAATTTTCACTTAAATATTGAAGACATTTACCTGTATTTTCTCGCCATTCCCTTTCTTCTTTTTTTAAAGGAACTATTCCTGAGGAAATTTCATCACATATAATTATTTTATCTTTTAAAAGCTCTTTATTGTCTTCTAAAATATTAATTGGATTTATAGAATTTATAGTTGCATAATATGTAAACTTATGTAAGTTATATATAACCTTCTTTGAAAAATCTATATTAGTATCACTACAGTTACATATATCTTCATTATTTATATTAAATTCTTTTTTAACCCAACTCATCTTTCCACTATAGGCTCCTCCAAAAACTAATATCATTTTTAACTCCTCCTATATAAATGCTAATAATAATATTCCAACTAACTCTGAAATTACAAGACCAAACCCAGCACTATCTCCAGACATTCCACCTAATTGCTTTGAACTATTGTTTACTACAGTAATTCCTAAAATAACCATTGAAATAGGAATTATTACTCCTTTTATATTTAAGCATCTATAAAACACTAAAATCATTATTATTAAAATTATTATTTGTAATACCCTATCAAATTTCCCAGTTCCCTTTTTAAAATATGAACCTAATGAACTTTCTTTCATAGACTCTTTTGTTAATAATAGTAGTGACATAGTACTTCTTGATACTATAGGAATAAATACTAATGATATTATACCTATTTGTTTATCTACAATTGTATAAACAGCTGAAAACTGAACTATAAACAATATAGCTAAAGAAATTACTGCAAAAGCACCTGTATTGGGATCTTTTAATATTCTAACCTTTTCCTTCATTTCTCTTCTGGAAAAAAGTGCATCACAAACATCCATGTATCCATCTAAATGTAACATTCCTGTAATTATAAATGGAGCTACCATTGTTATAGCTGTAATTAATATTGTAGATGCTCCTAAAAATATCATTCCTATATATATTAAATACCATATTAGTCCTACTATTAACCCTACTATAGGATAAAACTTTAGTATGTTCCTTGCCCCCTCATCATCCCATTCATAATAAGGTAATGGAATAACTGTAAACATACTAACAGCCATTAAAAATCCCTTAAAATATTTTTTCATACGATCTCCTTTAATATATCTTTTCCTTTATGAACTATTATATTTCCATAAGAGCACTCTACTACAACATCACTTAGTTGTGCTATTTCTTTATTTGTATATCCTAACTCTTTTCTGAAGGCCTCTGTATAAGAATCATAAATTATACTATCACTAAAAACATAATCTGAAACTATTATTGTATTTTTACTTTTAGATACTGTGTCTTTTAATCCTTTTACTATTTTATTAGATACAAGTTCTATAAATTTATCTTTAATAAACATTTCATTTGTTACAAGAGAAGTTATGCTATCTATAAATAAAGTATCTTCTTTATTTATATTTGTTGAAATTTCTTCTATATTTCTTTGCTTTTCTATAGTTTCAAAACCATATCTCTCTCTGTCTTTCAAATGATTTTCTATCCTTTTTAAATCTTCTAAATCATATGGATTCATTGTAGCAATATAATATAATCTTCCTTTATTACTTTCTAGAGCTTTAGCTAAATTTTGACCATACATAGATTTACCACTCTTAGCTCCCCCAATTATTAAGAAAATCATTTTTCTATCCCTACTCTTGCAGATATTTTATGTTGCTCAAAGGGATGTTTAATTGGATTAATCTCAGAAACATAATGAGCTAAATCAACTAACCTCTTATCTGGATTCCTTCCTGTTAATACTACTTCTAAATTTTCAGGTTTATTTTCTAAAAATTCTATAACTCTATCTATTTCTAAAATTTCATAATTTAAAGCAGCCATGATTTCATCCATAATTAATAAATCATATTTTTCTTCTATAGCCTTTTTAGTAACCATCTCAAATCTTTTTCTATGTTCTTTAATAACTTCTCTCTTATCTTCTTCACTTAAATAGTTAAAAAATCTTTTCATAGGTACACCAAATAATACATCAAAGTTATCTAACTTAGCTATTGAATTTAGTTCACCTGTATCATTATCTTTTAAAAACTGAGTTAAAAGCACCTTATACCCTCTACCACAAGCTCTAACTCCTAATCCCATTGCTGCTGTTGTTTTTCCTTTTCCATTTCCACAATATATATGAATAAGTCCTAATTCCATTTTAATCCTCCTTAATTTCTACTATATAACTATCTTTACTTCTTACCGTTTCTAGATAACTTGGGTTTATTTTTGCCTCTTCAAAAGTTGCCATATTATTCATCATTGCACATGAATACTGAACTATTGAAAATGCTATAGGACAACCACTTCCTTCGCCTAATCTCATATCCAAATTAATCATTGAATCTAAATTTAACTCCTTCATAGCAATATTATATCCAATTTCCTTAGATAAATGAGACGGAATCAAATATTCTCTTATTAAAGGATTTAACCTTACCGCTGATAAAGCTGCAACAGAAGATATAAATCCATCTATAACAACTGGTATTTTGTAATGTGCTGCTCCTATAAACACACCTGTCATTGCAGCTATATCAAAACCTCCAACCTTTGATAATACATCTATTGGATTATCTTTATTAGGTTTATTTATATCTAAAGCTTTTTTTACTACACGCTTTTTTTTCTCAAAAGCTTCCTTAGTTACTCCAGCTCCTTTTCCTACAGCTTCCTTAACTTCACAGCCTGTTAACGCAATTAATACAGCACTACTTGTTGTGGTGTTTCCTATTCCCATTTCTCCTACACCTAAAATATCATAGCCTTTAGCATATGCTTTTTCCACCATCTCGATACCCACATTTATTGCATTAATACACTCTTCATAACTCATAGCAGCTTCTTTAGCTATATTGTTTGTGCCTTTTCTTATTTTTCTATTTATTGCACCATAAATTTTTTCGTCTGTATTAACACCTACATCTACTACAATTAAATCAGTATTATTTTCCTTTGCAAGAACAGCCACTCCAGTTAATCCCTTAGTAAAATTAATAGTTTGTGCTAACGTAACATATTGAGGTGCTGAAGCTACCCCTTCTTCTACTACGCCATTATCAGACGATAATACAATAATACATTTTTTATTTATACTATTTTTTAACTTACCAGTAATACCAGAAAGTTTTATTGCTATATCTTCTAGCTTTCCAAGACTTCCTAATGGTTTAGCTAAAGAATCCACTCTTACTCTAGCTTCTTTCATGATTTTTTCATCTAAAGGTTCTATTTCATTTATAAAATTCATTAATTTATTTCTACTATTCATTACATCACACCCATTTTATAATTATAAATAAAAAAACACCTTACTATTTGTAAGATGCTTGTATAAACTTAATAAAATATTTTATTATACAATACACCCTTCATACACCGTGAAGTTAATAGTGTTTAAAGTACAGGCAGGTATTCCGGCTTGAGAATCATAACCTTTTGTCTTAGTCTTCCCAAAATAAATATTCAGTGACTTTTAAGACTAGCTCCTCTCTTACGGCGGCGGGACCGCATAGGAATTAAACCTATTTCCCTTTTAATGTAATAAACAACCTCTACAGAAATTATTCCTCTTTTTGTTATAATATCTTATAATTTAGATATTATTTCTATATTTCATTATAACATAATCTAATAATACTTTTAACATTATTGCCTTAATTTTTCACTATTAATAAATGTCTAATGGAAACTTCGGAATTTATCGGGGAGTACAAGATCTGATTTATTTACAAACTGTAAGTTAAGAGTACTCAATCCATTAGTGATCAAGAGCTATTACCATTTATTTATTATGTATATTCCATAACCAATTATGGTATAATTTAAAAGTAATATTTGAAATACCGTAGAGGATGGCTACGGTGGTTGTACGTATTCCCACCTTGGGCTATTGATGATTTTCATCTTAGCTTAAGGGGGTGGTATTGGATATGATACTTACTTTGTTAATTCTTATAATATTTTTATTAATAGTTATACTAAAGGCTTTAAGTTCAAAAACTAAACTTTTAGAATTTGAACTTAACATAGGTATTAAATGTTTTAAATTAAGTTTTAAAACAAATGAAAAAAGCACTCCATCCGACCAAGAATAGTTGTGCTTTTTCATAATTAAAATTATTTAATTAAATCCAATAGCCCTAAAACTAAAAACGTTCTAAGGATTGCTTAGTGTTGACGCACTAAGCTTTTCTTATTTATATTATATCAAACTTTTATAAAAAATAAACATAAAAATTTCTTAATCCATATTTTTCAATTTCTATTTTTTATAATTACCTCCATTATTTAAATAATAGTAAATTTTATTATCAGTGGTTAGTTTATCCTTGAACCCACTTTTCTCAATTACTTTTTTAGATTGTATATTGTTAATAAAGTGAGAATAAACAATAGAGCTAATATGTTCATCATTAAATGAATACTGAATGATTTCGTTTATAGCTTCTATTGCTATACCTCTCACCCAAACTATTTTTATTTAACTAACGAATGTATCACGTTAATAATGGTCAATCCATAATTAACAAAGAAATTCTTTTGATCTTGCGAATAGGAATTTCTTTCTGCTATTGCTTCATCTGTGCTCATATTATTGAAAGATGCTTGTCTATTTGATATCTCAACAAATTTTTGATTTATCAAGTTATCTATATCAATATGACTAGATTTCAACTCGAAGGTAAAACTTGCAACAAATTCTCTTCTAACTGCATATCGAACGGTTCCATTATCATCACCTCCCTGAGCAATAATTCTATTTCTTATTTCTCCGTAAGCAAAGTCATTAGGCTGTACAGAGGGTCTCGCTAACACTTTAGGAAATTCTTTTATCTCATATCCCATTTTATATAAATAATACGTTACAAGATAAAACCAACATTTCTTTTCACTATCATAACAATCCACATCTGGCTGACATAGTTCCTTGAATTTTGTTATCGCTTCCTCTACATCATACACTTCAAATTCATAATCATCTATTTCTTCATATAATCATCACTATAAATTCTTATTTATCGCTTAATTTTATGTTACTAACTACTCATTTAACCCTATTTTTCCTTCTTTAAAAGTATTTCTATAAAATATTATAAAGCATGTTATAGTTACTAATGCTGCTATTACATCAGCAAATGGTTCTGCCATTAATACTCCCATTAATTTATTACTAAAGAATACTGGTAATATAAAGATAAATGGAATTAAAAGTATTACCTTTCTAAGTAATGCTAACATTAAAGATATTTTTGCTTGCCCTAGTGCAAGGAAAGTTTGTTGACAAGCTATTTGAGCCCCAAACATAAAGATACCTGCAAAGTAAATTCTTATACTCCATGAAGTAATTTCTACAAGTTCTGGTTTATTATTAAATATTCCTACAAATACTTGTGGGAATATCATTAATAAAGCCCACATTACACCTGTGTATATTAAACAACTAATAAGTAACATTTTAAATATCTTTTTTACTCTATCATGATTCTTTGCACCATAATTATAACTTATAATAGGTTGTGCTCCCTGAGATAATCCCATTAATGGGAGAATTACTATTTGCATAATACTACTCATTATAGTCATAGCTCCAACTGCTAAATCACTTCCATACATAAATAACTTATTATTTAATGTTATTAACACCAAACTTTCAGTAGCTTGCATTATAAATGGTGAAATACCTAAAGCTACAATTGAACCTACTATTTTTACATCTGGTATTAAATATTTCTTTCTTATCTTAATTGTACTCTTCTTACCAAATAGGAAGAATAACACCCATATTGCAGAAATTATTTGAGCTAATATTGTTGCTAAAGCTGCACCTTTAACCCCCATATCAAAACCAAATATAAGAATAGGATCTAATATTATATTTATAACTGCACCTATCATTACAGTTATCATACCTGTTTTTGCAAAACCTTGTGTATTAATAAATGGATTCATCCCTAATGCTATTTGAACAAATACTGTTCCTATTAAATATAACGTTAAATAATTATTAGAAAAACCAATAGTTGCTTCACTTGCTCCAAAAGCCCAAAGTATAGGCTCTTTGAATATCAAAAATCCTACTGTTAATAAAGCTCCAAGAACTATTAACATAGTAAAACTATTACTAATTATTTTTTCTGCTCCATCATTATCATCTTCACCCATTTTTATGGCTGCTAAAGGAGCTCCTCCCATTCCTACAAGTGCACTAACTGCTGATATTATCATTATTATTGGGAATGCTACTCCAACACCAGCCATAGCTAAATCCCCATTTGGTATTCTTCCTATAAATATTCTATCAACTATGTTGTATAATACATTAACAAGTTGAGCTATAATAGCTGGCAAAGCTAATTTAAATAATAATTTCCCTACTGAATCTTTTCCTAAATTTGTAGTTCCTTTTGCCATTTACTCATCCCCTTTTCATTTTGAATTATAATTCATATAACTACTTATAATATAATACTACTTTAATCTTGTTTAATAAATAGATTTTTTAAAATTTTTCTTAATTTTTACTTATTTTTTATACCTCTTAATTTACAAAAAAAATCTAACTTAAAAATAGATTTTTTATCTACTTTTTAGCTAGATTTTTTATTTATTATTTGCTATTTATCTTATTTAAAAATATTTCTATTTCATTTTTATTTAAAAAAACATCACCTATATTTCCATGCCTTCTGTCTATTTTATTATTAGTATGAAAATCTGATCCTGCTGTATATATTATATTTCTTTCTTTAGCTAAATTTTTAAAACTCTCTGTTTCCTCTTTAGTATTTTTAAAATATATAGCTTCAATACCATCAAACTCTAAATTTATAATTTCTTTAAATACTCTAGATTTTATTTTTATTGGATGTGCTAATACAATCATTCCTCCAAAAAACTTTAAAAACTCTATTCCAGTTTGTATATCTAATCTATTTTTTTCATTATCTCTAAAAACTGAAATATTTCCTTTCATAAGTTTTTCTAATGCTTGTATATTATGATTCTTAATATACCTTAACCCTTTATTAAAATCTTTATTTTCATATCTATCATCTAAAAAATATGCTAGTATATGAATTTTATTACCATTATATCTTGTTGATAATTCTAAGCCTGGAATTACTCTAATCCCTAACTCTTCTCCTGCTTTTTTAGCTTCGATTATGCCAGATATTGTATTATGATCTGTTATAGAAATTATATCTAACCCTTTTTCCTTTGCTATTTTTACTACCTCTGTAGGCGTATGTTCACCATCCGATTCCGTTGTATGCAAATGGAAGTCTCCTTTTGTGTACATTTATACCCTCACATATTATTTGTTCATTTATATAATATGCCTTAGATATAATTTAGTAACTAATTTATAACTCTATTTATATTTTATTTTGATATTTTTCTTAAATAGTGTTTATTTTTAAACATTATGAAGTAATTATAAATAATATCCTCTTTTTCAGAAAATAAGTCTATTTATGTTGAAATAATACTATATAATTATTATTGCAAATTTGAATAAAAGTTGGAGGTTATACTGGATATAGACTACTATGTCCCCTTTCAAAAGAAAATCTTGAAAAAATCATCATAGCTGAATTAGGTATAAAAAAAAGAAGATTTTCAATTAGTGAGAACAACTGAATTTATAGGCTTGAATTTTTAAATTTAATCTAAAAATCAAAGGAGCAACTATATTGCTCCTTTTGATGGTGCTTATTTAATTATTTGTTGTATAACACTAGTTTTATCAGTATAAATAATACTTTTTTCTTTTCTAAAATTATCTTTTATGTCATGGAATATTATTTTCAGAAGAGCCACATCCATATACTTTTCATTATTTGAAACTGCTTTTATAGCATTAACAATTTCACTACCTGCTGATTCTTTTAATATATATCCATCAGCCCCTATATCTATAACTTCAGTTATGGTTCTTCTATCATCTTCAACTGTAAGCATAATAACTTTTATTTTATTAAATCTTTTTTTGATTTCCTTTAAAGTATCTATACCATTAAGAACAGGCATGTTTATATCTAATAAAATAATATCTGGAACTTCTTTTTCTAATAATTCTAAAACTTCTCTTCCATTCTTACATTCCCTTAATATAGATATATTGTCCTCAAAACTTAATATTCTATCTAAGCCTTCCCTAATTAAGTCATGATCATCTACAATAAATATTTTTATTTTATTCTCTGTCATTTCTTTGTGCTCCTCTATTGGTTGGCAATTTTATAATATATGTAGTACCTATTTTATTAGTTGATTTTATTTCTATTCCACCTTGCAGTTGATTTACTCTATCTAATATTCCTATTAATCCATAACTTGTCCCATTTTCTTTTATAAATCCTAATGTCTCTTCTACATTAAATCCTACGCCATCATCTCTAATCATAAATATTATATGATCTTTTTCACAAGAAAACTTTATAATTACATTATTAGCTTGAGAATGTTTTTCTATATTAGTTAAAATTTCTTGAATTAATCTATATATAGCTATTTGTATTATGTTATCTATATAAACATTATTAGGAATACTATCAACTTCAATATTTATATTTGTATCATTTGATATATTCCTAACCATTTCTTCTATAGCTTCATATAATCCTTGATCTTCTAATGCTAATGGTCTTAAATCAAATAATATCCCTCTAACTTCCTTTAATGCTTTTTTTACATTAGCTTTTAAGTCGTCTAACTCCTCTAACCCTTTACTTAAATCCTTTTCAACTACTTTTTTACAAAAATCTATCCTCATCAATGAGTTAGCAAGATATTGTGCTGGTCCATCATGAATTTCCCTTGCAATTCTTTTTCTTTCATTTTCTTGATTTTCTAAAATTTTAATTCCTAATAATAATTGAGAATCTCCCTGAAAATTTTTTATATCTTTTTGAACTTTTCCTTGCAAATAACCTAACGCTACATTCATTTTATTAACCACATTGTCAGCATCTTCTATGTTTTTCAAATAATTTTTCAATACTTGCTCTAAATCATCCCTTTGTTTCCTTAACTCTTTTTCCTTATTTTGCTTAGTTATATATTTTACTCTTATATCTAGAGTTTCCTCGTATATATCTCTTACTAATTCTTCTGCACCATTTTTAAAGTTCCTAGAAGTTTTAGCTAAAAGTCTTCTCATTCCTCTATCTATTTGCTCTAATTCATCTACTTCTCTAATAATTTCATCTATTTGTATTTTTATTTCATCTAATTCTTGTTTCTTATTTTGAAACTCATCTCTTAAATTATCTACAATTTTAAAAATATTATTTTTACCATCATTTATTTCACT
The DNA here is from genome assembly GCF_002327185.1 of Clostridium chauvoei. NCBI lineage: Bacteria > Bacillati > Bacillota > Clostridia > Eubacteriales > Clostridiaceae > Clostridium > Clostridium chauvoei. The sequence goes on along the minus strand of NZ_CP018624.1, from coordinate 689,610 downwards.
TATTACTTTATCTATTATTAAATTTATTGCAAAATAACTATTATCTTTTTTCATCTTTTTTTCTACTCTCAATACCCTTCTATTATTTCATAGTATTAGTTAGTAATTCTTTTAATATTATAATATTTTACTATAATATTTTAGCATATTATATTATTATCCTCAATGTAATTTCCCTTTAATAATTTATTATTAGACAATTTTTGTCATTCAATGTATTGTTTTATCTATTATATCTATTTTATTTTTTATATCTTCTGTAATTTCTATTCCATCATACCAATTTCCATTTTCCACTATCTCATCCTTTGAAAAATACTTAGCTTTTAATATAAATTCTGGCCTATATTCGAAATGTAATATATCAAAATGCTCCCATTTACCACCCCAAACAAAGCCATTATTTTCAAAAGCTTTAACTAATTCTTTAGGATAAGAAGCTATTCTTTTAGAACCTTCTTCTTCACTTACCCATTTCCAGTAATCGCTGTTATGTCTATTTAAATCAATAGCAATTCCATAAGCATGTGCACTAAGCCTTCCTGTACCTCTTACTACTCTATAATTAAAAGTTCCATTTACAGGTGCTACAAAACCTCCTATTTTAGGATTTGATTTTGATGCTTCAAAGGCTTCATTTAATGCCTTCTTTAAATTTTCTGATGCATCTGCCTTTTTATTAAAAGGAAATGTTCCATAATTAGTTGAAGTTTGTACCAAATTCTTAGTTATACTTCCTTCGCTACTTCCATAAACTTCATTTAACAAAGTATATACCCTTGCTCTTCCTGGATCTTTATTACCCTTTTGAACTTTTTCAATTTCATCTAATGGGTATCTAACTTCTAACATATCTTGCACATCTGGGTTTGATAACTTCTCTTCGTCACTTTTAGGCTTTTTATCATCATATAATACCTTATTACCACTATTCATTACTAAATAAATTAATCCATTACTATCCTGCTCTATAGTATTGATTTCATCTTTATATGCTAACATTAATACTAGCAAATCTCTTTTAGCTGTAATATTATACAATTGGTTATCTTCCATATTAACTGCTGACACACTTACAGCCATGGTATTAAATAGAAAAATACCTATAACTAATATTTTTTTTATAAATTTCTTCATAGCCTCACCTCATAAGAATATTTTCATTCTTATGTTTACCAAGGATAATTTTTATATGTATTCTTTATTTTAAGTATTGATAATTTTAACTCTTTAAGCAATGCATATATTTTTCTACTTCTCCCCATGGAACTATGAAACCTTGCCCTTTAGAACAAAATATTGAACTTGAAGTATAATTAATATCAGCATTTTTATCATAAGATATCTTACTTATAACTTCTTCTTCATTATGGCATAAGTCATATCCATCAAATATAAAATTAATTTTCCCTTTACCTTTAGTTAAGGCTATAAACTCTTTACTGTAGTCCATAAAAGTTGCTACTGGCCCTCTTCCTATTATTATTACTCTATCACCTTTATTTTCTTTTATTTCAAATGATCCATTTAATTTTTGTATATCTGATAAAACTCTACCCATATAATCAATTTCAATATCTATATTAAAATTATAATAAGGTTCTAATAAAATATTATTTGCTTTTTCTAATCCTTGCCTTAAAGCTCTTAAGGTAGCCTCTCTAAAGTCTCCTCCACTTGTATGCTTATCGTGATTTCTACCTGTTATCAATATAATTTCTAAGTCTGTAATAGGTGAACCTGTTAATATCCCTTTATGATCTTTTTCATAAATATGAGTAGCTACTAAATTTTGTTGTCCTACAGTTAAATTATCTGTATGACATTTACTTGTAAAAATTATTCCACTATCTCTTTTACCTTCTTTAATACTTAAGTGAACCTCTGCATAATGTTTTAATGGCTCAAAATGACCATATCCTAAAGTTTCACCTTTTATAGTTTCTTTATATAAAATTTCACAAGGTCCAAAACTTATATCTATTTTAAATCTTTCATTAACTAATTCTTTTAATATCTCTAATTGTATAACCCCCATAATATTAACTTGTAATTCTTTAAGACTTTCATCCCATAATATATTTAAAGCAGGGTCTTCAGCTTCTAAAATTTTAAAAACTTTTAAAATATCCTTTGGATTTAATTTTTCATCATATATAACCTTAGACTTTAATGTTGGAATCATATCATAATTAATGTTACCCTTTATATTTCCTACTCCATCACCAGGCACTGCATCTATTAACCCAACTACAGCAAATAATTCTCCTGCTGAAACTTTATCCTCAGTCTTATATTTAATTCCATTATATATTCTTATTTGACTTACTTTATTTGATTTTCTATTTTTTAAATCTCCATATTCTACTTCATCTCTAACTTTTAATGTTCCTGTTAAGGCTTTTATATATGTTATTCTAGCACCTTCACTATCATGTCTTACTTTATATACTCTTCCTGAAAACTCTTTATCTTCTTTATAATCTGTAAAAGTTAACTTATCTAAATTATTTATAAATTCCTCTACCCCATTATCTTGAAGAGCTGACCCACTAGATACTACAAAAATTTTATTTTCTTTAATACTCTCTTTAAGTGTCTTTTCCCATAAGTTTTTATCATAATCTCCCTCTAAGTACTTTTCTAATAACTCCTCATTATTTTCTGCAACACATTCTATAACCTCTTCTTCCATATCTTCTTTAGTTAAATCCTTTGAAATATAACAAATATTTTTTGTAAATTTATTTTTAATTTCCTCTAATATTTTCTCTAAAGAAGTTCCCTCTCTATCAATTTTATTTATAAATATAAAAGTGGGCACATTATGTTTTCTTAATAAACTCCAAACCGTTTCTGTATGTCCTTGAATTCCTTCTGCTGCACTTAAAATTAATATTGCATAATCCATTATTTGAAGTGCTCTTTCCATTTCTGAAGAAAAATCTATATGACCTGGAGTATCTATTAAATAATATGTTGAATTATTATATTCAAATATACCTTGATCTGAAAATATAGTTATTCCCCTTTCTTTTTCTATATTATGATTATCTAAAAAAGATGTTTTATGATCTACTCTTCCTCTATTTCTTATACTCTTTGTATGATATAGTATTTGCTCTGCAAGAGTTGTTTTACCTGCATCTACATGAGCTAATATTCCAATTGTTTTTTTCATCTTTTACTACCTCTAAATAATGTTTCTATAAACTTATTATATAAAAAAAGATATGGAATACCTAGCTGTATTCCATATCTTTCAGTTAAAATTCCCACTTAATTAGATTTATTTTCCCTACACCTTTAAATTTAATACTTTTATCTAAAATTTCGTTATATATTCTAGTTGAAAATGCTTCCTCTCCTGAATTCAAAAATACTTCTATAGTTGATTCATCTGAGAAAATTCTTATTTCTTCTATATTTTGTAATTCTACCGCTCTAACTTTCCTTCCACAACCACTCTTTCCTAATGACAGCTTAAATATATGGTTATCATAAGATAGTTTACAATCTTCTCTTAGGTTTATTTCAATATTCTCTACCTTATTTAAAGTTATTAATAATTCATAAGTATTACTTCTAAATATATCTAATGAAATATTATCTTCTAGTTTAATTTCCTTCATTTCAAATTTTGATTTTCTTAAACCTTCTAATTCTTTTATTGGCTTTTGATAAAGTTTATTATTTTCTAATACAAGTTCTCTAGGTATAGTTAAACAATGTTGCCAATAATTTTTTATGGTTGGATTTCTATGTTCTACTGCATCTGGAACCCCCATCCATCCAATTATAATTCTTCTTCCTTTAGAATCCATAAAACTTTGAGGTGCATAAAAATCAAATCCTCTATCTAATTCATTAAAATTAGTCAAATATAAGGTACTTGATTTTTCAATATCACCAAGAAAATATCCACTTTGATAAATATTATTATATTTATATCCATCTTTTTTTATCCCTTGAGGTGAAAGCATAAATATATTAGTATTATCTAATTTAAATAAATCAGGACATTCCCACATATAACCTAAATCATTATCTTGGCTTTTTATCTTCTTATATAAACTCCAATTATATAAATCATTTGATGAATATATAAGTAATGTTCCTTTATCTTTATTATCTCTAGCTCCAAGCGCCATAAAATATTTACTTTCATCTTGCCACACCTTAGGATCTCTAACATGAAGTGTCATATCTATTGGAAAATCTTTATTTGTAAGTAATACTACTTTTTCTGAAAACTCCTTTCCATCAGAAGTCTTAACCATAACAACATTTTGTTCTCTTCCTGATAATATATAATCATGATTTCCATCTTCCTTAACATTTCCAGTATAAAAAATATATAAATCATTATCCTTTGCTAAAGCTGAACCTGAATAAACTCCATCTCTATCAAAATCCTTATCTGGATAAATAGCAATATCTTCTTCTTTCCAATTTAATAAATCTTTAGAACTGTAATGACCCCAAAATTTTAGGCCACCCTCTGAATTTAAGGGAGAATATTGATAAAAAATATGATATTTCCCTTTAAATTCACATAATCCATTAGGATCATTTATCCATCCTATTGGTGCCATTATATGATACTTATTTCTCCACTTATCATTTTTAACAGCATTTATATGTTTGTTTTTATACGTTTCAACCTCTGCTAATAATTTTTCTTTTATCATACTTACCTCTTTGAAATTAGTTTTTCCACTTCATCCTTTGTTGGTAATGCTCCTATAGCTCCTTGTTTTGATACAGTCAATGCAGCTGTCCCATTACAAAAAGTTAATATATCATTTATTTCATTATCTTCTAATTTTATAAGTTCCTTTAAAGATAAATCTTTTTTGGAAACTTGATAAAGAAATGCTCCAATAAATGAATCTCCTGCCCCTGTCGTATCTTCTGCCTTTACCTTAAAGGAAGGTGAAAAAATCTTTTTATCCTTTGTTATAAATTCAGCCCCATCTGTTCCCTTTGTGTATATAATTACTTCTATATTTCCTCTAAATAACCATTTTATTGCTTTTTCTTCATCACTTAATCCTGTTATAAATTCAAGCTCTTCATCACTTACTTTTAATATATTGGCGCAAGGTAAAAATTCTATAATAGCTTTTCTGCAGTCCTCTGGATTTTCCCATAAAGGTAATCTAACATTAGGATCAAAACTAATTAAGCAATTATTTTTCTTTGCAAATTCAATTGCCTTTCTATGTGCTTCTTTTATAGGTGCATCAATTAAACTAACTGAACAAAAATGTAAAATGGATCCTTCTTTAAAATCATTTTCTTCAATTTCCTCTTTATCCAAAAGCATATCTGCACTAGGATTTCTATAAAATGAAAAATCTCTTTCTCCATCTTCTTTTAAAGATACAAAAGCTAATGCTGTATTTGCTTTATTAGTTCTTTTTACCTTACTAATATCTACTCCTAAAGGTTCTACCTCTTCTAATATGCTGTCACCAAAAGCATCTATCCCAAGCTTTGTTAAAATTTGAGACTTTCCACCTAGCTTCGATACTGATGCAGCAACATTAAGTGGTGCCCCACCTGGAACCCTAAAAAAATTCTGAACCGCCTTTAAGGCTACCCCTTTTTCCTTAGGTATAAAATCTATTAAAGCTTCTCCAATTGAAATTACTTTTTTCATAATATGTTCCTCCTGCTTAAAATTAATTGTTAATAATGAATAATAAACTTATTCATTACAATTCTATTAATTATAAATTATTCCTTTATTATTCATTATTTAATTTTAACTTTAACTTAATTATTAAGCTTCCTCTTTAATTCCTAATATATAAGTTACTACAAAAGAAACTACTAAAGCTATAGCTAAGCCTATTATGTAATTAAGCATTGATGATGATGTTACTATTGTTAATGCTGGAAGTCCTGTTACTCCTACAGCTGTCATAGCTACTTTAGTAAAGACTACATATGCTCCAGCAACTGCTCCACCTATAGCAGCTCCTATAAAAGGTTTAACATATTTTAAATTAACACCAAATATTGCGGCTTCTGTAATTCCTACAAACGCACTTATTGCTGATGGTAATGAAATACTCTTCATTTTTGCATTTTTAGTCATAAAATAAACTGCTAATGCCGCTCCACCTTGTGCAAAGTTAGCCATTGACCAGATAGGTAATAATGTGTTGTATCCTGTATCTGCAATTAATCCTAACTCCACTGCATGAAAACTATGATGTATTCCTGTAATAACTATTGATGAATAACTTCCACCAAATAACAACCCTGCAAATAAGCCAAATTTATCTAATGAGTAAGTTAAAAATGTACTAATACCATGTCCTATAAAATTAGCTGCTGGTCCTATAACTGCTAAAGCTAAGAAACCTGTAATTAAAACTGTTAGTAATGGAGTTAATAGTATATCTAAAACTTCTGGTACTATCTTTCTTATAGATTTTTCTATATAAGCCATAACAAAAACTACTATCAATATAGGTAATACTGTTCCTTGGTAACCAAGTAAAGGCATATCTATTATTCCTAATATACTCATTGTTTGATAACCTTCACCTTGAGTCCAAGCATTTTGTAAAGCTGGGTGAATCATTATTCCTCCAATAGTTGCTGCTAAATAAGGATTAGCGCCAAAAACTTTAGCGGCACTAATTGCAACTAAAATTGGTAGAAATATAAATGCTGCTGAACTAAACCAGTCAAGCATTGACCACCACCATGAACCTGAATATTGATCTAATCCAAATTTTCCTGCTGCCCCAAGTAATCCCATAAGTAATCCTGCTGCAACAATTGCTGGTATAATAGGAACAAATATATCTGATAAAGTTCTTGCTAATCTTTGAAAGGGATTAAGCTTTTTCATAGCTGCACTTTTAACATCAGAAGTTGTCATCTCTTTTATTTCCGCAAGCTTTGCAAATTCCTCATATACTTTATTAACAATACCTTGCCCTAAAATTATTTGATATTGTCCCCCATTAGTAAACATCCCTTTTACTAAATCAAGCTTTTCTAATTGTTCTTTGCTTATAATACTCTCATCTTTTAAAACTAACCTTAAACGAGTTGCACAATGAGCAGCGCTAACTATATTTTCTTTTCCCCCTATAAACTTTAAAATACTTTCAGCTGTTTTATAATAGCTTTTTTTCTTTTCCATATTAAAAACCCTCCTAAAATTAATACTTTACTATAACGCTAAGTGTTTTTATTAATTTAACTCATCTTTAGTACAAATATAACTACAAATTTATGCCTTATATTTATTACCTAAGGGAACGTTCCCACAAATATTAAAAATAAAATTTCTAATTAATCGATTTCAACATGTTTTAAAAATTTTTATTTATATTTAAGGGAACGTTCCCATATTCGTTAAAAAATATAATAATCTTTAATTCAAGATTATTATACACTATCTCTTTTTTCTAGTCTATAGGTTAATTTTAGATTTTTTTCTATATTTTTAGATGAAGTTACACCTTTATTCAATAAATCTAACATCATTTCTGCGCTCTTCCTACCTGAGGTCTTATAGTAATAATGCATAGTTGTTAATTTAGGAGTTATTACTCTTGATATTTTTGAATCTCCTATGCTTATAATAGCAACATCTTCTGGAATTCTATAATTATTTTGTAATAAATACTGAACTGCTCCAAATGCAATATTGTCTGTTGCAGTAAAAATAGCTGTAGGCTTATCTTTTCTATTCATCAATTCTCTAGTTAATTTAAACCCACTTTTTTCTGAAAAATCACCTATTTTTATATTATCTTCAATTATTTCTATAGATGTTTCTTTTAACTTATCGATATATCCCCTTTTTCTTTCATATCCTACTGATATATCTTCTTCATAAACACCTATAAATCCTATATTTCTGTGTCCTTTATATAGTAACTCTCCTACTATTTCTTTAGATGCATTGTAGTCATCATGATAAACTGATGGATATTCATTTACCTTTTGAGCTACTACTACTATAGGTACTTTAACTTCCCTCATAACCTCTAAATGTTTATCAGTAATTTTAGTTGCCATAAATATAATCCCATCTACTTGATTACTCTTAAATATCTTTAAATATTCAATTTCTTTTTCTATAGAAAGATTCGTATTTGCAATTAATACATCATAATTGTGTGGTGAAAGTATCTCTGTAATTCCTTCAACTACTCTAGGTGCAGTTTCTGTGCTTATTTTAGGTACAATGACACCTACAAGATTAGTTTTCTTAGTTCTCATACTTTTTGCATGTCTTTGAGGTAAAAAACCTGTTTCTTCTATAACTTTTTTTATCTTCTCTCTAGATTCATCACTAACATATCCATTATTTAAGTACCTTGATACTGTTGATTTAGATACCCCAGCTAATTTAGCTATTTCTATTATATTCAAAATCTCCACCACTTTTCTATTATTAATACTTTCTCTTATATGTAACATATCTTAAATAGTATTGTCAATAAATGCATATTTTATTTAAAATTAAAAGCTACACAAAAGTATAGCTTTTTAAAATTATATTTTTATTATCCATTTTTCACATTCAGCTTTTATATTGTCTTTTCTTAATATTGCTGAAATTACAGCATAACCTTCTATATTGCATTCTTTGATTAATTCCATATTATCTAGGTTTAATCCACCAATTGCAACTATTGGAATATTAACTTCTTTCTTAATTTCTTTTAAAGTCTCTATAGAAACATGTTTTGCATCTAATTTAGTATTTGTTCCAAACATGGCTCCAACCCCTAAATAATCTGCTCCATCATCCTTTGCTTTTCTAGCTTCTTCTATAGTTCTTGCAGATACACCTAATATTTTATTAGGCCCTATTAGCTTTCTAACCTCATTTGCTGGTATATCACTTTGTCCAACATGAACTCCATCTGCATCACATAATAATGCTATATCAACTCTATCATTTATTATAAATTCAACATTATATTTTTTAGTTAGTTCTCTAAGTTTTATAGCTTTTTCTAGAAATTCTTTTCCTGAGCAGTCTTTTTCCCTTAACTGAAGCATCGTTACTCCACCCTTTAAGGCATCTTCTATACATTCATAAAAATCTCTACCTTCTAAAATAGATGTATCAGTTACTAAATATAATTTTAAGCTTTTCATGTTTTATACCTTCCTAACTTTAAGTATTAGTCATTATAAGCCATATCCCAGAACTTCATTTCATATATACTTGATTTAGTGAATATGTCTAATAATTTTTTCTTCTCTTCTTCACTTGCTACATCTTTACATATTTCATTTATATAATCTATCCACTCTTGTGTAAAATCTTCGAATTCCTTTGATGCATATATATCTATCCATGGTTTATAGAAGTTTCCTTCTAATGAATCTTTGTATGTTTTTTCCATACATTTTCCTATATATTGATAACTCCAAGTACAAGGCATAACAGCCATAGCAATCTCCTTTACATCTCCCGTTAAAGAAATACCCTTCATATAGCTTGTGTAACTTTCATTTACTAATTTAACATTACACTTTTCTGTATCTTCTGGAGACATTCCAAACTCTTCTAAATATTTTATATGAACAGCAGTTTCATCCTCCATAGTTCCTTTTATTGAATTATAATAAAATTTCATTTCATCCATCGTTGTTGATTTAATGACACCCATACAAAAAACCTTTGAGTATTCTTTTAAGTATAAATAATCTTGTATAAGATAATCTCTAAACTTAATTTTATCTAATGTTCCTTTTCCCATTTCTGTAACAAATGGCTTTTGTAATATTTCATCCCAAAGTGCTTTATTTTCCTTAAATAAATAATCTGTAAATTTCATTTTATTTTACCCTCCCATATTTTCTTAACTTTTCTTCATTCATCTCATAAATATTATTCATCAACTCTGTTTTAAAACTACCAATGGAAATATTATTTTTATCAGCTAACTCACCACTTAATGACATAGTAAGTACTCCCATAGCAGCTGAATTTAATTTATCATTAGAAGCTCCTAAATAACTACCAATTAAACTTGCTATCATACATCCTGTACCTGTAACACTCTTAAGTTTAGTTGTTCCATTATCTATTTTTATAACTTTTTCTCCATCTGATATAAAATCTGTCTTTCCTGTAGCAACTACAACACACTCTAGCTTTTTAGCTACTTTCTTTATAACTTCTGTTATATCTTCTCCATCATCAAAGGAGTCTACACCTTTACCTCTAACATCGAAGCCACCTATATATTTAATTTCAGAAACATTTCCTTTTACAACATCAAATTTTATTTCATTTAATAATCTATTAGTAAAATCAGCTCTTGTTTTTGTTGCAAAAACTCCTACTGGGTCTAGTATAACTGGCTTATTAAATTTATTTGCTGCCTTGCCTGCTTGTACAAACAAATCAAGTCTATTTGAATTCATAGTTCCAATGTTTATTACTACTGCACTTGCTATATTAACAATTCCATCTACTTCTTCATAAGAATAACTCATTAATGGACTTGCTCCTAAAGCTAAAGTTATATTAGCACAGTCATTTATAGTTACCTCATTTGTATAATGTAATACTAATGGATTTACTTCCTTAACTTTGTTAATTAATTGATACATTTTAATATCTCCTATGTGCCTTATTATCTATTTTCAAATCTATAAAAGTGATTAACAGGTCCTACGCCTTTACCTATATCAAAACTATGTCTAATAGCTTCTGTTATATATTCTTTACTTAATGCTACCGCTTTTTCTATTTCATAACCTAAAGCCAAATGTGATGTTATTGCTGATGATAATGTACATCCTGTTCCATGAGTATTCTTTCTATTTATTCTTTCTTGCTTATAAAGTTCAAAAGTATTTTTACCTATAAGAACATCAACAGCATCACCATCTAAGTGACCACCTTTCATAAGAACATACTTAGGTCCAAGTTCTAATATTTTCTTACCAGCAACTTTCATATCCTCTAAGTTATTTATTTCTATTCCTGATATTTCTTCTGCTTCCATTGTATTTGGAGTTAATACATATGCCATTGGTATAAGATATTCTATTAAGTTTTTCTTAGCTTCAGGCTTTAATAATGAATATCCACTCTTTGATATCATAACTGGATCTATTACTAAATACTTAGGATTGTATTTTTTTAAAGTTTCTACTATTCCTAATATTATTTCTGGATTTGATACCATTCCTATTTTTACAGCTGCTGGTTCTATATCTTCAAAAACTACATCTATTTGCTTTTGAATTATTTCCTTGCTTAAATCTTCAACATCAAATACACCTTGTGTATTTTGAGCTGTTATTGCTGTTATTACACTCATACCATAAGTACCTATAGCACTAAATGTTTTTAAATCAGCTTGTATACCTGCTCCTCCAGAAGAATCTGATCCTGCTATCGTTAATGTTGGAATTCTGTAATTACTCATTTTCTTCTCTCCTTTATTTTAAACAATAAAAAAACAGCTATTATTCCTAATCTAGAATATAGCTGTATAGTTCAGTTTATAAATATAGTAATATATTTTTTTAATATATTTAGTAGCTTTCCTACGCTGGCATTATCCAGATCAGGTATAAGGGTTAATAGAGTTCATCTATCTCTCAGCCTTAAGGCACCCCTAGCAATTATTCTATTTTATACCTTTATTATATTACTATAAATTACCTTGTCAACATTATTTTCCGTTTTCTAATATAAATAATTTATCTATGATGCTTGTGAATTTTCAAATTGACTATTATAAAGAGTTGCATAGAATCCATTTGCTTTTAATAACTCTTCATGATTTCCTTGCTCTATAATATCTCCATCTTTCATTACTAGAATTAAATCTGCATCTCTAATAGTTGATAATCTGTGTGCTATTATAAAACTTGTTCTTCCTTCCATAAGGTTTTCCATTGCCTTTTGAATTAAAACTTCTGTACGAGTATCAACTGAACTTGTTGCTTCATCAAGTATTAATATCTTTGGATCTGATAAAATAGCCCGAGCTATTGTCAATAATTGTTTTTGTCCTTGTGATACATTACTTGCTTCTTCATTTAATTCCATATTATATCCATCTGGAAGAGTTTTTACAAAATGATCTACATGAGCAGCCTTTGCAGCTTTTATAACCTCTTCATCTGTTGATTCTAATTTTCCATATCTTATATTTTCCATAATTGAACCATTAAATAACCAAGTTTCTTGAAGAACCATACCAAATAAATTTCTTAACTCATCACGATTAAAATCTTTTATATTATGGCCATCTATAAGAATCTCTCCACTATTTACATCATAAAAACGCATTAAAAGTTTTACCATTGTAGTTTTTCCTGCTCCTGTTGGACCTACTATAGCTACTTTTTGTCCTTGTTTTATATTTGCATTAAAATTATTTATTATTGTCTTGTCTTTATTATATCCAAAGCTAACATTTTCAAAGGTAACTTGACCTTTAATATTTTCTATACTTGCTGGATTTTCAGCAAATTGTTCTTCTTCCTCTTCGTGTAAAAATTCAAATACTCTTTCAGCAGCTGCTGCTGTTGATTGTAATAAGTTGGCTACTTGAGCAGTTTGAGCTATTGGTTGCGTAAAGCTTCTTATATATTGAATAAATGAAAGAATATCTCCAACTCCTATTGTCTTCTTAATTGCAAGCCACCCACCAAGAATAGATACCATTACATATCCTAAGTTTCCTATGAATGTCATTATAGGCATCATCATACCTGATAAAAACTGTGACTTCCAAGCTGAACCATATAAAGTATTATTTATTCTATCAAATTCTTCTATTGCATCCTCTTCACCATTAAATGCTTTTACTATATTATGACCACCATAAACTTCTTCTACTTGACCATTTACATGACCTAGATATTCTTGTTGTGATTTAAAATACTTTTGTGATTTTTTTACTACTAGTGATATAAAAATCATTGATATTGGTAGTATTAAAAGTGCTGCTAATGTCATTATCCAACTAATGGAGAACATCATTATAAGTACACCAATTAAAGTTGTTATTGATGTAATAACTTGTGTCATACTTTGATTTAAATTTTGACTTACGCTATCTACATCATTTGTTACCCTAGATAATACTTCGCCATGAGTTTTAGAATCAAAATATTTAAGTGGCATACGATTTATTTTCTCTGAAATTTCTTTTCTTAAGTTATATGATACCTTTTGAGAAATTCCTGACATTACAAATCCTTGTATAAATGAGAATAAAGCACTTAATAAATATAATCCAAGTAAGAATAATAACACTCTACCTATATAAGTAAAATCTATTCCTGCTCCAGTGGCTCCTGTAAGTTTTGCCATAAGACCATCGAAAATCTTATTAGTTGCTTTACCTAAAATTTTAGGACCAACAATTGAAAAAGCTGCACTACCTATTGCAAATATAATAACTAAAAGCATTCCCCACTTAAAGGGATTTAAATATTTCATAAGATTTTTCATAGTCCCTTTAAAATCTTTAGCTTTTTCTCCACCTCTCATAGCACCACCCATATGGCCACCACCAAAGCCCTTTTTTATACTAACTTCTTTTTTACTCATTAGCTAGCTCCTCCTTTGACAGTTGTGATAAAGCTATTTGTTTGTACACTTCACAATTTTTTAGTAACTCTTTATGTGTTCCAATTCCAACAATCTTACCTTCATCAATAACTACTATTTTATTTGCATGTAATATAGTACTTATTCTTTGAGCTACTATTAATATAGTACTTTCAGATATTTCTTCATTTAAAGCCTTTCTTAATGCTGAGTCCGTTTTAAAATCTAAAGCTGAGAAGCTATCATCAAATATAAATATATCTGGATTTTTGGCTATTGCTCTTGCTATTGAAAGTCTCTGTTTCTGACCTCCTGATACATTTGTACCACCTTGTGATATTTCTGTTTCAAAGCCTCCTGGTTTTGCCATTATAAATTCATTTGCTTGAGCTATTTGTGCTGCTTTTTCTACTTGTTCTTTTGTTATATTTTTCCCAGCGTACTTTAAGTTACTTTCTATAGTTCCTGAGAATAATACTCCCTTTTGTGGAACATATCCTATTTTTTCTCTTAAGTTATGTTGTTTTACATCTTTTACATTTACACCATCTACTAGAATTTCACCTGCTGTAACATCATAAAAACGAGGTATTAAGTTTATAAGAGTTGACTTACCGCTACCTGTGCTACCTATAAATGCTGTGGTTTCCCCTGGATTTGCTGTAAATGTAATATTACTTAATACATCCTCTTCTGCATTAGGATATCTAAATGAAACATTTTTAAATTCAACTAATCCTCTTTTATCTTTTTTAAATTCTTCTTCCTTCTTTGGATTTTCTATTACAAGCTCCGTTGTTAATACTTCATCTATACGACCTGCTGAAACTGAAGCACGTGGAAGCATTATAGATACCATTGATATCATTAAAAATGACATGATTATTTGCATTGTATATTGTATAAATGCCATCATATTTCCAACTTGCATTGCACCTGAATCCACAGCATGTGATCCATTCCAAACAATTAAAACAGTAATACAGTTCATTATAAGCATCATCATTGGCATCATTATAGACATTATACGGTTAACAAAAAGATTTGTTTTAGTTAAGTCTTTATTAGCTTTATCAAATCTCTTTTCCTCATGCTTTTGTGTACTAAATGCACGAATTACTAACATACCTGTTAAAGTTTCACGAGTTACAAGATTTACTTTATCTATAAGCTTTTGTACTGCTTTAAATTTAGGAATTGCAACACCAAATAATACTAAGACTAAGCTTAATATTGAAACTACTGCAACTGCAATTATCCACGCCATTGATGTATCCGTATTAAGAACTTTTATAATTCCACCTACACCTAAAATTGGTGCATAAAATACTACTCTTAAAAGCATAACCATAAGCATTTGTATTTGTTGAATATCATTTGTACTACGAGTAATAAGTGATGCTGTTGAAAACTTATCTAACTCTGTATTTGAAAAAGATACAACCTTTCTAAATACTCTCCCCCTAAGATCTCTACCTAATTTTGCAGCAACCTTAGCTCCTAGATATCCAACAGTTACTGTAGCTGCCATACTTACTAAAGCTATAACGACCATTATTGCTCCTGAATAAAGTATATAATTACTTTGAAGCTTATCTGTATTTATACCTATAGCAGAATATTCACTTTTTATATATGAAACTGCTGATTGTGATGCTATACTATCTGGCATATCCTTTAACTTTTCATACATATCACTTTTTATTGAATTTAATTTTTCCTTGGGCATCATTTGTAAAGCTTTTATCATATCCATTCCTGGCGGAAGATTTATTGCTTGTTCCATATTAAAGCCCATATCTTTATTTTCACCATCCCCCTCTTTATTGGAATTTTCAATTCCTGATAATATAAGAATTGGTTTACTTAACTTTAAGTCTAACTCTTCAATTATTTTTTTATCTTCTGTGTTAATCTTATATAAAGCTTGTTTATCAAGCTCTGGATAAGCTTTAACTTCCTCATTATATTCCTCATCTGTAAGATTATTTTTATCTAATAATTTATAATTGCTTTCAATTATATCTTTATCTTCATCCTTAACAAATAAAAGAATCTTTTCGAATTCACTTTTTCTAATTATACTAGGTACTGCATTTTCTATTCCACCTTGCTGTATTCCAATATTAACTATATTAGAAGTATAATCAGGTAAAGATAAATCACAAACTGCTTGAATTATAAGTAATCCAATTATAAGTAAAATCGAAACTATTGAATTCTTTAAATACTTGATTAATTTTAACATTAACTTGTCTCCTTTCTCCTAAAGTGCTTATTATAGTGTTTTGTTTTTTTAGGATTTATATACTTTAATATTATATTTTATATTAATTATATTTTCATAACTATTATAAGTCAATAACTATTTTCTTGATGAAAATTAAAATTTAGTTTATAATATTTATATAAATATTTTCAGTTTAAAAAATTACAAAAAATTTACTAGGAAAAGAGGAATTTAATATGGATACTATTGACTTAACTAAAATATCTGACTCTTTATTTAAAATGTTATTCCAATTAAATAAAAAAGTATTTAATCAAGATGAAATTATAAAAAGAATACCAATGCCACCTTCACATGTAAAAGTTATATTTCATCTTATTCATACTGGACCATCCTCTGTTTCACAAATAGCACAAAACCTTTGTATATCAAAACCTAATATGACACCTATTATAGATAAATTAATATCAGAAGATTTAGTTACTAGATATGAGGACCCTAAGGATAGAAGAATTATTAGAATTGAATTAACTAAAAAAGCTACTATTTTATTTGAAGAGCATAAACAAAGAATTAAAGATATGCTACTAAAAAAAATTTCTAATCTTTGTGAAGAGGACTTATTAATTCTTGAAAGTTCAATAAATAATCTTACTAATATAGTCTCTAAATTAGACTAAGAAGTATTATTTAGCATTTATACATTTATAATTTAAAGTAAAATTAATAAAGACAAGCTATTTCAGCTTGTCTTTATTTTGTATATTATTAAATTTCAATAGCTTCTTTTATAGCTAAAACAACTCCGTTATCATCATTGCTTTTAGTTGTAAATCTTGCTACCTTTTTTAAATCTTCATGAGCATTTTCCATTGCATAACTATGATATGCACTTTCCATCATCTCTAAATCATTTAAGTAATCACCAAATACCATTGTTTCTTCATGCTTTATATTTAATATTTCTTGTAGTTTTCTTATAGCTACACCTTTATTTACACCTTTAGCTGTCATATCTAGCCAAATTTCACCTGAAACAGTTACTTGAAGAGACTGTCTAAATTTTTTAAAATATTTATTACTATTTATTTCTGCTCCAGCTAAATCACATATAGTTACCTTTAATATATCATCTTCTATTTTAGTAACATCTTCTACTATTTCATATCTTTCATAGTACTTCTTGGTTTCATTTATAAACCTTTCATCAGTACTTTCAACATAAGCAGAATTTTTACCACAAACAATAACATAGCAATCTTTTATTGATCTCCCTATTTCAATTAACTCTAAAGCTACAGCTTTATCTAATGCATTTACTAAAAGTTCTTCTCCTTTGCACATTACAAAAGTTCCATTCTCCGCTATAAATAGCATATCATCTTTTACTGCATCAAATCTTTTTAAAAGATTATAATATTGTCTTCCACTGGCTGCTGCAAAAATTATATTCTTTTCTCTTAACTTTTTAAAAACATCATAAAATTCTGGATTTATTTCATCTTTACTATTTAGTAATGTTCCATCCATATCTGTTGCTATAAGTTTAATCATATATCGTATCTCCTATTTTATTAGCATTCTAATATTTATATAAAATTTAATTTCTTCTTTTGTCTATTTTCTAATATAATCTACTTTATTAAATATTGCAAATATTAAAGTATCATACTCACTCCAAAGGTTTTCTTCCAATCTTCAATAAAACCTTCAACACATAAATCAGTCATAGGATGATCTAATAAATTATCAAAAATCTCTTTATTTAAGCTAATTGCATGTCCACCTCCATTAATTATATTATTTACTTGATTAGTACTTTTAAATGAAGATGACAAAACCTTAGTATCTAATTTATATTCTTTTATTAAATTAACTAACGCTTCTACAACCCCTACTCCACCTCCATTTAAATTATCAATTTCATTTATATAAGGAACTATATAATCTGCTCCTGCCATAGCTGCCATAAGTCCTTGTTGTACAGTAACTATAGCTGTTGCAGTTATTTTATAACCTCTATTTTTTAATATTTTAATTGCCTTAATTCCTTCTTTTATAACTGGAATTGATATATATATATTTCCTTGAAGGTTGCTTTTTAAATACTCTGCATCTTCTATCATGTTTTCTGCTTTTGTTGATAAAACTTGTACATGAATCATTGCATCATTTCCTATTACTTTTCTTATTTCTTTTAATAACTCTATAGAATTTCTTCCTTCTTTTGCAATACTGCTTGGATTAGTCGTTACTCCACATAATGGATAATATTCTTTCGCTTCCTTTATTTCATTAATATTTGCTATATCTATCATATATACCATAGTAAATCCCCCTAAATACCAATCTCACTTTTATTATAATAGCAAATATCATTTGTTATCACTTATTATTATTTATTACTCTTTAATATCATTTTATTATTATATTATTATTTTGTCAATAAACTGCTTTGTTATTTAGTTTTATTTATTATCATTTCAGGTTATAATAATAATAAATAATAATTTTGACGAGGTAATTATCTATGTTTGCAGAAGAACGCTTAGAGGAAATCCTAAAATTAGTTAATAAAGAAGGTAAAGTTTTTGTAAAAGACCTTAGCATTAAATTTAATGTATCAGAAGGAATGATAAGAAAAGACTTGCAAAGATTAGAAAATAAAGGTTCTATAAAGAGAACTTATGGTGGTGCCATATCCAATCGCAATATCACAATAAATTCTAATATAAATAATAGGATAAAAGAAAATACTGAAACTAAATTAAAAATTGCTAAAAAAGCTTTTGATATCATTAGCGATAATGATACTATCTTCTTAGATATATCTAGTATAAATTATAACTTAGCATCACTAATTGCTAATAGTACTAAGAAATTAACTTTAATAACATCAATGAGTGCTATACCCCCTTTATTTAACTCTAATTCTACTTGTACTTTAATTGTTATAGGCGGTGTTTATAATAAAGACCTTGGAGGTTGTATTGGATCTGAAACTATTAATACTTTAAGAAAATATAGATTTAATAAAGCTTTTATAGGTAGTTGTGGAGTTAATCTATCTAATAGTACTCTATGTAATTTTGATTTAGAAGAAGGAAATACAAAACAAGCTATATTATCATCAAGTAGAGATTCTTATCTTCTTATCGAAAATGAAAAATTCTATCATGATGGAGTTTATACCTTTGCTACCTTAGATGATATTGATTCAATTATTACTGAATCAACTCCTAGTAATGAAGTAATTGAAGTATTACAGGGTCATAATATATCAATTTTTTAAATATATTCAATTATATAAAAAAGCAGCTATTTAAGTGGTTAAATAACTGCTTCTATTATTTATTATATTGATGTATTATCAACTTCTAGATAATCATTTTTATTTTTAGGATTATTCTTTATTATAAACCTTAATGCTAATACTACTCCTATCAAGCCTATAACCAACATTACTATAATTATTGGTAATGTTATTTCTATTCCTGATAACGCCATCGAAATAACTACGGCTACAATATTATTTACCATATGAATTATCATAGATGGCACTATTGAATTACATCTATAAACTACATACCCTAATATTATACCTAAAGGTATTGTGTACATTCCTTGAATTAAATTTCCATGTGCTAGGCCGAATAATATAGCTTGTATTATTATTGTAGCTACTATATTCATATTTTTATTTAAAGCTCTAAATATACATCCTCTAAATATAACTTCTTCACTAAATGGAATTATAATTCCAGCTACAAGAATAACTACGAATATGTTTCCCTCAACTAAACCACCAGTTATATCTTGCATCTTTTCAAAAGCACCTTGGAATTTTCCAAGCCCTTGTAATATGTCCATCCATGAAGTATTAACTAGCCATATAAAAATTCCTAATATAGCTGCTGATAAAAGATTAGAATTCTTTGTACTTCTTAATAATATCTCCTTTTTTAAATTTAACTTTCTACAGGAAAATATCACCCACAATATAAGTACCGTTAAAATTGATGCTATAAGTCCGACATAAACAAGAACTGAACTCATCCTTTCTGTTATAATATCCATATTCATAGCTTCACCTTGTGTTTGCATTTTAAAACCTATTATAGCTCCAGCAAAACCACCTACGATTCCTTGGATTATAAGCATTAAAAAGAAATATCCAATACCCGCTAATAAACTTTTTATTTTACCCTTCATAGTTCCTCCCATAAAATATATTTTATTTACTCAATTATAATCTTATATTTATAACATAATCTAAGTCAATTTGTTAATTTACGATGTACTATTAATAATTTGTTCATATTATGTTTTTCTATCTTTTTCTTTTATTTACTATGTTTAACAAAAAGAGTAAGATAATTTAAATCTTACTCTTTTTGTTTTATATAAATGGGTTATAAAATCTATTTCCATTATTTTTAGTTATAATTAATGATATTACAAACAATACCATCACTATTAATACTGCTATGTAATCATTTCTTTTAAATTTATTTGAATTGTACCATGTACGATTTTTCTTATTTCCAAAACCTCTAAGCTCCATAGCTGATGTTATACTTTCTATTCTATCTAAACTTGAAAATATAAGTGGCATAAGTATTGATGCCATATTTTTTATTCTTTTTAAAAACTTTTCCTTTTTAGACATATCTATCCCTCTTGCTTGTTGAGCAAAGGAAATATCTTGATAATCCCTTTGTATATCAGGTATATATCTTAATGCTATAGAAACAGAATAGGCTATTTTATAACTTACTCCTATTTTATTTAAAGATGCTGCAAATTCACTTGGTTCTGTAGTTGATATAAATAATAAAGCCATTGGAATAACTGAAAAATATTTAATTGTTACGTTAAATTGATAAAATAATTGCTCTAACGTTATATTATAAGGCCCTATTAAATTTAATATATCATGTCTTGTACTATAAATATTAACTCCTTCATAAGGTGAAAATATAAAAATAGCTATATTATTTAATATTAAAAAGAATAATATAAAATAAAATATAAATGAAACATCCTTAAATTTTATTTTTGATATTTTAAATATACCTATACTTAAAATAAACATTACCATTAATACCCTCGTATCATAAGTTAACATTGAAATTAGTGTCCATAATATAAAACATATAAGTTTTGTTGCTCCTGTTAAATTATGAATTATAGAATCTTCATTTATATATCCTAACATCTTTTCATTCATTAACTTCTACCCCTCCTATCATAATTAATAAATTTATTAACAAAGCTTCTTGGGTTATTTATCCCTATCTTAATAGCCAATTCATATAAAGATGTTTCCTTTAAGCTTGCCACTTCAATTAAATTTTTATTTGTTAAAATATTTACTGAAGTATCTTCTGCTAATTTACACCCACTAGCTATAACTATTGCTCTATCTGTATATTCAAGCATTAAATGCATATCATGAGTAATCATTATTATAGTTATACCTCTTTTATTTAGTTTTAATAAAAATTCCATTATTTCATTATATCTTCTAAAATCCTGACCTGCTGTAGGCTCATCTAATATAATTATTTCTGGATTTAAAACTAATATTGATGCTATCGTAACTCTCTTCTTTTGACCATAGCTTAAAGCTGATATAGGCCAATTTCTATATTCATATAAACCACATATCTTTAGTGTTTCAAAAACTCTCTCTTCAATTTCCTTTTCTGAAACCCCTCTTACTTTTAACCCTAATGCAACTTCATCAAAAATCATAGTTTTTGAAATCATTTGATTTGGATTTTGCATTACCATCCCTATATGTTCAGCTCTTTCTTTAATAGTATATCCCTTTAGGCTTTTACCATTAAATAATATATCTCCTGAATTTTCTTTATAGAATCCACATATAAGCTTTGATATAGTTGACTTTCCAGCTCCATTTTTCCCTACTATGCTAATCATGTCACCTTTGTTTATACTAAAGCTCATATCCTTTAATATTTTTGATTCCTTGCTATATCCAAAAGATACATTTTTAAATTCTAATATAGGATTTTCTTCTTTTTCTTCTAAAACTTCTGCTTCATCTTCGTACCAATTTTTTAGCTTATCTTTGTAATTATCAAGATTAATTGTATTTATATTAGATGCTTTAACATCCTTTGTTATTTTACAACCTGCATATTTAAGAGCTGTTATATATAACGGTTCTCTAATTCCACAATCCTTTAATAAATTTGATGCTAATAATTCATCTGGAGTTGTATCTGCTATTACCTCCCCTTCATTCATAACTATAATTCTATCAACATTTTTATATAAAACATCTTCTAATCTATGCTCAACTATTAAAATAGTTTTATTACTTGTTTTTTGTATTTTATCTATAAGGTCTATAGATGTTTTCCCAGCTTTAGGATCTAAACTTGCTAATGGTTCATCAAAAAGTAATATATCTACATCATCAACTATAGTTCCTGCTAAAGTAACACGTTGCTTTTGACCTCCTGAAAGTCTATGTGGAGCTACATTAATGTGACTACTAATATCTACTACTTCTGCTACCTTCTCCACCATATTTCTCATTTCTTCTTTAGGTACACAATCATTTTCTAACTTAAAAGCAATATCTTCTCCAACTGTTAATCCAATAAATTGACTATCTGGATCTTGAAGTACAGTACCTACTTTTTTAGAAAGTTCAAATACACTCATATTCTTTGTTTCTTTACCATCTATTTTTAAACTTCCAGAAATATCCGTCTCATAAGAAAATGGTATAAGTCCATTTATACAATGAGCTATGGTACTTTTTCCTGAGCCTGAAGGCCCAACTATAAGAACCTTCTCACCCTCATATATAGTTAAATTTATATTTTTTAAAGTTTTTTCTTCTTGTACTATATAATGAACAGAAAAATCTTTAAACTCTATAATTGGCTTTTTCATATGTACCCCCTTATTTTTCTTCTTCAATTAAAAAACCGGAGAAAAGTCTCCGGTATGTAAAAATTTTAAAATTCTTTTCTTAAACTTCCTCTTTTAATTCTTGTTTTAGAATAATTGGCTATTAATATTGTCCCAAGTACTCCAACGGTAATCATATTAGATACTCCTCCAATAGCACCTTGAAGATAAACCTTATTAAAAGGTTCTGCATATATAAATATATCTAAAGTTGGTGCCACTAAAAACCATGCAATTCCATTTGCTATAATTTGAACGATATTAAATATTATTATTTGCTTCTTCTCAAATACACCTTCATTAATTCTAATTTTTTCCCATGCAATACCTATAATTAAACCAACTACTGCTGATGCTAATACCCAGCTTAACCAAGGTGATCCATAAAATACTATATCTTTTAAAGCATGTCCTATAAATCCAATTAACATTCCAGCTAATGGTCCATATAGTAACGCCATTAATGCTAAAAATGCATATGCAGTTTCTATATTTGTATTAGGAATTCCTGTTGGTATAGAACCAAATCTTCCTAATATCATAAAAACAGCTGACCCTATTCCTATTGCAACAATTGTTTTAATTGATAATTTCTTATATCTCATTATCTATACTCCATATTATATTTAGTATAAAGTTATACATGTTCTAATATAAGATTATTTTGTCGAATTGTCAATAATAAGGTTTTTCCTATTTCCATTTATAAATACTTTTAAATCTTCTAATTCTTGCTTTGATACCTTTCTTTTATACTTATCTTCAAATATATCTTTAGCCCTTTCTAAAGAAGTTAATTCTTTTACTATATCTCCCATAGCAATTTGATAGTCTACAAATTCATTAAAACTTTTATTATCATACTTAGGATGATGTGCTGGTATATAATGTTCTGATTGTTGCTTCTTTAATTTTTCTAATAAAGGATAAAACTTTTCTCTTGAATAACTCCATTCTCCATGATACATATCTAAATATAAAGCATCCCCTAAGAAGGTAACCTTTTCTTCTTCTATCCAAACTATTGTAGAATCACTAGAATGATCACAAGGTATATGTATTGCTTTTACTTTTAAACCACCTAAATCAATTTCTATCTCTTCATTAAATATTATATCTACTGAAGGTATTTCTATTTTTCTATTACTATTTGGCATTTCAATTTTTATATGTTCTCTACAAAAATCTATTTCTTCACCTTTATTAACTCTTTCATCTATAGCTTCATTAGTCCATTTTAGAGTTTTTAACCATTCTATTTTTTCATAACTCTCCCTTTGAACTATATTAATTGCATTCATTGTTTTTATTCCAAATACATGATCCCAATGCCAATGAGTAAGCATTAAATACTTTATCTTAGGAATATCTAACTTAGAGACTTCTCTTAGAAATTCTTCTGCGTGCTCTTTTGAATTTCCTCCATCTATAACTAAGCTGCAATCATTACCTATAACTAATCCAATTACAGCTCTATCACCTTGCTCTACATAATCCATATAATAAACTCTATCTGTAACTTTATTTAGCATATCTTTTCTCCTTAATCTAAACCTTTTTTGTAGTATACCATATTTTTATCCTATATTTTCACCTTAAATAAAGATAAAAAGCTTATTTTTGCCAACAATCCCTTTATTTTTTTCCGTTAGTAGTTTAAAATTATATTAAATTTAATTATAATTATAAGATATATGTTTATTTACATATAATAATAAATATAGGTATTTAATTTAGTTTTTAAGAAGTCAAATACATTAATAATTGTATTGCTTTAATATATAAATACTTACTTTTAAAGTATATTTAACTTAAATTAAGTAAACAGTATATAACTAAATATAGAACTATAAATTTGTATAGGAGAGGTGCTCATATGGCAAATGAAATTAATTCATCTAATTTTATAAGAAATATAGTCATGGAAGACTTAGAAAGCAAAAAACATGACGAGATAATAACTCGTTTCCCACCTGAACCAAACGGCTACTTACACGTTGGTCATGCTAAATCAATAGTTTTAAACTCTGGATTAGCAGAAGAATTTAAAGGTAAGTTTAATTTAAGATTTGATGATACTAACCCTACTAAAGAAGATACAGAATATGTTGAATCAATTAAAGAAGATGTTAAATGGCTTGGTGGTAACTGGGATAATATTTACTTTGCTTCTAATTATTTTGATGAAATCTATAGTAGAGCTTTACTTCTTATAAAGAAAGGTTTAGCTTACGTATGTGATTTAACAACAGAAGAAATAAAAGAATATAGAGGAACTTTAACTGCACCAGGTAAAGAAAGTCCTTATAGAAATAGAAGCGTAGAAGAAAATTTAGATTTAATTGAAAGAATGAAGAAGGGTGAATTTAAGGACGGAGAAAAAGTTTTAAGAGCTAAAATAGACATGACTTCTCCAAACATAAATATGAGAGATCCTATTATATATAGAATATCTCATGCAATACACCACAATACAGGAGATAAATGGTGTATATATCCAATGTATGACTTCGCTCATCCCCTAGAAGATGCTATCGAAGGAATTACTCACTCAATTTGTACTCTTGAATTTGAAGATCATAGACCACTTTACGATTGGTTCGTTAAAGAATGTGAAATGGAAAATACTCCAAGACAAATTGAATTTGCTAGACTTAATATAACTAACACTGTTATGAGTAAGAGAAAGCTTAAACAATTAGTTGATGAGAAGGTAGTTGATGGATGGGATGATCCTAGAATGCCTACTATAAGTGGTTTAAGAAGAAAGGGTTATACTCCTGAAGCTGTAAGAAACTTCTGTCATGCAATTGGAGTTTCAAAAGCTAATTCAGTTGTAGATTCTCAAATGCTTGAATACTTCATAAGAGAAGATTTACAACTTAAAGCTCCATCAGCAATGGCTATTATGAGACCTTTAAAGCTTATTATAACTAACTATCCTGAAGGACAATCAGAAATGCTACCAGTAGCTAATAATGCTAAAGATGAAAATGCTGGTACTAGAGAAATTCCATTCTCAAGAGAACTTTATATAGAACAAGAAGACTTTATGGAAGTTCCAGTTAAAAAGTATTTTAGATTATTCCCTGGTAATGAAGTTAGACTAATGGGAGCTTACTTCGTTAAATGTAACGAAGTAATAAAAGATGAAAATGGAAATGTAACAGAAATTCACTGTACTTATGATCCTGAAACTAAGAGTGGTTCAGGGTTTACAGGCAGAAAGGTTAAGGGAACTATTCACTGGGTAGATGCTAAAACTGCTAAACCTGCTGAATTTAGACTTTATGAACCATTAATTCTTGATGATGAAGAAGAAAATGAAGGTAAGCACTTCTTAGAACAAATAAATCCAAATTCTTTAGAAGTTTTACAAGGATTTATTGAAGAAACTGCTTCTAAGACTGCTAAAGCTCAAGATAAATTCCAATTAATAAGAAATGGTTTCTTTAATGTAGATCCTAAATATACTACAGATGAAAAACTAGTATTTAATAGAATAGTATCTCTTAAGAGTTCATTTAAATTAAATAAATAATAAAATAAAAGGGTTATGGCACTAACTATTAATGCCATAACCCCTTTTATTTAGTTTCTTACATTTCTATCTATAAACTCATTTATTCTATTGAAATATTCATCAGGGATAAGATCATCAGCCTTACAATGCTTTAAGCCAGGTATTATCCATAACTCTTTTTTGTCATGTGGAATATTATCATAAATCATTTTACTACCTTGTGGTGATGTTGTTACATCTTCTGCCCCATGAATAAGCATTACTGGAACTGTTATATTTTGAACTGCTTTATATGGTTCTATATCATCATATGAAAATCCTGCTTTTGTTTTTATATAAAGATTTCCTGCCCATTCTGCAAATTTTACAGGTATTAAAGGTACATTTTTATCTATTATTCCAAGACTTATTGCACTTTCCATAGTATTATATGGAGCATCTAGTATATAAAAATCTACATTTTTCTTTTCTTCATTTAATTCAGTATGCATAGTTGATGTGGCAGCTCCCATTGAAAATCCATGTACCCCTAAAATCCCATTTGGATAGGCAGTTGCTGCATAATTTACAACTTCATCTAAATCAAATCTTTCGTATAATCCAAAAGTATAATTGTCTCCACCTGTATATCCAGTATGTCTTTGATTATATACTACTACATTATAGCCTCTTTCTAAATAATTAAATGCTGAATTTAAAACTTCATAGTAATTACTTTCTATTCCATGTACAATTACCATTACATCCTTAGTTTCTTTATTTGATTTTATATTCATGACTTCTATATCATATCCATTTTTAGGGCTTTTTACAAATAGCTTTTCATGTTTATATTTATCTAAAATTTCTAAACGCTTGTCCTCTTTTTTTCTATAAAAATCTACCATCTCATCTTTAGGTACTTCAGTTTTTGATCCTACTGATCCATTATAAACCATTTGTCCAACAATATATGTAACTGTTGAAAATAATATTAATCCTATTAATGCTATACTAAGTATTATCTTGTTTCTCTTTTTCATATTTCCTCCTAAGTTAATTGCTTGTTTTGACTATCAAAATATATTATATAGATTTTTATTTGATTGTCAAATTATTTTATTTGAAAACATTTTTATTGTATTACTAATTTAGAAGGATAATAAAAAACCTTGCTTAGTAATAAAATACTAAACAAGGTTTTAAAAAAATAATTATATATTTAAAAACTTATTAAATCTATCTTTAACTTTTTCTTCTCCCATAATTTGCATTATAGTATAAAGATCTGGAGTATTTGTTCTATGTGATAAAGCTGCTCTTACAGCTCCTGCTACGTCTGAAATCATACCCTTGTATTGATCTGGATTAGCTTTATATTCTTTTCTATTTGCACAATATCCTAATTTTAACCCAATTTCTTTTAATTCATCAAACCAAGCTTCTTGGCTACCTATGTTAAAAGTAAATTCCTTTGCATAAGCTTCGATTATAGCTTTTGCATTTTCAAGAGATAATGTCTTTGGTAATTCTACTTGATCTGCTGTTTCTTTAGCAAATAATTCATCATAGAAATAGAATATTTTTTCTTTAACATCTTCCCATTTAGCAAAGTCTTTTCTTGGCTTTGGACCTTCTTTGTCTATATTAAAGATTTCTTTAGTCATAGTTTCATTAGCTGTTACTAATTCAAACATTTCTTTATCAAACTCTTTTGCCCAAGTTGTATAGTAGTTATAAACTACTTCTGGTTTCATCTTACAGATTACTTCCTTACTTACATCATTTAACTTAACTATGTCAAATAATGCTCCACTCTTGCTCATTTTATCTAATGCTATTTCAAAATCGTGATAATCAACTAATGGATTTTCAACTCTCCACTCTTCAAATGTTGAGTTTATTATATTTAATAAGTACTCTATTACTGAAACCATTGGATACCCAACTTCTTTATAATAAGAAACTGCTGCTTCTGCATCTTTTCTCTTTGATAATTTTCTCTTTGAACCATTATCATTTTTCATTATTGTTGGAATGTGAGCATATTCTGGTCTCTCTAATCCTAAAACATCAAATAATTGAACATGTATTGGAAGTGATGATAACCATTCTTCACCTCTTATAACATGAGTAGTTCTCATTAATGCATCATCTATAGCATGTGCAAAATGATATGTAGGAAGTCCGTCACCTTTTATTAAGACTATATCTTGATTATTTTCTGGGAAATGTACATCACCCTTTATTAAATCATGAAATTCTACTCTATTTTCTATATTTCCTGGTGACTTAAGTCTTATAATGTAGCTTTCACCTTTTTCTATTTTTTCTATAGCTTCTTCTGAAGTTAAGTTTCTATATTTAGCATATTCTCCATAATATCCTGGTGTGATTTTTTCAGCTGTTTGTTTTTCACGAAGCTCTGCTAATTCTTCTGGTGTACAGAAACATGGATATGCTAAACCTTTTTTAACTAAATCCTTAGCAAAAGTCTTATATATTTCTGCTCTTTGACTTTGTCTATATGGACCATAATTTCCCTTTAATGTATCTGTTCCTGTCATACCTTCATTAAAGTCCATTCCAAAATTATGCATAGTAGCTATAGTATCTTCAATAGCTCCTGCTACTTCTCTTTTTTGATCTGTATCTTCTATTCTTAAATAGAAAACACCTTCTGTTTGACTTGCTAATCTTTCATTTATTAATGCAGCAAATACTCCACCTATATGTTGGAATCCTGTTGGTGATGGAGCATATCTACAAACTACTGCACCTTCCTTTAATTCTCTCTTTGGATATTTTTCGATGTAATATTCTGGTGTTTTGTCAATACCAGGGAAAATAATTTCAGCTAATTTTTCTAAACTCATATTTTACCTTTCCTTCCTTTAAATTTAAATAAAAAAGTCCTTCATCCTAAAAGCTTTAGGACGAAAGACTACTTCCGCGTTACCACCTAAATTGATTAGATAAACTAATCCACTCATTTAAATTTATAGCTCCAGAGTTTCTTTCTATAGGATTAAATTCTAGGATCTCACCTTCCCTAAATCTCTTTAAAATAATTTACTATATACTCTTCTCTTTCAATGCTACTTTATTTATATTTTAACCTAAATACAGTAACATTATAACTTTAGTATTAACTATTGTAAATATAGTTTTTAAAGTTCTTTTTATTTTACATTTATTAATCTAACTACATTTTCTACTGTTTTAGCTAGATTTTCTTTTCCGTCTCTTAACGCTTCATCTAAAGTAGATACACCTTGCATTATACTAAAAATAGCTTCTATTCCTATAGGATATAAATTTTCTACTCCTTCTGAAACTTTCCCAGCAAAAGCAATAGTTTTAACGCCTTCTTCTTTAGCTGTTTTAGCTACTCCCATTGGTGTTTTACCATAAATAGTTTGGCTATCTATAGCACCTTCTCCTGTAAATACAAAAGTTGCACCCTTTACTTTTTCTTTAAGTTCTGTATGTTTTATTACAAGTTCTATACCTTTTTCTAATTTTGCATCTAAAAAGGCTAATAAAGCTGCTCCTAATCCACCAGCTGCTCCTGCTCCTTCTACACTCGCTACATCTTTTCCTAAATCTTTCTTTATTACTTTTGCAAAGTTTGAAAGATTGTTATCTAATATTTTAACCATTTCTTCTGTAGCACCTTTTTGTGGTCCAAATATAGCTGATGCTCCAGTATCTCCTATTAATGGATTTGTAACATCACAAGCAACTTCTATAGTTACATCTTTTAGTCTTTTATCTAAATTAGTTAAATCTATTTTTTCTACTTTTGATAGTTCACCACCACCAAAACCTATTTCATTTCCACTGTTATCTAAAATCTTTCCACCTAATGCTTGAATCATTCCTGCTCCACCATCATTAGTTGCACTTCCACCGATTCCTATAACTATATGCTTTACACCTAAATCAAGAGCTTTTTTTATAATTTCTCCTGTTCCATAAGTTGTAGTTATAAGTGGGTTTCTTTCTTCTCTCTTAACTAAATGTATTCCACTTGCACTTGCCATTTCTATAACTGCTGTAGTTTTATTTCCTAACACTCCAAAAATAGCTTCTATTTCATTTCCTAAAGGAGCTGTAACCTTAACTTTATGAATTGTTCCTTTTGTTGCTTCTACTAAAGCTTCTACAGTTCCTTCTCCTCCATCTGCCATAGGTACCTTTATGCACTCTGCATCTTTTATTACTTTTTTAATTCCAAGTTCCATAGCATCACAAGCTTCTTTTGATGACATACTCTCCTTAAAGGAATCTGGTGCTAATATAAATTTCATTTAGTTCAACTCCATTTCATTTTTATATCTTTAATTTTTTATAATATAAATCCAAATATTATAACTGAAACAATAGTCATTGTTAATCCAACTAATGATTCATATGGTATAAGTTTTAATCTTTCTTTCATTCCCATGTTTATGCTACCACCTGTTGCATGAAAGAAACTTCCATGAGGTAAGTGGTCTAAAACTGTTGCTCCAACATGGATCATTGCTGCTGTTGCTAATGAAGATACTCCCATACCAGTTATAGTAGCTCCAAACACTGAAGTCGCTACAGCTGTACCTGATGTTGTTGATGCTGTTGCAGCAGACATAAGTATTCCTGATACTGGCGCTAATGCAAAGTTTGGTAAACCTAATGTATTTATTCCTTGTATTATTACATCTTTTAAACCTGAATTAGATATTATTCCTGCCAAAGTTCCTGTACCTATTAATAATATAGCAACTCCGCTCATTTTCCCTAAACCATATGTTGCATATTCATTAATATATTTAATTTTTCCCATTGCTATTATCCCACATAATCCTCCAACTGGAAGAGCTATTAAAGGATCTATACTAATACCTAAAGTTGGTCTTAACATTAATAATATTATTGCTGTTAAAGGTCCTACTATAGCAGAAAGAAAACTTGGCATATTTTCTATTTCCTTAGTATTTTCATCACTTCCTACAAAAGTTCCTTTATCTTTAAGACGTTTTGCTATTATACACGTTACAATAACTCCAAATATAGCTGGTATTGCTCCTGCTATCATTACACTTGTTAATGAAACACCTAAATTATCTGCAGCTGCAATAGTATTTGGGTTAGGTGACATTATGTTTCCAGCCTTTCCCCCTCCAACCATTGCTAAAAGTATTGCTGATTTACTAAGATTTGATTTATATGCTATTGCTAATGCTATAGGTGCAACTGTTATTACAGCTACATCTACAAAAACTCCAACTGATGTTAAAACCATTGTTGCTATTGTTAATGCTATTAAAGCTTTAGATTCTCCAATTTTACTTACTATAGTTTCTGCAATTTTAGCTGCTGCTCCTGATTCAATAAGCACTCCTGCTAAAACTCCTGCTGTAAGTATTCTTAATATAGCAGGTATCATTCCCTTTGCCCCGTTCATCATTAAGTTAACACTACCTGTTAATCCAGCTCCACCAACTAATCCCCCAATTAGTGCTCCAATTATCAAGCCATATGCTGGATGTACTTTTTTAATTATTAAAGTAATAGCAATAACTAATGCTACTATTGCTCCTAATGCTGTAACAGTAATTTCCATTATATTATCTCCCTTCACTCATCTATATTGTCATTTTTATAATTTAATTAATAAAGATATTGTAAATGTTTTCCCATCAAAATACATTGTTTCTTAGACGAAAGAAGATTTTATATTTTTGTGCATTTGCACAATTAAACCTTTAATTTATAACTTATATATGCTAAAAGTAGTTGGAAAAATTCTAAATAATTATTAAAATGTAGCCCTGTAATTTCTTCAATTTTTTCTAATCTATAATTTAAAGTATTTCTATGTATATATATTTCTTTAGCTACTTTTTGTTTTTCTCCATTCATTTCCATATAACATAAAAAAGTTTCTAAAAGATTCAAATCACTTCCTTCTCTTTCTATTTTATAAATTATATTTTTACATTCAGTTATATCAAATAACTCTTCTCCTTTATAAAAAAGACTTATTTTATCATAATTATTTATAAAATTATTTTTATATAATTTTTTACCTATTTCCAAGGACTGTATAGCTTCTGATAAAGATTCAATAAGTTTACTATGTACTGTTCCTACTCCAATTTTAGTTATAGATTCATCCATAAATTCTCTTATACTATCAATTCTAGAAAACAAATTCTTTTTATTTCTCAATATTAGCGCTAGTCTATTTGGAGAGAATTTAATATAATATTCATCTTCTTTAACAAATCCTCTAAGTTCTTTGAATTTTTCCCTTTCATTTTCTACAACTACAACTATTCTCTCTAAGTTAACATCTATTCCTAAGGATTTTCCTCTACTAATAAAATCTCTATTATACTCTTCTTTTAAATATATCCACTCATAAACAAATTCTTCTTTTAGCTTTTGCTTTATCATATGTTGATTTAACGTGTATTCTTGGTTAATAAGTAACTCTGTTGTTACACTAACTAATTTACTAAATTGTCTTACTTCATCTGGATTTCCTGTTATTCCAATAACGCCAATAATCTCACCCCTAAAAATTATAGGTGTATTAACTCCTGGTCTACTATTATCAACTCTTTCATATATTTCAATTACCCGTTTTTCTTTTAAAGCTTTTTTAGCTCCCTCATGTACATTTCCTATTCTTAAATAATCACCACTTCCTATTATTTTTCCTTTATAATCCATTACATTTACGTTATAAGGAATAACATCCATCATTTTGTCTACTATATTTTGTGCTAGTTCTTTACTTAACATACAATCTCCACCTAAGCTTATTTCTAATCAAATATCTCTATAATACACCTTTATCTATTAATACTCAATAAAAAAAACCATAGAATTTTTAACAGTTCTATGGTTTAATTCCTAATTTTAATTTATCCAATTCATTATTTCTTTATAAGCATTTTCTACAAGTAACTTACTTGCATCACTATATATAACTAATTTTTCTTCACCTTTTCCTTTATTATCTTTAAAATTTATTTTTAAAGTTGATTTAAAACGTGAAGTAGGTAATCCCATTATGGTAATTGCTACATTATCTGGAATAAAATTTACATCTATTATATTTTCTCTCTTTACCTTATAAACATTTCCTAAAATATCACAAACCTCTATATATTCTTTATTATCAGTATTTATATAGATTTTGCTTTTCCCAACATTTCTAAAATCTATTCTCATCCTAATTCCCCCATCCCAATATTTTTAAGTATCTTTATTATACATTATATTTAGCAATGAAAAGTATAATTTGCAGAAAATTAACACAAGTTATTAGATTTTATAAATGTTAGTCACCTAATTTATTTTTGTTTATTATAAAAATAATTATATTCATACCAATATGAATGTTTAGTTGTACCTTTATACTTCCAAACTTTATATTCCTCATCTGATATTATCCCTCTGCTTTTTCCTTCTAACATAGATTTATAAGCATCTAAAGATAATGTTGTTAGATATGCATTATCTACCTCACTTTCTAAATTTTTAGCATCAATATTCTTTTTTACAATATAATTATCTAAATTTGAATAATTTAATCCTACATATATAATAGCTCCTACTATATAAAAATGCCATTCCCACTAAAGATACTAAAAGCTTAAAAACTATTGTAACTATATTATCTACATTAATATACTTTACTATATTAGCTATATAATAATTAAACATATTATCTGCTCCTGCTAATATCATAGAAAGAATTATTAAAATAGGAATTGATATAATTAATCCTGTAGTTATAGCTCTAATATTACTTTTATTCTTTACTTTATCTCCTTCTTTTGTTGCTGATTTTAATATTTTTGATATATTAAAAGAATTAACTAACGGTAAATCTAATATTCGTTCTAAAAATATACTAATAAAGCTATTTAGCTTTAAAGGTATATCAGAATAATTTAAAAGTAAAAACCCCGAAAACAAACTAATAGGCACTAATAATATATTGAAAATTCTGAATATAATATTTGTAAAAATTCCATAACTAAAGGATAATATAAGACTTACTCCTATTAAAAAGAATCCCATTATATTTTTATTTTTCACACCATTTATAATAAAAAATATTAAAGTTAAATAGGTTATAAATATCCCTACTGAAATACCTAAATATCCAAAGAAAAACTTATACGTTAAAAAGCCTATAATTAACGTTAATATTGCAAGTATTTTAATCTTATTTTTATCAACACTTTCATCTATTACGTTTTTCTTTTTAGGTTGTATAACTTTATTTTTATATAAAATATTTTTAATAGATTCTACGGCAAAAGAATTATAACTTTTCTCCCTACACTCAAGAAAAATAGAATTTAAAATAACTTTTTCATTATAACTTATGGTTTCTCCAAAAAATATATTTTTAAATTTTACATATTCCCTAACTTCACTTTTAATATCTAAATTACTGTTTGTAGCATCTATAAATAAGACTCTAGATAAACTTCCCTCTATAAATATATCCTTTGAAAATTTAAAGATTTCTTTATTATAATCATCTAAATTTTTTTCTATCCATTTATTTGAAAATGTATCTTCCCCATCTTCATTATCTATATCTAATTTTAAATATCTTTCTTCTGATTTATTAAATACTAATATTTTCTCTCCTTTTAAAATCACCAAATAACTATTTTTTCTCATAAACTCTCTCCCTTTTAGTCAATGTTAGTGTAAAGTTTTTTACACTACTTTTCTTTTTAAATCTTTATATATCAAGGTTTCGCCAGTTTTTTTGTATAAAAAAATAACGACCCCCTAATTTCATGTTAAAATTGAATCTCTAACCAAACAAAATCATACATGAAAGGATGTCGTTATTATGGATTCAATTATAACTTATTTAATTACTTATAATCAATATTTAATTGCCATTATCGGTCAATTACTTTTATTCATCTCAAAACATATTCCACTTAACCAGATGATATTTGATGATTCTAATAGTCCAGAATACCAAAAATTCAAAGTAGATAAGCTACCCACAATTATTAGATTTGAAAAGGTAGACTATATATTACTTTTAGCTTATTACAAACATAAATATAACAAGACCGTAAAACCCGTCCAAAGACGGAACGGGAAGTCTATCCCTAAAAAAACTAAATGTCCTAAGTGTGGTGCACCACATGAATATATATACGATAACAATGGCAGTAAAGGACAGTTTCAATGTAAAGTTTGTGGTCTTACATTTAAAGAAACTAATCACACAACTAAACCAATAGTATTTATATGTCCTTATTGCGGTGCTACGCTTACGGAACAAAAGCAACGCAAGCACTTTAAAATACATAAATGCAATAATTCTAAATGCTTATACTATCAAAGAAATCTTAAGAATCTTCCAAAGAATATTGATCCTTGTGATAAATACAAGTATAAGCTTCATTACATATATCGTGAATTTAATATTAACTTCTTTAAAATGGATCTATATCCAATATCAAAACATGCTACCGGATTTAGTTTTAAGAAGTTTAGCCCGCATATAATGGGACTATGCTTGACTTATCACGTTAATTGTAAAATGTCTACAAGACAAACAGCTCATGTTTTAAAAGAAGTTCATGGAATAAAAATTTCACATAGAACTGTTGCTAATTATGCTCTAACAGCAGCTGCTGTTATTAAGCCGTTTGTTGATACCTTTGATTACAAACCCTCTAAAATACTTTCTGCCGATGAAACTTATATAAAAGTAAAAGGCATTAAGCATTATGTCTGGATTGTAATGGATGCTTGTAAAAGGTCTATTCTAGGTTATCAAGTATCTGATACAAGAGATACTGGCCCTTGTATACTAGCAATGCGTATGGCTTTTGATAAGTTTAAAGACTTCCCTGGAAAAGCTTTAAACTTCGTTGCCGATGGTTACAGTTCATATCCGTTAGCGAAGCAACAATTTGAATTAGAAAAAAATAAAGAATTTAATCTAACTCAAGTTATCGGACTTACTAACGATGATCCAGTATCTGAAGAATTTCGTTGGGTTAAGCAAGTTGTAGAGCGTTTAAACCGTACCTTTAAATCTTCCTACAGGGGTACCTGTGGTTATGGAAGTGATGAAGGTGCTCTTTATGGCTTCTCCCTTTGGGTTGCTTATTACAACTTCTTACGCCCGCATCCTTACAATTACTGGCGTCCTTTAAACGAATTAAAGCAACTAGATGGTATTGACAATATGTCTGCAAAGTGGCAAATTCTTATCAGTCTCGGTCAACAAACCATATTACATATGCAAGAATCACAAACTTCTTGATAAATCATAAAATCAAATATTGATTAAGTTTTTGCCTCCGTTACCGAAGGTCTTTTTAGCATATTCAATTTTAAAATTTTCTTAGATATTATAAAGATATTTTTAACTATTATTCCAAATTAGCCATAAGCTATTTTTTCATACGAAACTTTACACTATCTAGTCAATATACTCTAATATATCTCCAGGCTGACAATTTAACTCTCTACATATTGCTTCTAATGTAGAAAATCTTATGGCCTTTGCTTTATTATTTTTAAGTATAGAAAGATTAGGATTGGTTATACCAACTCTTTCTGCTAATTCATTTAATGAAATTTTTCTTTTAGCCATCATTACATCTAAATTAACAACTATCTTCATCAATTTCTCCTTTATTCTATACAGTAAAATCATTTTCTTCCTTAAATTCTACTGCCTTTTCAAAAACCTTAGCTAATATAAATATGAATATACCTGCAAATAAAAAAATTAAAAATTTCATATCTGTATGTATCCCTTTATTGTCTACATATATAAATTTGAAGTTTTTTAAATTTAAATTAAAAATAAAATTAATTATATAACATACTGATATAACAAATGATTCCATAGATATTTTCTTAAAAGAGTCTACATTTTTTCTTACAAATGGATCACTTTCTATTAAAGTTACTATTATTTTTCTAAGCTCTAAAACTATTAAAAACAAACTACTAATTCCTATTGTTAATAAAACTCCAAAAACAACTTTTTCGTTAGCATTTAAATAACTCTCATTATAAAAAATTGTATTATAAAAAACTTTACATGTCATAAATATTCCAAAAACAATAAATTATTTTTGTGTTTAGATAATTTTTAATACCAAGCTAATTTTAATAATTTTATAGCATCTTCTAATTCTTCCTCTCTTAAACTTGCATAACCTAAAAATATTGTAGATTTACTTTGACAGATTTCTCTATTCATATAAGAGTTAGATAATCCTAAAACCTTAATTCCCTTTTCTTTTGCAGTAGAAACTAACTCTCTTTCTGTCATTCCATTGTTCACTCTTAATAGTAAATGTAACCCTGCATTAGTTCCTATTATTTCTGCATCTTTTAAATTTTCTTTTACTAATGATACTAGCTTTTCTCTTTTCTTTTTATAAATATTTCTCATTTTATTTAGATGCTTCTCAAAATAACCTTCTTCTATGAACTTACATAAAGTTTGTTGCTCTATTCGTGATACTGTACATGCATAAAAGCTAAAGTGCTTTTTATATTTTTCAAGAAGAGTTTCAGGTAATACCATATATCCTATTCTCATTGATGGGGCTAAAGATTTAGAAAATGTTCCTAAATAAATTACCCTTCCATTATTATCTAAACTTTGTAAGGCTGGTATAGGCTTACCTCCAAATCTAAATTCACTATCATAATCATCTTCTATAATATATCTATCTTCACCTTCATTTGCCCAAGTAAGTAATTGCATTCTTCTGTTAATTGGCATAACTACTCCTAATGGAAACTGATGTGATGGTGTTATATGAAGAATATTTACATTGCTTTCATTTAGCCTATCTATATTAACTCCATAATTATCTAATTCAATTCCATTAGCCCATATTCCATGAGTATTTAACATTCGTTTTATCTTGAAGTATCCTGGATCCTCCATTCCATAAATATTACTTACCCCTATTAAATTAATTAGAATTTGAAATAAATATTCTGTTCCTGCTCCTACTATAATCTGATTCGGATGAGATACTACCCCCCTTGAAAAGTATAAATACTTTGCTATTGCTTCTCTTAAATTTAAATCCCCTTGAGAATGACCTATTTGTAATAATTCATTATTATCTATATCTATTATTTCTTTTATTATCTTTCTCCATATATTATAAGGAAAACTCTCTAAATCAACTCTACTTGATAAAAACTCGTATTTATATTTAACTTTTTCTTTATTATTAACTATATTAATAGGGTCTTTAGAACTTTTTATTTGTATTACTCCCTCTAATTCACTAACAAAAAAACCTTTTTTAGGCTTTGAATATATATATCCTTCTGCCATTAACTGTTCATAAGCACTTTCAATTGTATTTAAGCTTATTTGAAGATATTTTGCTAACTTTCTTTTAGATGGTAATTTACTATGAGATACTATCTTACCTGATTGAATCTCATTTTTTATATAATTATATAATTGTTCATATAAAGGAACTTCACTACTACTATTTAAATTTATAGTTATAATATCCATAACATTCTCCAATCTGACACCATAAAATATTAAAAAACTGATACTTATAACATATTCAGTTTTTTGTTATAATAATATCAATGAAAATAAAAAAACTCAAGTTTTGATAAGGAGTCTTATAAATGAATTTATTACATCCATTTTGGGCAGAAATTAATTTAGATAATTTTATATATAACATAAATGAAATAAAATCACATATTGGTAATAGCAAAATTATAGGTATAGTTAAAGCTAATGCTTATGGTCATGGTGCTGTTGAAATATCTAAAACTCTATTAGAAAATGGAGCTGAAACTCTAGCTGTTGCTAATATTGTTGAAGGCATAGAACTTAGGGAAGCAGATATAAAAGCTCCTATAATGATACTTGGAGTTAGTGAAGAATTTGCAATAGCTGCAATTATTAATTATGATATGGAACCTACTATATCTTCTTTAGAATTTGCTAATACCCTAAATAATAAGGCTAAAGAAAGCAATAAAACAATTAATATTCATATAGCTTTAGATACTGGAATGGGAAGAATAGGCTTTTTACCTTCTTCTAAAAGTTTAGAAGAAATAGCTTTAATTTCTAAGCTTTCTAATTTAAAAATTAAAAGCACTTTTTCTCACTTCTCTACTTCTGATTATAAAGATAAAAATTATTCTAATTTCCAATTAAAAAC
Source organism: Clostridium chauvoei (assembly GCF_002327185.1). Lineage (NCBI taxonomy): Bacteria > Bacillati > Bacillota > Clostridia > Eubacteriales > Clostridiaceae > Clostridium > Clostridium chauvoei. The sequence goes on along the minus strand of NZ_CP018624.1, from coordinate 650,125 downwards.
TTATAATGATTTTATAAGTGAAATTGAAAAATATAATATACCTGTAGGAAATAGAAATTTATCTAATAGCGCTGCTATTATAGATATACCAAATGCTCATTTTGATAATGTTCGTCCTGGGATTATTCAATATGGATATTATCCTTCTGATGAAGTAATTAAAGAAAACTTTAATTTAAAGCCTGTATTAACTTGGAAAACTAATATAGTTCATATTAAAGAAGTTAATAAAGGAGCTTTTATAGGATATGGTAAAACTTTTGAAACAAAAAGAAAAAGTATAATCGCTACTATACCTGTTGGATATGCTGATGGTTACTCAAGAGGTTTGTCTAATAAAGGAAAAGTAATTATAAATGGTCAATTTGCTCCTATAATAGGAAATGTATGTATGGATCAATGTATGGTAGATATAACTGACTTAAAAGATGTAAATTTAAATGATGAAGTTATTCTTCTTGGAAGTGATAATAACATAAAGTTTGATGCTGATGACATGGCTAATTTACTAGGAACTATTAATTATGAAGTTCTTTGCTTAATCGGTAGAAGAGCTCCTAGAGTTTATATTAAAAACAATAAAGTTGTAACTATTAAGCATTTTATTTAAAATTAATTTTACTTAATAAAATAAAGTAGGGTGCTAAAATCTAGCATCCTACTTTTAGTAATGACTATTTTAATTTTGTTTGTAAAATTTTCTATTTTGTTAAGTATAAATATAATAATTTAATTGTATTTTCAAGTGCTATATAGTGTGTTCTTTCCATACCATGCGATGCATGTACTCCTGGCCCAATAAGTGCTCCTCTTACATCATTTCCTGCTTTTAATGCCGCGCTTACATCTGATCCATACATAGGATATATATCTACTGCATAATCTATGTTATTATTTTTTGCTAAGTTTATTAACTCTGTAGTTAGCCCAAAATCATAAGGTCCACTACTATCTTTCGGACAGATACTTACTTGATATTCCGTACAAGATAAATCATCACCTATACATCCCATATCAACGGCTATTAATTCAGTAATATCACTTGGTATATATGATGATCCATGTCCTACTTCTTCATATATAGAAATTAATATTTTTGTTGTAAACTTAGGTTTTATATTTTCTCTATTCATTACTTCTAGCATTGCTATTAATGCTGCTACACTACCTTTATCATCTATAAATCTAGACTTTATAAATCCACTTTCAGTAATTGTAGTTTTAGGATCAATAAATATGAAATCTCCGTTAGCAATCCCTAACTCTAAAACATCCTGTTTATTTTTTACTACTTCATCAATTCTGATTTCCATGTTTTTTTCATCTCTAGGCTTTGATTTACTATCTTCAAAAACATGTGCTGCAGGACTTGTACTCAAAAAAGTCCCTGTATAAATCTTTCCATCTCTTGTTCTTATCTTACAGTATTCACTATCTAATGTTGGTACTATGGGTCCACCTAATATAGTAAACTTTAAAGTTCCTTGAGGTGTAATTGACCTTACCATTGCACCTAACGTATCTACATGAGCGCAAAGTCCAACTGTTTTCTCGTTACTATTTCCTTCAATAGTAATTATTCCACATCCTTTATTAGTTCGTTCAAACTTATATCCGTAACCCTTTATCAATTCCTCTATTTTATTGATTATTTCGAAGCAAAATCCCGTAGGACTATCAAATTCCAATATTTCTTTTGCTATTTTCAATATCAATTCCTTGTCTAACTTTAAATTATTAATCATCATTTTCTCCTCCAACCAATCATTTATCTTTTTATTATAAATTTTTTAGTATTTCTTTAATCTTATCTTTATTTTTTAATTCTTTCAAATCTTCGTTAATAAGTGCATTATAAATCAATTCATTGTCTGCAATATTAGTGCTTAACTCATAATAATACTTAATTTCTTCTTCATTTTCAAAATGACTAAATATAGCATTTATAGCCATCTCCGCAGACAATCTCATAACTCTTCCCTTCATATATTCCTCATTACCAATTAAGTATAAATCTTTATTTACTGATTTCCAATTTCCATAAAATTTATTAGCAATATCAGTGTTTATAAACAAATAATAATTTGATTTTTTATATAATGATTCCATAGCCTTTATATATATATTAAAATACAAATCAAATGAGTCTCTGTTTAAATAGTATATAGACAAAATGAACATTATGTATTGTCCTATAAATGTAGAGATATCCCCACCCTTACTAATCTTAAAAAAGTTATCTAAACTATTATCTTTAGTAAAATTACTTTCTCTTGCAAGATAATACATATCCTTAAATGTAAAATTGATAAATGTATAATTACCATTTATCAACTTACTTATCGCTTTAAATCCTTTAATTTCACCTAACTTCCTAATTAACGAAACTAAACTTATACTATTTGTACCTATAACGCTACACACTTGCTTTATAAATACTTCGCCATAACAATAACTAAAATTATTATCTCTTGCATATAAAATTGAATCTAATATAAAATCATCTATACCCTTCCTAAATTCAGGTTCAAAATCATTTATGCAGTTATTATTGAATGGTATTACTCTAATATTAATTTCATTTTCAATAAATACAAGTATCTCTCTTACTTTTTCATCTTCCTCTTTCAAAAGTACATAATTTAAATATTCTATTGTAGAATTACATATTCTTATATCATTAAACTCCCTAAGCAACTCAAGACACTTAATATCAGATAGTATATACAATGTAAATACATCCAAAACAATAGTTTCTGAAATATTATTAATTTCATTTGACATTTCATCAATATTTCCACTATTAATATTAACTTTTATATTATAAATATCTTTCCATCTAATGAGTTCATTTATAGTATAACCTTTATATTTAGATACAAGAGACATTCCTACTTGTCCTTCTCTCAACATTTCTAATAAAGCATTAAATCCTTGTGATTGTTCTTTAAAAAATGATTTAATTTCTTCTGAAAGTTCCTCATTTCCATCTTCATCAACATCTATACTATTAAAACACTTAAACCAATCATCTACCTTTGGATACGCTTGCCTAAATTCATTTATATGAATTACTCCATTATCTATCTTATTGCACCTTAAACTTCTACCTACAAAAAAATTATGAACGTCTGAACGTGGTATATCAATAACTAATTGTTTTGCTTTTTCCGCATATTCATAAGCATCATTTAAATTATTTTTCAATATGTAAATATTACTTTTCATAATATATACTTTTTCTAAAAATTTCACGTTGCTTTTTTCTAATTTATTCAATATATTCAAACTCTTATCAAGTTCATTACACCTAAAATATTCATTTGCAGCATTAAATAATGTTTCATAATTATTATCAATAGTATATAATTTCTCTAATTCTAATGCTGAATCAAAATATCTTCCGAAACTAGAAAATATATTTATACTTGCTTTAATGTATTGTTCATTACCCAATCTATCCTGATTACAATAATTATTTAAGACCTCTAAGGCTCTATAATATAAATTATTTTTAAATAAAAATCTAAAGTAACAATTATATACCCTTGTATATTCTATTTCTAATACAAATTTATCTTGACTTAATATTCTTTCAATTAATTCTTGAAATTTTTCTACGTCTCCTCGCTTATCATATAAATTTAATAACCAACAATATGAATCTGGGTCCTTATATTTTGTTATACTTTGCCACAAATAACTTTCAGCCTTTTCATAATCCCCTTTTGATATATAATATTTACCTTGAACTTTTATCAATAAATTCGATTCAATCTCAATTATATCTAGTCTACGTAAATGATTAATAAAATTAGAATAGTCTTTATTTTCTATGTAACATTCTAATAAAACACAATGTATATTAATATTGCTCCTGTATTTACTCCAACATACTGATTCAATTTTCAAGATAGTCTCACTATATTTCTCTTCTTCCCATAATTTAAGTATATCTTTTAAAAATATATCTGATTCACTTAAAATATTCTTTCCATCATCCTGTTGACCACTTAAAACTTTTAATTTTTCTTCATAATTTAAAAGTTCATCATTATCTTCTACAAATTTTATACTTTTCAAACTTTCCATTGCTTCATTTATCTTTCCAAGCAATGATAATGTATTTACATATAACATCATACAATCTTTATATAATTTCATATCTCTTTCTTGATGTGATAATGATAGTACTTCTTCACATAATAATTTTGTATTCACTAAATATTTATAATTAATTTTATCGTGTAAAACTTTATTTTCATATATAGAATCCTTAATTGCATAATCATATAAACTATGAGCATACTGAAATTTAGAATGCATATCGTTATTATTATCAAAAGCCTTATATGAATACATCTCCATATCTTCATATTCATTTAAACTTCTAGCCACAATTGCTACAAGATGATATGTATTTTTTTCAATTAAGTCTTTCAGTAATACTATATCTTTAAATTCTTTATATGTAATTAAATTATTAAGACATTTTAATGAGTTATATAATACATACTCAAATTTATCTTCTATAGTCCATTCTAATTTATTCATCATATCTAATGCTAACGCATACTTTTGACTATTAAACAAAATTAAACTTTTAACCTTTATAACATCTTTGTTTACATCGCTACATACTTCATCTAATTTAACTATAAATTCATAAATATTATCTAGTTCATTTCTATTAATATAGATATAACATATATTTATTAATATTTTTATATAATCATCATTACTTATGTGCTTTGGATAATGGACTATTAATAATTTATTATATTCTTCAATTGCCTTTAAACTATATGAATAATTCGGTATTTCTTTTATTCTCTTTATATCAACTTCTAAATCCACACTTCCAAGTTCTTGTCCTATAGTTTCACTATTTACCAATACATTAAAAGTATTAAATTGAGTTATTTTATCTCCATGAACAGTTTCAATTCCAAAATTATTTGCTTGACTATTTGTATTTGGAGAATTAACTATATTATTAGATTCTTTATTCTTAATTTGAGTAGATGTTTTTAATCTACCTGTCATATTTTCAAAAATTCTTTTAACCCCATATATCCTCTCTTACTTATCTATTTTATTATTTATCCCATAATTATTTCCTTGAACATTAGTATTGGTGCTATTATTAATATTATTTGATTTTTTATTTTTAATACTATTTTTGTTTTTACTAGTAAAAACAAAAATCCCTACCAAAACTGTTCCAACAAATGGTACAATAATTTTTAATATCTCAATTATATTTTGTTCCATACTTTTAACCTCTCTTATATTCTTTTTATAACTTTTGCTCAACATAGGATATAAAGTATAAAACTTATTTATCCTATGTCTTTTTATTTTATTGAACTCCTAATGCTTTAAATACGGCATCTTCTGCGCCACTGTAAAACATTATTTGGAACTTAGCAAATAGTTCTGGTGGTACTAATGGTATATCTGCTGCATTTACCATTGGTAATAATATTTTCTTTGCTCCTGCATCAAAACATACTTGTAATGTATTAGCCAAATCTTCCACCTTATTAATTGTTCCACCTATACTTACAGAACCTAATACAGCCAATTGACTTTGTACTGGTTTATTTAATGCACCTGAACACATTGCTATTATTGCTGCTAGTGATAGGCTAGAAGTCATTCCTACCCCATTAACGTCTTGTATATGCATTAAGTAATCCTTGTTAGTTGTTGATATTGAAGCGCTAATATTTCTGCTATTAGCCTTAAAATATCTAAATGCCGTCTCTATACTTTCCTTAGCCTCTCTATCGTATCCAAGTCCAGTCTTTTCAAACTTACCTGTTCCTCCAACAACTTCTACTTCTAATTTATATACACCTATCATTCCAGAATCACCTAAACCAATAGTATAGACATGACCTGCTTTTGAATCACCTTCTGGTATTAATGATCCACTACCTTGTTCTGGTACTGATATAAAATCTTCTTCCATTGTCTCATTGTCTATATAAGAAAAATGTACATCGTAGAATTCCATTCCCCCTATTTTCTTTAATTGTTCCTTAACTCTTCTACGCCCAACTAAAGCATATCTTAATATCTCTTCTATATCCTCTTTTGAATATTCACCATGAGGATAAAGTAATTTTACTAACCCTGATACTGTTTTTCTTACAGCAATAACATCTCTTTGATTTAAGTTGTTTCCTAATTTAAAGAACTTATCAATAGTATCTCCAAAAGTTCTTTTTCTCATTGTTCTTAAGTATTCAGCCAAATAGTCTGTTATAAATCCAAAACTATTAGTAATAAGTTCTGGTCTCATTTTAGGAACCTCCCATCCTGGTAAATAATAATGCATTCTATCAAAGAAGGCACTATCATAAGCCATAGCCTCTGGGAATGGTTCAAAAAGGTGTGATGTTTTTAAAAGCACATCTACACTTTGATTTATATTACCTACAAAAACCATAGAAGCAGATGCCGCCTTTTCTTCTTTCCCTCTTGCAAAAGAACCTGATGCCATATAGTCCTTCATTATTTGTATTCCATCTTTATCTTTAAATGTTATCCCTGCAACTTCATCAAAGGCTACTGTATCCCACATTCCTACAAGTCCAATTTTTCTTTGAGACATATTATAAAATAAATTCGCTACTGTAGTTTGACCACCTGAAACTAATATTGAGTTTGGTGATATTTCTTTATATAAATGTGATTTACCAGTTCCCCTCGGTCCTAATTCACACATATTATAGTTATTTTCACATAGAGGCACCATTCTTAAAAGCATATGCCATTTAACCTTATTTTCAAGTTGTGTTGGCTCCATTCCTATACTTCTAATAAGTATATCTATCCACTCTTCTTTACTAAACTGCTTTCTGCCTTCTACTAATTCATCCATATCCATATTAGGCATTTGAATAGGTGTAACAGAATCTATAATAAACGGATTTTGATCTATTACTCCATCTTCATAAAAGTATTGCAGTTTTACAATACACCATATTCCTCCACCTAAAAGTTTTTCATACTCTTTAACATAGTTAGCGCTTATCTCAACATTTTTTAAGCCTAAGTTTGAAAACTCTGCTACATATATATCCTTTTTTTCATTAAGTTTAACTGTTAATTTATCTATAACAGTATACCTACTCATTTCTCTAATTTTAGACTTAATCTTTTCTGCTTCATCTGGTCTAACAAAGTTATCTGCTAATATGTTTTTAACTCTTTCTACTCCTGCATTAATACTATCTTCATCATCAGTAGCACAATACATTCCCAAAAGATATTCAAGTACATATATAGGTACATTAGCACCTTGCTTTAACTTTTGTGTTAAATCTTTTCTAACAACCTTACCAGCAAAATGCTGATTAAGTTTCATACTTAACTCATTCATGCTATCCCTCCATCCATAGTTCTATTTAAATAATATTTAGAATACTATATTATGATATTAATTTCTAAGGTAATTAAATGTTTTACTGTATAAATTCTAATAATCATATTGTTAATATTGAAGACTACTGTATAGAATCTAAACTTAACGGAATCTACCCTGCTGTTTTTTGTCCTTTTTGCGGAAAAAAGTTAATTGTTAAAGCAATAAATTCTAATGAAAAAACTAACTTTTCCCATAAACCTAAGCAGTCCTGCTCATATAAATCTTATTCAGAATTCTTCAAGTCTAGTGGTACTCCAAAAACAAGTGCCGACATAGAAAATTTGAAGGTATCTATTATTCTGAATTCTTATAAAATTTTTCTAAAACTAAAGTCAGAATATCTTCCCACACTCGATGCTAATTTGTTTATAAAAATACTAAAAAAAGTATCAAATCCAAAAATACTACAACTAAGAAGTTTAACATGCAATTATATACCTTATATCTGGTTAAATGAACTTGGTAAATTTGATAATAAAGTTTATCTATACACCAATTCAAAAAAATAGATTTTAGTACGGTACACTTTAAAATGCCACCTCTTTGGAATACTACCGAAAAGAAAGATATTATTATAACAGCGGAAGAACTTAAAGATAAAACTATATCACGTACCATAACTCCAATAGATTTATATTATCTAGATAATGATATACCTTTTTCTTATTCTTTTTAAGTAATATAACTGCTCTTATAATTTCAGATTTTTCACTTACTTCTGAAAAATCTGAAATTATACTTAAAGAATTATTAGATATTTCTAAATAAGGAGCATTGACATGCTCCTACTTAACCTTAAAAACCAAAATCATCTACTATTGCTATATCAATATTAAATGGTATTCTCTCATATTCACCATTTGCATCTTCTTCATCTTCCATAACTAAGAAATATTGCTTAGTTTTATCATACGATTTACTTTCTAAAACAAACTCAATTCTATAAGTTCTGTCAGTTGGATTCTCTGATCTTGAATCTGCTATTATAGTTTTAATATTTGATATCTTATTTCCTTCTTCATCTTCAAAATAAGTTCTTATTTTCTTCCCGATTACTTTATCCTGTAGTTTTTCGTCTTGGAAGAATTCTAAGAATGTTATCGGATTAGTTACCTTTCTATTTATACTTGTTAAAGATACTTTAACCTTTCTTATATCATTAACTGATGATGTACTTCTGTCATTCTTAAATCTTATAACTGGTACTACAATTTCTTGTAACATTGCTCCACCATGAACATAGTTAGCACCTGCTCCTTGAACTTTAAACCTTGAAGTACCCTTTGGAGTTATAACATATTTATTAGTACCATCTCCTAATAAATAATCCATGCTAAATGTTATTGTACCTTCAACATCTTCATCTTTAGATGTTAATAAAAATCTTCTGCTATCTTCACCATCATCAAGTTTAATGCCTGATATTTTATTGCTTTCTTCCATAGCACTTCTTTTATAGAGATATCCATGATCTGCTGTAATAATTATACTTGCTGCACTTACTCTATTAACTAACTTATTTACTAAAGCAATTATTTCTTTAAAGGCTTCGTCTGTAGCACCAAACACTTCTCTTTCTGTTGAAGCATGATCTCCCCTTGCATCTATAGTATTATGATAAATATAAACTACTTCTAAGCCTACAAATGCTTTTCTTATTTCAGCATCTCTCATATCCATAACTTTATCATAAGTAATTGCTAAAGATTTTTCATTTTCCATTTTTAAAATAGAGTCTCTATTATCTGTGCCATTACTATTTATTCCATTAACTATAACATCATATTTATCATTGATTTCAATAGTTTTATTAGGTAAAAGAGATGCCATTCCTAACTTTGTATATGAAGGTAATACCCCTTGCATAAAATCTAACTGGCTTTTACCTTTTCTTTCATTTGTAAGTAAAGTGTTTAACTCTTCTGCACTTTCATATCTTAATCCATCAGATATTATTACAAAAGTTCTCTCTTTTCCTTTATACATAATATTTTCTCTGTAGAATTTATCTTGTTGTTTTAACCCTTCTATTCTCCAAGAATTTAAACTTCTAATTGAATCATTCCACTTAATTGATAACTCTTGTAAATACCAGTTATTATATGTATTTTCAATAGTATCTCTTAAATCTGTTAATTCTTCTTTCCATTGACACTTATCATAATGATAATAGAACTTTCTATATGCCTTATCTATATAGTAATAATCTTTTGTATAAGACTTAACCATATCAAATGAGCCTTCTGTTTGTATCATTGAATTTAATGACTTCTTCTTATTTAATAAGTTTATAGCCCATTTTATAGCCTTGTATTCACTTTTATACTGCTTATAATAATGTAATGTTCTTCTTGATGCTAAAATAGATAAATACTTATCATATTCTTCTACACCATCTTTTAAGAGATTTGTTATTCTAGTTAAAATTATTTTATCAACATCTTCAAAAACTTCACATTTTATAAATTCATCAGTATCCCTTTTTTCTAATAACTGTGTTATTTTTAGTTTTCCTGCAATTAATTCTTGCATCTTATCATAATAATCACTATCTTTAATGTTATCCATAAAATGATTTATGAAAACTAAACAGTTTCTAACCTTTGTAGAAATATATGTTGTATACGCTTTAGGGAATTCAAACTTAATATTTTCATTCATATTAGTTACTAATAGCATAGCCATAAATCTCTCTATGCTTTTTTCTTCAAATGAATACCCAAAATACTTCTCAAGTAAATCCCATAATGCATCTACATTACCAAATTTCTTTATAGCTTCATATATTTTATTACTTCCATCTAAATAATCTTTAATAATAGCCTTAATTATTTCTTCAATATCCATTACTTTAACCTTAGTTAATACAGCAAGAACACCTATATGAACTTTTTCTTTTGTATAATCTTGAATACTTAAATTTTTAAATCCTGATATTCTTTCTTTATTTTTAAAGAATACATTATAGGTTTCAAACTCTGGCTTTAGTAATGAATCAATTACTTTTAATTCTCTCATTATAACTGTTGCTCTATCAGTAGAGAATTCTTGGCTATAAGAAAAGATATCATAAAGCCAATCTTCTTGTGGATTTGGTTTTTTCATATTCGAATATATTAATATATTACTTGTTTCGTCTTCTTTTTCTATATAATGTTTTATCCAGAAGGCATTGTTTTCAGTTAATTTAATAACCTTTATCCCTTCCAAATCAAAACTATCTATTTCATCTATAAAATCTTCATTTTCATCATACCAAAATACAATATGACGTTTCTTACCATTATCTAATGGCTTTAAAAATAATTCTTTAAGAAAATTTCTTATTTCTTGTAAATTCACTTAATCACCTCTTAGTTTCCAATAAAACAAATTATTATGAGATTAAAGACTTTTCTTTAACTAACTCGTCTAAATTTGGGTTGTTCCTAAACTTTAATTGTAATTTAAACATATTCGAATTACAGATAACTTTAATTTTATCTTTTAAATTTGATTTTGACTCATCTCCTTCAGAGGCATACTTTAATAACTGTTCTTTAATTCTTTCTTCTTCTCTCCAAACTTCAACATAATTTCTTTTATCTAAATTAGGTTTGTAATGAAATATTATTATCATTTGTGTTACACCTCGTTTGAGATTATCTACTACTTTTTCCCACCAATGTTTATCTGTTTCACCAATTGACATTCCAAAAATACATACTATTGTACTTGAATCTAAGATTTCTTCTGCTCTTTTTGTTTTATTTTCGCCAATGTACTTATTTATTTCTACTTTACACATTGATAATAACATCTCATGCTTACTATTAAAATGTTGATTTTTTATCTGATCTGAATCATTAACCCCTAGTATTGCATCATCCCCTTTTAGAGTACCATGCAAATAAAATTCTTCTATATCCGCTGACCTACTTATTTGAATTCCGCGCTTAATGACATCAGTATAATTAAATGAAATCAAGTAATATTTTAAACTCTGATTTCCTATTAAATTAAGTATATCAGTCTTATCTGTGGTTTTGAAATAATTATAAAAGTATACTATTTGTTGAACAAACTCAGTTTTAAATTTATCCATATACTCTTTATCGTCCCAATTTATTTTATCCTGTTCAATTTTCAAATACTCTCTAAGCATAATATCAATTTCAAATTTATCTTTATAAAACTTATCCAACTTCTCTGTATCATCTTCTATATTCTTTGTGTATTCTCCCAATCCTAACTCAAGATCTGACCATAATTCAGTATCATTATCAATACTATCTAATATTTCATTTTTTCTACTCTCATTATCACTATAATTATTTTTTGTATACTCATAAAAATCAGTATACCTAGTTTTAAGTCCTAAAGAAATATCTAATCCATTACCTATCATATATGTTATAATCATATTCAAATCCCCTTAATCCCTATTATTTTTCATGTGAAAATCAATAAATTTCTCAAAAAAGAAATATCAGTATTATAACGTCATATTATATCTTCGCTAATAAATTCATCTTAACTTCTTTATCTTTAGAATTTATTACTTTAATATTTTGGAATTTAGCATAATTTACTTTTACCCCATCATCTAAATCAATAGATATCTTTTCATTTGCTAAGTATGCTACTACTTGATCATACTCCCTACATTCTTCTATTTGCTTTGATATTCTATCTATCTTCTTTTTAGCAGCAGTTCTATCCTTTGCAGTATACTCTTCTGAATCTACTACTAATTGAAGTCTATTAATCTCTGCTTCATATTTTCTTTGTAATGTATGAAGATAATCAGTTCTAACCTTAGCAACTGTTTGTTCATTATATCTATGCATATAAACTAAACACTTAAATCCATCATTCTTACCTGATTCAAGCATCCAATATATAGGTCTCTTCTGATAAACCTTTAAATGATCTTTATAGAAATCTTTAATAAAGTATCTTCTAATTGCCTGTCTAGCAGTTTCAGATGCTTTTCTACCTATAGAATCAGCAATAAAATCTAAATTCTCCTCTAATGTATCATTTCCATAAACAGTTCTAACAAAATCAATAAATCTTGAAACCATATCATCTTCAAAGTATTCATCCTCTGTTATAGGAATAATATTATCCTTATCAGGCATAAATATAGAATCAATCCACAAATCAGATATTATGTTCCCATCATCATCTTTTTCTATCTTTTTGACTTTACTACTTTCAAAATTCCATTTGTCATTAAAATCTCCACCTGCATAAATAAGACCTTCACTATCAATTGAATATCTACCAAACATACAACCAATAGCATAAGAAATTACTAATTTAATATCATTTTCTATATTATGCTTTATTATACTTACATCAGATTCATCTTCTTTATTATTCATCTCATCAGTTAATCCATATAATTCAATATAAATTTTATTTAATCGTTCTTCTTTTTCCTTTGTATTATTAAATGCTTTTTCTTTTTCAGAAATCCACGTGTTAATAGAACCTTGAATTGTTTTTGTTTCTTTTGAATTAAACACTATAAAATTATTCTTAAAGTCTAGCGAATTTTCATACTGATCCCAATCCCATTTTGCTATATTTATTAATTCTTTAACTAAATTACTAGTTTCTTCAATTACAACTTCATCTGGTTTAATTAATGGTAAGTTTCTCACATCTTTAACTTGTAAATTTAACGTTGGATTTAATAATTCTATAATTATTCTACAAACTTTACTATTTAAAAAACCTAATAGATAATAATATTCATCATAATTTGTAAAAAATATAGAAGAACCTCCTTTATCAAATGTTTCACTTTCTTCTAATACTCTGAAACTTGTGTGCTTAGAAGTTATCAAGCCCCAAGTTATACCTTTTTTATACCATAAATATTCAGGAATTATTCTAGATGAACTATTTACTTTATAATAACTTCTTGCTTCAATTGACCAATTGACCACATCTTCCATATTACCTTTCCATTTCTTGTATCCTCCCCCTTTAGCATATGATCTCCACATTTTTAATTTGCCAATTTTATCATAGTTTACTTCCCAGTATTTCCTAACAAATCTATTATTATCACTTGTAACATTCTGACCATCTGATATAGATATATCGTAAACTTTTCTATTACTGAATATTTCTCTAAATTTATCGCTTATCCAAAATGCTAAAGGGGCTCCTGTTACCTTTAAAAATTTCTTTTGATTTAATATATACTTATAGTTTACATTATTTTTAATAGCGTTTAATGTTGCCTTATCTTGATTTAATGCCCCTTTAAACTGATTTAATCGTATATACTGCCCACTATAATTACTTTTATAATTTCTTAACACAAACGTACATATAGATACAGCAGCATCACTAAATGATGATTTTTCTAACTCAATTAATGATGTTATTTGGTAATTCTCAATTATATTTTTTCTTAGTGTTTCATAAATATTTATATAAAACCAAACATTTGGTGTCATATATGATGCTATACCTCCATTATTTATATATTTAATATTCCTTTCTATATATGATGAAAATAAATCCATTTTTGAATCTTCATACTTGTTGCTTAAATATTTTTTTATTTTTTCATTCATATTTCTATTACCCATATATGGAGGATTAGTTACACAAAGATCATATTTTATACTCATTATCTCTGCCTGTTTTATCATAATAGGCAGTTTCTCTAAAAGCATTTTTCTATAATCACCAAACATCAAGTTGTCATCATCTTCTATTTCTTTTAACCTTTGTTTTAAAGCATAAAAGTTTACTTCTTCAACTTCAAGTATAGAGCCATACTCTTTAGCATCAGTAAATATCTCAATTAAATATTCAACATCTTTTCTTAAATCCTTATTTTTTCCAACAAAATAATCTATTACTTCTTTATTAATACTATTGCTTTCTTGAATCGAACATAAATTCAACTCTAGATGTTCTCTTTCTATTTCTCTAAACAATCTTCTATTATAATGTCTAGCCTTCATTATTAATGCAAATGATGCCAATTGTGCTGCTCTGTCGTCAATATCTAACCCATAAAGATTATTTTGTAATATTAATCTAGATATTTCTCTTTCAGAATACCCTGCTGTTTTATATATTTCATAAAGCACATCAAATGCATAAACTAGGATATGTCCTGAACCCATACATGGATCTAATACTTTTATATCTTCTGGTTTTAGTTTTGCATGTTCTTCTCTTATTTTCTTTAACTCTTCTTCTACTTCTTGCTCTTGCTCTGCTTCTTCTAAATAATATTTAAATTCTCTTTGTAGTTCTTCGTTCGGATGACCTTCAAGCCATAGCCTTCCTAATGAATTCTCTACCATATACTTAACTATCCACTTAGGAGTAAATAATTGAGTTGCTGCGGGTATATTTTCTTTTGTTATTTTCACATTTTTCTTTAAGGCTGCAAAAACTTCATCTTTCTTTTCTGAAATATAATATTGATACATCCAACCTATTATTTCTACTTCTTCACGCCAATCCGATTCCTCTATATCTTCAACCATTCTTCTTATAACAGAACCTTCTTCTAATAGGTTATCTGGTAATAAAAGTTCTGTATAATCACTTATTTTTTCAAACATTTTAGGTATTATTTTACCTAATTCATTACATTGCTTAACTAAAATAATTCTATATGCTTTTTCTCTATCTAATGTATCACCTGTATCTAAAAGATCATATATTTCATTAGCATTTAAATTTAATTCATCTATTATTTCTAATACCTTAGTTAAAACATCTGGCTCTTTTTTTTCTTTAACTTCTGATGAAAGTATTCTAACGCCTGATGGAAGATAATCATTAACTTCCATATATCTTAATCCCATAAATCTATTGAACCAAGTATATGCAACTTCTTCCATTACTTGTTCAAATCCTTTTTCTCTTACTTGAGTAACTAAAGCATCTCTATCCTTTTTTGAAAGAGTAAATATCTCTTCTTTTCCCTCCAACTTAAATCCACCTTGTACAGCAGTTGCTTCTAATATTTTATCTTCATATATTCCAATACTATATGCTTTTTCGCTTACCGACTTAATTAAACTTCTTCTTGCCCAAATAGCAAAAGATTTTATTCTATTCTTATCCATCTTTACAATCCTTTCACATTAAATAAGGGAAGTATCACCTTCCCCTATTTATATTTGTAACTCGACTCACATACGTTCGCTGAGTAAGTTCACATTACTAAATCCATCAAGTAGGTAAGTTCGAATAACTAAATTACATATGTACCATACTGGTGAAATTTAGATTCTCACTTAAGATTTAGATGTTCACTTAAATTAAACTTATAATTGTATCTTGCTCTAACTCTTCTTCTAATTTCTTTCTTAATGCCTCAACAACTTCATCTATATCAGTAGTATTTTTAATAACTTTCTGTCCTCTAACCAATTCTCTCATACTTAAAGTTTTAGTTTTTATTACTACTTCAGGTTCAGATTTAACTGGCTCTGCAACATAACCTGTATCATTTCCTTCTATTGCTCCAGAAGGATCTTTAATATTATTTGCCAACTCAATTTCTTTAGCCTTTAATCTCCTTTGTCTTTCATCTTCTGCTACTATTTCTTTAATCCACTTTAATTTTAACTTCTCTGAAAGGTCTGACATTGATGAAAGCACTGCAAAACTATTAGCCTTTTCAGTTCTAGTTGTTAAGTTATTAAATTCTTCATTTATTCCATTAAAGAACTTATTCTTAAGATTATAGTTTTCTAAAGTCTCTATAACTTCTTTTTTACATGTTTGAATAAATCCAAGAACAGGAATACTTTCTTCTTCTAATAATGATAAAATTTTATTATTATATTTTTCTATCAATAGTGGAATAGTTGGTATTTTAGAGTATGGCTCTTTCATTCTTAAAATAATTTTTATTTCTTCAACTATTTCTTTAATTTCATCATTTACTATATATTCTTTATTTTCATCATAATTTTTTAACGTTTCTATTGCACTATCGAATATTAATCTTTGTTCTCCCTTAGAAGAAGTATCAATAGTTCCATTTTCTTTCTTAAAGAAGAACCCCTTTATATTATCAATCTTATCTACATAGTCTAAGAAATCATCTTCTAAGTCATATACTTTCTTAAAGAATTCTAAGGTATCCTTAACTTCTATAATATCTTTAAATAGTTCTCTGCCTTTCTTTAATATATCTTCTCCAGGATATCTACTTGTTATATTAAAGTTATTTAACATTACTTCTATTCTGTGCAATTCTGTTCTGCTATGCTCTTTGAATAAACTCATTATTCCATCTTCATCACTTGGCATAGAGGAAAACCCAAATAAATCTTTATTTAAATCCTTTAATGCTTCTATATACTTAGTTGGAACTTTTTCTCTAGTCTTTAAAATAACCCTATCTACATAATCTCTCTTAGTAACATAATTAACAACTTCTCTATTATTTGGTGATAATACCTCATTATTTAAAACAACCTTTATATCTTGCTTTTTAAATAAAGTTACTATTACTCCTTGAATGTCTATCTCTTTCCACCCATATGGAGCATTTGAAAATTTGCTTATAACACTTTTAACCGTTACTTGAAGATTTCTTGATGTACTTGTTTCTATATGTGTTTTTATTTCATCTATTGCAAGTCTGTTAGGAGCAACATCTATCATAGTCATTTTAACTAACTTAGCATCTATAATATCAAATAAATCCTTTGTAGTTTCTTTAAATTCCTTTATATAATTTAACTTATTATATTTAGAATCTATTAGGGCTTTTAACCCTTCATTAACCCTATCTACAGCACCCTTTTCTTTTATATCTAAAAGGCTTCCATTTACATATATTTCTGCTGTTCTTACTGCTTCTTCAATTAAAAGTTTTGCCCTCTTTAGCCTGTCTTCTCTTTCTCTACTTTTCTTAGTTTTTATATCTTCTATAGTAGATGTTGATTTTGAGCCACCTTTTAATCTTAAATATGCATCTATTTTTAATACATTTCTTATTTCATCTAAAAAATTATCATATCTTGAAATATTAACTATTACATTGTTTTCTCTAATAGATAGTTGTTTTAATTCACTTTGGGAAGTTCCTCCTCCACCTATTAAATCAAAGTTAGCAGTTGTTATTCTAACCCCTATTTCATTATTTTGTGGGCCTCTTGTTCTATCATCAACTATCTTATTAAATGTAAACATATATTTTTTAGAGTAGTTATATTTATTATCTTTATAAATATCATCAAAGATAATTTCTCCAACCTTTTGTATAACTTCCCCATTATCTACATTCATATTTTTTATTTCTTTATTAACATCCTGTTCATCATTAGTAAGGAATACATACTCTTCCCCATTCTCTTGTACTAATGTTTCTCTTATTAAATTCTTTAATGACTCTTGAACTTTAAATGTTAAATCTCTATGAGATGCATCTATATTATCAACTAATAAAGTCGCTAGGTTATTAATGTTTGCTTTAATTTCCTTTACGTATTTAACTAAGAATAGCAACTTTAATACTTCAACATCAAATTCATCTAATCTATCATTTTTTTCTGCATTCATGATAACAGACCTTATTGATGAATCTAGGAAAGTTTCTATAGTTTTATAAAATGCTGAAAAAGGAACTAATATATTAGAATCATTTTCCACATAATCTACTGCAACTTGTTGATAAGCACCTAAAAGAGATCTTTCTCCCTTAGATAAACTCTTCCCTGATGCACCATGTTCTCTTACACCATTAAAGGCTGACTGTAATAAATTAAATTGATAAGGTATAAAAGGATATACTTCTGCAAAATCCTCACTATTCTTATATAACTTCATTTCTGCTGTATCTGAAGTGAAAGTTAATAGGTTCTTTATTATTGATTCTTTTTGCTCATATAATGCCTTTAAATGACTTTCAGCACCTTCTGTTTTTCTAAGTATACGTTTCTTAATAACTTCATCAACATTTGCTGATGATAAAGATAATCTTGTATTAAATCTACCTTGAATCTTAGAGAAGTCATTTCCTTTTACCTTTGTAAATTCGTCTAATCCTTCTTGTGAAGTTACTATAACCCAACATTTACCTTGGCATTTAGTACCTAAATCCTCAACAACTATTTGAAGATTAAGCATAAGTTGAGTATTATCTCCAATATATTGTCCAATTTCATCCACCAAAAATACAACATGGTGATTCTTTCCCTTAGAATCACAGTATTCTTTAACTTTATTAGCAAAATCATCTATACTTAAAGAATAATTATTTTCAGCCTTATTGTACCAATTTCTTGCAGCATCAACACTCATCCTTGTAGTCTCTGCTAATGCTTCTACAATTGCATCTTCCTCAAAGTAGAAATTAGATCTGCACTTCTCCCATTCTCCACCACTTATCTCTTTAAACTTTTCTTTAAAGTTTTCATAAACTCCATCCTTAGCCATTTGTCTTTCTAGGTCTGCAAGCCAAGGCATAGTTCCACAAAAGCCTTGCATTTCATTGAAAACTTTATTAAATACATTAACTATTGCATCTTTATTTAATTTACTTTTAGAATCCGATTTGGAATCTATATTAAATAGAATTACATCACTTGAAACATCTCCTGCTGCTTTCATATTTGCTAATATAAAACTATCTAATCCCTTATCGTCAAAATAATTAATAGCGTTTTTTCCTTCTATACTTTTATTTTTTAGTAGATAAGATAATATCTTTAAGAAATGTGACTTACCACTTCCAAAGAATCCTGAAATCCAAACTCCATTCTTATCAGTATTTCCTATAATACCTGTCTTATAAGCTTCAAAGAACCTATCTATATGTTTATTTAACTCTCCCGTTACAACATATTCTTCTAGTTCTTGCTTAATATTTTCATCATCAGCCTGACCTACTTTAATTACCCCTTTAATATCTCTATCAATTGGTTTATAAAACATTGATTTTAATTTTATGTCCATAAATATACTCCCCTATACCTTAATATTTGTCTATTAATTGAAATGCTCTATAATAATTATCATCTTTTAATTGATTAAATAACATAAGCGTTCCCCCATCATATGTACCTGAGAAAAACATTACTAATGGTTGTTCCTCAACAATTCTATGAAGATTATTTAATATAGTATGTGACCTTATTATGGGCCATGCTTTACCAATACCAGTTAAAAATACTATATCTGCACCATTAAGCCTTGATCCAATGTACTCTAAAAACATATCATCATCTTCAGTAATTTTTAAACATGTTTTTATTGCCTTTAAAAGTACATGTTCACTACCTTTAGCCTGTTCCATTTTAAAACAGCGTTCTAAATATCCAAACTCAATTAATGTTTCGATTATAATTTCATATAAGTCAAATTCAACAATATTTAACCCATAGGCTGATTTAGCTTTTTCTTTTATAAATTTAACTCTATCTCTAACTAATAACTCTTCCTCTGGATTATAATCAAATACATAAAATCCAATTTCATTACCTAAGCCCTTGTTTTTTCTAAAATCAGGTTCGACTATCTTAGGTAATATCTCATCCAATCTTTGATATATATCTTTCACTCCATTAACCACCTATCGTTTAATAATTCATTATTCCAAGTATTGCATTTAAATAAACACTATCCCCAATACTATATAAATAGTCCTTTACTTCACTTTCAATTATAGGAATTTTAATTTCTCTATCACCTTTTTGATTAACTATAAGTCCACTTTCAAAAAGAATTCTTATGTAAACTTGTTTTAATTTCTTAAAAGTGTACTCTGACCATGATGCAACCTTTTCACTTTGCTCTCTCTTATTTTGAAAAAACACATTGAAATCCTTATCTTTTATAAATAAATCCTTTAACAATATCTTTTCCTTATAAACCTCGTTA
The DNA here is from genome assembly GCF_002327185.1 of Clostridium chauvoei. Taxonomy (NCBI): domain Bacteria; kingdom Bacillati; phylum Bacillota; class Clostridia; order Eubacteriales; family Clostridiaceae; genus Clostridium; species Clostridium chauvoei. The sequence goes on along the minus strand of NZ_CP018624.1, from coordinate 629,820 downwards.
ATAAACTCAAAAAACAATCTATCTGTTTTTAATATTGCATATAAAACTAAAACCTTTGATGTTTCAATATTACTATTTTCAATACTATAGATAATTTGCTTATCTAAATCTTTTAATCTAGTAGTAATTATTGATGCAACTTCCTTCTTTCTGGCTTCACTTTCTAATTGAAAAATATTATCTTGTAATGATTTTTCTTTTATGCAATCAGCATCTATTCCTTTATTTATAAGGCTTGAAGCCTTTTTAGTCTCTTTGTATAAATACGGTCTAGACTTAATTGTAGATTTGTATTCCATTTAAAACATCGCCTCCGTGGTCCACTTTATACTATTTATTATACCATCTATTCATAAAAATATATATTATTACATTAAATATGGTAAGTTTATTTTTAATATTTAATTTAGGCAAAAATAAAGCACTATCGCTTTTTTATTGCAATAGCACTTCTTAAAATTTATTTTTATGTAATCATTATATTAGACTATCATTTCTAAATCTAAAGATAACTCTTGTTTATATCCTTCTGTTGCAGCATTAACTTCAAAATAATTTCCCTACCCATACATTACAAATACCTCTATTTGATTACCTTTATAATTAAGATACAAAGTATAATTCTCAAAATAATTACTATTATCGTAATAATACTTTTTCTGCTTTGTACATATTTTAAAAATATTAAATACAAATTCTAATAAATCGATCTGTTAAGTTAAATGAACATTGCTCTTCTCAACCTAAGGAAATACAATAGGTTTGCAATACTAAATAATATCCCCCTAGAAAAGGAGAGCAGAACAATGAGCAAAACTAATATAAAATGTCCTCGCTGCCATTCTAATAAACTATATAAGTTCGGTTTAGATAAGCAGGCTAATCAAAAGTATCAATGTAAAAAGTGTAAACGTCAATTTGCTCCTGACTCCGTCAGCAATCCGATAATATCTAAATACCCTAGATGTCCTAAATGTAATAAAGCTACATTCCTTCATCATGAATATAAGCACTACAATCGCTATAAATGTGGTAATAAGAAATGTAATCACATAATAGTTAAACATCATACTACAAATATTGATATAGCCTCTAATGAATTAGTTAGTGGTTCCCTTTCAATGAAAGGAATGCGTTTTCCACTACATGTAATATTAACTACACTCACACTATATTTTTTAAATAATTCATCAACAAGGTCTATTTCTCAATTCTTGATGATTAACTCTGGAATTAAAGTATCTCATGTTACGATAGCGAGTTGGACTAATAAATTTGCACCTTTCTTTAAACAAGCAGAAGTTGCCGGCTTCGCCAGCGATAGCTTTGCTAAAAACTCTTGGTTTTCAGCATCTTAATTAAATTTAATACCTTTGATTAACCTGCAAAAAATCAATGCTATTGTAGGCTTATTTGCCATACAATAAAACATTCAAACTTATATAATTTTCAAAGAGCAAGTAATTCTATGAAAAATTAAGCTATTTTTTCATAACTACTTAACAGATTCTAATAAATATTTTCCCTTTTTAATTTAACCATTATATATTTCAATTCCATCTCTATCTATCTGAAACTTTATCTGTTCATTCATACTATCTAGAAAAACAATATCACAAGAATAAACCCCTATAATTTCATCTATATCTTCTACAATAACCCCTCTATAGCTTTTTTCACACAAAATTCCAAGGTCTATATCAGAATTATATTTATGGTTCCCTTTAGCTCTTGAACCAAATATAAGAACTCTTTTTATATAAGTATTCTCTTTAAAATATTTTAATAAATTATTGTATACCCTTTCTTCTATTCCAAACATTATAATCTCTCCGTTGATATTTTCTTTAAAAGACTTTCTATTGCATCCATATATTTATTTAAAATATCATTCTTTATAGCTTCATAATCAGTTTCATCATAAATATGCGCTGTAGAATTTCTAGCAAGTAAAATATTATTCCAAACAATCATATCTTCTATTAAACCTTCTTTAAATGCTTGTTTATAGCATCCTCTAGGACTATTTATATCTAATCCATCTGCTTTAAATATTTTAGATAGAAGTTTCCATGTTAATTCCTCTAAAGTCTCATATTTTTTTATAATAGAGTCTCTATAAACTTCAAGTGTTATCTCGTCTACTTTATTTAAATTTATATACTTTTCTTTTATATTTTTTAAATTCATAAGCATTCTATAAGTATAATTATAAGTTGAATTAATTGATTCATCGTATTTATCTAAAATTCCACTCATTTAAAATCCTCCTTAAAATTATTACATCTTTAATGAATTTTATATTAGTTATTATATCATCTATTTATAAAAATTACTTTTATTACAACTTAACTAATGTTACAAAAGATTCATTATATGTTATTTGACCACCTATATCAGATATTCCACTACTTGTAAGAAAATTAGGATTTCCATGCTTTTTCCACCAACCTACATACATCATAACTACGTAATCATAAATATCATTGTTTATATTTATTTCTACTTCTATACTTCCATTTGTTGATTCTAATCTAACTATCTCACCATTTTTAATTTCTAATTTATCAGCCATATCTTCATTTATGTATGCTTTTGATATACCTTCCTCATCCATTAAATGTTGGCTAGATATGGAATCTCTATGATGATTAGTTAAAAGTCTAAATTTACTTTTTTCCTCTTTAATTTCTTCAAAGTCATTTTTATAATATATTTCAAATTTTCCTGATGGAGTTAAAAACTTTTTGTCTTCCCAAGGAATTTCTTTATGTATAGTAATTGGATTTTTCTTTAGAGTTTCTAAAGTTATATCTTTATTGTATTCTTTTAAAGGCTCTATAACTTTTTCTAAATATTTTTTCTTATCTATGTAAGGATAACTTTTAAAGTTCATTTTTTTAGCTAATTCTCTAAAGAAGTAATATTCGTCCATTAATTCTTCAATAGGTTCTACTGCTTTTTCATTATATGTTATGTATGGATTAGTCATTGAGCTATATATTATGTCTTCGCTTTCTAAAGTATTTGTACATGGAATAAATAAGTCGCAGGCTTTAGCTGTATCTGTCATAAACATATCAAAGCATACTTTAAATTCTATTCTTGAAAAAGCTTTTTCTAGTTCTTTAAGATTTGGAAACTGATTTAACAAATTACTTTTAACTATAACTGCCATCTTAATAGGAGTACTACTAATTGTTAAATTTTCCTTATCAGTTATAGTTTCTTTTGGTTTATAAATATCTTCTTCATAATATGTAGTTTCATTTAAAGAATAATTAATAAAATCACTTATATGACTTACATAAAATAATCTATCTTTACCATATAAGCTACTTTCATATGGATCTCCATTTAATATGTCTGAATAAACTTTATTTGCATAATTTATCCCTCCACCACTAAAACCTATTTGTCCTGTTATAGCTCCTAAAGCATCAATAAACCTAATTGTGCTTCCTCCATTTTTATATTTTTGCACTCCATAACCCACTAAAATAGTTGAATATTTTGAACTATATAAATATGAAAGTTCTTTAACTTCTTCTAATGTTAGATTACATTTACTACATAGTTTATCTATATCTAAAGAATCTAAATAAGTTTTATACTTGTGAAAATCTTTAATGTATTTTTCTATAAATTCTTCATCGTAAAGTTTATCTTCTATAATTATTTTTCCCATAGCAAGAGCTAATGCCTCATCACTACCTGGCTTTATTTTTACATATTTATCTGCCATTTTTGCTGTAGCTGTACAAATAGGATCTATAACTATTATTTTGCTACCATTATTTTTTGCTCTTTTTATCATTTGCATTGTATGTATAGTTGTATATGCTGGGTTCTTTCCCCATATAAATATGTTTTTGCTATTTATCATATCTTCTAAAGAATGACTTCTAACATCTCCAAAGTCACATTTTTGTGCTTTTATCCCAGCACTCCAGCAAGGACCACCTTTCCCCTTGGTAACTCCACCATAAAAATTAAAGAAAACCTCTCCTATACTTTTAAGAATAGATCCGCTTCCATATTGTTCATGATAAAATACAGATCTAGAAGAATATCTACTTTTATAATGATTTAGCATTTCTTCCATTATTCCTATAGCTTCTTCAAAGGTAATTTCTTTCCATTCTCCATCAATTTTTAAAAGTGGTGTTTTTATTCTATCTTTATGATTTAATCTATCTAAATGAGCTCTTCCTTTTTTGCATATAAAGCCTTTTGTATATGGATGATTTTTATCTCCTTCTATTTTAATTATTTGGTTGTCATCAACATATATATTAAATTTACAGGCATCTGCACAATCTAATGTACATCCATGACTTAAAATTCTCATAAAATTTACCCCCTATTTCTTAATAAAATACTTTCTCATTTCTTTAGTATCTCCTTCCCCTTAATTCTCCCTACTTTTCTCCATGGTTTTCTATAATTATATATTATATCATTAAATTATATCCATAATTTCTTACTTATTTCTTAAAAAAGGAGTCTACTTTATATTAAAGTAAACTCCTTTATATTAAAAATTTAGTAAATAGATTTTAAAGTTTTGAATCTAATCCACGAACTTCAATTTCGTAAATTCTTGTTGCTGAATCTGAACCTTGAGTAGGTTTTACTGCTGTAAATTTAACATATCTAGCTTCAGTTGCTTTAAATGCATGAACAGTTTCACCTAATATATTTTTAGTAACTTTTGTAACTTCCTCAAAATTTTCTCCATCAACACTTGTTTCTATTATATATTCTTTAGTATTCATATCAGGACTTTCTCCACCAGCTTCAGCATGAGCTATATAAACTTCACTAACTGTTTTAATATCTCCAAGATCTATTGTTATATCATGTGGAGCTTTTCCTATTGCACACCATTTATTTTCTTTTGATCCATCTACAGCAAATTTAGGTGCTTCATTATTATTAACAAAACTTGATGCAGTAGTTTCTTTATTTAAGGCAAGGTTTTTAAGTTCTTCAGTTGCTTTTGATGTTACTGTTATAAGCCCTTCTATATCTTTTACATCCTCACCCTTTTTATTTTTAGCAGTTAATTTAACTGAATAAGTACCTTCATTAGCATAGCTTACAGTTGGATTGTTTTCAGTACTTGTTTCAACATCTGCACCTTCAAATTCCCAAGTTATGTTTTCTGTTATTTCAGAACTTAAATTTTCAAATTGTATTTTTTCTCCTGGTGCAACTAATGTTTTTGAAACCTTAAAGTTTGCAGTAGGTGTATTATTTTCTGGCCATTTTATTTCTACAGTATCTGCTTTACCTCTATTGAAATTCTTATTAACAGCTACAACTTCAAATTTAGTTTTATCTGAATTTTTATCTCTCTTAAGAGTATTTACAAAGAAATTATTGTTTACTGTAGCTCCTAAGAATGATTTAGTTTTATCTTTATCAATTCTATAAACTTCATAGTGATTAATATCTTCCTTTTTACCTTCATTCCAAGAAAGTCTTACCCCTGCATATATATTATCTTCTTCAAAGCTTACATCATCAACCTTTAATTTAGAAACATTTATTGTTTTGCTTGACTTAGCTTTTTCTATTGTTATATTTCCTAAGTTTAATATTAAATTGCTAACATCTTTTGCTGAAGATACTTTATAAGATATTGTCTTAACTACTTTATCTTTAAAGTTTGAAACATCATAGCTTACAGTTGTCCATTCATTTCCAATATTTTTATCTGCTTTAACTGTTTCTATTGTTCCATCTTCAAACTCTAAAACTAAATCTAACTCTATATCTTCACTTGATTTTGCTGAAGTTTTAAAGTCAATTCCTTTTTCTAGCTTTAATTCTGCAGTGTATAACTTTATGATAGATTCCTTATTAGCTTCTAATTTACCACTAAGCTTTATAGAGTTTCCTCCATAATATGCTGTTGAAAAGTCCATAGCTGCATTTAATTTATTATTTCCTTCATTTTCAATAATCCATCTATAAGTTGGCATTACATCTGAAAGACTTCTATTATTCCAATCAAGTGATGATACTTTTTCTCCATCTATAAAGAAGTTATATCCATTCCCTATATTGAAATTACTTATAAAAGGTAAACTCTTTACTACAGATTGTTCTATAGAGTAAGTTGAAATACCTCTCCATTCTCTATCTACTGTTTCAGTAGCTTTTGCAGGATTTCCAAATTCATTTACCCATAACCTATTTTCCTTAGCTTCAAATTCATCTACATTTTCTGATGAGAAGTAAGTCCAACTTGGGCAATAAAGTCCAAGAGATGTAAATGGAGTCTTAGAATCTTTTTCAAATAACCGCCAACGTACTGGAGTACCTGTCCCATTTGATTGTAAATCTATTCCTGCATAAAGATCATAAGGGTTAATTCCTAATTCTTCTGCCTTTTTATTAGAAGCTTTTAGTAATTCTTGATCTGCATACTTTTTATAAGTCCACCAGAAATTTAAGAACATACTATCTGCAACATCTTTTTTGCCTCCGTCAATTAAAAAGACTTCATTTTTGTCAGTAAGAGCATTCTGCCAATCCATTTCTCCATCCTTTGTCATTGAATCATACCACATTATTTCTAGCTTGCCCTCTGACTTTTCCTTGAATTGTTTTATAAACTCTTGCATAAGTACTGAATGATTGGAGTTTATTGGCTTTTCTTTTGTTCCTTCTGTTTCTTGGTTTATAAACCAACCATCAAAATTATAGGTATTAGCAACTTCAATAAGCTTATCTGCCATAGGGAAATTACCATTTTCATCTTTTTTAAGGAATTCATCTAGCCATTCAAGTTTTCCACCATGTTCTGTCATAGGGAAAAATACTGTTCCTAATACTGGAACACCATTTTTATGAGCTGAATCAGTAACATCTGGACTTGGTGGAACTATTAATCCTTCTCCTGAAGAGCCACCCCAATATACTAGCTTGTCTATATATTGCCAATATGAAAAGGTATTAGATGAAAACTTATTAGTACCTTGTGATGGATTCCCACTAGTACTTCCATTCATAATTGAAATAGCAACAACATTCATATCTTTGTTTTGCGTTTCATTAACTGGTGTTAACTTTGATTTATCTATTCTTTCAGCTAATGGTATTACACTTGTATTGAAATCAAGATTTTTATCTTCACTTGGATTCCAATCTAAAAGTTCCTCTGGAAACCAATGAGATGAAGTAGGTTGATTTAACATTATAAGATCTGTTTCATTTTCTTCTGTAATTTTGTATGTAATTTCTCCTCCAGAACAAGAAACAAGTCCTGCACCAATAGTGCAAGCTAAGACCATAGGTATTACAAATTTTGATTTTCTTGTGTTTTTTGAATACATAATGCCTCTCTCCTTTAGTATTTTTTATTGAAAAGGTATACATAAACTTTATCATGACTCTTTTTATATAGTAAGTGTATTAATTTTAGAAAAAGTGGTAAAAATATATATTCGTAATTTTAAGCAAATAAATGTAATAATTCTTATAAAAATATCTAAATCAACTAATAAATTATTAAAAATCCCTTCAATTTTCTATTCCTAAAAACTATAAAATTCATTTTAATATAAAAGAGCTATCACTAAAAATAAAATTTCTTTAGCAATAGCTCTTTTTAATTCTATAAATATTATTTTTTTAATCTACTTTTAGCAGGACCTCTACTTTTTTTAGCTCCTACTTTTCTTCCATCTGTTATTCTTGTAGCTTTTGTTTTTCCTTTAAAGTCTCTATCTGAAACTTTTTCTCTATTTCCTGCTTTACCTCTTGATTGTTCCTTGGTCATCTTACCTTGTTTTTTATCACTACTCTTAGATTTATTTTTGTTTTTGCCTTGATATCCTGAACTATTAGATTTTTTAAAACTTGCAAGGTATCTATCTGCTTTTGATTTTATTAAGCATTTAGGGCCGTTTCCTATTAAATCTTCTCTTTCTGCCTTCATTAAAGCATCGTAAACCAAATTATAATTTTTAGGGTTTTTAAATTGAAGAAGTGCTCTTTGCATAGCTTTTTCTTCTTTACTCTTTGGAATATATACTTCTTCCATAGTTATTGGATCAAGTCCAGTATAGAACATTGTTGTTGATAATGTTCCTGGAGTTGGATAAAAATCTTGTACTTGCTCTGGTTGATATTTAATATCTCTTAAATATTCTGCAAGTTCTATAGCTTCCCTTAATCCACTACCTGGATGGCTTGACATTAAGTATGGAATTAAATATTGTTCTTTTCCTAATTGCTTATTTATTTTAAAGAATTTTTCACTAAACCTATCATAAGTATCTCCTGATGGTTTTCCCATATATTTTAAAACTCTTGGTGATACATGTTCTGGTGCAACTTTTAATTGTCCACTTACATGATGTTCTACTAACTCTTTAAAGAAAGTATCATTTTTATCTGCCATTATGTAATCATATCTTAACCCTGAACGTACAAAGGCTTTTTTAACCTTAGGAAGCTTTCTTATCTTTCTAAGTAAATGTAAATATTCAGAATGATCTACTATCATATTTTTACATGGTTTTGGCGTTAAACATTGTTTATGCTTGCAGGCTCCTAATGTAAGTTGAGTTTTACAAGCTGGCTTTCTAAAGTTTGCAGTAGGACCTCCTACATCATGTATATATCCCTTAAAGTCTTTAAGATTAGTAATTTCTACAGCTTCTTCTAATATAGATTTTTCACTTCTACTTTGAACTGCTCTACCTTGGTGGAATGTTATTGCACAGAATGAACAATTTCCGAAACAACCTCTTGAACTTACTATACTGAATTTAACTTCTTCTATAGCTGCAATACCACCATCTTTTTCATATATGGGATGATAATTTTTTGCATATGGTAAACCATAAACTGCATCTAACTCTTCTCTTGTTAAAGGCATTTCAGGTTTATTTACAACAACATATCTATCTCCATGTTTTTGTATAAGTTGCTTTCCTCTTACTGGATCTTGTTCTTGATATTGAATTTTAAATGCTTCTGCATATTTTCTTTTATCGTCAGTTACTTCTTCTTTAGATGGCATTATTATATAATCTCCGTAAACTTCATCTAAAGACTCTATAGTATAACAAGTACCATTTATATGTCTTACATATTTAGCCTCAAAGCCATCATTTAAAGCATTTGCAACTTCAACAACTTGCTTTTCACTCATACCATAAATAAGTAAATCTGCTCCTGTATCTATAAGTATTGAATTTCTTACATTATTGCCCCAATAATCATAGTGAGCAAATCTTCTAAGACTTGCTTCTATACCCCCTATCATTATATTTACATTTTTATATGCTTCTCTTATTTTATTACAATAAACAATTGTAGCTCTATCTGGTCTTAAACCCATTTTCCCACCTGGAGAATATAAATCCTTTTCTCTTCTTCTTTTACTTACAGTGTAATGGTTAACCATTGAATCCATATTTCCTGCATTAACTAAAAAGCCAAGTCTTGGTATTCCAAGCTTTTTAAAATCATCAATGCTATGCCAATCTGGTTGTGGTATTATACCAACTTTATAGCCAGCATTTTCTAAAACTCTTGAAATTATTGCTGTTCCAAAACTATGATGGTCTATATAGGCATCCCCTGTAACTATGATAAAGTCACATTGCTCCCAGCCTCTTTCCTCCATATCTTGCCTACTTATTGGCAAAAATTTATTTTCTATCATTTAATCACCTACTATATCTTATTAAAACTACTGTTAATAAACTTATTAATAAAAATTCTAATGTCCCGTTTAATGATTATAACATTTTAAATCACATAAATCATATATTTATTAATACTTTTTGTATTTTTTTGTTGGATATTGTTCTATATAAAGGTACCCTAATCTTATCTTTGTCCTACTTCTATATTATAGACAGATATTTATAGAAACTTATCATAAATAATAATAAATAAAATTATTAGATTATTACCATACTATATATAAAGTTTTAAAAGATAGTAGGTAAATAGGATGAAAATTTTTAATTCAAAACTTTATATAAAACTCTTATTAATAACTCTTTGTATTATTACTTGTGTTATGATACCTCTTGATGCTAATAATACTACTAATTATAAAAGCGTTTTTAATAATAATACTAATGACTTTAATGTATTAGTTATTAATTCATACAATTCTTCTAGTGAATGGGAACATTTTGTATTTCAAGGTATCGAAAATAAATTAGACGACTATCCTAACATTAAAATTAATCGTGAATATCTAGATTCAAGACAACGATTAGATGAAGAATATTTAAAAGGTTTTTTGGAACTTCTAAATTTAAAATACTCTAATAAAAAGATAGATACTATTCTAGTTATTGATGATGAAGCCTTTAATTTAGCTAGAAAAAATCTCTTTAATAGTAATAGTATATTTTATAAAACCCCTATTGTTTTTACAGGAGTAAATAAAGTCTTAAATCTTACTAAAGAAGAAAAAAATTATATAACAGGTGTTGTTCAAATCGAAAATAATTTACAGCTTATAAATATGATTTTAGATATCCATAAAGATATAACTAAGATTAATATAATTTTAGATAATGCAACATATTCAAATGTAGTTAAAGAAAATATAGAAAGTGTAAAAATGTATTTTAAAAGACCTATTGAAATAAATTATCTTCAGCATACTTATATTGAAGATATACTTAATGAATTATCTAAAGATTCTACATCTTATGAAGCCAATATAATTGTTGGAGATTTTAAATCTTTAAATGGTGATGATATATATCCTTTAAAAGAAACTATAAAATTAATTAAAAATACTATAAGTACCCCTATTTATACAAAATCGCAACCTTATGTTTTTACTGGAATAGTTGGAGGTATTGTTGATTGGGGGCAAACTCACGGAAATGTTCTTGGCGATATAATTATAAAACTCTCTGAAGGTGAAAGTGTAAGTAACCTTAACCTTATTTATGACTCTTTAGAAAAAGTAGTTTTTGATTATAATTCATTAGATGAGTATAACATTAATCCGTTATTACTTCCTGAAAACAGTCTTTTTATAAATAAAGGAGCCTTTGATTTTTTATTACCTACATCTGTTAAAGTATTTATATGGAGTACTCTTATAACCTTTTGTATTTTTATTATAGTTTTAATATATAAGCTTTTTTTACATAAAAGAGAGTCTTTGAAAAATAAAAAATTATATCTTAATGCGCAAGAAGCTGAAAGGTTAAAAACCGAATTTATATCAACTGTTTCTCATGAACTTAGAACTCCTATAAATATAATTTTAAATACTTCTAAGCTTTTAAGTTTAAAATCAGAAAACGGTAATATTGACAAAGTTTATTTAAATGAGAAATTATCTTACATAGATCAAAACTCCCAAAGGCTTTTAAGACTTGTAAATAATATATTAGACCTTACTAAAATACAAAGTGGGTTTATGGAAGCTCATTTTGAAATGTCTAATATAGTTGAAATAATAGAAAACACTGTACTTTCTATTGTTGATTTTGCTAAATCTCATAATATAGAAGTACTTTTTGATACAGAAGAAGAGGAAATTATTACCGCCGTGGATGAACCTAAATTAGAGCGTACCTTGCTTAATTTACTTTCTAATTCAATAAAATTTACTCCTTCTAATGGTAATATAATAGTTATGGTAAGAAGAGATGCAAATAAAGTATTTATAGATATTAAAGATACTGGTATAGGAATTTCTGAAGATTATCTGCCTTATATCTTTGATAAGTTTAAACAAGTTGACTCTTCATTAACAAGATTCAATGAAGGTAGTGGACTTGGACTTTCTATTGTAAAAGGTCTTGTTACAATTCAAGATGGAACTATAAGTGTTGCTAGTAAACCTAATGTAGGTACAATATTTACTTTAACTTTCCCAATAACAAAAATTGATAACGTAACTTCTAGTTCCCCTATAAAACATTCTAACTTAGATGAAATTGTTAAAATAGAATTGTCTGATATAAAAGATAAAGAAGACTAATAACTAAAATAAGCATTAACATCTTTTAAGAAGTTAATGCTTATTTTTAGAGTTATTTTAAGATATACTTCTAAAAGTATTTTTACTAACACTTGTCTCAAACCAACTCTTAAAATATATTTTATCTATGTCTTCTACTTTTTGAAGTTGACATATTATTTGATTTATTATTATTGTTATTATTCATTCCACCCATTCCATTTAAAAGCATACTTAATGGATTGTTTGCCATTTGATTCATTTGATTTCCATTCATTTGTTGGTTTCCACCTGCTTGTTGATTTCCACCCATCATCATATTTAGCATTTGTCCCATATCAAAGGTATTCCCACTTCCTCCTGCATTCATATTAGGTGCTGGATTTCTTTGATTTCCTCTATTTCCACCCATACCATTTAGAAGCATTCCTAGTGGATTATTTTCCATTCCATTCATTTGATTCATTTGATTTCCCATATTCATGTTTCCCATATTAGCCATTGGATTTCCACCCATTAACATACTTAACATCATTCCTAATGGATTATTTCCCATTAAGTTACCCATTGGATTTCCTCCCATATTACCCATCGGGTTACCTCCACCCATGTTTCCCATTGGATTTCCACCCATTAGCATACTCATTAATGGATTTCCACCCATGCCACCTGGCATTCCACCCATCATTCCACCTGGCATACCTCCTGACATTCCTCCTAATAAACTATTTAAAAGCATCTCTAACATTTTTTTCTCCTATAAAATTTCTTATTACTATATACTTATTTGAAATATAGGTGATTTGATACAATAGTATAAAATGTTTTTAAAATAAAAAAGTTACCCTCTAACGGATAACTTTTTACAATTAAATAGCAACGAATTTTTGAATCCTTTTATAATTTTCAATTATACTAATTATATTTTCTAATAAAACTACTTCTTTCTCATCCTTAGTATTGGATATTTTTTCATTTACTTTAGAAATTACATAATCATAATCAAAGTTATCCTTTTGTGTTAAGTCTTTAACTTTATCTACTACATCTCCTACCTTTTCTCTTATATCTTTATTTTCTTTAATTAAAGTATGGTAGTGATATATATTATTTATAAGTCTCCTTTGATTATATATAAACTCTTTTTCTTCCACTGATTGTGCTCCAAAATTAGTTACTTTTAATTTTTCTTCAATTAATGATGGAATTAAAAATAAGTTTTTAATGCTTTCATCAGCATCCTTATCTCCCATACTATTAAACATATGGTTTATAACATCTCCATAGGTTTTAAGTAAATACTTTTTGCCATCTTCAATTTTATATGGAAGAATATATTTATTTATAATTAATGATATTATAGTCCCTATTAGTACATATATTATTCTGCTTAAAACAAACTTAGTTGTTCCATCTATTATTGCACAACCTGCTATTGCTGAAACTGTAACACAGATAATAGAATTTCTATAATTTGTTGCAAAAGGATTTAAATATCCTGCAAGTAATATTATAAACATTCTAGCTGTTTGATTTTCTATTAAACTAAAGGATATAAAGATTATTAAAGCTCCAATTAAAGTTCCTTGTATTCTTTGACTTGCTTTTGATCTACACGTTTCTGAATAAGGTTGTATTAATGAAAATATAGTATAACACATCCATCTACCTTCTGATAAATTAAAATATCCTGTCAAAAATGCTGTTAAAGAACCTGCAATTGCTAGTTTAATAGCATAAGTAAGCTTTACTGAATCAAAGCTAAAATCTCTTTTATGAATAGTTAATTTCTTAAATTTATTAGGAATAGAAATACTTGTATTTATAGTATTTCTATTTTTCTTTTTTAAATTGAAAATTTCTAATAAATCCTAAATTAATTCCCCCATTAAAGTAACAAATTCATGTACATAGATTTGTTTTAAATCACTATTTTTATACTTATTTTCTAAAGCTTTTATCTCTTCTAATTTAATAGTTCCATCTTTTAGCTTACTTATTATGTTATACATATCTCCTAAAAAGCTTATATAAGCATTCTTATCACGTTCAAGTTGTATAGTATTTAATAATATGTTTATTCTCTCTAATGTCCAAATAATATTAGTAGTTATTTTCCCATGGTTTGTTATATAAAAATTATTAATTCTTTTATCATAAACTATTCTTTTTATATTATTAATGTCTTCTAATATATTTGAGTCAACGATACCTAACTTTCCACCTTCTCCTGTTACTCCAAGTTTTAATATACTAATCTTAACTAAAAGCTCCTGATATATTTTGTCAACTTTTTTTCCACCTACTTTTGAAAGCTTGTCTTTGTTAGCTAAAAATTGTAATGCCATTATAAGAAAAGCTCCAAAAATTAATGATAAAATTCTATTTTTAAAAGATTCACCATATACAGGTGCAAACAACATAAATAAATACTGAAGTCCAAAAGGTACAACTATAGACTTTCTTAATTTATAACTTAATAAATAAGCTATCATAAATAATGCTATAAAGTTAAGTACTAGCCCTAACCAAATATTATTGTTTGACCAAAATGCAAAGAATCCTAAAATTAAATTTAAACCTAATAATTTAATAAGATTTTTAATGGGCTCTACTGTTAAATCTCTTTCCAACAAAGCCAAACTTGCTGTAATAATTGCAACTCCAACAAGAGTATTTTCTGAACCAAACATCCTTTGAAAAATATTTATAAATATCATTATCCCTATAAATATAAATGTGTTAGATATTATCTTATCCTTTGTCATTTTCCCCACCTCTTTTTGATATACAAGAAACAATATTATCACAATAAAAAATTCATTTCAAGATAAAAATTTTTATACTTTTTCTATTATTATTTACAATATATTTATAATTATTTATAAATATAAAAGCCTATCAATATTTTCTTCTATTGATAGGCTTTCTATTTATATTTTAATATTATTATTATTTAAAAGAACTGAACCTTTTTCTTCTTCCCTGCTTAACTTACTCATATGGTCTCTTAATTATTAAATATTCTCTCCTCAACTTTTCCGTCAATATCTTTAAGCTCTAATCCTAAGATTTTAGCTAATGTAGGTCCATGATTTATTAAATTTCCACTTTCTATTGTTGTTCCTTTTTTGATTCCATTTCCATACGCTATAAAAAATGTAGTATAATTATCCCTTTTAGGAAAATATCCATGAGTAGCTTTTACACGATGAGGAAGTTTCCCTATATCTTCTTCTTTTATTTTTTCAATAAAGTCTCCAGTAACTTCATCTATAAAGGAATAACTACGCTTTCCTTCTACCATAAATGTACATTTAGGATCTGCCCCTAAATTTTCAGCTTCTTTAGAATTTAATATAAACTCTATAGGATTATTGTCTAGTGATACTATTTCATCCAAAATTTTTTCAACTAATCTCTTATCCTCTTCATTATATTTATTTTTCAAGTATATATAACTACTACCATCACAATTTTTAGCAATAGCTTTATAATCTCTTATTTTATTCTTATTATCTATAGTAATTAGTCCCTTTTCCCTAAATAAAGAATTTAATCTAACCATTTTATCTGTATCTATTTGACTGTGATCTCCTAAAGCTACTATAGTGCTTTGCTTTAAAATTCCCGTTTTCTCTAAAGTATCTATTATTTCTCCAAGCCTTTTATCATGTCTTTTTAAAGCAGCAGATACTTCATTACTTTTATATCCTGTATAATGTCTTTGACTATCTACATCTACTAAATGTAAAAGCATTAAATTAGGCTTTTTATTTAATATCGTATCCTTAGCTGCTTCCATAGAAAAATTATCTAAATACGGTTGTTCTATTCCTTTTATTAAGCTTCCATACTTCTTATTTAATGGTAACTGGTAAGAAATTTTTCCTGCTAAAGCTGACATAATTATTTGATTATGCCAAGGTTTTGTACAACATATTTCAGGCATATTATAAGTGATTTTACTTCTACCTGTAACTGGCCACAATATGGAGCAAGTTTTTAAGCCTGTTTTTTCTGCTAAATCAAAAATAGTATCCTTCTTAATATCCTTACTATACCAATACCAGTTTGGACTTTCTTCTCCAATTTCTAATAAAGTATTATTTATTATCCCATGTTTAGCTGGATAACATCCAGTAACTATAGTGGCATGAGCTGGATAAGTTAATGATGGATAAATAATTTCTACATTTTTAATTAAAGCTCCTCCTTTAATAAGTTTTGCAAAGTTTGGTAGTTCGCTTAGTACTTCTAAATCTTCTGTTGATACTCCATCGAAAGATATAACTATTAAGTGTTTTGTTTGCAAATAAAATCCTCCCTTTTAAATATTCCTTAATTTTCCTATTCAATAATTATAAAATAAATTAATATAACTTTAAAGTTGTATTAATGTTAAATCATTATCCTTATTATCTATATATTCTAAAGACATATCTTTTACTATTACATTTTTTACTCCATTACAATTATAAATATTATCTTCAATAACTACATTCTTACATGCTTTAAATGAAAAGACCTCTTTATTATCTTCTTTAAATATTTTATTTTTTCTTATTTTTAAGTTTTCAACACTTTCAGCTATAACTATAGGAGTATTATTTGTATAAAATTCATTTTCTTCTATTGCTATATTTTTATGAATAGGTTTTTTAGCATTTGGTAAAATTCCTCCTAATGTAACTGGATGAATAAATATCCCTGGAGTATCTGCCCATTCTTTTTGTCCTGTATCTACAATATAAAATTTATTATTTCTTATTACCATATCTCTAATTGGACCAGATTCATACCATTCATTAGAATCATTTGATAAAAATATATTTGCCATAGCTATATTTTTAAAAGTATTTCCTTCTATTAAAACAGACTTTCTAGTTGTTACCAGTATTCCTCTAGTTGGAATTTTATAAAATAAATTATTTACTATTTCAACCTCTGGTGTATAAGTTACATTTTCTGCAACATATTTAGGTTGATTTTCTATTTTATCATCAATATCTTCTGGTAAATCTTTATCAAATTCAATTATCATAGTTTTTAAATCATTTCCATTTTCACCAGGATTACTAGTATGAATAACTTTATAAAGCATTTCACCTTTAGATTCTAATGTATCTCTTGTAAAAAACGCTACTTTATCTCCTATATGGTATTGAGGAAATCCCCCTTGTTGCCTATGAATATATTTAAGTTTTAATGTTCTATTGTTTATTTTTTCTTCAACCCTTGTAAAAGTCCCATGAATATTTATAGGATCGTCATGTGCATGGGAAAAACTTGAGTTCTTTATTGTTATTTTACCCTTTGCTCCTGATATATGTATTAAATCAGCAAAGCTTGTTGTATATTTTTCAGTTCCCTTTCTTCGTATAAAATTAACATTATCATAGGTTACATTTTCACTCATCTGAGTAAGCCATCCAAAACCATCCATATAATGTACATCTACATTCTCTATAATGGTATTTTTACTTTCATATATAAAAGCTCCTGCTGTATGTCTATTAATACTTCCACATAATTCATTTATAACGCCTAATGTTTGCCCTGTTGGTATTTTATCATTATAAATTATTCTTATAATATTTTTTTGTAATTTTCTTATAGACTTTACTTCATTAAAAGGCCCTTCATTTAGAAAATATCTTCTTGTAATTTCTGTTTTAGGATTATATATAACTACTGACCATGCATTATGGTGACCTTTTTCCTCCCAATAATATTCTTCTGTATATGGACTTTTTTCACTTGTCCAAAGAATACTCTTCTCATTATCTATAATTTCATAATTAAAATTTTCTGGTATAAAATAATCAATATAATTTTTCCCATTCTCAATACCGATATTCTTAACTGTCATTTCTGTAGTTGTTGGAACCTGAAAATCCCAAGCAAAATTTCTAAGATTTATATTCTCTGACTTTACTACAGCTAATGTCATCATATCACCATGTATAATAAATAAAGAATCATTACCTTCTATAGTTAGATTCCTTTGTCCTTCTATAAGAATCCCTATTTTTTTCACTGGATTTTCTATACTATTTGTATTAGATGTATGATATTCTCTCTCTCTAGCATAATCTTTATAAATACTATACTCACCTTTAGGAAAGTTAATCGTAATTGGTTCGTTATATTTCTTAGCTTCTTCTAATGCATTATATATAGCTACTGTACTATCCTTTTTCCCACTTGGATCTGCTCCAAAATCCACTATATTAATCCTCATAAACATGCCCCTTTTTTTGCTAATTTTATAAATTATCTAATATATTAATTATACAGTATGTAATCTAAATTAATAATATTTTTCAAATAATTGTAACTTTAAAAGAGTATTTTTAAAGATCTATTTAAATAAATCTATTGTGCAAATGCAAAGTGGACAAATACTCTTTGCCCACTTTACAATAAAATTATTTATTAATATTTATCTTAAATTCTTCTCCAACCTTTTTAAAGTCATTGCTTAGCTTTCCACTTTTTTCTGGGAATTTAACTGCATATGGAGTAAGTGTTAATTCTTTAGCTTCACTTGATACCTCTCCATCTATACTTGAATTTTTAAATAATCCTTCTATTTTACTTCCATGAGATAAATAAAACTCTACATTATTTCCTAAATCATCACTGCCTTTTAATACCATATCATATTTTCCTGTTCCATTTTCAGTTTTATAATATATTTTTTGTCCTATAGCATTAGTTGTATATTTATTTAAAATAATTTTTTCTCCATCTTCAAGATTAAAGCTATAATCTAAGTCTATTTCTTTTGTAGCTATAGCAAGTTCTTTACCATTTCCTTTAAATTCAAATTCCCAAGGTCCTCTTACTTCATCATTCTCCATCCCTATAGTTGAATATCTTATTTTTATATTTAAATTATCATCTATATTAATTGAGTTAAGATTATAGGTAATAGTTTCTTCCATTGTGTACTCATCTATAGCCTTAGCTCCTCCCCCAGCTCCACTACTTGCTTTTCTTCCATTTATATATACATCTCCAAAAGCCTGTAGCCCATACTCACCAATAGATTCACTAGCTCTTATATTAGTAGAAACTATTAATTCATCCCCATTTAAAATAACTTCATTTAATTGAATAGTTACTCCATTCTTTGTAATTGACTTATTTACTACAGTTTTATAATCATCTAAATTCTTTTCTATTCCTAATCTACTTGCAATATCTTCACTTATTATATTTATAGTTGCTAATACATTGTTTCCTATGTTAGTTGCAAATAATCCAACTGTTAATCCTAATGCAATAGCAGCTACAATTTTAGGTGCTTTCCTATTTTTCTTAGTCTTACTTGTTTTCCTAAAATTACTTTTCATTTTAGCTTTTTCAATATCATTTAATTCATAGCTGTGATATTCATCTAAGTTTATATTACTATCATTTAACATATCATATATATTTTTATTCAAGTTAATGCCCCCTAACTTCCACTAGTTTAAATAAATCTTTTATTTTTCTTTTTCCTCTAGAGATTCTATTATAGATAACATCTCTTTTTAATCCCGTTTTTTTACTTACTTCATCAACTTCCATCTCTTCTACATAAAGTTTTATAAATAATTCTCTATCTTCTTTTTTTAAGCAGTTTAATAAAGAACTAACTTCCTCATCTAACTCCTTTGCCATAATATCTTCTTGAATCCCAGCTTCTACACTTATGTTTAAATCATCAATATTTTCGTATTCTAAATCCTTTAAATACTTTCTTTTATAATCTATTGATTTATATTTAGCTACCCCTGCTATCCAATTTTTAAATTCACTTCTATTTTCATCAAAGCTTTCTATATTAAGCCAAACTGCCATAAGTATATCATTTATACATTCATCTTGACTATTAACTAATCCATATAAATGTTTTTTAACTATAGATTTAATAATCCATCCGTAATTATCAATTACATAATCTAAAGCTTTTTCATTACCTTTTCTTAATTCTAAAATAAAATTTCTCTCATTTACCTTCATTTTTTCCCTTCTTTCATGCAAGCTTGCTTTGTAGGTTTAGCCCTTACACTTAATACTTCGTAATAGTATGTACAATATCTATCAAAAATAAAAATTTTTAATAAGTATTTTAACAAAAATTAAAGGGAGTCACTTAACTCCCTTTAAAACTTAAATTATATTCTCTAACTTTTCAGCATATTTTCTAGCATTATCTGTTATAACTTTTGGATATCCAATATAATCTAGTAGTTTTATTGCATTTTTAGTTTTAGATACACCCTCTTTTAATTTATAATCAAAGGATAATCCTTTATTTGAATCAACATCCTCTGAGAAATAGTAAAAATCATATTTATCCTTTAGTAAATCCGTAAGTTCTCTATCATGAGTTGCTACAAAGGTTAAAGCTCTTGTTTCTCCTATATATTTTAGGATAGACATTGATGATGAAATTCTTTCAACTGGATTAGTTCCTCTAAAAATTTCATCTATAATACAAAATACTGGCACTTTTTTATTTAAAGGAATTGTGTTAGGTACCCCATTTTTTAATAATGGATGAACACCATCTTCTATATTTAGTTTAATATCTTCTATAAACTTAGGTTCACAATAATTACCTTCTAATATTTCTTTATAAATACTTATAGAAATAAATGCCTCAATTTCTCCTAAAGCTTCATATAGCTCTAAAACAAGCTGTTTATTTTTTTCAAGTTCTTTAATTACTCCATAGTAGGAACTTTCTAATAATAAGAAAGAAATTCCTAATCCTTCAAAGATTCCTCCATAAATACTCATTAAATTACATACTCTAGTATTATTTATAATAGGTTTTAACTCTTTATAAATTTTCTTTAATTTATATTTATCTTCTATAATTTCATTGGAATCTATATTACATATTTTTTTAGTTGCAACTAATATTTCATTAAGATAAGTTAATCCATTAGTATGTATATTCTTCTTTTCATTAGTATCTTTAATCTTTCTCTTTTAGTAGCCATTACTATCCCCCTAGTTACTAATATTTTAGCTATTCAATAATTGAAACTTTTTTATTTGTTGCATCAAGTTCTATTCTACATCCAATAGGTAATGTTAACATTGGATGTGTATGACAACAATCGAATTCAGCTAAAAATGGAAGTTTCTTATCACCTAATACTTCTAGTAATATTTCATAAGGTTTTCTTCCCGTTTTCATATCATTAAAAATCTCATGCTTTCCTAATATAATTCCTGATACCTTATCAAATACTCCACATAATTTTAATAATGAAAAGCTTCTTTCAATAGTCGCTGCATCTTTTAATGAGTCCTCTATAAAAAGTATATCTCCACTCTTTATTTCTGGCATATATTCACTTCCCCATATGCCCATAATAGTATTTAAATTTCCTCCAATAACTCTTCCTGTAACCTTGCCTTCATAAACAGTTATAAGTTCATTATTTATACCAACTTTACTTCTTTTTTGATTTTCCCAATCAAGGAATTCATCTGTCCAAACCTCTGGTTCTTTTAATTCATATGGTAAACTACTATCTTTAACTAATATATCTTCAAAATACTCATATGTTTTATCTACAAAAGGTTTTAGCTCTCCAAAAGAAGCTACTAAAGCTGGTCCATAATAAGTATATATATCTGTTTTGGCATAAACTCCAAGAAGTATTGCCGTTAAATCAGAATATCCTATTATAGGTTTAGGATCATTTTTAAAAGCTTCATAATCTATATATGGAAGTATTGAATTTGAATTCATTCCTCCAATTGTAGACATAATACATTTAACTTCAGGATTTCTTATCAAGTCATTTAATTCTTCTGCTCTTTCCTTAATACTGCCAGACCTATAAAAATCACTTTTTCCTGTTAAATTACCTTTGACAACTTCAAAGCCTTTACTTTCTAAATATTCCACTCCTCTTTGAAATCTATTTGGACATATACTAGTTATTGGTGTTGATGGTGAAAAAATTCCTATTTTATCACCTTTTTTTATTTTTAATATCTTAGACAATATCATCCCCCCATTTTATTTCTACAAACCCAATTATACCCTTTTTACAGATATATTTTCAATTATTAGGTACTATCTATTATAAATTAATGATATTATTACTCTCCTCTTAATTTTAGATAAATAAAAAAACTTAGTGTTTATTACACTAAGCTTCTCTAATACTTTATGATAATCTAAAGTACACTTCTTTTGTATCCTCATCAATTGTTTTAAATTCATATCCTTGTTCTTTATAATATTTTATTATTTCAGGTAACGCCTTAGGTGTATTTTTCTGTAAATCTGTACAATGCATAAGTACTATTGTAGGTTTTAAATCCTTATTTACTTTAATAGCCTTTCTGTATATTTTATCTGGAGGTAAATTCGGATTCATCCCATCTGTACTATCTACATTCCAATCATACACCTTAAAATCATTATCGTGTAATCTCTTTAAATATTTTTTACTTAAATGCTTATAACTTCCACCAGGGAATCTAATTATACTAGGCGAAATTCCAATTGCTCTATTTATCTCTTCACGACATTGATTCATTTCTTCAATGAATTTATCTTCGCTAGCATATACACATTTATATTTATGATTAAAGGTATGTAATCCTATACTATGCCCTTCATCATTAATTCTTTTTACTACCTCTTCTCTACCTTCAATTTGATTACCTATTAAAAAGAAGGTTGCTTTTACATCATTTTCTTTTAATACATTTAGAACTTCATCTGTTATTTTACAACTTGGCCCATCATCAAAAGTTAAATATACTTCTTTTTTTAAAAGACTATTTTCATTTTCACTTGTATCACTTAACTCATTTCCTTTAGTATTTTTTACTTCTCCTTCTGTAGGAGTTGCCTTAATACTTTGATTAAACATAGAAATAATAATAAATACATTTAAAACAAGGAATAAAAAGCATTTTAGCTTCTTTTTCATTTTTATTTCCCTCCTTGTAATTTATTTTTATTAGCATAAAAACTATTACACTTTATCATTGGCTTTTATCTACTTTTTTATTTGTGGTAATTTAATGTAAATACTGTAATTTACATATATATACTAATATGTAATAATATTTATAAAGGAAGTAATCGCTGGCTTGATATGTAATATATAATAAATTTTTATATTATATTCTTTAATTTTTCTCTATATATTATATAATATTTAAAGTAGATATATCCTAAGGAGGCGTAATTTTATGAATAATCAACTTACTGAAGAGAATATAAGAAAATTAAGAGAAGAATTAGATTATAGATTAACAGTAAAAAGAGCTGAGATAGCAAAGGAAAAAGCAATAGCTGCTGCACATGGTGATAGATCTGAAAATGCAGAATATAAAGAAGCCTGTGCAAATTATAGAGAAAATGATAATAGAATTCAATATCTATTAACTATGATTTCTACAGCAACTGTAATAGATGAGGATAGCATAGATAAATCAGTATTAGGAATTAATAGTAAAGCTAAAATTAGATTTGTTGAAGATGATTTTGAAACTGAAGTAACTTTAGTAACTACTATGGACTTAGATCCTGATAATATGTGTATAAGTATAGAATCTGATTTAGGTAAAGCACTTTCTGGTAAGAAAGTTTCTGATATAGTTGAAGTTAATGCTCCTGGAGAAAAATATTCTGTAGAAATTTTAGAAATATTATAGTTTCTTATTCAAAGTTAAAAATACTTAAATCAAAACAAACTTTAATATTAACCAATAAAAAGGCTGTCTACTGAAATTATTTTTAAAATTATTTCAGTAGACAGCCTTTTAGGCGTATTTTTTTATATTTTATTTGGCGTATTTTTTTTATATCTTTTTGGCGTATATAATTTAATTATTATTTGCTTTCAGTCTTTTCTTTTCTTCCTACTAAACTCCAGTATAATAAGAATGCTATTACTGAAATAACAGCTAATACAAATAGTACATTACTATATTGTATAGATCTTGCATTACTGAAAAGACCAGTAATATTTTTTCCTAAAGGCTCTATTTCCATTAATATTGCTACATATGTTATACCGATTGATGCAGCCATACTTAAACAGAAATTATAGAAACCAATAGCTGTTCCTGAATTTTCTTCTGGTATTGTTTTTATTAATGTATCTATCATAGGCGCATACATTAAAGCAAAGGAACTAGAGAATAATATCATTATAAATATAAATACGTATACTGATGTTTCTATAAAGAAAGTCCCTATAAGAAGACTTATTACTATCCCTACTATTGCTAATTGAATACATTGCTTATTTCCGATTTTCTTTGCAATCTTACCTGATAATGCTCCTACCGTAGCTGCTAAAATATATGATGGAAGTAAAATTAATGAAACTTGATCTAATCTATAATTATATATGTATTCAATTAAAAATGGGAACATAAATATAAATGCAAGTTGAACACTATATATAACAAATGCTACAGCTAATATTGATATAAAATTTCTATTTTTAAAGAATTTAATACTAATAAAAGCATTTTTATTTTTACTAATATATGTAACGAATAATATAAGAGCAACTAAGAATGCTATTAAATATATCCAATTAAATTCTGAAACAAAAAGCATTAATAATGCTGCTACTGATGAAACTAGTACAAATCCTATAAAATCTACATTTCCACCCTTAACTTTTTCTTTTGGAATATATTTTAAAATAAAAGGTAATATTAATAAAGTTAATAATGGTACTAAGAATAGTACTTGCCAACGTAAGTATGTAGCTACATATCCACCTGTAATAGTACCAATTACTTGTGATATTGCATAACTACTTGTACTAAATCCTAAATACTTCTTTTTATCTTGGTCTTTAAAATACTTTGCAACAAATATTACATATAAAGTTTCTGCACTTCCTAATCCAGCTGATTGAATTATTCTTGAAATAACTATCATTGTAAATGATTTTTGAAAAATAAATCCTAATAATGATCCAATACAAATTAAAACAATTCCCATTGCTAATAAATCTCTAACACTTATTGAATCTGATAAAGAAGCATATACAATTGCTCCAATACCTATAACTAATCCAGCTAAAGTTACTTGCCAACTAACTGCAGTAGCCGATAAATTAAAAGTACTTGCTAAATCTGGCGAAATAATTTTAAATGAATTATCTATAACTAGCGCAAAAATCATTAAAGCTAATACCGCTGGTACTGCCTTTTTTATTTTTACTTCTTCAATTTCTTTTGACGTATCCTTTGACGTATTAAATGAAATTTCCATGTTATGTACCTCTTTCTTTAATTTTTTCCTTTGTGTATTCTTAATAATCGTTTACGAACTACCCATCATACACCTATTTTACTCTTTGTAAACTTGTTCATTTTTTGCTCCATATTTTAGATAAGTTAATATTAGCATATTTCTTTTTTTATTTCAACACTCCTGTAATCGTTTATTTTACTTACTTTTAGCTTTTTTTGTCTATTTTCTTAAATTTCTTTTATTATTTACTTGTCTAAAGTAATCTTATACATTCTAAAACCCCCTTTATATTTTATTTAAAGAAATAAAAATATATGGTATACTATTCCTAATCATACGATAAAATTTTTGACGACAAGTAAGGTGATATCATGAAACTCGTTCCAAAGAACTCAAAAAAATTACTATATACATTGGTATATGATAATCTATATAAAATGATTATTAACGGTGAATATCCTATAAATTCAAAATTACCATCTGAACCACAATTAGCCAAAATGTTTGGTGTTAGTCGAATGACTTTACGTCAGGCTCTCTCACTATTACAAGATGATGGTTTAGTAAAAAATATACATGGTAAGGGGAATTTTATAACTTCTCCTGAAAAGTGTAATAAAAAAGATTTCTTAGAATTAATAGGTAACCCAATATACAAATATCATAATGAACCTATTAATGATGTTGAGTTATTCTTTCGATTAGATTTAGAAAGTGACTATACAAGACAAGTATTAGAAAAGACTTCAACAGCAGTAGTTGCATGTGAACGTTATTATAAATCTAATAATAAAGTTATAGCATATGCTTTTACTTTTATATCTATTGAAACAATATTAGAAATGAATATAGATTTAAATAATAAAGATCAATTATTGGATTTTCTTGAAAATAAAGCTTATGAAGTATCAACTAGTTCAATGTTAGAAATAAAACGTTCAACTGCTGGAAATACTAATCACCAAAGACATAAACTTGTTGGTGGTGAACAATGTGACTTAATTTTGGAAACGTTATACCTAAATGACTATTCCCCTCCACTATTATTTAATAAATACTATATTCCTTATCAATATAGTAATTTTAGAATAAAGGCAACAAGAAAAATTTAATTTTTCTTATGAAAATAGACTCCATTAAATAAACACATTATAAGAAACTATTGTGTTATTTATTTAATGGAGTAATTTTATGCAAAAAAATAATTACTCCTTATCAATTCATATAATATTAATAAAATAATAGTAAAAATTATAGTATTTCTAAAATTTTACCAAAAACGAATTGAAAATGATTATCATTCGTGGTATCATTTTAATTATATATGACAAAACAATTTATTTATTAATAATTTTAATATTACAAATAGGAGTGATTATATGATAAAATCAGAAAAATTCAACAAAAAAATAAGTGCTATTATAGCTGCAACTTTAATAGTTGGCTCTGCCCCACAAGTGGTACGTGCTGACACAAACAATATCGATCCACGTACTTTATCTGTAGAAGATACTGCCTTAAATGTTGAAAGTAAATGGATTAATGTAACTACCTTACCTAAAATTGAATCAGCAGAATTAGGACGATTCTGGGAGGATTACGATAAATACAGAATAAATTTCCCTGGTACAACCAACAGTGAATTTGATAAATTTAAAAAATATATAAAAGCTATAAATGAAACAAATGATGTAACAGTAAATGGAATCAAATATGATAATACAAACCTTGTAAGCGAAAAAGATACTTATAAAATGGGGGCATTAGGTCTTGAACTTAATCCAAGTGGATTCACAAAAGAAATAAATACTATTATTGTTAAAGCTAATGGATATAACGATATGGAGATATTAGTAAATAAAGATGGTACTTTTATAAGTGAAAAAGAAATTAACTCTAATGAATCACTTGTAGATACTTCTAGTGTCGTTAAGAATATATTACCTGAAGTAGAAAAAGTAGAATTTGATACTTTCTATTCAAATTTTATGAAATGTAGAATTAGTTTTGATTCTGTTACAGATGCTAATTGGAAATCTGTAACTGATTTTAGACAAGCTATAAATTTTAAAAGTACTGTAACTGTAAATGGAGTTAATTACACTAATTCATCTGATGTAGAAAATGTAAATACTTTTTATTTTGGGTTAACTGGCTTTGAACTTAATCAAAATGCATTTAAAGATGGAGTAAATACAGTAGTTATCAAAGCTGATGGTTATGATACTATGACTATAAAAATAAAAAAAGATGGACAAACTATGAGCATAGCAGACTCTTCTACTGAGGCTGTAGATAATTCAAACTCTAAATCTTCAACTATATCAGATGATATAAAAGAAACTAATAAAGATGAACAAAATTGGCAAGCTGTATCTTTATTACCTAAAGTAACAACCGCTAGATACGGTGAAATTTATGGAAGAGTGGAATATGAAATAAGTTTTGAACAAAATGATATATTAAATGAATATATCAAGGCAGCAGATCCTCAAAATCCAAACACTAAACCTTCTGAGTTAACTGTAAATGGAGTTAGATATTATGATAACTTTAGTTTTGGAATAAATGAGTATCATCTTAGTTATATGGGTGGATTAGAATTAAATGATACCTCTTTCACAGAAGATATAAATACTATAATTTTAAAAGTAGATGGCTATAATGATATGAGAATAAGAGTAAAAAAAGACGGAACATTAATAAGCCAAGAAGAAGCTCCTTCATTAACTGCTACAACAGAAACTCTTAGAATCTATAATATAAAAGAAGATGCATCTACATTAGTTGGTGAACCTATTGATTTAATGGATAATGTATCTGCTTTTTCAATAGGTAAAGAAACTATTGATTTAAGTAATCAAATTAAAATTGATACTGGTGATTTAGATACTCAAAACCCTAAAGAAGGAACTTATGAAGTAACATATTCTGTAACTCATAACGGTCAAACTAAGACTCAAAAAAGAAGAGTTATTGTTTCTAATGCCATTATTCCAACGGATAATCTTGAAGATGGTGTTTATACTATAGGATTTAAAGCATATAGAGCTGATATTCCTGAGAATGAATCAATGTTAAATGGTTTCTTTGATGAAAAAATAAAGGTTACTGTTAAAGATGGTAAAATAAACTTAACAATGTTAAATACTCTTTATGGATATAGTATTTTAGATTTCTGTATAGAAAGTGATGGAGAATATGTAAGTTCAAAACGTCAATTTGTAGGAGAAAAAAATAGTATAGGTGAATATGATATGCAACTATGCGAAGTGTCAATATCTGATTTAACTTCAGATCACATGGGCTGTGTACTTGTAGGTATGATGGGGGGTAAGCCAAGTGATATTGGAAATTACTCTGAGTATAAAGAAGTAAGATTTGTATTTGATAAAAATTGTTCAAAAGGTTGGAAAGGCTTTACTACAAAAATTGATCTTGATGAAACACCTGATATAAAACCTAACGAAAATCCTGATATAATTTCAGATGTTACTCCTGCTGTAGCTTCAGATACAACTGCTGATGTGAAAACTGATGCTAAGTCTGATGTGAAAACTGATGCTAAAGCTAATACTAAAACTGAAGTTTCATCTAAAACAGATTCCACTACAAAACCTGAAGTAAAAGCAAATAATACACCTAACCAAAATAAATCATCTCAAAAAGATATAAAACAAAAAACACTACCAAATACTGGTTCAAGCTTTAATGGTAACTTCTTATCAATGATAGGTGCTATGCTTGCAAGCTTAGGTGTATTCTTCTTTAAAAATAAAAGATACTAAGATTTAAATAAAAAAATCATATCAAAATTAAATTGATATGATTTTTTTATTTACTTTATTAATATTTATTCTATCTACTTTTATTACACCATCTAGAGCATATTTGAGCTTTTTTGCTACAAATAACCTTATCTGATCCACAAGATGGACATTTTTCTTTGTCTTGTTCATATTTTATTTCATATTCATTGCCACATTCAAAACATTTAAATTTACAAAATTTCGCTCTATAATTTCCTCCATCTATTCTTATAGAATATCCTTGGGTTAAAGCCATTGCAACCTTTTGTCTTGCTGTATCAATAATATTTTGAAAGGTCTGTCTTGACACCTTCATTTGTTTTGCACATTCTTCTTGACTAAGAGATTCAATATCCTTAAGCCTCATTGCTTCTAATTCTTCTAGTTTTAAAGTTACTTCTTTTAATTGACATTTAGGTTTCCCTACTGGCACAAAATAGGTATCTTCGGGAAAAAAACTAACTGTTCTAACTTTTGTTGGTCTCGCCACTTAAATTCCTCCTTACAGTTTGCATATAATCCTGTAAATATTATAGTTATATCATAAATATCTAGTAATTAAATTTAATCTCTTTATTATTTATATCAATTATACTATTACATTTAAAACATTTAAAGCCACGATATCCTTCAATATTTATTTCTTTGACTATATCCATCTCTGTAAATATATTAAAACTTATATAATATAGTAGCAATCCCTCAATTTTTATGTTTTACTTTTAAATAATCTTTATTAATTATTTAGTCGTTACAATGCCCCTCATGTGCATGCTCTGTACAAATACTTCCTGTTGATTTTACTTCTCCACTTATATATTTTTTAATTATTTCATCAGTTATTCCAGCTGCTCCTACAACTACTTCTATATTATTTTGTTCAAATAATTGTTGCGCAGTAGCCCCCATTCCTCCAGAAATTATAATATCTATATCTAGTCCTTTTAAAAATACTGGTAAAAATCCTGGTTTATGTCCTGGATTTTTCACAAAGTTTTTATTTAATATTTTTCCTTCTTCTACTTCATAAATATCAAAACCTTCACAATGTCCGAAATGTCCACTAACAATATTATTTTCACTAGCAACTGCTATTTTCATAATTTAATTCCTCCTAATTTTTCTATTTTATTTTTTATATTAATCCACATTTTTTCAATTTCAAT
This sequence comes from Clostridium chauvoei, assembly GCF_002327185.1. NCBI lineage: Bacteria > Bacillati > Bacillota > Clostridia > Eubacteriales > Clostridiaceae > Clostridium > Clostridium chauvoei. The sequence continues at coordinate 599,622 of NZ_CP018624.1, read as the reverse complement.
TTTAGCTATACTATCCTTATAATTTGTTATTGGTTTTAACTCATTTATAGATTTTATAACCATATCATCATAAGGAATTTTCCCAACTATAATTAAATTATTTACTTTAGCTAATTCTTCTATCTCTACAGAAACTTCATTGTTAATATCATATTTATTAATACAAATCATAGTAAAAACATTAAAATGATTACAAAGTTCTAGTATCCTAAGCAAATCTTTTAAAGCTGATTTTGTTGGCTCTGTAACTATAAGCACTGCATCACTCCCTGTAATTGATGAAATAACAGGACATCCTATTCCTGGTGATCCATCTATTATAGTTAGTTTTTCTCCATTATTAACATCTCTACTATTTTTCTTTAATTGACTAATTAACTTTCCTGAGCCATCGCTACCTATTTCCATTTCTGCTCTTGAAATTATACCTTCTTCTAATTCAGTTAAAAATACATCTGCAATTTTATCATCATTAAGCTTTATTGCATTATTAGGACATACTAATGTGCAAGCACCACACCCCTCACAAGTAAAATCATCTACTTCAAAGTCTTTTATTGCAGAAAACTTACAAACATTAATACATCTTCCACAGTTTTCGCAAAGTTCTTTACATATAATAGCCTTTTTACCTGCAATAAAATTTTCTTTTCTTATGTCTTTACCCTCATAAAATAAATATAAATTTGGTGCATCTACATCACAATCTACTCTTATTGCATCTTTTTCAAGTTCTGCTAAGGCTGTAGCAATAGTTGTTTTACCAGTTCCACCTTTTCCACTTAAAATAGTTAGTTCCAAAGTAGCACCTCCTTTATATTAGTTGATATTTCATCAAACCATAACTTATGATTTACATCATCATATAATATTTGCCCTTTAGAATATAGAGTTACTGTATCTCTACTATAAGGTAAGTATCCTATTATTTTTATATTTTCTTCTTCACAGTATTTTTTTACTATATTTTCTTTTCCGTCATCTTTATTAATAACTACACAAAATGGAATGTTATATATTTTAACAAGTTCAACAGCTAATTTTAAATCATGAAGACCAAACTCTGAAGGCTCTGTAACAAGTATAGCAATGTCTGCATACTTCAAACTATTTACTACATTACAACTAGTTCCAGGTGGACAATCAATTAAATTAATACCCTTAGGTAAACTTTTTAAAAGTTGCTTTATAACAGGTACTGCCATTGGTTCACCTACATTTAAAATTCCCCTTATACACTCTATATTTCTTGTTTTACCTGATTCTAATTTTCCAATGACTCTATTTTTATAAACTATTGCATCAGTTTTACAAGAAATTTTGCATGCTCCACAACTATGACATAATTTATCAAATACCATAATATTATCTTTTACTTTTGCTAAAGCGTTAAATTTACAAGTTTGTGTACATATACCACAACTTATACATTTGTCTTTTTTTATCTCTGGATATTCAACCATTACATCTTCATTTTTATAAACCGTAGGCTTTAAAAATAAAAAACCATTTGGCTCCTCTACATCACAATCTACATAATTTGCATTTAATGCAATAGCAAGATTTATTGACATTGTTGTTTTCCCAGTTCCACCTTTTCCACTAAGCACAGCAATATTCACAGTTTTTTTCATCTCCAATCTACTAACTTTTATCTATTTAGCTGATTTTATTTCTTCAAGTTCACCATTACTATATTTTTTAATTGCAGATTCTACTGATATCGAATCACATTTAAACATTTTTATTTCTGATTCTTTTATAATATTAAAAGCATTTGGGCCTAAACTTCCTGTAATGACTACATCTGCTTTTTCTTCTACTATTTGATTAGATGCTGCAATTCCAGCTCCTCCACTTGCAGTTTGCCCTCTATTCTCTATTACCTTTAACTCATTATTTTCTGTATTATAAATTTGAAAATACTCACATCTACCAAATCTTATATCTAATGTACTATCTTTATCTTTTCCTGTTGATGAAACCGCTATTTTCATATACTACACCTCATCCTTAATCTTATTTTATAAATTTTTAATTGCTTCATAACCATAAAACTAACTCCCCATTAACTCATCCCCCAACACATTAATAGCATATGCTAATAATATGTTAGCATCACTTTTATTTATTGTCAAATGCCATAAACCTTTTTTTGTATTTTTTATTATTTTTAACTACTACATTTTTTATTTTATAGATTAGAAATATCATTTTATAAAAATAAAAAACGTATTGATTTTACTCAATACGTTTATATATCAAAACTCAATTGAATCCCATTATTTTTCTCTGTATCATTTATATAAGGCAAAATAGGAGATATCCAAACGACTGTAGGAATTCCATTGTCCCTCATTACCTTCAAAACTTCAAAACGTTCTTTTGTTGTAGAAACATTTGGTTCAATAATCTTACATAACTTTTCAATTATCTCTAAGGATTTTCTTGTATTTTGAAGCTTTTCTTCTATATGAATATATGGATCCCTCATTGCACCAGTTCCAATCATACACTTTTTTCTCTTTTTCTTAAGTGCATCCTCTAATAACTGTGTACCATCAATCTTTACCTCTATATCTTCAAAAATATGATTCATCCCATAACATAAGCTTCTAGAGTCGCAATATATACACCCATGACTGCAACCTCTATAAATATTCATTCCATTATTACTAGATAGTATACCTTTTACCATCACCTTATGCATATAATTCTCTCTCCCGTAGTTATTTAATTTATATATTTAACTAATTTCAGCAAAATGGTCTATCATCTTTCTTGCGATAGATATCTTGTCTGGAATTTTAGGAAAGTTATCTTTTTTAAACCAATCTGCTTTAACTATTTCTTCACCATCTACTTTTATCTCTCCGCTTTGGTATTCTGCAAAGAAACCTATCATTAATGAATTAGGGAAAGGCCATATTTGGCTACCATAGTATTTTATATTTTTTATTTTTATTCCTACTTCTTCAAAGACTTCTCTTTTTACGCATGTTTCTAGATCTTCACCTGCATCAACAAATCCTGCTATAATTCCATATTTATTATCTTTAAATCCTTTATTGTGAGCTAAAAGTATTTCATCTCCCTTAGTTATTGCAACGATTATTGCCGGGGAAATAGTAGGATATGTTATAAGATTGCACTCTGTACAAATTTTTGCTTTTTCATCTTCCTTTTTAATAGTTTTATTTCCACATCTTCCACAGAATTTATGAGTTTTATCCCAGTGTAATAATTGTCTTCCTCTTCCTGCTACAAAAAACATTTCTTCTTCTAAAAGAATACCTGCTTCATAAATGGTTATCATTTTAAACTCTTCTTTTATTTCTATATTTTCTTCTATTTCAACTGTAAAGCATATTTTATTTTTAAGCTCACCTAAACAATACGCTTCTTGAAAACTTATATTAAGCACTTTAATATCTTTATATGTTGGAATGCTTACTTTATCTTCAGTAATTTTTACTAATAATTTATCGTTACATATTAAAAACCAAAGTTCGTTATCATCTCTTTCCACTTCTCCATGTATTAATGGTTTAAACCCAAAATATTCATACTCTTTATCTGTCATATAATTATTCCTTTCATTTTGTATTCTATTAAGTCTTATTATATCAAAATTCATTCTTTTATTAAGGGTAATATAACCTTTATCTACATAAATAAATGCTCTATTAAAATTTTTGTTCCTATAAGTATTAAAATTACTCCACCAATAATTTCAGCATACCTTTGTAGTAGGTTTCCTAATTTTTTACCTACAAGTACAGCAACTATACATAAAACAAAAGTAGTTAATCCTATTATTGTTATAGCAGGTACTATGTTAACGCTTAAAAATGCAAAGCTTACGCCAACTGCTAAAGCATCTATACTAGTTGCAATAGCTAATATAATTAAATTTTTGTTGTTTAACTCATCTTTTTCCTCATAAACTTCAGTTATACTAACTTCTTCTTCAATTTCATTATTTAAGTTTTCATCTTCTTTTTCTCCATTGAAAGATTCATATATCATTTTCCCACCAATTATCCCTAGCAGTATAAAAGCGATCCAATGATCAAATGATTTTATATAGCTTTCAAAATATCTTCCTGCCCACCATCCTAAAAGAGGCATAACTGCTTGAAATAACCCAAAAAATAAAGCTATTTTTACTGCATTTTTAAGTAAATCTTTTTTCAGGTTCATTCCTTTTGCAAGGGCAACTGCAAAGGCATCCATAGATAATCCTATTCCTGTCATTAAAATTGATAAAAATCCCATACAATACTCTCCTTAACATATATTAATTTTTAATTTAATACTTACTTTATTAGTTCTACTTTTTTAACTTTCTTATACAAAAAATAAAGACTTATGCGTAGCAAAAACTACGCATAAGTCTCGTTATTTAATATTAAGCCAGAACTTTTAAGTTCAATATGTTGACTTAACAACTCTTCAAATATGAGCTAACTACTCCCCTATACAACTGAAGTACTTATTAAATTTTCCCTTATTAGCTTATCAGATTTACTCTATATAATCAAATAAAACTTAATAATTATACTTACATTTTATAGCTATAATCATTATTTAGTGAATGAGATTTTAAAATTTTATATATAAATTTCAAAACTAAATACCATACTAAAATACAAGTTATAGCTAACAATTCTAGATTAAATAAATACATATATCCATCCCCTAAGAATGTTAAAAATGTCCCCTTGCTTGCTGCATTAGATCCAAAGCTTACAAAGAAATAATTTGTTTTATATATTTCATTAAATATTCCCATAGGCATTCCTATAACCTGTAATAATAAAAATACTTTAATTGCATCTTTAAAAGTTGGAATATATTTATATATAATAAGAAAATATATTGGAACTAAAACTATGATAGTATGTCCCACCATAAACTGATAATATTTAAAATATCGCCAGGAAAGCTCCATATCTACTGATATTAAACTGCTTATTCCACCTAAAACTCCTGCAAATATTGAAAAGTTAAAAAGGCTTCTATTTTTAGTAAACGCTAAAATAATACAAAGAATATTGGTAAGATAACATAGATGAAATGGTAAATTATCTGGTCTAATCCCTTCAATTATCCATACAGAAATATAGTATGATACAAAAATAGTTAATGATATTATTCCTATGGAGTATCTAATAATTTTATCTAATCTTTCTTTGGCTCTTATCTTATCTTTATAAAAATAAATAATTCCTATTGCTATACATAAAAGAATTATAGGTATTGTCTGTTCCGTTAAACTTGTTCGATAAAATTCATTTGGTATTTTTAAAACAAAGAAATCCTTCATATCATCCCTCCATCCTTATATTTGTTATATTAGTAATTTATTACAATAACAACTTACTATATCCTAACTGTACATATTTATATAATTTTATGTACATACTATTAATAAATAATCCTATGAGGTGATATTATGTTTGATCTTAAAAAATTAAAGCATAAACTTAAACACAAAAAAGATAATTTATTTGATTATCCTAATGCACCTTACAGTCATATGCCAAGCACTCCAAATACTAATGATTATGAAAGAGATTTTTATGATGATTAAATTTAAAAATCTTAAAAGGTAGAACCATTGAACTGCCTCCTATCTACTAGATAGGGGGCAGTTCACATTTTAGGCTCTTTTTTATTCTTGTAACTCTAGATTTTTTGCTAACATCTTTTCTCTAACTTCTTTTATAACAATACCTAGTAATAAACCTAGAATTGCTGGTGCTACCCAACCTAACCCTTGTGAGTAAAATGGTAGTTTATCAACAAGTTTTGTTACAAAACCTAACCTAAAGCCAACTTGTTCTAATGCATCTATTACACTTATAACTCCAGTAAATAATATTGTTGTAGAATAAACAACTCTACTACCTTTAAATAAATTATTCATTATTCCTACTAAAATTAACATTATTGCTATTGGATAAATTGCATTTAATACTGGTACTGAAATTGATAAGATTTTAGTTAATCCCATATTAGCAAGTAACATACTTGATAAAGCTAAAAGGCTAACCCAAGCTTTATAGCTTACCTTATTATTTAATGTTGTAAAGTACTGACTACATGATGTTATTAATCCAACACAAGTTGTTAAGCATGCTAAAGTAAATACTACTGCAAGTAATACAGCTCCTGGTTTTCCAAAAATATAGGTCATTACATTTGTTAGAGTTTGAGCTCCATTTTCAGTTGCTCCAAATCTTCCTCCACTAGTTGCTCCTAAATGTCCTAACATTGAATATATAGCTATTAATAATATTCCTGCAATAATTCCTGCTTTAATTGAAGTAGAAATAACAGTCTTTTCATCTTTAACGCCTCTAGATTTTATTGCTAAACTAATTACTATTCCAAAATTTAAAGCTGCAATAGTATCCATAGTTAAATATCCTTCTAAAAATCCTTTAATAAATGGTGAAGTTATATATTCACCTGTTGGCTTTGCATAACCTCCTAATGGTTTGAAAATAGCTGCTATAAATATTATTGCAACTAAACTTAATAATGTTGGAGTTAAAACCTTACCCATTCTATCTACTAATTTACTTGGTGATAATGAAAGCCAATAAGCCACCGCAAAAAATATTAATGTAAAAATAAATAATGCAAGAGCTCTCGACATATTGCTTGGTAAATAAGGTGAAACTGCCATTTCAAATGGTAAACTTCCTGCTCTTGGAATTCCTAGGCATGGTCCTATTGATAAATATATTAATACAGTAAATACTCCTGCAAAAGTTTTATTTACTCTTTTAGCTAAAGCATATAATCCTCCTGATTTAGCTATTACAACCACTCCAAGTACTGGAAAACCTACCGCTGTTATAAAAAACCCTAACATAGCTATAACTGTTTTTGTTCCTGCCGCTTGACCTAAAAATGGTGGAAATATTAAATTTCCTGCTCCAAAAAATAATGAAAAAAGCATTAAGCTTATTAATACTAAATCTTTCCTTGATAAACCTTTCATTTTAAATCCTCCTATACAATTCAAATTTTATTGCCGAATAATTATGCCACCTTCAATATCCATATAAAATCCCCCCTTTATAAACATAAAAAAACCCCATCCCTTAAACAAAGGGACGAGGTTACTCGCGATACCACCCTAATTCTATAAAACTAAATCTATAATAAATAAAAATAGATTCTTTTATAGCTCTCAGCTACGTACTAAATAATACGCTTTTCTTTTAACGGTGAAAAACTCCGATAAGACTTACTAATAATCTTCAGCCTTACTTCTCCGAGATGATTTTCAGTTATACCTTGAACATTGGCTTGCAGCAAAATGCCAACTCTCTGTGGAACAAAAATATTACTTACTTTTTCTCTTCATAGAATTTATTAATCTAAATATTATATATAGATTATACCAATTTTTATTTATAGTCAATATACTTTTTGAAATTTTCTTTATTTTCTCATTTTAAGTTTAAAAATTTTTTCACTGGTAATACTATTAATGATATTTTTTATATAAGGAGCGATATTACCTATGTCAAGTAAAACAGGTATTGTAAAATGGTTTAATCAAGAAAAAGGATTCGGATTTATTTCTTGTGATGATGGTAATGATGTTTTTGTTCACCACTCTCAAGTTAAAGAAAAAGGTACTGATAAAGACTTACACGAAGGCGAAAATGTTACTTTCGATATTGAAGAAGGTAAAAAAGGCCCAATGGCTACAAATGTTCAAAAGATGTAGCTATTTCTTATAATTAAATATAAAAGTAAGCAAAAAAGACTATGGATTTATATATCCTAGTCTTTTTTCTCTTACCTAACTTTTATTAATGGGCTGAAGTTCCTTTTTGCATAGCTTTACGCTCTTCAACTAAGTTATTTATTAATGTATTTAATGTCCACTCTTTTGATGTATCTGTTACCACCGCAAACAAAACATTTTTAATTTTAAGCTTTTTTATATTTTCAATAAAGATACCTATTTTTGATTGGGATACATTATTAAAAATTATCACCTTATTTTTGGGTCCATCATTACCTTCTGATAATATTCTACCATCTATAATATCTTCTATTTTTGATTCTCCATTTTTATAAGAAAGAATCTCTTTATCTCTAACACCTATAATATCTGAATAATTTTGAACAATTTTAAGCTCCTTGCCTATAAAGTTACACAATAATATACAACTTCTACCTTCCTCAATTTCATTATTTGTAGTATCTATTTTTTCAAATGACATATTAATCACCTCTATAAATTCTTTCTACTTGCTTATCACTAAACTTTTATATTAGTGCACTGATAAACAATTAGAATTTAAACCGTACAATATTAATATGTACGGCTTAATAAATTCTTTATTTATTTTCTTGTATTAATTCTTCTATTTTAGCTTTACATCTTCCTGCTTTGCAGAATCCTGAGCCTGCACCTGTTTTTTCTCTTACTTCCTCAAAAGTAATTGCCCCTTCTTTTATAGCCTTTACTATTTCTTCTTCTTCAATACCTTTGCAAAGACAAACCTTTGACATAACAATCTCTCCTTTTTATAATAATTATAAGCTTTTATTAATATTTACAATTTACTTAAATATTATTCTTCAATTGAAATTGCTTGTACTGGACACCCATCGCATGCTTCTCTTACTAAATCTTCTGCTCCTTCTGATACTTCACTAGCTACAGCAACTCCTGTATCTAATGAAAATACCTCTGAACAAGTTCCCTCACATAATCCACATGATATACAAATATCTCCATCTACAAATGCCTTCATTTTTAAAATCCTCCTATGTTTACATTTCTAATTTTATTCTTTTTAAGAATTTTACTTATTCTTATTATTAAATAATAATTTATATTTGTCAATACAAAATATTTAATAAACAAAAAAGCCACTAATTAGTGGCTTAAACTTATAATTAAGATTCAATAGTATATCCTGTCTCTTCTATACATTGTCTAATTTCACTTTCATTTGCTTCTTGTCCATACATGACCTCAATAGTTCCTCTACCAAGATCTACACAAACTTGTTGTACACCTTCAATCTTATCTAAGGCATTTTTCACATGGGTCTTACTCATTGTATTAACCAAACCACTTACTGTGTAATTAACGCTATCCATATTTTATCCTCCTTTCTATTAAAGTTAGTGTAAAGTTTTTTACACTACTTTTCTTTTTAAATCTTTATATATCAAGGTTTCGCCAGTTTTTTTGTATAAAAAAATAACGACCCCCTAATTTCATGTTAAAATTGAATCTCTAACCAAACAAAATCACACATGAAAGGATGTCGTTATTATGGATTCAATTATAACTTATTTAATTACTTATAATCAATATTTAATTGCCATTATCGGTCAATTACTTTTATTCATCTCAAAACATATTCCACTTAACCAGATGATATTTGATGATTCTAATAGTCCAGAATACCAAAAATTCAAAGTAGATAAGCTACCCACAATTATTAGATTTGAAAAGGTAGACTATATATTACTTTTAGCTTATTACAAACATAAATATAACAAGACCGTAAAACCCGTCCAAAGACGGAACGGGAAGTCTATCCCTAAAAAAACTAAATGTCCTAAGTGTGGTGCACCACATGAATATATATACGATAACAATGGCAGTAAAGGACAGTTTCAATGTAAAGTTTGTGGTCTTACATTTAAAGAAACTAATCACACAACTAAACCAATAGTATTTATATGTCCTTATTGCGGTGCTACGCTTACGGAACAAAAGCAACGCAAGCACTTTAAAATACATAAATGCAATAATTCTAAATGCTTATACTATCAAAGAAATCTTAAGAATCTTCCAAAGAATATTGATCCTTGTGATAAATACAAGTATAAGCTTCATTACATATATCGTGAATTTAATATTAACTTCTTTAAAATGGATCTATATCCAATATCAAAACATGCTACCGGATTTAGTTTTAAGAAGTTTAGCCCGCATATAATGGGACTATGCTTGACTTATCACGTTAATTGTAAAATGTCTACAAGACAAACAGCTCATGTTTTAAAAGAAGTTCATGGAATAAAAATTTCACATAGAACTGTTGCTAATTATGCTCTAACAGCAGCTGCTGTTATTAAGCCGTTTGTTGATACCTTTGATTACAAACCCTCTAAAATACTTTCTGCCGATGAAACTTATATAAAAGTAAAAGGCATTAAGCATTATGTCTGGATTGTAATGGATGCTTGTAAAAGGTCTATTCTAGGTTATCAAGTATCTGATACAAGAGATACTGGCCCTTGTATACTAGCAATGCGTATGGCTTTTGATAAGTTTAAAGACTTCCCTGGAAAAGCTTTAAACTTCGTTGCCGATGGTTACAGTTCATATCCGTTAGCGAAGCAACAATTTGAATTAGAAAAAAATAAAGAATTTAATCTAACTCAAGTTATCGGACTTACTAACGATGATCCAGTATCTGAAGAATTTCGTTGGGTTAAGCAAGTTGTAGAGCGTTTAAACCGTACCTTTAAATCTTCCTACAGGGGTACCTGTGGTTATGGAAGTGATGAAGGTGCTCTTTATGGCTTCTCCCTTTGGGTTGCTTATTACAACTTCTTACGCCCGCATCCTTACAATTACTGGCGTCCTTTAAACGAATTAAAGCAACTAGATGGTATTGACAATATGTCTGCAAAGTGGCAAATTCTTATCAGTCTCGGTCAACAAACCATATTACATATGCAAGAATCACAAACTTCTTGATAAATCATAAAATCAAATATTGATTAAGTTTTTGCCTCCGTTACCGAAGGTCTTTTTAGCATATTCAATTTTAAAATTTTCTTAGATATTATAAAGATATTTTTAACTATTATTCCAAATTAGCCATAAGCTATTTTTTCATACGAAACTTTACACTATCCTATTAAATTAATACTAGTATGTTCAAATAATAAATTAGTATTCTAAACGTATTTATTTAATGTTTATTAATTAACAAACTTCCTGCATAAATGTATTTATATTATATTTTTAGATTTATTTTGAAAACCTATTCTATATATGTTATTCTTGTTTATATAAATATTTTAATTCATTTCAAAATCATTTATTAAAATAAGGTATTTTTTTTCATTTTCTCAAAATAAAATACAATTTATTGCCTTGTAGCGTTATTTTGCATAATTTTGTTATAATTACAATTTCTTCTATTTGTTAATAAATTGTGTAATTATTATTAAATAAATTATTTTGATTTTATTATTATTGATGTATAATATAATAGAATATGTTTGATATAAATTTCCCATATATTTGATAATAATAAATTTTTATCTATTTTCATTGATATATTTATTTATATAAACATACTATTTAAATATTATTATATAAAAACTAGTAATTATAGGAGGTACCTATGGATAGTAATGAATCTAATACTAACCTTGGAGAAAACATTGTACTTACTGAAGAAACAAATATGTCACTATTAAAAAACTTTTTAAATCAAAATACTTTTTATTAGCTATTGCAATTATTGTTATTTTAGTAGCTTTATTAACTTACAAAGGTGTTAAAGATAATAACCTAATAAAAAGTTTTTCTGATAAAGTATATCCAGGTGCATATATTTTAGACAAGGATATCTCTGGACAAACTGCCGATGAACTTCATAAAACATTAGTTTCTATGATGACCGTTGGTGGTGATAAGGAAATTAACGTAACTGTAGGTGATCAATCTTTCCAAACATTTTATAAAAATCTTGATGTAACAATTCCATATGAAGAACTTGAACAAGATATTTTAAATTATGGAAAAGATAAAAATTTCTTTCAAAAAGTGAAATTATTAAAAAAACCTGAAAATAGAACTTATAAACTTGAACTTTCTTATAATGAGGACAAGCTTAATGAATTTGTAAATAACATAAGTTCAACAGTTAACGTTGCTCCTGTAAATGCCTCAATAAGCATTGATGGAGGAATTAATATTACAGCAGGTCAAAATGGGTCTAAATTAAATTCTGAAACATTACTTGAACAATTAAAATCAAATATTAAGGATATCGATAGTGCAAATGTTATTGCTTTAACTGGTGAAATGCAAACAGTAGAACCTACTATTAAAAGTGAAGCTTTAACTGGTGTTAATAAAAGAATTGCTACATTCTCAACACACTACCCTGGTGGTCCTAGTGGAACTAACTTAGAAATTGCTGCAAGAAATATCGATAATTCTTTAGTAATGCCTGGTAATATATTCTCTTGCGAAGCTGCAATTGGTCCTACTACTCCTGAAAATGGTTTTGTACTTGCTAACACTTATGTAGCTGGTAAAGTTGTTAAAAACTATGGAGGTGGAGTTTGTCAAGTTGCATCTACTCTATATAACGCAATGCTTAGATCAGGTATTATACCAACTGAAAGAATGAATCATATGATGACAGTTTCTTATGTTCCTATGGGACTAGATGCTACATTAGCTGATGGTTCAATAGACTTAAAATTCAAAAATGATTTTGAATTTCCAGTAGTTATTAATTCATATGCAGGTAATGGTAACTTAACTATAGAGTTTTGGTCAAATGATACTGTAACTAAAGGAATAACTTATGAACCTAAAAGTTATCAAAAAGGTCCTTTAAGTGCCGACACTTATTTATACGGATATGATGCAAGTGGAAATCAAGTATATGAAAAATATCTAGATACTAGTACTTATCAACCATTTAACTAACAAAAAACACTATGTTCCATTAAGAACATAGTGTTTTTTATATTATATTCTATTTGTATGAAGCTTACTCTCTTCTTTTATTGTTAATCCTAAATCTACTATCATTAAAATAGTGCTTGCTAACGATATAATTGACCACATTGAATAAAAACTATAATAAACTATATCAACTATAGGTTGAAAGTAATATACACCTATTAAACATAAAATCATCCAATAAAATGAAAACCTTAAGCTTACTAATCCATTTAAATTATAAGTTAAATTTGAATAATCCCAGTACACTTTATTAAAACTTCGTTTCAATAAATCTCCACTTATATATTCTATTATACTCGGTACTATAAAACAAAGCGTAGCCATAATAAAGATATTAGGATTACTTATTCTATTAAAAGCTACTAATATAGTCATAGCGAATCCATACATAGGCTTAAAGGGACTTTTTAAAAAACCTTCTTTTTTAAAACTCCCTTTAATAATATATGCATACGCTTCTTCTATCAACCAACCTATAAAAGAATAAAGTACAAAATTAAATGTTACCCATAAAAAAAACTTCATAAACTCCCTACTTTCTTTTGTATATAAAACTAAAGCAATTAAGAAGTTATAATCTTAATTACTTTAGTTCCATCTAGGGGCTAACTTATTCTAATATTATGGTTAAATAATATTAGAAGTAATTAACCATTAGATAATCATATTATGAGCAACTTTTTCTATTTTATTCGCTCTTTAAAATCAATTTATTAATATATAATTCCTTATAATATAAATTATGTATTAATACCAATTACTTTCTTGTATTTTTTTACTTACAATATAAATTTTCTAAAAATGCAAGATATATTATTGACAAGCTTCAAAAATGATGATATATTAATTTCAACAAATAAATATTTAAAAGCTAAGAAGAGAAGAAGTAACTAATTGAAACTAGTTTAAGAGAGTGGGTGATGGTGTAATACCCATACTAAGCCATTGGTGAATAACATCTCGGAGCTTCCACTGGAAATTTATATACTTTAATTTATATAAATAGTACATCTGGACGGAACCAACCTGTTAGAAATTGGACAGTATCGAATTTTATTTTTATTCTGTACTGATTTTGAGTGAACTTATTTATGTTAACATAGGTGGTACCGCGGAAGATATACCTTTCGTCCTATACTTTAGGATGAAGGTTTTTTTTATTTTTAATTTTAAAGGCCTATTAAAATGATTTTTAATTCTGAAAAATAAATTATATAATTTTAATAATTTCATAATCAAATTTTGAAAGAGGGATAAATAATGTATAAAGAAAGATTAATATTACCAAAAGGATATAAACCACACTTATCATTAAGAGAAACAGAAGTAGCTATCAAAGCTGTAAAAGACTATTTTGAAAGCGAACTTGCAAAAGCATTAAACTTAACTAGAGTATCTGCTCCACTATTTGTTGATCAAAACAGCGGTTTAAATGATGCTTTAAATGGAACTGAAAGACCTGTTAGTTTCGATATGAAAGGTATAGAAAATAGAAACTTTGAAATTGTTCATTCTCTTGCTAAATGGAAAAGAATGGCTCTATATAGATATGATTTCACTCCAGGTGAAGGTCTTTATACTGACATGAATGCTATAAGAAGAGATGAAGATTTAGATAACACACACTCAACTTATGTTGACCAATGGGATTGGGAAAAAATAATAACTAAAGAACAAAGAACAGAAGAAACTTTAAGAACTATAGTTAAGTCTATTTATAAAGTTTTCAAGAAAACTGAAAAATTTGTTTCATCTAAATATGAATATTTCGATGAAATATTACCAGAAGATATTTATTTTATAACAGCACAAGAACTTGAAGATAAATATCCTACACTAACATCAAAAGAAAGAGAAGATGCTATTTGTAGAGAAAAGAAAGCTGTATTTATACAAGGAATTGGTGGTGCATTAGCATCTGGTGAAAAACATGATGGTAGATCACCTGATTATGATGATTGGAACTTAAATGGTGATATATTATTCTATTACCCTGTATTTGATAAAGCTCTTGAACTTTCATCAATGGGTATAAGAGTTGATGAAGCTGCTCTTTTACACCAATTAAAGGTTCGTGGATGTGAAGATAGAAAAGAACTTGATTTCCACAAAAAATTATTAGATGGAAAATTACCTTATACTGTTGGTGGTGGAATTGGTCAATCAAGAATTTGTATGTTCTTCCTTAGAAAAGCTCACGTTGGTGAAGTTCAAGCTTCTGTATGGCCTGAAGAAATGATAGAAATCTGTGAAGAAAACAACATAAAATTATTATAATAAAAAGGAGTGATAAATATTAATTTATCACTCCTTTATTTGATTATTATATATAAGTCTTAATCCATTTTTCTTATCTACAAACCTCTTTATTGTATTTAATTTATAATCTATTAATTCATACTGACCATTTATATCAGATACTACTATACCTAAATTAGTTACTCCTATAATATAACTATAATCTTCCTCACTTACCTTAGCTATATTTCCAGTACTTCTTTTGAAACTATAAAACTTTCCATCTTCAGAATGTAATGTTAAAATATTATCTTCATCAAAAGCTAATTCTTTTACATACTGGTTAATATTTAACTCTATACTGCTTACTTCTTTGCTTACCATATTATATGATTTAAATTTACACTTCCCATCCTTTTCAATTAAATAGCCAATTTCATCTTTATATACTGCAATTTGCTTTATATTATTTATATCCTCATTTACTTCTTTTATAAAACTCTTTTCTCCTGTAGATAAATCTATACTTACTATCATATATATTCCATTTTCCGTTTCTTCTATTCCATAGACCTTATTATTGAAATAAGCATAATCTAAAGTATTTTGTGTATTATTGCTTTTAAATCCACTTAGATGATTAATAATACTTCCATCTGATAGTTTATTTATAACAATCTCACCATCTGATATTACATTTATACGCTTTTTATGATCTAAGTACACTAAAGTTCTACAGTCTATATCCCCATTCAATAAGTATTCAAAGCAATTCTTTCCTATTTGAATTTTTCTATATTCATTATCTCCTCTAGCTATACAATCTCCAATTATAATCTTTTTATTTGTATATCCATTTCTATCTGATATTATTCTATATAATTTATCTTCGTTTGTATCATAAAAATAATTATTGTATATAACCTTATCATTATCTATATATAACTCAAAAGCTACTGCACATCTCTCTAATATAATCTTCTCATTCAAATTATTATATAAATCTATCTGCACAAAATTTTCATAATAACCATTACCTTTAAATGTATATATTTTATCTTTATATAAAAGTACTCTATCTTTAAAACTTGAAGATGTTTTTAATATTACCTCTTCTGTATTTAAATCACTTACGTATATAGTATTATTAGTTATATAGGCTACTTTATCTTTATATATTGAAACAGGTACTTTCTCTATTGTTTTAAACCTATTAATTTCTGTAACCTTATTTGTTTTTAAGTTTTTAACTTCTATTATAGTTTCATTCTCATAAAAATAAGAATATATTAAGTTATCTCCATAAATTGAGAAATCCTTTATTGAATGTGAAACCTTTCCTCTAGTTTCTATTCTAACTAATGTTTTAACTTGTCCATTTAAGGTATTTATTCCTATAATCTCTTCTTTTCCAACAGTTTGTGTTAATATCCACTTATCAAAAGCCTTTATTTTAGAAAAATCTATGGGATATTTATTACCTGAAAAATCTAAAGGATATTTTTTTCTTTTCTATTTTCTTTATTATAAGTTACTAACACTAAATCTGTAAGATTATCTGAACTTCTTGTATTATCAATAGCAAAATAATTCTCATCATTACTCCCTAATAACATAATTGAATCTTTTTTCCCACATCGATATATGAACACTCCTAATATAATTATAGTAAATATTAATATTATATGTATTATTTTAATTTTCTTCCCCATAATTCCCTATTATCTCCTAGTCATCTTTCTACCACTATTAATTATATACGTAAATTAGGAAAATTTAAACATTTTATTCCTTTTTCTTAACAAATATAACTCTTTTTTTCTTTTATATCACATTATTAACTGCTTTTAACTATTATAATTATTATAATTACTTTAGGAGTATTGTTATGAAAGGAATAAAGTATAAACATAATATTATTAATTTATATCCTGCTATAAAAAATATAACCTCTAAATCATTATATGGATATATAAATAACTTAGGTAAATTCCTTATCAAACCTAGTTTTGAATATGCTAGAGATTTTAATAATAATGGAGTTGCTATTGTTGTAAAGGATGGATTAACAGGATTAATTGATATTAATGGTGACTTTATAGTAGATCCTACTTTTTCTGATATTCAGGAATTTAAAGAAGGTCGTGCAATCTGTATTTTTACTGATGGGAATATGGGTGTTATAGATGAAGCCGGAAACCAAATTACTAAAAAAACTTATAATTATATAGGTAATTTTAATAACTCTAGAGCTGTTATTGGAATTTCAGGACCTAATGATACCTATTTATATGGCTATATAGATCTTGATGGAAATGAAATTATAAAACCTATATATCTTAATGCTAATGATTTTTCTGATGATTTTTCAGTAGTTAAATTAAAGAATGGAAAATTCCAACTAATAGATACTAATGGTAATTCTATTGCTTCTTTTAACTATAAATTTGTTGGCTCCTATAGTGAAGGAATCATGAGCTTTAGTAATAACGCTTATGGTCCTTATGGATATATTGATGAAAATGGTGACATTCTCATAAAGCCAAAATTTTATAGTGCCGATAACTTTAAAGATGGTGTAGCTATAGTTAGTACTTCTGAAAATTTTAATGGTCCCTATGGTGTTATTAACAAGATTGGTAAATATATCTATGAACCTATATATAGTAATATAAAATCTCTTAGTGAAAAGCGTCTTGCTTTAGGTATGCCCCTTGGTGATATCAAGGATATAGTTAATAGTATTTATGCTCTTGGTGATACTGATGGAAATAGACTCTCAGAGTTTATCTATTTAAATATTGATGAATTCGATAATAATTTAGCCTCTGCGTATAACTATAATAATACTTTTTTTATAAATTTAAGAGGAACTATAGTTAATAACCTTCCTAAAGTTAAAGGAAGTGGTAATTTAATTATTGAAGATAATATTATTTCAGCCTATATAGATTATGTTCAGTATTATTTTTCTTTATCTGGAAAACTAATTTATAGACCTAATACTTTAACTATTTTAAATAGAATTTATTCTATTAATAAGCTTAAGTATAAACCTAATGTTAATTATCTAGTATATTACCCTCGAGTAAATTTAAAGTCAAATAAATCTATAGAAAATAGAATAAATCTTAAACTTAAATATTTATCTAAACTTAAACCTATAGATAAATATGATGATTTAACTTTTTCCTATTTAGGAGATTTTTTTATAAGTTTTTTTTATAAAAATTTATTAGTTTTAAAACTTACAGGGTATAATTATCCTCTAGGAGCTGCTCATGGAATGGAGACATTATTAACTCCTAGTATAAATCTTAAAACTGGAGAAATCTATATTCTTAAGGATTTGTTTAAATCTTCTACTAAGTGGATTAATGAAATTAACTCTATAATAGAAAATCAAATTCAAACAAATTCTAAATATGAATTTGTATATCCTAACAGCTTTAAAGGAATAAATGAAAATCAAGATTTTTATATAGATAAAAATTTTCTATATATTTATTTTTCTCCTTATGAAATAGGCCCTTATGCAGCAGGTTTTATTACCTTTAAAATACCATTTTTAGAGATAGATAACTTTATAAACAAAAAAGGATCCTTTTATAAATCCTTTAATTAAAAAATAAAAGAGATATCCTAGATGTCTCTTTTATATGTTTTTGACTAATACATATCTTCTATATCCACCATATTTAATTTTATCTCTAGAAACTTCATAACCTAATTTTTCAAATGTATCTACACTAAACTTATTGTGTGGAGCTGCTGTTGCACATAAAATTTTGATATTATTTTCTCTTGCTACATTTTCAAAAAGCTGGCATATTATTCTTTGAAGTCTATTGCCTCTAAATTCCTCCCTAACTACTGTTGATTCTATTTGCCCAACCTTTAAAAGTTCTTCCCCTTCTAATTCTATATCATAACCGTAGTTTCCATCATCATATCCTTTTTCTATGTACACTCCCATAGCTACTAATATATTTTCATCTGTAATATAACCTAATATTTTGGCACCTTTTTTAAAATACTCTATAAACTCTTCCTTTTCTGTAGGCGCATATAATGTTTTATCCTCTAATCCATTTAAAATTATATTTTGCAGTTCCATTATTTTATCTATATAACTTATATTTAATTCCTTTAAAGTAGCTTTTTTAACTTTTCCATCTTTTCTTATTAAATCTAATACTTTTTGCATAATTATCCCCCATTTATAGTTTAATTATTAAATAATTCTATTTTATACCTTTACATTCCATATTGTACATAGTTTTGTATGATATTAACTTTTTGTTTATATTTTATTAGTTTAGATATCCACTCTTTATTAATAAAATTAAAGAATGAAGATAGGTTAAATCTATCTTCATTCTCTAAAACTTTAGGTTTGAAACTTGTTTAAACATATTTATTTCATTTTGTGATTCAACTTCTACTAAACTTTCATTCCAATCTTTATCAAAGTTTATTTTAAAAAGTTCGATATGAGATTTATTTTTTACTGGTGCTAATGCTACGTATTCTTTGCCACAAATTAATCTTTGTTCTAAAATAGCATAATCAACTTTTTTTCCATTCTCATCATTAAAAGACATAATTTTTTCTTCTACCAAAACTATCACTCCCGTATTTTAATAGTTTTATTATTTATATAAAATACTATAATTATACTATAAAAATACGTTAATAATAGAATATATTCTATTTAAAACATAATAAATGCAGCTTTTACACTTTCAGTTATTGATTTATGCGTAACTCCACCTATATCAAAGCTACAAATTTTAAATATTAATTGTATGCTATGACCTAAAAATAATGCTGTTATTACAGTTCCTATACCTACACTTCCACCTAAAAAGTATCCAAGTATTAATACTGTTATCTCTATACTGGATCTTATATACTTAATCGGTTTAACTAACCTTTTACTAAGACCTACCATAACGCCATCTCTAGGACCACATCCTAAACCACATCCTATATATAAATAGCATCCAAGTCCCATAACAAGCATTCCAATTATCATCATAATTACTCCCATAAAAATATTACTAGCTATAGGAATTATATTCATAGCAATAATCATATCTATAAACTTACCTACTATTAACATATTTAAAATTGTTCCAACGCCTAATTTCTCTCCAAGTAATATACCAAATCCTACACATACTACTCCAACTATAATGCTTGCTTGTCCTATAGTTATCCCTGTTAATTTAGAAATACCTTGATGAAAAACGTCCCATGGAGATAGTCCTAAATTTGAGTTTAGCATAAGTACTGTTGAACTTGCACAAAGTATAAAACCTGTAAATAGTCTTACTAACTTTAATATTATATTTTTCACTTGTTCTACTCCTTTAATTATTAGTACTTTTGTATTTTTTTCAAAATAGCGATACTACTAATTTAATACTTTTTTATAAAACAGTCAATCTATTAATAATTTAACATTCTAATTGCTATCATTTACAAATTTTATTTTATATACTGTTTACTTTTAAATTTAAAAAATAAAAATAAAGCTTAGCAATATTTTGCTAAACTTCTATTTTTAATAAATTATACATCTATATTGAAAGATTCGAAAATTCTATATTACATTTTTCACTTGTATTATTAGTTAATTCTTTACTTACACTGTAATCTTCAACTTCTTCTAAAATTGTATCTGGGATAATAAATTTAAATTCAGTCCCCTTACCTTCTTCACTTTTTACTGTTATCTTTCCACCATGTATTTCAACAAAAGATTTAACTAAATATAATCCTATTCCACTACCTAAAGAGTTTCTAGTTATTTTATTATCTACTTGTTCAAATCTATTAAAAATATTTTCTAATCTATTTTGCGGAATTCCTATTCCATTATCTTTTACAGAAATCATAATTCCTTCTTCAGTACACTTTACTTTTACAAAAATCTCTCCATTTTCTTGAGTGTATTTAGTAGCGTTAGATAATAAATTAAGCATTATTCTTTCAATTTTATCATAATCACAAGCTATTATTTTTTCTTCAATATTTGTATCAAATATTAATGTAATCCCCTTATTTTCAACAAGCTCTAATACTGATAAAGTAATATCTTCTACAATTTTTACAATATCATAATTTCCCTTTTGTAATTGAAAATATCCAGTATCTATTTTGCTTTGATCTATAATATTATTAACTAATCTTAAAAGTCTATAAGAGTTTTGTCTTATAGATTTTACATATCTATCTAAATCTATATTATTATTTGCATAAATTCTCTTTTCTTTAATATTAGAATCTAAAAGTTGCATAGTTGATAATATTATATTTAAAGGTGTTTTTAGTTCATGAGACATATTAGCAAAGTATTCACTTTTTATTTCTTCTAGCTTCATACTTTCTTCTAACATTTTATTTTTTCTTTCCATTATAAGTGCTTCTGTAATGTCTTTTCCAGAACTTATAAAGATATCTCTGTCTTTCAAATGTCTTATCTGCCATGAAATCCACTTATAACTACCATCTTTACATACCTGTCTATTAATTAGTTTATATCGTTCATATCTATTATCTGATACTAATTTTGACTCCGCTCTTTCATCTGGATGAACATAGTCTAAAAAATCTTTTCCTAATATTTCTGAACTACTCCACCCTAAATCTCGTTTCCAATTTTTATTGACTTTAATAAATTTTCTATCTTTATCAATAACACTTATAAGTTCATTAGTTGCATCAAATAGCATATTCATATCTTCTTCTACTGCTAATTTTTTTTCTAAATTTTCTTTAACCTCATCAAATAAAATATTATTCTTAATAATAATCCCTAATTGATTGCATATTGCATCTATTAAAATATTTTTTATATGAATAGGTATGCAACTTGACTGATATCCTATTAAAAGTAATCCTATTGTTTTACCTTCAAATTTAATTGGATATAAAGCTATGTAATCTAAATTACTCCTCCATCTATACATTCCATTTAATTTATTAGAATATATTTCTTTTAATCCTGTATAAATGTTATTTCTATTTATCCACTTACATAGTTCCTCTGATTCTGCTTCTTCCAATCCATATATAGAATATAAATTTATATACTTCTCATTAGAATCATATAAATATATGCAAACGCCCCTTGCATCAAATCTATTTACAATATGAGGGCCTAGGTCTTTTAATAAGCTATCCCTTTGAATTTTTTTATTTTTATCATCAAATAAATTATATATCTTTAATAAATCAAAATCCTCTTTAATAACTTCTTTATCTGTTAATCTTTTTAGCGTCATGTTTCTAGCAATTCCTATACTAGCTTTTATATCTCCACATTGATCTAATATTGGTTTTTTATAACACTCCATAATAGATTCTTTTCCATCTATATATAACTTTTCTTCCGAAAGAACTTCTTCTTTATTTCTTTCTAATTGTTCATCTAATATAAAATCTTTGCCCTTAATTCTTCCTGATAAAAGTTCTGAAGTAGTCTTTCCATAAATCTCTTCTTTATTTTTTCCTATAAACTCTAAAAAACTTTTATTAACATAGACATATCTACATTCACAATCTTTTATCCATGCATAATAAGGTATATTTTCAAATAAATCTTCTAAATCACTTCTTAAATATACTTTGTCCTCTATTTCTTTTCCTATAATACAATAAGTATTTTTACTTTTCCAAATTCCTTTTATAACCTTAATATCTAAATTTACTACATTCCCATTTTTAGTAAATACCTTTAGATAATAGCTGCTAGGCTCCTTTTTGATTACTTTTTTAATATTTTTATCAAAGGTAATATCTCCTATATTACTCTTTAATAATTCCTCATTTGAATACTGTAATCTCTTTAATAAAGATTTATTTAAATATAAAATATCTCCGCTATTATTCAATAATATTACATACTCATTTAATGAATCTAAGAATAAACTATTTCCGGGTTCGTTAAACTCGTTATCGTACTTCAAAGTTACCCCTTTCCCTAATTCTTTAGGAACTTTTTAATTTAGTTAATATTATCTCCATAATTATACAATATTTCCTTGTATTTTTAAAGTTATTTTAATATAACTTTGTCTAAATATATTTTATTATTATACTACCATTAATAAATTACTTTTCTCGTAAAATATTAAATATGCCTCTATTCCATAAAAATATTCCTTACCATAAATTGATTTGTTACCTTAATAATCACTCCACCCATCGTCAATCATAATTATCCCTTCAGGCATTCCGTTATTAATTATATTTTCAGCGTATTCTAAAATTCCTTGTTGATTTTGATTATGAATAAACTCTATCAAAGTATTATACTGAGGTTTCATAAAAAATTCTTTTGGTAGAACCTTACTATCCCCTCAATAACTAAAATATATATTAAATTACAATATATTCTATATAAATATTATATACCTTATACTTATTTTTACAATCTTCCTTTATATGATGATTTTCAACCTAACTTTAAAAATAATAAAGAGGCCATATCAAAATAAATTTCGATACAGCCTCTTTGTACTGATAAAATATATTAACCAACATATTTATATATATCAGAAAACTCAATTTTACATTTCTCAACTTTTCCTAAAGTCAAATCTCTATTTTCTTGTACAATAAAATCTCCTTTAAGTTTTTTATTAGGTAACTCAAAGGATACTTTTGTTCCTTCTCCTAATTTGCTTTCTACGTAAATTTTCCCTTCATGCATTTCTACTAAAGACTTTACCAATGAAAGACCTATTCCACTTCCCGATATCTTTTTAGTTTCTTCAGTTTGTACTCTTTCAAATCTTTCAAATATAGAATTTATCTTCTCTTTTGGAATTCCTATTCCATTGTCTTGTATAGATACTAACACCTTATTTTTATCTGATTTTATATTAACTATAATTTTCCCCTTATCTTTTGTGTATTTTACTGCGTTAGATAATAGATTTAACATAATTCTCTCTATTTTATCTGGATCACATGAAATTATAAGTTCTTCTATATCAGTATCAAAAACTAAGTTTATCTTTTTACTCTCAATAAATGGAGATATTGATAGTGTTATGTCTTCTATTATGCTAACTATATTATGATTCCCACAACATAAATCATAGTAACCGTTCTCTATCTTACTTTCATCTATTAAATTGTTTACAAGTCTTAATAACCTATATGAATTCTGTTTAATATAATTCATATATTTTTTTAAGTTAACATCACTATCACAACATATTTTTTCTTCTTCTATATTGTTGTTTATTAATTGCATTGTTGATAAAATAATATTTAGTGGTGTCTTAAACTCATGCGATACATTTGCAAATAATTCACTCTTAAAGTTTTCTATATCTACACCATAACTTATTTTATTTTGACACAATTTGCTCAACCCCTTTTATTTTTCCCTTTTATTTTAACATTTTTTAAATCCCACTATAACATTATACAATATTTTTCCATTTTATTAAAGATTTTTTGTTTTTTATATTTTTTCTATACTTTAGTTTAATATTTTATATTTTTCTAAGTTAATTCCGTTGCATTTTTTCTATTTTTTCATTTTTCCACATATAAAAATGAAACTCTATTATTATATACTATAAAAAATTAAGTATATAATATTTATATAAACTAATCACTTTTAATATTTATAAGCATAATATTATGCAAAAAAACCTTATACTGCATAGTATATATAAGTAGATTCATTTCTATAATAAATCTATGTATAAACAAAGGAGGCTTTTTAAATGCAGAGCATATCCTCTGATAATTTAAAAGGAATAGACGTAAGTAACTGGCAAGGTGTAATTGATTTTGCCAAAGTAAAAAATAGTGGTATTCAAGTAGTTTATACAAAAGCTACAGAAGGAACCTATTATACGGATCCATTTTTAAAATCTAATTATTATAATGCCAAATCTCAAAATTTATATGTTGGATTCTATCACTTTTTCATACCTGAAAGTAAAGAATCCTCCATTAATCAAGCTTATTATTTCATAAGTAAAATAAGTGGATTAACCCCTGATTGTAAACTCGCTTTAGATGTTGAAGTAACAGGTGGATTTTCTAAAACAGAGCTTTCTGAATTAGCAAATATATTTTTAATAGAAGTAAAAAAACTTACTGGTATGGATGTAGTTATCTACACTTATAGTAATTTTGCAAACTACAATTTAACTAATATATTAGATGCTTATCCTTTATGGATAGCTGAATACGGAGTAAATACTCCAATGTATAATCCTATATGGGATAGTTGGATTGGTTTCCAATATTCTGATTCAGGATATGTTCCTGGTGTTTCTGGGGGTGTAGATTTAGATGTCTTTACTAGTGATATTTTATTAAATAGCTCTAGTATTCCAAATATACAGCCCAATATCAATAATAGTGAAGCTACTGGTAAGGAAATCCTTTATGTTGTACAACCCGGTGATACTTTAAGTGAAATTGCAAGTAAATATAATACTACAGTTGATTTTTTAGCTCTTTCAAATAATATAAAAAATCCTAATCTTATATATCCCGGCGAGACATTAACTATCTATATAAATTCATCTACTTCATCAGAAAACTTTAACTCAATTTATATAGTACAACCTGGTGATACTCTAAGTAATATAGCTAATGTTTTTGGAACCTCAGTTAATTCTATAGTTAACGTAAATAGTATTAGCAATCCTAATCTTATATATCCTGGAGAGGTTTTAAAAATTCCATCTTCCACATCTTCTAATACTGGAAATTCTAATCTTTTATTAAGCACCTATATAGTACAAGAAGGTGATACTTTAAGCCAAATTGCTCTTACTCATAATACAACTATTGACTATTTAGTAGAAATAAATAATATTCAAAACCCTAACTTAATTTACCCAGGCCAAATTCTAAAACTATATTCTTCTGGTAATACTCCTTCAAATGATAGTTTTACTGGCACCTATGTAGTTAAACCTAATGATACCTTAAGTGAAATTGCTAGTTTATTTGGAACAACTTATGAACATTTAGCTGAACTAAATAGTATAAGTGATCCTAATTTAATTTACCCAGGTCAAGTTCTTAAAATCTCCTAAAAATTTAAAATAGGAGTTATCCACTAAACAATTAGTGGATAACTCCTTTCTTAATAGCCTATAAAGTTTTGTATTGCAAGTAATGCTTTTATATCTATTTTTTCATCTGAAGTTAATATATTCTTTGCTTCTTCTTTATCAACTAACATAACTTCTATATCTTCATCTGCTTCTAAGTTTTCTGTTGACATTTTACCATCACAACTACAATAAACAAACGCTACTGATTCATCGGTCATTCCTGTAGATACATAAGCTTTTTGTTTTGTTTTTTCATAGTCTATTTCTATTAAATCTAAACCTGTTTCTTCCTTAAGTTCACGTCTAACAGTTTCAATAAAATCTTCACCACTATCAATAAGACCTGCTGGTAATTCATATACATAATCATTAAGAGGTACTCTAAATTGTTTAATAATTACTAGCTTATCTTCTTTTATATGCTTAGCTAATATTATAACTGCATCAATTTTTTCTTCTAATCCATTAAAAAACTGATTATTTATAGTATCTAAATCTTTTCTTGATGCTATAGTCCAATTTCTTAAATCTCCATTTTTATTAGTATATTCTGCATTATATAATTTTAAATATTTAGTATCAGCTAGCATATCTACTTTATTTATTTTTACTTTACTCATATTTGCCAACTCCAATCTATATTGTTTTTAATTAATTATATAATTTTTCTATTGTTATTACAAATATTAGGCATTTTTCAATTTATTAAAAGCATAATCTAAAGCCATTTCTAAATTACTATTATTTTTCCCTGCTCCTTGAGCTAAACTTGAGCTTCCACCACCCTTACCATCAATAAGAGTTATGGCATCCTTTAATAAATCATTCATACTTATATTTTTTATATCTTTAGATGCTGCAAAAATTAAATTTGCTCTTTCATCATTTTTTACTACCATTAAAGCAATAGTGTTCTCATTTTCTACTATTTTACTTGTAAGCTTTTGAAGATATTTTATATTTTCACCATCATATATCTTTCTAACTACTGATATACTCTTAATTTTATCTGCTTCTTCAATCATTTCCTTCATTTGATATCTAGCTATCTCTTCTTCTATTTTTCTTTTTTCATCTAATGTCTCTTTAAGTTTAATATTTAAGTTTTTTATACCATTTATAGCTTCTTCTTCATTACTACTTAAATATTTGCATATTTCTAATGCAAATTTATCCTTTTTAATTGAATCATTAATAGCTCTTTTTCCAGCTAAAAATTCTATTCTAGTAGCTTTTTTATGTTTTTCCCACTTCTTAATTTTTATCATTCTAAGGTCTAGTGTTGATTTTGGATGTACTCCACAACAAGCATTTATATCTAAATCTCCAATTTTAACTATTCTTATCTCTTCATTAGTATTTGGTAAATCTCTTCTTAAATTCATTTTCTTTAATTCTTTTTTTGTAGGAGTTAAAAATTCTACTTCTATATTTTCACCTATAATATCATTTGCTAATGCTTCTGCTTTTCTTATCTTATCTTCTTCAAGATAACCTTCTATATCTATAGTGCTTATTTCTTTACCAAAATGAACACTTACTGTATTTGCATTAAATAGATTAAAGAAACATCCTGACAAAACATGTTGTGCAAAATGTTGATGCATTCCATCTTCTCTTTTTTCCCAATCTATAGAACATTTAACTTTATGTATTTTTATAGGTTTAGTTTCTACAACATGATATAAAGTTCCACCTTCTTCATAAACATCAATAACCTTATGATTTTCTATAAATCCAGTATCTCCTGATTGTCCTCCACCGCCAGGGAAAAATGCACTTTTATCTAAAACTACATGAAACTTTCCATCTAACTCTTTTATGTTAGTAATTTCAGCTGTAAAACTTTTAATATACTGATCAGTATAATATAATCTATCCATATACAAATACTCCTATCATAATTAATTTTATTTATCTAATTCTATAAAGTCCTTTAAATCTTCTTTATTGTAATTAACAACTAATTCCTTAGGAAAATCAATTTCTTTCATTAGTTTTTCACAATTATCGAATACCCCAATATCATACCATATATGAGCATCACTTCCTAAGATTATTTTAACTTGGTTATCTATACATAGTCTTAACATTTTTTTATAATTATCTAAAGCTCCTGGTCTATAGCTATCTGGCTTTAATGATGAATTATTTACTTCTAATAAAACTTTATTCTTCTTTGCTGCTTTTACTATTTTTTCATAATCTAAAGGATATCTATTATCATCAGGATGAGCAATTATTTTTATATATGGATTTCCCATAGCTTTTATTATAGCTCTAGTATTCTCTTCTTTTGAACCAAATTCAAGACATGGTGGGTGTAAGCTTGCTATAACATAATCTAATTGTTCTAAAACATCTAGCGGAATATCTATATTTCCATCATAATCAATTATGTTAGCCTCAACCCCTTTTAACATTCTTACTCCATTTATCTCTTTTTTCAAAACTCTTAAATTTCCAAAATGAAAAATATAAGGTCCTCCTGGCATATTAGGTCCATGATCCGATGTTCCTAATATCTTTATTCCATTTTCTATTGCTCCTTCTACATTTTCTTTTATAGTGCTATATGCATGACCACTTGAAATAGTGTGGCAATGTAAATCTATTATTGCTTTCATTTTTATCACTCCATTTTTTATATTCTTAATATTAATTTATATATAGTCAAAAAAAGAGTTGATATTATGATTACTAATAACCATTAATTAAACAACTCCCCTCTAAATATTAAATTTTAAAATATTCTGTCTAACTTCCCATGATTCTCTTTTAAAACTTCTATAAAACAATCAACTATTTTAGGATCAAACTGAATATTTTTATATTTTTCAAGTTCTATTATAGCTTCTTCATAAGTTTTTTGCTTATTATATGGTCTAGTAGATGTCATAGCATCAAAGCTATCTATAACTGTTAATATTCTAGCTAAATATGGAATCTCTTCTCCTTTTAAATTAGCCGGATATCCTGTACCATCATACTTTTCATGATGATATAATATTAATGGTATTACTGATTCTAAAGATTTAACAGATTTTATTATATCTACACCATTTTGTGGATGTTGCTTTAATAATTCCCATTCTTCCTTCGTAAGAGGCATTTTTTTTATTAATATATCTTTTGATATATTAATCTTTCCTATATCATGCATATATGCACCATGTACTAATATGTTTTTTTCTCTCTGATTCAAATTAAGTTCATCTGCTAATAGTCTACTATAAAAAACTAATCTTTCGCAATGTGCATAAGTATATCTGTCTTTAGCATTTATTATACTTATTAAAGTTTTTATTGATGTAACTAATTCTATATCCTTTTCATCAATATCTTTTTTTATCTCATCTAAAATTGAAGTATATGCTTCAACTCTATTTTTATAGAAAAATTTAGCTCTATATAAAGCATCATCAGCACTTTTAATAAGATCTATATCACTTTCTGCTTTTGTTGGATATGTAGAAACTCCCATCGAAACAGTTAATCTTCCATTTGGTTGATTTTCTTCACCATAGAATTTTGTTTTCTCAATTAAATTTCTTAATCTGTCTGCAAGAATTAATGCTTCACTTTCTTCTGTATTTGGAAGTATTATAGAAAATTCTTCGCCTCCATATCTACATACAATATCTTTCTCTCTTACATTTTCTTTTAATAAGCTTGATATTATCTTTAAAACACCATCACCCATTTGATGTCCATAAAGATCATTATAGTGCTTAAAATAATCTATATCAATAAATATCATAGAAATTTTTTCGTTCTTAAGATTAGATGTCATTACCTTTTCCTTTAAAGTATCATGGAAATATCTATGATTATATACACTAGTTAATCCATCTTCATTTACTAAACTTTTTAACTTATAAATATGTTCATCTTCTATTTTTACATAGTACCCAAGGGTCCATGCAGTCAGTATGAATACTCCACTTAATATTAAATCATTTTCAAAGTAACTATTTACCTCTACTCCTGGTATAAAAAATATATCTACCATTAAAATAACTATAGAGGCTGCACATGCTGTTAATATTCCTCTTTTCATTCCTGATTGTATAGTTGTAGTTATTATTATAAATAAAAATAAATATTTATATTCACTAGCATAATTCCCTGAAATAATTATTATAACTAAAAATATAAAAAAGAACAGTATATTTTCTCCAGTTTGCACATATCTCATATTTTTATAGCTTAATTTTCTAGATGTGGAAAATGCCCATATTGAATATATTGATAATAATAAGCATACAGTTATCCAAATTGTTGCTACATTATAATATAGTATTATATAATTACCTTTTTCACTTTTAAAAAAATATTGAAATATTATTATAGATATAAATAATAATGAAGCTAGTTTTACTACTGATACTATGTCATTTATCTGTTTCTGCTTATAATCTTCTATCTTGTCCATGACTTTATACCTCTTATTATAAATGTAAGAATAGAGATCGGAATATCCGACCTCTACTACTATTTGTCTCTAAGACATTTAGGTTCTTCTGGTTGATATGAACACCATACACATGCTGATGTTGCTACTACTGATGCAAATACAGTTGCAAATGCAGCTACAGCCATTAATACCTTATTATTTAATTTTCTCATATTGTACTCCCCCTTAGGATTATAAAATTTTATTAATAAAATACTCTATAATTTCAATTAACTTATGTCCAAATTTAGTTAAAGACATTACCTGCCATAACATTCCTCCACATATGCATAAAGCATAGCTTATGAAATATTTATGCCCAGTAATTTTAAAAGTTAAAATATTTATTATCACTAAAATCAAATAAATACTAACTATAATTATAGAGTTCTTTTTTAATCGTTTAATTTTTTCTTGATTTCTTATAGGCTTAGAAATACTATCTACTGGTGCTAATTTATAAACTAAATAATATGAAATTATAAAGCCTATAAATACTATAGTTAAAACTATATTTAAGCTATATATATTTTTTAATACTATAGCAATAATCAAGCTTATGCTTGTACCTATAAATGTACATTTTCCTGGTGAGGTTGCATGGGCTCCACCTGATGATTTTCTTAAAATAGTTATTGCTAAAGAAACTATAAAAGCTTCCCACATTATATTTAAAAAAGCACCTATTATTAAAACTGATACTATAGATAAAGCTATTTGTATCATAGCAAAAATTCCATATTGAATTACTTCTTTTCTATCAGTATCAAAATTTAGTTCTGATGCAATGTTATTTGCTAAGGTTTCTGATAATCTTTCTATATTATACATTTTTTAATTTCCCTTTTTTCTTTAGTATTAAGTAATATACTATTACTATAAATATTGCAATAAATAAAGAAGGAACTCCATATAATACCTTTAATATAGGATCATTAAATATGTAATTAGTATCTCTTTGCATTATGTTTTGAATTATAAATATACTTATTCCCTCTGTTGCAAATTGTATAATAAAAATAGCTATAACAGCTTTAATTGAATCTATTATATCTATTTTATTTATTTTAGCACTTATAAATATAACTATTGATATATTCATTATGCTATGTACCCCATAACTTATAGGTAAAAATCTTACTGAGTACACTACTATTCCATATAGTAAACTTGCTGAAATATACTTATTTCTATCTATCTTTGTCTTAGAAAATGAATATATAGCCAATATAAATAAAAAACCCTCTGGTATTGCTCTTAAAAAAAATTCTATTGGCGCTAGCTTTAACATGTGACTTTCTCCTTTATCATTTATATTTTCATCAATACCCTTTTAAATTTAAATCTTTTCTAATTTATTAATATATTGTATCGATTTATATATTATTATGAAAACATAAAATCTAATGAATATATCTCCTATACTTAAAACACCGTATCCTATATCAAATATATCCGTTAAAAACTTTAAATTAGTAGCTGAAGTACCTAATATATGAATATCATTTATTTTAATAAAGGAATCTGCTTTTATATATCCCGTTAAGTGTGATACAGTTGGGAATACAGGCATTTTTCCATTATTAGCCCTTATAGCAATATTATTTAAAAATCCTCCTACTATAGTAAATACAGCTCCTGTAATTGCAGGCATATACTGATTATATTTAAATATCATTGGTATATATGTACACAAATATATAGTTTTTAATACTCCTACATATTTTATTAGCTGATAATTCCCATTAAATATATTAGCTTGTATAAATATATAAACTATTTCCATAATAATAATGGGATATATAGTCCAATTTTTAAATAATGTTTTTATTTTATATCCTTTAATTTTTGAAAATATAAGTGCAATTATGATAGTTTCTATCATTTTTTACCATTTCCTCTTTTAATTCTTTATCATTTTCATTTTCTTTTCTTTATTATACTATCAACACCTATAGTTTTCCATACTTTTTGAATTATTTTTAAATTTAAATTAATTTTTCAATTTATATAAGTTTTTTATGAAATTATTAGTTCTGATATATTATTAATTAAATTTTATTATAATTTATTTCCAACACTTATTTAATAAAATTAATTGAATTATAATTATAATAATAAAAACAGGCTTTTTAAGCCTGTTTGCTATATTTCTATCTTTATAATATAATTTTTATTTGAAAATATGTCTTATAAATTCATACGGTCTATAAATTATAAGTCGTGGTCCTGAAAACTTCATAACCGATTTTATTTTTTCTTTCATATCTTTTTTATAACAATGAATCTTACATTTACTACATGAAGTTTTATTGTTTCCAAATTTACAATAATCTAATCTTTTATGAGCATAATCTAAAAGTTCACTACAATCATCACATAATTTACAATCACATTTATGCTTTTTATTACAATAAAGCCTAATCATAAGCTCTACAATCTCTTTTTCTTTTTCAATTCTACTCATATTTTACGCCTCTATCCATTAATAGGTTTTTCTTTAATGGTTTTTATTCTAAAAATAAAGTAATAGAACTTAAATAAAATAACTAGTATTAATACTACTTTTACAACTAAATTATCAATTATTATAAGCGGAAATGCCATCATTATATCTGCAAATAGTAAAATACTTATCTTAGCTTTTAATGTCATACTTCTGTTTGTCGTAAAGCTTTCTAAGTGTTTTTTATAGAGTTTTGTCCCTTTAAACCATCTATCAAACCTATCTGATCCTCTAACAAAACAAAATGATGCTAATAGTAAAAATGGTGTTGTAGGTAGTATTGGAAGTATAACGCCAATTGAGCCTAATATAACACAAATTAGTCCTACTGTTATATAGAATCCTTTTTTAAGTTTATTCATCTATCTTACCTCCTCTTTTTTACAATTAACCTTTTTAATCTAAAAAACAAAAGGTTATTCTTTATTTAAAACTCTTCAAGTAATTTCTTATTTGAAACCTTAAATACTCTATTGCATATAGATGTTGTAGATTTTCTATGTGATATTAATATAATTGTTTTATCTTCACAATTTTCTTTTATAGCCTTTAATATTTCCCCTTCATTTAGTGTATCTAAATTACTTGTTGGTTCATCTAAAATAAGTACTTGTCCATCATTTAAAAATGCTCTAGCTAATCCTATTCTTTGTTTTTCACCTGATGATAAATTACTTCCAAGTTCTCCAGCTTTAGTATCGTACCCATTTGGTAAAGTTTCTATAAATGCATGTATAGATGCTTTTTTAGCCGCTTCTATAACTTCTTCTCTAGTTGCATTAATTTTTCCTATTTTTATATTATCTTCTATAGTTTCATTGAAAAGATAGGTTTCTTGACTTACTAAGGTTTGACTTTCCCTTAATGCTTTAGTTGGTATTTCCTTTATATCTCTATTATTTATAGAAATTGTTCCCTTATTAACATCAAAAAATCTCATAAGCAATTTTACAAATGTACTTTTTCCAATTCCACTATCCCCTATTAATGCAATTTTATCGCCCTTTTTAATCTCTAAATCTATATCCTCAAAAATTTTATCTTTTCTTCCTTTATATGAAAAATCTACATTCTCATATTTTATATTTGAAACCCCTAAATTTTCATTGCCTAAAACTTCATAAACCTCTGGTTCCTCATCTAAAAGATTAAATATTCTTTCAGCACAAGCAAAAGTATGAAGTAAATTATTTGAAAGGTTACTTAAAGCAACAACTGGCCCAAAGGATGAAGCTATTATTACTATTGATACAAGCATTTCTGTAAAAGTTAAGGTATTATTTATATAAAGGATACTTCCTACTATTACAAAAGTTAATATAGCTAACATTATCACTAAATCTGTAATTGCCCTTATTATTCCTTCATGTCTTTTTATTTTATAAAGGCTATTATTTAACTTATTTGAGTTTGCATTTATCTTATTTAATCTTTCATTTCCACTATTAAATAATAGTATTTCCTTTAACCCTCTTAACGAATCTAATATATATGAGTTACTATCCCCAAAAATCTTTCTATACTCAACCCCATCATCTTTTACCATAGCTGAAGATTTATATGGTATTAAAAATCCAACTGTAAAAAAGAATCCAGCTGATATAATTCCAAATATAGGATTTATTATATATAATATAATACTTATTATAGAGTTTGTTACAATAGCTATAGCTATTGGTGCTATAGTATGTGCATAAAAAACTTCTAATAATTCTATATCTGAAGTTATGAGTGAGATAAGGTTTCCCTTCTCCTTACTTTCTAATTTAGCTGGAGCCAATCTTCTTAATACTGTAAATATTTTATCTCTTAATATAACTAATATTTTAAAAGCTATATAATGTCCTGATAATTGTTCACAATATCTAAGTAATCCTCTTAATACAGCACAAACAAGCATTACTGTTACTGAGCCTTTAAAGGATATAAACATTCCGCCTTCTATCACACTTCCAATAGCAATTGCTCCAAAGGTAGCTATTGATATAGCTGCTAAAAATCCTAAAATCCCCATAGTTATAGTTATTACCATAACTGGTATTAGTGGCTTTAATTCTTTAATTAGCCTTGTCATTATTTTAAATCCAGATTGCCTTTTCAAATTAAATCACCACCCTTATTTCTTCTAATTCTCTTTGTGTATTTATCATTTCATAGTAAGTATTTTTATTTTTATATAATTCTTTATGATTTCCACTTTCTACAACTTTACCTTTTTTCATCACATAAATATTCTCTGCATCTACTACATTTGCTAATCTATGAGATATTACTATTATTGTTTTTGTTTTAGCTAATTCATAAATAGCTTTCCAAATATCCTCTTCACTTTCAACATCAATATTAGAAGTTGCTTCATCAAAAATCATAATTTCTCTATTTGCAAGTATTGCTCTAGCTAAAGCTAACCTTTGTTTTTGTCCTCCCGATAAAAGACTGCCCCCTTCACCAACATTCGTTGATAGCCCATCTTTTAATGAACTTACAAATCCATATAATCTCGCTGTTTTTAAAGCTATCTCTATTTCTTCATTAGTAACCTTTCCATTTCCCATCAATAAATTATCTAATATACTACCAT
The DNA here is from genome assembly GCF_002327185.1 of Clostridium chauvoei. Lineage (NCBI taxonomy): Bacteria > Bacillati > Bacillota > Clostridia > Eubacteriales > Clostridiaceae > Clostridium > Clostridium chauvoei. The sequence continues at coordinate 563,958 of NZ_CP018624.1, read as the reverse complement.
TAAATATATAGCTATTAGTTGATATTAAAGAAAGCTTATTATATATAGTATCTAATGCGATATTATTTACATTTATATCATTAAACTTTATCTCACCATTATTAACTACATATGAGTTTAATATAAGTGATGCAATAGTACTTTTCCCACTTCCACTTTCTCCTACAATAGCTACTAAACCTTTATTTTTTATTTCCATATTTATGTTTTCTAAAACTTTTCTTTTTCCATCATAACTAAAATCTACATTTTTTAAAGAAATAGTTATGTTGTCTAATTTTTTATCTGTATCTACTAAATTCTTAGTTCTTTCTTCACTATCTAATAATGCAAAAATTCTATCGGATGCTGCCATTCCATTCATAGCTATATGGAAAAATGATCCTAAAAGTCTTAATGGTATAAAGAACTCTGAAGATAATAATATAATTACTAATAAATTACCTATTAAAAGTTCTCCATTTTTAAATTGAATTAACGCTACTATAGTCCCTAGTGCTGCTCCTCCAAAAGCTATTAAATCCATTATATTTATGGAGTTAAGTTGCATACTTAAAACCTTCATAGTGATTTTTCTAAAGCCTTCTGCTTCCTCATTCATTTTATTATGTCTTTCTCCATCTCTATCAAAGACTTTTAACGTTGTTAATCCTTGAAGGTTCTCTAAAAAGACATCTCCTAAGTTTGAATAACTTTTCCAATAATTTTTTAATATTCTTTTAGCAAACTTCATTATAGCTATTATTGATAAAGGTATTAATGGGACACATAGCATAAATACTATTGCTGCCTTAAAGGAAATAAATGATAAAAACACAAATAAAGTCACAGGTGCTAATATTGAATAGAAAAACTGTGGAAGATATTTTCCAAAGTAAACTTCTAGAGCTTCTACCCCTTCTACCGTAACTTGTACTAATGAAGATGTACTTTCTACTTCATTATAGTTTGTCCCAAGACTTAATAATTTCTTGTATATAAGTTCTCTTAATGTTACTCTTGCATTTGCTGATGCTAAATAAGAAAATTTTCCATAATATAAATTACTTATATATCTAATTACTAAAAGTGTAATTATTATTCCTATTGCTCCAAGTAAAGATAAATTATGTCCCATATCGAAATCGGATAAAGCATTTATTACTTTACTTGATGAAGTAAGGATTATCTCCTCTCCCAAATAAATTCTATTAATAAATTTTCCTATTAATAAAACAATTAAAATATTGCATAGTATAGCTATCCAATTAACTAATACTGTTAATAAAACATACTTTTTTGACTCATCACATAAATTTATGAGCCTTTTATTTATCATCATAAATTTTCCTCCACTATTTATATTGATTTTCATTATCGTTCATGTTATAAAAAATATATCACCTCTATTAAGAGGTAATTATAATGATTAATTGATAATTATTTTCAATTATATTTTATATCATTTTGATATTTTTGCAATTCCTTTTAGGAAAATATTTCTTTCCAAAAAGGAATAAATATGCATCTAGGAGGCTACTTATCTTGAATATAGAACAAATTCACTATTTTTTAGAAGTTGAAAAATTTAATAGCTTTACTTTAGCTGCAGAAGAGCTATGTATCTCACAATCTTCTTTGTCTAAACAAATTAAAGCCTTAGAAAAAGAATTAAATACTCTACTTTTTAATAGAAGTACTAGAAATGTTACTCTTTCACCTTCTGGAGAAGCTTTTTTAGATTATGCTAAAGAATATTTAAATTTGCATAATAAAATAATTAAAGAAATGAAAAATCACTGTAGTAATAAATCTATATCTATTGGAGTAATGCCCTTAATTGCACAATATGGAGTAATCCATTTAATCTCATCTTTTAATAAAAAATTTCCTAATATTAATGTAAATCTAATGGAAAAAGATGAAGATAGCTTATCAGAATTATTTAATTCTTCAACTATAGATTTAGCTTTTACTAATACATTCAATATTGATGCTAATCTTTATAATATAGTTCCAGTCTTCACTGATGAACTGGTTTTAGTAGTTTCAAAAAACAATCCTTTATGTAATAAGAATAATATAAGTATTTGCGATTTGCAGGATGAAACATTTATATTATTAAACTCTAATGCTACCATATATAACCTTTGTTGTAACGAATGTCTTAAGGCAGGCTTTGCTCCAAAAACTTCTCATACTAATTGTAGGATAGAAACTATTATGGAATTAGTATCTGAAAATTTAGGAATAACTCTATTAACTAAAAAGGTTGTTGAGTATTTTAATAATCCTAACCTTAAAATAGTATCTCTTAAAAATAAACCTAAAAGTAAAATAGCCTTGATTAGTTCTAAAGATAAAGTTATCTCTAATGAATCCAAGGAATTTATTGACTTTATTACTAATTGTAACTTATCACATAAATAGAGACAGAAATTTAAAATTTAATTTCTGTCTCTTCTTCCTTAAATCCTATTATTTTAATACAAATGAATTACAATCTGTACATTCAGGCATTTTAGGATTTGCTTCATGAGTTCCTACTTCTATTACATTTAATGTGCAATAGTTTTCTGAACAAGCATGATGCTTACATTGATTAATTGTGCATTTTATACTTGGATTCTTTTGCATTTTAATTCCCTCCTTTCTTTATTTCTTTAATAGTATCTTACAAAAATAAACTTATTATTCTAGGATAATTTTCCAAAATGTTTTTTCGCTATTTCAACAGCTTCCCTAGCATCTTTTGCGTAAAAATCTGCTCCTATCATTTTCGCACATTCTTTTGTTAATACTGCTCCACCTACAAATACTTTTATATCCTTTTTTGTAGCTCTTAAAGCTTTTATAGTCTCTTCCATACTTTTTAATGTTGTAGTCATTAAAGCACTTAATCCTACTAAAGTTATATTATTTTCTATAACTGTATTTACTATATTAATTGCAGGAACATCTTTTCCTAAATCTATTACTTCAAAGCCATAGTTTTCTAATATTACTTTAACTATATTTTTTCCTATATCGTGTATATCTCCCTTTACTGTTGCTAAAACTATTTTTCCATTAGATATTTTATCCTTATTTTCCAATAATAATTTTCTTTTTAAAACTTCAAAAGAGTTTTTAACTGTTTCAGCTGATTGTATTAGCTGTGGCAAAAATATTTCTCCTTTTTCAAATTTATTTCCAACCTCATCTAAAGCTGGTATAAGATATTCATTAACAATTTGAAGTTCATCTATAGCTTCTAATAATTTTTCTGTAGCCTTAATAGCTTCATCTTTTAAGCCTTTCAAAACTATATATTTTAAATCATTTTCTTTTTGTAAATTTTCAATTATTCTATTATTGCCTCCATAGACTTCTATATATTTAGTAGAACCTTTATCAAAATTGTATAATACATTAAATGAATTTACTACATCTATCATTCCTTGTGAATTAGGGTTTAATATAGGTAAATTTAACCCATGTCCTAAGGCTACAGCTAAAAATGTTTCATTTATTACTTCTCTATTAGGAAGTCCAAAAGAAATATTGGATACGCCTAAAACTGTTTTTAATCCTAATTTCTCGCTAATTAGTTTTAAAGATTTAATAGTTTCTATAACTTCTTTTTGCTTAGCTGATGCTGTTAAAACTAAAGTGTCTATAAAAACATCTTCTTTTTTTATTCCATATTCTAAAGCTCTATTTAATATTTTTTCTGCTATTTTAACCCTTTCTTCTGCTTTCATTGGAATTCCCTTTTCATCTAAAGTTAATCCAACTACTGCCGCACCATATTTTTTAACTAATGGTAGAACTTTGTCTAATACTTTGTCTTCTCCATTTACAGAATTAACTATCGCTTTACCATTATAATACCTTAATCCATTTTCTATAGCTTTTATATTAGATGAATCTATTTGAAGAGGTACATCTAATATCCCTTGAATTTCTTTAATAACTCTGATCATAGTTTCTTCTTCATTTATTTCTGGTAAGCCTACATTTACATCTAATATGTCTGCTCCTGCATCTACTTGTATTATTGCTTGTTTTAATATATAATCCATATCCCCTTTTATTAACGCTTCTTTAAATAGTTTTTTCCCTGTAGGATTTATCCTCTCACCTATTATTTTAACGCCATCTATCTTTACTGTCTTTGAAGGGGTACATACTGCTGAAAAAGACTTTATATTACTTTTAACAGGATTTATACATTTTATAGCTTTATATATTTCCAAAATATATTCTGGTGTTGTACCACAACATCCTCCAACTATATTAACTCCATTTTCTATAAATTCTATTATACCATTTTTAAATTCTTCTTTAGATATATAATAAATTGCATCCCCTACTGAAAAAGAAGGTAAGCCAGCATTAGGTTGCACTATTATAGGAATATTAGTCCACTCTTTAATTTCTTTAACTATAGGAAGTATTTCTGATGGGCCTAAAGAGCAATTTATACCTAATGCATCCACACCTAATCCTTCTAATGTAATTGCCATACTTGATGGCTTACATCCTGTAAATGTTCTTCTACTTTCTTCAAAACTCATAGTACAAAATACTGGTAGATTGGAATTTTCTTTTACTGCTAAAACTGCTGCTTTTGCTTCATATAAATCTGTCATAGTTTCTATTAAAATAATATCTACTCCATACTTTTCTGCCAATATAACCTGCCTTTTGAAAATCTCATAAGCTTCATCAAAAGATAGAGTTCCCATTGGTTCTAAAAGTTCTCCTATAGGTCCTATATCTAAAGCTACTAAAACATCCCTATCCTCTTTAGCTTCCATTGCTAATAAAATTCCTTTTTCTACGATTTCTTCTACTGTATATATAGTTGCTTCTAGTTTTTTTTCATTTGCTCCAAAAGTATTTGTAGTAATTACTTTTGCTCCTGCCTCTATATACAACTTATGAATTTTTTTAATAATTTCTGGATGTGTTATATTTAAAATCTCTGGATTTTCACCAAGTTTCAATCCTTCTTTTTGAAGCATAGTTCCCATAGCCCCATCAAATAATAATATATTATCTTTTATAAACTCCTTAATCTCCACAATTAACTCCCTCTTTTCTGAAATTACAACTATTATAATTGCTACAATCTATACATCTTCTTTTTTTGACAATTTTATTACCATCAACAATCCCCATTATTGCTGTTACTGATCTCCTAGGAAATAAAATATTATTGGATGATACAGTCACTCCTATTTTTTTATTTGCTTCTATTATTTGTATAAAATTTTTTTGAATACCTATATCTAAGTCCCCATATCCTGGACTAAATCTAAAAGTTAAGCTTTTATTCTCTTTAATTAGATTCTCTCTAATTTCAGCTTCTATACAATCACATAATTCTTCTACAATTGTAGTTGCACACGCATCCATTATTAAAGCTTTTGTTAAATTAATTCTTTCATAAAGTTTTATCTTTTTTTCTACATCACTACCTATTGTAACTGCAATTAAAATACACTCCTTTGAGTTCTCTAAATGTTTTTTTATATCTTCTCCTTTTAATAATAAACTATCACTATTCATGCTTATCTCATTATTTTTCCTATCTATATTATAAAATTTATATACATATCGTGGTATTATTAATTCTTTAACTTCTTTTCTGCACTCCTCTATAACACAATCTAATTCCTTATCTATTTCTTGACCCTTATAGCCTAGATATCTAAGTACTTCTTTTTTATTAACTTCAAACTCTTTAATATTTTTCATATTACAATACTTCCTTTAGATAACTTATCATCATTTACATATCTTAGTATTGTTTTAATATTATCATTTATTCTTCGAGCTATATAAGGATTATTCATTGTGTATAAATGTATCCCATCTACTTCTGAAGAAATTAAATCAACTATTTGCTCTACAGCATATGCTATTCCAGCATCTCTTAAAGCTACTTTGTCATGCTCATATTTGTCAATTATCTTTAAAAACTTTTTAGGTAAGGTAGCTCCACAAAGAGAAACTATTCTTTGTATTTGTCTAGTATTTACAACAGGCATAATTCCTGCTTGAATAGGAGATTTTATATTATTTTTTTCTTTTTTATCTAAAAAATCATAAAAATAATTATTATCAAAAAACAACTGAGAAATAAAATGATTTGCACCCTCTTGCTCTTTCACTTTTAAATACATTATTTCTCTGTTTACATCTTTATAATCTTGATGTCCTTCTGGGTAACAGGCTCCTGAAATATTAAATTCATTTCTCGATTTTTTTATATATTCAATAAGATCTTTTGCATAATTAAATTCACCTTTTATCTCTTTATTTATAGGTATATCCCATCTTAATGCAAGTATATTAGTTACTCCAATTTCAGATAAATCATTTAACATAAAATCTATTTCTTTTTTTGTTGAACCTATACATGTTAAATGAGCTAAGGTTTCAATCCCATATTTATTTTTAACTAAAGCAGATAACTCTCTAGTTCTATTTTCTACTAAATTCCCTCCAGCCCCATAAGTTACGCTTATAAAGTCTGGATTTAAATCTTTCAATTCTTCTAATGTAGAATATATAGTCTTTATATCCGATGTTGGTTTAGGGGGAAAGATCTCAAAGGAAAAGACTACTTTCTTTTTGTTAAATAATTCTGTAATACTCATATATACCTCCAATAGTATATTCTCTTATCCCTCCTAACCTAATAAATTTATAAAAAAAATACCTAAAGGATAACCTTTAGGTATGTAAAATTCGCCTATAAAATCACCCTTATCTATCAGGAATTAGCACCACATTCTATTGAATAAACAATAAAATAGGTTGCCGGGTTTCATAGGGCCAGTCCCTCCACCACTCTGGATAAGAAAATATTTATTTTTTATCATTATACACTAGTTAGAAAATGTTGTAAATATTTTTAATTAATTTTATTTATATTAAAATATTCATCTTTAAATATAGCCATTAATATATCATCATGATATTTTCCATTTCTATATATTTCTTTTTTAAGTATACCCTCTTCTTTGAATCCTATTTTCTTATAACACGCTCTAGCTCTTTCATTAAAAGAAAATACACTTAACTTTATTTTATCCAAATTTAATTCTTCAAATATAAATTTTATAAGAATCTTTAAAGCGTCAGTTCCATATCCCTTGCCCCAATATTCTTTATCTCCTATCATTATTCCTATAACACAATTTCTATTTTTTATATTAGTAGAATTTATACTGCATCCACCTATATATTTATTAGTTTTTAAATCCTCAATTGCAAAATCATATGTTAAATTTGCATTACTCTTTCTTGTTTTAATCCAAGCTTCCTCTTCCCAAATAGTCATTGGAAATGCTGCATCAACAGAAATAAACTTTTTTACTTCTTCATCATTAAGAAACTCATGTGCCTTTACAATATCTTCTTCTTTATAAGCTCTAAGTTTAACTAAATCCCCTTTAATCATTTTTATCCCCCTCATAAGTTTTCTTAAAATATTATCACTCAATTTAAATTGAGTCAATATTTTCCTTATAAAAATAAACCCATTAAGAAAAATTCTTAATGGGCTTTATATGATCAATTATTTTTTTACTAGTAACAATACTATTGAGATTATACTAAATGCTAAACTTATAGCATTTATATAGGTTACAACTTGTCTTGGACTGAAACCCTTCGCTTCTAATCTATAATGTATTTGACTTCTATCAGCTTGATAAACAGGCTTTCCTTCTGAAAATCTTTTGAATATAACAAATAAATTATCAAATATAGGTACTGCTAAAGCTAATATCGGTATAAATAAACTCATTATAGTTGCTTGTTTAAATGCACCATCTAAAGCTATTATACTTAATATAAAACCTAAAAAATTTGCACCTGAATCCCCCATAAATGTTTTAGCTGGATATTTATTATACATTAAAAATCCAATAGCTACTCCTGAAACTATAAGAGACATAATAACAGATTCACTTTGATTTAATATTAAAGCTGCTCCTGCAAAAGTAATAGCTGAAATAAATGATAATCCTCCTGCTAATCCATCCATGCCATCTGACCAATTTATAACAGTAGTTACTCCGAATATCCACGTTATAGTTAAAATAAATTGGATAATTGGATTTAAAGTTATGTACTCACCTGTAATTGGATTAGTAAATCCTACAAATGCTATTCCTGCTTTAAATATAAGTACTGCTGCCAATAGCTGAATTATAAGTCTTGGATATATAGGAAATTCTTTTCCTCTTGATTTATAAAAATCATCTATAAATCCAATAAATAAAATTAATAATGAACTAATAGTTAACCATATTTTCTCACTTATTGGAGATGTATTATTTATTGTTAGATAAACAGTAAAGAAACCAATAAACATAGCTACTCCACCACATAAAGGTATCTCTCCTCTATGTTTTTTTCTCTTCGTTGGTTTATCTGTAAAATTATATTTAAAAGACATTTTCATTAATAGTGGCATAATTAAATACACTATTAAAAATGACATTGCAAACGCTAGTATATATTGCATAATCGATTACTCCTTAGATTATCTTTGAATAAAAAATTCCTATGTTAACGAATAATTTCTTATCTATTATACTATTATTGCCAACCTTTATCAACCGAAAGTAATTATATAATTTAGTATGATGTTACTTGGATTTTTATGTAAATTAAAAGAGAGCCCTAAGGCTCCCTTTTAGTTAACTTCTTGCTTCTATCATATCTTTAACCTTCATTAATCTAGTTAAAGCTCCTCTTTCATTTTCATCAAGTTTCATTCTTATATACTTGATAGTTTCTTGAAGAGATGGTATTGTCATATATTCAAGAGCATTAACTCTTCTTCTAGTCTTTTCTATTTCATCAGCCATAAGCTGTGTTGATTTTTCAACTTCTGCAAGTTCTAGAAGTTTTGGTAGTATTCCATAAAGTTTTCCAATAGCATCATCTAATTCTGCAGATGTATTAGCAAATCCATAAGGATATATGCTTCCCTCATCTCCTTCTAGTTGTCTCTTGAAATTCATTTCAGGAACATTAACACTCATGATGTTTTTTGTTCCAACTTCAACTGAAATACTTTCCTTTGGATAAGCTACTGCTTCCTCAAGAAATTCAGAACTCATTACAGCACTTGCCATAACAAAATCCTTCAATGAGCCTTGAAGTTCAGCTTCTACAGACTTTCTTAACTCATTATTATATTTAACAAGATTAACGAATTGTCTCATAAGCTCATCTTGCTTATCCTTTAGTAGTTTATGTCCTCTAACAGCTGTTGTTAATCTTTTCTTCAGCTTAGACATTTCCATTCTAGTAGGATTGACGTTTAATCTTGCCATGATCTATTCTTCATCTCCCTTTGGCATATACTTTTCAAGATATTCATCTCTAATTCTCTTAAGTTCTGTCTTAGGAAGTATCTTAAGAAGTTTCCAACCTAATTGTAATGTTTCTTCAATTGTTCTATTAGTAGTGAATCCTTGTGAAACATATTCATTTTCGAAAGCTTCAGCAAATTTTGCGTATTGTTTATCAGTATCAGAAAGAGCTGATTCCCCTAAGATAGCTGATAATTCTTTAGCTTGCTTACCTTGTGCATAAGCTGAGAATAATTGGTTCATTGTATCAGCATGGTCTTCTCTAGTCTTTCCTTTACCTATACCTTTATCTTTAAGTCTTGAAAGTGATGGTAATACATCTATTGGAGGCATAATACCTTTCTTATATAATTCTCTTGAAAGTATTATTTGTCCTTCTGTTATATATCCAGTTAAATCTGGAATTGGATGTGTCTTATCATCTTCAGGCATTGTTAATATAGGAATTTGAGTGATTGATCCTTCTCTTCCTCTTATTCTACCTGCTCTTTCATATAATGTAGAAAGGTCAGTATATAGGTATCCTGGATATCCTCTTCTACCTGGAACTTCTTTTCTAGCAGCAGATACTTCTCTTAATGCTTCTGCATAGTTTGTTATATCTGTAAGTATTACAAGAACTTGCATTCCCTTTTCGTATGCTAAGTATTCAGCACAAGTTAATGCCATTCTTGGAGTAGCTATTCTTTCGATAGCTGGGTCAGATGCAAGGTTCATAAATAGAACTGCATTATCTATAGCACCTGTTCTTTGGAATTCTTCAACGAAGAATTGTGATTCTTCGAATGTAATACCTATAGCTGCGAATACAACTGCGAAGTTAGAGTCTGAATTTAAAACTCTCGCTTGTCTAGCAATTTGAGCAGCTAACTCTTTGTGTGGAAGACCTGAACCTGAGAAAACAGGTAACTTTTGTCCTCTAACAAGAGTATTAAGACCATCTATAGCAGAGATACCAGTTTGGATAAACTCTGATGGGAAGTCTCTTGAAACTGGGTTTATAGCTTCACCATTTATATCTAATCTTTGTTCTGGTATGATATTTGGACCATTATCTATTGGATTACCCATACCATCGAATATTCTACCAAGCATATCTTCTGATACACCTAATTCAAGAGGTCTTCCTAAGAATTTAGCTTTAGTTCCCTTTAAGTTGATTCCTGAAGAACCTTCAAAAAGCTGTACCATTGCTTTTGATCCTTGTATTTCTAGAACCTTACCTCTTCTTTTTTCACCAGTTTGAAGTTCAACTTCAACTAGTTCATCATATTTAACGCCTTCAACACCTTCAACTACCATTAAAGGCCCAACAACTTCTGTAACAGTTCTGTATTCTTTAAGCATTTTGAACCCCTCCTTCGTTGATTAATGTATCTATAGCAGCTTTTAATTCATTAGCAATATCATCCATTTTAGCTATATCTTCTTCGTGAATGTACTTACTTCTAGCTATCTTATCTCTTACATCATCTAATTTTAATATCTTATCTAAGTAAACTCCAGCATCTAAAGCTCTTTCTGATTCAACTTGGAATAAAAGTATTAATTTAAGCATTCTGTATTGCTTTCCTAATGAAGCATACGTATCTATTTCATGGAATGCATTTTGTTGAAGATAATCTTCTCTTATTGACTTAGCAACTTCTAGCTTTAATCTATCTCTTTCTGATAGAGCATCGATACCTACAAGTCTAACTATTTCTTCAAGTGATGATTCTTCTTGAAGTATAGTCATAGCTCTTTGTCTTAAGTATGACCAGTCTTCTGCTATTTCCTTGTTCATCCAACTATCTATAGTATCATCATATAATGAATATGAGTTTAACCAGTTAATTGATGGGAAATGTCTCTTATATGCAAGTTGTGCATCTAGCCCCCAGAAAACTTTAACTATTCTTAGTGTTGCTTGTGATACTGGTTCTGAAATATCTCCTCCTGGAGGTGATACGGCACCGATTGCTGTTACAGCACCTTCTCTGCCATCTTTACCTAAACAAACAACTTTACCTGCTCTTTCATAGTAATCAGCAAGTCTTGATCCTAAGTATGCTGGATATCCTTCATCACCTGGCATTTCTTCAAGTCTACCTGACATTTCTCTTAATGCTTCTGCCCATCTTGAAGTTGAATCTGCCATTATTGATACTGAGTATCCCATATCTCTGAAGTATTCAGCTATTGTAATACCTGTATATATGCAAGCTTCTCTAGCAGCAACTGGCATATTTGAAGTATTAGCTATAAGTACTGTTCTCTTCATTAAGCTTTCCCCAGTTTTTGGGTCAATAAGTTCTGGGAACTCGTTAAGAACATCTGTCATTTCGTTACCACGTTCTCCGCATCCAACGTAAACAACTATTTCACTATCTCCCCATTTAGCTATAGCATGTTGAACAACTGTTTTACCAGCTCCGAATGGACCTGGAACTGCAGCAGCTCCACCTTTTGCTACTGGGAAGAAAGTATCTATAACTCTTTGTCCTGTAGTCATTGGTGCTTCTGGTTTAAGTTTCTTAGCATATGGTCTACCTTTTCTAGCTGGCCATTTTTGCATAAGCATTATGTTCTTTAAACCTTCTTTTGTTTCTACAACACAAACAGTTTCATCAACTGTAAATTCTCCTGATTTTATTTCCTTAATAGTTCCTTCTACTCCGTAAGGTACCATTATTTTATGAAGTACAACTTTAGTTTCTTGAACTGTTCCTACAACGTCTCCTGGTGCAACTTCATCCCCAACTTTAGATGTTGGTTTAAATTCCCACTTCTTTTCTCTATTTAATGATTTAACTGCTACACCCTTCTTTAAAAATGGTGAATCTGCAGCTTTTTCTATAGCATCAAGTGGTCTTTGAATTCCATCGAACATTGACTCTATAAGTCCTGGTCCTAGTTCTATACTTAATGGTTCTCCAGTTGTTATAACTGGGTCTCCAGGGCCTATTCCTGTAGTTTCTTCGTAAACTTGGATAGATGCCTTATCGCCTCTCATTTCAATGATTTCACCGATAAGACCCTTTTCTCCAACCTTAACCATGTCGAATATATTTGCTTCGTCCATTCCTTCAGCAACAACTAAAGGACCTGCAACCTTGATTATCTTTCCGGTCTTCAAATTACTAACCTACCTTCCTTATAAAATGTTAACGCCAACAGCTTTTTCCACACTATCACTAATTCTCTTAAGACCAATATTTAATGATCCTTGATTACTTGGAATTAATATTACAGCTGGAAGTAATTCTTCATTGTAACGAGCTATTGTTTCTTCGATTTCTTGAGCTACATGCTCTGTTACGAATATAACTGCGTAATCATTTCTTGCACATTTATCAACTGCTATTCTAGCTTCATCAGCTCCAACTACTGGGAAAACATCTATTCCTAGTGCTTTAAAAGCTAAAACTGAATCCTTATCTCCAACAACTCCGATTTTCTTATACATAAATATCACGCAGCCTTTCTTTTATTACTTCCTCAGCAATATTATTAAGCTTGCCAACCATTATAATTCTTATTATTTTTATCTCTGTTTCCTTTGCGTAAATATATGCTAATATTCTTTCTGGCCCAAAGGTAACAAGTTTAGAATCCTTCATAAGTGCCATAATATAATTATCACTTAATTTTTCTAAAAGATTTACAGAATCTGTATTAATATAAGCTTCTATACCTTCTTTAATCATATCTGAATAAATTGTACTATTAAGCTTAGATATTATATTTTCTGGTGATTCATTAATTAGTGAAACTAATGTACTTGGATCTATAGCTCCACCTGGAACTAATACCTCTAAAGCAAATTCTCTTCCCTTGTTTTGCTTCTTGATTCTTAATAATGTTCTAACATTAGTTGAATCAATTATTGCTTTTACAAGTTTATCTGTAAATCCATAGTTTAGCTCATTTTTAAGTTCAACCATTTCTTTAAACATATAATTATCAATAATTATATCTATCTTTTGAGGATCTTTAGTAATTTCAAACTCAGCTACAGCTTCTAATACTGCTCTTTCTAATTTTGAATCTAGTTCCTTATAATTTTCACTATCAATCTTACGCTTAACTTCAGTTAATTCTAAATCTCCTAAATGTATAAGCATATATGATAAATCTTTTTCAAGGAATTTTCCTTTTAAAAGTACTTTTAAGTTGTGATAATCATATTTAATACTCATTAATCTAACTACATCTTTAACTGGGCAAAGTTCCTTTACTAAATCGTAAACTCTCTTTAACTCAGATGTTAGAATTTCTTCGTAATCTGTAGTTCTTTTAACATTAGCCATTACATTTGAATACTCAGTTTCACCAAGTATCTTTAATGCTTCATCTGCTGAATCAGCATCAATCATTCTTTCTATTTTGGCCTTATCAAGGAGTCTGGTTTCTAATACCCAAATTCTTGATAATGCTTGGGTAAATTGCATTACGTCCATCCGTTACCCTCCTTAATTAAATAACACTCTTGCTACTTCAAACTCCAATTCATCTCTTAATGAACTTACTAAAGCTTCATATGTGTTATTGATTTCTATGCCATTCTTTTCAAGAATAAATCCACCTTTGAATTCTCCAGCTTCTGAACTTAATTTAATATTTCCGTTATTGCCTAATGCTTCGTTTAATTCATATATAAAGGCAATATCTACAACTTCAAGTCCTTCATTATTTAAAATTAAAGTTTGATCTCCAATTTCTCCTAATGCAAGTATTGATTCTCTTACAAAATTTAAGAATTCTTCTTTTGAAAGTGTAGTTAACTTATCTACACTTTTCTTAAAGACATCTTGAATAACTTCTTGCTTTGCAGCCAATTTGTTATTTCTAACTTTAAGTGCTGCTGCAGATAGTATTCTTTCTTTTCTAGTCTTAGCTTCTAATTCAGCTTTAGTTATAATTTCAGCCTCTAATTCTTTAGCCTTATTAACTTTCTTTGAAAGAATTTTATTCTTTTCTTCTTCAGCAGAAGCTAATATATTTCCCTTTCTTTCTTCTGAATCCCTAAGGATTTTAGAAGTTAAATTATTTACATTTGACATAACGTATTCTCTCCAATCCTAAAATCCCTTACTTACTAACATGAATGAGATAACGAATCCTAATAATGCATATGTTTCAACCATAGCTGCTAAAATGATACCCTTAGTGTTGTGTTCTGGTCTTTTAGCTAATATTTGAATACCTGCTGCTGCAACTTTACCTTGAGCAATACCTGACCATAATCCAGCGAAAGCTATTGGTAAACAAGCTCCTAATAAGTACATACCTTGTTCTAAAGTCATTCCTGAAGTCATCTTACTGAATACTAAGAAACCTATAACGAATCCGTATAAACCTTGAGTACCTGGTAATAGTTCAAGAACTAATGCCTTACCAAACTTTTCTGGTTCTTCTGTAACTAATCCTGTAGCTGCTTGACCTACTAAGCCAACCCCTTTAGCTGATCCTATACCTGATAAACCTACTGCTAAAGCAACTCCTATTGCAGCAAAAATAAATCCACCGTTATTTTCTATAAAAAATTTAATCCAACTCATTTCCATTGTTAAATCCTCCTAATTTCTTTTTAAGTTTATATATTTGTCTGAAGCGGTAAATGGTTCAAATGGTTTTCCACCACCATCATAGAATTTTGAGAAATATTCTACATATTGTAGTCTTGCTGTATGAACATAAGCTCCTAATAATGAAAGAAGTAAGTTAAATATGTGAGCTAATATGAAGAATACAGGTCCTACTATCCAAACTGCTACTCCTGGTAAAGAACCAATAAGTAAGTTTAATGCTCCTGCTATACTTCCACCAGCTAAACCTAATGCCATAAGTCTTGTATATGATACTAAGTCTCCTACATATCCTGTTATGCCATATAAAGCATATAACCCTTGACCTAATTGAGCTCCCTTAGATTTTTCTGCTCTACCACCTGTTAAAATAATTACAATCATACCGAATATCATTGCAAATTTTGAAATAGTTCCAACTATTGCTGGTAATCCAAACATTGGTGCAAGTACTAATAGTCCTATTGATACTAAAGTAATTACCCATGCTCCTACATCATAAAATGCATCTAATGGCTTACCTAATTTAATTAATGTATATGCTTTTATTCCAAGTCCAAAGAATATTTGAATTACTCCTAAAATTATAGATAATATCAGTATTGTATTAACATCCCTTGAAGGGTCTACAAGTTTTGGTAATGGTAACATATCTCCAAAGAATGATCCATATATTAATCCAAATGCTATTGTTGGAATACTTAGATAAAAGAAGAATCTTGCAAAATCTCTTTTACTTTTATCAAGATTTAATCCTTTTAATGCAAAAATTGATCCAAGCATAACTAAAAGGCCATATCCAGCATCTGCAACCATCATACCAAAGAATATTAAGTAGAATGGTGCTAATAGTGGTGTTGGGTCTACTTCATTGTACTTTGGATAACTGTACATTTCAGTTACTTGTACAAATGCTGATGTCATTTTACCATTTTTTAATTTTATTGGTACATCATCAATTTCTTCATCTTTAACTTCTTCAAAGTTTAAGTAATAGTCATCTCCAAGTACATCTTTGCATATAGAAATTAACTTATCGTTATCTTCTTTACAATTCCATCCTTGTATTGTAACTATTGTGTCAGTCTTTAAGAAGTTCTTTGATACAGCTTTTCTTTGTATCTTACTAGTATAATAATCATATACTAATTGAAGTGTCTTTAGTTCTGATTTAAAATCTAAAAGTTCTTGCTTAACAAAGAATTCTTTTGATTTTAACTCTTCAATTTCAGCTTTGAAATCAGTAATTGACTTCATTGGAACATGTTTACTTTCTGTTTTGAAATAACTAAATCCTAAACCTCTTAGTACCTCTGATATTTTTTCCTTATCTTCTAAATTAGCAAGAATAAGTACATTAATATCATTGTTATTTCTAGATATAATCTCAAGATATACTTCATCTAAACTTTCAACCAAAGTTTGTTCATATTCCTTTTGAATAGTACCTAAGACACAATAAGTCATTTTTAATTCATTTAATGACTCAAATGAAGTATCTAAAGATTGCCATGGAGTTAATATTTCTATTTCTCCTTCTAGTTTAGTAATTTTAGCATGTAAACTAGCTAGCTCATCTTCTTTTTCTTTAACCTTATCATAAACTGCTAACCATTCTGATTTCTCTACTTGGCTTTCAAGTTCATCTAAGCTTAAAGATTCCTTATCGTCTTCTAAGGCTTTTAATCCAGATTTTTTTGGTACATAATTTGTTAAGAAGTTTACTGCAGACTTAGCTTTTGATAAATTTTCTTCGTACTTTGCGCACTCTGAATCTATATCGTCTTTTGAAAGACTTTTAAGCTCTTCATACTTTTCTAGTAATTCTTCATCTTGTAAATCAACAAATTCTACACTAGAAAATCCTTGTAATCTACGAATAAGCTCTTCTTTTTGAGATTCAAATGCTAGCAAAGTGAATTTGTTCATCTTAACTATTGCCATGAATTTTCACTATCCTCTCAACGACTAAATTAATAGCATTATCTTTCTTTGCTCCAGACACATCATATATGCCTTGAACTTCTTTTTCACCTTTCGTTAAGATAGGTTCAGCTTGTTTATCGCCTTCAGTTTGAGCATCTTGCATAAGCTTCATTCTTTTTGCTTTTGCTTTTTCTAAAATTTCATCATATTGTTTTTCTGCTTCAACAGTAGCATTTTTTATGATTTCCTTAGCCTTTGCTGTAGCTTCTGAAACTATAGCTTCCGCTTTAGCTTCTGCTTTTTTAATTTCACCTATTGCTTCTAATGCCAAAATCTCACCACCTTTATTACTGTCATTTATTTATTAATAAAAGTAACACTATTGTCAGTATTAAATTATTACTCTATATAGTATGCACTTATTACTTTATATAGTATGATTTAATTACTTTATATAGTATTAATTACTTTTTACTATTTTTCATTATACACCGTTTCGTGTATTTTTCAACAATTTTATTTCATTTAAAGCATAAACAAACTATTCTTACAAGGTTTGTAAATGTTTAAATAGACTTACTTTCTTTTTTTAGCCTTTTTTTAATATTAATAAATTTCTTCAGTAATATTTATTATATCACCTTCATGCCCAAATAAATAGTATGTTTTTTCATTTATTACCTTCCCATTATGCATAAATTTATCTATATTTATACTAAATGATTCTACATGATAATTCTTTAATAGATATTTTTCTCTAATTTTTTCCTTAATAGCCTGCTCTTCTTCTTTATCTAATCCTCTTTCAAAAAATGCTGGCATACCTCTTCTTTTATTAAAATTTAGGTAATCATATTTTGCTAAATCCATCAAAATAGAATTATCTTCTTTTAATATTTCCATATTAAAATCTAAAAATACTTTATAGTACTCATTATTCCCTATATTTTTATTGAAATATCCCTTTTTGTCGAAAAAGCTACCTAAACTTTGGTAAAAATCAAATGGTGTTTCAAATTTGACAACTAAATACTTTATTATATTATTAAACTTTTGACTATTATAATATTTATCGACCATTTCCTCAACTTTCTTTAACTCTAGTATTTCATAATATGAAATATTTTTAGTTTTTAATATTTCATATGGTGGATACGGTGAATATTTCATTCCATACTCTTCTGCTTCTTCTCTCATTGAAGATCCTCTAAGTAACTTTAAAAACCCTAGTTGAACTTCTTCTGGGTTAATATTATAAACATCATTAAATGACTTTTTAAAAGATTTAAAATCCTCTCCTGGTAATCCAGCTATTAAATCTAAGTGTTGCTTTATATTTTTTATACTAAGTAGTTCTAGAACCTTTTCTTTTATATCGCTAAAGTTAACAAAACGATTTATACGTGTCAAAACTTCATCATTAGTAGTTTGAACTCCTACTTCAAATTGGAATCTATCCTTTGGCGCCTTTTTTAAAAGTTCCAATTCCTCATTTTTTAATATGTCTGCTGATATTTCAAAGTGAAATTGAGTTTTGGTATCTTGATTTATTAAAAATTCCCATATAGCCATAGCAAACTTATGATTGCAATTAAAAGTTCTATCTACAAATTTAACAAGCCTTACTTCTTTATCAATAAAAAATTGTAATTCTTTTTTCACTCTATCTATATCTAAAAATCTTACACCATGAATTGTAGAAGATAAGCAGTACTTGCAATTAAATGGACATCCTCTAGATGCTTCATAATAAACTATTTTATTATCAAGATTTTCCTCCTCTTCATAAGGAAACATTATGTCATTCATATTCATCAAAGGTCTTTTTCCATTTGCAACTACTATACCATCTTTTTTAAAATATAAACCTCTTACACTATCTATGTCTCTTTTTCCTAGTTTATATTCCACAAACTCTCTATATGTCTTTTCCCCTTCTCCTTCTATTATGTACTCACCATTTAATTCTTTTAATATATTTTGACTATCATAAGATACTTCTGGTCCCCCATAAAGTATTTCTATATTATCATCTACTAGCTTTATAAGATTTGATAGTCTTTTTATCATTTCTATATTCCAAATATAAGTTGAAAAAGCAACTACATTTGGTTTTTCTTTTATAATTTCCTCCAATATTTTCTCATCTCTATCATTTATTGAGAATTCTCTTATTTGACAATTATAATCCATATCTTTTGTAAATGCTCTTAAGTATCTAACAGCTAAGTTACTATGAATAAACTTAGAATTTATAGCAGTAAGTAAAATTTTCATAACTTTCTTCCTTTCTTATAAATAAAGTTCTATGTAAAACAAAAACCATAATACTCCTAAAGTTTAAAACCTTAGGAGTACAAACCTTATTGTTATAACTATTTACATATCCCTTTAAATATATTAACAGCTACAAGTTTCTATATCAACTTCAAGAACTTTATTATTATTTTTTTAGCTTTTATAAAATGAATATCTTCCCACATTTTAGTTTCTTCTATTTCATAATATTTTTCAAGTATTATTTTAGTTTCATCTATATTAGATTTAGAAAGAGGATTTAAGTTTTTAAATTCAAATTCCCTAAAAGTACCTGATGGTAATATAGCTCTTATTTTATTACTTATAACTTCCCCTACTTCTTTATTTATATCCCATATGCAAATTTCTCCACCAATTTTTAGATATTTAGTAACTTCATTAATTAACTTTTCTCTTGTGTTATTACTCCATATATTGCTTAAACAAAAGAATATTGTGCATGTATCATACTCTCCACCTTCAAGTAAATGTCTAGTTTCACTTCCTATGTAATCTACTGAAATCTCATCCATAATATCTTTTGACAAGTTATATATCACACCAAAGCTTTCACCTATGTCTAAAATATCACCATTTAGCTTTACATCAGATAAATTAAGTATTATCGTTTTACCCATTTTTATACTCTCCTTCCACACCATAATATATTTATATTATATTATTACTCTATACTAAATATTAACATCTAATATCCATTTTTTGTAATATTTCTTTCGACACTTTATTAAATACATAAAAAAGTTTTATAAATAAAAGGCGTGCATTTATAAATACACACCTTTTTAAGTAAAATAATGTTTTATTATTAATATTTTTGTCTACCTTTTGTTAACTAAGTTTTTCTTATTAAATTTGAATATGATACAGATTAATAATACTATTAAAAATCCTATAAAAAATATCCATACTACTTTTGGAAGATTAAATAAAGTACCTGAATTTAAAGTTTCTAATCTATATAAGCAACCTAGATTACTATCTAATATAAAGAATCCATCCTCATAAAACTTAACCTTTTCTACATAACTATTCTCACTTAAATCTACTAATTTCTTCAAAATCCCATCTGTTGTAAGAGCATATAAAACACTTTGTTTGTTATCTGCAAATATCATTGTATCTTTCAAAAAGAATTTACCTTCTTTATCAATTGCAAATCCATTTAAAGAGCTAATATCTTTATGCTGATATAATGGTGCTGTAGGTGTTTTTATTGGATGATTTTCTATTAGAAAATCTATTTTTTCCCCCTCAGTAAATCTTGGTGAAATTATAGGATCTCCTCCACTATAATCTGGCCATCCATACCAAGCACCTTTTTTAAATTCGTATATATAGTCTTTATCATCTTTTATAGGTCTTAGTCCTCTATCTTCCATTCCTCCTACGATACCTTTTATATTACCTTCGCTATCATCATCAATACCTTTAACATTTCTAATACCATGAGAAAATATTGTAGTTTCTTTGTTCTTTAAATCATAAGCCATTATAGAAGCGTTACCTATCTTATTTTCTTTTACCTTTTCTCCTTTTTCTACTGAAACTGAATAAGGTGAAAAAGGTCCTGTTTTATTTTCTCCACAATTACTACCTGTTAATATCCACGGAATTGTTGCAATATCTTCTGCTTTTCCTTTTTCATCTACTATACCTGAGTTTGTATTACTCCCTACTGTTAAATATAAAATATCATCTTTATATAATAATTGTATATTTTTATTTTCACCTCTATTAGGTATATCTGTTACTAAATCTTGGCTTTCATGAGTTTTTGGATCGTATTCCACAACTCTATTATCTGTAGCAATAAAAAGTTTATCATCATGCCATAGTATATCTAGAATATCAAAGGAGCTTTCATTTATTATAACTTCATCCTTTCCATCTTTATTCAATATTCTAATTGTATCCTTAAAGGCTATGTATAAATTTCCGTCCTTGTCAAAATCAAAACTTTTTGCCCCATTGCATCCTTTTAATCTAATAGACCAATCTATATTTTGATATATTACGTCTAAATCATATTTATTTGTTAATTTAAAAATGCCAAAAGCACAGGTTACAATTATAATTGATATGGCTAGAAATTCTATAAAGCGTTTCATATATCCCCCTCCTTTTTGCCTTATGATTAATTTATATTTTAAAATAAGTAAAATATTACCTGAATATTTTAAATTATCCTTTTTTCTACTATTGTGAAAATATAATAATACTTTAGAATTGTATTACTAAATTAGCTTATAATCTTATAAATTACTATTATAAGTTAAAACCTTCTGAAAAATTAAAGTAATAAAAGTTTTTACAACTTCTGGATCAAATCTATTTCCAGAATAGTGCTTTAATTTTTCAATAGCTTCTTCTCTACTTATAGGTTTTTTATGTAATCTTCCTGTAATCATTGCATCATAAGTATCTACAACAGCTATTATTCTAGCTAATATAGGAATCTCCTTCCCCCTTAATCCTAAAGGATATCCCATGCCATCCCACCTTTCATGATGTGTTAACACAGAATTAGCTATTTGTATAAGTTCGCTAGACGAATTTATTATTCTATATCCTTTTTCTGTATGAGTTTTCATAATTTCAATTTCTTCATTGCTTAACTCACTATTCTTTAATAAGATATCTTTTTTTATTCCTATCTTCCCTATATCATGTAATTGCGCTACTAAAGAAAGGTCCTCTAATTCTACTTCACTTAAGCCCATTTTCTTTCCTATTTCATTAGAATGTTTAGCTATTCTTTCTATATGTTCATCTGTTTCTATACTTTTTAATTCTAAACTATGTCTTAAAGATTTTATAATGGATTTCTTTATATTATTCGATTCTAATAATTTCTGATGATATACCTTATCTTCTACACTTTCTATACAATTATATATATCTTCAGACATTGAAGTTCTAATTCCAGCTCCTAAAGCTATACTTAATTTTATAAATTCATACTCATGATTTTTACATCTATTTAGTATGTCTTGTATCATAGATTCACATTGGCTCTTATTACACTTAGGAAGTAGAATTATAAATTCATCTCCTCCCCACCTAAATACATCTCCCTTTTCTTTACAAACATCCTTCAATATATTAGCTATATTTTTCAAGAATTTATCACCTTGAAGATGCCCTATTGTATCGTTTACCAACTTGAGTCCATTAACATCTCCCATTATTACCCCTAACGGAAGGTATTTTTCCTTATCTAGTTCCTTTACTCTTTCCTCAAATTTAGTTCTATTATATAGGCCTGTTAATTCATCTGTATAACTTAAATATCTAAGCTTCTCTTCTAATATTTTTCTTTCAGTTATATCTCTAGATAATCCTACAATACCTAAAACATCTCCACCTTTATTTATAACAGGAACCTTTAAATTTTCTTCTATTCTTGTATCTCCATTCTCATCTGTAATTATACATTCAAAATACTTACTTTTCTTTTCAGCAATTACTTCTTTATCTTGCTTTATAAATTCTAAGGCTACTTCTTTATCTGAAAATATGTCCATATCAGTTTTTCCCTTTAATTCATCTACTCCTCTTCTTTTATAAAACTCTTTAAATCGTTTATTATACATTAAAAATTTAGATTTATTACTTTTATAAAATATACTTTCTGGCAATACATCTATAATAGTCTTTAATATATTACGTTGATTTTTTAACTTGAAATATTTTTCTTTTTTTTCAGTAACGTCTACTATTATTCCTGCTACCGCTTTAACACCTTGATTTTCATTTTTAAGAGGGATTATATAGCACTCTATAAATTTATTATCTTTTTCACCTGAAACTTTTCTTAAAATTCCTGATTCAATACATTTTTTAATTTCATTATTATATTTTTCAGTTAATCTATTTTCAAAAACACCATTTTCTTTTTTACCATCAAACCATTTTGTATATTCTTTTTTATATAACGAATTTAAAAATATAATATTTTTATTTATATCTTCAACCCAAACTGGCCATGGCATATTTTCAAAAAATAATTTATATATATCCATTGTATCCATTCCTTTTTTAAATAGTAACTCTTTTATGTATTATACATCAAAATTAAAATAAAATATATAATTAAATTAAAATTTAAACACATATAACTTATAATCTTTGTTGTATTTTGTAATATTTAATGTAATATCATAATTTTTAATTTATTCGAATAAATATAAATGTAATTAAAGGAGTGAATAGCTGTGGGAAAAGATAATTTTGTTAAAAACTCATTTTTACTTACCGCATCAAATATAACAACTGGTATTTTAGGTTTTATATTTTCAATATACTTATCTAATCTTATAGGTCCTAAAGGAATCGGATTATATAGTTTGGTTATGCCAATATATAATCTGTTTATTTGCTTGATGACAGCAGGTATTATAGCTGCTATTTCACAAGTATCAGCAGTCTATAACGCTAAAGGTGAATATAATAACATACGAAAAACAATGAAAACTGTAGCTATATTTAATATTGTATGGGCTGTTATTATAGGAATTATTGTTTTTATTCTTGCTCCATTTATAAGTAAATATGGAGTTAATGATGTTAGGACTGTAAATGCAATAAGAGTTACTTGTCCTGCTATGGTTTTTATAGCCTTATCTAATATTTTAAAAGGATATTTTTATGGAGTTTCTAAAATAACTATGCCTTCTTTTATAGATATTTTAGAAAAAGCTATGAGAGTTTTAACTCTTGCCCTTTTAATTTTTATGTTTAAGTCTAAAACTATTGAAGGCTTAGTAACCCTAGCTTATGTATCACTTGCAATTGGTGAGCTTCAAAGTTTATTACTACTTTTTACTTATTATAAACATTTATCTAGAAAAGCACCTATAACCAAGGATAAACCTGAAAGAGCTTCACAATTATTATTTAACGTATTTATAATTGCTTTTCCTCTTTGTATAAATGGATTTTTAGGTAACTTATTTGCAACAGCTTCTACATTAATAATTCCAAGAAGATTAATAGTTGCTGGATTCGATTATTCTACCGCTCTTGGTTTAATTGGTAAATTCACTGGTATGGCTTTAACTATAATTAGTTTTCCAATGATTGTAGTAAGCTCTATAAACTCTCTTATAATACCTGATTTATCTCAAACTTTAAGTAAAGGTGAGTATTATAATGCAACTGTTAGAATAAGGAAGGTAATGAAGATAGCCTTTTTACTGGGACTTGCTACTACTATAATTTGCAATATAATCCCTGACTCTTTAGGGCAGATGTTTTATAACAGAGACGATTTAGGCCAATATATAAAAATCAGTTCTCTTTGTGCACCTATTTTATTTACATCAACTACAATGTTTGGAATTCTTAATGGGTTAAATAAACAAGGAATTATTTTAAGAAACTCTCTTATAGTTGCATTTGTAGAACTTATCTCACTTTTTATATTTACAGCTATACCAAGTATAAATATTTTAGGATATGCTTTAACAATGTTCATAACTTCAACTTTAAGTCTTGCAATTAACCTTTATGAAGTAAAAAAACATTTAGATTTAAACTTATCTAAAACTAATATAAGTATTTTTATTTTGTTAAGTATATTAATTTATATGATTTTAAACATATTATCAATTACTCTTCTAAAAGACTTATTTATAGCTAAAAATATAATTATTTGCGTATTATCCTTTGGTATATTTGCAATTTTAAGTTTTTTTGGTGTTGTAGAAGATTAAAAAGGTGAGCTCTCCAGCTCACCTTTATAATAATTGTCTTCTAATACTTCTCGGCATTACTTTATATAATTTAGGAGAAATTATATCTAAATCTTTTTTTCTTATTCCACCAAAACAAACCATTATGTATAAGTAAACTACTCCCCCTATAGCTACTAAAACAAAAGTTGCAAGACCTATTAATAGTCTAGTCATTAACGCTCCTTCAGAAATTATCCAGATTGATCTAAGTACAGGAACCTTAATTATATATATAACAAACGTCATAATTATTGATGATATTATTGGGGTTATTGCTTGTTTTATTATTGGAACTTTTACCTTAAAGAACTTTGTTAGCTCTATATGATTTATTATTGCTGGAACTAAAAATGCCAGTAAATTCCCGATTACAGCTCCCATTATATTTATTTCTTTAATACCTACAAGGAAGTAATTTGCTATAAATTTTATTATTATCCCAAGCCCAGCTGTAGCTAATATTAAATACAACTTATTAATTCCTTGAAGGATTGTATTTTGTATAGTTGTTATTGACATAAATATTAAAACACAAGAACCATACATTAAAAGTTCATACCCTTGTGAAGTTCCAAATAAGAATTCATAAATTGGTTTTGCTAAAACAGCTAATCCAAAAGTAGCTGGTATAGTTATCATATAAGTTATTCTAAAAGAATAACTCATTTGTTTTTTTAATTCTTTTTTATTTCTTTCCACAAAAGCTTGAATTATCTTTGGAAAAATAGCTGTTCCTAAAGCAGTAACTATTGTTAATGGTACATATATTAATGTTTTATAACTTCCTAATATTCCATATAAGCTATTTACTTCTGAACCTATAAAACCTGCATGTAATAATCTACCGTTAACATTTGCTACATCAATGATTCCTGCTGCATTTTGCATTCCTGCAACTAATGTTATTGGAAGTCCATACATTATAAGTTTTCTTAAAATAATTCTATCACTTACTTTTTTAGTAGACGTATCACTTATAATTGCTTCTTCTTCATAATCTCTTTTTTCATATATGAACATTATAAATACTATTGCAACTAACGCTCCTATTGAAGTACCAACAGTTCCTCCAGCGCTACCCCACTCTAAACTAAATTTTGCAAGTAAAAAAGCAAATACTAAACTTAAAACTACATTTATTATTTGTTCTAAAACTTGTGATATAGCTAAGGTAGTCATATCTTCTATTCCCTGTATATATCCTCTATATGAAGATAATATTGCTGATAATACAATTGTTGGCCCTAAAATAAATAATGCTATTCCTGATTTAGGCGCATTAACAAATTCTGCTATATTAGATGCAAAAGTCATAAATATTGCAGTAACTACCACCCCTATTATAGCTAAATACCTTCTGGCAAGCTTCATCGCTCTTAATGCATCTTTATGATTTCCAATAGCTCTAAGTTCTGTAACAACCTTAGTAACAGCTGGTTGAGTACCTAAACTTGTTACTGCAAATATAAATATAAAAACATCATAACTTGCTTGATATATTCCATAACCTGCTACACCTATTATTCCTCTTAAAAACGGCATATAGACAGCTGAAAGTAACTTCCCTACAAGTCCAGCTATAGATAATATTAAAAAGCCTCTCCCGGCATTTCTCTCTTCCATACTTATCCCCTTTTATAATCTATATTGAAAACTTAAATACATCCTTCTTTATCTTTTTAAATATTGGAGGTAAACTTTCAACTACTGTTTTATTTTTTAAGTAATCTAATTTCCCATCCGTATTTCTAAAGATCAGTTTATATGCATATAAAAACTGACAATCTAACCCAAACTTATTTGCAAAGAAAGAATTTAATTTTCTATCTCCGTATTTACTATCACCTATAATCGGTGTTCCAAGGTGAGCTAAATGAGCTCTAATTTGATGACTTCTTCCTGTTATTAAATTTATTTCTAATAAAGAATATGCACCATTAGTTTGTATAGTTTTAACTTCCATGGCTATCTCTTTTGAATTTGGAACTTCATTATCATATACTTTTGATATATTAACTTCCTCATTTTTTAGGATATAACCTTTATATAACCCATCTTTAACTTTACCTTTAACTAGTGCATTATAATATTTATCTACTTTACCTTCTCTTATTATTTCATTTAATTCTCTCAAGCCTTCAAAAGTTTTTCCGAAAATAACTATACCTGAAGTATTTCTGTCTAATCTATTGCATGATGCTGGAGTAAATGTTACTTCACTTTCTGGAAGATAATCACCCTTTTCATTTAGATATGATAAAACATAATCTGTTAATGTTGCTTCGTGCCCCTTTTGATCTGGATGAACTAATACTCCTGGCCACTTTTCAACAACTAAAAGATTATCATCCTCATAAGTTATCTTTAAACCACCAGATTCTACTTTTATAAACTTAGGTTTTGTCTTTTCTTTATTACTTTGAATATATTTTATTTCTACTACATCATCTAATTGTAATGTATAATTTTCCTTTTGTTTCTTTCCATTTACTCTTACGTCGCCTTTTCTTAAAGCCTTAAATATTTTACTTAAAGGAACATCCTTTAATAATTTTCTTAAGAACTTATCTAATCTTTGACCTGCCTCATTTGTACCTATTCCTATTATCAAACTAATCACTCCTAGTGTTTTTTCTATCTTTAATTATATTTTCCCCATTGTTATAGATTAATATTAAATTCCCTTCTTGTCAAATATTGAAGAACCAACTCACATTGTATTGCTACTCCTATAGTCAGACAATCTTCATCAATATCAAACAAGCTACTATGAGCTGGATATATAATCCCTTTGTCTTTATTGGAAGATCCTAAAAAATAAAATACACAAGGCCTTTCATTTGCAAAATATGCAAAGCTTTCAACTCCCATTTTAGGATTTTCTTGAACAATTATATTTTCCCTACCTAAAATATTATCTGACACATTTTTAAATAACTCTACCATAAAGTTATCATTATAAAGACTTGGATATGAATCTTCTATTTCGATACTACAATTAGCTCTTGATGCCTTACATATTCCACTTACTATCTCTGTTAGTCTCTTTTTTATATATTCTCTATCTTCTTTAAACATAGTTCTTATTATACCTGTAAGTATAACTTCTTCAGGTATTACATTTTGAGCTGTACCTCCATGTATTGTACCTACCGTCACTACTGCTTTATTATTAGGATTTATTTCTCTGCTAACAATAGTTTGTAGTGATAGAATAATATTACTTGCTATAACTATTGGATCAATTGTAGTATGAGGGTATGCCCCATGTCCACCCGACCCTTTTATAATTATTTTAAAAGGATTTGAAGATGCATTTACTACACCTTTTTTAACCATTACTTTACCACATTCTACAGTTTCTTCTACATGCAATCCTAATATAGCATCTACTTTAGGGTTTTCTAAAACACCTTCTTGAATCATAATTTTAGAACCGCCTATAGTTTCTTCTGCTGGTTCAAATAAAAGTTTTACATTTCCACTAAATAAATTTCTATTTTTATTTAAAAGTTTTGCACAACCTAAAAGTATAGCTGTATGTGCATCATGTCCACACGCATGCATCTTTCCATTAACCTTAGATGAATATATGCAAGAATTTTTTTCTTCAATAGGTAAAGCATCCATGTCTGCTCTTAACGCTATTGTTTTTAAATCTTGCCCCTCTTTTGTTCCTTCTATTATTCCACAAACCCCAGTTTTAGCTACTTCAACAAAATTAATACCTTCTTTTTTTAAAAAAGTTTTTATTAATTTTGAAGTTTCATACTCCTCCATACCTAGTTCTGGATTTTCGTGTAGTTTACGTCTTATATCTATAAGTTCACTCTTAATATTTAAGGCTTGTTGTTTGAAATAGCTCATAATACGTCCCCCTTTTTATAAGCCGAAACAAAAACCATTAAGAGGTTTTAACTAACTCCAAAATACCTCTATTTTATCACCATCTTTTAAACTATCAGTAAACTTAGCTTCCATACCATTTATTCTAAGATTTATTATACCTTGAGTATTTTTTAGGTCAAAATCTATATAATTAAATATGCTAACAAATATATTTTCAGTATCTTTTTTAAGTACTATGTTTTTTCCATTTACATTTACCTTTATTTCTTCACTAGAATTTTCAATAGTTTCTTTAGATGTTTCTATATCTTTTGTGTGAAATTTCTCTCCATCAGAAATTTCATAATTATCATCTAGCTCCATATCATTTTTATATAAAGCAACTTCTTTTTTTATTATATATTTCTTTAAATCTTCTATAGTTTTAGGCATTAAAAAAGTTACATTATCACCATCTTTAATTTCAGTATCTAGGCTTACTAAATTTCCATTTATAAATGATATTGTTTCAACATTTATAATTTTTTCATTTATATAAATACTTATACTATCTAAAGTCTTTATTTGTTCCATTATTTTGGGTTTAGCATCTAAGCCTTTTGTTGCAAAAGTTACTTCTATATTAGAGCCTGCTTTAATTCTTTCTTCTATATTGGCTAAATTTCCATCTAACTTTATAATAGGATTCTCTCCTTTTTCTCCAAAAGCTATTCTTTTATTTCCGTTTATTGTATATTTTATATTTTTCCCATTTTTAGCTATTAACATCGCTGGATTTATTCCTGCTTGTAATAATACATCCATTATTTTATGTTCCTTTGTATTAAACATAGTTATAGGAGTCTTATTTAAGATTACATCAATAAAATCCTTACCATTATTTTTTGCAGCTACTAATGCTATACCTAATACAGTAACACCTTCTGAGCCTAAATTATCATTGCTAATACATTCATCAATAGCCTTTCTATCTTTAATAGCAACTCTTTGTGGTGCCATTTTCAGTTCTGCTGTTATCTCTTCTGATAACCCTGGAGTATGAGCCCCTCCTCCAACTAAAAATAAAGCACTTGGAGACTTACTGCCATTTAGCTCTATAATTTTTTTTGATATACTTTCCGCTATCTTCTTTACTATAGGCTTTATTGCTTTTTTTAAATCCTCACTTTTAATAGTATTTTCAAAGCCTAATACATCTGTATATGTAATTTCTTCTTGAATATTTATTTTTTTCTTTATTTCTTCAGCTGAATTAAAATCTACTAAACACTCTTGTACTATAACCTCTGTTACTTCATCCCCAGCTTGAGGTACCATTCCATAAGCTGAAATTTTTTCATTAGCACTTATAGCTATATCAGATGTACCTGCTCCTATATCAATTAACGCTATATTTAAAAGTCTTAATTTTTTAGGAACAACTGCTTCTATTGCTGCTATTGGTTCTAATGTTAAGTTTTCAACTCTTAATCCTACTTTTTTAATAACAGTATATAAAGAATCAACAACAGATCTTGGAAGGAAAGTTGAAATAACTTCTACTGAAATATTTTCTCCCTTATGTCCATTAAGATTTGATATAACAAAGCCATTTAAATAATAGCTTACAACTGAATATCCAACACAATAAAGCTTACCATCTGTATTCCCTTGTATTTTCTCTTCAGCTTCTTTTACTGCAATTAACTCTAAACTTCTTATTGTATCATTAGTTATTTCTTCATCAGGATTTATTTCCATTTCAGCTTTAGTATCTATTGTTTTTAGGAATCTTCCTGCTGCTGCAATTGCTACTGATTCTAATTTTATGTTAAGTTCACTTTCCAAACTTGAAACTATTTCTAAAACTCCTTTAGAAACTAAATCTATATCATGTATTTGCCCATCTATCATAGCTCGTTGTTCATGTTCTATATATTTTTCACATATAACTTGCATCCTATCATCTTTTACTTCCAAAACTGTCCCTATCATAGAACGTGTTCCTATATCTAATGCAAATTTAAGATTTCTAACATTTAAATCATTCATAATATTAACCTCTTTACTCAATTCTAAAATCTATTAAATTACTCTCTATTAACACTTTTAAGGAAAATCTTCTCAAAATGTTGTCACCAAAGTCTATACTTATAGTATCTTTATCAATATCTAAAACTTTACCCTCTCCATAATTTTTATGGAAAATATTATTTCCAACTTCCATACCATAACTCTCTACTTTGTTTTCTTCTGAAAATTCACCTTCTTTTATAAATCTTGAAGGCTCCTTGAATTTACCCCTAATAGTTTTAGGTGAATATATATATAAATTATCTATAGCTCTTGTTATACCAACATAAAATAATCTTCTCTCTTCTTCTATATTTTTATCAATAGATGATTTATGAGGTATTGTTTCTTCATCACAATTTATTATAAATACATTTTTAAATTCCATTCCTTTAACACCGTGTATAGTGCTTAGTATAACTCCTTTTTGTTCAGCTTTACTTTCTTCTATTTGCTCTTTTACATTTTCAACATGATTTAAAAGTTCAACTATAGTCTTAAACCCTTGTGCTGCGCTTTTAAATTCTTCTAAAATATCTTCCAAGTCACTAATACTTTGATTATATCGTTCACCGTATTCTTTTAAGTAATCTATATACCCAAGTTCTGAAATTATAATTTGAATAGCACTCCCTAAAGATACTTTGTTTAAATATTGAATATCTCTTCTCAAATCTGCTATTTTTTAGCTTGATATGGAGGAGTATCCTTTTTATCTATAATTAAATCAAACGAGTTTTTATATTCATTTGAAGTTTTTACATAAGCAATAGTAGCTTTACTTATATATCTAAAAGGTTTGTTTATTATGTTAATAAAACTTCCTTTATCATTTATATTAATTGCTAATCTAAGATAACTTAATATATCTTTACATATAAAGTGATCAAAGAAATTGTATCCTTTATCTAAAAGTACAAAAGGTATTCTTTTTCTCGTAAAAGTATCTATTAAACTTCTAGCTTCCATATTTGTTCTATAAAGAATTGCATTCTCATCAACGGCATCTATACTTTTTTCTATTATTGATGCAATTTCTTCTCCTTGTGCTGTTTCATCGTAAGGTTTTGAATATCTTATAACCCCTCTATTTTCTTTAAAGGAATTTATTTTTTTTTTATTTCTTTTCAAATTATATTTAATTACCTTTTTAGATATATCCACTATATTTAATTTACTTCTATAATTAATTGATAAATATACCTTTCTAGCATCTTTAAAGTCTTCATTAAAACTTACCATATATTCTGGTTTTGATCCTCTAAAGCTATAAATACATTGATCCTCATCACCTACAGCAAAAAGTTCATTCCCATCATTTATTAACTTTAAAAAACTTATTTGTAAATCATCACAATCTTGAAATTCATCTACTAAAACATATTTAAATAACATTTTATATTTTTTTAATATTACTTCATTATCCCTAAATAACTTGAAAACAGTTATAGCTAAATCATCGAAATCCCAAAGGTTATTTTTATCTTTATATTCTTCATAATGAGAAAAACAATCTTCAAAAATTTCCTTTGATAATGTAGGCTTATATTCATCTAGTTCTTTTAGAGAAGTCTTAAAGTATGAAATATTATTTAAAACTTCTTTTATCTTATCATCATTTACATCATCTAAATATTTAGATAATACATTCTTAATTATTCTATAAGCTATTCCACCATCTATTATGTCTATTTTATATCCTTCTCTAAGTAAAATCTTATAAAACAATCCGTGAAAAGTCCCAAAGAAAGGTGCTTTTTCACAATCAAATATCTTCTTGTATCTAGTTCTCATATTGTCCGCAGCGGCCCTTGTAAAAGTAATTACTATTATATTACCTATCTTTATTTTCAAATTATTTACTAAGTAGTTTACTCTATTTATTATTACTGTAGTTTTTCCTGAACCAGGTGCTGCAACCACTAATACATTTCTATCTTTTATATAAACAGCTTCTTGTTGAAACTCATCTAAATTTATATTCATTTTATCCCCTTTACATTTTCGTTAAACTATTTAAAAATATAATTACCTATATTGTATTAATTATTTTATTTTTCTACAATAGATTTACTATATTTTTGAAAATAATAAAGGAGTGTTAAATACACTCCTTTTAATAGTTCATTATTTTCTCCATTAATTCATAACCAAAATATTTATCTTGTGAATAAGCAAAGTCTTCACTTATAGAATCTTTGTATATTAGCTTTGTTGTTAAATGTTCCTTGAATGGACAAATCTCATCTTCTTGAATTGATTCATTCATCGGGCAATCACTATAACAACTTACTTTTTCTCTACTAGTAGACCAAAATGGACACTTACTCATAATTCTACCCCCCAATACCCAAATGTGAAAACGAAACCATAATATTATTATAATATAACTCTATGTAAATTTAAAGATATTTAAGGTTGATTTGGTAATTTTTTTGTTTTTTCTTTAATATGTATTTATTTTTTCCGACCATTCTATTGCGTTTAAATATAAATCTCTTAAATTTCCTGTATTTATTTTTATTTTACTGCATAACTTGTACATAGTTTCAGTATTAATTTCCTCATATGCTAACGCAACTTTTAATATGTTACTTAATATATTTTCTTTACCTAATAAAGCTTCTTTAATAACAGAATTTACAGGAAGTTCAGATACTACACTATAAAGGTCGCTTTTCATCATAAGGTGCAAATCCGAAAATAATCCTACCATAAAAGCACTAGCTTTTTCTTCATAGTTTATTTTCTCCATAATTAATTCACAGAATTTTGCTCTTATAACTGTATTATTAGCATATTCCTCATTTTTACTTAGCCTCATTTCAACTACTGAAGTTATAGATAACCATTTCCGTAACTCTTCTATTCCTATAAGCATGATTCCTTGCCTTATAGATGATATTTCTTGAACAAAACTAAAGTATGCAGAATTTATAAATCGTAAAAATCTATAACTTAACGCCACATCTGACATCAATATTCCTTCTATTCTATTTATATCGAAATTTTTTTTTAATAATTCAACAAGCACATTAAATATTGTTGTATTTTTTATAGCTATATCTTCACCTAAAATTACAGATGGAGCACTAAAATAATATCCTTGAAAATAATGAAACCCTAAATTTATAGCTTCTTCAAACTCTTCTTTAGTTTCTATCTTTTCTGCAAGCAATTTTATATTACCTGATTTTGAATTATTATCTTTTATAAAATTAACTATCTCTATTCTTTTTTCTTTACTTGAAAACATAAAGTCTACTTTTACAATATCAACAATACCTATAAATTTTTCAACTTTATCAATATCATTAACATCATCTAAAGCTATACAATAACCTTTTCTTTTTAGAAACAATAAGTTATCTAATATTTCTTTTGTAGGCTTTACTGTTTCCAATACTTCTATTACTGTTCTCTGTTTAGGCAAAAGCGTTGCCATATTGCTATTTATAACTTCTTCTGGGAAATTAACAAATGCTCTTTTATTATTAGTTAACTTTTCTAATCCAAAAGATGAAATATTTTGAATAACTTTATATGTAGCATCTTCTGGATTTACAGAACTATCAAACTTATTTTCTAAAGAACTCCGGTATAATAGTTCATATGCAACTGTCTTTTCATTTTTATCATAAACCGCCTGTCTAGCTATAAAGATATCCATATATACTCCTAATCTCTCTATTTTATTTAATATTATACATTAATGATATCTCTTTTAAAAGGCATAGGATTATATTCATAAATAAAAAGAGTTTCATAATTGTGAAACTCTTTTTATTTATATCTACATTTTTTTATGTCCTATATTCTTCACTACTGAAATATTTATTATTTCGTTTGTAAATGCCTTCAATAATGCTTTTTCTAATACCTTTTCTTGATCAAAATTAGCTATATCTTTACATTCTGCAAACACCTTATTTAATTCACCATTAAAATTTTTATATGTTAATGTTACGTATGGCTTATCATATTCAACATTAATAATTTTTAATCCCCAAGAAATTTGTGCATACTCACCATCCGTAGTAAGATTAGTTAATTCCTTTAACTTTTTAATTTCTTTTGATGGATCATTTATTTCTATTAATTCATCGCCTACTTTATATTTTGCCATTAGTACTCCTCCTTAAGTCATAAAAAGTATAACAAATTTGTAGTTTTTTAGTTTTTTTTATTCTTATTATATATTATACATTAAATTTATGTTATTATTAATAATACTGAAGTATTTTGTAACTACTTACGTTTGTTAATTTCCATTTATTTGTTAATTTCTTAACATCTATCTTGATATTAACATAATTTGTCTAGATATTCAAGAGTTTTTTGAATATTTAGTTAATATCATTAAGTTAATTAATAGTAATTATTTCTTATTGTATATTATTAATTGACTTTATATATTGATTAATATATAATTAATTTAAACTATATAAGGATGGTGTATCATGGATAATATAACTTCTATCTTTAGATAAAAAAAATTAAAACTTACTCCTCAAAGACTAGCAGTTTATAAGTACCTAATGGGTACAAAAGAACACCCTTCAGCTGAAACTATTTACAAAGCTCTTCAACCTGAATATCCTACTATGAGTTTAGCTACAGTTTATAAAGCATTAAAAACTTTAGTAGAGGTAGAGCTAGTTCAAGAAATTAATGTAGGCGAAGGAAACTTTAGATATGACGGCAACCCTTGCGAGCATGCTCATATTCAATGTCTTAATTGCAGTAAAGTCGATGATTTAGAAACTCTAAGTTTTAAAGACTTAAACAAAACTGCAGAAGACGCTTCAGATTATAAAGTAATATCAAACAAGGTATTCTTTTATGGCATTTGTAAGGAATGTCAATAATTGTATTTGCCAGTAGATTTAATTTATTAAATTTACTGGTTTTTTCTTTTGCATTAGTTAAAATTGAATTTATCTTACCATTACTTCATATACTTAAACTGAGGTGATTTTATGGCTAAATTTATAGTAATAAAGAAAAAACTTACTTTATCATCTTTAATCCTTTTAGGAGTACTTCTTACATTATCATTTTCTTTTTACAAATTAAATAAGAATGCTGAAGTTATTGCTACATTTTCAAATAGTTTATCTAATGGAGAAGATATTACTCAAGACTTTGATGGAGATGGTGAAAAAGAAACTATAGAAATACTAAAAGAAAAAGAATATTACATAGTTAAAATTAAGGGTAAAAATAAAGAATTCACTTTAAGAAGTAAAGATGGTTCTGAAGAATTAATTTCTTTGTCTAACAGTTGGCCGATTAAGATTAATACTTTTGATTTATCTAGAGATGGACTACCTGAAATAATTATTCGAGGCTCTAAGAATAATTCAACAATAAACTATATCTTTACTTGGCAAAATAATGACTTTTATAATATCTATACTTCTAATGATAATATCTTAGGTATCTTTGATTCTACTAACTCTAAAACACCTAGAATATTATCCTTATCCTCTAGCAAAGGAGATACTTCTACTAGTTCCTATATTTTTAATGGTGATAAATTAAAAGATATAAGTTTTTCAAAACCTATAGTTCCTGGTCTTGGTTCAGTTCAATCTTTTGTAGACCTTATACAAGCTCAATATGAAATATCTGATCCACCTGATATTTTTTCACCTAATATTTCTAGTAGTGAATTAAGTCTTCTTTGGAATTTAGATAAAGAAAACTATAGATATGATTTTCAAAATGGTTTTTTCCATGATGTTAATTGGGATGATAATGGTGAAATATTATCTATGACTTGGTGTTTATCTTTTCAAGAAGTTAAAATACAAGATCCTGATAATACTAAAAAGGAACTTATTATTTATTTAACTATACAAAAAGATGACTATAAAGAATTTAAAATATCATCTATAAAAAAGACTTCTGATTAAAAAGTAAAAGGCCGCTTTCGCGGCCTAAAGGGGGATGGGGGGTTTTAGCTATAATGAAGATTTATCTTCATTTGCTATAGGAGAATACTTCTCCGGTACATTTATAGTATGAACTCCCCATCATATTTTTATACATTTTTAACTATAAAATATTTTATCTAAAAGAACCATTGTTATACGCTTCTATTACTTTATCAATAAAATCTGCTCTTTTAGGATCTACTATACTTCTTATATTTCTTAGAAATTCTATGTTCTCATCTATACTTAGACTATCATAATCATCTGAAATTTTATTATTATTTTTTTCATTAGCTTTATTTTCATTTGATTTTTCTTGATTATTATTCCCCCCCATCATATTTTGCAATGGACCAAAATCTAAATTATTAAAATTCAATCCTGCTCCACTTCCAACTTTAGACATTATATTTTGTAATGAACTTACATCAAAGCCACCTTGATTCATACCACTATTATTATTATTTCCACCTAATATATTTTGCATAGCACCTAAGTTTAAATTGTTTAAATCAAACCCATCTCTGTTCATCGAAGAGAGCATATTCCCTATTTGACTCATGTCCATTCCCCCTAGTAATCCCATTAATTGAGCTGGATTTATACCAAAAGGATTGTTGGTCCCCTTATTATTCTTATTTCTACAATTAGGACAATCACATTGTTCTACCTTATGTCTATGTTTTTTCTTTGACATGTAGGTTCCTCCTAATAAATTAATATATACTTTCATTATATGTATTGATAATAAATATGTTTATGTTTTTGGACATTTTTTTGGAGGGCCATAGGCCCTCCATCTTCTATACTAGCAGCAGCAATTGTCTCCGCCAAAGAAACTATTGAATGATCCTCCACATAGTAAGAATAATAAGATAATTAAATATGATCTACAATTATTTAATAATCCTGAACCACAAGCGATTAAC
The DNA here is from genome assembly GCF_002327185.1 of Clostridium chauvoei. Lineage (NCBI taxonomy): Bacteria > Bacillati > Bacillota > Clostridia > Eubacteriales > Clostridiaceae > Clostridium > Clostridium chauvoei. The sequence continues at coordinate 526,277 of NZ_CP018624.1, read as the reverse complement.
AAGAATATTATTGGTGAGCAACAACTATTTAATCCATTAAATACGTTTCCGCACCCATTGTTGCAGCAACAATCTTGACAGCAACATTCACATTTCTTTTCACAACTTTTTTTTGACATAATTATCTCTCCTTCCTAAAATCAGGTTTTTTAACAGGTTTTTTAATAGTTTTTATTAGCAACATCCAAATAAGTTACCTAAGTTACCATTGTCTGAACCACAGCCAAATCCACAGCCAGCACATAAGAATAAGATAACTAATAGGAATAAATATGATGAGCAGCTTCCATTATTAGCTCCACAGCCACATCCACATGATTTCTTAGACTCACAGCCACATCCACAGCCGCATCCGTTATTTCCCCACATACATGATCCATTACTATAGAATAGGATTAATAATATCCATATCCATGAGCCGAATCCACAGCCACATCCATTATCGCATGCTGGTATACATTGTGGTGCACATTGTGGTGTCCCTCCATCGTTACATCCGCATGAATTTAAACCATTTAGAATTTCATTCATTTCCATAATTTACTCCTCCTTGGGATTTTTTAGTTTTTTTGTTTGTTTATACTATATACTATGAGCTTAAATTAAAATTGACACTGTATTTTAAGCTTAAATATTTAATTTTTTAAAATAAAAAGAAAGAACCTGTAGAAATACCCATTCCTACAGGTTCTTAGAACTATTACTCTTCTACATTTTCTTCCATTTGTACTAAACCACTAAAAAGATTATCAATCAATTGGTCCTTACCTTTTTTATTTAGTGATGAGAAGAAATATAACTTATCATTAGAATCTAGTTTTAATGTTTCTTTTATTATTTTTTCACTTTTTCTTAGGTCATTATTAGAAAGCTTATCACTCTTTGTCGCTACTACAATCTCTTCATATCCAAAATGCTTAATCCATTCATGCATTTGTATATCTTGCGTTGTTGGCTTATGTCTTGAATCTACTAATAGTATAACTCTCTTTAACTGCTCTCTTCCTGTTAAATAAGTTTCTATAGTATTTCCCCAGCTTTCTTGCTCTTTTTTAGAAACTTTAGCATATCCATACCCAGGTAAATCTACTAAATAAAATTCTCCTGAATTTATCATAAAGAAATTTATTAATCTAGTTTTTCCTGGTGTTTGGCTTACTTTAGCTAATTTTTTTCTATTTGTTAATGCATTTATTATTGAACTTTTCCCAACATTTGAGCGTCCTACAAAAGCTACTTCTGGCAATCCTGTTTCAGGATATTGATGTCTTTTAACAGCTGATATAATAAACTCTGAATTTTTAATTTTTATCAATAGTATCAACTCCAATTATTACTTTATTTAATACCTCTTTTACATCTTCTACAACAATAATATTTAACTTGTTTTTTATAGTTGAAGGTATTTTAACTATATCTTTTTCATTTTCTTTAGGAATTATTATAGTATCAATACCAGCTCTAAAGGCTGCTATTGATTTTTCCTTTAATCCACCTATTGGCATAACTCTACCAGTTAAGGTTACTTCGCCTGTCATTGATACATTACTTCTTACTTTTTTATTAGTTAACGCTGAAACTATAGCTGTTGTTATTGTTATCCCTGCTGATGGTCCATCCTTCTTAATAGCACCTTCTGGAAAATGTATATGAATATCTGTATCCTTGTAGAAATCTTCTTTTATGCCAAACTTATTAGCATTAGCTCTAACATATCCAAAAGCTATTTTAGCAGATTCCTTCATTACATCTCCTAATTGTCCTGTTAATTCTAATTTACCAGTACCTTTCATAGTAACAGCTTCTACAGGAAGTGTATCTCCCCCTGCTGCTGTCCATGCCATACCTTTTACTACTCCTACTCTATCTTCATGTTCTCTCTTATCATAAGAATATATAGGAGCTCCTAAATACTTTTGAATTCTAGAAGTTGTAATATTAGTTACTTCCTTTTCCTTTTTTATCATTTCTGTAAGAGATTTTCTTACTAATTTAGATAAAACTCTTTCTAAACTTCTTACACCTGATTCACAAGTATAACTATTTATAATATCTTTAATAGCTCCATCAGATACCTTAAACTTTTCACTATTTAACTTATGTTCTTTTAATATCTTAGGAATTAGATATTTCTTAGCAATATGGAATTTTTCTTCATAAGTATAGCCTGATACTTCAATTATCTCCATTCTATCTAATAATGGTGATGGTATATTATCTAAAGAATTAGCTGTAGTTATGAACATTACCTTTGATAAGTCCATATCTAATTCTAAATAATGATCTCTAAAAGTATTATTTTGTTCGCTATCTAATACTTCTAATAAAGCATCTGCCACATTTCCTTTGTGATCAAAACCTAGCTTATCAATTTCATCTAGTAACATTAAAGGATTGTTAGACTTCGCTTCTTTTATAGAATAAACAATTCTACCTGGAATAGCTCCAACATAAGTCTTTCTATGTCCTCGTATTTCTGCTTCATCCTTTAATCCACCTAAAGACATTCTTACAAAATTTCTATTTGTAGCTTTTGCTACTGATTTTGCTATAGATGTCTTACCAACTCCAGGTGGTCCAACTAAACATAAAATCGGTCCCTTTAAACTATTTGTATATTGCTTTACTGCTAAATACTCAACAATTCTCTCTTTTACTTCTTCAAGTCCATAGTGTTCTTTATCAAGTATATCTTCAGCTTTATTAATATTAAAGTTATCTTTAGTAGACTTATTCCATGGAATGTCCAAAATCCAATCTAAATAATTTCTTATTACATTACCTTCTGAACTGCTTCCAGCTGACTTTAATCTTGAAAGTTCACTTTTAGCCTTTTCCTTAACATACTTAGGCAATTTCGCATTTTTTATTTTTTCTTCATATCTTGAAAGTTCTTTCTTGTCATCATCATCTTCGCCAAGTTCCTCTTGGATTACTCTAATTTGCTCTCTTAGATAGTATTCTCTTTGAGATTTATCCATACTATCTTTTAATTTATTCCCTATTTTTTTCTCTACCTTTATAATATCAATTTCATTTTCTATTATTGCAAGTAACTTTTCTATTCTTCTTATCACATTTAATTCTTGAAGAATTTCTTGTTTTTTATCTTCATCTATAATTACATAAGATGCAACAACGTCAGTTAATTCACTATAATCATTAACTTGTTCAAATAAGTTTATATTTGTTGCCTTTCCACCTTCTGAAATTCTTATATATTTATTAAAGCTTTTCTTTAACATTTTTACATAAGCTTCAATTTCTTGCTTATCTATATCTTGCACTTCTTCTAATTTTTCTATTGTAGCTTCCATATATTCTTCATTTACTTCGATATTTATAAGTTTAGCTCTTTCTATTCCTTCTACTAAAACTCTTATTATATTATTTGGAAGCTTAAGAAGCTGTTTTACCTTACATATGGTCCCTATTTCTTGTATATCCTCCAATTCAGGCTCTTCTATATTAGGATCCTTTTGGCTTGAAAGGAATAAATCTGCTTGCTGTTCCATAGCTGATTCCACAGCTGCAATAGATTTTTCTCTGCCTACATCAAAATGCATAACCATATTAGGAAAAATTGTAATTCCTCTTAAAGGAATTAAAGGTAGAGTGTTTTTATTTTCATTCATATTATTCCCCTCCATCCATTACACATATAATATGTAACTTTAATAGTATACACATAAATCATATTTTTTTCAATCATACTAAAGGAAAATAATTTTTTAAATAATTAAAAAGATATATGAAAGTAAATCTTTTTAACTTTCATATATCTTTCTATTTTAATATTTACTTTTAACTTTCTGCTTTTGCTGATAATACATCTATTTTTTCTTCACTATGTATATTAGTTTGTATAGCAATATTTATAACCTCTTTTAACGTCTTTACAGGTATTATCTCTACATCTTTTATATTCTTAAATTTATCATTCCAATTTTCTATTGGGATAATAACACGTTTAGCTCCGGCATTTTTAGCGGCTAATATCTTAGCTGAAACTCCACCTATTGGTTTAACTCCACCCAAAAGACTTATTTCTCCTGTCATAGCAACTTCATTACTTACATTTAACTTTTTAACAGCACTATATATAGCTGTTGCTATAGTTATTCCTGCTGATGGTCCATCTACTGGAATACCACCTGGGATGTTAACATGAATATCAAATTTTTCACATTCTAAATCAAAAATATTATTTAATACTGTTAATACATTTTGAATTGAAGAATATGCAGTACTTTTTCTTCTTACACGTCTATTATTAGTACCCATTTCTTCTTCTTCAATTATTCCAGTTACCTTAAGTTCTCCTTTTCTATGAGTAATCTCTTTAGCAGTTGCTTCTATTTCCATAAGCATACCTATATTAGCTCCGTGTACTGCAAGCCCATTTACTACGCCTATCTCAGGAGATTCCTTTATTTTTTTATCTAAAATTTCATTATATTGACCATTTTCAATTACCCATTGAATATCTGCCATAGTTATGTTATTTCTATTTTCATTTATAGCAATACCTGAGCATAGTTGAATTAAATTTACTACTTCTCTACCATTATTGCAATATTTACTTATAGTTTTTAAACCTATATCAGATATCTCTAACCCAACCTTTTTAGCTGCATTTTTAGCTATTAACATTATTTCGTCAGGGTGTAAGGATCTAAAAAATATCTCAACACATCTTGATCTAATTGCAGGAACTATTTCTTCTGGTCCTCTAGTAGTAGCCCCTATAAGCCTAAAGTCTGCTGGTAAACCATTATCAAATATTTCTTTTATGTAATCAGGCATATTAGGATTTTCTGAACTATAATAAGAACTATCTAAAAAAACCTTTCTATCTTCTAATACTTTCAATAATTTGTTTAACTCTATAGGATGTAACTCTCCTATCTCATCAATAAATAACATTCCACCATGAGCCTTTGTTACAGCTCCAGGTTTTGGTTGTGGAATTCCTGCTATCCCTAAATTACCCGCTCCTTGATATATAGGATCATGTACTGAACCTATTAAAGGATCTGCAATCCCCCGCTCGTCAAACCTTATTGTAGTTGCATCTATCTCCACAAATTTTGCATCTTGCTTAAATGGAGATTTCGCCATTTTCTTTGCTTCTTCTAACACAAGTCTAGCTGCAGCTGTCTTACCTACTCCAGGAGGTCCATAAATAATTACATGTTGGGGATTAGGACCACATAAAGCTGCCTTTAAAGCCTTTATACCTTGTTCCTGACCTATAATTTCCTCAAAAGTTGAAGGTCTACTCTTTTCTGTTAAAGGTTGTGTTAATTGAATACTCCTCATTTTAGTTAACTTATCCATCTCTTTTGTGTTTTCCTTATCGATAACAACCTTAGTTGATCGAGTGTTTTTGTTATTGCTCATCATATAAAATATAAAAACTACCATCGTTACTACTTGTAAAACTATTAATATTTGTGTCATACCCATAACATTTACTATTGTAAATGCATTCCTCCCTTCATTTATTAATGGGATATTTCCCACTATCAATATTATTAACTTAAAGAGAGGTTAATATTCTATAAAATAAGGAAAAATAACCATGTTTTTTCTACAAAAAAAATACCACTTAACTGTAATTAAGTGATATTTTTATCTTAGGCTGTTTCCATGCCTTTTCTTTGCTTTACTTTTTTTGACTTTATTTGAGGTCTAACTTCACCTTCTGAAAGTTTAACTAATTCTGGTAATTTATTATTTTTAATACACTCTTCATTAATTATAACCTTAGATATACTTTCGTCTGATGGAATATCAAACATAATCTCAACCATAATTTCTTCTATTATAGCTCTTAATCCTCTTGCCCCAGTCTTTCTAGCTATAGCTTCATCTGCAATAGCTTTTAATGCATCTTCTGTAAACTCTAATTCTACATTATCCATTTCAAATAATTTTGAATATTGTTTAACCAAAGCATTCTTAGGCTCAGTTAAAATATTGATTAAAGCATCATTATCTAATGATTCTAAAGTCACAACTACAGGTAATCTACCAACAAATTCAGGAATTAACCCAAATTTTAATAAATCTCCTGGCATTATATCCTTTAATAATTTACCCATATCTTTAGATTTTTTTGATTGAATTTCTGCTCCAAACCCAATTGAGCTTGTTGTAGTTCTTTTTTCAATAATTTTATCAATCCCATCAAAGGCACCACCACAAATAAATAATATATTTGAAGTATTAATTTGAATAAATTCTTGATGTGGATGTTTTCTTCCACCTTGTGGTGGAACTGAAGCTGTTGTTCCTTCTAAAATTTTAAGTAATGCTTGTTGAACACCTTCTCCAGATACATCTCTTGTAATAGATGGATTTTCTGATTTTCTAGCAATCTTATCTATTTCATCTATATAAATTATACCTTTTTCTGCCTTTTCTACATCATAATCAGCATTTTGGATTAATTTTAAAAGAATATTTTCAACGTCTTCACCTACATAGCCTGCTTCTGTTAAAGTAGTTGCATCCGCTATAGCAAATGGTACATTTAAAAATCTAGCCAAAGTTTGAGCTAGAAGTGTTTTTCCTGATCCTGTTGGACCTAATAAAAGTATGTTACTTTTTTGTAATTCAACTTCGTCATCTGATAAGTTAGAACTGATTCTCTTATAATGGTTATATACAGCTACTGACAAAGCCTTTTTTGATTTCTCTTGACCAATAACATATTGATCTAGGTAATTTTTTATCTCATTTGGCTTCGGAAGAGTAGTAGTGTCTAATTCACTACTTTCTTCAAATTCATCTGCGATAATTTCTGAACATAAATCTATACATTCATCACAAATATAAACTCCAGGTCCTGCTATTAATCTCTTTACTTGTTCTTGACCTTTTCCACAAAAAGAACATTTAAGTTGTTTTTTATCTTCGTACTTAGCCATAAATTCACCTCACTCAGGTTAAGATAGAATTATTTATTATTACTACCTTTTTCCTTTTTAGTAATTACTTTATCTACTAACCCATAATTCATAGCTTCCTCTGCTGACATAAAATAATCTCTTTCAACATCAGCTTTTATCTTTTCTATAGGTTGATTAGTATTTTCGCTTAAAATTTTATTTAAAGAACTTTTAATCTTTAAGATTCTCTTAGCATGAATATCAAAATCAGTTGCTTGACCTTGGAATCCACCTAAAGGTTGATGAATCATAATTTCACTATTTGGTAATGCAAATCTCTTACCTTTAGCACCAGATGAAAGTAAAAATGACCCCATTGATGCTGCTAACCCTATACATATAGTAGAAACATCTGGCTTTATATATTGCATAGTATCATAAATAGCCATACCAGCTGTAATTGATCCTCCTGGACTATTTATGTAGATATAAATATCTTTATCCGGATCTTCACTTTCTAAAAATAGTAATTGTGATACAACTAGATTAGCAGTAGTATCATTTACTTCTCCACTTAACATTATGATCCTATCTTTTAATAACCTTGAAAAAATATCGTAAGATCTTTCCCCTCTACTAGTTTGTTCTACAACCATTGGAACTAAACTCATTATATTCCCTCCTTCTCTAACTTTTTACCCTCTTAATTAAGATTATAAATTAAAATATTATAATCTTAAATATAAATATCATTATAGCTCAACATTTATTAAGATATTTATGAGTTTATTATTTCTGAACAAAATCTTCTTCTAATACTATATCCAAAAATACAAAAAAGTAATTATACTAAATTATATAATTTTTTTTTTATTTTGTTAATATATTATTTGAAATAATTGCCAGAAAAAATTTTCTGGCAATTATCTTTTACTTCTATTTATTATTTTTAACTTATAATTTTATTTTTAAACTTCTATTTGTTACTTTCTACTAATAACTTGATTGTCTTTCCAGCTTTTACATCAGTTGTTAAAGCTTCTTTTTGATTTTCAAGTAATAAGTTTATCATTTTTTCATCTCCAGCTGAGTACATTTTAGCAACTTCTTCAGCTTTAGCCTTTAATTCTTCTTCAGTAACTTCTATGTTTTCAGCTTTTTCTACAGCTTCTAAAACTAAATCAGTTTTAACTTTCTTAGCTGCATTTTCTTTCATGTAATCTCTCATCTTATCTGCATCTGTTCCTGTGAATTGGAAGTATTGATCTAAAGTTAATCCTTGGTATTGTAATCTTTGTTCAAGACTTTTAACCATTGAATCTATTTCTTTGTTAACCATAACTTCTGGAACTTCTACTTTAGCATTTTCAACAACTGCATTGATTATTGCTTCTTCATATTCTCTTTCTTCTCTTGCTTTATTAGCTTCTTCAAGTTTCTTAGTTATGTCTTCTTTAACTTCAGCTAATGTGTCAAATTCTGAAACTTCTTTCGCAAATTCGTCATCTAATGCTGGTAATTCTTTTATTTTTATGTCTTTTACAGTAACTTCGAATTTTGCAGGTTTTCCGTTTAATTCTTCTTTACCGTAGTTTTCTGGGAATGTTACGTTAACTTCTACTTTATCACCAATCTTAGCACCTACTAATTGATCTTCAAAGTTATCTATAAAAGTACCTGAACCTATTTCTAATGTATAGTCAGCACCTTCTCCACCTTGGAATGCTTCTCCATCAACAAATCCCTTAAAGTCGATAACAGCTAAGTTTCCTTTTTCTATTGCTGCATCTTCTTTACTTTCTATTCTTGCATTCTTTTCTTGCATTTCTTTTAATTTTGCATTTATTTCTTCATCTGAAATGCTATAGCTTGGTTTTTCCACCTTTAATCCCTTATATTCACCTAATTGAACTTCTGGATATACAGTAACTTCTGCAGTGTAAACAAAATCTTTACCTTCTTCTGCAGTTAAAATATCTACCTTTGGATAATCAACTGGTATTATATTATTTTCACTTAATGTTTGTGGGTATGAAGCTTCTATTGCAAAGTTTATTGCATCTTCCATTAAAGCTCCTACTCCATAATATTGTTTAACGATAGCCATTGGAACTTTACCTTTTCTGAATCCTGGCACATTAAATTTCTTTACATTCTTATTGTAAGCCTTAGTTAAAGCCTTTTGAAATTCCTTAGCTTCTACTGTAACCTCAAATTTAACAACATTAGTGTCTATTTTCTCCATTTTAGCTTCCATTGTATTCTTCCTCCTAAAATAGTAAATACTATCATATTTGATATAACTACGTTATTATAACATATACTCTTATTTCTTTTCAAATATTTGTTTGGTTAATTTTTTCTATGTTAATTTAATAGTTTTCCTTGTTTATCTAAATACTTAATATTCCCCTCTATGCTTATTTCTAATCCCTTATCATTTTGGCTTAATAATTTAATATCCTTAGCCTTAGAATTCCATATAGTTGTATGAGTCTTATTTTGAATATCAACTATCCATATATATTTGTTAAGATTAGATCCGAAATAAGGAATATTACTAATATAAGCTACTTTACTATCACTAATAAACTTAGCTTCTGAATTCCATATATAATTTGAATATATTTGTAAAGTACTATCTTTTTCAAATCTTTCACCATTTGGTGCTATATATGTAGGACTTGTTATATTTTCTACTTTACTTTTGGAATCTATTATTTTCATATTTTGTTTTTCATCTATTATAAGTAGAAATTCTTTTGATGGACTAATATTATAATAAATCCCCTTAGGTATTTCTAATACATCTTTAAATTTTATTATATTATTATTTTCATCATACTCAACTTTTATATTTCTACCATCACCTATAGACAAGTCTAAAACTTTCTTTTCTTCCTTAAATTCCTCTATCTCATCTGTTTGCTGTTGTATAACTTCTTTATCTGTTTGTACTTCTTCTATATCTTCTTCAGTTTTATAAACATAATTTTGAATTTTAGCTTTAACATATGAGAAATTAATAGCTCCAAAACCTACTATAATTAATAGTATTACACTAGAAATTATAATAGCTCTATTTCTTCGTCTCCTTCTCATTTGCCTTTTATAATCTCTACTGAATATGCTAGGCTTAGCCATAGTTTATACCTCCTAGATAGTTAAGTTATTACAAGTTTGAAATAAAGTCACACATCATATTATATTTCTAATAATTTTATTATACAATAAATATTATAAAATCAATATTATTTTATAGATTTTCTACTTTATTTTTTACTTTTTTCTACAGCATTTTGTTTTTTTGCCACATCCACCCTCTTTATCTCCTTTTTTATTTTGACAACAGCCACCACATTTTAGTAGTCCTAACTCCCTCATTTCTTCAATTGATAAAGAAACTTCATTATTGTCATATTCCTCATATTCTGGAGTATCCTTTAGAATATCTTCTTTTTTAATTTCTATCATATTCTCACCTCTTTCAATTTATTATTTATATTACAATACAAAACATTTTTTACCATTAAGTGATTTTTATTTAACACATTAAACATAAATTTCAAAAAATCATTTATTTTCGATAAATTTTACAAAAACTATTGGATTTTATCAAATTTTGTTTTATAATATTAATTGTAAATATAACCAATTACAAATTTATGTAACACAATTTTAAAAAGCCCATACCACTCTTTTAGTATTTTTTACTAATAGAGTTATAATAAAACCCCACAACATGTTCATTTATTCCCTTTCTTAAATGAACATAAACCCTTTAACCTGTACAAGCAATTGTGCAGGTTTTTGCTTTGTAAAAAAGAATATCATTAAAATGATATTTAGACAAATTTCTTCCTATCATTTTAAGATATCCCTTTTAGTTCAAAAAAATACTATACATATGGCATAGGACTTATATGTTGTCCATTAACTCTTATTTCCCAATGTATATGTGGACCAGTACTCATGCCTGTTGATCCTACTTTTGCTATAGTGTCTCCTCTTTTAACAACTTGTCCAACTGATACTGAAAATTCACTATTATGCGCATATAGAGTTTGAACTCCATTTCCATGATTTATTATCACAGTATTTCCATACCCTGATATAACCCCTACATATTCTACAGTACCACTTTTAGCAGCCCTAACTGGAGCTCCATAAGAATCTCCAAGATCTACTCCTTTATGGAACCCACTGGCACCTGTTACAGGATTAATTCTAGGGCCATAATCATCTGTTACTTCTCCTCCGCCAGGTCTTAAAAAAGTTTCTTCTGAAGAGTTAGTTGTAGTCTCATTACTATTATTTGAAGATTCATTATTCCCCAAATTATTACTATTATTTATATTAGCAAGTATAGCATCTAATTCAGCTTGTAAATCTTCGTTATAAGCAAGCAAATCACCAATTTTTCCTGCTAATTGATTTTCTTTATCTGAAAGAGAATTTATATACCCTGATTTTTGTTCTTCAAGAGCCCTAAGTTCATTCATTTGCTTTTGCTGTTCTTCTTGCTTTACTAAAAATTCTTTTTGAGCTTCTTTAAGTTCATCTTGCTTTGCTATAACTTCTTCTTTATCCTTATTCATTTTTTCTACTTTTTCATTTAAAGAGTCCTTTTCTACTTTTAACTCTTTTTGCGCCTCTTTCACTTTAGATATTAGCTCTTTATCTAATTTCATAATCCTAAATATATTTTCAGTTGTATTAAATAATTCAGTTATACTTTTACTTTCAATTATCATATATAAATATTGACTTGCCATATCAATTTTATAATAACTTCTAAGTCTCGTTTCAAGAGTAGCTTGAGTTGTTTTTTCTTCTTGTTCTTTTTGCACTATAAGGTCTTGCTTTTCTTGTATTTCATTTTCTACAACAAGTATATCATTATGTATATTATCTATTTTAGTTTGTATATTATCAATTTTACTTTGATAACTATTAACTTCTTCATTAACACTATTTAAGATATTCGTTTTATTTTCTATTTCGCTTAATATTCCATCTAACTTACTCTTTTCTTGAGATTTCTCCCCATTTATCTTATTTTTTTCACTCTCTAACTTTTCTACACTCTGTTTATTTTTATCAATTTCTTGCTGTATTGAACTACTAGATTCTGCCCAAACAACATTGTAATTTATGGTGATTATACAAGTAATAGTATATACTATAAACTTTAATCTTTTATTTTTCATAAACTTTCCCCTCTAATTATTCTAAAGTGAATTTTTGGACACTTTCAATTAACCATTCATTTCCTACATATTTCATAGTTGTTAAAAACATATTTTCATTTTTCTTTTTTGAAATAGAAAAAAATTGTTTATACACATTGTAATTAACTTTAACAACTATATTAGCCTTATATGTATTATCTTCATACTTAAATTCACTACTTTGTATATTTGTTTCTAACTCGCTTATTTCATAATTATTTTTTAAAAGCAAAGTCTTTTGTTCAATATCCTCATAAATTCTATTTCTTGTATCTTCATCTGTTAATCGAATTAAAGATTTATCTCTTGAATTTAATGCTGTAAAAACACTTCTATAAAATGTTTTTGTTGTATCTTCTATATTTGTAATAAGTTCGTCATTAATCATATTTATATCTATATTTATGTTTGGTAAATCCTTAATCTTAAATTTTTCGCTTTTTATAGTTCCCCAAGGAAATTCTCTTTCTAAGAATATATATGTATCTGAATTTGTTTTAAATGGCCCAAAATCCTTAATATCTTTAACAAATTTTCCTGTGTCTTTATCATTTATATATACTTTAGCATCATTAAAATTCGAAGTTAAAGTAATATTCATAGCATCTAACTTCAAATCTACTTCTTCATTTTGCATAAGAGATACTTCTTCTTCTTTTGTTATTTTTCCATAATCTGTTTCAAGTTCTGCCTTTATTGAATATATCCCAGGTACTAATCCTCTTTTAATTTTAGTATCTCTTAATAAGTTACCATCTAGATATAGCTTCGCATCATTAAAGTTTGTATTTAACTTAATAGATACTGGGGTTAATTCTAGATAGTAACTATTAAAAATTAATACCTTATTTTTTTTCAAAGTAAAAACTCCACTTTTACCTTTTTCTCTTAGACTTTTTATAACTTCTTCTATTTTACTTTGATCATAGTTATAATATTTAATTAATGGCATCAATTCTTTTTTATTTGGAGTTTCTTCAGATATTTTGATTTTCCTACTAATTCTATAGCTAGATCCATCTTTTAATGAGCTTTCTAAATCTTTAAGCAATTTATTTTCCGATGTAATTGTACTTTTAAATAAAAAAATTATAGCTATAACCATAGATAATATTGTTATAATACACATCTTTCTTTTAAGTAATGTCTCTTTTAAGTTTTCTCTTTTTAAATTATATAAATCACTCTTTAAAGAAGATAAACATTCCTTTGTTTTTATACCTAGTTCACTAATCTTTTTTATCAAAGTCTACATCTCTCCTACTCTAATATATCTATAATCCACTTATTACATTTAGTACATTTATAAATTCTTATAACAAAAATATCTAATATTTTACCTTGAGCAGCTTCCCCCATATTTAAAACTTCTTCTTTAGTTAAAAATTCATCCTCTTCATTTAAAAACCCTGGAATTTCTATAATATAATTTTCCTTTGTTTTCTCACAACAATCATTTAAATCAACTACTTCTATTTTTTCATAATCTAAATTAGAGCTAAGTTCTTTAATTATAGGTAATACATCTTCATATTCTTTTATATCATCTAAAAACTCCTCTTCATAAAATGTTATATCTTTTATTTTAAATAACTCTTTCATCTTTTTCTCCTTTATTTTCAACATAATAATAATTATTCTATCTTTATTAATAATATTTATCAAGGGTGATTAACGTTTATTAAATATTTGGAATTAAATTCTGCAAGATTAAATAATCCTAATTCAAAAAAACTTTACTTAAAATATATAGCTTATATAAAGATTTAGAAGGAATGAGTTTAAATAGATAATCTCATTCCTTTATAAAACTCATGAAAACGATAAACCTATTGATTTTCCTTCTTTTTTTATTACAAAAATAATGCTATATTAATGTAAATTTATAAAAACAACATACATATATTATACAAATTTACATTTTTTTAAAATTCATTACTCTTATATTAAGATTAGGAGTATAATTTATATATAAGATAACTTATAAAAATTATCTTTGTAATAAACATTATTTAGGGAGGTGAAGTTTAGTGAGGTTATATTTTTATCTCACTAGATGCTGCTTATGTATTTCTATTTTATATTAGTATTTAATTTATCTTTAATTCTAGCAGGGCTAGTAGGAAGCATCCTTACACTTTCTATGTTATTTAAAAAAAAGATTCACAAAGGGTATTATTTATTAATTCTATTAATAGGCTACTGCTCTATTTCTGTTTTTAATTCTAATGTAATACCAATGCTTAAAGATGTGGCTCTTATGAAAGATGCTAAATATGAAGCTTTTGATGGTACTTGTGAAAACGTATCAATAGGAATTGATAGAAAAATCTCCATCGATGGTAAACGTTTTTATTATGCTGATTGGAGCTTTACTCCTAAAACAGAAGAAAATTATCATATGAACTATTTACCAAATAGTGAATTTATAATTGATTTAGAAAAAAATAATGAAATTTAAATAAAGTAAGGTCAACTTAATTGTCTACCCATTAAGTTGACCTTTTATCATATACTTAAATTATCTATTTCACTTTCTCTTAATCTATAAGTAGTCCACTCATCCATGGCTATAGCCCCTAAAGATTTATAAAAGTTAATTGATGGTTTATTCCAATTTAAGCATGTCCATTCCATTCTCTTACACCCATTTTCTTTTGCTAATTTACCTAAAACTTTAAAAAGTTCTTTTCCTATGCCTTTACCTCTAAACTCTGGTTTTATAAATATATCCTCTAAATATAATCCCTCTCTCCCTACAAATGTTGAAAAATTATAAAAGTATGATACATATCCTATAACCTTTCCTTCTAATTCACCAATAAGAACTTCCGCTCTATTATTTTCAAATATAGATTTTTTCAAGGTTTCTTCAGTTGCTATTACTTCATGTGACATTTTTTCATATTCTGCTATTTCCTTTATAAGCGATAAAATTAAAGGAATATCTTCTATTGTTGTTTCCCTAAGTTTTAAATTCTCTATATTAGTTTTGTAATATTTCATAAAATCTCCCTACCCCTTATAAATTTATATATGATTTTACAGATAATACATCTAAAGTGTTAATTACCATTTTAATACTTTTAACTATATTTTTCTAGTATATTTAAAAATTAAAATTGTATACACATACAAATTAATAAAATAAAAGGTTTAATCTATATTTTAAAACTAAACCTTTCTACTTAACTATTAATATTAACTTGTCAAAATTCCAAATAAAATCATAATAAATATTAATAGCAATGTTATGACTAATATTGCCATTCCTTTAGGATTACCAAGATTTATTGTCCATCCTATTCCTACTCTTTTTTCTATCATTACTGATGGATCATTTTTATTATAATATAAACATCCTAAAATCCATTTATCATCATCATCTTTATATAATTCATCTAATTCTTCTGAAGAAGATAAATTTCTTCCACCTTGACCTGCTTTAATAAATGAAAATATAAATATAATCATAGTTACTAATATAATAAGAAGAAAAATAATCTCTATAAAACTACTATCAAATCCAAATATAATTGATAATTGTAATACTGAAAATAAAATTATTATTTGAATTCCTGTAACTAACATTAATATAGAGCCTAATCTTTTAAACTTCTTTTTTCTTTCTACCGCTTCTTTTATGCTTCCACTATTTAAATCCACCTTGGAATTCATTATTACTTTATTTATAAAATAAAATAATGTACCCATAAAAATTTGGATTATTGGTAACTGATATACTATAAAAATACCTTTAGCCGTTTCTTTTTCTATTTCACCAAAACTTGTTTTAGGAATCACTATTATATTAGGTAAATTATCATATCTAATATAAGTTAATACTATCATTAATATTGGAAAAATAAATAATAGTAAAAAATATTTTGAATCTATTACTTTAATCTTCTCATCTTTTTTAGGTTTTCTTAAAGTAGTATCTACAACTACAATGTTTTTAGACTTACGTGTCCACCCTTTATTGTACTTTAGTAATTTTAATTTCTTATAGTATATAGCAAATAATATAGTGTGTATTATTAAAAGTAAAATAGTAATGCCAGCCATTATAAATGCTAAGATTTCCTCTTTTAAATTAATACTTAATGCAAATATAATATTAGAAATTAACCCTATAGATAAGAATATAATTATTGTTAATTTCTTATAACTTGCATCTAATTGTACTATCTCTTTTTCATTTTGATATTCTTTTGGAATTCTAACACCAAAGAATATCCCATTATTTGATGTTTGATTTATATAATAGCTAATTATATATACTGTAAATATTAATATATTCAAAACTATCCAAGGTATATATTTTTCCATAAAATTCACACTCCTCTCCTATAACCTATATCTTTATATTTATTCTCTTATTATTTAAACTTACGAAAAATCTCATCTATATCTTTTTTTATTTCTTCTTTAGAAATTCCTCTATTAAAACATTCTGCCATATAATATTCCATTTCTAAATTTAGGCTATCTTTAAATCTATTTGTTGTATTCTCTAAGCTTAGAGATACTACAGCACCTTTTCTTCTATCTATCTTTATATACCCATCATCTTTAAGCATAGCATATGCTTTATTAACAGTATGCATATTTACTCCAATATCTTCTGCTAAGCCCCTTACCGATGGTAACTCTTCACCATCCTCTATTTCTTTTTTAGCTATACCTTGAATAATCTGATTCTTTATTTGCAAATATATAGGCATTTCCGAATCAAAATCTATTCTCAAAATCACTTTATCACCCCTGTGTTTACTTTATTATTTATATATTTTATAGAACAATTTTTTATTTTTTCTTTAAACTCGTAATCATCGTATAAGCTGGCATTATTGAAAATACAATGCACATTATCGCTTGCATATATTCTTTTATATATAATGAGTATATAAATAATATAAATAGTCCCCCTATAGCAATTCCACATATTTTACCATACACTTTTGAATTCTTCATAATATTCTTCTCCTAAAATTAAATATACAATCCTATATTTAATTCTATTATAATATTTTTTATTTCAAAAGTGTTTTTCTTATTTTTTAATTAAATTAATTTAAAAACAAAAAGTAATTTTAAAGTCTACTAAAGAGTTCTTTCCCTTTAGTCTTTAAAATTAAAATCAATATGATAATTAATGATGTTAAGACTACTGATACTATAAACAAATAAAAGTTAACATTATTTATTTTTAATTCTAAAAATAGCATTGTAGGTATTACTACTAATAATCCACCTATTAAAATCCCTAAAAATGAACTTATGCTTTGCTTAACTACTACAACTTCCGAAGTCCAATCTAACTTAGGAAAATATAAATTAATAACTAACCCCATTATAGAAATTAATACTGAATATATAATTGGAATAACTAATAACCATACAAAATTAATAATACTTAATTTAAACGCCATAGAAAGCACTATTACATTTATAACAATTACTGGAATCAAAAGTAATAAATTCAGTATTATTTTACCTTTAAATATATCTTTAACGTCTAAAGGTGATGATTTTAAAATCCATAAATTTTTCCCTTCTATAGATATAGATGAATTAGTAGTACAGCTTAAAGAAACTGCTCCTGATAAAACAACTATTAAGATCAACGGTATTAGCTCTTGTGCTATAGGTGATTCTATTAATATTTTTATTGTATCTTCTCCAAATAATAAACAACCTACTGAAAATATAGTAACTAATACAACTCCAAATAAAGTATTTAAAACATAAATTGAACATGAAAAATATCTTTTGATTTCTTTCTTTATTAATGCTCCAATTTGTGAAGACGTATTTAATGATGTTATTTCATAATTTGAAACCTTAAAACTTTCAGAAAGCTTTGAATTTATTTTCTTAAAAGCTTTTTGGAATATCACTAAAAATATCACAAAGGGTATTACTGATAAAAGAATAAATATTATTAATGATTTAATATCCCCATTGGCTAGTACGTTAGTAAAATAAAAACTTGGAGGGTATATATTTTTAATTAACTCTACTATAGAACTGCTATTTATAGCGACTCTATTGATAATATCATTTGATTTCATAGATATAGCCATTATCCCAATAAAAAATATAAATGTCCCTATATTTAATATTAGATTTTTATATTTAAACTTAATAGCTATATAACTTAATATAAATGCTACTACTGAAGCTATCATTATAGGAATAAGTGGAGTAAATATAAAACCTATAAATAAATAAACAAAAAATAATGGTGGTGTTTCCACTCTAATATAATAAGTTATTGTAGGTGGTATTAAAATAAATGCTGTAAAAAAATAATTAAGCGTTAATAACTTAATGATTTTACTTGCAAGTATTGTTGTAGAGCTTATAGGAAGACTCATTAATATATCATAATCTTTAGATGAAAATAATACGCCTTGTGCTTTATATATAGAAGTAAAAAATGCACATATTGTACTTAATATAGAGGCTATAGTTAAAAGAAGTTGCATATATCCTAATTTACTTAATCCATCTGCTAATACTGATGAATATACAAAAGATGTAAACCCTAAAGCAGCAATAGCTATAAATATGCTAATAGCTATAAATATACTTTTAAAACTTCTAACCTTTGATTTATCTTTTATGATTTTATTTATACCAATTTCATTAATTAAATTAGTTCTAAGTAAGACAATTAAACTACTCATTATCTATCAACTCCATAAATACATCTTCTAAAGTATTATCACCTTTAACCTTATTAATGTCTCCCTTAGTTACTATAACACCATCTTTTATTATAGCTATCTTATTGCATAACTTTTCTGCCACTTCCAATACATGAGTTGAAAAAAATATAGCACTTCCATTATTACACATATCCCTCATAATCTCTTTTAAACTATGAGAAGCTTTAGGGTCTAAGCCAACAAAAGGTTCATCTAAAACTAGTAATTTAGGGTTGTGTATAAGTGCTGATATTATAGCAAGCTTTTGTTTCATCCCATGGGAATATGATGATACTAAACCTCCTAAAGCATTAGTAATTTCAAAAATTTCTCCATACTTTTTAATTAAATCCTCTCTTTTTTTCTTCTCTATACAATAGATATCTCCTATAAAATTTAAATATTGTATACCTGTTAAACAATCATATAAATCTGGATTATCTGGAATATAAGCTAATATTTTTTTACATTCCTTTGGATTATCCTTAATAGAAATACCATTAATAATTATATCTCCTTCTTTAAAGTCTAAAATTCCAACTATGGATTTAATAGTAGTTGTCTTTCCAGCTCCATTATGACCTATAAATCCAAATATCTCTCCTTTTTTAACTTCAAGTGATAGGTTATCAACAGCCTTTTTTCCACCTTTATATTCTTTAGAATAATTTATTATTTGAAGCATAATTCTACCCCCTTTTGTTCTATCTGTTATACTCATTCTATAACAATATAAACTTTTCTTCAATATAAAATTTTAGAATTCTATAATTTAAGATAAATTTCCCCTTTACACTTACGATACATATGCTAAAATAAAATCGTCGGTATTCAAAAATGAAACTGAACTTTTAAAATTTAATAATCATTTTTACCGAATTATATCCATAAAGGAATAAGAACGGAGGGGAGTTAAATGTTAAAAACAACTGAAATGAGCGGCTCGAGAGGACATGTAAGAAAAATGGTAATGATAGCAATGTTATCAGGTATTTCTATCTTTTTAGGTGTATCTGGTCTCGGATTCATTACACTACCTATTTTTAGGTTGACAATTATGCACGTACCTGTAATTATTGGTGCAATTTTAGAGGGGCCTATTGTAGGAGCAACTGTTGGTTTAATGTTTGGATTATTTTCAATGTATCAAAATTTCACTGCACCAACACTTACTTCATTTGTATTCTACAATCCAATAGTAGCTCTTGTACCTAGGGTCTTAATAGGTATAGTAGCCTACTACATTTATAAACTTTTAAAAAATATAATTAAAAATAAAAGTGTTACAATAGGTATTTCCGCAGTATTAGCTACTCTTACTAATACCGTTGGAGTTTTAGGATTAACTTACTTATTATACTTAGAGCAATATGCAGCTGCCAGAGACATCTCTACTACTGCTGTTTCTGGAACTTTACTTGCTATAGGAGTATCAAATGGTATTCCTGAAGCTATAGTTTCAGCATTAATAACTATACCTGTTGTACTTGGAATATTAAAAATAAAAAAACAATAATTTTATAAAAAATAGCTATTTAAATTTTAAATAGCTATTTTTTTATATGAATATTTATCTTTCCTAAGGCTAATATTAATCACTGGCAGGTTTACTTAAAACTTCTGTCCAATATATGTATAAATAAAACTCTTTTCCCTTTTTTGGTTTAAATTTTATAGTTTATAAAACTCTATTCTGCACAATATAATAATGCAAAGCAGAAAAGCTTAGCAAATAAAAAAACTTTTTAAAGTTTTAAGGAGGGAATTAAAATGGCAAAAACATTAGTACCAGAAGCTAAAAACGGACTAGCCAAATTCAAAAATGAAGTTGCAGGTGAAATGGGAGTTCCTTTCACTGATTACAACGGAAACTTATCTTCAAAACAATGCGGTAGTGTTGGTGGAGAAATGGTTAAGAGAATGGTTCAACAATACGAATCAGGTATCAAGTAACATCAAAGTTTAAACATCTAGAATTAAAACAATAATAAGTTTAATTTTAATATTAAATTTTTAGGAGGAATTTATCATGGCAAAAACATTAGTACCAGAAGCAAAAAATGGATTAGCAAAATTTAAAAATGAAGTTGCAAGCGAAATGGGAGTTCCTTTCACAGACTACAACGGAGACTTATCTTCAAAACAATGCGGTAGCGTTGGTGGAGAAATGGTTAAGAGAATGGTTCAACAATACGAATCAGGACTTAAATAATAGACTGTAATATAAATTTAAATATTAAAATAATTAGGAGATTTCAATAATTAATATTGGAATCGTAGGAGGTTTTAATTATGGCAAAGACATTAGTACCAGAAGCCAAAAATGGATTAGCAAAATTTAAGAATGAAGTTGCAAGTGAAATGGGAGTTCCATTTACAGACTACAACGGAGACTTATCTTCAAAACAATGCGGTAGCGTTGGTGGAGAAATGGTTAAGAGAATGGTTCAACAATACGAATCAGGTATCAAGTAATATTGACTCAATTTCAATTGACATAAACAAAAAGAAGTGTAGAATAGTCTACACTTCTTTTTTTGGAGCGAAAGACGAGACTCGAACTCGCAACATTCACCTTGGCAAGGTGACGCTCTACCATTGAGCCACTTCCGCACGAATTACTCAGTAAAACTGAGTTCTTATATATTAAATAACTTAGCATTAAATTGGTGGCTTACCGGGGAATCGAACCCCGGACACCTTGATTAAAAGTCAAGTGCTCTACCGACTGAGCTAGTAAACCTAAATGGCTGGGATAGCAGGATTTGAACCTACGAATACCGCAGTCAAAGTGCGGTGCCTTACCGCTTGGCGATATCCCAGCGTGTGGTGCGTGTTAAGAGATTCGAACTCCTGGCCCACGCCTTAGAAGGGCGTTGCTCTATCCAGCTGAGCTAAACACGCAAGTAACTTTAAATGATTTAACAAGCAATAACTTAATCAAATCATTTGGTGCGGCTTAAGAGATTCGAACTCCTGGCCCACGCCTTAGAAGGGCGTTGCTCTATCCAGCTGAGCTAAAGCCGCATGCACATTACGTTGTATATCATAACCCCTAAAGGTATGTCTTGTCAACATATTCTAACAAAAAAATTAAAGTTCCAAAATAAAAAAAAGTCAGAATATACTAAATCATATTTAACCTTTAACAAAATAACATCTATTATCCTTATGTTATCTTTAAAAATCGAATATTGGCATAGGCATATGTAGGATAATATGAAAACAATGGTCTATTATGATAAGGATATGAATGTGCAGATACATAAATTTGTCCATCACTATCTATAGAAGTAATTATTGTAGAATGAGACCATTTATCTTTAGATCTACTATATAATTGTACTACATCTCCTAATTCTAATTCATTATTACTTTTATACTCTTTTGCATACCCTGTATTAACCAACCAATTTCTTAAACTTATAACTCTTATCCAAGCATAGCTTCCAGGTTTCCAAATGCTATCTATGGAGAGACCACCAGCATTTAATGCTTTAGAAACGAAATTAGTACAATCATTTCCTTCATACTCTTCTAATGCATTCCAATTATCACTAGCCCATTTTGCCGCCTTAGTCCCATCATATGTTGAATGTCTATATCCTATTTTATTTACTATTTTTTTATTTACTTTAGATTTTAAATTAAATCTATTCTTTTTAGTAACTCTTATTTTATTTTTAATATACTCCTCATAAGAATCAATAGTATTAAAAACTTCTCTAGCTTTCATTCCTTCTTCATTTATATCTTTACTAACAAATAACTCTCCATTTTTATCATTTAGATAAATTAAATGATTATCTTTATATTCTGTTAATACTTTAGAATTTTTATATTTTATATTTATTATTTTATCTACGTCTACTTCAATTGTTTTTCCTCTTCTATTAATAGAATTTATATTTAAATACACATGATAAAACTTAGCTCTAGCCTTTATAGAACTATATAAATCTATTAGCGCTGAATAATGTAATTTATTATACTCTTCTAAAATGCTATTAGGATATATATATTTATTTTTCACTAATTTTAATTTTCTCTCATTCTCTATACATTTATTAAAATAACCTAACAAAACTTCTTCTACATCTTCTATAGTTTTATTATTTAAATAAATATTTTTCTTTTTTCTAAATATCCTAAAGTATGGAAATATAGATTTTTTACTTTTCATATCTTACCTCCTAAATTATTACGTCTTTAAAATAGTTATACTTTTTTTATAAAAAAAATATAACTGGAAATTAAAATTTCCAGTTATAAATACAATTTACTATTCAACTGTTATAACTATTTCATCATCTAATCCATCAATAATTACCTTTGAACCATAAGTAATTTCACCTTTTATAATCTTTCTTGCCAAATTATTTTCTAGAGTATTTTGAATATATCTCTTAAGTGGTCTCGCTCCATACACTATATCATATCCTTCTCTAGCCATAATTGCTTTAGCACTATCTGTTACTTCTAATTTAACATTTCTATCTTTTAATCTACTTTGTACTTCCATTAAGAATATATCTATTATCTTTTTTATTCCTGTTTCTGATAAAGGCTTAAACATTATTATGTCATCAACTCTATTTAAGAATTCTGGTTTAAATCTTAATTTCATTTCATTCATAACTTGTTCTCTTATCTTAGGATCTACACCATTTTCTTCAGTATTCTCTAAAAGATAGCTACTTCCTATATTCGAAGTCATTATAATTATTGTATTTTTAAAATCAACTGTTTTTCCTTTATTATCTGTTAATCTACCATCATCTAATATTTGCAAGAATAAATTAAATACATCTTCATGTGCCTTTTCAATTTCATCAAATAATATTACACTATATGGATTTCTTCTAACTGCTTCTGTTAATTGACCACCTTCATCATATCCTACATATCCTGGAGGCGCTCCAACTAATCTTGACACCGCATGTTTTTCCATATATTCAGACATATCTATTCTTATTATATTTTCTTCTGAATCAAATAAGTTTCTAGCTAAAGTTTTAGCAAGTTCAGTTTTACCTACTCCTGTTGGACCTAAGAATATAAATGATCCTATTGGTCTATTTACATCCTTTAATCCTGCTCTAGCTCTTAATATAGCATTTGATACTGATGTAATAGCTTCTTCTTGTCCTATTACTCTATTTTGCATTTCATCTTCTAATCTTAGAAGTTTTTCTCTTTCACCTTCTAATAAATTACTTACAGGAATTCCAGTCCACCTTGAAAGAATTTGTGATACTTCTTCTTCTGTTACTTCTTCTTTTAATAAAGCCCCTTCATAATTTTCTTTTACTTCTTTTTCTTTTTCAACTATTTGCGCTTCTATTCCTGGAATTTCACTATATTGAATTTCTGCAGCCTTATTATAATCATAATTTCTTTGAGCTATTTCTAACTCTCCTCTAGCTTCATCTAACTTAGATTTTAAATCTCTAAGATTTAATATAGCATCTCTTTCTTTTTCAAACTTTGCAGTCATTTCATCATTTTTAGCTTTAAGCTCTGCTATATCCTTTTCTAAAGCTTTTAACTTCTTTTTAGAACCTTCATCACTTTCTCTAGTCAACGCTTCTTTTTCTATTTCTAATTGGAATTGTCTTCTTCTTATTTTATCTAATTCAGTAGGAAGAGAATCTATTTCTGTTCTAATCATAGCTCCAGCTTCATCTATTAAATCTATTGCCTTATCTGGTAAATATCTATCTTGTATATATCTATCAGAAAGCTTAGCTGCTGCTACTATTGCAGAATCGTGAATTCTAATTCCATGGTGAATTTCAAATCTTTCTTTTAATCCTCTTAATATAGAAATCGCATCTTGCACTGTTGGTTCTTCAACTATTACAGGTTGAAATCTTCTTTCTAAAGCTTTATCTTTTTCAATATATTGTCTGTATTCATCAAAAGTAGTTGCACCTATGCAATGTAACTCACCTCTTGCAAGTAATGGCTTAATTAAATTACCTGCATCCATAGCACCTTCTGTTTTTCCAGCTCCTACAATAGTATGAATTTCATCTATAAATAAAATTATTCTTCCTTCACTACTTTGAACTTCTTTTAATACAGCCTTTAATCTTTCTTCAAATTCACCTCTATATTTAGCTCCTGCAACTAATGCTCCCATATCTAATGAAAATATTACTCTATTTTTTAAACCTTCTGGTACATCTCCTCTTACTATTCTTTCTGCTAACCCCTCAACAATTGCTGTTTTACCAACTCCAGGCTCTCCAATAAGAACTGGATTGTTTTTAGTTCTTCTTGAAAGAATTCTAATTGCTCTTCGTATCTCCTCATCTCTTCCTATTACAGGATCTAATTTATGCTTTTTAGCTAAATCAGTAAGATTTGTTCCATACTTTCCTAACGCATCATAAGTACCTTCTGGGTCTTGTGTTTCTACTCTTTGATTTCCTCTTACTTCTGCTAGTACACTCATAAAATTATCTTTATTAATATTAAATTTATCTAACAACTTCTTAGTTGGACCATTTTTATCAACTTCAATTATTGCAAGCATAACATGTTCTACACTTATATAAGAATCTTCAAATCTTTTTGATATCTCTTCAGCCTTTACTAAAACTTCTTCTATTTGTCTTGTTGCATAAACCCCTGAAGAATTAGCCCCTTCACCTAGCACTTTAGGCATATTATCTAAATTCTTATTTATTTCATTTTTTAATGCTTTAACTTGTATTCCCATCTTTGTTAGAATGTTTGGAATTAATCCATCTTCTTGTTCAACTAGAGCTGAAAATAAATGAATTACCTCCACTTGTTGATGGTTATATTTTACTGCTGTTAAACTAGCATCATTTAGTGCTTGTTGTACTCTTAAAGTCATTTTTTCAATATTCATCTCTCTAGTTCCTCCTATCTCTTACCTTATTATTTTTTACTATATTTAAATATTAATACAAAAGTCAAAGAAAGTCAAAGTAAATTTAGTCTTTTTTTGTTTTTAATATTTACCAATTTTTCAATTTGTCCTCGTTAGGTTATAATAGTACTATTAATAAACTTTTAACAAAAATATAAATCCGTTATATGTTTATTTAAATTTATTATTTTTAGAAGGTGATGATTTTTTGAGAAGAGAATATATAAATTATCCTTCGGATTTACCTGTAAAAATTACTTATACAAGTATAAAGGAATATCCTATTCACTGGCATAACTCTATAGAAATTTTATATGTTCTTAAAGGAAGTCTTAAAGTTAATATAGATACTGACTCTTTTGAGATTTTAGAAAAAGAATTGGAAATAATAAATGTAGAAGAAGCTCATAGAATTCATAGTGATGAAGATAATAGAGTTCTTGTATTTCATATCGATCCTTACTTTTTTGAAAAGTATTATAAAGATATAAACAATATTTTCTTTTACACAAATACTAGTGATGATAATGC
Source organism: Clostridium chauvoei (assembly GCF_002327185.1). Classification (NCBI taxonomy): domain Bacteria; kingdom Bacillati; phylum Bacillota; class Clostridia; order Eubacteriales; family Clostridiaceae; genus Clostridium; species Clostridium chauvoei. The sequence continues at coordinate 499,999 of NZ_CP018624.1, read as the reverse complement.
TCAAGATGGCGAAGAGTATGATGATTTTAGAATTTTTCTATCTCGAATTCTTTGTGAAACTGTTCAAAAAACAGAAGATTATGATGAAGTTGTTGAAGCGACTTTAGTTGATTTACTTTATCATTTAATTAACAACTTTCACTATCTAACTTATGAAAAAGAAGAATTAAAGGAAAAGGCTGATCAATTAGCTAGATATCATAGAATATCTAAATATATATTTAATAATTATGATAGTAATATTACACTTCAGGATATAGCTAAAAAAGAGTTTTTAAGTCCACACTATCTATCTCATGAAATTAAATATGCTACTGGCTATAGTTTTACTGATTTAGTTAATTTAACTCGTGTTGAAGAATCTGTTAAGTTATTATTAGATACCGATCTTAGTATTTCCGATATTTCTGATGAAGTTGGATTTTCTCATGTAAGATATTTAAATAAAAACTTTAAAATTTACTATAATTGCACTCCTCTTCAATATAGGAAGAAGAATAAATTAACTGAAGAAGAATTTGAAAAACAAAAAATCACAGAAATTTTCCCTTTATCTGAAGCTCTAGATTATATCTCCTATGACTTAGAAGATTATGACCGTTTTAATTATGAAAATAAGTTGTGGAAAATTCATATAAATATGGATGATACTTTAAAGGAATTTAATAAAGAATATAAAGAAATAATAAATCTTGGAGACTCTTTTGATTTATTAATCGAAGATAATAAGGACATTTTAGAAGAAATCCAAGAAGAAGTTCATTTTAATTATGGTAGAATTGAAAATTTATTCAATAGCGATATGGGGGTATTCCCCAATTCTGAATTTTATAATTGGAATAAAGCTAAAAGCGTTATAGAATTTTTAGATTATATAGGTTTAAAACCACTTATAGTCTTAGATAACATTTTATTTGATACCCAGAAATATATTCATATACTTAATAGTTTTTTTGAGTATTTTTCTGAAATCGAATATATTGATATAGTGGATTTTAAGTTTCAATTTTCCTCTGAAATTAATGAAGAAATAAAGGAACAATTAACACTTTTACTAAAAGATGAATATAACTTAGATGTTATTGAAACTTCCTTTAGTTCTTATGATAACAATCGTAATAGAATTTATGATACAGCATTTATGCTTCCTTATATAATTCATAATATAATATTTAAAGGTAATTCATTAGATAAATTAAGAGCCTTTGATGTATTAGAAAAAGAAACTAGCTTAACTAATGAAGTATTTATAGGCGCTCCTGGTATAGTTAATGATATGGGAATAAGAAAACCTTCTTATTATGCATACTATCTCCTTAGTAAACTTGGAGATGAAATTGTAGCTCTAGATAACGGTTATATTGTTACAAAAAAAGAAGATGAATATTGTATCCTTTTATATTCCCATAATGATGATTTAGATTCTTTAGCTGACTATAATGATTTATATAAAAAGAGAGGAAAAGGTAAGGTATATAAAAAGAAATTTTCCTTAAATATAGTAAATATAAAACATTCTTCTAGAATAATTACTTATGAAGTTAATGAAAAAATAGGTTCTTCTTATAACTACTGGCTTTCAATGGGATCTCCAGATAGATTAAATAAAGAAGAGAAAGAGATTCTTCACAAAGCATCTTTTCCTAAAATTGATTTTAAATATTCGAAAAAAAATACCATTCTAAACATAATTACTGAACTAAAAGGTTATGGAGCTAAGCTAATTTTAATAAAAAGTACTAAATAAAGTACAAAAATACCATTTTCAATGGTGTTTTTGTACTTTTTCCTTTTTTATCCATGAATCTATTTAGCTTAATTGTACCTTTTAAGTCAGCATTTTGGTTAATTAAAATAAAGGCTTATTAAGAGTATACTTATATTAAGATGATAGAAATTTTCAAAGGGGTTGATATATTATGAGAGGATTATTCTTTATTCCAGATATATTATCAATATTTAATACGAGGTGGTCATTGTGGGAATTGACAACAAGCTTTTTACATCTGAAAAGATAAGCAAAGCAATTTTTAAACTGGCACTGCCTATTACAATTTCCTTATTTGTTTCAGAACTTTATAATATGGTTGATACAATTTTTGTTGGAAGATATATAGGCCCAAGTGCAATTGGAGCATTAACTGTAGCCTTTCCTATTCAAAGGTTATTAATTGCATTAGGATTATTAATAGCTGTAGGTACTTCTACTTTTATGTCTAGAAGTCTCGGTGAAAAAAATTATAAAGATCTTAGAAAAGCTCTTATAACTTCATTAACTACTACATTTGTAGTATTAACATCAGTTTCTTTTCTTATATTTATCTTTAGAAAACCCGTAATTTCAGCATTAGGTGCTTCTGATATGCTTTATCCATTAGCTAAAGACTATATTCTTATAATTCTCATAGGTGGAGTTTTCCAATGCATTAGCGTTGTTTTATCTTATGTAATGACAGCCTTCGGAAATGCTAAAATTACTCTTTACTCAAATTCATTAGGAGCTGTAATTAACATAATCATAGATTTTATACTTGTTGCAAAATTTGATATGGGTATTAAAGGTGCTGCAATAGCCACTGTTATTTCTCAAATTATTGCATTATTATATGTCTTATACTCCTTTAATAAAGTTAAAGAGATTTTTGCTTTTACTAACTTAAATGAAACTGCTACTGAATCAAATACAAGTTTTAAAGATGAATTTAAAGTTGGAATATTATTTTCTATAGTTTCTATTGGATTTTCAAGTTTTATAATTGAAATTTCTGATGCAATTGTTGCGGTATTATTAAATAATCTTTTATATTCACATGGTGGAGATGATGCAATTGTTATTGTAGGGGTTATTACTAAGGTATCTATGTTTATGTTTATAACTATAATAGGTATAAGTTCTGCAATCCAACCTATTATCGCTTATAATTATGGATGTTCTAATACTAAAAGAATTAATGAGGTATTAAAGGTTGGAGGATCCTATCTAATGATAGCTTCTCTAGGACTTTGGCTTATTCTTATGATATTTGCAAAAGGTATTTTAGGATGTTTCCTAACTGATTCACACCTTTTATCAGTCGCTGTTAATGCTTTTAGAATATGTATTTCTATTTTACCTAGTGCCGGTATTTACTATATGTGTATTTATTATTATCAAGCAATAAATGAAGCTAGATTATCCTTTTTATTATCTGTATATAGACAATTGGTTTTATTTATACCACTTGCATTTATACTTGTAAAATTTATGGGTATAACTGGTGCTTGGATAGCTTATCCAGTATCTGATGCTATATCAGCTTTAACCTCACTTTATTTTATGAGAAAAGCTAGAATAGATAATAAAAAAGCTAGCTATAAAGTTTCTTATAGAAAAAGTATTCTTAATAATTATTGAAAAAAATAAAACCTCTGTCTTAAAAAACAGAGGTTTTTTTGTTATTTACTTTCTTCCATCTTAATTGCAAGAGTAAAATATTTTAATGCATCTTTAGTTTCATTTAATTTATAGTACATTTGTGCCATATCTAAATATCTTTTATAGCGTTTTTCTTTATTTGCAAACTTAAATAAAGAGTCTAAAGAAAGATTCATATATACTTCCGCTTCTCTATATCTATCTAACTTTTGTAATGTCATTCCCTTTAAATAATAAGCTTCTTCAATTAATACTATATCTTCTGTGTTAATTGCTAAATTTAATGCCGTATCTGTTAGCTCATAAGCTAAGTTGTATTCTCCATTATTATAGAAAGTCTGTATACAATCATTTAAAAATCTAACATACTTCTTTGAGTTATCCTTTGGAAAAAGTTCTATGCCTTCTTTTATTTCTTCAATGGCCTTTTCTTTATTTCCAATATAGAAATAACATTTTCCGTTTTTACCTTTTGCTACTGATAGTGCCATTGGATTTTCTTTTTGATATTCATATGCTTTTTCTATGTAAGTATCCGCTTCAGGTTTATTTAGCATTATGTTTAATGTGGCAAAAGAATGATAAATATCTCCTTTATCCATATTGTCATCTATACTATCTATGTTTAAAATAGCCTCTTTTAAACAATTATAAGCACTATCTATATTGTTTAATTTTTCATAACATAAACCTTCTCTATATGACGTATATGCATATATAGCTTTATCTTCCACGTTCTTTTCTATAATTATTTCTCTTATTTTATTATAGTAATTTATAGCTTCCATATACTCTTCTATACTATAGAAGAACATTGCCATATCTCTATAATAAGCAATAGTATTTTCAATAGTATTATTTTTTTGGTATAAATCATAATACTGTGATATTATAAGCTGTATCTTTTCTACTTTATTATTTTCTACATAGAAGTTAAATAATCTATGTATAAGTTCAAAAGCTAAATCATCATAAGAATAATCTATAGCATAACTTAAATTGTGTTGAATTAAATCGCTTATTTCGTCTTCACTAACTAAATTATTTCTTAATAATTCTAAATTCGCTATAATTTGCTCATGAACATCTTGAACTAAATAATTATAGTCTACCCCAAGTTTTTTTGCTATATAGGATAAAATTCCTGTATCTGCTTTTATCTTACCATTTTCTATGCAGCTCATTTTAGAAATTGATATTTTGTCTCCGCATAATTCTTTTAAAGTAATGCCTTGATACACTCTAGACCTTTTAATCTTTTCTCCAGTTGATAATATTTCCATTCATAACCCCCGTATCTGAGTTAGTTTTTAAGAATGCCTATTTTCCTAAAAACATTAACTCCTTCATCTAAATATTTAGCAGCCTCAAAGTCCTTTTTATTGTCTATATAGAATTTACCTATCATTATAGCAATTTCTCCTGCCTTCTTATTTAAATCATTTGCTTTTGCTAAATTATAAGTATCTAATAATATATACTCAGCTTCTTTTGGCATTTCTTTTATTATATAAATTCTATACCATAAAAGATTATATTCTACTAATCCAGCTATATCGTCTTCTTTAAGATACCCATTTATTTCTTTTAATACATCTTCGCACTTAGGTATATTTTTTATTTTAATGTAATTCTCACATATATTAATTAACGTTTCTACTAATTTATCGTCTTTTTTCTTTATTCTAATTTCTTTAGCAACTTCATAATGTTTAAAAGATTCTTCTATATTTTCAAATTCATAGAATAGTTTTCCTAGATTGTTTTCTATATCTGAAACATTTGTAAGTTCTTCTAATTCTCTATAAACTTCCAAAGTTTTTTGTGAGTACTTTATAGCATTTGCTAAATCACCTTTCTTATTATATTCTTCTGATAATAATAAAAGTGTTTTAGCATATTCATTTCTATTATTAACTTGATCGAATTTACTTTTAGCAAGAAATGAATAATCCATAGCTTTACCTATATTATCTGTCTTGAAATAAGACTGAGCCATAAAATAGTATATCTCTCCTAATAAATAATCATTCCCAATATTATTATCTATATACACTTTTTCAGCTTGCCTTAAATAACTATTTGCAGAATGATAAGCTTTTAATTGTAAAGTAATTCTTCCTAAGTTTAAGAAAGTATTAATTATTTCTTCGTAATTGTTATTTTTTATAAATATAACATTTGATGATAAGAAATATTGTTGTGCAAGTACTAATTCACCTTTTGACATATAGATTTTAGCTCTTAAATATAATATTTTAGCTTTTCTATATTCTAGGTTATATTTCTCCGCATAATATAAAGCGTTTTCTATATACTTTTCACCTACAGTATGATCACCTGCTAGTATATATGATTCTGCCACTTGTTCATAATATATACTTATTTTTTCTGCTTGTGACTCTTCTGACTCCATTAGATACTCAACAGATGTATTTAATTCCCCAGCTAAATATTCTAGTAAATCCATTGAAGGGTTGGATCTCCCTGATTCTACTAAACTTATTTGACCTGGAGTAATTCTGTCCCCTGCAAGATCTTTAAGAGTCATATTTAATTCTTTTCTTCTTCTTTTAATCTTTTCTCCTAATGCAAGAATCTCCATTATCCACTCTTCCTTTTCAATCTTATCATTGTTTTTAATAAACTAAATCTTTATCAAACTTCAATTCATCATATACCCCTTTAGACTTTTCAATTAATTTTTCAACCAATTTTATTCAATTAAAGTTTAATTATATTTAATTAATTATAACATAATTTTGTTAAGTAAAGTACAAAGCACTTTGTTTTATTTAATTAAATTTTTACCCTTTATGTTTATTTATTATACCATTATTTTTGTTAATAAAACTAGATGCTTTTTTAATTATTATAAAAAAAAAAGAAGAAAATATCATTTTAGTACCTGTTATTTTATAAATTTTAAATTTTTATCCTCATAAAATTAAAAATTTATTAACACTTTTTTAATATTTGTAATGGTTTGTATAAGATTGTAATTAAACCTATGAAATTTAATTTTAAGGCAAAAAAAGATGAGAATTCTAAATTCTCATCTTTTTTAGGATATATTAGTTTTGAATTGAAATGTCGTTTTATGAATTATTTAACATATCCTACTAAAGTATCATATGCATCTTCTGCCATTCCCATAGCTTTTCTTCCTGTTCTCTTTATGTTCCTTTGAGTCTTTCTATCTAATTGTGGAATCACCATGATACTTACTGCAGCTCCTACCATCATTCCAGCTGCTAAACCTTTCATCATTCTACCCATACAAAACACCTCTTTATATTTATATATTAAAGTTACATTGTTATGTTATCCAAATTAGATAATATTTACTCTAGGAATTTTTAGGAACATTTAATTTTTTAATTAAATACTCAATAAAATCGACTTTTTTATCTTCTTGTAATTTTTTTATTAACTTAATACCATTTTCTTCATTAACAACAAATTCATTAATAATATCTATAAATTCGACCTTTTCGCTAGATTCTACTTTATTTGTCTTTTTATCTGCTAATTCTATATTAGATTCACAACTTGGTGCTAAAGTTAATACTTGATTTTTAATCTTTAAATTATCAACTATAACTTTATTCTTAAGTAACCAATTTTCAACTACTCTATCTGAAGTTATATCTAAAGCCTCTTTACATTTTTCATCTGCAAGTTCATTAAAGAAATCTCCGGTGTGACTATCTACCTTTACGAATATTATATCTATACCTGATTTCATGAAATTATTCATTTTATCATAATACTCTATTGATGATGCTTCTCTTCTTTCCCAAAAACCTGTTGCATGATGAGCAATGCCTTCATAATCATGAAAAATAACTACCTTACTATCATTTTTGCTTAAGGCATATTCTACACCTCTAACTGCTCCTTCTAACTCACCTGCTATTTGTCTAATATTACTTTGCGAGCTATCATTAGAAGCTTTACTATCTATATATTCTATTACATTATTTCTAACAGCCACTACTCCATAAGAGTATTTTTTAGAAGTTAAATTATAACTTCCATCAACATATATGTGTAGACAATCCTGTGGGTATTTATCTATACCTTTTTTCAACAATTTACTAGCTTCAGTTAAAAATTGCTTTGCTTCTTCTATTTTTTCAAAGCTTTTATACTTTGCTCCTTTAACACCTTTTACATATTTCAAACATTCTGCCCATGTATTTACTATCTTGTTTTCAACTTTTTGATTTGTGCTAAAGTCAAATCCTTCTTTTATAGCATATACCTTTTTAGCCATACTTCTGTACTCCTTTTACTTATCCTACTAAATTATACTATTGTATAAACATAAAACCTTTATTAAAGACTAACTAATTCATCTAAAACATTATAAAGCTTTTCTACATTTCTAGCTCCAGTAAAGTTTATTACATATTCTATCATATTTTTTATAACTAAAATAATATCATTCTTACCTTCCCAGTTTTCTAATATAATATAAAGTGGCACACCTGATATTATTCTATCTAAAGCAAAAAAAGCTACTGCTAACTCATCTACCTTCCCTATAAATGGAATACTATCAGGTATAATATCAGTTGGAAAAGCAATATATGCAACGGCTGCTGATATAATAAGTTTTGTCTTCATAGGAACTCTTCTATCCTTTAACAATCTGTATATAAGTGCAACCATATCTGGTATAATAAATAAATAATCACTTATCTTTTTAGCTTTTTCAGGTAGTTTATCTATAGCATACTGTCTTCCTGAAGAATAACTATCCTTTACTTTACTTACTACCATCAAAGAAGTATTTTCCTCTAATACTTCCTTTTCATCTTCTATTTCTTTTATTAGTGTACCTTTAATTGACACATTTATATCTTTAACTTCTACATTTAATATAGAATTTCTTATATATAAATCTTTAATATCAAAATCTATATATGGTACATCTTTTAATATCTTCTTTATATTAATTACAACTTTACCCTTTTCATAATGAATTCCCTTTTCTTCAAAAGCTTTTAATGCATATTTTAAAGCTAATTTTCTTATTAATGAAACTATTCCTATTTTAAGTAATTTAAACGAAGATACTTCTGCATGAATTATTCCATTTTCAATTCTAACTAGCTTTATTCCTGCAATAAAATCAATCTTAAAACCCTTATTAAAGCTTCCTGTAACATTTATTTCATTTTTTAATTGAATATCTGATATTTCAAGTCCATCAATATTAAGAAACTCTTTTATTATACTTAATAAATCTTCTCCAGTTAATCCTATTTTCACATCCGATATATTCATAAAATATCCTCCTCTATACTTACTCCTATGAATTAACAAATCCATATCTTAGTATTCATCTTTTTTATCCTTTATTCTAATTATCCTATTACATAATCATTCAAGTTTTCTCCAACTATATTTAAATGATCATTTTCTATATATATATCTTCTATAATAGTTTCTAGCATTTTCATTTCTTCTTTTATTTTGTCAACTTGTACTAAAAATTTATTACCTTGAACTTCAACTTCATGTTCTTTAGCTATCTTTGATATAGCTTTCATTAATAAATTAGTATTAGCTTTAAATATTCCAAAACTTGATAGCTTTAAATCTAATACTTCAACTATTAATTTCTTATTTTCTATACCTTTTATTCCTACATTTCCTGTAACCTTTCCCTTTAGTATTCCGCTTACTGCTCCATCAAAATTTAACGTTCTGTTTATTACTATATTAGTAACCTCGAACCCCTTCTCTTTTCCTTTAATATTAAGAAGAGATTTTATATCTTCTGCAGTTAGTTGAGTTCTATTTATCATATATTTTCTTTATCCCCTTTACATAATAATCTGAGTATCTCTAACTTACAAAACGTAATTAAAGTATACTCTATTTAATAATAATTTAAAAGATTCTATTTTAGCTTTTCCATTTAATCCATAACTTACATTGGCAAATTATATGTTTATCGTTAGACTTAAAGTTTTAAATCTGTATAATGTGTATTACAACAATTCATATTAATTTAGGAGGTAATTATGAATAAGAGTAAAAAGAACTTAATTTGGTTACCTATTGTTACAGCTCTTCTTTCTCTTTTCGTTTTAAGTTATAGTACGCTAAGAACAAAATCTAATATCAATAAACAATATTCAAGTTTTTTATCAGATATAACTAACCAAAATATATCTGAAGTTATTATGAATAAAAATTCTAATCTTACGGTTGTCTTAAAAGATGGGACAAAATACTCAACAGATAATCCAAATAGCCCTACTTTAAAGGAAACTTTACTTTCAAGTAATATTAAAGTAATGGACGAATTTTCACCACCATTAACTAAAACTATATCTGCAGCTCTGCTTGTAATTTCTTTAGTTTCTATTGCCTTTATGGTTATTAATAAATCTAAAATAGGAACTTCTTCATTAACTAATCTAGATGTTAAAGATTTTAGTGATGACCAAAATAGCGATTTTGGCTTTCACTCTGTTGCTGGTAATGAGGAAGCAAAAGAAAGCTTAATGGATATAATAGATTTTCTCAAAAAACCTGATAAGTATAAAGAATATGGTGCTAGAATGCCAAAGGGAGTTATTCTTTATGGTGAACCTGGTACTGGTAAAACTCTTTTAGCTAAAGCTGTTGCTGGTGAAGCTAAAGTTCCCTTTTATGCGCTAAGTGGTTCTGATTTTGTGCAAGTTTATGTAGGGGTTGGTGCTGCTAGAATAAGAAATCTCTTTAAAAAAGCAAAATCTCAAGGAAAAGCTGTTATTTTTATAGATGAAATAGATGCTATAGGTAAGTCAAGAGATGGAGGTAAAACTCCTGGAGGTAATGATGAAAGAGATCAAACACTGAATGCTCTTTTAACTGAAATGTCTGGCTTTGGTGAACAAGAAGGTATTGTTGTTATTGCTGCAACTAATAGATTAGATATATTAGATCCAGCTTTACTTAGACCTGGTAGATTCGATAGACATGTTGAAGTTTCTCTTCCTGATATTAAAGCAAGAGAGAAAATTATATCACTATATTTAAATAATAAACCTTATGAAAATTTGAATATTCATGATATAGCTAAAAAAACCTCTTACTTTTCTGGTGCAAAGCTTGAAAACCTAATAAATGAAGCTGCTATTTTAGCTGTAAAAGAAAATTCTAAAGTATTAACACAAAAACATTTAAATAGTGCTTATTCAATAGTTTTAGCTGGATATGAAAAGAAAGAACGAGACCATTTATTAAAAGAAGATAAGCTACTTACTTCCTATCATGAAGCTGGACATGCTTTGATTTCATTAATAAAAACTCCAGAAGATAAAGTATCTAAAATAACAATAATTCCTACAACTAAAGGTGCTGGAGGATATACATTAACTATTCCAAAAGATAGCTCTTATCAAAGAATTGATTATCTAAAAAATAGAATAATGGTATTATTAGGTGGTAGAGCTGCTGAAGAATTAACTTTTGGTGTAGATAAAATCTCAACAGGTGCCCAAGGAGATATTACTCAAACAACAGAAATGGCTCTTGCTATGATTTCTGAGTATGGTATGGGAGAAACTTTAGGATTACTTAAATTATCAACGCTAGGCTCTTTAGCTACAACTTATGGTCAACCTGTTGTTGAGGAATATAGAGAATTAATAAACTCTTTATATAAAGATACTCTAGCTTTATTAAAGGAAAATAAAGATATTCTTGATAAATTGGCAATTACTCTTCTTGAAGAAGAAACTTTAGAAGAAGATGATATCAATAAATTAATTAAATTTAATTAAAATAAGAAGCAGAGCTTTTGCTCTGCTTTTTATCCTTCATATGGTATTATATAGGCATCCTTATACCCTTGTTTTTTAGTAGAATCAAGTGATTTTTCTGCATCTTCATAACCTTTAAAATACCCTATACAAACTCTCCATGCAGACTTTGATGGTATCTTAGGATTTATTACTGGAAGGTCTATTAAAACCTTATCTACCTTAGCTAAACAAGCCTTGGCTATCATGTACCCATATTTTTTTGAATCAAAGTTTTTTTCTATTTCTTCATTAGATATAAACTCAGCTCTTACTATAACTGTTTGCATATTAGTCATTTTAAAAATTTCACTATTACTTTCTTTTATACCTCTATCCTTTGATTCTAAATTTGAAATTAATTCATCTTTTATGAACTTAGCTAAACCCTCTGCTTTGTATTCATTTTCAGATATTAATATTTCACTTCCAGTAACAGATTTATTAACAAAAGAGTTCATATGAAGGCTAACAAAATAATCAGCATTCCACTTATTAGCAACATCAGCTCTTGTTTTTAAATCTATTGCTATATCAGCTACCCTAGTTAAAAGAACAGTTTCTCCATTTTTTTCTAATAATCTTTTAGCTTCATATGCCGCTTCTAAAACAATATCAGACTCTCTTCTTCCCATTAATCCAATTGCTCCAGAATCACTTCCTCCATGGGCTGCATCTATTATCCATTTTGCCATGCCTTTGCCTCCTTATTTTATATATTTACTACATAAAACTATATATTTCTATTTAATTTAATATATTAATTTCAATTGATGTTGGTTACAAATATATATATTAAAAAACAAAATACTCCAATCTAATAAATTGTCACAAAAAAATAGAGCTATAATAGCCCTATTTTTAATTAGAATGTAGGAATTACTGCTCCGTTATATTTTTCTTCTATAAATTTTCTACTTGAGTCACTAGTTAGAGCTTTTGTTAAAGCCTTAATCTTATCTGAATTTTCATTTCCTTTTTTAACTGCTAATATATTTCTATATATTTTTGCAGCTTTTGCATCCTTATCTTCAATTACTAATGCATCCTTAAGTGGGTTTAAATCTGCTTCTATAGCATAGTTTCCATTTATTATAGCTGCATCAACTTCATCTAATACTCTTGGTAATTGTGCTGCTTCTAATTCTTTAAATTTTAAGTTCTTTTTATTTTCAGTTACATCTTTCGGTGTAATAAGTTCTCCATCTTTTAATGTTATCAACCCTTGTTTTTCTAATAATCTTAAAGCTCTTGCTTCATTTGATGGATCATTTGGAATTGCAATGGTAGCACCATCTTTTAATTCATTTAAATCTTTTACAGTTTTTGAATATAAAGCTATTGGTTCTAAGTGTATTTCAGCTGTATAAGTTAAGTCTAACCCCTTACTGTCATTTGTCTCATTTAGATATGATGTATGTTGAAAATAATTTGCATCTATTTCTCCTTCAGCTAAAGCTGTATTTGGTGTAACATAGTCAGTAAACTCTACTACCTTTAGCTTATATCCTTCCTTCTCCAATTCAGGTGCTATATGCTCTACAATTTCTTTATGTGGAACTGGACTAACTCCAATTTTTATAATTTTTTCATCTGATGATGATTTTTTTCCACAACCTACTAAAGTAAATGCTAAAACTCCTACTAATAATGTTTTTACTATTGATTTTCTTTTCATAATCAATCCTCCTAATATTCTTAATTTTATGATAATTTTTTGTATAAATAATTTCCTAATGATTGTAAACCTTGCACTATAACTATAAGTATAATAACTGTAACTACCATTACCTCTGTATTATATCTTTGATAACCATTCCTTATAGCAGCATCTCCAAGACCGCCACCACCTACAGCCCCCGCCATAGCAGAATATCCTATAATACTTATAATAGTTAATGTTAAACCTGATATTATTGATGGTATTGCTTCTTTAATCATTACATTAAATATTATTTGTGTATCTGATGCTCCAAAAGATTTTGCAGCTTCTATAACTCCTTGATCCACTTCTTTTAATGATGACTCTATCACTCTTGCAACAAATGGCGCTGCTGCAATTGTAAGAGGTACAACAGCTGCTACTGTTCCTATTGATTTCCCAACTATAAACTTCGTTATTGGCGCTATTGATATCATTAAAATTATAAATGGAAAACTTCTTAAAATATTTATTACATAATCTAAAATTTTATATATCGCTTTATTAGCCTTTAATCCATTTGATGATGTTATTACTAATACAATGGCTGGTATAAACCCTAATATTAAAGAAAATAATGTTGAGAAAAATACCATAACCAAAGTCTCCCCTAATGCTGGTATTAAAATATCTATCATTAATTAAGCACCTCCAATATTATATTTTTATTTGTTAAGTAAGATATTATATTGTCTTTGTCTTCTTTATTAATGTTTATAACTAAACTTCCAAGTACATTTTCTCTAAACTTTTCAAGTTTACCCCCTACAATAGAAAAGTCTACTCCAATTTCTCTAGCCATCTTTGTTATAAGTGCATTTTCTGATGCTGTACTTGGAAAGAATAATTTTATATTTATACCTTCATCTGGTAGTAGTTCCTCCTCTTCCTCTCCTAAAAATTTTTTAAGAGATACTCCAGGTTTTAAGAAAAGATCTTCTGCTTGTCCCTTTATTTTTAAAATGCCCCCTTCTATTAACGCTACCTTTTTACAAATTTCCTTAACCACTTCCATCTGATGTGTAACAATGACAATTGTAATACCTAATTTTTTATTAATTCTTGCAAGTAAAGATAATATATCTTTTGTTGTTTTAGGATCTAATGCCGATGTAGCTTCATCACAAAGTAGTATTTTAGGTTCTAAAGCTAATGCTCTTGCTATAGCCACCCTTTGCTTTTGTCCTCCACTTAATTCTTCTGGTTTACTATTAGCCTTGTCCTCTAATCCAACAAGATTCAATAGTTCTTTAACTCTTTTATCTATATAGCTTTTTTTATAACCCCAAACCTCTAAAGGAAGTGCTACATTATCAAAAACAGACTTTCTCTTTAAAAGATTAAAGTTTTGAAATATCATACCTAAATCCTTTCTAAATTCTCTTAGACTATTATTTTTTAGAGTTTTAACTTCCTTACCCATAACTTTAAGAGACCCATTGTCATAACCCTCTAATCCATTTATACATCTTAATAAAGTAGATTTACCTGCTCCACTATGTCCAATTAGTCCATATATTTCTCCTTTTTTTATTTCTAAAGAAATATCTTTTAAAACCTCAAAACTTCCAAAACTTTTGCTTAAATTATTTATTTCAATCATATCTGAACCTCCTTTAAATTTACTAAAATAAAAAACGCACTAGAGAATAAAACTCTAGTGCGTAGAAATCGCCCATCAATCTATTCTCTCATATTTCAGCTAAACCTAGCTGCAGGAATTAGCACCACACTCTTAAAAACAAGTACACAAATAAACACTTTTAGAAAGTTTATCTACCTATTTTAAAAGTAGGTTGCTGGGCTTCATAGGGCCAGTCCCTCCACCACTCTTTATAAGAAACATCTTATAATGTATTAAGTTTTTGTTGTTGATATTAATATATTATTCTTTCATAAATTTGTCAACTACTTTTCAGAAAATTTCCTAAAATTTAATTTCATAACAAAAAAAATCACCATTTTTTCCATCTAAATTAATAGTTCCTTTATATGTAAAACCACTTTTAGTATATAACTTTTGAGCATTAATATTTTTACTAAAGGTATCTAATCGTATAGATTCAAATCCATCATTTCTTCCTTTATCTATTATTTTTTCAATTAATAACTTACCATAACCTTTTCCCATATAATCATTAGCTATAAAAAGTCTATGTATGACTAAAGGTGTTTTATTACTATTCCAGCTTATATTTTTATAATTTATATCTTCACTACTATTTAAAACAACTACTCCTAATATATCACCTTTTTCTAATACAAATAATTCACCCTTTTCTATATCAGTTTTTAAAACTTCTCTATTAGGATAATCCTTTGACCAATTTAAACCCTCTGGTTTATTTTCAATTATTCCATCTAATATATTACATAACTTATCTAAATCATTTTCTTTAGCTAATCTAAAATTAATCATTTTAACCTCTACTTAAATTTAAATTTTAAATATATTTTAACATGAAAGGTAACTAAAATTTTAATCACCTTATAAAATTTAATTATTTATTTTCTAATTTCATTGATAAATAAGATTTTTTCATTAATCTATAAGAAATTATAACCGTCATTAACTCTGCAAAAGTTACAGTTAACCATACTCCATTAATATCTAAAAATAGCGGTAATATAATTATTCCTATTGAAATAAAAATAATTCCTCTAAGCATTGAAATTATAATAGATGTTTTTGCATCTTCTAAAGCTGTAAAATATGCAGAGGCTAATATATTTATTCCACTTATCAAAAAGCAAGTTGAATATATTTTGCAAGCACCTATTGTAGTTTCTATTAAAGCCTCATCTCCATCAACAAATAACCTTATTAATCCTTCTCCTCCAACAAATAATGTTGTTGTACATATAATGCCAAGAGCTGTCATAACTACCAATGAAATCTTTGTTATACTTCCTATTCTTTTATTATTTTTAGCTCCGTAATTATAGCTTATAATGGGTGATATTCCTGTTGATATTCCTAGAAATACAGCTACAACTAATGATGCTATATATTGTATTATTGAAAAAGCTGAAACTCCCATTTCTCCTAATCTATTTATTAAAACAATATTAAATAAATATGTTGAAAAAGCAAAGGCAAATTCAGCTAATGCCTCTGACGAACCATTATAAAAGAATCTTCCTACCTTTTTAAGATCAACTTTACATTTAACAAATTTTAACACTGAATTTTTATTAAAATATCCTAATATTGCAACTATAAAAGCAACTGCAAAGGCTATACCTGAAGCTAATGCGGCTCCAAAAACCCCCATATTAAGTTCTATAACCATTATGTAATCAAGTATAATATTTAATACTGATCCAACAATATTACAAATCATTGAATAATTTGGTTTTCCAATAGTTCTAAGTCCAGAAGCTAAATATCCTGAACATGTAAATACCGGTAAAAATAATGCTAGTATAGCTAAATATTCACATACTGGTTTTATTAACTCACCTGTTGCTCCTAAAAATATTGCAATTTCCTTAGTAAATAATATCGTTATTATTGACGCTATTATTGAAATTGATAAAAGTGAATAAAAGGCTAAACTAAAAGTATTTCTAGCCTTTTCTTTATCACCTTGACCAAGTTCTATGCTGGTTATAGTGCTTCCCCCAACTGATACCATTAAGCTTATAGCAAATGAAGTACTAAAAAATGGCATAGCTATATTTATAGCCGCAAGTCCACTGGAACCTACTGCTCTTCCTATAAAAATCCCATCAATTACAATATAAATTGAAAATATTAAAGTTCCTATAACACTAGGAATTGAATACTTCAAAAATAACTTACCTATACTTTCTTTACCTAAATCTAAATCTCTATTCATCTTATTACTTCCTTTAATTTTAAATATACTTCTCATTATAATATAAAAAACCTGTAGTGTACTATAACTAATACTCTACAGGTTCAATTATTTATAAACATTAACTATTTTTCAACTTATATTCTTTCATATCTCATAGTCAATTGATATATTTTTTCTGCTAATTCATCTGTTAAATCTTCTTTTTTAACTCTCCACTTCCAGTTATCACCTAAGGTAGCTGGAAGATTCATTCTTGCTTCACTTCCTAAACCTAAAAAGTCTTGCATAGTTGTTATCGCTAAATCTGCAACACTACTAAATGCTCCCCTTATAAATCCAATAGATATACCTTCATCATAACTTAATGCTAAATATTTTTTAGCTGATTCTACTTCTTGTTCACTTGCTGTATTATTATACCAACCATAAATTGTATCATTATCATGAGTTCCTGTATAAACTACGCAGTTTTTTTCATAATTATGGGGAAGATAACTGTTTCCTCCCCCAAAAGCAAATTGTAATACTTTCATACCAGGAAAGCCTGTCTTATTTCTAAATTCAATAACCTCTTCAGTTAGAAATCCTAAATCTTCTGCTATAATACTTACTTCACCTAACTCTTTTTTTATTTCATCAAATAGCTTAATACCAGGTCCTTTAACCCAACTACCATTTATAGCTGTATCATTCCCATAAGGTACTTCCCAATAAGATTCAAAACCTCTAAAATGATCTATTCTTATAACATCATACATATTTAAACTTTCTCGTACTCTTTTTATCCACCATTTATAATTTTCTTTCTCCATTAAACTCCAATTATAAATAGGATTTCCCCAAAGTTGTCCTGTTTCAGAAAATAAATCTGGAGGACATCCAGAAACTTTAGTTGGAAGCATATTATCATCCACCTTAAAATATTGTGGATTGCTCCAAAGGTCAGCACTATCCTCTGCTACATAAATGGGGATATCTCCTATTATCTTTATCCCTAAATTATTAGCATACTTTTTCAATCTACTCCATTGATTAAAAAATATATACTGTATAAACTTCCAATAATTAATTTCATCCTTTAATTCATTTTTATATTTTTCTATAGCTTCAATTTTTCTTAATCTTATATCCTTATCCCAGGTTGTCCAACTCTTTAAATTAAAGTGTTTTTTTACTGACATATATAAGGCATAGTCATCTAACCATTCTTTATTTCCTTCTGAAAATTGATATATTTCTCTTTCTAATTTACCTTTAGAGTTTTCATAAGCTTTTCTAAGAACTTTGTTTTTTGCAATAAACAGAGTTCCATAATCTACTAAATTTTTATTCTCTCCAAAAAATTCACTGTTATAATCTGACTCCTTTAAAAATCCCTGATTTTTTAACAAATCAAAATCTATAAAATATGGATTTCCTGCAAAAGCTGAAAAACATTGATAAGGAGAATCTCCATATCCTGTTTGACCTAAGGGTAATATTTGCCAATATCTTTGTCCACTTTTTTTTAGAAAGTCCACAAATCTGTATGCTTCTTCTCCAAAGGTTCCAATACCATATTTACTTGGTAAAGATGAAATATGCATCAAAATCCCACTACTTCTTTTCATATTATTCTCCACTCTTAATTTTTTCTCTTTATATTATATTAGTACAACCGTTTGTATTTGATTATAAAATTTAATAAATTTTTTTATTTTTTCTTATAAAAATTAAACCACTAAGATTAAAAATCTTAGTGGTTATAGACTTAAATATACTACTTTTTCATTTTTGATATGGATTTTTTCATGTCATCCATCATATCAGCAAATTTTTCTTTTGCTTCTGATCCCATATTTTCTATGGTATCCATCATATCAGCCATTTCATCTGCTATTTCTTCTGTAACTTTTCCTGACTTCACTTGTTTATAAAGTCTTTTCATTTTTCTTTCTAGTTTTTCCATACCCATAACACAAAACCTCCTATTATTCTATCTATAATAACTATAGATTGTTTTAATAATAGTATTAATCAAAAAGGCTTTATTTATTCATCTATTGGTAATGGAATTGCTTTTTTGTATACTTCTATTCTTCCATTAAATAATTGACATAAATTAATTATATAATCATCTGTTCCTAAAGATATATTAATATTTCTACTAGTAATTACTTTATTATATTTTATATACTTTAATATAAAATATGTAGATATCACTATAATGGAGAAAAACATTTTTATATATTCATCTTTATCATAATTACTTTTTAATTTATTAAGTAATCTTATCCTACAGTTTTGGTTTTTAGGAAAATAATCTCTATTATACATCCAATCATCATCATAAAAATCCCATTCTTTAGAACCTGCTATATATAATTGAAATCCCCTTCTAGTTTCAGATAATGCAAAATTAATAGCTACTATATTTTTATTTATAGGTTCATTTTCTATTAACTCATCTACCCAAGCTAAAAATTCATTATATGCTAATTCTAAATCAACTTCTGATATTTTATTTAAATATCCCATACTAATTATACTTTTTATAGTTTTTCCTATAATATTTAATCCTTCATCTATAGAAATCTTTTCTATATTTTTTAGGGATACTTTACTTTTATCTCTTTCTGTAGATATTCCTTTAGACTCTATATAAAATTCCACTTCTCCTTCCTCCTATATATTTCATTAGAATATACTAAAAGAACCCTTTACATATATTTTACATTATAAACTATTAATTCCACAATATTTTTAGTAAAGATTTTATTTATTAAAATACTCGCAACTTTATAGCTAATAAAGCCTACTATAACTCCTGCAATTACATCTGAAGGGTAATGAACAAATAAATAAAGTCTAGAAAAGCCCATTAAAGTTGCTATTCCTAAAAATAAATATTTTTTATCTTTAAAATAACTACTTAAAACAAAGGCTGCTGCAAATGAAGACCCTGTATGTCCAGAAGGAAAAGAATAAGACATAGGTGCTTTAACTATTAATTCTATATCCGGAACTACTAAAAATGGTCTTGGTCTTTGGACTAAGTGCTTAATAATTCCCTCACCTAATATAGTCATTATAATTAATGCTAATATTAATGTTATTCCTACTTTTCTATACTTTTTGATACATAATAATATGACTGCTATAACTATCCAAATAAGTCCACCACTTCCTAATGATGAAATTGTCTTCATTATCTTATCTAAAAATGGATTAGTTAAGTTTTCCCTTATCAATGTAAGTATATTTACGTCTAAATTTTGAATTAATTGTAACATATTCCTATCCCCGCTTTATAAATAAATAAGGTAATTATATCATAACCTTTCACAAGACTCCATATTACTATTTGTGTTGCAAAATACGCTTCAGTTATAGTACGTATTATAAGCATAACTGCTAGCGTCACTATTAAAAATTTAAATTTTATTTTTCACATTTATTCCCTCCTAAAAATTTCGTATAATAGTATTTTTAGTACTTTTATTAATAGATATTCATATTTTGAAAATAAAAAACTGCCTACTAAAATGCTTTAGAAAATCATTTTAGTAGACAGTACTACTTTTTTAATATATTAAAATATTTTAAACTTTAAATCTTATAAGTAATTCACTTAATGATTGTGCTAATTCAGCTTGGCCTTGTGCAGCATTTGCAACTTGTTCCATTGCTAACGTAGATTCATTTATACTTTCTTGTATTCCAGTTATATTTTCTGATGAATCCTCAGCCATTTCAGCCATATTTTGAACAGCTTCACTAACTTGGTTTATAGTAGCTGAAATCTCTTCTGTCATAGATGCTAACTCTCTTGACATATCATTTATAAAGTTTCCATCTTCTTGGTATTGCTCTCCAACTTGTACAAAGTTTTCAAATTCACCTGTAACTTTTTCATTCATAAATTTTAAAAGTTCATTACTATTTTGTGATAAACTTCTAAATGCTTCTTGAACTTTTTCTGTGGTAACTTTAACATTTTCAACAGCAATTGATGATTGTTCTGCAAGTTTTCTTACTTCTTCAGCAACTACTGCAAAGCCTTTACCTTGTTCCCCTGCTCTTGCTGCTTCTATTGCTGCATTAAGTGCTAATAAATTAGTTTGATCTGCTATAGATGAAATAGTATCCGCCATAACACTAATATTATCAACTACTCTACCCTTTTCTATATCTTTTAAAATTTCTTGTTCCATATTGCTATATAAATTTTTTGTTGTTTCAACAGCTTCTTTACTATTTTTTTCTATTTCAGCAGCTTTTTCTTTTATGTTTATAGCATTGCTACTTCCATCAACAGCTTTACTTGATAGTATTGAAACACTTGAATCTACTTCTTGAATAGAAGCTGATAACTCTTCTGCTGTTGCACTTGTTTCCTGAACTCCTGAACCTATTTCTTTTGATGATTCATTTATCATTTCAAATTTTGAAGTCATTTCCTCTACTGTTGCAGATAATTCTTCACTTGATGCGCTCATATCTTGAGTGCTGTTTATAACAGTTTTTATTAAATCTCTAACATTCTCTTGTGCAGAATTTAATGCATTTGCAACTAAACCAAATTCATCATCGCTTTCCACCTCTAGTGAAGTTGAAAAATCATAATCTGATAATCTTTCTGCTAATTCTCCTATTTTATTAAGAGGTTTAACAATAGCTTTTATAATTAAGTAAGAACTTACTATTAAACATGCTATAGCTAATATTATTACTATTATCGCTGATTTTACCAAACCATTGAAAATATCTTGATTTTTTTCTAAAGCTTCTTGAGCCCATTCATTATTTAAATTATGAAGCTTATCTAAGCTTGATCTTACCAATGTTCTTACTTGGGAAAATTGGTCAAAATATTTTGCAGCCTCATCCATTTTTCCTGCTTCTATTAACTCTATATATTTTGCTCTTTCGCTTCTATATTCAACTAAATTTTTACTTAATTCATCAAAAAGTTTTCTATCCTCGTCTCTTGTTATACTAGCCTTATATTCTTCCATTAGTTTTGAATCTTCTGCAGTAAGCTCATCAATTTGCTTAACTAATTCTTGCAATTGACTTTTATCCTTTGTGTACATCATAAGTCTCATATTTGAATAAATGTTAAAGGTATTCTTATCTATAGTTTGAATAGATGAAATACCAATTACATTGTCATTATATAACCCCTCAGTTGAATCACTGATTTTACTCATTCCAAATATACCTATAGATGCAATAGCAATCATTAAAATACCTGATACAAAAAAACTTACTATTAACTTTGTAGATATTTTTAAACTCTTAAAAAATTGCATTTTTTATCCTCCTCGTTTGTTGGGTTTTTATTAAATATTTATATAATAGTTATATATTTATTACTATCGTTTTATTTACTTAAACCTTTAATGTTTATTTATTCTATATTCTCCATCATTTTCACCAAAGTCCTTTTATGAATAAAATCAAATAATTATTGCATAATTATTCATTTGTATGTATAATTATGAAAACAGAAAAATTAACCATTTTTTAATTTTAAAAAGTCAAATTTAAAGGAGGACTATATATGAAAATTTTTAACAAAGTTATTTTAGCTTATTCTGGAGGCCTTGATACATCAGTGATAATCCCATGGCTTAAGGAAAATTACAAATGTGAAGTTATAGCTGTAGTAGGTAATGTTGGACAAAGTGATGAGCTTGTGGGTTTAGAAGAAAAAGCTCTTATGACAGGTGCTTCTAGGTGTTATATTGAAGATTTAACAAAGGAATTTGTGCATGATTATGTATTTCCAACTATTCAAGCTAACGCTATTTACGAAGATAAGTATCTTTTAGGTACATCTTTTGCTAGACCTATTATCGCAAAAAGAATAGTTGAAATTGCTATGGCTGAAGGTGCTGATGCAATTTGTCATGGCTGTACTGGTAAAGGTAATGATCAAGTAAGATTCGAACTTGCCATAAAAGCTTTTGCTCCAGATATGCCAATAATTGCACCTTGGAGAATATGGGATATAAAATCTAGAGAAGAAGAAATTCAATATGCATTAGATAAAAAAGTTCCAATATCTATTAGTTATGAAACAAACTATAGTAAAGATAAAAATTTATGGCATTTAAGTCATGAAGGTTTAGATCTTGAATTTCCTGAAAATGAACCTAACTATGAAAAGATTCTTGAAATGTGCAACACATTAGAAAATGCACCTGATAATCCAACTTATATAACATTGAACTTTGAAAAAGGTATTCCAGTTGCATTGAATGGTGAAAATTTAGATGGTGTTACTTTAATTGAAAAGCTTAATAAAATTGGAGGAGAAAATGCAATAGGTATTGTTGACATGGTTGAAAACAGACTTGTTGGAATGAAATCTAGAGGTGTTTATGAAACTCCTGGTGGAAGTATTTTATATAAAGCACATAAAGATTTAGAAGAATTATGCTTAGATAAAGAAACTGCTCATTATAAACAAATAATTTCATTAAAATTTGCTGATATTGTCTATAATGGCCAATGGTATACACCTCTTCGTGAGTCACTTTCAGCTTTTGTTAGTAAAACTCAAGAAAATGTTACTGGAGAAATTAAGCTTAAATTATATAAAGGAAATATAGTTAATGCTGGTATGACATCCCCATATTCACTATATAGTGAAGAATATGCAACCTTTGGAGAAGATGAAGTATACAATCAAAATGATTCTGCTGGATTTATAAATCTATTCGGACTTCCTATTACAGTTAAAGCTAAAATGGATTCAGCATTAAAAAATGGAGTGAAATAATTATGAAACTTTGGGGAGGACGATTCGAAAAAGGAGTTAATAAACTTGTAAATGACTTTAACTCTTCTATTAGAATAGATTCAAGAATGTATAAGGAAGATATTGAAGGTAGCCTTGCACATGTAAAGATGCTTGGAAAACAAAATATCATTCCTAAAAATGATAGTGAAAAAATAATAGAAGGTCTATATTCAATTTTAGAAAAACTAGAAAATAAAACTATAAAAATAGATGAAACAGCTGAAGACATACACAGTTTTATAGAGTCTACTCTTACTTATTATATAGGTGATGAAGGCAAAAAGCTTCATACTGGTAGAAGCAGAAATGACCAAGTTGCATTAGATACTAAATTATATCTAAAACGCTTTTTAAAGGAATTATCCTTAGATATTATAAACCTACAAACTATTATTTATGAAAAAGCTAATGAAAATATTGATACTATAATGCCAGGATATACTCATATGCAAAAAGCTCAACCTATAACTTTTGCGCATCATCTTTTAGCTTATGCTGAAATGTTTAAAAGAGATCTTGGGAGAATTTTGGATTGTTATAAAAGATTAGATGAAATGCCTTTAGGTAGTGGAGCTCTTGCTACATCTACTTATCCACTTGATAGAGATTTTATAGCTAATGAACTTGGATTTTCAAAAGTAACTATAAATAGTTTAGATTCTGTATCTGACAGAGATTATGCTATAGAAACCCTTTCTGCATTATCCATAATAATGATGCACTTATCAAGATTTTCCGAGGAAATAATTATTTGGTGTACAAATGAATTTAACTTTATCGAATTATCTGATGAATATAGTACAGGAAGTTCTATAATGCCTCAAAAGAAAAATCCTGATGTAGCTGAATTAGTTAGAGGAAAAACTGGTAGAGTTTATGGTGATTTAATAACTTTACTTACTGTAATGAAGAGAATTCCTCTAGCTTATAACAAAGATATGCAAGAAGATAAAGAAGCTTTATTTGATGGTTTAGATACAGTAACTATTTCAATTAGAACCTTTACTGCAATGCTTAAAACCTTAAAAGTAAATAAAGATATAATGAGAAAAGGAGCTGCCTTAGGCTTTACAAATGCTACTGATGTTGCTGACTACTTAGTAAAAAAAGGGGTTGCCTTTAGAAATGCACACGAAATAGTAGGTGAAATAGTTCTTTATTGTATTAAAGAAAATAAATCCATTGAAGAATTAAATTTAGACACACTTAAAAGTTTCTCTCCTATCTTTTCTAAAGACATATACAAAGCTATAGATTTAGTTACTTGCGTTGAAGATAGAAAAGTTTTTGGTGGACCTAGCTTCAATTCTATAAATAAACAACTTAATTTCTTAAAAGACTTTATAGCTAAATCCAAGGAGGATATTGTATCTTTAAAATAGAAATACTATCCCCTTCCCCCTAATCCATTTTTAGGATATTTGACAAAACTCCTATGTTATAGTGTATACTTAACTATGTACAATCTATATTAACTAGGAGGTAGAATATTTGATTAAAAAAACTTTATTGTCTCTTACTGTAGTAGCTTTATGTTTTAACCTAAGCTATACATCCGTGGTAAAAGCACTATCACCAGAAACACAAACTATCGAAGAAAATAAAGTTAAGTATCAACAACTAGATGAAGGTATAGTTTCACTTAATACTGATATAAGTAAGCTTGATGGTGAAATTGCTGAAATTAATGCTAAACTTGAAAAAAATAATAATGAAACTACTGAAACTGAAGTTAAAATAAATCTTATAAATTCTCAAATAGAAGAAGCAAAAAAAGATATTGATGCTAAACAAGATATTTTAAATGGTAGATTACGTACTATGTATAAAAGTAATATGACTACTAGTATGTTAGCCTATTTAATAGATTCTAGTAACTTATTTGAATTTATTAATAGAATTGATTCTATGGGGAGAATCATTTCTTTGGACAAGCAAATGGTTACTGAAATAAAAGACAAGCAAGAACTTTTAATAAAAAATGCTAATGAATTAAATGAAAAGCAAGAAAAACTTAAAACATTGCGCGAAACTATTGAAAAGGATCTAAATGAAGTAAATGAAAAACAAGATAAACTACATAGTAAATTAGATGAGCTTAATAGTCAAAAAGCTGAAGTAGCTTCAATAATTGAAGCCAATGAAGAAAAACTTATTTCTCATCCATTATCTGTAGTTAATACTGATGGTTCTACCATAAAACAACTTCAAGATGCTATAAGTACTTTAAAATCATTAATTCCGCAACTTAATACAGAATCTGTCATTGATAAAGCTAATGATGGAATTTCAACAGGAAACGCTAAAATTGAAGAAATTACGGCTGCAAACAATGCGGCAAATAATTCTAATAATAATGATACTAATAGTACAAACAATAACAATAATAGTTCTGAAAATAATACTAATGAATCTAAGAAAACTCTTACTATGGAAGCAACAGCTTATACTGGTGGTACTGTAACTGCAATGGGTTTTAAACCTGTTAGAGACCCTAGTGGAATAAGTACAGTTTCTGTTGATCCTTCTGTAATACCTTTAGGATCTAAAGTTTTCATTCCTGGCTATGGCTACGCAATAGCTTCTGATACAGGTGGAGATATTAAAGGAAATAGAATTGATTTATACTTAAATTCTCATGAGGAATGTATTTCTTTTGGAAGACAAAGCGTAACAGTAAACATAGTTGCCTATCCTGGTGAATGGTAATAAAAAAGATGAAAAACTAATTAGTTTTTCATCTTTTTGTTATTTTTCTAAATAATTTACAACATGCTTTATTATCATATTAATGCTTCCATCACCATTCCTTTGAATTTCAAATCTTGAATTATCGTGATAAGCCTCTTCATTAATATATAAATCTATATCTTTATCAATTTTAAGTCGTACTCTTTTAAGTTTTTTCTCTACCCACTGTTTATCTACAGTTACCTCATCTAATCCATGACCTTTAATAAAATTTAAAAAATCTTCTTTTCTTTGTGGTTCTTCTTTAAATAACTCATGAGATAAATTATCTATATTTATACTATCTTCTTCTTTTAACTTACTCTTAATTGTAGTTCTTATAGTTTCAGCCTTATCTGCATTCTCAGTAACATTATTTCTAGTCCAAGTTTCTGTAGCTTTTAATAAAGTCTTTGTCATATCTCTTTCATTAGTTATTAAAGAGCAACCTAAAAAGTTTGCTATAAAATAATTAGCTCCATATTCATCTTGATCTTTACTTTTTCTTTGCTTATCTATAACCATTAAATCATATTTATTATCTTCTCTAATAGGCTTAATAAAGGCTGCCTTTTGAATTCTTTGACTACTTCCTGGAAGACCTGCTAATTGTGGAATTATTCCTATTCCAATTTTATTTTCTATAAACTCCACTTCATGAGTAAAATTCTTAACATAATCCATCTTAAGTATTCCTATCATAGGACCTTGATCTGTAATTAAAGATATAACAATTAAATCACAAGAAGGAATATTTACATTACTCTTCATTATAATAAACAATTGTCTTGCTAATTCCTGAGATAATGATATTAACTCACTTCCATCAATGTTATTTAAATAGTCTTGAACCACTTCTTTAACTATATTTCTTTCAGGATTAAATACTGCATACTTTAGTTCTTCATCTTTAAAACATTTTTCTATATGCCTATATAAAAACTTATAGATATCATCATTTAAATCAAGAGTATATTCATTTAAAACTGGTTCCTCGCCGTTTGAATCAATTATATGTATTATAGCTTCTTGTATATTTATATCATTTATATACTCCATATTTACACCACCTATATTAAAATCATAAAATACATTATAACATTTAAATATATTCCTGAACAATTACAAAAAACTTTTAATTTTAAATATTTCATTATAAAAAGTAAGCTATATAAAATTTAAAATAGTTATAATATTAACAAATTCTAAGATAAATTTATTAAAACTTAATGATTTCATCCTATTTTTAAAGTTTTTCGTCAATATATATGATAAAAAATGTCATATTATCTAAGTTTAAAAAGTAGAATTGTTATTTTTTTGTTTTCATTATAGGTATTTTGGGGTATAATAACTTTTGGAAAGAAAAAAAATATTTTAAAATATATTTTTTTATTAAACCCTAAAAAATATATTTATACGGAGGTATACCATGTTAGTTTCAGCAAAAGAAATGTTAAACAAAGCTAGAGAAGGTAAATATGCTGTTGGTCAATTCAACATCAACAACTTAGAATGGACTAAAGCTGTTTTATTAACTGCTCAAGAAAACAACTCACCAGTTATCTTAGGAGTATCAGAAGGTGCTGGTAAATATATGTGTGGTTACAAAACTATAGTTGGAATGGTTAACGGAATGATGGAAGAATTAAAAATCACTGTTCCTGTTGCATTACACTTAGATCACGGTAGCTATGAAGGAGCTAAAGAAGCTATGGCAGCTGGATTCTCATCAATCATGTTTGATGGATCACACTATGCAATAGATGAAAATATAGAAAAGACAACTGAAATGGTTAAACTTGCTGCTGAAAAAGGAATTTCTTTAGAAGCTGAAGTTGGATCAATTGGTGGAGAAGAAGATGGAGTTGTAGGTGCTGGAGAAATCGCAGACGCTGCTGAATGTAAGGCTATAGCTGATTTAGGAGTTACTATGTTAGCTGCTGGTATCGGAAACATTCACGGACAATATCCAGAAAACTGGCAAGGACTTAGCTTCGATGCATTAGCTAAAATAAACGAAGCTACTGGAACTATGCCATTAGTATTACACGGTGGTACTGGAATCCCTGAAGATATGATTAAGAAAGCTATATCATTAGGAGTTTCAAAAATCAACGTTAACACTGAATGTCAATTAGTATTTGCAGCAGCTACTAGAAAATACATAGAAGCTGGTAAAGATATTCAAGGAAAAGGATTCGATCCAAGAAAGCTATTGGCTCCAGGATTTGAAGCTATAAAAGATATCGTTAAAGAAAAAATGGAATTATTCGGTTCAATTAACCAAGCTTAATTCTATTAAACTAAAGGGGCTGTCGCACTAAATAATAGTGCACAGCTCCTTTTTGATGCAAAAAAAAAATAAATCCCAAACTCAATAGTTTAGGATTTATGGTAAAATGTTTTTTATGCAACTAAAAAATATTTTACAACAAAATTATACTGTAAATCGAAAGTTTTATCAATTAAAACTTCCTTTTGATATAGATTGCATAATTCCAGAAAATGATTCGGTGAGATTACTAAGTCAGTTTGTAGAGGAGATGGATTTAACTGACCTATATTCTACTTATTCTAAAATAAGAGAAAATCAAGTATCGCCAACGAACATGTTAAAGATTGTGCTTTATGGATATATGAATGGTTTCTATTCTTCACGAGATATAGAAACAGCATGTCTTAGAGATATAAATTTTATGTTTTTACTCGAAGGGGCATCTGCTCCGGATCACTCAACATTTGCAAGATTTAGAAGTTTACATTTTGCTCCATGTGCTGAAAAGATATTGGCTGAAATGTCTAATTTTCTTTATGAGATTGGAGAAATATCAGGCAGATCAATATTTATTGATGGTACTAAAATAGAAGCTTATGCAAATAAATATACATTCGTTTGGAAAAAAGCTGTGACAAAAAACATGGCTAAATTATTAACAAAAATAGCCGACCTTGTAAAAGAATGCGAAGAACTTTATGGTATTAAATTGATTTATAAAAATAAAGTTCAAATGAGGCACGTAAAAAAGCTAAAGAAAAGGCTTTATGAATTAAAGAAAATTGAAACTATTGAATTCGTCCACGGATGTGGTAAAAGAAAATCACCACTTCAAAAATCTATAGAGAAGCTTGAAGAGTATCTTTCAAAATTCAAAGAATATAACCAAAAAGTATACACCTGCGGAGAAAGAAATAGTTATTCAAAAACAGATAATGACGCTACTTTTATGAGAATGAAAGAAGATTCTATGAAAAATGGTCAACTTAAACCTGCTTATAATGTACAACACGGTGTTGATGCAGAATATATTTCGTGGCTTACTGTGGGACCACAGCCAACAGATACTACTACATTAATACCCTTTTTAAAAAGTATGGAATGGCATCTAAATTTTAAATATTCAAAAATAGTTGCTGATGCTGGCTATGAAAGTGAAGAGAATTACTCATTTATTGAGGATAATAATCAAATAGCATTTATTAAACCTTCTAATTATGAAATATCAAAGACAAGAAAGTATAAGAATGATATTGGCAGAATAGAAAATATGGATTATGACGCTGAGAATGATTTATTTATTTTCCAGAATGGTAAGACTCTAAAAGTCAATGGTATAAAGTTCAAGAAATCTAAAACAGGATATGAAAGTGAAAAAACAATTTATTCATGTGAGGACTGTAGTAATTGTAGCTTTAAGAGTAAATGTATTAAAGGAAATAATTCTAAAATTCCATTGGGGGAAAGAACTAAGAAACTTGAAACTTCAAAAAAGTTTAATCGTCAAAGAAAAGAAGATTTAGAAAGAATTATTACTGATGAATGCATCTTACTTAGAATGAATAGAAGTATGCATCCTAATTGCTATGGCTCATAATGTTAATAAATTACATAACAAAATACAATCTAACCGAACTGGTAAGCATTTATTTGAGCTAAAAGAAGCTTTATAGTTAAATTTTTTAAGTCTTTTTTATTAGCTTTATTAAAGTGCGTCTATTTTTAAATAGAGTTTATTTATATTATAAAATGTGTAATAAATTTTATAAAAATATAGAAAAGGAGCTATCGCTAGCGGATTTTTTTACCCGCTATGCGACAGCCCCTTTATTTATAATATATTTTAAAATTAAACTTTTTTTGTAAGCTCAATATATAAGTTTTCAGGTACTTTATTTTCTAATTCTAAATTAATTGTAATTGGTTTTTCTCCCTTATAATTAATACTATTGCTCTTTCCAATATAAATATAAGATTGTGTTACTTTATCTATTTCTTTATATTTCCTAACAAACAAATGTAGATTAATTTCTCTTTCTTTATTAAAAATTATATTTTTTCCCCTTTCTGAACTTTTAGAAGTACTATTGGGAGTTTGCCATTGAAAGTTTTTATTATCTATAAATTCATCTTTATAATTTATACTTTCTTTAATTGACTTCTCCTTATGTAAATCTACAAATAAAAAATACTCTCGTCCATTAGTTATAAGTCCTGATCCTCTAAAGGAACTATGGATTTTTTCATAGTTTGATAATAATGCTATATCTACCATTTGGTATTGCTCATATAATTTTAAAAAAGGATTTCCGTAATTTTTACTTCCAAATTGTTTTTCATATCTAACAAGTCCATAATTTATTAAATCTTCAATTATACATCTATACTGTTTATTTTGTAATATTCTCTCAAATGGCAATAATTTAATCAAGGTATTATTTTCATAATTAAATAACTTAATATTATTATTTTTTTGTGCTGAATCATAAAAATCTTGATTTAATGTTTTAAAACTATGTAGAATTGTATTTTTATTTACTGAATCTAAATATTTAGATATTTGCCCTATAGCAATTTCTACTGTTATATTGCTATGATTAATCAAATACTTTATTATTGCAAATTCATATGGTCTTTTTATTGGTAACTTATTAGAAAATTCTTTAAGGATATTAAAAAATTCTTTGTCTATTAAGACTTCCTCTATACTGGAATTTTTTTCTACCTTAGCTAAAAAACCCTGATATGTTTTTTGATAATTTATAAATTTGAGTGGATCTGGTGCTCCATCATATTTTATATACTCCATTAAGCTATAAGGAATCTTTCCTCCTATAAGTGCTTTAAATTCATTATATTCATCTTTAAGATATTTTAAACTATTAAAATTCTCAGTATTTAATTGTTCTAATATCCTTTCCTTTGATATTCTATCCATTTGTATATTAGTACATCCTGGTATGTCTATAAACTCAGTTGAAACAGCTACCTTTAAACTATCTTTATCATAATATCTGCTACCTTTTAAAGCTAATGCTATTAAAAAAGCCTTATTATGATTACCAATAAAATCAATAACAGTTAAGAAATTTTTATCACTATATTTTCTTAGCCCTCTTCCTAACTGCTGAATAAATACAATTGGTGAATTAGTTGGTCTTAACATTAATATTTGATTAATAGCTGGTATATCAACCCCCTCATTAAAAATATCTACTGTAAATATAACTTTTAATGGATCATTATTATCTTGAATCCTTTTTATAACCTCTTCTCTTTTATTGATTGAATCATCTCCGGTTAATGAAATACTTTCTATACCGTATTTATTAAATTCAGTTGCCATATAATTTGCATGTTCTTTACTTATACAAAACCCTATTGTCTTTTGATACTCTCCATCAAAACCATAGAAATTCATTTTTTCTATTATAAAATCTACTCTTTTATTTATCATCAATTTTTTAGATACTTCTGAAATATTATCTAAATTCACCTTATCTAAGTTACAACTTTCAATATCTGTTATTCCAAAATAATGAAATGGTACTATTAAATCATTTTCTAATGCTTCGTGTAATCTTATCTCTAAAGCAACATTATTATCAAACACTTCAAAAATATTTCCATCATCACATCTCTCTGGAGTAGCTGTTACACCTAATAAAAACTTTGGGGAAAAATAACTTAAAATTTTTTCATATGTTGGACTTGTACTATGATGTGCCTCATCTATAATTATATATTGAAATTCATCTCTTTTAAAATTTTTTAAATGTCTTTCCATAGTTTGAGAGGTAGCAAAAAGATACTCAACAGATTCATCTTTAATATTTCCTGTATAAAAACCTATCTTTATATTTTTGTTTTTACATAAACTTATATATGTTTTTGCTGCACTACGCAAAATATCTTCTCTATGTACTATGAATAATAATTTTTTAGGATTAAAGTTCATTACATCAAATGCAGACATATATGTTTTCCCTGTTCCTGTGGCTGCAATAACTAATGCCCTATTTTCTTTAAACGACCTCAACCTCTTTAAATTTTCTAATGCTTTCTCTTGCATTAAGTTAGGTTTAATTATTTTATAATCATTAAAATTAATTAAATTTTTATTTTCTCCTTGCTTTATTGTATTTATAAAACTCTTATATTTATCCAAAAATTCATTATCTATAAAACATGTTTCACCCCATAAATAATTAAACTCGTCTAAAACTTCTTGAACAAATTCAGTTTCTTTTTTAGAAATAACCATAACATTCCATTCCACATTGCTTTTTAATGCTCTTTGCGTAATATTAGATGATCCTATGATAATTTTATAATTTTCTTCATTCTCAAAAATATATGCCTTAGTATGAAATCCATTTTCATTATCGGCTATAAATATCTTTAAATCTATATTGTTAAAGCCCTTTAATCTTTCTAATGCCTTAGGCTCAGTAAAATTTAAATATGTAGAAGTAATTATTTTACCTTTTACTCCTCTTTCTTCTAATTCTTTAAAAGAATCCAAAAGAAGCTGTACACCACTAAAATTAATAAAAGCTACACTAAAATAAAAATTCTTACATTTCTGTAAGCTTAACTTTAATTCTTTTAAAAGGTCTCCCTTTTTCGAATTTACTATAAGCTTATTTTTCACAAAATATTGTTCTTCAATTATCTCCTTCATATCTATTTCATTTAAATCTTTTACTGTTGATGTTGTAATTAAATCTTCTAAAGCTTTTCTCATATTGTCTCCTTAAATACCAAATTATAAATTAATTTTATATTAAAATATGCTATTAAATCAATACTATCCTTTAAATATGTATTATCACATTTCTTTAATATCTCATATCATAAATTATATTAATTATTAGGTGATTTTCTATGACAGATGTAAAACAATGTAGTTTTTATTCTAATCCCGATTATTATGAATACTTAATTGAATATAGAGGTGATTTTCTAGGACAAATTTCAAAAATTTCTTATGCTTGTGGTGATGTATTAACTGAAAAATTTGCTATTGTATCTGTTAAAGCTGGTCAATTACAACAACTTTTAAAAGATGTACCTTCAATCTTATTTATTAATTTTAGAAATATGTTTGTTTTACAATCTACCTCTGCTGAAAATACTAGTAATATTGAACCTATAAAATTAAATCCTAACTTAAACCTTTCTGGTTCTGGTGTTTTAGTTGGGTTAGTTGATACTGGTATAGATTATCTAAATAAAGAATTCATTCGTGAAGATGGTACGACAAGGATAGAGTCTATTTGGGATCAAACAATAGTAAGCGATGCCTCTAATAACAATGTATTTATAGGCACTACTTATTCAAATAATGATATTAATAAAGCTTTAGATGCTTCAAGCACTGGTAAAGACCCCTATTCTATTGTTCCTTCTAAGGATACTAATGGTCATGGTACTCAAATGGCTGGTATAGTAGGTGCTCGTGGATATAATAAAGATATTAGAGGAATTGCACACGATTGTAATTTTGTAATAGTAAAGCTTGCTGAGTCTGCAACTTTTAAGCGTGATCTTATGTTAAATGGAATTACTAATGTTCCTGTTTATAACACCGCTGAATTTGTGGCTGGCTTAGAGTATTTACGTAGATATGCTATAAGTATTAATAAACCTATGATAATCCTCATTGGAATTGGCTCCTCAGACTATAGCCATGATGGTACTGGATTAGTTGCTCGGTATATAAATGAACTTGCATCCTATAGAGGATTAGTTGTAGTTACTTCTACTGGGAATCAAGGAGCTGCTGATCTCCATGCTTCAGGATATACACCTAATGTAGGTGAAGTTAAAACAGTAGAGTTAAAAATCGTTAAAGCTCTTAATAACTTTTCTTTTAAAATTTGGGTTCGAAAACCAAATAAATTTGCTCTAAATGTTATTTCCCCTTCAGGACAAAGCTCTAAATTTATTCCTTCAAAAATAAATCAAGTTGAGCAAATTAAATTTATTTATGAAAATACATTCTTAGATATAACCTTTTTTGTTCCTGATAATATTACAGGACTTCAAGTAATTATTTTATCATTTACAGATATAAAACCTGGCATTTGGAAATTCCAATTAAAAGCTGAATATGTTACAGATGGTAGATTTGATATATGGCTATCTCCGGAAAAAACATTACCAGCTGGCACAAAATTCTTATCCCCTGATCCATATGTTACTCTAACTGTGCCTTCTGCTTCCAAAAAAATAATTTCTGTTGGCTACTATAACCACTTAACAGACTCAATAGTTTCTGAATCTGGAAAAGGTTATCCCTTAAACAACTTTATTAAACCTGATATAGTTGCCCCTGGCATAGATATACTGACTACTAATATAAATAATACAACTACTTTAGTTACAGGTTCTTCTGTTGCTGCTTCAATAGTAGCTGGTGTTTGTGCTTTACTTGTACAATGGGGAA
The DNA here is from genome assembly GCF_002327185.1 of Clostridium chauvoei. Classification (NCBI taxonomy): domain Bacteria; kingdom Bacillati; phylum Bacillota; class Clostridia; order Eubacteriales; family Clostridiaceae; genus Clostridium; species Clostridium chauvoei. The sequence goes on along the minus strand of NZ_CP018624.1, from coordinate 465,004 downwards.
TTATAGATAAAAATGATTCTACTATGTACTCACCTAAAATAATAAATTATCTAATAACAGGAGCTTCAAGAAAGCCAAATGAAGTTTACCCTAATCCATCTTGGGGATATGGAAAATTAGATGTAGCTGGAATATTCAATACTTTATCTGGCACTAGATCTTATCTTCGCTCTTATGATAATTATACTGAATATTATATTAATAATTTATTTATACGGATTCCTAAAGAACTGGAGGTTAATTTAAATGAATAAACATTTTTCTAATGCTCCACCAGCTATATTTGGTGATGAAAATTATATACATTATATAGTTGAATATCAAGGGGATATCGTTGCTGATGCCAAAAACTCATCAACTATGTATATAACTGTAATAAATAATAAATATGCTATTATATCAATGCCTCTTAAAGATCCTAATGACAGATTTACTCTTGAAAATAATCCTTTTCCTTCTATAGTTTATATAAGTAGATATTATGGTTATACTTTACAAAGTTTAAGCCCTATAGTTGCAGCTAATATAAATCTTACTCAAATAGAGCCTCCCTTTTTTCTAACTGGAAAAGGTGTTATCGTTGGAATTATTGATACTGGAGTTGATTACTTAAATAAAGAGTTTATGAATGCTGATGGAACAAGTAGAATTTTAAATATATGGGATCAAACTATTAACACCCCTGATTTAAGTGATGGAGTTCCCTTTGGTTCAATATATACTAATCAAAGAATAAATACTGCAATTAAAGCTTTTAACTCTGGTCAAAATCCTTATGAAATTGTACCTTCTAAAGATGAAATAGGTCATGGTACTGCAATGACTGGAATTATTGGTGCAACAGGAGTAGATCCTGAACTTAAAGGTGCTGCACCTGATTGTGAGTTTGTAATGGTAAAATTAATTGAAGCTGTTGCTGTAAAAAAATACCTTACTCCTACAGTTCCTATTTTTGATAGAACTGCTATTATGTTAGCTATAGATTACTTATATGAATATGCAATAAAAGTTAATAAACCAATGGTTATATACCTTCCCCTTGGAACTACCTTTGGAAATCATAAAGGTGATGGATTATTAGAAGATTTTATAAATGATATTTCTAATAATAAAGGAATAGCTATTATTACTGGCTCTGGAAATGAAGCTGATACTTCTGGACATACATCTGGAAGAATTGAAAAAAAAGGTGACTTTCAAGATATTCAATTATATATATCAGATAAGCAAAAGTTTTTTAGATTAGAAATCTGGGTAGATAAACCTAATATAATGTCTCTTGAAATAATTTCAGCCTCTGGTGAAAATTCAGGGATTATTCCTGCTTTTTTAAATCAACAACAAACTAATAAGTTTATATTTGAAAAGACTGTTGTTACCGTAACTTATTTCTTACCAGATGAACTATCTGGAGATGAACTCATAGTTATAGATATGAGTTATTTAAGACCTGGAACATGGAAACTTAGATTATTTGGAGATTATGTTTTAGACGGAACTTATAATGCTTGGCTTCTTCCAAAAGGAATTACTTTAGGTGATACTAGATTTACTTCCCCAGACCCATATGGTACTTTTACAGGTCCTGGTTCTGCTGAGTTCATAATAACTGTAGCTAACTATAATCAAAATAACTATAACATTGTTAATAGCTCTGGAATGTCATTTCTAAATGATATAAAAGATAGAATTGATATAGCTGCTGGTGGAATAAATGCTAAAACTACAGCTCCAAATAATCAAACTACTATAATTAGTGGAACAAGTGTATCTGCTGCAGTTGTAGCTGGTGCAAGTGCACTTATGTTTCAATGGGGGATAACAGATGGAAACGATCCTGATATGTATGCCCAAAAGCTAAGAACTTATTTATCAAGAGGAACATCAAAAAGAATGAATGATGTTTATCCTAACCCAGAATGGGGTTATGGGACTTTAGATATGATAGGAGTATTTAAATATTTAGAATAGTTAAAACGCACTTTAAAAGTGCGTTTTTTAATTAATGTTTCCATTTATTTATTAAATCATTATAATATATTTCCGTCTCATCTTTACTTTTTCCATTAATAAAAAGATTTTTATCTTTAAGTTTAATTACTATATACGGTGGATTTTTAGAATATATATATAACAATGAATTTCCATAATCATCTATATTATAATGACCTAAACTATATCTATCAGTTCCAATCCCATTAGTTTTAATACCTTTATTTATATTATCTACTTTAGTTATATCCTGAATATCTTCAATATTAAAAGTTGTTCCATATATAGGTGCAGATATTTTAACTAAATTATTATTAATTGTTAAAGTAATTTTACTAAAATCAAATATAAAAAACATAAATATTAAAATAACAGATATAAGTATTCCAAACACATATGATCCATAAGTCATTATTTTCCCCTTTTTAGTCGCCATATTATAAGTCATACCATAACCTACTCGCTTTTCTACCATAGTTCTATAATCATTAGGATTGTTATATTCACCATTTTTCCAATACTCATCATTATCTACATATATTGGATTTTCAGAAGTTCTAATTAATCTATTCTTTTCTACTCGTATCTTATCATTAATAAAATATACACCTAATAATATTATTAATACAGGTATGATAACAACTAAACTAAATAATAAGATATTTATTTCCCCTAATATTGTTAATAAAAATATTAATAAATAACTTATACTTTGAATAGTTGCAGCTATAATAAATCCTAAAGTCCAGGTTCTTTTATATATTGTATTACAAGCTAAATTCACCTTAGAATCTTCACTAAAAACTTCTGTACTTTTTTTAGAATATATTCTATGCAATATAATGAAAATTACAGTAGTTATAATAGATGTCAATGATATAACAATATCAGGAGTTCCTAGTATTTTTCTATTAATTAAAGAAAAACCTATAGGCATAATTGAAATAATTATACTTGGAATAAACCATAACCATGAAATTGGCATTTTATCTTTCATTCTTGAAACTTCAGTGTCTATAGTTAATAAATATTTCTTTGATATAAACCAGTTATTCTTTCTTTTTAACTCTTTAAGTTTATAATTGTATTTTAAAAATACCCTATTACTACCATATATTATTACTAACACCCATAAAAATAAATATAAAAATTGAAATGAAATATATGACATAAATAATATAGGAAGAAGAACTACAAAACTTAAAGTAGTAAATTTAATATTTTCATTTTTATAATCTAGTATAATTTTTAATACTTTTTTATTTTTAATTCCTTCAAAAGGCATTGTTACTCCAAGTAAAATATTATTATTGTTTTTAGCAGCTGATTGATTATTAATATAAAATGAAATTAACAAAATTGCTCCTGTAAATAATAAAATTATTCTCATATAGAATACTACCACCCTTCTTTTTCAATAACTTTTAAACCTTCCATATTTCCAAATATCTCTTTACACATCTTAATAAAATCCTCATATCCAATACCTCGAAGCCCTGACTCTACAATTATAAGTTCAAGCTCTTGTTCCATTTTCTCTTTAAATCCTTGACTCATGTCTAAATTAGTATTTATTTTTGCTCCATGTCTTCTATCTATTTCTATATATCCTTCATTCCTCAAAATATTATATGCCTTATTTACAGTCATAGTATTTATTCCAATATCTTCTGCTAATTGTCTTACTGTGGGAAGCCCCTGTCCAGCAACTAACTCCCCTCTTCCTATTCCCATAACAATTTCATTACGTAATTGAACGTAAATTGGAACAGTACTAGTCATATCTAAATTTATCAACATAAATTTCACCTTCTATTTGTATTGTTTGTATTATTTATTATAATACAAACAATACAAATTGTAAATAACCCCCTATATGTATATATAAAAAAATAAGCATCACCATTTAAATAGTAATGCTTATAATATTAAACTAAATTATCATTTTTCAATAAATTAAATAATGTTGGGTTTAAATTAAATTCTTTCATTAAAGTAGTAACTTCTGTTAAGGATTTAGATCTCTTATCTTTAGATATATTAGCTTTAGATGCTCTAATTAATATATTTTTAGGAGAGTGGGCTATATCTATAAATTCTAGTAATTGTGTTTTATACCCTAATACTTCTAACAAATTAGCTCTTACAGAATCTGTCATAAGTGCAGAAATTCTCTCTTGTACTATTCCATACTTCGTTAATATAGATAAATCCTCTGTTTTTATCTGTGAATTAAATTCATGTTGACAACAAGGAACTGAGAAGATCATTTTACTATTCCACTTTATTGCATTATATAAAGCATAATCAGTTGCAGTATCACAAGCATGTAATGTAATTACCATATCAACTTTATTGTTATATTTAAATCCATTTATATCTCCTAATTCAAAATGTAGATTCTCATACTTATATCTTTTAGCTATTTCATTACATTTTTTAATTACATATTCTTTAAGATCTAATCCTATCATTTTAACATTAATTTTTTTAATTTCTACAAAGTAATAATAAAGTACAAAAGTTAAGTAAGATTTTCCACAACCAAAATCTAATATCGTAAGTTCTTTATAATCATTCTTTTTAATTTCATCATCGATAATTTCAACAAATCTATTTATTTGCTTATATTTATCATACTTTGAATTAATAACTTTTCCCTCTTTTGTAAAAACACCTAAATCTATAAGAGGTTCTATTATCATCCCTTCTTTAAGTATATAATTTTTTTCTTTATTATGTCCCTTATTAACAAGCTTTATATTACTACTTCTTTTCTTTCCTAAATGAACTTTCCCTTTTTTAGATATTTTTAAATCAAATGTTGTTTCTTTTGACCAAGCTCCTACTTGCTTATAATTAGATGATACATATTTTACAAGCTTTTTTTCTAATTCATTTACTTCAATATTTTCATGAAAAACTTGTTTATCAGTATACTTTTCAACTTGATAATAATTTTTCTTTTTAGAGTTTTCTTTTAATGTAAAATTTATTTTATTATATTCAACATCCTTATTCATTTTATTACTAACTACTATTTTTATTATATTATCTTCTATAATTTCATGAATTGCTTTTTTTAAATCTTCCATATTTAACACACCTTATATTTTTTAATTTTTTATATGATAACATTATTATATATGTCAAATCAATTAATTAAAATACTTTAGTAGATTTATAAAATAAAAAGATTATTGGATTTTTCCAATAACCATTTTATTACTTAATTTATATTTATATATTTTTCTATTCCACTAGCTATTGCTTTTCCTAGTTTTTCTTGATATAAAGGGTCAATTAATTTATTAAAAGAAACTTCATTGTCAACATAACCTACTTCTACTAATACAGAAGGACAATGTTCTTCTAAAATAACAGTATAATAATCCCACTTTGTTCCCCTATTATACTTATCTTCATTTCCTCCAAATAAATCATTTTTATAAACGCTTAATATTTCTTTATTTATTTGTAGTGCTAATGCTTTTGAAAATGGCTTATTATAATAAACTTCATTTGCATTAAACTCTCCAGAACCTCCTGAATTATTATGAATTGATATAAATAAATCTGCATCCATTTTTGCTGCTTCTTCTGGTCTCTCTCCTAAACTATAAAATTTATTACTAGTATCTAAAATAACTACTGTAGCTCCCTTTTCTACTAATTCATTTTTAACTTGCTCTGCTATTTTTACATTTATGTCGTGTTCATTTATATTATTAAAACCTAATGCACCTGGATCATTTATTCCATTTTCAATTAATCCATGTCCTGAATCTATAACAACCTTTAAATCTTTTATTGATTTAACTTTTTTTCTAAATTTAATTATTAAATTTCCTTCGTCATCATAATTAGCTAGATGTCCATAATATCCATCTTTATTTTTAAAACTTAATTTTAAAGTTGGTTTTTCTCCTTTAACTAATTCCGCATCTTTAAATATTTCATTATTATTAAATTTAATTTTATCAGTTATTAAAATACTATTATTAAATTCAATTGATATATTATCAAAATTAATATTTTTCACACCATAATTTGAAGTATTTTTATTGTCATAATCTATTCCATTTACTTTTAATATATATGATGCTTTTTCACTTTCTTTAACTTTAACTGAAACATATTTTTCATCTTCGGTTATTTCAATCTTAGATATATTATTTTCTATATTATTATTTTCTTTAATTACTTCTAAGTCTTGCTCTTTAACTCTTAACCCTGAAGATAAATTATAATACTTTTTATTATCTACAATAATAGTTGAAGTTGCACAATCTATCGTTCCTTTTGGTAATGAACCAATATTATTTAGTGGTATATATGATATATTTTTTATATCATATATTTTTTATATCATATAATTTCGCTGAATAATTTTTTACTTTTATCTTTTTATTAATTTTATTTTTATTACCATTTACAATAAGTTCTCCACCAACTTTTTCTTGAACAGCTCCTTCAGCTTCTCCAACAAACTTTATTTTTCCTAAATTTAAATCTTCTTCTGTGTTAGGTATTTTATAAATCCCTTCAAATCTTGCATATGAAGTATCTTTAGCATCTATTTCTTCATCTGTCTCAACCTGCTTTAATCTAACTTTTTCACCATTTATCATCGCATAAGCTTTAGATCCGCTATAAAGCTTTGCTTCAATAATAGCTTCTGTGTCACTATCTACTACCATCTTTTCAGAAGGTATAGTTGACTCTATAATTTGAAAATTTCTATTAATATTGTATGTTATAACTTTTTCTCCATTAGAAATAACAAAAGAATTATTTCCAACATTTAATGGCTTAATAACTGTAAAGTTTCCTGTAAAATATAAATCTACATCTTCTCCATTAATTGTTAAAGGCAACTTTGGATCCGCCATTCCTGTGAAGGTTATTTCCTTTTCATTACTTGTAATATTATAGTTATTATTAGATGGTCTTATAACTTCTATGTCATTTTCTATAGGTTTTATAATTATCTTACTATCCTTAATTAATGGTATTTCTTTATTTTCATCACCTATATTTTCAGTAAATAATTCTTTTGATTTTTTATTAGAACTATATCTCCCTCCACTTACCACTCCTATTACTAATATTATCAATATAAATATAGATAAATTTCTTTTTTGTTTCTTCCTCATTAGTTCCCCCTTATATATCCTTATATATTATTGATTACTTTATAATTATCGATTTTTCTTTATGTTTTTTAATCATTTTGCTTTTAATAAAAAAGGATACAATAATCTTTACTATTATTGTATCCTCAGATATTTATTTTAAATCTAATTTATTCCTCATTACCCATTCATCTAATTCCTTTTCATTTGTAACTTCAAAAATCTCATCAATAATTTTTCCATCTTCTAAATAATACATTGATGGAGTTGAATTAAACTTTGGAAATATTGAATTTATTTTTTCACGATTATTTTGTATTTCTTCATCTGAAGTCCCCTCATTATCTAAAATAACTTCATTAATTTTAATATTATGATTTTCTAAATAAGGATTTACTATCTTTTTTAAATTTATGCAATCTTTACATGTTGATTGAGTAAAAAGCAATATAATCTCATCTTCCGTCTTAGATTTTTCTATTGCATCATCTAATGAAATTTCAATTATTTTTCCAGGGGCTGTATCCCTTTTATAGCTCTGACATCCTACAAATAGAATAGCTACTAATATAATTACTAAAATATTAATTTGCTTTTTCATCCTTTATACCACCATTCTTGTTTATAAGTATTAGAACACAAGATGTGATAATAAATCACATCTTGCATCTACATTTTATACTTTTGATTACTTCTTTCTTCTTTTAATTATTCCTAATCCTAATATTGAAGACAATAATCCAAATACTCCTACAGCAGTTGATGGTATCCCCCCTGTATTTGGTAAATCTGTTCCATTATTACCCTTACCTCCACCTGTGGTTGAATTTTGATTGTTATTTGTATTTCCACCTGCTGAGATTTTCTTTAAAGAATTCATAGATTCCTTTAATAATTTTACTGCATCATCAATATCCTTTTGAGTTGATTCTTTATTTTCAAATACCTTAATAGCATTATTTAAAGCATCCTTAAATTTATTCCAAGTTTCCTTAGTATACTCTGGTTGCTTTAACTTATTAGCATCACTAATAAGTTTTTCTAATTTAGTTTTATCAATTTCTACTGGAAGATCTGTATCATCCTTTTCAATTAAATTCTTAATTGAATCCTCTAATATTGATATCGCCTCGTTAACTTGATCTTGTGTAACTGATAAATCTGCTAATATTTGTTTTGCTGATTCAAGAGCTTTCTTAAATATTTCAAAACTAGCTGGTGTATAATCATTTTCCACTAATTTTTCAGCATCCTTTATTATATTGTTTAATTCTAATTTATCAGCACGTTTAACTAATTGATTCATTTTATTTTGAAGCTTTGCTTTAGAATCTTCTAAAGTTTTACTATCAACATCATCTCTTTCTAATAATGATTGAAGTTCAGCTTTCGCATTTATAAATTCTAGGTATGAAATTGGAGTGTATTCCTCTTCAACCTTTGAACTTGCTTCTTCTAAAACTTTATTAATATCTGTAATATCAAAAAGTCCTTCTATTGAAATAGTAATAGCTTTATTTGCTGCTGAAAAATCATCTTCTGTTGAAGCATCACTTGCTAATATAGCTTCAGCATTCTCTATTGCTACTGCTAAAACCTTTAATGTTGCTTTAGAATATTTGTTAGCCTCTGATAAGAATACTTTTCCCTCTTCTATTTTAACCTTTAATTCATCTTTATTAGTACGAGGTGATAAGCCTTCTCTAGCTGATTTTAATGTATCTTTTACATTGTTTATTTCTTTTTGAGTTGCATCTTCTCCTAATACTTTAGCAGAATTATATGCATCCTCAAATACCTTCCAAGAAGATATTGAATATTTATCTTTTGCATTTTCTTCATTCATTATTTTTTCTGCCTCTATAATTTCTGTATCTAACTCGTCTCTATTAGCTATAACTGTAATTGTTGCTGTAGCTTTTATACCATTTGGAATTGCAGCCGTAATTGTTGCTTTACCAACTTCAATTGCCGTAACATTACCATTTTCATCTACAGCCGCAATACTTTCATCACTTGAACTCCATATAATATTATCATTACTCTCTACTGGATTTAATTTAGCTATTAGCTTTTCTGATGTATTAGCTTTAAGACTTAATGACTCCTTATTTAAAGTAATAGATTCTGCTGCTACTGGTGCACTTTGTCCATAGAATCTTAACTCTGCAACACTAGCATATTTATTAGGAGTTCCTCCTAATGTTTTAAGAGCTGTAAACTTAACGTATTTAGCCTTTACAGTATTAAATCGAATTGGATTGTATCCTCTATCAAGTAATCCAGTTCCATTACTTGATTCTTTTAAAGTTCCAGTTCTAGCTTCTGTCCAATTTTCATTATCTAAACTGGTTTCAACTCTATATTCAGTAATATGTCCATTAATGCTATTTTGTCTTGGCATATAATCTATTTGATTTAAGGTATAGGCTTTATCTAATTCAACAGTAATAGAAACTGGTAAAGTATCTGCTGCTTGGTAACTTGAATGCCAAATTGTATTTTCATCACCATCTATGGCATTTTCTTTAAAGTCTCTATCTGCTTCACTTGTAGCATCTATAGCAGTTAATTTGTTAAAATCTATTATATCTTCTTCTACTGTATCACGCTCTTTTAATCCATTTATAGCTGTTCTTAATGAAATAATTGCAGCACTAAGTTCTGATTCTGTTTTTGCACTTTCTAATAGGTTTTCTGCATTTTCTATTGCTTTAACTAAAACTGAATAAGTTTCTTGTGTATAAATTTCACTTAAACTTGCATATGATTTAGCTTTTTCAATAGTTTCAATTAATAATGTCTTATCTAAACCATCTGTTACTATTATTTCTTTTTTATCATTTAATTTTCCATCTGCTGTTGTAGCTGTAATTGTTGCCACTCCAGGATTAACTCCCTTTAAATAATAATTTATAGTATTATCACTATCCACACGTATTACTTTTATAATTTCTTCATTACTTGAAGTAATTCTATAATTTAAGTTATTTGAATTATCCGGCAATACATTTGCAGATATAGGAACTAATTTATTAGGATATATTTGTGATTGAGTATCTTCTGCAAATTTAATTTCTGTTGGATCTACGCCTTTTTTCTCATAGAATTCAATTTCATTTATAGCTAATGTATGAATATCCTTATTGGATTCTAACGCTGTAATTACTATCTTATCAAACTGTTGATTATTTAATTCATATTTAGTTTGTGATGTTGTAATATTAGCTTTTTCTCCTAAATCAGTCTCTACTCCATTTAAATAACCTATAGCTTTTACTTTTTTAAGAGCTGATATATTATTACTTCCTTTAGAATTTATACGATTGTATATAATAAAATTATCAAAGGTCTTTGGTTCATTGAATTGGAATGTCATTTTAAATGGAAGAGTACCTTTATCTACTTGGTCTGCATTATATATCCACTTTAAATCCATACGTGAGCTATCATCACTGCTTGTTGTTCCATCTATTAACTTATTTAATCCCATACCTTGTTGTAATTGTGATTCATCTCCAATTACAGTTATGCTTTCTTTAGTAATCTTACTTATTGATTCTGCTCCCTCTGGTAGTGGAGCCTCTGGATCAGTTATCTTTCCAATTGCAGCTTTAGAATTTAAGTTACTATCTACTATTAATGCATGTGTCATTTCCATGTCAAAGCTAATATCCTTTTTAGCTTTTAATGTAACTCTAGCAATTGTTTCAGTTCCACTAACTTTAACATTATCTCCAACATTTGTAAATGTCACGTAGATATGTTGTGAGTTATCACTGTGTAATCTAAGTTTAGATAAATTACTCATACTAGCTGTAGAAACTGTTGCTTCTGGAGTTCCAACTAACTCGTATTTATTTGGATCTAATGGAATTTCAGCACTAAATGCATTCATATCTGATAGTCCAGTTCCTACTACATCAATTGTAAAAGTTTCATTTGCCAAAATTTCACTTTTACTTGGTATTAACATTATTTCTCCAGAAACTTTTCCCCCTTCAGTAGGAACAATTCCCCCCTGTAGCTTACTAGCTACATATGAAATATCATATGAATCAATAATCTTATTTAAATTTAAATCAGCCATTGAAACATAATCCCAATCAGCATCTACAGATGATAAACCATTATAATTTTCAAGGAAAGTTAAATCTCCTTCCTCGATAGTACCACCATTATTCCAATCCCCAACAACTTGTCCATTAGTTCCATCTACTTTATATGGACGAAATTCTCTCATAGCAATAAAGTTTCCTATAGATTCCTTTGTTACAATTTTAAAGTAACGTGCTTTTATTGGCTTTTTAAATTCTATAGCTTTCACTGTACCATCTGTAGTCCATGCTGGGTTTTCTGAATCTGATGCATTACTAAATACTTTTTCATAAGTAATACCATCTAAACTACTATAAATTTCAGCACGTTTTACAGAACCATTTCCATTAGCTCTAAATAATAAATCTAATTTTTCAATTTGATAAGCTTTTTTCATATCAAAAATAACTGGTTTATCAATAGCATTTCCAGCTGAGTGGAATTGTGTAGTATCATTACCATCTATAGCATTATTCGGCTCTTCACTACCATAATGACCCTCTGTCCAATTTATAGTCATATCCTTTGGTACATTACGATGTGGATCTAAAGCTGTTCTAACTATTATTTTTTCACTCCACTTAGAATAACCATCATTATTTACTGCACGAACACGGTAACTATACTCTGTATCAAAGTTTAATTCCGTATCTATATATGAATTTATATTAATATTTTTAAATATTACACCATCAATTTCAACATCATATGATGTTGCTCCTTCAACATTGTCCCATTCTAGTTTAATAGATTCTGGTGTTATTTCTTCTTCTGGAGCTCTAAAATTTAAAGGACTATTTAAACTAGTATTTTCCTCGTTTTTTGCAATTTCTTGTGTATTTACAAAATCATTTATTGTTAATTTAACTTTATTTTGTTTTACATTAGTCTTTTCTGTCTTTACATATAATTTAGGCGTAGTAATAATTTCTACCTTTTCAAATTCTGAACCTGCGGTTGCATATTTATTAAGATTTGGACTTTTATCATAGAAATATACATTTGTCCCATTTTCAAATTCTTCCATTGTATTAACTTCTGTTAATGAAATATTATTATTACCTATCTCTAAAGATAAATCTGTTGGTTTTTCACTGACATTTACTATAAATTCTGTTGTTCTTTCTGTAACAATACCTTCATAATTACCCTTTAATGCTTCTGCTGTTATTATAGCTTTTCCTTTGCCTGTCTTAGGAGCTGATGAAGTAATCATGGTTGTTGCTGACTTTCCTGATGTATAATCTGTAGTTAAGCCATCATCTTCATATATTTCAAAGCTTGTTTCTCCACTAGGATACACTTCTAATATACGTTGTGAATCGTCTATATACTCAGGGCTATTATTTTCATTACTCATAGGAATAATAGCTCCATTTTTAACAAATACAGGAACTTTCCACATTGGAGCATCAAAATTATTTAATACTCCCCCACCTCTATATTGATTACCTGTGAAATAATCAATCCAAATTTGCTCTTCATCTGGAAGATATATTCCATTACGTATATCATTTCCTTGTGCATCTGCTGATGTATTTTCATATATTGGCGCTACCAATAAATTAGGTCCCCACATATATTGATATTGAGTGTCTGTTCCATAAGTATATGGATTTGCATCTTCTAACATCATGGCTCTTACCATTGGCATACCAGTATTACTAGCTTCATTTGCGATACTATAATTATATGGCATCATTTCTGCTTTTAATTTTAAATACATACGATTAATAGAAGTATATGGTTCCCCAAATACATATGGATTCTTCGCATTACTTCCCCAACCGTCCATATCTATTTTTATTGGAGTAAATGTTTTCCATTGAAAATCTCTAGTTTGTATTAAATTATTTCCTCCAAAAATTCCATCCATATCCGACCCTACATTTGGTTGACCTGATAATCCAGATCCAATATACGTTGGAATGTGGAAACGAATATACTCCCAATTACCACCATATTGATCTCCTGACCACAAACCAGCATAACGTTGAGTTCCTGCCCATCCATCTAAAGATACAATAAATGGTCTAGCATTATCCTTTGAATTATTTATTATTCCTTCTGCTGCTTGTCTTACTGAATTAAGAGCAAACGAATAACCTGCTCCTACCCAAGCAACATCAGTTTTTACTCCATTAGTTCCAGCTACTCCAACTTCCTTATCTATATCACGCTCTAAATAAACTTCACCATTACCTGTAGGTTTTAAATCACTTTGTGTCCATAATCCCGTTTGTATTCCCTTTGATCTAGAATAATCTACAAACTCTTTTAAATTATTAATATTTCCGTCTATTGTATTTTCACGCCCATATCCACATCCATACCCATCATTAGGTAAAAACCATCCTATCGGTGTATCATTTTCAACATGCTCATCTATAACTTTTTTCGCATCTACCATTAAGGATTCTTGACGATCAAAGCCTGGTCTTTGAGTCTGAGACTCTTGTCCTGTTTCATCATTAATCCAATCACGAGAATAACAATTTGCATGACCTAAATAAAATCCATACTCTGGTAACAATATTGGCTTACCTGTTAATTCAGTAAATTCATTTATTATATTTATTGGATTTTCATCTATAAAATAATATGCATCAAAACGCTTTTCTTCATGAGTTGTAATAACTTTATTTTTTCATTTGATGAAAATGCATATTGTCCTGGCTTAAAAGTATGACGCATTACACCATATCCATTAGTTGAAAAGTAAAATGGTGTTGGACTAGATACACCTCCATCTACCCAATTATTTTCATTTCTAATATTTATTGTCTTTCCTTTATGAGAGAAGCGTCCATTTTGTTGCCCTCCACCATAAAAATATTCATCATTATTTGTTTCTAAAGTTTGAACTGTTTCATTTGATTTATATTTTAACGGTTCTGCTTCCTTCCAAATTACTTTATTTAACGCTTTGTTAAATAGCTCCATTTTACCAGTGGCTTTTTCTATCCTTAGCTCAATTAATTCAGTAGAAATTTTAATTATATCTCCGTCTTCTACCTTAGGTGAAACCTTTTGATACTCATCCTCTTGTTTATAGATAATCTTTGTAATATGGTCTTTTCCATTAGGTGTAGGTTCTTCTTGAAATTCTCCTGTAGGGTCCATATATATACGGAATATCCCCTCTTCTAAAAATGATACTCTGACTTTTTCCCCCGTTGTCATTTTTAGTGTAACTTTGTTTCTTGATTTTTTATAACTTTCAACTCCACCAATTTGGTTATAACCATTTACGTTATAACTATCTTCCAAGCTAGAATTTTCGTCCAAATTTGCAATTAAATTATATGCATATAATGTAGTTGGCTGTAATAAAAAATTTGATGTAAAGACAGTACTTAAAGTCAACATTCCAATTTTTAGCATTAATTCCTTGCATTTCATTCTCTCTCCTCCCTAAATTAATCATTTTTGTAGCTATTTAACATAATATACTGTTATTCATATATAATTTTATACATAGTTAAATATTATGTCAATTAATTCCATATTATATTTTTTATGTAAATTAAATATCTCTTATATAAGTTTTTTAGTATTTTAATTTAAAATTAAAATATACTCTATTCGTTTATATTTTATAAATTATGCTGTTAGTATTGAAATTAATTATCATTATTTTTTAATAACTATAGATTTTTATCTCAATATATATTATGATTATTATAAATAAATTTTAAAATAAAGGCGGTAAACATATGACAATTTATGCAATTACATATCATTTAAAGGAAGATTCCCATTCATGTGGTTGTGGAGATGATCATCATCATCATCACGATACTCGTGATGACTATTCTATTACAGGAAATATAAAGGCTTTAGGTGCATGGGCACACATTATGCCTACTAGTTTTCTAGTTAAAACTGATTTAAGTGCTGAAGATATTTTAGCGAAGCTTAAAGAATTTATTGAAGAAAAAGATTTACTTTTTGTTACTGAAGTAACTAAAGATAATGTATCATCTTTAACTCCAGGTGTAGTTGAATGGATAAATAGCTAAAAAAAATCCACGATTAGATTCGTGGATTTTTTTTTCTATTTTATATTAAAGAATGTTTTCTTCTTTCTATACTCAGCAATTTCACCTAATTCTGATTCTATTCTAAGTAATTGATTATATTTAGCAACTCTTTCTGATCTAGCTGGTGCCCCTGTTTTTATTTGTCCTGCATTAACAGCAACAACAAGATCTGCTATAGTTGTATCTTCTGTTTCTCCTGATCTATGTGATACTACTGCTGTATATCCAGCTCTGTTTGCCATTTCAATTGAATTAAGAGTTTCTGTTAATGTTCCTATTTGATTTAACTTAATTAAAATTGAATTTGCAACTCCTTTTTCTATTCCCGTACTTAATCTTTCTGTATTAGTTACAAATAAATCATCACCTACAAGTTGTACTTTATTGCCAAGTCTTTCTGTTAACAGCTTCCACCCTTCCCAATCTTCTTCTGCCATACCATCTTCTATTGAAATTATTGGATATTTATTTACCCATTCTTCAAAGAAGTTTACCATTTGTTCTGCATCTAATACTTTACCTTCATGTTCTAATACATACTTTTCATCTTTGTAATATTCTGATGAAGCAGCATCTATTGCTATAAACATATCTTCTCCAGCTTTATATCCAGCCTTTTCTATAGCTTCAATTATTACTTCTAGTGCTTCTTCATTAGATTTTAAATTAGGTGCAAATCCACCTTCATCTCCAATTGCTGTAGAATAACCTTTTTCAAGTAAAATCTTTTTAAGTGTATGATAAACATTTGCACACATTTCAAGAGCTAAGCTAAATGTTTCAGCTCCCACTGGCATAATCATAAACTCTTGTAAATCAACTGAGTTATCTGCGTGAGATCCTCCATTTAAAATATTCATCATAGGAACAGGTAAAACCTTAGCATTTGCTCCACCTATATATTGATATAGTGGTAAAGATAAACTTTCTGCAGCTGCTTTAGCACAAGCTAATGATACTCCAAGTATAGCATTTGCTCCTAACTTACCTTTATTATCAGTTCCATCTAAATCTATAAGTAGCTTGTCTATGTATGGTTGATTATAAATATTAATCCCCTTTAAATTTTTAGCTATTATATCATTAACATTATCTACTGCCTTTAAAACACTTTTACCTTGGAATAAATCTTTATTTCCATCTCTAAGTTCAACAGCCTCATAAATACCTGTTGATGCACCTGAAGGTACTGCAGCTCTACCAACTGTTCCATCTTCTAAATATACTTCAACTTCAACTGTTGGAAAGCATCTTGAATCTAAAATTTGTCTACCGACTACATTTACTATTTTTAAATCTTTTTTCATAAAAACACTCCTTAAAATCTAATTTAATATTATTGAAAAAGACCTACGCAAAATTGCATAGGTCTTTTGCTATATTTTGTAATCATAACTGTGCAAATGGAAACAAGGGTTAGATATTTGATATGATGTATTCTTGGAAGTTGTTATATATTTGTGTGCATTATATATAATAACTATTTTAATTTAAATATCTTAATCTGCACAATTTATAAAACTAATTATAATTGATATCAATTATCAATTATCAATTTCATTTATATTTTATTTCCTTTTTGCTTTTTTGTCAATATAAAATTATAAAAAAATTTAGATATTTATAAAAAAATCACGTATTAAAATTTTATCTTTTAATACGTGATTTTTTTTCTTATTAAATTTCTATTTTAACTTCTACTCCGTAATGGTCTGATACTTTAACTTGATTTTTATTATTAAAAATAATTTTTGATTCTTTAACTTTTATTTTCTTATTTACTAATATAAAATCTAAAACCTTATTAGCCTTGTTATTTTCCCAGCCATCTATTTTTCCTTGAACCGTATATCTTTCACTTCTGTCTTTAGCTAAATTATAAGTATCAAATAGACCTTTTGATAATAAATAATCATATCCTTCATTTCTTATAAGCGCATCGTTGTTGAAGTCACCCATAATAATATTTATATATTTTTCATCTAAAGAGTTTATTAATTTATCTACTTGATATTTAAATGGTTCTTCTAAATCATCCCACCACCCTAAATGACATGAATAAAACTTATAATCTTTATTATCTACTTCAATTTTAGCTTCAATAATTTTTCTTGTCTTATAGTTTTTAATATTCGTATCATTAGATACATAAAATGATTTCCATTCTTTTATTTCATGTTTCGTAAGTATCGCTAATCCTTCTTCATAAATATCATAACCTATATGGGAAAAATCCCAAATGTATTTATATGAAGTTTCCTCTAGAGATTTTAATTCTTCTAACAATATAGATATATAATTATCTTTTGACGTTTCATTAATTAACTCACCACTAATTATTTGACTAACTTCTTGTAATGCTACTACATCATAATTATTATCTTTAATTGCTTGTGCTAAAATTTTTATTTTATCTAATTGATTATCTTCTTGCCATGAATGACAATTTAAAGTTAATAATTTCATTTTTACATCCCCAATATATCTTGTATATTTGATTTTAATACATCAGCCTTAGGGCCATACACAGCTTGAACCCCTTTATCTTTCCTTATAAGTCCTAATGCTCCATTCTTTTTCCATTCTTTTTCATCAGCTACTTTATTAATATCTTTAACTGTAACTCTTAATCTTGTCATACATGCATCTACATCTTCAATATTTTCTTTTTCTCCAAGTAAATTTATTATACTTAAAGCTTGCTTATCTTCAGTAGCTTTTTTATCTTCCTTTGAAGAATTGTCTTCCTCTTCTATATAATTTCCTTTACGTCCTGGAGTCCCTATATTAAATTTCTTAATTAAAAAGTTGAATATTGTAAAGTTTACTCCAAACATAACAACACATGTAATTATAAAATTGATTAAATCCTTTACAAGGCCTGCATTTATACTCATTGGAACCCTTGTTAATAATTCTATAAATCCAAAGGCATGAACTCTAAGTGATATTATATCTGCTAAAGCAAATCCTATTCCTGTTATAATTGCATAAACTACATAAAGTATTGGTGATACAAACATAAACATAAACTCAATAGGTTCTGTAACACCTGTTAAAAATACTGCAATACCTGCTGATAAAAACATTGTTTTATATTTAGGTTTTTTATCTTCATCAACATTTTTATACATTGCTAATGCAATAGCAAGTAATGAAGAACATGATAATATAACTTGACCTACTTTAAATCTAGCTGGAACTACTGTTGCTAATAAGTTATTATACTCTGCCATATTTCCTGCACTTTTAAAGTTTACAAGATCTGTTACCCATGCTAACCATAATGGATCTTGACCTGCTACCATAGCCCCTGCATTTGTACCTGTTAAAGCTTGATATACTCCACCTAACTCAGTATAATTTATAGGAATCGTTAACATATGATGTAATCCAAATGGAAGTAATAAACGTTCTAAACATCCATATGCAAATGGTGCAAATACAGGTGCTGTATCCTTTGACTGTGCAATCCAAACACCAAAAGCATTTAACCCACTTTGTGCAAAAGGCCATAAAATTGAAAGTACTACTGCTGCAATTGTTGACCAAAGAATAACTACAAATGGAACGAATCTTTTCCCATTAAAGAAATCTAATGATTTTGGTAACTTTCTAAAGTTATAATATTTATTATATAGTGTTCCACCAACAAAACCTGAAATAATTCCAACAAAAACTCCCATATTTAAAGCTGGAGCTCCTAAAACACTAGTAAAATAATTTGCAACAGGTAAACTCGTTCCAAACAATGAATTTACCGTAGCTGATCCATCTGCTAACATGGCATTATTTACTCCAAATAAAGCTCCTGTTATACGATTTATTAGCACAAATGCTAATAATCCAGCAAATGCCCCACCAGCTTTCTCCTTTGCCCATGAACCAGCTATTGCAACTGCAAATAATACATGTAGATTAGTTATTATTGCCCAACCTATATCTTCCATAACTCTAGCTATTGTATCTAATATAGTTATATCGGTGTACATACCAACAACTTTTCCTAAAGATATCATTATTCCTGCTGCTGGCATAACAGCAATAACTACCATTAATGCTTTCCCAAATTTTTGCCAAAAATCAAATGTAAATAGTTTAGATTTTTCAACTTTTTCCTTCATAGTAATCTCTCCCCTAAAATCCTATTTTACTTTATATAGTCTTGCCTCGTAAGGTCTTAAATCACATTCTGTAATATCACCATGCTCTTGAACATTATAATTACTTAAAAGTAATTTACTAGAATTTAATATTGCTTTATTATATGAATACTTTACATTTTTTTCTGAAAGATTTGTAATTATAATATATTTTTCTTCCTCTAGAATTCTCTCATACGCATAAATATTTTCATCATCTGCTAAAATAAGTTCATATTTACCATAAGTTAATGTTAAACTTTCTTTTTTTAACTTAATCATTTTTTTATAGAAATTCAATATAGAATCTTCACTTTTTAATTCTTTTTCCACATTTATATAATTGTAATTATCAGCCACATTTATCCAAGGAGTTCCTTTTGTAAAACCTGCATTTTGGGTAGCATCCCACTGCATTGGTGTACGTGCATTATCTCTTGATGTAACTGCCATTATCTTAAATGCTTTTTCTTTGTCCATTCCATTTGATAAATTCTTCTTAAAATCATTTATACCTTTTATATCATTGTACTCATCAACTGATTTAAAATTAACATTTGTCATTCCTATTTCTTGGCCTTGATATATAAACGGAGTTCCCTTTTGCATAAAATACATTAATCCTAATGCCTTAGAGCTTTCTTTCCAATATTCTTTATCATTTCCCCAAGAAGAAACTGCTCTTGTGATATCATGATTTTCTATAAATAATGCATTCCATCCATCATTTTCAAGAGAATTCTGCCAAGATGATAATACTTTTTTACATTCTCTTACATCAAATTTTTCATCATTTGCATTATTCCATAAATCTAAATGTTCAAATTGAAATACCATTGAAAATTTTCCTTCTTTTTCTCCAACCCATTCTTCAGCATTTTTAGAACTAACTCCATTTGCTTCTCCAACAGTCATTATGTCATATTTATCAAAAGTATTTTCTTTTAACTCCTTTAGAAAAGCTTGTACACCTTCTACATTCATATGTTTATCAAAAGATGATACATACTTTTCATTATTAGGATTAGGCATATCTTTAAGCCCTGGTTCCTTTTTTATATGACTTATTGCATCTACTCTAAATCCATCAATACCTTTATCTAACCACCAATTTATCATATTATAAATTTCATTTCTTACTTCTTCATTTTCCCAATTTAAATCAGGTTGTCGTTTAGTAAAGAGATGTAAATAATATTCTTCTGTTTTTTTATCTAACTCCCATACAGACCCTTTAAAGATACTTTCCCAATTATTGGGTTCTCTTCCATCCTTACCTTCTCTCCAAATATACCAGTCTCTTTTAGGATTGTTTTTTGATGATCTTGATTCAATAAACCACGGGTGTTCATCACTAGTATGATTAACAACTAAATCAACTATTAACTTCATTCCTCTATTATGAACTTCTCTAAGTAAATTATCAAAATCATTCATTGTACCAAAATCACTCATTATTTCTTTATAATCACTAATATCATATCCATTATCATCATTTGGTGATTTATAAAATGGACATACCCAAATAACATCTATGCCTAAATCATTTAAATAATCTAACTTAGATATAATACCAGGAATATCACCTATTCCATCTTCATTTGAATCCATAAAGCTTCTTGGATAGATTTGATATCCTATAGCTTCTTTCCACCATTTTCTCTTCATATTCCCTCCTTGAGCAATCGTTTGCACAAATGCATAAAAAAATTTGTTATCCCTTAGCAATTAAAATATTATTTGTATTATCTCTATGTATAAACTATACCACTAAAGAGAATTTTTGCAAAATTTAAAATAGGCTGTTTTTACTAATTTTTAAGAATTTATCTTTGAATATCTATTGTTTTCTTAAAATCGTGCAATCGATTGCACGATTTTACTTTTTAAAAAGTAAAATCCTAATGGTACACAATATACCATTAGGATTTTATTTAGTTGTTAATCAATTTATACTCCAATAATATACCTTTCCTGATATAGTAATTTCATAATAGAAATTCTTATCCTTTCCGTAAAAAATTACTTTACTATCACTATTTCCTTGTTCCTTTGATTTTCTCCAAGCTTTACTATTAATTTCTCTTTTATCTTTAATATCTTCCATGTTAATCTCTTCTAATGATTTTTTATATTCATTTAATTTTTCTACTTTTACTGTAAAGAATCCATTTGATACATTTGTATCTAAATTATGTACATTATAAATATCTGAAGAATCCTTTGGCATATTTTCAGGAATCCAACCTTTTTCAACAATATCTCTAGCTTCTGAATAATTCCCAAAATTATATTCATATGTTGTATCTAAGAATTTGTTAACTGTATATAGTCCACTCCCTAATAAAATTATAGAAAGTAAAATTATCTTTATTATAATTTTTTTATATTTTTTAATCATATATATTTCCCCCTCATTTTCTTTAACTTTGTTTAAATTCTGCTTAATTGTAAATTCTTTTATATAAAAAATTACAAATCCTAAGTAAAAAGGCATAAAGAAAGATAAAATCATCCAACATATAGCTTTTCTTTTATTTGATTTTTCTATATTATAAATAATTATAGACAACGTAGCTTTACAAGTTATATAAAGAATATATAATATTATTCCTGTTATAAATAAGTCCAACTTGCTTCACCTCTTCCAAAAATAAACTTTATTATGTAACGTATTTGACTAACAAAAATTATACTTCCAACTAAAGCAAACAATAAAAAATATTTTTGTAAACTGTCTAACCCCATTCTACTAAGAATGTTGTAAACTTTATATAATGAAATTATTGATAATGTTAATACCCCTATAACTCCTAAACGCATTATTAATAATTCACGTTTTCTCTCTTTTAATATGATTTTATTTAGCTTTTCTATTAATTTATCATTTACTTCTATAGCTTTATCTTCTTCCTTATCTATTTTTATAAGTTCCTCTAAAGTATATTTAGTCAATCTAATTCCTCCCTTTTAAAATTAACTTTTCCCTTAATTTCTTTTTTCCTATATGTACGCGATATTTAACAGTTCCAATAGGTATAGATAAAATTTGTGAAATATTTTCATACTTAAGATCATGATAAAAATGTAATATAATTGGTATTCTATATTTATCATCTATTTCTTTTAATAAGCTTTCAATAATATAAGCATCTTCCTTTTTAAAAAATATATTTTCTATCTCTTCTTCTTTTCTTGTTGCTGAATTTATCTTAAAATCTTTTTCCTCTGAATCAAAAAAGTCTTGAATAATATTAAGCCATCTTTTTCTTTTTGAATATATATCTCTATATGTATTGATGCAAATAGTTATTAGCCATGATTTCACTTTATGAGATTCTGTAATAATAGATTCTCTATTTTTAAACGCCTTTAACCAAACTTCTTGAAACAAATCATCTGCTTCACCTTCATTTTTAGTTAACTTTAGACAAAGCCTATAAATGTCCTTTTGATAAAGCTTTATTAAGTATTCAAACTGCAATCTATCACCTCCTTCACCATATATATACGATTGATTTTATATAAGGTTGGATTTTTTTATAATTATTTATAAAAAATACTTCAGTTTAATTTTACTGAAGTATTTTTATTGTTTATTATTTTAATTTACTATGAGATTATTCTTTTACAATTTACAAAACTTAAGATTGAAATACGTTTAACTGAATTACCCCAACACTCATCATAAATATTGCTTATATCCTCTCCTATTTTTTCTGCTGCTTCATACACACCAGGTATATCTCTATAGGATGCTACAACATAAAATACGCAAGGATTCTCTTTGCTTTCATAAAGTTGTAATCCCAAATAATACTTACAATATCTATTAATTAAATATTGATTTAATTGTTTTGAAAACTTTATATATGAACATTGTAATCCAGGTTTAACTATTATCTTATTTACATTATAAAATACATTACAAATTCCCATATAAAATGCCTCCTACATAATTATTATTTTGTACTATTATATTATGTAGAATTTATGCCATTGGTTACCAATAGTATAAAACATTTTGTAATCTATTTAATCTTGATTATAAAATAATCCTGCTCCTTCTATAATTTCTTGTTCTTCAAATAAACTAGAAACAGCCTCATTATAATCATTTAACTTTTTGCTTTTTTTATTTTTTTAGCATACTTTTTATTATCTGAAAAGAGATAAATCATGTATCCCCATAGTTCCTTCATTCTAAACATTGCATTTTTATCTTCATTAAATAATCCTATATATTCAGATAAAATTTCATCATGAAATTCTCTTAGTATCTTTTTATCTATATTAGTGTTATTTTTTATATTGTTTATTAACCCTGGGTTAGCTAATATCCCTCTCCCTACCATTATTGATTCTACTTCTGGAAAAGCTTTTGTAAACTTGTTATAATCATCGCTAGTAAAAATGTCCCCATTGTAACATACAGGACTTTTACTTAAAGATAATGAATCTTTAAACACTTCTAAATTAGGTTTATTTCCATAAAAATCTTCTCTTGTTCTTGGATGAATAATTAATTCTTCTATAGGATATTTATTATATATATTTATTAATTCATAAAACTCTTCTGGACTATCTTTACCTATTCTAGTTTTTACTGAAATTTTCATATTATCTATTTTAAATATCTCATCTAAAAATTTATCTAACTCTTCTCTTTTAGCTAAAAATCCAGCTCCTTTATTTTTTGAGACAACAGTTCCTGAAGGACAACCTAAATTTAAATTTACTTCATTATAACCTAACTGATTTAACTTTCTAGAGGTAACAATAAATCCTTCTGAATCATTAGTAAGTATTTGAGGCACTATATTCATACCTTTATTATTTTCAGGTAACACATCTCTTAACTCTTTAGTTTTAAGACTTCTACTTGTATTTGGAACAATAAATGGCGTAAAATATTTATCAATATTATGAAAGAATTTTTCATAAGAATTTCTATATATATACCCTGTAATTCCTTCCATTGGTGCTAAATAGTATTTCATTTAATAACTCCTTTGTAAATCAAACCTTAATTTCTTCCAAAAATATTATATCAATCTTCTTTTTACTTATCCACTTAATATTTACTATAGAAAAAGGATGTTAAAAAATGACTAAATCATTTTTTAACATCCTTTTCCATAAAAACACTTATTAATTTATTTAAGATTGTATATTAACCTTATCTACTTCTATTTGATTCTTCTTTAAATCGAATTTATATGAAACAAATCCATATAATACCCAACCTGCAAATGTTACTATTGATCCATAGAACATTGATTCAAGTCCTGAAGAATATAATGCATATAAACTATATATTGATGCAATTATAGAAATAAATGTTGTAATCTTAACTTTTTTATTTGCTACATTCTCTGATCTTAAAATTACATTAACAGCACCCATTGATAATAAATAAGGGATTACATTTGTAACTACTGCTAAGTTAACAAGTACATCAAATTGTTTTGATAAACTTGGACTAACTGTCATTAATGCAAGTAAAGATTGGATTATAGTTATTACAACCATACCAATTATTGGTGTCTCTGACTTTGTAACTTTTCCGAATATTTTTGGGAAATATCCTTCAATAGCTGATGTTCTAAATACACCTGCTATAGTAAATTGCCATCCTAATAATGACCCGAAGCATGACATTACCATCATACCCATTACTATTTTACCTATTACTGGAGTAAACATTGTTGCAAAAGCTAATCCAAATGGTGCATTAGAGTTTAATAAATCTGCATTTGGTACAATACCAGCAATAACATTTGTAGATATAATATATATAATTGCTGCGCCTATAGTTCCACCTAAGCATGCTATTGGAACATTTTTTTGTGGGTTATCAACAGCATCCATATTAGCTGAAGCTGATTCTAATCCTAAAAATGCCCATAATGTTATTGAAATTGATTTACCTATACCATCAAAGAATGAGAAATTGTGAGGATTCCAAGCTGCTGCATAGTCTGCTCCACTAAACCAGAACCAACCAACTGTAGACATTACTAATACTGGAATTATTACTCCCCAAACTGTAAATGAACCAATTTTACCTGTTATTCTAGCTCCTCCAAAGTTTAATACAGTAGCAAGCCATAAAGTAAATATTGTACATAAACCTACTGCCACTGGAGAAAGGTCTAAATCAAATAATACTGTTGCATATCCAACTGCTGATATTGCTATTGCTATATTAGCTATTAATAAAGATATACCGTATGAATAATTTGCCATGAAGTTTCCTGATTTTCCATGTGAATATTCAGCGTATCCGCCCATTCCACCTGGTTTACGACTAAACATTCCGCATTGAGCAAAAGCATAAGCTAATGCCATAGATCCAATACCTGTTACTACCCATGATAGTATAGACATGGTACCAACTTCTGCTAACTTAGTTGGTAGCATTATTATACCTGATCCCATCATGTTTATTGCAGTTATCATAGTTAACTGCATTACACTCATCTTATTTTTTTGTTTTTCCATAATTATTACCCAATCCTTTTTATTATTTTAATCTTTAATTTTGATTTGAGTATAAAGTAGCTTATAGCTTATCTATAAGCTACTTTTAATAATTAAATATGCTTATTATCTAATACATATCCAAATGCTTTAACTTTACCATCATTTTGTTCTTCAAGATAAACACCTTGAATTTCTGGAGCAAAGCCTGGGAATTGATTTATTCCATCTTGTAATATTGTAAAGTATACTCTAGCTGTTTCACTCCAAACTTCACCTGGAACTACACAGAATACTCCTGGTGGGTATGGAAGAGCACCTTCTAATGCTATTTCACCTACTATATTTTCTAATGGAACTAATTTAGCATTATTTCTTATTAAAGCCCATTTAGCATCTTGAGCTGTCATTACTCTTGCTTCTGTTTCATTTTTGTCATATACCATTCCTCTAGTTGGTAGGTATTCTGATCTAAATAATCTCTTTTGATAATTCTTAGCATCACTATTCTTATAGAAATCATGCATTTCTTGGCATAATTGTCTTATAGTATAGCCTTTGTAACGTTCTATATTCTTTTTGTATAAGCTTGGTAAAACTTCGCTTAATGGTGCATCTTCTTTAACTAGTTTTTCAAATTTTACAAATTGAGCAACTAAGTTTTCCATTTTAGTTGAAGTTTCTGCTGGAGTTAATAAGAATAATATAGAGTTTAAATCATTCTTTTCTGGAATTATTCCTACTTCTCTTAAATAGTTTGCTAATATAGTAGCAGGGATACCAAAATCTTCATATTCTCCAGTTTCAGCATTGATACCTGGTGTTGTTAACATGAATTTGTTTGGATCAACGAAGTATTGGTTTTCTCCATATCCTTCAAATGAATGCCACTTTTCGCCTGGTACAAATCTAAAGAAATCAATGTTATTTGCTATTTCTTCTGTATCACAATCTTCCCATTTCTTTCCGTTTACTACTGGTGGAATAAATGGTTTTATCATTGAACAGTTCTTAAGAACTGATTTTCTAGCTTCAACACCTAGTTTTATACAGTCAGCCCATAAACGTCTTCCTGCTTCTCCTTCTTGCATCTTAGCATTTACATCTAAAGTTGAATATAAAGGATAGAATGGACTTGTTGATGCATAAAGCATAAATGAGTTATTAAATCTCTTATGATCAACATAACGACGTTGTCCATTTATATGACTATCTTTCTTATGAATTTGTGATGCTTGTGAGAAACCAGCTTGTTGTTTGTGAACTGATTGAGTTACAAATATTCCTGGATCATTTTCATCTAATTCAAGTAGTAATGGTGAACAGTCTCTCATCATTGGAATGAATTGTTCATATCCTACCCAAGCAGAGTCAAATAAGATATAATCACATAGATGTCCTATCTTATCAACAACTTGTCTTGCATTGTAAATAGTTCCATCGTATGTTCCAAGTTGAATTACTGCTAATCTGAAAGGTCTCTTTTCATTAGCTTTTTCTGGATCAACCTTGCTTATTTCTTCTCTTATATATTTTTCATCAAAGCAATGAGCGTCGATTCCTCCGATAAATCCATATGGATTACGTCCTGTTTCTAAATATACAGGAGTTGCTCCATTTTGAACTAAAGCTGAGTTATATACTGATTTGTGATTATTTCTATCAAATAATACTAAGTCTCCTGGTGAAACTAATGATCCTACAACAACATTGTTTGATGCACTAGTACCATTCATTACAAAGTAAGTCTTGTCCGCATTGTAAATTCTAGCTGCATTTTGTTCTGCATCAACTGCTGGACCTTCATGAATTAATAAATCTCCTAATGCAACGTCTGCGTTACATATATCTGCTCTAAAAACATTTTCTCCAAAGAATTCATAAAGATATCTACCAGCTGGATGTTTACGGAAATATTGTCCACCTTGATGTCCTGGACAGTCAAATTGAACATTTCCTCTTTCTACATAGCTAGTTAAAGTTTTAAAGAATGGAGGTAACATTTTTTCTTCATATTGAACTGCTGCATTTTCAATAACTCTTGTATAAAGTTTAGCATCAAAAGTGTTTCCATCTATCACACGATATGCTTTTTCAGCAAAGTCACTTGATAACTTGTCTGTATCTTTTAATACAATAAATATTGGAATACCAAATTTAGTGTCGTAAGCTGCATTTATTAACTCTACATCTGAATCAGTTAATACTACTGCTGCTACATCTGTAAAATCTGTTTCATTTGCTAAAACTAATTCTCTTTTAGTATCAAAATATTTTTTTGATTCTGGCATATAAGCAATTTTTAAATTATTCATAGTTTTCCCCCTGTAAAATCATATTAATCATACTTAAATAATCACTATAAGAATTTATATTTAAATATCTCTAAGTGTCTTACGACCGCTTAGATTCGTGATTTGTTTTACTACAGTACATATAATACACCTTTATTACTGCCCTTGGTCTTGTAATATTTAAAAATAAAAAATATAATCCATTGTAAAAATTACAATGGATTATTAAGCAAGGTATATATTCTAACACCTACAGCTAACTCTTCATAGAAGTGTTCATTTTTGCAATGGGCACTAATTATTTTATTTATTTTATCAATTCTATACCTTACAGTATTTCCATGTTGGAATAATTCTTCAGCTGTTGTCTTTATATCTCCATTATTTTCAATATATTTTATAGCTGTTTTTACTAATTCAGTATCATTACTCTTATCATATTGAATTAACGGTTCAATTACTTCACTATAATATTTTTGCACCCAAGGATTATCTAAAATAGGTATAAAAATTCTATTTAATCCTATCTTTCTAAAGAATGCAATATCTTTGTTATAAGTTTTGGAATGCTTAAATGCATATAAACTTTCTTGAATAGACTTGTCCAAATCACAAAGCTTCTCATGTAAATTACTAATTCCTATAAAATATTCTTTATTTGAAAATCCTAACCACTCTAGCCTTCTTAAAATAATATTTTCAATATCATCTAAATCAACATCATTAAAAGTATTAATGACTAAGTATCCACCTTTATAGTGAATTACTCTACTATAAACATCTTGAGCTTCTTCATGAGAAAACTCTCTTAATCCAATTAGCTTATTATTTTTTTTCTTGCAATATGCAACTATATTTTTCTCTTTAAAATTAACATTTATATTATAAGCAAGTTTTTTTATAGTTGCTTCATTTAAATTATCATATAATATTTTATCTATTTGTAGAGCTAAATTTTCAAATTCTTTCTTTATTATAATCGCTTTATTTACTTCTACTATTACATCTTCTGTAAACGTATCCTTAAATAGCATTAGTACAAAGTTATTTTTATTTGCAATATCCAATACATCTTCTGGAATATAATCGAAATATATATTTTTAATAGCTAAACAAGTTATTCCAATATCAATCATCCTTTGTACGCTGTCATATAATTTTCTTATATCATCTTTTATTGCTACTAATGTACTTAATGCAAAATCTCCCGCTCTAAAATTTTTCTTTATCAAGTCCCCTGTTTCATAATCCCAAACAGCTACATTTGTTATTTCTTTAGATAAACCATTTTTTCCTGCTACTACTTCAAACCCATCTAGTATCTGAAGTTCAAGAGCTTCCTTAACTGTTATAGCCACAAAACTACCCCCTACTTTGATAATTAAATTTTTTAATTTTTATTAAAGCATTTTATTTGTTATTAAATTGACGATTTATAAATTATAAATAACAAAATTTATAAAATCAAATAAAGTAATTTGTTGAAATTTTTAAAAAAATTACTTATTTATTTAAAATTATTTAAATCTAAATGATTTCTTACTAATATTCATCACAATTTATTATAATAATATATGGATTTTATAAAAAGGGGGTAATTTCCATTAACCAATATTAAATTTTTAGTTATTTTATTTAATTCAAAAAAATCTTATACAAAAAATAGATAACATTACATATTTTACTCAAAAACTCTTCTTTGTATTGTAAATTTTATTTCCTTTTCTATATCCCCTAATAACCTTAAATCTTTCTTATCTACAAATAGGCATGTATATCCATCTTCACCAGCTCTACCTGTTCTACCTATACGATGAATGTATGTTTCTACCTTTTCAGGAATATCATAATTGTATATGTGACTTACTCCCCCTATATCTAAACCTCTTGAAGCAACATCTGTTGCAATTAGATATTGTATGTCTGCATTTCTAAAGGACTTCATAATTCTCTCACGTTTGTTTTGTGGTATATCGCTATGTATTACCTTACAGTTGTATCCTCTTCTATGCATAACTACTTCAAGCTCGTCTGCTCTTCTTTTTGTTCTACAGAATATAATAGCCATAAAAGGATTATCTTCATCTAGAACTTTACATAAAGCATCTCTTTTTAATCTGTCTGTAGTTTCTACTACTTGCTGTCTGATATTTTCTAATGTTACTTCTTCTTTCTTAACAGAAATAACTGATGGTTCACTCATATATCTATATGCTAGTTTTTTAACTGCTGAATCCATAGTTGCAGAAAAACATAAAGTTTGAACTTTTTTAGGTTTTTCCTTCATTATTATATCTATTTCATTTCTAAAGCCCATAAGTAACATTTGGTCCGCTTCATCAATAACTATAGTTTTTAATTTCTTTAAATCGACAGTTTTTCTCTTTATATGATCAAGAAGTCTTCCTGGTGTAGCAATAATAATTTGAATATTGCCTTTTAACTTATTTAACTGTGCTCCTATATCCTTGCCTCCATACATTGCTAGAATACCAATATCTTTACCTTCTTTTAGTTTTGTAGCCTCTTCAGTAATTTGTATTGCTAGCTCTCTTGTTGGCGTTATTATTAAACATTGAATATCTTTAGATGATAGTGAAATATTTTCAAATATAGGTAATAAAAAGGCTAATGTTTTACCTGTACCTGTTTGTGCTTCCGCTATAATATCCTTACCATTTAATATATCTTTGATACTATATTTTTGAATCTCAGTCGGGCTTACTATCCCATTATTTTTTAATGTTTTTATTATATTTTCATTTATTCCTAATTCTTTAAAGTTCATTTCTTTTCCCTCTTATTTAAATTTCCACTAATTATAACATAATAATAGCTTTAAAAGTTTAAAATTTTATTTCCATATGTACTAAAAAAATACCAAAGACGATTTATTTCGACTTTGGTATTTCTAATTATCTTATCCAAGATAAGCAAAAGCTTCTTCTTTTTTATATAATTTAAGTACTTTTTCAAATAATACTAATGATATTATTGATGCTATTGTAGGAATAACAAACCATACCACTATTGCTAGTATTATATTTAGACCTGCATTAATTGATGCTAATGGTCCAACTAATCCAACTAGTCCAAATCCTGATGATGAAGCTGTTCCCATAACATTAAATAGCGCAACTGGTATTGCTGAAATAGCTGCTGTAAATAAAACAGGCACTAAAATAATAGGATAACGGAACAAGTTTGGCATCATCATTTTCATTGCTCCTAAACCTACTGCCATTGTAAGGCCTGGTTTATTAACTTTCCAAGAGTGAACAACTAATACTATTGTTGTTGCT
Organism: Clostridium chauvoei; assembly: GCF_002327185.1. Taxonomy (NCBI): domain Bacteria; kingdom Bacillati; phylum Bacillota; class Clostridia; order Eubacteriales; family Clostridiaceae; genus Clostridium; species Clostridium chauvoei. Next base: position 433,515 of record NZ_CP018624.1, on the reverse strand, counting down.
GCAACTCCCATTGCTGCTGCTCCTGCTGATATACCATTTAATTGAATTGCCATACCAATAGCAACTGTTGATATTGGTGAAATAATTAATACTGCAAATGAACAAGCTATTAAAATACTCATTAATATAGGTTGTAAATTTGTAAATGAATTTATTCCATTTCCAATAATTGCTGTAAATCCTTTAACGTAAGGAAGTATAAGCAATCCTATTAACCCTGATCCAGCTCCAATAAGAATAGGTGTTAATATTATACTTACTGAACCAAACTTTTCTCCAACTAATAATATTAGAATTACTGCTATTGATGCAGTAAGCATAGTATTTATTATATCTCCAGTTCCAGCACTTACATATGCACCCATAGTGTTTGTTGCCATATTTTGCATTTGTGGGTTAAACATAGTAACACCTGAACCTACAAATGCTGCTCCTGCAACAACAGCCATCTTCATTGGATTTAATCCAAATTGTAATGCAATAAGAGCTCCTATTAATAATGGAGTAGTTAATTGAAACATAACAACAGTTCTAGTTAATAAAACTACAAAGTCTGTTTGTTCAAAAAGTTTTAAAATAGATGCTAAAACAGCATTTGGAATAAGTCCAACTATAATTCCTAAAGCTGTTCCAGCCAGAACTTTATTTAAAAAATCCTTAGGCGTAAGTCTTTTAATTTCAGACATATTTATATATCTCCTTTATTATTTCGCTGTTAAAATTTCTTCTTTTGCATGAACTAATAGAGTTAAGAATTGACAGTAAGGTGTTGAAACATTGTATTTTGCACCCTTTCTGCATACTGCTCCATTAATATAATCAATTTCTGTTAAACGATTATTTTTAATTAAATCTTGATGCATAGATGGATAGTGTTTACCCACTCCATTTGGATCGAAAGTACTCTTAACATGGCTTACTATTTCTTCACGATCAAGAATAATACCTTCTTTTTCTGCTACATCTGCAAATTCATTAATAATTGTACGAACTATTTCATCTGCTGCTTTAGATGCTCCAAAACTTGCAATATTTGAATCTAAAATAGTACATGTTCCATTTAAAGTTCCATTTACACAAGCTTTTCTCCATATAGAATACTTTACATTTTCACTATACTTTGCGTTCAATCCTGCTTCACTTAATACCTTTACAACTTCTAATCCTGATTCTTTACCACTTGAATATACGTTTTGAAGTTCTACTTCTCCATTTCCAAAAAGTTTTACTTCTCCAGGACCAGTTAATCCAGCTGTCCACATAGTATTTCCAAGTAAAATATTTTCTTCTGATACATACATCTTAACAGTATCTTCATGTCCTAATCCGTTTAATAAGCATAATACTTTAGTATCTTTTGATAATATTGATTTTATTGATTGTAACATATCATCTAATTGCATAGCTTTTGTAAATAATATAACAGTATCAATAGATCCTACCTTTCCTTCTAATTCATTTGGGAAAAATGCTGGTATTTGTTCAACAATATCTTCTCCATTAAAATTAGCTTTTAAACCTACTTCTTTTATTTTATTTACATGTTCAGTCCACTTATCAATTAATATAACTTCATTTCCTGCTTTATGTAACATAAGTCCAAATCTACTTCCCATAGCTCCAGCGCCAGCGATTGCTATTTTCATTTGTATCACCTCTTCTTTTAATATGTTAAAATAATAACATATTGGAAAGTGATAGTTTTTATTAATAAATAGCTTTTAGTAAAATTAAATTATTCTTACTGTTTTTTTCTTTAAATTTCTACACAAATCGACTTTTTTAAATATTTTTAGTATCAAATTATCTTTTTGTAAAAAATAATTAATTTTTTATGTGTTTTTGTTTAATTTTTTATGTATATTCTATTAATTTTCGAAAGTTAAGTCATTAATTTAATGATATTATTTTTCGTTTTATATATTTAAATTCAAAAAGAGATGCTACAAAATAACGAAAAATTATTTTGCAACACCTCTTTTTATCATTTTTAATTTTAATTTATTTTGTAATTTCTTTAGCTGTTGGAAGAATTACTTCTACTTCTGAGTGTGGACGTGGAATAACGTGAACTGAAATTAATTCTCCAACACGTTGTGCTGCTGCAGCACCAGCATCAGTAGCAGCTTTTACAGCTCCTACATCACCTCTTACCATAACTGTTACAAGACCTCCACCAACATACTCTTTACCAATTAAATAAACATTTGCTGCCTTAACCATAGCATCTGCAGCCTCTATTGAACCAACTAAACCTCTTGTTTCTATCATTCCTAATGCATCATATTTCATTTTAAAATCCTCCTATTTTCTTTCATTTTTATTTAATATTTTTATTAATAGCTTTTATATTTGAATTTTTATTTTTTACTTTATAATTTTTAGTTTTGAATTAGAATTAATATTCATAGCATTTGCTTCTTCTGTGTCAATATGACACTCAAGACTTGAAGTATCTGTTACTCTAATAGCTACATTGCTATAAATTCCACCTCGTAGGTCATCAAATTTAATTGAAACTATATCCCCATCAGAGACTTGAAATCTTTTAGCATCTTCTGGTGTCATATGAATATGTCTTTGTGCAACTATTAATCCTTCTTCAATTTGAACTGAACCTTTTTTACCAATTAAAGTTATTCCAGGTGTTCTACATAAGTCACCTGATAGTCTTGGTTGTGAAATAACACCAAGCTTAAAACAATCTCCTGCTAATACTTCAACCTGTGTTTTACTTCTTGTAGGTCCAAGAATTCTAACTTTTTCAATAGCACCTTTGGGTCCACAAATTGTTAATGTTTCCTTACATGCATATTGACCAGGTTGTGATAAATCCTTTATTTTTGTCAACTGATAATTCTCACCAAACAAAGTGTCTAAATCTTTCTTTGAAAGATGTATATGTCTATTTGAAACACCTACTGGAATTTCTAATGAATTATTTTTTGATACTTCATTAACTGAATTATTTTGTACAGCCTCCAGTAAAAGTTTCAATATAGCTTCACATCCATCCATTTAGATGTCCCCCTTCATTGCCTTTACTATCTCATTAACTAATTTCATAAGTTCTTCATTATTAGTGCCTGTACTATTATCAGTAGTATTATTACACTTTGATGCAGCCGCATATTGTGAAGGACTTAATGTTTCATATTGATTATGTGTAGAATGACAGTTATCAGTAGTTTTTAAGCAATTAAAAGTTGGGTCATCAGCAACTAACGTTGCACAATTCTTCAGACCATAAGCAACTCTCTTTATATTAACTAAATGCATTGGAGTGACATTTTCTGACACTGAGCTACCACCCCAAGTACCACAACCTAGTGTAAATGATGGTATAAGACCTGTGCTTCCACCTGTTCCACCTTGGCTACCTCCAGTATTAACTAAAATACGTGACGCTGGCTTTCTAGCAAACTTCATTACTATATCTCTATCTTCAGTGTGAATACTCATTGTATGACCAATTCCATTTTGAAGTAACTTAATACTTAATTCACATGCTTCTTGCCAATCTCTTACTGTGTAGAAACCAAGTACTGTAGTAAGTTTTTCAAATGATAAAGGATAACCATCCCCTACCCCTTCTTGCTTTCCAATAAGCACTTTAGTTCCTTCTGGAATAGAAATTCCTGCTGCATCTGCAATAACTTTAGGTGATCTACCAACAAACTTAGCATTCATACTATGTCCATTCTTAAACAACAAGTTACAAACCTTATTAGTTTCTTCTGTTGTCATAAAGTATCCACCTTGATTTTTTAATTCTTCAACAACTTCATTATAATTACATTCTTCACATATAATTGATTGTTCTGATGCACAGATTGTACCATTATCAAAGGTCTTACTTGCAATTATACTTGTAACAGCTTGCTTAACATTAGCACTTCTTTCTATATATGCAGGAGAGTTACCTGCTCCAACTCCAAGTGCAGGCTTACCTGAACTATAAGCAGCCTTTACCATCCCTGGACCTCCAGTTGCTATAATAATTGCAACTTCTTTACAGGTCATTAATTCATTTGTTGCTCCAAGAGTTGGTATAGAAATACATCCAATAATATCTTTAGGAGCTCCTGCTTCAATTGCAGCCTCATTCATTAATTTAGCTGCTTTAATTGTACATTCTGCAGCTGATGGATGTGGTGAAAATACTATTGCATTTCTAGATTTAATTGCAATCATTGCTTTAAAAATAGTAGTTGATGTTGGATTTGTAGATGGTACTATTCCCATTACTAAACCAACGGGCTCTGCAATTTCAATTAATTTATTTACTTCATCTTCTTTAATTACACCAATAGTTTTCATATCTTTTATTGCGTTATATAAAATTGTTGATGCCATATGATTTTTATAAGTTTTATCCTCAACTTTACCAAAGCCTGTTTCTTCTACTGCCATTTTTGCTAAACATGCTGCATTCTCTTCTGCAACTTTAACCATATTACGCAAAATTCTATCAATTTGTTCTTCACTATAATCAGCAATTTTTTCTGCTGCAACTTTTCCTAGTCTGGCAAGATTTCTTGCTTCTTGAATAGATCGTAAATCTTTATCAAAATTCTCCATTTTGTCATTCCCCCTTTTAGAATCTGTCTATATCAAAGTTATTTATAATACTCTTCTATTTTTGTAATTAATAACTTTTTACTTGCTTTAGAAATCATTTCATTTGTAATTCCTAAATCTGTATATTGTTTAGCTAAAGTTCTAAGTTTTCTTAGCTTAAGCTTATTTAAAACTTCAATAGTTTTTTCTATTCCATTATCTTTTACTAAATTATCTATACTCTCTTTTTGTAAATTATCTAAATCTACTTTCTCAGAATTAGCTTTTTTTTCATCTTCTAAATTACCATCAAATAAATTATCTAATATAAAATTTGAATTATCCTCATCTAGATCTTCATTTTGATTGTTAGAATCATCTATATTTCTTATTGTACTTTTAATTCCAATAATGCTATCTAATTCTTCATGAGGTCTAGGTATTACATGTTCTGAAACAAGTAATGAACTATCAAGTTTTTTAACAGCTGCAACACCAGCTTCAACTGCTGCTTTTACTGCACCTACATCTCCTGTTACTGATACTGAAACAAGGCCACCTCCAACATAGGTTTTATCAAAAATACTAACATCTGCTGCTTTAAGCATTGTATCTGCACTTTCAATTGCTGCTAATAGTCCCCTTGTTTCTATTAATCCAAGTGCTTTCATAGCTTAATCCTCCCAAAGTTTACTATAAAAGATCCGCCCAGTTTGCAGGATAAGTAGCATAAAATACCCTTGCTTTATTAGGTGAACCCCAAACTACTTTAGAGCCTGATGGTACAAATAATACATCACCAGGATATGCAGTATAGGTCTTTCCATTTATCTCTATTGTCAATGTCCCTTCTATTACATAATCAATTTCTTCATAAGTTAATTCCCAATCAAAGCGTGAATTTTCTATTGTTAAAAAACCTGCACTCATTTTAGATTCTTCTTTACTAACTAATTCTTGATAATAAGCTTTTACCTTTGGATCACCTGTATCAAAAACATCCATTTTAACTGTATTACCTCTAACAACCTTTAAACCTCCTTTATCACTTTCAAAAGTATAAGGTTTATTAGGCTTGTTTAAGCAATTAAGCATTTCTTGTAAAAGTCCTTTATCCATCATAGTTTTAAAGAAAGCTAGAAGCATTTCACTATCTAATCCTTCTATACAAGCTTTTGATATTGGATCAAATGCTTTTACTTCGCATTTAGTCTCCTCTGTAGTAAATTCTATACCATTAGCCTTTGCTAAATCTTTAGCTGCTGGTGTAATAATTACATTACTATCAATATTAAATCTTGTTTCACCTTGCTTTATTAAATCTTCAATATCTTTTGCAATGATTAACTTTTTCATTTACTCACATCCTTTCATTGTAAAATTATTTTTATATAATGTTTTTACTTACCTTTAAAGTAAAGACTGTAGTAATCTATCTGAAGGAGATGGTATAATCTCTGCATTAACTAACAAACCTTTTTCTTGCATAATTGACTTTCCTGATTCTATACCAGCTTCAACTGCTGCTACATCACCTGTAAAAGTAAAGAAAGATTTTCCTCCTAATCCAGTCCCTAATCTAAGCTCTATTGGATCTAAATTAGCAGCCTTTAAAATAGCATCTGCTGCTATAACCATATTAGCTATAGAAAAGGATTCTAGAATTCCAAGTGCTTGTATTCTATCAGGCATTGTTGCTCCTGTAATTGCTGGAAAAACTAATGGACTTACATTTGGAATAACTATTGAATCAATCCAAAACTCTCCTGCCATATTTTCTCCTACATCTACAGATTCTTTTACTGCAGCAACATCACCATTAACTATTGCAATGTATTTTCCTGGACAAACTGAAGTAGCAGTAACTATTTCAACTTCTGATGTCTTAAGCATTTGGTCAGTTGCATAAATTCCACGTGCTATGCTTGTAAATTCAACCATTCCTATTGCATTAGCCAAATTAATCCCTCCTTATGGTTATAAATTCATTTCCAATGTCTGTAATAGTTCCTGAAATACTTGCATGAATATTTGCACCTAAGCTGCCTTCTTTAATTTTTCCTATTAAATCTCCAGCTTGAACATGATCTCCTATATTCACACTACAAACAGCAGGAGCTCCTACATGTTGTTGCTTTAAAATACAAACTGTATCAGGTTCTACTAGGACATCTGTTAAAGGAGCTTGTTTATCAAAATCTCTTAATCCTAACCTATAAATAAGTCTTTTACTTGGAACTAATCTATATTCGCGAGCTTGTCTTGCTTCAAATTTATCTTTTACTGGCTTATATTTAATATTTTTTTCAGCAAGTTTTTGCTTAAAATATAAATTAGCAGTTTTAGGATATAGTCCTGCTGGACATGAAAATAATTCACATAAATTACACTGACAACATAGTTGAGATATTTTTTGTTCTTCCATATTATCCATATTGTACGCTATAGCTCTCATCATCTTATGTGGTTGAGTATTATGACCTAATAAGTAACGTGGGCACATATCTGTACACATTCTACATTGTTCACAAGCTGATCTATTTATTCTTTTAGCTTGGCTCATTTTAACAGATTTTTTACGTATTAATGAGTGATCTTTTCTAAGTATTATGAAGCCCTTATTTTTTTTAGTTATATATCCATCTAAATTTTTCATTACAGGTCCCATCATTGGTCCACCATCAATAACTGCATAATCACTAAAATCTTTTATACCACTAAGCTTTAGTACATCTATAGTCTTTGTTCCAACTGGTACTTTTACAGTTATAGGCTTTGGAACATCACCTGAAATAGTGATATATTTTTCTATAACTGGTTTCCCTAAAGACGCATTATAAATATTTAATGCTGTTTCACTATTAACAACTACACAACCAACCTGAATCGGAATGCCGACTTCCGGAACAATCCTTCCTGTAAGTTCATAAACAAGAACTTGTTCGTCACCTGCTGGATAAATATCTGGAAGTTCTTTTACCTCAATTAAATCTCCTAGTTGTAAACTTATAATTCTATCTTTTAAAATAGAAATTACTTTTTTATGTTTTCCCTTTATTCCTATAATTCCTTTCTTTGCTTCAACTAGCTTTCTAGCTGCTTCAAAGCCTTTAATTATTTCATCTGGGAAAATCTCCATCAACTGTTGATCAACTCTTAAAAGCGGCTCACATTCTGCTCCATTTAGAAGTATATATTCTGCTTTTGCTGCTAATTTAACATGAGTTGGAAACCCTGCTCCACCAGCACCAATAACGCCTGCATCCTTTACTTTATCTAAAAGGCTCATTGTTATACCTCCTAAAATTATAAATTACAATCTTCATCAATAATGCCTATAATAACTGCATCAACTGGAATATTATCATCTTCTAACATTCTACGAGCAGAGGAACCAGTACATATAATTACTCTATCCCCTATCCCTGCACTAATAGTATCTACTACTATCAATCTTCTTCCTTCATTAATTCCACCAAATTCCTCAGCTAGCATAAGCTTAAATCCACTAAGAGATTCTGCTTTTCTAGTTGCCCACACATTACCAATCAGTTTTGCTGTTATCATAATGCTTTTCCCTCTTCCATCTTCATTTTAATTTCATTAATTGCTGATTCTACAGAAGCTGTATCTCCAAAAATAGCAATTAAAATCATATTTTGAGGACAACTTCCTCTTATATCTTCAACTGTTACTCCAACAGCTTTTTCTGCTATATCAGCTGCATAAATCATTTCTATCATTCTTCTTTGGACAAGACCAACTGCATCAGCAATATTTAAATCTGTTTTACAGTTATTTCCCATACGTCTTCTTAAGATATCTATAGTACCTTCAGAGGGTGACTTTATAATTCTAAATTCCATATTTATCACTCCTCTTATTCAATAATTTCTTTTGTGCAACTAAGAGCTATTCCTAATGGTGTAACAAACATTGGATTCTTAGGTTTATGTGTATATATTCCTGTTTGCTTCTCAATAATTTCTTCTATTCCTGTTAAGCAACAAGTTCCACCTACTAAAGAAATTTCTTTAACATCGTGTCCCTTTATATGTTGATTAATAATAGATGAAACTTTTTCAACTACAGGTTTTAACACTGGAAGTAATTCTTTATGATTTATTTCATCTCTTTTAAATACATCTGCTTCTTTAAAAGACATACCATAAGCTCCTGAAATAACTAATGAAAAATGAGTTCCTCCCGTTGGTTCATCTGCTACATATACAACCTTTCCATTTTTCAATATGGAAATACCTGTTGTTCCACCACCTATATCTACAACTGCTCCATTTTCAATTTTAAGTACTGCATTGGCTGCAGTAGGTTCATCTAATATACTAGTAAGCTCAAATCCAGCTGCTTGTACTACATTTTTAATAGCTCCTGAATCTAGAGCATCAGTTCCTGGTGGTATTGCTGCTGCTGCATAAATTAGCTCTTCACCTAACTTTTCTTCAATTTCTTGTTTTAATTCTCTTACAATCTTTACTGCTCCAATATAGTCAACAATCATACCGTCTCTAACTACATCTGCATATCTATAAGCTCCTGCAACAGGTTCATAGTTTTCATCTAAAACTGCTAATACTATACATGCAGTTCCTAAATCAACTCCTGTATAATAAGTTGATGATTTTTTCTTAATTGTTTTATCTATAACTTCTTCAAAATCTTGAACAAGCTTATCACAATATTCAAAAGTTAATTTTTTCTCTGACATCTTTTTCCTCCAATAATTGAACAAATCATTTGGGATAATGAATTAATAATTGAATTAATATTTTTAATAACTTCATTCCCTAAATTATTTTCTTCATTTTCATACACCTCAGTAACATACGGTTTTAATTCATGGACACTACAACGAAGTGCATGTAATTTTAGAATCTCTTTGCTTCTTTCAAGTTGCATAAAGAATTCTGTAATTTCAAAGCAGTCATCAATGTCATCGTAAAAATTAGTTTCATTTATTCCAGTACAATATTGACAACTAAGACTCTCTATTTCCCCTTTTCCTTCTATAAATTTTCTGATATTTGTAATATTTTTTCTTAAAGTAATAATGCTTTGAGCTAGAGCAATATCTTCTTTTAAAATATCACTGCTTGTTATAAGGAATAACGCCTCTATAGATTTTAATTTGTAATAAAGTTTCTTCTTACTATTTTTATTTCCTACTGGCAATGTTTTTGATTGCTTTACTTCAGAAATTTTTTTATTATTGTATGAAACCTCATCTAACATTTTTATACCTCTATCAGAAAGATATTGTTTTCCTCCTGGTGTAAGACGTTCTCCCTGATTTAATTCATAGGTACTAAAAGGTTCTTTCTTATACAAATCTCTTAAATACTCTTCAGTAATAAATTTCATCATTGCCCCCTTTACATTACCTTGTTTCAAATAAATATTTTTTCAAAGCATCAATGCCATTTCTATTGGAAAAGCTAATATGAAAATATGGTTCTGAAACTCCTATCATTTTTAATTGCCTTAAGCAATTTTCCTCATTCTCTGGCATTAAATCACATTTAGTTATTACACCTATCACAGGACATCTAAAAGATTTTGCAAATCCATGAGAATATACATCTGTACATTTAGATTGATCAACTAAAATTAATACATGAGAAGCATCTTGAGCTGCTGCAATTATATGTTTATACATCCAAGAATTTTCTATATATGATCCTGGTACATCAATAGTATTTTCACCATAAATCATATCTTGTGTCCTTCTTAATTCACCGTGATAATTATTTAATTCATTTACTAATGTAGTTTTGCCACACCTTGAAGGTCCTATTACCATAATTCTCTTCTTTCTCATGTTCTTGTAATGGGAGCAGTTGTAAATCCAAGTAAATTACTAAACGTATCATTTACAGCACTAAGAGCAGTTTCAACACTTTGTACATCACCATTTATAACTAAAGATCCGGTAAAACGATCTAAGAAACCTATTTCAACATCAGCAACTTTTGTTGCAATATCAGCTGCAATAATAGCAGTTTCATAAGGTGTTAATGTTAAAATTCCTATAGCTCCTTTTTCATCAATTCCTAATCTTTCATATATATCTGGCATAGGTGAGGCAATAACATGAGCTATTGTAATCTGCTTACCTGGTACTGATTCCTGTATAACACGCTGCATATTTCTTTCAAAAATTTCTCCCATAAACCTTACCTTCCATTTTTATTTATTTGAAATTGTTTAGTGACGAATCACTTGAACAGGCAAATCGTATTTTTTAATCCAACTTTCAATTTTATCTAAATCTTCATTGCTCAAGCTTGGATCTCCTTTAATTGGATAATCAATTCCTAATTGATTGTATTTATTTACCCCCATCTTATGATAAGGAAGTAAATCTATTCCTTTAAAGTTTTTATAATCTTTAAAGGGAATTAAAAATTCCATAGTATTTTCAATATCTTCTTTACAATCATTTACTCCCTTTAATAAAGGCATTCTAATCTTAACATTGTATTTATGACGAAGAACTTCCTTTAGATTTTCTAATATCTGTTCATTTCTTACTCCTGTTAATTGGAAATGCTTATCTGAATTAATATGCTTTATATCAAATAGAAATAAATCTGTAAACTCAGCAACTTTTAATATTGTCTCTTTTTTTGCATATCCACAAGTTTCAATTGCAGTGTTTATACCTTCCTGTTTGCATGCCATAAGTAAACTACAAGCAGCTTCTGGTTGCATTAAAACTTCACCACCACCTAAGGTAACTCCACCACCTGAAACTTCATAAAATGCTCTATCTTCTTCAATAATTTCTAAAATCTCAGAAATAGTCTTTACTTCTCCTACTATAGATAAAGCTGATTTTAAACAAGCATCAACACATTTTCCACATCCAGTACAATCAATATTACGATTTACCTCATGCTTTAGGCTGTCATTGGAAATAGTATGTATTCCAACTGGACAAACAGAAACGCAAGCACCACAATCAACACATAAATTGCTTTTAAACATAACTCTAGATTTCTTTATCATGCCTTCTGGATTAGCACACCATTTACAACGTAATGGACAACCTTGAAAAAATATTAGAGTTCTTACTCCTGGCCCATCGTACATATTGTATTTTTGAACATTGAAAATTGTTGCTTTTCGTTCGATTATACCTAAGTTTTTATTTCTCATACTATTCAATCTCCAGTCTATTTTATTACTCTAAATTTCCAAGATAATTCTTATATTTTAGAAATGTGTTAGCATTGTTCTACTAATTATTTCATCTTGAACATCCTTACATAACTCAACGAAGAATGCACTATATCCTGCAACACGGACAATTAAATCACGATATTGTTCTGGGTGTTTTTGTGCTTCAATTAGAGTTTTATTATCTAAATAATTAAATTGAACTTCACCAAGACCAAGGGCACAAGCACTACGTAATAAAGTTATAATTCCATCTTCACCTTCTTTAGTATCAAGAAGTCCAGCTATAAGTTTAAAGTTATGAACCATACCAATATTCATATTGTCACAAGCCATTTTAGATACTGACTTAATTATTGCTGTAGGTCCTTTATAGTCTGATCCTTGTGATGGACTTATACCATCAGATAATGGCATCCATGCTTTACGACCATTTGCTGATGCACCAGTTATTTGACCAAATGGTGTATTATTAGAAATTGATAAAGTACCATGACTAAGAACTGAATATAATGTTTTATATTTACGATGTTCCATCTCAGTAAAATTAATTAAATCAGCTGCAATATAATCTGCATAGTCATCATCGTTACCATACTTAGGTGCTTCTAAGCAATCTTTTCTAAGTTTTTCATATCCAACAAAATCAGCTTTTAAAGCTTCGTTTAATTCTCTTAATGTATATTTTTTGTCTTCAAATACTAATTTTTTAATAGCTGCCATGGAATCAGTATAAGTTGCTAATCCACTCCATATTACTCCAGGTCCGAAGTTATACATTGCTCCACCTGATTCAACACCCTTACCTTTTTCCATACAACCTTCATACATAATAGACATTAAAGGTTTTGGTGCAAGGTCTTTATGAACACGTTGTGAAATTACAGTAGCAACGCTAGTCCACTTAGTTATATACTTAATTTGTTCTTTAACTGCATTTTCAAATTCCTCATAAGTTTTAAAGCTATCTATATTACCCATGTCTGGACAAACTTGATTTCCATACCAAATTGGAGCTCCATTATTAAGGGCAAGTTCGATACATATTGGCCATTGAGTATATGCAGTTGATGTCCATTGATATAATCTACCAGCTTTTTGAGGTTCAACACATCCCATTAGACAGTAATCTCTTGCATCTTCAATAGAAACTCCCTTAGCTAACATCATTTTTATATGAATATCATCAAAGTGACATGCTGGGAATCCCATTCCTGCACGAACTACATCAACTATCTTTCTAAGATATTTATGAGGTGACTTATTATGAATACGACACGCTAATGATGGTTGATAAATTTTAACGTGACGAACTGCATCCATAAGTAAATAAGTTAAATCATTAGTAGCATCACGACCATCTCTTGTTACACCACCAATACACATATTTACAAATGGTTGATATCCTGCGAAGAATTTAGATCCCCCTTCACTTGTAATCCACATCATTTCAGACATTTTAATAAGCATACAACCTGCTAATTCAAATGCTTCAAAATCATTCATTCTTCCTGATTCGATATCTGCTTTATATAATGGATACATGTATTGGTCCACACGACCTATAGACATACCTGTTTGATTTTCTTCAACTACTAATAAAGATTCAATAGTCCAAACAGCTTGAATTGCTTCCCAGAATGTACTTGGCTTATGTGCTGGTACTCTTGCATTAATTTCTGATATTTTTTGCAACTCAGCTTTACGCTTAGGATTTGTTTCTTTTGTAGCTAATTGTGCAGCATATTCTGATAAACGTTTAGCATAAATCATTACACCTTCTGTAGTATCTATAACTGCTTTATAGAAATAAATTTTTTCTATATCTTCAGGGTTTTCATAATCAAGTTTTGAAAGATGTTCTTTCGCTTCTTGTTGAATATCTAACATACCCTTTTTCATTAAAATAACGTCATAACCTGGGTTTGAATCTCCCCCACCATTTATAGCATGATAAGAACAATCTGAAACAAAGGATTCTCCTGAAAGTTCCCAAACACCAGCTTCACGATATTGGTCTTCACAATACTCATCAACTGATTTACCTTCCCAATATGGGAATAGTTCTTCACGCATAATTTTTTTATCTTCTTCTGAAATATAGAATGGATCTTGAGCACGAGTACCAATAGTATCAATTTCATCAACCATCCATCTCCATGCTATATCAGGTGAAAAAGCTCCTGCACGTGGTGATCCACAAGGTGCCCCTACAATTAATTCATTATCTTGAATTACTAGTGGTGCCGTTTCACAGCAATATTTAAAACATTTAGCACGTAATAAAATTTTAGGCATACCTGGATTTTCTTTAGCTATTTTAGTAATAGCACGTGCACGATATGTTGTTATTGTTGGAACTTGTTTTAAATAATTATCTTTTAATCTTACTAAACGTTCTGTTATTCCATCTGGAATCTTATCTCCTTCAGCACTTAGAGGTACTGTTGTTGTAGGCTCTTCTTTTATAATTTCTTTTGAAATACTTTCAAACATCTTCATTAAACAATCACGTTCTTCAGAAGACATATTTTTAGTAGCATCTTTAAATTTATTTGAAAACTCTTGAATATCCAAATCCTTACCTCACATTCTTTATATATTTTAGATTAAAATCTAATTTATTTTAAATTTTCTAATACTTTCTTTAGCATCTTTTCTAAAAATTCTGTATTTTCTAGGTTGTAGTTTTTATTTTCTTCATATTCTTTTGATAGCTCTCTATTTTCTACTGATTTAAAGTTAATTATTTCATCAACTTTACGAACTCCATATCCAACTTTTCTTATATATATTAGATTCTTTGGAGAAACGTTATCTGATGTCATTCCCTGTCCTGCTGATCCACTACCTAAAGTCATTGAAGGAAATAAATTAGTTGTTGCTCCCATACTCCCTAAAGCTCCTGGTGTATTTACTAACACCCTACCTACTGGTTTTTTAAGTGCAAATTGACGGATAACTTCCTCATCTTTTGAATGTATAACTAACGTATGTCCATGCCTTTCACTTAACAATAATTCTATACACTTTTCACAAGCATGCATCCAATCATCTTCAATGTAATACGCAAGTACCGGACAAAGTTTTTCCCTAGAATACGGATTGTTTTGTGAAACATACTTTTGTTTTGAAATAAGAATCTTTGTATCATTAGATACACTAAAGCCAGCTCTTTTTGCTAGTTCCTGCGCTGATTTACCAACAACCTCTGGTTCTGGACTTCCATCGCTATGGAAAAAAAGTAAGCCAAGCTTATTTGCTTCTTCTTCTGTCATAAAGTATGCACCATTTTTTTCTAGTTCCATTTTTACTTCTGACTCAATACAGCTATCAACAACAATTGACTGTTCTGCTGCTGAAACAACCCCATTATCAAAGGTTTTACTAGCAATTATATCTTTAACAGCTTGTCTTATATCCGCAGTACGCTCTATAAAAGCTGGTCCATTACCAGTACCACCATATATTACAGGCTTTCCTGATTTATAAGCTTCTTTTAAAATACTTGGTACACCTGTATTTATTATTAGTGAAGTATCCTTGTGATTCATTAATTCTAATGTTCCACTAACTGTTACATTATGAAGATACGTAAGTGCACCTTCTGGTAATCCATATCCTTCTGCTGCACGAATCAAAATATCTAAAGTTCTTGAAATAGTTTTTTTTGCTCTTGGATGAGGTGAAAATATAATTGCATTTCCTGATTTTATTGCAATTAAAGCTTTGTATATTGTAGTTGAAACTGGACTTGTTGATGGACAAAAGGCTATTATTACCCCCATAGGTACTCCTACATCCATAGTTTTATTTTCTTTATCCTCACTAATTATTCCAACACATTTCATACCCTTTAGTCTATTACGTAGATACTTACAAACGAAGTTATTTTTTATATTCTTATCTTCAAATTTTCCGTAATCTGTTTCATCACTAGACATCATCGCAAGTTCATAAGTATGCTTTTCTATCTCTTCAATCATCCTTTCAACAATTTCATCAAGCTTTTCTTGTGAAAAAGTTGCTAACTTTTTTTGAGCTTCTCGAGCATTTTCAACAAGAATTCGTGATTCTTGTATGGAGAGTAAATCGTTATCAATTATATTCATTTTTTTCTCTCCTTTTTCTTAAAATAACTATAATATATTCTCTTTTATATTTTGTATTTAACACCTATTTTTTATCTTTAAGGTATTAAATTAGTAATTTTATAACGTTCAATAATTTTACTAAGATCTTGGTGAGGTCTTGCAATAACAACTGAACTATAAAGGTTTGCACCTTCCATTTCTTCAACTGCTTTAACTCCAGCTTCTACAGCTGTTTTACATGCTCCTACATCCCCACTAACAAGTACCGATATATATCCTGATGCGACATTTTCATATCCTATAAGCTCAACATCTGCTGCTTTACACATAGCATCTGCTGCTTCTAAAACAAAAACTAAACCAAAAGTTTCAATTAATCCTAAAGCTTCATGACTTGCCATTTAAACATCTTTCCCTTCATTAAATTTATGAATCTATATCATGTACTGAAACAATATCTCCTACTCCTCTAATAGGACGTGGCATAACATTTTTTGCTGTTAACTTTCCTATTGCGGCTGCTGCTTCAGCCCCTGCTTCTACAGCTGATCTAACTGCTGCTACATCACCTTTAACCATAATCGTAACTAAAGTAGACCCAACATTTTCATATGATATTAATTCAACATTTGCAGCTTTTAACATTTTGTCAGCCGCCTCAAGTGCTGGGACTAACCCTATTGTTTCTACAAGGCCTAGCGCCTCATCACCATAATATCTCATCTACAGTTCCCACCTCTCCTTCTAACAAATTCTCTGATTAATTTTAATTTTTATTATGCTCTTTCTTGTCCTTAAATTTATTATATCCCTTTCCCTTTGGGGGAAAGTCAATATCTTTTTAATAACTAAAACTTACACATTTCTTTAGGTAAACCTATACATTATCTTTGTGATAAATCCTTTATTTACAAGTTTAATTTCGTAAAAATATATATTTTTATATTAATAACTTTCAAATTTACCTATAAATATATTTGATTTTTTTATTTAATTTATAAACAATCATTACCCCTACGGGTAATGTTACCTTTATTTATAAATAAAGACTCCCTTTAAACAGATATTATTTACACTTTTATTAAAGAGAATCTTTATAAATAATAACTGGTTAAAAAATATTATTAATCTTTAATATACTTATTTATTGTAGCTGCGCCTTCTTCTGGTGCATGATAATAAACTCTTAATTCTCCATTAATATCCATATCAAATCTCGTTTCTTCAAGTAGTCCATTTGCTTCAGCTGTCATTAATGCTGTAATTACATCCTTTTTATTAAGAGCTTTAAAGTTACCATATACATCTTTCAATGCATTAATTACATCATCTGCACAAGCTTCTTTTACAGTTGTAAAATATTTTAATATAGCATAATTTAGTGGCTTCATTACTACTCTACCTCCTTTTTTCTAAATAGATCTAATGGATTCATAGCAATAACTAAAATACCAAAAATCATTAATACAGCTGCAATCCAAACTCTAATTGGTAATGCCCAACCATCTATTCCTGCACATACTCCAAGTACAATCCAACAACAGAATGGTCCCCAGAATGAAAAAGTACCATTACATGCCATACCAAGTGCAGCACCACACATACTATTACCGTTATACCAACACATGTATGAAATAAATGCACAAAGACCACTTAATATAAACCAAATCATAGCTGGTCCACTTGTAAACGCATCAACAACTAATTTATTGGCAAAACTAATACCATCGCCAAAAATCATACCAAAGATAGGAACTAAAATTAATAAATTTGCTAATCCTGATGTTGCTTGACGTATAGTTATACCAATTTCTGAATCAATCATTGATGTACCATAACCTGCCACACAACCTTCAAATCCCCATCCAAGAGCAGCTATAAATGCAATACATATTCCTAAAAGCATTCCATCTGGCGCATCTCCTAAAAGACTTGAACTACCAATAATAAAACTTGCAGTAACACAAATTACAATTCCAAGCATCATACGCTTGTTCAATTCTTGTTTAAATAAGATTCTTCCTAGTATAGCTCCAATAGCTGGACAAAGTGCAGTAATTGGAATAACAATAGATCCAGCCATTTGAAGACCAACAACATAAGCTGTACTTGAAATTGGCCCTCCAATAAGAGCTGCTAAAATCATTACTCCACCTGGTGTTGTCTTAATACATCTAAAAAAGTCTCCAAGTTTTCCTTTTATAGCTGCATAAATTATTGCCCAAATAGCACTACAAGTATCGTTTACTGCACTTCCAAGTGCACCTAGTAGATACATAACTACAAGTAAGGATAGTGTACTATTATCACCTTTCCAATCAGCCCAAACACCTTTTGTCATTCCATATGTCATAAATGCTGAATAAAATCCATACATAAGACCTGAGAATAATGCGATTGAAATACCTTTTTTAAGAAAATTAGATGATAGTTTCTTTTTAGCAGCAATTGCAGACGAATTAACTGCTCCTGACATTTCACTCATAAATAAAACTCCCTCCATTTAAACGTTATCAGTTTTGATTATATATATCATTAAATAAAGATTTATAATGATCTATTAAAAATTGTTATAATTTTATATATGGACATTTTATTTGTTTTGAAATTATCGAATAACTTTTCATCTTATGTATTTTTTTCTTCAATTAAATTATAATCCTTTCCCTAGGGGGTAAAGTCAATATGTGTTTTAACCATATTTTTCTATAATATACTTATACTTTTTTAACAATAATTCTTTCTTATTGTCAGTATTTTCAAACTATATCCCACCCCTTTATTTTCGATAGATTTAGTACTCTTAGTTAAATTTAAAGCTTAAAAATCTCTATATAAAGGCGAAAAATTTCCATATAAAAAAGCACTTTAAGTAATAAATCTTTATATTTTTATCGCTTAAAATGCTTTTATTTTTGAGTTATATATTCCCTATAGGGAAAACTTTTTATTGAAATATTATTTTTTACCCTTACTAATTTTAATCATTACTTCCGTTACAAATTTATCAGTATTTTTAGTTGTCCAATAATCTGTAACATACCTTTCATATGAATTATTTTCATAATTATATCCATTTTTTTCTATCCAACTTTTTATCTTTTCATAGGTTTCATTAATTGTTTCATGAGAACCTACATGATAACAAGATGCCACCATAAAGCCTCCAAAATCAACTGTTTCATTGTCTTTACACTTTAATATTGTTTCCTGCATTATTTTCATTTTATTACAAGTTCCATTCATTTTATCTTCTAAAGATGGAAATTCTATTATTACAGGCCCTGTTATTGCATTATTTATATTTTCTATATAATTGGTAAATTCAATATTTATTATAGACTCCATATAATCATAATTAAAATCTTGATTTAAATATACCATTCTAGAATTATCTAAATATTTTACTGATACTTCTTTAACATCATTTTCTATAACCATTTGTGCTTCAACTATAAGTTCATACCAATCTTTTATAGATTTAAGTTTTAAATTTATCTCATTTTCTCTATCCTCAAGTTCACCTATTTTACTTCTAAAACATTTTTCAAAAACTGAATAAGTTGTCCCTTCAAGCAATGACTTCATTTCTTCAAGCTTAAATCCGCTTTGTTTATAATATTTTATCATTGGTACAGACAATAAAGTTTTTTTACTATAATATCTATACCCACTTTCATCTGATACTTTATCCGGTGATAATATCCCCATTTTGTCATAATATCGAAGAGCCTTCCTTGATAATTTACATATTTCTCCTACCTTTCCTATACAATACAATCCACTTTCTCTCATAAACAACCCTCCCCTATTTTCTCCCCAGAAATCTAGATGTAATGAAATTCAGTCTTGTATTTCATATTTAATATAAGTTTACATAAAATTCATTTGTTTTTCAATATTTAGAAATCATATGTAGATATGAGTTTATATTCATAAAATTTTTATTATCTTTTTATAGATATCTTAGTAAATCTGATAAAAATTGAATGAAAAATATTCTATAATTCCATAAAACTCTCTATATATTTATGTATATTTTATTAATTATTTATAATTGGCACTACAAAAAAAAGTGGATTCGATATGAATCCACTTTTTTAAAATCCGTATATGTTAAATTTATTTATTTCCTGATACTTTATTTAAAATATTTAATAAATCTTCTTTTGTCGCTTCTCTAGGATTTGCTGTTGTACAAATATCCTTCATAGCAGCATTTAATATTTCTTCTTTTACCTGTTCTAATAAATTTAAATCAGCACCTTGTTCTTTTAAGGTAGTTGGAATCATTAATTTTTTTTGTAAATCAACAATACACTTAATTAAATTATTAACTCCAATACTTACTGTAGAAGCATGTAAATTTAATACTTTTGCTAACCTTTGATATTTTCTAGCAGCTATTTCATAATCTTTATTATAGAAATCTTTATTCAATTTTGCATTATATTCTATTATATGAGGAAGTATTATTGCATTACTTCTTCCATGAGATATATGAAGTTTTCCACCTACTGCATGTGCTAAACTATGTGTAATACCAAGTCCTGCTGAATTAAATGCCATACCTGCTAAACAAGATGCATTATGGATTTTTTCTCTTGCTAACAAATTAGCTCCATTATCAAAAGCCTCTGGTAAAAATTTAACTGCTAAAGAAAGGGCCTTCTCTGCTAAAGCATCTGAAAAATCATTAGCATCCTTTGAAACATATGCTTCTATAGCATGTGTAATTACATCCATTCCTGTATCTGCTGTAATAGCCTTAGGTACAGAAGTTACAAGTTCCGGGTCAAGTATAGCCACCATAGGAAGTAGTGATTTATCTGATAAAGCATATTTTAAGCCTTCTTTTTTATTAGTTATTACTGCATACTGAGTAGCTTCAGAACCTGTTCCACTTGTAGTAGGTATAGCAAAACATTCTTCTATTTCAGCATCTTGTCCTAATAACTTTTTAGAATACTCTCTTATTGCTTTTGCTGCATCAATTGATGATCCACCACCAAGAGCTATTATTATCTTTGCTCCACAAGCTTTTAATGTTTGAATTCCAGCAGCTATAATTTCTACTGATGGATCTGGTACTATATCACTAAATATAGTTACCTCACAATTAACTAGCTTCTCCTGTATTTTATGTGCCATCCCTGAAGATTCTATGAACTTGTCACATACAATCATTACTTTTTTATTTTTAAGTTCACTTAATCTATTTAAAGATCCTTCTCCAAAATAAATATTTGTACTAATACTAAATTCTTTCATATATATTTTCTCCTAATTCCTAAGTTTATAAAATATGAAAAATTTAGTTATTCTTTAATTTCCAAAATAATAATTCCTATAAAATATAACAATTATAATTAACGTAACATAAATCTTTATTATTTTTATTATACTACAACAAAAGACTAGTATCAAAAATTATTTAGATAAATTAAAATATTTATAAATATTATTTCTTAAATATTCTAACTCCATAAGATTCAATTTCTATATTATTTCCTACTTTTTCTCCTGTTTCTACATTTGTTAATTTCATACCCTTAGTATCGATAACTTTATTTTCATCAGAGAAATTTAATAAGAATACAAATTCATTTTTTTCATCTCTACGAACTTGAGCATTAACTCCTGTTGGTAAATCTAAATCTATAGCCTTCTCTAACTTCATCTTTTTAGCTAAACTTCTATAGAAATCTCTTAAGAATTCATCATTATTTCTAAAAGCTATATAATATGCTTCTCCCTTTCCAAACTTATTACAAGTTAAGGCTGGTCTTCCTTTATAGAAATCAGTTTTATATGTTGCAAGAACTTCAGCCCCTTCAGCATGTATTAAATCACAGAATATTCTTGCTTCATATTCTCCCTTCATAGTAAGACTATTTTCACTTTCCATAGCTATATAGTTTACATCTTCATCATAAAGAGCATCTAACTCTTCTGCCCATATTCCTGTAACCTTTCTAAGAGGTCCTGGGAATCCATTTAAGAAGCATAGATCATTTTCGTTTACGATTCCACTCCAATAAGTTGTTATTAAAGTTCCTCCATTATTTACAAACTCCTCAAGTCTTTCACCTACACCAGGTCTAACTAAATAAAGCATTGGAGCTACTACTACTCTATATTTTGAAAAATCACAATCCATATTTATAACATCAACTGGAACTGACATATCCCAAAATGCTTTATAATGTTTTTGACATGTATCATAATAATCTTTTTTCTCAATTCTAGGGCCTTGTGCATCATCAATTGCCCAAAAATTTTCCCAATCATAAATAACTGCTACTTCTGGCTCAACAGATGTTCCAATTACCTCATTAAGTTTAGATAGAATTTCTCCAACTCTAGTTACATCTCTAAATACTCTTGTATTTTCATGTCCACAATGGTCAACTACTGCTCCATGGAACTTTTCTGAAGAACCTCTACTCTTTCTCCATTGGAAATACTGTACTGTATCTGATCCATGAGCAACAGCTTGAATTGATGATAATACATGCATACCTGGACGTCTAAGCTTTGCAACTGGTTGCCAGTTAGTTGAACTTGGAGAACTTTCCATCATCATAAATGGCTTACCATTTAAAAGTGCCCTATTTAAATCATGAACGAATCCAATTCTACTTCCTTCATGGTCATCACTTCTTTCACCATGCCAGTATGGATAGTTATCCCATGATACAACATCTAAGTAAGGTGCAAATTTCCAATAATCAATTCCTCTTTGAAGAGATACATAATCGTGGAAATTAGTAGTTACAGGGATATCTGGTGTAATTTCCTTTAATATACTTCTTTCATGTTTATAATAATCTAGTGTTTGATGAGTAACAAATCTCATCCAATCTAAATTTAATCCATGTAATGCTGGCTCTCCATGAGGTGCTGGAGCTTCAATTTCATCCCATGATCCATAAGTGTGGCTCCAGAACTTAGTCCACCATGCTTCATTTAATTTCTCTAAACTATTATCATATTTTTCTTTTAAAAACTCTCTAAATGCTTGTTCACATAAAGGACAACTACATTGACCTTCAAACTCATTAGAAATATGCCACATAATTAAAGCTGGATGATCTTTATATCTTTCCGCTAACATCCTATCTATAATAGCAATTTTTTCTCTATATATAGGAGATGTATAACAATGATTATGACGTTCTCCATATAAATTTCTTACTCTATTTGGTGCAACTCTTAATGTTTCTGGGTATTTATGAGCCATCCATATTGGCTTAGCTCCACTAGGTGTTGCAAGTATAACGTAATTTCCGTTTTTATGCATTAAATCCATTACTTCATCTAGCCATTCAAAGTTAAACTTACCTTCTTCTGGCTCTAACATTGTCCATGAAAATATGCCTACTGCTACAACATTACTATGAGAAAGTTTCATTAATCTAACATCTTCACCCCAAATTCCTGGAACATCAATCCATTGTTCAGGATTGTAATCTGCTCCGTGAAGCATTTTATTAATCTTAGAGCTTATTGGTCCGTAATTTTTCATTTTAACCCTCCACTATTGTCTATATTTTTCTTATTATTGAGCTGTACATAAATTTTCAACTTCATTTGCTACATCTTTTCCAACTCTTTTTTCATATCTCTTCCAACAAATTAAAGCAAATCCTAAGAATACTACTAATCCTAATACATTGTATATAAGCACAAACATTGGATTAACTGCACCTGCTTCTAATGTACCATTAAAATATGCACTTATTTCTGCTGGTGATGGCACTGATGAAATAACAAATACGAAAGTAAATAATGCAAGTAATAATGATCCTATAGCTACTCCAAATTTTCTTGATCCTACTTTAAAACTTCTATCTACAAGATTATCTTTCTTAAGTCTTAATACAATATATCCAACTAAGAAGAATAAAACTGGTATTAATGATGTAGATGCTGTCATATTAATTAATATTTCTAATAATGAATCTACTGAACCTATTCCTAATGCTGGTATTATTAAAAGTATTGTAACTATAACTGCTTGAAGGTATAATGCATTAACTGGATTTCCTTGGTTATCAGTTTTAGCAACCCATTTTCCAAAAATTCCTTCAGGTATTTCTGAGAATAAAACTTTAACTGGTGCTGCTGTCCATAATACTAATGAACCTAAACTTGCAAGTAACATTATGAATCCAACAATATTTGTTATAATATTACCAATTCCATAATGAGCTCCTAATAAAACAAATGAATCAAATAATCCATTTGAGAAATTTCCTTGTAATGTACTTTCTGGTACAACTATACCTACTGCTGCTGCACCTAAAGCATATAATAACCCAACAACTATTGTTGATAATAACATTGTCTTTATAAATGCTTTGTTTCCGCCTTTAACATCTTTTATATAAACCCCTATACTCTCTGCTCCACCTACTGCTTGTAATATCCATGCTAATACCATGAAGTATTTCCAATCAAACTTTGGCGTCATAGATTGTGCTGTGAATTCTTGTGCTGGTGATTCTCCTAAGAAAATTATAATTCCAAAAGAAAAAACGATAAATCCTATCCCTAATAGTATTCTTGCTATACCTGATAAGCTAGTTATTTTCGATACCCAAGTAACACCCTTAGTAGATATTATTGTTACGCCCCAAAATAGAATTATTGAAATTATTGAAATTAAAACTGTTTTTCCATCAAAAACATTTCTTCCTACTAGTGCATATGATCCGTAAATTAATGTCTTTGGTAATAATGATGTAAAAAAGAATAAATTTACAAAGAAATATGCCCATGATCCTAAAAATGCCCATTTTGCACCTAATGAGGTTTTTATCCAACTAGTAATTCCTGACTCTGAATCTCCATTAGCTGAAGCAAACTCTCCTATCATTAATGCAAATGGAAAGAAGTAAAATATTGTTCCGAATATGTATGAAGGAATGGTAGCAAGTCCTACATTTACACTACTATCAATAATATTTCCAAATGAAAATACTGCTGTGAAAGTCATTAACATTAAAGCTCCTGAGCTTAAGGTTTGTCTTCTATTACTCATTTTAATTCTCCCTTTTAATCGTTTGTACTTTTGTTTACAAAATATTTTTTTATACTTTTATAATTCCCAAAATTCAAATGGTAATTTCTATATCATCTCCTTACGTAACATATGTAATTTTCTTGTAAAATCGTTTACTTGATATGTTAATTATATTATGTTATGTTTATTGCAACAATATACGAATGTTGCTAAAACTTGTACTTATGTTGCAATTAATCATTGCTTTTGTAAACTTTTACCTTCAAAGGAGTTTTTTATATGAATACACAAATTCAAGTTTTTACTACAGATAAACAAGCAAGTAAAGAATTATATATTTATGAATGTGGATACGAAGAATGTAAACCTCGTATTCCTTATCAATATGAACAGATAGACTATTATTTGATACATTACGTTTTATCTGGAGAAGGTCTATTCTTTATTAATGGTGAAGTATATAAACTAAAAAAAGGCGATGGATTTTTAATTCCTCCACATACTGACAACAATTACTATCCAGATACAAATAATCCTTGGTGCTATCGCTGGATTGGTATTAATGGAAGTGAGGTTTCAAAAATTTTAAAATCTTGTGGATTTAACAATTCTAACTTCACTTTTAATTATACTGATGATAATTTTGTTAATAATTGCTTTAAAAATATTTTAGATGGTTGTAATAATGATCAGTATTTTCAAGCTCTAGGAAATCTCTATTTATTTTTTAACCAATTAATACTTAAAAATAATAATCTTTCAGCTCTTGCACCTAATTCTTACGAAAAATATATATCACTTTTTGTTGATTATATACGTGATAATTATCACCAAAACATTTCAATTTCTGATATATCTAATCATTTAAATATAAATAGAAGCCATCTATTTAAATTAATAAAAAAACATATGAATATAAGTCCTCAAGAATATCTAATAAATTATAGACTTAACAAAGCTTGTGACTTACTTAGAAAAAGTAGCTATTCCATTAGTGAAATTAGCTATTTAGTTGGATTCAATAGTCCATCTTATTTTTCAAAAATATTTAGTAAGTATTTTAATAAGTCTCCAATGGAATATAGAAGTATGTTTATAAAACAACCAACACCTTAATAAAACTTCTAATAACACAAAAAAGTAGCAATAATACCTTAAATATTATTGCTACTTTGTTAATATTGTATTGTTTTAATATGTATTTATTATCTATATAATTAATCCAACAATAGTTGCTGTTAACATACTTACTAATGTTGCTCCATATAATAACTTTAATCCAAAACGTGCAACCACATTTCCTTGTTCTTCATTAAGACCTTTTACTGCTCCTGAAATAATTCCAATTGATGAGAAGTTAGCAAAAGATATTAAGAATACAGAAACAATTCCCAGTGATCTTTCTGTTAAGTGTATGCTTCCACTTGCTAATAAATTCATTGCAACAAATTCATTAGATACTAGTTTAGTTGCCATTATACTTGCAGCTTGTATTGATTCATTTAATGGTACACCCATTAAAAATGCAAATGGAGAGAATACATATCCAAGTATTTGTTGGAATGTAATTCCAAATATACTTTGGAATAGCATATTAATTATAGCAATTATTGCTACAAATCCAACTAACATAGCTGATACTATAACAGCTACTTTAAATCCATCTAAAATATATTCACCAAGAACCTCAAAAAATGTTTGTTTCTTTTCTTCAGCAACTACTAAAATATCCTCTTCTGCTGTTACAGTATAAGGATTTATAATTGATGCTATAATAAATCCACCAAATAAATTTAAAACAAGTGCTGTTACAACATATCTAGGCTCTAAAAGAACCATATAAGAACCAACTATAGACATAGATACTGTTGACATAGCTGATGCACAAAGAGTATATAATCTATGTTTAGGTAATAACCCAAGTTGTTTCTTTACTGAAATAAATACTTCTGATTGTCCTAATATAGCTGATGCTACTGCATTATAAGATTCTAACTTACCCATACCATTAATTTTACTTAAAACTAATCCTATGTACTTTACCACAACAGGTAGTATCTTAAAATGTTGTAAAATACCAATTAAGGCTGAAATAACAACTATTGGTAAAAGAACGCTAATAAAAAATGAGAATTGATCATTATTAACTAATCCACCAAATACAAAGTTTACTCCTTCACTAGCACATTTAAGTAATACTTCAAAACCGTTTGCTATACTACCTACCAGATAATTTCCTAATTCAGTATTTAGTAAAGCAAAACCTAATATAAATTGCAGAATAATCATTGTAATAATTGGTTTATACTTTATATTTTTCTTGTCACTACTTCCAATCCATGCAAAGCCTAAAATAACGACTAATCCTATGATTCCAATAATATACTTCATTTTCATGCTCCTTTTTAATAGTATAAATTTATAATAATATAAATATTAATAGATATTTTTCCCCATAATTACAAACATATTTATTATAAGTTTCTTCTGAACATTTGTAAAGCATCTCTTGAAATTTTGTTCATAGAAAATTTAAATATTAATATTTTAATGAAAATTAAGTAAATATATTTTTTATATTAAAATACCCTCTTTTATGCTAAAACAATCATAAAAGAGGGTATATATTTTCCCTTTAAATATATGAAATTTTGTTCATACTTTATTCTAAAAGCTTTTTTGCAGTATATTGATCTGTAATTAAAATATTAGAAATCTTTCCTTTTAGTACACCTTTTATTGCTTGTACTTTATGTTCTCCACCAGCAACTAAAATAGACTTTTCCTTTTCTTTAAGACTATCTAATGATATAGACATAGTACGATTATTAATTTCTTCATCACAAATCTTACCATCTTCATCAAAAAAACGTAAACAAACATCTCCGACACTTTTTTGTTTTAAAATTAACTTCTCTTTTTCACTTAAATAATCTAAATTGAATAGTACTCCATTTTCATCAACATTTCCAACTGTAAAAATAGCTATATTAGCTTTTGTACCCATTTCTAAAGTATTTTGAATATGACAATCTTTTTCTACCATTTGCTTTATATTATTATTATCAAAAAATCCTGGTAATGGTAAGTATTTAGGGATAGCTTGAAAAGCTTTTGCAAAAGCAGAAACTATTTCAGCTTCATATTTATTTACCTCTAAATTAGTAACTAATCCTTGTAACTGAACTACCTTTATCTCTTTAGTATTTTTGTAAGTAAGTTCTTTCCCAATTTTATTCATAGTTGTTCCTGCACCTACTCCAATAATATCCCCATCTTTTATATTTTCTTCTAAATATTCTGCTGCTTCCTTACTAATAGATTCTAAAATAGATTCATATTCATTATTTGATGAAAGCACAATACGAACATCACTTAATGCATATCTTTCTTTTAATTTACAAGCTAACTTATCCAAATCAGAAAATGGATCAATTATATTAATAGTAATGTAACCCTTTTCCTTTGCATATTTAAGAAGCCTTGATATAGTTGGTCTCGATATCCCAAGACGTGATGCAATCTGTTGCTGACTATAATTTAACTGATAATAAAGTCTTGCCACTTCAACACTCAATTCTTGTTTTGCATTATCCATCAGTTTCACTTCCTCTCATTCTTCCACTGTACACAATCCATCACTTTATAATATTGTTAAACTAATCGTTTTCAAAAATAACTATAGGCTACGTACTACCTTATCTAATAATACTAGCCCTTAAAATTCTTAATATTTCAATTATACTAAAAACATATCTTTATTTCAATAAACTTACTAAATATACATAATCCAATTTATTATCTTTCTATTTTTCTCCATAGTTTTTATAATACATAATATTAAAATTTATTTTAGGATACATTTCACAAAATTGCCTACTTACATAATAACAGCTGGGACAGGGTTCCCATTTACTATATAAAATTAGTTCTCCTTCATTAGCTAACGTTCCTTCTTTTATAAGTCTATTTATCTTTTCTAAAATCTTTTTTTCACTATCATTTATTCTATTATAACCAATTCCTAATTTCCCAAGTTTATTAACTTTACAACTTTTAAAGTATTCTTCTCCCATTGGTATTAATGTACAGCTATCTTCAATATCATTTTTCCCACTAACAGCTCTAAACTCCTTATTATTAAATACTGCAATAGCCTTATTTACAGAATCCTGAATTACCATACTTTGATTAATTTTAAATACTCCATGCTCTTCCTCTGTAATATACTTATCTAAATTTTTAATAAGCCTTTTCATTCTAGGAATATAACTTTTAATATGTTTATGATACTCTATTGATCCCTTCTCTGCTTTTATATAATTAAAAGTAATGTTTTTAGGAACATCAATAAATAAAATTTTAGTTTGATTATCTTTATCATAATTCTCGCTTACATTTTCACTGTTACAAAGAAGAATTCTTTTTAATAATTCTATATCTTTTGCATACACATAATCTCTATCTATTTCTTTTTCTAATAATTTTAATTTTAGCTTTCCTTCTTCATTAATTTTAGTTGATACAGCATTCTTGGTCTCTTCTACTATTTTCAAGATATGTTCAACATCATCTTGAGGGGTTGGAATCCTTTCATATTCAACTCTATAAATATGTAATGCCTTTATATTCTTTATCTTTTCACATAACATTTTATGTTCATTCTCAAAAACTATAATGTTCTTTATGTAATTTATTAAATCGTTAATATCATCTACTTTATAAGTAATTGATTCTTCCTTAAGACTTTCATATAACTTAATAAATACATCTTCAGTTATATCAAAAGCCTTTATAAAGTTTTCCTTTAAAATATAATAATCTACTACTTCTAAATTGTGACCTTCTAATATTAATGCTTTCTTTAAATCATCTATATTACAAATCTTTATTCTTTCATTTTTTCTCTTTTTTGTTGGCATTACTACCTCCTTTGAATTCGCGACATTTCTCCTCTAACTTATAATTTAATCTAACATATTTAAAGGCTGAAAGCTAGATATTATCTAACTTTCAGCCTTTTTTATGTTATTATTGTTGCTTTTTCAATTTAACCTTTGTAGTTGTTCCCATAGCAGAAACTTCATAAACTTAATACATCATCTTGGTATGTTATAGTTTTAGTATCATCACTTGAAGCTAGTAAAGCACTTTCAGTTTTGCTATGATCATTTTTTGAATCCCATGAATAAGGTTCGTCATTAGTTGTTGGTGCAGTAAATGAACCTGCCCAATAAAGAGATTTTGTATCACCATTATCAGTTACCCAGTAAATTTCAATGTTATCACCATTTATTGTTGCAACTTGATAAGAATCATCAGATTTACTATTTTCTTGTTTCCATTCACCTGTCAAGTTAACTAATTGTCTTCATGATTATACCAATATATCCCTTATATTACAACAATTATATATATTAGCTGTAGATTCCCTATTTAAATTTAGTAAACTAAGTCATAGATATTAATACATTAGATCCTATTTAGTCTTTAGCTCATATTCTTTATTTTCTAAGATAAATTTAATGCCTCTATTTCTTAATTTTATTGCTCTCAAACTTATTAAATCCTAAAAAATAATTAACATACTAAAAAAATCCTAGTAAAAAATATAACCGTCAATTTGCTCCTGACTCCGTCAGCAATCCGATAATATCTAAATATCCTAGATGTCCTAAATGTAATAAGGCTACATTCCTTCATCATGAATGTAAGCACTACAATCGCTATAAATGTGGTAATAAGAAATGTAATAACCTAATAGTTAAACATCATACTACAAATATTGATATAGCCTCTAATGAATTGATTACCGGTTCCCTTTCTATGAAAGAAATGAGTTTCCACTTCATGTAATATTAACTGCATTAACACTATATTTTTTAAACAATTCATCAACAAGGGCTATTTCTCAATTCTTGATGATTAACGCTGGTATTAAGGTATCCCATGCTACGATAGCCAGTTGGACTAATAACTTTGCACCTTTCTTTAAACAAAAGGCTGATAAATTTAAAGCCTGGTATAAAACCAAGAAAGGATTCAACTCTTTTCAAAAAGCTAATAACCTTATATATTTATTTATCTTTCACTATAACTTTATTAGACCACATGGATCATTAAATAACTGTACTCCAGCAATAGCTTTACTAAAAACTCTTGGTTTTCAGCATCTTAATTAAATTTAATACCTTTGATTAACCTGCAAAAAATCAATGCTATTGTAGACTTATTTGCCATACAATAAAACATTCAAACTTATATAATTTTCAAAGAGCAAGTAATTCTATGAAAAATCAAGCTATTTTTTCATAACTACTTAACAGATTCCTCTTTTTAATAATTTAATTACTAACTTTTAATATTTTATTTAGTGTAATTGTTACCCCATAACACAAAAATCCCCCCCAAGCCGTAGTCTTAGGGAACATTAAGATATTTCTTAATAGCCTTACAACTGTCTCAGTATATATAGTCTTATGGAATATAAAAGTATATTCCACTTTTAAGTTATTGGGGTGCTATAAAAAATATGATATTATATAGATATATTCTTTTATATGAACAGGAGAATTATAAATGAAAGATAAATATATTATTTATTTTATTAGTAAAACAAAAGCATCTATGATTAAATTTATTGAAAATAAATTAGTGGAAAATGAATTAACGGATTTGATACCTACACACGGTAATATATTAACTGCACTTTATGAAAGTCCTAATAAACTTACTATGAAAGAAATATCAAAGAGAATTGGTAAAGATAAATCTACAGTTACTGCACTAGTAAATAAGCTTATAAATCTAGGCTACATAAAAAAAGAGCAATCCCCTAGCGATAAAAGAGTTACGCATATAAGTTTAACTCCTAAAGCTAAGTCTATTGAATATAAATTTAATTCTATATCTTCTCAAGTCAAAGATACTGCTTATAAAGACTTTACTAAAGAAGAAAAAGCTGAATTTTTAAGATTACTTAAAAAGCTCAATTCTAATTTCAAAACTGCAAATGAAAAATATAAATAGATATTACATGTTTAGATTTAATAAACTGTTACTTAATATTTTTCATACATATTTAAAACCCCCTATAAAGTAGCGTTTATTAATAAATATCTACTTTATAGGGGATTTCTTTATTTTCAGTTTATTTTTAATTAATCTATAAATGTTACTACTTCTTCAAGTTGCTTACGTGGTGGCTTTTTTGATGTTTCTTCTTCTGGCACACCTAAAGATATCATAGACATTAATTCAAATCCTGATTTATCAAAACCTATTAATTCTTCTATTTGAGCTTTAGCGTGAGTAGGTCCTGTCATATAACATGTTCCATATCCCATTTCTGTTGCAGCTAATAGAAAATTTTGAACTGCTGCCCCTATTGCCTGTGCTGCAGATTGTGGAGATACTAACATATCTAACACTTCTTGAGATGCATTATTTTCTTTTAATATTTTATATTCTATCATTTTATACTCTGAACCATATACCATTACTACTACAGGTGCATTTTTAAAACTTGTATAATATTTTATTACACTCATATGAATTTTTCTATCTTTTTCAGTCTTTGCAATTTCACCTAGTCTTTCATGGCTTTCTGTTACTATATCAGCCATTTTATTTATTATTTCAGGGTTAGTAAGTACAATAAAATTCCAGTTCTGTTGATGCTTTGGCGATGGAGCTTGTGTTGCTGCTTCTATCATTTTTATTATATCTTCTCTTGGAACAATTTCATCTTTAAATTTTCTTATACTCTTACGAGCATATATAGCTTCTAAAACATTCATATTAACTCTCCTCGTCTGTATCCCTATTGTAAAATTTTCACTTTATTCAATTTAAAATAATAATCTCTATAAAACTAATATGTTATTTGAGAGTATACTTTATGTATTGATATAAGATTAGTTTGATGTCAAACTAATCTTATATCAATACTGGTTTGATGTCAAACCTTTTTTCCAGTAGTTTATTCTTCTTTACATATAAAAATGCACACCCCCTAGTAACACTTCTACTAAGTGGTGTGCGCAAATACTCAAAAACCTAAAAGTGGCTAAATTATCTATTAAAATCAGTTTATTTTAAAAAGAAACTCCTTCTATTGTCGTCGAATGAGTAAGTTCAAATAGCCAAATTAAAATTTGGATTCTCACTTAAAAAGCAAAATACAATGGCCAAACCTTGATATTTCAAGGTTTTACCATTGTATCCTTACTTGCGTTCTTATTTGGTGGAGGCGATACGTTACCTTTAAAATCCACCATATTTAATTCACTATTCTAATTTATATTTGATTCAGATAATTTTCCTACAGAACTAAAAGTAATGAATTTCGAATTATAATACTCATCTGATATTTTATTTTTTAGAATATTATAAAATGACTCATCATGAGTTGAAATTACTATTTGCCATTCTCCATCTTTAATTATATTCCTTAATAAATCTACAAAAGCTAAAACATTAATATCATCAAAATGTCCAACAGGATCATCTATAAAAATAGTTTTCACCTCTAAGTCCATAGACAAGGCCTGACCCAAAAATATACTCAATGCTACTGTATTTAATTGAGCTGTGCTGAAAAAATATTCAGGTAAAATGTCTTCATTCTCATCTCCAGAACTTTTTAAATATAATTCTGGTATATCTTCTCCATCTTCACTATTAGTAAAAGAAACCTCTATTTTTAACTTTTTAAATTCTTTATTAGGTTCTATTATTGAATAAATTTGATTCATTGGCTTACTTCCTAACACTTCTTCTATATTTTCTTCAATATATTTTTTTAGATTATAAAATATACCATCAATTTTATTTTTAGACGCTTCATACTTTTTTAATTCATATTTTTTTATTGATATATTTTTACTTATAACAGAATATTTTTCATTATAGTTAGAATTACATAATTCAATATTAATATAGTCTAATATATCAATATTTCTCTTAAGGTTTTCGATAATATGTTTCTTTTCTTTACATAAAAGAATTAAATTACTAAAATCAATATAATTCCCCTTAAATATTTGTAACATATAATCTCTATAACTATTTTTATTATATTTTAAATATTTTTCTTTGAATATATCTTTGTAATCATTTTTTTCATATCCTCTAATATAATTATCTATATCTTTAATTTGTTTTTTAAGTTCTTCATTTTTAATAATTAATGAACTATAATATTTCTCAAAATCTATCCATTCTTTTATTTTACTCTTATTGATAGTATTTATTTCTTCTAATTTAGCAACTAAAATTTTATTAATATCTTTTTGATTAAAATCATCATTTTTATCTTCTAATTCTTTAATATTTAATTTTAATTCTCTACTTTCTTTATCTAATTCTCTTACCATTAGATATAATTTTTCTTTATCTCTAATACTTTTATCTAACTTACTTTTGTAAGACTTCTTAATTATATTTAACCATTCTTTAATAGAATCTTGTGAAAAGTCTTTTTCATATTTACTTATTTTATCTAACTCTTCCTTAAATTCATTAACTTTTAATTCATCTAACTTTATATCCTCTTTTAACTTTTCGTTTTCACGTATAACTCTAGTTATTTTTTGTGTTAAATTCGAAATTTCCTCCCCAAGCACTACCTTATATTTTTCACATTCTTCATTCCATTTATCTATTAACTCTTTTTCTTCATTTAAAGCTTTTTCTTTATGTGATAATGCCAATTGATAATTATCATATAGTTTTTTACAATTATTACTTTGTTCATCTAAATTAATCTTAGATAATAATAGTCCAATATCTTTAAAAGGGGTATGACATACTGGACAATTATTTAAATCTTCTTTTTCAATGTAACCTTTAACCTGCATAAGTATATTCTGTAATTCATCAAAACTTTTCTTGCATGAAAAATATAGTTCTTTTTTCTTAATAACTTCTTTAGAATTATTTTCAATTTTATTCTTTAAGTTCTTATACTTATCAATGTATATTTTTTTTAATAAAATAAATCTCTCATCATCTTCAACTACTGATGATATATGTATATCAAAATTCTTTCTTTCCTTATTCAGTTTAGCTTCTTCTAAATTACTAATTATCTTTTGATTATGTTTTTTTATAATATCAAGTTTTTGTAAAGTATCAATATTTACTTTATTCTTATACTTTTTATTAGATATTTCATTTATTATTCCTTCAATAAACTTACATTTAGTTAAAAAGTAATTTTCTTTATCATTTAAAATTTCAAAAGAAGATTTCAACTTATTTATTTCTTCATTAATATTATCTAACTCTTTATATTTAAATTCTAGACTTGATAATTTAAACTTTAATTGTCGATTAATTAATTTTAGGTTAGAGTCCAATTGCTTCCATTGATTATACTCTTTAAACCATATATCTCCGGCCTCATTCAATTGCTTATATCTATCAATATTATCAATTATCTTTTTGATTTTATTATTCAGCTCTATTTTTTTTTGAGTATAGTCCTCCCCGTAATA
This sequence comes from Clostridium chauvoei, assembly GCF_002327185.1. Taxonomy (NCBI): domain Bacteria; kingdom Bacillati; phylum Bacillota; class Clostridia; order Eubacteriales; family Clostridiaceae; genus Clostridium; species Clostridium chauvoei. The sequence goes on along the minus strand of NZ_CP018624.1, from coordinate 398,137 downwards.
ATTCAATAGATATATAAGTTTATCAATATTTAATTTTTCATTATCAATTATTTTATTTACACTATTTTTATATTCTCGTATTTTATTTTTATCAGGAATATTGATTATTTCATTCTCAGATTTTATTACTTCCTTTAACTTTAATCCACTTATTGTCTCTAAAATATTGAAATCATTTATTTTATTATTTATTTCTTTTATTTTTTCATCGCTTATTGTCAATTCTCTTAATTCTTCAATAGCATCTTCACAATCTCTCTTGATTAAATCAATTCTTTTGGCAATTAACTTTTTAACTTTATAGACCTTAGTAAATAATTTTCTTTGACTTCCATCACTATCCCAAAACTTTCCCCATTCTTCATATTTATCATTAGGACTATTTGCGTGTATAAAACTATCTATTTTATTATGAGGTAATATCTGCTTGGCCATTATATTCATTTTAAATTTTTGAGGATTTAATCTTCCCTTATTATAATCTCTATATCCTTTTTCATTTATATCTTTACTAGATTTTGTAACAGTTCTTTTTACAGTACAATTATCTGAATAATTAACTTCAACATACGATTTATCATTATTTCCATCGATATTTCTATTTGAAAGAACATATCCTTTATATCTTTTAATTTCCTTTTTCATATTTTTATCTTCAAATCTGTAAATTGTTCCAGATGAAAACCATTCTATTCCATCAAAAAATGAAGTCTTTCCCATTCCATTTTGTCCATAAATACATATAAAATCAGCTGGCAATCCATTTTCATTATTAAAATCTACTTGATTAAAATCATCTGTAAATATACGAAAATTTGATAGCTTAACTTTTGAAATTTTACTCAATAAAATCACCTCCTAAATTATTCTTATTTAAGATATTTACAATTTCATCTATATTCTCATCCTTTAGCAAGTCTCTACTATCTATATATTCATAAAACTCTTTTTCACAATTGTTTAATATTTCTAGTATAGAAAAATTATTTACTGCTTTTTCTATATTAAAATAAAATAATCTCTTGTTTACTACAGACTTTAATTTTTCTTCAGATTCAGGCATAGCTTTTTTAATTATTATCTTTCTAGATGAATACTTATCTTGCTCTATTTTATATAATAGTTCTTCATTAATATCATCGATAAAAAAAATTATATAAACATTATAAAGCTCTATAACTTTTTCTAATTTACTTTGTATATATAAAGCTACATTATCAACTATTATTCTCCAGTAATCTTTTAAATCTTGCTCGTTATCAAAAGAACAGCATATTATATTTAGTTTATATTCTTTTCTATTATTATTTTAATTTTTTCTTCAAAACGTACAACTTTTACTCTATCACATTCAATATTTTCTTTTATTAATTCTATATCTTTATTTATATTTATCATTTCGAACTCCTAATTTAATTTGCAAGGCTTTCTTTTATAAGATTAACCATATCTTCTAGTGTATGATCATTAATTTTTTCAATTAATGTACTAATTTCAATAATCGCTAAATCCTTAGGTTGGCTAAGACCTCTTTTTATATCAAATCTGCTACCTGATGTATATGTTCCTTTTATATCTTTTATAATCCTTCTAAAATTTTTTGGAGTGCAATATTTCTCTATCCCCTTAACTGGTTTCTTGGTTCCCCATAAAATTAAACTTTTCTCATCTATTTTATTATTTATAAGATAGTCATTTTTCAAAGAATTTATAAAACTACTTAAAGTTACTTTATTTAATTGTAATTCTCCATCACAGCATATATACTTTACTGGTATTCTTTCACCTTCATTTTCTATCCAAGCTTTCTCAAATTTAATTGAATCATTTAAATATTTTAGTATACATAGAATAATTAACAAATAATTCCTAAATGTTTGACACTCATGTGAACAATTAGCTTTTTCACATTCCTTAGAAATACCGCAAAAATCACCTTTAATTACTTTTTCAAAATCGTTCTCTATTATTTCTTTCATTATTTCCTGTAGTTCATCATTATCTATCTCATCTAAAAAATTTTCAATAGCATCTTCTAAATTCCCTATCACACTATTTGCTATAATAGGTATATCCCATTTTTTTTCTTCACATATCTCAACTATTAATTCAGATGACATAGCAGCACAAGTACCTAAATCAGCCTGTTTACCAAGACTATTACTATTTATCCCTAATAATAAAAGTTCTGAATTATCATTCAAGAATATACCTGCACCAGAAAAACCAATCAATTGCTCATTAGCTTCATATGGATTAACTATCACTGAAGATGAAATTCCATAAGTAAATCTCTTTTCTCGCTTATCTATATTTCCTAAAGTAGCATTTACAATTCTATTAGAAAAGATAAACGAACTCTTTTGATGTAGAGCATCTGGAAATCCGCTAAAAATCATCTCCCTATTGCTCTTTAAATTTTCCACCTTTTGTAATTTGTATGTATTCACAATTGCTTTATTAGCCTCCTGCCTTTTACATCTTAGAACAGCAACATCTCGACTTGGTAATTCTCCTTCTATTATTTTTTTATCTTTATGATAAGCTATATTATTATCCTCTATTCTAACCTCTAATTCATTTTGATTTTCATCTATATATCTAACAACTATATCTTTTTTATCTAATACCACATGTGCCGCAGTAAATATGTATATATACTCCGAAGTTTCCTCTGGTTCCCACCATATTCCACTTCCTAATAATTCATTATTACTTTCTGATTTAAAGCTTTCTATTCTAACTGAAAAATTTTGTAATTCATTCTCTATAATCATCTATAAACTCTCCCCATCAGAAATTAATATTAGATTTTTTTCATCTATAGATAAATTTCCTGTATCAATATATCTTAATTTATCATTTTCACTAAAATAATTTCTATTTCTCCACCAATTATAATTACAATATATTTCAGATTTTTCGCAACAATTTACTATTCTTGCTATAGTCTCTTTATCAACCTTATTTTTTTTGCTTATAACAAATTTTTTTGAACCTAATTTTCTTATTAAATCACAATTTGTATTGTGTTTACTACCATGATGAGCTATTTTAACTAAATCCATTTCATCTCCACTAAAATATTTATTTAATCCTTCTATTACATCAGTAGCAACTGAATCGCCTAAAAAAGCTATTTTTTTATCTTCATATTTAAAAACAACAGATATCGATGCCTTATTAGTAGGTGTATTTTCTTCTTCATATTTATCCTCTAAATAAAGTGTTTCTAAATCTGTATATGTAGAATTACTTGAATTCAAATTAAACTTATCAACTAATTTTGCTACTTCTAAAACAGATTCCTTTTTAGGAGTAATCACTTTTAGTTCCCCTCCATTAATTATATCCTCATACCCTTCATATATTGGAGTTATTAATTCTATTCCCTTTTCCTTAATAACTTCTACTAATTTTCCTACATTTTTTGGTGACAGTGTCTGATTAGTACTGTATACCTTTACACCTTCACCATTTAACCATATTTTTCTTATTACTTCACAATCATTTTTAGCTATATAGTTTTTCGCTCCCAAAATATGGTCATTATCTATATGCGTAAGAATTAATAGATTTACCTCCTCCTTTTTTTCCTTTATATCATCTATTACCTTTTTAAAACCTCTCTCAAAAATTCCTGGTCCTGAATCAATTATAATATTAGCCTTCTCTCTTCCTCCATATCTTAACCAAATACAATCTCCATTAAAGGCTTTTTCAACTCTAATCTCTATACTCACCATTGCCTCCATATTTTCTCATTATTTCATATAACTATATTTTACTATATAAAACAACCAATTTAAATATATTTCCCTTTTTATCAACATAATACACATAAAAAAATCCACGACATTTCTGTCGTGGATTTATTGGTGGAGGCGATACGTAACCTTTAAAATCCACCATAAATTTAATATCCGTATTTTAAAAATTAAACTTCAATAATTTATCTTTTTCTGATAAAATTATTGCGCTATTTTCTATTACTTTATTTATAAATTCTGTATTATCTCCTAGTTGATACTTATTTATAGCTATTATAGTTTGTTTATTTAATTCCGATGAGAATTCACTTAAATTTCGTAATAGTCCACATACTTGTCTAGGATCTATTCCATTATAACAAGCCGAATCTTGTATTAATATATCAATAATATTGTTATATTTTAATATTAAATAATCAACTATATTTTTCTTAACCTCATTTACACCTTCCCCAGTATCCCCCTTCAAAGTAAATTCAATGTTTAGAGGTCTGCTTGTTTGATGTTTTTTCCTAATCTTTATATCAAAATATGAATTTACATTTTCATCATATATATCTTTAGTAATATTATATATATAATCTCTATACTCTTCAATTATACTATAATACTTTTTCAATTCTTCGCTAGAGCTTTCGAAATTATCAGTTAACTTACTATCCTCTGTCATAATAGCATCATCAATTTCTTTTATTTGAGATAGTTTTCCTTGATTAAATTTCAAATTCTGAAGTTTATTATTAAAATCTTCATATAACATTACAGATTCTTGATATATTTGATTTGTTGCTAAAATTTCACCTAACTTATCTATTTGTTTAGCTAACTTAGAAGTCTTTTCTTCTTTTTCTATAATTTCTTTCTGAATTTCCTCTTTCTTTTTGCCAAGAAAATCTTTTCTCTCTTCATAAACCTTTTTATGAAAGACTTCTACATCTTTAAGCTTTTTTTTAACTAATTGTGGTACCTCTATCATAGATTTATTATATATTGCAATTATATGTTCACTTGTTATATCTATTTTATTAGAATCCTCAATAAATTTAGTTAATCTCTCTAATTCTAAATTTAATCTATTTATTAAAGTATTTAATTTTTTTAATTCTTTGTTCTTAATTTCATATTCTTCTATTACATTTCTTTGTAACCCTGATATTTCAATACACTTAATCTTATTAGAAACTTCTTCAATCTGACTTTCAAGTTTATTCACTTCTTTTTCAACAAAATAAATTTCTTCATCAATTGTATCACTCTTTATGCCATCATAAAGACTTATTAGTTCCATTTTATTATTCTTTAAACTCTTTATTTTATTCTGCGCCTTATAAATTTCATTTATATTATTAATAATTCCATCAATATTTAATAAATTGATAAAATTAATATTATCTTCCTTATTTGGATTAGAATTGAAACTGATTATGCTAGATTTTTTATTTATTATAATTTGCTTACTATAAAGTCCTCTATCTATGTTTAACAAATCCTTATACTCACCTAAAGTCTTCACTTTACCATCTAATGTAATTTCTTTTGAATTTCCAATTATTCTGGAAACATATTGCTCTTTTCCATTATATTTTATTGTAGCACTCAACTTATATCCATTCAACTCACCTTTAGAAATCGAAGAGTCCTCATTTGCACCATATATATAATTAATAAATTTTAACAATAACGTCTTTCCTAAACTGTTACTCGTTCCCCTTTTATTTTTGGGATCTTGTATATCTCCATAAATATATGAAATACCATTTTCATTAAAATTTATGTCTCTTAATATAATATCTTCCTTATTTATTATCTTTAAATTCAATATTTTCATTTAAAATTTCCCCTCCTTCCGTATAAGATATCATTCCACAAAGATACATAAACTCTATTACATATATAAACTTTTGATATGTCGGAGGGTTTTTAACTATATTGGTTTTAACATATTTTTTTTCAAAATTATTCCACAACTTATCTATTTTCATTTTTTTATTTAATAATGTATCTAATATTAATGCGCTAATGCCAATATAACTCTCACTTAATATCACATATTTATTAGGTAAGATCATTGTTCATCCCTCCTTATACTATTCTTTTTCAAATATATCACATTTATCAAAAACATATACAATTAAAAATTTTACTGGACCACTTTTACCTGATTTATTATTTGTAAACTTTAATGCTTCCTCTATAATTTTATCATACAATTCAACACCAGATAATTCTGAACACAATTCGCTATAACTCCTTATTATTGCTCCCTTAACCCGTTCAAACCTGTCCTCACTTAAGATATCTTGGTTTATTGTATTTATTGCATTCTCTACTATATCTAATTTTTCAATTATAGCTTCAATTTCATCCTTCTTTTCATCCAATTTATTAATCTCTATTTTTCTAGGACTTGATACTCTATTATATGTATTGATTGTATCATTAGTCATATATTTAGTAATTATATTTCCTGCTATTTCATCTATTAAATTTATAATAAGTTCTTCAGTAATAGCGTTATAATCTATCAGTCCTCTAATCCTCATTTGAGATGATATTTGTTCCAATACCTTTATATCTTCAATCTCATATAATATATCTCTTATGTATTCCCCATTAGTTACTTCATAATCAAAACTTATATTATATATTCTCTTCAAATCATTAACCTTATTTTCAAAAAATCTTTCACTATCATGAGGTAAATCTCCATCAAAAGTACTTACAAGAAAAATAAATTTCTTAATTTGCCCATTCCATTTACCTTCTTTATATACTTTTTTTATTAATCCTTCTAAATCATCAGAAAACTTATTTTGCATTTCTTTTCTTAACGATTCTTTCAATCTAGTAGGTGCAAATACTTGATAAAATAAAGCATCCTCAACTACCCATCCATCATTTTTATCATCCCCGCCATAAGCATCTGGCATTTCATATGTTTTATTTTTATACTTATAATATCTCTTTAAAATATCTCTCAAACATTTTTGATAATTAATCCCAGTTATACCTCTCTGAGCTATCATTATTCCCTCTATATAATCATACTTATCCATCTTTTCCCCACTTTATCATACTTTGTAATAGTTAATCTAATACCTTCTATAGTAAAAATTATATCATTTGTACCTTTTTACAACAATAAAAATCCACGATATTACTATCGTGGATTTTTTGGTGGAGGCGACGGGTGTCGAACCCGTGTCCGAAAGCAGACCAATCTGAATTTCTACGAGTGTAGTTTGTGATTAAGGTTTCGGTCCTAGGTTGCTCACAAACAAACTTCCTATTTCCTAGCTTCATAAATACCCCTCTAACTCAAAGCTTTGTTAGACTTCGTTTCCCACTCTATGACACCAGCTACCCGAAACGTGGGCATCCCGGACTGATGAGTAGCTTATATTAAGCTGCTAATGCAAAATTGTCTTCTGCGTTTATCTTTAATGCATACTTTATTAAGGAGGTGACATGCTTGCCTCCACCCGCTTATCAAACCCATCTTACCCCCGTCGAAGCCAAAACGCCCCCAGATTAAAATTAAGTTTAACGCATCGCTATTCAATTTTGTTTCTATCTTGTGTAGTAATTATATATTATATACGTTTTTCTGTCAACTTGATACAATGCTTCTCTAATCGGCTATATACCTTAATCCTATTTGTTTACGGGCTTCATCCATTATTTTCATAACTATTCTAGAATTTTCTAGAGTATTTACATCTGATTCTAATTTTTTATTTAAAATTAAATTTATAAATTCCTCTATTTCATAACACATATCATCTTCTTTTTGATTTACCGAAATTTCTTCTGTATTTCCATCTCTGTATATTATCTTCACATTATTAAAAGCATTTATTTTATCTATTATTATACTTCCTTTTTCTCCTTGAATTTCTGATGGAAGATATGAATTACTTATTTTAGAGTATATTACTACTCCATCCATATCATCATATCCTAATATTAAGCTACCTTCACCATCTACACCTGATTCAAGCATCATTGCAGTTGCTTTAACTGTATTTGGCTTACCAAAAAGATTAACCATTGGTGCTATACAGTAAACCCCTATATCCATTAATGATCCATTTGATAATTCTGGTTTAAAAGCATTTAAAACTTCTCCTGCTTTATATTTATCATACCTTGAAGAATATTGACAAAAGCTTGCAAAATATCTTCTTACCTTACCTATCTTATGTAAATTATCTTTTATTAACTTAAAGTTTGGAAATAATGTAGTTTTCATAGCTTCCATTAAAACAACATTATTTTCTCTAGCTTTTTTTATCATTTCATTTACTTCTTTTTCATTAGAAGCAAAAGCCTTTTCACATAAAACATGTTTGTTATTTTCTAGAAATAGAATAGTTTGCTTAGCATGTAATGCATTAGGAGATGCTATATATACTGCATCTATTAAATTACTCTTTGCCATTTCTTCTAGATTTGTAAATATATTTTTAACTCCATATTTACCACCAAAAGCTTTTGCTTTTTCTTCTGTCCTTGAATAAACAGCTTCTAATTTAAACCTCTTTACATCTTTAGCCCCTTTTAAGAACCATTCTGTAATATTATTAGTACCTATAACCCCAAATCTAACAATCTCATTATCCATATATAACCCTCTCCTTTATAGTTAAACTACTATTCCTTAGAACTTTAAGATAATTATACTAGATAAAAACCTTACATAAAATATAAAATTCTAAAGATAAATATTTATATTTGTAATGCACATACTATTGTTATCTATTATTAAATAAAGGAGGATTTAAAATGAGACTTTGGCTTCAAGACTTAATAAAGTTTTTTAAAAATAATAAAAACTTTTTTTCTATGTTTTTAAATATATTTTTGATTGCAACATTATTTATTAGTTTTCTTTATTCTCTAAGCAGAACTAACAAACTAATTTTAGTTCCATCTTGTCAATTTGAAGAAAATCTTGAATATGAAGCAACTGCTAATGTAGGTACTTTTATTACTGATGGTGAAGAACCTACTGAAGATGAAATTATAACTTTTTTTAATGAATTATTTTCTACTCGTAATAAGGCTTTTTTGACTGGTAATGTTGAAGAATTATATAAGTTTTATGATAAATCTCACACTTATAGTCAATATTCACTTCTTCATGAATTTAAGAGAATTGCTTATTTGAGAGATTGGGCTAATGAAAGAGCTATAACCTTCTCAACTATTGAATCTACTCCTAAGATTAAAGATCTTAAGATAAATAATGGTACTTACTCTATAGTTTTAAGTGAAGAATATAAATTTAAATATTTTTATAAAGATACTCCCGATATAATAAACGACTTTGGTGTGGTATTACTTCATACTGTAGATTTAAAAAGAGTAGGTAATTCCTTTATAGTTCAAAAGGATTATTATTTAGATTGTTTCCAAGAAGGTTTAAAAGATTATAAATTTGACCTTACCGAAAAAGAAATACCACTAACTAAATTTAAAACTTATAATATTAATTTTAATAGAGACAGTTTAAATTTTGATTCTAATAAAATATATGATAGAAAAGCTGCTGTTAATTATGCCAATAAATATTGTGGTATATCTTGGGCTAATGATAAATCTAAAGGATATAACAGTAATTACTATGTTTATACTGCATCCTGTGGTAACTGTACAAATTTTATATCTCAATGTCTAGCTGATAAAACTGAGGGAGGTAAATTAAAACAAGATAAAACTTGGCTATATAAACCCAAATCATCTAAACCTCCTACTGTAAGTGAAACTTGGGTTAATTCAAGTAAATTAATAAATTATCTTTTAAATAACAACAGATGTAATTTAATAAACACAGGAAATTTTGAAATTTTAATGGATAGTTTTCCTAAGATTCAACCTGGTGATTTAATATCTTACAATATAAATAATTCTGTTGAACATAGTGCTATAATTACAGGCTTTGACAATAAGGGGTATCCTCTAGTGAATGCTAACTCCATTGATAAATATCAAATCCCCTTTGATTTAGGTTGGAGTAATGATGATATTACATTTAGCTTATTATCTATTACTGAATAAATTTTAAAGCTATCTAAGTAAAATTAGATAGCTTTTATTTATATCTTTATATATTTTAATATTGTATTTACTGTTTCATAAAATATAGTTATATAGTCTTTTTCTCCTGAATGTTTTAAACTTTCTTTAACGTCTTCTACTAATTCAACATCGTCTGTAATTATATTGTCAGCGCCTAAAGAAATTACTTCTTCAATCTCTTCTGGATCATTTATGGTCCATACATGAACCTCTTTATTTAAAGCATGCATTGCATATACAAGTTTTGCTTTAAGAACTGATTTTTCTACACTTAAAAAATCTACATTAAGCTTAGTTAAATCCCCTAATCCTGCCATTAATATATATCCTACTGGAATTTTATTAGTTAACTTTTTAGTTTCTTGAAGTATGTCATAATCTAATGAAGTAATAACTACTTCATCTTCCATGTGATATTTTTCTATAAGTTTTACTACTTCTTCAGCTAACGTCTCCTTTTCTTTCATAGGTTTTAATTCAATATTAAGCTTAATCTTTCCTTTTGATAGTTTTAAGATTTCTTCTAATGTTGGTATTCTTTCACTTGAAAAGCTTTCGTCAAAATAAGAACCATTGTCTACTTGTTGTGTTTCTTCAAAGGTCATATCTTTTATAGCTCTATTTGATTTATTTATTCTTTTTAATGTTGTATCGTGGAACAATACAACAACATCATCTTTTGTTGTCATAACATCTATTTCTGCATAATCTGCTTCTTCCATAATAGCATTTTTCACAGATGAAATACTATTTTCTGGTGCACTTATAGCACTTCCTCTATGAGCTGTTACATAAGTTTCTTTATCTACTACTCTAAAAAAGATTGCATTAATTCCAAGTAAATTAACCATTATAACGAATATTCCTATAGTAATTACCTTTATTAATTTCTTTTTTGCGTTTACAAATATTAATACTTTATTATTCTTATATTCATCTATACTCTTAAATTGTCTTTCAGAAACTTCATAATTTCTATATCTATAATAAAGTTCTACTATAAATGAAATAAAAATAGGAATACCTATAAGAGATATTAAAATATATGCAATATAAAATAATAGTATATAGATTCCCATAAAAACTGCACTTAAAATGCTTTCGCTACCAAGTAAAGTCATAACATAGTAACCAGTAGCAGTATAAATAAATAAAGCTATGGCTGGTATTATAAATGATATTATAATCCATGATAAAACATATCCAAATATCTTGAATCTACTACCTTTATATATCTTTATACTATTTTTAATAGCAACTCTTAATTTGTTATTCTCTATAATTACAGCTGGTATAGATAAAACCCATCTTAAAAATAGTATTACTATAAATACTATAAACCCACAGTAAAATAAAGTTCCTCCGCTAGTTTTAAAAAGTTCTATAGTTATAAAGGATGGAATACTAAGATTTTTAATTAATGAACTATGTAATCCTATTCCAGTTAATGGTCCTATAATACCTGCTACTAAGACTATAAAAATCATACTATAGCTTAAAGTTTGGGGAACTATTTTTATACTATTTATAATAGCTTCTAGTAATGTTACCCTTTCTCTCTTATATGATTTAGCTGATATGTACGTTAATACTGCCATTTCTATAAAAATTGCAATAAAAGAAACCACTACTAATAAAGCAAAATATACTATACCCTCAAAAGTTAATCCAAACTTAAGAAAATCTTTATTCGTTATATTATTCACTCCAATGTGCCCCATAAATCTATTTAAAATAAACATATTAATAGGTACAAATAAAAATGTACTTATTAGTCTATAAATTAATTCAAAATATAGTAATGATTTTATATTAAAAGTAAAATTTTTATATGTATTTCTTAATAACCCTTTAGTTTCATTTTTTATCTCTGAGTAATTATTATGAGGCATCTATAACACATCCTCTAATGTGTATTTTGAAAATTCATCAACAAAAGACTTTAAAGACTTATTCATTATCCCCTTTAATTTACAGCCCCCCACTATAAATGGGCATGTGTTTTCTTTGTTAAAGCATTCTGCAATATTTAAGTTATCTTCTGTAACTTTTAATACTTCCCCTAAATTTATATCCTTTGGTTCTAAACCTAGCTTTAATCCCCCTGATCTGCCTTTTATTGAAATTATATAATCAGTTTTGGCTAGCTTATGAATAATCTTTTTAAGATGATGTTCTGATATTTCTAAGTTAGAAGCTAATTCCTCCACTGTACATAGCTTATCTCTATTAATTGCTAAATATATTAGCGCTCTAAATGAGTAATCTGTAAATTTAGATAAATACATTTTTATACCTCGCATTTTTATTATTGTTATAAGCATATTTTAACTATTTATCTACAAAGTTAAAAGGCTTTTTATATTTTTATATTAAAATCTTTAAAATCCTTATTTTTATTTAAGAAAAAAATAAGGTATAAGATATAGACTTTTTCCTATATCTTATACCTTTATTAAATATTATGTTCTATTTAATGCTATTTTATAGCAAGATATTCATCTATAGCTTCAGCAGCTTTTTTACCAGCTCCCATAGCTAATATAACTGTTGCTGCTCCTGTAACAGCATCTCCACCAGCATAAACTCCTTCTTTAGTAGTTAAGCCGTGTTCATCTGCTACTAAACATTTCCACTTATTTGTTTCTAATCCATTAGTTGTTGATGATATTAATGGATTTGGTGATGTTCCAAGAGACATTATTACTGTATCTACTTCCATAACGAATTCTGAACCTTCTACAACTACAGGTCTTCTTCTTCCTGATGCATCAGCTTCACCTAATTCCATCTTAACGCATTTCATTCCTTTAACCCATCCGTTTTCATCTGTTACGATTTCTGTTGGGTTTGTTAATACATCGAATATTATACCTTCTTCTTTTGCGTGATGTACTTCTTCTGCTCTTGCTGGAAGTTCTGACTCACTTCTTCTGTAAACTATATGAGTTTCAGCACCAAGTCTTAATGCAGTTCTTGCAGCATCCATAGCAACGTTTCCGCCACCAACTACAGCAACTTTCTTACCAACTTTAACTGGAGTATGGTAATCTTCTTTATATGCCTTCATTAAGTTTACTCTTGTTAAAAATTCATTTGCTGAAAATACTCCGTTAGCATTTTCTCCTGGGATTCCCATGAATTTAGGAAGACCTGCACCTGATCCTATAAATACAGCTTCGAAGTTTTCTTCTTGCATTAACTCATCTATAGTTATGGTTCTACCTATAATAACGTTAGTTTCAATTTTTACTCCAAGCTTCTTTATATTTTCTATTTCTGCCTTAACAACTTCATCTTTAGGTAATCTAAATTCTGGAATACCATAAACTAAAACTCCACCTGGTTCATGTAAAGCTTCGAAGATAGTTACATCATAGCCTCTCTTTGCTAAATCTCCAGCACAAGTTAATCCAGCAGGACCACTTCCTATAACTGCAACTTTTTTACCTTTTGATTCTTCTGTTTGAGCTAAATCTACATTGTGCTTTCTTGCCCAGTCAGCAACGAATTTTTCTAATTTACCTATAGCTACTGCTTCACCTTTTATTCCTAATACACATTTACCTTCACATTGGCTTTCTTGTGGACATACTCTACCACAAACTGCTGGTAATGCACTATATTTAGCTATTTCTTTAGCTGCTGCTTCGAAATCTCCAACTTTAACCTTTGATATAAATGCTGGAATGTTTATTGATACTGGACATCCTTCTACACATTTAGGGTTTTTACAACCTAAACATCTATTAGCTTCTTTAATAGCTCTTTCTTCATCATATCCTAAACAAACTTCTTCAAAATTAGTTGCTCTTATTTTTGGTGCTTGTTCAGTAACAGGCGTTCTTTTCATTCTATCTTTTATATCCATTATTTATCACCTTTACATCCACAACCACCATGGCTATGAGTGTCCCCTTCTTCTTTCTTTAATTGATCTCTTCCTTCTTCAGTCTTATACATTGTTTGTCTTCTCATTGACTCATCAAAATCAATTAAGTGACCATCAAATTCTGGTCCATCAACACATGCAAATTTAACTTCTCCACCTACAGTAACTCTACAAGCACCACACATACCTGTTCCATCAACCATAATTGGATTTAAACTAACTGTTGTTGGAATTTCTAATTCTTTTGTAAGTACACACATAAATTTCATCATGATCATAGGTCCTATTACTATAGCATGATCATATTTATTTCCCTTTTCAACTAAACTTTTTAGGCAATCTGTAACTCTACCATTAAAACCATATGATCCATCATCAGTTGCAACATATAAATTCCCAGCAACTTTTTTCATTTCTTCTTCTAATATTAATAATTCTTTGTTTCTACTACCCACAATTACATCACATTTAATTCCATGTTCATGCATCCATTTAATTTGTGGATATACTGGTGCAGCACCAACTCCTCCAGCAACAAAGATAAAGTTTTTCTTCTTTAATTCTTCTATATCTTCATGAACTAGTTCACTTGGTTGTCCTAATGGTCCAACGAAATCGCAAACATAGTCTCCTTCATTAAAAGTAGCTAATTCCTTTGTACCTGCTCCTACAGTTTGGAATACTATAGTTACAGTTCCTTTTTTTCTATCATAGTCTGCTATTGTTAAAGGTATTCTTTCACCCTTTTCATCATTCTTTACTATTATAAATTGTCCTGGTTGTGCAGACTTTGCAACTCTAGGTGCCTCAATATCCATTAAAAAGATATTATTTGTAAGTTCTCTTTTACCAACTATTTTGTACATCCCCTGTATCCCCCTATAATCTTTGTAACATTAATTAATATTAACATAAATTTAAACTTTTGTATAAGTGTATAACTATTTTTGATAAATTTTTATAAAATTCAGTATTTTTTTATCTTTTTGACATTTATATTTTTTAATGACAAAAGCCCTCGCGTTGAGAGCCTTTGCTTAGGGATTTTTATTTCATTTAGATTTTAGTGCATTGATTATCTTTTTGTCTATATAAATTAGAAATCTACTCTTGTTCCATAGTATGTGCAAGTTAATAATTTTTCCATTGTTGCATCATCTATTGTTCTTGGATTTGATCCTGTACAAGCATCTAATACTGCATTATGAGCTATAAATTTAACATTGTTCTTTAAGTCTTCTTCAGTAACTCCATATTCCTTCATTGTATGAGGAATATTTAATAAATCATTTAATCCATTTATCATCTTGATTAATGAATCAGTTAATTCTGCATTTGTATTTCCTTCTAATTTTAACATTCTAGCTATATCAGCGTATCTGTCTTCACATTCTACTCTGTTATATTGAATTACAAATGGTAAGAATATTGCATTTGCACATCCATGAGGAATGTGGAATACAGCTCCTACTTTATGAGCCATTGAGTGAACTATTCCTAGTAATGCATTTGAGAATGACATACCAGCTAAACATTGTGCTTCATGCATTAAGTTTCTAGCGTCTTTGTCTCCTTCGTATGATTTAACTAAGTTTTCTCTTACCATTTCAATAGCTTTCATAGCTAATGGATCTGAGAAGTTTGATCTTAATGATGCTGTATAAGCTTCTATAGCATGAGTTAAAGCATCCATTCCAGTATGTGCTACTAATTTAGCAGGCATAGTTTGAGCTAAATCTGGGTCAACTATAGCTATATCTGGAGTTATGTTAAAATCAGCTAGAGGATATTTAATCTTAGCTTTGTAGTCTGTTATTACTGAGAAAGCAGTAACTTCTGTAGCAGTACCACTTGTTGATGGGATAGCTACAAATTTAGCTTTTTGTCTTAATTCAGGTAATCCAAATGGAACTACAGCTTGTTCAAATGTAAAGTCTGGGTATTCATAGAATATCCACATTGCTTTTGCAGCATCTATTGGTGATCCACCACCCATTGCTACTATCCAATCTGGTTGGAAATCTCTCATTTCTTCAGCACCCTTCATAACTGTTTCAACTGATGGGTCTGGTTCAACGCCTTCAAATATTCTTACTTCCATTCCAGCTTCTTTTAAATAATCTTCAACTTTTTGTAAGAAACCAAATCTCTTCATTGATCCGCCACCAACTACTACGAAAGCTTTCTTTCCTTTTAAAGTCTTAAGTGTTTCTAATGATCCTTCTCCATGATATAAATCTCTTGGTAATGTAAAACGTGCCATTATTTTGCCTCCTAAAATTATGAAAATTTATTTAAAAATTTATTCTTAATAATTTATTATTATTTTTACAATAATATGTATAGCAAATTTCGTGCCAATTTGTTATTTTTTTATCAACCGCCTATTTTCAACAGTTTTTTGATTTATAAAAAATAAGATAAAATAATATTGTCCTAAAATAATACATATTTTTTAAATTATGTGTATCATTTTAGGACATTGTCTTATTTTATTACAATTTTATATCATACTTTTTAGCTTTTAAATATAATGTATTTCTACTTATTCCTAATACCTTAGCTACCTTAGTCATATTATGTTTATAAATTTTTATAGCCTTTTCTATAGTTTCTTTTTCAAGTGCTGATAAATTGAGAATTTCTCGCTCTTCTTTGTTATTTTTTTCTTCAATTATTTCTTTAGGAGTTATTTCATATTTTTTTTCTTCATTATCATCCCATATATCAAAAGATAAATTTCCATCTAAATTAACTATATTCTCAATATAATTTTCCAGTTGTCTAATATTACCTGGCCAACCATATGATAATAATCTATTATATAAGTCTGAATTTATCTCTGGAACTTCCTTATTCAGTTTAAAAGATTTTATTCTTAGAAAATATTCTATAAGCTTTTCCACGTCTCCCTTTCTTTCTCTAAGAGGTGGTAGCTTTATAGGAATAACACATAGTCTATAATATAAATCTTCTCTAAATGTTCCCTTTTTCACTTCTTTCTTTAGATTTTTATTTGTTGCTGCTATTACTCTAATATCTATAGGTATTTCATCGCTTCCTCCAAGTCTTGTAACTCTTCCTTCTTGAAGTACACGCAATAAATTCACTTGCATATCAAGAGGCATTTCCCCTATTTCATCTAAAAATAGCGTTCCTCCATTTGCAATTTCAAACTTTCCAGGCTTTCCGCCTTTTTTCCCACCTGTAAATGTACCATCTTCATATCCAAATAATTCACTTTCTATTATATTAGCTGGTATAGCTCCACAATTTATAGCTACAAATTTATTTTTTCTTCTTAAACTATAGTTGTGCATAGATTGTGCTAAAACCTCTTTACCTGTTCCACTTTCTCCTTCAATAAGTACTGTTGATGGGCTATTTGATATTATCTTACTATTTGTGATTACATTTGTTATTGCTGCACTATCTCCAATAATATCATTGAATGTAAAAAAAGCTCCTGTTATATCCTTTATATCATCTTGCTCTCTTTCTTTACTCATGGTAACTACTATCCCAATTACTTTTCCTTTATATCTAATACCTTTAAAAGTTAGTTTTGTTTTATGTCTACTTGTATGTTTAAACTTAACTTCCTTTGTGATTATATTTTCATCCCCTTGTAATTGTTCTAATATATTTCCTAAATCTGATATTATATGATCTATCTCTTCATTAATTAAATCTTCTTTGTCTTTATTTAAAAGCCTTGATGCAACTTTATTTATATTTGTTATTTTTCCTTCAATATCCACAATCATTATACCTTTATCCACATTATCGATTACACTTTCCATGTAGTTATAGGTTTGATTTAAAATATCATTTATTTTTCTTTTATCTAACTCATTTTCAATTGCTTTAACTCCAAATACTACTAACCCTAATGTATGTGGATGTTTTAAAGTGCAATTACCTGTTAAATTTAAAGTCCCTATAATTTCGCCTTTATCATTATGTATTGGTGCCGCTGAACAAGTTAGGTTTTGAAATATTTCTATATAATGCTCATTTGCTGTTATTTGAACACATTTATCTTCTTTTATAGCTGTTCCCATAGCATTAGTACCTATATTCTGCTCGTCCATATAAGCTCCTACTTTAACATTTAGCTTATTTAAGTGATTTGTTACCTCTTCTTCTCCTCTTATATATAAAATGCAGCCTTCATTATCAGTTAATACTATAATAAACTCATTATCTTGAACTGCTGAAAATACCATATCTATATATGGTATTGACACTTCTATTAATTCCTTATGTTTTGCTAAAACTCTCTCTAGATTTTCTCCCATAAGTATTTTCTTTGAGTGACTTGAGCTTTTTTCTACTCCATAACTTTCACTTCTTTTATTGGACTTTTCAATTAATAATCTTCTCTCTTCCATAATACCCCCATACTTATTCCAAAACTGAATTAATGTTCTAATAACATTTTAACCTTTTATACACCTTTTTTCCACAAAAAAAGCATGTAGCTATTAAAACTACATGCTTTATATTAACTAATATCTTCCTGAATTTTTTAATTGTCTTTCTATGTCTCTCTTATGAGCTTTTTCAATCATAGAATCTCTCTTATCGTAGTTCTTCTTACCTCTACATAAACCTAAAGCTACTTTTACTTTACCTTCTTTTAAATATAATGCTAAAGGTATTAGTGTATATCCTTGTTGTGCCACTAATCCTGCGAATCTCGCAATTTGTTCTTTATGAAGTAAAAGCTTTCTTTCTCTTAATGGATCTACATTAAAAATATTTCCTTGTTCATATGGGCTTATATGCATACTTTTAATAAATATTTCTCCATTATATATATCTGCATAGCAATCCTTTAAATTACATCTTCCTGCTCTAATTGATTTTACTTCCGTCCCTACTAAAGCTATTCCTGCTTCTAAAGTTTCTTCAACAAAATAATCATGTCTTGCTTTTCTATTATCTGCTAACGTATTGCTATTTTTCTTTCTTACCATATTTCTCACCACACAATTTCTTTATCCTATTTATTAATAACTCTAGTATAACATAATCTAAAGTAGCTATGCTATGCTTTTTTAGTCTTAGGAAAAGTACTTACTCTGTTACTTCTTCTGAAAAATTTGTTTTCATATCTTCTTTTACTTCTGGTAACTTATCTACTAGTTCTTGAGTTGCTTTTATTTCTTCTTTTGTTTCTTCATCTTCTACTAAATCAAAATAAACTTCTCTATTCTCTATATCAACTCTACTACATCTAACTTTAGCTTCATCACCTAACTTATAAACTTTCTTTCTTCTTTCACCTATTAAGCAAAGATGTGCTTCATCATATATATAGTAGTCATCATCTAAAGCCGTTATATGAATTAGACCTTCTATTGTATTTGGTAATTCAACAAATAATCCAAATGAAGTTACTGATGATATAATTCCATTGAATTCTTCACCAACTCTATCTAACATATACTCAGCTTTCTTTAGATCATCTACTTCTCTTTCTGCTTCTTGTGCTAATCTTTCCATTTCTGATGCTTGTTTAGATGCTACTTCAACTATATTAGTTAATCTAGTACTTCTCTTATCGTCTATTTTACTATTTATATGCTCTTTTATTATTCTGTGTATTTGTAAATCTGGATATCTTCTTATAGGTGATGTAAAGTGACAATAGTATTTAGCTGCAAGACCAAAGTGACCTACACATTCTGGGGAATATTTAGCTTGCATCATTGATCTTAATAAAAGTGTATTTACTACTGTTTCTTCTTTTTTACCCTTTATTTTTTCAAGTAAATCTTGAAGAGCTCTTGGATGAGTTTCTTGACCCCATCTTACTATATATCCTAAGTTATAAACAAATTCTTTAAACTTTTCTAATTTTTCTTCATCTGGATCTTCATGGACTCTATATACAAATGGTGTATTAGTCCAGAACATATGCTCTGCTACTGTTTCATTACAAACTAACATAAACTCTTCTATTATTCTATTAGCAATAGCTCTTTCATAAGGCTTTATATCTATAGGTTTTCCTAACTCATTTAAGATAATTTTTGACTCTTCAAAATCAAAATCTATAGCGCCTCTTCTCATTCTCTTTTCTCTAAGAATTAAACAAAGTTCTTCCATAGCTTTAAAATCATCAACTAAATAGTCGTATCTCTTTATAAGTTCTTCATCATTATCTCTTAAAATTTTAGTTACATCTGTATAAGTCATTCTTTCATTTGTTTTAATTATTGTTTCAGCAATCTCGTGACTTAACACCTTTCCTTTTTGATCTATAGTCATAAAACAGCTTAATGTTAATCTATCTACTTGAGGGTTTAATGAACAAATACCATTAGATAGTTTTTTAGGTAACATTGGAATAACTCTATCTATTAAATAAACAGATGTACCTCTTTTTAAAGCTTCTTTATCTAGTGGATTCTTTTCTCGAACATAATGAGTTACATCAGCTATATGAACTCCTAATCTAAAATTCCCACCTTCAAGTCTTTCAATAGATACAGCATCATCTAAATCTTTTGCGTCTTCTCCATCTATTGTAACCATTCTTAAATTTCTAATATCTTTTCTTCTTTTATATTCCTTTTCGTCAATTTCCTCGGAAATATTTTCAGCATAACTTAATACTTTTTCTGAAAATTCTTCTGGTAATCCATATTTTTTTATTATAGTAAGAATATCTAATCCTTTTTCACCTTTTTGACCAAGGACTTCTTTTATTATTCCTTCTGGGCTTCTTCTCTTTTCTGGCCATTTAGTTACTTCACAAATAACTACATCTCCAGTTTTAGCATTAGCTCTATCCTTTTTAGAAACAAATATATCTTGATTTAATCTTGAATCCTCTGGAACTACAAAGCCAAAGTTACGACTGTCTTCATAAACTCCTATAATTTTAGTGTTTGCTCTTTCTAAAACTTCAAGAACTTCTCCTTCTCTTTTCTTACCATTTAAGTCTTCTCTTGTTACTTGAACAATAACTTTATCGTTATTCATAGCTCCATTCATACATGAGCTAGCAATGAATACGTCTTTCTCTCCTTCAACTTCTGGTATAAGAAATCCAAATCCTTTTTGATGAACTTGAAGTTTTCCTGTTATTAATCCTAATCTTTCAGGTAGTGCAAACTTATCTTTTTTAGTTCTAACTATTAATCCTTCTTTTTCCATAGCTTTTAATGCCTTTTTAAAAGGCTTATATTCGTCTGGGTTTATGTCAAATACAGTAACTAACTCTTGAATATCCATAGGTCTGTAAGCTTCTTCTCTCATAAAGCTTAATACAGTTTGTTTTATTCCCATATGCTTAAGTTCCTCCATTAATATTATTTATATTTAAAGTGTATCCATAATTTTCTTATCATACACTATAATAGTACCATACACAATATATTTTATACAATTAATTAGGATAATATATGCTTCTAAGCAATTTTTATTGATAAATAAAATAAGGCTACCTTATGGCAACCTTATTTTAAACAGTACTCTGCTAATACTGCTTGAAGTTCATATATATTTAGACTACTATTAAACTGTTTTTCTATTGGCATACTTGCTCCTGATATCCAAATTTTTAGTTCTGCGTCTAAACCAAAATGTCCTGCTGTTTCTATTTTGAAATGAGTTATGGCTCTATATGGTATTTAATGATATTCTGTTTTTTTACCCTATTCTT
Organism: Clostridium chauvoei; assembly: GCF_002327185.1. Classification (NCBI taxonomy): domain Bacteria; kingdom Bacillati; phylum Bacillota; class Clostridia; order Eubacteriales; family Clostridiaceae; genus Clostridium; species Clostridium chauvoei. Next base: position 376,716 of record NZ_CP018624.1, on the reverse strand, counting down.
TTGTTACTTCTTCAAGCTTAACCTCAGATGCGTTTCCCATAATACCATTAAATAATCCCATAATACTCTCCTTTTTAATTTATATTTTTTAAATAAATAAAGCTACCATAATATTTATAGTAGCCTTGTTATATTCTTATTCCGTCTTATACTAAATTTAATACAATAGTATTAATAGCAAATGCAGCCATAGCAATAACTGTTAACTTTAAAAGCATAGCTTCTTTAGTTCTTGTTTTATTCTTTGAGAAAAAGGTTTCTGTCTTACTCCCTTGAATTAATCCATTTAACGCATCAGCTTTACTTGGTTGTAATAATATTGATACTATAACTATTAATCCTAAAATACCTTCTAATACAAATAGAAAATTCTTCATAGTTACACCTCCCACGATATCTTCCAAACAGTCGTATTTACGTAAGGTTATCATAACATAATAAATATTAAAAAACAAGAGATTCATTGTAAATTAAAGGGAATATATTGACCATATATTATTAATTTACTATTTGTATATATTTATATAATAAATACAATTATTAATTTAATTAATCTAATTAAATTAATAAAAATAAATAAGAAGTAGTCTTATTTTGACACACAACATTATACTAGAAATTAAATATTGTGCATCTTATAATTAACTACTTCTTAAATATTAGATTATTATTTTTTAATATTAAAGAAAGCCTTCTTTCCTCTATATTCTGCTACATCATCTAACTCTTCTTCTATTCTTAATAATTGATTGTACTTAGCAACTCTTTCTGATCTTGCTGGTGCACCAGTCTTAATTTGACCTGCATTAACAGCAACAACTAAATCTGAAATAGTTGTATCTTCAGTTTCACCTGATCTATGAGATATAACTGCTGTATATCCTGCTCTATTAGCCATTTCAATAGCATTTAATGTTTCTGTTAATGTACCAATTTGATTTAACTTAATAAGAATTGAATTAGCAACTCCCATTTCAATTCCTCTTTCTAATCTTTCTGTATTAGTTACAAAAAGGTCATCTCCAACTAGTTGAACTTTCTTTCCTAATCTTTCAGTGATTAGCTTCCATCCTTCCCAGTCTTCTTCTGCCATACCATCTTCTATTGATATAATTGGATATTTGTTTACCCAATCTTCAAAGAAATCAACCATTTCAGTAGCTGTTAAAGTTTTTCCTTCGTTTTCAAGTACATATTTTCCATCTTTATAGTATTCTGATGAAGCTGCATCAATAGCTATAAACATGTCTTCTCCTGGTTTATATCCTGCTTTTTCTATAGCTTCTAATATAACTTCTATTGCTTCAGCATTTGATTTTAGATTTGGTGCAAATCCACCTTCATCACCTATTCCTGTTGAATATCCTTTATCATTAAGTATCTTCTTTAATACATGATAAACTTCAGCACACATTCTTAATGCTTCACTAAAGCAACAAGCGCCTGCTGGCATAACCATAAATTCTTGTAAATCAACTGAGTTATCAGCATGTGATCCACCATTTATTATATTCATCATAGGTACTGGTAAAACCTTAGCATTTACTCCACCTACATATTGATATAAAGGCATTCCTAATGAATTTGCTGCAGCATTAGCAACTGCTAATGAAACTCCTAAAATTGCATTAGCTCCTAATTTCCCTTTGTTGTCAGTTCCATCTAATTCTATAAGCATTTTATCAATGTATGTTTGATCATATACATTGCATCCTATTAATTCTTCTGCAATTGTATCATTTACATTTTCAACTGCTTTTAATACGCCTTTTCCCATGTATTTATCTTTATCACCATCTCTTAACTCAACTGCTTCATACATACCTGTTGAGGCACCTGATGGTACTGCTGATCTTCCCATAGTTCCATCTTCAAGATATACTTCTACCTCTACTGTTGGAAAACATCTAGAATCTATAATTTGTCTAGCTACAACATCTACTATTTCGCAATAATCTTTCATTACTTTTCCTCCTTTATATTTAAGTATTAAAACTAATACTTTTTTATTATCTTCAAAGTTTACTAATAATATTTTAGTAATTGTTTCCTACTTTATTTAGTGTTTCCTAGGAAAAGCAAAATATACATAATTCAAAATAAAATAAGACACCAAAAGGCGTCTTATTCTAATTCGCTATCATGAAAATATCTGCTTATTTTCTTTTCCCAATCTTCTCCGATCTTTTTATCTATAGATTTAATGTTTTCCAAGAACTCATCTAAACAATCTATTTTTTTAAATCCTTTCATTAAGTGTCTTGGATAAGTTACTTTTTTTGTATAGCATTGTTTTGGGTCTATTACTCTAACTGTTTCATCCTCTAAAACATAAATATCCCTGCATCTTGCATCTAATTTTGTAAATCTTAAACGTTTAAATTCCTTAATTAAATCATATAAATTTTTAGATAGTTTATCACTTAAACCATGTTTTTTTATATAATGATCTAATCTTTCACCGCCTATTTTTTCTCTTACAATATAATGCTTACCTACTGAATATACATTGGGGAAAAACTTAGATTTACTAACTCTTTTTAAAACCCTTCCTTCATCTAAGCAGCATTTAGCTTGTTGAAATATTTTTATAGCCTTATTTCCTGGTAATTCATATACAATACCATTGTGCCCTTCGCCTAAAATTCTGCCTCCCTAAATAAAGTCTCTGTTTCTCTATCTAAATTTGCAGAATAAGCATATGTCCTAACCATACTATACTCCTTATAAATAGTCCTATTATTATATACTATTCTATAGATGTTCCTATTATTAATAGTTCTATGTAAAAATAATAGAGATAAAGTTAGCTCCTCTAAACTTTATCTCTATTAATCTTTAAAATTCTCTGTTTTTTAAAGTCTTTTTATTTATATTAGTTGATTCTGCCCAATTTATATTACACTTAAAAATAGCTGACTCTTCTATTATTTCTTTTTCTTGTAGCATATCTATTAAAATGCTTGCAGCATAAGTTCCTTCTTCATATGTTGGTTGATCTATAGTGCTTACTGAAGGTGTAGCATAAAATGTCCAATCCCAATTATCAAAACCTATAATTACTATGTTATCTGGAACACTCCATTTTTCCTTTTTAGCAGTTTTAAATACCTTTTGAAGAATTCTACCATTTACAGCAAATATTAATGTCTTTTTATCATTATTTATCTTTTCTTTTAATTTTTTTGAAAGCTCTAGATATTCTATTTCATTATCTACAACTATTATAGAATACTTTGCCCCTACTGCTTTTAATGAATCTTCAAATCCATTTTTTCTTTCCATTCTCGCCATTAATAACTCTGGATCTTCTGTAACAAAAATAAACTCTTCATACCCCTCATTAAAGAGAGTTTTAGTAGCTTCACTTGTTATATCATAATTATTAGTTTTTACCCATCTTCCTTTGAAGTCTTTTATAACGCTGTCTAAAAATACTAATTTCTTTCCTCTATCTTGTATTTTATTTATTAATTTATTAAATTTTAATGTAGGTTGAATTATAAATCCATCTACACCCATATCTAACATTCTATCTATATACTTCTTTTCATTAGTATATTCGAAATTACTACTTCCAACTAAAATTTGATATCCTTCTTTTATAGCTATATCATCAATACCTTTTACAATAATATTGCTAAATGGATTTGTTATATCTGCTACAACTACCCCTATTAAATTTGATTTTTTAGACTTCAAACTTCTTGCCATTATACTTGGACTATACTTCGTTTCATTTATGACTTGTTCTATTCTTCTTCTCGTATCGGGAGACATTTTGTCAAATTTACCATTTAAATAGAAAGATACGGTAGTCTTAGAAGTACCAGCCTGCGTAGCAATATCATTTATTGTTACTTTTTTTTCTCTTACCATTAGTAAATGCCTCTACTTTCTAAACATATTATATTATTATCCCTTTAACCTTATAACTTTACTCATACCTTTATTTTTATGAATTACTACCACTTTTCCGTAAATTGGTGTTTTATCATAAAAATATACTTTTCCACCCTTATAGGTTTCTTCATTAAAAATAACTACTACGTATTCTTCTTCATCACTTACTATAATATTTTTTACCATTGCTCTTTCAAGAGAAACTTGCTCTTTACTATTATATTGTTTTAATACTCCATCTTTTATAATTATATCTTCGAAACCTTCATCTCCTATAATTATATCATAATTTATAAGCTTACCATTAAATTTAGTATTTGTCTCTATTCTTTTACTATTTTGTATCTCATTATAGTTTTTAGATATATATGTGTTTTTAATATTAAGCTTATCTATATTATAATTATATAACTTTATTTTTCTGGAATTATTAACTGCTACTAGATAATCATCACGTTTTTCAATTTTAACATTATTATCTAAGACATAATAGTTTTTACAATTATGTTCTCCTGTACATCTTATTTCATTTACTATAACCCATATTTTAGGTTCTATAAATAAGATTTTTCTTATAACTGTATATTGTGTTTTGTCTTTTAGCTCTCCTAAATATGCTATTTCTGCATAGTTTATGTTTTCTTTATTTATAAAATAATTTTTAAGAACATCTCCGTATTTATTATATCCCCATGATTTATTAGGAATTCCAAAAGGTTCATCATCTATAACTGATACATTGTGAGCTTTAGCTGACTTTAAAAATTCTCTCATTATATCATCTTCTACATAAGTATATCTACCACTATCTATAAGAAATGGTTCACCTTTGTAGTATATAGAAAAATGACCTAAATCAGTATGACCATGACCACTACCTAATGTTCCATTTTGAATATAAGTAAAACTTGCATCTTCTTTAAAATCACTTCTTAGATAAATATTGCCTGAATCTATAAAAGATTTATTTCTCTCTTTTGGTATCTTACCTTTTATGGCCTCAAATTTATCATACCCATTTTTTCCAAACATATATATGCTACTTAAATCTATTTTATTAAAAGACATACCTTTTAACTCTTCATCTTTAAATAAAATAGCGGCTTTTACTAATACATCTCTAATATCAGTTCTATCACTATCACATTGAGCTTCTTGTGTTGATTTAGGACCTCCACAATACATTAAATATCTAGCCATTGAGTGTACTTTTTCTTTATAATCATTATTTAAGTTAAAATTAAACTTTTCACACATACTTATTACTTTCATAGAACAATTTAAAACTTCAACATGATACATAACTGATTGTTCCCAATGAGATCCATCATCAAAAACTTGAATGTCCATTTGCTTATATGTTTCCTCTAAAGCCCAATTAAATAGTTCTTCGTTTTGTATAAAATCTTTAAATAATAAATAACAATTCATTATAGCTGTAGTTTGGAGTACTCCCCAATTACTTAAAATATATTTATCTATATATGCTTTATTTAAGTATAAAAGTTGTTCTTTTATGCTTAATATTATTTTCAAAAGTTCCTCATCATTAATTTTATCTTCATTTATAATATGCATTAAAGAATTAATCCAACTTTGACATCTGATACCAGTATCAATTGTTCTTATTGTCTTTCCACCCTCTAGTTTTATTTCATTATTATCTATCCAATTTAAAACTAGATGTTTCCACTTCTCTATATAGATGTCTTTATTTTCAATATAATATGCTAAAATTAATTTATTTAGATATTCATGTCTATTAAGCATAAATATCCATTCTTCATCTCCATTAGGTGTAAAACTCCAATTGATAGGATTATTTACATATGGAATTCTACATTGTTCCATATCCCAAGTTTCATCAAAAATAAAGGAGTTATTTAGCAAAAGATTAGCCCCAATTAATTTTTTTGAGTATTCTTCTCTACATTCATTTTTTATATAGTTTTTTACAAACTCAATATTATAATCTTTCATAAGTTCTTTTATATTGCTTCTTAATAGTCTTAATTCATTTTCAAACTTCATAGCTATTAACTCCTCCTTTAATAAAAAAGCTACTTGAAGTTAAAATTTCAAGTAGCTTTTTTTACATAAACTATCTGTTTACGCTTCCTAAATTCTTATTGTTCATTAGCCCTTCTACTTCTTCAATAGTTGATAAGCTTACATCTCCTATTTGTGCTTGCTTCAATACCGCTGTTGCAGTTGCAAATTCTATGATTTTTTCCATATTTTCTTTTTCTGAAATTAATCCTCTAATTGCACCTGCTGCAAAGGCATCTCCTCCACCAATTCTTGAAACCATGCTAAATTCATATTTAGATGATCTATATAGCTTTTCACCGTTGAATAGAACTCCTGTTAGTGAATGATAATTATATGGTGAACCTGTTCTTAATGTTGTTGCTACATTTTTTACATTTAGTTCATCAGTCATATATTTAAATTGTTCTACTAACATATCATCTGTTACTTCTACACTTGATGGATCTAAAACTTTAAAGTTTTTTACATCCTTACTTAACCAACCAAAGCATAAATAACTATCTTTTACTATAGGCTTCATAATAGATACGAATTCTTCATAACTATTAAATAATTTTGCTCTATAATTTAAATCAACACTTATTTTTATATTTCTTGATTTAGCTTCGTTTATAACTTTAGCTGCTACTTTTCTTACTTCATCAGTTAATCCAAATGTAATTCCTGATACATGAAGAAGTTCAACGTCTCTTAAAACTTCATCAATATTAATATCTTCATATCTTAATTCCGTTATTGAAGAATATTTTCTATCATAGATTACATTGGCTTTTCTTGCTGAGCAGCCTTCTTCGTAATAATATAACCCTAATCTTTCGCCTTTTATTACTATATTTTCGCAATCAACACTATTAGCTTTTAAAAAGCTTTTTGCTGAATTACCTAATTCATTTGGAGGCAAGCATGTCAGTATTCTAGAATTAACTCCTAAATGGCTTAGACCTACAGCTACGTTCGCCTCTGCTCCTCCAAAACAAATATCTAAATTACTTGTTTGGCTTATTTTTAAATTATTTGGGGGAGTTAATCTTAATAACACTTCTCCTAATACTAAAACCTTGCTCATTGTATACCTCTTTATTTTTTAATTTCTTTTACTCTATCTATATACTTTCTAGTTTCTTCTTTTACAACCTTTGGATCTTTTAATTTAACAATGGCACTTCCTATGCTAACAACATCACATCCATTTTTAAACCAATCTTCCATATTGTCAAAGCTTACTCCACCTGAAACCATAACGCTTAATCCTTTAATTGGTGCTTTAAAGTCTTTTATTATTGAAGGTTTAAATGCTGAACCTGGGAATAATTTTATTACATCTGCTCCCATTTCTTTAGCTTCAACTATTTCTCTTACTGTAAAGCATCCTGGAATATATGGAACTCCATATCTATTACAAAGGATTGCAGTTTCTTTATTGAAACTTGGACTTACAATAAATTCTGCTCCAGCAAGAATAGCTATTCTTGCTGTTTCTGAATCTAATACTGTACCTGCTCCTATTATTACTCCATCTTTTTTGTCTTTACAAAGTTCTGTAATTACAGTACTTGCATTAGGAATTGTAAATGTAACTTCAATTACATTACAACCACCTTCTATAGAAGCTTTTGCAACTTCTATACCATCTTTACATGTATCAGTTCTTAAAACTAATACAAATGCTTCTTTTTCTAATCCACTTAATACTCTAACTTTATTTATCATCTTACTAACCATCCACCATCTACTGCTATAACATGACCATTTATATAGTCAGATGCTCTACTTGATAGGAATACAACTGTTCCCATTAAATCTGAAACTTCTCCCCATCTTTCAGTTGGTATTCTTGAAAGTATTTCTTTATTTCTATTTTCATCAGCTCTAATTGGAGCTGTATTAGCCGTCTTTATATATCCTGGAGCTATTGCATTAATTTGAACATTGTGTACTGCTAGTTCATTAGCAAAAGCCTTAGTGATACCTACTACCCCATGTTTACTTGCTGTATATGGTGGTACAAATTTTCCACCTTGGAATGATAGCATTGATGCTATATTTATTATCTTACCTGATTTTTGTTCAACCATTATTTCAGCTACTTTCTTTGATAAGTAGTAAACTGCATTTAAGTTGATATTCATAACTGCTTCCCAGTCTTCATCTTTATATTCTAATAAAGGTGCTCTTCTAATTGTTCCTGCATTATTAACTAAAATATCTATTTTTCCATATTCTTTTACACAAGTATCAACTACTTCTTGAACAAATTCTCTCTTAGTTAAATCTCCTTGTACAAAAGTAATCTTTTTTCCTAAAGCTTCTACTTTATTTTTTACTTCTTCTACGTTATTATCAAATGTTGTTACTAAAAGGTCTGCTCCAGCAGCTGCTAATGCTTCTGCATAAGCCATACCTAAACCAGTATTACCACCTGTTACGATAGCTACCTTACCTTCTAAGTTAAAGAAATTTAGTGAAAATTCATTATTGTTATTCATTTATATCCATCTCCTTACTATTTCAAAGACCCCATTATGCTGGCTTTGTCTATTTCTATTTCTACGTTTTTAGCCACTTCTAATCTTACAATATTATTGTGGATACCTTTGATAGTTCCATAAATACCAGATATAGTAACTACTCTGTCTTTAACTCTTAGAGTATTTAAATACTCTTCTCTTTGTTCTTCTTGCTTTTGAAGTTTTTTTCTATTTATTGTTGGCATAATCATTGATATTATGATTGGATAAGCAGCTAAGAAAATTATAACTCCTATTAACCAGTTACTCATGATACTACTCCATTAAATCCTTTCTACACATTACTGATGCCATTTCTCTTACTCCATCTACTGCATTATTAATTATTTGTCTTGTATCATCTTCTGAAGCTATAACTACTGTATTCATAACTATATCAAGGATACAAGCTACTGAAACTCCTCCAACAACATATTGGTCTTGAGATTCTTCATTTAATAACACTTCTCTTGATGTTATTTGGAATGGTGCTCCACCTGTAATGTCTGCAAATATAATTAACTCCTTGTTTTCTTTTACATACTCTTTAATCATAATTGTAAAATCTTCATGTGTTAATTCGTTATTAAGGTTTATCGCATCTATGTTTTCATCTACACCTGTTAATAATTTTATTGCTGATTTAATTCCTGTTGCATATTCTCCATGTCCTACTATTAATATTTTCATATTGCTCATCCTCTCGTTTAATAATCTTTGATTATATTTTCTTTATAAGAGTAAGTTACACAACTATTATAAATAACTAGCAGTGTAACTTACTTATGGTGATTTATTTGGATTTATCTACTAAGCTAGGATTCCTATTGCAGATCCTATAATACCTATTATTATTGTTAATATAACTAGTTGGTATGTTGTCCATTTACGTTTTTTGATTAAATAAAATACTATGATTGTAAATATAGCTGGTAATAATGCTGGTGCTATTTTATCTAACATAGTTTGGATTGAAACTATATTTTCAGCTCCATCTGGCATTGTAGCTACATATTTAATTGGAATGTTTATCTTAACAAATGATACTGCTAATCCTGAGATAACTGTAACACCTATCATACTAGCAACTGCTGATATTTGAGACATTTTATCACTTAATGTTTCTATAATACTTGTACCTAATTTATAACCATATAAACCAGTTAATAGTTTAATAGTTAATAGGATACCATTCATTGCTAAGAAGAATAAGATTGGTCCTGCAATCATTCCATCTTGTGCTAATGATGCTGCTATTGTTGAGAATAAAGGTGCTAAACAGAATTGTGATAATGAATCACCAATACCTGATAATGGTCCCATTAAAGCCATCTTAATTGATCTAGCTTCATCTGAAGTTCTTCCTGATTCAAGCATTACTAAGTGTAAGCTTGTTATAAATGGTAGGAAGTGTGGGTTTGAGTTGAAGAATTCTATGTTGTCTGTAAGTGCATCTTTTAAGCCTTCTTCATTATTCTTATATATCTTTCTTAATGATGGATATAAGATATTAGCATATCCTAAACCTTGGTAGTTACCATAGTTAAAACCATTTTGTAACCAGAATGCTCTTAAACTTGTTCTTAAGTAATCTTTTTTAGTTAAAATTGCTTTAGATTCCATCTTCAAACACAACCTCCTCTTCTTCTTGTGATTCATCATTATTATTGCTCTTATTATTTCTTCTGAAATATTCTAGTAATGCAAATGTTGTTCCTATAAATGCTATACCTATTACTGGTAAATTTAAGTATGCTACACATACATATCCTAAAATAACGAATGGTATTAATTCTATCTTAGCCATAACTGATAAGATCATTGCAAATCCTATAGCTGGTAACATCTTACCTGCTACTGATAAGCCTGTAATTAACCATGCTGGTATCATTTCTACAACTGCTTTTAAACCTTCTACACTGTACGCTCCTGCAAATCCTATAATAAATCCAACTAGAGCAAATACCCAAACTGTTGAGTTAGCTGCGATTCTAAACTTTGTAAATTCACCTTTTTTAATAGCTTTTTTAGCAAATTCAGTTGATCCTGAAACTACTGTATATGTAGCTGTAATTAAGAATTGGAAAGCTACTGCAAATGGGAATGATAAAGCTAATGCTGTTGCTGGATCCATTCCTTGACCCTTCATTGTAATAGCCATTAATGTACCAATTATTCCAGGTCCCATTGGGTTAGGTGGCACTGTTCCACCGGCACCAACACCGAATCCCATAAACGCAATTTCTGATACAGCTCCCATTGCTAAAGCTGTTGGAATATCTCCTAATATAATACCTATACCTAATGATAAAATAATACAACGATTTGAATAAATTCCAAGTAACATACCTGATAGACAGAACGCTGTCCATAATCCAATCAGAATACATTGAAATAAAGTGATTTCCATATGAATTCCCCTCCATAGATTTATTTTTTATCTTAACCTGCTAAATTTCTTTAGCAGGTTAGTCTCACTTTAAGTTTTTAATTAATTAGTCTAAGTATTTTGTAATATCTACTTGTAGCGCTCCGTCATTTCCTGATGGTGTTGTCTTAGTATTGAATTTAACTCCGTATTTTTGTGATAATTCTTTTAACGCTTCTTTATCTTCTTTTCCTAAATATATTGAACGTGTAACTTGTTGTTTTCCTTCAGCATTATGAATGTTACCAATATTAATTTCCTTAACTGGAACTCCTCCAGCTACTAGCTTTAATGCATCTTCTGGTGTTTGACAAACTAAGAATATTTTTGTTTAGGTGATGCCTTGTGTATAATTTCACATGTGTGTTCAATTGAGAAAAATCTCATTGCTATTGATTTTGAAACTACAGTTTTCATTAACGTTTGTTGTATTTTATCTTCACTTGCATCATCGTTAGCAACTATAACAGTGTTAACTCCAAGTGCATTTAACCACATTTGACCTTGTCCATGTATTAATCTTTGATCTATTCTCATCATTTCAATATTTACATTACTCATATCTATTTGCTCCTATTTACCAGTATAATTCCCAATCTTTATAGAATCTTATTAATGCTTCTAGGTAGAAATAATCTCCCCATATATTTCCTTCGTCTACACCTTTTCCTGAATGCCATGAGTAAACTCCATGTAATAAAATCGGTTTACCAGGTTGCACATCCTTATGTGTATAGCCGTTAATTAATGCTCTTAAAATATTATGCATTGCATATTTATAAACTTCTTTTTCTTCATCTACTTCTGGTATAACCTTATTCATTTCATGCATTCCACATACTGCTATAGCAGCTGCTGATGAATCTTTTGAATGTCCATCTCCGTCATTAAAGATTAAATCCCAATAACAAACATTATCTTGTGGTAATCTATTTAAGAAGTAATTAGTCATTCCTTTATATAAGTTGAAACAAGCTTCATTCTTTGTATTCTTATAATTTAAAGGAATTCCATAAACTCCCCAAGCTTGACCTCTTGCCCATGCTGAGTCATCACTATAACCTTGTCTTGTAACACCTTTAATTGGATTTCCTGTTTCAGGATCCATATAGAATGTATGGTATGCTGAAGCATCATCTCTTATAACATTATTACATGAAGTAACAAAGTGCTTATCTGCTAATTCTCTATATTTATTATCTCCTGTTACATCTGAAGCCCAGTATAATAAAGGAATATTTAGAAGACAATCTATTATAAATCTATAGTGCTCTTTACTTCCTAACTCTCCCCAAGCTTGAATAAATTCACCTTTTTCTTGATATCTTGAGATTAGTTTATCTGCAGCTTTTATTGAAGCTTCTTTTGCAGTCTCTGATCCTGTTAATTTATATCCACTTACACATGATAATGAATAAAGGAATCCTAAATCATGATGATCAATTTCGATATCTTTATCAACTCTATTTTTGAATGATGCTACATTCTTATCAGCAAGATTTTTGTACTTCTCATCTCCTGTGTACTCATAAGCTAACCATAAAAGGCCTGTCCAGAATCCATCTGTCCACTCTATATTTTCAATAATTCCATACTTATTTTCCTTAGTTGCTGATGATGGGAATTTATCGTTGAAATATTCCATATTAGCATCTATTTGTTTTATTGCTTCTTCTATTGCTGTCTTTACTTCTTCTTTACTTAAAAGTTCAGACTTTAAAAACTCTTCTCTTTTTTTGATTTCTTCTACATTTATTTCCTTAATCATACTTCCTCCTGGATTATCTTAAAGTTTCCATTGAAACAGCATCCATATCATCAAATGTTTTGTTTTCTCCACACATACCCCAAATGAATGTGTAATTGCTTGTACCTACTCCTGAGTGGATTGACCAGCTTGGTGAAATTAAAGCTTGTTCATTTTTCACAACTAAATGTCTTGTTTCATCTGCTTCTCCCATTAAGTGGAATACTCTTGTATCTTCTGCCATATCAAAGTAGAAGTAAACTTCCATTCTTCTTTCATGAGTGTGACATGGCATTGTATTCCATGCATTTCCTGGTTCTAACATAGTTAATCCCATTAATAATTGACAGCTTTCACAAACATTTGGATGAACATATTGATATATTGTTCTTTTATTTAATGTGCTGTTATCTCCTAATCTAACTGGGTTAGCTTTTTCTATTTCAATTTTTACTGTTTTATATTCTTTATGTGCTGGAACTGAGTTTATATATAGTTTAGCTGGTTCATTAGCATCAACTGATTTAAAGCTAACTTCTTTGTTTCCTTTTCCTACATATAATCCATCTCTTCTATTTAATTCATAAGCTTGTCCGTCTATAGTTACTACAGCTGGTCCACCTATATTTATTATTCCAAGTTCTCTTCTTTCTAAGAAGTAATCAACTCCCATTTCTTTTCCAGCTTCTAACTTTAATTCGTTATAAACCGGTTTTATACCACCAAAAATTATTCTATCAACATGGCTATAAGTAAGCTCTATTTTATCATCAATAAATATTTCTTCTACTAAATAATGTTTTCTTAGCTCGCTTGTAGTGTATTTTTTTGAATCCTCTGGATGATTCGCATATCTGTTATTCATAACTACCTCCTACATTTAACTTAATTATTTTGTTTAGTAAATCAATTTAGTAAACTTAGTAAACTGGTTTACCTTTGTTATGATTTTATTATACATATCTATGTAAAGGATGTCAACATTTTTGTAGCATATTTTTTTTATTTTTGAAAATTGTTTGAATAGTACCATTTACCATAATACAATGAATTATATTTCTATAAGTTATAAATTAATCGTAGAAATATAAAAAGACATTTGATAAATTCTTTTATCAAATGTCCTTTTATATGTTTTATCTACTTGTTCCTATAAATATTGTTGCTAATGTTCCTGGCCCACCATGAGTTCCAACTACTGCACCTATAGAGTTTAATATTACATCCTTAACTTTAAACTCTGCTAAAACCATTTCTTTTAATTCTTCAGCATCCTTTATACAATCTGCATGACAAATAAATAATACTTGTTCTTCTATATTAACAGCTTTATCTCTAATTTCTTGAACTAAATATCTCATAGCTTTTTTTCTTCCCTTAATCTTAGCTCCCGGTACAACCTTCCCCTCATTATCTAAAATTAATGTTGGTTTAATTCCAAGTAAACTACCTACTGCAGCTGTAGCCCCTGAAATACGTCCACCTCTTTTTAAATGATTTAAATCATCTACTGTTATAGCATGTATTATTTTTCTTTTATTTTCTTCTGCCCATCTAATGACTTCTTCTTTTGTAGATCCATTTTTAATCATTTCACAAATATAATAAACTATAGCACCTTCTCCTAAAGATACGCTTAATGAATCTATTATTGAAATATCTGCATTAGGATATTCTTCTAAAAGTCCTTGCATTGCAATATTTGAACTATTAAAAGTTCCACTTAAAGATGATGATAACCCTATGTATATAATTGAATCACCTTTTTCTATGTACTTTTTGAAAACTTCTTCAAAAGTTCCAACATTTACTTGAGCTGTAGAAGGCATTCCCCCTTCTCTAATCATCTTATAAAATTCATCATATTTTAAAGTTTGTCCTAAATCATCTGGAATAAATTCTCCATTTATATTAACTGTTAATGATACTACATCTATATTATTTTCTCTTATGTACTCTATTGGTAAATCACATGCCGAATCTGTTATAATTTTAATTCCCATTTTATTCACTCCTATTATCAAAGGTTATAATCTAATTTATTTACTTATTATACATAGATTTAATTCTCAAGTCAAATGTTTTGATTATCAAAATATTTGACTTCTTATTTTCCTCATTTTTATATCTAAAATAAAACAGAGTATCTATTAATAGACACTCTGTTTTTAGTATTAATTATAGTATAAATATTTTGCTTTATATTATTTATTTACTATTAAATTTTCTCCAGTCATTTCTGAAGGAACTTCTAATCCCATTTCAGTTAACATTGTTGGAGCTATATCTGCAAGTTTTCCAGCCTTAAGAGTTTTTCCTTCTGTATGATTTGCTACCCAAACAAATGGAACTGGATCTGTTGTATGAGCAGTGAATGGATTTCCTGTTGAGAAATCAATCATAGTTTCAGCATTTCCGTGGTCAGCTGTTATAAATACTGTTCCATCTTTTTCTAAAACTTTATTTACTACTCTTCCTAAGCATTCGTCTACAGTTTCAACAGCTTTAATTGCAGCATCTATTACTCCTGTATGACCAACCATATCTGGATTTGCATAGTTTAGTATAATCATATCATATTTATCTGAATCTAATCTGTTAATTAATTCATCAGTTACTTCATATGCACTCATTTCTGGTTTTAAATCATAAGTTGCAACTTTAGGTGATGCTATAAGAGCTCTATCTTCACCTTTATTTTCTTTTTCAACTCCACCATTGAAGAAGAATGTAACGTGTGCATATTTTTCTGTTTCAGCTATTCTTAATTGATTTAATCCCTTGCTAGCTACATATTCTCCTAAAGTGTTTGTATAGCTTTCTGGTCTGTATGCTACTGAAACACCTTCTAAAGTTTTATCATATTGTGTCATAGTAACGAAAGTTAAGTTTAATGTTTCTCTATTGAATCCATCAAATTGCTTATCGTTTATAGCTCTAGTTATTTCTCTAGCTCTATCTGGTCTAAAGTTGAAGAATATTACTGAATCTCCGTTTTTAATAGTTCCTACTGGCTTTTCATCTTCCATAACAACTGTTGGTAATACGAATTCATCAGTCTTATTATCATGGTATGATCTTTCAATAGCTTCTACTGCTGATGTTGAAGTTTCACCTTTTCCTAATGCCATTGCATTATAAGCTAATTCAACTCTTTCCCATCTATTATCTCTATCCATTGCATAGTATCTTCCTGATACTGTTGCTATCTTACCTACTCCGATTTCTTTCATGTAGTTTTCGATTTCAACTATAAATTCCTTACCTGATGATGGTGCAACATCTCTACCATCCATAAAGCAGTGGACATATAACTTTTGTAATTCAGCTTGTTTAGCTAATTTTAATAAACCTTTTAAATGATCTATGTGTGAGTGAACTCCACCATTTGATAAAAGTCCCATTAAATGAAGAGCTGAATTGTTCTTCTTTGCATTTTCTATAGCTAAGTTTAATGCTTCATTCTTAAAGAATCCACCTTCATTTATTTCTTTAGTGATTCTTGTTAATTCTTGATATATTACTCTTCCTGCACCTATATTTAAGTGACCAACTTCTGAGTTACCCATTTGACCTTCTGGTAATCCAACAGCTAATCCACTTGCTTGTAATTCAGTATGAGGATATTTTTCTACTAATCCATTAAAATTTGGTTTCTTTGCTGCTTCAACAGCATTTCCGTCTGATTTTGGAGCTATTCCAAATCCATCTAATATCATTAACATTACAGGTTTCTTCGCCATAAGTCCCTCCAAATTATAAAAAATCTATATTTGACAATATATAATATTATCTTTCTTTAAATTCTACTTTATTATACTATATTTATATATTAGTAACAACTAAATACGTAATTACGTAAACAATTGCAAAAAATTATTTTAATCAATTTTCAAATAATTCACATTTAGTCGTTAATTGTATAAAAAAGAAACTCAGCTAAACTGAGTTTCTTTTTTATAGTATTCTCACTAAAATATTAGAAATTAACTATTTGTGAGAAATCTGAAGCTACTAAGCTAGCACCACCAACTAAAGCTCCATCTATGTCAGACATAGCCATTTGATCTTTTATAGTGTTTGGCTTAACTGATCCACCGTATTGGATTCTTATTTTATCAGCAACTTCTTTTCCGAACATTTCAGCAAGAATTCCTCTAATTGCTGCTATTGTTTCATTAGCTTGTTCATTAGTAGCAGTTTTACCAGTTCCGATTGCCCAGATTGGTTCGTAAGCTACAACAACTTTTTCTGCTAATTCTTTTGATAATCCTTCTAAATCAGCTTTTATTTGAGCTCCAACAACTTCATTAGTTGTTCCATTTTCTCTTTGTTCTAATGTTTCACCACAACAAAGAATTGGAGTTAAATTATGAGCAAATGCAACTTTAACCTTTTTGTTTAAAGCTTCATCTGTTTCATTGAAATATTCTCTTCTTTCACTATGTCCTAAAACTACATAGTCAACTCCCATAGCTTGAAGCATTCCTGGAGCTACTTCTCCTGTAAATGCTCCTTTTTCTTCAAAGTGCATATTTTGAGCACCTATCTTTATGTTTGAACCTGCAGCAGCTTTTAAAGCAGCATCTAAACAAACAAAAGTTGGACATATAACTACATCACAGTTAGCATCCTTTACTAATGGTTTTAATTCTGTAATTACTTTAACAGCTTCTTCTGGAGTGTAATGCATTTTCCAATTTCCTGCAATTATTGGTCTTCTCATTTTCTTCACCTCATAATTAATAATTTATAAATTTATCAATAAAAGTGGCTTACGCCACTTTTATATTTTTAATTCTAGTTATTTAAAGCTTCAATTCCTGGTAATACTTTACCTTCTAAGAATTCTAATGATGCTCCACCACCTGTTGAAATGTGAGTCATCTTATCTCCAAATCCTAAGATGTTAACAGCAGCAGCTGAGTCTCCTCCACCGATAACTGTTGTAGCATCTGCATCAGCCATAGCCTTAGCAACTGCAATTGTTCCTTTGTTGAAGTTTTCGAATTCGAATACTCCCATTGGTCCATTCCAGATAACTGTCTTAGCATCTTTTATAGCATCAGCATATAAAGTTTCTGTCTTAGGTCCGATATCTAATCCCATGTGTCCAGCTGGAATATTTTGATCTTCTGTAACTACAGCAGCTACATCTTTAAATTCAGCAGCAACTCTGTGATCTACTGGTAATAAGAACTTAACTCCCTTAGCAGCAGCTTTTTCTATCATTTCTTTAGCATAGTCAACTCTATCAGCTTCAACTAATGAAGTTCCGATTTCATATCCTTGAGCTTTTAAGAATGTATAAGCCATTCCACCACCAATTATTAATGTATCAACTTTTTCTAATAAGTTGTTTATAACATTGATTTTATCTGAAACCTTAGCTCCACCTAAAATAGCAACGAAAGGTCTTTCTGGATTGTTTACAGCATCTCCTAAGAACTTTAATTCTTTTTGAATTAAGTATCCACAAACAGCTGTATCTAAGTAATTAGTTACTCCAACTGTTGAGCAGTGAGCTCTGTGAGCTGTTCCGAATGCATCGTTAACGAATATTTCTGCTAATGAAGCTAATTCTTTTGAGAACTCATCTATATTCTTAGTTTCTTCTTTTCTGCATCTTGTATTTTCTAATAATACAACATCTCCGTCTTTCATTTCAGCAACAGCTTTCTTAGCGTTTTCTCCAACTACTTCTTCATCTCTTGCAAAAACTACTTCTTGGTTTAACATTTCGCTTAATCTCTTAGCAACTGGTGCTAATGATTTTGAAGCATCTTTTCCTAAATGTGAGCAAAGTATAACTCTAGCTCCATTCTTTATTAAGTATTGTATTGTTGGTAATGCACCATTTAATCTGTTTTCATCAGTTATAACGCCATCTTTTAGTGGTACGTTGAAGTCACATCTTACTAATACTCTTTTTCCTTTAACATCGATATCTTCGATAGTTTTCTTATTGAAGTTCATTTTATTCACCTCTTAATAAATTTTTATATAATGAAATCTTATTCTATATAAATAGAACAAGTAAATTACTTTATTTAATTTGTTTTTATGTTAAAATTGGCCTGGCCTCATAGCTTTAACTATAAAACCAGACCAATCACTATGTCCTCATTAAAAATTCAAATATAAAATTTGATTTTTAAATTAAATTCTTAAACTTTTATATTTAATTATCTAGTAACGAAATATTTTAAAGTTCTGATTAATTGGTTAGTGTATGACATTTCATTGTCGTACCATGAAGCAACTTTAACTAATTGTTCTCCGTTAACTTCCATAACCTTAGTTTGAGTAGCATCGAATAATGAACCGAAGCTAATTCCGATTATATCTGATGATACTAATGGTTCTTCAGTATATCCAAATGATTCGTTTGCAGCAGCTTTCATTGCTTCGTTAATTTCTTCAGCAGTAACTTTCTTTCCTAAGTTACATACTAATTCAGTTAATGAACCAGTGATAACTGGAACTCTTTGAGCTCCTCCATCTAATTTTCCTTGTAATTCTGGAATAACTAATCCGATTGCTTTAGCAGCTCCAGTTGAGTTTGGAACGATGCTTGCAGCAGCAGCTCTAGCTCTTCTTAAGTCACCCTTAGCGTGAGGACCATCTAAAGTATTTTGGTCATTAGTGTAAGCGTGGATTGTAGTCATGAATCCTTTTTCAATTCCAAACTTATCGTTTAATACTTTAGCCATTGGAGCTAAACAGTTTGTAGTACATGAAGCACCTGAAATAACTGTTTCTGATCCATCTAAAATTTCTTGGTTTACGTTGAAAACAACAGTCTTGATATCTCCGCTTGCAGGAGCTGAGATAACAACTTTCTTAGCACCAGCTTCTAAGTGTAAGCCAGCCTTTTCTTGTGATGTAAAGAATCCAGTACATTCTAATACTACATCTACGTTTAATTCTTTCCAAGGTAGGTCAGCTGGATTTCTTTCAGCAGTTACTTTTATTTCTTTTCCGTTAACTACGAAAGCTCCTTCTTTAACTTCGATTTCTCCGTTAAATCTTCCTTGAGCTGAATCATATTTGAATAAGTGTGCTAAAGTCTTAGCATCTGTTAAGTCATTGATTGCTACCACGTTGAATTCTGGGTTTTCAATCATTAATCTTAAAGCTAATCTTCCTATTCTTCCAAAACCATTAATTGCTACATTTACCATTTGCAATTACCTCCTAAAAATAGTTATATATTAAAATTTAAAATTTTAAACTTATTTATTGTGTTTTTCCTTAATAAAATCAAGTATCTTTCTTCCTGCCGCTTCATCTGTTACTAATACAGCATTACTATTATTCATCATAGTAGCCAAAATCGACTCTACTTTATTTTCTCCGGCAGCTACAGCAATATGCGTGTTAATTTTTCTCGCATCATTAATATTGATACCAATGGTGGTATTTTCTGAAACTACTTCACAATCTTTGTTGAAATAGCATCCGAAGGCCTCTCCCACAGCTTTAAGCTCTTTAAGATTATTAAACTCTTTAGATGAAACTCCTCTTTTCTCTGCCATAATCAGAGCATTACCAATACCATAAATCAATATATCTGCTTTATGAATACAATCAATTACTTCTTTTATTTCCTTTTCTTTAAGTAAAGTATCTAAAAGTTCTAAACTTAAATTTTCTGGAATATGAAGTAATTTATAAGCTCCATTTAGCTTTTTAGCTAATGATGCTGCTAAAGTACTTGCTTGTATCTCAACCTTTCTTCCCATTCCACCTCTAGCTGGAACAACAAGAGTATTGTTTACATTATTTATCTTAGGAAAAGCTTCTACAAACTCCTTTATGGTATTTCCACCTGTTATTGCAATTATATTATTATCTTTTATAATTGATTTTAAATAATTGGCAGTAGCTTTACCAAGCTCTTTAAATATCATAGGGTTTGTTTCTACATCACCTGGAACAATTATTACTTCTCTTAAACCTAGGAAAGATTTTATATTTTGTTCAATATCTGACAATCCTTTTATTTCATGTATAAAATCTTTTAATTTATCAACTACTTCTTGTCCCTCTTCAGTGACAGTCATACCTGGGGTATTAATTTCTATTAGGTTTTGAGCTTTTAAAAAACTTATTTCAGTTCTTACTATACGCTCACCTAAATCTAGTTGATTAGCTAAAACTCTTCTTCCTATTGGTTGATTATAATATATAGTTCTTAATACATTGTATCTTTTCTCTAGGACTTCTACAAGTTCAGGAACTATTTTTTTTTGCATAGACAATATTTCCTGCACTTCTAACACTCCTTTGGCCTTAAAATGTCCCACATATTTTTTATGTGTCCCACATTTCTTATTATAAAACACTTCTTTATATTTTAAAAGGGGTTTATAAAATTTTTCTAAAACTTTCATAAATATTAACATAAATTTTGTAAAACTGTTAATTTTTGCTTAGATATTCCCCTTTTAACTTTCACTATTTATTCTATTCTTTTTCTTTTACTCGATGATTTGATTCCTAATTCCTCTCTGTATTTTGCCACAGTTCTTCTAGATATATTCAACCCATTTTTATTTAATTCATCACAAATAATTTGGTCTGATAAAGGCTTTGATTTGTTTTCTTTGTCTATTAATGATTCTATAGCCTTTTTTATATTTATAACACTTGCATCCTCATTATCATCTTTTGTTGTAAGAGCAGTTGTAAACATATCTTTCACTTTAATTGTTCCATGATTTGTTAAAACATACTTTTCTTTTATAGCTCTACTTACTGTGGATTCATGAATACCTAATTCATCAGCAATATTTTTTAATGTCATTGGCTTTAAATATTTTTCACCATTATCAAAATACTCTCTTTGTTTTTTAACTATAGATTCTAATACTCTAACTAAAGTAGTTTTCCGTTGTTCTATACTTTTTATTAAAAACATTGCACTATTGAATTTTTCTTTTATATAGTCTTCAGTCTTTTTATCTCCTTTTTCTGATAATGTTTTTTTATAAACATTACTTATAGACAGTTTCGGAATAACATTGTCATTCATAATAACGAAGTATTCTCCATCTATTTTTCTAATAGACGCATCTGGAATTATAAATTTCACTTCATCTCCAGTATAAAAACCTCTTGCTGGTTTAGGTTCTAAAGATTTTATAATATCCCCATAATCTTGAGCTCTTTTAGGTGCTATTTTTATTTTTTTAGCTATTATTGCAAATTTATTATCTGCTACTAAATCTAAATACTCATCTATTATAATTTCTATTTCTTCATCTAACTTTCCTAATCTCATAAGTTGTATTTTTAGACATTCTTTTAAATCTCTTGCACCTATTCCATTAGGTTCAAAATCTTGAAGAACTTCTAATGCTTCTTTAAGTATTTCTTCTTTAATATTTAAATCATTTTCCATTTCAGATAATGACATAGTTAAATATCCTTTACTATCTAATGTTTCAATCATATATTTAACTATATTTTTTATTAAATCATTTTCATTGCTTTCATTAATTTGATCATATAAATATTCTTTTAATGTATGTTTTTCTGCAATAAAATTAAATGGAGATATTTGATCATTATCATAATCAATATAATTTTTACATCCATAATTATCAAATTCTAAATACTTAATTAGTTCTTTATAATCAATTTTATCTTGATATGCACTTTCTTCTTGAACCATATCAAAATTTCCTTCTAACATAGGATTTTCAGCAAATTCTTTATCTATGTACTCTCTTAACTCATATGCAGGCATTTGAAGCAACTTAATAGATAGTTGCATTTGTTGAGTCATTATAAGTTTTTGCTCTTGGGAGAGATTTAATTTAAAATCTAGCTTCATTAAAACACCCTCATTCCAAAAAAATAACCTAATATATTTGCATAAGTATATATTAGGAATTCTTACTACTAGTATAAACTGTAATTAATTATTATATCAAGTTATTATTTTTTAACTTTTATCAATATATAATTTAATATTTTTTAATTTTTTGCAAAAAGGGGCTGTCGCACTAAATAATAGTGCACAGCTCCTTTTTGATGCAAAAAAAAATAAATCCCAAACTCAATAGTTTAGGATTTATGGTAAAATGTTTTTTATGCAACTAAAAAATATTTTACAACAAAATTATACTGTAAATCGAAAGTTTTATCAATTAAAACTTCCTTTTGATATAGATTGCATAATTTCAGAAAATGATTCGGTGAGATTACTAAGTCAGTTTGTAGAGGAGATGGATTTAACTGACCTATATTCTACTTATTCTAAAATAAGAGAAAATCAAGTATCGCCAACGAACATGTTAAAGATTGTGCTTTATGGATATATGAATGGTTTCTATTCTTCACGAGATATAGAAACAGCATGTCTTAGAGATATAAATTTTATGTTTTTACTCGAAGGGGCATCTGCTCCGGATCACTCAACATTTGCAAGATTTAGAAGTTTACATTTTGCTCCATGTGCTGAAAAGATATTGGCTGAAATGTCTAATTTTCTTTATGAGATTGGAGAAATATCAGGCAGATCAATATTTATTGATGGTACTAAAATAGAAGCTTATGCAAATAAATATACATTCGTTTGGAAAAAAGCTGTGACAAAAAACATGGCTAAATTATTAACAAAAATAGCCGACCTTGTAAAAGAATGCGAAGAACTTTATGGTATTAAATTGATTTATAAAAATAAAGTTCAAATGAGGCACGTAAAAAAGCTAAAGAAAAGGCTTTATGAATTAAAGAAAATTGAAACTATTGAATTCGTCCACGGATGTGGTAAAAGAAAATCACCACTTCAAAAATCTATAGAGAAGCTTGAAGAGTATCTTTCAAAATTCAAAGAATATAACCAAAAAGTATACACCTGCGGAGAAAGAAATAGTTATTCAAAAACAGATAATGACGCTACTTTTATGAGAATGAAAGAAGATGCTATGAAAAATGGTCAACTTAAACCTGCTTATAATGTACAACACGGTGTTGATGCAGAATATATTTCGTGGCTTACTGTGGGACCACAGCCAACAGATACTACTACATTAATACCCTTTTTAAAAAGTATGGAATGGCATCTAAATTTTAAATATTCAAAAATAGTTGCTGATGCTGGCTATGAAAGTGAAGAGAATTACTCATTTATTGAGGATAATAATCAAATAGCATTTATTAAACCTTCTAATTATGAAATATCAAAGACAAGAAAGTATAAGAATGATATTGGCAGAATAGAAAATATGGATTATGACGCTGAGAATGATTTATTTATTTGCCAGAATGGTAAGACTCTAAAAGTCAATGGTATAAAGTTCAAGAAATCTAAAACAGGATATGAAAGTGAAAAAACAATTTATTCATGTGAGGACTGTAGTAATTGTAGCTTTAAGAGTAAATGTATTAAAGGAAATAATTCTAAAATTCCATTTGGGGAAAGAACTAAGAAATTTGAAACTTCAAAAAAGTTTAATCGTCAAAGAAAAGAAGATTTAGAAAGAATTATTACTGATGAAGGCATCTTACTTAGAATAAATAGAAGTATTCAAGCAGAAGGCTCTTTTGCACAAGTAAAACATGATATGAATTTCAGAAGATTTATGTGTCGTGGTCAAAAGAATGTTTTAGCAGAAAGCATCCTAATTGCTATGGCTCATAATGTTAATAAATTACATAACAAAATACAATCTAACCGAACTGGTAAGCATTTATTTGAGCTAAAAGAAGCTTTATAGTTAAATTTTTTAAGTCTTTTTTATTAGCTTTATTAAAGTGCGTCTATTTTTAAATA
Source organism: Clostridium chauvoei (assembly GCF_002327185.1). Classification (NCBI taxonomy): domain Bacteria; kingdom Bacillati; phylum Bacillota; class Clostridia; order Eubacteriales; family Clostridiaceae; genus Clostridium; species Clostridium chauvoei. The sequence continues at coordinate 352,294 of NZ_CP018624.1, read as the reverse complement.
GAGTTTATTTATATTATAAAATGTGTAATAAATTTTATAAAAATATAGAAAAGGAGCTATCGCTAGCGGATTTTTTTACCCGCTATGCGACAGCCCCTTTTTATTAATTATTTAATATCTTATTTGCTACAAAATCAACATCTGCGTCATCTATAACTCCATCTTTATTTACATCAAATTTACTTACATCTTTCCAGTCTCTATCATCTGATTTTTTACCATAATTTTTAGATACTAAAGATACATCTCCTATATCAAAAATTCCATTTTTGTTAAAATCCCCAACTTTTCCATCTACTATATTACTAGATTTTTTTACAAATAAAGCATCAGCCCAATCTGAATGATCACTTCCATTATTGCCTATCTTATCTGCAACTAATTTAATTTTATTTTTTCCTTCAATATCAATATTTATAAACTTAGCTGGGGTATTAGACATCATTTTACCACTTTCATAAACAAGTTCTCCATCTGTATAAACTAAGAAGTTAATACCATCACTATTAGATCCTGCCATCTCTTGGTCATTTCCAATATACGCTTGGAAATACTTATAGTCACTTCCTGAAACGTCATAAATTATAGTAGAATCCGTATGAGTTCCTAATCCTTTTTTAAATATCTCTACATTATCTCCAAGTAATAATCTCAATGGATTTCCATCTATTGATTTGTCTTTTTTTATGGTTGACCAACCAACAGTTGCACTCTCCCATTCTAAATCACTAGCATAATCTCCTTCTGCTATATTTAACTTAGCAGTTATATCAAATTCAATTCCTAATAAAGTAAATTTGCCTTTTATATTATGAATTCCTTCTGTGTTAAATATATCATCACTAATTTCAGCCCAATTTACTGGAACCAAAACCTTAGTTCCATCTGTATATTTTACTTCTATTTCCTTTGGTAAAAATACTTTTTCACCTATTTTTGAACTTATATTAGTAGTAGGTTCTTCTAATTCTTTAATTGTTACTATAGCTATTACCTTATTTGAAGTTCCATTAATTTTTCCTTCTACATTAAACTTTCCAACTGAATTATAATCAGCTTCAGTTATTTCATTCCAATTAACTGAAACTTCTTTTATTATTCCATCTGTAGTTTCTACTTCTATATTGTTAGGTAACGTAGGCTTATGACCTTTAATTCCATCTACTGAAATCTCTTGATTTTCTTTTAATTCAAATGGTAATGCAAATTTATTTATTTCCATTGGATTTTGAACCTTTGTATCTATAGGTCTAATTCTCATTCTATAAGTGTAATCTCTATTAGCTTTTAATTGGAATTCATTGTGAGGTCTTGCTCCCCAACTATCATCTCCACCAAGTCCCATTTGTTTATAGTTAATATTAACATTAACTTCATCTTGTCTAATAAGTTCATATGGATGTGCTTTAGTTTCTAACTCTTGTTCTGTATAATGAAGTGCTGAAGTTTCAACTAAATCATCACCTGATACCATTAAGCCAACACCATCATTATTAGTTAAAGTTAACCATCTTACATCTGTTTTATTCCCCATTTGTTGTGGTTCAATATATTCAAAATATTGTTCCTCTACTGTACTTTCATATACACCAACATCAGTGCTCATATTTCTATCCCAATAATTTTCATATGGTCCTCTACCAAACCATTTTAAGTTTTCAAATTCTGATGGCATGTTAAATTCCATGCCTATTGCTGGTATTTCTGGTAATGATTCAGAGCCTGGTTTTAAATCTGATGTTATAACAACATCTCCACTTCCATAAATCTTAATTGTATTTTTATATTGTGATTCTATTGTAGTAGGAAGAGATGATTCCACCTCTATAGTAACAAGCTTTTCACCTTTTTCTACAGTTATATTTTCTATTATTCTATTTGCACCTGCATCTCTCCAAGTACCTGTTCTATTTTTCATTCCATTTTCTCTATCATTATCATTAGGTGCTCTCCAGAAATCTGGTTCTATAGGGCTACTTAAAAGTTCTTTTCCATTATTTTTAAATGAGTCTATATTTCCTGTTGATTTATTAAAATTAAATTCAAAGTTTGTTCCATTAATATTTATATTTGAATCTGTTTCTTCTACTGATAAATTTTCCATACTTGATATATCTAGTACATCTTTAACTTCATCAGTTAAATTAACTTTAAATTGTTGTTTCGCTACTTCATGCCCTGGTTCTGCCCACTTTGTAGCTTCCTTTTCTGCAAATCTTATGTTAACAAAATATTCGGATCCTTTATCAACAACCTCTGGAACTGTAAATGGTACAACAACCTCTTTTGTAGTTAAAGGTTCTATATCAACATTTAATTCTCCAGTTTCAATAATTTCTCCATCCTTAATTAACTCCCAAACTCCATTATACTTGTTTAAATTAGTAAATAAGCTTTCATTCTCAATGGATATTTTTTTATTCTCAATATCTATATTTTTTATTTCAATATCTTGATAATGATATTTTACATCTATAAGTTGTGGTTTTATTGTTCTATCTGCATTAAGTAATCCATTTGCACAGAAGTTACCATCATTAGGGTTATCTCCCCAATCACCACCATATGCAATAAATTGCTCTACTCCTTCTGGTTTACTTGATCTCCAATTTTCAAAATCAATCCAAAGTACTGTACTATCATCTGGTTGTCTTTCTGTATTATTTAGCTCATCTTTTGATAATGCTCTATTATAGATTTTTACATTATCTATAGCAGAATTGCTTCTTCTATTTAACTGAGTATCTCCTCCTATTGCTACTGCATAATCTGATGAACTTATATTAGCTGCTTTAGTCTTAACAGCAACTTCTTTTCCATCTATATATAATCTTACATTTTCACCATCAAAAGTTCCTGCTATATCATGCCAATTTCCTTGCCAATCACTTGGTAAGTTAGTTGTACTTGCAGCTACCCATTGAGTATAGCTACCTGGAATACTAGCATCATATATAAAGAATTCTAAACCTCTTTTTCCTGAATTCTCATAATTAGCACTTTCTTTTAATGCAAATTGATGATCCCCTTTTGACACAAAAATATTATGTCCACTTGTCAATTCTTCTGGCTTAACTGTTGCTTCAACAGTTATTCCTTTGCCAGTTATATTTAATTTTTCATCTTTAGGGAGTACCGCATATCCTTTCAATGCATTCCCTAATTTCCCCTCAGTTTTTCCACCTTCTTTAACTTCTGCATTGAGATTATTTTTGCTTGAATCAAGAACACTAAATTTTTCTTCTATATTTTTATATAATCCTTGATCTACAAAATCCCATATAAATCCACCTTGAAGATTATCGTATTTCTCAAAAACTTGCATATAACTATTTAAATCTCCTATGCTATTTCCCATAGCATGTGCATACTCACATAATATAACTGGTTTGCTCCTACCATTATAGGATTCCAACGCTCCTGGACTAGAATACATCATACTATATACATCTGAGGCTCTAGTCTCCGGATTATAATCTCCTTCATAGTGAATTGGTCGTGTTGGTTCATTTTCTCTAATCCAATCTGCTAATTTTACAAAGCCAGATCCTTCTCCTGCCTCATTTCCTAGTGACCACATAACTACTGATGCATGATTTTTATCTCTTTCTACCATACTCTTTATTCTATCTAAACACATTTCATACCATTGTTTTTTATTACCTGGTATATGATCTCCTGAAAGTCTAGCTGCATGTGATTCAATGTTAGCTTCATCTACAACATACAATCCATATTCATCACATAATTCAAGCCATGCAGGATTATTTGGATAATGTGATGTTCTAACTGAATTTATATTGTATGATTTCATTATTTTTATATCTTCTATCATACTTTCCATAGATACAGCTCTACCATCTGTTGGATCTGTTTCGTGACGATTTGCACCTTTAAAATATATAGGTTTTCCATTTATAAGGATTTGTCTATCCTTTAATTCCATCTTTTTAAATCCAAGCTTTGTACTAACAGCTTCTAACTCTTCACCATTTCCATTTTTCAAACTTAAAATTAATGTATATAAATATGGATCTTCTGCTGACCATTTCCTTGGATTCTCTATTTCTTTACTCATATTTAAAATAGTTCTTTTAGCATTTTTATTTAATTTAGTTGAATCTGAAAAATCTGTATTTGCTTGCAATGGTTCATTAAATACTTTATTATAATCACCATCATAAAGCATAGCTTCTACAGTATAATTATCATTAGTTTTCAAATAATTTGATAAATCTAATTCTATATCCAAACTTGCATTATTATAATTTTCATCTAACTCTGTAACTACACCAAAATCTCTTATACGTACTTCTGGTGTAGAGTAAATTGCAACATCTCTAAAAATACCACTTAATCTTATAAAGTCTTGATCCTCTACCCAACTTGCATCTGACCATCTAAATACTTGTACTGAAATAGTATTTTCTCCATCTTTTAAGTAATCAGTTATATCAAAATCTTTAGCTGTATAACTATCTTCTGAATACCCTACTTTTTCTCCATTTATCCAAAGATAAAAAGCAGACTCTACTCCTTGGAAAGATACATATACTCTTCTATCTGTTTTCCACCCTTCTGGTACTTCAAATTTTCTTTGATATGTTCCTACAGGATTATATTTAACTGGTGCTCCTCCTTGTGGTGGATTCTCTCTTCCAGTCCATGGCATGGTTACATTTGTATATATTGGATAATCAAATCCTTGTGTTTGCCAATTGCTCGGAACTTTTATAGTATCCCATCCCATTGTATCGAAACCGTTTTCTTCGATGTCAATAGGTCTTAAGTCAGGTTTATCAACCATATTAAAATCCCATTGTCCATTTAATAACATATGATAATCTGAATTTACTCTTATACCTCTTTCTCCTACTGGCTTTTGTTCATACTCCAATGCTATATTTGCATTCTTATATGAAACAAAAGTTGAATGTGCTTCTTCTCTATTTACCTGAAAGACTTGTGGGTTATTATTCCATTCAGAGTTTCCCCTTATAAATGCGCCTACATTTATTTCTCCTCCCCATAAAGCCCCTTCTGATGCTAAAATAAAAAGTGTCGTGGCCATAGCTAGCGAAATTTTCCTCTTACTTCCTTTTCTCATTTTCCCCTCCACCTATTTCTTTTTACTTATATATTTAATAATTGTTATAATGCTTTATTAATTAACACTCCTTCCGCCAAAATTCCATGGCAATTTATATTCCGTCTTAAGTTTACTATTGTTATATTCAACATAAAATACTAAAAACCCTCCTATTTATTAAATATATCTTTACATTTATTCTAATTATTTACAAATTCAAAAAAACGCTAATTTGTATATAATATATACTACTTAGCGTTTTTTATATAATACTAATTTTTATTTACTTATAAAGAATAATCCCCCTGCTTTAGGACCTGAATGTATTCCAACTGCACAACCTACTGTTGCATCAATATGTTTAATATTATTATCAGTTAAATACTCCTTTAGTGCCTTTGAAAGCTCTGGATTTGCATTTTGAAGTAATATTACTGGTTCATTTGGATCTGGATTTCCTGCTTCATAATCTGAGATTATTTTCTTTAAAGCTTTCTTTCCACCTCTAACTTTATCTTTTACAGACATTATACCATCTTTAACTTCTAAAATAATTCTTAAACCTAGAGCAGTTCCTATAGCTGCTGCTGTTTTTGAAATTCTTCCACCTTTAACAAGGTTCTCTAAAGATTCAAAAGCAAGAGAACTTTTAACTTTAGGTACAGTATCTAAAATTTCTTTTTCTATTTCTTCAATTGATAGCCCCTGATCTCTTAATCTACATGCTTTCAATACTAGTAATCCTTCGCCAGAAGTTATTGTTTGAGTATCAATAACAACTATGTCATCTGATTCTATCATATTTTTAGCTAAACATGCTGATTGATAAGTTCCACTCATATTTGAAGACATTATAATAGCAATAACTTTATATCCTTCTTCAAGATTTCTACTGAAGCATTCTTCAAATCTACTTGGAATTATTTGTGCTGTTGTAGGAAGAATATTTTCTCTTTCTATTCTTTCTTGCATATCTTTTAAATTTATTTCTTCTATATCTATATAACTTTCTTCACCAAAATTAATTAATACTGGTAAAACTTCTATATTATTTTCCATTATTATTTCTTGTGGAATATCTAGACAACTATCTGTAACAATTTTTATTTTTTGCATATAGCTCTCCCCCTAATATCTATTTCATTCCTGGAAAACCAATTTGTCTTAATGCCTCATAAGCTATAATTGCAGCTGTATTAGATATATTTAAACTTCTAGTACTACTTTTAATCATAGGTACTCTTATTCCATTATGTACATTATGTACATCCTCTGGAACACCTGATGATTCTCTACCAAACATTATAAAGTCTCCTTCTTTGAATGATGCTTCATCATAATGTACACCACCATGTGTTGTAGCTAAAAATATTCTTTCGTTTCCATACTTCTTAATGAAATCTTCGTAACTCTCGTGTATCTCTAAGTCCAAATCTTTCCAATAATCAAGACCTGCTCTTTTGACCTGTTTATCATCTATAGTGAAACTCATTGGCTTTATTAAATGTAGTCTTGAGTTTGTTAAAACACATGTCCTTGCAATATTACCTGTATTTTGAGGAATTTCAGGTTGATATAATACTATGTTTAAATTCAAGTTTTTCACCCTCCAACTAAAAAAGCAAGATGGCCTCACCTTACTTATTAAAATTTTGTCTACTGAAAATGATACTATATACTAATATATTAGTCAAAGAAAATACAAATAATTTACTAATTATTTTTAATTTTTATATTATATATTTTATACTTTTTTCTCCAAAGTTACTGCTAAGAGTTTCTTTGAAAAATCCTTTTATTTCCTTAAGTTCTTCATCTTTATATATGTATTTACCATATCCAAATTGACCAAATTTAAATTTTCTTTCTTCTTCACTCATAGGTAATGTGCTACTTGGATATATTGACAATATATTTTTCTTAGCTCTTTCAGTAAATCTATGGGATATTACCTCAAATTCTATATATTCTTTATCAAACATATTTTTAACTTTATTTATAAGTTCTAAGTACTCCTCTTTCCATCCTTTGTATATAAAAACTGGAGCTATTATAAAACCTAGCTTATATCCTGCTTCCTTTATTTTCTTAGCCGCCTCTAGCCTTTCATCAATTAAATTAGTTCCATGTTCATATTTCTTTATAATTTCATTTGTATTAATACTAAACCTTATTGTTGTATGTCCATTATGTTTAATCCCTAAAAGTTCATGTACTTCATTAAATTTACTTACAAATCTAAATCTGGTGTTATCGTTACTTCCAAAAGCTTCTATAGCTTTTTTAAGTGCATGTGTATAATTTTCTACTGGGATAGGATCTGATGTTGCTGAACCTTCAAATATAGTTATTTCTGGCAATCTTTCCTCTGCATAGTTAAAAGCTTTATTTAAAATTTCATCTATGTCTACATATATTTTTGTATACGGTCTCTTACCTAATTGAGTATTTAAATAACAATATTCACACATCCCCATGCACCCACTAACTAAAGGTAACTGATAATGTGCGGATGGTTTACAAGTTTGAAATTTACTATCTCCTCTTACTCCAACAACTAATGTTCTTTTACCACTAAAAAATTTTTCTGTATCACTTTCTTTAGTATCTCCTGTAACTCTTCCTGTTTTATTTATTTGTATCTCAATCTTTTCTTTTTTGAATCTATTTAATAGTTCAATTCCTAATGTGTAATTTAAAGCTTTCTCATCAAAAACTACTTTTTCTGGTATAAACATAAAATCACCTCAATGTTATTATGCTTATAGCTTAAACTTTGAATACTATAATTTATTTTTTTAAAACAAATTTTTTTATAGCTTTAGCTACACCGTGTCTTTTATTTGTATCTGTTATATAATCTGCTGCCTTTTTAACTGCTTCTATTGCATTTCCCATTGCTATTCCTAATCCTGCATACTGTATCATAGACAAATCATTTTCATTATCTCCAATACACATTATTTCATCTTTATTAAATCCATAATACTTAGCCAATTCTTTTACTGCATTTCCTTTAGATACACCTCTATGATTGATTTCTATACTGTGTGCTCCTGCTCCAAAATAAACTACTTCATCTATACTATCTAATTCTTTTTTAAAGTTTTTTATCTTATCTTTATTTAAAGAAAAGGCAATACATTTTGTTATCTTATCACTATTATTATTAAATATTTCCTCCCATTCATCTATATTTTTAGCAATATAATAATTAATTTTTAAACTTTCATAACCTATTTGTTTAGTCATAAATAATTTAGTCCCAAATTCAACAAAATTACTACTACAGTAAATACTGTCTATAGTATAAAAATGAAAGTGCATTTTGTTTTTATATAGTAATTTTGCAAGTTCTTTACATTCTTCTTTTGGGATTGTATTTTGATATATTATATGATCATCATGCTTTTCTCTTATAATTGCTCCATTAGCTGCTATTACTGGAGATTCCACACCTAGAATATTTGAAAAATATGCTGCATTATTATATATTCTCCCTGTGGTTACAACAATTTTAGCCCCTTCATCATAAGCTTCTTTTATAATTCTCTTGTTTTCCTCAGATATTTCTCTTCCTTTACCTAATAAAGTTCCATCCATATCTATACAAATCATTTTATATCTCATAAAACTCTCCTTTGTAACCTTAAGTAATATTTTATTATATGATTTTACTTACCCTAATGTTGAAGAAAGAGTATGTTTACAGGATAAATTTGTATATTTTATCTAATATTAAAATAGAGGATTAGTACAAACTAACTCCTCTACTTTAATATTTATTATGTTACATAATTTTATTTACTATTACTGTTTTTTAGTTCCTCTTTCAATTACAGTGTTAGTTGTTCTATATACATCTGTAGATATCCATTCTCTAGAAACTTCTACTCCATTTTCATATGTTATTTGGTAAGAACTTGCCTTATAGCCTGGCATACCATTAATTTTTACTTTTTGCTCTCCTTCTTTTAAAGCTGGATTATCAATATATTCAACTTCTGGATTATATTTTTCGTGTACTTCATTTACTAGTTGATATGTCTTTCCACTTAAAGCCTCTTTATTTCCGTAAATATTAAATCCTACAGTTCCTCCACCAATATATCCTTCTATATATACTGGAAAATCATATGAATTAACAAATTTATAATCTACTACTCCATAAGCTACTGTAGCATCTAAACCTGGATCTGAATATGAAACTGTTAATGTGTGGTTAGCTCTTTCTGTTGATTTTAAATTAGCATTCATCGCTGCTCTATATAAAGTTGTTGAAACTTGGCATATCCCTCCACCATAATCAGGAACTATCTCATTACCGACATAAGTATTCGCCTTTTCATATCCTTTCTCTGGTGTTGTATCTCCAACTATATTATTATAGCTAAATTCTTCACCTGGCATTAAAACTGTTCCATTAACAGCTTTCAACGCAATACTCATATTAGTGACTCTTCCATCGCCAGTACTAGTATATCCAGTTGTAAATCCACTTATCTTTCCTGTTATTTTTTCTAAATCTGATGCTTTGACTTTTGCTAATGAATCTTCTAATTCAAAGTTTAATTCTACTAAATCCTTCGGATTACCATTTATATTTTCTACAAGCTTATTATGAAGATTTTCTTCATTTATTTTTTTACCAACAACCTCTTTAGTTATTGCTATATTCCCATTATTTATTGAAATAGTTGCATCTACTGGTATAACATTAACTTCGGTTTTTACTTTTTCTTCGAATTCTTTTAACTTGTCTTCATTATAAGCTATTTGTGCATCTATTTTATGTCCTGCACCATCTTCTATTAAATTATCTTGTTCAAAGATACTACCCATTTTCCCAAAATTAATAGCTTCGTTAATTATAGAATCAATATCATATACTGGTTCTATTTCGGAATACTTTAAATCTACTTCTTTATCCCCAACTCTTATTTTTAATATTTTATCCATAATTGGAGCCGATAATTCTTGTTTTAATTTTAAGCTTGCTTCTTCTTTAGTTAAACCACCAATATCCACCCCATTAACAACAATATTAGGGTATATTTTACTTTGCCATTGTTTTACATTGCTATTGACAGAAAATATGTAAATGAAACTTATTGTTATAATAGTAGATATTATTGCTAATGAAATATAAATATTTTTTTTATTTTTTACTATCCATTCCTTGCCTTTAGCATTTTCAGTGTTATTTTCCACTCCCTTAAACCCTCGCATCCTTAATTTAATTATTACAAATATTAATATATAAACAATATAAATTTAATACTAATTAATAGTTTATACCTTTTTATTAATAATATGTATTTATTATTATATAATATTTCCACTCTTATTTTAATACGTTTTCTCGAAAATTTTAATTAATAAATATTAACTTTTTGTTGCTATTTATTAATAATAAAAAACCCAGAATAATCTGGGTTTTTATTATTGGATTTTAAACTGTTACTTTTGTTCTATCTTGGGATGTATCTCCATCAAAATCAAAAGCTTCTATGCTAATAGTTATTGGTCCTTTTGGTATAAATGGTAAGTTTCTTGTACTTACTTCAAAGTTAGTATCGGTTTTATCTACTGTTCCTATCCAATACCCATTAGCAAATAAATTATATCCTAATAAGTCTACATCAGTATTCTTTTTCCAATATATCTTTATATTATCTCCAATCTTTTCTACTCTTAAATTTCTTACATTTTTAGGTTGAGTTAAAAGATCTATATTATCAGGACCCCAATTTGCATCTACAGGATTTTTTACTCCATTTACTTTTTGATCTTCACTATATTGCCATATTCTCCACTTAGTCCATCCTCCAACATCTGGTGGATAAACTGGATTACTAGGAACTTTAGTATACATAGCAATCCATAATGGCATATTTTTTAAAGGTTGTGCTCCACCCGGAACAGTAAAGTTATTATATAAGTCTATAAAAAATAAACCTGTATATAGCATTAATCTTCTTCTAGTCTTTCTTTCAAATCTTTTTCTAAATCTATCAATCCAATCTACCAAAGCTTTTGTACTGATAGTTTTATCTATAGGCACTTCTACATCTAATACTGGAAATAAATCTCCATAGTTTTTCTTTCCAAATCCCTCTTGTAATATTCCTATAAAGTCATCACATTGTGAGTCTGCAGTTACTAAATCATAAGATGGTACTCCAAAATGATATGCTCCAACTGGGATTCCATATTCTCTTGAAGATTTTGCAAACTCCAAGAATTTTTTATCTACTCTAAATCTCCCTGAGCCTGAACCTGATGATCTTAAATATAAAAAATCTATTGTTCTAGCCAAAGTAGCAAAGTCTGCTCCTTGAGTGTACTCATTTATGTCTATGCCAAAAAGGCTATTAGGATTTTTATTTTGCATTTTTCCTCCAAATAAAAAAATAATACTCTTTATTAGAGTATTATTTTTCTATATTAAAAGTTACATTTATTAAAATATTTATTTAATACATTTAAGCTTAACAAAGAAACTAACATCATTTCCCACACATTCTGCCCAAATTAAACCATCATGTAGTTCTACTATATTTTTAGATATTGCTAATCCTAAGCCAGTTCCTTTATTATTAGAATTTCTAGATTCATCTACTCTGTAAAATCTATCAAATAATCTTTCTACCTTTTCTTTAGGAATATTTTCCCCTTTATTTTTAATTACAATATTTACATAATCATTATTTTCATATACAGATACTATAACTTCTCCTGGTTTAAAAGAATATTTAATAGCATTAGAAAATAGATTTTCAAATACTCTTACCATCTTACTTGCATCAATTTCTACTATACTATTATCATCCACAAATCTCTTTTTCACTTCTAAATTGCTCTCTTCAAAGACAGGAATATATTCTTCTATAAGTTGTGATAAGAATTCTATTATATTTACTTTGCTTTTATTAAGTTGTATACCACTATTATTAAGCTTTGTATACTCAAATAAATCTTCTATAAGATCTTTTAGTTGTGTTGATTTGTTAAAAGCAATATCTAAGTATTCTCTCATAACTTCTTCACTCTCGTATTTTCCATCCTTAACTAACCCAATATACCCCATTACTGAAGTTAATGGTGTTCTTAAGTCATGTGATACGTTTGTTATAAGTTCAGATTTTGTCTTTTCTGATTTTCTTTCATTTTCTATTCTTGTTTCAATTTCATTAGCCATAATATTTATATCTGTAGCTAAATTCTTTATTTCATCCTTCCCTCTCTCTTCAATTCTATAAGAAAGATCTCCTAATGAAATTATTTTAACACCTTTAGCTATTTCATCTATATATTTCATCTTTCTATTAGTAACTATTATAAAAATAGATATAAATACTAATACAGATAAAACAAGTGCTAAAAATGAATTTTCAACTATATAATTATCATAAGTAATATATGGTTTTGGTACTTTAGAGTATATAAGATATGCTCTATCTTCTCCTATCTTAACTGGATATATTAAAGTTTTCTCTTCTCCATTTTCTAAGTTGTTATTACTTTTATCCATAATAGAATATATATCTAATTTATCTTGAGTTTCACCATTTATTTTATAAATAACTTTACCATCTAAATCAGTTAAGTAGATTTTTGCCTTAGTATCCTTGTAATGATTTAGTATTTCTTCTATTAGCTTGTTATCACTTAAACCTTTTATCGGATAGGTTTCCTGATTGCTTAATATATTTATAATATTATTTGCATTAGATTGTATTGATCCATAATCATATTCTAACCTTGTATTAGTATGTTCTCTTGCTAATAAGTTATTAGCAAATCCATAAAACATAAAGGCTGATAAGAAACATATACCGAATACAACAACTAATTCAAATCTTATACTTTTTTCAACTTTCTTTAATATCCAATCTAAGTATTTTCTAAGTAACCGTCCTAATTTTGAATCATGTATCTTATAAAATAGTCTTATTATTAAATTTTCAATTCTTTTAAAGAATCCTAATTTTTCTTTGTTTTTTTTACCTATCAATTTTATAACCTACCCCCCATACAGTTTTTATATATCTAGGCTTTCTTGGATCCTCCTCTATTTTTTCTCTTACCTTTCTTATATGAACCATTACTGTATTATCTGATTTCATAAATTCTTGTTTCCAAACGCTATTATATATATTTTCAATACTAAAGACTTTTCCTCTATTAGTTCCAAGTAAAACTAAAATATCAAATTCAGTTGGAGTAAGTTTTATTTCAACTCCATCTCTAAAAACTTCATGGGTATCTAAATTTATACTTATTTCATCTATTTCTAAAATATTTGATTGTTGCTCTATTATATTTTCTTCTACTACCGTTACTTTATTAAATCTTTTATATCTTCTAAGTTGTGACTTAACTCTCGCTACTAATTCTAAAGGATTAAAAGGCTTTGTTAGATAATCATCTGCTCCTGTATTTAGACCTAGTATTTTATCCAAGTCTTCTGATTTTGCAGATAACATTATTATTGGCATTTCTCTTTCTTCTCTTATCTTTAAACAAGCTTCTATTCCATTTAATTTTGGCATCATTATATCTAAAATTATTAAATCTATATTATTAAACTTAAGCATTTCTAAAGCTTCTTCTCCATTTTCAGCTTTTACAGTATCATACCCTTCGCCTTTTAAATATATCTCTACTAAATCTCTTATCTCTTTTTCATCATCAACTATTAAAATTCTTTCTCTGCTCATTAATCTAACCTCCAATTCTATATAGATTAATTTTAACATATATACTATTAATTATTTAATTTTATTGTACTTACTAATTCTTAATTAAATCTGTATCTAATTCTTAAAAAAACCTTAACAAAAAAAGTAGGATAAATTTTAATTATTCATCCTACTTTCATTTAATATAAATTATCTATTTTCTTTAATTGAATTTTCAATTATCATATCTATAAATTGAGTGAAGTTAAATCCTTTTGCTGCTGCACTTTTAGGGAATAAACTTGTTTTTGTCATTCCTGGAAGTGTGTTTACTTCTAAAATATAAGGAACACCTTCTTCTGTTATTATCATATCAATTCTTGAATAAACTGAGCATTTTAATGCTTTATATGTGTCTAAAGCCATTTGTTCTACTTCATTATGAAGCTTTTCTTCTAGTTCTATTATTATTTCATCTGCTCCATCTCCAGAATACTTTTGAGTATAATCAAAAAAGTCTGTTTTAGGTCTTATTGCTATAATTGGGAACATTTCATTTTTAAATACAGGACAAGTAATTTCTTCCCCCTTAATGAATTCTTCTATCATAACTTCATTATCCCATTTTAAGCCTTCTCTTACAGCCTCTTCTACATCTTCTTTTTTAGTAATTTTAAAGGTTGCAACACTTGAACCACCGTTTGTTGGTTTTATAAAAACAGGATACTTCATTTCTTCTATTTTATCATAATCTATTTCATCTACATTTGATACATTTAACCATCTTGCAGTTCTTATATTATTAGCTTGTAAAATTCTCTTTGTAAGATCCTTATCCATACATAAAGCACTACTTAATGGTCCACATCCTGAATATGGAATACCTAGAGTTTGAAGAACTGATTGAACTGTTCCATCTTCTCCAAATTTTCCATGTAGAGCTAATAAAGCAAAATCTATTCCTTTAACCTTCTCTATAATATCTTCTTTTTTATCAATTATTATTGGAAGTACTTCATATTTATTTTTATCTATATTTTCAACAATTGAGTTTCCACTATTTAAGGATACTTCTCTTTCTGAAGATATTCCTCCCATTATTACTCCGATTTTCATGTTAAATTCCTCCATCTTATGAAACTTATTCTTAAAATAAAGCCTTGCTTATACAAGTCTTTATAATTATATCACTATATATTATATAGTAAAAGTTAGTATCCGTAACAAACAGCATATTTTTTCTATAATTTTATTAATGCTATTTTATTCACATGAAATTGTTATTTTACATATATAAATATGATATTATAAATAATAATCTAAATTTTTTATTAACATAAGGAGGAAAAATGAAAAATAAAAATAAAGCCATTATATTAATGCTCATATCCGCACTTGGTTTCGCACTTATGAGTTCTTTTGTAAAACTTGCAGGGGATTTACCCTCTATAGAAAAAAGCTTTTTTAGAAATTTTATAAGTCTTATAGTTGCTACTTATATAATCTTTAAAAGTAAAGCTTCTTTTGTAGGTAAAGCTGAAAATAGAAAAGCTCTAATTCTTAGATCTCTTTTTGGTACTTTAGGAATAATTGCTAACTTTTATGCCATTGATCATTTAATTTTAGCTGATGCTAATATGCTAAATAAATTATCACCATTCTTTGTTATAATTTTCTCTTTTATTTTTCTTAAAGAAAAAATTAGTAATAAACAAATCCTATCATTGATGGTTGCTTTTATTGGTAGTTTATTTATTATAAAACCTACCTTTAGTGTTGAAATACTTCCTGCATTAATAGGTGTTTCATCTGCTATATTTGCTGGTGCTGCTTATACCTTTGTAAGATATTTAGGAGGTAAAGAAAAGGGAGCTACTATAGTTTTTATATTTTCTGCTTTTTCTTGTATAACAACATTACCTCTTGTAATATTAAACTTTAAACCACCTACTATAACTCAATTACTATATCTTTTATTTGCTGGTGTTTGTGCATCTTCTTCTCAATTTGCATTAACAGAAGCTTATAAAAATGCTCCTGCAAAAGAAATATCAATTTATGATTATTCACAAATTATATTCTCTGCAATTATTGGATTTATAGTATTTAATCAAATACCTGATTATTTAAGTATTATAGGTTATCTATTTATAATAGGAGCTTCAATATATATGTTTTTTTATAATAAACGTAAAGAAATTTATAGTAATACTAAATAAAAAAAGATTGTTGCTTATTTTTTAGCAACAATCTTTTTGTTTTCTTTATAATATTTACATTGCTTAGTTAATCTACAAATATCACATTTAGGATTTCTAGCTATACAACATCTTCTTCCATGAAATATTAAAAGATGATGAGTATCGCTCCATTCTCTCTTAGGCAATTCTTTTTGTAGTTGCTTTTCTACTTCTAAAACATTATCTGAATCAGCTAATCCTAATCTGTTTGATACTCTAAAAACATGAGTATCTACAGCTATAGAAGGGACTCCAAAAGCATTTGAAAGAACTACATTAGCTGTTTTTCTTCCTGCACCAGCTAAAGATGTTATTTCTTCCATAGTCTTAGGTACTTCTCCATTAAAGTTTTGTTTTAATTGATTACACATCATAAGAATATTCTTAGCTTTACTTCTATATAATCCTATTTGCTTTATTCTAGCTTCTAACTCCTCTATAGTTAAAGTTAAAAAAGCATCTAAATCTTTATAATCTCTAAATAAAGTTTCTGTTACTTCATTTACTTTTTTATCAGTAGTTTGCGCTGATAAAATAGTTGCAACTAATAACTGAAATGGAGATTCATGATTCAATTCACAACGTGCATCTGGATATTCTTCTTTCAAAACTTCTAATATAGTTTTAGTTCTTTGTTTCATATAATCACCTATTTATATATTCCTCTATAATTTTCAGGTAACAAATTAGCAATAGATTTCATTACATGGTTCATACTTCTTGCTTCAAATTCATGTTTAGATTCGCCTTCTAACTTTTTAGGTAAAGTTATTGGCTCACCAAATCTAACATGTACATCAGCATCGTTAAACTTTTCTGATGCCATATTTCCTTCTTCACTTATAGGTAATAATTTTTCTGTTCCCCACATACCTATTGGTACTATTTCAGCTTTAGTTAATCTAGCTATTAATAAAACGCCTTTTTTACCTTCTATCATTTGCTGACTCCTACTTCTAGTTCCTTCTGGAAATAATAATAAATTTCCACCTTCTTTAACTACAGCTACCATTTTAGTTAATGCTTCTTTATCTGCAGAATTTGGTTTTATATTAATATGTTTTATTATTTCTGTTCCTAATCTTGTTACTGGATCATTTGAAAGTTTTACTCCTGCTACAAAGGTTGGATCGTATTTTTCTTTTAAAAGTTTATCTAAAACTAATCCATCTGCGTTACTTAAGTGATTACAAATGAATATTTTAGCACCTTTTGCTTTATCTATATTTTCTATTCCTTGTACGTCTAACCTTGCATGTTTTTTAAGATACCCACTTATAGTTCTTTTTATAACTTTAATAAGTAAAGCATCAGGTAATATGTTTATAATTTTAACAATTGTTGGTGACAACAATGTAAATCCCCCACCTTCTTGTAAATTTTGTCTATGTAATATTATATTTTATTCCTTTAAAAAAGTCTATCTATATAATCTTTAAGATATGGTGAATCACTTTTTATGTCACCTATATTATCTCCATTATTTTTCTTTCTTATGATAGCATTTCTTTTTAAAACATTTTTTCCTCTCCATCCACATGAGGTTGTTAAGAATGTTTCTTTAAAATTTTTATTGTTTATGTTAATTAAAAACTCATTATTATCCTTATTCATAAAATCTAAAGGATAAAAATCTTGTATTTTAGAATATTCTATATGTAAATTATAGGGACATTCCTTTTGACAACTATCACATCCAAATACTCTTCCATCTAATAGCTTTATAAACTTATCTTCTAAATCTTTTTTTTGTGTTAAATATGATACACATATATTACTGTTTTTTCTTGATTTATTTATAGCTTTAGTTGGACATTCATTATAACAAAGTTCACAATTACCACATTCTTTAAAATTAGCGATTTCTTTAAAAGTTCTAACATCCTCACAACTAATTTCTAGGTCTGTTATTATTTCTCCAAGAAATACGTATGAACCATATTTTTTTGTAATAATCATATTATTTTTACCAATAAATCCAACTCCAGCTAAGTATGCAATATATCTTTCTGGTAGTGTATTACTATCAACAAAAGCCATAGCATTTCCACCTAATGAATTTATATAATTACAGATTTTTTCTAAATAGCTCTTTAATACTCTATGATAATCTAAGCCTCTAGTATACATAGAAAATCCATTATCTATATAGTCTACATTATGAAGATAAGGGAAAGCTATAGAAATTATAGTTTTCCCTTCATTCATATAAACATTTGGATTTATTCTATTTTCTATATTATCTTCTTCAAATTCATTTTGTAATCCTAAAGATTTTCTATTTTCATAAAAACTTTTTAGCTCTTCAAATCTTCTACACTTAATAAAGCCAATAGTATCTAAACCTAATGAGGAGCAGTATGCTATTATATCTTCCTTTATTCCCATCTTTAACCTCTATATTATCATATCGTTATATATAGTTTTCTTATTTCCATCTTCATCTACTAAATCTATTATATCACATATATTTCTAATAAGATTTTTACCTGCACATCCTACAGCTGTTGCACCCTTTGGTACATCTTTAAGAACAACTGTATTTGCTCCTACCTTACAACCTTTTCCTAAAGTTATAGGTCCTAAAACCTTAGCTCCTGCTCCAATTATTACTCCATCTTCAACAGTTGGATGTCTCTTACCTTTATCTTTTCCTGTTCCACCTAAAGTTACTCCATGATAAAGTGTTACATTATCTCCTATTTCAGCTGTTTCTCCAATAACTACACCCATTCCATGATCAATAAATAATCCCTTTCCTATGGTTGCTCCTGGATGAATTTCTATACCTGTTAAGAATCTTGATATTTGAGATATTAGTCTTGCAATAAAAAATAATTTATGCTTATAAAAATAATGTGCAATTCTATATGCTATTAATGCATGAATACAAGGATATAAAAGAAAGACTTCTAGCTTACTTCTAGCTGCTGGATCATTTTCTAGTATATTTTTCAAATCATATCTTAATCTATTAAACACAGCTCTACTCCTCCTTTTCTTTTGAATAAGATTAATAAAAAATTAATCATATATTCCCATTGATATATATTTTTCGCCTCCATCAGGTGCTATAGCTAATACTTTTTTACCTTTTCCTAGTGTTTTTGCAATTTCGATTGCTGCAAATATAGCTGCTCCTGAAGATATTCCAACTAATACGCCTTGCTTTTGCGCAAAGTCCTTTGTTGCTTTAAATGCGTCTTCATCTGATACTTTCATTACTTTATCTATATATTCAGCATTATATATTTTGGGTACAAAACCTGCTCCTATACCTTGTATTTTATGAGCCCCTGGCTTTCCTCCACTTATTACTGGTGATTTTTCTGGTTCTACCGCAACAACTTCTAAATTCTTTATTTTATTTTTTAAATTTTTTGCTATTCCTGTAACTGTACCACCAGTTCCAACACCTGCAACAAATACATCTAAATCATTTAAATCATTAAATATTTCTTCAGCTGTAGTTTCATAATGCTTTTCTGGGTTGGCTAAGTTTTCAAATTGTTGTGGCATAAAGTAACCATTTGCTTTTACTAATTCACTAGCTTTTTCAATAGCTCCCTTCATGCCATTAACTCCTTCTGTTAATACTAAATCAGCTCCATATGCTTTAATTAAATCTCTTCTTTCTTTACTCATAGTTTCTGGCATAACTATTATTACTTTATATCCCTTTAATCTTCCTATCATAGCTAAACCTATACCCGTATTTCCACTTGTTGGTTCAACTATTGTATCTCCTTGCTTCAATAGTCCTAATTTTTCAGCCTTTTCAATCATTCCTAATGCTGCTCTATCTTTAACACTTCCACCTGGATTAAACTTTTCTAATTTTACATATACCTCTGCACTATTTTCTTCTAATCCATTTACTTTTAAAATAGGTGTTTTCCCAATTAATTCTAATACTCCATTATATATCATTTATAATACCTCCTAATACTTTCTCAATATTTATTTTCATATTAAATCCTATTTACTTTAATTTGTGCCTAATAAACTAAATATATAATAAAAAACTCCATCTCTATAAATATAGAGACGAAGTTACTTCGCGGTTCCACTCTAATTAGATTATATATATAATCTCACTCTTGCTTACGGTACAATACTATACCTGATCACTATAACGGGTGAACCCGTAAAACCTTACTATAAATTCAGGCTTAAACTCCAAAGGGCACTTCACATAAATTCTTGATGAAAAGTTCTCAGCATCCTCTTCTCTCTGTAAACTTCCTCTATGTTACTTTCCTTTTTCATAGTCTTTAATTCCGAGTAAATTGATAAACTTTATACTTTTATTATATTCCTTTTACTTTAATTGTCAACAAAAAATTATTTAAATTTTTTCTTCCATGTAGGATATAATACTTCATCTATTAAATCATGAGTGCTAACAGCACCTATTAATTGTTCATTTTCATCTATTACAGGTATAGTTAATAAGTCATATTTAGCTGCTAATTCTACAGCTTCTTGAATTTCAACATCATGTCTTATTACATTTATGTTGGTATCCATAACTTCCTTTGCTTTAATATCATTTTTATTTAATATTAAGTCCATAAGCTTTAAAGCTCCAAGAACTCTATCTTCTTCATCTGTTATATAAATACAATATAACTCCTCTTCTTCTGGATCTTCCATTTCTCTTAATATTTCTATTATCTCACCTATTGTTATATCCATATTAAATGATATAAAATCTTTACTCATTATACTACCAACTGATTCATCTTCATATTGTAGTAATTCTTTAACTTCTTCCGCATCTTCTCTTTCTAGATTTATAAGAATTTTTTCCCTTTCTTCATCATCTAATTCATCTAAAAGATCGGCAATTTCATCATTTGGCATATTTTCTAAAAGTTCTGCTGCTTTACTGTCACTTAACTCTTTAATAATACTTCCTTTATATTCTGGTTCTATTTCCTCTAATGTATCTGCTGCTAGGTCTTCATCTAGAGATTCAAATACTTGTTTTCTTGACCCTTCATCTAAATCCTCTAAAATATCAGCTAAATCAGCTGGATGTAGTGTAGATAATTTTTTGTAAGGTACTGATATTTGTAAGTTATTATCAACCATTTCTAATGATTCAACATCATCCCACATCAATACTTTATCTTCATAATCCTTATTTATTATTTTATATAAGAATTTTCCTAAATTAGCACAATTAATTCTTCTGAACCTAGCTGATGGACCTGTTTCGACTGCTAAAACTCTATATTCTCCAGCAATTTCAGCAATTCTTAAATCATCAACTCTAACAACTTGTTTTCCATTAATATCAACAATCTTTTTATCTAAAAGGTTTTCTGATAATAAATATGAATAGGTTCTTGGAAGTATTTCCTTACTACCTCTTGTCATTATTTTTACTTTACTTTCACTCTGGTAAAAATAAATATTTCTAAACTCGTAATCAAAGATATGACCATCTCTTTTGACTTTATAACCAATAATTCTAGGATAACCGTCTTCAGTTGTTACATAAACATCCCTTAACACTCCTAAAACATCATCAAACTCATCATAAATCTTCTTTCCTAGTATGCTAGTGTATAAAAATACTGATAGTTTTTTCATATAGCTTCCTCCTTAATTCTAGAGGAAACATAAGCTTTACAACTTTAAAAATTCTTAAATTAATAATGAATTTAGACTTAATTTGTCTCCTCTAAAATAGTTATTATTCAATTTTAATAATTTAATACTCTGAGGGACACCCTCCATCTTAAATTCACTCCTCGTTTTTAAAAAGTTTTCTTAATTTAAATTACAATACCTAGTAGTGGTATTTCATTTCCCATACTATATTATATTAAAATAGTATGAAAAGGCAACACTTTTCCAATCGTTAATTTTTTATCATAACTAACCCTTTTTATATATTAACTATAAAAAAGAGATGATACTTTGCATAACATCTCTTTTCGTATTACTAATTGATTTAATATTATTTAAAAGTTCTCAATCCTTTAGATAATGATATTAATATTAAAACTTCTCCTATTATTGGGTATGGGAATACTTTTACTCCCCCTAAAAACAATATAAATTCTACTATACATACAACAAGACTCAAAAGCAAAATCTTCATTCCTGATTTATTACTATAAGGCTTATCTACATATAATAAATTAAATACAGATAAAGAAGCTATTATTATTAAGTATATAAGTGTTGGTACCAGATAATTTTCTAAGCTTAAAACAAAACCAAATGTATTATTTATTGATATATCTATCTTGCTATATGAAACCATGAAGATATAACCAATTAATAATATTATTAAAAAAATAAAATTAAAATTAAATTTTAATTTTTCATCCCTTAAGAAAATAAATAATGTAGCTAGTATTATTAATGGAATACTAAAATAATTTAAAAATACTAATTGTCTTAATAAATAAATAACAGAGTGTTTTTCTACTATAACACCTATTATTAAAACTAAGTATCTTAATACTAACGGTATCAATGATACTGTAACAAATAATTTTATTTTCTTAGGAGACTTTGTTATATTTTTCTTTATTAGATATAAAATAAATATAATTATAAATAATAATATGCATAAGTAGCTGAATCCTATCAATTTACACTTCCTACCCTTTCACAGTACTATTACTTATAATTATTAAAATTCTTTATCTTTTATTCTAGTTTTCTATTATTTTACACCTAAAATTTTAAGTCCACCTTTTATACACTTTATATTTAATGGAAAATCCGGTCCTCTTTCACCATCTATATCTGTAACTATGTTTTCATCACATTCTATAAATAAATTATCTGTCTTAAAATATATTACATTATCAGAATCTAAATGCTCACCCTTTAATACTTTTACAAACAACGGTATAAGTTCTATTATTGGTATAGCCTTAAATATTATTACGTCAAGTTTACCATCACTAGCTTTTGCTCTAGTAGCTAATTTAAAATTCCCTGCCGTTTGTCCATTAAATACTAACATAAAATATATTTGTCCATTATAAATACATTCTTCTGAACGTATATTAATTTTCAACTTCCTAAAGTTTGGTAATTCTTCAAGACCCTTTAAATAATATGCAAGCTTTCCTATTGTATTTTTTAAATTAACATCTGTTTTTTGAGAAACATCTGTAAAAAGACCTGCGCTTGCTACATTTACAAAATATTTATCATTTATACTTCCTAAATCTACTGTAGTTACTTCTGATCCTAAAATTTGTTTACAAGCTTTTGTAATATCTGATGGCATTCCTAAGAATTTTCCAAAATCATTTGCAGTTCCTACTGGTAATATTCCTATTGGAATAGATATACCACATTTAGCCATAGCATTTACTACAGTATCTATAGTTCCATCTCCACCTGCGATTAAAACGTAATAATAGCTACTTTCTTTAAAGTCCTGAAAAGCTTTTATTACATCTACATCTTTTTCTATTCTATAAGGAACAATAGTGTATCCTGCTTCTTGATGTATTTTTATAACACTATCAATTTTATCTAAAATGGCATTTTCTCCCGAATACGGATTATAAATAAATTTTACCTTTTTCACAATATCCCTCCTAGGCGAAACTGATTAAATTATATCATTTATACCAAATACTGTCGAGTTTACATATAGAATGTCCTAATTAAATTTTAATTATTGTGACAAAATAACCTTGTATAGTATATTACTATTAAAATCATATATTTATCAATAAAATATTTATTTATTTACTAAATAAATATAAAGCCCTTATATTTATTGGTATTATATGCTATAATAAGTATTTAATAAATCAAATTAAACTTAAAGGTTTAATACAGGAGTGGTTTTATGAGAAAAAGTTGTATTCCAAACATATTTACATTTATTAACTTATCCTGCGGTATTATATCTATTTTATGTACATTTGATAAAAATTATTTATTAGCTTGTATATTTATACTAATTGCAGGACTTGTAGATAGATATGATGGAAGAGTAGCTAGATGGCTAGATGTTTCTAGTGATTTAGGTAAAGAATTAGATTCTTTAGCTGACTTAGTATCTTTTGGTGTTGCACCATCTATATTAGTTTTTATAAGCTATGAATTAATAAAAGTAGGTCCTGCTGGAATAATTGGATTAGTAGTTTTACTAACATTCCCAATATGTGGTGCTTTTAGACTTGCTAGATATAACGCTACAGATTTTGATGGCACATTTAGAGGAATTCCAATTACTATAGCTGGTGCTTTTATAGCTTTATTTATTTTGTTAACGTTAAATCTAACAATTAATGTATGGATCATGATTGCTTTAATGCTTTCAGGATCATATTTAATGGTTAGTACATTTGAAATTAAAAAATTCTAGCTAAACTCCCTTTTAGGGAGTTTTCTTTTGTTTTTAGTCCTCTTCTCTTTTAGAATTATCAAAATCTAATTCATAATCTATTTCTGTTAAAATAGCATCTTTATCTGTTTGAGCCTTTATATATTTACTCATAATCTCACAATACTTAAAATAAGAGCCTCCACAATTTTGAATAGTTCCTATTAAATCATCTATTATCTCTCCAAGTTTATCAACTCTATCTATTGCATCTTTTACATCACTTTTTTTCACTAGAGATATATTATATAGCTCACTTGCTCCACCAATTAATAATCTATATGAATTAACCATACTACTTAAAAGACTATTTAGGTTGTTTAAATCGTTATAATGATCAGTTATTAATTCTCTGTATGACATAATACCCCCTATCTGTAAATAAACCGCAATATTTATTAGTATAAATATAGCGGTTTATAATTTTATCTACCTAATGAATCTATATATTCATCATCTATTTCTGCTATTAAGTTGTCCTCATAAATAACTTTATCTTCTATATTTTTCATATTAAGTTCTTCTTCATCCTCATCATTTTCTATACATCTATTACATTTTAATAACTTATAATTGTTACTAAAAATATCATTTATTTTATTTAAATTCATTTGCACTAATTCTTCAATTTTATCGCTATTTATATTTTTATTATTTTCTCCACCTATATTTTCAATATAGCACATTAAAATAACTTTAAAATAAAGTAATATAACCTCTAACTCTTCTTCTGGTTTCATATTAGCTGTAATACCCTTTATAAAACCAAAGTGTTCATTAGTTATATCTGATAACTTCTTATATACTTCTGCCTTTTTATTTTCATCAGCTTCATCATTTTGAATATTTCCACATGAATATTTTTTAATGTGTTGATTTATAATATCTTCAATTCTATCTAAATAGTCATCCAAAGCATCTTTAAAAGTTTTACCATTTATACTTACTTTATCTAAGTTACATAAATCTGCTTTATCGTTTATAGTCTTAATTAATATATTTTCTAGAACTTCAATTTGAATATCTATAACTTCTTCTTCACTAATATTTTTGATTTCCTTTTTAGCAGGTGTTAATGATGTATTCACTTTTTCCTTTATAGCTTTTTCTGTATCTTTTAATTGATAAGTAGATGCATCTTCACCTCTATCCATACTAATATCTATATTAATTTTATCTCTTTTATTTGTATCATATTGCATTTGCCCAGTTTCTAAGTCAAATTCGAATTTATCATTAAAAAGTACTGGCACAAAAAAATCCTTAGGCATTGAAATAAACATAAGTCTCCTCCTTAAGCATTAGTAATTTCACAGTATGGTTTAAAATATGCTCTAGGGTATTTACATAGAGGACAAACTAATGGTGCATCACTACCTTCATGTATATATCCACAATTCATACAAATCCACTTAGATTCTTCTGGACCCTTAAACATTGTTCCATCTTCTAATTTATCATATAATTTTTTATATCTTTCTTGATGATGTTCTTCTACCTCAGCTAATTCTTTATAAAAATCAGCAATTCCCATAAAACCCTCTTCTCTTGCTTCTCTTTCAAATCTCTTATATAGATCTTTATATTCCTCTGTTTCTCCCATTATTGCATCAATTAAATTTTCTTTAGTCGTACCAACTAATCCTAGATATTTCTTATATACCTCTCTAGCATGTGCAAACTCATTCATTGCTGTAACATCAAATATTTCTCCAACCCATTGATATCCTTCTTCTCTAGCTTTAGTAGCATATAAATTATATTTATTTCTGGCTCTTGATTCGCCTGCAAAAGTTCTATAAAGATTTTTCTCTGTTTTACTTCCCTTTAAATCCATTTTATTCTCCTAAAAAATATTTCTCCTTATAAATTATTCATAATATTATCATTTGTTACAATAACAAACTCTCCTTTTAAAACTATATTATTACTAAAAAAAGTGAATAATATATAAAATATTACTCACCCTTAAATAAGTTAATTTACAAAAACTTTTCTCTCATCGCATATTATTTCAATATCTCTTCCCTCTTTAGTTTTTGTTCTAAGCACCACCCTATGTTTCCATAAATCATAAATATACTTTAGCGTTTCCTTAGCATAAGGTATTTCTAATTCTCTTCCATCAAAGAAGTGTTCTAATATTAAAGAATTATCTTTTTTATTTAATTCAATAACTCTTATATAAGGTATTGATCCAACTCCACAATTTATAGCTAAATTATCCCTTATTGATTTCCATCCCTCTTCATCTGATACTTCTTCTATTACAAACTCAAAGCTTCTTTTTGCATATTGAAATAAATTTAATTCATTACATAAATCTTTAGTCAAATACTTTCTTAAAAATGAATTATCTCTTTCTAACTGTCTTACTTCAAATATTTTATCTCTTCCATATCTTCTATCTATATCTTCAAAAATCCTAAAACCTATATAGTACGGGTTAAGTCCACCTACTACAGGTGCTACTACATCATTATGTCTTTTTAAAAATTCTAAATATAAGCCTCCTTCTAGCTCTAATTCTTTTAAGATATTATAATGCCAAAAACTAGCCCAACCTTCATTCATTATTTTGGTTTCTATTTGAGGCATAAAATATTTTGTTTCCCTATTTACAATTTTTAATATGGACTTTTCCCACTCTTCTAGGTCACTATATTTTATTATAAATCCCATAACATCATCACAAGGCTCTAAAGGTATTTTATCAATATTAGGCATTGATATTTTTTGATCTATATCTAAAATATTTCTATTTTCTATCTTAGAGTTATAATCTTTTATCATACTTTCTCTAATTTCCTCTTGGGTTAATTCTTTAATACCAACAGCTCTAGGAATTTGAAACTTTATTGCATGTGCTGCATCTAAAATCTTTTCTACTTTTTCATAACCTATATTAGGATTATTTATATATCCTCTTATTATTTCAGCATCTAATTTAAACATTTCTAAAGTATTTTTAGCTTTTGTACCTTCTTTAAACATTCTATTATTTGCAAAAAAGTCATTATGTCCATATACATGAGCCATAGTTAATATTTGTAATAATAAAGTATTTTCTCTCATTAAATAAGCTAAGCAAGGATTTGAATTTATAACCATCTCATATGGTAACCCTGTCATATTTAAGGAATATAGAGTTTTATTTTTATCATAGGCTTTACCATAACTCCAATGAGGATATTTAGATGGCATACCAACATAGGCTTCATATCCTAGCATCTCATTAAAACCTATTATTTCAAACTCTTGAGGATAAAAATTCAAACCAACTTCTATAGCTTTTTTCTCTATAATATTATTCCAAATTTCTAAATCCTTAAGATTATATTCCACTCTCTACTCCTCCTTTAATTCCTTGCAAAGCATAACTTTTAAGGCTTCCCATAAATCCTTCTTTTCTTTTACAATTACAGCTTGAAAGTTTTTGAATTGAATTTCTTTATTAAATCTATAGTACATAGTAGTCGAATATGTTGAAGGTAAAAGTTCAGCATATCCAAACATATTACTTACTTCACATAATTCTTTAACTGATTTTATGGCTCTTTCATTATCTTCACTCCAGTTATCCCCATCACTAGCATATATCGGATAAATATTCCACATATCTGGTGAATATTTTTCTTTTATTAAATCTAATGCAACATTTAACCCACTAGATATATAGGTTCCCCCTGATTCAGCCTTATGAAAAAACTCATATTCATTAACCAGTTTAGCAACTGTTGTATGAGATATAAATTCAAAGGCTATATTATTATATTTTCTTTTAATAAATCTAGATAAAACAAAGAAAAATGACCTGGCTAAATATTTTTTTGTAGAGTCCATTGAACCAGATACATCCATAATAAATATCATTACAGCATTACTTTCTTTCTTAGGCTTTTTCTTAACTTTATAATACCTAAGATCATCTTCCCTAAATGGAAATCTTTCTATTTCACTATCTAATCCAGCCTCAATTAAGGCTCTTTTTTTACCTTGTTTCCTTGCTATTTTAGACATTACAGTTTTCTTTTTAGCAAGTCTTGGATTTATACCATACCTTTGATAACCTCTTTTTCTACCTGCACTTTCTGTAATTATATCAGAGTATTTTTTCTTATCTAAATTAGGTAAATCAAGATCTTCTATAATATAGTCCATTAATTCTTCTAATGTTATTTCCGTATCATAAATGTCTTCTCCTCTACTATTACCAGCACCTTGATTTCCATTTTTCCCACCTGGTTTTCCTTCACCAATTTTATCTCCACGCTTTTCTTCCCCAGTTCCAGTTGCAACCCCTTTATTATTTTTTCCAAAAACAAATTGGTATTCTTTTATACCCCTAATTGGAATTTTAAATTTTTTATTTTTACTTTCCCCTATAATACTTTCTTCTGATAGAATATCTCCTAGATTTTCTTTTATGGATTTTTCTACTAACTGCCTATGTCTTCTTCTATCTTCTATTGATCTATCATGCTCTAATGGATTATCAGATGCATCCCTAAAAATGGCCATCTTCTATCAGTCCTTCCATAAATTGTTTGCTGCATACTTAAGTATTACATCACAACAATGTAGACAATATCCATTCTTTTGCATTTCTTCAACCATAGTATTATATTTTTCTTTTTGTTCTTCATCTCTAACTCTAGATTTTGTTATTATTCTAGATAAATCTTTAACTGATGCCATAAGCTTCTTTTCAATAGCTTCTTTTAATGGCTCATATGAGGTATAATCTATCTTGCTTCCATTTCTAACTAAATAGAACATATATGATGTAACATCCGCTCTGAAGCCCTTAGATGAGCTTTCTGAAACTCCTATTTGTTCTTCTATACTTCTCATAAAGTCTTCATCTGGATTTAACTCTTCACCAGTTGATACATCCTTTATTTTACTCTTATTAACAAAAGCTTCAGCATTATCTATATAGTTATTAAATAAACTATCAGCTTGTTCTCTAAAGGAATGTATAAATGCCTTTGTAATTTCTTTTTCTAATATCTTGTTATATTCTTTCCTAATTGTATCTTGGATAAATCCTAGATATTTCTTTTTATCCTCTGCTGAAATATCCATTTCCTTAACGGATTTAATTATGCTTTCCATAATGCTCAAAGGATTTATGCAGTCATGTTCTGAATTTGAAAGTGCATTATCTATAGCTTTAATTATAAATCTTGTACTAATACCCTTCATACCTTCATATGGACCTGCTTCTTCTCTAAGTTCCATAATATCCATTCTCTTTGTAGTACCTTTTTCAACTATTTCTTCACCATTATAAATTTTTAATTTTGTTATTGGATCTATCTTCGCTGATGGTGTTAATCTTGAAAGGATAGCAAACATAGCTGCAATCTCAATTGTATGAGGTGCAATATGTGCATTAAAATTACTCTTATTTAGAATTTTATTGTATATTTTAACTTCTTCCTCAAGCTCTAAACAATAAGGTACTTCAATTTTAACAATTCTATCTAAAATAGCTTCGTTAGTATGATCTGACTTAAATTTATTCCATTCAGCCTCGTTTGAATGAGCTATAATAAGTCCATCAAAATAAATCATTGAACCTTTTCCTGGTGATGGAATTGACTTTTCTTGGGTAGCTGTAATTATTGTATGAAGATATTCAACATCATTTTTGAATACTTCTATAAATTCTACTAGACCTCTATTACCTACATTAAATGCACCATTTAATGAAAAAATTCTTGGATCATCTTCTGGATACATATCCATTTTAGAAATATCTACAGATCCAGTTAAAATAGATGTATCTTGATTGTTAGGATCAACTGGAGGTACAACACCTATTCCCTTTCTTGATCTAATTGAAAAGTCTTTTCTTACAACTGGGAAGTTTTCATATTCACCTTCGAACTCATGCATTAATCTATATTTACATACAGGACATAAATCCCCTTCAATTTGTACACCCAATAATTCTTCAAACTTAGGTCTTAAATGTCTTGGTATTAGATGTAATGGCTCTTCATGCATAGGACATCCTTCTAATGAATATATAGGTTCACACTCTACAAGGGCTTTTTTAAGCGCTTCTACTAGAGATGATTTACCTGCTCCTACCGGTCCAACAAGATATAGAACTTGTCTTGCTTCTTCACCTTTCATTGATGCAGAATTAAAATAATTTACTAATTTCATAATTACTTTATCAATGCCAAAAAAATCATCCCTAAAGAACCCGTATCTTCTTATGACGTCATTTCCATATATTCTCTTTATTTTAGGGTTTTCTTCACCCTTTAAAACTTCTACCCCTTTACTAACAACCATATCATAAATACGCTTATGAGAAAGCTTTGCTAGATCAGGGTTTTGTTTTAATATTTCTAAATAATCAAGAAATGTACCTTCAAATTTTTCTTTATTACGGCTCTCTCTATCATTTTGGATAAACTCTTTGAAATTCATAGCCATCCCTCCTTATATTTAAAATATATTCATTAATACCAGTTATATATGACAAATTAATAATTACTTTTAAAAGTATATTTAAATTTAATAATTTATTTATGCAAAGAAGGTGGATTCTATTGAATCCACCTTCTCCTGTTTAAGGGACTAGTTACTTTATTAAACAGCCCTTTTTATATTTTATTTATTATCTTTTCTCTTTTTGTAAATTCCTAAACCAGCTAAAACTGATACTAATCCAAATACACCCAATTGAGCTCCTCCTGTATTAGGTAGCTTTCCACCTGCACTTGAACCATTTGAAGTTCCATTGCTATTTGAATTATTGTTTCCGTTATTCGGCTTATTTTCTGGTTTAATTTCTGGTTTGTTTTCTGGTTTGTTTTCTGGTTTTTCTTCTGGCTTATTTGGTTCTGACTTTTCTTCTAAATTTTCTAATGCTAATTGTAAATTCTCAACAGTCTTATCTACAACTTCTTGAGTTGCATCTTTATCATTTAAAACTTTACCCGCCTCATTTAACTCAAGTTTAAGCTTTCCTACACTTTCTTCTGTGTATTTTGATAAATCCATATTATTAGCTTTATTTATTAACTCTTCTAATAAAGCTTTATTAGGCTTTAATCTTAATTCAAGAGAAGCTCTTACTAATGAGTCAAAAGTTTTATCAATTTCTGCTTGCATAGCATTTTCATCTTCTAATAATTTATTTGCCTTTTCAAGCTCTGCTTCTAATTTAACCCAAGTTGTTTCTATAAATTTATCTTTCTCTAAAGCAATTATTATATCTACCATTCTTTGAAGTTCATCTTTATTTCCTTGCTTAAATTCAAGCATATGAATTGCATTCATTAATTTCTTAAAGGCTGCATCTACTTCTTCTATAGTTGCATTCTCATTTGCATAAACTTCCTTAGCTAAATTTAAACCGTCATCAAATTCCTTAACTACTACTGGAACTACCCCTTCAAGACCACCATTTAACTTAATATCTTCTGCATAATCTATAGCTATCTTTAAAGCAGTTTTACTTACTTCTTCTTTACTCTCTTCTCTCTCTATTGTTATTGAGTATTTCTTTTCTTTTAAACCATCTTCTGACTTAATAATTACATCAATTTTTTCATAATCATTTGTAGTATATACTGTTGAAACTGATGCATTATTAGTTGTATCTACAGCTATTTCTGGTAAATTGTCATTTTTATTTATTTTTATTGTGTAATTATATCTATCTTCACTAAATCCTTCTAAGTCTTTGTTATTTACCTTAATCATATTTACAACAAAATCTGAATTTGGAACTACTTTTTGTTCAAATGCTTTAATTTCAGTTATTGCTAATGCCATGTTTGGTTTAGCATTCATTTTTACTCTTAAAGCCTTTGTTTTAACCATATCAAAAGTATATAAATTTGTTGCTGATCCTGATGTTTCTTCTGGATTAACACTTAAATTAGCTACATCTCTCCAATTATTATCATCATTTAAAGGCGAATTAGAATCACTTCCAATTTGACCTTGATTTGATGGTAATGGTAACTCTTCTCCAATATAATATTGAACTGTTACACTTTGAGGAACCTTTGAGCCCCCATCTTCAAAATAATCAACTTCTAAATTATTTATATATTTTTCTTCAACAACTCCAGATCCAAATATAATTCCAACCCAATCGCTTTCATGTTTATCTGATCTCTTCCAATTTGACCATCTATTATTAGCTCTACTTGGATCATGTTCAATTATGTCATCATTAACCTTTAAAATGCTATCTTGTGATGCTGGATCAACTGTTCTATCATTAGTATATGATGCTATAGCCATTGGTAAATCATAACCATTTCTTCCTCTAGCTATATTGTCTCCTTTTATAAAGTTTGATGTAACTCTAACATTTGCTTTAGCTACAATATCTAAACCTTCTAAAGTTCCATTTATAACGAATGTTCCTTCTGTTTGTAATAACTCTTTATTGTATGATTCCCAAACTACTGGCATATCTACACTTGTACCATCTGTATAATATGCTTTAACAGTTTCTGGAAGCTTAGGTTCTACTCCTATATTAGTTGCCA
Source organism: Clostridium chauvoei (assembly GCF_002327185.1). Classification (NCBI taxonomy): domain Bacteria; kingdom Bacillati; phylum Bacillota; class Clostridia; order Eubacteriales; family Clostridiaceae; genus Clostridium; species Clostridium chauvoei. Next base: position 319,373 of record NZ_CP018624.1, on the reverse strand, counting down.
TAGAAACATTGTTTACTGCTGATATTCCTTTTACTAATACTTTTACAGTTGGTTTTAATTCTTGTCCCTCAACAGTACCTTCTACTTCAAATACTCCATACTTGTTATAATCTTCTTCTTTAACTTCATTCCAAGTAACTTTAACATCTCTTGGTAATCCAGTATCATAAGTTGCTTTTACCTTTTCAGGCAATACTGGTTTTATTCCCTTTTCTGTTTCAACTGTTACCTTTTCATAAGAAATTATCTTCTTAGCTGTAGTATTTGTTGCAATATTTATATTAATAGTATTTGTTGTTTTTGTAACTCCTTTATAAGTTACTTCTGCAGATAAACTTATATCTCCAGCTGTATATGCATAAAGCTTATTGTCAACTATTTTAGCTTCTGCTCCATTTTCTGATGATATATTATATTTAATATCTAAATTATTTCTATCAATTTTATTTCCATCTTGTAATCTAGCATCAATTAAAACATTAACTATATCATCTTCTACTACATTTTCCTTATCTAAAGAAATACTTGCACTTTCTAAAGTTGGTGCACTTTCTCTAAATTTAACTAAATAAGTTTTCTTTGTTATTCCATCCGCTGCTGTTACTAGAATTTTTGCTGTTCCATTTGTAGTAAGTGATGGTATTACAAATATACTTGCATTATCCTTAGCTACTGCTGAAACAACAGGAATTTCTTGTCCATATGGAAGATCTACTATATACTCAGCATTATTTTCATTAAAGTTTTCTATAGATACATCATTAACTTTTATATCTTGTAATAATGCAGTTCCTTCCATAGTTATAACATTTGAATAAACTTCAAATTCAGTAAGTCCAATAGCTTTATTTGCATTTGTATCTTCTTTTAATAAAGCTCTTATTTTATTTGTTGTTATTGAATCAAAGCTTATTTCTTCTGTTCCATCAGCTGAGAATCCATTTTTCTTACTTTGGTTTGATACTGGAATCCAATTTGATCCATCAAAATATTCTATTATGATTTCACTTGGAATTTCTACTCCACCATCTCTATATAAGGATAATCCTACTTTATTAATTGAATGTTCTTTATCAAATTCTATTGTTACATAATCATCATAATTTCCACCTGGTTTTCCCCAGTTTGTCCATCTATTCTTAGGAGAATTACCTTTAGAAATTACTCCATCATTTATAGCATTTACACTATCAGGACCTTGATATGATGTACTTGCTTTTGGGTAAATACTACCTTCATTTAATCCTATATTTTTAAGTTCATAGTTATCAGAAACTACTATTATCATTTTTGCTTTAAGGCCATCAATACCTTCTAATGTTCCTAAAATTTCAATAGTTTTAGGTGCATCTACATCAGCTTGTACTAATTCTCTTTCCCATGTTACTTTATTCTTTTCGATACCACCATCATTATAAACAGTTGATACCTCTGTTGGAAGTGTTGGTATTTCTCCAACTGGTGTTAAGATTCTTGAATCTAATACACCTATAATATCTTTAATAATTACATTAACTACTACTGGCTTTTCACTATCTTTAGTAGTCCCAGTAACTTTAAATATACCTGCTTTAGATAACTTATCACTTGAAACTTCCTCCCAAGTAACTTTTACCTCTCCACTACTTCCGTTGCTATATAATGCTGTAACTTTCTCTGGAAGATTTAATTCTCCATTAACTGGTACAATAATATCACTAACATCATATCCTAATATTTCTGTTTTATTCATATCATCTTTTTCAACTGAATAAAGAGTTATATTATCTGCTGAAAGTCCTTCACTTGTTGCAGTTAACGTAAATGAACCTGCATTATCAGTAGATTGAACTATAACTAAAGCTTTTCCATTAAAAGCTTGTCTTTTATTATCTTTAAATCTTTCTACACTAGCTGCATTTCCATTATCAACACCAACTATTTTTCCGTTGCCTGAAATTTCAAAGTTAACTAGATTATCTGCATTAGGTACTATATTTCCATTTTCATCAACTATATCTACAGTTATAAAGGAAAGATCATATCCATCAGCTTCTACAACTTGTCTATCTGCAGTTAAATTAACTTTCTTAGCTTCTTTTGCTGTCTTAACTACATCTCTTGCAATTTCTTTTCCTTTTGAATCTTTAGCTACAGCTGTTAATTTACCTGGTCTATATTGAACTCTAAATTCTAAATGAAGCTTACCATCATTTGTTTCTTTATAAGTTCCATTATATCCTGCATTAGTTACTTCATATTTATCAGTTCCTACTAATTCGCCTAATTCTTCACTATTTACATCTGAGTTATAATATAAATCAACTTTATTAGCATTTGTATATGCGTAAACTAATATTTTATCTCCGTCTACTTTTATACTATTATCGTCTTCCCAATTCCAATGTGGTAATAAGTGAACCATTGGCTTATCTGACCATTGACTTTGATAGAAATAGAATACATCCTTTTCAAAACCAGCTGTATCTATAGCCCCAAAGTATGATGATTTTGCTGGGAAAGCATTATAATATGGAGTTGGTTCTCCTATATAATCAAAACCTGTCCATATATATTCTCCAGCCACATACCCTCTATCTCTGTCTCTCTTCCATGCTTCTTCAGCTGTTTTTCCCCAACCAACATGATCATTATCATAAGATGATTGTTGCTTATCTGCATGTGTATGCATTGATAAAGTTTGTTCTGGATGTGAGTAAACTCCTCTACTTCTTACTGCAGATGAATTTTCTGATCCATATATATTCCAATTTTGATGTTTAGAACGAAGACTATCGTAGTTGTCTTCAGCATAATTGAATCCTACAACATCGATAATATTAGCTACATTCTCATGTGCTCCTTGTCCTGTACCCATTCTAAATTTATCTTCTCCCATTGTTGTAGGTCTTGTTGGATCAACTTCTTTAACCCAATCATGTAAATTTTGTGCTGTTTGAACAGCTTTAGTTTGATTAGTTTCCCATATTTCATTTCCTAAGGACCACATTATTATACTTGGAGCATTTTTACCTCTATTGACCATTTGTTTTATATCAAATTCTGCCCAAGTCATATCTCCATGAATTGATTTTTGTTCAAAGAATCTTCCATAATCATAAGTTTTCTTTCCATCGTACCAAGTATCAAATGCTTCTTCTATAAGAAGTATTCCTTCTTCATTACATATATCTATTAAATGTTGAGAAGCTGGATTGTGAGTAACTCTTATTGAGTTTACTCCCATTTCTTTTAACTTTTTAACTTGTCTACTTATGGATGCTCTATTATCTACAGCTCCTAAAGCTCCTTGGTCATGATGCATACATACACCTTCAAGTTTCATTTGCTTACCATTTAAATAGAATCCATTATCATTTGTGAATTCAAACCATCTTACACCGAAATCAGTTTCATATTCATCAACAATATTTTCTCCATCCATTACTGTAGTTACTACTTTGTACATATAAGGATTTTCAGTTGACCAAAGTATAGGATTTCTAATTTCTACGTCTGCATTAAATTTCTTTGTTGAGCCTGTTTCTACTAGTTCTGTAGTTATATTTTCGCCAATATTATTTCCGTCTCTATCTAATATAACTGATTTAACTTTTACTTCTTTATTTTCACTTTCCTTATTTACAATATCAGTTTTTATGTTAACTTTTGCTTTTCCTTTTGAATAATTGTTTTGTAGATCTGGTGTTGTAACAAATGTTCCGTTCTTTTCTACATGAATTTTATTAGTAACAGTTAAATTTACATCTCTATATATACCGCTTCCTGAATACCATCTACTACTTGGCTGTCTATTATTAACTTTTACAGCTATAACATTTTCAGTAACTCCATCACATACTAAATTATCTGTTATATTAAATGAAAATGGAGTATATCCATATGGATGATTTCCCACTTGAGTTCCATTTACATAAACATAGCTATCCATGTAAACTCCCTCAAAATCAATTGTTAACTCTTTTCCTTTCATTGAAGGTGGAAGTACAAAGCTTTTTCTATACCATCCGATACCACCATCTAAAAATCCTCCTTCATGTGTTGCTGGAGAATTCTTATTAAAATCTAATTCTATACTCCAATCATGAGGTAAATTTAAGCTTCTCCAACTACTGTCATCAAAATCCTTTTCTTTAGCAGCTGGAACATCACCTAAATTAAATGTCCATCCATCATTAAATAATATTTTTCTTTGAGATTCTTTGTTTATATTGTTAACTATTCCATTACCCTCTCTTCCAATGATTTCTGCAAATGTAGTTATACCTGAAGATGTAGTTATTAACAATGTTGATAAAATTGTAGCTATTATTTTTTTATACTTCATGTGCCTATCTCCTAACCTTATTATTTTCAGTTTAATAATTTTTATTTGATAGTTACTAATAATCTTATTAGTAATTTTGAAAGAATATATTAATTTAATTCTTTCATTATTTCAGCATTGTTACTTTACTTAAACCCTTTACATTTTTGCATAAATGCTACTTAGGCTTTTAGTTTTTCTTTAGATTTTCTAAGTATATCTTCATTCTTTTGTTTATTAGGTTATTTTGTATGATTTCATCCATTGGAAAATACTTTTTATAATATTTTCTCAAATTAGTTCTTCTGTAAGTTATAAATTTTTCAGCCAAGTTTCTTAATTAAATTCATCACAATAAAGTTGTAATAGCTGGTTTTTATATTGATTTTCTTTACGTCCCCCCTTCTCACCTATGGATCAATATATCACCCTATTTGTCTAATTTATATGAATACTTATTTAAGGTTAAATAAGTATTTCAAACTAATTTGAAATATATAAGTGTTACTATAAATTTGATAATTACCTTTCTCATTTACTAAAATTTATTAATTTAATTGAAGTTGTTCTTAAATAATATTTACTTCTATTTGACTATAATTATATTATGACATTATAAACATTATTATGTCAAGATTTACATTTTATACTATTTTATTTAATAAAAAGAAGAATGTCTTTTACATAACATTCTCCTTTTACTTACCTAATTTTTTCTTTTTTTAATTATTGTTAATCCTGCTACTGCTAAAGCTCCACCTATTCCTAATAATCCTAATGACCCCATAGCTCCACCTGTATTTGGTAGTTTTCCACCACTTGGAGTTTTACCTCCATTTCCTGGTTTTGTTGGATATGATGGATTTGTTGGGTTTGTTGGATTTACATTATCTGCTTTAGCTACTAAATCATCTTTAGCCTTTTTAAGATTATTAAAGGCCTTATCAACATCTTTTTGAGTCGCTTCTTCACTATTTAATACATTCATAGCTTTACTTAGCTCTTTATTAAGCTTTGAAACACTAGAAGTAGTATATTTTGATAAATCTATACTCTTAATTTCTTCTATTAACCCATTAAGCATATCTTTATTTGGCTTTAATCTTATCTTAGCATAAGCTTTAACTAAGTATTCAAAGGCTTTATCTACTTCATCTTGTGTAGCATTTTCCTTTGCTAATACTTCCTTAGCCTTTTCAAGTGCTTTTTCTAAATATTTTAATGTTGACGGTATATATAAATTCTTATCTATCTCTTCAACTTTATTTACCATCTTTTCAAGTTCTGTCTTATCTACAGCCTTTTCTAATTTACTATACGTATCCATTAACTTATCAAAAGTTTTATTTACTTCATCTACCATAGCATTTTCATCTGCTAATACAGTTTTGGCTTCTTCTAAAACTTTTTCTAAATTAGTCCATGTTTCCTTTGTATAAAGAGTCTTATCTAAAGCTTCTATAATATTAACTAGTTTTTGTAGCTCTGCCTTATCTCCTTGTTTAAATTCTAGCATATGAATTGCCTTCATTAGTCTATCAAAGGTTTTTTCCACTTCGCTAACTGTTGCGTTTGAATTTGCATATACTATTCTTGCTTCTATTAATGAAGTATTAAACTCGTTAACTACTGCTGGAACTACTCCTACAAGACCTCCATTAGCTACTACTTCTTCTGCATAGCTTATAGCTATTTCCAATGCTTTTTTATCAACACTTGGATTAGGATCTACTTCACCTGAAATTACTGTTGTCGTTACTGTTGAGTTATCAACTGCATGCTCATTTCCTTCCCCATCTCCAAGCTTTCCATCAATAATATTAAATGTAATATTTTCTCCTGTAGCCTTTGCCTTAAATACTAAGTTTACCACATCTTTACTATTTTCTATCTCTACTCCCTTTGTTGCAATTAATACTTTTAACTTTCCATCTTTCTCTGCTATTTTAACTATATATTTTGAATCATCTATTGAAGTTCCTTCAATAAATTCAAATTTAGTTTTATCATAATCTACATTAAATTCCATAGCATACATGTTAGAAGCTATGTTATTTACTCCAACTTTAATTTCAAGGTTTTCTTCAACCTGTACTCTATCGTTAGCTGTAACCTTAAAGCCTACTTCTGTTGGTTCTGGTGATGGATCAACTGCTTCTTTAGTTTTAAAAACATTTAATTCTGATGCTGATGCAAAACCTCCAACTCCTGCTGTTGCAACTAATTTCACATGACTTGCTTCTGTTGGTTCATCAAGCTTTATTGTTTTAACTTTAGAGTTATTTTCTAAAGTCCCTTCTTTGACTTTTTCGAAAGTTGAACCATCTGTACTTACATGTAATTCATATCCTGTAATAGTTCCATTTACTCCCCCAGCTTGTCTTGGTAGATAAGTTAATCTATCAACATTGTAAGTTCCACCTAAACTTAAAGTTATACTTTGTGGCAATGGATTTGAAGAATTATAATTAGTATGCCAAATTGTTGATTCATTTCCATCAATAGCAAATGTTGCTAAACCTTCATTACCTACATTTGGGTGTTCACTAGTTGCAGTTGCTGTCATCTCTACTTGTGGAATCTTATTTGGATCTTCCATAGCTGCTTTATTAGTTACTAATAAATTATCAATTAATCCCTTAAATGCTTTACTTTCACTACCTATTTTTTCTAATGGAAATACAAAGGTTCCAAATTTATTTGTTGTACTTGATTGACTTATTTCATCTACATATTCACCATTTACATATAACTCAGTTTTATTTATTTTCCCAACTATAGTTATATCGATCGATTCTCCTTTAGGAAGAGTATAGTTAAATGAATAATCATAAGCTTCTCTTGAAAAACCTACTTTTCCAGTTTCTTTTTGAACGGCTTTAAATGATCCTTCATTAGATTCGAAAAGAATTTGCTCTTCCTCACTACTTTCAGCTGATCTATTTACACTAAAAGAAACTGAATAATTTGGTCCAATATTATTAAGTGGAGTTTCAATATAACTATTTTCCCCCTTTAAATTAACTGAACCCTTCTTAATTTCCGAATTAGTTGCAGTAACTGTATTATAGTTATTTCCTGATTTATCTTCTGCAATATTTCCTGTTGCATTTTCAAAATCATATTCCACTACCTTTTCAGTTGCTGATTCTACTTCATATTTGGGGTTAGTATTTGGAGCAAGTCCAACTTTGTTAGCTGCTTGTTTAAATTCATCAAAGTTTTTATCATCAGCTTCTCCCCACATTTTTTCTGATAATACTTGCATTGCTTGGAATATTCTATCAAAAAGATCATATTGTACTATTCCATTTGCTCTTTTATCTATTAAATCATTCCATAAAGCAAACATTCCACCAATCATCTTTGGAGATCCTTCTGGTAAAACAGTTCCATTGCTAAATTTATTTACTTCCCAATTGTTATATAACCATTGAGTATCTAAATAATTTCTATAATAATTAGCTCCTGGTACTATATAAAGATTAGTATCTTCAGTATTTATTAGCTTATATCCTGCATCATACATAGCCTTAGGATTTGCCCATCCAAGGCTCCATATATTCATTTCAATACCATCTACTGTTACTGGAGTTGAACCACTTTTATTAGTTAAACTTCCCCATAATCTTGGTGTTGCACCTTTGTCATCTCTTATAAACTTTAACATTTCATCAGCATATTTTCTGTATTGTTCTGAATTTCCATAAAATTCATCTGTTCCTATATGAATTGTAGAATCTCTAAATACAGGATTTTCTCCATCCATATATTCATTGAATATGCTTTTTATATATTGAACAACCTCTGGATTTGTAACATCTAACATTGCCGCATTTTCGCCATTTCCATCTTCATATGCATAGCTTGGATGTGCTTTTGTAAATGCTAATGCATGTCCAGGTGTATCAAATTCTGGCACTATATTTACTCCATACAGTTTGGAATCATCTATAAAATTACCAAACTCTTCTTTAGTATAGTGTCCATCTTGAGCTGTTAATTTAACACCATTTTCTCCAACATCATTTGACTCAAGTCTAAAGGCAGCATACGCATTTTCTAAAGCTTCACTACCATAATCATCTCTTAGCCAGATATAATTATCATTTAAATGAACTTGAAAATCATTTAATTTATACCATGACATAGTCTTCATTATTTCATATAAATAATCTAAAGAAACAAACTTTCTTCCCACATCTAACATAAATCCTCTTACATCATATTGTGGATAATCTCTAACTAATCCCTTTGGTATATAACTTTCATTTTGTTTAAGAATTTGAAGTATAGTTCTTGTTGCTAAGAATATTCCTGATTCTTCATTAGCCTCAACACTAACTGCATTAGAAATATCCATATAATATCCTTCTTTTCTAAGCTCTGGATAATTTGAACTTAATGAAAAATAAAAGTCTCCGCTATTCGGTTCATTTGATACAACTATGGCAATTTCTTTTCCAACTATATCTTTATAATCCTGTGCAAAAACTTCTACAGCATTTCTTACTGCTGCTTCTGAAGCAGGATTTATTACTATCTTTGAATTATTTGTTATTTCAAAGTTTCCAGTTCTTCCAGCCCACTCTCTAAGTTCAGGCACTACTATTGGTTTAGCATTTCCAGTTACTTCATTAGCTCCTGGTACTATTACTTCAATAGCTGGTGAAGTTGCTTTTTCATTTCCTTTTGTAACTTCAAAATTTACAACTACCTTTGTATTTACAAGTGGTTTATGAATGTTCATATCATAATCAATAACTTCCTCATAATCTGCTCCAATAAACTCTATACTAAATCCATCTGGAACAGTTGGCATTGTAAGTTTTGTATCTTCTGAAGTCAACTCATTAACTGTTAAATTTCTAGCTACTTCATCTGCAGTTTTTGGCGGCTCTGGAAGAGTACCATTATATATTTCTAATTCATATACAGAAATATTATTCCAATTAACACCTTCTGAATTAGAAACATGCTCATCAATATAAAGTCTTACATATCTGCCACTTACTTTTTCGCCTAAATCAATAGCATCTCTATGGTTAGTTGGTGCTGAAGTTGCAGTATAAATATCTGCCCAATTACTACCATCTTCTGATACTTGTACTCTATATTTAGTTGCATTTTTTCTTTCCCACTCAATTACTATACTTTCAAATTGAGTATTTTCACCTAAATCAACTTTAAGCCATTGATCATCTGATGCTACAGCACTTGCCCATCTTGAAGTTTTAGCACCTGTTCTATCTATAACTCCATCAGTAGCTTTATTTGCAGTGAAATTATTTGTTTCAACAGTTGATGCTGTAGTTGCCTTATTTAAAGCTATGTTTATTCCTTCTTCAGGTTGTACAACATCTACGTTTCTATAAACTTCTATTTCATATATAGAAATTGTTTCCCAACGAATATCTGAACCTTCTTCTGCTGGAGAATAACTTGATACTAGAACTCTTACATATCTTGCATCCTGTTCTCCAACCTCTATTACATCTCTATATGCAGTAACATTACTTCCTGTATATATAGTTGTCCATGTTTCGTTATCATCTGACGTTTCTATCTTATAAGAGTTAATGTTTTTTCTTTCCCATTCAATTACAACTTCATTAAACTTAGTCTTTGATCCGAAGTCTATTGCAACCCATGGGTTTTGTTCATGTCTTTCACATGCCCATCTAGATACATGCTCTCCATCTCTGTCTATTTGACCATCTGTTACTTTACTTGCTGTAAATGTAGCAGTTTCCTCACTTGATGCAAATGCATCTTTGTTTAGTGCTAAGTTTTCCCGTTCTGCTATAATACTAACATTTGCATAAGTTGAAATATTTCCAAATATCATAGCAAATACAAGAAATAAAGGTAAAGTTCTTTTAAGTGCCTTTCTTTTTCTTAGACTCTGCATTAATTTAATCCTCCCCTTTTTAAATATATTTGAACACTAAATTTTTAAATAATTTAGCATACAAAACTAAATTACAACTTTTAAATTTAAAATTAAATCTTCTAAAATGCAATTTTTCTTAAGTCTATGAAATATTCAAATTTAAAAAACTACCTTTCTTATTATATAAACACCATATTAATTATATTATGACACCTTTTACCTTATTATGTCAACTTTTACATTTATTGATTAAACTGTTTTTCTTTAGTTTTTTATATAAAAAAACTGAAGGTTATTAGCCTTCAGTTTTACTTATTCTATCAAGTTAAAATACCACTAATTAAATTAAGAACCTCTTCTCCATATTTTTCAAACTTCTTTTCTCCCATACCTCTTATATTTAACAACTCTTCTTTATTTTTAGGTTTATTATTAGCTAAATCAATAAGAGTTGAATCTGAGAAAATTATATATGGTTTTATATTTTCTTTAATAGATCTTTCTTTTCTCCAAAGCCTTAATTTATTAAATAATTCTTTATCTATAACTTTTTCTTCACTTTCATCAATCAATTTACAAATAACTTTTTCCTTTGATTTTAAAACTCTTATAGATTTATTATTTAGCTTTAACATAGAATATGTTCCTTCCTTTAAGTTTACATACCCTAAGTCTATTAATGTCTTTATTAAATTTCTAATAAATCTACTATTATACTCTTTCATTATTCCATATGTAGTTAATTTATCTAATTTATATTGTATTATTTTGGGCCCTTTAAACCCTCTTAATATATCTATAAGTACAGATATTCCATATTGCTCTCTAGTTCTATATACACAGGATAATATCATTTGAGCTTCTATTGTAAAATCTCTTAAATCATCATTATTTAAGCAATTTCTACAATTACTACAATAATTTACACCATTTATTTCTCCAAAGTAATTTAATATAAACATTCTATAACAATCATGAGTTTCACAAAAATCTATCATTTTTTGAAGCTTTCTTATTTCTATTTCTTTTCTATCATTCCCTGCTGTTGTATATATTAAATATTCTAAGGTTCTAATGTCAGCCCTATTATATAATAAGATGCACTCTGTTTTCTCTCCATCTCTCCCACCCCTGCCAATTTCCTGATAATAATTTTCTATATTTTTGCATAGGGTAAAATGAATTATATACCTAACATTAGATTTATCTATTCCCATTCCAAAAGCATTAGTTGCAATCATTATAGGAATATTATCCTTTAAAAATTCTTCTTGATAATATTCTTTTTCTTGATCCTTTAACCCACCATGATATTTAGCTATGTTAATATTTCTTTCTTTTAAGTAATAATATAATGCATCTACTTCTTTTCTTGTGGCACAATAAATAATTCCTGATTGTTCTTCTCTTTCTTTAATAAAGTCCTTAACAAATTCTGCTTTATCTTCTTCTTTATATATTGATATAGCTAAGTTTTCTCTATCAAAGCTTCCTAAATGCATATAATAATTTTCAAGTTGTAGAAGTTTTATAACATCTTTTCTTACCTCTTCTGTAGCTGTTGCAGTAAAAGCTGTAACTATTGGTCTTTTATTTAAACTGTTTATAAATGGAGCTATGCTTCTGTAACTTTTTCTAAAATCATGCCCCCACATAGAAACACAATGTGCTTCATCTATAGCTATTTGGCTTATATTTAACTTTCTTAACATTCTATTGAAAAATTCATTCTCTAATCTTTCTGGTGCAATGTATAAAAGTTTAACTTTTCCACTATAACATCTTCTAAGTATATTCTTAATTTCTTCCATAGATTGTGTACTGTTTATATATTCTGCTTCTATCCCTATATCATTTACATTATCTACTTGATCTTTCATTAAAGAAATAAGAGGTGATATAACTATTGTTAATCCATCTTGAATCATAGTTGGAATTTGATAACATAGTGACTTTCCACCACCAGTTGGCATAATACAAAAAATGTCTCTTCTTCTTAAAATATTAGATATTATCTCAAATTGACCCTCTCTAAATGAAGTATATCCAAAGTATTTTTTTAATATCTCTATTGGAGTACTCATCTACCGTCTCTCCTTTTACCTCTTATGTAGTAAGTATTTCTTTTTAAATTCTTATCCTATTTTTAGTAAATTATAACATAGTAAAAATTCCTTTGCGAGAAATAAAAAAATAAGTGATACAAAATCTTAATATCACTTATTTTGGCTAAAAACTAACTAGATTCTTTATCTTTTAAACTCATATATTATATTTCCCATTTTATTTAAATCTTCTTTTTTTATATTGTATATTTCATCTAGTAGATGTTGTTTTAAAGTAAATAATCCATCGCTTTCTTTTTCTTTTGTATTACTAATTCTTCACAGACACCTATTATTGTAATAGATATTAGAATATATCTAATCATCTCTGCCTTTGTATTTGCTAATGCCATTCCAGTAGCAATTGCTCCATTAAATATACTATCTATACCAAGTATATTTCTAAATTTTTTATCTCCATTCATTATAAAAAATTCACTAAATCCATCTGTTACATAACATTCTTCGTCTATTACTACTAGTATATTCCTAAACTTCCTTGCTATCTCTTTAATTTCTGATCTTATTTTATGATTCCCTATCATTGTAATATCTTTAGAATCAGTATTACTTACGTTATCTGTTTTAACTAACCTCTTAAATTCAGAGAGTTTTCCCTTTAATATATCTATATTGTATCGTGTTAAAAAACTTAAAGTTGTTTGCCTCCTAAAAAAAGACATATCTATTCCTTCTATATCTAATAACACTGGAATATTCTTTTTTCTTGTTGCCTTGAGTGATTTTTCCATTGCTTCTACCCTATTGCTATCTAATGTTCCTAGATTTAACAATAACCCTTTAGCATTACAAGCTACTTCATTAACTTCTTCTATTCCATGAGCTATTATAGGCTTACCGTTGTAACATAAAATACTTTGTGCTAGGTCATTTATAGTAACCAAATTAGAAATACAATGTATAAGAGGTTGGTTATCCCTTTGAACGTCTAGAATATCGGTTAAAGCCTCTATACTAATTTGCATATTTGTTTCCTCTCTCAAATAGGAATAAATATTAAGTTTATTTTATACTATTCTAATTTAGCTGTTTATGTTAAAAATTTATATAAATTGTATTATTTCTTTTCTAATAAAATTTTTTTAATTGCTGGAACTTTAATAAGTATATAAGCAATCAATCCTCCAAATATAGAACTTAAAGAAAATGGAGTTACATAAAAAAATAATGCTACTTCCTTTCCTAGTATCATAGATGCTATCGGAAATGCTACTATTGCACCTAATATTCCAGTTCCTATAACTTCACCTATCAATGCCCCTTCTACTTTGTTTACTTTATTATATATAAATCCTGCTAAAAATGCTCCTATCATACTTCCTGGAAAAGCAAGTAAACTACCTGTCCCCAAAATATTTCTTAATAATGATGTTATAAAAGCACATCCTCCCCCATAAAGTGGACCTAAAGTAACTGATGCTAAAACATTGATAAAATGTTGAATTGGTGATATTTTAGCTCCAAAAAAAGGTATTGAAAATGTTCCCAATACTGTGGCTATTGCAATGAATATGCCACTTAATGCTAGTCTTTTTGTTAAATTTTTCTCTTTGTTCATTTTGTCTCCTCCAATGTTATATATAAAATAAATAAAAAAAGGTGTAGCTATAGCTACACCTTAATTAAACATAATAATTTAGTATTATTTGTGCTTTCCTACGATGGTGCTAGCCATATCAGGTTCGAGGGTCTAGAAGATTTAATCTTCATTCTCAGCTAAAAATATTAGCTCCCCTAGCTCTAAATAAATTTAATTTTTAAATACTTTACTTATCTCCAAATACTTTCTTTTTAAGCTCAAGACCAGCTTTTGTAACAGCAACTCCACCTAAAGCTGTTTCTCTTAAAGCTGCTGGTAAACTCTTACCAACCTTATACATTGCTGATACTGTATCATCAAACGGTATTTTTGATTCAACTCCTGCCATAACTAAATCTGCCGTACATAAAGCACTAATTGCTCCTGATGCATTTCTTTTAGCACATGGTATTTCTACTAATCCTGCAACTGGATCGCAAACTAGTCCTAAAATATTTTTTAGTACTATAGCTCCAGCATCTAATGCCATTTTAGGCGTTCCACCCATCATCTCTACAACTGCGGCTGATGCCATTGCTGCTGCTGAACCACATTCTGCTTGGCACCCACCTTCTGCACCTGCTAATGTTGCATTCATTCCTATTATCATGCCCACAGCTGAAGCTGAGAATAATGCTTCTACAAGCTCTTCATCTGTCTTAGATAATCTCTCTCCTGCTGTTAAAATTACAGCTGGAACTATTCCACAAGATCCCGCTGTAGGACAAGCAACTATTCTCCCCATAGATGCATTTACTTCTGAAGATGATAATGCCATAGCCATTGCCATTATCATAGTATCTCCAGTTAAAGATTTACCACTATCTAAATATTTTTGTAGTTTATACCCATCTCCACCTATAAGACCACTTACAGAATAAACAGCTTTTTCTCTACCTTCTAACGCTCCAGCTTTCATTACTTCAAGATTTTTATACATCTTAGCATAAGCTTCTTCTCTTGAAATTTCTTTGTTTTCCATTTCAAATCTTATAGCATATTCACTTAAACTTATTTTTTCATCATTACAAATCTTTAATAGCTCTTCTCCTGATCTTGCTAACATTCTATTCACCATCCTTTGCTGGATTAATCATTATTACCTTCTTTATTGAATCTATTTGCTTTATTTCTTCTATCATTTCTTTTGGCATTGAATGATCAACCTCAAAAACCATGGTAGCTTCTTTTCCTTTTTGACTTCTAAATACCTTCATAAAAGCTATATTTATATCATCTTTATAAAGAATTGCTGTAACCTTTGAGACTGCTCCAGGTATATCCATATGTGAAATAATTAATGTTGGATATGCACCTGTAAATTCAACATTATTACCATTAACTTCAGAAACTTGAATACTTCCTCCCCCTATTGAGGAACCTATTACTTCATAGTTATTACCTGTCTTTCCTGTAATTAATATTTTAACAGTATTAGGGTGTGCGTCTCCTAAATCAAATTCCTCAAAACTTACCTTTATACCTTGTGCCTCTGCAATATCAATAGCATCTCTTAATCTAATATCCGATGGCTCCATTCCTAATATACCAGCAACTAAAGCTCTATCTGTTCCGTGTCCTTTATACGTTTTTCCAAAAGATCCATGCAATAAAAACTTTACTTCCTTTATATCTCCTTCCGAAACAGCTCTTGCAATTTTTCCAAGTCTTGCTGCTCCAGCAGTATGAGATGAAGATGGCCCTATCATTATTGGCCCCATTATATCAAATACACCTACATCTTTCATAACACTTCTCCTTATCATAAGTTACTTAACTCTTTATAACTCTTTTAAATTAAGTTTACGTAAAAATTAAATTTATTACAATAACTTTCTATAAACGTTAACTAATATTTATTAATATTTATAGAATATACTTCCACCTATAAATTCTCTTAAAATGCTATTTTCTGGTACATACTCTTTTTCTATTTCTTTGAAAAATCCTAAAAATGCCTTTAATCTAGTAGCTTGTAAATAAACTGGACTTTCTGGTTTTATTTTTTCAAGTTGTGCTAATGCATATTTCTTTAATACACATAACTCATAAACTAAAGTGGAGTTAAACATAACATCTGCTTCTTCTTGATATACAAATATATTTTTTCTTCTCCTCTTTTTATAGATGGCCACATTTTTAAAGTTTCTTCTGCTCCATATCCTCTTGATAGATAATCCCTAACCATTCTTCTTATTCTTCTTATATCAGTAGTTGCTATTCTGTTATGATTATCTAAATTTAATTGTGTTAATGCTGATATATAAATCTTAAATTTATTTTTATCATCAATAGCTGATGTTAATATTGGATTTAATCCATGAATTCCTTCTATAATAATTATTCCATTTTGAGGTAACTTTAATTTATTACCTACCCATTCTCTTTCTCCCTTTTTAAAATTGTATGATGGAATTTCTACTTCTTCACCATGCAATAAATCATTTAAATCTTTATTAAATAAATCTAAATCTAATGAATATATACTTTCAAAATCTAATTCTCCATTTTCATCAACTGGAGTTTTATCTCTATTTACAAAATAATCATCTAACGATATAGGAATTGGAATATATCCATTTACTCTTAGTTGAATTCCTAATCTATTAGCAAATGTTGTCTTTCCTGATGAACTAGGTCCTGCAATAAGAACAACCTTTGTTTCTTTTCTATTATTTATCATATCTGCTATATTAGCTATTTTCTTTTCATGTAAAGCCTCTGAAACCATTATAAGATTTCTTAATTCTCTACTTTCTACCTTTTGATTTAAAGAACCAACTTCTCCTACCTCTAAAATATCAAGCCATCTTTCAGTTTCTAAGAAAATTTGAGCTAATTTTTTATTTTCTTCATATGGTGGTAGCTCATTTAAATTTGTTTCTTCTGGTGTTCTTAGAATGAAACCTGGTTCATAGTACATTAAATCAAAAGCCTTAATTATTCCTGTTGAATAAGCCATTTGTCCATAAAAATAATCATATCTACCATCTAAATCATATAAATTTACGTTATCGAAATTAACATAATCTAATAATAGAACCTTATCTTCCATTCCATATCCTTTGAATATATCTATAGCTTCTTCTCTTTTCATTTTAATCTTTTTAATAGGGATATCCTTTTTTATTATTTCAATCATTCTATTTTTTATATTTAAAATATCTTCTTTAGTTAACGCCTCTTCTTTATGAATTTCTCCAAATAACCCCTTATTAATACTATGCTCAATTGTAATCCTAGAGTTTTCAAATAAATCTAGTGCTGCTTTTATAAATATAAATTGAAGTGTTCTTGAATATATTTTCATTCCTATAACACTATCAAATTCTAATATTTCTAAATTTCCATCTTCTTTTACTTCTTTAAATAGTTCATAATAATTTCCGTTTAATCTACATAATGCAATATCATGATAGTTTAATTTTAAATCATTTTCTAATAATTCTTTAAAAGTAGTTCCTTCGCCTATTTCTAAAACCTTATCCTTATAAAAAATGCTAAAATTCTTCATTAAAATACCTCCAGGTTTAATATATTTAATTATATTAAAAAAAATTAGTCCTTATGTATATTATACTACTATTTTGAAAAAGTAACCAAATTAGCTAATATACTAAAAATCCACAATTTATACTATTTATTTGATTTTTATACCTTTAGAATAAAATTCTAAATTGCGTGACACACTATCTTGAGAGGTGATTGGCAATATGTTTATAGTACTTATAAGAACAATTATACTTTATGCATTAGTAGTATTTGTCATGCGACTTATGGGTAAAAGACAAATTGGAGAATTACAGCCCTATGAATTTGTTATAACTATAATGATTTCAGATTTAGCCGCATTACCTATGCAAGATACCAGATTACCTTTAATTTTAGGTGTAATACCTATAATAACTTTATTATTTGTTAAAACTCTATTAACTCAATTACAGCTAAAAAGTCAGCTTGCTAGGAAAATAATAGAGGGTGAACCAAGTATTTTAATTTGTAGAGGTAAAGTTAATTTCTCTGCCTTAAAAAAACAACAAATTAATCTTGATGAACTTATGGAAGAGCTAAGACTTGCAGGATATTTTGACCTTAATGAAATAGAGTACGCTATATTAGAAAATAACGGTCAACTTTCCTTTTTAACATCTCAAAGTTCCTCTAGTAATTCTTCAAGCGATACAGATTGTGGTACCCAAAAAGCTAATACTAATGGTTCTTCTACTGATCAAACTAATACATCTAGTGGAAACTCTAAATCTTCAAACAATAATCCTAAACCTAGATTGCCTGTAATTTATGTATTAGATGGAGAGGTTAATAATAATGCCTTAACTACTTCTGGCAAAAATAAAGTATGGATTCAAAATGAACTTAAAAAGCATAAAATTGATTCTATGGATAAGGTATTACTTGCTATGACAGATACTACAGGGAAATTTATATATCAACTTTATGAAGATTATGAAAAGGGGTGTAAGCAGTGAAAAATACTATAATTTCTATAATGCTTTTTATCCTTTTAGTAGGAGGAATATTCTATCTTGATTCAAATTTCGTTTCTTTATGTGATGAGATAATGGTAAAATGCGAAGAAATCGAAAACTCTATTGATGAAAATGATAAAGTAACAGCTTATGATGACGCTGTTTCTCTATTAAATATTATTCAAGAAAAAAATGCTATTCCTGCTATTTATTTAAATCATATTGATTATGATATGTTAATGAATGAATCTTTAAAACTATCCTTATATATCAAAGGAAATGATAAAGCTGAATCATTATCTTCATTACATCTATTACGATATGGTGCAGAACATCTTAAAGATTTACAAAAGCCAAACTTTAAAAATATACTGTAATATAATATATAAAAAATAGATTTAAATTATTTCTAAAATTTAAATCTATTTTTTTATAAAGATAATTTTTTTCAACAATTACCTTCCAAAATATGTTACTATAATATATATTTACATAACTTTATTTATAGAGGAGAATTTAAAATGTTAAAAAGAACTTTATCTATTACATTATCATCTTTAATTTTATTAACTTTTGTAAGTTACTCTAATAACAATAATGTTAATAAAGAACCTTCAACTAATGAAACTCCTATTGAGGAAAAGGTTCCTGAAGAAACAACACCACCTCCAGTTACATCCTTTGATGCTTTTGGAAAAACCTATACTTCTTCTAAAGATATAACTTCTTTTGAAAAATCAACGGATATATATAATATTAATGCACCTTATGTTGAAGGAGAATATAAAGAAGTTGACTTTGCTAAAGACTTATTAACTTCATATGTTAATCAAAGTGATGAGGTTTATAATCATTTAGTATCTTTTGATACTAATGCTAAAGATGGAATTACTCCTATTACTGAAGAAGATAAAAACAACTTAAAATCTGACCTTGAATCTCTTAGAAGTCAAATGCATATGGAAAATGGAGAACCTATGGTTTTATCATTAGATACAGTTACTTTTGATGGTACAAATTCTAAAACTAATACTGGAATAGTATTAAAAATGAGAGTTGCTATATCTAAAGTAGGAGCTTATGCAGTTCCATTTAACTCTTATACTGTTACATTATTTGAACAAGACGGAAAATTAGTTGCTCATTTATTTTAATAATTAATATAAAAATAGTCTTGAAAAATTTTTCAAGACTATTTTTTATACTATTTATTACTCTAGAATTTTATTTGTTATAAAGTTAACTTCAAATTCATCTATAACATTATCCTTATTTAAATCATATTCTGGTTTATTTTGTCCATAATGTTTAGATACTATAGATAAATCTCCTATATCATATTTCCCATTAGCATTAAAATCTCCATTTATTTCTGATTCTACAATACTTGAATCTACTAATGCATAATTTATTTGACCATCTGATCTACCACCATGTGGATTTTCCCCTTTTAATCTATAAGATAAAGTATGCTCTCCATATTCTAATTCTTTACTTTCAAATATAGTTGCATTAGTTTCTCTATTTTCAGCATATTGATCTATATCTACATATTCGCCTCCATCTATAGAAATTTGGAATACTCCATGATTAGGATCTTTTGCACCTACTAATGATATTTTTCTTCCTACAAACTTTATAGTAAAGTTTGCATTCATATCCTTAGTCCACATACCTCCTTTTTCTTGAGACCACCCATTACTTAAATTAAATTTGTGCAGTCCATCTCCTGTATCTGCTGTTTCTATTTTTATAAGCTCATCATCTTCTATAGTTACTTTTGATTGTTTATCAAAGCCTAATATAGCTCCACCTATAGGATCACTTAACTTTACAAAGAAATATCTTGATTCTTCTAAATCCTTATTATCTATTATATTTACTTCGAAAGTTTTTTCTGTTTCTCCCTCATTAAAAGCTAATGTTCCTGACCAAGTTTGATAATCCTTTGCGTTTAATGCAGTTCCTGGTAATGTTTCATAATTTATCTCTGCTCTTCCCTTACTTCCACCCTTTCTTACAACTTTAAACACAGCTTTTCCTATATTCTCTTTTACTGTATAAGAAAGCTTTTCCATCTCAAACATTCCTTTTCCACCATTATTCAATGCAAAGGCTCCATCTGTATGAATAGCAGTTCCACCAGAATTTGTATTTTTTCTTCCAGTACATCTAATAGTAACTTCATGCTCTCCATCTTCTAAATCTTCTGATTCATATAAAATACTTTGATTTATTCTACTTTGTGCGTAAGTATCAACCTCTACTACTTCTCCTCCATCTATAGATATTTCTGCTATTCCATGTTTAGGATCTTTTGCCCCTGATAAATAAAATTTACTTCCATTAAATTTTATATTTATTGTTGCTCCTGTTGTTGTTGTGTAATGAGAATCTCCTTCTCTATCTCTATCTAAAGTCTCATAAACCCATCCATTGCTAAAATTAAACTCTCCAATCGCACTACCTTTATTCCCATCATTTAAAAAATCTAATCCTGCTGGTGGACCTGAAGGTAATTCTATATCCATAGGTTGCTTATATATACCTATATTATTTATTAAAGGTGTTGCTAAAGACCTTTTTATATTAATTCTAACTTTTGATGCTGTTGTAGGTGGTATTCTAACTAATCTTTTATAACCTATAGTTTTACCAGAAAATACTTTGCTCCATTCATTATTTTCAAATACTTCAATATCAAATTCAGCTACTCTTTGACCTAGTGGTATATATTCCTGAAGACTAACAATATCAAACTCTTTCTCTTCCCCTAAATCTATTTCTAAAGAGCCAGTTTTATTTTCATTATTTGGAGCCCAATACGTATCATAATTATAATCTATTACTTTGTCTCCTGAAAATTTTTCATTATTACCTGCTACATTTTCTGCTAGTATCTTGCTTCCTAATGCTAGATTTTCATCAAAAGTACCTTTTATTGCATCACCAAATTCTTTAATTCTTTGCACATCATTTTCATGAAATTTACCTCTTTTATCTGGTGGTATATTTAGTAATAATACTGAATTCCTTCCTACTGATTTAAAATAAATATCCATAAGCTTTTCTAAAGACTTAACATCGTTATCTTGATTTGCATGATAAAACCAACCAGGTCTTATTGAAACATCTGATTCACCTACTACCCAATCTGGTCCATTTTCTTCTCCTGTATTTAAATAACTTGGAACTTCTTTTTCCTTCATTTTTGCTATATCTATAGTTGACCAACAAGGTTCCCCTGCATATCCACTTTCATTTCCTATCCATCTTGCATCAGGGCCTACTTGACTCCATATAATACAATTAGGTTGTTTCTCTTTAATTAATTTAAACCATCTTTCGAAATCATACTCTTGAACTACATTAGAACCTTTAGCTCCATCCATCCATATTTCTGATATTTCTCCATAGTTTTCTAGAAGTTCAGTTAATTGTTCAACATAAAAGTCATTATAATCTCCACCATTTCCTTCTCCATAATCTTTAGAGTTTTGATCCCATGGTGATAAATATAATCCAAATTTCAATCCATATTTTTCACAAGCCTTAGAAACTTCCTTAACTACATCTCCTTTACCATCTTTCCACGGACTGTTAGATACATCATGTTCTGTTGTTTTAGTTGGCCATAAACAAAATCCATCATGATGCTTTGCTGTTAAAATTACCTTTTTAAAGCCTGCATCATATAATGTTTTTATCCATTGATCTGCATCAAGTTCTGTCGGATTAAAAAGTGAAGGAGATTCTTTTCCATTTCCCCATTCACTACCTGTAAATGTGTTCATCCCAAAGTGAATAAATGATGTTAATTCTTCTTTTTGATAATTAAGTTGTAATTCTGTAGGTGTAGGTCCGTAAGGACTTTCTACCTCTTGTGAAATTTCACTTTTTTTAATAGCTGCTATTGGATTCATTCCTAATGCTAAAAAACAAAATGTCATAGTTGATGCAAATAACCTAAATAAAAATTTTCTTTTCATCTAAATCCCCCTTAAAATATTCTCTTACGGATAATTAAACATATTCGGCATTCGTTTTCATATACCTTCTAATTTTTCAAAATTTTTGAAAAATTATTCAAACAAAAAAAGAGTTCTATTTTTTTCTAGAACTCTTTCTCTTTTAAAATTAAACTTTAAATTTATCTATAAGTAATCTTAAGTTTTCTGCATATACATTTAGAGTTTCTGCTTGTACAGTCATCTCTTGTAATCCTGATGATTGTTCTTCACTTGCAGCACTAACTTCTTCTGTAATAGCTGCTGATTCTTGAGCTACAGCTGCAATTTCTGATATTTTGTTAACAACTGTATTCTTACTGTTATTTATAACTTCTAATGAAGATGAGAAATCTTTTATTATTTTTTCTAACTCATCAATCATTTCATCTATTATATTAAACTTATCTTTTGTTATATTTAAACTTTCTTCTGTCTTTTTGTTTAGTACATCTGTAGTTTTAGTTTCTTTATACAACTCATCTATACTACCTTTTATTTCTTCTATAACATTATTTATTTCTTTAGCTGAGTTTGCTGATTCTTCTGCTAGCTTTCTAACTTCTTCTGCTACAACAGCAAATCCACGACCAACTTCTCCAGCTCTTGCAGCTTCTATGCTAGCATTTAGTGATAAAAGACTTGTTTGTTCTGTTATAGTTTCAATAGTATCTACTATACTTCCTATTTGTTCTGATTTATTAGCTAATATATCTACTTTAGCTGCTATATTAGAACTTGCTTTTATATTTTCTTCATATGTGTTACTTAAATTTTCTATAGCAATTGTACCTTCTGTTGTAGAATTTTTAACTTTATTTGAAGCATCTCTCATATTTTTTGAGTTACTTATTGACTTATTAACTTCATTTTCTAATACATTTACCACACTTACACTTGTATCTAATTCAGCTGCTTGATTGGTTGAACCTTCTGCAATTTGTTGAACTGATTTTGCAACCTCTTCACCTACAGAACTTGATTCTTTTATTATTCCAAAAAGAGTTTCTGATCCCTCTTTAACATTATTAGAAGATTCCTTAACTCCTGTTAAAACTATAGTCATATCATCAATTACTGTATTTAAAGCCTCAATAATTGAACTTATCTCTGTATTGTAATTAACCTTGTCTTCAACTTTTTCAGTAAAATCACCGTCTTTTATCTTATCTAATATTTTTACAACCTTCATAATTGGATCAGTTAATTTATGTGTGAAAAATTTTGTTGCTATTAAAGCAAATATCATAACTATAATAAGTATCAGTACAGGTATAACCATTCCCCTTACTAATGTTCTAATAACATCATCATTAGGTATAAATACTACCATGCTTAAACCTGTAATACTATCTATTTTTTTATAAACTACATAATCTTTATCATCAATTTCAACTTTCTCTGTTTGATTATCTTCAATATTTTGAACATTTTCTATCCATGGTAAATCCTTAGAAGTCTTTCCTATTAAACTTTTATCCTTATGAGCTACAATAGTTCCATCTTCACTTATTATACCTTGAAATGAGTGATTACCTAAATTTATTTCATTAATAACATCTGACATTGTATCTAACTTTTTATCTAATGCCACAACACCTTGAATTTCACCTTTATCATTTGTTACAACCTTAGAATATGTAATAGTCATTTGTCTACTTTCTACATCTATATATGGTTTTGACATAACAACCTCTGAAGGATGCTCTACTGCACCACGATACCATTCTCTTTGTCTTGGATCAAAGGCGTCTCCTAATGTACTATCAGGCTTAGATATATATTTACCATCTTTAGTTCCAATATAAACCCATGTTATATCTTCAGTAGTTTTCATATATCCATCTAAAACTTCCTTTAGAGCTGCTTCTTCACCATTTTTATTACTAGCCATTGCCTTAGCACTTGGATCTAAAGCTAAATAATCCACATCTGCCATACTTGTTTTATGACCATTTACTAATGCTTGCTTTACAGCTTCTGTTCCACTTGCTATATTAGTACTTAATTCTTTTTTCAAATTTCTATTTATAATATAGAAGTTTGAAATACTTATTATTAAAATTGGTATTATTGATGTTAAAAGTAAAAGCTTTAATATTTCACTTTTTAAACTTTTCTTTTTAAATTTACTCATATTATCCCCCTCTATAAACTTATATCTTATATTATCGGATAATTTTGAATCATATTTATATATAGTTATATTAAATTTTCTATATATTCTAAAAAAAATAAGGGATTAAGCTATTACAGCCTAACCCTTAACTTTTTTCTATCTTAATAATGTAATATTTGTATCAATTACTTCTGGCTCTCTCTTAAATAAGAATTCACCCTTTCTAACTGAACAATTAACGCCTACTCTTTCTAAAATTGCATCAAATTCATTTTTAGCATTTAATACAATAAAGTTTGCATCCTTTCCTACTTCTATACCATATTTGTCTTGGATATGAAGAGTTTTAGCTCCATTTACTGTAATTAAATCTAAAGCATTATTTATTTCTTCAAAAGACATCATGTGGCATATATGAATCCCTGAGTCTAAAATGTTCATTAGATTTCCATTTCCTAAAGGATACCATGGATCTGAAATTGAATCTTGTGCAAAACAAACATTTATTCCTGCATCATTTAATTCTTTAACTCTTGTAAGTCCTCTTCTCTTTGGATATGTGTCATATCTTCCTTGTAAATGTATATTTTCAGTTGGACATGATATAAAGTTCATATTTGATAATTTAAGAAGTTTAAATAACTTAAATGCATATGCATTATTATATGATCCCATTGCACAAGTATGGCTAGCAGTTGTAAGTTCTCCAATTCCATTCATGTATGATTCTGCTGCTAATAACTCAACAAATCTTGATTGATCATCATCTGTTTCATCACAGTGAAGATCTATTAACTTATTATATTTCATAGCAAGTTCTACTGATTTCTTTACTGACTTTTCTCCCATTTCTCTTGTATATTCAAAATGAGGAATAGCTCCTACTACATCTGCACCCATTTTTAAAGCTTCTTCTACAAGCTTGTCTCCATCTTTATATGAATACATTCCTTCTTGTGGGAAGGCTATAATTTGTATATCTACAATATCTTTTA
The DNA here is from genome assembly GCF_002327185.1 of Clostridium chauvoei. Classification (NCBI taxonomy): domain Bacteria; kingdom Bacillati; phylum Bacillota; class Clostridia; order Eubacteriales; family Clostridiaceae; genus Clostridium; species Clostridium chauvoei. The sequence goes on along the minus strand of NZ_CP018624.1, from coordinate 293,861 downwards.
CTTCTTCTTTTAATTCCATAATTGCTTTTAAGCAAGTAAACTTAGGATCTGTTACATCAACATGTGTTCTAATATATTGAGTTCCATATAAAATTTCTTTCTTTAATGCAATTCTAGCTCTTTCTTTTACTTCTTCTACTGTCATATTACCTTTAGTTTCTGACCATCTTTGAATACCTTCAAAAAGAGTTCCTGTTCCATTATTTGCACCAGGCATACGAGCTGTGTATACATAATCTAAATGTATATGTGGATCAACATAAGGAGGTACAACAAGATTTCCTTCTAAATCATATGTTTCTATATTCTTATATTTTTCTGAAAGATTTTCTCCTATTTCCTTATAAGCTCCATTTTCAACAAATAGATCTACTAAGCTTTCCTTTCCTTTTAATCTAGCATTTTTAAATATAATAGCTTTCATTATAAATAATCTCCCTTCATTTTTAGGTTATATTTAATGTACTTATATGTGGAAGTCTATCACCAATCTAACTTAGAGTCATTGTACTAACTATCTAATATTTCTTTAGTTTTACTGTGCATTTAAAGAACATATTTTTTTTGGTATATTTGTATTTTATGTACATTGTGTATAAAATCCATCTCAAGTATACTGAATGCATGCAAAACAAATTTATAAAAATTTATTGTAAATATTAGAAGACAACTAAAGGGAGATGTTATTATGTATGAAAATGTAAAAATGACAAATATGACATGGATGGAATTTGCCAAGAAAAAGGATGATGTTATCATATTACCAATAGGATCAACTGAACAACATGGACCTCATCTACCAACTTGTGTTGATACAGTATTAGCTGAAGGCTTTGCTTATCGTATAGCTGAAAGAGTAAATGGTGTAGTTGCTCCAACTCTTTCATATGGTTACAAATCAAAACCATTAAGTGGTGGTGGCCCATTATTCCCAGGAACTATCGATTTAAATGGATCAACATTACAAGCTTTAGTAATGGATATTATTGATGAATTCGTTCGTGATGGTTTCAAGAAAATCTTCATTTTAAGTGCTCACTTTGAAAATGAAGCTTTCGTTGTAGAAGCTATGGACTTATGTTCAGCTAAATATGGAGATAAAGTTCAAATCGTTCTTACTAACTGGTGGGATCCAATGTCACCTGATTTAATCGATAAAATATTTGATGAAGTTCCATTCCCAGGTTGGGCTTTAGAACATGCAGCTGTTACTGAAACTTCATTAATGATGTACTTTGCACCTGAACTTGTTAGAGAAGATAAGATTTTAGATACTGAAAATGCTACTCCAGGAACTTATTTCAAATATCCAATAGAAAAAGGTATCGTTCCTGAAACTGGTATATTAGCATCTGCTAAGTCTTCTTCAGCTGAAAAAGGAAAGACTATGGTTGACGACGTTGTAGAAAATATTGTTAAGATTATTAATGAAGCTTATAAATAAAATTAATTAGAAAGAAGTAGGTAGATTATGAAAACTAAAGGAATAATTCTTACAATGCTATCCTCTATCACATTCGGGTTTGCTTTTACCCTAGGACCTTTAACATATGGCGTTGAAGGAAGTAATCCTGTAACTTTAACATTTTTAAGAAACTTTTTAAGTTTACCATTCTTATTAATTATAGTTTTACTTTTAAGAATTAATTTAAAAGTAACTAAGAAACAATTTAGAGATTTAGTTATTTTAGGATTTGTTGGTAATGCTATTACAACATTATTATTAAATATGGCTTTTGCTCATATTGATGTTGGTATAGTAACTCCAATACATTTTACTTACCCAATATTTGTAACATTAGGTTGTGTTATGTTCTTCCAGGAAAAACTAAGTAAGCAAAAAGTTCTAGCTCTAATTATAGCTATGTCTGGTATAAGTTGTTTCTTTGTCTCAGCACTTACTTCAGCCTCATTTGGCTCTAGTGCGTTAATGGGATTAATTTTAGCTATAGTTTCAGGCGTATTTTATGCCTTCTATATTATATTTATGGATAAAAGTGGCCTAAAGAGTGAACCACCATTTAAAATAACATTCTATGTAGCGTTAGCTTCAACTATAGGTATGTACTTATATGGTAAAGCTACACAAGAGCTTGTATTCTCAACTCTAACTACTAAAGCATGGATTATATCTGCATTATTTGCATTTTTATGTACAGTTGTTGCACTATCATTATTACAACTTGGTATAAAATATGTAGGAGCCAGCGAAGCTGCTGTTATAACTACATTTGAACCTATAACAAGTGTTATATTTGGGGCAATCTTGTTAGGTGAAAAAATAACTTTAATAAAAATCATTGCATGTTTATTAATTTTTGCTGGTGTTTTAACTTTATCTTTTTCTAAGAATAAAGAAGCTCAATTGGAAGCAGATGAAGAATCAAAGAGCCTGTGACAAGAAATTGTCACAGGCTCCTATTTTTTATTTTGTAAATTTAAAAACTCATATATCAATATACTATTAAATAATTCTAGATTATTCATAGCATCATCTAAATCCTTTTGTATTAATTCTTTAATGGTAGCTAATCTATAAAGCAATGTGTTTCTATGAATAAATAAGGCTTGTGATGTTTTTACTAAATGTCTATTATTCTCAAAATAACATTTTAATGTTCCTATCAAATTCATTCCATGACTTTTATCATATTCTAAAATTGGACCTAAATTTTCATAACAGTATTGTTGTATTTCCTTAATATCATTTAACTCAACAAATAATTTGACAATCCCAAGCTCATTATATTTAATTACCGAAGTTTCTTTACTATATATATCAATAAGCGATAATGCTTTAAATGCTTCTTTATAACTAGTTTTTATTTCAGAATAAGTATCTCTAATCCTACTAAAACTTAAGTTAACTTCCACATTAGAATACCTCGAATTCATAATATTAAATACTGCTTCTGTAGCCTTTAATGAATTTTTTATTTCTTCACTATTATCTGCAAGCACTAATACCATTAAATGATTTGCATACTGCATTGGAATTATAGTGTGATCCTTTATACTTAACATTTCCTCTAAAGAAGTTAAGATACTTTTACTAACATTTTCTGACTCGTAAGATATATTGTTAAATTCTTTTACTTTAAATATACAGATAAAATGATACGGTCTTAAATTTATATTATAGAATTCTGCTAAAGTATTTATATCTTCATAAGCTTGGTCTTGAGAAAAAAGAATAGATTCAAGGAAATGCTTTGCATTTTTGCTCTCTTCTCTTTTTTCCTCTATTTTTAAAAATATCTCTTGTATTATATCTATTAATTTTATATCCCAAGGCATTATAAATAAAGGTAACCTCTCCTCATCAGCTCTATCTATCATTTTTTTAGGAATATTTTCTATATCCTTATCATCAATTAAAATAACAACTCCTGAAAGGTTTTTATCAATACACTCCTCTAGTAATAATAAAAGATCATCACTTTCTTTTTTACTACTTTCATATGTAACAAATAAAAGCTCCCTTCCATAAAGCCATTTAGAAATTGATTCTGTATTCCTTACATATGGCAAAGAAATCTCTCGATTTAACCCACTCTTACCTGCCAATAATCTTGCTTTTGAAAAATGCTTAAGTTGAAATAAATCTCTACAACAAAGAGCCATAAAATCACTCCCTAATGTTTCATTTTGACTTTCTAATTTTACCATTTTCTTCTATGAATTTAAATAAGGTTTATGATTTTATATGTAATTCTTAAATTTAGCTATGTATTATTATCAAAATAGTATAAATAATCATACAAAATGCTCTTATAATCTAACTAACCTCTATTGCGTTATCCTTTATTTCTTTAATTACCTTTAATAAATTACCTCTTATATCTATATCATTTTCAAATAATTCAACTATATTACCTATAGTTCTAAAAGGATCTTCTGTTAAGACTCTATTATCATCTATCATTCCATTTTTAACTACATAATCAACTATTAATTTGACAAAGTTAATTTGTAATGAGTTTAAATTCTCATTATTTAAAAACTCTGAAAAAGCTTCATTAGCTGCTGTTCTATCTAATCCCACTATATTTCTAACAAGCTTTGTAATCGGAGTATCTCCAAACTCTTTTTGATAATCTGATAAACTACCTAACTCAGTAAACATTATATTTTCTAAATGGGTTATATCCTCCTTAGTTAATTTCTTATTATTTCTAAGTTTATATATAGATATTTCATCTTTATGTTCACTTAAATAATGTTCAACCTTCTTTCTATAATTTTTAAGGTCATTCACATTATATATAGAAGTGTTTCTTTCTTCTGAAATTATTATATCTTTAAACTCTGTATAATAAATCAATTGACCTTTTCTTTCTAAATATTTTATAAGATCTCTTAACGCTTCTCTAACTCCATCTAGTTCAAATATATCTGCACTTTCCCAAAAACTTTCTGTCATGACCTTTTCAATAACATACTTTTGCTGTTGAATTTGTGGTATAGTGCCAAGTTTTGATAACTGCTCTGCTGTATTTATAACTGATTTAATTCCTCTTGTGGCATTAGTACCTTTAAGGTATGCAAATTGTATATTATACATTACTAAATCAAATCTTTTAGCTAACTCATCATCATTTAATGGAGTAATCAACATTGAAACATACTCTTTTAATTGATTAACTGAAACAGCACCTAAAGCTTCCCACTCTTTTTCATTTTTAAACTTTTGCACATAGTTTAAATTCATTCTAACTAAAAAATTATCTTCATTTAACCCTTTAATACTATTTAATAGCTCATCTACTAATTCTTTTCTTAAATCCATATATTCACTATCAGAACACTTTAAGTCTTGAAGCTCTTTAATTATTTCTACCTTAATATTAAATAACTTTTCTGTAATTGTTTCTACTTTTCCCCCTTCAAATTCCTTTGGATTTACTCTAAAGAATTCAAAATTATTACAGAAATCTAAAATTAAAAATTTCTCTTTATCTTCATCTAAACCTAATAAATCTTCACATAATCTTGTTCCTCTACCTATCATTTGCCAGAACTTTGTTTTACTTCTTACCTTTTTAAAGAAAACAAGATTTAAAATTTCAGGTATATCTATACCTGTATCTAACATATCTACACTAACAGCTATTTGTGGTAGTTTATTTTTATCTGAAAAATCATCAATTAAAGTTTCTACATAGTTTGTACTATAATCTATTACCTTAGCAAAATTACCACCATATTTTTTATATATAGTATTAAATCTATCTACTATAGCTTTTGCATGTCTACTATTCTTAGCAAATATTATTGTCTTTCCAAGCTTTTCTCCACCTTCAATACGTAAACCTTCTGTCATAAGTTTATTTAATACTAAATCAATAGTATCAGCATTAAATAACCATTCATTAACTGCTGTATTTCCTATTTCTTTATCAATACTTTCATCCTCTTCAAAAGTAGCTTCAAACTCTTCTTTTTCCTCTTCTGAAAGATCATCATACTTAATTCCATCTTCCATAATCTTTGATTTAACTTCTATTGTAGAATAATCAACAAGATATCCATCTTCTACAGCTTTTTCATACTCATAGGCATAAGTTGGAACTCCATTTTCAAGATCAAAAACAGTATATGTATTTTTATCTATCTCATCCTTTGGTGTAGCTGTAAGTCCTATTAAATATGAATCATAGTAATCAAAAATTGCTTTAAATTTTTTATAAATAGATCTATGACTTTCATCTACAATAATTAAATCAAAATGTCCTGGAGTAAATAATCTTTTTCCATCCTTTGATTTAGTTTCATCTATTGCATTCATCATAGTTGGGTACGTTGAAAATATGATTCTTGCTTCTTCTGGATTGTCCCTATTATCAAGAAGATTACATAATGGTAAATTAGGTAAAAGCTTTGAAAAGTTATTTTTAGCTTGTCTTACAAGTGCTTTTCTATCAGCTAAAAATAATATATTTTTAACCCAATTATGTCTTGAAAGTACATCAACTAATGAAATTGCAGTTCTTGTCTTTCCTGTTCCCGTAGCACATACTAAAAGCATTTTTCTTTCTCTTCTTTCTAGTGCTTCACATACATTTATTATTGCTTCTTTTTGGTAATACCTATTTGATATTTCATCTTTTATATCTATTTTACTTAATGAAATCTTACTTTTTCTCCTATCAATAAGCAATTGAAGCTCTGATTTCTTATAAAATCCATATATTCTTCTCTCTGAATACTCATTATAATCATCCCATATGTACGTTTCAAAACCATTTGTAAAGAAGATAACAGGTCTCTGCCCATATTGATTTTCTAAACAATCAGCATATAATTTTGCTTGTTGTTGTCCAACCTTTGGATCTTTAGAAGTTCTCTTTGCTTCTACTACTGCTAAAGGTTTTCCATTATCTCCATAAAGAACATAATCAACATAGCCTACCCCTTCATTATTAGGCATACCTGTAACTTTAACTTCTTCGCCTACATCTGAACCTATATTCCAACATGCAAGTTTTAATTCTACATCTATATATTTCTTTCTTGTTTCAAATTCACTTATTTCATCTATGTTAAAATCATAATTTTCCTTGCTTGATTTTCTTTTCTCTGTTAATTCTTTTATTAACTCTTCATTATGTTTTCTTATTTCTTCTATCTTTTTATCTTTGGAGCTAAGCTTTTCATATAAATCCTTTAACTCTTCTGGTCTAATTCTCTTTTCTCCACCTTCAAGTAAAACATCCTCGTCAAACTCTTCTGCTGTGTATTCATCTGCATAACAATAATCAATCCAACTTACAAACTTATGTAAATTATTTAATGATAAAATAGCTTCACCTCTGCTAATACTAGCATTAGTATGAACTGCAACATTTCCAAGCTTAATAACATATTTTATTACAGGTAACATTTCATAATCTATAAGCTCAATAAAACTATTATTATGAATTAATGAGCTTATATTATCTTGATATGGTAATATCAACTCTGAATCAAAACTATATACCCACTTAACAGCTAACTCTAAAGCTCTCCTTGATAAAATTGCAGTTGTAGCTGGACTAACTAATATACTTTTTTCTGCTTCTAAACAAGAATTAGTAAAACTCTCAAAATTCTTTTTTCCTTTTAAAAACTTAAAGTTACTCAAAATCTCATCCCCTTTATTTAAATATGCTTCTAATAATTAAAACATATTTTTGTTTTCAATAATAAAGTCTTTTTGCTTATTTATATACTCTACTAATGGTTTTATATTATTACTTGATGATAATCCTAATGCATTTTTATAATCACTTGATGTTTCACCATTCATATATTTTAAAGCTAATCTATTCTCTAATAATTGTTTTAAGTATATAAACCTTCCAATTCTTCCGTTACCATCTTGGAATGGATGAATTCTTTCAAACTCTAAATGAAATTTAGCTATATCCTCTATTGTTGCTTTTTCTAAGGAATAATACTCTTCTATTAATGCATTTAAATTATCTTCAACTTCCCAAGGATTAGCAGTATCAAAATCTGCTCCATATATTTTATTTTGATATTTTTTAAAAACACCTGCTAAACCTAAATCATATAATCTAGTTCTATACATAAGGCTTGAATGCCATTCTTTTATCATATCTAAAGTTAATTCCTTATCTATACTCTCTATTACCAAATCAAATGTATAGAAAGAGTTTACTGTTTCCTGTACATCATCTAATGTATGAGTTCCTGTAACTATATTTTTTTCAAATAATAGTTGTAAAGCTTCTGTAGTAAATGTACTTCCCTCTATTTTATTGGAATGATATATAAAATCATATTTTAATAATTCATTTAATGAATTGTGTATTCCTTTAGTTTCATTTAATACCTGTAAAAAACTATTATAATCTATTGATTTTTCCATTTCTAAATCACTCCTTTCAATATCATAAATTAAAATATTATAAACCCACTTCTCCATTTTTAATTTTAAAATCCAAAATTCAAATTTCAATTTGTCGTTTACCTTAATAAATTCTATGAACTTATTTTGAATTTCTATAGGTGGTACTATTAATTCTAGATTTTCTAATTGTTGCTTAGTAATAGCTTCTCTTGTGGCTCCTCCACTTGTTGCAATATCCCAAAGCTTTCTTTGATAGCTTTCATTTGTAAACTGATACACTAAAAATACAGGTAATATTTCTTCATGTTTACAACGTATTATGGAAACGTGCTGATTTACTCTTGCTGGAATTATAGCTGATGGCACAATGCAACTTCTAGCTACTGAAGCTCCTGTAATATTTAAAAGAATATCATTCTCCTCAATTATTACATTCTTTAACTTTTTAGCTTGCTCATCATCAATAAATGCTAAATCCTTATAAATAAATTTATTATTATGAACATTCATACTTCTAATTAAAGAAATTCCTTCTTCTTTATAACTAGAGTTCCCACCACTTGGCGTAGCTCCAGAACCTATCTTAGATGTAATATCTTTGCAAATTACTTTCTTCCATCCTTTTGGATTTGAAACTGGGTCACCAAACATCTCGATAAATTGTGATTTACAAGTTAACCAATATATTTTTTGTGTGAGTTTTTCACATTGATTTGATTGACCATAGCATATTGTAATGTTGTATCTATTTTAGAATGACCTAAAAGTTGTTGAACCTGCTCTATAGGCATTCCCTTATCTATTGCTTTTGTAGCAAGAGTTCTCCTAAACTTATGTGGGTGTACCTTATTAATATTAAGTTTTCTTCCAAGCTGCCTCATTCTGATTTCAACACCACTAATCTCCAATCTATTATGTGGTTTTAATAAAGAAACAAATAGTGCCTCATTTGTATCTGTTCTAGTATTTAAATAATCTTGTAAATGAATTTTTGCCCTTGCATCAAAATAGGCTTTTCTTTGTTTATTACCTTTTCCTAAAACAGTACATTCTCTTTCAATAAAGTTTATATCAGAAATATTTAGTTTCACTAATTCCCCTACACGCATTCCTGTAGAATTAAGTAAATCAATTATAGCTAAATCTCTTATTTCTTCACACTTGTCACGCATTACTTCTATATTTTCGTCACTATAAGTTTCTTTAACAACTCTTCCTGTCCTTATTTTATGAATACGTCTTGCAGGACTCTTTAAAATATAATTTTCTTCTTCAAGCCATGAAAAAAAAGTTGAAATAATACGTCTAATATTATCAATAGTAACCTTACTACAATTATTCTTTTTACTATATCCACCTAAATATTCTCTTAAATCTTCTGTTGTAATATCTTTCACATCTTTTTGAATTTTAATTAACATCTTCTCTATAGTTGATTTATAATACTTTATAGATTTTTCAGAACACCCTTCTACATTTTTGGCACAAATAAATATATCACAATAATTTATTTCTTTTTTTATAATTTTTCTCTTTTCTTCTTTGGATATACTAAACTCTCCTAAACTATTAACTAATACATTATGAAGTTCTTTCATTTGTCTATCATCAAGTAAACTAACCATCTCTTGTTCTATTTTAATAATAGCCTCTTCCACTATATCTACCTCACTTTTAAATATTATAGATATAATGATTATTGCCATATACTTTATTATTTTATATTTTTTCTAATATACTTTTGCCTAAGTTAATTTAAAGATTACCAATTGTTTAGTTATATTGATATTTATTCACTAAATAACTCACCATTAAAAGCTTTTTGCATTAATGAATTAAAATTATCTTCTAATTCCTTTAAGCTATTCTCCATTTCAAATTTCAATTTATCGACTTGTTCAACAAAATCAGCAAATTGATTTTGAAGTTCAATTGGTGGCACAATAACTTTTTGTTCACTTAATATTTTAAGATTTATATTTTTTTGTGCTGATTCTGGTGCCGAATCTTCTAATATTTTTTGTAAGAATGACATCCAAAATTGAATAAACATATTATTAGTCTTTTCATTTGGAATGAAAGCAACTACACTATCTGGGAAACAAGCATCAAAAGTTAATATACTGGTCTTTGCAATATTCGCTGCAATAGTAATACATAAAGTTCCTTTATTCCACATCTTACTCTGCTTAAGTCCAAACTCTGAATAAGTCTGTGTGTACTCTTTCAAATATATGCCTGCATTTGCAATATCCCCAGTTTGCACTAATGGATATGGTCCTCCTAACAATTCAGGAGCATTTCTTGGTCTATGTTTAGATTTTCCTCTTGATAACTCCCCTAACTCATTAAGGCTTACTTTTTCCCATCCTTTTGAATTAGTAACTGGGTCCCCAAACATCTCGATAAATTGTGATTTAACTAATTCATCTAATGCTTGTATTTGCTCTTTTCTTTTATCTATTAATTCTTGCGCTTTATCTAATATTTCTACTATTTTTTTTGTTCTTCTAGCTTACAATAAGGTATCCTTAACTGGTTTAGTTTGGTCTTATTTAGCGTAGCTCCCATAACTGCTCTATCTGTATTATCAAAATTTAAAGTCTTTATAGCATAATATAAATACTCTGGAAATAACTCTTTATTTTTAATTGGAAAATTTGCAATAGCTTCATTTGTATACATATCTTCTTTCAAGATAGCAGTTTTTCCAATTGAAAGTTTAAAACTCATAACTACAGTATCTTTAGGAACAATCTTCATATTACATTCAGATATGGCTTCATTAGTTATTTGCTCCCTAGTCTTTCTTATAAATTTATCTTTTAAATCAGAAATAGATAACCAATTTATACCCTCTCCCCAATACTGACTTTTACTTCTAGACGGAGTTTTGCCTATATTTATTTCACATAATTCATTTAATTTTTTATATTCCATAGTCTACTCCCCAATCATTTCTGCTAAATCTTCTATTCCAGCTGTAATTTCCATTTCTAGCTCTCTAAGTCTTAACATTATTTCTTGTGGTGAATCATAATGAATTTCTTCATATTCTATTTCTTTATATTTATTTATTGATAAGTCATATCCATTATCTCTAATTTCTTCTACTGGTACGAAGAAGCTTTGTTCTGTTCTTTTTCTTTCATCTTCTTTATCTAGGTTATTAAATCTTTCTATAATATCATTTATGTCGTTATCTTCTATAGGATTTCTTTTATCATCTAGAGAGTATCCATCTGCTTTCATGTCGTAGAACCATACTTTATCTGTTCCACCTGTGCCTGTTTTGGTGAATATCATTATTGCTGTAGATACTCCTGCATATGGTTTAAATACTCCAGATGGCATTGATATTATTGCTTCTAATTTATGATTTTCAACTATTTCTTTTCTTATGGATTTATGCCCACCTGTTGATCCAAATAAAACTCCATCAGGTACTATAGATGCACATCTTCCACCTATTTTTAGTATTCTTAAGAATAGTGCTAAAAATAAAAGTTCTGTTTTCTTTGTTTTAGTTACTTTTAAAAGATCTGCTGATACTGCTTCATAGTCTAAGCTACCTTTAAATGGTGGATTTGCTAAGACTAATGTGAATTTATCATTATCAGTATTTACTTCAGATAATGAATCTTTATATTCTATATTAGGATTATCAACACCATGTAGCATCATATTCATAGCACCTATTCTAAGCATTGTTCTATCCATATCAAATCCAAAGAACATATTATTATTAAAATGTTCTTTTAACCCTTGAACTAAGAATAAATTTGCATGATTTTCTCTTAAGTATTGTTGTGAAGAAACTAAAAATCCTGCTGAACCTGCTGCTGGATCTACAATAATATCTTCTGGTGTTGGTTTCATTAAATTAACCATCATATCAATTATGTGTCTTGGTGTTCTAAATTGTCCATTCGTTCCTGCTGTAGCTACTTTTGATAATAGATATTCATATAAATCTCCCTTAGTATCTTTATCTTTATCAAACTTAATGTTGTTAATTCCATCAACTATTTTTGAAAGCATAAGCGGTGTTGGAATTTTAAATATTGCATCTCCCATATACTTTGCATATGCTGACTCTTTATTTCCATGTAGATTTTTTATAAATGGAAATACCTCATTTTGTACTATTAAATACATTTTTTCTGGATCACCTTCATTGGAAAATTTACTCCATCTTAAATATTGCTTATTCTCTGGAAATGTTCTTTCAAAGTCTATCCCTAATATTGAAGCCTCTGCTTCTTTAGTTGTTTCAATATCATCTAATCCTTTTATAAATAAAAGATATGTAAACTGCTCAATTACTTCTAATGGATTAGTTATTCCACCAGTCCAAAAAGTTTCCCAAATTTTATCTACTTTACTTTTTAATTCACCTGTAATCATTGTTGTATCCTCCTATGTTATGTATCTCTATTTTACTATGTTTTACAGATTTTTTCTATTTATAATAGTAAAATCAATTTTTTGTTCTTTTTTAATCTTTATTTAAATAAAAATCCCTCAAACTCTAAGTTTGGGGGATTTTTAAAATGAACATATTTCAATATTTAATTTAAACCCGCTAAACCTTATATTTAAAAGGAACATATTCATACAACAAGCTTAAGAATACGGGCTTTCACAGTAAGTTCAGCTATCACTTCACTAAGTGTTCAATACCTATTTCTTAATCAGCTTAACAACTGATTCAGCGTGTGGTGTATTAGGGAACATATCCTTAACAGTACTCTTAACTACTTCATATCCACAAGCTATTAATGTTTCTAGGTTTTCAACTAAAGTTTTAGGATTACATGAAACATAAATTATTTCTTTTGCATTAAATTTTATTACGTATTCTAATGCCTTAGGATGTACTCCACTTCTTGGTGGATCTAATATAATTATATCTGGTTTTGCTTTTACAGTTTTTATTATTTCTCCTACATCACCAGCTAAGAATTCACAATTATTTAATCCGTTTAGTTTAGCGTTTTCCTTTGCTGCTTCAACTGCTTCTTCTATAAGCTCTATACCTATAACTTTTTTTGCACTTGATGCTGCTATTTGACCTATTGTTCCTGTTCCACAATAAAGATCGAAAACTACCTTATCAGAAGATTCTCCCATAAAGTCTCTTACTATACTATAAAGGCTTTCTGCCCCTTGAGTATTAGTTTGGAAGAATGAAAATGGTGATATTTTAAACTTTAGACCTAATAGATTTTCTACTATATAGTCTTTTCCATATAATAAGTTTATTTTTTCTGGAATAACGGCATCTGAGAATGAATTATTTTCTGTATGTAATATAGAAACTAACTCACCTTTATAATCCTTGCTTTTTAATACTTCTACATATCCACTTAAATCAAAGTCAACTTGAGTTGTAGTTACTAAATTAACCATTAACTCTCCAGTATTAATAGCTTTTCTTATAACTAGATGTCTTAAATATCCTTCTCTTCTCATTACTCTATAATAAGGTAATTCCTTATCTTTAAAGTAATCAACAGTTGATTTTATAACTGTTCTAAAGTCTTCATCTACTATCATACACTTATCAACTGTAATGATACCAAAGGATTTTCCTTTCATATGCATTCCTAGTGTAAGTTCTCCACCTTTTTCAAAATCTCCAAAAGTGAATTCCATTTTATTTCTGTATTCCCATTGATTCTTACTTCCAACAACTCCTAGGTATTCTCCCATAGGTAGGTTTGCTTTTTCAAATAGTTCTTTAACTTCATCACTTAAAAATTCTAATTGTTTTTCATAAGTAAGGTTTTGTGAACTACAACCTCCACAAACTCCAAAATATTCACATGGTGCCTCTATTTCATAGTCTGCTCTTTCATCTACTGATAAAAGTTTTAACTCTGCGTATTCTTGTCTTTTCTTTTTCACTTTTCCTGTTACAGTTTGACCTGGAAAAGCTCCTTTTACAAATATTTTTTTAGTTCCAACTGTACCTACTCCTACTGATGGAAACTCTGTTTTTTCTATTTTAACTTGTAGTGCACTACCTTTTCTCATGTTTTTCTCCTAATCATATGTTTATTACTTAAATAATACTTTTTTTCCTATAGTCTTTTTTAATTTTGTTGCTTCACAAATTGGAATGTATATAACATTTAATAAAGCATATATAATTAAAATTACTTGTTCTTTTTGAGCTACAAAGAATCCTGTTAATCTTAATATAAAATCAAAAATCATTAATACTACTAATGATGCAGCAAAAATTACTATTTGATCTATAACACCAACTAATAACTTTCTAATACCTCTCATAGCTTTAGACTCTTCTTTAACAACATCTTCTTCTATTTTTTCTTCTGTAACTAAAGTATTTTCTGAAGTTTCCTCAACTAAAGGTTCTTCTACTAATACTTCCTCTACTGATACTTCTTCATTATTTTCTGAGTTTAAAATTTCTTCATTATTACTTGTTGTATCTTTATCTAACAAATCTTACTTCCTCCCATTTCCCGCCTTTATTTTAAGACAAATTGAATATGTATATAACTTAAATTTGAATCTAATTTATATAAAATTTATTATTTTTTGAAATCATACTTCTTTGTTTCTAATTTATATAATAGAATATTGTCTTTTATTGATATAGTTTCTAATAAACCATTTAAGTTATTTTCTATAGTACCTTCTGATTTATCACTATTTACTATATCATAAATTTGTTTATTTAATTCAGTATAATCTCTATCTTCAACACCTGTCATAGCTTCTGAATATGATGCTATCGAAGTTTCTTTAAAGTCAAAACTTCCATCTTCTTTTATTGTCTTTTTATCTAAATTAAAACCTATTCTTAATACAAGTTGACCCTTTGACATATCTGATCCATAAATTTTAAATCTATAATCCATACTTTCTAATCTATTAGGTTCTGGATTTAAATTATCTACATATATGTAATTTGAGTTTACAGTCTCTCCATTTTCCTCTTTTACCACTTCTTTTTTCTCATATTCTAATTCAAAAATTTGAGTTAACTCTTCAATTTTTGTAAGTATTTCATTATTATATTTTGTAACTTCTTCTTTAGAATAATTTTTTGCCCATTCACCTTCTATTTTTTTCTCTTCTACTTGAGTCTTTGTTTTTGGCTCTTCTACTTTTTTATCAGCTTTATTAGTGCATGAAACTAATGACATCACTAAAACTCCACTTAATAAAAAACTAATTATATTTTTTTTCATTTTGACCTCCATGGATCTATTCTTATGTTTATTCTTTCCTAAATCCCTCTAATTATAACATCTAGCCAAGTATATTAAAAGACTCTGACATATATTTGACACATAATAATCAATTCTTAAATTTAAATATCTATTTTATCTTTTATATTTTCAAATATTTTTTCTCCTATCCATGTTACATTTTTTATATCATCTATAGTTTTAAACTTTCCATTTTTTTCTCTATGAGTTATTATGCTTTGTGCCTTTGAATCACCAATTCCATTTATAGTTTTTAATTCATTTAAATCTGCTGTATTTATATTTACTTTATTTGATGTTTTAGAAGAATTACTTTCTACATTATTATTATCTCCACCTTGAACTACCTCTACCTCTTTGTCTTTGTCATTTATATTAGGTATTACTATTAATTGATGATTTTGTAATTCATCAGCTCTATTTATTTTAGAAATATCACTATTTTCTGTTAATCCACCTGAAGCTTCTATTAAGTCTTTTATTATACTCCCTTTATTTAATATATAAACATCTGGTTTTTTAACTTCTCCTTTTATCTCTACTGTTAAGGTTTCTTTTTCTAAAACTTCATCTTTATTTACTACAACTTCTGAAATAGCTTCTTCTACCTCCCCCTGAATCTCTTCATCAACAAAAATATCTTTCATATACTCATCTTTAAAAACTTTACCCTTATTTGAATCATATTTAAAAACTATAAATACAATACAAATTATTAACAATGTTAAACCACCTAAAAATTTCTTATTTTTATATAAATTTAATTGTTTATTATATTTTAATTTAAAACTTTTCATTTAAATCCTCTCTTTTTATATTTTCTTATAATTATTAACATATTCACAGTAATTTAATTCCTTATGTTTATAAATTAGTGTTATAAAGTGGAATATTTTTCACCTTTTTGATAAAATAGAAATGTTGATAAACTTTTAAGTATTGGGAGATTAATTATGAAAAAATTTATTTTAAATTTATTACTAGTATTTTTAGTGATTTTTAATATTAATGAAAAAATTACTAACGCTAGTACGGTTCCTCCACTTGATGCTCAAGGGGTAGTATTAATGGATGGAGTTACAGGAGAGGTTGTATATTCAAAAAACTCTCATGTTAAATATGAACCAGCTTCAACAACAAAAGTAATGACAGCATTGTTAACGTTAGAAAAATGTAAGTTAGATGAAAAAGTTACTATAGGTAAAAATCCAACTTTGGTAGAGGGTACTGCTATAGGTGTAAGAGAGGGCCAAGTTTACACAGTAAAAGAATTGTTACTTGGTTTACTTTTAGAGTCTGGAAATGATTGTGCAGAAGCTTTAGCTGAACATATTTCTGGTTCAAATGCTGCATTTGGCGAACTTATGACTAAAAAGGCTCACGAGCTTGGAGCAAAAGATACAGTATTTAAAAATCCTAGTGGTTTGCATGAAGCAGGTCATGTAACTACTGCTTATGATTTATCACTAATTATGAAGGCGGCATATAATAATCCAGATTTTATTGAAATCTCAAGAACGCCATATTATATTTTTAAAACGAATCCTAATGATGACGGAACTGAAAAATGGGCTAATAATAGAAATCATTGTATAAATGAAAATACACCGTATTATTATAAATATGCTTTTTGTGGTAAAACAGGATATACTCCTGAAGCTAACCATACTTATACAGCTGTTGCTAAAAAGGATAATCAAGTTTTAGTTGCATCTTTTTTAAATGCAGTTAACAAAGATGCTCAATTTAGAAGTGTTGGAGAGTTATTCCAATATGGCTTTGATAATTTTGAAACTCTTAAAATAGTTAAAAAAGGTGATGTTTTATCTGATTATAAAATTAATGATGAAATTACACTACCTCTTATAGCTACAGAAGATGTATATTTTACAAAATGCAAATTCGATCCTGCTCCTAATATTTCAGTTGATTATGAAAATAGAGATATTACAAAAGAAGCTATAGCTAAAGGTGATTTGTTATTTAAAGGATCTATACTTGCTGATAATAAAAAGGTTTCAGAAATGGATTTAGCTAGTGGAATTGATAGAGATTATACTTTTAAAATAGTAGTTAAAGAGTCTTTTCAAAGTTTAAATAAAAATAAAATAGCTTTAATCACGTTTAGTTGTATTGCTCTATTTATTTTAATATTAATAATAACATTAATAGTTATGATAAGAAGAAAAGTAAAATATAGAAGATTTTAAATGAAAAGTGAGGATTTCTCCTCACTTTTTTATATGTATTTTATTTTAAAAGACTTTTTATATCATCTGGTAAGTCAGCTCTTAAAGATAATGGTTTCTTAGTTCTTGGTGATTTAAAATCTAAACCATATGCATGTAATGCTTGCCTTTTAATAATTTCTGTATCTTCTTCATATCCATATAAAGTATCTCCATAAATAGGATGCCCTATTGCTTTTAAATGGACTCTTATTTGATGAGTTCTTCCTGTTTCTAGTAAACATTCCACTACATCTCTATCTTCTAATCTTTGAACAACTTTATAATGGGTTACACTTCTTTGACCTCTTTCGTCTATAACTCTACCTATTATACCTTCCCCTTCTGGTCTATATATAGGTAAATCTATAGTTCCTTCCATATTTTCTAAATGTCCATGAACTACAGCTAAATATCTTTTTTCTATATTGTTTTTCATATCTTTAGATAATTCCATATGAGCATATTGATTTTTTGCTACTATAATTAATCCTGAAGTATCCATATCAAGTCTACTAACTAATCTAACTATGCATTTTTGATTTGTTTCTTTAAAGTAATATAATAATCCATTAGCAAGAGTTCCTGATTGATATCTTTTAGTAGGATGTACTACCATATTAGGTCTTTTATTAATTACTATTATATCTTCATCTTCATAAACTATATCTAAATCTATTGGTTCTGGAGTAATATTTTGGCTTTCTTCTTTGCATAAATTAATAAGTACTTCTTCATTTTCTTTTAGAACATAATTCATTTTTACCGCTTTATTGTTTACAAATATTCTTTTATCTATAGCTGCACCTTTAATTAGTCTTGATGATAATCCTAAATATTCTTTTAAGTATTCTCTTATTTTTCTTCCTTCAAAATCTTTTGTTACAACTTTTTTTATAGTGCTCATTACTTCCTCCTAATATTAAAGGTAGAAAATCATCTGATCTTCTACCCTTTTAAATTACTATTTACTCACCAAATAAAGCATAATCATTTCCAAGTACTATTACTGCATCATAGTCTTTATATTCTTCATCTGTAATTTTTGCTGTTTTACTTATATCAGTATCAGCTTTTAATAACTCTTTTATCTCTTTATCGTTAGTTTGTATTATACTCTTTTCACTTGGACTTAAAGCATTTCCTACATCTACAGAAGTATATCCTAGATGATGTAGTTCTGTTTGCATATTACTAGCTAATCCATTTACTTTAGTTCCGTTTAATACCATGATTTTAACTTCTTGTCTATTCTTAGAGCTTGATACAGAATCTTCCGTTACTTCTTTTGTTGATAAAGCGTTTATTAATTCTCTATTTTGACTCTTATCAACAACTAAATATGATTGTTTATATATTTCTTCGAAATCTCCCTTTAAACTTGTCATTATTATATCATCTGGTTTAAGTCTTAATACCTTTAAGCCTAAAGATACCATTCTGTTAGCTGTTAGATTAGTATCTACATTGTCATTAATTGCCTTAAAAATTTTAGGAATTTTAAATACTATTGAAGGAGTTAAACATTTCTCTACTAATTTTCCAATAAATTTTTGTTGGTTTTTTATTCTATCTATATCTCCGTTTATAAGACCTGTTCCATCATTATTTTTTCTCCATCTAAAGAATTCTTCCGCTTTTTGTCCATCTAAATGTGCAGTTTCTCCAGCATTGAATTTTATATGAAGATTTTGAACTGTGTCATCATAGAACATATTTTGTTCTATATACATATCTACCCCACCAACTGCATCTACTAAGTTTCTAAATGCTTGATAATCTACTTCAACCATATAGTTAACTTTAATATCTAAAAGATTTTGTACATGAGTTATTAATTCTTCTTCTCCACCTAAAGTGTAAGCAGCATTTATCTTCCAATATCTTTGATATTGTCCATCATCAATATAAGCATCTACTTCAATCATAGTATCTCTAGGTACCGATACTATATGCATTTTTTTAGTTGATGGATTATAGTTTACTACCATTATACTATCAGTTCTTCTAGCTGTTTTATTACCTAGGTTTTCAGCATCTCCAATATCCATTCCTACTACTAATATATTTATTGGTTCATTTCTCTCTGGAGTTACTGGGTTAGAAAGCTTTGTATCATTATTTAGTTTTGCTA
Organism: Clostridium chauvoei; assembly: GCF_002327185.1. NCBI lineage: Bacteria > Bacillati > Bacillota > Clostridia > Eubacteriales > Clostridiaceae > Clostridium > Clostridium chauvoei. The sequence continues at coordinate 274,397 of NZ_CP018624.1, read as the reverse complement.
AAAACGAGTAAGTATATAAGCCTCCCCCTATAAATAGTACTAATATTAAAATTATAAAAGACATTATTGCTCTTTTAATTTTTCTTTTTCTCATCTGTATTTTCATTTTTTTTCTTCTTAATTGCTCATTCTTTAAGCTTTTCTTAGGACTTGAATGTTGCATCGCATCTCTCTTATTGCTCATATTTAATATTACCTCTACATTTTATTTATTTAAAATCAAATAATTTCTAGCTTTAATACTATTAATATCTATAGTAAAACCTTTGTCTAATAAATATCTTGTAGTATGTGTTAAAGCCATTAAAACTGCTTCTTCTAAATCTCTAAAAGCAACGTCTCTTAGCCTTTCTACACCTTGAAATCTTCTGTTTGGTTCTATCATATCTGCTAAATAAATTATTTTATCTAACTGTGACATATTTTCTTTTCCCGTAGTATGCCATCTTACAGCACTTAATATTTCATCTTCTTCTATATTAAAAACTTCTCTTGCGATAATTGGAGCTACTATACTATGCCATAACTCTGGCGTTTTCTCCTCATCATAAGATAATTCTATTTTATTCTCTTTTATTATATTTTTCATTTCTTCTACTGTTGAATTTTTAGCAACATCATGAATTAAAGCTGCAACTTCAGCTTTCTTCAAATCAACATTATTTATTTCTGCTAACTTTATAGCAGTTTCTACTACTCCCAAAGTATGAATAAATCTACTTTCTCTTAAATTTTTTTTAAGATATTCTTTAATCTTATCTATATCATACATATTCTCACCCCTCATACAATTGATTCTTCTTAATGAAATCCAAAACCTCCTTTGGAACAAAAAAATCTACTCTTTTATTATTTTTTATTCGTTCCCTGACCATAGAGGATGATATCTCTAAATCTATTGTATCTAAAAAACTAATATTTGTTTTATATTTTTTCTCTATCTTTTCTTTTTGATTTATTAATAATTCTTTATTATATCCTGATCTATTAAAAACTACAAAATTACAAGTGGATAATATTTTTTCTGGTTCTCTCCATTTTTCTATATCCATTAAACAATCTGCACCTGTTATAAAGAATATTTTATTATCTGGAGAACTTAAATAGTTTAATGTTTCAAATGTATAACTATATCCTTGTTTCTTTATCTCATAATCACTTATTTCAAAATCTTTATAAGAAGCTATAGCCATTTTAACCATATCATACCTTAAGGAAGCCTTAAGGATACCTTTGGTATCCTTATGTGGTGGGCTTCCTGCTGGCATAAAAATTACCTTATCTAAATTTAGTTGGTGTTTTGCCTCATATGCTATGTATAAATGAGCCAAATGAATAGGGTTAAAGGTTCCTCCTATTATACCAATTCTTTTCATCTATCTGTTTTTAGCTACCGGTAATTCAATTTTAGGCTTCTTTGATGACTTCTTATATAAAACCATTTTGCTTCCTATAGCTTGAATTCCTTCACATCCTATTTTTTCACAAATATAGTTTGAAGCTTCTCTTGTTTCTAATCCACTATTTTCCAAAACTTTTATCTTTATTAACTCTCTAGCTTCTAAAGCTTCTGCTATTTGCTTTAGGAAAGTTTCTTCTATTCCGTTTTTTCCTAATTGGAATATAGGATCCATACTGTTAGCTAAGCCTCTTAAGTAAGCTCTTTGTTTTCCTGTTAACATTCTTTATCCTCCTATAATATGTATTCAAACTCAAAATCGTTAAGTCTAACCATATCTCCGTCTTTTATTCCCATTTCTCTTATTTCATCTAAGACACCTTTGTTTCTTAAAACTTTATGGAAGTATCTTAATGAATCTGCATCATGGATATTTACTGAATTTAATAATCTATCAACGAATGTACCTGTGATAACATATACTTTATTATCATCTTCTCCATCTTCGATAGATACTTCGTAAGTAAATCTCTTTTCTTCTGGTATAAATCTTTCTTCTTCTGGTATTTCTAAATCTACTATTGGAATTTCTGAAAGCATTCTACCTGCTTCTTTAATTACTTCTTCAACACCAGCTTTTGTTGCTGCTGACATTTTAAATACCTTATCAAAGCCTAATTCATTTACTTTCTTTTTGAAGTTTTCAAATATTTCATCATCATAAAGCATATCGGCTTTATTAGCTACAACGATTTGTGGTCTATCCCATAATTTTACTGAATACTTCTTAAGTTCTTCATTTATTTTTTCAAAATCTTCAAAAGCATCTCTACCTTCAATTCCTGAAATATCAACAACATGTATTAATAATCTTGTTCTTTCAATATGTCTTAAGAATTCTAATCCTAATCCTACACCTTCTGCTGCCCCTTCAATAATACCTGGAATATCTGCCATAACAAAAGCGTTTATTCCTTCAACCTTAACTACCCCTAGATTTGGTTTTAAAGTTGTAAAGTGATAGTTAGCTATCTTTGGTTTAGCTGCCGTTACTGTTGATAATAATGTTGATTTACCAACGTTAGGGAATCCAACTAATCCTACATCAGCTAATAATTTTAATTCTAAAGTTATCCATCTTTCTTCTCCTGGCATTCCTGGTTCTGCAAAGTGTGGTGCCTGTCTTGTTGGTGTACAGAATTTACAGTTACCTTTTCCGCCTTTTCCACCTTTTGCAAGAACAAATATGTCATCTTTATGTGAAAGGTCAGCTATTACTTTGTTTGTTTCAAAATCTCTTATTATAGTTCCCATAGGAACATTTATGTAAAGGTCTTCTCCATCTTTACCATAGCACTTAGAACCTTCACCTTTTCCACCTTCTTGAGCTACGAATTTCTTTTTATATTTGAAGTCTAAAAGTGTAGTTAATCCTGTATCAACTTTGAATACAACACTTCCACCTTTTCCTCCATCTCCTCCATCTGGTCCACCTAATGGTACGTATTTTTCTCTTCTAAAAGAAACACATCCATTACCACCATCTCCAGATTTAATAAATACTTTGGCCTTATCTATAAACATATACTCACCTATCTTTCTGAAATAATTTTTTATTTCACGTAATAATATAAATTCTCATCTTTATATTATCCCATTATTTTATAATGTTTATTATACCATAAAGAAATAAAGTGATATAATCACTTTATTAATAATTAATAATGAATGATAAATACTTTTAAAACTTATTCATTACTAATTATTCATTATTCATTATTAACCCTCTATAGCAAATTAACAAAAGAAAGCACCCTAAGTTTAGGGTGCTTTATGAAAAAATAATATTATTCTGCTATTTCTTCAACATTTACTGGGTAAATGCTAACCTTTTTCTTGTCTCTACCCATTCTTTCGAATCTTACGATTCCGTCTTCTTTAGCAAATAGAGTATCATCTCCACCCTTACCTACGTTAGTTCCTGGGTGAATCTTTGTTCCTCTTTGTCTAACTAGAATGTTTCCAGCTAAAACGAACTCTCCGTCAGCAGCTTTAACTCCTAATCTCTTTGATTCTGAATCTCTACCGTTCTTTGAGCTACCTACCCCTTTTTTGTGAGCAAATAATTGAAGGTTCATCATTAACATATCTCTTGCACCTCCTCTTTCAATAATTTTATATATTCACTATCTTTGTTTTTTCCAAAACTTGCTTCAAGAGTCATAATCAAACTTTCTAAACTTTTTTCAAAGGTTAAAAGAATGACTTGTGCACTCTTAATTTGTTCTAAGTTAAGATTTGATAAATTTACATTTAAAAATCCATCATTAATTTCATACTTAACTGGAAGTTTTAAAACTTCCTCCATGCCTATTACAGCACTTTGAGATAATACAGAAACTGAATTGCAAACTAAATCAAAAACATCTCCAGTTGCTTTTTTCATTTCTTCTCTAGATAAAGCATGACCTTTAATCTTAAAGCCTAGAGTTAAGTTACTTTTCTTAAATATCGTTACCTTAATCATAATATTAAGCTTCGATCTTTTCGATTACTAACTTAGTGTATGGTTGTCTGTGTCCAGTTTTCTTTCTGTAGTCCTTCTTTGGTTTGTACTTGAAAACTGTTACTTTCTTAGCTTTGCCTTGAGCAACAACCTTAGCTACAACCTTAGCTCCTTCTACAACTGGTGCACCAACTTTTAAAGTTTCTCCGTTTGAAACAGCTAAAACTTCTGTTAATTCAACTGTTGAGTCAACTTCAGCGTTAAGTTTTTCAACGTATATTACGTCTCCTTCTTGAACTCTGTATTGTTTTCCTCCTGTAGTTAATACTGCGTACATTAAAAACACCTCCTCTTATTACGGTCTCGCCAACTAAGGTACAAAGATTTAACTTTGTTTTTTAAAACCTCTTATGTGCGGTTTAACATCTGATATTTTATCACATTATTATGTTACTTGTAAAGAAGTTTATTCACATTTTTCGTAAGCTTTAACTTTAAAATTCTTAACATTTTCTTTTTGACTGTTAAAAATTAATGGTTCTATTTTATATCCTTCAATTCCATCAACGAAATTTAAGTAAATTTCTTTGTCTAATCCTTGAATATTTTTTAAGAAACTAAACATATTTCCTTCTACTTCTTCTTGATAATTTTTATCAAGTTCTATATAAAAATCTGTAATTGAATTTTCTTCATTGCATTTAATAATTTCATTTTCTAGTAAATTTTCTATATATGCTATTTTTAAAACCTCACCTTGACCTTTACATCTCTTACATGGCTCGTCTAAATAGTTATAAATTGATTTTCCTATTCTTTTTCTAGCAATTTGAACTAAGTCAAGTTCTGTAAATGGGAACACTTTAACATTTCCTTTGTCTGGTGCTAAAGCTTCTCTTAATGTATTCATTATTATAGACTTATGAGATTTATTTCTAACATCTATAAAATCTATCACTATGATTCCACTTAAGTTTCTAAGACGTATTTGACGGCCTATTTCTTTAGCTGCCTCTACATTTGTTTCTAGGATAGTTTTATCAAAGGATCTTCCTTTAATATTTTTACCTGTATTTACGTCTATTACATACATTGCTTCTGTTTTTTCAATTACTATGTTACCACCACATGGTAGGTTTACTTTATTATGTCTAAGCTTTAAAATCTCCTTTTCTATTCCATAATAATGTAAAAGTCCTCTTTCTTCATTAAATAAAGAGACCTTGTCTTTCTTTTCATCATTTAAAAATTCTTTTATTTGATTATAATCTTCTTCATTATTAACTAATATGCTTGTTTCATCGTCTATCTTATCTCTTAAAACCTTATTTAAAATTATGTTTTCTCCATAAACTTTTCCAAGATTTAAGCTATAATGTAACTTTCTTTTAAGCACATCCATTTTTGAAAGTAAATTATTTTGTTCTTCTAATAATTCATCATTAGTTGCATTTATAGAATCTGTTCTTAATATTATTTCATATCCATCTATTGGATTAATAACTTCTGATAGTCTTTCTTTTTCATTACTATTTGTAATTCTTTTTGAAAAACTAACTCCATATCCACCTAGAGTTAAAACCATAAATTCTCCTGAAATACTAACATTTTTAGTTAATTTAGCTCCCTTATTATTTAATGGTTCTTTAAGAACTTCAACTAAAATATCATCACCTTTTTTAATACCTTCACTTTTAAGTTCATTGCTTAAATACATATAACCCTCTTTTTGTAACCCTATATCTACAAAAACTGAGTTAATTGCAGGAATAATATTCTTAACTCGCCCTTTATATATCTCTCCCACTTGAGGCTCTAAGGAGCGCTCCTCTACGAAGCACTCTGATAATATCCCCTTTTCTTTTATAGCTATCCTTAAAAGGTCTCTTTTCCTTTCAATGAATATCTTCTTCATAAATCACACTTCCTAAATACTTTTATATATTGGCACGTAATTTTTTCCCTTTAATATATACATTTCTTCTCTTTTTATATCTACAAAGGCATCTTCTATTATATTGTCTATTTTACTTTTTATATATGATGCAACTAAATCTGGAGATAAATGTTCTCTACTTCCTGAAGAAATTAAAATATTAAGTATAAGTTCATCATCTTTTACCCAGTATTTCATTTCTTTAATCATAGTTTTTAAATCTACTTCTTTTTCACCTTTTTTACTCTTTTTAATAGTAGTCCATGTAGCTTCTTTTATTAATGAATCCATTTTTGAAGCTACTTCTTCTGAATTTTCACAAAGCATTTTTACTGTAAATCTTGCTGCATCTACTAATGCCATAGTTTGTGGAAGCTTCTTTTCTCCCTCAACATTTATAACTTTATGTGCACTTATAAATTTTATACCTTGAGCTGTTCTTTTATTTAATCTATCTATTATTTCATCTTCATCTAACTCTTCTACTAAAACTATATCCATATATTCAGAATCTGAATATACTCCTACAGATAGAGGTTGTGCTATTGATAATGCCATATGTGGATTAAATCCCTTTGAATATTGCATAGGAAGATCTGCTCTTCTAATTACCTTTTGTATAGTTCTCATTAAATCTAAATGAGATATAAACTTTACACTTGATTCTTTAGTAAACTTAATTATGTAACGCACCTTCAAAACACTTCCCTTCTTTAAAGTTTACATTTACCCCACATCCTGTACATCCTTTTCTACAGTTTTGAGTAAGTTCTGCTCTCTTAGCCTTTTCATTTTCAATTTCAAGATATTTTCTATTTACTCCTATATCAATGAAATCCCATGGAAGTACTTCATCGTAGTTTCTTTCTCTATATACATAGAATTCTGGATCTATTCCACACTCTTTCATGGCTTCAACCCATAAATCATAATCAAAGTATTCTGACCATCCATCAAATTTAGCACCTTTTTCAAAAGCATTAATTAATAAATCACAAGTCTTTCTATCTCCTCTTGCAAATATTGCTTCCATAAGTGAAGTTTTTTGCTCATGATAATTGTAATTTATAGCTCTTGATTTTATTGCACCTTTTACTGCATCAATCTTTTGCCATATTTCTTCTGGCTTAGCCATCTTAGCCCATTGGAATGGAGTAAATGGCTTTGGTACTAATATTGATGTACTTACTGTTATCTTTAATCCCTTTTGTCTATTTTCCTTTGGAATTCCATAATATACATCCGCCATCTTTTGAGCTAATTCACCTATTCCTGCTGCATCTTCTATTTCTTCATATGGTAATCCTAATATAAAGTATAGTTTTATTGTACTCCAACCTGATTCAAAAGCACTTTTTGCAGCTTCTAGTATTCTCTCTTCTGTTAACCCTTTATTTATTATATCTCTCATTCTTTGAGATCCTGCTTCTGGAGCAAAAGTTAAACCTGTTTTTCTAACCTTTTGAATCTCTTTTATTAAATCAACTGAAAAAGCATCAACTCTTATTGAAGGTAAAGCAACCCCAACATTTTTTGAAGCATGCTCAAGAATTAAACTACTTACAAGGTTTTGTATATCTGAATAATCACAAATACTTAAAGAAGCTAATGAAATTTCTTGATATCCAGTTGCATCTATCATCTTTCTAGCTTGTTCTAATAAAGTTTGAGTACTCTTTTCTCTAACTGGTCTATAAATCATACCTGCTTGACAGAATCTACATCCATTAGTACATCCTCTTGTTGTTTCTAAAACTATTCTATCATGTACTATTTCTGAATAAGGAACTATCATATCTATAGGGAAATCTACCTTATCGAAATTGTTTATTATTCTCTTTTTAACTCTAGGCTTTACATCTTCAAACTTAGGTTTAAATTCCTTTATTGTTCCATCTTCATTATAAGTAACATCATATAATGAAGGAACATATACACCTTCTATTTTTGATATTTCTCTTAAGAATTCCTTTTTCTTTCCCTTACCCTTATACTTCTTATAAACATCAAGAACATCATTCATAATTTCTTCACCTTCACCTATTTCGAAGAAATCAACAATGTCACATAATGGCTCTGGATTATATGCACATGGTCCACCAGCCATAATTATAGGCTCCTCTTCTCTTCTTTCTGATGCTCTTAAAGTTATTCCTGACATATCTAACATATTTAATATATTTGTATAGCTCATTTCATATTGAAGAGTAAATCCTAATATATCAAAGGCTGTTAGTGGATCTTTAGTTTCTAAAGTCATTAAAGGAATATTATTTTTTCTAAGTTCTGCTTCCATATCTGGCCATGGTGCAAATACTCTTTCACAATATGTATCTTTTCTTTCGTTTATTGTATGATATAGTATTCTTGTTCCTAAGTGAGACATACCTACTTCATATACATCTGGAAAACAAAATGCAAATCTTATATCAATTTCATCTAGATTCTTAATTACTTGATTTAATTCACCACCAACATATCTTGATGGTTTTTCAACCCTATGTAAAATATGATCTGTAATTTTATTCATTACTTTTCCTCCTATAAGTTAGAGTTAGACTCTTATATCTTTTAACTTCATTAAACTTAATCTATTATTTATGCTTTTTAATTCTGTGCAATTAAAAAAAGAAGTATATCACTATACTTCTTTATATCTTACTATTCTAGCATACATACTAATAAAAAGTAAATGTATTACTTGTCCTGTTCTCTTATCTCCCTATACTCTTCTAAAGTTATATTACCATAGAATTTTAATGCACTTATAAGTTCATTCTCTTGTAATATATATAATAATTCCATATCATCATCTAAAACATAAAAAGTGTTAAATTTATTCCTATCTACTAAACCTAGTACATTAACAAGATAACTCTTATAATAAACAGATAGACTTTTATTTTCAATATAATTATTCTTAATAAGCTTCTTTCTTTTTTTAACCATATTCCCCATAGTTATATACATAGTACTTTTTTGCTCTGCTCTAGTAACATATATAATTATAAAAGCTGCAATAACCATACTTATATTTAGTTTATGTATTAATATAAAAAGTAATAATGATATACAAATAAAACTCATAGCTATACAGTAACTACTTAATCTTATTATCTTTTGAGATTTTTTATATAAAATTTTTTTTGAAATCAATATTTCATATATTCTAGCTCCATCTAATGGATAGGCTGGTAACAAATTAAAAATAGCTAACCCTAAATTTAAATTTAGACTAGTTGTTATCCATTTAGAGTCATATCTAAAGCTAATTATAAAAAATATTATAAATACTATAAAATTAAATAGTGGTCCTGCTAAATATATAAATATTCTTTTTACATCCGTTAGTATCTCTAAGTCTCCTAATTCAGCTTTTGCACCAAAAACATGTAATTCTATATTATAAAATTTGCATCCTAACATACATGCTAATACTATATGTGAAACTTCATGTAAAATTACCCATAAAAAAGCCGATAAAATTACTTCACTGCTAGAACATATCAATATAATTAGTACTATCTCTGCTAAAAATATTCTTGCTTCTTTCTTCATTTATATCTCCCTAAAAATTGCTATAAACTTTCTATAATCACCTTCTATCTAATGTTTCTTAATAAAATATATCAATTTCTTAATTTTTATTATTTATATTATCAACATTTTCTTTTTGCCCCTCTTCTTTAAATCCTTGAACGTCATCTTCATCCTTAGAAACGTCAAACATATTTCCTTTTTGTAATTCATCTATTTTTCCTTGAACTTCTTTTGCTGTTTCGCCACCAAACTTTTTTATAGTCTCCATAAACCCTAAATAATTAAAATTTTCACTTACAACTGCTTTGCATTTTCCATAAAATCCTCTTGCTTGTTCATAGGGCATTACCTTTAAAGCCAAAACTGAAATAAATAACAATGCTGTCCCAGTTAATCTAATAATCACTCCTCTTACATATCTATTAACTTTAGGGATTTCTTGATTCCTATTATTATATCCCATACCTGTTCCTCTGTAATTCCCTCTATAATTGCCTTGATAGTTTCCAGGATAACTCTTAATATAAGTTCCTCTATATGAAGAGCTTGTATTTGGATAAACATCATATTTTTGATTTAATATAATAGGTTCTTCTTTAGGACTTTCTTCATAACCTTTTTCTTTTATATTTGCTTTACTCTTTAACTCTTGATAATACTTTCTATACTCTTCACTATAGTCCCCCATCCTGTTTCCTCCTAACACCTTAATATTTAAATTATATTTAGAAAAAACTTCTTTTATGATTAATTAACATTTCATTACAAAAAAAAGATTTACTCCTAAAAGTAAATCTTCTTTCTTCTCATACCTATATTTATAACTAATCCTATTGATAAAACAGTTGTTAAAAGTGAACTACCACCATAACTTATTAATGGAAGAGTTATTCCTGTAATAGGCATAAGCCCTATTGTCATTCCTATATTTTGAAGTATAGCAAATAAAAAATATGCTACCAATCCAACACAAATAATTGAACCAAATTTATCTTTAGCAGTTCTGCCTATTGCAATCATTTTAGAAATCAATATTCCATATAATAACAATAAGAAGGATGATCCTAATAGTCCCCACTGTTCTCCTATACTAGCAAATATAAAATCTGTTTGTACTTCTGGAACATATTGTGCTGCATATCCATTGCTTGATTCTTTAAGTTTTGCATTCTGTGAACCTGCAATTCCTCCAGAGCCTATACTTATTAATGATTGTCTAAGTTGATATCCTGATGCTGAACTATCTGCTTCAGGGTTTAAAAAAGATGTAACTCTCTTTTTTTGATAATCCTGTATTAGACCTGAATTCCATACAAGTATTACAACTAAACATAAGGATAATAAGCCTCCACCAATTATTCTAATATCTAATCCACCTATAAAGAATATCCCAACTACTATAAAGAATAAAACCATGGTCATTCCCATATCAGGTTGTATTACAATAAATACAGCTGGTACTATTGCATAAAAAGCCATTACCATGAAATTCTTTAGCTCATTCATTGTTCCATCCATATCATCTAGTTGCCTTCCTAGCATCATAATTGTAGCTATTTTAGCAAGTTCTGCTGGCTGGAATGATAATGGCCCTAATCTAATCCATCCTCTAGCTCCATTTATATCTGTTCCTATAAACATAGTTATAATCAATAATATAATTGAGCCCCAATAAAATATAGGTGTATATCCCTTTAAAACAGTATAATCTATTGCTATTATAAAATATAATGCAATCATACATACAACAAACCATACTGACTGTCTAACTAAAAATAGTGTTCCGTGTTCTGCTCTACTGGCTAGATAAATGTTTAATATTCCAAATAACATCAATGATATCATAGAAAATAAAATAGCTTTATCTATTTCTTTTAACTGCTTTAAATTTATCTTAAATTTAGAAAACATATTTCACCTCCTATTTAATAGTTCTAACCTATATTATAACCTTTTTAATAACTTTTTCTATATTTTTTCTGTTTATATTACATAATCTTAATTAATAATTAATTTTTTATAGTTAAATAAAAAAAGTGCCACTAGGCACTTTTCCACTATCTTCCCTTTATGTTTTTTATAGGAATATTAGCAATTAACGCTGGGTTATTTCCTTCTATCGTCTCAGGCTTACTTACTGCAATTTCAACATCTTCAGCCTCTATTTCTATATATTTAGATAGTACTCCCAATATTTCCGTTCTTATCTTTTCTAATGTTTCTTGTGATAAATCTCCTCTATCATGTATTAGTATTAATTTTAATCTATCTTTGGCAACTTCTTTTGGAGTTGGTTTATTAGAAAATTTCTTGAAAAAATCCACCTCTCACATCCCCCTTTTTATTTTCTCTTAAATAATTTCTTTAATGACGCAAAGAATCCTTCATTCTCTTCTCTTAAATCCATTAGAGGAACTTCTTCTCCTGTTAGCCTTTTTGCTATATTTCTAAAAGCTTGTCCTGACATAGACTTTTCATCTAATACTATTGGTTCACCTTTATTAGTTGAAACTGTTATATTTTTATCATCCGGAACAACTCCTAATAATTCGATAGATAAAGTTTCTATTATGTCTGAAATATCTAACATATCTCCTCGTTGAGTCATTTCGTAATTTAATCTGTTTATTAAAACTGAATGTTCTTCTAAACCTTTTGCATCTAATTTTCCGATAACTCTATCCGCATCTCTAACTGATGTTATTTCTGGATTTACAACTACAACTGCTCTATCAGCTCCAACAACTGAATTTTCAAACCCTTGCTCTATACCTGCCGGACAATCTATTAAAATATAATCAAAATCTTCTTTTAAGCTATTAACTAGCTTTAACATATCTTGTGGTCTAATATCATCTTTATCTTTTGTTTGAGCTGTTGGTAATAAACAAAGATTTTGATATCTCTTATCTTTTATCAATGCTTGTTTAAGTCTACATCTATTTTCAATAACATCTGTTATAGTATAGACTATTCTATTTTCTAAGCCCATTAATACATCTAGGTTTCTAAGCCCTGTATCACCGTCTACTACTACTACTTTTTTACCTAGTGCAGCTAGAGCAGTCCCAATATTCGCTGTAGTTGTTGTTTTTCCAACGCCACCCTTACCTGACGTAATAACTATCGAAATTCCCATTTTTTATCCCTCCAACGTTAATATATATATTTATTTGGCAAATAAGGTTCTACAACTATTGTATCATCCTTAATCTTCGCAATTTCTGGATATAATGGTTTAGAACTTTCCTCTGGTGATATTGTAATAATATCTTCTATTTGAAGAATTTCTGGTTGAAGACTAAAAGCTGAAATTATCGCTTTTTTATTCCCAGATGCTCCGGCATGTACTTTCCCCTTTATTGTTCCTAAAACTACAATATTTCCTCCAGCATGTACCTCTGCCCCATTATTTATATCCCCTATTATGACAATATTCCCCGGGTAATTTATTAGTTGCCCGCCTCTTACTGTCTTTTTTATAAATTTTGTTTTACCTTCGTATACACCATTAAAGATTTTACTGTCTTTTTCTTCATCTTTTTTGTATTCCTCAAAGGTACATTCTTTAATTAAAATCTCTTCAAAAAGAGTATCTTTTAATTTTTTAATATCAATTTCATTTACCTTGTTAAGGTTTGCTGTGATTTTAAGTGAAGAACCTTTATAAAAACTTTTCCCAGCAGTTAACTTATCAATTAATAAGTCTAACATTTCGTTAAAGTTACTAAACTTCTCCATCTCTATTATGGCATTGATACCTTCTTTATTACCTCTTATTTGAATCCTGTCATCCATAATTGGTCACCCTCCACCAACTCGTATAAATTCTAAAACTATAATTATTTAATAATTTATTCCATATTTATAATTATACCTTTTAATTATATCATTAAACAACAATAAATAATATATTAAAATAAAAAATAAGGAAACCTTGACTAATGCTAGGTTTCCTTATTTATTTTTTAATATTATTGTGCTTTATCTTTTGTTTTATCTACATCATCTTTAGGTTTATTATCTTTTAATGGACAATCTACCACATACTTTTTAAATGATGCTGATTTTGCTGCATAATTTGGATCCATTTTTAGTAATTCATCCTTAAAATATGACTCATATATAGCTCTTGCTATAGTAGCTGCTGAACTACCTTTTTTACCATCATAAACTGTTGTAAATACTACAAGTTTAGGATTTTCTAATGGAGCAAAGCTTAAGTAATTACCATAAGGTTGTCTTCCTAAGAATCCATATTGTCCAACCTCAGTTCCTTCTGTACTAAAATCGGCCGTACCTGTCTTACCCCCTACTTTAAATGGGAAATTTCCAAAACATTGATAAGCCACACCATTGGCAGGATCTGTATTAACTCCATACATTCCCTCTTTAATCGCTTGTACATTATCAGGTGAAATATTTATAGTATCTAAAACTTCTGGCTTAAATTCTTGCATAACTTCACCTGTAGGCGATGTTATTTTATCCACCATGTGAACTTTATATCTTGTTCCTCCATTTACTAAAGTAGCCATATAATTTGCTATTTGTACTGGAGTAAATGCATTCATACTTTGTCCTATTGAATCGTAAACTATTTGTGCTGCTGAAATAATTTCTGTAGTTTTATCATCAATTGTAAATCTAGCAATAGCTTCTGCTACTGATTCAACTTCATCATCTAAGTTTACCTTTTTACCATTTTTAACTTCGTATGCTTTTACTTCTTCTTTGTATTTATCTGATACCTTCATAATATTCTTAATATCTGGTTCTAACTCTTTAGCGAAGTTATCAGTATCTCTTCTTTGTTCTTTAGTTCCAACCTTTCCTAAGGCAGTTGTTATTTTATCTTTTAAAGCTTTCTTTGCATCCATTAGTTCTTCACTATCTGATTCTGATTTTTCAATATCTAATGGTACAAAGTACACACAACCATTATAATTACCTGTTTTTAAGTAATCCACTAATTGGAACATAACAGATGGTATAAATCTATTTTTCCAAGACTCAAAATTATAAGTCTGTCCAAAGTTTTCATTTACCTCTAATCCAGTTGATGCATTTTGTTTGCTTTCTGGGTCAACACCTAATCCAAATTTCCATGCATATTTTGCTATACTATCTAAAGCTCCAATATTAGCACCATTTTTCATATATAATCTATATCCAACTTCATAATAATAATAGTTACATGAAACTTGTAAAGCCTTTCTTAAATCTGTTGCTCCGTGAGTAGATCTTGATGTTGTATATATCATACATTGTGGAGCAAAGCCTTCTCCTAAGACATCTGGATGTTCCTTAAACTCTCCTCTATCTACTATAATTTCATTTGGAGTTATAACTCCTTCTTGTAATCCTATTATTGATGTTAATGGCTTAAATACTGATCCTGGAGGTATTAACCCTTGTGTAGCATAATTGAAGAAGCTTCTAGGATAAATATCATATTTATCTTCTCTTAATCCTGTTTCTTCATTTAAAGGAAATACGCCATTTAATCCCCCTGCGGCATTAGTTTTTGCTATATATTCCTTACCAAATGAATCTAAATCAGGACTAAAATATTTTTGTGTTTCCTCTGGTGTTAAACTTCCTGGAACTGAAAATAAATTAGGATTATAGTCTGGATAACTAACCATAGCTATAATTCTTCCTGTATTAGCTTCTATAGCTACAGCTGCTCCTCTTGTTGCTCCTATTTGTCCTTCTTGTCTTATACGCTCTAAAGTATCTTTCATAGCTTCTTGAGCTGCATATTGAACCCTTTTATCTATTGTTAAATGAACATCGTTTCCTGGATATGATTCTAATTTAAAAAGTTCTTCAGTAACTCTACCTTTTGAATTTACCTTAACGGTTGTACCACCTTTATCACCTTTAAGTTCATTTTCAAAAGCTGATTCTATACCAGAAACCCCAATTAAATCTGATGATACATCATAGCCTCTTAACTCATAATTCTTTTTATTTGAACTATCAATTGATGATACATATCCTATAGCTGCTGAAGCTAAATTATTATAAGGGTAGTATCTTATTGGCTCTAGTGTAACATCTATACCTGGTAGATCATTAAGTTTTTGATAAATTATGAAGGCTGTATCCTTCTTTATATTAGAAGAAATATTAACAGCTCTATATCCTTTAAAACTCTGCATTTTTATTGCATCTTTAATAACCATATAATTTCTTATATCGTAAATTGAGTATTTTTGAAGGAGTAACTCTGTCATTTCTTTGCCACTCATATCATCAAAAGCTTTTTGCTCTTCTTTAGTAGGTTCAGAATTTATAAGTTCATATATATTATAAATTTTTACTAACTCATAAAAAACATCTTGCGAAGAAATTTTTAGTAATTCTTCATCTACTTTTGCTACTTCTTCATCTGTAAAATCTTCTTTCTTATTACCATATAATCTTTTTTCTATATTCTCATTTAATCCTCTATCTCTTTTAAAACGTAGTTCTACGCTTTTTCTTACTTCTGCATCTGATGACTTAAATTCATAATAAAATTTCGAATTACTATCTATCTTTAGTAGTAAATCATCTTGAAATTTTTCCCCATTATCACTTAATATCTTAAATACAGAATCCATTGTTCTATAAAAATATTTTTCCGATTCTTCTGCATTTGTATATGTCAAAGCATAAGTTTGGATATTCGTAGCTAATATATTTCCTTCACTATCATATATTTTACCTCTTGGTGCCTTTTCTGATATGAATCTTGTTGAACTAATATCAGCTTTTTCCTTATACTCTTCATTTTTATAAACTTGAATATATATAAGTTTTGAAATTATTACAAAAAAGATTATAAGCATTATGATATTTAGCCCCAAATATCTAGATATAGTCCTTTTCTTTTTGAGTCCTTTTACTATCATTTAATCCTCCATGAATTAATACTATATTCATTATCACAAAGTTTAAATACAAGATTATAGAAAATAAACATTACAACAGTATTATATATTGTTGAAAACAATGCTATATTAATATTTAAGTATTGTTTACTAAATCTAAAAATCACATATATAAGTAATACCTTTAATAAAGATGCTACTAATCCTGTTATTACAGGTATTAACTTTCTATTTTTATAAATGTTTTCTCCTATAATTGCAGCTAAATAACATAATAACATGTTTGATAGTGCATTTACTCCAAACATATTATAAAAAAATATATCTTGAAGTATCCCTGCTAAAACTCCTATAAATATAGCTTCTTTTTTACCTTTAATAATAGAATACGCTATAGCAAACATAAATAATAAACTTGGAAAAGCTCCTTTTATTGCTAAAAATGGCATAAGAGAATTATCTAAAATTAATAGTCCTATTGAAATTAAAATTAAAATCCACTTTTTCATATACTACCTCTTAATTCTTGTATTTTATTTCTCTTGTTTCCTTTGGAACAACTACAAATAATTCTTCAAGTTTATTAAAATCTACATATGGTTTTACTATAGCACTTTTCATTACTTTAACATTATCAGTTTCTACTGATATTACTTCCCCAATTCTAACTTCTTTTGGATATATTTGTCCTAACCCCAATGTTAATATTACATCTCCTTCTTTTATAGCTGAATCCATTGGAAGGTTTGTTACTTGAGTTAGATTTTGATTATTATGATCTCTATATCCTTTTAAGATACCAGTAGTTTCTCTTGTACTATTTACCATTACAGAAACTGCTATATTCTCATTAATCAGACTTTCTACAATTGCCCAATTAGAGCCTGTAGATGTAACTTGACCAACTAATCCTTTGTTAGCAATCACTACCATTCCTTTTTTTAAACCTTGGTCTTCCCCCTTATCAATTATGTATCCATCTGTGAAATTTCCGCCACTGTATCCTATTATTTCACAACCTAAATAATCATAATTATTTTTAGAGTTTTTAAAGTTTAAAACTTCTCTTAATCTTTCATTTTCGTCTTTTAATTTATCATATTCTAGTAGTTTGTTTTCAAGCTCTATGTTTTTGTTAGCTAAATCTTCATTTTCCTGTTTAACTTTTGAAAAATTAAAAACAAAACCCAAACTACCTTTTATTTTGTCATTAATTTTATAGACTACCTTTTGCAAAGGACTAACCACACTACCTACGCCACTAGATACTATATCTTTTTGTTGACTACTAACTGTATATACAATTACGCTTAAAAAGGCAACTGACAGCACTATTATAGTAACTGCCAGTTTGTTTTTGAAAAACTTCATTATTGCCCTCTTTGAGTTTTGCTTAATTCATCAAAATTATCTAGGGCTTTTCCTGCTCCTAATACAACACAATCAAGTGGTGTTTCTGCTATATGAACAGGCATATTTGTTTCGTGGTTAATAAGCATATCTAGTCCTTTTAATAAAGCTCCTCCACCAGCTAGCATTATTCCTTTTTCCATTATATCCGCTGCTAATTCTGGTGGTGTTTTTTCTAAAGTTGTTTTTATAGATTCTATAATAGCATAAACAGGTTCTTTTAACGCTTCTCTTATTTGATCTTCTGAAACTGTTACTATCTTAGGTAATCCTGTTACCATATCTCTTCCTTTTATATCCATAGTCTTAACTTCATCATCTATCTTATATGCTGAACCTAATTCCATTTTAACTTGTTCTGCAGTTCTTTCACCGATCATTAAATTAAATTCTTTTTTGATATATGCTATTATTGATTGATCTAATTCATCTCCAGCAACTCTTAATGATTTGCTTGTAACTATTCCACCTAATGAAATAATAGCAACTTCTGTTGTACCTCCACCGATATCAACTATCATACTTCCTGTTGGTTCTCCTACTGGAAGTCCAGCACCAATTGCAGCTGCCATTGGCTCTTCCATAAGAACTACGTCTCTTGCTCCTGCATTTTTAGTTGCTTCTTCGATTGCTCTTCTTTCAACTTCTGTAACTCCTGATGGGTAACACACAATTATTCTTGGGCTTGTAAAAGCACTCTTGCTTATTACTTTTTCTATTAACTTCTTTAACATTGTTTGTGCAACGTCAAAATCAGCTATAACCCCATCTTTTAATGGTCTTATTGCCACTATATTTCCTGGTGTTCTACCAATCATTAACTTTGCTTCTGCTCCGACAGCTAGAGGTTTTCTAGTTGCACTATTTATTGCTACAACTGAAGGTTCACTTAATACGATTCCCTTACCTTTTACAAATACAAGCGTATTTGCTGTTCCTAAATCTATTCCCATGTCTTTATTACTACTGAAAAATCCCATTTGAATTCCCCTTTCGCTTAAATTATTCCTTTTTCTTTTAAACTTATAAATTTGTCATTTCCTATGATTATATGATCTAATAAATCAATGCCCATAATTTTACCACATTCTTTTAATCTTATGGTTATATTTATATCTTCTTTACTTGGAGTTGGATCTCCTGATGGATGATTATGACACACTATTATATTTGCACTGCTTCGCTTAATAGCTTCACAGTATATTTCTCTTGGATGTACAATAGATGAATTAAGAGTTCCCTTAAATACATCTTTAAACCCAATAATTTTATTTTTTGTGTCTAACATTATTAATTTTAGAACCTCTTGGTTAGAATTTGCCATCTCATTCATAAGTAAGTTTGCTACATCCTTTGGTGAAGAAATTTTTTTGTCCTCTTTGTTCGCTCTTAATGTGTTAAATCTCTTAGATAGTTCTATCATTGCAATTAATTGACTAGCTTTAGTATTTTTAATACCTTTTATGCTTGTCATATCTTTAAAATTACTATTAAATAACCCATCTAATCCTTCAACTTCAGCAAGCAATCTAGTGCTTAATGAAATAACATTTTCTCCTCGTGTTCCTGTTCTAAGTATTACTGCTAATAACTCAGCATTGCTTAAACTTTCAGGTCCTATAAGTAATAGTTTCTCTATAGGTCTCTCGTTCTTTGGTATATCACTAACTTTAATATTAATATTCATTTAACACTCCTTATTAATAATATACCCATCCCTATTTATATAACTTTTTTAATCATTTTATTAAGGATATTTAAAGGCAATCCAACAACATTGTAGTAACATCCATTAATGCCTTCTACAAATATGCCTCCTAATCCCTGTATTCCATAAGCTCCAGCCTTATCTAGCGGCTCTCTAGTTTTTATGTACTTTATAATATCCTCATCTGTTAAATCCGAAAACTTTACTTCTGTATAAATACATTCTTTTTCTATTTTTTTATTATCTGTATTTAAAATAACTACTGCTGAATAAACTCTATGTGTTTTTCCGCTTAGTAATTTTAACATATTAAATGCATCTTCTTCATCTTTTGGTTTTCCTAATATATTGTTATCTAATGCAACAATTGTATCAGCACCTATAATAACTGCTTCATCATTTGTAGTTTTTGCTACGTCTAAAACCTTGCCTTGTGCTAATTTAATAACATATTCAGAAATATTATAACCATCAAAAGAAATACTTGATTCATCAAAATTACTAACTTTTATATCAAAATCAGTTATTAATCTATGTAGTAATTCTTGTCTTCGTTCTGAGGCTGACGCTAAAATATACTTCAAATCATCACATCCTATTTGTACATATTTTATAGTATTGCCAAAAACATATATTTCTTACACATAATAAAGTAAAAAATTTTTCAAATGTGTTAATTTAAAAATATAAAGGCAAAGCCATATTATCCCTATTACTATATCCCATATAGTTTATCATTATATAGTAATCGAAACAAGTGACTTTGCCTTTCTTTATTTAATTTTTATTTATTTGTAATATTTTATCCAATTATATCCATTTACTACAATTTTACTTTTTATATTTTACTAATATAGTGTAAATATACTGTAATTCTACAATAACGTTTACTTTTTTCAATTCGTCTGGTAATGCTCCTATATGTTCTTTAAATTCGTTTACTAATTCAAAATTTTCCCCTTCCTTTATTTCAGGTAAATCTTTTGTCCATGTTTTAAAATCAGTAGTTTTTACCGCCTTTACTTCTTTATCATTTAAAGCGTTTATAATATCTAAATATCCATCAGTAATTGCAGCTATTTGACTTTGAACTTCATCACCTTTGTTTAATACAAATTTCATTTGAGCATTTGTTACTCCTTTTTTAGTTAGTTCTTCAGATACTTTGTTACCTTGCTCTTCATCAAATATTCCTGCTGAAACTCTAAATTTCGAATCATCTGCTAATATAAAAGAATTATAGTCACCTCCTACATCACTTAAAGCTTTTTTAGCATTATCTTCTTTAGAAAATAATCCACATTGTACAAAACTAAAAGTTTCTTCTTTCCCCTCTTCTACTGTTACTTGCTGCTGAGTAGGTGTTTCTATTACAGTATTTATAGATCCATCTTCTTTTACTGGAATAAACTTAAATATTATCTTTGCTATTACTAATCCAATAATTCCAGCTGCCACTATAGTCATGATTATGGATGTAGCAAAACCTATTCCATTTTTCTTTTTCTTGTATTGATATTTGGTGTACCTCATACTCCTCCCCCTATCTTTAAACTCATATTAATGTATATTACTAAATAAACAATAATATTCATTATGTAAAAACTTACATTTTTTCCTCTCGTATTTAGTATAACACCCTTAATATTTTATGTAAATTTTTCCATGAAAAAATCTCTTTAAAATCCTTTATAGATTTTAAAGAGATAAAAAACATTTTATTTTAAAGCTTTTAACACTTCTTTTAAATATTCCCAAACATTCTTAACTGATTCTATGCTCATATGTTCCTGTGGTGTATGAACATCATAAAGGTTAGGCCCGAAGCTTATCATATCTAACCCACCTAGTCTTTCATTAAATAATCCACATTCTACACCTGCATGAATAGCTACTATATTAGCTTCTTTTCCATACATTTTCTTATATACATCTTTACATAGCTCTCTTAATTTAGACTCACTATTATATTGCCATTCTGGATATCTTGCACTTGTTTGGAATTTTACATTTAATAATTCAGCTATAGTTTTACTTCTTAATATTATTTCATCCTTTAATGATGCAACTGAACTTCTTATTGCACTATCAAAAGTAACTTGATTTCCTATTGTTTTAACTACTCCAATATTGGTTGAACTTTCTACTAAGCCTTCTATTTCAACACTTCTAGTGTTTATTCCATTTGGTATTAAATATAAAAGATTTACTACTTTTTCAGTAGTTTCTTTAGAAAATACTTTTTCTACTTTTTCATTAAAATTATCTGCGTTAACTTTAATTCCAGAGTCTTGAGCTTTTAATTCATTTAATAAAATTTCTTGCCACTTTTCAACTAAGGATTTAACTCTATCTTCATCAGATTTTGAAATAGAAATTACTGTATCCATTTCTCTTGGAATTGCATTGTCTTTAGATCCACCATTTAATGATACTAATCTAAAATCTACTTCTGAAATTAAATCTTTTAGAATTCTTCCCATTATTTTGTTGGAGTTTCCTCTTTCTTTATTTATCTCCATACCTGAATGACCACCTTTTAGTCCTCTTACTGTAAGTTCTAAAAGAATAGTATCTTCATTAGCAACTTCTTCTTCTATTTCTACTATAAATTTACTTCTTATTCCACCAGCACAACTAACTAATAAATCGCCTTCTTCTTCATTATCTAAATTTATTAGAAGCTTTCCATCGATATGTTCTTTTGAAATAGCCATAGCACCTGACATTCCTGTTTCTTCATCAGTTGTAACTAAAACTTCTAATGGTGGATGTGGAATGTCTTTTGAATCTAATAATGCTAATGCATATGCAATAGCTATTCCATTATCAGCTCCTAAAGTAGTGTCTGTAGCATATACCATATCATCTATAACTCTTAAATTTAATGGATCCTTCTCAAAATCATGGTCAGTTCCTTTATTTTTTTCACAAACCATATCCATATGTCCTTGAATAATTACAGTTTGTGAATTTTCATATCCTTTTGTTCCAGGTTTTTTTATAATAACATTTAAAGCTTCATCTTGAATAACTTGTAAATTTAAATTTTTTGCAACTTTAACTAAATAATCACTTATACCTTTTTCATTTCCTGACCCTCTAGGTATTCTTGAAATTTCTTCAAAATATCTAAAAACATCATGTGGTTCTATATTCTGTAAAATATTCATTTTTATATCTTCCTTCCTGTTAAATTATGTTAGAATTAATATATAAGAATAAGTATATCATAATATATATAATACTTAAAATTAAATTAATTTTAAGTATTATATATTATTTTTATAATCTATAAATTAATTCATTAATATTATTAATTTGTGAGGTGTTTTTATGCAAAAGACTAAGATGATTTTTACAATTGGCCCCGCTAGTGACAATGAAGAAACCTTAAAAGAATTTATAAAAATTGGAATGAGCGCTGCTAGACTAAATTTTTCTCATGGAACTCACGAAACTCATAAGGAGAAAATTGATCTTTTAAAAAAGGTACGTAAAGAATTGAATTCCCCAACAGCTATAATCTTAGATATAAAAGGTCCTAAAATTAGAACTCATAACTTTATAAATGATGGTGTAGAACTGCGCACTGGTGATGAATTTACTTTTGTTTGTGGTGAAGAACTTTTAGGTAATACTGAAAGATGTTCTATTTCTTATGATGAACTTTATAAAGATGTTGTAGTTGGAGGAGAAATATTAGTTGATGATGGCTTACTACGATTTGAAATTATAGGTGTCGAAGGAAAGCAAATCAAATGTAGAGTTACAGTTGGAGGTATGATTAAAAATCATAAGGGAGTAAATGTACCAAATGTGAGTATAAACTTACCTTCTATTACTGAAAAGGACAAGGAGGATTTAATTTTTGGCTGTCAAAATCAAATCGACTTTGTTGCTGCATCCTTTATAAGAAAGGCTTCAGATATTGACGATGTAAGAAAGGTTTTAAAAGCTAACAGCGGAGATTCCATTCAAGTAATTGCTAAGATTGAAAATCAAGAAGGTGTTAATAATATAGATTCTATTATTGAAGCTGCTGATGGTATTATGGTTGCAAGAGGTGATATGGGAGTTGAAATTCCTATAGAACGTGTTCCTATTATACAAAAATCTATAATAAGAAAATGTAATCAAGCTGGTAAAATTGTAATAACAGCTACTCAAATGTTAGATTCAATGATAAGAAATTCATTACCTACACGTGCTGAAGCTTGTGATATATGTAATGCTATCTTTGATGGTACCGATGCAATAATGTTAAGTGGTGAAAGTGCTAGTGGTAACTTCCCTATTGAAGCTGCTACTACCATGTCAAAAATAGCAAAGGAAACAGAAGCTCACTTAGATTATAATTATTTAAATAAGAGATTAAAAGAACCTGGTTTAGAAGACTTTTCAGAAGCTATAAGTTATTCTGCATGTAGAACTTCAAACCTACTTAATGCAAAAGCAATAGTTGCTGCTACTACTAGTGGTGCAACAGCAAAACTAATTTCTAAATATAGACCTAAATGTCCAATTATAGCTATAACTCCAAAAGAAGAAGTTCTTCGTAGTTTAAACTTAAACTTTGGTATATTCCCTAAATTATGCGAAGTCTTTTCAACAACTGATGAGATTTTATCTGAATCTAGAAGGATTGCTAAGAGTTGTTCCTTTGCAAATGAAGGTGATGAAATTATAGTTGCAGCCGGTATGCCTACTATACAAACTGGTGGTACAAATATGTTAAAAATAGAAAAAGTTTAATATAAAAAGGAATTTAGCCAAGCTAAATTCCTTTTTTTAAACTTATTTTAGAACATCCCTTTAAATAAATCTCCTAATGAAACACCTTCATCACTATCATTATATTTAAGATATTCTTTTGATTTTTCCTCTGCATCTTTTATAGTTAATGCAATCTTTTTATTTTCTTTATTATAATCTAAAACTTTAACTTTAACCTCTTGGCCAATTGTTAAAACATCTGATTGTTTAGCTATATGTTCTTCTGTTATTTCACTTAAATGTACTAGCCCTTCAACTCCTGGATATAATTCTACAAATGCACCAAATGAAAGTAATTTAACTACTTTACCTGCTAATACATCTCCAACTTTTAAGTTGCTTGTATTTACTACCCATGGATCACTACTTACATCTTTTAATATTAAAGAAACTCTTTCTTTAGTTGCATCTATTTGACCAATTACAACTTCTACTTTGTCATTAACATTAACTACATCTTCAACTCTTTTTACTCTACCCCAAGCTAAATCATTAATATGAATAAGTCCTGTTATTCCGCCAATATCAACAATAGCTCCTACTTTTAATATTTTTTTGACTACTCCATTTCTCTTTTCTCCAGCTTTTAAACTGTTCCATATTTTTTTCTTATTTGCTTCATAAATTGCATCTTCTAAAACTCTTCTTGAAGCAACAACTCTTCTATTTTTAAAATCAACTTCTGTTAACTTAACTTCTAAATCTTTTCCTATTAAAGTCTTTAATTCTACTCTTTCTCTTGATGCTAAAGACGCTGGTATAAATACTCTAGTAGATCCATAATATGCAACTAATCCACCCTTTACTTCTTCTTTAACTTTTACATTTATAACTTCTTCATTTTTAAAAGCTTTAACTATTTGATCTTTTTCAACTACTGCTAAAGCTCTTACTCTTGAAAGTAATACATATCCTTCTCCATCATTAGGTGAAATAACATATACACTAATCTTGTCTCCTGATTTTACGACATCACATGGATTTTCTGAAGTTGTTGTTAACTCTTCTTTTGATATAACTCCATCAAAAGCATAATTAATATTTACTGTAACTTCTTTATCATTAACATCTATAACTTTACCTTCTAATATATCACCTTTATTTATTCGCTTTACATCAAAGTCATTTAGTAACTCTTTCATTGAATTTTCACCCGTTTGGTTAATCATGTATTCTTCACTCCTTGAAACTATACTTTATTTCATTATAAATATAATTTTAAGCTAATATGTTATTGATTACAAGAGTATAAATTACTAATACTGTTAATTATTATCCTATGTTATAATATGAGAAAAATAATATTTTTTATTAAAGGTTATAATATACCTCTTTATATATTTTAATTTATCTTTATATATTAGATATATTACGATATTTATAGTTATTTTATACTATTGTTAGTTAAATTCCTATTTCAGCCTAAAATTGCCTAAAATGAACTTTGAAGGATTTTAATACATAGTATAATATAGGTTTATAATCTTTTCTTGGAGGTGAACAACTATAAAGAAATACTTAACTAAAAAAAATAAGTTTTTATTAACATTTTTTCTTACATTAATTTTTTAATATCTAGTTTTACTATAGATACTTTTGCTATATTTTCTTCAATCACAGGTGGAGAAAATGTTGTTCTAGCTGCTTCTTCGTCAAGTAAAAGCAGTTCTTCAAGTAAGAGTAGTTCATCAAGTAAAAGTAGTAGCTCTAAACCCAAAAGTTCTAGCAACTTTAAAAGTGGAAGTTTTAAATCTAATAATAATAGTTCTAAGTCTTCTACTACATCTAAAGATTCAGATTCTAGCAAAAAAAATACTGGTGGATTTAAATCTGGTAGCTTTAGTGAATCTAAAAAAGATGAAAATAATAGCTCTAAGGGATTTAGTAGCGGATCTTTTTCAACAACTAATAATGATGATAAAAATCAAACTACAACCCAAGATAAAGATTATAAGAGCAATACAAATAAAAATAATGATAACTCGGGAAGCCCCTTTAGCTTTTTCCCAAGCAGACGTTACTACAATTATGGTTACGGCAGAGGCTTTTCACTTGGAACAGTCTTTACCATCGCTATTATATTTGTATTAATAATTATCATAATTAAAATTTATTTAAAGAAAAGAAAATATTAAATTTAAAATATCCAGGAGGTTTATTATGGGAATTTTTAATAGGATGTCAAATATGTTTAAATCAAAGGTTAATTCTGCTTTAGATGAAATGGAAAATCCAATAGAATTACTAGATCAAAAAATTAAGGATATGGAAGATCAACTTAATAAAGCAAAATTAAACTCAGCTCAAATTATAGGTAATGCTCATGAAGTTAAAAGAAAAATGGATGCTACTGAATTAGAGGTTAATGACTTAGAATCAAAAGTTAAATTAGCATTATCTAAAGGAAATGAAGATTTAGCTAAAAGAGCTTTAGCTAAAAAGATTGAAACTGAAAAGAAATTTAATAAATTAAAAGAAACTTACGAAACTTCAAGAAATCAAGCTGATGCAATTAAGAAAAATTTATCTGATTTAGAAGATGAAATAACTAGAACTAGAAGTTATAGAGATGAAGCTGCTGCAAGATTTAGTAATGCTGAAGCAAGCAAGAAAGTTAACGAAGTACTTTCTAATGTTCAAACAAAATCAAATTCTATAAAAATAGATGATATTGAAAGAAAAATTCAAAAGCAAGAAGCTTTAGCGAAAGGCCTAGGTGAACTTAGAAATACCGATACTTTTGATAGCGAGTTTGAAGCACTAGATAGTGTGGATTTAGATTTAGAACTTGAAAAATATAAAAATTCATAAAATATAAAAGGTGATATAAATGGCTAATAATTCAGATTTCATAAGGGAAGAACTTGAACACTTTGGAAAAATATATACAGATTTAACTTATGGTATAAGTGAAGTTTCTCCTTTTTTAGATGAAAATGAACTACTTAAAAGAAAATATTACTCTAAAATAAGCATTCTAAAAACCTATATAGAAAAATTAAATACAGCCTCAAGTACATCAAGTAAAAAAAAGTTCTTTAATTTTTTAAGCTCTGATAATTCTTATAGAGATGTAGAAAATTATAAAAATCAAAATAAAGATGCTTTTTTACAATTTGAAAGTTGCTCTAAATGTGCCTGTTTAAATTGTGTTAGAGATTGTGAATTTAAAGGGTGCTTAGGATGTAGACCTGATTCATATATAAAAAAATGTGATAAAGAAAAAATCAATATTAGAACTCATAACAACTTCACCTTAGATTTAACCAATAATAATACTGGAAAAGCTAGTAAATACAAAGTATTAGCTACCCTTGAAGATAAAGAATTAGATAAATTATATATAATTCTTGAAAATATAATGGATACTAGTGATAAATTCATACTTTATTATTATCCATCAATTTCTTCTGATGAATTTGGTGAAATCACTAATGCTGATGAATTCGATTTTATTGTTAATACTTTTGAACAATCTGATTACTAATATTAAAAGATGCCACAAATTTATTTTGTAGCATCTTTTATTTTTTACTCTCTTATAAACATCCACTGATTTTCTGTAGACATTTCTTTATTAAAGGAATAGCCTTCTTCTGAAAAATTCTTTATCATCTCTATATCTTCTATTTGATTTTGAATTATATATCTACTCATAAGCCCTCTTGCCCTTTTTGCATTTAATGAAATTATTTTATATTGTCCATTTCTCCACTCTTTGAAAACTGGCGTAATAATCCTTATTTCTGAATTTTCTTCAATTCCTTCTACAGCTTTAAAATATTCTTGTGAAGCTAAATTTATAAGTATTTTTTGTGAATGTGTATCCAATTCTTTTATTAAACATTCTCTTAAATCATTTCCCCAAAAACTATAAAGATCCTTATTATCATTTACTTTTATTTTAGTACCCATTTCTAATCTATATTCATTTATCCCATCAAAAGGTCTTAATACTCCGTATAGTCCAGATAATATCCTAAGATGACTATTGGCATAAAATAAATCTTCTTCTGTAAAACTACCTACATCTAAAGCTCTATATACATCCCCCTTAAATGCAAGTAAACAATGTTTAGCTTTATCTAAACTCTCTGTCCATTCTTGAAATCTATCTTTATTTAAAATTGCTAACTTATCACTTATCTTCATAAGCTTTCCTATAGCATAAGTATCTAATTTTTTTAATTCCTTTATAATAAATTTTGATTTAGTCAAAAATCTAGGTTCACTCATTGGAATATTATTATTTGCTCCATCACAATCTAGATTTTTTGCTGGAGATATAACTATTAGCATATTAAACCACCTCTCTTATCTATATATTTATCATAATACCATTATCGATAATTACTTTCAATTAATTATTTTTATCATTCTTTTATATAAAAATAAGGATCTGCAAAACAAATCCTCATAAAAATTCTACTTTATATTTTTTTCATTTCAGTATAACAATAGTTTATAATATCACTTCTTTTTATTATACCTATAAATGTTCCTTCATCATCTACCACAGGAACAAAATTTTGAGTTGTTGCTAATGATATTAAACTTTCTACATCAGCATTAATGGATACACTTCTATGTTTTCTTTTACGTGGTATATCTGTAACTTTTACACTACCTGTATTTTTAAAGTTTAATTCTGGCGTATTCTTAAGTTTCCATAATAAATCACCTTCTGTAAGGGTTCCTACATACTTTCCTTCTTTATCTATTAAAGGAATTGCTGTATATCCATGATGTTCCATTCTTTCTATTACTTGTCTCATTGTTGCATCTAAATATTCATATATAACTTCGTTCTTAGGTGTTAAAAAAAACGCAATATTCATTATTATCCTTCCTCTTACACATTTAGTGAGTCATCTAAAGTATACAATATCTTTATTGCATTTACAATGTAAATGTTGTAATAAACATATTTATTATTAATTCATCAATCATACTACTTGTTTATTTTATAATAGTAATTCATATATTCAACTTCGTTTATTATAGTTGAAATTTCTTTGTATACTTCTTGACCACTTATTGTTTTCTTTATTTGTACTTCATTTAGTACTCTACTATCACACTTTGGACATTTACCTAAAGATACAAATCTCCAACTCATTGCTTTAAGTGGAACTTCAATCTCAACTTCTACATTACATTTAGGACACTTTTGTTCTACAAAATCAGTATCTATTTGAAAATCTTTTAAGTTTTTTATTTCTAAGGCTGGCATATTATATACATCTTTAATTATATAATTCTTGACTATTCTCGAATTGTATATAGCTTTAAAAACATAAGATGTATAAATAGCATCATTTAAAGCATCATGTAGTTTATTCTGGTCAACTCTTATCTTTAAGTCATCTAGTGCATTTTTTAGACTTAATGATTTTTTCTTCGCTAGTATTTTAGTAGAATACTCTTGTATATCTAAATAATTGTTAATCCAATTTAAATCATTATATTTATGATATATAGCATTTCTTATTATCTCTGCTATATCATCTTTAGCCCAAGAACATATTATATCACCCTCATTAATAATATTTCTTAACATATTTATTCCCTCTTCAAAGGAAACTCCTCCATTTAAATCCTCCTCTTTTATTTTTGTAATTTCTAATACCTTAGGATTTAAAACTGGAAGAACTGTAGGCCTTATATAAGTTTTAAACTTATATAATGGTTTCATATAATTATCTAATTTTATTGCACCAATTTCTATTATCTCATTCTCAATCTCTATATCTCTCAAATTGGAATATTCTTCATATATGTCGGGATAATACTTAGTTATCCCTGTTAAATTATTAAACTCTAAATCAATTATTATAAATGCCATATATTGTACCCTTTCCCCATTTATGCTTATAGGTATATTATGACATTAATTAGTAGAAAATTCATTAGTTACTTTTATTAATTTCATATATTTTTTAGAAATAATAGCTATCTTGCCCTTATTAATTACTTTTAATATAGAAAATCCCAAGAAAATATATCCTTGAGACTTTCTATAATAAAATCTTTAATTATCTTTAAACTCTATTCCTGCTAATTTCATTAAGTGAATTGCATTTTGCGTAGTACTTCTGCCTAATCTAAGCTTATAATCAAATTTTATTTTCCCTTTTTCATAGTACTCTTGGAAATTATAGTTTACAAGCCAATCCTTAGATTTTTCTAAATCACATAATTCTAAATCATGTGTTGAGACAAGTCCTATGCCCCCTAAAGTAACTAATTGATTTATTAATACCTTAGCCCCTTCATGTCTATCCATTGAATTAGTTCCCTTAAATATTTCATCTAGTAAAAATAATACTTTTTCTCCATGCTTAGATGCTTCTATTACATTTTTAATTCGAAGAATTTCTGCGTAAAATGATGATATACTTTCTTCTAAATTATCTTTAGTCCTCATACACGTATATATACTAAAAATTCCGCAATTAAATTCATCACTATATGTTGGTGCACCAATATATGCTAATACCAAGTTAACTCCAATAGTTCTTAAAAAAGTACTTTTACCTGACATATTAGATCCTGTAATTAATGCTACCTTTTCTTTACCATTAAGATTAAAATTATTTGATTTCGCCTTTACCCCTAACATTGGATGTCCTATATTTTTACCATATACCTCACTACTATCTAAAATATTTGGATAACTCCAATTATTAAAATCATATGATATATTGGCAATACTAGCTAACGCTTCAAATTCTCCCATTGTTTTAAGCCATTCTTCTAAGTAGATTCCATTTCTTTGTCTCCACTCTTCTAGATTCCTTAAAATAAAAGTATCTGATAACATAATTACATTTATTATTAGATAATATGCATTAGAAGAACTATCTCCTAGCCAATCTACTAATTCTTTTAATGCTTTAATTTCTTTAGAACAATTTATATTAGAATTTTTAAGTTTGAATTTCAATTCTTTTAATATATCTGATTCAAAATCTTCTTCATCTATTAATTTTAATATATTTCCATATGCTTCAATATCATTTTTATGTTTATGGAATAACTGTATAACTTCATTTAATGGCTTTGTTAAAACTTTTACTACTAGATAATTAAGCATAAATACTAAAATTAAATACGTAAAAGGTATTTTTTTAACTGCAACTAAAAACATGGATACTATAGTTAAAGCTATAAAGAAATATGGAACAAATTTCAAACTAGAACCTATTTGTTTCTTTTCTTTTGCCCATTTTAACAGCTCATCAACATCTGTTTTTCCACCTTTATTAAAGGTAGATTCAATAATAAGCTTTTGTCTCCACTCTACTTTGCTAGCAAGCTCACTAACCCCTTTTTGTTTCTTATTTATCTCTTCTCTAGTAGGTAGCTTATTTATTCTCAACATATCTGAAAGTGCTTTTCTTCCAAACTTTGTTTTAGTAGAGTTAATCCATTGAAATAATGAACTCTTTCCGAATATATCTAAGTCATCAACAAATCCATGTTTCTCGTTTAAATATTCACTTCCTGTATCTTTAAACTCTCTCCATGTTCCATTAAGTCTCTTTAATCCATCTTCATTTATTTGTATAAAGATATCATTTTTTCTCTTTTCTTCAATCTTTTTATTATGAAAATAAGCAATTAAAAGAAATAAAGCTAAATATACAATTATTTCAATAAATATTTCTATAGGTTTATTAGCTTTATACAGCATATAAGTTGTAAATATAGCTAATATAACTAGTATAAGTCTGCTAACTGAAAAAATAGATATTTTTTTCTTTAACTCTTCTTCTTTTAAATTACCTTTATCTATATTTTCTTTATAAAATTTTTCAGAATTATTCATTTCCCACACCCCTCCACCCTTATTTTACCACAATATGTTATTTTAATGCTTCTAATATTTTATCTAAATTATATTTCATACCGTCTAAATAAGTTTTATCTTCTTCTTTAGTTTCTAAACTATATATTTTTTCAACTTTTGCTCCAGCTTCTTTTGCTAAAGTTTCTGATTCTTTAGAGCTAGCAGTTGACTCACTAAAAATAGTTTTTACTTTATTTTCTTTACAGTAATTCACTAAGTCTTCTAATGTTTTTGGAGTAAGTTCACCTTCTCCATATATATCTGCTATACTCTTTTGAGTTAATCCAAAATCTCTACAAAGATAACCAAAAGCTGCATGACCAGTTATAAAGTCTTTATTGCTAATTCCTTCAAATTTAGTTTTATAATCTGAATATACCATTTCAAAATCTTTCTTTAGGGTATTAAAATTAGCTTCATAAAATTCTTTGTTTGCACTATCTTTCTTAACTAAAGCATTCTTTATATTTTCTGCTTGTTTAGTTGCTTCTTTTAAACTAAGCCAAACATGTGGATCATCTTTTCCATCAGTTTTAAGTATATTAACTCCAACGCTTGAATCAACTATTTCTATATCTTTATTTCCTATTGTATCTAATACTGAATCAATCCAATGTTCCATTCCTAAACCATTGTATATAAAAACATCACTGTTGTTAATTGCTTCTAAATCTTGTGGTTTTGGCTCAAAATCATGAGGTTCGCTTCCATCTGGAATAATTGAAGTTACTTGTATCTTATCCCCACCAATAATTTCTGCAAATTCTTTTAAAGGGCTTATTGTAACTCCAACCCTTAACTTACCTGTTTCCTTGTTTGGTTGTTTTTTATTGCTACATCCCATTGCTGTCATCATACCTAATATTACTAAACTTATTGCTACTAATTTCTTTTTCATAATCCACCTCTTCAAATGCAAATGATTTGCATTATATTTTGGTATAATTTTACCTTCCCTTTTTATTATTGTCAAGATTATAAACAAATATAATTTTTATCTAATTCTTTATTTTCTAATATTTGCTTTTCTCTATTTTGGCAGGTGAATATTAAAAGCTGATTAAACTCATGTTTATATAATGCTATTAATACTTTTTTAACTCTTTCATCATCATATTGAACGAATGCATCATCTAAAATTATAGGAACAGCTTGGTTTTTATATAGAATATCTATAAAGGCTAACCTTAATGAAAGATATAATTGATCATTAGCCCCATTGCTTAAAAGCTCTCCTGGAAGTAATGTATTATTTTTATCTCTAACTTTTATTTCGTAAGAATCCGAAACCATAACTTCACTATATTTATCATTACTAAACTCTTTAAAATAACTTAATACCTTTTCATTAAGCATAGGTCCAAAGTTTACTCTAGCCTCTCTAAATGACTCTTCTAATGTCTTTATTGCAATTTCAGTTGCTTTTAATTTTTTTTCATTTTTATTAATTTTAAAAGTAGTATTTTCTAATTCTTCTTCTATAGTAGATAAATCTCTTTTTCCTATGAATTTAGTATTTATTTCATTTTCTACATCTTTAATAGCTTTTTCAACTTCTATTAATTCATTAGATTTTTCTTTTATCTGAGTGTCAATTTCTTCTTCTGACGTATAGGAGTAACTTATATCTTCATTTATTATATCCTTAAGTTCCATCTTAATTGACTCAATATCTTTTCCCTTAGTCAAAACTTTATAAGTTTCCTCTATAGTTTCTAATGATCTCTTTAAGTCTTCCCTTTGAAGTACTTTATTTTTTATTTCTAATAATTTTTCCTCTAAATTAATTAACTCTAAACTTCCTAAGCCTATTTCTTCTAACTTATCTTTTAATCTCTCTTCTCTTATATTTAATTCTTCCTCAAAACGTTCTATAGACTCTTTTTCCTTTTGTATTTCTATCTTTAAAGATAATAATTCTTTATTTACTAATTCATATCTTGATAACATATTTATTATTTCATCTATATTTTCTGTTTTAGCTAAATTAAAAATATATTGTAATTTTTTAAGATTTTCATTATATTTTTCTTTTATTTTATTTATATCTATAACTGCCAACTGCATTTCTTTTTCTGATATTTTTATTTTTTGTTTATCTTCATAAGCAACAAAGTCATCAAAAACCTTTAATTTTCTTATAAAGTCCTCATAATCATTTGCTTTAACTTGATTTTTATAACTAAATAAACGTTGTTCTATTTCTGATATTTCTTTATTCATATCTTCAATATCAAATGTATTTTTTTTATTATTTTCATGACCTTTAAGATTTACACTAATATCAAAAGTTCTTTTACCAAACAATATAGATATTAATACTAAAGGAATTATTATAAAAATATTACTTGGAAATAATGTTATAGCGAGTATTATTAATAATATTGATGTAAAAAAAATAACTCTATTTAAATTTAAATCCCTTTTAATAGCTTTTAAACTACTTTGTTCTAATGATTTCGAGTTATAGTTTTCCATTTTGAATTTTAACTCTTTTAATTTATCTTCATATAGCTTTAATAAATTAGATATATTTTCTCGTACATCTTTAAATTTTATTATGTCCCCTATGCTCTTTTTTCTATTTTCTATTTCTAAACTAATATCTTCAATATCTTTTTTCAAAACATTATAAACTTTAAGCTTTTCTTCTAAAACTTCCTGCTCCATAGTAATTCTTAAAAACTTTTCTTTTATATTCTCATCTAATTCATCTATAAATAACAGTTCTTTAACTTCATCTCTTTTTTCATTATAATAATTTTCATCTATGTTAATTTTTTCATAACTTTGAGCTTTTAAATCTAATAAACTTAAATACAAGGAATTTTCTTCTTTAATATCATTTAAGACTCCTAAATCAATTACTTCTCCTTTTGGTGAAATAGATGCTTCTATATATCTCTCCTTCTTCTTAAGCTCTTCACTTTTCTTAAGATACTCTGTAATTTCTTCATACTCTTTTTGAAGTTTAATTTTCTTTCTGTATTTTTTATAGATATCTAAGTTTTTAAGTTCTTTTCTTAAAAATTTTCTTTGATCTTTTAATAAAATAATCTTTTCTTCATTGTCTATATTTTGCTCTGATAATTTGTATCTTTCATATCTTTCTTCTAATAAATTAGAATGTTTAATTCTTAATAAATCTAATTCTCCATTCTTTCTAGGTGTAGTTAACGTCTTTTTAATAAACTCTAACTTCTCCATAGCTTTTTGAATAGATACATTCTCATTTCCACTTCCTAATAGATTTGCAGCCTTCTCCATTATTTCATCTTCTTTATCTTTTCCAACTGAAACCCCTAATTGGCTAATAAATAATGTTCTAACAAATGTTGATGAGTTAACTTCTAAAAAATATTTCCCCGGTTCATCCTTAGGAATTTCATTTACAACTTCTCCAGATAAAGCATCTAAAATTTCTGATGTATCCTCTTTTTTAGATAGTCCAAAACTTCTTTTTATTATGTAAAGCCTTCCTAAATGCTCTATATATAATTCACCACGTATTTTTTCTCCTGAAAGCGGAGAAAATTTTAATCTTTCATTATTTTTTATGTCCTTGCTTCTTCTAGAACTCATTCCAAATAACCATATCTTTATAAAGTTCTGAATAGTACTTTTTCCTGCTTCATTTTCTCCATATATGATATTTACACCAGTAGAAAAATCTATTGTTTTATTAGTTACCCCAGCAAAAGCTATTATATTTACTTTTTTAATAATCATCTATTTTCACCTCCTCTTCAGAAAGACATTGCATACCTAATTTAATAGCCATCTTGATAATTTCTTTATCTGACTCCTCTGCATCTTCTAATTGTTCTAATAGTTTTTTAACAAAAATTCCTCTTACTGAAAAATCTCTTGCTATCTCTGTATAATCTAACTTTACCTCTGTATTATCCACTATTTTAACAAAATAAAAGTCTTCTTTTATTTTATCTAAAACAATTTCTTCTTTTAAATTAAAAGCTCCATCTAGCTCCCCAATTAAATTAATCTTATATAGATTTTTTTCTCTTTTTTCTTTATCTATGGAATCTAGAATCCTAAATTTTATTTCTTCATATCCTACTGAATCTGTAACATTAATTTTTTCAACATAATAATTTCTCTTAGATGTTTTAGAAAATCTTAAATCTACTGCTCCTTTAGAAACTTTTCCTATTATTATTCCCTTATCTCCTAATTCATCAAATCCACGACCTTGTGGACACCCTGAATATGCATAGCATGTATTTCTCTCTCTTAAAATCCCACTATATCCATGTCTATGACCTAATGCTATATAATCTACATTAGACTCTCCTATTTCTTTTAATGTAATAGGATTATATTCATTTCCACCTTCTACATTAGAAATATCTCCATGTATAACAGCTATATTTATATAATTCTCTACCGCTTCAATTCCTTTAAGTAAACTTTTTTTCACATGTTGAAAATTAAATCCAGCACCCCATACGACTGTTTGCAATTCTTCGATGAATACTTTTTCTATTTCTCCCTTAAAAATATGGACATTTTCTGGCCAATCTATCATTTTATAAAATGACTTTTCATGATAAGGATCATGATTTCCTGGAGAAATAAAAACCCTAACCATAGGTATCCTTTGCAACTGATTTTTTATAAAACTTAAAGTTTTCTTATTAACTGTTAAATTATCAAAAATATCTCCTGATAATAGAAAAATATCAATTAGCTCTTCTTCACATATATCTATTATTTTATTAAAAACTTCTAATAACTCCTCTTTACTTATTAATGCAAGTTTATTGCTTAACTCTTTAAATGGAGTATCAAAATGTAAATCACCACATTGTAATATCTTTACTTCTTTCATTTAGATCACCTTCTTTCGAACTTCTGTTCTAATTTTATCATAAATAATTTTCATATACAACGAAAAGGAGCCGTTGCAAAATGATTTTTAATCATTTTGTTATGGCTCCTTTTTTATTTATAATAAAATATTAATTCCTAATGAGAATACTTACAATTATATAATTTAATAGACAAAAAGAGAGCTACTTAAAAAGTATCTCTCTTTTTGTTGAATGGTTGACATTACTTAAAACTTGGGTGGTCTATCCATAACCATATTTATTATTGTAGTAATGTTGTCCGTATGGCTTATTTTAGTGAGCTTTCGTATTGTTCAACCATTCTTTTCACCATTTCGCCACCTACGGAACCACATTGTCTAGCTGTTAGGTCACCATTATAATCTGAGAATGGCACTCCTAATTCTGCTGCTACCTCATTTTTAAATGCACTTAATCCATTTTTTGCTTCTGGAACTAATGTCTTTGACATTTGCAATTCCTCCTTTGGCCTTTGGCTAATTTATTTGTAAACTAAACTTATTAAATTTTAATAAGTTATTTTGTTTACACTATTATATTAACCACTTTAAATTTTTATATCCTAAGTAAAAGTTGGATATTTTGTTTTATATATGTACAAACTATAATTGCAATTTAATTTTAGGAGGTTGTTTAATTTGACTCATTCTAAAAAATTTTTTATTAAAGTTTCTCTTTGCTTATTACCCCTTTGTTTATTAGCTAATTTCATTACAAGCGCTAATATTTTAGATGATTCAATTCCATCTATATCTTCTCCTTTTATTGATGATGAATTTATAATTGTAGATACTGATGTTAAAACTGAATTGCCTAATAGGTTTAGAGATATTGAAAAATTAAATATCTCTGGTAGTGCTCAATTTAATCCAATTCAACTTGATAATTTAAAAGAAAAAATTGGCACAGATAATATAACAATTGTTGATTTAAGACAGGAATCTCATGGATTTATAAATGATACTCCTATAAGTTTTTATAGTCTTTTTAAATTAATTAATTGCGGATTATCAACTAAAGATACTTTAAAATCTGAAAAAAAAGCTCTCTCTTCTATAAAAGAAGATAATCCTATAAATTTATATGATAAAGATGCTTATTTAAAGGAAACTATTAATGCAAATAAAATTTTATCTGAACATAATTCAGTAAAAAATGCTAATCTTAATTATCATCGTTTTGCTGTTAAAGATGGTGGAATTCCAACACCTACAGTAGTTGATGATTTTGTATCCTTTGTTGTTAATTTAGACCCTGAAATTCATTTGCATTTTCATTGTCATGAAGGTTTAGGTCGCACTACAACATTTATGTCTCTTTATCAAATGATAAAAAATACAGATAAACTTTCTTTAGAAGAAATATTAAATGAGCAAGTAAGTGCAGGTGGTGAAGTTCTTACTAAAAGTAAATCTAGATCAAAATTTCTAGAACATTTTTACAACTATACTTTAGAGAATATAGATACCCATTTTAAAACCCCTTACTCTACTTGGATTTCTCAATCTAATATTAAAAATTAAGGGGCTGTCGCACTAAATAATAGTGCACAGCTCCTTTTTGATGCAAAAAAAAATAAATCCCAAACTCAATAGTTTAGGATTTATGGTAAAATGTTTTTTATGCAACTAAAAAATATTTTACAACAAAATTATACTGTAAATCGAAAGTTTTATCAATTAAAACTTCCTTTTGATATAGATTGCATAATTCCAGAAAATGATTCGGTGAGATTACTAAGTCAGTTTGTAGAGGAGATGGATTTAACTGACCTATATTCTACTTATTCTAAAATAAGAGAAAATCAAGTATCGCCAACGAACATGTTAAAGATTGTGCTTTATGGATATATGAATGGTTTCTATTCTTCACGAGATATGGAAACAGCATGTCTTAGAGATATAAATTTTATGTTTTTACTCGAAGGGGCATCTGCTCCGGATCACTCAACATTTGCAAGATTTAGAAGTTTACATTTTGCTCCATGTGCTGAAAAGATATTGGCTGAAATGTCTAATTTTCTTTATGAGATTGGAGAAATATCAGGCAGATCAATATTTATTGATGGTACTAAAATAGAAGCTTATGCAAATAAATATACATTCGTTTGGAAAAAAGCTGTGACAAAAAACATGGCTAAATTATTAACAAAAATAGGCGACCTTGTAAAAGAATGCGAAGAACTTTATGGTATTAAATTGATTTATAAAAATAAAGTTCAAATGAGGCACGTAAAAAAGCTAAAGAAAAGGCTTTATGAATTAAAGAAAATTGAAACTATTGAATTCGTCCACGGATGTGGTAAAAGAAAATCACCACTTCAAAAATCTATAGAGAAGCTTGAAGAGTATCTTTCAAAATTCAAAGAATATAACCAAAAAGTATACACCTGCGGAGAAAGAAATAGTTATTCAAAAACAGATAATGACGCTACTTTTATGAGAATGAAAGAAGATGCTATGAAAAATGGTCAACTTAAACCTGCTTATAATGTACAACACGGTGTTGATGCAGAATATATTTCGTGGCTTACTGTGGGACCACAGCCAACAGATACTACTACATTAATACCCTTTTTAAAAAGTATGGAATGGCATCTAAATTTTAAATATTCAAAAATAGTTGCTGATGCTGGCTATGAAAGTGAAGAGAATTACTCATTTATTGAGGATAATAATCAAATAGCATTTATTAAACCTTCTAATTATGAAATATCAAAGACAAGAAAGTATAAGAATGATATTGGCAGAATAGAAAATATGGATTATGACGCTGAGAATGATTTATTTATTTGCCAGAATGGTAAGACTCTAAAAGTCAATGGTATAAAGTTCAAGAAATCTAAAACAGGATATGAAAGTGAAAAAACAATTTATTCATGTGAGGACTGTAGTAATTGTAGCTTTAAGAGTAAATGTATTAAAGGAAATAATTCTAAAATTCCATTGGGGGAAAGAACTAAGAAACTTGAAACTTCAAAAAAGTTTAATCGTCAAAGAAAAGAAGATTTAGAAAGAATTATTACTGATGAAGGCATCTTACTTAGAATGAATAGAAGTATTAAAGCAGAAGGCTCTTTTGCACAAGTAAAACATGATATGAATTTCAGAAGATTTATGTGTCGTGGTCAAAAGAATGTTTTAGCAGAAAGCATCCTAATTGCTATGGCTCATAATGTTAATAAATTACATAACAAAATACAATCTAACCGAACTGGTAAGCATTTATTTGAGCTAAAAGAAGCTTTATAGTTAAATTTTTTAAGTCTTTTTTATTAGCTTTATTAAAGTGAGTCTATTTTTAAATAGAGTTTATTTATATTATAAAATGTGTAATAAATTTTATAAAAATATAGAAAAGGAGCTATCGCTAGCGGATTTTTTTACCCGCTATGCGACAGCCCCTTTAATTTAGATATTTTGTTGATCCTATTTTCTCTATAGCCTTTAATAAAAATACAATTGATATTATAGTTGAAATTACTGAAATTCCAATGTAAGACATTACAATATCAATATTAATTGCTAAACTAAATTGCTTAGTTACAATTTTAATACTAAATTATTTTTTCTTTTAAATTTACTTTTTATTAATAATTTATTTCTTACTTTTAACTAAATATTCTTCAAATCTATATTTTTGTCCAGTAGGATTAACTTTTTCTTTAGGAACTTCCTCTAAAAACATCTCATATGGTCTAACATATAATCCACATTCTCCGTATAATGCTCTATACAAAACTAATTTTTCTTGTGTTTCTGAATGTGTAACAAAATCCTCTAATAAATATAAATCACCCTTAAAATGTCTAAATATCTTCCCTTTTGCTTTTGAAATATCCCTCATCTTACCGTCTCCTTTATAGTAATACACATAAAAATACTGCTATATAATGCAATACACTACCTGCCATAACAAATAAATGCCATATCGCATGATTATAAGGCATTTTATCCAAACTAAAAAATATACATCCTAATGTATAAGCTATTCCACCTATTAATAAATATAATAAAATATTTCCTGGTACAACTAATAATATTGTTTTTACGTTAAATACTATAGCCCATCCCATAAAAATATAAATAAGTGTTGATAATAATTCAAATCTACCAACCCAAATAGCTTTAAATATTATCCCTATTACCGCCATAATCCAAATACAAGTTAATATTATCATAGATCTTTTATCTTGATTTAATAAAATAAGTAGTAATGGTGTATATGTTCCTGCAATAAGTAAATATATAGATGAATGATCAAAAATCCTAAAAACTCTTTTAGTAACTTTTCCTGGTAAAGAATGATATAGAGTAGAATCTAAATATAATATTATTAAACAAAAGCTATATACCGATGCCCCTATTATTTTGTACATATTTTTAGATTCAATTGCAAGCATAAGTAAAAATACAGTTCCTATTATAGCTAATATTGTTCCTACTCCATGAGTTATTGCATTTGCAATTTCTTCCCCCTTAGTATAGAAGTTATATTCTACACTCTTATTAATCTCTCTCTTTGACATATTCTCTTCCCCTTAAAATCATTTTTTAATTATACTAATTCCTAATTATAATTTTCTCCATTAGCTATTATATTATTCTATAAGTTAAAAAGGGAATGGTTTGGCTTACCATTCCCTTTTGTTCATATAATTAAATTTTAGATATTTGCTTACTATAATATTAATTATACTTTATATTTTAATTATTATAAAGCTAAAATTTTTAATAATTCTAAAATTTCAATTATTCTTTCTTATGTATTTGAATCCTATTCTTTTCCGTAGCTTGAACTAATGCTTCAGGCTGAAAGTATATAAAGTTACCCCTATGCAAATTTTTAAATATTATAGGTATTAATTTTGATTTTATTTTTTCCTTCATTTCTTCAATAGGAAATTCTATTAACTTATCACCAATACTAACTAAATCATTTTCCTTTACAAAAACATT
The DNA here is from genome assembly GCF_002327185.1 of Clostridium chauvoei. Taxonomy (NCBI): domain Bacteria; kingdom Bacillati; phylum Bacillota; class Clostridia; order Eubacteriales; family Clostridiaceae; genus Clostridium; species Clostridium chauvoei. The sequence continues at coordinate 232,560 of NZ_CP018624.1, read as the reverse complement.
AAAGCCTTCTCCATTAAGCTTTATAGTATCTATTCCAATATGCATAAATACCTCTAATCCATCCGTAGTTTTTATTGTAATTGAATGTTTTGTTGGAAGAATAGCTACAACTCTACCTTCTACTGGTGAATATAATATATTATCTATAGGATCTATAGCAAAACCATCCCCTATTAATTTCATAGAAAAAATATCATCTGGTACTTTTTCAAGTTGAATAACTTTTCCTGTAATAGGAATTGAAATTTCTATCCCAGTATCAATACCTTTATTTATTTGCTTTATCTTTTTCTTAGGAGTTTCTTTAATTTTTTTTCCTTCCATTAAATCTTTAATTTGCTCTTTAATTATATCTGATTTAGGCCCAAATATGATTTGAAGGTTATTTCCAACAACCATTATCCCTGCTGCACCTAAAGATTTTAGTGTGTTTTTTCTAACTACATTCAAATCTATTACTGTTACTCTCAATCTTGTTATACAGGAATCTAAATATGTTATATTATTCTTCCCACCCAATGCTGATAAAATTTTCTTTGCTAAATCTCCACCCTCTATATTAATTTCTGTTCCGATATCCTCTTCTTCTCTTCCAGGAGTTTTTAAATCTAATTTTCTAATAATAAATCTAAATCCTAAATAATAAATTATTGAAAATACTATCCCAACTAAAATTACTAAATACCATGGTGTTCTATTAGGAAGTACTCCAAACATTAAATAATCAATAAGTCCCCCTGAAAAAGTTAATCCTATTTTTACATTTAAAATTTGCATTATCATAAAAGAAAGTCCAGCGAATATACAATGAACTGCGAATAATACTGGTGCTACAAAAAGAAACATAAATTCTATTGGTTCTGTAATACCTGTTAAAAAAGATGTTAAAGCTGCAGAAAATAATAATCCTGCTACTCCCTTTCTATTTTCTGAATAGGATTCATGATACATTGCTAAAGCTGCTGCAGGTAATCCAAACATCATAAATGGAAATTTCCCTGTCATAAATGTACCAGCCGTAAGAGCAACCCCGTCTTTTAATTGCTCAAAAAATATTGCTTGATCTCCCATTATCAACTGCCCTGAAGCATTTATATATTCTCCAAATTGATACCAAAACGGATTATACCAAATATGATGAAGCCCAAATGGAATTAATCCTCTTTCTACAACTCCAAATATAAATGATGCCATTGTTTGATTTGTATATATTAAACTTCTAGAAAAATTTAATAAAGCATATTGTATTGTAGGCCATATAGCTGACATTATTAATCCTATAATTAGTCCAAATATTGCTGAAATTATAGGGACAAATCTTTTACCTGAAAAAAAACCTAAGAACTCTGGAAGATGAATATTATAAAATTTATGATATAGCGCAGCTGAGACAAGCCCTATTATTATTCCTCCAAATACACCTGTCTGAATAGTAGGTATTCCTAATACTTCAGTATATATTGGATTATTTAAAATCATATTTGCTTCTATTCCTTTAGCTATACCCATAGTTACATTTAAAATTAGAAATCCAACTATAGCTGCAAGACCAGCAACTCCATCTCCATTACATAATCCAACTGCAACTCCTACTGCAAATATTAATGGAAGATTACTGAAAATTATATTTCCTGAACGCTCCATTATAGTTGCTACTATTTGAATCCACTCTACGTCTAGAGCTGGAATAATTTTTAAAAAATCTGGATTTTGTAACATAACGCCTATTCCAAGCAATAGTCCTGCTGCTGGTAATAATGCTACTGGTAACATTAATGCTTTACCAATTCTCTGTAGAATTCCAAATATTTTTTTTAATATCTCCTTCATAACTGCTCCTTATTAAACTACAAAAAGGTGTTCTAAAGTACAACTTTAGAACACCAATAAAATTATAGTTTATTCTCCTAGAATTCCATTAATTTCATGTTTGTATGCATCAGCTTTTGCGCCAAATATTGCTTGAATACCGTTACCAACTTCAACGACACCTGCTGCACCTAATTTCTTTAATTGATCTTTATTTACTTGAGCTTTGTCTTTAACTTCTACTCTTAATCTTGTAATACAAGCATCAACACTAACTATATTAGCTTCTCCACCTAGTGCTTCTAAAACTAATGGAGCTTTTTCAACTATTTCATTTGAAGCATTTGATTTATTTGAACCACTTACTTTATTTGAACCTTTTGCTTGTTGATAATCAGCTTTGCTGTATAACTTAGTTTCTTCTTCACTTTCATCTCTACCTGGAGTTTTTAAGTTGAATTTCTTAATCATGAATGTGAATAAGAAGTAGTAAATTACTGCATATACAAGACCTACTAAAATAATCATATACCATCTAGTTGGTACTCCTGCTCCTGCTGGAAGTAAACCAAATAGTGCGAAATCTATAAATCCACCTGAGAATGTCATACCTATAAATACTCTAAGTATATCCATTAACATAAATGATAAACCTGCAAGTACACAGTGAACTCCGTATAATACTGGAGCAACAAATAAGAATGTAAATTCTAATGGTTCAGTAATACCTGTTAAGAATGATGTAACTGCTGCTGATATTAATAATGATCCAACAACCTTTTTCTTACTTGGAGCAGCTGTTTTATACATTGCAAATGCTGCTGCAGGTAAACCAAACATCATGAATGGGAATTTACCAGCCATAAATCTAGTAGTTCCTTGAACGATAGTAGTCATTGTTTCTGGTGAAGCTCCTACTAAATCAGACATACTTGATAATTGAGCAAAGTATGCAGTATTAGCTCCAGCAATTGTTTGGAATGCTCCATTTACTAACACTTGTCCTTCAACGAAAGAACCAAACCAGAATGGAGTATAGAATATATGATGTAATCCGAATGGGATTAACGCTCTTTCAACAACACCATATAAGAATGTACCTATGAATCCTGCATCTCTAACAAAGTTAGCTATTATAGTTATACCATTTTGAACTAGTGGCCATAAGAATGCTAAAACTGCACCTACTAAAGCCATTACTAATGCTGTGATTATTGGAACGAATCTTGATCCTGAGAAGAATCCTATTACTGGTGGTAATTGAATATTGTAATACTTATTATGTAATATTGCAGTAACTATACCTGTTATAATACCACCAAATACAGACATATTTAAAGTAAATATACCCACTGTAGTAGTTACATAAGTTCCAAATTCTCCAACGCTATCTGGAGTAATTGTACCTAATTGAGTTATACCTAATCCTAAAAGTGTTCCTATAACTTGGTTCATTACTATGAAACCAAATACTGCTGCTAAACCTGCTGTACCTTTATCTTTTTTAGCAAGACCTACAGCAACACCTACTGCGAATAATATTGGCAAGTTACCGAAAACTATATCCCCAACATTTTTCATTATTGTAAGAATAGCAGTAACTGCTGGAATAGAAACAAAAGCTATTAATGGTTGATATACTGCTGGTGGATCAGTTAATCCTGCAATACCTAGTAATGCACCACCAACTCCTAGTAAAATACCTGCTATTGGAAGGGCTGCTATTGGAAGCATAATCGCCTTACCAATTCTTTGTAATTGTTGTAGCATTTTATAATTCCTCCTTAATTTATAAATATAATAATATAAAAATAAAGACTTAAATTTATTAGAGCAGTATATTTTTATACACCTATATTATTAACCAATTGGTTTAAATATATGATATAAAATTACTCCAATAAATCTAAGTCTTGCCTGCATAACCAGTAACAATCTAATTATTTAATTGTTATCTTTTAAAACTGAGATAACTCTGTGAATATGCATAGTTAAATATACTATTTCATCATTATTTACTTCATAATCATAATTATTTTCAATATAATATCTTATCTTTAAAGCACAATCAAATGCATCTGGATAAGTTTGAGATGCTAATTCTAAGAATGTGTTATCACTTTCTGTATGTTGGGTATTAGTTATTACTCTTTTAGCAAAATACTTAAGATGGGTTAAAAGTCTATCATAGTTTAAGTCATCTTCATTAAACTCTACTGAGTAATAATATCTTATTATATTTAAAATACCCTTTATAACGTTAGTTGCTATAACTGATTCTTTAGCTGTCTCATTATAACTTGCATTAACTAAATGTAATGCTATAAAGCCGGCTTCATCTTCTGGTAATTGAATTTTTAATTTTTTATTTAAATATTCTACTGCCCAATGAGCTACCTTATATTCTTCTTTGTGGATACGCCTTATTTCATCTAATAAATCATTTTTTATTTGGATTTTATTTTTATATCTTTTTAAAGCAAAAGCTATATGATCTGAAAGTGAAATATAAATTTGCTTATCAAGTTTTTTGTTTAATTCTTTACTTGCATGACAAATTATTTCGTGTGATAACTCAAATACTCCATCTGGTATTTGATTGATTAGTTTTTTAAGTTTATTCCCTAACCTCTTATCATCAACCATGAAAATCTTTTCTATTTTACTTTCATCAACTTCCTGACCTACTTTTTTCTTAAAAGCAATTCCACATCCCATAAGGATAACTTCTTTTTTAGTTCTAGGGTCTACTGAAACAACTACATTGTTGTTTAAAATCTTTTCTACAATCATATAAACTTCTATCTCCTTAAAGCAGAAAATTAAAAAAACCTAAATCAAGATATGTGTAACCCATAATCTTAATTTAGGTATTGCCTGCTTTACAGTAACAATCCATACATGTGATTTATGAGTTAATAATATCATTCACAGTAAGCGTTGTCAACATTTTTTCTTTATTTTTATATTTTTCTGCTACTTTATTATGTTTTCAAATTGTGCATTTAAAATATCTGTTAAATTATTAGGGTTCATTTCTATTTGAATACCAATTTTCCCACCACTTACTATAATTTTATCTAATTCTTTCGCTGTACTATCTATGAAAGTTTTATATTGTTTTTTCATACCTAATGGTGAACAGCCCCCTCTTATATAACCTGTATATTTTTGAATATCTTTTACTTGAATCATATCTATTTTCTTTTCACTAACTATTTTAGCCGATTTTTTCAAATCTAATTCTTCATTTACAGGAATAACAAATACATAGATTTCTTTACTATTTCCTATAGTTACTAATGTCTTGTACACCTCTTGTACAGGTTTATTAATTTTTTCAGCTACAGATACTCCATCAATTCTACCATCTTTAATGTCATATGTTATTACATCATATATACTTTTATTTTTATCAAGTATCCTCATAGCATTTGTTTTTACTTGTGCCACTAATTCCTCAAACCTTCCTAAATTAATTTATTAACTATATATTATAATCTAATAATTCTAATATTCTATCTAAAAGATCTTTTATCTCTTCATCATCCTCTTTACTAGTACCACTTTCTAAAACATTAGTTGGATATGCATTACAACAGTTTCTAAACATTGAATATACTTTTACAAAAACATCATGATTTTTAATGTCTTCTATTTGTAAATTTTCCTTATCTATGGCTGCAATAAAATCTCTCATTCCATTACTAAACTTTATATCAATTCCACTTTGCCTTTTTGCAATAACTTCTGCTTTTATTACTCTCATTTTACCACCCCTCATAATCTATTAAATAAATTATAAAAAACACATTCTATATTATATCACTTTAAAATGAAAGTCTGCAAATTATAAAGGAGATTTAAAATATTAAATCTCCTTTATACTCTAATTTCTATTATGCTTAACTGGTAATGTAATTATAAATTCACTACCTTCTCCAATCTTACTATTAACCCTAATGTCTCCATAGTGTAAATTTACTAATTGTTTTGTTAAAGTTAATCCAAGCCCACTACCACCATGTTCTTCTGAAGCTTCATTATACGCTTGTCCGAATCTGTTAAATATGGCTTCATGATATTTTTCATCTATTCCTATGCCTGTATCTTTAACTGTAATCTCCACCATATCTCCTAAGTCAAATAATTTAACTTGTATTTTTCCCCCATAAGGAGTAAATTTGGCTGCATTAGCAATAAGATTTACTACCGATTTTTCTATCTCTGTATAATCACACTCAATAACTTTTTCTTCAACTTCTGGGTCTATTATAAGTTCTATACCATTATTCTCTATAAAGTCTTTCATTGAAAGTGCAGCTTCTTCAACTAAATATACAATATCATTTTCTTTAATATCTAGCTTATATGATCCTGATTCAATCTTTGAGGTATCTATTATATTATTTATTAATTTTAATAATCTATTGGAATTTCTTTTTAATGTATTCATATAATAGTTTATTTTTTCCTTAGGTATAGGCTTTTCATCCTCATTCAATTTTGTTATTAGTTGTTGAGTTGATAAAATTACATTTAACGGAGTTCGTAACTCATGTGATAAGTTTACAAAATAATTATTTTTATACTTCTCATTTCTTATTAACTTTGCATAAAGTTCTTCATTCTCTTTTAACTTGCTATCTAATTCCTTTGTTCTCTGTTCTACTAAACTATCTAATATTTTAACTCTATTCCACACAATATATAATACAGTTACTAAAATAACTATATAAATTATATATGCTATAGGTGTTCTCCAAGGTGGATTGCTGACCTTTATTCTTATAGCTCTTACTTCACTCCATTCCCCTGTAGAGTTTCTACCTTTTACTAAGAATTTATATGATCCTGGTTGTAAATTTGTATAGTTAGCATAATTCCTATTTTCAGAAGAAACCCATTCATTGTCTAAGCCTTCTAATCTATATGCATACTGTATCTTACTGGTATTTCTATAGTCTGGCATGAAAAAATTTATTTGAAATTGATTTGTATCATATTTCAAATAAATATTATCCTCAACATTTATTTCTTCCCCATTATTATAGATACTTTCAATATTAACCATAGGTATAAATTTCTTTTCTACTAAATCTTCTGGGTAAAAAGTAGTTAATCCATTTATCCCCCCAAAAAACATTTCTCCTTCTGGGCTTTTATAATAAGAATGTCCGTTAAATTCATTACCTTGAAGCCCATCTGTAACATTAAAATTGATAAATTTATTATCTTCTATATCAAACTTTGATAACCCATAATTAGTACTTATCCAAGGATTATATTCACTATCAATTAAAATCCCATATATAAAATTATTACAAAGTCCATCTGACTCTGTATATCTAGTAAATTCTTCTTTATTTTTATCAAATTTATTTAACCCATATTGAGTTCCTATCCATAAATTCCCTTTGCTATCTGAAATAATAGATTTTATCGCATTATAAGATAAGCTTTTCTTATTTTTTTCATTATTTCTATATTCTTTCATTTCTTTAGTAGTCTTATTATATTTTATAAGTCCACCTTCTAAACCTAGTCCAAACCACATTATTCCATCTTTATCTTGATAAATATCTGCAAACATAGTATCATCTACACCATTAGCTTTTAATATATCCGTATAATGTGTAAACTTATTTTTTCTGTCAAAGCTACACAATCCATCTCTAGTACCTATCCAAAGTATTCCTTCATTATCAATATATAAACTCTTTACATCATCATGTATTAAACTATTTTCACTACCATTTGAATTATATCTTGTATATTTCCCTGTACTCTTATCGTATTTATTTAATCCATTTTCTGTAGCAATCCAAATCTCATTATCTATACCTACAATTTCTCTTATATTGTTATCACTAATACTATTTTGATCTTTCAGATTACTATTAATTCTTTGTATAATGTTCTTGTCTCTATCTATTATATTAATCCCATTATGCACTGTTCCTACCCATAATAGTCCATCATTATCTTGATAAATACCTGCCATCATATCTTCACTTAATGAGTTAGTATTAAATGGATCATTTTTATAATGTCTAAATATATTATCTGGATTAAATAAACTTATTCCATCATAAGTTCCAACCCAAATTGTACCCGATTTATCTTCACATAAGCTTAAAATATTATTACTTAATATACTTTGAGGATCATATATTCTTGCTTCATAAGTAGTAAATTCTTTTTTCTTTTCATCTAACTTACAAAACCCATTGTCTGTTGCAACCCATAACATATCTCTACTATCTCTTAAAATTGATCTAACATAATTTCCTGGTAGAGATTTAGAATCCCCTGGTATATTCTTAAATACTTCTATAGTATTAGTATTTAAATCTAATCTATTTAATCCTCCACTATAAGTTCCTATCCATAAAGAACCTCTTTTATCTGCATAAACTTTGAATATTACATTATCACTAATACTATTTTTCGATTCATTTTGATAATACTTTGTAACCCTTCCATCTTTTTCGATTTTGTTTAATCCATTTTCTGTTCCAACCCAATAACACCCATTAATATCTTCAGTTATTGAATATATAAATTGGTTACTTAATGATTTTTCTGTATTAATAGAATTATATACTCTTATAAAATTATCATTATTTTTATCATACTTATTTAAACCATCTACAGTTGCAACATAAATATCACCTTTAGAATCTAATAATATTTCTGTTATATTATAGTGAGATATATTACAGCCATCTTTTCCTGGAAAATATGACTTTATTTCTTTAGTTGTTGGGTTAATTTTATTTAACCCTTTTGACGTCCCTACCCATATGTTACCATCAGTATCTTCATTTATAGCTGCTATATAATTACCAATAAGACTATTTTCACTATCCTCTTTATATTTAAAAACTTCAAATTCATGTCCATTGTACCTATTAAGTCCATCAACTGTTCCTATCCACATATATCCCTTACTATCTTGGAATAAATACTCTATTGATGTTTGTGATAAACCATCTTCTATTGTAATACTTTTAAAATTTATATTTTTATCTACATTATTTACAGCTAATGCTGATTCTGTTAATATTCCTAAGCTAATAATAAAAAAATTAATACTGAACCAATCCTTTTAATAGTATTTTTCATTATGTTACCTCTCAGCAAGTTTTTTCCTTAAAATTAATTATAACAAATTTATCACTATTTTTACATAAAAAAACAAATAAAAAAAAGAGAGTATATAAAATACTCTCTTTTTTGGCAGGGGCACTAGGATTTGAACCCAGAACCAATGGTTTTGGAGACCACTACTCTACCGTTGAGCCATACCCCTTTAACAAAAATTATTTTACCATGACATTTAAACATATGTCAATATTTATATTATAGTAAAAATGATAAAATATTAACTTTTTACTACAAAAGATATATACATATAAATTTACCTTGTTAATTTCTGAAAATTTGTTATAATAACTTTAAAATAGTTTTATAATCAAACTATTTAATAATCAAATTAATTTATATGGAAGGAAGTTTTATTATGGATATAAAACCACTTATAATTGGAGATTTAATAGCAAAAATACCTATAGTACAAGGTGGAATGGGTATCGGTGTTTCTCTTTCAAATTTAGCTGCCGCTGTTGCTAAAGCTGGTGGAATTGGTATTATTTCTGGTGCACAAACTGGCTATAATGAAGACGATTTTGAAACAAATGCTCTTGAAGCAAATTTAAGGGCACTAAAAAAACATATAAAGCTTGCAAAAGAAAAATCTAATAACGGAATCATTGGAGTTAATCTTATGGTTGCAATGAATAAATATAAAGAACATGTTGAAGCAGCTCTTGAAGCTGGAGTTGATTTAATTATATCTGGAGCTGGATTACCAACAAAATTACCTAAATATACAAAAGGATATAAAGTAAAACTTGCCCCTATAGTATCTTCTTGTAAAGCCGCTAAAGTTATTTTAAATATTTGGGATAAACATCATAATGTAACAGCTGATATGGTAGTTATTGAAGGCCCCAAAGCTGGTGGTCATTTAGGGTTTGCTAAAGAAAAACTTGAAGAAGAAATTTCTAACTTCAATAAAACTATTACTGATATCATTGAAGTCGTTAAAGGTTTTGAAAGTAAATATAATAAAGTTATTCCTGTTATAGTTGCAGGTGGTGTCTTTAATGGTTATGATATAGCTAAATATTTAAAGCTTGGAGCATCTGGAGTACAAATGGCTACACGTTTCGTTGCTACAAATGAATGTGATGCACATATTAAATTTAAAGAAGCCTATATTAATTGTTCTGACTCCGATATTAATATTGTAAAAAGTCCTGTGGGAATGCCTGGAAGAGCTATTGTTAATAATTTTGTTAAGAAAACTCAACTTGGAAATATAAATGTATCTAAATGTTATAATTGCTTAATTCCTTGTAATCCTAATACAACACCCTATTGCATAACAGAAGCATTAATTAATGCCGTAAAAGGCAATCTAGAAAATGGATTAATCTTTTGTGGGGAAAATGCTTCAAAAATAGATAAAATAGTATCTGTTCAAGAGCTTATGGATGAGCTTACAATTGAAATGCAGTTAGCATAGTAATAAAGAAGCTATATTAGGTTAAGATTAATCTAATATAGCTTCTTTCAACTTATTACACTTTAAAACAAAAAAGGTTCTAGCAACTTAATTGCTAGAACCTTGGCAGGGGCACTAGGATTTGAACCCAGAACCAATGGTTTTGGAGACCACTACTCTACCGTTGAGCCATACCCCTTTGAACAATACATATTATATATCATATTTATATAAAAATCAACTGTTTTATTTAATTTATTCTAGTGGTAGTTTTTTAATAGTATCTACCACTAGTTTTGTATTCTTTAATATTAGCTCTTCAAATGAAATATCTCCATTAAATCTTACTAATTCAATAGTTTCACACTTTAATGGCTCTTCGATTTTTTCACTTTCACTTTCTTTTTTATCTTCATTATTTGATTTTTTGACATGATTTTTATCTTTTACAAATATAACTTTTGTCTCATCTATATTTTTTTCTTCTAAGATTTTTCTAATCTCATGATCCTTAACCTTTATAAAATTAATTCCTAAATCTTTGTATATATAATCGAAAACATCAGTATCTGTTACTACAGTATAATTCTTATACTTACTAACTTCTCCTCTTAAAGCCTTTAAAGAGTCATTTAAATCTTTAATAGTCTTATCATAATTATTCTCATAAAAATCTTTATTTTTAATATCTCTTTCTTGTAAAGCTTGTTTAATATTGTATAATGCTATTTTATAGTCATTGTAACTTAGTAAATAATAAGGATTTTCTTTATTTTCTGCATTTAAATCATAAGATAAAGGTCTAACTCCTCTACTTATGTTTATTATTCCTAAGCTACTCTTTTTCAAATCCTCAATTAGGTCATTTATCCAAGGTTCATAGTTTAAACCTGTATATATAAATAAATCTATATTAGAAATATTATTTATTATATTTTCATCAACTTTAAATTTTTCTATCTCATCTTCTGATTTAAATAAGTATTCTACATTATGTTTATCTCCAACTAAAGACTTAACCATATAATATTGTGGTTTAGTTACAGTTGTTATATTTAAGAACACTTCTTTTTCTTTATCAAACTCATTAGTTGCATTTACTAACAATGGATTCGAAAATAAACCTAAGCCTAAAAATAAAGCTAGAGTTACTATAACCATTAAATAAGTAAGCTTCTTCATAGTAATACCTCTTTTTAAAATTCAATTTATTCTATACCATTTTTATATTATCCTAATAGTATTATACTATATCACTTTTTTAATAATATTACAATATTGTTACAATGAGAATAAATTACCTTTCTTTTTCCCTTGAATTTGGATAGAATATATTAATATAAGATTTTTATAGAAGGGAGTTATTTTATGTATTTTAATGTTGATAGTGTCGAAAGTACAACTTCTATAGGTTATGCTCTTGGCAAAGTATTAAAAGCTGGTGATATAGTATGTTTAACTGGTGATTTAGGTACTGGAAAAACTCATATTACTAAAGGAATTGCTAAAGGTCTTGGAATAGATGAGCATATAACGAGTCCAACTTTTACTATAGTTAATGAATATGATTCCGGAAGATTAAAATTATTTCATTTTGATGTATATAGAGTAAGTGATCCTGATGAAATATACGCTATAGGCTTTGATGATTACATTTTTTCAGATGGTGTATCAATTATTGAATGGGCAAATTACATAGAAGATATTTTACCTAATGACTATATTCATATATTAATAGAAAAAGATTTAGACAAAGGTGAAAATTTTAGAAAAATCACTATAACTCCATATGGAGATAGATATAATTACGTAAAGGAGTTAGAAATATGATAGTTTTAAGTATAGATTCTTCATCTAAAGTAGCTACAGCTGCTATTGTAAAAGATGATAGTCTTATAGGTGAATATACTCTTAATAATAAAAGAGAACATTCAATATTAATTATGGACATGGTAGAAATGCTTCTAAAAGATAATAATTTAGATATAGATGACATAGATGCTTTTGTTGTTTCAAAAGGTCCTGGTTCATTTACAGGTTTAAGAATAGGAATGGCTACAGTCAAAGGTCTAAGTTTTGGATCAAATAAACCTTATATAAGTGTTTCTAGTTTAGATGCTCTTGCATATTCCTTAATATGTTTCGATGGAATTATATGTCCAATTATGGATGCTTTAAGAGATAGTGTTTACACTTGTTTATATAAAAATGAAGACGGAAACCTTAAAGCAATAACAGATTATGATGCACTTGATTTAAGTGATCTAGTTGCTTTATTAAAAGAAAAAAATGAAAAAGTTATTTTTACTGGTGATGGTTTAGAAAAACATAAAGAGTTTTTAAAAGACAATTTACCTAATGCTTTCTTTGCTCCGAATCACCTAAGTATAATTAGAGCTTCATCTTTAGGTGAACTTGGACTTAAAATGTTACTTGAAGGTAAATCAGATGATATAAATTCTTCACCATTTTATCTTAAAAAACCTCAAGCTGAAAGAGAACTTGAAAAAAGGTTGGCTTTAAAAAATGAAAATAGCTTATAATCTTATGACTTCTAATGATATTGATGGTGTTTATGAAATAAGTAATCTTTGTTTTTCAGTGCCATGGAGCATTGAATCTATTAAATCTGAACTTAATAATCCACTTGCTAAATATATAGTAGCTAAAGAAATAGCATCTAATAGAATTATTGGATTTGTTGGCGTATGGATTATAGCTGGTGAAGGTGACATAACTAATATAGGGGTTCACCCTAACTATAGAAAAAATCATATAGCCACTAATTTATTGCAATGTTTATTTAAGTTATGTGAAGATTTAAATTGCAACACAATTAATTTAGAAGTAAGAGAATCTAATATTCCAGCACAAAATTTATATACAAATTTTGAATTTAAAAATATAGGTCTTAGAAAAGGTTATTACGAAGATAATAAAGAAAATGCTGTGTTAATGCAATATAATAAATTTTAAAACAAAAATAGTCATAGTAAAATGATTAACTTCAATTTACTATGACTATTTTAATTATATTATACTGTTGTAAGATTTTTATCTTTATTAGGTTCAAAATGTGAATCAACTTTAAATATTGCCATTGATACTTTTTTGTATAACATATAAGTTATTCCACATACTAAAACAGCTTTTATTCCATTAAAAGGTAGTAGTCCTACTGTTACATATTCTAATAATTGAGCTGATTCCATATGCATTCCATAAGCTGGCAATAAGAAATATACATTTGCTATTATTCCCATTATTTCTATTCCTATAAATCCTAATGCCATTCCTATAAGAGCTGTCTTTTTACTCTTATTTCTGTGATAGAACCATGATGCTGGTACTACTAATGAAATTCCTACTATAAAATTAGCAATTTCCCCTACAAACACTGTTCCAGTTCCCTTAACTATTAAAATTAATAAATTTTTTATAAGTTCTATAACAATACCTGCAACTGGTCCAAAAGCAAATGCTCCCATAAGTGCTGGAACATCACTTAAGTCTATTTTTAACCAAGGAAATAACGGTATTACAGGAAAATCTAAGTACATTAGTACAACGGCAATTGCTCCTAGTAATGAGATTTTTACAAACTTGTTCAAATTTTTGTTTTGATTATTCATGGTTTTCTCTCCTCCCAAAAGTCTATCCTCTGGGGCATTAAGTTAGAAATTTTATGCTTACCACTTCAAAATGCAAAAAACCCTGATGCACTTTAATACATCAGGGCGAAAAGCTTCTAAATAAAATGGATTAACTAAAAGTATTTTAATATACCTTTAACTTTAATCTAACTTTCTACCTTCTTTCATCCAGACTATACTGTCGGCCTCGGAGTTTCACCGAATCATGCTAATTATTAGCTCGCGGGCTTTACCGCCGGTGGGGAATCTCGCCCCGCCCTGAAGATAATATTTTATTGTACTTCCATTATATTACTATTGTCTGAATTTTTCAAGTATTTTATTCTTCCTCTTTTATATCTTTCATTGATAAAGAAATCCTATTTCTTTTTTCATCTACTTCCATTATTCTAACCTTTATTACATCCCCTACTTTAACTATATCCAAAGGATGTTTTACAAATCTATTTGCCATTTGACTTTTGTGAACAAGACCATCTTGATGAACTCCAATATCTACAAATGCTCCAAAATCCGAAACATTTCTAACAGTTCCCATAAGAACCATTCCTGGCGTTAAATCTTTTAATTCTATTACTCCAGTCTTTAATATTGGCTTAGGCATCTCTTCTCTTGGATCTCTTCCTGGTTTTTGTAATTCTTTAATTATATCTCTAAGAGTAGGTTCCCCAACTTCTAATTCTTTAACTAAATTGCTTAAACCTTTTTCATTTACTCTTTTTTCTATATCATTAAGATTTTTATTTTGTAAATCATCTTTTGTATATCCTAGCAATCCAATTAACTTTTTAGCTATATCATATGACTCTGGATGAACAGAAGTATTATCTAGTGCTTCCTTACTTTCCATTACTCTTAAAAATCCAGCACATTGTTCATAAGCCTTTTGTCCTAATCTTTTTACTTTTAAAAGCTCTTTTCTAGTTTTAAATCCACCAACTTCATCTCTATATAACACTATATTATTTGCTATAGTTGTATTTATTCCAGCTATATGATTTAGTAATGAAGGTGTTGCTGTGTTTAAATCTACTCCAACCTTATTAACTGAGTCTTCTACTACCCCTGCTAAAGATTCTTCTAATCTTTTTTGAGTTACATCATGTTGATATTGACCAACCCCAATAGCCTTAGGATCTATCTTAACAAGTTCTGCCATAGGATCTTGTAATCTTCTTCCTATAGAAATAGCTCCTCTTATAGTAACATCTAAATCAGGATATTCCTTTGTTGCTAATTCGGATGCTGAATAAACAGATGCTCCTGCTTCTGAAACTATAACATATGCTAACTCTTTTCCCATTTCATTTTTAATTTCAGAAAGCATTTCTGATATAACTTCTTCTGATTCCCTTGATGCAGTTCCATTACCTAAAGAAATAACATCTACATTATATTTTTTCACAAGATCTTTAAGTATTCTTTTAGTACCTTCTATATCCCTTTTTGGTACTGTTGGAAATACTGTTGCCTTTTCTAAGAATTTACCTGTACTATCTAAAACAGCAACTTTACAACCAGTTCTAAATCCTGGATCATACCCCATAACAACTTTTCCTTTTATAGGAGGTTGCATAAGTAATGCCTTTAAATTCTCTTTAAATATTTTTATTGCTCCCTCTTCTCCAATATTAGTAAGTTCTGCTCTTACTTCTCTTTCAATTGATGGGTATATTAATCTCTTTAAAGAGTCTTTAACTGCAAGTTTTAAATAATCATCAGTTACCTTATTTCCTTTTAATACTTCTCTTTCTAAGTAGTTTAATATTTTTTCTTCATTAACTATAATTTTAACTGAAAGTATTTTTTCTTTTTCTCCTCTATTTATAGCAAGAATTCTATGTGGTGGTATCTTATTAACATCTTCACTATATTCATAATACATTTCATATTGAGTCGTATCATCACTTCCACCTTTTGATTCAATTTTTCCTTCTCTTAGTACAAGCTCTCTAATCCATTTTCTATATTTAGCTTCATCTGAAATCATCTCTGCAACTATATCTAAAGCTCCAGATAAAGCTTCCTCATTAGTTTTAACACCTTTTTCTTCATTTACAAATTTAGATGCTTCCTCTAAAAGATTTCCTTTGAATTCTCCATTTATTATTAATTCTGAAAGAGGTTTTAATCCCTTTTCTAAAGCAATTGTAGCTCTTGTTCTCTTCTTTTGCTTATAAGGTCTATATATATCCTCAACCTCTGTTAAAGTCATTGCCTTTTTTAATGAATTAGTTATCTCTTCTGTTAGTTTACCTTGTTCTTCTATAAGTCTTGAAACATCTGATTTTCTTTCTTCTAAATTTCTAAGATAAGTTAATCTCTCTTGAAATTTTCTTAGTAATTCATCTGTTAATCCACCAGTTTGTTCTTTCCTATATCTTGATATAAAAGGTACTGTATTACCTTCATCTAAAAGTCCAATTACATTATTTACTTGAGATAACTTTATCCCTAGTTCTTCTGCTAATCTATCTTCTATCTTAACCATTGTTTCCTCCTAAACTCTTAACCAAAATTTGCATAACACTACTATAATTATAATATTATTTATAATTAATACAACTATACATAACCTTAATGATAAATTAAAGTTACTAAGTTATAAATTTATTCTACCCTATTGATATTATGTAAATAAATAGATATAATATTATTGTAAATATTTTACAAATAGGTGATGGTATGAATAAATTAGCTTCAATTTTAAATAAAACTATAAATATATTATTAATCTTTTTTGTTGTGTTTTTAGTTTTAAATGAATATTATGTAGTAGAATTTTCCGCTACTCTAAGAAATGTTATAGCTTTTCTTACAATGATTTTAATTCTAATTTCTGCAATGAAAGAATTATTAACTAATAAATCTGGTCTTTCTAGATTTATTAATGGTGTAATATTATTTACTTCAATTGTTGGTGGTGTATTTGCTATTATATCCAAACAATTAAATTTATTTTTATATACTTGTATATTATTTTCTGTAGTTTACGGTTTTGTTGATTTAGTATATAAAAAAGCTTAACTAAATTTGACCATTTGAAATTATTTCTCATAATTTTATACCTCAAGTAATAGTATTAATTAAAACTATTATTTGAGGTATTTTTATGAAGAAAAAAGTTTCATACTATTTACTATTATTTATTATTACTATAGCTTTTGGCTTTTCTATTTTCTTTAATATTACATACTCATCATTTAACTCAGATAACGTTAAGAAAAACATAGCAAGTTTTTCTTCTCAAACTTATAGTGGGCGTTTACCTGGAAGTGACGAAAATAATTTAGTTGCTGAAATAATAAGGAAAGATTTCCAAGATAATAAACTAGTTCCTTTAAATGATGATTATAAAGAAAGCTTTAATACTATTTGTCCAGTTAAAACTAATACTATGCCATATATGCAAATATCAGCTAATGGCATTACTTTAGAAGAACTAAAATATGGTGTTGATTTTAAAGATGATATGCTTAACTTTAAAAATAATACTATAAGTTTTTCAAAAGCTGATAATGTAAATATCTACAAAAAATCTATAGATGTTATTACTCCTAATGGAAAATGCCTATTTTATGTAAATACTAAAGATGGTTTTTCTTTTAGAAGCTCTTTTTGCAGTGAGTTTCCTTATGATATGGTGATATGTATAACTACTGATACCTATAATAAAATATTAGATTCTGTAAGAAAAGGTCTTGAAGTTTCAGTACATGTTCCATTTAAAAATGAGGAAAAAACAATTTCTAATATAGTTGGTGTTATAGAAGGATCTTCTGGTAAACTTCCACCACTTGTGTTAACAGCCCATTACGATCATTTAGGTAAAGATGGGTTAGAAAATATTTATTCTGGAGCTCTAGATAATGCTTCTGGAACTTCTTTCTTACTTGAACTTCAAAGAAGTTTATCTACTTATGGAAAACCAAAAAGAGATATAATTTTCGTTGCATTAAATGCAGAAGAGTTTGGTCTTTTAGGCTCTAAAGAATTTGCTGAAAAGAATTTAGATAAATTAAATGGAGCTGAAGTTATAAATTTCGATATGATTGGTAGTGAAGGTTATCCTATAACCCTTATGCAAGGTCTATCTTTTAAAGATAAGGATTCTAAATTATTAAAATCTATTGAAAAGATAGCTAAAAAGAAAGGTGTACAAACTGAAGTTGCTTACGAAGATGCAAGTGATCATGCAAGCTTTAATAATGCTGGAATTGATTCTGTAAGTTTATGTCATAGTGATACATCAAAAATTCATACTCCTAAAGATACTGTAGAATTTATTAGTACAGATGCTATTGATACAGCTTACCAAGTAGTTGAAACAAAAATATTAGATTCTTCCTATGGATTTTTAACTAAATTCTTCTATGATAAAGTTTCAATTATATTCTCATCAGTATTGTTAATTTTATTAATAGCTTATGGAATAAGAAAAAAGAAAACTGCATAGGTATCACATTCTTAGAGAAGTTTTTCATAATGATACTATTATGCACAAAAAGGGAATTCGAAATACGAATTCCCTTTTTTATCGGCTAGTAATCTTATATATTTTAATGTACTACACTTAATGGAATAAAATATTTTTCCTTTGATTCTACTTCTGCTACAATCCCTTTTACGTTATAAACTGATTCTATTATTTCTGCATTTATTACATCATCTGACTTACCTACTTTTATTATTTTTCCATTTTTCATAATTACTAAGTTATCACTATATTTTACAGCTTGATTTATATCATGAAGAACCATAACCACTGTTATATTATTTTCTTCATTTAACTTCTTTACTAATTCTAAAAGTTCTATTTGATTAAAAATATCTAAATAAGTATTAGGTTCATCTAGAAATAATATCTTAGGCTTTTGAGCCAAAGCTAGAGCTATAAATACTCTTTGCCTCTCTCCCCCTGATAAATGTGAAATAGGCTTGTTTTTTAAATGCTCTACATTAGTACTTTTTATAGCCCACTCTATAATTTTATTATCATCCTCATTATTTTTCTCAAAGTATCCTTTATGTGGTATTCTTCCATAACCAACTAAATCCTCTACTATTATATCTTCTGGTACATTATTCTGTTGATATACCGTAGCAATAATTCGTGCCAATGATTTACTTTTATAGTTAACTATATTTTTACCATCTATATAAATAGAACCCTTCTTTATTTTATTAACCGAACAAAGCATACTTAATAAAGTTGATTTTCCACTTCCGTTAGGTCCTATTATAGTAGTTATTTTCCCTTTCTCTACTTTTATATCTAAATTATTTATAAATTCTTTATCATCATAAGAAAAACTTAACTTTTCTCCTGCTAACATATTATCACCTCAATTTTAATAGTTACTTTAATCTTAAACATTACTTTTTCTTAAAAGATATAAGAAAAATGGTGCTCCTAAAATTGCCATAACTATACCAACAGGAATTTCATATGGTTTTGCTACTATTCTTCCTAATGTATCTGCAATTAAGAGTAATATAGCACCTAACGTACAGCTAAATGGTATTAAATATTTGTGATCAGAACCTATAATAATTCTGCAAATATGTGGTACTACTAGTCCTACAAATGATATAATTCCTGCTATAGATGTTGAAATACCAGCTAAAAAAACAGCTACTAAAGATATAATTATCCTTGTCTTATCTGCATTAAATCCAAGTCCTTTTGAAGTTTTATCACCTAATACTATTACATTACAAGTTTTGCATAAAATTAAAGCACAAACTAACCCTATCGTTGTATATATAAGAAGCGGAATTACATCTTTCCATGTTACAGCTACTAAACTACCTGTAAGCCACATTTGAACACTTGATGCATTATTCCCATTAAATATAGTCATTATAGATATAAATCCCCCAAGCATAGCATTTACAGCTATCCCTGAGAGAACAATCCTTATTGGAGATAATGTATTTTTAAATGCTAAAGAATAAACAATTATGCATGCTAAAATCCCACCTAAAAATCCAAATAAGTATCTATATGGATTTAATGATGGTAAAAATACCATAATTAAAATTGAAAAAAGGCTTGCTCCTGAAGAAATACCAGTAATTGATGGCTCTGCTAGTGGATTTCTTATAACCGCTTGTAATAAAACCCCTGATACTGCCAAACTAGCCCCCACTAAAATTGCAGATATTACTCTAGGCATTCTTAAGTCTCTTATAATTTCCCAAGTTTCGCTCCCATTATTAGTAAAGATACCTATTAATAATTCTCTTAGAGTTATATCTATACTACCTATCTTCATCGAAGTTAGTGATAAAAGGATTAAAGCTATTATAGAAATTCCAATGTATATATATTTTTTCTAATATTATTATTTTTCATATATTGCTCCTAAATTATCTAGTTGTTTAAAATACTCGCTAATTCATCTAAAGCTTCTGTAACCTTAAGATTTGCACTCATCCCAAACTTTTTACTATCTAAATAGTAAACTTTATCTTCTTTAACTGCTGAAAGTTTTTGCCACATAGGATTATTTTTTAATTCTTTTGCTACCATCGCTTTAGATTCTTCTGGATTTCCATGAGTCATTACTAAAACTTTATCTGGATTGCTTTTTAAAACTTCTTCTATATTTAACTGCACAAAGGAAGTAGAGTTATTTTCAACTATATTTTTACCACCAACAACATCAACTAAATTTCCTACATAGCATTTGCTAGTCCCAATCATTATGCTTCCAGGTGCTCCAAAAATAATTAATATATTTTCTTTTTCTTTTCCATCATTTTTTTTAACGATTTCTCCTTCTTTAGCACTAATGTCATTTAATAAATTATCTGCTTCTGTTTCTTTATTAAATTTATCTCCTAGTGTTTTTATTGCTTCCTTTAATCCCTTTAAACTCGTTAGAGTTACGAATTCACTTGGTATATTATTTTCTATAAATGTATTTTTAAAATCATCACCTAATGTATCTACTGATACTACTACCGTTGGATTTAATGATTTTATTTTTTCTAAATCTGGATTCATAGGATTTCCAACCTTTACGGCATCTTTTGTACTCTCTGGAAGCGTATAAGCTGTAGTCGGTACTCCTGCTAAACTTACACCTAATTTATCAAGTATTTCTGTAACAGCTACTGATGTTGCTACTACAACGTCACCCTCTTGCTTGCTTTTTGACTCTTCATTTCCCTCTTTTGGACCATAACATCCAGTAAAAGATGTCATAACTAAACCAACTATTATTGCTGATAATAGTCTTTTCATCGTCATATTCCCCCTATAAAGCCATATATATTGACTTATATAAATTATTTTTAAATTAACTTGCTTATAAGTCAGTAATTATATACAACTATATAACTACTGACTTATAAAAATTACACTTGCTTATATTTATTTTTAACTTTTGAACCAATTATAACCATAGCTGCTAACCCTATAATTATTGCTCCAACTGTTATTGTTGATGTTTTTCCCATACTTTCTTCTTTGTCCTTTTCTTCAACGTCTTTCTCTTTAGAATCACTACTTTCAACTTTAGGTTCTTCTATTTTCTCAATTAATTTTAATGTATCCTTTTTAGGAATTATATCAAAGCTAACATCTCTCCCCATAGGTATTACATACATATTAGCGTTTATTTTAGAATCTAAAGAATTAATTTTAAACTTTATTTTAACTGTTTTATTTTCTTCATTTTTATCTACTATCTCATTTGCAACTTCTTGTTCATCAACTATCATTTTATAATTTTCCATATAATCACTTGATGAAAAGCCAATTGTGCAAAATAATTCTCCACCTCTAGCTTCTAAGGTCATAATATTATTTAAATATGTCCTTGCCATAGATCTTCCTATTTCTGAACTATGATAAACATCATTTTCTAGTTCATATATACCGCTCTCAATCGCATTATTTTCAACTGCTTTAGTATTAGTAGTACTAAAAACACTAACAAGTATTCCTATTAAAAATATTGAAAATATAATTCTAAAATGTCTCATTTAATTACCTACTTTCTTTTTCTTCTACTCATAAATGATCCTGCTGCTAATAACATTGAACCTAATGCAGTAACTAATCCACCTGATGCCATTCCACCTGTATATGGTAACTTACCGCCTTGTTTTAATTCTGACTTTTTAACTTCATATTCTTTTTCAAGATTTAAAGTATCCTTTAAGAAATTAACTCCAAATTCTACATTGGAATTCATAGGTATTACAAACATTCTTACTTTAACATTAGCATCTATATTAGGAATCGCAAATCGTAAGCTTAATAGGTCCCCATTTCTTCCAACTATTTCATAGTTAACATCTTGTCCATTTACTCCTATTTTAAATTCCTTCATAAATTGTGAGTTATTAAATGTAATTGTTGCATACATATTTCCATCTATTTCTTCTATCTTTGAAGTCTTTTCTAAATATTTTCTAGCCATTTCTCTTCCAATTTGTCTATCATGAGAAACTGTATTTTGTACACTATATAATTTACCTTTTATAACTTCATCTTCAAGTTTTTCAGTTGCTTTGCTATCAACCTTTGCAATATTTAATCCATTATTAGAAGTTTTATTTTCTATAGGCTTAGTTGTATTTGGCTTTATATCATTACTATTATCTATTACTGGTTTATTATCTTTATTTTCATTATTACCACTAATTAATTTTGCACTATCTTTATCATGTGCTACTGTAAATTGTACATCTCTTGCCATTGGAATTACATACAACTTCATAGATACTTTGGAATCTAAACTTGGTACTTCAAACTTTATCTTTAATAATCCATTATCTAAATCTTCTTTTCATAATTAACTTGTGACCCATCTACAAGAATTCTATAATTATCTAACATTCCTTGAGGGTTTAATTCTAAAGTTAAATAATTCTTTCCATCTTTAATTTCCATATTGCTTGTATCTTTCAATACTCTTCTTACCATTGACTTACCAGTTTCACTTGTATCTTCTATGCTATTTTTAATTTCGTAAATCCCATCATTAGATTGATTTTCATTATCACTCTTAACTTCTATGTTATCAACTTTGGCAATTGTTTCTTGTACATCTTTAAATACTACAAAATCCATTCCACCTGTTTTAATTAATTTTTTTATAATTCTATATTCATCACCATTTTTCATAGTTTTATCAATATAATCTATAGGTTCATCTGCTTTGTCTGATATAGATATTGTCTCAATAGTTTTATACTTTCCATTTGCATCTTTCTTTTGAATCTCAGTAACTATACTCCAATCATTACCTTTTTCATCTAAAAAGTCTACAATGTTTTTTCCGTCAATCCACTTATTATAATCTTCTACTGTTTTAATATTTTCATCACCATAATATGCCCAAGCCATTATATCTAATGCGGATAAATCATACTCTAGAGAAATTTTTTGATTTTCTGCTTTTAGCTTTAAATTCATTGAATTTTTTTGTGGTGTAACTTTTACATCTCCATCTATATCCTTTGTATTTTCAAGTTTATTTAAAGTAAGATCTAATCCATATAATTTAGGGAATAATTCTCTTATATTATTTGGTACTGATGTTAATTCATTATTTTCTAAACTTAAAGAAGTTAAATTTTTAAGTTGATATATTGACTTAGGTAGTTCTCTTATAACATTCTTATTTAAAGTTAACTCTCTTAAATTAGTAAGTTTATTAAATCCATCTGGTAATACTTCTAATTTATTATTCCATAAATGTAAGCCATTTAAATTAGTTAGTGTAAATATTGATGAAGGTAATTTATTTAAGGAACCATCATACATATAAATTCCTTCAAGTGAATCTAATCCGTTAAATATACCCTCTGGTAATTCTTCTAATTCTTTATTTTCTACTAGCTCTAAGCTTTTAAGACTCTTAAGATTTTTAAATAAATTAGCATCTAAACTTTTTATTTTTAAATTACTTATTTGTAACTCTTCTAATTTAGTTAATTTATCAAATATTCCTTCTGGTAAACTTTCAATTAAGTTTGAATTTAAAGATAATGTCTTTAAATTAACTAAATTATCAAATATTCCTTCTGGTAATTCTTTAATATTATTGGCTGCTAAATTTAATTCTTCTATATTTGAATTAAGATTTTTCAATAATGATATGTCTGTTAGTTCTTTCCCTGATAAACTTAAAGTATCTTGAGAGTATTTAGCTACTTCCTCTGCTGTAACTTCACCATTTTTATCTATATCAAAACCTTTTTCAATAAGTACCTTATTTAATCTTTGACCTTCTTCAACTTCATTATTTATTTGTTCAAATCCATTCCAGCCTTCTATATAATTACTATCAAAGTTAAGTATAGCTTTTCTGTATTTTCCCATAGTACCTATATCATTTTTTTGTCCACCCATAGCGCTAACAAGAACTGCTACAGTATTTGATACCATTAAATCACCAGCTTCTACTGTAAAACTCTTATACTTATGTTCTCCATTTGCATTAATATTTCCAAGATCTTCTGCTTTACTTTCTTTAAACTCCCCATTACAGTCTAACCTAAAATCATAAAGCATACTTGGCATAATTATATTTAAAAATGTTAAGGTCTTCTTTCCTTCTTTAACTTCAAGTTTTACATTCTTATCAAAAAATCCACCTAGCATTGAACTTTCACTTGGATTCTCTTCTTTAAAAGCTTCAAAGTTTAATGTATAAACTCCATCTTCAAGATTATTAAGATTATTTTCTATAGTATTATCTTTTTCTAAATTCTCATTGTCAGTTTTTTCTTTCTTTACACTTGTCTCTAATACATTGGAATTTAATGATTTATTATCATTATTTTTTATATCTTCTTGATTTTCACTATCCACATTTTCATTGTTTATTAATTTAGAAGTTAATTCACTTCCATCTTTTTTAACTTCTATAAGTGTATCATAATAACCTGTAGACTTAATTTCTATAGCATTTATATCATCTTTAAAATTTAAGCTTCTAATATCTAAACCACCGTAAAGCTTACTAGCTGTATAAGTCTTATCTTCACTTGAATAACTCCTTGTATATTCTACTCCGTTTACCTTAACTGAAGTAATCTTATCATAGAAATCTCTTTCCTTATCTTCATCACTTGAATCAAATTCTATTAATAAATCATGACACCATTGATTTTCACTCTTATCTTTATCTTCAATTACCTTTGCAGTGGCTTTTAATGCTTTTACTGGCATATTTAATTCCACTTTTCCCTCTGAACTTACTACCTTTGATTCTGGATTTAGAGTGTCTGCAAATGTTGGAGTTACCATTACTCCTGCATTTGTTATAAATACTAGCATAGCTAAAGTTTTTGATAAATTCTTTTTCATTGTTAAAGCAGTCCTATACTATATAAATCTATATAGTACGACTTTCCCCCCTTTTATTTTAATTTTATTATGTCAGTTTTTAAGATTATCCTCCTTTTATTAAATTTCCTTCGAAGATTACATTCTAATTCTCGTGTAATATCCTTATTCTTCCGTATAATCCGTATTATACTTCTGATGATAAAGATTTTCAATATCATTTGCTATATTATAGAAATTTTTATCAAATAATTATTTTTTTCTCATATTAATTGATAATATTTATCGTAATAATCGTTTTCATTTATTGTTTCTCAAAAGAATATGTAAAGTTTATAATATTTAATATGATTTTAATAAAAAATTTATGAAAAAGAGAATGGATTTGATTAATCCATTCTCTTTTTCTTTAAAATATTAAAAGTTATTTAAATAAGCTTTAATAAAATTATCTATTTCTCCATTCATTACGGCATTTAAATTGGAAGTTTCCTCATTAGTTCTATGGTCTTTTACCATATTATATGGATGGAATACATAAGATCTTATTTGGCTTCCCCATCCCATATCTTTAAGTTCTCCTGTTAAATCTTCTATTTTCTCTTTATGTGCTCTTTCTTTTAGTTCAATAAGTTTTGATTTTAACATTGCCATAGCCGTATCTTTATTAGAAAATTGACTTCTTTCATTTTGACATTGAACCACAATACCTGTTGGAATATGTGTTATTCTAATAGCTGATTCTGTCTTATTAACATGCTGTCCACCTGCACCACTAGCCCTATAAGTATCTATTTTTAAGTCCTCTGATTTTATATCTATATCTTGATCCTCTGTAAGCTCTGGTAAAACTTCTAGAGATGCAAAGGATGTTTGTCTTTTCCCATTAGCATTAAAAGGTGATATTCTAACCAATCTATGAACGCCTTTTTCAGCTTTTAAATATCCATACGCAAATTCACCTTTTACTTTTAAAGTAACACTTTTTATTCCTGCTTCATCTCCTTGAAGCAAATCAATTACTTCGACTTTGAAACCTTTCTTTTCGCACCATCTAGTGTACATTCTAAGAAGCATATCCGTCCAATCATTAGCATCAGATCCACCAACTCCAGCATGTAGTGTCAGTATTGCATCATTTCTATCATATTCTCCTGATAAAAGTATTTCTACCTTATATTCATCTAGAGTCTTTTCTATTGACTTTATTTCAGCTATTATTTCCTCTGCTGACTCTAGATCATCTTCTTCCATTAATTCTGATAGGACTTCAACATCTTCTATCCTACTTTTAAGTAATTCATAACGTTCTATTTTACCTTTTATTTGTTTAGTCTCTTTTGTTACTTCTTCTGCCCTTTTTACATTATCCCAAAAACCTTTTTCTTGCATTTGCATTTCAAGTTCTTGAACTCTTTTTTCTAAAGCTTCTTTGTCAAAGAGAAGCCCCCATTTCTTCTATATTGTTTTTTATATTACTAAGCTTTGCTAACTCATTTTCTAGCTTAATTAACATTTAATCACATCCTATACTATATCTTAATTAAAAAAGTGCCCTAAGGCACTTTTATTTTTTATGCTTCTCTACCACAGCAGTTTTTATATTTCTTACCGCTTCCACAAGGACAAACCTCATTTCTACCTACTTTATCCTCGTTTCTTACTGGTTCTTTTTTAACTTCTGCGCTATCTCCTGTACTAGCATGACTAGCTGAAGTTTCTTGTGCAACTCTTTCTCTTTCAACTGGTCTCTCTACTTGAATATGGAATAAGAATCTAACTGTATCTAGTTTTATTCCTTCTATCATTTCTTCAAACATTGCACTACCTTCCATTTGGTATGCTTGTATTGGATCAACTTGCTTATAAGCTCTTAATCCAATTCCTTGTTTTAAATGATCCATATTATCTATGTGAGCCATCCATTTTTGGTCAACTACTCTTAAAAGTACAACTCTTTCTATTTCTCTAAAATGTTCTTCACCAAATTCTAATTCTTTTCCTGTATATATTTCTCTTAAAATAGCATTTATTTTATTTATTATTTCTTCATTTGATAAGTCTACTACGTCTGAAAGTGCAATTACACCATGAGGTAAACATATATCTTCTAAATACTTAAGAAGTTTATTTATCTCTGTTTCATAATCATCTTCCTCACCTGTTAAATGTGAATTAACTGCTGATGTAACTATTTCACTTATCATATTTTGTATTTGATCTTTAAGATTTTTTCCTTCTAACACTTCTGCTCTTTGCTTATAGATAACTTCTCTTTGCATGTTCATAACATCATCGTATCCTATAAGATTCTTTCTTATATCAAAGTTATTACCTTCAACTTTCTTTTGAGCATTTTCTAGTGCTTTACTTACCATCTTATGATCTATAGCTTCATCGTCTTCAAGTCCTAATTTCTCCATTAATCCTTGAATTCTTTCTGATCCAAATATTCTCATTAAGTCATCTTCTAATGAAATATAGAATGTTGATTCACCTTTATCACCTTGACGACCAGCTCTACCTCTTAATTGGTTATCTATTCTTCTTGATTCATGTCTTTCTGTACCTATAATTTTTAATCCACCAACTTCAAGAACTCCTTCTCCAAGTTTAATGTCGGTACCTCTACCAGCCATATTAGTTGCTATAGTAACCATTCCTAGTTCTCCAGCATGAGAAATTATTTCTGCTTCTTGTTCATGATATTTAGCATTAAGGACTTGATGCTTTATGCCTCTTCTCTTTAATAATGCTGATATAATTTCTGACTTTTCTATACTTACTGTACCAACTAAAACTGGTTGTTTCTTTTCATATGATTTAATTATGTCTTCTATTATAGCATTATATTTTCCATTTGTATTTTTATATATTAAATCTGGATTATCTATTCTTGCTATTGGTCTGTGTGTTGGTACTACTATAACATCTAGTGCATATATTTCTCTAAATTCATTTTCTTCTGTTAAAGCTGTACCTGTCATTCCTGATAATTTATCATACATTCTAAAATAGTTTTGGAATGTAATTGTTGCAAGAGTTTTTGATTCTCTTTCAATCTTAACTCCTTCTTTTGCTTCAATGGCTTGGTGAAGTCCATCTGAGTATCTTCTACCTTCCATAAGTCTACCTGTAAATTCATCAACTATTACTACTTGATCGTCTTTTACCATGTAGTCTTTATCTCTTTTCATTGAATAGTTAGCTTTTAAAGCTTGAGTAATATAGTGTTGTAATTCTAAGTTTGCTGCATCAGCATAGTTTTCTATTCCAAAAGCTCTTTCTGCTTTTTCTACACCTTCTTCTGTTAACATTACAGCATTAGCTTTCTCATCGATAGTATAATCTCTTTCAGCTAATAATTGCTTAACAAAGTTATCTGCAACATTATAGAATTTTGTTGATTTTTCTCCTGCTCCTGAAATTATAAGTGGAGTTCTAGCTTCATCAATAAGAATTGAATCCACTTCGTCTACTACTGCAAAGTTTAAGCCTCTTTGAACTCTTTCTTCTTTATATATAACCATATTATCTCTTAGATAATCAAATCCAAATTCATTATTTGTTCCATATGTTATATCTGATCCATATGCTTCTCTTCTTTGTTCTGCTGTTAAGCCATGTACTATGCATCCTGATGTTAATCCTAAAAAGCTATATAATTGACCCATCCATTCTTGGTCTCTTTTAGCAAGATAATCATTAACTGTTATAAGGTGTACTCCTTTGCCTGTTAATGCATTTAAGTAAAGTGGTAATGTAGCCACAAGTGTTTTACCTTCACCAGTTCTCATTTCAGCTATTCTTCCTTGGTGTAATACCATACCACCAATTAATTGAACTTTGTAATGCTTCATACCAAGAACTCTCCATGAAGCTTCTCTACAAACAGCAAATGCTTCAGGTAGAATACTCTCTAATGATTCTCCATCTTGTATTCTTTTTTTAAACTCGTCTGTCTTTGATTTTAATTCTTCATCTGATAGCTTTTGCATATCAGCATCTAGTGCTTCTATTTGATTTGCTGTTTTCTCTAATCTTTTAACTTCTCTATCACTATATGACCCAAATAATTTTTCTAAGAATCCCATATTTCTTATCCTTTCAACTGTTTGTATTTTATATCATTTTATATTATTTATAAATTATACCATTTTATTTATAAACAATTCAAGAAATAAGTTTTTATATGATTGTTAACAAAAAAAGAAGTGCCACGGCACTTCTTTTTAAATATATTCTGGTTCTAACAGACCATAATCTCCATCTTTTCTCTTATACATAACGCATAATTTATTTTTATCTGCATCTTGATATACAAAAAAGCTATGACCTAGTAATTCCATTTGAAGTACAGCTTCCTCTGATGACATTGGTTTTAAACCAAACTTTTTTGTTTTAACAACCTTTCCGTCGTCTTCTTCCATTGCAACTTCATCTATATGTGAGAATCTTAATGATTCATTATTCCTTCTAGCAAGTTTTGTTCTTTGCTTTCTTATTTGTCTTTCTAACTTTTCTTCTACTAAGTCAATTGATTTATACATATCATCAGTAGCTTCTTCTGCTCTTAATATTATGCCATTAAAAGGTATCGTTACTTCTACAATATGTCTGTTCTTTTGAACTGTTAATGTCGCTTTAGCTGATACATGTGGCTCAAAGTACCTATCCATCTTTGAAATCTTTCTTTCTACCATTTCCTTTAATGCTGGTGTTAACTTGGTATTTCTTGTTACAACTGTTACTTTCATAATAAGGTCATCCCCTCTCTAAATTCTAAGTTTTACTTAGAAGATTTCAAAATTTAATTTATGTTGTTTTGTTATTTATATTATACCCCTAAGTAGATCTTTTAATCAATTTTAATATTCTGAATTTACTGAAAATTACCCCCTATTACTTCATATCACTTCTTTTTACTCCATATTTCTTCTTTTTTTATTCAATATACAACAAAAAGACCCTTAACTCATTTGAATTAATAGTCTTTTCATTATAATGCTAGCTGACCTGGATTTTGCCCCCACACTCGCCTACTGGAGCTTTTGCTACTCGGACTTAACCTCTCACTACTAACACTCTCAACTTTCATTGGTAGGACTTACATCTATACCGCACCATGCTCATCAGAATCTTTTCCTAACTTACGTGGATCGTTTCGCCTGCGACTGGCATCGACTTTCATCCACAGACCTAACATTACAATAATATATTATATATTACTTTTCGCTACTGTCAATATATTTATTGTACTAGCTCGAAATTTTTTTAAAATTTTTTCACATTCTCTTAGTGTAGCACCTGTTGTTAGTACATCATCTATTAAAATAATTCTCTTATTTTCTATGTCACTAGGCTTTTTTATATCAAAAGCATTTATTAAATTAATACTTCTTTCTTCTTTAGATAAAGTTTTCTGTTCTTTTGTTTCTTTAACCTTTATTAATGTATTAGATATTGGAATATCTAACTTTTCTGAAATTACTTTTGCAATTATCTCCGCTTGATTATAACCTCTTATTTTTAAAGACTTTTTTGATAATGGAACATATAAAATTATATCTGCTAAAATTTCATTCTCTTTTATTAAGTTGCACATAAATTCCCCTAAAATTTTTGCTGATAAAAATTATTTTTATATTTTAATTCCAAGATAAGTTTTTTAACTACCCCATTATAATAAGCAAATGATTTTATTTCATTCTCATCATTAACTCTTTTTATCTTAGTTAAACATTGAGGACATAAGCCTATATAATCCTCTTTATAGCAATAAATACATTGTGACTCTGGTGGATATATTATGTCTAATACATATTCTATAATGTTTTTTAATATCTTAATAAACCTTTTTCCCATATCTTTTTATTTAAATTCCTTGAGAATTTTTTTGCTTCCTCCATATCATTTGATATATCTCTAGATACTAATAGAATTTCCCCATGCTTTTCAGGATTTTTTCCTGCCTCTGCACATAAGTATATTATTTTTTTATAAGAATAAAATCTATTATCTGAAAAAAGTGCTACAATATTTAATTCTGTTATTGCTTTTAAATAATCTCCAAAATAATTTGTTATTATAAAGACTCCTTTATCTTTAATTTTTAAAGATGATTCTAACTCTTTTAATGGTCCATCTCTAAGTAATAACAAAAATTTCGCCCCTGATATTTTAATTGTATTAGAATACTGCTTATATACTCTTCTAGCTTTTTCTTCAGTTGGAGCATATATAATTACCTTGCTTTTATTATCCCTAAACCAAAGTAAATAATCATATAAACTGTATGGAATATCATCATCTAGCTTAATTCTAGTATTTAATATTCTAGGTTCTACATATGGTTTATTACTTATTAAGGATGATATCTCTACTTTTTCTCCCATAGAAACTATTCTTTCTATAGAGTAGACTATTATTCTTTTACTATATATATACATAGCCTCTATTAATTCTATTAATTCATCTTTATTCATTAATGAAAATTTACTTATATCATCTATTATACATAAATCATATTCTCCTCTTACATTAATCATATTTTTAAAGCTTGTAAAAGTTATAGTTTTTTCTGATTCCCCTTTTTCTATATAAGAATAAGTTATTCCTTTATCCTTTAATTTTATTTCTTTTATAAGTTCATCATTTGGCGAATTATTTCCCCATATATACAGTATATTTCCGCCTTTTCGTGCAATTTCATTTATTATACTAGAATATATTAAGGTGCTATTATATGGGCTTGTAATAATGTTTAATATTTTTGACTTTCTTAAATACCATTTATTTATTTTAGTTAAACAATTAGTAAATTCTTTATGATTAATTATTTTCTCGTACCCCATAATAAATCTCCTTATTCTTCACTAAAAACTTCTTCTGATTTTACATCTAGGATTCTTTCTTTAAGAGAAGAATATCTATCCATACTCCTAACATTAGAAACCATATACTTTAATGCTTTCGGAATACCAACAACTACTACAAGTTCCTTAGCTCTTGTTATTCCTGTATATAAAAGATTTTTATTCATTAAAAAAGGTGATCCCATAAATGCGGGTGTAATTATAACTTTAAATTCGCTTCCTTGACTTTTATGAATTGTTATTGCATATGCTAATTCTAATTCATCTAGATATATGTAATCATATATAACTCTTCTTTCATCATCAAATATTATAGTTATAGTCTTTTCTGATTCATTTATCTTTTCTATAAAGCCCATATCTCCATTAAAGACTCCAACACCTTCATTATCTCCATCTCCATTTATTCTAAACCATTTAAGGGAATAATTGTTTTTAGTCTGCATGACTTTATCCCCTTCCCTAAATACCATTTCTTTCGATTCTTTTTCTTTTTTATTTGGTGATTTAGGGTTTAAAACTTCTTGGAGTTTATTATTTAAATTTTGAACTCCTAAAATTCCTTTTCTTGTAGGAGTTAACACTTGCATATCTCTAAGTTTATCCCAACTTTTATTAAAATTAGGTAGCCTTCTATTTATTAAATCTATAATTGTATTTAATATATCGTCTAATTCCTGCTTATTTTCAAAAAAGAAATCTCCTTCTTTTTTGTTAGTTTCTGGCATTTCCCCATTATTTATCTTATGCGCATTAGTTACAATCATACTCTCTTTGCCCTGTCTAAAGATATCCTTAAGCCTTACTACCTTAATAAACTCACTTTCTATTAAGTCTTTAAGGACATTTCCTGGTCCTACTGATGGTAACTGATCAACATCTCCAACTATAATTAATCTAGTTCCTAATTTTACAGCCTTTAAAAGACTATGCATAAGCATTATATCAATCATGGATGCTTCATCTATAATTATTACATCCCCTTCTAATGGTGATGTTTCTCCCTTTCCAAAAAAGGAATTTTCCTCATCACTTACCCCCATCTCTAATAATCTATGTATAGTTTTAGCTTCTCTACCTGTAGACTCTGTCATTCTTTTTGCAGCTCTTCCTGTTGGTGCTGCTAGTAAAACTTTCATTCCGTTATTTTCATAAATCTCTATTATAGCCTTTATTATTGTAGTTTTTCCCGTCCCTGGTCCACCTGTTATTATTTCTATACCATTATCAAAAGCACCTATTATTGCTTCTCTTTGTGATTGAGCAAATTCTATATTATTTTTCTTTTCAAAGGATTTTATTTCAAATTCTACATCTGTATTTATAGTTCTAAAGTTTTCTATCCCTAAAGTTATTATTTTATTTGTTACACCTAATTCACAATAATAATATGGTATTAAGAAAACACCTTCTATCTCTCCTATTTTTTCAATTTTTATTTTGCCATCTAAACTTGCATTATAAATATTTTCTTCAACTAATTCCTTATCAACAACTAAAACCTTAGAAGTTTCATCAATTAACATTTCCTTTGGCATATATGTATTCCCTGCAGCAGAAAATTGATTTAATACATATCTAATTCCACTTTGTATTCTAAAGGGTGATGTATTTTCTATACCAAGACTTTTCGCTATTCTATCTGCTGTTATAAACCCTATACCAGAAATTTCATCTGAAAGTACATAGGGATTTTCTTTTACCACATCTATAGCTGCATTACTATATTTTTTGTATATCTTTATACATTGATTTGTTGTCATACCATTATTTTGAAAATAAATTATAATATCTTTTAGATCTTTTTGTTCAAGATAAGATTCGTATATTATTTTATACTTCTTTTCTCCTATACCTTCTATATCTTGTAACATTTCTATATGATTATCTAAAATATCTAAAGTTTTTTCACCAAATTTCCCTACTATTTTTTTTGCTGTTACTGGACCTATTCCTCGAATTATACCTGTACTTAAATACTTTTCTATTCCTTCTACTGAACTTGGTAATACTTCCTCATATTCATTTATATTAAATTGTCTTCCAAATTGTTTATGCAGTACCCAATCACCCTTAATTTTTACTTGCTGACCTTCCTTTAATAAAGGTACTACACCAACTGCATTAATTAACTCTTTATCTACTCTTACTTTTGAAACTACATATCCTGTATCTTCACTTTTAAATACAATCGTTTCAATAACTCCATTTAGGATTTCCATATTATCGCTCCAAATCTTTTAATAATATTTTAATCTTATACTTTTTATTATATAATTATAACATAAGTCTAATTTCAAAAATTTATTATCTAATAATTTGTGGACTTAAGAAAAAAAATATGGAGGTGTATTATGTTAATTAAAAACTGTAATATTATTTTCTTAGACAGAATTGAAAACGGTTCTGTACTAATAGAAGATGGTAAAATTAAAGAAATTAACCCAACTAACATAAACTGTAATGATGTTATTAATGGAGAAGGATTATATTTATCTCCTGGATTTATAGATGTTCACATTCACGGTGCTGCTGGTTACGATACTATGGATGGTACTGTTGAGGCTATAAATGAAATATCTAAAGCAATAGTAAAACATGGGACTACTTCATTTACACCAACTACTATGACTGTTTCTATAGATGATATAAGAAAATCTATGGAATCTATAAAAAAATGTAAAGAAAACGGTACTGATGGAGCAATAGTTTTGGGAGCTCACTTAGAAGGTCCTTTTATAAGTCCTAGTGCTATTGGAGCTCAAAATCCTAAATTTTTAATTCCTCCAACTATTGAAAATTATAACTCTATGGTGGGCGATGCTAAGGATGCTGTTATTTCAATAACAATTGCCCCTGAAGTTCCTGGAGCAACTGATTTAATTAAACACTTATCTGTTGAAGGTATTGTTTGCTCAATGGGTCATACAAAAACCACTTATGCAGAAGCTATGGAAGGTATTAAATGCGGATGTTGTCACTCAACTCACTTATTTAATGCTATGACTCCATTTTCTCATAGAGAACCTGGTGTTGTTGGAGCAATTTTTGATAGTAATATAACTACTGAAACTATCTCTGATGGAATTCATATTTCATACCCATCATTAAGAGTCGCTTATAATCAAAAAACAACTGATAAGGTTTTATTAGTAACTGATGCTATGATGGCATGTGGAATGCCTGATGGTATGTATTCTCTTGGTGGCCAAGATGTTGTAGTTTCTGATGGTGCTGCAA
Source organism: Clostridium chauvoei (assembly GCF_002327185.1). Classification (NCBI taxonomy): domain Bacteria; kingdom Bacillati; phylum Bacillota; class Clostridia; order Eubacteriales; family Clostridiaceae; genus Clostridium; species Clostridium chauvoei. The sequence goes on along the minus strand of NZ_CP018624.1, from coordinate 197,100 downwards.
GATTAACTACTGGTAGCTTAGCTGGTTCAGTATTAACTTTAGATAAAGCTATTAGAAATGTGTATAACAATACAAACTATTCATTAAATGAAGTAGTAAAAATGGCAACATTTAATGGAGCTAGACATTGTAAAGTTGAAGATAGAAAAGGTCTTATAAAAGAAGGTTATGATGCTGACTTAGTATTATTTGATGAAAATATAAATGTAAAGAAAGTAATCGTTAACGGAAAAGTTGTTCATACTGCATAAAATTAATAAAAAAGATATAGAATATGATAGTTACATACTCTATATCTTTTCTTTATATCTAATTGCTATTAGATATATTTTTTTATTTCTTCTACTTTATTTAATTGTTCCCATGGTAAGTTAAGGTCATTTCTTCCAAAGTGGCCATATGCTGCTGTTTGTTTGTATAATGGTCTTCTTAACCCTAAATCTCTTATTATTGCACCTGGTCTTAAGTCAAATACTTTTTCTACGATTGAAGCTATTTCTTCCTCTGACTTTTTACCAGTTCCAAAAGTTTCTATTGATATTGATACTGGTTTAGCAACTCCTATAGCGTATGCTAATTGTACTTCTAACTTATCAGCAATTCCTGCTGCTACTAAGTTCTTAGCTACCCATCTTGCTGCATAGGCTGCTGATCTATCAACTTTTGTTGGATCTTTTCCTGAGAATGCTCCACCACCGTGTCTTCCAGCTCCACCATAAGTATCAACAATTATTTTTCTTCCTGTTAATCCTGAATCTCCTTGAGGACCTCCAACTACAAATCTACCTGTTGGATTTATAAAGTATTTAGTGTTTTCATCTAATAATTCTGCTGGAACTACAGCTCTTATTACATGTTCCATTAAGTCTTGTCTTATTTGTTCTTGTGTAACATCTTCTCCATGTTGAGTTGATATTACTATTGCATCTATTCTTATAACTTTATTATCATCGTACTCTACTGTAACTTGAGTCTTTCCATCTGGTCTTAAATATGATAATTGACCATTTTTTCTTACTTCTGATAATCTTCTAGATAGTCTATGAGCCATAGCTATTGGTAATGGCATATATTCTTCTGTTTCATTTGTTGCAAAACCAAACATCATACCTTGATCTCCAGCCCCTACAGCTTCAACAGCATCCTTCTCACCTTGTCTTGATTCTAAAGCTTCGTCTACACCCATTGCTATATCAGTTGATTGTTCATCTATTGATGTTAAAACTGAGCATGTAGCACAATCAAATCCATATTTAGCTCTATCGTATCCTATTTCTTTTATTGTTTCTCTAACAACTTTTGGAATATCAACATAACAATTAGTTGATATCTCACCCATAACTAATACCATACCTGTAGTAACTGCTGTTTCACAAGCAACTCTAGCATTAGGATCTTTTTCTAATATACTGTCTAATACAGCATCTGAAATTTGATCACAGATTTTATCTGGATGCCCTTCTGTAACTGATTCTGATGTAAATAATCTTCTCATATAATAAACTCCCTTCAATTTATTTGATATTAATTCTATATACAATTGTTATAATCTAAAGTTAATTTTAAAATAAAAAAAGTCTCTTCGATAAGAAGAGACTATAAACGTCAAACTCTTTCTTATCTTGTGAAATAATATTCCACAGGAATTGGCACCTTTGTGAAATCACAGGTTGCCGGGTTTCGTAGGGCCCTTTCCCTCCACCTCTCTGGATAAGAACTAATATCAATTTTATTCGAAACAGATTATAACATTTTTTATTCTATAGGTCAACATTTTTTATTCTGTTAATTCAAAACATTATTTAAAATACTATTTTAGAAAAATAAAAAAAGCAAGATTAATATCTTGCTTTAATGGTGGGGGAGGACGGATTCGAACCATCGAAACGAAACGTAACAGATTTACAGTCTGCCCCCTTTGGCCACTCGGGAACTCCCCCATTATTGGAGCTGGCAATAGGAATCGAACCTACAACCTGCTGATTACAAGTCAGCTGCTCTACCGTTGAGCCATGCCAGCGTATATTTTATTTTAATTTAAGTGGTGGGCACAACAGGGATCGAACCTGTGACCCTCTGCTTGTAAGGCAGATGCTCTCCCAGCTGAGCTATGCGCCCTTAAATAATTTAAGTTAGTTTTAATAAAATGGTGGGGGAGGACGGATTCGAACCATCGAAACGAAACGTAACAGATTTACAGTCTGCCCCCTTTGGCCACTCGGGAACTCCCCCATTTTATTTGGAGCTGGCAATAGGAATCGAACCTACAACCTGCTGATTACAAGTCAGCTGCTCTACCGTTGAGCCATGCCAGCATATTTTTTCAAAGTTAAAAATGGTGGGGGAGGACGGATTCGAACCATCGAAACGAAACGTAACAGATTTACAGTCTGCCCCCTTTGGCCACTCGGGAACTCCCCCATAATTAACTTTTAATTTCTTATGTCCCCTGAACAAATTTATATCCGCTCAACTGACAATGACTAGTATATAATCATTAAGTATTAATTTCAAGTGTTATTTATAGTTATTTATTAAAATTATTTTTATTTTTCTTGTTTTATCTCTATATTTCTCCCATTTAATCCTATTAGCATTTTTTTTAATTACTAATGCTCATCTATTTTATTATCTTATAAAACCTTACTTTTCTTTATGTATTTTTTGCCAATAACTATTATATTCTTAATACTCTTCTCATATATATTATCCATAGGGGGTGAAGCTTTGATAAAACATAAAGTTTTTTATGAGTCTGATTTAGCTTACTACGAAATAGCTAATGTGTTGAAAAACTATATATCTAAAAATACAGTAATAGTTTGTATTGGTACTGATAAATGCATTGGTGACTGTCTAGGACCTTTAGTAGGTACATACTTAATAGATAACCAATTTAAGTTACCTGTTTATGGAACCATAGAGGCACCTATCCATGCTTTAAATATAGAACATCGCCTATCACAAATAAAAAAACTTCATCCTAACGCTAATATAATTGGAATTGATGCTTGTTTAGGTGATGCAAAGTCAATAGGTGAAATTCACGTAAGAAACTATCCTATCCATCCTGGTAAAGGGGTTGGCAAACGACTTCCTGACGTTGGTTCTACATCAATTATAGGAATAGTTGATTCTAGTGATAATGCTGAATTCTTCACATCTAGAAGTATTCGTCTTCATTTAATTATGAGTATGGCTAAAGTAATTGCTCGAGGTATATGCAAAGGATATTATTTATCAAATATTGATAATTAGAACAAACATATAAAAAAGGTATAGAATTCTAATTCTATACCTATATGTTATATAATATTAATCAATTAATGTTATCTCTTGTCCAATTAATGATGAATCTAATTTATCTAAATATCCTAAAACTTTTCCTGTTCCTTCTACTACTGCTTCCACTGGATTATTTGCAACAGAAACCCCTACGCCAGTTTCTTTTTCTATTAACTTATCTAGACCATCTAATAAAGATCCTCCACCTGTCATTAAAATTCCTTTTTCTATTATATCTGCAGCTAGTTCTGGTGGTGTCTTTTCTAAAACAGACTTAACTTGTTCAACAATTAAAGTTACTGATTCTTTTAAAGCTTCAGCTATTTCCGACGTTGCAACTGTAACTTCATCTGGTAATCCTGTAACTAAATTTCTACCTTTCATAGTAGTAGTTAAATCTCTTGAGCCTACAAATGCCGCTCCAACTGTTATCTTTAAATCTTCAGCTGTTTTTTCTCCAATCATAATCTTATATTTATTTCTAACATATTTTATTATAGCATCATCAAAAGTATCTCCTGCTACCTTTATTGAAGCTCTAACAACTACTCCACCAAGAGATATTACTGCAATATCAGTTGTTCCACCACCAATATCAACTACCATTGACCCATTAGGCTTGGTTATATCTAAACCAGCACCTATTGCCGCTGCTAAAGGTTCTTCAATAATATGTACTCTTTTAGCTCCTGAATTTCTTGTAGCATCCATTACAGCTCTTTTTTCTACCTCTGTTGCTTGTGAAGGAACACAAACCATTACTTTTGGAGCAGTAATTTTACTTTTTCCATATGCTTTTTTTATAAATTCTTTTAACATTTTTTCTGTTATGTCATAATCTGATATAACACCATCTCTTAATGGACGAACTGCAACTATATTACCTGGAGTTCTTCCAATCATTTTTCTCGCTTCTTCGCCTACAGCAAGTACTTTATTATTGCTTTTATTAATAGCAACAACTGATGGTTCTTTTAAGATTATACCTTTTCCCTTAGCATAAACTAAAACCGTTGCTGTTCCTAAATCAATTCCTAAGTTAGTCCCATTTCTCCAAAACCACATTCCTTACTCACTCCTATTATATTTAAATCATACTAAAATATCACAAAATTTTTTCTCATTTTTTTATTATATATGGAATATGGTAATGATTCAATAATTTTTACCCTTTACACTTTAATCTTACTTATTAATCTACTGCTTTATATTTTAATTTAGTGGCTTTTCCACCTCTAATATGTCTTTCTGCTTTATTTAATTCTAGAATTGTATGTGTCTGTTCTGCTATTACTGGATTTATCTTTGGCAGCCTTTCTGTCATATCTTTGTGTATAGTACTTTTACTTACACCAAAGACCTTTGCTGTTTTTCTTATTGTATCCTTAGAATCTATTATATATTGCGCTACCTCTAATACCCTTTCTTGAATATAATCTTTCAAAATGCTACCTCCTTATTAAATTAATTTTGTATTTTCATCAGTCTTTTCTATAAAAATGACTGATGAAAATACTTTTTTATGTTTTATTGTGCTTTATAATTGAAATATGTTGTTGGATTTAAATCTTTTCCATTTGAATCTTGAACTTGTAAATTTAAATGTTCGCCAAATTCATTATTTGAAAATATTTTTGAAGTATCTCCAACTGTTCCAATAACAGTTTCTTCTGTTACCTTATCCCCAACTTTAACTTTCATGTCTGAACCTAAATTACAATATTTGGTATTAATGCCATTTGCATGTGCAATAACAACATAATTCCCTTCTTCTGCTCTCTTTGAAATTTCTTTTACTTCTCCAACAGCAGCAGATTTAACTTCTGTTCCTACTGTAGCTTTTATGTCTATTCCTCTAATGTTTCTACTTGTTCCATCTTTCATTTCCTGTGGTTTTGGATATGAATATACTCTAGAAATAGTCCCTTCAATTGGGTTACTGAACTTTACTTCTGTAGTAGTTCCTGCTGAAACATTAGTATCTTCCTCAGTTGTTGCAACTTCTTCCTCTTGTTGAGCTTGAGCTACTTCTTTTTCTGTATTATTTTTAACTCTATCTGCATTTTGCTTTTGAGCCTCAGATGTAGCTTTATCATCAACATTTAATGTAAATTCCTTTTCTGATTGTTGTACTTTTTCTTTTGAAATCTTGTTTTTCTTACTTGTTACAACTGTTACAGTTGCTACTAAACATAAACAAAGGAATAGAACTAAATAAAAGCCCTCCTTTCTAAAAAAGTTTTTTACTTTATCTTTTTTATTTTGGTCCATATCAACACCTCCTTTTTGTATTCTTGCCTGTTCTCCTGAATTAATACACATATTAAAAGTTTTATTTACATCAAATTTCAACATTATTTGCCAAATATAACGATAATTAATATCTAATTTCTAAATTCTTGTATAAAAAGAAGGTTTAGAAAATATCATTTCTAAACCTTCTTTTTGACTATATTTTATTATTTAAATACTAATTCTTTTAATTCTATACCTGTATAGTAATGCGCTAATATCTCTTCATATCCCTTTCCTTCTTTAGCCATAACATTTGCTCCCCATTGACTCATACCTACCCCATGTCCATAGCCTTTGCACTTAAATACCACTTCATTTCCAGCTACTTCAAATTGAAAATTAGTTGAGTTTAACTTAAGTAAATGTCTAAAATCTGTACCTTTAATTTTCTCTTTTCCAACTCTTATTTGTTTTACTCCACCAGCTTCGCTTCTTTCTATAATCTCAATATTTCCAGATAAATTATCTGCACTTAAAGAAGCATTAGGATAACTTGAATTTATAGTATTTATAAATTCATCTATATTAATAGGTTTTTCACTTGTAAACTTAGGTGCTATTTCTTCCCCTGAACTCTCTGTTGAAACTAAATATGGTACACTATTTGAAAAAACATCTACGGAATTTTCTGTTTTACCTGAACTTGTTGCAAAAAATTGTGGATACATAACTAGATTACCATCATAAGTTAAAACTTGTCCCTTAGTAGCACTTACCGCTTCCTCTATCTTCTTCCAATTACTTTCCTTATCTGCTTCACTCCATTTATTCATCCTGCTTTCCTTAGTTAAATATACTTGGCAATGTGTCGTATCACAAACATCCGCTCCTACGCTTTTAGCTTTCTCACATTGTTTTAATTTTTTAGTTGCTACATATGTTCTAGCTGCTATAGCTTGTGCTTTTAAAGCTTCTGGTTCAAAACTTGCAGGCATTTCTCCAGATACTACACTCTGTACATACTCTTCTAAAGGAACTTCTATAACCTTATTTTCATTAGTTATAAAAACCTTTATTGTTTCACTGCCATCCATTTCTATAGTCGTAGCTTTTTCTGTAACGACTTCTGGTGGCTTTGTTGGTGCTTCTTTACTATTAGATTTATCCGCTGAATTTATAACAACAACCGGTATTGCAATCATAAAAAATAAAACTAATACACTAATTGTAATTAAAAGCGTTACTCCTTCAGGTAATGTTATTTCTTTTTTCATCTTCGCCCTCCTGTAAATTTTCTACAGTTTAATATATTATTTTATTTTTTAAAATATACTTTATTTTATTTTTTCTATGTAAAGTTCTATTATATAAATGAAAAATTATCTTTTAAAAGTTAAAGAACTTAGACATAAAATCTAAGTTCTTTAACTGGATAGATGTATTTATTTTTATTTATCAATTCTATATACATCTGCGCCTAATTTTCTGAATTTTTCCTCAATATTAGTGTATCCTCTATCTATATGATATAAATCTCCAATTTGAGTTTCTCCTTGAGCTGTTAATCCTGCTAAAATCATAGCTGCTCCAGCTCTTAAATCTGTGGCTTTGACATCACAACCAGTTAATGATTCTACCCCATCTATAATTGCCGTTCTTCCATCTATTTTTATATTAGCACCCATTCTTACTAATTCTGCTACATGCATAAATCTATTTTCAAATACAGTTTCAGTAACTACGCTAGAGCCTTTAGTCAATGATAATAAACTCATCATTTGTGGTTGCATATCTGTTGGGAAACCTGGATATGGTAATGTTTTTATATCAACAGGCTTTTTAGGGCCTCTTCCATCTACAATCATACTATTTCCTTTTGTTTCAAATTTTACTCCACATTCTTTTAGCTTCTCAATAGTTGGTCTTAAATGTTCTTCATTAACGCCATTAATAGTAATTATACTATTAGTTATAGCTGCTGCAACCATAAATGTTCCTGCTTCTATCCTATCATAAAGAGGTTTATACTCTACTCCTTTTAATGATTCTACCCCTTCTATTGTTATTCTTCCCATTCCTGCTCCTTCAATATGAGCTCCCATAGAGTTTAAAAAGTTAGCTAAGTCCCAAATTTCTGGTTCTTCCGCTGCATTCTCTATTATTGTTGTTCCTTTTGCTAATACAGATGCCATTAAGAGATTTTCTGTAGCTCCAACTGACGGAAAATCTAAATATATTCTATTACCTCTTAATTGTTTTGCCTTTGCTTCTACAAAACCATGTCCTATTTCAATATCTGCTCCTAACATTTTAAAGCCTTTTAAGTGTAAATCTACTGGTCTACTTCCTATGTTACAGCCTCCTGGAAGCGATATTTTACAACTTCCAAATCTAGATAACATAGGACCCATAATCAAAAAAGAAGCTCTCATTTTTCTTATTAAATCATTATTTGTATCCATAGGATTTAGTTTATTAGTATTAATTCTTAAATCTCCAGTTACTTCTGAAAAATCTACATCACAATTTAATCCATCAAGTAAATTTGCTAAAACTAAAACATCTTCTAATAAAGGTGCATTTTTTATTGTTACTTCATTTGGGCTTAATATACTAGCTACCATTATAGGTAAAACTGAGTTTTTTGCTAGACTTATATCTACCTCACCAGTTAGTTTTTTTCCACCTTTAACTATAATTTTTTCCATATTATCCTCCACAATAAATTGTTAGTATGTTATGAATATCATAGGTGTACCTACAACTATGTATTCACCCGTATTGTATCTCACATAGCTTAAATTTATTTTTTGGTTATCTTTTAATTTAGCTTTTGCTACATAACCATTATGAATATCTAAGCTTTCTAATGTACCCTCTTTTACTTCATTATTTAGTATTTCTTGTACATAATTTCTATCTGATGATTTTATCTTTCCCTTTATGAAACTAAAATATCTTACTTGCATAGATTTTTTATTTTGTAATTTTGCTAATTCTTTATTTAAATCAAAAGAGTTTTTGGTATTTAAATTATTTAAATAAATAACTTCAACTTTTGTTTTACTACCTTCACTCCATATATTTACACTAATTTCTCGTTCTAGATCCTTGTATATAATTTTATTTTGTTCTAATTGTAAATTGCTTTTAATATTTTTCTTTAAAGTCTCTGCTAATCTAGCATATTCATATTCCAAAGATTCCTTTGAGCAATATTCCATTTTTACTCCATTTTGAATGAAATCACATTCTTTTATAACTTTATCTTCTAATTTATTAAAGCTACTATACTCTTCTGATTGAGCTAACGGTACTGCTCCAATAAACAATAGAGAAAAGATTATAAAAGGGATTAGTTTTAACTTTCTTATCATATCCATCCCTACCTTTCCTCTAAATTATTGTCTAATTTTTGAAATATTATACAAAATTTAAACCTATAATATAGTATATAAATTTAGTTGAAATTTGTGATAGATTGTCAAAGTATTTCTATATTTAGTATATATCTAAAATTTATATCTTAATAAATTAATTTATAAAAAAAAGAGTGGTAAAACCACTCTTTATTGATTGATACTTATAGTTTGAAGTCTAGCATTAGCTCTTGCTAATGCCATTTTTGCTCTCTCTATGTCTATATCTTTATCTTCTTTTAATCTTTCTTCCGCTCTTTTCTTAGCGTTTTCAGCTCTATTAAAATCTATATCTGATGCATCTTCAGCTGCATCACAACAGAATTTTAATACATTATTTTTAAGATAAACTATTCCGCTTGATGTAAATAAATATTCTTTTTTCCATCTGCTGTTGTAATAGTTGTTGTTGCTGGAACAGTACTTAATATTATTGCAGTATGATGAGCCTTAAATTCTACTTCACCACTTGAAGTATTAGTTTGAAGTGCCTCTACTTCAATACGAATTGGTTCAGTGCCAGGGGTAATTATTTCTACATTAAAAGTCTTAGCCATAATTTTTCATCCCCTTATCCTAAGGTTTTAGCTTTTTCAACTGCTTCTTCAATACTACCTACAAATAAAAATGCTGATTCTGGTAAATTATCGTATTTACCTTCTAATATTTCTTTAAATCCTCTTACAGTTTCTTTTATAGGTACATATTTACCTTGCATTCCTGTAAATTGTTCTGCAACTGTAAATGGTTGTGATAAGAATCTTTGAACTCTTCTTGCTCTTGCAACTACATTTTTATCTTCATCAGATAATTCATCTACACCTAGAATTGCAATTATATCTTGTAATTCTTTATATCTTTCAAGTATATTCTTAACATCAGTTGCTATTTGATAATGTTCTTTTCCAACTATTCTTGGATCTAATATTCTTGATGATGATTCTAATGGATCAACTGCTGGATAGATTCCAAGTTCTGCTATACTTCTTGCTAGAACTGTTGTTGCATCAAGGTGAGTAAATGTTGTTGCTGGAGCTGGGTCAGTAAGGTCATCCGCTGGTACATATACCGCTTGAACTGAAGTTATTGATCCATTTTTAGTTGAAGTAATTCTTTCTTGAAGTGCTCCCATTTCTGTTGCTAATGTTGGTTGGTAACCAACAGCTGATGGTATTCTTCCAAGTAAAGCTGATACTTCTGATCCAGCTTGAGTAAATCTAAATATGTTATCTATGAATAAAAGAACGTCTTGACCTTGATCTCTGAAATATTCAGCCATTGTTAAGCCTGTTAATGATACTCTCATTCTAGCTCCTGGTGATTCATTCATTTGTCCAAATACTAGAGCTGTTTTATCTATAACTCCAGATTCTTTCATTTCATAGTATAAATCATTACCTTCTCTTGATCTTTCTCCAACACCTGTGAATACTGAAAGTCCACCGTGTTCTTTAGCTATATTATTTATAAGTTCTTGGATAAGAACAGTCTTACCTACACCTGCTCCTCCAAATAGTCCTATCTTACCACCTTTTTGATAAGGTGCTAATAAATCTATAACTTTAATACCTGTTTCAAACATTTCAGGTTCTAAAGCTTGTTCTTTAAAACTTGGTGCTGGTCTATGAATTGGATAAACTTCTTTTATATCAACATCACCAGCATTATCTATTGGATTACCTAAAACGTTGAAAAGTCTACCTAATACTTCTTTACCAACTGGTACTGAAATACATTTTCCTGTATCAGTAGCTTTCATTCCTCTTTTTAATCCATCTGTAGACTCCATAGCTATTGTTCTTACTATGTCATCTCCTATATGTTGTTCAACTTCAGATACTAATATTTTGTCTCCCATATCTATTCTAATTTCATTATAGATATTAGGAAGTGCATCTGAATCAAACTTTATATCAACAACTGGTCCAATAACTTGAACTACCTTTCCTACTTTAGGCATAGTAATACCTCCTTACTATTTTTGAGCTTCAGCTCCTCCTACAATTTCTGATATCTCTTGAGTTATCATTGTTTGTCTTATTCTATTGTATTTAATGCTTAATCCTTGTAATATATCATTAGCATTTCTAGTAGCTCCATCCATAGCAGTCATTCTAGCACTTTGCTCACTAACCTTTGAATGTAGCATTGCTCTTCTAAGCTTACTTTTGAAATACACATCTAAACTTGAATTTAAAACCTCATCTAAGCTAGGTTCAATTAAAAAGTCACTTTGAACATTTCCTTCTCTTTCAATCGGGAAAAGTCTTTCTATTTTTACCTCTTGTTTAATTGGTGATGTATACTCAGTAAATACTATATTTACTTCGCTAACATCTCCCTTTTTAAACATATATAGAGCATCTTGATATATTGCTTTTATTTCTCTTACAGTAGGTACATCTGGAATTTCTACATATTCACCAACAGTATCAAATCCATACCTTTTCATATATGAAATTCCTTTACTTCCTGCAACAACAATCTTTGCTTGACTCTTATTTTCAATCATATCATTTAATCTACTTGCTATGTTACCATTGAAACCTCCGCAAAGACCTGTATCTGAACTTATAACAATATAAAGCTTATCAGAAGTCTTTACCTTGCTGTTAAAGAATTTACTTTCATAATCCATTGGTAAAGAAGCCATTAATTCGCTTACTATTTCATGGCATAAATTATAATATTTTTCATTAGCCGCAAGTTCTTTTCTTGCCTTTCTAAGTTTAGAAGTGGATACAAGATTCATAGCTTTTGTTATCTTTCTTGTACTTTCAACTGACTTCATTCTTCTTTTTATTTCAATAAGTCCTGCTGATCCCAAACTTCCACCTCCTAAAGAATTGCATAGCTTTTTAAGCTATGCATCTTGTAAAAATAATTTTTTAAATTCTATTATACATTTATCTAATTCAAATTTCACTTCATCACTAAGAACTTTTTCTTCAACTATTGCTTTTAATAAATCTCTATAATGAGTATCTGCATATTCTAAAAGTTCTCTTTCAAATCTTCTTACATCTTCAACTTTGATATCTGATAAGAAATCATGAACTGTTGCATATAAGATTACGATTTGTTTTTCAACAGGCATTGGAGAATATTGATCTTGTTTTAAAACTTCAACTAATCTCTTACCTTTTTCAAGTCTCTTTTTAGAGTCTTTATCTAAATCTGAACCAAATTGTGAGAATGCTGCTAATTCTCTATATTGAGCAAGTTCAAGTCTTAAAGTACCTGAAACTTGTTTCATAGCTTTTATTTGAGCATTACCACCAACTCTTGATACTGATATACCAGCGTTAACTGCTGGCCTTTGACCTGAGTGGAATAAATCTGATTCTAAGAATATTTGTCCATCTGTTATTGAAATAACATTTGTAGGTATATATGCTGTAACGTCTCCTGCAAGTGTTTCTATTATTGGAAGAGCTGTTAATGATCCTCCACCATTTTCTTTTGAAAGCTTAGCTGCTCTTTCAAGTAATCTTGAATGGATATAGAATACATCTCCAGGATACGCTTCTCTACCTGGTGGTCTTCTTAGTAATAATGACATTGTTCTATAAGCTACTGCATGCTTTGAAAGATCATCATAAATAATTAAAACGTCTTTTCCTTGATGCATGAAATATTCTCCCATACTACATCCAGCATATGGTGCTAAATATTGTAATGGTGCTGATTCAGAAGCTGTACCACTTACGATTATTGAATAATCTAAAGCTCCCATTTCTTCTAAAGTATTAACTATATTAGCAACTGTTGATTGTTTTTGTCCAATTGCTACATAAATACAAATAACATCTTTACCTTTTTGGTTTAAGATTGTATCAACTGCTATTGCAGTTTTACCTGTTTGTCTATCTCCAATTATAAGTTCTCTTTGTCCCTTACCGATTGGAATCATTGAATCTATAGCCTTAATACCAGTTTGAAGAGGTTCATTAACTGAACTTCTAGCTATTATACTTGGTGCTGGTACTTCTATGGCTCTATATTCTGAATGATTTATAGGTCCTTTTCCATCAATGGCTTCTCCTAATGAGTTTACAACTCTTCCTAGTAAAGCTTCTCCTACTGGAACCTCAACTATTTTATTTGTTCTTTTTACAATATCGCCTTCTTTTATACCTTCTTCAGGTCCTAAAAGAACACATCCAACGTTATCTTGTTCTAAGTTTAAAGCCATACCATATACATTGTTAGGGAATTCTAATAATTCACCTTCCATACAGTCATCTAAACCATAAACTCTAGCAACTCCATCACCTATTTGAATAATAGTTCCTGAGTCAACTGTTGTTATCTCTTTTTCGTATCTTTCGATTTCTTTTTTAATTATGGATGTTATTTCTTCAGGCTTAATATTCATGACTTCACCTCTATTCTGTGCTAAGCATTAAATCCTTTAATTCATCTAATTTGGATTTAACTGTACCATCTATAACATCATTACCGATTCTTACATATATTCCACCTAGAATACTTTCATCAATAATTTGTTCTAAAATAACGTGCTTATTATATTTATTTTCTAATTTAGACTTTAGAGAATTAAATTCCTCATCAGTTAATGCAACTGTAGTTCTTACAATTCCATTTAAGGTATTTTTATGTTCTAAGTCTATCTTTTCCATTTCCTTTAGCTTTTCTCTAAGATAAAGTATTCTGTCTTTTTCTATAAGAATTAATAAAAATGATAATAATTCTTCATCTATATGACCTTTAAATATATTAATAAATGTTTTCTTTTTCTTTTTCGTACTAATTTGCGGATGTTTGATTACTTCGTAGAATTCCTTATTTGTATCTATTAAATCACAAATTTCTCTTAAGTCTTGTAAGTATTGTTGAACTTTCCCTTTTTCTTCAGCTACTTTATATAAAGCTAAAGCGTATCTTCGGTCTAGATATTCATACATAATTACTTACCTACCTTATTAATAAAGTCTCCAATTAACTCTCTATTATCTTGCTCATTAATATTCTTTTCGATAACTTTTTTTGAAAGTTCAATTGCTAAATCTATAGCTTCCTTTTTAAGTTGATATTCTACTTTTTCTTTTTCTCTATTGATTTCCACCTTAGCTCTTTCTAAAATGATTTTAGCTTCTTGGTTTGCCTCATCAAGAATTTCTTCATATACTTTTTCAGCTTTTTCTTTATGTCTTTCAGTAATCTTCTTTCCTTCTTCTCTAGCAGTCTTTAATATTCTTTCATTTTCAATAACTAACATTCTGGCTTTTTCAAGTTCTTCTTCAGCACCATCTAATTTTTGTGAGATATTAGCTTCTCTTTCATTGATTATTGCCTTAACTTTGTCAAAGAAGAAATGTTTTAGGATAGCTAATAGAATAATGAAATTTATTATAGTTGCTAAAACTACACTAATGTTTATATCCATTATATATACATTGCCTCCCTTCTGGAGTCACTAAAATTCATTATTTTACTCCAACAAATATTAGAAGTATTGATACTAATAAACCATAAATAGCTGTTGCTTCTGCGAAACCTGCACCAATGATTAAAGCTGTTGTGATCTTACCATTAGTTTCTGGATTTCTTGAAATACCTTCTACAGCTTTTCCTGTAGCATTACCTATACCTATACCTGCTCCTAAACCAACTAATACTGCAATACCTGCACCTAATGCTCTCATTCCTATTTCATTCATTATAAAATCCTCCTTAAAATTAGTGTTCTGAAACTATTTTTATATTTATCATTGTTAGCATAACAAATATTACCATTTGTATAACTCCATCAAAAACATCAAAATATCCATGTAAGGCTATTGGTAAACCAATCTGTGCTATCCATGCTATCTTATGTAGATTTTCATATACTAATTCTATAATAAATGTAGCAGCTAACACGTTACCAAAAAGTCTTAATGAAAGAGAAACTGGTAACATAATTCTCTCTAATAAATTTATTGGTAACATAACTGGAATTGGTTGTGTATATCCCTTTAAGTAGCTTTTAACTCCATGCTTTTTAATAGCATAAGCTTGAACAACAGAAAATGTTATAAGAGCCATACCTAAGGTTACACTAAAATTCTTTGTTGGTGGTACTA
This sequence comes from Clostridium chauvoei, assembly GCF_002327185.1. Lineage (NCBI taxonomy): Bacteria > Bacillati > Bacillota > Clostridia > Eubacteriales > Clostridiaceae > Clostridium > Clostridium chauvoei. The sequence goes on along the minus strand of NZ_CP018624.1, from coordinate 182,072 downwards.
TACCGATTAAACCTACAAGATTCATTAGGAGTAAATAAATTCCCATAGAACCTATAAGTGGAATTATATCACTATAATTTTGACCAACATTTTCTAATACTACATTTCTAATTGTAGTATATATTGATTCAACAACTACTTGTTTTTTAGTTGGTTTAACCTTTAAATCTTTGGTTGCCCACCATGCCAAGATAGCTATCAAAACAATTATAACCCATTGGACTACTATATCAGGAGTTATATCTACTGTAAACCCTCCAAGTCCAAAGGAAAATATAGGCTTCAATGGTTCCACCTAATCACTTCCTTTCTCATTTTTTAGCCAATAGCCTGTTAAAAAGACAAAATGAATTATATATCCTCCAACATATGCTATTAATTTTTGTAAGTTGTACATAAATGGTAGTGCTAAACAAACTATCACCATTATTTTTATGAAGTAGCTACATATTATTAATAGTCTTTTATTTCTTATTAATGAATATTCTAAAATTTTTCCACTAACTATAAAATTTATTAAGGCTACTAATACTCCCATAAAAAATATACTTGCAATTTGTAAGTTTACTAATAAAGATACTATAAGTGCAGAAATGATTCCTCCTACTAAATCACATTTTATCATTTTACTCAGCAAATTATTCATTTCTCTACTCATTTTATCTTTCCCCCCAACTGACTCTTGTTATTATAGACCTCGTAAAACATTAATGAAAACTTCGTTTTTCTTTAAATTTATTCTTTTTTCTCTATTTCCAATGATTATAATCATTTATTATCATTTTACTTAATGCAATTCACTAATAATAAGTTTTTTATAACAAACAGGCAAATTTAACCACAATTATTCATTTGTCAGAATATTATAAACATTGAATTTTCACCTTTCTTTTTATGTTAACATTTTCATTTGTCTTTAAATACGTTTTTTTTGGGACAAAGTCTTTTTTTTATCATTTTTTATTATAGTTATATATATATACCTAAAAACTTATTAATATAATATTTTCTATAAATGAATAATTTATTTTTAATTTATTCATTTTTTTATTTTTTTTCTTATTTTTATATTATTATTATACTATTAATAATATAGGTGAATACCTGTTAAACCTTTAATTACAATGATTTAGCACCAAATTAAAGGTTTTATATTCTTGTATAATAATTTATAATTTAATGTTTATAATGAACTTTCATTCTATTTAATAAGTTTTTTAATATTTTTGAAAATAGTAAAATTTACTGTATAATTATGTCGATATTATTCTTTATTATTATATGTTTTTTTATTTTTTTAATACAAAAAAGACTTTCAAATTAAATTGAAAGTCTTTTTAACTATTTTAATATATAATCTATTTTATTTTAAAAGATAATTTTTATAATCTTTCTACTATCATAGCAGTTCCCATTCCACCACCTATGCATAGAGTAGCTAAACCTTTTTTAGCATCTCTTTTTTGCATTTCGTGAAGTAATGTTACTAAAATTCTAGCTCCTGATGCTCCAACTGGATGACCTAGTGCAATAGCTCCGCCATTAACATTTACTTTGCTTATATCAAAGTTTAAATCTCTAGCAACTGCAATACTTTGAGCTGCAAATGCTTCATTTGCTTCTATTAAATCTATATCTTCAATTTTTAATCCTGAAACTTCTAAAGCTTTCTTTGTTGCTTGGAAAGGTCCATATCCCATAATTGATGGATCTACACCTTTATGTCCATATGAGATTATTTTAGCTAAAGGTTTAATTCCTAATTCCTTAGCTTTTTCTGCACTCATTACAACAAATGCTGCTGCTCCATCATTTATGCCTGATGCATTACCAGCTGTTACTGTACCATCTTTTATAAATGCAGGTTTTAATTTTTTCATACCTTCTATTGTTGAACCAAATCTTGGGAATTCATCAGTATCGAATACTTTAGGTTCTCCTTTTCTTTGAGGAATTAAAACTGGAACAATTTCATCTTTAAATTTACCTTCTTTTATAGCTTTTTCTGCTTTTAATTGTGATTGAAGAGCAAATTCATCTTGTTCTTCTCTTGTTATGTTCCATTGTTTAGCTATATTTTCAGCAGTAACACCCATATGGTAGTTATTAAATGCATCCCATAAAGCATCGTTAATCATTGAATCAACCATTTTTCCATCGCCCATTCTTTGTCCCCATCTTGCTGTTCTTAATAGGTATGGTGCTTGTGACATATTTTCTATACCACCTGCAACTACGATGTCAGCATCCCCAGCTTTTATCATTTGAGCTGCTAATGCTACAGTTCTTAAACCTGATCCACATACTTTATTAATAGTCATAGCTGGAATTTCTATTGGTAACCCAGCCTTAACAGCTGCTTGTCTTGTTACATTTTGTCCAAGTCCAGCTTGAATAACATTACCCATTACTACTTCTTCTATTTGTTCCCCTTTTACCCCAGCTCTAGTTATAGCTTCTTTAATTACTAAAGCACCTAAATCTGCTACAGATACATTTTTTAGTGCTCCTCCAAAAGATCCTATTGGTGTTCTTACTGCACTTGCAATAACTACTTCTCTCATTATTATAACCTCCCTAAGTTCGTCGTTAGAATTTTCTTATTTGTTAAACAATTAACACAATTTCATTATACCACTTTTATTTCTATAATCAACCTAATCTTTTATATTTATTTCCAGTTTATCTAACAAATTCTTCCACTTTTTCTTCTCTAATACCAAAATATTTTTCTATTGCATCAGCTATTCTTTTTGATGCTAATCCATCTCCATATGGATTTACAGCTTTACTCATATCATTATAAGCTTCATTATCATTTAATAATTTATTTGCTTCTGATACAATTTTTTCTATATCTGTACCCACTAATTTTACAGTTCCATAGCTAACAGCTTCGGGTCTTTCTGTTACGTCTCTTAGCACTAATACTGGCTTTCCTAAGTGTGGTGCTTCTTCTTGTAACCCACCAGAATCTGTCATAACCATAAAGCATTTGTTCATTAGGTTATGAGTTTCTTTTGTATCTAACGGTGATAATAAGTGTACTCTTTCTATATCTCCTAGCTTTTTAGTTACTATATCTTTTACTATAGGATTTAAATGTACTAAATACACTAATTCGACATCTTTATTTTTTTCTACAATTAATTTTAGAGCATCACAAATATTTTCTATACCTTCGCCCCAATTTTCTCTTCTATGAGCAGTAATCATAATAATTTTTTTGTTTTTGAAATCTATTTCATTTAGTTCTTCATTGTCAAAAATATAATTATCTTTTACTGTATGAAGCATAGCATCAATTACTGTATTCCCAGTTATATATACATCATCTTCCTTTATACCTTCTCTTAGAAGATTATTTTTTGAACCTTTAGTTGGAGCAAAATGTAAATCTGCTAATGAACCAGTAAGTTTTCTATTCATTTCTTCTGGAAACGGAAAATACTTATCAAAAGTTCTAAGCCCAGCTTCAACATGACCTACTGGAACTTGTTGATAAAACGCTGCTAAAGCACTTGAAAAAGTCGTTGTTGTATCTCCATGTACTAATACCATATCTGGCTTTTCTTCTGTAAATATTTCTTCTAAACCTTCTAAGATTCTATTAGTTATTCCAGTTAATGTTTGTTTTGATTTCATTATATTTAAATCAAAATCTGGAGTTATATCAAAATATTCTAACACTTGATCTAACATTTCTCTATGTTGTGCTGTTACACATACTTTAGCTTCTAACCCTTCTCTTTTTTCTAATTCCTTCACTAATGGCGCCATTTTTATAGCTTCTGGCCTAGTACCAAATATTGTTATTATTTTTTTCTTATTCACTTTAAAATCCTCCTCTATTAATATCCCATTTCTAATTTAATAGCTAAACTATCATCTTCCTCTATCCAAGACTCTACTAATATTGTCCTATACTCATTTTTACTATCTCTTATTACTACTTCTTTTATTCCAGCATTTATAATCATTCTTTTGCACATAGAACAAGAATTAGCATTTAAAACATATTCCCTACTGTTAGCATCTCTTCCTACTAAATATAAAGTCGCTCCAATCATATCTCTTCGAGATGCACTTATTATAGCATTAGCTTCACTATGAACACTTCTACATAACTCATAATGAGTTCCTCTTGGAACATTCAACTTTTCTCTAATACAAGTTTTCATATCTATACAGTTTTTTCTACCTCTTGGTGCTCCTGTATATCCACTTGATATTATTTCGTCATTTTTTACTATTATAGACCCATAATTACGACGTAGACATGTTCCTCTTTCTAGAACAGTTTCTGCAATGTCTAAATAATAATTATGTTTATCTCTCCTATCCAAAATTTATCCACCTCAATATTTATATGATACTTATAAAAGTTTAATTTTTATGTATTTTAATTATACCAATAATAATTTTGTTTTCAAAGATGATACATTTACTGTAACTATGTAGAAATTTAATTTTATTAAAGAATAAGGTTTAAAGATTGCATAGCAAACTTTAAACCCCTTTTAATTAATTATTTAGTTCCGAATAATCTGTCTCCAGCATCTCCTAAGCCTGGTACAATATATCCATGTTCATTTAGTTTCTCATCAATTCCAGCTACATATATATCTACATCTGGATGTTCTTTTTGTACTAATTCAATTCCTTCAGGTGATGAAATTAAGCACATTAATCTTAAGTTTTTGGCTCCTCTTTTCTTTAATATTTGTATTGCATCTGCTGCTGAGCCACCTGTTGCTAACATTGGATCTACTACTATTACATCTCTTTCTGCAATATCTTGTGGAAGTTTACAGAAATACTCTACTGGTTGTAATGTTTCCTCATCTCTGTATAATCCAACATGACCAACTTTAGCTGCTGGTATAAGCTTTAACATACCATCTACCATTCCAAGACCTGCTCTTAATATTGGTACTATAGCCATTTTCTTCCCTGACAGCATTTGACATTTCGCCTTACAGATTGGAGTTTCTATTTCTACTTCTTCAGTACTTAAATCTCTTGTTACTTCATATGCCATAAGCATTGAAACTTCTTCAACTAATTCTCTAAAATCTTTTGCACCTGTATCCTTGTTTCTTATAAAAGCTAATTTGTGAAGTATTAATGGATGATCGATTTGTGTTACTTTACTCATTTTTGTCTCCTCCTCTAATCTATAATTCTATAATAATTATTAAAAATTATTTGCTATATTTTTTCTCAACTTCAGATACTTTATCTATTCTTAATTGATGTCTACCGCCTTCAAAGTTAGTATTTAAGAAAGTCTTTACTATATCTAATGCTAATCCAGGTCCAACAACTCTTTGACCTAATGTTAATATATTGGCATTATTATGTTCTCTAGTTGCATGTGCACTAAAAGTATCTGAGCATAAAGCTGCTCTTACACCTGGAACTTTATTTGCTGCTATACCAATTCCTATTCCTGTACCACATACTAGAATACCAAAATCGAATTCTTTTGCTACTACTGCTTCTGCAACTGGTACTGCATAGTCTGGATAATCACATGAATCCTTAGTGTTAGTACCAAAATCCTTTATTTCATATCCTTCACTTTGTAAGTATTTAATTATTTCTTCCTTTAATTCTATTCCACCATGGTCTGAACCTAATGCTATTTTCATATAATAGTCCCTCCTGTTTAGTTGTTAGTGTAAAGTTTTTTACACTACTTTTCTTTTTAAATCTTTATATATCAAGGTTTCGCCAGTTTTTTTGTATAAAAAAATAACGACCCCCTAATTTCATGTTAAAATTGAATCTCTAACCAAACAAAATCACACATGAAAGGATGTCGTTATTATGGATTCAATTATAACTTATTTAATTACTTATAATCAATATTTAATTGCCATTATCGGTCAATTACTTTTATTCATCTCAAAACATATTCCACTTAACCAGATGATATTTGATGATTCTAATAGTCCAGAATACCAAAAATTCAAAGTAGATAAGCTACCCACAATTATTAGATTTGAAAAGGTAGACTATATATTACTTTTAGCTTATTACAAACATAAATATAACAAGACCGTAAAACCCGTCCAAAGACGGAACGGGAAGTCTATCCCTAAAAAAACTAAATGTCCTAAGTGTGGTGCACCACATGAATATATATACGATAACAATGGCAGTAAAGGACAGTTTCAATGTAAAGTTTGTGGTCTTACATTTAAAGAAACTAATCACACAACTAAACCAATAGTATTTATATGTCCTTATTGCGGTGCTACGCTTACGGAACAAAAGCAACGCAAGCACTTTAAAATACATAAATGCAATAATTCTAAATGCTTATACTATCAAAGAAATCTTAAGAATCTTCCAAAGAATATTGATCCTTGTGATAAATACAAGTATAAGCTTCATTACATATATCGTGAATTTAATATTAACTTCTTTAAAATGGATCTATATCCAATATCAAAACATGCTACCGGATTTAGTTTTAAGAAGTTTAGCCCGCATATAATGGGACTATGCTTGACTTATCACGTTAATTGTAAAATGTCTACAAGACAAACAGCTCATGTTTTAAAAGAAGTTCATGGAATAAAAATTTCACATAGAACTGTTGCTAATTATGCTCTAACAGCAGCTGCTGTTATTAAGCCGTTTGTTGATACCTTTGATTACAAACCCTCTAAAATACTTTCTGCCGATGAAACTTATATAAAAGTAAAAGGCATTAAGCATTATGTCTGGATTGTAATGGATGCTTGTAAAAGGTCTATTCTAGGTTATCAAGTATCTGATACAAGAGATACTGGCCCTTGTATACTAGCAATGCGTATGGCTTTTGATAAGTTTAAAGACTTCCCTGGAAAAGCTTTAAACTTCGTTGCCGATGGTTACAGTTCATATCCGTTAGCGAAGCAACAATTTGAATTAGAAAAAAATAAAGAATTTAATCTAACTCAAGTTATCGGACTTACTAACGATGATCCAGTATCTGAAGAATTTCGTTGGGTTAAGCAAGTTGTAGAGCGTTTAAACCGTACCTTTAAATCTTCCTACAGGGGTACCTGTGGTTATGGAAGTGATGAAGGTGCTCTTTATGGCTTCTCCCTTTGGGTTGCTTATTACAACTTCTTACGCCCGCATCCTTACAATTACTGGCGTCCTTTAAACGAATTAAAGCAACTAGATGGTATTGACAATATGTCTGCAAAGTGGCAAATTCTTATCAGTCTCGGTCAACAAACCATATTACATATGCAAGAATCACAAACTTCTTGATAAATCATAAAATCAAATATTGATTAAGTTTTTGCCTCCGTTACCGAAGGTCTTTTTAGCATATTCAATTTTAAAATTTTCTTAGATATTATAAAGATATTTTTAACTATTATTCCAAATTAGCCATAAGCTATTTTTTCATACGAAACTTTACACTATCGTTTAGTTAGTAATTAATTGTCTTAAGGATACTTTAAAGATATCCTTTTTTAGTATTATATTTATAATTAATTGTTAAACATTAATTATCTATAAAAAAAGGAAGAAAAGATTACCTCCTTCCTCCCTTAAACTATACTTCGATTATATCAAATCCTGCTGCTTTATTTAATCTATTCATTATAGCAACACCTACGCCTTTTTCTTCAAAGGCTTGACATAAAATAACATCTACACCTAAATCATCACAATATCTTAAAGACTCAAATATATTTCTTGCAACATCATTTAAATCATTGCCTAATGAAACTACTTTTCCATATTTGAAATTCTTTATATTATCCTCAGTAGATAAAATTGCTACACTCTTATGATTTTCTATATAATTGTGTATCATTTCATTGATTTTTTCAATAGTTTTTTCATTTTTTCCTTTTATTATTTTCAAGTTTGCCTTCGGAGCATAATGTCTATACTTCATTCCTGGTGCTTTAGGCTTTAAATTTTCTGAAGGTTTCCCTTTAATAGCAGGGTCTAATTCTATCTCTTCATTAATATCTTTAAGCATCTCTATAGTTATTCCACCTGGTCTTAAAACTACTGGTGGATTTACTGTACAGTCAACAATTGTAGATTCTACTCCGACATCACTTTTCTCTCCGCCTAGTATATAATCAATTTTTCCAGATAAGTCCTCTACACATCTTTCCATTTCTGTAGGACTTGGTCTTCCTGAAATATTTGCAGATGGTGCTGCTATTGGACATCCTGAAGTTTCTATTAACTTTAATGCTATATCGCTACTTGGCATTCTAACCCCTATTGTATTAAGACCTGCACTTGTAACATCCGGTATTACCTTTTTTTTATTTAAAATAATTGTTAATGGACCCGGCCAAAATTTTTCAATTAACTTTTGAGCAATTTCTGGTATATCAGAAACAATATTATTTATATCCTTTGATGCTACATGTACTATTAATGGGTTATCTTGTGGTCTACCTTTTGCCTTAAATATTTTCGCTACTGCTTCTATATCTAATGCATTTGCACCTAAACCATATACTGTTTCTGTAGGAAAAGCTACTATTCCCGATTCTCTTATGATTTTAGCAGCTTCTTCAATATATTTTTTATCTTTGTCAATATCTTTTATGACAGCTACCCTTGTTTCCAAAAGTTCTACCTTCTTTCAATTAAAATTCAATTTGATCTCTTGCTATTTTTATATTTTCTATAGCTGAGGAGGTATATGTTGCTCTAACACAATTTCTATAAATACAGTCTAATAACTCATACTTCCTATATCCGCCTCTTTTAATTATTTGAAAATAATATATATCTTCAGGCTCTAGCTTTTTAAGCTTTAAATATTTATCACCAGTCTCTGGATACCTTTTTAAAAATACTTTCGTAATTGGTCTTAAGGATTTATTTTTAAATCTAACAGTTGTTACAATTATTATTTCTAAATCATCTTTTGCTTTTTCAGTATGTACTATCTTTACTTTATCACATAATATTAAATTTTCACTTAAGAATAATCCATTTTTCATTTTTAATTTATTATTGCTACATGTGAAATCTAATTTATAATAATTTGCTTTAATTAATACTGCTAATACTATTAGTAATTCAATAATACTTAAATAACTCCATATAAATATTGATTGTATTTTTGATAAATACAATACTGTTGGAAGAATTACAAATAGTATCAACATCATAAGAAAAAAAAGCTTTTTTCTATTCTTTTCTTTTTTTAATGCCCTTTTTATTCTCATCTCTCTTCCCCCAGTTATTTTAAAAGCCCTACATTTATAATGCAAGGCTTTTAATATTACATAGCGTCTGTATTTCCCATTTGTTTCATCTTCTCTGCTTGATCCGCTGTCATTAATCCATTAAGAACTTCATCTATATCACCATTTAAAAATGTTTCTAACTTATATAATGTTAATCCAATTCTATGATCTGTAACTCTACCTTGTGGATAGTTATATGTTCTTATTCTTTCACTTCTATCCCCTGATCCAACTTGGCTCTTTCTATCTTCAGCTATACCAGCCATTCTTTCTGCTTCTGCTGCTTCATATAATCTTGATCTTAATACCTTCATAGCTTTTTCTTTATTTTTAAGCTGTGACTTTTCATCTTGACATGCTACTACCATACCAGTTGGAAGGTGAGTTATTCTAACTGCTGAATCTGTAGTATTAACACATTGACCACCATTACCTGAAGATCTATAAACATCTATTCTTAAATCTTTGTCATGGATTTCTATTTCTACATCATCAACTTCTGGTAAAACAGCAACTGTTGCAGTTGATGTATGTATTCTACCACTTGATTCTGTATCTGGAACTCTTTGAACTCTGTGAACTCCACTTTCATATTTAAGCTTTGAATATGCACCATGACCTTTAATCATAAATACAACTTCTTTAAATCCACCGATATCAGTTTCATTTGAACTCATCAGTTCAACAGTCCATCTTTGATTTTCTGCGTATCTTGTGTACATTCTAAAAAGGTTAGCTGCAAATAAAGCTGCTTCATCTCCACCTGCTCCACCTCTTATTTCTACAAATACGTTTTTATCATCATTTGGATCTTTAGGTAATAAAAGTATTTGTATTTCATTTTCTAATTCTTCTTCTCTTGTTGTTAACATTGAAATTTCTTCTGAAAGCATTTCTCTCATTTCTTTATCACTTTCTTCTGATAGCATTTCTTTGTTAGCTTGTAAATCTTCAACTACAGTTTTATATTCTTTATATGCTGTTACTATAATTTCTAAATCCGCATGTTCCTTACATAGCTTTCTCCATTCACTTTGGTTAGCCATAATTGAAGGATCAGATATTTTTACTGATAGTTCTTCATATTTATTTTCTATAAAAGCTAATTTATTTAATAACATAAGTATCACTCCGTACTATATTTTTTCACATTTTTTTATTATATCATAGGAGTTATCAGTTTATCAAGAATGAAAGTTTCCAATCACTACTCTATCTAAGCCTGCTAAATCTCTTATAATTTTTATGTTTATAAAATTTTCTTCCATTAATGTTTTTAAATCTTGTGCTTGATCATGTCCTATTTCAAAAGCAAGCACGCCACCATCTTTTAAAACTTTTTTACTTTCTTCTATTATTCTCTTATAAAAATCTAAGCCATCTTCACCCCCTGATAAAGCTGTATGAGGCTCATATTTTTTAACATCATCCATTAATGTATTAATTACTTCTTCTTTAATATAAGGTGGGTTTGAAACTAAATAATCATATTTTTTCCCTTCTTCTATAACTTTATTTAATAAATCACTTCTAATAAAGTTAACACGTTCTTCTAGATTATTTCTTTTTATATTTTTTATTGTTACTTTTTCTGGAATATCATAATAATCTATAGCATCTACTTCTATATTCTTTCTATAATAAGCCAATGATATACCTATAGCTCCACTTCCAGAGCACAAATCGCATATTTTTGAATTACTGTCTTCTGGTATTAATTTCAATACTTCTTCTACAAGTATTTCTGTATCAGCTCTTGGGATTAATACTCCTTCTTCTACATAGAAATTTAATGCCATAAATTCAGTTTCACCTAAAATATATTTCATAGGCATCTTATCTTTTCTCTTATTTATAAGATTTAAAAATTCTATCTTATATTTATTATCTACCTTTTCCTCTCTATGAGTAATCAAATAAAGTTTATCTTTTTCTAAAGTCTTACCTAATAAAAGTTGTGTGTCTAAAAGATATGTTTCTATTTCATTATCTTTTAATGTTTTTACTCCAATATCAAGCAATTGACCTATTGTTTTTTTAGGTTCTTCAATTCCTTCTGCTCTAATTAAAGCTGCAATTGCAACTTCTATTTGATCATCATTTGGTTCTCTAGTTGTTAACTCTTGTAACTTCAGTCCAGGATAAGCTATTATTCTAGCCAGCTTATTATCATTTTTTCCAAGCCATCTAATAATTTCATAAGTTATTCCTGACACTACAGGTATTAGTATTATTCTTAAAATTAATCTTTCTATAAAATTCCCCCAACCAGTAAAGGTAAAAATTATTATACTTACAAACATTATTAAAAATAAAAAGTTTGTTCCACATCTTGGGTGGAATCTACTATGTTTCTTAACATTCTCTACTGTAAGGTCTTCTTCTGATTCATAACAAAATATAGTTTTATGTTCTGCTCCATGATATTGAAATACCCTATATATATCGTCCATTTTACTTATTCCATAAATGTATACAATTAATATGGTTATTCTAATTATTGCTTCTATAAGATTTAATTGTATGGGATTAAGCCCTATCCCCTTAAAAATTGAAGCAATCCCTGTTGGTATAGCAACGAATAATCCAACAGCAAGAACCATTGAGAAAGCTAAGGTAGCTCCTATTATTAAATCATTTGCTTTTTCACCAAACTTATTCTTAAGCCAGATTTCAAATTTTGATGGCTCGTCATCCTCTTCAAAAAATGATGCTGAATAATTTAACGTCTTTATACCTGTAATTAAAGAGTCTATTAGTATAAATATTCCTCTAATAAAGGGTATATTTAAGTATTTATACCTTTTAGTTATCGGTATTATTTTTTCAAACTCAACTTCTATATCATTATTAGGTGTTCTAACAGCTGTAGCTTGACCTTTGCTCCCTCTCATCATTACACCCTCAATAACTGCCTGGCCCCCAACCTCACATTTTTTCATTTTTATCACACTCTCACATCATATTTTAATTTTTATTTCGATATTTAAAATAGCAATTACCACATAATGATTCATACTCTACATTATCTATATGATCTATAGCTATTTGCTCCCCTTCAAAAACAAAACTACCATTAATTTTTCTTCCATTTAATAAAGCTTTTCTTCCACACTTACAAATAGTCTTCATTTCTTCTATACTATGTGCAACAAGTAATAATCTTGTACTTCCTTCAAAACCTTGCATTTTAAAGTCAGTTCTTAGTCCATAACATACAACAGGTATATCTAATACTACTGCTACTTCAAATAATTGATCTATTTGATAACTTTTTAAAAATTGAACTTCATCTACTAATATACAATCTAAAGTACCAACTTTATCTCGATATTTCTTAACTTCTTCAAGTATATTATCATCTTCACCTATTACTAAATTAACGCTTCTTTCTACTCCAAGTCTAGAAACTAATTTCTCTCCACCTTTTTTGTCTGTTGATGGTTTTATTAAGGCTACTTTCATTCCTCGTTCTTCATAATTATGGGCAACTTGCATGAGATGTGTTGATTTTCCTGAATTCATTGCCCCATATCTAAAATATAACTTACTCACACTAATCTACTCCTTTTTTATCTATATAATATCGATTATAACATTATAAATTCATATTAACAAAGAAAATATTTGCTATTATGTAATCCATATAGCTATATTTATTTCACTTGTATTAATTGATATTTTTAATTTTTATGTCTCACTATTTTCTCCCACTTTACATACTTTTACTAAAAATTACTTATTTAAACACATTCCTTTAATAGCTATTCTTATTGACTGTTTTTTAGTGTTATGCTATACTCTAGAAGTTATGTAACAATCGAAAGAGGTGAAAAATATGAGAGAAGGCATACATCCAGAATACAACCATGAAGCTGTAGTTAAGTGTGCATGTGGAAATACTTTTACAACTGGTTCTGTTAAAGACGAACTTAAAGTAGAAATATGCTCTAAATGCCACCCATTCTTCACTGGAAAACAAAAAATCGTTGATGTTGGCGGAAGAGTTGATAAGTTCAACAAGAGATTCAACCTTAACAAATAGAAAATACTGGGAAAGACTTGTTCTTTCCCATTTTTCTTATATTTAAAATAATTTCTTTCTCATTTATGATATAATAATGAATACTATACATATTCATTCTAAATTTTATATTAGTAAAAAGTGAGTGTTTTTAAATTATGAAGAAAATTTTAATATTTAGTACTTCAACCGGAGAAGGTCATAATCAAGCTGCAAAGTCAATCTCTAAAACTTTTGAAGCTAATGGTTATGAAGTTATAATAAATGATTTCTTAGTAAGTAACAGCAAATTATTAACCAAAGCCTTTGTTGGTGGTTATGAAATATCCGCCTCTATTTTCCAAAAAACTTACGGCTTTCTTTATAAGCTTACTGATAGTTTCCTTAGTAATAAGGCTCTTACAGTAATTTGTTTTTTACTTAGAAAAAAAATGTTTAAATATATCAATACTGTAAATCCCGATGTTATTTTACTTACTCATCCATTTGCAGTTAATATTATGGGAACTCTAAAAAGAAAAGGCTTACAAACCCCTGTTATATCTATAGTAACAGATTTTAAAGCCCATTCTACTTATATAGATAAAAATATAGATGCTTATATAACTGCTAGTAATTTTACTAAAGAAGATTTATCTAAAAGAGGAATATCTAAAGAGAAAATTTTCCCTTTTGGTATCCCAGTTAAAGATGAATTTCTTCAACACAATTCAATTATACATGCCACTAAAGATAATGAATATTTTAATATATTATTAATGAGCGGTAGTATGGGACTTAAAAATATATCTTATGTACTAAAAGAACTATTAAATAATTCTCATAAGCTTAGAATTACAGTTGTATGTGGAAATAATCATAAACTTAAAGAAGATTTGCTTAAAGAATATAAACATATTATTAAAGATAAAAAACTTCATATATTAGGATTTTCTAGAGATATTGATTCATTAATGGACTATTCAGATTTAATAATAAGTAAACCTGGCGGATTAACAGTTACAGAATCAATAAATAAAAAGTTACCTATTTTAATACCTTTTGCAATCCCTGGACAAGAAACTCAAAACATTGAATTCCTTACATCCGAAGGATATGCATTGTATATTGATAATTTACTAGAACTTAATCTAGCTGTAGATTCTTTAATAGATAACCCAAAAAAATTACAAGATATGCGTGATAGACTTAACTTATTAGCTAGTAGTTACTCTAAAAGTAATATTGTTAAACTCGCTGATAGTTTAATAAATAAAAAGAAGGGATAATAAGTCCCTTCTTTTTATTTACGTTCTATTTCACTTTTATTAAATATACTTATAAACTCATTATTATTTTTAGTTTTAGATAACATATTTATAAGTTTTTCCGTTACATTTTCAACATTACCTTCTTTATACATTACTTTTCTTATTGAATAAGCTACTTCTTTTTCTTCTTCATTTAATATTAAATCTTCTTTTCTAGTGCCAGATTTATAAATATCAATAGCTGGGAATATTCTTCTTTCTTGAAGTTTTCTATCTAAATGTACTTCCATATTTCCTGTACCTTTAAATTCTTCAAAAATCATATCATCCATTCTTGAGCCAGTATCTACTAATGCTGTAGCTAATATAGTTAAGCTACCACCCTCTTCAATATTTCTAGCTGCTCCAAAGAATTTCTTTGGCATAAGTAATGCTCCTGGATCAAGACCACCTGATAATGTTCTACCTGTTGGTGTTATAGTTAGATTATAAGCTCTAGATAATCTTGTTAAACTATCTAATAATATAACTACATCTTTACCTTGTTCAACCATTCTTTTTGCTCTTTCTAAAACCATTCTAGAAACTTTAGTATGATTTTGAGGTTCTTCATCGAAAGTAGAATAAATAACATCACCATTTATAGATCTCTTCATATCTGTTACTTCTTCTGGTCTTTCATCTATAAGTAATACTATTAAAGTTATTTCCGGATAATTTTTAGATATATTTTGAGCTATTTTCTTTAACAATGTGGTTTTACCAGCTTTAGGTGGAGCTACTATTATACCTCTTTGACCTTTTCCTATAGGACAAACAATATCCATTAATCTAGATGATAAATCTCTTTCATTATTTGTTTCTAAATGTAATCTTTCTTTAGGATATATTGGAGTTAATGTTTCAAAGGATTTTCTTCCTACAGCTCTTTCTGGATTTTCTCCATTTACTCTATCTACATAAAGTAATGCTTTAAACTTTTCTCCTTCTTTAGCTTCCCTAACCTTACCTTCTACTTCATCTCCAGTTCTAAGATTAAATCTTCTAATTTGAGATGGTGATACATAAATATCATTTTCACCTGTTTGATAGTTATTACATCTTAAAAAGCCAAAATTATTATTTTCTAAAATCTCTAAAACACCTTTTGCTGTATTAGATTCATTTATCATAACCTTAAGTCTTTCTTTCTTTTCTTCTCTATTCTCTTCCCTAATATCAGTTTTATTTTCTAATATGTTCCCTTGTTTTGGCATTATTCTTTCTTGTAAAATTACTCCATTCTTTTCTATAGCTTTAGGTGAATTATCTATAATAGCATCTATAAGTTCTAACTTTTTTAATTTACTTATGTTTTTTATTCCTTTTTCTTTAGCTATTTCTTTTAACTCAGCTAATGTTTTCTTTTCATATACCTCTTTGGTCAAAATGGCACCTCCACCTTATATTAAACTAATTTACATATTTTATATAAATTGTTAATTATTCTTGTTATAATTAAACTCTCTTATATATACAACACTAAAACCATATTTAATTTTAAACTTAAATTTTGGGAAAATTGTTATATACTTATAACTAAAAGATATGCTTTTAAGATTTCTATCTGTAGTATACATTATGATGTAATTAAATACTTTTTTCAAGATAATTTTGCCTACTTACTCTATAAATTTTCCCCTATATTTTATAATTTAAACTAAAATAATATAAAATTTCTCTTTATAAAGATATACGATAGATATAATTTTGTATAAAAAAATAATATAGAGTAGAAATTTAAATCTCTACTCTATATTATTTAATGATTATTTTTCACTATCTTCTACCGCTGCTTTTATGAATCCTTTAAATAATTGATGTGGTCTATTTGGTCTTGATTTTAATTCTGGATGGAATTGTACTGCCACATACCATGGATGATCTTCTACTTCAACTATTTCTACTAATCTTTCATCTGGACTTGTTCCTGCAATCTTCATTCCAGCTTCAGTAATTCTCTTTCTAAATTCATTATTAAACTCATATCTATGTCTATGTCTTTCATAAATAAGCTCATCATTGTATTCTTTATAAGATGTGCTATTTTCATTAAGTTTACATGGATATAAACCTAGTCTCATAGTTCCACCTAAATATTCAATATCCTTTTGATCTGACATTATATCAATTACAGGGAATTTAGTATCCTTATCTATTTCTGAACTGTTAGCACCTTCAAATCCTAATACATTTCTTGCAAATTCTATTACTGAACATTGCATTCCTAAACATATTCCTAAGAAAGGTTTTTTATTTTCTCTTGCCCATCTTATAGCTTCTATCTTTCCTTCAATTCCTCTATCTCCAAATCCACCAGGTACTAATACCCTTGGCAATCAGATAATAAAGAATTAACATTTTCTTTAGTTACATCAACAGAATTAATCCACTTTATCTCAACATTAGAATCATTGGCTAATCCACCATGATTTAATGCTTCTACTACTGAAATATATGCATCATGTAATTCTACATACTTTCCAACTAAAGCTATCTTTACATTCTTACTAAGATTTTTAACATTTTCAACCATTTCTGTCCATTCACTATTGTCTATGTCTCTACATCCTAATTCTAACTTTTCACAAACTAATCTATCTAAACCTTCTTTATGTAACATAAGTGGAACTTCATATAAATGTTCAGCATCTAAATTTTGTATTACACATCTACCTTCTAAATTACAGAATAGACCTATTTTTGATTTTAGATCATCTGATAATTCTTGTTCTGATCTACATACAATTATATCTGGTTGAATTCCTATACTTCTTAATTCTTTAACTGAGTGTTGAGTTGGCTTTGTTTTTAATTCTCCAGCTTTTCCTAAGTAAGGTACTAATGTTACATGTATAAAACATACATTTTCTCTACCAACATCGTATTTTATTTGTCTTATAGCTTCTAAAAATGGTAATGATTCTATATCTCCAACTGTACCACCTATTTCAGTTATAACTACATCAACATCTTTTTCTTTTGATACTCTATAAACTCTTTCTTTTATCTCGTTAGTTATATGAGGAATTACTTGTACTGTTCCACCAAGATATTCTCCTCTTCTTTCTTTTGATATAACAGACCAATAAATTCTACCTGTTGTTACATTATTGTTTTGACTTAAGTTTTCATCAATGAATCTTTCATAGTGACCTAAATCTAAATCTGTTTCTGCACCATCATCTGTTACAAAAACCTCTCCATGTTGGTATGGGCTCATTGTTCCTGGATCTATATTTATATATGGATCAAATTTTTGTATTGATACCTTTAATCCTCTATTTTTTAGTAGTCTTCCTAAAGAAGCTGCTGTTATTCCTTTTCCTAATGATGATACTACACCACCAGTTACAAAAATATATTTAGTATTCATTAATTTCCTCCCTGTGAGAAATATATTTTATAATTACTGTTGACACTATAACTCTATCTTGATATAATAGTAATCACCCACTAAATAAAATGGGTAATTTGCGTCTAAAATTATAGATTATATATTATCACACTTGTTTTTTAAAATCTAGTGTTTTTTTCGTGTTTTTTTATATAATTTTATCTAATCCTTCCTCAATTTCAAAATACAATTCTCTAAAATCCTTATTAATCAAGAGTTTTTCCTCTGCTTTTCTTAAATTATAATTAATAGTTTTTCCACTAATTACATTTATTATTGCTTGTAACTTTTCTTTTTCTAAACATTTATAATTTTTTAACAATAACAATAATAAATATCTATTTTCTTTCTTTTTTATAAATATATGAAATTCATCTTTTGTAATATTAAAATACCTACATAAAACAGTTACAATTATAGTTGTCTTGTCTATCCCTGGGGTGTAATTAACCATAATACCACCTCACAACTTCTTTTTTTGTATACTGTCCTATTTATTTATTCCATATACATTTATTTGATAATTTTATTTTAAAAATAATTAAAGACTTTGTATATTTAATCATTATACAAAGTCTTTAAGATATAAATTATTGAATTTTTACGTTAACTGAGATTTTAGTCATTATCGGCTCTTGGCCTGATATAGCCATGGAATATTTAGCAATTAAATCTCCACCATTTTCGTCCATATCTATTTCTAGATAATCAGTATGAATTTGTAAATCCATCATTCCATAAGGTGTATTATATAAAGATACAGAAGTTTCACCCTTCTTAAAATCCATCTTTGTACTTACATTTCCTTGTCTTTCTAAAACAAAAGAATCTCCTAATATCTTTAATGTTGTTGTAGTTCCATCCATTCCTGAAATTTCTGTTTCTTCATAAATTGCTTTAAATCCATCTTCATCAATTAAAAACTTTCCCGGCGTAACAACTTCTATAATATCCTTTTTATCTAAGTCAGTAAAACTTTTTACTGAAATAACAGCATTTTTCTCCATATATGCCTCCTATTTAATAACTATTAAATATTTTTGTAATTCTTCATCAGTTATAGGCGATACTTTTATAGAGTCTTCAAACTTAGTTCCATATACTCCATATATAACTTCTACTTCTTGCTCTTCTCTCCCTTTACTATACCTAGCTGCTATTCTTGCTGCAAAATCAATTTCATCCTTTGATGGCTTACCTTGAACAACAACTAATGCTCCTGTATATTTTGACGCATTCATAGCTAAAAAGCTATCGTCTATGTATTTTTTTATTTCTTTTACTTCATCACCTGTTCTTGCTGCAATAACCTTAACGTTTTCTGATATTCTAAAATGTCTTCCATATCTTAATAACTCTATTTCATTTTCTGATACTATATCAGAATGATCTAAAGCATCCTTTAATCTTATTGCATAACCTGGTTCTGTTAATTTACATCCACCAGCAGGTGATGGATACTCAGTAATTCCCCATTTTTCAGCTAATTCCATTTGAGCTTTTCTTGATCTTCCTGTTATGTTTAATAACTTTTCTCTATCTACTAAGCCATCACGTTCCATTTCTGTTTCATCTAGATTCTTAGCACATAGTGGTCTTAAAATTTTATTTGCAAAACCAGACTCTTTTTTTACTATGTTTAACGCTTGTCTATTTTGAGACATAGGTCTTTGATTTAAAACTTCGCCAGTAATTATAAAATCTGCTTTAAATTTTTCTAATAATTCACCTGAGTGTCTCATCATCATAGCATGACAATCTATACATGGATTCATATTTTTACCCCATCCATGTTTAGGATTTTTAACCATATTCATATGTTCTTCTGAAAAATCTATAACCTCTAAAGGTATGTCTATTTGTTTTGTCATTCTTTTTGCACTTTCTTCACTGAAGAAATATGATTTAAAACAAATCCCTATAACTTCTATTCCTTGATCTTTAATTAACTTAGCTGCTAGTATACTATCTAGTCCTCCAGATATCATAGCCAATGCTTTTGTCATTTTGTTTCCCCCTAAAATTAATTTATTTTACCTATCATATAGTTTAAATTTCTTCCTTGAATTAATCAAGAGATTTAATTCTATTTACTCTCTTTATTAGAATTACCTTTTAATGATTCTAATAACTTAAATTTAAACTGAACTTTTTTCTCTTCATCTTTTTTTGCTTTAGCTTCATCCATTAACTCTTCTAACTTTTCTTCTGTCTTATTTGTTGTAATAGCATCCTTTGTTCCATCTACAAAACATAATGGCGGAAACATTACACACCACCAGTTTTGACCACTAGCTTTACCTATTAATATTCTAAAAGCTTCATATTCACCTTGTGGAAATACTAAATCACCATACATTTTGTCTGGGAAATTCTCTCTTGATAACATACTTGTTACTTCATAATTATAACCATTTTCTTTAATAACTGCTCTGGCAATATCCTCCATAGCCTTTTGATTATTTAGAATTTCTTTTCTAGCGTCATCTAAAGTCTTACATCCACTTACTTTAGTTGATGCATATTCAACAACCTTGTCCCTTATTTTAAGTTTCAAAGCTTGATCTTCATCACTATCACTGTTTGCTATAACATGAAACCTAATAATTTCATCTGCTACATCTTCATAATTTACTTCTAATTTTCCATCTACTTCTTGTCCAATCTTTTGCTTTTCACAACCTATAAATAAACCCATTATAATTATAAAACTAATTACTGTTAAAAATCTCTTTCTCATAATACTAAACCCCCTTATGACTTAAAGTATTGCCACTTCTAGGAGGTTTATACATTGATTTTTAAATTGTTCTTGTTATATATACATCTTCATATTTTTCTTTCATCTTTTCAAAACATCTTTGTGCTTTTAGCATATCTTCGAAAAATCCAAATACACTTGGTCCACTACCACTCATCATAGACCCTATAGCCCCTTGTGCTTTCATTTCTTCCTTTATTCCTATAATTATTTTATGTTTTCTTAAAGTTACATTTTCAAGTAAGTTTTTCATATTGTTGCTAACAAAACCTAAATCATCTCTATTCATTGCAGTAATAAGTTCTTCTGTTTTAGGATGATTTATTGCTTTTGCCAAATTAAATTCTTGATAAACACATTTAGTTGATACTCCAAATGGTGGCTTTACTAAAACTAATATTTTATTTTTAAAAGGTTTTAAACTAGTAACAATTTCTCCTACTCCCTCACAAAGTGCAGTTCCGCCTTTAATACAGTACGGTATATCTGCTCCTAATTTTAAACCCAATTCCATTAATTCCTCTTCTGGAGCATTAATATTAAATAAATCATTCATAACTTTAAATACTGCTGCTGCATCAGTACTTCCACCTGCTAATCCTGCTGCTACGGGAATATTTTTCTTTATATTTATACAAACCCCTGATTTTATTTTGTATGTATCTTTAAATAACTGTGCTGCTTTATATGCCAAATTTCTTTCATCAATCGGTATATAATGTTTATTACACTTTAGAGAAATCCCTTCCTTTTGTTTTTCTATAGTAACTTCATCATATAAATCTATATTTTGCATTATCATCCTTAATAGATGATACCCATCTTCTCTCTTTCCAACTACATCTAGTGATATATTGACCTTAGCATATGCTTTAATCTTCATATATTCAAATCCTTTCACTCTTATCTTTATTACTAAGTAAGATTTAAAATAAAATTCAGGGTTTTTATATAACCCTGAATTTCATATATTAATTATATATATTTTTTAAATATAGTAAATATAAGAATATTTAAGATTTTTATAATGAACTTATTCTTAAGTTTTCACTCTCTTTTTTATTCCCTTTATATTCTTTAATAACCTCTAATAAAGGCTCTAGTTCTTCAAAAAATATTATAACAGTATCTCCTTTAATACTTTCTTTTAATGCAGTTTTAAAGGCCTCTACTTCATTTAATATTATCTTTGTAGATATATTTTTATTATTATTTTTAACTCCCTTGAAGATAAAATCAGCTGTTTCTCCAGATTTTCTTCCTCTTCTATCTAAGTCTTCTTTTATTATTATTTTATCTAAAAGTCCTGATGATATTTTACCTATTTCTTCTGCCATAACATTACTTCTATCTCCAGGAATTCCGATAACTCCATATACTTTTCCTTTAGTTATTTCTTTTACTGATGATAAAACAGATCTATATCCTTCTATATTATGGCCATAATCTAAAATAACATTAATTCCGTTTACATCATAATAATTAAATCTACCAGAATTATTCTTTGAATTAAGACCATAACTATTTAATCCATTTTTAATCATACAATAATCTACTTCTAAAGCTACTAAAGCTCCACATACAGCTAATGTATTTTCTATATTAAAAGATAACTTTCCATTTAATGTTATAGGAATTTCATTTATATCACATATTTTATATACTCTATTGTTATTAGTTACTGTAAGATAGTTATTTTCTATATATATTGCAATGCCACCATTTTTTATACTTTCTTGTATTAATTTATTATCTTTTCTTTTGCTAAAGAATACTTTTTGTGCTTTAACTCTTTTAATAATTTCTTTAGTCCATTTATCCTCAGCATTTAATACAACATATCCATCTTCCTTAACTGCTTCAGCAACTAAAGATTTAGTAAAGCATAAATCCTCCATTGTATTTATCCCGTCTATACCCAAATGATCTTCAGTGATATTAGTTATTACAGCTACATCTGCTATATCATAAGCTAATCCTTTTTTTATAATACCACCTCTAGCAGTTTCTAAAACTGCTACCTCTACTTCTTTATTCAACAATATAGTTTTAGCACTTTGTGCTCCTGTATCATCACCTTTATGGATACACGTATCATTAATATATACTCCATCTGTACTAGTCATACCTATCTTATATCCCATTTTAGAAATAACATGACTAATTACTCTAGTTGTAGTTGTCTTTCCATTAGTGCCTGTAACTGATATTATTGGGATATTTTTAGGTTTATTATTATATAGCATATTAACTATAGCATCACCTACACATCTCTTTTCTCCTTTACTTGGATAAGAGTGCATTCTTAAACCTGGTGCTGCATTTACTTCCATTACTATTCCATTATCTTTTATAGGAATCGCTATATCTTCTGTACATATATCTATTCCACAAATATCTAAACCTATTGCTTTAGCTGCTCTTATACATAATTCTTTGTTCTCTTTACAAATAATATCTGTACAATCTACAGAATCACCTCCTGTAGATAAATTAGCATTTTCTCTTAATTTTATTTTTAATCCCTTCGGTAAAATTGTATATAATCCTACCCCTTGTTCATTTAGATATTCTTCTAATCCCCTATCTATCTTCACTTTAGTTAACGGTTTTTCATGATCTTCTCCTCTTAATGGGCTACTATTTAAATCATCTATTAAATTTTCTATAGTTTTAATTCCATCTCCTATTATAAATGGAGGAATTCTTCTTGAAGCTGCAACTACTTCATAATTTATAACGCATACTCTATAATCATTTCCTTTATGGTATTCTTCTAGCATTAAATTTTTAAATTCACTAGATAATTTATTATATGCATTTATAAGTTCATATTTATTTTTTATATTTAAAATTACCCCTTTTCCTTTGTTTCCATATTGAGGTTTAATAACAAGAGGATACCCAATTTCTTCAGCACTTTTAATTAAACTTACAATATTGTATATTTTTTCGCCTCTTGCTACAGGGATATTTTGTATTTCTAATAGTTCTTTAGTTAATAATTTATCACAAGAAATATCTACAGCTACACAACTTGTATTAGCTGCAATAGATGCTTCTATAATTCTACCTTGCTTACCATAACCTATTTGATAAAAGCCGCTTTCTCCTAATTTAGTTACGGGAAGCCCCCTAGCTACTGCTGCATCACAAATAGATTTTGTACTTGGTCCAATTTCCTCTTCTTTTAATATTGCTTTTAATATTTCTGTTCTTTCTTCTAGATTTATTGGCTCTTTATTTATTAAAGCATTTATTATATCTATAGCTAATCCAGCAACTTCTAGTCCAAGTTTTTTGTATCCATATTGAAAAATTATATAATATAAATCATCTTTTATTTCTCTTGATTTACCATAAGATACTTCAATTCCTAAATTGTTTTGTATTGCAATTATTATATGTTCACATATATGAGCTAAATAAGTTCCCTCTTCTAGTCTTTTTACAAAACCATGATCTTCATCAATTCCACATCTATGATTATTTAACTCTGGGATCATATTTAATAAATTGAAATTAAAGTCTTCAATATCCTTACTTGGTATTTCACAATAACCTTCTAGATCTACATCAATTCGAATGCACTTCTTATGAGAGTATATATTTCTCCCATCATAAACTTTAGTTTTTATCATTCTCATTTTTACGAATTTCCTCCTCACAAGGTGACTTTTTTAAAAGGTTAAATTTTTTTCCTTCGTTAAGCACATGTAATTTAACATTAAACATGCTTAATATTTCGTCTCCATGTTGCTCTGATACATTACTATGTGTTATACAACTTGCATCTACAAAATAAACAGCACCTGTTCCTATAACTTCAGCTATTCCTTTATCTGTTACTACAATAGCCGTATCTTCATCTATTCCAATACCCAATACCTCTGGATTTTGTGCTATACCAGTTAATAATCTTCCTATTCTTCCTCTTTGTGCAAAATGTTGATCTATAATTACATTATCTATAAAACCAAGTCCAGGAGACATTTTTAATGTGCACTTTCTTGGTGATTCTTCATCTTCCCCTTGCACAATCATAGTATCACTCATCACTGATGCTCCTGCTGATGTCCCAACAATAATACAACCTCTTTCACTTGCTCTTTTTAATCCATCGTAAATAGGAGTGCCTCCAACTAAACTTGTTATTCTTAGTTGATCTCCTCCTGTAAAAAATATTAAATTAGCTTTATCAATATTTTTAATATTTTTACTGTCAAATGATTCATTTCTATTTGTTATATCTAAACTTTCTATATTTTTAACGCCTAATTTAGTAAATACTTCTTTATACTTTTGAAGAGCTTCCTTAGGATATTCAGTAGCTATTGTTGCTACTAAAATTATGTCCTTATCTTTATTTATCGAATTACAAACCTTTTTTAGAATTTCTTTATCTCCTTCTTTGTCTTCCGCTCCCCCGATTATTATTAGGTTTCCACTTATCTTTTCTCTCATAAATTCACCTCTAATCTTGCATTTGTTATTTTATCCACCCTTCTTTGTTATTATTCATAAACTAATAAAATTATAAGTTAATTCTAGGATTAAAATAAAAATGGATATCTAAAAACATATAGTTTCTAGATATCCATTTATAACCAATATAGCCATTGATAATTGTATATTTTTATATACTAAAATATTGCTCTTCCAGGAATTATAATTCTATCTCCAACTTTTAAATCTTCTTGACTTTCTAAATCATTTAATTTCATCAATTCATCTATTGTTGTACAATATTTTTTAGCAAGATTCCATAAAGTATCTTCTTTACCTACTACATAAATAGTAACTGAAGCTTTTTTCTCTTTCTTTTCTTCTGGTCCCTCTATTATGTCTGTAACCCATTCTTTATTTATTTTATAACATACTTTTGCTGATACAGCTACTGTAGCTCTTATAGCTATAGTATTAGCTTCAATACTTGCATCTATATTTTCTAGTGAAGCTTTAGCTATTACATCCATACCTTCTTTTGCACCCTTAAATTCTATTGAAGTTGAAAATGGCATTTCTCCACTTGCAATTCCATAACACACTTCTTCATCAGTAGATTTATATAGTACAATAGCTTTTATCACGCCTTCTACTCTAACTCTATCGTCTTCTACTATCTTTTCTAGTATGCTTGCATTTCCTGATGTACAAATTATTTGTTCTATTTTAACCTTTTCGTCTTTCACATAAATATTATCTTTTACCATTACCTCAGTGGAATTTGTTCCTTGAATTATGCCTAATTCATTATTAACCTTACTTAATTCCACATTCATTGATGGAGAATATGCATCTTTTAATAATTCAATCTTCTCTTTAGAGTATACTTTAACTTTACCTTTAATTTGGAATTCAATATTAACTACTCTACTTTCTCCTAAGTCATCAGCTGCTATAGTACATTCACTATTTTTAACTTCTAGTCCTAATGTGCTTATCATATCACTGCCTATACCTACTAACTCTTCTTCTTTAGATAGATAAACATCATCTTGTAATGTTACAAGTTCTTTATTTTCTTTCCCTTTATATAAAACATCTATCTTACAATAGCATCCTACATAAATTCTATCTTCTCCAACTTTAATTTCCTTTTTATGAAGATTCATTGAACATTTTAATACTTCTTCTATTTCAGGTTTGTCCATTGTAACCTTCATCATAGATTTTCCAATTAACTCTAAATCTTTTTGTCCTTTTACTGAATTAATAGTTTCTTCTTTTTTAAGTATTTGTATATCTTCTTTTCCTTCTATATCTTTTACATATTCAAACTCACCACTTCTATAAAGTTCCCACTTTAATGCAAGTAAGCCATCAATTCCAACTTTTCTTTCATTCATCCAGCTTGCTTCAATATGTTCTATTTCACATTCAACTTCGCATAATACTCTATGTTCATCATTATCAAGATCAAGATAATTAGCAAACTTCTCAGTAAATTCTACTGAATGTATCTTATTTGATGGAGCATCAGATGTTACTTCATCTTTTGGTAAATAAAATACAGTGTAATTTAATTGACCTTCTACCATAACTTTATCTCCAAGGACTTCCTTGTTAGTAATACTCGCTTTTCCCTCTACCCCTAGTACTTCTTTCATATCTGGGTGTGAATCTCTAATTAAATATTCTCCTTTTAACACATGATTAGATGAACTTTCTTTTATCAATTGTTCATATTGAACACTCTCTTTTATTATATCTATTTGTGACATATTATCCCTCCTATAGAATAACTACTATAATTTATATTTACATCGATATATATTTATTCATATATAAATATATTGTTTCAAAAATCATACTCTTTTTTTTACATTTTCAGTAATTTAATAATCATTTTTCCTTATTTTTAAGCATTGATTGTCGAAAAAGAATATTTTTTAAAATTATTTTAGTTTTATGTGTTGACAAGAGTAGAATTATGTCGTATTATAAAGGTGGTTATTGACCATATAACCTCTCATAAATTCTCAATACCCTTTTATACCATAGTTGAAAGATGGAAACCCACCATCTTTCTTTTTTTTATAAAAATTTAT
Organism: Clostridium chauvoei; assembly: GCF_002327185.1. NCBI lineage: Bacteria > Bacillati > Bacillota > Clostridia > Eubacteriales > Clostridiaceae > Clostridium > Clostridium chauvoei. Next base: position 154,814 of record NZ_CP018624.1, on the reverse strand, counting down.
TTATTAGTTACTAGTCGTTTATAATATATAATAATTCTACTATTTTAATTTAAAAGGAATTACGTAATTTTTTTATCTATAACATTATATTAAAAAACTTGAAGAAGTATACCTCCAAGTTTTTTAATAAAAAAAAATATGGAACTTCGTCAATACGAAGTTCCATCTTCTATACAGCAAAATATAATTGTACGGTCTTTGTTAATACATCTGAATAACTATATGTCACGGTCCTTTGGGTGTCAGTTTCTAGTCTAACCACAAAAATACTTGGATAAGTACTTTCTATTACTCCATTGTTTACTAGGATTTTTTTTCTACCACCGTTAGCCTTTAAAGTTACCTTTTGGCCTACATGATCTTCAATATCTCTTTTTATGGTGGCTATTGTTTTTAATTTTTCCATATAAACACCCTCTTTCTATTTTTGTTAGTGTAAAGTTTTTTACACTACTTTTCTTTTTAAATCTTTATATATCAAGGTTTCGCCAGTTTTTTTGTATAAAAAAATAACGACCCCCTAATTTCATGTTAAAATTGAATCTCTAACCAAACAAAATCACACATGAAAGGATGTCGTTATTATGGATTCAATTATAACTTATTTAATTACTTATAATCAATATTTAATTGCCATTATCGGTCAATTACTTTTATTCATCTCAAAACATATTCCACTTAACCAGATGATATTTGATGATTCTAATAGTCCAGAATACCAAAAATTCAAAGTAGATAAGCTACCCACAATTATTAGATTTGAAAAGGTAGACTATATATTACTTTTAGCTTATTACAAACATAAATATAACAAGACCGTAAAACCCGTCCAAAGACGGAACGGGAAGTCTATCCCTAAAAAAACTAAATGTCCTAAGTGTGGTGCACCACATGAATATATATACGATAACAATGGCAGTAAAGGACAGTTTCAATGTAAAGTTTGTGGTCTTACATTTAAAGAAACTAATCACACAACTAAACCAATAGTATTTATATGTCCTTATTGCGGTGCTACGCTTACGGAACAAAAGCAACGCAAGCACTTTAAAATACATAAATGCAATAATTCTAAATGCTTATACTATCAAAGAAATCTTAAGAATCTTCCAAAGAATATTGATCCTTGTGATAAATACAAGTATAAGCTTCATTACATATATCGTGAATTTAATATTAACTTCTTTAAAATGGATCTATATCCAATATCAAAACATGCTACCGGATTTAGTTTTAAGAAGTTTAGCCCGCATATAATGGGACTATGCTTGACTTATCACGTTAATTGTAAAATGTCTACAAGACAAACAGCTCATGTTTTAAAAGAAGTTCATGGAATAAAAATTTCACATAGAACTGTTGCTAATTATGCTCTAACAGCAGCTGCTGTTATTAAGCCGTTTGTTGATACCTTTGATTACAAACCCTCTAAAATACTTTCTGCCGATGAAACTTATATAAAAGTAAAAGGCATTAAGCATTATGTCTGGATTGTAATGGATGCTTGTAAAAGGTCTATTCTAGGTTATCAAGTATCTGATACAAGAGATACTGGCCCTTGTATACTAGCAATGCGTATGGCTTTTGATAAGTTTAAAGACTTCCCTGGAAAAGCTTTAAACTTCGTTGCCGATGGTTACAGTTCATATCCGTTAGCGAAGCAACAATTTGAATTAGAAAAAAATAAAGAATTTAATCTAACTCAAGTTATCGGACTTACTAACGATGATCCAGTATCTGAAGAATTTCGTTGGGTTAAGCAAGTTGTAGAGCGTTTAAACCGTACCTTTAAATCTTCCTACAGGGGTACCTGTGGTTATGGAAGTGATGAAGGTGCTCTTTATGGCTTCTCCCTTTGGGTTGCTTATTACAACTTCTTACGCCCGCATCCTTACAATTACTGGCGCCCTTTAAACGAATTAAAGCAACTAGATGGTATTGACAATATGTCTGCAAAGTGGCAAATTCTTATCAGTCTCGGTCAACAAACCATATTACATATGCAAGAATCACAAACTTCTTGATAAATCATAAAATCAAATATTGATTAAGTTTTTGCCTCCGTTACCGAAGGTCTTTTTAGCATATTCAATTTTAAAATTTTCTTAGATATTATAAAGATATTTTTAACTATTATTCCAAATTAGCCATAAGCTATTTTTTCATACGAAACTTTACACTATCCTATTTTTCATTATACCCCATCCCCCTATTTTTGTCAAATAAAATTTATATTTTAACATTTTTTCAATGCATTTGTCAATGTAAACTTTAAACTTATTTATAAATAACACATACATTTATTATTATCTCTATATCTAAGACTTTTATACTACTTATTTTATTTATTTTTATATTCAATAAAAAAATCCCATTTTAGGGATCTTTTTAAATATATGCTGATTTAGGATAACCTTCTCTATATTTTCCTCTTGTTTGAAGTCCTCCAATACCTTTTATACCTGTTATAGTATTATCTATAACATCAGTAATGGATACAACCTTATCTATTCTTGTATATGCAATTCTCTCACATACAAAAACTGGATCTAAACAATGTATTAATACTCTATTAGGTGAACTTGCAAAATTTGCTCCTGCATCTAACATACATTCATAACAGCTTTGGCAAGCTCCTGCAAAAATAACTAATTCATCATAACTTGAATTATAATTTCTAAGAGCTCTAACTGCTTCAATGTAATACTTTGAATTCCTATAGTTATCTAGGTTCAAATAATCATCTGTAACTCTAAGAACTCCATCATGTCCTGTTAATACAACTATATCAGGCTTTATTTCTTTTACTAAGTCCACTACCTTTTTAGGTTGTTCTCTCTCAGGTATAGAAATTCCAACTGCTTCTAAAGATAATTGTTTATATACCTTTAAACAAGTTTCTAAATACTCTTTATCGCCATCTATATGAAGTATCTTTCCTGGTCTTCCAAATACTAATTCTTTATTGGGTGTTTCTTTTAAGTTTTTGGTTCCTCGGCTATTGATTGCTCTAATAGCCCTGGTATCCCCCCTTAATGAAATTGCCTTATCTATTGCCTCAGTTACTCTAGTGTTAAGTATTTTTTCTTTTTCTCCTACAAAATCATCATCAACTTTTTGTAAATCATCTTTAGTTGAATCTGCAATTATTCTTATGCTTATCCCTTTAAGAATATATATAGGATTGCCTTCTTCATCTTCTTTAATATCAATTATTTTGAAAGTAATATCCTTGTCATAAGATTTTCTTACAACTAAATCACCTACAACCATAAAACTTCCTCTTTTAAAATTGTTTATTCTCCATAATATGTATAATTTTATATTTTTGTGAATAAAAAAAAGTGCTTTTACGCACTTTTTTATGATATTGTATATGCATTTTTAAATTCTTCTAAAAACTTTAATAATTTATCTTGTTCATTTATTATAGCTTCTATTTTATTACTAAAAGTATTTTGTCCCCAATTTACTTCATTGTAATAATATCTATTTGCAAGTCTCCAATATCTTTGTGGGAATTGTAAAAATGCATATAATACTTTATACTCTTCCTCTCTTAATGGATATACTTCATTGTAAGAGTCTATTATCGCCTTTGCAAATTCTATATCCCAGTCTACTCTTTTTAAAACCTTAATCATAAAGTTTGAAACATCAAAAGTTCTTATTTCTCTTTTACAGTAATCAAAATCAATAACGTGTGCTTGATCTTCATTATCTAAAATTATATTGTGATAGGTAAAATCATGATGACAAAAGCTCTTCTCTTCCTCGGCAATCTCACATAATTTCATATAATCAGACTCTTCTAATGTTTTTAAAGCTTTCCTTCCCATATCTTTATAAAATTCCATTGATTTTAGATATAATAAATCGAAGTCGTTTTTACCATTCTTTTTTCTTACCATGTCTCTCATTTTATCTAGAGACTTGATTCTTTTAGTCATAAGGTGAGGCCATCTACCTAAGTCACTCTTAAGTTTTGAATTTTCTGGAGGATCATATCCCTTAGAGGCTTCATGCATTGTAGCTAATGTTCTTGCTGCTAATTTAACCTCTTCTATGTTGTGAAAGTCACACTCTCTTCCCTCTAGCCATTCTGATAATGTATAAAGATCCTCATTTACTAGAGCATACGGTTCCCCGTCTATGTTTAAAAAATATTTGTCCACATTTTTAAATCCATTATCTATTAAGTGTTGTTTTGCCCCACAAACAAATAATAATTTTTGTGGACCATAATTTATTTTCTTTAAACATCTTTCTCCCTTATTAGTTTTCAGATAGTAAACCCCTTTATTAGCCTTAATTACTTCGATTTTAATATCAAACTGTCTTTCTATTTCGAATTCTCTCATCATAGTGCTCACCCCCTTTATATTTATATGTGTATATCCATACTTTTATTAACATTTTTTAACTATTAACAATATAATAAACTAATATTACTTTGAAAGGATTAAATTATGAAAATAGGTATAGATGGTAGAGCTGCTAAATGGTATAGAGGAACTGGTATAGGCACTTATACGTATCAACTTATAAATAATTTAAATAAATTTGATAAAAAAAATAACTACTCTATTTTTTTACCTGAAGGCTCCTCTCTGGATCTAGGTAATAATTTTAAGATAGAATCCTTAAAATCTACATCAAAGGATAACTTTTGGGAAGAAGTAAAAGTTCCTAATCTATTAAAAGATAGTAATATGGAACTTTATCATGTTCCACAAAATGGAGTAGGACTTTCTAATAACATATCTTGTCTAAAAGCAATAACATTACATGATATAATTCCTCTTAGAATGCCTGAAACTGTTAGTGATAGATATCTCAATATTTTTAATAATGAGTTACCTAATATTATTAATAATTCTCAAGGAATATTAACTGTTTCTGAATTCTCTAAACAGGATATTGCAAAAGAATTTAATTTCCCAAAAGAAAAAATATTTGTTACCCATTTAGCAGCAGAAGATATATATAAACCTCTAAATAAAAATACTTGTAGAAAAATAATTTTAAATAAATATGGTATAGATAAAGATTTTATTCTTTATGTTGGGGGCTTTAGTCCAAGAAAAAATATAATCGGTATTATAGAAGCTTTTTCACTTTTAAAGTCTAATTTAAAAAGAAACCTTAAATTAGTTATTACAGGTAAAAAAGGCATTTCCTATGAAAGATATAAAAACCGTGCAGATGAATTAGGTTTAAGTGATTCAGTAATATTTACAGGCTTTATTCCTTTAAATGATTTGCCCATATTTTATAATGCTTCCAAGCTTCTAATTTACCCTTCTTTTTATGAAGGCTTTGGATTACCTCCATTAGAAGCAATGGCTTGTGGCACCCCTGTAATAGCCTCTAATGTCACTTCCTTGCCTGAGATATGTGGTGATTCTGCTATTTTAGTTGATCCTTCTAATATAGATGCTATAAGCTATTCTATAGAAAATATTTTAAATGATCCTATTTTGAAAGATAATTTAATAAAAAAAGGATTATTAAAGAGTTCTAATTATTCTTGGGAAAACACAGCTATAGATACTATAGATGCATATAAATCTATAATTAAATTATCATAATACTAATAAAAAGGTTGTATCAAAAATATTTTTTGATACAACCTTTTTTATTAGTATAAATAATCCTTAAAATTTTCTATAAATTTATCTAAAAACTCTCTTCTATATACTTCATTTGATAATTTATTTCTAAATCTATTTAAAAACACTTCTTCTTCCCAAGTCTTTTGACTATAATAATAATCCTTAACGGAAGTAACAAAATCTCTTGGAAATGTTATTAAAGCATAAAATACCTTAACTTCATCTTTAGTCAATGTATTAACCTTATTATAGCTTTCTATTATTAATTTAGCTTTTTCACTATCATAAGCTAAATTCTTAATTACCTTAGACGTATAATTAACTAAATCAACTACTCTTGTATCTATATTACAATAATCAAAATCTATTATCTTTACATCTTCACCATCTATTATAAAATTATGGTGTGCTAAATCATTATGACATAATACTCTTTTATCATCATCTTCTAAAAGACTATTATAATTAGATAAAGCAAGTAGCTCCTTAGCTTTCTTTATATAATTAATATTGTAATCTACATTTTCTAAAAATAACTCATCAAATTTATTTCTATACTTGAATCTACTAACGTAATTCTTTAGTTCTAACATATCATTTAAATTTTCTTCAAAATATTTTGGTAAATAACATCCTACATTTCCTTGTATTAAAGAATTATCTAATTCTTTAAATATTCCTTTAGATGCATTATGCATACCTGCTATAGCTTTTGCACAAATGGAAATTTCTATAGGATTTGAGAATGTAGCTTCTCTTCCTTCAATCATATCTAATATAACATAGGTATTTCCATTCCACTTCTTATAAATTTTCCCGTCTTTATTTTTCCAATAACTTAATATATTTTTGTACTTATTAGAAACATAATTTAAAGACTCGTCTATAAACTCTAATCTTCTTTCGCTTGAATCTACAATTTTAAGAATTTTTTTTCCTACAGGAGTTGTTAATATAAATACTTTTCTTAAAGGTATTACATCTTCAACCTCTATTCCCAAATCTGAGAAAAGCTCTTGACTTAAGTCATATTTACATAAAATACTCTTGTCTATATACCTTGTTTTATTTATCAAAAAAATCTCCCCCAATCACTCCATCACTATATATTCCATCTATTATTTGAGCTTTTTTAAACTCTTCTAAATACTCTTCATTTGATAAGTTTTTTTTATTTAAAATATATTTCTCCCATACTTTTAAACTTTCATTTGGATAATATATTAAACCTCTTAAATATTCTTTACTATATATTGAAAGTCCTAACTTATCTACATAGTAATCTATGATTTTATTAACCTCTATAGGAATAAACTTTTTCTTTAATTTTTTTATATAGTTATATAGGTCATGTTCAATTAGATTATAAGATAGGTATTTTACCGTACTTATTTCTATAAAATTTTCTAACTTAGAATCTTTTAAATTACTTTCATCAACTCTTCCTAAGCACACCTCATAATTTATCATACTTCTTTTTATTAAGTCCTTATAGTTATTATCAATAATATGATTTATAGCAATATTACCCTTATTTAATAAATTTTCACCATTTGAAATTATATATAGGTCTATTTCATTTTTATCTTTTTTTTCTTTCCTTTCTTTAAAATCTAAAGTAAGTTTTTTTAATTGAACTTTGTAATCTTCTACATCCTTTCCTATTGTGCTTCCTATTCTAGGCATTATATTTTCTCTATATTCTCCTATAAACTTATGAAACTGTACTATTAAATTAATTTGATTAGCTATTTCCTCTTCATTGATATTTTCTTTATTCTTAATTTTTTTATTTATCACCTTTATATTTCTATTTTTTAAATAGGTATTTATATCTCTACTTTCTATGCTAACCACCCCATATCAATCAAAAAAATTCTTCTATAAATTTCTCTCTATTTTCTCTATCACTTAAATATTTATTTATTTTATTTACCATAAATTCTTCTCCCCAAGGTTGTTGCTCCCAATAATATTGTAATCCTATTTGCCAAAATCCTTGTGGAAATTCTATAAATCCTTTCATTAGTTTTAATTCATCTTCATATAAATCATGAGTTTTGCTATAGCTTTCTAATATTAAATTTGCTTTTTCAATACTCCATTTTCCACCTTTCATAGCTCTTATAAGTAATGAAGATAAATCATGTAAATGAGAATCTAAAATACAATAGTCAAAATCTATTATGTTTATATTACTTTCTTCATCTAAAAGAACATTATGATTAGCAAAGTCATGGTGGCAAAAACCTCTTTTACATACTTCTTTATCCATCATTTCTATATATTTATTTTCTTTTAAAGATAAAATAGCACTTCTTCCTCTCTCTATTTCACTATTAACAGCTTCTAGATATAAGCTATCAAATTCTGATTTATATGCCTTTTGACTTATTCTTTTTTTAAAATCTAAAATCTCCTCACATCTAGTTTCAAAAACATGTATCCATGAATACCAACCTATTCTTGGCTTCATACTTATATCCAAAGAAAACCCTTCACTACATTTATGAAGCTCTCCTAATTTTTCAGCTACTTTACTAAGTTCAAATAAATCATCATATTTAGTTGATCTTGATGGTATCCACTCATTTAAATAAGCATAGTTATTTCCAAGCTTTATAAAATCTAACCTATCATTTGTTTTTATTATTTCTGGTATTTTATTAAAATTTCTATTTTGTAAATGCTTTATAGCAGAAAAGATGAAATAAAAATGAGGGTATTCATATTTAACTACTTTAACACCATAAATTCCCTCTTCCGCCTTAACCTTATAGGTATTTTTAACCTTTTCTATATCTATAACATTTAACGAGTAATTATCTTCTATTACATTTTTTACATCTAAAAAATTCATAAACTACTCCTTAAGATTTGGTTCAATTCATTATATGAAATTTATATTTTATTGTGTTTATTATCACCTAATAAAATTATTAATAATATACTGTTATATAAACTAAAAAACTTAATATCTATAATAATATAAGGATAAAAGGAGGATACTTTATGAAAATTTCAATAGATGCTAGAGGAATTAACATGTATAAAGGCACGGGAATTGGAACATATACTGAAAATGTAGTTACCGAACTACTTAATATAGACAAAGATAATGATTATACTCTATTTTGGACTGGAGAAGATTATAACAATTATAAAAATAATAATAGTAAAATCGTTTTTTCCTCTAGAAAACATGGTAGATTTTATGAAAATTTTTACTTTCCTAACTATATTAAAGATAATGAAATTGATCTACATCATATACCTCAAAACGGAATAGGTTTAACTGATGATTATAAAACTAATTGTGTAGTCACAATACATGATTTAATTCCATATCTTATGCCTGAAACTGTTGGTAAGGGTTACTTAGAAAGATTTCTTAGAGATATGCCTAAAATAATAAATCAAACTAAAGGTATCATTACTGTTTCTGAATATTCTAAAAGAGATATTTTAAGATTCTTTAATGGATTTCCTGAAGATAAAATTTTTGTTACTCCATTAGCTGCAAATTCCTCTTTTAAACCTCTAGATAAACAATACTGCAAAAACTATGTAAAAGAGAACTTTAAAATTAATAACCCCTATATACTATACATAGGAGGATTTAGTACGCGAAAAAATGTTAGAGAACTTATTTTAGCTTTTAATAATATAAAAAAGGATTTAAAAATACCTCATACCTTACTTCTTGGTGGAGCTGTTAAGGATGAAGGTCAAAAATTAGTAAAGCTAGTTAAGGATTTAAATATTGAAGATTCTGTAGCCTTTACTGGATTTATAGATTCTAATGTATTACCAATTTTGTATAATGGAGCTGAAGTTTTTGCTTATCCATCTTTATATGAAGGATTTGGCTTACCACCGCTTGAAGCTATGAGCTGTCAAACTGCCGTTATTACATCTAATTTAACTTCTATTCCTGAAGTAACAGGCGATACAGCAAGTCTTATAAATCCCTTTGATAAAGATGAACTTGCAAAATCTTTAATTGATATACTAAATAATGATGATTTAAAAAACTCATTAGCCTTAAAAGGTTATAAAAGAAGCCTCCAATTTTCATGGAGGCATACAGCAAATAATACTTTAAAAGCATATGAATCTATATTTAATTCTCTTCAATAATTTTGCTATTAATATCTTGAATTAATTTATAATCTTTTAAAATAGGAGCTCTTTCTGATATATTACAAAATATTACGAAAGGGCTACTTCCTTGTATATTAGTATTTTTAACTTTACTCTCTAAACTTTTATCTTTATAAGTATATAAAGAACTTGGAAACATATTTCCTTCTATTAATTGAGTCTGTAATAACTCTATATCTGTTGCTGCATAACTTATAAAGCTTCTTATTAACTTTATGTTATCATTATTACAATTTAATATTACTAAATTTTCTCCACCTAAATCATAAAATTTATTAGCCCCTAAATTAATACTTGGAGGTAATTTACATATCCATTTTCCTGGTATTAATTCTTCATTTAGTTCTTTAATAATTTCTAAAGAAGATATCCTTGCTACATAATTAGAGTCTCCATAATAACTTATAAGCTCACTACTAAAAATAGATTTTATATTTTTCTCTATATTCGCTTTTAGTTCTTTTTCATTATTACTTTCTTGCATTATTTCCGCTGATATTAGAAGCTTTAAATTATCAATATCCTTTTTGGAAAACAATCTAATTTCACCATTTGTTTTATTAAATATTTCAACACCTATTTTAAACATATCATTCCATGTATTTATATCTTCTACTTTGTATCCATATTTATTTAAAATATCTTCCCTAATAAATAATGCCATAGGCTTTGAAGTTAAAGGAACCCCCATATACTGACCATCACATTCTACCTGTTTCAGTCTATTCTTATTAAAATTTTTATTATAGGTTTCAATTATTTCATTAGTTTCATTAACAATCTTTATTTTATCCTTAAAATCATTTATCCCAATAAAATCCAAATGAACTATATTAGGTAATTTTTCTTCTTCTGTATCTTTTATCTTATCTAGATACTCCTCTTTAGATATGTTAACTACTTTAATATTAGCTCTTTTATTACTTTCTTCAAATTCTTTTGCAATTTTAGATAAATAATCATAAGTATTTTCATCTGCCCATACTGTTATATTTCCTTTTACAGATTCATGAGAATTAATTTGAAATATATATATTATTAAAAGTAACGGTATTATAAATGCTAATGCTAATAAATATTTTTTATTTTTATCCATCTTTTCTCCTAACTTTCTTTAATCACTATACTATTTTTCTTAGTTATTAAAAATGCTAACATAATTGCTAATACTCCGCAAATTAACTTAGTTGCAATATAAATCAAAACAATTTCTTTAGCCTCTGTTGCAACATAGCCTAGCTGTCCTCCTAATACATAAGCTCCTGCTACTGAAAATGCAGAACAGATAACTTTTCCTCTATCATCTAAGTCTTCAAAAGTTGAAAATACTATTATAGCTGAAGCTAAACTTCCTATCAAAGCTGCTATTGAAGATGAATTTATTCCTATTTTTTCTTTTACTAGTTCTAATTGCTTTCCTAGTAATCTTTTTACTATTTCTAGCATAACATATGCTCCACCTAAAAAAATTGCAATCTTTCCTACAGTAGTTAAAGCTTCTCCTATAGGTAATAAATTTTTTATTACTACGATTCCTGATATAGAAGTAAACCCCTGAAGTCCAAGTCCTATAAAGCCAATAGTTATAATCACCTTACCTATATATGTAAATATTCGTATTACTTTATCTAATGCAATATATAAACCTACAGATACTAAGATAGATAATAATATTATAGGCATTAAATTTATCAATAAAATCTTAAAATCAATTCTTAGCATTAATCCACCTATAAATAATCCTACTGGTATAGTTACTATTCCACATAGAATCCCTTTACATAATATAGGTAAACGCTTTTCTTTTATCATACCTAATGCTAAAGGAAGGGTAAAACTAATGGTACATCCAAGTATAGATGCTATTAGTACTCCTGAAAAATAAATCATCTCCTGCGTAGAGCTTATATTCTCAGCTATTTTAAAAGCTCCCATATCTATAGCTATAAAACTAGATGCCACTATAGATGAATCAATAGCAATTTTATTAGTTATAGGAACTATATATTTAAGAATTAATTCTGAAATTATCGGAGTAACAGATAATATTCCTACCATTGATAATGCTAATGGACCCATATTATTAATTCCTTCTTCAAAATATCTTCCTAATTTAAACCTATCCCCTAATATGTAATCTAGTACTCCAATAATAAAAAATATAGAAACTATATATAATACTATTTTTTCCATAATTTAATTTTTCCTCCTTATCACAATTAATAAGATTTTAACAGATTTTTAAATAACAAAAAAGCCTTTTACAAAAGTAAAAAGCTTTTTTGTTATTTAACTTTTTTCAGTTATCTTAACAACCGCAACCGCAGCCACAGCCACATCCACATGGTGGATTTTCTGGTTCTGGATTAGATTCACATACATTCTTTCCTAAACATTGACCATTATATGGGTTTGGTTGTAATGTTGTAAATTTTATATTTATATTATCTTTATAAATCTTTAGCATATATTTAGTGTTTGGACATAAAGGTCCTAATAAGAATTGACCATAACAATCAGTGAATGTATGGGTTAATGGATAAGGATATTTGCATCCATCTACTACTTTTAATAGTTTTACTACTGCATCTGGTACTGGGTTTCCATTAGGATCTAATACAGTTCCAAATATAACTGATCTCTTTTCTTCTGGTAATCTAACTATTGCCTCTATTTGTTCATTAACACCTGTTGTTAAAGGACATGATGCTATTCTTCCGCTCATAACTTTGCCTCCTAAGTTTATCTCTAAAATTTGTTTATAATATAGAATATGCCTTAGGAGTAAAAAGGTGAATTACGAGCTTAATTTAAATGTAATTTACTTTTTTGTCTATTTACTTTAATAAATTTAATATTTGATTAAATACTTTGACACCATTCATTGTTCCGTAATCTATAGAACTTATAACTTCAACTGGAATATTATTAAACTTTTCACTAATTGCATTTTTTAAGAATTTAACTTGAGGTGCTAAAAGTAAAATATCTACTTTATCTTTATATAAATCTAAATCCGATTCACAGCAAGAATCTATTGTACATTCAAAACCTTGTTTATCTGCCTCTGTTTTCATCTTTGATACTAGAAAACAAGTTGACATACCTTCTGAGCATACTAGCATTATTCTTTTCATATTTAGTAATCCTCCTTAAATTTAATCTTAATATTATACTTTGTGTTTTTTACAAACTATATATTCACTAAATTATTTTAAATATCAATATACACTACTTTATCACAAATTATTTTAAAATCAACACTATTATTATTACAAAAAAAATAGTTAAAGGATAAGACGTTAAAAATTAACTTCTTATCCCTATTAATCCTTATTGTTGTGCAGTTAACTGTAAATCCACATTTATACTTTCTTTATTTCTAACAACTTCTACTTTTACTATATCTCCTTCACTTTTAGAATCTCTAATCTTTTTTAACTCATCAAAGTTTTTAATTCTTTGACCATCAAATTTTGTAATTACATCCCCACCTTTTATTCCTGCTTTTTCTGCTGGTGAGAATTGCATTACTTCAACTACATATAATCCTTCTGGCATATCATATTGTTTTGATAAATCTGAATTTACTTCTCTAATTGATACTCCTAAATTTAAGATAGGTTTTGATAAAGAGTCTATTCTATCTTTTACTTCATTAATTGGAATAGAGAATCCTATACCTTCTGCTTCACCACTAATCTTCATTGTGTTTATTCCTATAACTTCACCCTTTGTATTTATTAAAGGTCCTCCACTATTACCAGGGTTTATAGCTGTATCTGTTTGTATTAAGTTTAACTTAACACCATTTTTAGTTTCAACATTTCTGTTAATAGCACTAACAAGACCGCCTGTTACTGTTTGAGAAAATTCTTTTGAAAGTGGTGTTCCTATTGCAAGAACTTCTTCTCCAGGTTTTAATGCATCTGAATCTCCAAGTTGAACTACTGCTGGAACCTTTATATTATCAACAATTTTAATCATTGCTACATCTTGATTTTTATCGTAATTAACTACTTTTGCTTTAACTTCCCTTTTATCACTTAAAGTAACTGTAACTTCTTGAGCTCCTTCTATAACATGATAATTAGTTAAAATATAACCTTCTTCATTTATTATAAATCCTGACCCTATCCCCTCTACTTTTTGTGGTATAAATCCTCCATAATTAGTTGTTCCCTTAGTAGATACTATAACAACTGCTGGTGCAACTTTTTCAAAAGCTTGTGTTTTAGTTAATACACTTTCTCCATCTGTATTAAATGTTGGTGGATTTGGAGTTGATGTTACATTTCCAGTATTACCATTTATATTTTTAACAGCATAATAAGTAGCTCCCCCTCCAACTATACCACCTAAAAGTCCTACTACTAATATAAGAGCTATGTTCTTTAACCCATTCTTTTTCTTCTTTCTATTATTATTATCTTCTAAATTAACATCATTAATACTCTCTTGTTCTTCTCTTTCTTTTTCTTCCGAATCAAAATCATTAATGTTATTTTCTTTTTCTATATAAGTATCCTCTTTTTCCTCTACCTTACTTAAATCTTCATAATTATCAACATCATATATTTTATTATCATCACTCATATGTTATGCCTCCTTAATCATTAACTCTATGAATATAATATACCCTGTTTTTGTGTCAATTATATGACATTATTCTCTTCTTATTTTATCTTTAATAAAAATTAAAAAGACATCTATTATAATTTTAATATCATAGACATCTTTTGTAAAATCCTCTTAATTATTCTTTTTATTCTTTCTTTCTATATCATTAACTTGCTTAATAACTTGTCTTATTCCTATTATTACTGAGTCTGGATCTTCTAATGATATAAAATTTGTTTCACAATTAGTTTTATATACTTTTGTTAATGCTGAATCTCCTAAATTTTGCAACGATTCCTGTCCTTCTTTTGCAATAAGATAATATGGAATACCTGAAAATAATCCTTCTTCTTGGCTATTACTTAACCCCTTAGTAATATTTCCCAACTCATTATATACAGCACTTGTATAATCACTTTTAGTTCTATGTACTTTAAATTCTTCTAGTTCGTCTCCCTCTATTTTATCTTCAAAGCCTTTTATTTTAGCATCTAAATTCAACTTATCTAATAAAGTTGTAAGTCCTATATGTGAACCAAAGTCTTCAATCTTCCTTCTAAACTTTTCAAACCTAATTCCTTTTGAGAAGTTTTTATTTTTTATTTGTTCCTCTATAAGTGGATTTACTAAAACCACTCCTGCTACTGTATCTTTATATTCTTTTGCAAAATTAGTTAAAATTAAGCTACCATATTCTTCCCCAACTAAAATATAAGGTGATGGTGCTGCTGCTTTTCTTAATAATATTTTTAAATCATTTGCTTGATCTAAAGGAGTTCTAGTTGCTCCCCCGTCACTAAATCCATATCCTCTTCTATTGTATACAAATACAGTTATATCGTCGTATTCTGATAATAATTTATCACAAACTGCATTCCATTGATTTAAATTTCCACCAATACTCCCATCAAAAATAACTGTATATTTTCCGTCCCCTTTAACTATATAGTCTAATCTTTTATCGTCTACTCTAGTATAATCAACCCTATCTTTTAGGGTTTCTTTAGCGATAAAATTACTAACCTTTTGAAATATAAAGCCAAAAAGTAAAATTATACCTAATATAATTAATACTCTTTTTATTATATCTTTCGGTTTCATTGGCGTTCTCATATTGACTTTATACACCCCGTTAGAATGTGGCAATAACTTCATCCTTATTCCTCTCCCCCTATTATATTACTATAACTTTAAATTTGGTTTTGCATTTAAGTTTAAAGGACTAATCTTTCCACTAATAAAGTTAAAATATGCTGCACTTCCTATCATAGCTGCATTATCTGTACACAATACTGGTGATGGAAATAATACTTCTATTCCTATCTTTTCTGCCGCATCTATTAAGGTTTTTCTTAAAGCTGAATTTGATGCTACCCCACCTGCAATTGCTATTTTCTTAACATCTTTCTTTTTACAAGTTTTAATTACATTCTCTTTTAAAACTTCTATTACAGCTTTTTGGAAAGATGCCGCTACATCGGCTTTATTAACCTCAATATTTTGCATCTTACATTTATTAAGATAATTTAATACAGCTGATTTAACTCCACTAAATGAAAAATCTAATGTTTCTTCATGAAAATTAGCTTTTGGAAACTCTATAGCATTTTCGTTACCTTCTTTAGCTAACTTATCTATCTTAGGTCCACCAGGATATCCAAGTCCTAAAGCTCTTGCTACTTTATCATATGCTTCTCCTGCTGCATCATCTCTTGTTTGACCTATAACTTCATATTCACCATAATCTTTAACATGAACTATAAAAGTATGCCCTCCTGATACTACTAAAGAAACAAACGGAGGCTTTAAATCTTTATGTTCTATGTAATTTGCACTAATATGACCTTCTATATGATTTACACCAACTAAAGGTTTTTTTGTTGCAAAGGCTAATCCTTTAGCATATTGAAGACCTACCAACAAAGCTCCTACTAGCCCTGGACCATAAGTTACTCCAATTGCATCTATGTCATCTAATGTAACGCTAGCCTTCTCTAATGCTTCCATTACAACTCCATTTATTACCTCTATATGCATTCTAGAAGCTACTTCTGGGACAACTCCACCATATTTCATATGTGTATCTATTTGAGTAGCAATAATATTTGATAAAATTTCTCTTCCATTTTTTATTACTGCTGCTGATGTTTCATCACAACTTGATTCTATTGACAATATTAATTTTTTTTCCATATATCTATACCTCAACTTTTACTTAAATCCTTTATTTAACACAAGTATTATACTCCATTAAAGGCTTATTATCAATTTTTATAGCTTGTTAAAGTAAAATTACTAATGTATATTTAAATGAGAAAAATACTAATGATTATTATATACCTAATAAGAAATTTATTCATTATTTTTTGTTAGTATTTATGGATTTTTAAGGATATTTTAATAAAATTTTAAGGGAGTTTACATAATGAGTTCATATGCAAAAATAATAGTACCTGGATCACCCATCTCAAAATCAAATTTTAAGTTGCATAATAAAAGTGGAAGAGCTATATTGCCATATAATACTGGTAAGTCACACGATAGATATGCTTTATATGAAGAGGAAATAGCATACTATGCAAATATTCAAAATCCTGGTGTAATATTAGAGGAATCACTTATTGCAATTCTCAAAGTCTATTACAAAAGTGAAAAAAGACATCCAGATACCGCTAATATAACTAAAAGTATTTTTGATGGAATAGAAAAAAGCGGTTTAATAGTAAATGATGCTCAAATTAGAAGAATTATAACAGAAGAATTTTATGATAAAGAAAATCCTAGATTTGAGTTAGAGTTTTTTGGCGAAAGTGAATATGAAGTTTCTTATAAAATTACAAAAAAAAATATTTCTGATGAAAAAATATTATATTCCCCAATAAAAAAGGCAATACCTATTCCTAAAGAGACTTCTAATAATAAAGTTTCCTCAAATAGTAATAAATATTGTTGCGATATTTGTAAAAAAGAAATAAAAGAAGATAATCCAGTAAAAGCTAATGGTGGAAAAACTTTAATTTGTAGAAAATGCTTTAATAAATTATTTTAATTATTTTTTGAAAGGATGTTTTTTATGGATAATAAAAATTTTGTTTTTATAGGTGATAGCTTAATCTTTGGCTATGGAGTTCCTAAAAATAAAAATTGGGTAACTAAACTTAATGATGCTTTAGATTTTAATATTATTAATAAAGGGATTAATGGTAATACAACTACAGATATGTTGGTTAGATTTTCAGAAGATGTAATCTCTAATAAACCTAAACTTATCTTTTTAATGGGGGGGACAAATGATCTTCTTTCTAATAGACCTGTAGATTTTATAATTAGCAATATAGAATTAATGATTAAAGAAGGATTAGAATCTAATTCTAAAGTTATTTTAGGAATTCCACCAACAATAATAGGATGTGATGCTAATGAGTTATTTGCTCCAAGTAATACCTATAATTATTGTGAACACTCCTTACCTATTCTAAAAAATAAATTAATGGATTTATGTAAAAAATATAATTTATCTTTTATAGATTTTTATAAATTAACAATTGATAATTTAAATAAAAATATTTTTTCTGACGGAATACATTTAAATTCTCATGGACAAAACTTACTTTTTGAAGAAGCTCTTAAAATAATAAAACTTTAGGTAGTATAATACTAAACCTAAAGTTCTTTTTTTACATATTTACTTTAAATTATCTGCTACTATCTTCCCTACTTTATATCCTTCTTCTCCACTATATATAATTCCATCTTCACCATGTAATATAGTTCCACAAGCATATATCCCTTTAATAGATGTTTCATAATCCAATACTTCTGGAATATAGTCCTCATCCAAATCTATATTTGTTGATTTTGATATAAAGTCTAATTCAGGGTAATACCCAACTGTTAAAACTAACGAATCACATTCAATATTAGATAATAAACCATTATCTATATTTTCAATTACTACATTTTGAATTCTTTCATTACCTGATACTTCTATAATTCTAGAATTTTGTATTATATTAATATCAAAACCAGAAATTATTTTTTCTTCATGTTCTGTTATTAATTCATTTTCAGAATCATCTATTAAAACTTTTACCTTAGCACCTTCTATTATTAATCTTCTGGCTAATAATAAAGACCATTCATTTCTGCCCCAAATTACAACTTCCTTTCCTGGTAAGTATCCTTGAAAATTAATAAGCTTATGCGCTGATGCTATTGTAAAAATCCCTGTATATTTATGAATAGGTACTATTACATTACCAGTATATTTTTCTCTACATCCTGAAGCTAGTATTATACTCTTTGCTTCTATATCTACTACTCCATCTTTAGGACTTACAAAAGTTATAATTTTATTTTCCGTTACTTTTAAAACTTGTGCATCCGTTTTATAAGCTCCACCTAAGCTTTTGTAATCATTTATTAATATTGTTGAAAGTTCTGGGCCTGTTACTTCTTTATTTAAATAATACTTCCCAAACCCCTTATGTATAAATAAATTTAAATTACCGCCTAAGTCACTATTTCGTTCTAAGATTAATACATTTTTGATTCCTTGTTTTAATGATGAAACTCCTGCTGAAAGACCAGAGGCTCCCCCACCAATTATAACTAAATCATATTGAAGCATATTATACCTCCATATTGCTTTATAAAAATACATCAATATTATACCATATTACATTTATCTTACTCTCTAAAATTGTAAAAATCTATATAATATTCAAATTTAATTTTATATTCCCTATAAAATTGGGGTCTTCTATATTTGATTTATAAAAGCCTATATACTATAATTTAAGTGCTGTAAAATTTATAATAGAACTTAAAATTACAAAAGAGGTGATATTGTGGACAATCTATGGGATAAAACAAAAGATTATTTTAAAAATAAAATAGGTATTCATGGAATTGTAAGATTTATTCTTTTTATGATTCCATTAGTTTCAATCGTTATTAAAGGAATTATATTTCAAGGATTTGTAATTAATCAAAATCCATATGAACTTGATATGCATATGGGACATGTAGTTTCTAAAAGCTACTTACTTTATTATTATGCCTTTGCATTATTATTTTTAAGCTTTGCTTTACTTTTTAAAGGTAGAGGTAGAGTTATTTACTTATTTGTAGTTGACCTAATTATAACTATTTTAATTTTAGTAGATTTAGGTTATTTTAGAGGCTTTTTAACAATGCCTTCAGCTTTACTTTTAATGCAAACATCTAATATGGATAATATGGGTTCAACTATAATGTCTATGTTTAGTAATAAGGACTACTTATTGTTTATTGATTTTATAATAATGGGTATATTCATTTTTATTACAAGAAAATCACATTTCCAAATAAAAAGAAGAGCTCCTTTAACATTTATAATTTCATTAATTATAAGTATATTATATATAGCATATGTTCCTTTCAATCTATTTGTATTAGGAAATAAAGAGGTCAAAAATGCATCAATTTTTGATAACTATGATCCAACTAATACAGCTAGATATTTATCTCCTGTTGGTTATCATATTTTTGATGTATACAATGTATATAAAGATTCAAAACCTTATGAACTAACTGATGAGGAACAAGCACAAGTTAATAAATTCTTTGAAATTAAGAAAGAAAATTTACCAAACAATGAATACGCAGGACTTTTTAAAGGTAAAAACCTAATTGTTATACAGGTAGAATCTTTAGAAAGCTTTGTAATAGATAAAAAGATTAATGATCAAGAAATAACTCCTGTTTTAAACAACTTAGTAAATACAGGTATTTATTTCCCTAATATATATGAACAGGTTAATGAAGGTACAAGCTCTGATTGTGATTTAATGATAAATACTTCAATGTTCCCACTTAGAAGGGGTAGTACTTTCTTTAGATATCCTAATACAACATATAATTCATTGCCTTTATTATTAGAAGAACAAGGTTATGAAACTTCTGCTATTCATCCAGATAAAGGATCTTTCTGGAACTATACAAATGGCTTAACTGGTATAGGATTTAAGAAATTTACTGATTATTATTCCTTTGATATAGATGAACAAATCGGTATGGGACTAAGTGATGAAAGTTATTTTAGACAAGTTGTTCCTATGCTAAAACAAACACCAAATCCATTTTATGCATTCACTGTAACATTAACAAGTCATGGTCCTTTCGATTTACCAGATAAATATAGAACACTTGGACTTAATGAAGAATTAGGTAATAGTGAACTTGGTGGTTATTTTGAAAGTGTTAAATATACAGATAAGCAAATAGGAATGTTCCTTAAAAAGCTAGACGAAGAAGGCATATTAGATAATACTGTTGTTGTTATTGAAGGTGACCATACAGGAGTTCATAAATACTATAATCATAGTATCGAAGCTCTAAGCGAAAAAGAAGACTGGTATTTAGATAATGGTCATCATACTATACCATTTATAATATGGTCAAAAGATGTTCAATATCCAAAAAAATCTGATATAATTGGTGGTCAAATAGATATTATGCCTACACTTTTATACTTAATGGGAATACCTAATGAAAAGTATGAAGGTACAGCTTTAGGAAGAAATCTACTAAATACAAATAGATCATTTGCAGTAACAACAAACTTAGATATATTTGAAAATGGCTTAACTGAAGAACAAAGAGAAATCTATAAGAGTATGGTTGAGCTTTCTGATAAAATGATTAGAGCAAATTATTTTAATAAAGAATAAAAAAAGGCGCCAAGCGCCTTTTTTATTTACCTGCAATAGCAAGTTCTTTTATAATAACAGATGGACTTCCAACACTACTCATTGGAAACTTTAAATCTGTTCCTATCTCTTCTATATCCTTTAATAATGTAAAGAAATTTCCTGCTACTGTTATTTGCTCAACAGGGAATGTCTTCTTTCCTGATTCTATATAAAACCCCTTAGCCGCTAATGAAAAATCTCCTGTTACAGAACTCGCTCCTGAATGTAACCCTGCAAACTCTGTAATTAATAAGCCTTCTCCTACATTTTCAAGTAATTCCTTAAAAGTCTTGCTTCCATTTTCTATATAAAAATTAGTAGGTGATACTCCAACTGGAGATGTATATGAGCTTTTAAATCCATTAGCAGTAGTTTTAGTATTCCCTTTATTAGCAGTTTTTAAATTATGCAGTAAAGTAATTAATGTTCCCTCTTTTATAATGTCTGTTTTAACTGTAGCTACTCCTTCATCATCAAAAGAAACTGATGCTAACCCATTTTCTAAATGAGGATTATCTACTAAGTTCACCTTTGAACTTGCAATAACTTCTCCCTCTTTACCTTTTAAAAGACTTAAACCTTTTTGTGCTGCATCCCCACTAAATATAGAGGCAAAAGTTGATAATAAAGAAACCATAGCTTCATTGCTAATTACACATCTATACTTGGAAGAAGGTATTGACTTACCTCCAATTCTTGAAATTGCTTCTTTAACACCATCTTCAGCTATCTTTTTAGGATTTACATCTTCTAAAGAATTAGCTACTACATATCCAAATCCATCATGCATATTTTCTCCTTCTTTAATAATAGGAGCTACATATGCTGTTAATATATTAGCTTTATTTTTTATATTTAATCCTTTTGAATTAATAATTCCATAAGAAGAAGTATTATAACCTATTCCACATCCACTAAAATTATGAACCCTACTATCTAATTTCTTAGCTTCTTTTTCCATTTGTATAGCTAATTCTATTAATTTATCTGCTGGAAGATTTTCTAATTCTTTATGATAAGTTTTTACATCTATATATTCTTTGTCTCCTTCATAAATAAAATGAACATCTTCACTTTCTATAGCTAATGCACTTTCTTTAGCTTTTTGAACAAGCATTTCTATAGCTTCATTATCTAGTATTTCTGTATATGAATATCCTATTTTACCATTCATTTTACCTCTAAAAGATAAGCCATAAGAACTATTTAAACTATATTTTTCTACTTCTTCTTTATAAATATTTATCCCTAGATTTTCTCTATCTATATAGTATACTTCATATTCTTCAAAACCCAATTCTTTTGCTTCTTTGAAAAGCTTTTTAACAAAAATATCAAAGTCCATAGTCTATCCTCCCTCCTTATCTTCCACCTACTGTAATTTCTTTAACTCTAATCATCGGTTGACCTACATTAGTTGGAATACTTCCTGAAGAAGATCCACACATTCCTTGACCATGAGCTAAATTATTTCCTACCATATCAATATCCATTAGAACTTCACTACCTTTACCAATTAAGCTAGCTCCTCGAACAGGCTCTTGGATAATTCCATTTTTAATAATATATCCTTCTGAAACAGCAAAATTAAATTCACCAGTTACTGGATTTACTGATCCACCACCCATTTTCTTTGCATATAATCCATTTGATATTGATTTTATAATTTCCTCTGGAGTATCACTTCCTGAAGCAATATAAGTGTTGGTCATTCTTGAAGTAGGAGCATATTTATAGCTTTGTCTTCTTGAACTTCCTGTTGCTTCCATACCCATTCTTCTTCCATTTAATTTATCTATCATATATGATTTTAAAATACCATTTTCTATAAGTATATTCTTTCTAGTTTTATTACCTTCATCATCAATATTTAATGATCCCCATGCATTTGGAATTGTTCCATCATCTATAGCTGTTACTTTAGAGGATGCTATTTGCTTTCCTATCATACCTGTAAATACTGAATTTCCTTTTGCTACTGCAGTTGCTTCTAATGAGTGTCCACAGGCTTCATGGAATATAACACCACCAAATCCATTATCTATTGCAACTGGCATTTTCCCCGCTGGACAATTTTTAGCATGTAACATAGTGTAAGCTACTCTTGAAGCCTCTTTTCCATAATATTCAGGATCGATTTCCTTAAACATTTCAAATCCCATATGTCTTCCTGGACCTTCAAAACCTGTTTGATTTTCACCATTCAGAGATGCTACTGAGCTTATAGCTAACCTAGTTCTTACTCTTTTATCTTCTGTATATAAACCTTCTGTATTTGCTATTAATATATTTTGCTCTTTATCAGCATATCCTACAGATACTTGTGAAATTTCACTATTATAATCTTTTGCTGCACCGTATGCAATTTTCATAACACCAATTTTCTTTTGTATTGAAATTGATGATGGTAAATATATTATAGGATGAATATTATTATTAAATTTCTCTGTTAAAATAATCTTTCCATCCTCTTTTAATTCTCCTAAAGCTAATGCCGCCTTTTGTGCAGTGTTTAATAAATCTGTTAAATTATTACTATTTGTATATGCATATATACTTCTAAATCCTTTAAATATTCTTATACCTATTCCATAACTTCTACCTGCTACTGAATTTTCAACTTTTCCATTTAATATACTTATAGAGGTATCTATTGTATCCTCTTCAAATATTTCTGCAAAATCTCCACCTGTTATTAAACATCTAGCTAATACCCTAGATGCTACACTTTTTGATAACATACTACTCCTCCTTTTCCATTATGTTTACACCATCACTAAATGCCTTTGACCAGCTATCTACATAGCTATCTCTACTCCACTCTGCCATTATAACCTGTTCATCATGATTTAAACTTATATTTATTAAAGGTGATCCCTTTAATCTTCTATTTTCCACTTCGTAAACTGCTAAATTATCCTCAAATATTATTATAGCAATTCTCCCTGTTGGAGCTATATAAGCATCTCTTATAAATGGTAACTCACCCTTTAAAGTTTTCCATGGTGTAATTAATGAATCATAATTTAATAACTTTTTATTTGGATTTAATCCTATCATATAATCAATACCATTATCCTCTCCATTTAATGGAGATATCTTGCCTACTAACTTCCACTTACCATCTTTTCTTAAAATAGAAAAATTACTATAATCTATATTTGTATTTAATTTTGCCTTACTTTCTTCACTTAAGTTATTTATTTCATTTTCATAAGTCATTTTATATTTTTCTACTGCATCTTTGGAGTATATCTCCTCTATTATTATACCATTTTCTGAATTAATGTTATCTATAGGTACAATTTGATACTTTGGAAATTTATTTTTAAAATTATTTCCTTCATATTTTTCTATAGCTATATAATCATTCCCTATGAATTTTATATTTTTATAAATGTTATTATTCTTATCATAACTAACACTAGTTGATTCTTTTCCCTCTATTGGTTTTACATTAAAGTACTCTACCTCATGTCCATTAAAGTTAATAGAGTTACTATTTAACGTCCATATTCCATTCATTCTCGGAAAAATTATATCTCTTTTCTCTATTATAGGTTGTAATTCTCCATCTTTAAAAGATATCCATAAAGTTCTATACTCTTCTTTGGTATATTCTCCATCTTCAGTTTCTTTTCTTGGTACCTTTAACCCTATCATTACTCCAACATCACTATTATAATCAGCTGTTATTATACTCTCTATATGATTCTCATCATTTTTTTTATAATCCTTTTCTTCAATATTATCTTTTATTCTACTTAACTCTAAAACTAAACCTTTATATAATAAAAATCCTTTATCTTTATCTTGAAGTATAAATTCACCTACTAAGTTGTTTTTACTTACTATAGAAATTATATCTATCTTATCTTCGTTTTTCATAAAAGGCTCAACTGTTAATCCAACTTCATATGATAATATATAATCTTTATCAACTACTTTTAACTTATACTCTGGCTTAATATATACCTTATCTCTCATTTCAACACTTTTATTACCTATTTTGATATTGGTTCCTACCATATCATCATTCTCTGTAGTATTTAGAGTTTCATCTACTATATTTACTAAGTCAACTCTCCAAACACCTTCTACACTTAATAAATTATTTCTAGGTATCTTAGTTGTTCCAATATTTTTTCCATCTATTTTTTCACAACCTATAAGTGTAAATAATAATATCATTACTCCTACATAATAAATAAATTTTTTCATATTATATTACTCCTTAATATCAACTGGAATAATTACTTCTACTTTCGTACCTTTATCTATAGTACTATTAATTATAAACTTCCCATTGTGTAACTTTATTATCTCATCACATATTGATAATCCAATTCCATTTTGTGATTTAGAATTTTTTCCTTTAAAAAATTTTTCTTTAACCTTTGGAAGATCTTGCTTTGAGATACCTACTCCATTATCTTCTATTATAAACTTTATATAATTATCTTCCCTTAATACATTTAAAGATACATTCCCATTTGCCTTAGTAAACTTAAATGAGTTATCTAATAGGTTTATCAAAACTTGCTTTAATCTATCTACATCTAAATACGCAGTACCTAAATTATTTATTTTATTTACTTTAAATTCTAAACCTTCTCTTTGTGCTCTCGGAGACATATAGTTTTTTATATATACAATTAAATTATCAACATCTTCATATGATTTCCTTAATGATATATTTTCATTTATTAATCTTGAGAAATCTAATAGTTCTTCAACCATAGTAGTTAATCTATCTGTTTCTTTTTCTATTATGTCAAATCCAACCTTCAAGGTTTCTTTATCTGTAGCCTCATCATTTAAAGTAATTGCCCAACCTTTTATAGCCGTAAGTGGTGTTCTTAATTCGTGAGAAACTGATGATATAAATTCATTTTTAAGCTGCTCTCTTTTCTCTAACTCATCAGCCATATAGTTTAACGTATTGGCAAGTTTGCCCACCTCATCTTCTCCTCTTACAGTACTTCTTATACCTAAATCGCCATCTGCCATTCTTTCTGCTACAAATATAAGAGAATTAACAGGTTCTGTTATACTATTAGATAATAATATACTCAACATTACACCTATTATCAATACAACAATAGATATAAATAGAAAGAATACTACTATTACTTCTATTGTTCCATCAACCTCTTCTAATGATGTAATAAGTCGTATTATTCCTATAGGATTTCCATTAGATACTATTGGTGATGATACTACCATTATTTTATTTTCATAATAATCTACTTTACCTATCCATCGACTGCTTTGTCCATTAATAGCTTTTTCTATATCTGGAGTATTTAAAAGTACCTTATCCTTTGCCCCTATTGAATCCATAAGTAGATTTCCATTAATATCTAAAATCTCAACTTGTGCATTGCTTTGATTCCAAAAGGCATCTACATTGTCATAAATAGCATCTACAAGTGATGATGCTGAAAAATATTTGTTATAGAAAGTGGTAGAAACCCTAATTTGATTTCTTAATAACTCTTCTGTATTATCATAATAGTACTTACGTACAAAAATTAATAATAATATATTTAAAAATACTACTATAGAAAAATTACAACAAAAAAATTTCTTATTAATCTACTTTTAATACTCTTAGTTTTTAAAGTCTCCATCTATATCCTATTCCCCATACAGTTTCTATATATTTAGGTTCATATGAATCATCTTCTATTTTACTTCTAAGCCTTCTTATATTAACATCAATTATTTTAGAATCTCCAAAATAATTTTCTCCCCATACTAAATCTAATAATTCATCCCGTGTAAAAGCTCTGTTAGGATTTTCTAAAAATAATTTCATTAATAAATACTCCTTTGGAGTAAGATCTATTTCCTCTTCCTTCTTTAATAACTTTTGAGCATATAAATCTATCGTAAAGTCTCCTACTATTAACTTATCTTTTTTTTCTTTTTTTTCTAAAACTCTTCTTAATAATGCTTTAACTCTTAAAACTACTTCTAAAGGATTAAATGGCTTTACTATATAATCATCTGCTCCATATTCTAAACCCATAATTTTATCTATATCTTGCCCTTTAGCTGTTAACATTATTATTCCCATATTAGGATATTTTCTTCTTAATTTATCACATACCTTAAACCCATCTATTCCTGGTAACATAACATCTAAAATAGCAATAGAAGGCTTTTCTATTTCAGCAATTTTTAATCCATCTTCACCAGTAGCAGCTTCTAATACATCAAAATCATTTCTTTTTAAATTTATCTTTAAAAATCCTCTAATACTATCTTCATCTTCAACTAATAAAATTTTCCCCATAAACTCACCTCTTAAATTACTAATTACTTTATATAATACTTTAATTATTTGCTTTTTCCAAATATATAAACATATAAATAAAGAGACGGTGTATCCGCCTCTTTATTTTAATGTTCTAAACTCAAAACCTTTTGCTCTTAAATAATCTATCGCACTTTGTAAATATTGTGCAGTTGTTTGCTTTGAAGTTGAATCATGCATTAAAACTATTACTGTATCATAATCAAATTGTTCAAGTGTATCTTTTAATCTTGATAATAATTGTTCCGGAGTATGATTATTTCCTTCTGCATCTCCATTTAATGTATTCCAATCAGTTTGATAAAGCCCTTGTTTAGCTAGTTCTTGATCTAATGCTGTTATTCCATTCCAACTACAATGTCCACCAGGCATTCTAATTACTCTTGTATCAAAATCTTTTCCTAATTTTTCTTTAAGTATTTGTCTATTTTTATTCATATCATTCATGAAAGTATTTACATCTATCCAACCATTTGGATATAAAAGTTTATAATTATGAGAATATCCATGGTTTGCTATTGCATGTCCCTCTTTTGCCATTCTCTTAAGGATCTCCCCTGACTTAGGAGTATCTTCTATTGAAGTTCCTAAAGTAAAGAATGTAGCTTTAATATTATTCTCCTTTAAGACATCTAATATTGGTATAGTTACATTTTCTGATGGACCATCATCAAAAGTAAGATATGCAATTTTTCTATTATCTGTTCTTTGAAAATTCCATTTATACATAGTTTCTGGTAATACTACTGATGCATCGTCTGCATTAGGATCATTTTCTAAAGATAAATAATTTGAGTTATCTAAAGTAATTTCTTTTGTAGTATTTTTATCAGCATTAGAATCATCTTTATCTTTTTTCTGTTCTATTTCATCTGCCTTTATATCCACAGTATTATTCTTTATTTTACTAGAAATTATCGTAACTGTAACTATACAAAGAATTAACACCCCTATAAATGCAATAAATCTCTTCTTTTTTTTCATATATTCTAGCACACTCCTATTCAAAGCTAATAAATTCATCTAAATTAATTATATACCCTTGTCCCCCTCAAATCATTACATTTTGTTAACCAAAAGTTACAAAATAGTTACAATATTTCATTATATATTTTCTATAAAGTTGTTTTTTTGATATAAACTTACATAATTCCATATTAATTAACTATTCTTGAAGTTGAATATTCGCCATTTATAATACATAATATTACATTTTATTACTACAAAAAAAATAGTTTTATAAAAACAGATAATATCCATTCTTATAAAACTATTTTAGTAAAATAATGGCTCCGTGGAGAGGATTCGAACCTCCAACCTATCGGTTAACAGCCGAGTGCTCCACCATTGAGCTACCACGGAACATTTTTTCAGATGTTCTCTGAAAATTGCACATGAATTTTTGCCATTTCGTTATTGGTCAAGCCCTCGACCTATTAGTATCAGTCAGCTAAATATGTTACCACACTTACACCTCTGACCTATCAACCTTGTGTTCTTCAAGGGGTCTTACTAGCTTATGCTATGGGAAATCTCATCTTGAGGGGGGCTTCACGCTTAGATGCTTTCAGCGTTTATCCCTTCCCGACTTAGCTACCCAGCCATGCTCTTGGCAGAACAACTGGTGCACCAGAGGTCAGTCCATCCCGGTCCTCTCGTACTAAGGACAGCTCCTCTCAAATTTCCTACGCCCGCGACGGATAGGGACCGAACTGTCTCACGACGTTCTGAACCCAGCTCGCGTGCCGCTTTAATGGGCGAACAGCCCAACCCTTGGGACCTACTACAGCCCCAGGATGCGACGAGCCGACATCGAGGTGCCAAACCTCCCCGTCGATGTGGACTCTTGGGGGAGATCAGCCTGTTATCCCCGAGGTAGCTTTTATCCGTTGAGCGATGGCCCTCCCACGAGGTACCACCGGATCACTAAGCCCGACTTTCGTCCCTGCTCCACTTGTGGGTGTCGCAGTCAGGCTCCCTTCTGCCTTTGCACTCTTCGAACGATTTCCGACCGTTCTGAGGGAACCTTTGGGCGCCTCCGTTACTTTTTAGGAGGCGACCGCCCCAGTCAAACTGCCCACCTAACAATGTCCCGTCACCAGATTCATGGCGTCCGGTTAGAACCCCAATACTGTCAGGGTGGTATCCCAAGGATGACTCCACCAAGGCTGACGCCCTAGTTTCCCAGTCTCCCACCTATCCTGTACAGACAATATCGGAATTCAATGCTAAGCTACAGTAAAGCTCTACGGGGTCTTTCCGTCCAATCGCGGGTAGCGAGCATCTTCACTCGCACTACAACTTCGCCGGATTTGCAGTTGAGACAGTGCCCAAGTCATTACGCCATTCGTGCGGGTCAGAACTTACCTGACAAGGAATTTCGCTACCTTAGGACCGTTATAGTTACGGCCGCCGTTTACTGGGGCTTAAGTTCACACCTTCGCTTGCGCTAAGTGTTCCCCTTAACCTTCCAGCACCGGGCAGGCGTCAGCCCCTATACATCAGCTTGCGCTTTAGCAGAGACCTGTGTTTTTGCTAAACAGTTGCTTGGGCCTATTCTCTGCGGCCTACTCTCGTAGGCACCCCTTCTCGCTAACTTACGGGGTCAATTTGCCTAGTTCCTTAACTGCAATTCTTCCGCTGGTCTTAGGATTCTCTCCTCATCTACCTGTGTCGGTTTGCGGTACGGGCACTACTTCTCTCTCTAGATGCTTTTCTTGGAAGCATGGAATCAGATACTTCAGCCTTTTGGCCTTCCCCATCACGCCTCAGAATTGTTGAAACGGATTTGCCTGTTTCAACTCCCTAAACGCTTAGACTAGCATTTCCAATCGCTAGCACATCCTATCCTTCTCCGTCACACCATCGATAATAACGATTGTAGTGGTATCGGAATATCAACCGATTGTCCATCGCCTACGCCTATCGGCCTCGGCTTAGGTCCCGACTAACCCTGGGCGGACGAGCCTTCCCCAGGAAACCTTAGATTTTCGACCTGTGAGATTCTCACTCACATCTCGCTACTAATGCCAACATTCTCACTCGTAATCAGTCCACCGCTCCTTACGGTACGACTTCAGCCCGATTACGACGCTCCTCTACCGCTCATCTTACGATGAGCCCGTAGCTTCGGTGGTAAGTTTGAGCCCCGGACATTTTCGGCGCAGGATCTCTCGACTAGTGAGCTATTACGCACTCTTTCAATGAGTGGCTGCTTCTAAGCCAACATCCTAGTTGTCTTAGAAATCCCACATCCTTTTCCACTTAACTTACACTTTGGGACCTTAGCTGACGATCTGGGCTTTTTCCCTTTTGACCACGGATCTTATCATTCGTAGTCTGACTGCCGGACTAATAGTATATGGCATTCGGAGTTTGATAAGGTTCGGTAAGCGATACGCCCCCTAGCCCATTCAGTGCTCTACCTCCATTACTCATATCCGACGCTAGCCCTAAAGCTATTTCGAGGAGAACCAGCTATCTCCGAGTTCGATTGGAATTTCTCCGCTATCCACAGCTCATCCCATGCTTTTTCAACAGCAACGTGGTTCGGTCCTCCACGGGGTTTTACCCCCGCTTCAACCTGGCCATGGATAGGTCACCCGGTTTCGGGTCTACGGCATGCAACTAGTCGCCCTATTAAGACTCGGTTTCCCTTCGGCTCCGTACCTTAAGTACTTAACCTTGCTACATACCGTAACTCGTTGGCTCGTTCTACAAAAAGCACGTCATCACACTCATATGGTGCTCTGACCGGTTGTAGGCACACGGTTTCAGGTTCTATTTCACTCCCCTCCCGGGGTTCTTTTCACCTTTCCCTCACGGTACTGCTTCACTATCGGTCATCAGGTAGTATTTAGCCTTGGGAGGTGGTCCTCCCTGCTTCCCACAAGGTTTCACGTGTCTCGTGGTACTCTGGATCAGAACTCTAAACCTTTCTGTTTTACCTACGTGGCTATTACACTCTATGGCCTAACTTTCCAATTATTTTCGGTTACAAATTAGTTTATTTAATGTTCTGTCCGCAACCCCAGAGATAAATCTCTGGTTTGGGCTCTTTCCCTTTCGCTCGCCGCTACTCAGAAAATCGATTTTTCTTTCTCTTCCTCTAGGTACTTAGATGTTTCAGTTCCCTAGGTTTACCTTCCTGTAACTATTTATTCATTACAGGATACATGGGGTTTCCCATGTGAGTTCCCTCATTCGGAAATCTCCGGATCACTGGCTATGTGCGCCTACCCGAAGCTTATCGCAGCTTATCACGTCCTTCATCGGCTCCTGATGCCAAGGCATTCACCATGCGCCCTTTGTAGCTTGACCTTTACGGTTCTCTTTTTACAAAGAGTCAATTTATATCACAAAGAATATTTTTCTTGGCTTGTTGTCACTTCTCAATTAACATTTGTTAATAAAGTTGTTTTAATTCATGTGCAATTTTCAAAGAACAATGGTGGGTCTAAATGGACTCGAACCATCGACCTCACGCTTATCAGGCGTGCGCTCTAACCAGCTGAGCTATAGACCCATACTCTTGAAGGAAAAATCCCTCAAAATTGAACAGAAGTTAAGATAACGTTTCTTTTGAAATATACTAGTTAATCATCTTGTTAACTAGATTTCTCCATAGAAAGGAGGTGATCCAGCCGCAGGTTCTCCTACGGCTACCTTGTTACGACTTCACCCCAATCGCTGACCCTACCTTAGGTCGCTGCCTCCTTGCGGTTAGCTCACGAACTTTGGGTATTGCCAACTCTCATGGTGTGACGGGCGGTGTGTACAAGGCCCGGGAACGTATTCACCGCGACATGCTGATTCGCGATTACTAGCAACTCCAGCTTCATGTAGGCGAGTTTCAGCCTACAATCCGAACTGAGACAAGTTTTATAGTTTAGCTCCACCTCGCGGTATTGCATCTCGTTGTACTTGCCATTGTAGCACGTGTGTAGCCCTAGACATAAGGGGCATGATGATTTGACGTCATCCCCACCTTCCTCCCGGTTAACCCGGGCAGTCTCGCTAGAGTGCTCAACTAAATGGTAGCAACTAACAATAAGGGTTGCGCTCGTTGCGGGACTTAACCCAACATCTCACGACACGAGCTGACGACAACCATGCACCACCTGTCATCCTGTCTCCGAAGAGACTTCCTCGATTAAGAGTAATGCAGGAGATGTCAAGTCTAGGTAAGGTTCTTCGCGTTGCTTCGAATTAAACCACATGCTCCGCTGCTTGTGCGGGCCCCCGTCAATTCCTTTGAGTTTTAATCTTGCGACCGTACTCCCCAGGCGGGATACTTAATGTGTTAACGGCGGCACGGAAGGAGTTGATACCTCCCACACCTAGTATCCATCGTTTACGGCGTGGACTACCAGGGTATCTAATCCTGTTTGCTCCCCACGCTTTCGAGCCTCAGCGTCAGTTACAGTCCAGAGAGTCGCCTTCGCCACTGGTGTTCTTCCTAATCTCTACGCATTTCACCGCTACACTAGGAATTCCACTCTCCTCTCCTGCACTCTAGACTTCCAGTTTGAAATGCAGCACCCAAGTTGAGCCCGGGTATTTCACATCTCACTTAAAAGTCCGCCTACGCTCCCTTTACGCCCAGTAAATCCGGACAACGCTCGCCACCTACGTATTACCGCGGCTGCTGGCACGTAGTTAGCCGTGGCTTCCTCCTCAGGTACCGTCATTATCGTCCCTGAAGACAGAGCTTTACGATCCGAAAACCTTCATCACTCACGCGGCGTTGCTGCATCAGGGTTTCCCCCATTGTGCAATATTCCCCACTGCTGCCTCCCGTAGGAGTCTGGGCCGTGTCTCAGTCCCAATGTGGCCGATCACCCTCTCAGGTCGGCTACGCATCGTCGCCTTGGTGAGCCGTTACCTCACCAACTAGCTAATGCGCCGCGGGCCCATCTTGTAGCGGATTGCTCCTTTAATTACTGCTCCATGCGAAGCTGCAATATTATGCGGTATTAATCTTCCTTTCGGAAGGCTATTCCCCTCTACAAGGCAGGTTGCCCACGTGTTACTCACCCGTCCGCCGCTAGGTTTGTTCCCGAAGGAACTCTCCTCGCTAGACTTGCATGTGTTAGGCACGCCGCCAGCGTTCGTCCTGAGCCAGGATCAAACTCTCACTAAAAAGTTTAATCTGTGCTCAAATTACTTTGAGTCTTTGTTTTAAGACTTTCAAAAGAATTGCTGGTTATACTTAACTTTTATTCTGTTCAATTTTCAAAGATCTTATCGCCTCAAGCGACTTGTTTATCTTACCACCTTAAGAATTTCTTGTCAACATATTTTTTAATATGTTTTAAAGAGTTTTCCGAGTCATTTGCGACCCGTCTCTCAAGGACAAGGACTATTCTATCATAGCATTTAATATATACATATATCTTTGCTCTATTCTAATCAAATTATTCTTATTTTTCTACAATTATACTGATTTTTCCTTGATTTTTCTTATATTGATACACTAGGTAAAGTTTAAGAAATTACTTATTCAATTAAAATACATTTATGTATTTTAATTGATAATAGTTCTATGAAAAATAACTAAATTACTTTTTATAGAACTATTTTACTTAGATAAAATATCAAAATAAATGTTACTTCTATGTAGTCTTAATAAAAAGTTTCAAACTAATTAGTTATCAATTAAATAAAA
Source organism: Clostridium chauvoei (assembly GCF_002327185.1). NCBI lineage: Bacteria > Bacillati > Bacillota > Clostridia > Eubacteriales > Clostridiaceae > Clostridium > Clostridium chauvoei. Next base: position 120,692 of record NZ_CP018624.1, on the reverse strand, counting down.
ATCAATATAGAAATATTTTCAATAAGGTATTATAATATATTAAGTATAATTTGCATCTATAGCTCAGTTGGATAGAGTGCTGGACTTCGAATCCAGGCGTCGGGGGTTCGAATCCCTCTAGGTGCACCAAAAAAGAGTATATATCAGAATCTGATATATACTCTTTTTCTATAATAATAACTTTTGTTCTTTAAGAACATATCTTAAGAGAATTATAAATGAAAATAAAATAAAGTTATTTTGAAAAATAAAAAATGTAGCACTAACAACTTTATTTTTTTCATCTAATAAATATTCAGTTGGCCAATATGACATAATATTAACTATTAAATAACTTCCAATAATTATTTTCAATATAATATTCATATTAGATAAATATACTGTTGAATAAGCTCCAAAACTTAGCACAATAGCAAATATTAAATTTAATATTCGTATAAATATATTAGATCTTTCGATATCTTGCCAGTAAAACATTCTAAAAATACCTTTTGGCGTTATAATTAATTTTCCCATAACTCACTACCTCAACATTGTATTTTACTTTACTAATACACATGCAGAAATTGCTTCGACTATTAAGCTGTTCCCTTCTATATTATTTAACTCTTTTGTTCCTGCAAAATCTTTATTCACAATTATCTTCCATCTATCATTAGATAAATTTATTTTTACATCTTTATTATTTGCATTGAAAATAACAATAATATTATCCCATTTATCTATAACTCCTTTTGAATTAATCATGTACGCTACAACATTATCATCATAAAAATTTTCATTTTTCTTTAAAAATACTATATTATTTTTTATATCCTCAGTACTTTTCATTCTAAATGCAATATGACTTTTTCTTAATTTAATTAGCCCTTTATAATATTCAAAAACATTATAATATTTCTCTTTTCTTTTCCAATCAATTTTATTTATACTATCTGGAGACTTATAGCTATTGTCTTCAAAGCTTCCATCTGCTCTTTCTTTTGTTCTTAATAACTCTTCCCCAGCTTGCATAAATGGGATTCCTTGAGAAGTCAATACTATAGCTGCTGCTAATTTATTCATAGCAATTTTATTCTCCTCATTATCTATTCCATTAGTTAATTGTAATTTATCCCACAATGTATAGTTATCATGTGATGATACATAGTTTATTGTTTGATAAGGTTCATTTGCCCATGGTTTATTTGAATAAATCACCTTACTATAATCTATATCCTCATGTTTTGTAGCTGCTACTATACCAAATTTTATTGTCTCTTCTAATCCTAAACTTCCATTTACAAAACCTTTGTTATATTTTTCAAACACACCGCCCTTTATCCCATCTCTTATATCATCACTAAAAGCTGCTATTTGTAATTTATTAAACTTTAAAATATTTTGCTTTAAAGCTAATTTTTCAGCGTCTATAGGAGACTCTCCAGCTTTCCACCCTTCTCCATAAATTAAGATATTACTATTTATTTCATTTAATCTATTTCTTATTTCTTTCATAGTCTCTATATCATGAATACCCATTAAATCAAACCTAAATCCATCTATCTTATATTCCTTCGCCCAATAGCATACAGAATCTATTATAAATCTTCTTACCATATACCTTTCAGAGGCAGTTTCATTTCCACATTGAGATGCATTAGATAAATTTCCATATATATCTTGTCTATAATAATATCCAGGTACAATATTATCAAAGTTATCTGTTTCTGCAGTATGATTATATACAACATCCATAACTACTTTAATTCCACATTCATGGAATTTCATTATCATCTCTTTAAATTCTTTTATTCTAACCTTTGGATTATATGGATTTGTAGAATATGAACCTTCAGGAACATTATAATTTTGTGGATCATATCCCCAGTTATACTCTTGATTATCTATATTACTCTCATTTACTGATTTATAATCAAAGCATGGCAATAAATGTACTACATTTATTCCTAAATCTTTTATATGATCTATGCCTGTCTTTATATTAGTATTTATTAATTTTGTATTAGGTTGGCACATCCCTTGATATTTCCCCTTAAGCTCACTATTTATACCTGAAAACTCATCTATAGAAAAATCCCTTATATGTGTTTCATATATTATTGAATCAGTTGGACTTTCTAATATAGGTCTAAAATGCTTATCCCAGTTCTTTGGATTAGTAGATTTTAAATCTACTACCATACCAATAGTACCATTAACACCAACCGCCTTTGCATAAGGATCTACAACTTCATTTTCCATATCATCAATAGTGACTAAATAGTTATAATATACTTCATCTAAATCACCCTTTATTTCTATTGACCAAACTCCATATTTTTCTCTATTCATATTTATAGTTTCTTTATAACCTTTTTCTCTAAAAAAATATAATTTAACTAAAGTTGCTGTTGGTGACCATAATATAAATTTAGTTTTTTCTTTAGAATAAATTGCACCTAAATTGCCATCATATTTATATAAAGTTTTAAATTCTTCTGTATTATAATTTTTTTTATACTTCATTCCCTCACCTCACTTTTAACTAATACTTATATAATATAAAATTTATTCCTTATGCAATTATTTGTAAATACTATTATATAAAAAAAGTAGCAATTGTTAGACAATTGCTACTTATAATAATCTATATTTATTAACAGACAATTTAGAGTTATCCACTAAATTTTGTTATATTTCTGAATTTTATCCACAGAATTTAAATTTCGATTTTAATTTTTGTGGAAAACTTTTAATTTTATACACATTATGTTAATATCAGTAGAATAAAAAAAGACAACTATTTCAGTTGTCTAACTTTTAATATGGAGCGGGTGATGAGAATCGAACTCACGTAACTTGCTTGGAAGGCAAGGGCTCTACCATTGAGCTACACCCGCATGTGGAGCGAAAGACGAGACTCGAACTCGCAATATTCACCTTGGCAAGGTGACGCTCTACCATTGAGCCACTTCCGCTTATTAATTATGGTAATTTAGTTTTCAAATTAAATATATGGTGCAGATGAAGGGAGTCGAACCCCCACGCCAATGGCGCTAGATCCTAAGTCTAGTGCGTCTGCCAATTCCGCCACATCTGCTTATATATTTGGTGGCTTACCGGGGAATCGAACCCCGGACACCTTGATTAAAAGTCAAGTGCTCTACCGACTGAGCTAGTAAACCAAATTGGCTGGGATAGCAGGATTTGAACCTACGAATACCGCAGTCAAAGTGCGGTGCCTTACCGCTTGGCGATATCCCAGCATATGGGGTGAACGATGGGACTCGAACCCACGACAACCAGTGCCACAAACTGGCGCTCTACCAACTGAACTACATTCACCATATGGTGCGTCATCAGGGATTCGAACCCGGGACACCCTGATTAAGAGTCAGGTGCTCTACCAACTGAGCTAATAACGCTTAAATGGTGCGTCTTAAGAGATTCGAACTCCTGGCCCACGCCTTAGAAGGGCGTTGCTCTATCCAGCTGAGCTAAAGACGCTTACTAACCAAATTAATGGTTTATGGAGCGGGTGATGAGAATCGAACTCACGTAACTTGCTTGGAAGGCAAGGGCTCTACCATTGAGCTACACCCGCATGTGGAGCGAAAGACGAGACTCGAACTCGCAACATTCACCTTGGCAAGGTGACGCTCTACCATTGAGCCACTTCCGCTTATTAATTATGGTAATTTAGTTTTCAAATTAAATATATGGTGCAGATGAAGGGAGTCGAACCCCCACGCCAATGGCGCTAGATCCTAAGTCTAGTGCGTCTGCCAATTCCGCCACATCTGCTTATATATTTGGTGGCTTACCGGGGAATCGAACCCCGGACACCTTGATTAAAAGTCAAGTGCTCTACCGACTGAGCTAGTAAACCAAATTGGCTGGGATAGCAGGATTTGAACCTACGAATACCGCAGTCAAAGTGCGGTGCCTTACCGCTTGGCGATATCCCAGCATATGGGGTGAACGATGGGACTCGAACCCACAACAACCAGTGCCACAAACTGGCGCTCTACCAACTGAACTACGTTCACCATATGGTGCGTCTTAAGAGATTCGAACTCCTGGCCCACGCCTTAGAAGGGCGTTGCTCTATCCAGCTGAGCTAAAGACGCTTACTAACCAAATTAATGGTTTATGGAGCGGGTGATGAGAATCGAACTCACGTAACTTGCTTGGAAGGCAAGGGCTCTACCATTGAGCTACACCCGCATATTAAGTTTTAAGTGGTCGGGGTGACAGGGATTGAACCTGCGACCTCATGGTCCCAAACCACGCGCGCTCCCATCTGCGCCACACCCCGATATGGTGCGTCTTAAGAGATTCGAACTCCTGGCCCACGCCTTAGAAGGGCGTTGCTCTATCCAGCTGAGCTAAAGACGCTTATTTTCTTTGAAGAACATTTGTTATTTTAACTTATCTTTCATCACTTGTCAACATATTTTTTCAAATGTTATTTGAAAAATTGGAGCGGGTGATGAGAATCGAACTCACGTAACTTGCTTGGAAGGCAAGGGCTCTACCATTGAGCTACACCCGCATATATGTTTTAAGTGGTCGGGGTGACAGGGATTGAACCTGCGACCTCATGGTCCCAAACCACGCGCGCTCCCATCTGCGCCACACCCCGAAGTGTTTCCGCTACATCTCTTAGCGACATTGTTTATTTTACAATATGAATATTAATACGTCAATACCTTTTTTAAAATATCTTTAAATATACTAGTAAATTAAAGATATTTAAAGATATTTAAAAATTTTGTCGGTATTTGACGTATATAAATCTAAATAAAACTACTCTTATTTACCTATTTCTTTTATATATGAATTAATAATTTTACCATCTTCAATCTCTATAAACCCTAAACTCTTCTTTTTAGTTCCATATGGTAATGACATACTACCAGGATTCATTAATAGTATTCCTTCATGTTCTATAATAATAGCTAGATGTGAATGACCAAATAAAACTATATTTGCTCCTACTTCTTGTGCTTTATAAAATATATTGTTATAGCCATTTTTAACATTATAAAAATGTCCATGACACACAAATATTTTTTGACCGGCTATTTCTATTATCCTTTCCTTAGGAAATCCCTTAGCAAAATCACAATTCCCCTGTACACCGTACACTTCTCCTTTAAATCCCTCAGCTATCTTCTCTAAATCAGGTACACCATCTCCACAATGTATTAACACATCAGCCTCTTTTATATAGGCTTTTACAGCCACGCTTGAGCTTTCATTATAATGTGAGTCACTTATAACAGCAATTTTCATATAGCCCTCCTATAAAAATCCCTTTATTTCTTCTTTAAATTTCTTTAAAGCTATTCCTCTATGTGAAATTTCATTTTTTTCTTCAGCAGTCGCTTCTCCAAAAGACTTTTTAAGTGGTTCATAATAAAATAATGGATCATATCCAAAGCCACCAGCTCCATTTAAAGCCTCTAATATATAACCTTCTACATATCCTGTAATAGCCTTATATCTTTTTTTATCATCAACTAAAGCAAGTTGACATACAAACCTTGCTTTTCTATCTTCTCTCTTAACTCCACTTAGTCTTTCTAATAATTTTTCATTATTTTTTTCATTATCTCCATGACTACCTGAATATCTTGCTGAGTATATACCAGGTTCTCCATTCAAATAATCAACCTCTAGACCTGAATCATCTCCAAGTACTATAAAATTACTTTCTCCTCTTTTTAATAAGTAATCACATATTTCTACTGCTTTTTTCTTAGCATTTTCTTCAAAGGTTTTTCCATCTTCAACTACATCTATATCTATATTTTCATCTTTTAATGATAATATAGTTAAAGAAATCCCCGTAAGAATTTCTTTTATTTCTTTTATTTTTTTTTGATTATTACTTGCTATTATTAATTTTTTCATAGTTACTTACTCTCCCCTGTACCTATCCAAAGACAATCCATTTTCAATGCTTCTTTTTGGATTTGTACCATTTGTTTTATACCCTTTTCTGCTAAATCTAATAACTCATTTAATTCACTTCTCTTAAATGGAGCTTCTTCGCCAGTCCCTTGAATTTCTATAAATTCTCCTTCTTCAGTAGCTACAACATTCATATCTACTGTTGCATTTGAATCTTCTTCATAACATAAATCTATTATCTTTTCACCGTTTACTACACCTATACTTGTTGCACTAACAAAATTTCTTATAGGATATACCTTAAAAGGCTTTTCTTTATGAATCTTATTTACAGCATCTACTAAAGCTACAAATGCACCAGTTATTGATGTAGTTCTAGTTCCTCCATCAGCTTGTATAACATCACAATCTATCCAAATAGTTCTTTCTCCTAAAGCCTTAAAATCTACAACTGATCTTAATGCTCTCCCTATTAATCTTTGAATCTCCATTGTTCTTCCATCAAGTTTTAATCTTGCTATATCTCTTGGCTTTCTAGTTCCAGTAGATCTTGGAAGCATATTATATTCTGCAGTTATCCAACCTTCACCTTTTCCCTTTAAAAATGGTGGAACCTTATCTTCTATTGAAGCAGTACAAATTACTTTTGTGTCTCCTACCTCTATTAAAACTGATCCCTCAGCATATTTTGTATAATTTCTGCTTATTTTAGTATTCCTTACCTGATCATTTTTTCTGCCATCTACTCTCATATTGATTCCTCCAACTTATATATTAAAATTTATGCACTATTTCACTACTTACCTCATATTATTAATATAAGGATTAATTAAGAGGTGAATAAATTGCGATATATCGGACCATTTTTTAGAATGAATAGTTTATCTCAAAAAGAGATTAGTGGCCAACTTTTTTATTTATCAAAAGAAGCCATAAGAACCTTGGTTCTTGAATCAAAGTGTGGATTAGTTTCTTCTATAAAGAGTTATAAAAGAATGTCTTCCTCAATTGATATTACCACACTTAATAGCTTTTCTCCACTACTATGTATTTACAAAAAATCGTCACCAAACTACATCCATAGCAAGAATTCAAATGGATTTGACGAAGATACTTTCAAAAAGGATATAAATCCAACTACTAATGCTTTAATGACTCTAAATGTGTTAGAACTTATTAGTTATTATAGACATTTTGAAAATGTAGATAAAGGAAATTACTCATTATCTCAAATATATAAAAAACTTGCAAAAGATCAACTTGAATTTTATTCTATTAATTTAAGAAATGCTGAAGGTGTTTTTGTTGAAAAGAAAAATATCTCTGAAAATAACTATAAAGGATTTAATCTAGTTGATAAAAGTAAAAAGTTTAAATTCTCAGACCAAGCATTTATGATGATAGCTTATTATTCATATGCTACTAAATTCCCTGAAGAATCTATATCCGAAGATTACAAAAAATTCTCTTTAGAAATTCTTCAAATGCTTGTAGATTTCAAAGAAAAACTTTATGAATGTTCTTTTGAAGAACTATGTAAAGTTCTTACTGCAATTAATATTTTCTATAAATATTCTAATAACCTAGATTGCAAAATGCTAATTGTAGATTTAACTGATTTTTTAATAAACAAATTTGATGAAAAAGATTATTATGTTGATGCTCTTGATTTTACATCTTTATTGTCAATAAACTTAATTTTATCCTATAAACATACTGGAATAATCACTTTTAGTGATAAAGCTACGGAGATTTTAAATAGATTAACTGACTTATATGATGATGACAAAGAAATTTTCCTTAAGCTTTCTGGAAAAAAAGAATTAAAATATTCTTGCTTTGATATAGTTTTTTATTTCTTAGCATTTAATATGTATGCAAATACTTTTAATAACTATAATGAATATAAACATATGCTATCTGCTTTATATAAAAAGTACTTTATAAATTCAGGTTTAATACCTACTTGGCCAACTGCGCCTACTTTAGATGATTATGAAAGATATAGAGGATTAACTCTTAATTCAAGTGATATGTTAGATGAAAGCTTATTTAGAATGCCTAGCTTACCATCACCTAATAGTATTGGCGTAGCACCAATTTTCAATAAAACTATGAATTACGTAAAAAAGAAAGATACTTTTTCTATAAGTGGTTCATCCTTTGATAGTTATAAAAATATGTTTATATTTTATATGTTAATATTAGTATTTAAAGATGATTTTATGAATGAAGTTACTTTAAATACTAATATTAAAGAAGAAAAGCAAGCTGTTAAATTAGATGATATCCATAAAGATAGTTTAGAAGAAGATTTAGAAATTACAACCTTAGATATTGAAGACAAAATAATATCTGATACTGAAGACATCGAGGTCATTGCTGAAAATAATAATGAGAACTCTATAGAAGAAATTTTTGAGGAAGAAATAAGCCAAACAGTCATTTCAGAAAACTCAAGCTCTTTAATTGAAACAGAAATTAAAGATGATAAAACTTCTAAAGATCATGATAAATAATTATTATTTAAGACCGTGTTTAAATTTAAACACGGTCTCTTATTATTTTTCTAATTTATTAAAATCTATATTTCCATTTCTGTCTAAAGATATATTTTTTATTTTATCACTTATGGCTATATTATCATTATAAAATAATACTGGTAATAATTGATAAGTATTAAATAAACTATCTTCAATACTTACAAACTTATTTTTTCTCTCTTCTTCACTTTGTATATTCTTAAGTTCTTTTTTGTAATTATCTGGCAAGAAGTTTATCATTTCATTAAATAATGAATTTTCACCACTTAAAGATGACTCACATTGTAATAATGCTATGTTATAGTAAGTTTCTTCATGTATGTTTTTAAATTCTTCTTTTGGTACTAAGTTATAAGTTAGTATCATATCTGTATTTTTTTCAAACCATTTAGACAAAAATTCGGAGAAATTTTTATTTTCTGTAGTTTCTTCTGCTATTAATACAACCTCTTTCAAATGCTCCCACTTATCTACTTCGTTACTCATAACTTTTCTTGATTGTAATTTTGCTAAATCATCCTTATCATCTCTAAAATAACTCCCTTCTGCTAGTTCAACAAAAGAGCTATTTTGAATTTGATATTCTCCTATAGCTTCATTAAGTAATCTATAAATATCCTTTTTCCCTTCTACAGGTATACTTTCTCCATTTGGATTAAAGGCTAAATACATCCCTTTAGTTGATTCTAATGTTACTAATTTACTTTCACTTTTAAGTCTATCTAGTTGACTTTTAGGTGGATTTATAACTATATCTCTATTTCCAACTTCAAAAGCTGCCATTGCTAATTCTTCACCTTCATCCTTAGCAATATGTATAGATTCAACTAATTTTGAGTCTATTTTATTATTTCTTTTTAATATAACTTCACTTATATTCATAGATGAAATGCTATAATCTCCTGAATATACTAATTCTTGATAATTATTTTGTATATCTTGCCATAATAAAACATTCTTTCTTAATCTATATTGTGGATTACTTAATTCTTTTACAAAATTCTCATCTTTTGTATTTAGTCTAATTACTAAATTAGTATCTGTTGTTCTAATACCCACATTTTCATTAAATGAACCTGTTCCATTTCTAAAATCTCTAGCTCCATATACATTTAATAATGCTTCTATGCTATTTTCATCCTCTTCTGTTAGTATCTCTCTAAAAAAACTTGCAATATCCTTTGGTGTAATTTGGCTTCCATCACTCCAGTAAATATCATCTCTAATTTTAAAATCATATTCTAACCCTTCATCATGAACTTCTACACTTTCAGCTAATGACGGTAGAATATTGCCACTCTTATCTAAGTCTACTAAGGCCCTACTTGTAGCACATACAATATCTTGTTCCCTTTTATCTAATTTTCCTATTACCTTTAAGTCTTGTGGAATTGTAGATATTGAATATGTTAATACTGCTTTACTTTCTGTAGGTTTCTCTTTTACTATATCTACAAAACCTAATAAAAATACTACTAATAATATACTTGAGACTATTGTTATTAATATCTTTTTCATTTAGGTCTCTCCTTTTGCTAATTATAGTTCTAATTATATCCACTTAATCCTATAACTAATCACTCCATACTAATTTAAGAAATACTTTTTGGTAATAAAGTAAAAATATTAACATTATGATATAATAGATTTATATTTTTAATGGAGGTTTTTAAATGTTATTAGCAGTACAAATTTTTCAAATAGTATTTTATTCTGTTGCAATATTATTTATGATCTCATTAACCATAATTGGTATATGGGGATTTATAATATTCAATAAAATGTATAAAAACCAAAGAATTCAAAATTTCTTATTAGATAAAGTTTACCAATCTCTTAACCATTTAGCTTATACTAAAGCTAAAAATCCTAACAATGATCCTTCTAACGAAGGATTTAATGTAGATGAAGTTATAAATGAAGAGGAATTATTTAATGATGATTCTGATAACCAACATAATATAATTTCATTTTAATTTTATTTCTATAGAAAAATGTAACCACCATTATAAATACTAATTAATGGTGGTTACATTTTTTTAAGTTATTTTATTAAATTAGACATGAAAAATATAAATATAATGGATATTAGCATAAATGCCCCTGAATAAATATATCTTTCTTTACCTTTTCTATATATAAAGAATCTTATTGACCATAATGCCATAGTTATAGAAATTGCTAACTGTAATAAAAAATATGAATTAAATATTTGACCTATTATAAAGAATTGATATATAGTCAAAAATGTGCATATTATTATCCCACTTGTTATTACTACAGCTAATGTACATATGAAGGTAAATACATCTTTTAATCTTATTCTCCCCATATTACTTACCCCTTTATCATTTCTTCAAACTCTTCCTCTGAAAGCACTTTAACGCCTAACTCTTGAGCCTTTTTAAGTTTTGAACCGGCTTCTTCTCCCGCTATAACGTAATCTGTCTTTTTACTAACGCTACCTGCAACTTTTGCTCCAAACCCTTCTAGTTTTTCTTTTATAGAACCTCTTGAATAATTTTGAAGCGTTCCTGTTACAACTACAGTTTTTCCTTCAAATAAACTTTCTATTATTTCTTTTTCTTCAAATATAGGATTTACCCCTAAATTTAATAGTTCGTTAATTGTGCTAATTACCTTTTCTTCTTTAAAGAACTCCATCACACATTTAGCCACTATATCACCTACATCTTGGACTTCCACTAAATCTTCAAATGTAGCATTTTTTAAGCCCTCTATTGATTTAAATTTATTTACTAAGTCCTTTGCTGTCTTTACACCTACATTTGGTATGCCTAAAGCATATATAAATCTATGTAACTCACAGTTTTTACTTTTTTCAATAGCATCTAAAAGATTCTGAGCCTTTTTAGGACCAAACTTTTCTAGTGTTACAAGGGATTCTTTTTCTAATTTATATACTTCTGATATTGACTTTATATCTAATTTTTCAAATAGCTGTTCTGCTGTTCTTTCTGAAAATCCTTCTATATTCATAGCATCTCTTGATGCAAAATGTACTATTGTTTTTACCATTTGTGGTTTACAGGATAATGTATTTTCACAGAAGTAATGTACTCCTTGTTGAATTACGTGTCCTCCACAAGCTGGACATATATTAGGTACATTTATTTCTATTGTCCCTTCTAAGCTTTCTTCTACAACGCCCATTATTTCTGGAATAACATCATTAGATCTTCTAACGAATACTTCTGCTCCTATTCTTACACCTTTTCGTCTAATATCATCTATATTATTTAATGTTGCTCTTTTTACAGTAACTCCTGCTAATTCTACTGGTTCTAATATTGCTGTAGGTCCTACTCTACCACTTCTTCCTACATTCCACTCTACATCAAGAAGTTTTGTTGTTACTTCTTGTGCTTCAAATTTGAAAGCAATTGCCCATTTAGGAAATTTAACTGTATATCCAAGTAATTCCCTAGTTCTAATATCATCTATAGCAATTACTACTCCATCAATATCATAATTTAAATCAAATCTTATATTTTTATATACTCTATTTCTTTTTCTACTTCATCCATTGTATTACAGTATCTAACATACTCATCCATAGGGAATCCTTTTGCTTTTATAAATTCAAGCATTTCTTGATAATTTTTAAATTTAGTTCCTTCTTTATATCCTATATCATAAAAGAAAGCTGAAAGATTTCTCTTAGCAGTTTCTTTAACATTTAAGTTTCTTAAAGCTCCTGCTGCACCATTTCTTAAATTTTTAAGCGGATTCTCTGATGTTTTATTATATTTTTCAAAAGCCTCTGTAGTCATTATAGCTTCACCATGTACTTCAAATACATCGTTGCAATTTATTTTTAATGGTACTGATTTTATTGTTTGTACTTGTGCAGTAACATCTTCTCCCACTTCTCCAGTTCCTCTAGTTGCAGCTACTGCTAATATACCATTATTATCATAGGTTAAATTCACTGTTAGGCCATCAAATTTTTTAGTTACAACATATCTTAATGGTGGAAGATTTTCACCATTAGCATTCATTTCATTTACAAATTTTACATTTCTATTATGCCAATCTTTAACTTCATCAAAACTTTGAGCTTTATCTAAACTCCAAAGTCTACCCTTATGCGTATATTTATTAAAGCCTTCTAAAACTCTATCTCCAACCCTTAATGTTGGTGAATATGGTAATACATATCCTGTTTCCTTTTCTAAAGCCTTTAATTCATCATACTTTTTATCATACTCTTTATCCGATACCGATGGGTTATCTAAAGAGTAATACTCATATGCATACTTGTTTAATTCCTCTACAAGCTCGTTTATACGTTGCTCCTTATCCATAAAACTCACCTTTCTTCTTATAATTTAGAAATCTCTAAATGGACAAATGGAGGAATTAATATTTAACTCCTCCATTTTGAAGGATTTTAATCCTTCTTTCTATTTTATTCTAAAGTAATTCTAACTTAGCTAAAGATAATAATAGTATTTTTATACCTTGATTGTCAAAGGCTATAGTTAATTTTTTATCTGAACCTGAATTTGTTGCTGATACTATAGTCCCTACTCCAAACTTTTCATGTTTTACTTTTCTACCTACTGTAGCCTCTTCATTAGTAATATTTCCTGATGTTGAACCGTGAGATATATTGACTCCTGATACTTCTTTATTTGAAGTTATATTATTCCTTAAACTATGCGGATTACTATACGCAGCGTTTCTTTGGAACATTTTATTTCTTGATGCTACTGAACCATTTTCCCCTGTTACATATTCTTTAAGCTCTTGTTTTATTTCTGCAATAAAATCAGATTGTGCATATGCAACAGTTCTACCAAATTGTCTTCTCACTTCAGCTGATGTCATAAATAATGTTTCCTTAGCTCTTGTTATTCCAACATAACAAAGTCTTCTTGATTCTTCCATCTCTGATTCTTTTTCAAAAGATGCATTCCCTGGAAAAATACCATTTTCCATTCCAACCATAAATACTACTGGGAACTCTAACCCCTTAGCACTATGAACTGTCATTAAAACTATTGTATCCTCTTCTTCTTCTAATTTGTCTGTATCTTGAACTAATGATACTTTTTCTAAATAAGCTAATAAACTTTTATCTTCACTAGATCTTTCAAAATCTACAGCATCGGATACTAATTCTTTTAAGTTCTCAATTCTACTCTTATCTTCTATATCCTTTGATTTTTCCAATTCTGAAATATAACCAGTTTCTTTTAATATAGTTTCTATAAGAACTGAAACTGGAACTGTTTCACTTAAATCCATAAAGTGTTCCATCATTTCCATAAAGGCTTCTATTCCACCACAGTTTCTTGGAGTTAATGTTGGAATACTTCTTACTTCTGATAATGCATCCCATAATTGTAGTTCATAATCGTCTGCAAAATCCACTACTTTATTTATAGTTGCATCTCCAATTCCTCGTTTAGGTACATTTATTATTCTTCTTAAACTAATACTATCTGATGGATTAATTAAAGTCTTTAAGTAACAAATCATATCTTTAATTTCTTTTCTATCGTAGAATCTAGTTCCACCTAATATTTTATAAGGTATAGATTTTCTTCTTAGACTTTCTTCAAATATACGTGATTGTGCATTAGTTCTATAAAGTATTGCAAAATCTTTAAACTTTTTCTCTTCATCACTTTTTATTTTATTTATTTGAGTAGCTACAAAATCCCCTTCATCTGAATCTGAATAAGCTCTATAAATCTTTATTTTGTTTCCAGGCTCTTGTTCCGTTCTAAGAGCTTTATCTTTTCTATTTGAATTATTAACTATAACAACATTTGCTGCATCTAGAATATTTCCTTTTGAACGGTAATTTTGCTCTAATTTAATAACCTTAGTATTAGGATAATCCTTTTCAAAGTCTAATATATTAGTAATATCTGCTCCTCTCCATTGATAAATACATTGGTCATCATCTCCAACAACACAAATGTTTTTATATTTATCTGCAAGAAGTCTTACAAGCTCATACTGAACTCCATTAGTATCTTGATATTCATCTACCATAATATATTGGAATTTTCTTTGATAGAATTCTAAAGTTTCTTTGTCTTTTTTAAACAATTCAACCGTTTTTGATATTAAATCATCAAAATCTAAAGCATTATTTTCTTTTAATCTCTTTTGATACATATCATATACATCAGCTATTTTCTTTTCTCTAAAATTGCTTTCGCTTTCTCTCATAAAGCTTTCAGGACTTTGCATTCTATCCTTTGCTTTACTTATTTTACTCATTATTTCTTGCTCTGTTATATCTTTATCATTTATATTAAGTGCCTTAATACACTCTTTCACAAGTGTTTTTTGATCTGAAGTATCGTATATTGTAAAACTTTTTTTATATCCTAACTTATCTATTTCTCTTCTTAAGATTTTTACACAAGTTGAATGGAAAGTTGATATCCACATATCATCTGCTTTATCTCCAATTAAAGCCTTAACTCTATCCTTCATTTCCTTGGCTGCCTTATTAGTAAAAGTTATTGCTAATATCTTATATGGCAGTATTCCTAAATCGTCTATCATGTGCGCCATTCTATAAGTTAAAACTCTAGTTTTTCCAGAACCTGCCCCCGCTAGTATTAAAACTTGACCTTCAATAGTAGTTGCACCTTCATACTGTTCTTTATTTAGTAATGTTTTTAAATCCATATCCATAGACCCCTTTCCTATTACTAACATATTATAACATACATACCTTATATATTGTTGCCAAAAACTATGTAAAATACTAAAAGAGTTAATGGCTCTATCTTCTATTTTGCTTTTAAAAAAAAATAAGTCATAATACTCAAAAGCATTATGACTCATTTTCTAGGCTGTTAAAGAACCTTGATTTTGTTTTTTATCTATATTTAACTTTCTAAACCACCATATAGTATAAGCTATAGCAAACACCATATTAAATATTCCTATCCAAGGAATTATAGCTTCATTTCTCCACGCTATTGATCCCATAATTGGGTTAAATATGTCACCAAAAGTAGCTCTTATAAACATATGAGCTGCTAATGTATATACTCTAGCATGTAACCAGAGATCAGATCTTTTTCTTATGATTGAGTAAATCTCTGGTACAGCTAATATACATAATGAACTTGCAAAAAATCCTGTATTTTCAGCATAGACAAATCCCATATTCCAAGTTGTATAAAGTAAACACCACATTAATGGTATATCACATATAAGTTCTCCAAAACCTTCTTTTGCTCCAAACCTCCAATTTTTAGGTGGAAGCGGTATAGTTATACAACATAATATTCCTGCAATAAAATTAAAATAATTTCCTAATGTAAAATCTTTAATTGACGCTTCTAATATGTTACAAAAAAGTATTACATATAACGCCCATAATACCCAATTTTTCTTTAAAAATGCAATTCCTTTTCCATCATATTTATTATTTATTCTAAGTACATTAACAAAACAAGTTGTTGGAATAATTACTATTAAAACCTTTCCTAATCTAAACCAATCGTTTCCAAAAGTTTTAATCCATAATGGAAAGGTAAATAAAATTAATATTCCTACTATAGTAGTGGCCTTTAAGTATTTTCTACTTAATTCAACTATTACATATAAAATAGCTGTATATATTATCATAGAAAATATATATTGCCAAGCTGGTATAGTTTGCATTTTAAATCCCCCTTATAAAATTATAATTCTGTTCCCGATTATACCTTATTTTCCCATAGAGTCAATTTATAAGTTTTAACAGTACTTTAAAATTATAAGGTTTTTTTACTATTTTAACAACTTGAATTATAATTCACTAGGAATTAAACCATAATAATGCTACTATATTAATTTTCCATAATTTATTTCATTTTTTAAACTTTATTAAATTTAATATTAAAATATATTTAATTAATAAAATCACTTGTTTTTTTCTAATATTTTACTATTTTGTATCTTTATACACTTAGTAAATGTATTTTTGCAATATATATTTCATTTTATTTTCAAATTAACTTTTAAAATTCATAATTTATCTTACTAATTTACTACATTAAAATTTTTTGTTACATAATTATATTTATATACAACAAAAAACGCAACCCTTGGGGCTAGGTTGCGCTTTAGCAATAAGCAATAAATAAAAAGGGGGCTATTTATTCCTTTTATTTATCCTTGCAGAGATTATTATAGTCCAATTCTGCATAAAATGCAAGTTTTTTAGGAAATTTTATTATAAACTACCATAATTATGAATGTTTTTTATTCATTTTATTATATCATTCGCTAGAATTGCTTTAAAACACTTAATTCCTCTTCCGTTAACTCTCTGTACTCACCTTCTTCTAAGTCTTCATCTAATGGTAATGTTCCAAATTCTATTCTTTTTAGATAAACAACTTCTTTACCTACAGCCTCAAACATTCTTTTAACTTGATGATATTTTCCTTCTTGAATAGTCACTAAAATTTCTGAACCTTCTTCTGTCGCTTTTAATATTTCAAGCTTAGCTTCTTTGCATGTATATCCATCATCTAAAGTTATTCCATTTTTAAATTTCTCTACATCTTCTTCAGTAACCTTTTTGTCTATTTCTGCAAAATAAACTTTATCTACTTTCCATTTTGGTGAAATTAATCTATGATTCAGTTCACCATCATTAGTTAATAATAATAATCCTACTGTATCTTTATCTAATCTTCCTACTGGGAATGGATTAAATACTTGATGTTCTATTTCTAATAAATCTACAACTGTTTCGTCCCTACCATCATGTGTAGCTGAAATTACTCCTGCTGGTTTATTCATCATTAAGTATATGTATTTTCTATAGAATATTTCTTCTCCATTTACTATAATTTTATCTTTTTCAGGATCTACTTGCATTCCATTATCTTTAATTATAATTCCATTTACCTCAATAAAACCTTTTCTTACAGCTTGCTTTATTTCTTTTCTTGTTCCATATCCTAAATTAGATAAAACCTTATCCAATCTTTCCATCTAAACACCTCATCCTTATTTATTTAACATTATTTTTATCATATAACCTTTATTTTATTATTAATATAATAAAAGTACAACTATTTAATTTTATATACAAAAAAGAAGATAAAAATAAAATTTTTATCTTCTAAAAGCCATTTTTGTAATAGTTCATAACCTTTGGTACATAAGCTTGAGTTTCTCCTGGCATTTTATAAAGATCAGAAGTTGATGTTACCCCTCTTCTTTGCATAGTACCAGGTCCACCATTGTACGCCATTAATGCCATTTCAACATTTCCATCAAACATATCTAGATACTCTTTAATATGATTAACTCCACCCTTAATATTTTGTTCTATATTAAATGGGTCTGTTACACCATAAGCTTCACAATTAAAATCCATTAATTGCATAAGTCCTTTAGCACCTGCACCTGACTCTACATTTGGATCAAAATTAGATTCTTGTTTTATTATTGCAAGAATTAAATTTCTATCTACTCCACATTCTTTTGAATATTTATTCACAGCATTATTTATTCTTTCACTATTATCAACATTATCAATATTTAAATTAATATTTTCTATATTAACATTTTCATTTGTTTTATAGTAATTTGTTAAAACTTCATTTTCTTTTCTTATTCTCATAGGAAGTTTATCTATCCTAACTCCTGCTCCTGTAGGTTGAGCTATATACTCTTCTGAAACTTCACCATTATTTTCTTTTGGATCAGATTGCATTTTATTTAATAAAGTTTCATAAACTAAGTCAAATTCCGGACCATCGCCTATAGTTTTTTTCAAAAGCTCTTTATTATAAGACATCTTAACCAAATCCTCAACTTTAGGTACTTTCAAATTATCTCCCTCCGATCATCATTTTTTATAATTATCGGATTATTTTGTAATTACTTAACACTCAACATCAAATTCTATACTATCATAATCTTCATAGGTACTATTTCTATAGTAGCTTTTACTTAATACCATTAATCTATATTTACCCATAGAAAAAGGTATAAATGTATAATAATTTTTCCTGCTATATTCTTGTGTTCTTACCCAATTTCCTCTTTCCATTATATATACTTCATAACAGACCTCTTTTCCACCTTCACTAGTTATTTCAAAAGCTACCTCTTTATTTACTTTTACCTCTTCTGAAATAAGCTTTATCTTTGTATTTGTAACTGGAGTTGCTTCATGAACATATAATGAAATTTCTTTTTTAGAATCATATTCTTCTTTACATTTAACATTTTTAGCATAAATACTAAATGTATATTTTCCTGGACATTTAGGTTTTATTTTAAGCCTCTTTGTATTTACATATCCAGTATCTTCAACTTCATGACCATTTATTTTAGTTACATATCTTAAAAGTACACTTTTAGTATTTTGTACTATAGTTTCTAACTCTACATTATCTCCTACTAAATAAGTTTCCTTCGGTGATAATAGTACATAATCTATTTCTGCTGGCATATACTCTCTAACTCTTAAATATAAAAAGCTATGACTATCATACTCTTTAGAGGAATACTTATCTAATACTCTAATTTCCACTTCATATTCGCCATGTTCCTCTGGCGTAAAATTAACCCAATTAGAGCTACCATAATCAGACCTTTCTTTCTCAACCCCATCTTTAAATACTAAGAAAGAATATCTAATAGCAGTTCCTCCTTCAGCCTTAACTTTTATATTTACAGGTTCTCCAATGACGCAATTTCTTGTTTTAGTTGATATTATATCTACTATTTTAACCGGCTTGTCTGCTTTTTTCTCTACATTATAAGTTATAGTTTTTTTATCTTCATATTCTCCATCATAAGATAAATCCTTTACTTGTAAAGTTATCTTATATTCACCCTCTGCTTTTGTTTCCCATTCAAACTCTTCTCTTCTTATATATCCTGTATCTTCTGCAATAGGGCCTTCAATTATATATCTATAGACTTTTTGTTTTCCGCCCTCTACTATAGCCTTAAAATTTATTTTAGTTCCTGAAATTTGTGGCGAAATAATATCACTTGAAAAGTTTTTTATCATTATTTCATTGTATGGTCTAATTTCGTAAAGCATTATTGCTCTATCATCATATTCCTTATTAGAAAAAATATCTCTAACTAAACATAGCAGCTTATATTCCCCTTGTTCTTTTTCTGTAAAGCTTATTATGTTTCTTGTTGAATAATCTTGAACACACTTCACTCTTCCATTTTTGTCTACTTTTAAAAATTTATATAGTAAAGTCCTACTATCATCACAATTACTAATTACTTTAAATAATATTTCTTCTCCAACCAATAGGTTTTCTGTTAAACATTTAAAATCTACTATTTCTACTTTTACAATTTCACTAACATTAAACTTTAAAGTTTTAAATTCATCTACATTATTTTCAGACTCTGGCATTTTACATTCTACAAGTACTTCTTGCTCTCCTGGATTACACGCTGTATAAGTTAACGTATTCTCTGTTGTGTAATCTCTTAATAGTTCCCATCCCTGTTTTCCACCTATCCAAAACCTGTATAAAGCTACATCTTCCTTTGTTTTTACCTCTATATTTATTTTTTCCCCTACCATTAATGAATTTTTATCTAATATTATATCTTCAAGTATTTCTTTACCTTTTTTTATATTAACTTCATAATCTCTTTTTCCTAAAAAATCGAAAGATTTCTTAGATTTTTCCCTTTTAGCTTGCACCATAATTATATACTTACCTTCTTCCTTAGGCCTCCATTTGCATATGTTACTACTTGAAAAATCTTGTATTGGGTTCCATAAAGCATCCACCCCTTCAAGAAATTTGTATTCTATGCCTTCCTCTTCTACTATAGCCTTTATATTTATTTCATCATTTATTTCTGCAATACTCTCTCTGTCAAATGTTATTAATACCTCTCCCATAACCATTCACCCTCTATATATTAAAATCCTAAAAAAATTCACATATATTTCCTAATTATATTATACAGATTACATAACAAAATATAAACTGAATTTTGTCGGTGAAATAAAAAAATAGGAGTAAACTATAGTTTATATTTCTACAGTTTATCTCCTTATACTACATTCTATTATTCTCTTTAGATTCTTTTCAAGTCTCATATCATCTTCTGTAGTTCTCTTTTTAGGATTAGATGTTCTTCCCCCACTTCGCCTAATCTTCTGTGAAATATGTCTTTCTTCTAACATTCTATCTATATTTTCGTTAGTATAAACATATCCTTTAGGATTAATTACCTTAGCACCTTTTCCTAAGCAAATTGCAGCAACCCCATAATCCTGACTAATTACTATATCTTCTGATTTACAATTGTTAACAACATACATATCAACACTTTGGAACCCTGTATCAACAACTTTAACTTCTCCGTAATCCAACATTATAAAATGATGAATATCACAGTATAAAATAAGTTCAAGTTTATATTCTTCGGCTATATTTTGAATAATGGAGATACCTGGACAGGCATCTCCATCTACTATAATTCTCATTATTTTAATTTAGCTTCTAACTCAGCTTTTAATTCTTCATATCCAGGTTTTCCAAGTAAAGCAAACATATTTTTCTTATATGCTTCAACTCCTGGTTGATCAAATGGGTTAACACCTAAGATATATCCACTTATGGCACAAGCTTTTTCAAAGAAATAAACCATATATCCAAAGTAATATGGAGTCATTTCTGGAATGTTTAATACCATATTTGGAACACCCCCATCATTATGTGCTAGTAAAGTTCCTTTAAATGCTTGCTTATTAACAAAGTCTATAGTTTTTCCAGATAAGAAGTTTAATCCATCTAAATCTCCATCTGCTTTTTCTATAGAAATTTCTTTTCTAACCTTTTCTACATTAAGAACTGTTTCAAACATTATTCTTGAACCTTCTTGAATGAATTGTCCCATTGAGTGTAAGTCAGTTGAAAAATCAACAGCTGCTGGGAATATTCCCTTGTTATCCTTACCTTCTGATTCTCCATATAATTGTTTCCACCATTCATTAAAATAATGTAAACCTGGTTCATAGTTAACTAGTATTTCTACTTTCTTACCTTTATTATATAAAGCATTTCTCATAGCAGCATATTTATAACAATCATTGTTCTTTAAATCACAAGTTGAATATGCTTCTCTAGCATCAGCAGCACCTTGCATCATTTCATCTATGCTAATTCCTGCAACAGCTATTGGTAATAAACCAACTGCAGTTAGAACTGAGAATCTTCCTCCTACATCATCTGGAATAGTGAAAGTTTCATATCCCATTTCATTTGAAAGAGATTTTAAAGCACCCTTGCTCTTGTCTGTAGTAGCAAATATTCTTTCCTTTGCACCTTCAACTCCATATTTATTTTCCATGTATTCTTTAAATATTCTAAATGCTATAGCAGGTTCAGTAGTTGTTCCTGATTTAGAAATAACATTTACGCTTATATCCATTCCATCTATAGCTTCTAAAAGTTCTGCTAAGTATGTTGAACTTATGTTATTACCAACAAAGAATACTCTTGGAGTATTTCTCTTCTTATTATCTAATACATTATAGAAATTGCTATTTAACATTTCTATAGCAGCTCTAGGTCCTAAATATGAACCACCTATTCCTATAACTATTAACGCTTCTGAATTCTTCTTTATTCTTTCAGCAGCAGCTTTTATTCTTGAAAATTCTTCTTTATCATAATTAACAGGTAAATCTAACCATCCTAAAAAGTCATTTCCTGCTCCAGTTTTTTCATGAAGAACATTATGTGCTCCATTTAGCATTGCTTCCATATAATCTAATTCATGTTGCTTTGCATATGGTTCTACTTTTGATAGATCTAATCTTAAACCCTTATTCATAAATAATACCTCCAATTTTTCTGGAATTTTTTGTCCATCTATAACAAGTACATTATATCATATTTTATAAATTCCTCATAAAAATTAATTGTTTTTTAAAACTAAATTTTCATTATTTAGTTTATCAATTTTATTTTTGTATATGCATATATCTAAAAAATAATTAGGTAGTTATGATGTTCTTACTATGTTAAACTCATCACAACTACCTATATAAATTAATTTTATGGATTTCTTATATTTTTATTCCCACTCAATAGTTGCTGGTGGTTTAGATGTAACATCATATACTATTCTATTAACACCATTAACTTCATTTACTATACGACGACTAACAAGATCTATTAATTCATATGGTAATCTTGCCCATTCTGAAGTCATTGCATCACTTGAAGTAACTGCTCTAAGTGCTATAGTATGTGAGTATGTTCTTTCATCTCCCATAACTCCTACTGATTTTATATTAGGTAGACAAGCAAAGTATTGCCATATACTTTCATCTAATTGTGCATTTGCAATTTCTTCTCTAAATATAGCATCTGCTTCTCTAACTATTTCTAACTTTTCTTCTGTAATTTCTCCAAGAACTCTAATAGCTAAACCTGGTCCTGGGAATGGCTGTCTCCATACTAATTTATGAGGGATTCCTAATTCTTCACCAACAGCTCTTACTTCATCTTTAAATAATTCTCTTAAAGGTTCTATAAGATCAAATTGCATATCTTCTGGAAGTCCTCCAACATTATGGTGTGACTTTATAGTAGCTGAAGTTTCTGTTCCACTTTCAACTATATCAGGATAAATTGTTCCTTGAACTAAATAATCAATTTCTCCTAATTTATTAGCTTCTTCTTCAAATACTCTTATGAATTCTTCACCGATTATCTTTCTCTTTGTTTCTGGATCTGAAACTCCTTTTAGTTTTCCAAGAAATCTATCAGCAGCATTAACTCTTATGATATTCATATCAAATTCTTTTTTGAATACTCTTTCTACTGTATCACCTTCATCTTTTCTTAAAAGACCGTGATCTACAAATATACAAGTTAAGTTATGACCTATAGCTTTATGTACTAACATAGCAGCTACTGATGAATCAACTCCACCTGATAAAGCACAAAGTACTTTTTTATCTCCAACTAACTTCTTTATTTCGTTTATTTTTTCTTCTGCAAATGAAGCCATAGTCCAATTATTACCTAAACCACAGATTTCATGTAAAAAGTTTGAAAGCATTTTTTGTCCGAATGGAGTATGTTCAACTTCTGGGTGGAATTGAACTCCATAAAGATTTCTTTCTTCATTTTCCATTGCTGCTATAGGACAAACTTCTGTATGACCTGTAATTTTAAAACCTTCTGGTGCTTCTTTAACATAGTCAGTATGACTCATCCAGCATATTTCTTCTTTTTCTATTCCTTTGAATAATCTTGAAGAATTATCTAAGTTAACATTAGTTTTTCCATATTCTCTAACTGGAGCTGTATCAACCTTTCCGCCTAGCATATGAGCCATAAGTTGATCTCCATAACAAATACCAAGAACAGGAATTCCTAAATCAAATATTCCTTCTGCTACCTTTGGAGTATTTTCACCATAAACACTATTAGGTCCACCAGTGAATATTATTCCCTTTGGATTTTTTTCTTTTATCTTTTCTAAAGTATATGTATAAGGAATTATTTCACAATAAACTCCACATTCTCTTACTCTTCTTGCTATTAATTGGTTATACTGCCCACCAAAATCAACAACTAAAACTAATTCTCTTTTCATGAGTATCCTCCAGTTTTATTCGTATAATTATATTATGTATTATAATTTACGAGATTTTAATCTATTTTTTATCTTTACTATTCATTTTAATAAAGAGACTTTTTAATTTTTATTTTACACTATAGTTTGGTGCTTCCTTAGTAATATTTATGTCATGTGGATGAGATTCTCTAATTCCTGAAGATGTTTGAACTACAAATTGTGCTGTTTCATATAAATCTTCTAAAGTAGCAGCTCCTAAGTATCCCATTCCTGATCTAATTCCTCCAAGTAGTTGGTATATAGTATCAGTAACATATCCCTTATAAGCAATTCTTCCTTCTACACCTTCTGGTACAAATTTCTTTGTTCCATTTTGGAAGTATCTATCACTTGAACCTTTTTCCATTGCTGCTAATGAACCCATTCCTCTATATACTTTATAGCTTCTGCCTTGATAAATCTCAATAGCTCCTGGAGCTTCATCACATCCTGCAAATATTGATCCCATCATAGCAACAGCAGCTCCTCCAGCTAAAGCTTTAACTATATCTCCTGAATATTTAAGTCCACCATCAGCTATTACAGGTACACCATATTTTCTACCTTCTTCTGCACAATCCATAACTGCTGTTAATTGTGGAACTCCAACCCCTGCAACAATTCTTGTTGTACAAATTGATCCTGGTCCAATACCAACTTTTACACAGTCAGCACCAGCTTCTATTAAATCTCTTGTTGCTTCTGCTGTAGCAATATTACCTGCTATTATTTGAAGTTCTGGGTATTTATTTTTTATAGTTTTTACTGCATCTATAACACCTTTTGAGTGACCATGTGCAGTATCTAATGTAATAACATCTACATTAACTTTTACTAAAGCTTCTACTCTTTCTAACATATCTTTAGTTATTCCAACTGATGCTCCACATAATAGTCTTCCCTTTGAATCTTTTGCCGCATTTGGGTAAGCTTTAGCTTTTTCTATATCTTTAATTGTAATAAGTCCCTTTAAGTTATTTTCTGAATCTACTAAAGGAAGTTTTTCAATTTTATGCTTCTTTAATATTTCAAGAGCTTGTTCTAATGTTGTACCTTCTCCTGCAGTAACTAATGGACTCTTTGTCATAACTTCTGAAACAACCTTATCATAGTTTGTTTCAAACACTATGTCTCTATTCGTTATTATTCCAACTAGTTTACTTCCTCTTGTTACAGGCACACCTGATATTCTATATTGAGCCATTAAAGCAAGTGCTTCTCTTACAGTATGATCTTCAGTTAAAAATATTGGATCTGTAATTACTCCATTTTCTTGTCTTTTAACTCTATCAACTTCTTTTGCTTGTTCTTCTATAGTCATATTTTTATGAATTATGCCTATACCACCTTCTCTTGCCATAGCAATTGCCATTTTGGATTCTGTTACAGTATCCATACTTGCACTCATTAAAGGTATATTTAATGTTATCTTTTTTGTTAATTTAGTTTTTAAACTAACTTCATTAGGTAACACCTCTGATTTATTAGGTACTAATAATACATCATCAAATGTATAAGCTGTTTTAATTATTTTTGCCATAAGTTTGTTCCTCCCTATTAATGAAAGATTTCTTTCATTTTTTTATGTAATTGAAAGTTAACTTTCTAGTTATAGTTATTTTTAAGTATAAAAAAAGCACATTAACTTTCTAAGTGAAGTTAATATGCTAAAAAAAATATATGCGTACATATACTTATAGCTATATCAAATTCACCCATAGTCGGAAATTTAAGGTTTCCGGTAGATACTCCCTGCCATATTCAGGGGATATACGAGTAATAAAATGTGCGACTATTTTTAATTTAAAATCATTATATAGCTAGGCAATATCATTGTCAAGCTATTTATTGCAATAATTATTGCAATAAATAGCTTACATACCATTGGAAAATATGATTGGAAAATGTAATTGATATAACAGCACCTATCGCTAAATAAGGACCAAAGGCAATAGCATCTTTTTTATCTTTTAATTTAAAAAGTAAAATAGAAATTGCTATTATTCCAGCAATTATAATAGAAAGGAATAATGTAATAATTATTCCTTTTACTCCTAAAAATAATCCACAAATAGTAGCTATCTCTATATCACCTTCCCCCATACCTCTTGTTGTTATTACAATTAAAAAGATAAATGTAAATCCAATTAAAGCACCAAAAATATTATTTACTATTATTTTTTCAGCTATTAAACATTCACCAATCCAAAATATTATCCCTGAAATTAATCCAAACATTACAGTAGATCTATATACAAACTTAGTATTAAAATCTATTAATGCTATTACAATTAAAAGGGATGCTAAAACAGAATATTTTAGAAACTCTAGTGTATATCCATACTTTAAAAATATTATTAAATACAAACTTGCATTTATAAGTTCTACAATTGGATATTTTATTGATATTTTCTCTTTGCAACACCTACATTTGCCCTTTAAAAATATATAACTAAATATAGGAACTAAATCACTTATCTTAAGATTATAACCACAAGTTATACACCTTGATGCTGGAAAAATTATCGACTCGTCCCTTGGAATTCTATATATGCACACATTTAAAAAACTCCCTATAGCTAAACCTATTAATAATATAAAAAATAAACTCAAAACTTCCTCCAAATATAGTCAAAACCTCCTTTTAATATATAAAGGAGATTTTAATATAATCTGTTTTACTGAGCAATTGGTTTTACATCACCTAAGTTATTGTTATCATCAAGAGTAAAATTATACTTTTCGGTATCAACTATCTCTTTACAAGTTGCTATATTAGTTTTACTTGCATTTAACTTTGTAATATCATCGTTAGTTAATAATCCACCAGATTTTTCCACTGCATCTTCTACGTTGCTATCATCAGCTATGGTATTTGGTGATTTCATATTAACTGATTCTACTGCTAATATAACTTTTCTTGCTTGATCTATAACTTGTGTTTTTCTAGCTTCTTTAACATATACTGTTACTTTAGGTATTAATACTGAAGCTAATATAGCTATTATTCCCATTACTGCTATTAATTCTATTAATGTAAATGCTGGTTTCTTTTTAGATGTTTTTTTATTTAATAACTTTATTTTATTCACGCTATCCCTCCTTTACTATTTTTCTATAATTATTATCATCTGCATAGTAATCTATACATATATTCTTGTATTTTTTAACTTTTTATCAAAAATAAACTCTTATTATTACAAATCATATTATAACCTTTTCTTAATTAAGAATAAATAAAAAAAGACTTGCAAATTGCAAATCTTTTTTAAACTTTTTAGTACATTCCATCCATACCCATTCCTGGTGCTCCTTGCATAGGAGTTTCTTTTTGTGGGATTTCAACTACCGCAGCTTCAGTAGTTAAGAATGTTGATGCTACTGATGAAGCATTTTGAAGTGCTGATCTAGTAACCTTAGTTGGATCTACTATTCCAGCTTTAATCATATTTGTATATGTTCCATAAAGTGCATCATATCCAATTAAAGCTTCACTATTTTTAATATTTTCTATAATAACTGAACCTTCTACTCCTGCATTAGTTGCAATTTGTCTCATTGGTTCTTCTAAAGCTCTTACTATAATATTTATACCAACTTGAGTATCTGCAATATCTGATTTAAGCTTAGCTACTTCTTTTATTACATTTACATAGGCAGTTCCACCACCAGGAACAATTCCTTCTTCAACTGCTGCCTTAGTCGCTGCTAAAGCATCTTCTATTCTTAGTTTTCTTTCTTTAAGCTCTGTTTCAGTTGCAGCTCCAACTTTAACAACAGCAACTCCACCAGCTAATTTAGCTAATCTTTCTGTTAGTTTTTCTTTATCAAATTCAGAAGTAGTTTCTTCTATTTGAACTTTAATTTGATGAACTCTATCTTTAATATCTGCTGAATTACCTTTTCCATTAACTATAGTAGTATTTTCTTTTGTAATTTTAACACTTTCACATTGACCTAACATATCAAGAGTTACTTCTTTAAGATCTAAGCCTAACTCTTCTGCTATGACAGTTCCACCTGTTAATATTGCTATATCTTGAAGCATTTCTTTTCTTCTATCTCCAAATCCAGGTGCTTTTACTGCTACACATGTAAATGTTCCTCTTAGCTTATTAACTACTAGTGTAGCCATCGCTTCTCCTTCTATATCTTCTGCTATAATAAGAAGCTTTTTACCACCTTGAACTATTTGTTCTAATATAGGAAGTATTTCTTGTATGTTACTAATCTTTTTATCTGTTATTAAGATTAGAGGATTATCTAATACAGCTTCCATTTTTTCTGTATCTGTAACCATATATGGTGATACATATCCTCTATCAAATTGCATACCTTCAACTACTTCTAATTCAGTACCCATTGATTTTGATTCTTCTACTGTAATAACGCCTTCGTTTCCAACCTTCTCCATAGCATCAGCAATTAACTTACCTATTTCTTCATCTGCTGCTGATATAGCTGCAACTCTAGCAATATCTTCTTTACCTGCTACTGGTTTAGAAATACCTTTAATTTCTTCTACTGCTTTATCAACAGCCATTCTTATACCATTTCTAATTAACATTGGATTTGCTCCAGCTGTTACATTTTTAAGACCTTCTCTTATAATAGCTTGCGCTAAAAGAGTAGCTGTAGTAGTACCATCTCCAGCAACATCATTAGTTTTAGTTGCAACTTCTTTTACTAATTGAGCTCCCATATTTTCATATGGATCTTCAAGTTCTATTTCTCTTGCTATAGAAACACCATCATTAGTTATAAGTGGTGCACCAAATTTTTTATCTAATACAACATTTCTTCCTTTAGGTCCTAATGTTACTTTAACTGTGTCAGCTAGTTTATCAACACCTATTTGCATTGATCTTCTTGCTTCTTCTCCAAACATAAGCATCTTTGCCATATAAATCTCCTCCCTACTCAACTATTGCTAATATATCATCTTGTTTTAATATAGTATATTCAGTTCCTGATACTTTAACTTCAGTACCTGCATACTTTGAATAAAGCACCTTATCTCCTATTTTAACTTCCATTTCAACTCTTTTTCCATCTACAATAGCTCCTGGACCTACAGCTACAACCTTTGCTTCTTGTGGTCTTTCCTTAGCTGTACCAGTTAAAACTATTCCACTTTTTGTAGTTTCTTCTGCTTCTAATTTTTTAATTACTACTCTATCTGCAAGTGGCTTAATATTCATAAAAACCCCTCCTCAATATATTAATTACTTCTTATCTATATTTTAGCACTCATTATCCCCAAGTGCTAATAAAATTATAATAATATTTCATTTAATTTTTATCAAACATTACTTAATATATTATTCTCTTATATCCCTCAAATATTACCAATTAGGACTGATTATTTTAAAGTCTCTTATTGTATCAACCAATTTCTTTAATAAATGAGTATATTCTATTAATTATTTCTTTTTATAGGGCCCTCCCCCTATTACTAATAAAAATATATCTTTTAATAAAAAATATGTTATTTATTTTTATTACCATAATCACTAATAAATTTTTTACCTTTTATAAGACTAATTATAAATATTAAACCTACTACAATTCCTATAGATATCAATATCCATAAATTATCTAAAGACATTTTATCTCCAAAAAAACATGATATAAATAATGCTGGAGTTCTACCTATCATTGATATTATTGTAAATTCTCTTAAGCTTAATGTTGTTATTCCACATATGTACCCTAAAATATCCTTAGGTATTCCAGGAATTAAATACATTATAAATACAAGCTCTTTAAACTTCTTTTTATCCTTTTTTATTTCCTCTATTTTTTTAAATATCCACTTATCATCTTTAAAAACTATTTTTTCAACAAAAGGCTTTCCAAGTATTCTTGCTACTAAAAAACTAAAAACACTTCCTATTAAAATACCTATAAAAGATAATAAAAATCCCTCAAAAGATCCAAATATGTATCCACCTGCTATTTGAACTAATTCTCCAGGTATAAAGAACACTACTATCTGTAAAAATTGTAGTACTATATATGCTATAAAAGAATACTTTCCATATCCTAATATCATATTCTTTATGCTTTCAGGATTTCTGAAAAACACTGCATATTTTTGATAATATTCAAAAAAACAAATTAATAAACCTAATAAAAAAATTATCCCCACAATCTTATATTTATTTTTATGTAAAAAATCTTTTATTTTGTTCATAAAACACCCCATCTATTTTAAATTTTATAATTAGCAATGAATATTTATATAAGTAAATATTCCCATTTATATCTCTATTCACTGCTAATTATTATAAGATTCTATTTAATTATTATTCTCTCTCTAAATTTAAATTATTATACTCTTCTAACTTATCATTATCTAAAACCGCTTTTTTAGTTGCTTGTGCATTAGTCTTATTAAATGAAGCTTTTGCTTTCATAGATGTAACTACTGTACCTGCCCCATTTATACATCCACCTTCACATATCATACCTTCAATGAAGTTTCCTTGAAGCTTTCCTATTTTAGCCATTGTCATTGCTTTTTTAATTTCTACTCCACCAGATGCTTTTACTGGTCTAAAATCTGCTTCTAAGCCTTTTCCTCTAATATAGTTTTGTATTGCAGCTGTTAATCCACCATGAGCACCAAATCCTCTTCCATATATTGATGCATCATCAACAATCTCTTCTTCACATTTTTCTAATTCTATTTCAAAAGCATCAAATAATGCTAATAATTCTTCAAATGTTAATACATAATCTACAGCATCTTTTACTGACTCTCTCACAGCTTCACTTTTCTTTGCTGTACAAGGTCCAATAAATACTACCTTAGCTTCAGGATCCATATGTTTTATATATCTTCCTGCTGCTACCATAGGCGATACTGTCCCTGATACTTTTCCTATTTCTGAAGGGAACATTTTTTCAACATAGCTTAAGAATCCAGGACAACATGAGTTTGTCATATAGTTGTCTCCATTTTCCATCCTCTCAATAAACTCATTACTCTCATGAACTGTTACCGCATCTGCTCCACATGCCGCTTCAACCATATCTATAAATCCTAATTTTTTTATTGCATTTTTGATTTGTCCATAAGTAGTTTTCATACCAAATTGACCAGTTATAGCTGGCGCAACTACTGCGTATACTTTTTCTCCTTTTGCTAAATTCTTAGCAACTGGAACTATTAAACTTTTATCTGATATAGCTCCAAATGGACATGCTGACATACAAGCTCCACAATTAACACACTTTTCTTCCTTTATGACTGCTCGTCTATCTTCTGGGCTTATTTCTATAGCAGCTGTTGGACAAACCTTTTTACAAGGTCTCATAACTTCTGAAATAGCATCATACGGACATGCTTTTTGACACATTCCACATTCTTTACATATTTCCTGGTTTATATATGCTCTTCCTGCAACATAAGATATTGCTCCAAAATTACAAGCTTCTTTACATTTATGAGCTAAACAATTTCTACAAGAATCCGTTACGCTATATTTATTTATTGGACATCTATCACAAGCAGCCTCAATAACATATATTATTTGATCATCTTCTTGTATATCTACAAATTCTTCAATCATATTATCCCCATTAGCTAAACATCCAGCAGCTAGTTTTGCTCTTTCTAATACAATTGCTCTTTCTTTATACACACAACATCTATATCTAGCCTTATCCCCTTTAATTACTTCATAAGGAATTTTTTCAATTTCTTCTGGAGTAACTTTATCTGCTTTAGCAAGCTTTGCTACCTCTGTTAACACTTCATGCTTAAGCTTTTTTAATTGACTTTCAAATTGAAACATATACAAAATCTCCCTTCTTATTATAAAGTTTCCAACAATATTATATCAACATTATGGATTATTTTGTTTATTTTTTTAAATTTTAATTATTTTTTCACAAGATAAATGAATAATATTATTTATTTTGCATAAAATAATTCTTATTTTTAGAAATAAAAAGCTCTAAATAAGTTTTAAACTTATTTAGAGCTTCAATTTTAGCTTATATTACTTCTAAATTGTTTGTAATACTTTTGCTTCTTCAGTAGCAAATATATAATCATCTATATACTCACCTATTCTATCTTTTAATAGACTTTCTGCTGTAAGTTCTAATTCACCATCTCTTATCTTCTTATATTGATTGTGCATAAATTGACTTACTAAAGTTATTGGAATTTCTACTCCATTTAGATTATCCAATAATTTTTCTAAAGCAAAGTTAACATTTTCTTTTGGCATATAGTATCTACATCTATCTGATAGACTATATTTTCTATCAAGTTTAATTTTTTCACTAGTTCCTGAGTAATGGTTCTTCCAATCTTTAGGTTCCTTTATCATACTAAACTCAAGTATTTCCATAAATTTTGATAATTCTTTATCTGAGTTATATTTAAACAACTCATTTTCTATAGCATTTAAGGCAAATACACCTTCTCTAAATCCAAAGGTTAAAGCTGGTCCTACTTTTAGAATTATATAGCCATCTTCCACCATTTCTTTTAAAGCTTTAGGAGTTTGATAATCAGTAGAATGTGCTTCAAATACTAATTCAGGGTATTCTGAAATTGCTTCTGTTAATTCTTTAGCTGCTTCTCTATTGTAACCCCAAACATGATCACTACCAAATTCTACACCTGGTTGTACAACTACACCTACAACATAATCCCAAGCTAAGCCAACACCAAAGCTTTCAAAAGCTTCTTTAAAAGTATTTATAGTGTTTCTAAAGTTACTAACTTTAGTTACTACAATTCCTTCTTCTTCCTCTTCTTCTCCTTGAGCTCCTCCTGGAATAGGAACTTCACTTCCTATTACGTATACTGGATGTATAGCATTTTCTTCTTGTTCTAATAGTTCTAAATATGATTCTTCTGCTACTTTGCATAGAATAGAAGCTCTATTTGCTATTAATGAATCACCAAAGATTCCCTTCTCTATATCGCCCTTCAAAGGCATACTTGTATCTATATGAATTTTAGTGAACCCTGCTAGTACATACTCTCTAATTAAATCTTTAGCATTTTCCATAGCTTCTATAGGAGCAATCTTTGTCCATGTTAATGGGCCTAAATGGTCTCCCCCAAGAATTATTCTTTCTATTGGAAAATTATTTTTTTCTGCTAACTCATGAATATACTTAACAAAATCCTTTGGTTTCATTCCTGTATAACCACCAAATTGATCAACTTGATTTGCAGTTGATTCAACTAAAAGACACATATCCTTATCCTTTAATCTCTCCATAGCAGCTTCAATTACATATTTATTTGAAGAACATACTGAGAAAATCCCCACATTTTCCCCATTTTTATACCTAGTTACTATCTCCTTAATAGGATGTACCATACCCTCACCTCTCATAATATATTAAGCTCTGCCGTTACTTCCACATACCATTATTTTATGTGCAACTATTTTCTTCATTGCTTCTTTACCAGGTGTCATATATTTTCTTGGATCATTAGCTTCTGGGTTTTCTATAAAATATTTCTTAACAGCATCTGAAAAAGGTATCTTTAAATCAGTTGCTACATTTACTTTACATATTCCAAGTGAAATAGCTTTTTTTACTAACTCATCTGGAACATCTGAAGCCCCATGTAATACTAGTGGAACATCTACTATAGCTCTAATTTCTTTTAGTCTTTCAAAATCTAATTTAGCTACCCCTTTATATAATCCATGAGCTGTTCCTATAGCTATTGCTAAAGAATCCACTCCTGTTCTATCAACAAAATCCTTTGCTTGCTCTGGATTTGTGTACATTGCATCTTTTTCATCTACAACTAAATCATCTTCTTGTCCGCCAAGTCTTCCAAGTTCTGCTTCTACTGTTGCATCGAATCTATGTGCATAGTTGACAACATCTTTAACTATTTCAATATTTCTTTCATACTCTTCATGTGAAGCATCAATCATAGTTGATTTAAATCCTAAGTCAACATAATGTTTTATTGCATCAACATCTTCATAATGATCCAAGTGAATAGCTACTGGAATATCATACTTTTTGGCTGCAACTTCAGCCATTGCTACTATATACTCTCCACCAGCATATACTATTGTTGATGGTGTACCAGCTAATATAACTGGTGATTTTAATTCTGCTGCTGTTTCTACAACAACTTGAAGTGTTTCTAAGTTATGAATATTAAATGCTGGTACAGCATATCCTTCTCTTTGTGCTTTTTTTAACATTTCTCTTGTTGATAAAATATTTCCCATTATAATCTCTCCTATACTCCAATTATTTAAATTCCGTCAAATTCGTCTTCTTCTGTTTCTTCTTCTACTTTAATTTCAAATGCTTTGATTGCACTCTTACCTGAATTAATAGCAAAATCCACTAACTCATCTGCAGCCATACCTTCTCTGCATAATGAAACTTCAAGTATCATTCCTAGGTTAGTTCCTGAAATTACTCTAATTTTTTTATCTTGTAATTGTTGACTTAATACAACAGATACCTTAAAAGGAGACCCCCCTGCTAAGTCTGAAAGCACTACTATTTCTTCTCCTAATGTATTAATTGCATTTCTTAACTTTACTTCTAAAGTTTCTGTATTATCATCTACTGTAAAATCTACTCCAATTAAATTTTCTTGTTCTCCTGCAATTAATTTCAATGAACTTAAAAGTCCTGTTGCAAAATTTCCATGCCCTGTTACTATTAGCCCTACCATAATTAAAGATTCCTCCCTTATTTATAAATTAATATTCTTTTGTTTTATCTATTTGCTATATGGATGTATAATTACACCTTTTACTACTCTATTAACTGTTCCATCTGGTCTTGGGTTATCTGGTGAAATTCCAAGGTTTAATGAACTAAATAAACCAAACATTTGACCAAATAACATATAATTAAATACTGTATAAATTTCTGGAACTTCTGCACCATTTATACTTAAATATTTGTCACATAAATTGTTTAGTTCCTCATTATCTTTATAACTAATAACTGCTAATTTATGTTTTCCTACATCTCCATGAATTTCTTTTATTAAGTCCATATCATAAAGGTTTGTATATTCATTAGTTGAATTCATAAATATCACTAATGTATTATCATTTATTATTGATTTTGGGCCATGTCTAAATCCTAATACTGACTCACAAACAGTTATTGTTTTTCCACTTGTTAATTCTAAGTTCTTAAGAGCCATTTCTTGACAAAGTCCTTTTAAGGCTCCTGAGCCTAAATAAACTACTCTTTCACATCCTAGTTCTACTAATGATTTAATATCTTCCCATTTGTTATCTAAAATATAATTTCCTTGATTAATTACTGTATTAACGTATTTTTTGTTTTCTTCAATATTTTCAATATCAAAAACTAATAATGATGCAAGTAGCATACAGCTAAATGAACTTGTCATAGCAAAACTCTTATCATTTGATTCTTCTGGCATAAGTAAACAAAGATTTTTTTCATTTTGTGTAGCCTTTTTAGCAAGTTGCCCTCCCTTATTACACGTAATTACCAGTTGTGTTATATTTTTAACATTCTTTTCAAAAACTTCATAAGCTCCAACACTTTCTGGACTATTTCCTGATCTTGCATAGGATACTAAGATAGTTGGCGTATCTTCTTCAACAAACTCATGAGGATTGGACACTAAATCTGTTGTTGCAATAGCTTCAACTCTTACCTTTAATTTTTTAGCTAAATACAGATATATTGTATCTCCTACATAATCAGAAGTACCTGCTCCCGTTAATATTATTCTTGTATTAGCCTTTAAATTCTTCTTTAAAAAGTTTTCTATATTCTCTTTATTTTCCTTTATTATTTCATAAGTCTTTCTCCAAGTTTCAGGTTGCTGTCTAACCTCTGTAGCTGTAAAAGTTGCTCCTATTTCTTGTAATCTTTCTTTTGTCAAACCAAAAAACATCTAAACTACCTCCCACTACTGATAATGTCGTCATTACCAGTTGTTTTAAAAAATTTTATTTTTTATTTAAATTAAGTTAATAACTAATTATTTTTTAATTGAACTCTATATTTAAACTTATCGCCTCTAGCCACACCAATAGTATATTCTACTAATTTACTATTTTCATAAGTAAATCTTTCGATTTTCAAACTCGGTTCTCCTTCATTTATATCTAAATATATACTTTCTAGTTTATTAGTAAGTATAGGTTCAAAATACTCTTCAGCTGCTGTTAATTTAGCTAAAAATTTTCCTATTAAAACATCATACATAGGTGATTTTTCTAATTCAGCCTTTGTTAACCCTTCAAATCTCTCAAACGGTAAATATGTTATTTCATACATCATTGGAATATTGTCTGCTTTTCTTATTCTTGTAATTTTATACAGTAGATCTGTCTCTTTTATTTTAAAAATACGAGATAACTTTTCATCTGTATGTATTATTTCAAATCCAATAACCTCTGAAGTAGGTTCTTTACCAATCTTTTTCATCTCTTCTGTAAAAGAATAAAATGACATTAAGTCTTGATTTAACCTTTTTGGTGATACAAAAGTTCCTTTTCCATGAACCTTATATATATATCCATCTCTTTCAAGTTCATCTAAAGCCTGTCTCACTGTAGTTCTACTAACATCGTATGTTTCACATATCTCTCTTTCTGAAATAATTTGTTGATGTTCTTCTAGGTTCTTATCGATATTTTCTATAAGTATATCCATTAATTGTAAATACAATGGTATCCTTGAGCTTTTATCAATAACTCCCATTTTACTACCACCTCATTATTTTATACCCCAATTATATCATAATTTTTTTAAAATTCCACTAATATTTATGTAATATATTACATACTTCTAAGTTAGTCCCTATTTACCCCTTTAACTTTTAAGACCTATATCTAGCTTTCACTAGATATAGGTCTATAATTTTATTTTATAATATTCCTAAGAATTTACCTGCTATACCAAATACTATTGTAAATAATATTAGCATAACTGGTGATTTACCCTTCTTAAGTAAAGAATACATTAAGAAAGTATATGCTAATGGTAAAAGGTTTGGCATTACTGCATCTAAAACCCCTTCTTGAAGAACAACTTCAGCTTGCCCAGCTGTTATAACTAAAGTAGTCTTTAAGTTAACCATTGAAGCTATTAATCCTCCAACAACTGTTAATCCAACAATTGAAGCAGCATGTGATATCTTCTTAGTTTGTTCTTTTAATGTTGCTACAGCTTTAACACCAGTATTGTAACCATAGTTCATTAAGAAGAATCTTAAACCAAAATGTATAATATTGAATAATACTAAGAATATAATCGGACCTGCAACATTACCTTCTTTTGCTAATGATGCTCCGATACCAGCGCATATTGGTAAAGCTGTTAACCAGAATAATGCATCACCGATACCTCCAAGAGGTCCCATTGTTGCAACCTTGATTGCTCTTATAGTATTTCTATCTTCTTTATTTTCTTCCATTGCTATTATTAGTCCCATAATGAATGTTACTAAGAATGGATGTGTATTAAAGAATTCAAGATGATCTTTCATTGAAGCTGAAAGATCTTCTTTATTTGTATGAATCTTCTTTAATCCTGGTAGTAAGGAGTATAGCCATCCACAAGCTTGCATTCTTTCATAGTTAAATGATGCTTGTAGAAATAATGATTTCCATGCCATTGCATTAAGATCTTTTTTAGTTATAACTTTATCTGTACTCGGATTCTTATATCCTAAATTAGATTCCATCTTCAAACTCCTCCTTTACTACTTGTACTGTTTGATTATTCTTTGAATTGTGATAATCATAAAGTGCTATACATAATCCAATTAAAGCAAGTGCTAAGATTGGAATCTTAAAGTAAGTAACTAGTAAGAATCCACCTAATAGGAAAGTAATGTATTCTTTCTTTAACATTATCTTTAATAGCATTGCAAATCCGATAGCTGGCATAATTCCACCTGCTACTGATAAGCCATCTATAATTGGTTGTGGTATCATTTGAACTATTTCTGCTGCTTTGTCTGAACCAAAATAAATTGGTAAGAATGCACAGATAAAATATGATACAAATAAGATAACTAATCCTAAATAATTTATTTTATTTATTCCATTAGTATTAGCTTCTTCTGCATATTTATCAGCTTTGTGCATTATTGGTGAGAAAGCAGTAAATAGTAATGTTATACCAGCTTGAGCAGCTACTGCAAATGGAACTGCTAAACCTACAGCTGCTTGGGCATCAAGTTTACCTATAATAGCTAAGCTTGTACCAATTATCCCTCCAATAACAACGTTTGGTGGTTGTGCACCAGCTAATGGTACCATACCCATCCATACAAGTTCTAAAGTTGCACCGACAATAAGTCCTGTTTTCATGTCTCCTAAAATAAGTCCTACAATAAGTCCTGTTACTATTGGTCTGTGTATGTGGGTTAATCCATCGAACATATCGATACCAGCTATACCAGCCCAAATAGCGATTAATAGTGCTTGAACAAACATTTAAATTCATCCCCCTTTTAATAGATTTTTATAAATTTATGATTTTAAAAAAATGAAAAACTAATTTAAAAGGTTTTAAGTATTAAGTTAAACTAAACAAATTTTGCTATATCAATTTCAGGTCTTTCATCAGGAACTCTTCTTTGTTCTACTTTAACTCCTAAATCGATAAGCTTTCTTAAAGTCTTCTTATCATCTTCATCAATTGAAACTGTTGAAGATATTTGTTCTTTTCCTTCACTAAAATGCATATTTCCAATATTAATTTCTTTTATTGGAACTCCACCTTCTACTAATCTTAATGCATCTTGAGGTGTTTTACATACTAAGAAAATCTTTTGCTTAGCAGATGCTTTATTTATTACTTTTATAGTTTTTTCTATTGAGAAAAATCTTGTTTGAATTGCATCCGGAACTACCATATCCATTAAACTTTGTTGTACTGGATCTGCAGAAACTTTATCATTAGCAACTAAAATTAAATTTGCTCCTAAATGATTTACCCAAGTTACTCCTACTTGTCCATGAATTAAACGATTATCTACTCTTGTTAATAATATGTTTGGCATAACTGCACCCCCGTAAGTTCTTTTAAAATCTTATAATTTAAAATTATTTCTAAGTGGTACGTACCACTTATCTATATTGTAAATGTTTTCCGATAGCTTGTCAATAATTTTATTAAATTTTCAAAATATTTATTTTATTCAATTGTTTTCTTATGTAATCCTGTATTTTAAAGGGTTTTTAAATGTTTTTATTTTTTAAATTCAACTTAAAAAAAGCACCAATTCATTAAAAACGAATCGGTACTTCTTCACATTTCGACTTACTAAACCAATTTACCACTATCAACTGTTAATTACCAGTTGATATTTTACTCCTAAAAAACACTCTATAACTTATAACATTCATCAATGAAATAATTGATAAAAATATTAAATTTATATCTATAGAAATAAGCTTCATTACTCCTAAATATAAAATAGCACTTGTAAAAAACATTATTACTAGTTCAAAGATATTAAAAATTCCTTGAGACTTATTTATTATATCTAGCATTTCTTTCTCTGTTAAATCTTGATTTTTATACTTTGTTGCAAAAATTCTAGAACTTATTCCTGCTAATATTTGTTTACTTACCAAATCACAAGCAAATATTATAAAAACACCTATTAACGCAATCAAAAACACCTGAATTGTATCTATTTGCATAGGTACAACCATAGAAACTAATTTAAATATTAAAAACAACGTCCCTCCCACTAAAGATATAATAGGTAAAGAAACTGCTAACATCATTCCAGAAAATCTGATATTTTCTTTAAAAGAATTGTTTTTATTCGCAACCATTGTAAATGATAAAGTCGCTATAAAAACTAATAAAAGTAATAAAACACTTAATATTAAATAATTCATAAACCCACTCCCTCTTATATATCCCTTTTATATGTATAAGCCTTACCCAATATAGTCATTATATTAAAGGTCACTTATCTCATAGAAGAATAAGTGACCTTTATATTATAAATTTTAATCACACATAATTTCTTTAACATTTGACGGAACTTCATTTCCAGCTAATTTATAAGCTAATAATGCTGCTCCATTCCAAGGATCTAGTTCTGGTTCTTGTATTATACAATCTAACCCTGCAGCTTCTACCTTCGCCTTTAGTGGTTCTAATACATATTTTCCAGCTTTAAATACTCCACCAGTATATGACACAACAAACTTCCCATCAAACTTTAAAGTTTTTGATAATGATCTTATATGTTTGAATAGCTCTTCTGCTACATCTTCAAATATTTTTCTAGCAACAGGACATCCTTCTTCTGCTGCTAAAAAACATATTTTTGAAAAAGTTGCAAGTTTAGTTCTATCTCGTTGCAATTTATTAAATACTATATCAACTATTTCATAATCATATGAAATATTATATTCTCTTTCTAAAACATCTAATAATGCAGTTTTTTCTTCTCTGCCATCTCTTTGCTTTGTATATTCATTTATTGTTCTTAGTCCAATCCAATACGCACTACCATCATCACCAATTCCAGGTCCAAAGCCACCACATCTAGCTAACATACCTTCATCATTTCTTCCATAGGCTATACTTCCTGTTCCTGCAACTACATTAATACCTGCTTTACATGCAGTGCCTGCCGCCCAACCATTAACTGCATCATTATCTATCATATATGGAGCTTCCATAACCTCTCTAATAGCTTGATCAATTTTTACTTTATCTTCTAAACTTTCCCCATATCCAGGTACTCCTGCAAATATAAATGCAATATCCTTAGGTTCAATATTTACATTAGAACATATTTTTGAAATATTTTCTCTTAGTTCTTTTTTTATTCCTTCTACACCTACTTGATGTATGTGGATTGTCCCGCTTTCAACATCCCCAACTTTTTCTAACTTATCATCAACAAGAATATATCTTGTTTTGGTTCCTCCACCATCAATTCCTAAATAATACATACCCTTCTCCTCCATTGCCTATTGATAAAATATTTTTTGTGGTTTTCATTATAATTTACTATTACTATAGTACAATTTCCAGAAAACCTTTTCAAGTAGCTTATATTTGTCTATACATTATATTTTATACTATCTTACTATAAATATATATTACTTTTTTACATTTTTATAATAAAGTTTACAATTCCGATTTGTAAATTTAAATTTTCGTTAATAAAAAAGTAGCCTTTTAAAAGCTACTTTTTATTAATCTACCTTTATGTTATTTTCTCTTGCATAATAAAATAAATATTGTTGTGCCATACCTGATAAAGAACCAAATTTTTCTCTTGCAAATATTCTCATTTTATTTAAAGAAACATCTGGTGCAACATAAAAATGAATCATCGCTCTTTTTACCCAGACATCCACAGGAAAGGCTGAATGTTTTGCCATAGAAAATAGCATTATACAATCTGAAACTTTAGCTCCAACCCCCATAAACTTTTGAAGAGCTATATGGCACTCATCATCATTTAGATTGCTTATGTATTCTAAATCATAATCCAATATTTCTGGTCTTTCTTTGTATTTATCAGGATTACTTATCATATCCTTTTTTACTCTCAAAGCTTCATTAACATTATTAATTGTACTTATTATATATTTACTTCTAAATGAAGCTCCTGTTGCTTGTATTTCTTCTAAAGTCGCCTCTTTAATTTGTTCAGGTCTAGGAAAAGTATAATATTCTTGATCATTATATATTATTTTCTCTCCCCATATTTCACATATTTTCTTTACTGTCTTTTTTATTGATGGAATACTATTTCTAGCTGATATTATAAAGCTAATTAACATTTCAAAAGGATCTTGATTTAATATCCTGATTCCATATCCAAACTCAACACTTTTCTTTAGTATTTCGTCTTTTGCTAATTCCCTCTTAATAACACTATAATCTCTTTCTAAATCAAAATAACTAATCCAAATATTATTAAAGTCTTCTTTATTTGCATTCAAAATAATTACTTCATTTTCATTTTGTTGAACTTCTATAACTCTACCACAAGCTACTACAATATAATTGGTATCGGTTATCTTATCCCATCTAAAGCATTGACCACATTCTAAGATTTGTTTTATATTAAAATTTTTCATTCCTTTTAATATGACCTTATTATCTTCAAAAATAACTTCTTTAAAATCCATATTTTCACCTCATGTATTATACATCAATACATTAATTATCCCTCAAAAACAAGTAAAGTATTCTCCCCTTTACTTTACTCTTATTATTTTATAATCCTCTTTGTATTTTTCTATAATTTCTTCTAATGATTTTGCAGCAACTAACATCATATGTAAACATCTGTCTTCTTCATTTTCTCTGTATTTTAACTTTAATTCATCACAATTTAAAGTACCTAAATTCTCTCTAAAAATACTCATAAATTCAGATGTCATCATCTTAACATGTGGACTTTGATGTCCCCTCTCTTCTGTAAACATAATTCCAATAGCAGCTATAGCACCAGTAGCTCCTCCACAGATACTTTCTATAGCCATTCCCCCACCAAATGCAGCCATAGCTTTAATCGTCTGAGCTGATAGGTCTAAATCATAACACTCATTTGCTGCTTTTAATATACATTCTGCACAATTTAAATCATGTTTTTTGTCATATAATTCTCTAGTTTTTTCTACTAACATATTTCACCTCTACTATTTCACTTTTTAAAATTATATCATACCCAAACTATGTATTTGTATAATTTATAAAAAAATAAGAGATTCATACAAGAATCTCTTACTTTTAATATTAAAAAAATTATCTGCTATAGTCGTAGAATCCTTTTCCTGATTTTCTACCTAGCCATCCAGCTCTAACATATTTTCTTAGTAGGCTACTTGCTCTATATTTAGTATCTCCTGTTTCATTATATAAAACATCCATTATAGCTAAACAAACATCTAATCCAATAAGATCTCCTAAACCTAAAGGTCCCATTGGGTGATTAGCACCATATTTCATAGCACTATCTATATCTTCAGCTGAAGCAATTCCTTCTTGAAGAATAAATGTTGCTTCATTAATCATTGGGATAAGTATTCTATTAACTACAAATCCTGGAGCTTCTGCAACTTCTACTGGTTCTTTACCAATTGCTACTGATAATTCCTTAACAGCATCAAAAGTTTCTTGTGAAGTAGCCATCCCTCTGATTATTTCCACTAATTTCATTACTGGAGCTGGGTTAAAGAAATGCATTCCTATAACCTTATCTGCTCTCTTTGTTGCTGATGCAACTTCAGTTATTGATAATGATGAAGTATTTGATGCTAAAATAGCTGATTCTTTACAGATTTCATCTAATTCAGCAAATATTTGTTTCTTGATTTGCATATTTTCAATTGCTGCTTCTATAACTAAATCACAGTCTTCTGCTAATTTCATATCAGTTGTTCCTGTAATTCTTGATAATATAGCTTCCTTAG
The DNA here is from genome assembly GCF_002327185.1 of Clostridium chauvoei. Lineage (NCBI taxonomy): Bacteria > Bacillati > Bacillota > Clostridia > Eubacteriales > Clostridiaceae > Clostridium > Clostridium chauvoei. Next base: position 77,191 of record NZ_CP018624.1, on the reverse strand, counting down.
TTTCTTCAGTCATCTTTCCTTTAGCTACTTGTTTGCTAAGTCCTTTATTAATTCCAGCAATTCCTTTTTCAACAAATTCGTCCTTTATATCTCTAACGATAACTTCATAACCTTTTTGTGCAAAAGCTTGAACAATTCCAGCTCCCATAGTACCAGCACCAATTACAAAAATCTTTTCCATAATAATTACCTCCTAAATTTTCATACCACTTGTTTTTATATTATTTATACCCTAAAATTCATATAATTTATTGACCTTATTATTCTGCTTCCTTCATAGCCTTTAATTGAGCTGTCATTTCAGGTAATACCTTAGTAATATCTCCAACGATAGCATAATCTGCAACCTTCATGATTGGAGCACTTTCATCCTTATTAACTGCTATAATCATATCTGACTCTTGCATACCTGCAACGTGTTGTATCGCTCCTGAAATACCGCATGCAATATAGATATTTGGTCTTACAGTTTTACCAGTTTGACCTACTTGATAATCTTTTTCTATCCATGCATTATCTACAGCCGCTCTTGACCCAGCAACTGTTCCCCCTAAAACTTCTGCAAGTTCTTCAAGTAATGCAAAGTTTTCTTTTGAACCAACACCTCTACCACCTGATATGATAAAGTTAGCTTCACTTATATCAACAACATCTTTAGTTTCCTTAATAATTTCTACGATTTTAGTTCTGATGTCGCTTTCTGATAATTTAACTTCAACTTCTTCTATATTAAAATCTCTAGCTTCTTCTGGAATTTTTGAGAAAACTCCTGGTCTTACTGTAGCCATTTGTGGTCTATGATCTGGGCAAGCTATAGTTGCCATTAAATTACCACCAAATGCTGGTCTAGTAGCTAAAAGATCCCCATTTTCAACTTCTACATCTAGGCCTGTACAGTCAGCTGTTAATCCTGTTGATAATCTAGCTGCAACTCTTGGACCTAAATCTCTACCAATGAAAGTTGCTCCTATAAATACTATTCCTGGCTTTCTTTCACTAGCTAAATCACAAATTACCTTAGTATATCCGTCAGTTGTATAATTTTTTAATAATTCACTTTCAGCAACTAAAACCTCATCAGCACCATGCTTACCAAGAGTTTCTGCTAAAGCTTTTACGTTATCTCCTAATAAAAGAGCTGTTAATTTTACCCCTAATTTATCTGCAATTTTTCTACCTTCACCAAGTAATTCAAGAGAAACCTTTTGAAGTTCTCCCTCTCTTTGTTCAGCAAATACCCAAACGCCTCTGTAGTCTGCTATATTCATCTTCCTTACCTCCCATAATTCTTAGATGTAGTGTTTTTCTTTTAATTTTCCTAACACATATTTTACAGCTTCTGGCGCAGTTTCTTTTACGATTTCTCCCGCACCCTTTGTTTCTTTTGTCATTGATTTTTTAACCTTTGTAGGTGAACCCTTAAGACCTAATTCTGCCTTATTTACTTCAATGTCATCTGCTGACCAAACTTTTATTTCTTTTCCTGCTGTTTCAAATATATATTTTACATTCATATATCTTGGTTCATTTAATTCTTTTATAGCTGTTAAAAGAACTGGAGCTTGAACCTTTATTAATTCATATCCGTCTTCTAAAGCTCTATTTACAAGTAATCCATCTTCTTCAACTTTTACATCTTGAACATAAGTTACTTGAGGTATGTGTAAATGTTCTGCAATTTCTGGTCCTACTTGAGCAGTATCTCCATCGATTGCTTGTCTTCCTGCGAATACTATATCGTATTCTAATCTTTTTAATGCTCCTGCTAAAGCCTTTGAAGTTGCTAAAGTATCAGCACCAGCAAAAGCTCTATCTGTAATAAGTACTGCTTCATCAGCACCCATACATAATGCTTCTCTTAAAGCATTTTGTGCTTGTGGAGGTCCCATGCTTATTACAGTAACATGAGCACCGGAAGTTTCTTTTATTCTTAACGCAGCTTCTAATGCATGCTTATCTTCTGGATTTATTATTGAAGGAACTCCATCTCTTATAAGTGTTCCTGTCTTTGGATCAATTTTTACAGCTGTTGTATCTGGAACTTGCTTTAAACAAACTACTATATTCATAATCTAAGTCCTCCCCTTACTATCTTAATGCGCTTCCTGAAATAACCATCTTTTGAACTTCTGAAGTTCCTTCGTAAATTTCAGTTATCTTAGCATCTCTCATCATTCTTTCTACTGGATATTCTTTAGTGTAACCGTATCCTCCAAATATTTGAACCGCCTTAGTTGTAACATCCATTGCAACTTCAGCAGCATAAAGCTTAGCTCTAGCAGCATCTACTGAATAAGGCATCTTAGCTTCTTTTAAACATGCAGCTTTATATACTAAATGTCTAGCTGCTTCTATCTTAGTATCCATTTCTGCAATCATCCATTGTAATCCTTGGAATGCAGCTATCGGTCTACCAAATTGTTTTCTTTCTTTCATATAAGCTATAGCTTCTGCAAGTGCACCTTCTGCAATACCTAAAGCTTGTGCAGCAATACCAATTCTTCCTCCATCAAGAGTCTTCATTGCGATTCCAAATCCTTTTCCTTCTTGACCAATTAGATTTTCTTTTGGTACTATACAATTTTCCATAACTAATTCAGTTGTTGAAGATGCTCTAATTCCAAGCTTTTCTTCTTTCTTTCCTATTGAGAATCCTGGGAAGTTCTTTTCAACTATGAAACCTGATATTCCCTTAGTTCCCTTACTCTTATCAGTCATTGCAAAAATTATAAATGTTTCAGCAACTCCACCATTTGTAATAAATATTTTTGATCCATTTAACACATAATGGTCACCATCTAAAACTGCTACTGTTTGTTGTCCTGCAGCATCTGTACCTGCTCCTGGTTCTGTTAAACCAAATGCTCCAATCTTTTTACCTGTTGCTAAATCTGGTAAATATTTTTCTTTTTGATTCTTATTACCAAATTGTTCTATTAATGATGCACAAAGTGAAGTATGAGCTGATAATATAACTCCTGTTGTTGCACAAACCTTTGATAACTCCTCAACTGCTAGTATATATGCAAGAGTATCTCCACCAGCTCCACCATATTCTTTAGAAAATGGAATTCCTAGCATTCCAAGCTTGGCCATTTTCTCAACGTTTTCCATTGGAAATCTTTCTGTTTCATCTATTTCTGCAGCAATCGGCTTTACTTCATTTACTGCGAATTCTCTAACCATTTGTCTTACTAATTCTTGTTCTCTAGTTAATTGAAAATTCATTTACTATACCTCCTTGTTATTAAAACCTCTATTCAATAATAATTGGAAAATTACTTCGTTATCTGTTTTTTTAATCTTCTGACTATTTATTTTGGAAATTTTTACTTCTTCTTTCAATAAAGGCTGTCATTCCTTCAAACTGATCTTCTGTTGAAAAACACTTTCCAAAATCTCCTGCTTCTATTTCAATAGCATTATCTATATCTACTTGCATTCCCCTATTAATTGCATCTTTACATAGTTTAACTGCTATTGGTGCATTCTCTATAATCTTTTTCGCAACAGCCCTAGCTTCATCCATTAAACTTTCTAGTGGTACTACCTTATTTACTAACCCAATTTTTAATGCTTCATCAGCTTTTATTATTGCTCCAGTATATATTAATTCTTTTGCTTTACCTTCTCCAACCAATCTTGGTAATCTTTGAGTACCACCAAATCCTGGAGTTATTCCAAGTCCTGTTTCTGGTTGTGCAAATTTAGCCTTTTCTGAAGCAATTCTTATATCACATGACATAGAAAGCTCGCATCCACCACCAAGAGCGAAACCCGAAATCGCTGCAATAACTGGCTTGTTTAATTTTTCTAATCTTCTGAATACTTTGTTTCCAAGAAGACCAAATTCTCTTCCCTGTTCCTCATTTAATTCTTTCATTTCTGCAATATCAGCACCTGCTACAAATGCTTTTTCCCCCGCACCTGTCAATATTACGCAGTATATGTTGCTATCCTTTTCTAAGTCTGATATTACTGTATCAATATCTTTTAGAGTTTCTGAGTTTAAAGCGTTTAATGCTTTTGGTCTATTGATTGTAACAATAGCTAAGTTGCCTTCTTTTTCAAGAATTACATTTTTTAATTCCATATTCAGGTCCTCCCTCTCATAATAAAAAATTAATACAATTGATGTTAACCATATTTGAACATTTAATTTTTGATAAATTCAGATTGTTGAATTTTGCGAAAAAAAATTGAACATTCAGAAATCTCTTTTGTTAATATTGTAACAATTTAATAAAAAAAAATAATTGAAGCACCAGCTTCAATTATGATTATAAACTTTAGATTTTTGTTTTGCAATAACTATTTCTATTTTATACTATTTTTTACAGTTAATTATCTTTATTTATCTTGGCCATCTTCAATCTTTTTTTCATCTTCTTTATCATCCTTATGAAGTAGATAAATTAGAGTTAATAAGCTTTCTGATAAATGCACATTTTCAACTATAACATCTTCTGGTACAACTAAATCTACAGGAGCAAAATTCCAGATTCCTTTTACCCCACCTTGAACTAGTACATCACAAACCTTTTGTGCATTTATTCTTGGAACACAAATCATTCCAATGTCTATACTATCATTTTTTAGGAATGATTCTAAATAATCTATATCTTGAATCTCTATGCTTCTCATCCTTAAACCAATTAGCTTTGGATTAGCATCGAATATACCTCTAAGATTTAAGCCTAGCTCTGAAAATCTACTATAGTTAGCTACCGCTTGACCTATATTTCCAGCCCCTACTATTAATGTTTTATACTCTTTATTTAATCCAAGTATCATGCTTATTTGTTTATATAAATCTCTTACATTGTATCCGTATCCTTGCTGTCCAAAATCTCCAAAACAATTTAGGTCCTGACGTATTTGAGAAGCTGTAAATCCTATTTTTTCCCCAAGTTCTTTTGATGATATTCTATCGACATCATTTCTCATCAATTCCTGTAAATATCTATGGTATTTGGGTAATCTCTTAATTACAGCCATAGAAATATTTTTCTTTTTTTCCATACTGTACCGTCTCCTTAGCCATTATTATTTTAAATTTCTCTATGTATATACATAATAATATCATATGAAATCCATATAATCTATATTTTAACACTTTTATATAACTATTTGAATGTTTTTAGTTATCTATTTAACAAACATTGTATATTTTATAACCTAAATATATTTTTAAATGTAAAGTTAATTACCTTAAATAACAATATTGTGTCTACTAAATTATTAATTTTCTATTTTAATTTATTATTATTTTGCCTATTATTTAAATATATTAAACTTCAAAATATAATATTTTTCTATATTTAGATTTGTTTATTATAAAAAAATAAGACTTATGTATAACGTAGCAGATCCGTTATACATAAGTCTATAGTATATACAAAGCGTCTTTCAGCTTTGTAACCAAGATCAGAAATCTTGTATGCTTCCCTTATGCCTGAATGTTCTCAACCTAACTTATTATATTTAATATGATGAATTTTGTCAATATGTGTACTATAAATTAAATTTAATTTATATACATCTATTATTTAAGACATCTAGTTGAATTTAAAACAGCTAATATAGTAACCCCAACATCTGCAAATACAGCTTCCCACATCGTTGCTACTCCAAAAGCTCCAAGTAACAATACAAATATTTTTATTCCTAAGGCAAATATAATATTTTGCCATAATACTTTATTTGTTTTCTTTGCTACTTTAATTGCTTCAACCAAAGCCTGTGGTTCATCATTCATTAATACTATATCTGCAGCTTCTATTGCAGCATCCGAACCTATATTTCCCATAGCTACTCCAATATCAGCTCTTGCTAGAACTGGTGCATCATTTATCCCATCCCCAACAAAAGCAACCTTGCTTACATTTGAACCTTCTTTTAGTAAGCCCTCAATTTTTTCTACCTTATCTACTGGTAGAAGTTCTGAATATACATTATCTATTCCTACACTCTTTGCAACTTTTTCTGCGACAACTTTATTATCACCTGTTAACATTACAACTCTATTTATTCCATTTTCTTTTAATTCTTTTATAGCTTCCTTAGCTTCTTTCTTTATTTCATCAGAAATAATTATATTTCCTTTATATTCTTTATTTATTGCAATATATACTATAGTTCCAATTGAATCCACTTCTTCATATTGAATATTAAACTTCTTCATTAACTTATAGTTTCCTAATAAAATTTCCTCATCATCAATTGAAACCTTTATTCCATGTCCTGATACTTCTTCATACTCTTTAATATTATCTTTATTTATTTCTTTTCCATATGCTTTAACTATTGATTGAGCAATTGGATGATTAGAAAAAACTTCACCTAAAGCTGCAATTTCAAGTAATTTATCAGAATCTATATTTATAGGATTTACTTCTGTCACTTTAAATACCCCTTTGGTTATAGTTCCTGTTTTATCAAAAACTACTGTATCTACATCCTTCAAGGCTTCCAAATAATTTCCACCCTTTACTAGTATTCCTTTTTTAGAAGCTCCACCAATACCTGCAAATAATACTAATGGAACAGAGATAACTAATGCACATGGACATGATACAACTAAAAATATTGATGCTCTATAAATCCACACATCAAAAGTTGCATTAGAAATTACAAGTGGTGGAATTAAAGCTAAACCTAAAGCTAAAAATACTACTATAGGAGTATATATTTTTGAAAACTTAGTTATAAACTTTTCTGTAGGAGCTTTTTTGCTAGATGCATTCTCAACTAATTCTAATATTCTTGATACTGTTGACTCTCCAAACCCTTTAGTTACTTTTACTTTTAATACTCCATTATTATTTATACAACCTGCTAAGATTTGCTCATCTACTTTTATCTCTCTTGGTACTGATTCACCTGTTAATGCAGATGTATCTACTAAACTACTACCTTCAATTACAACTCCATCTAAAGGAACTCTTTCTCCTGGTTTTATAATTATAATATCATCTACACTTACATCTTCTGGTGATACTTTAGTATCTTTATCTCCAACTAATAAATTTGCATAATCAGCTCTTATATCCATTAATGATGTTATTGATTTTCTTGAACGATTAACCGCATATCCTTGGAACATTTCTCCAATTTGATAAAACAACATAACTGCTACACCTTCTGGAAACTCTCCAATAAAGAAAGCACCTAAAGTAGCTACTGTCATTAAGAAATTTTCATCAAATAATTCACCTCTTATTATATTTCTAAAGGCAGAATATACAACTCCTCCTCCTATTAATACATAACTAACTACAAATAATATAGCTGCTACTATAGAATCTTTAGATAAAATCATAGCTATTATATATAATATAGCACCTATTATAAGCTTCCAATTATCCTTTAATTTAAAGCTTATAGACTCATGATTATGCTCATGTTCATGTCCACCTTTTTTATTGTCTTCATGATGATGATGTTCATTACAACAATTACCACTATGAGAGTGATTATGGTTATGATGTCCTTCTTTAATATCACAACAAAAATCTTTGCAGATATTTTTATTAGTTGCTCTTTTTATCTTGCTTTTACCCTTTTCTAATACTATTACTTCTGGTTCTAATTTTTTTACTATATCTTTAACTTCTTCTATTATTTTGTCTTTAGGTACACTACTATCAATTTCTACTATCAATGTAGAAGTGGAAAAGTTTAAATTTGCTTCTACAACTCCATTTAACTTATTTACTCTTCCTTCAATTTTATTTCCACAATTAGCACAAGTTAAACCTTCCAAAGTAAGCTTAATAATATTTGAGTTTTTCATTATACCCCTCCTTCTTATTCCGTAACATGCCTAAATCCTTCATCAAAAATATGCTTTACGTGTTCATCATCTAATGAATAATAAATAACTTTTCCCTCTCTTCTAAATTTAACTAATCTACTAGATTTTAAAACTCTTAATTGATGTGAAATAGCTGATTGATTCATTCCTAATAATGCCGCTAAATCACAAACACACATTTCAGACTGAAATAATGCACAGATTATTTTTATTCTGGTTGAATCACTAAAAGCTTTAAATAAATCTGCAACATCATATAAAATCTCCTCATCTGGGATACTTTTTCTAACTTTATCTACTATATTTTTATGAATTATATTACAAGTACAAGCTTCAGTTTTTTTTTCTTCCATATTTTCCTCCTTACATATGAACAACTGCTCATATGTTTATTTGTATTTATTATATTCTTATCTTAGTAAAATTGTCAACATTTTATTATTTTTTATAAATAAAAAAAGCTTGGATTATCCAAGCTAAATTACCATTGAAAAATGTTCTTTTATTTTTTCATTTAACATAACTTCATCTAAAATCATATTTATTATGCTATCACAAACATAGTATGCAAAAGTTAAATCATGATTAAAATCAATTTTACCTTCATACTCGTCTTGAAGCTTTAAAATATATTTAGTTATTTCTTCTGAAGTTAAATGTGAATTTATGTCTTTTGTAATTTTAAATTCTTTAGCTACTTTAGCTAAATCTTTTTCATAAATAATATGATCTTTCATAGCATTAGGATTTTTAAACTCCCATCTTTGATTATGTGGTACACAAAAGTAATCACATAAGAAGTGACAAACAACTCCTAGTTCTTGATTAAACTTATTTATTGAGTATCTATAATATATGTCATGCACTGTTAAAGAAGATAAAAACTCTATTTTCTTAACAATCATATCAAAACTTTCATCAAAATAATGTTTTTTTAATTTATATTTTGATGCACAATCTGGTTTAAGATTTCCCCAAACAAAGTGTGATTCTTTTATTAAAAAAAGTTTGTTTTCATCTACATTCTCTATAAAATTATTTGCTAGCATCTTGTGAGTATTCATTAGCAATTTTATCACCTCACTTACATACATCTATAATGTATACATTAATATTAGTCCTATTTTAATATTAAAACAAGTAATTCTTATTTCATTATTATCCACAACTTAGTTTACATAAAAATGCAACTTTTATTCTAAAAAATCTCACTTATTATTTTACTCTTTTTTATTCTAAAAGTTCCCAAATAAATAAATTTTTAGTGTTTTTATTTACTTTTTGTTTTATTATATTAAAATTTATTTTATTATAAATTATTTTTTAATATAATAAGAATGGAGGGGAGAATATGAAGAAAAAATTTTTAACTACTTTATTAATAATATCAATTTCAATTATCTTTATAGGATGTAATAAAAATAAGAATACTTCTACAAAAGAATCATCTGGTGATACTATTTCTTCTGAGGAAGGCTTACTTAATGTTGAAGTAACTTTACCAAAAAGTTTTTTAGTGATAAAGATGCATCTACAATTGAAACAGAAGCTAAAGCTGAAGGAATAAAAGATGTTAAAGTAAATAATAATGGGTCAGTAACTTATAAAATGAATAAAAGTACGCATAAAAAATTATTAGAAAATCTAAAAAAGGGTACTGATGAATCTATTGCAAAAATAATTGAAGACAAGAAAAATTTTCCTTCTTTTGACAATATTACTTATAATGATGATTTAACAGAGTTTAATATATTTGTGGATAAACAATCTTATAACTCTATACAATCATTAGGGGTTTTAGCATTTTATTTTACAGGTAATATGTATCAAGCTATGAATTGCGTAAGCTCGGATAAAATCAATACTACTGTAAATTTTATTGACTCTTCTACTAAAGAAGTAATTGAGAGTGGCAATTCTAAAGATATGGGAAATTCTTTTAATTAAGTTTTTTTAAAACTAGCTTTGACATAAAAGCTAGTTTTTCATAATTTATTTACTAACTAAAAAAATATTTTAAGGGGGACTTACTCTAATGAAAAAATACATAATTATAACCTTAGCTTTAATATCAACATTATTACTTGGAATTATTATTGGAAGATTTACTTCTCCTGTAAAAGAAAAGTTAATTGAAAAGGAAGTTCAAAAAATAGTTGAAGTTGAATCTCCAACTGTTGGATTATCTAAAAAATATTTATTTAAATTTATAGATATTCAAAACGAAATTAATAAATTGCCTCATAATGATGAAAAATATCAAACCACTTTTGGAATGAGAGAATTGACAGGTAAATAATATAAATTGTGGGATAATTTACTTAATGAAATATATTCAGAATTAAAAAATACATTGTCTACTGAAAACATGGACTAATCCTTTTAATTTTTATAATATAAATTACTTAATTAATCATCATATTACAATACAAATAGACCTCTTAGTAAATAATTGTTTAATCATTTACTAAGAGGTCTATTTATAATTAATTTATTAACTTACATAAATTTTTCATAATCTTCTTCTTTACTCAGATCATTAAGTAAATGCTTTATCTCTTGATCTTTATTTTTATCCATTATTAATATTACATCCCCTGCATCAACTATAACTAAATCTTTAACACCTAATCCTATTACGAGATTTTTTTCTGCAAATACAGAACAATTCTCACATTCTTGCAAATAAATATTATTGCTAGAGGTATCATTTCTAAAAATATCATTATATCTACTTAAAGCTGAGAAACTTCCTATATCATCCCATAGGAAATCACTTTTTATTACATATGCTTTTCTAGTCTTTTGCATTACTCCAAAATCAATAGAAATTCCATCTATTAAATCATATTGTTCTCGAATAACTTGCTCCTCATCTTCTTCGCCTAAATGCTTATATATTTGCATAAGTGACCTGTATAACTCAGGAAGATATTTTTCAATCTCTCTTAATATAACATCAGCTCTAAAAACAAACATACCCGAATTCCACAAATAGGTTCCCTTTAATAGAAAATCTTTTGCGACTTCGGCATTTGGTTTTTCTGTAAACCTAGCAACCTTATAACTTGGACGTTCGCCTTGTATTCTTTGTCCCATTTCTATATATCCATATCCAGTTTCTGGTCTATTAGGTTCAATTCCTAATGTTACTATACCTCTTCTCCTATTAGCAATATCTACTGCTTGTGATAATGTTTCTATATAATCTTTCTGACCATCTATATGATGATCAGAAGGTAAAACTACCATAACAGCATCTCCATCTTTTTTCAAAAGTTTAACGGCTGATAAGCCTATACAAGTTGCTGTTTCTTTATTTTGAGGTTCAGTAAAAATATTTTCATTATCTATGTCAGTTAGCTCTAGTCTTATTTTGTCTTGATAATCCTGATTTGTAACTACATAAATATTCTCCTTCTTAATTAAAGGAATAATTCTTTCTACAGTATTTTCTAAAAAACTTTTGTTGTTTATAACTTTTAAAAACTGCTTCGGTTTATTCGCTCTTGATAAAGGATATAATCTTGTTCCCTTTCCGCCAGCTAATATAAGCCCGTATATCACGAATTTTCAACTCCATGTAATACTATACTTAATTATATGCACTTTATTATATTTTGGTGAAATATTAGTTTTATTTATCTTAAATCTATATTTTCACGAAATTTTTTACATAAATTTTACAATTGTAAGTTAATTATCTTGTTGACTTTTATAATTTGCAGCCATATAATTTTATTAAACAACATATATTTATTAAGAGGGAGTAGTATTAAATATAGCATCAACATACTCGGCTTAATCGCCTGGTGTTATATACCTATTTGGGTTACGAGACTTTTAATATAGTTTTTATTTTATAAAAGCTATATTAAAGGTCTCTTTTTTTATACAAACTCTAATAGCTATATAATTAATAAAATTTAGGGGGATATACATGAACAAATTCTTTTCCAAGTCTTCCGACGAAATATTAAAAGACTTTAATGTTACTAAAGAAGGTTTAAATGATTCTCAAGTTAATAAAAATCTAAGTAAATATGGATACAATCAACTAACTGAAAAGAAAAAACAAACTGTTCTGGAAGTTTTCTTAAGCCAATTTAAAGATTTACTTGTATGCATTTTAATTGGAGCCGCTATTATATCTATGACAACAGGTAATATTGAAAGTACGCTTGTTATTTTTGCCGTTATTATTCTTAATGCCATACTTGGTACAGTTCAACACTTTAAGGCTGAACAATCTTTAGATAGTTTAAAGGCTTTATCATCACCGTCTGCTAAGGTTTTTAGAAACGGTCTTAAAATTGAAGTTCCATCTAAAAATATTGTTCCTGGCGATATACTTTTACTTGAAGCTGGTGACTTTATAGCAGCTGATGGAAGAATTATCGAAAATTTTTCTTTACAAGTTAATGAAAGTTCTTTAACTGGTGAGTCTGAAAGTGTAAATAAAACAAATGAAATTATTAATAGTACTGAACTAGCTTTAGGTGATCAAAAAAATATGGTCTTCTCTGGTTCTCTTGTAACTTATGGTAGAGCCTTAGTAGTTGTAACAAATACTGGTATGAATACGGAGATAGGTAAAATTGCAAATTTAATGGAGCAAACTCAAGAAAAGAAAACTCCTCTTCAAGTTAATTTAGATGATTTTAGTAAAAAATTAGCCTTTGCTATTTTAGCTGTTTGTATTTTAGTCTTTGGACTTAGTCTTTATAGAGGTACTCCTATGCTAGATTCTTTGATGTTTGCTGTTGCATTAGCTGTAGCTGCTATCCCTGAAGCTCTAAGTTCAATTGTTACAATAGTACTTGCTCTTGGAACTCAAAAAATGGCTAAAGAAAATGCTATAATAAAAAAATTAAAAGCTGTTGAAGGGTTAGGTTGTGTCTCTATTATATGTTCAGACAAAACTGGTACATTAACTCAAAATAAAATGACTGTAAAAAAAGTATTTGTTGATAACAAGCTTGTTAATGGTACTGATTTAAATTGTAATAACTCAGTAGAAAATTACTTATTAAATTGTTCTATCCTTTGTAATGATTCAACTTCAAAAAATGGTAAAGAAATTGGTGATCCAACAGAAGTTGCACTTGTTAATTTATCTCATAAGTTTTCATTAGATGAGCTACTAGTAAGGGATGAGTTTAAAAGATTAAGCGAAATTCCTTTTGACTCTGATAGAAAATTAATGAGTACTCTTCATAATTTTGATAATAAAAATATAATGTTTACTAAAGGTGCTTTTGATGTACTATTAAACCGAATTAAATATATTAAAACATCTGATGGTGTTAGAGAGATAACGTATGAAGATAAACAAAACATAATAAATACCAATAAAAGCTTATCTGAGAACGGATTAAGAGTTTTGGCTTTTGCATATAAAGAATTAAGTTCAATAAAAGATTTATCCCTTGAAGATGAACATAACTATACATTTATAGGATTAATCTCAATGATAGATCCACCAAGAGAAGAATCTGCTAATGCTGTTGCTGATTGTATAACTGCTGGTATAAAACCGATTATGATTACTGGTGACCACAAAATAACAGCCTCTGCAATAGCTAAACAAATAGGAATATTAAGAGATGGTGATAGAGCTATTGAAGGTTTAGAATTGGATAAAATGTCTGATGAAGACCTTAAACAAAATATAGATCATATTTCTGTATATGCCAGAGTTTCTCCTGAACACAAAATTAGAATAGTTAAAGCTTGGCAAGAAAAAGGGCAAATAGTTGCAATGACAGGTGATGGTGTAAATGATGCTCCTGCACTTAAACAAGCTGATATAGGTATAGCAATGGGTATAACAGGTACTGAAGTTTCAAAAGATGCTGCTTCAGTAATATTAACAGATGATAACTTTGCAACTATAGTAAAATCTGTAGCTAATGGTAGAAATATCTATAGTAATATTAAAAATTCAATTAAGTTCCTTTTATCCGGTAATACTTCTGGTATAATTGCTGTATTATATGCTTCCTTAATGGCTTTACCAATGCCTTTTGCCGCTGTACATTTATTATTTATAAACTTATTGACTGATAGCTTACCTGCTATAGCAATAGGTATGGAGAAATCTCGTAGGGATCTTCTAAAAGATACTCCTAGAAAAAATAATGACTCTATTCTTTCTAAAGACTTTATTTTAGAAATAGGTTTTGAAGGTTTAATAATAGGTATTTTTACAATAATATCATTTTATATAGGTTTAAAAACTAATAATGCCGTTGGCTCAACTATGGCTTTTGCTACATTATGCTTAGCTAGACTATTCCATGGATTTAACTGTAGAGGTAACAAGTCAGTATTTAAACTTGGCTTATTTTCAAATAAATATAGTTGGATGGCATTCGGTACAGGATTAGTTTTATTAAATGCTGTTTTATTTGTTCCATTTTTACAAAAACTATTTGAAGTTGCTCCACTTTCAACTTCACAAATTGGTTCAATATATTTATTAGCCTTTATCCCTACTATATTTATTCAATTAGCAAAAATAATTATTGATGCTTTAAGTAGTAAGAAAAAACCTAGTTCAGATACTTCATCAGAATATGAAGAAAATCTTGAAAATATAGCTTAATAATAAAGGGTGCTAACTTAGCACCCTTATTTCATTAACTTCTTTAAAATTTTTATTTTATCTCCATAAGGTGCAAATCTTACAGGTATTTCTATAAATGTTCCTCTCTTTATTACTGATTTTTCATGAGTAAATGTATCAAAGCTAGCCTTGCCATGATATGATCCTATACCACTATTTCCTACACCTCCAAACGGTAAATATGATGATGCAACGTGTATAACTGTATCATTTATAGTTACACCCCCAGAGGTAGTATTTTTCAATACATATTCTATATCATTATTACTTTCTGAAAAATAATATAAAGCTAAAGGTTTCTCTTTGGAATTTACATAAGCTATAACATCTTTTATATCAGTAAATTCTAATACAGGTAATATAGGGCCAAAGATTTCTTCTTCTAAAACCCTACTACCTTGTTTTATATTTGTTAAAATTGTTGGTTCTATATAAAGGTCTTCTAAATCATAACTTCCACCAAAATAAATATCCCCTTGGTTTATATATTCAATAATTCTATTTATAGAATTTTTATTTACTATTCTAGGGAAATCATCACTTTCTTTAATTTCCTCTCCAAATTGAAGTTTAATTTCCTTTACTACAGCTTTCAAAAATTTTTCTTTTATGTCTTTATGTACATATACATAATCAGGTGCTACACAGGTCTGTCCAGCATTTAAAAACTTTCCCCAAACCAATCTTTTAGCAGCTACATCAATTTTAACATCTTTATCTATTATACAAGGGCTTTTCCCTCCCAATTCTAAAGTTACAGGTACTAAATTTTTAGAAGCCCTCTCCATAACAATTTTCCCAACACCTACACTCCCAGTAAAAAATATATAATCAAATTTTAACTCTAGAAGATAAGACACTACTTCCTTTCCCCCTAAAGGATTAACAACTCGTACATATTCTTTATCAAAGTTTTCATTTATTATTTTCTCTATTAATCTAGATGTATTTATAGTATGTTCAGATGGTTTTAATATAGCACAATTACCTGCTGAAATAGCTCCAACTAATGGTGCCATAAGTAATTGAAAAGGATAATTAAACGGACCTATTATCAATACTACTCCATATGGTTCCTTATATATGTAACTCTTAGCTGGATAATGTATTATTGATGTTCTTAATTTTCTTCTTTTAGACCATCTTTTTATATTCTTAATATGAAGATTTATTTCATCATAAACTATTCCAATCTCTGTAGCGTAACTTTCAAATGAAGACTTTCCTAAATCTTTTTTAAGAGACTCTATTATTTTATCTTCATTTTCTTTTATAATTGCTTTAAGCTTTTTTAAATTATTTATTCTAAACTCTATATCACTTGCATTACCTAAATTATAAAAATTCTTTTGCCCATTAAAAATATCTAGTATTTCTCTCATGCCCTAACCTCTTGATTCAAATTTATTTAAATCAAATTTTATCATATACCAAATTGTTTTCAAAGGTTTTTAAAGGTATTTTAAATTCAGGCATCCCAAATGCATAGGGTGCTATTTCATAATATGGGAAATAGATAATAATATTATTTTCTTCTAAATAGTAAGTTTGTTTTTCATTTACTCCATTAAAGCCTTCTTTACCTTGAAAATAATTATCTGGATTCTTTGCAATTTCATTATTTATACTATTATTAATTATACTCTTATAATCATAACCTTCCTTGAATAAATCTTTTAACATTAATTCCTTTCCTGTTTTAATATCTATATTATATGGAACTCTAGTTGTTATTCCATGAGCTCCTCCTGTGTACTGATAATAATCTATACATAGACTTAATATCTCATTACTATTTTTAACTATGTAATTTGATGTCAGTTCATAAGGAAACGTAGGTTGTTCAACCTTAGGAGCACCAAAATACTCCTTTGCTAACTTTTCCACATCCATTATCCACATATTAGTCCATTCATAAATTTTGTTGTTAATAACTTTTTCTTGCTCTTTATCCTTCAAACAAGTTATTTGAGGTATTTTGACATTAACCTTCAAATACTTGTAATCCTTTATAATTTTCTTATCCACAACACATATATTTTCGACAACATTATGTTTTGAATTTATTAACAACGCTTGTGGATAAATGTGGACAAGTCCTAAAATGACTATAAAACTTAGCACAAACCTACTGAATACCTTCACTTTATAGTTCCTCCTTTTTCTACAATTACTAATAAATTTTATATTCTTTTTCTTATTATCTACATGAATGTTGATAATTATTAATGTTGATATCAACATTTTTTGCACAAGTTATCCACACCCCCATGTGGATTATGTGCACAAAATCCATTTTTTGCCTTAGACAAGCGATTTTAATTTATAGATTTATATGTCTAAACCCTGTTAATACCTACATTTAAACTCATCTTTATTTATTGTGGATAACTTATATAGCTTACTAATAAAACCTTAATTTTTTATTAGTATCAGTAAAATATCTTAAAATTATACTCTACATAAAATTTCTTATAATAAAAAAATAAGACTAGAAAACGACAAATTCTCTAATCTTGTTTATATATCTTTTATTACTCTTCTTTAGTCTTAATAGAATTTTGAATTGATTTACTAAGAACTTCTAGCTCTTCTCTTGTAAGATCTCTCCACTCTCCGATTTTAAGATTACCTAAATTAATATTCATTATTCTTATTCTCTTTAACTTCACTACATTATATCCTAGAGCCGAACTCATTCTTCTTATCTGTCTATTCATTCCTTGAGTTAATATTATTCTGAAGGTTCTCTCCCCTTCTTTAGTAACAGTACATTTTTTTGTTACAGTACCTAGTATTTTAACTCCATTAGCCATTCTATTTATAAATGTATTATCTATTGGTTTATCTACAGTTACTATATATTCTTTTTCGTGATTATTTCCTGCTCTTAAAATTTTATTAACTATATCTCCATCATTAGTTAATAAGATTAATCCTTGAGAATCTTTATCTAATCTACCTATATGGAATATTCTTTTCTCGTGATTTATAAAGTCTACTATATTTCCTTTTATCTTTTTTTCTGTTGTACATGTAATTCCAACAGGTTTATTTAACGCAATATAAACTAAGTCTTCTTCCTTACTAATTAGCTTTCCATCTACTCTTACTTTTTGCTTAGGAAAAACCTTAGTCCCCATAGCAGCCTTTTCACCATCAATAGTTACTCTTCCTGCTTCTATTAATTTATCCGCTTCTCTCCTTGAACAAATTCCCGTTTCACTTATATATTTATTTAACCTTACTGCTTCGCCTCTATCACTATGTATAATTATAGGTTTATTTACATTAGAATTCTTATACATTTTTATCCCCTTCTGTATCGTTATTGTTTAGGATTAAAATTATGTTGATTACCAGAATTATTATATCTTACATAAACTCCACTTTCATTTATAAACTTTTCTGATTTATGCAAAGCTCCATACTCTATGGGCTTTCCAGTTATAACTATTGTTACCCCATCCTCTGGAATCATCTCATTTCGTGATGCATAATTTAGTATCCTATATATACCTTCATCTATATCTTTATCTACTACACCTATAGAAGTAAGCATGTCTTCACCTTTAGCTGTTGGACTATACACTTTAATTATTTTATTAAAATAATTAACTTCTAATTTTAATGAAGAAGTAGTTTCTATTATTACAGTTTTATCTACACTTTTATATTTAAATACTATAATTCCAGTCATTAGTACTATTAATGTAATTAATATTGCTATTTGCACCTTATAATTTTTGATACTCTTTTTAACTTCTCCTGTTACTTCCATCCCAACTTCATATGCTTCTCTTACTTTTACCTTCTTAAACTCACCCTTATGGGTAATGATAATATAAGATCTTAACTTTTTCGATATAACTATACCTTTATATTCCTTTATTTTTTTTAAATTCTTTTCTTCCTGTATCTCACTTGCTCCAAGTATATTCACATTTTCTTCTATCTTCAAACATTCTTGTATATAACTATAATTAGGATTAGCTAAAATAGTTACATATGTTATTATATAATCTCTCCATGTTTCTAAAAAACCTCTATTTATAGGAGTCCTTTTAATTAATTTTCCTATAGGTAAATCATATTTTTCTTTTAATTGATCATATATTTCAACTTCTTCTATTATAAAATAAGCAATATTTAAAATTTTATTTCTAGTTGAATATGAAGGTTCATCTGATAATAAATCTTTAAATAAAATCTGATAGTTATCAAGCTCATCTGATAATAACATTATCTCTTCCCTACGTTTCTCAGAATCACCTTCCCTAATTATACTAAGTGGAGTGTGTAAAGAAAACTTATATTTATCTTTTTCAAAACCGCTCATTTTATCCCTCCATAAGCACTAAATATCTTTTGTTGATACTAAACTCCCTTTCACTATATATCTTTCTTTAGCTCCTACTGTACATGTAACTAAAGTTATAGTTGCATCTTTAGTATTTTCTAATACATCAACATCATCTGGAGACACAACAAAACTATCCTCTATTTTATAAGTGAATTCTTTCCCTTTATTTTTCACTATAATTTCGTCTCCCTTTTTAGCCTTATATAAATTTATAAACGCTTCTGAATAATTAGAAACCCTATGTCCTGCTACTGCAAAATTTCCCTTTTCCCCCGGATTTGCAGTTCCTTCAAAATGACCTAAATAATATTGAAGAATATCATCTGTTATTCCTTCTACTAAACCTTGTGATAATCCAATAGATGGTATTTCTATTAACGCTATCGGTTGAACTCCATCAACTGTAACTGGTTCTTTACCTTCTGACCCTTCATCTTTTATTACATCCTGTAATACTCTTTGTAATTCTTTTTGCTTATTACTAGTATTTATTTTATTATATAAAGTAAATCCTATAAGAAAAATCCCCACACAAATTAAAATTAATCCTGTTCCCCTTCTAATTTTTTCTTTCACCACAATTACCCTCCAAATAACATTTCTTATTTTTTTACATATATTATATCATAAACATTGTATTTTTTTGTTATATATATTCTATAAATTTTAACTTATCAATTCTATCTTACGAGGTGATTCTATGCATAAAAAAGTTATCTATGTTGACTTTGTTTTTAGAAAAAAAAGAACCTCATCAAGCAAATTTCATTTTTTATCAAAGTTTAGTATTAAACTAAAGCAATTACTTTACCATATTCTAAAAAAAGAAACTACCCAAGAATCTAAAATTTATCAATTTAAAAAAATATTATAATTACTATTTGGTAAATTTATTAATATATAATAAGGATTTGTGATAAAATAAGTTTATTATATTATCATAGGGGTGATTGTATGAGAATAGGTTTAGGATATGACGTACATCGTTTAGTAGAAGAAAGAGATTTAATATTAGGTGGGGTTAATATACCTTATGAAAAGGGACTACTTGGGCATTCTGACGCTGATGTTCTTATTCACGCTATAATGGACTCTTTATTAGGTGCATCTGCACTTGGAGATATAGGAAAGCATTTTCCTGATACTGATCCTAAATATAAGGGGATTTCTAGTATAGAACTTCTTAAAGAAGTAGGAAAATTATTAAATGTAAATGGTTACTCTATAAATAATATAGATTCAACCATAATTGCACAAAAACCAAAAATGGCTCCTCATATAATGACTATGAGAAAAAATATATCTGATGCTTTAAGAATTAATATAGATCAGATAAACGTTAAGGCTACTACAGAAGAGGGCCTTGGTTTTACAGGTAATGGAGAAGGTATATCTTCTCAAAGCATTTGTTTACTAAATAAAATTGAGAAATAAATAAGAGCTTCAAAAGGAGAGAATAGATAATTCTGTGTAATTATCATTTTTATTATTTTAACATTACTGGAAATTTTCATTTCCAGTAATATTTTTTTATATTTAAGAAATACTAATAATGTTTCTTATTACCTTTTTTAGTATTTCAAAAAAATCTAATAGTATGCATATAATTTATAAAAAGTACAAGCTTTTAAGCTAATTCATCTTTTAATTGATCTTCAAATATTATTGATAGCTCCGCTAGCGTAGCACCCCAATTATGTATAGGTTGAGTCCATTTTTCTAGTATCTCCATTGTTGCTAAGTAAACACACTTATTTAAAGATTCATCAGTTGGGAATATGACTCTAACTTTAGTGAATTTACGTATTTGACGATTAAAACCCTCTAAGATATTTGTAGTATAAATCATCTTTCTTATAGTTGGAGAGAAGTCAAAAAATGTTGAAAGGTTACTCCAATTGTTATACCAGGAATCTATTACTATTCCATATTTATCTCCCCATCTCTCCTTTAAATTATCTAGCTGTGCTAACGCAAGTTCCTCTGTTGTAGCCTTATAAACCTCCTTCAAATCTTTCATAAATGCTTTTTTATCTTTTGAAGCTATGTATTTTATTGAATTTCTTATTTGATGAACAATACATGTTTGAATATTTACTGATGGAAATACTGTTTTTATAGCTTGTGGAAGACCTTTTAATCCATCCATACAAGCAATTAAAATTTCTTTTACACCTCTATTTTTTAAATCATTGCAAATTCCTAACCAGAATTTAGCACCTTCTGCTTCATCAACCCATATACCTAAAATATCTTTATATCCTTCCATAGTGTATCCTAAGCATATATAGACAGCCTTGTTAACTATCTTTCCATTACTTCTAACTTTAAAGTACATAGCATCTAAATAAACTATTGGATATATTTTATCTAATACTCTATTTTGCCATTCGGCGGCGCTAGCAAGCACTTTATCAGTTATTTTAGATACCATCGATGGTGATATAGTTATTCCATATAAGTCTTCAATTTCAGCCTGAATATCAGATGTTGACATACCTTTAGCATATAAAGATATAATCTTTTTATCTAACTCAGTACACACAGTTTCATATTTTTTTATAATTTGTGGCTCAAATTCAGCATTTCTATCACGGGGTACGTCTAGGTCGACGTCACCGAAGGAACTTCTTAAATTCTTGCGACTATAACCATTCCTGTAGTTCTTCTTAGTTTGATCAACTGCTTCTACACGTTCATATTTATTTCTTCCTAGATGTTCTTCCATTTCACCTTCTAATATATTTTCAAGGACATCTTTAACTAATCTTTGTATTAATCCGTTTTTACCCATTACATCATCGATTGTTTTACATCTTTTAATTTCCTCATTGTAATCAAAGTTGGTATCAATTTTTCTTGTCATAATAATTCCTCCTAATTTATATAGTATATTATTCCAAAACTTCCAACTGTTAATACAAAAAAACAGTAGATAGTTTTATTTTTACACAAAACTATCTACTGTCTCATTATTTAGTGTAACAGCTCTTTTTTTTACTTCATATTTACGAATAAGCAACTTTTATTGTATCTTCAATTTTCTATATCTATTATAAGTAGCCATTATTTCTTGCTTTCTTGGCATAGCTAAGCTTCCATATCCACCTTTTATTTTTTCTATTGAAATTAACCCATTATTATTGATTTCTTCTATAACTTTATCTATCATATCTTCAAAGATTAAATTTTTATCCATTAGGTTGCCTTCTGCCCACTTCATAACAGAGCCTATAGTATTTAATTGTTCATTATCTACCACTTGTTCTACAGCTCTTAAATCTATATTCTCTCTATTTATAGAAATCGTATCTACTCCCATGGTTTTAAGCTTTATGCCTTTTGGACCTTGCTCAATAGTTCCTCTTTTTATAACTCTATTAAAATTAAAACTTATTTTAAGTTTTCTAGCATCTATTCTTTTTAATATTTCACCTCTCATTAAGGCTTTTGCTTCTTTTGTTACATCATTTGTATTATAGTTATCCATTTGTATTACATAATCTGCTACATCAAAAAAGTCCCCTGAACTTCCTACAACTATTATAGTTGAAATATCTTTTTGTTCATATAAAGGTTTTACAATCTCTATAAATGGCGTTATTGGTTCTTTCTCTTTTGATACTAGTTTTTGCATTAAGTCGTCTCTCATCATAAAATTAGTAGCTGATGTATCTTCATCTACTAATAGTAACTTTGATCCACTTTCTATAGCTTCTATTATATTAGCTGATTGTGATGTACTTCCACTTGCATTTTCAGTAATGAAATTAACAGTATCTTTTCCATTTGGAAGGTTATCAATAAATAATGATATATCTGTTTTATTTATACATCTTCCATCTTCTGCTCTAACCTTAAGAGCTGTATTGTCTGTGATAACAAACTCTCTTCCATCACCTTCTATATGATTATATACACCAAGTTCTAAAGCCTTTAAGAGTGTTGATTTCCCATGATATCCTCCACCAACTATAAGGGTTATACCTTTTTTTATTCCCATTCCTTTTATAATGCCTTTATTTGGTGTATTTATTTCAACTTCAAGTTCTTTTGGAGATTTAAACACCTTCCCATTCTTTAATGGTTTTTGAGATACTCCACTTTCTCTAGGTAACATTGAATCATTAGCTACAAATGCAATTAAATTTCTTTCCTTTAATTCTTTTCTTATAAATTCTTGATCCTCTACTAACTTAACTCTATTTATTAATTTATTTTTCTCTATATTGCTATAAATTAGTGTATTTTCTACTATACTAGGTATAACATTATATAATATTTTTTCTAGCTCTCTTGATAAAACCATTCTTCCTCTTGCAGGAAACCCTACATAAAACCTAGCTTCTATCTTTTCCTTGTCGATAATTATAGCTGTTCTTTCTAATATTTCTTGAGGACATTTACTTATAGAAATTAACCCACTCTTTCCTGAACCAAATATTTTTTCACCATATCTATTTATATTTTTGTAAAAAAGTCTTGTTAAAAAGTCAGAAGTAGCTATATTTCTATGTTTATTATCAAATAATTCCTTTGGAAACTTTGCAGTATCTTGTTTTACTATTACTCTAACTCTTGATGGTGAAGCAAAAGGATCACCTTGTACATGATCTATACTTAATATATATTTATTAAAATCATATTGCCCCTCTAAGTCTTTATACGTCTTATAACTTCGACCATCTATTCTTGTTAGCTCTCTTTTTAAGTCATTTAAATTCTTCATATCAATCACCCTCTATAAATTATTAAAATAATCATCAATAAGCTTCTCACTCATTCTCCTATAAATATTACTCATATTTACTAATGAACATAACAGTAAAAAGGTTTCTTCAAATTCCCCTAAGTTTTCTTCTGAATTAGATAGTTTTTCGATAATAATCTCATTCTTTTCATTAACTGATATTTCTGCATCAATTAAATCATTATTATATTGATCTAAGTATTTATTATATAAATCTCTTAATGGATATTCTTCTTCACTTTCTATTTTAGCAATTATGTTATTTAAAGAACTCTTTATATCCCTTATTGATAAACTACCTTTTAAATTACATATAATACTCATTAATATAATATGTTCTTTACTATATTTCTTATTTTTTATAGACATTAAAAGTTTTCCTTTTGCATAATTGTTAACCATAGTTTTAGTTAATACCTTATCATCATCAGTTCTTTTAGTGCTTCCTAATTTGTTTTCAAATAATTGAATAACTTGATCCATATATAAATCTATCTCTGGTACTTCTTGTGCTGATATTTGATTTTCTAAATGTAATTCTTGAAACTTCTCTTTTAAAATATTTGAATCCATATATACCTCCATGTAGTTTTTAAAACTACTTGTTATCATCTATATATATAATAATAATAGTATTAAGAAGATATTTCAAGAAAAATGATAAAAACCTCTTGTATTTTCCTTAGAATTCCATAATATAATCTTTGACTATAGCTCAAATTTAATAGATAATATCAATATAATAAAACGTAGTTTTAAAAACTACTTATTGTAAAGGGGTGTTTTTTTGGATAAACATTTAAGAGAACCTATTAATAGCTTAACACATTGGGTGGGTGCTATATTATCAATATTTGCTTTAATTGCAATGCTTATAAAAGGAGTTACTAACAATCTTTCCAACTTACAAATACTATCAATTGTTATATTTGGAATAAGTCTTATACTCTTATATAGCGTATCTGCAACTTATCATTCTGTTATTTCAAGTGATGATATAATTCTTAAACTTAGAAAGTTAGATCATTCTACAATCTTTATACTTATTGCTGGATCATATGCTCCATTTTGCTTAATAGGTCTTGGTGGTAAGCTTGGTGTATCTTTCTTTTTGGTTATGATATTAATAGCTATTTTAGGTGTTATATTTAAACTTTGTTGGTTTAACTGTCCAAGATGGCTTCAAACAGCACTATATATAGGTATGGGTTGGAGTGCTATATTTGTAATTAAACCTTTATCACAAGTTATGGCTCCTGAAAGTATATTTTGGTTAGTTCTAGGTGGTATTCTTTATACTCTAGGGGGAATTCTTTATGCACTAAAACCTAAAAAACTTCAACTTGGAGCTTTCGGTTTCCATGAGATTTTTCACATTTTTATTTTATTAGGTAGTTTAAGCCACTTTATAAGTGTTTTCACATATTTATTATAAATTGAATCTAGTCATTCAAAGAAAGAAAGCAGAGAGTAATCACACATACTCTCTGCTTTCTTTTTAACCTATTCCTCCATAAATAATACCAAGCACTATAACTAATATAGTTATTATAGTAAAACCATATTTCGCAAAAGCTATAAATTTATTTCCTAAACAAGTAGTCGCTCCTGAATTTATTTCTTCTAATACAGAATCCTTATTATTTAAGTAATAGAATGATATAAATACTATTAATGCTCCTACAGGTGATAATATTACTGTCATCAAATCTGCAAAGTTATTAAATAAACCCATATTAATATTTAATGGTATTGAAAGTACAAAAGCTGTCATTGCTATAAAAATAGCGGCTTTTTCTCTACACATTTTACTTTGTGACATTAATGCTTCAACCGGGCCTTCTAACATATTAATTGAAGAGCTTATTGCTGCAAATATTACGCTTAAGAAAAATAATATACCTAATAGTTGTCCACCTGCCATTGATTTAAATATAGTTGGCACTGTTATGAATAATAGTGGAGGTCCTGCTGCTGGATCTAATCCAAAGGCAAATACTGCTGGCATTATAACAAATGAAGCTAGTAATGCTGATATAGTATCAAATATTGCTGTACTTATAGCTGATCTTGGTATATCCATATCCTTTTTCATGTAACTTCCATAAACGACCATACCACATCCATTTAATGATACTGTAAAGAAAGCTTGACCTAAAGCCATAACCCAGGTATTAATTTTAAATAAGTATTCCCATTGAGGAGTTAATAAGTATTTAACTCCTTCCATAGCTCCAGGTAATGTTAATGACCTAATAGCTAAAATTACAAATATAACAAAAAGTAATGGCATTATTATTTTATTTATTTTTTCTATACCTTTTGTTACTCCCATACATACTATGCCTAATGCTATTCCTATAGCTAAAAGGTTCCAAAAGATAGTTTCTGGACTTCCTGAAAATCCATCAAAAAAAGATGAGATGTCAATCTTATTTATTCTTCCATCGATACTTAATGTGAAGTATTTTATAATCCATCCTACTACTACGTTATAAAACATAAAAACTCCCGCTAAACCTATTGCTGGTATAGCACCTACTAATACTCCACCTTTTAACCCTTTATTTCTAAATGAGTTTTTGATACCTGTTAAAGATCCACCCTGTGCGGCTCTTCCAAATGCAAATTCTGTTATAAGTCCTGTTGATCCTAAAATTAAGACAAATATAAAGTATGGTATTAAAAACACCGAACCTCCATTTTGTCCTAATCTGTAAGGAAACATCCATATGTTCCCTAAGCCTACTGCTGCTCCTATACAAGATAAAACAAAGCCTGCTCTACTTGTAAAGTTTTCTCTTTTCTTCATAACCTACAATCCTCCTAAAAATAATAAAACCACATAGCCTTTGCTATGTGGTAATTATCTCAGGAATAAAAAAATCCACATAGCATTCTCTACGTGGTTACATGAATTACACAAATTTGAGTACGTCAAATAATTATAACCATCATAGATACAAACCAAAATTTCTTCAACGGCCTGTACCTATAATTAATATTATAAACACAGAACCTACCTATAATAGTTACAATAATATGCCATATTAACTTTAATTGTTTTAAAGCCAATTTTCTTACTCATATTTGCTCTCCTTATCCTTCATTTCCCATTAATATTACCACCAAAATATGTAAATGTCAATGCTTCATTTCAGAATTATCCTTCAATTTGTACTTTTCCCTTAATTTTTCATGTTTTTTTATTTTTTCTTTAAAGAAAATATGTTAAGTTTATGATATAATAACGAAATGAATAAAATTAGAAATGAGGTCGGTTTTTAGTGATAACTGTATCAAATGTAAGTTTAAGATTTGGTGGACGCAAACTTTTTGAAGACGTAAATTTAAAATTCACTCCTGGTAACTGTTATGGAGTTATAGGAGCAAATGGAGCTGGTAAGAGTACATTCTTAAAAATATTATCAGGAGAAATAGAACCTAATACAGGTGAAGTTATAATTGCTCCTAATACAAGAATGTCTGTTTTAAAACAAGACCACTTTGAATATGATGAATTTGAAGTTTTACAAACTGTTATAATGGGAAATAAAAGATTATATGAAATAATGGAAGAAAAGGATGCTTTATATACAAAACCTGATTTTTCAGATGAAGATGGTATAAGAGCATCAGAACTTGAAGGTGAATTCGCTGATATGAATGGTTGGGAAGCAGAATCTGAAGCTTCTTCATTACTTCAAGGATTAGGTATAGGAACTGATATGCATTATAAAAAAATGTCTGAGCTTACGGGCTCTGAAAAGGTTAAAGTTCTTTTATCTCAAGCTTTATTCGGTAATCCTGGTATCTTAGTTCTAGATGAACCTACCAACCACTTAGATATTAAGTCAATTAATTGGCTTGAAGATTTCTTACTTAGATATGAAGGAACTGTAATAGTTGTATCCCATGATAGACATTTCTTAAATACTGTATGTACTGTCATGGCTGATGTTGACTTTGGTAAGATTAAACTATATGTAGGTAACTACGATTTCTGGTATGAATCAAGCCAATTAGCTCTACAAATGTCTAAAGATCAAAATAAGAAAAAAGAAGAAAAGATTAAAGAATTACAAGAATTCATCGCTAGATTTAGTGCTAATGCATCAAAATCTAAGCAAGCTACTTCTCGTAAGAAGCTTTTAGATAAGATTACATTAGATGATATTGAACCATCAAGTAGAAGATATCCATTCGTTGGATTTAAACCTGAAAGAGAAGTTGGTAATGAAATATTAACAGTTGAAGGTTTAACTAAAACTATAGATGGAGTTAAAGTTTTAGATAATGTAAGCTTTAGAGTAAATAAGGATGATAAGATAGCATTTATTGGTGACAATGAAATTGCCATTTCAACTTTCTTTAAAATTATAACTGGTGAAATGGAACCAGATGCTGGTGAATTCAAGTGGGGAATAACTATAACTAAAACATACTTCCCACAAGATAACTCTGAATTCTTTGAAGGTTGTGAGTTAAGTCTTGTAGAATGGTTAAGACAATATTCAGGAAACACTGTTGAAGAACAATCAGAAAGCTACTTAAGAGGATTCTTAGGTAGAATGTTATTCTCTGGAGAAGAAGCTTTAAAGAAGGCTTCTGTATTATCAGGAGGAGAAAAGGTTAGATGTATGTTATCTAGAATGATGCTTTCAAATGCAAATGTATTAGTTTTAGATCAACCTACAAACCACTTAGACCTTGAATCAATTACAGCTGTAAATAATGGTCTTAGAGATTATAAGAGCGTTTTACTATTCGCTTCACATGACCATCAATTTGTTCAAACTATAGCTAATAGAATTATCGATATTAAAGCTGATGGTTCAATAGTTGATAGAACAATGACTTATGATGAGTACTTAGAATTTGCTGGTAAAAACTAATTTAGCTTAAATAAAAATTAAAAATATACCCTATAGAGTAGACAGTATAAAAAAGTCTACCCTATAGGGTTTTTCTATTTATAGTCCTAGATATTTTCGTGATTAATATTCTAATATTTTTTCTATACATTCACTTACACTATCTACATAATTGTTAGCTTCTGCTTTAACTCCATCTTCTGAGTTTTTAAAAGTAAAACTATTTTCTGTTATTTTAAACATTGAAATATCATTATAAGAATCACCTATAGTATATAATTTCTCTATATCTCCACCATCTAATTCTAAAACCTTAAGTATCCCATTTCCTTTTGAACAGTCTTTAGGAACTATATCAATAAAATATTGATTCCTAAAAGCTTCTAATTTATCACTAAACCTATTTATCAGTTTATTTTTAGCTACTTCAGCAGTAGTCATATCTTTATTTCTTGCGAACAAGGATATGATTGCATAATCTCTCTTGTCTTTAAACAAATCCTCTATACTAATTATCTCTTGAAAATAATTAATTAAATCTTCTATGTCATCTGTTTTTATAGGATCTACAAGATAATTCTTTCCCTGACTTTCAAAATGAATGCATATATTTTTTTCATCAATAAATTCCTTAAAAACAGCCTCTGCTATATCGCTAGTAATGTGATTATCATATATAATTTCTCTATTTTCATCTAATATAACACACCCATTACAAGATACTATATAGTCATATTTTACTTCTGGATATTTGTCAAAAACACTATCTATGCCACTTAAACTTCGCCCTGTTGATATTATAAATTTATATCCCTTTTCTTTAAGTTTTAGTATAGCTTTTATATCCTCATCTTTTATGGAATTATTATCCACCAATGTTCCATCTAAATCACAAGCTAAATATTTCATATTATACCTCTCTTAACTTTTATAATAAAACCTAGATTATTTTATTATAATCTAGGTTTTATTACATTGCTAAATTTTATTATATTTAAAATGAAGAAGCTCATGAGCTTTCCCCTTACCTGGTTCTCCCATATACGTATCATACATTTTCTTTAAAGCTTGATTTTCATGTGATTTTCTCTTAGGTAAATTTTTATCTTGATTATATAAAACCGATGCTCTAATCTCTCTTATATCAATCTTTTCTCTTTCTGATGAACTAACATGTGGTTGCCCTCCACCATTTACACATCCGCCAGGACAAGCCATAACTTCAATAAAGTGATATTTTTTATCTTTAACCCTTCCGATATTTATAAATTCAAATAAGTTGGCAGCTCCATTTACAACTGCTACATTATAATCTAATCCACCAATTTCTACTGTAGCCTCTTTTATTCCTGCTAATCCTCTTACTTGTTTGTATTCTATATTCTCTAAATATTCGCCTTCTACAAAATCCTTAGCACTTCTTAATGCCGCTTCCATAACTCCACCTGTAGCTCCAAAAATAGCTCCAGCACCAGTATATTCTCCCATTGCTGGATCAGCCTCTGAGTCCTCTAAGTTTGCAAAATCAATTTTAGCTTCTTTAATTAGTTTAGCTAACTCTCTTGTAGTTATAACTGCATCTATATTTCTTAAATTATTATTTTGCATTTCTTTTCTATCAGCTTCATATTTCTTAGCTGTGCAAGGCATTACTGTAACTGTAAATACTCTTGATGGATCTATATCATATGTTTCTGGATAGTAAGTTTTACTTGCTGCTCCAAATATTTGTTGTGGAGACTTAGCAGTTGATAAATTTTCTAATAACTCTGGATAGTAGTTTTCTACCTGTCTAACCCATGATGGACAACAAGAAGTAAACATAGGGAATGGTCCATTAGCTTTTATTCTTTGGATTAATTCTGTAGCCTCTTCCATTATAGTCATATCTGCACCAAAGTTTATATCAAATATCTTGTTAAATCCTAACTTTCTTAATGCGGTATATAATTTTCCTGTTACGTCTACTCCATACCCCATCTTAAATAATTCACCCATAGAAGTTCTAACTGCAGGTGCCATAGCTACTATTACATGCTTTTCTGGATTTTCTAACGCATCCTTTACTCTTTCTGTATGTGATTTTTCTGATAAAGCATCAACAGGACATGCTGCTACGCATTGACCACATAATAAACAATTTGTATCATCAAAACATTTTAAGTTTTCAGGTCCTACAATTCTTTCATCATTTACTTTTTGGAATGTTATAGCTCTTGTTCCTGTTTTAACTCTACATGCAGCTACACATCTACCACAATTAACACACTTTGTTCTATCTAAAACAATTGATTTACTTCTATCATCTATATATTCTGATTTATCTGCTACAACAAAAGGTTTTGAAGCTCTTCCTTTTGTTTTTATTACTAACTTTAAAAATTCACAGTTTTCTCTTCTTTTACATGGTCCACACTTAAACTCATGCTTATCTAAAAGTGCTGAAACCGTCTTTTTAACCTCTTCTTGAACTCTTTCACTATTAGTGCTTATTACATCTCCCTCTTTAGGTTTAACGCAACATGCTCTAGCTAGTCTTTCTTGACCTTCTATTTCAACAAGGCAAGTTCCACATTGTCCTATATTGTTACATTCTTCTAAGAAACATAATGCTGGTATTTCTATACCATTTTCTTTAGCTATTTTTAATATACTTTGATCATCCTTAGCTTCTATCTTTTTACCATCAATAATTATATTTTTCATCTAAATTAAGTCCCTCCATTAGTAATTTATATAGTTCTTAATAATAGTTGGAATTTTAATGTTCATAATTGGTTATTATTATAATTTTATAGCATTATTCTTTTAATCAATTATCACTTAATAAATATTATTATATCATTCTTTTTATTAATATTCTGCCTTTGATTTTACGACAAATTCTCTGTAAATACAACTGAAACTATTTAGTAAATTTCACTTTAACTTCTATTGATTTTATATAAAAAAATAAAAAGGCTCTTTAAATATACCTTTTTTACAAACCAATTGTTATTATATTAACAATTTAAAACTTATTGCTTAATTTTGTTTTGAAACTACATTTTAAGAATTTTTTTGCTTATTTGTGTTAATATAGTAATATAAAATATTATTATAAAATTAAAGAGGATGTAATATATGATAAAGGTTTTTAATAGAAATACGCAAAGCTATGAAGTAGAAAAAGTAGCAGGAGAAAACTATATAACTTGGTCTTATGAGTCTCCTATTGGAAAAAGTCTTCTAGAGCTATTAATTAAAAAGAAATTTTTCTCTAAAGTTTATGGCTCATATTGTGATACAAAATTTAGTAAAGGAAAAATTGATACTTTCATTAAAAATTTTGATATAGATATGAATCTATGTAATCAAAATGTAAACGACTTTAATAATTTCAATGATTTCTTTATCCGTACATTAAATACAGATGCTAGACCTATTAATACAAATCCTGATATTTTAACTTCTCCTGGTGATGGTAGATTATTAGCATTCACTAATATAGACACTAATCAATTAGTTCAAGTTAAAGGTATTACCTACAGTCTTTCTGAATTATTAGCTGATAATGATATTGTAAAAAAATATGAAGGGGGAGTATGTCTTGTTTTAAGATTATGCCCTACTGATTACCATAGATTTCATTTTGTAGATAATGGAACTCCTTTAAAAACTACTTTTATAAATGGAAACTACTATTCTGTAAATCCTACAGCATTGGAGAGAATTCCAAAATTATATTGTCAAAATAAAAGAGAATGGTCAGTATTTAAATCTGATAATTTTGGCGATATTATTCATGTAGAAGTAGGTGCTACTTGTGTTGGAACAATAGTTCAAACTTATACTCCTAATAATCCTGTTAAAAAAGGTGATGAAAAGGGATATTTTAAATTTGGAGGCTCTACTACAATACTATTCTTTGAAAAGGATAAGGTTAAAATAGATTCAGATATATTAGAGCAATCTAAATTAGGTTTTGAAACTAAAGTTATAATGGGAGAAACTATAGGTAAAAGATTCTAATTTATAGTTTATTTCAACAAAATTAAGGAGTTAGAACAAATCCTAACTCCTTATTATAATACTTAATTCAGCTCTTTAATTATTATTTTTTACTATACTTTGAATACTCTTTCTAAATTTATTTTCGTCTCCATCAAATATAACTAAATGAATTCCCATTTCTTTAGCCCTTTCTCTAACTGATGCCTTTATAGGCTCCTTAGTTGCAACTAAAATTTTATATGCTTTTTCTCCACCTATTTTTTCACTATAAACATTTAATTCATTTAATGCCATTTCGTTATATTTATCACTATCTTTACATGATATACATATAGGAACCGAGTCCTTTACCGCCACAACATCCACTTCATTTCTCACTACTTTAACATCATTATTCCATAAAAATATAACTCCACTTTTAACCTGATCTATATCTTTTATATCTTGTATCATCATATTAGTAGCCATTTCTAACCAAGTGCCACTTTTAAATATAAATCCCTTTAAATATTCATTTAAAAAATATACTTCTAACTCATCATCATTTATATTTGTATATCTTATTCCATTCATTTCTTTTAGCTTATTTAATATTTTGTTTAATAAATCTTTTTCACTTTTATCTAATAACTTTGTTTTTATTAGTACTCTTTTGGAGTCTTGATAATCGTGAATAAAAATATTAGAATCATATAGTTTTTGTTTATACTTGTGCCATAATGATAAATTTCTATATATTTCCTTAGTTAAATAAACTAAATCTTCTTTATCACATAGTGCAGTAGAATCTTGAAGTACATCTCCACCTGATGCTTTTATAATATCATCTACTTCTAAGTCTCCAAATTCTTCACTTTTAATTTTTACACCATCATCAATTATATATAAAACTTTTTTCTTAATATCTACATATACACTTTTAATATTACTTTCACTACATAGCATTAAAAGTATTAGAGAATTAATTCTTCTTCCACCTGTTAAATTAATTAAAATATTTTTATTTTTATTATTATCTATTAAACCTCTTAGCTTGTCATTTTCTCCTTCTTCTATTATGCACTCTTTTAAAACAACTTGAGGCATATAAGTATTATAGTATTCTTTTATAGCTTTCATTGAACTTTCTTCTTTAGCACTTCTTATAAATATAACTTCTTTACATTTAAATTTCTTTGTTGCTAAAATATTACCTTCATTATGTTCATCAAGCTGATTAATTAAAGTATCTACTTCCATAACCGTACCTTCTTTTAATAAATATATTTTTATTAATTTACCCATAGTTAAAACTTTCTATGTAGTTAGAAAATATTAATATACAACAAAAAAGACTTTGCATACTGCAAAGCCTTATAAATGGTACGGTGGAGAGGATTCGAACCCCCGACCAACTGGTTCGTAGCCAGCTACTCTATCCAACTGAGCTACCACCGCATATCTTCTTTTAACATTTTTTATCTTATCATAAAGATAGAAATAAAGCAAGTAGCATCTAAAAACGCTCTTAAAATAAACTAAAAATTAGATATATATTTAACTTTTAAGTTAAATATATATCTGAAAATTCTATTTCTAACATTTGAATCTTTTCACTGCTACTTCTTTTAACTACTTCTTTAGTTTCTTTAATCCGTGTTATTGGTAACTTAACGATAAAAGTTGTTCCCATTGACTCTTTACTTATTATCTCTATACTTCCATTGTGTGTTTTTACTAAGTAATTTACTAGATCTAATCCTATTCCACTACCTAAATTTTCATTACTTTTTTTCTTTTTAATTTGATAAAATCTATCGAAAATTCTTTTTTGTTCATCTTCTGGAATACCTATTCCTTCATCTGTTACACTAATTTGAATTTCTTCTCTACTTACATAAAGATCTATAAATATATTTTTATACTCTGGCGAAAACTTTATTGCATTAGATATTAAATTCATTATTATTCTATCAATTACTTCTGGATCTGCTGCTATTATGCATTCTTCTTCATTGGTATCAAAAATTAATTGTATATTTTTTGTTTAGCATATCTGTCTATACAACTTATAGTTCCTTCTATCATTGAAACAATATCTATATTCTTTTTGTTTAAAATGTAATAATTATTTTCAAGTCTAGTAGTATCAATTAAATTGTTGATTAGTTTTAACATCTTAAAACTATTTCTTTTAACTATATTCATGTACTCTAGTGCCTTTTTATCACTTATATCTACACTTCCATAATCAATACATTGCATTACACTTATTATTACATTTAGGTGAGCTCTCATATCATGAGAGATATTTAACAAAAAGTCTTCTTGCCTCACATTTTTTTCTTTTAGTTCTTCTATCATCTCTTTTAATCTTATATAATTAGCGTTCAAAGTAATATCGTTTAATTCAATATTCGATTTTGATAATAATTTAGTATCACTCATCTCCCCAAACCCCTCTTATACTTTTATAACATTTTGACTATACCATATACTTTATAGTTTATCATATCCATTTTTTTCAAACAACTACTTTTATACTATTTTTTTACATATTTCACATAAAAAAACGCCAAATGGCGTTTTATATTATTTCTATTTCATTTTTATTAGCTAAGTCGTTTATTACTTTTAATACATATATGATTGAAATTATCATTGTTAGCACTCCTATAGGTAATATTAAGTTTAATATTATTGGTAAGGTCATTGAATATAATGATATTTTTAATACATCTACATACTTTAAATTTGCATTTTTCATTTTACTAAATAACATTCCTGCAACAGATATAATTAATGCCTGGAACAATATTTTAGCGTAAGTTGTTAAAATCATAACTACTATAACAATATACTTTACTGGTGATAATTTGTTAATAGTATTAATAAAACTCTCATTATTAATATACTTAGGTATCATTGGAATATCTTTAAACTTAGCAATATACTCGTCTCCATCATTCCTTGCAACTATTCCATCTTTAAAAAATATTACCGACATATCTTTATGTACTACAGTACTTCTATAAGATTCCGCATCATCAGTTGACTTTGTAGTATCAAATATACTAATAGTACTTCCTTCTTCTTGTTCATATGGTGAAGCTTTAAAATCTAGTGTTCCATCAACCATTTCAAATTCATATTCATCTTGTTGTAATAACTCTACTGCTATTTTTTGAAAAGTTCCTAAAAATATAGCTTGAGATATTCCTAGTGTAAGTCCTATAATTAAACTAAAGATTAATATATATGTTAAAGCCTTATTTAGACCTTCTTTTATTAACATTGGATAATCTTTTATTTTAACTACACTAATTCGCATTCTTGTAATAAAATTTAATTTCACCTTTACATACCTCCGCAAAATTGGTATTATTTCAGTTATTAAATATTCTATCATATATAAATTTATAAACCTATGTAATTTTTATAAATTTTATCTTTTTAGATTAAACTATTAGCTTTTGGTTAATTATTATATATATACAACTTTATCTATTAAGGAGGTAAGAAAATGAAAATAAAATCTAATACTAAAAATAAGAGAAAAAAATCTTCAGTTATATTTAGATTAATTACTGTAGTCTTATTTTTTATTGTATTAGGTATTTTTACCAATATACATCTTTCAAATACTTATTATAATAAATTAAATGAATTTTATTATGCATTTAATAAATGTGACTTCAATACTGCAAGAGAAAAATTAGATTCTCAAGGGTTATACATAAAATTACACAAAGATAAAGTCAATGAAGATTTGACAAAATACTTTACAGGTGTTGTAGAAAAAATTTGTACTTCTGTTAATTCTGGTGAAATAACAGATAACCAAGCACTTACTATATTAAATGAAATAAAAAAATATAGTGTATTAGATTCGTCATTAGATAAATTAATTGTATCTTTTGAAAAAAATTATTCAATCTCAAATAAAGAAAGTAATTCAGAAACAACTAATAAATCATTACAACTTGGTATAGATGCATTAAATAATAAAGATTATTCAAATGCTCTAAAATATTTCAATAGTATCTCTAAAGATGATAAAGACGATTTTGATTTAGCTCAAAATTATATATCAAAAGCTAAAGACTCATATAAAACAGATTTAATAGATAAATCTGATGAATTAATAGCTAATAAATATTATACTAAAGCTATTAACTTATTATCATCTTATGATACTAAGATTTTAGGAGAAAATAATAAAGATATACAAGACAAAATTCATTTTGTTAAAATGGTTAAGGATGAATATTTAGCTAATATCAACAATGAAGATAGTGAATATACATCTACTGCTATACTTAAAACAATTACTACTGATAATGTAAATACATTAAATATAGAAAGTAAAACCCCTTATTTTGTCTATGTAAGCTTAGATCAACAAAAAACCTTTGTTTACCAAGGTTCAATGAATAATTGGAATTTAGTTAAGACATTTAATTCTTCAACTGGATTACCTGGAAAAGAGACTCCTAAAGGTGTCTTTGCAATAACAGGTAGAGGTGAATGGTTCTTCTCTGAGGAATTTATGCAAGGTGGAAAGTACTGGGTTCAGTTTATGGGCGATTACTTATTCCACTCAATACCTTTTAATCAAGATCAAAGCAAGGTAGTTGATAAAACTTTAGGAACTCCAGCTTCTCACGGTTGTATAAGATTAGAAGTTGAAGCCTCCAAATGGTTATATGACAATACTCCAAATGCTACTAAAATAATAATTAATTAAATAACTTTACATTAGTATACTTAATTTAAAATAGCTAATAATAGTATTATTCTGAAATAGACATATTTAAATTTAACTGTTAAATTTATTCTATAGATTACCTATGTATTTCTTCATAGGTAATCTTTTAATTTATATAAAGCTAAATACTTATTTATGCTAATATAATTAATATAAACTTTAATTTAAAGGAGCATTAATATTAATGAATATTTATATACCTAAAGATGTTCAATTTATAATAGATAATTTTTATAACAATGGATATGAGGCTTTTATGGTAGGTGGTTGTGTTCGTGATAGCATATTAAAAGTAAACCCTAAAGACTATGATATAACTACCTCTGCCTTACCTGAAGAAACTCTAAAACTATTTGAAAAAACTATTCCTACAGGAATACAGCATGGAACTATAACTGTTATTATAAATAAAGAATCCTATGAAGTTACTACATTTAGAGCTGATGGTGACTATGTTGATAATAGACACCCTGAATCAGTTACATTTGTTAGAAATATTAAAGAGGACTTAGCTAGAAGGGACTTCACTGTAAATGCTCTAGCTTATAATCAAACCACTGGAGTTATAGATTATTTTAATGGAATAAATGATATATTAAATAAAACTATCAAATGTGTAGGAGATGCTGATAAAAGATTTACAGAAGATGCTCTTAGAATGCTTAGGGCAATACGCTTTAGTTGTCAGCTTGATTTTGAAATTGAAGTTAATACTTATAATTCAATAAAGAAAAATCACAAATTAATAAGTAATATTAGTTCTGAACGTGTACGAGATGAACTTTGTAAAATTCTTATTTCTAATAATCCATCTAAAGGCTTTGAGATGTTAGAAGATACGGGCATCTTAAAAATAATCTTGCCTAAAATACATGAACTAGTTAATTATACTCCTAATTGTAATAATCATAATAGAGATGTATTTAAACATACTTTAAAAGTTATAGATAATACACACAATGACTTACTTTTAAGGTTATCTG
The DNA here is from genome assembly GCF_002327185.1 of Clostridium chauvoei. Classification (NCBI taxonomy): domain Bacteria; kingdom Bacillati; phylum Bacillota; class Clostridia; order Eubacteriales; family Clostridiaceae; genus Clostridium; species Clostridium chauvoei. The sequence goes on along the minus strand of NZ_CP018624.1, from coordinate 39,037 downwards.
CATTATTTCATGATGTTGGTAAATTAAATACAATGACTTTTTTAGAAAATGGTCATTGCTATTTTCCTGGGCATAGTGAAGAAAGTGCTATTATGACTAAAAAAATATTATCTGAATTAGCCTTTGATAATAATACTATAAAAAGATCTTGTTCAATAATAGCTGAGCATCTTGTATTAAATGTTAATTATTTACCTACTGATGGTGAAATTAAAAGACTGATTAATAAGGTTGGAAAGGAAAATATCTATTTATTATTTGACCTACAACGAGCTGATACAAAAGCCTTATGGGCTCCTGAGCCTTTTCTTGCTAAAATTGATTTTATTGAAGCTAGAGTAAAAGATATATTAAAAAATAAAGAACCTTTATCTATAAAAGATTTAGATATTGACGGGAAATTTTTAATGAATAATTTTAATTTAACTCCTGGTAAAATAATTGGTGAGATATTAGAATATCTATTAAATTTAGTCTTAGATAATCCTACTTTAAATAATAGAGCTATTCTTCTAAATAAAGCTTTTTTATATCTAGAAAATAGCATTAAAACTAATTAATAAAAGGTCATATATGAATTTCCATATATGACCTTCATCTTATAGCTTTAGCTCTTTGTTTAAGTAAAATAAATATAAGTAACTTTCCTTTACTCTTTTACCTGTAACTTTTTCTATTGCTTTCTTATAATATTCTATTTGAATTTTATATTTTTCCTTCATACTTTCTTCTTTACCTAATTCAACATAATCTGTTTTATAATCTAAAAGTACTATTTCATTTTCTTCTTCAAAAAAGCAATCTATAATTCCCTGAAGTCTTATTTTCTCATCTTTATAAATTTCTTTAGGTAATGTCTTATCTATATCTAAGCTACTAACCTCTGTAAAGAATGGGAATTCTCTTTTAAGCATTCCTTCACTATAATAGGCTTTTAGTAATCTCTTTCCTAAATCACTATCAAAAAATCCTTTTATCTTATTACAATCTATTACTGATGCTTCTTCTTTGGTTAATAATTCATTAGCTTTCATATTATCTATTTGCTGTTTAATATCCTCTAAAGTATTAATTTTATCTAAATCAAGTTTTTGCATTACAAAATGAATTATCGTACCCTTTTCTGATCCTGATAAACCTTTCTTTTCTTTAAGGAATCTTGGCTTAAACTCTTCCTTATCACCAAATATTTTAACTGTTCTTAAGTCTTCATCCTCTTCCTCGTAAGCTGCTCTTTTTAAATCTGAAACTGAAATGTTACTTGGTAAAGTTCCTGACGCTGAATATTTATATTTATACCCAAGTCTTCTTTCTATTTCTTTATCCACAACCTCTACTTCAGAAGTTATAAACAGTTTTCTTTCTTCACTTTCATCCACAGACTCATTTTTCTTATCCACAGTTAATAAGTTTTTATTCCAAAACTGTACACTCCATGTGGAAAAGTCATTTGTTATTATATCTTTATATGCACCTATATAATCCCTTAGTGGATTTCCATCTCTATGCTTACATAAAGCCATTCCAATCCAATCTAAATAACTTTTCCCCTTTAAAACCTCTGAAGGTAATACTAACTCTGAATCTAAAGCAGCAGCTGAACACCATTTAGATATAGATTTTTCTAAATTACTAGTTGCTCCTGTAATTATCAACTTTTCTTTGGCCCTTGTAAATGCAACATAAAGAATTCTCATTTCTTCTGATAATGTTTCAAGACGTATTCTTTTTTTAATTGCTTCTTTAGGAAGTGTACTATATGCATTTCTCTTTTCTAAATCCACATATTCCGGACCAAATCCTAAATCATCATGATATAAAATTGGATTATTTAAATCCATAAGATTAAATTGCTTTCCTACTCCTGATGTAAATACAACAGGGAACTCAAGCCCTTTACTTTTATGGATACTCATAATTCTAACTACATCTTCATTTTCCCCAAGAATTTTTGCACTCCCCATATCTCCTGAAGATTTTCTAAGCTTATTAATAAAGTTTATAAAGTTAAATAATCCCTTAAAACTAGTTTGCTCATATTGCTTTGCTCTTTGAAATAATATTTTTAAATTCGCTTGTCTAAGCTTACCATTAGGCATAGCTCCCACATATCCATAATAAGCAGTATCCATATATAAAAACCAAATAAACTCATCTATAGGAGTATATATAGCTCTTTTTCTCCAAACTTCTAAGTTTCTTATTAACTCAATACATTTTCCTTTTAATTTAGAATTAACATCATATTCACTATTAGCTATTCCACTAATAATCTCATAATAATACTTCTCCTTATCTAAAAGTCTTATATCTGCAAGCTCTTCTGCTGTAAATCCTATAATAGGTGATCTCAATACAGCAATCATAGGAATATCCTGCATTGGATTATCTATAATTTTTAAAAGAGACATTATAGTTCTTATCTCTATAGATTCAAAATATCCTGTTCCAGTATCTGCATAAACAGGAATACCTTCATAACCTAATTCATCTAAGAATATTTCTGACCAATTTTTAGTTGCTCTTAATAAGATTACTATATCTTTATATTTTAAAGGTCTATATTCTCCTGTACTTTTGTCTATTACCTTATAAACCTCTCCATTTTTAGGGTTTATAAGGTCATTTATTCTTTTTGCAACAATTCTAGCTTCTAATGTAATTCCATCTAATTCTTCTTCCTCTTCTGAAGAATTATCATCACTATAATCCTCTATATCCTCTTCATCTAAAATACCTGATTTATCTAATATATGAAGTTCTATAGGTCCTGCTGTTATTACATTATCTTCATTTATTTCTTTATAACTAGCACCTAAGTTTAAGCTTTCTTCTTCCGTATATTCTAATTCTCCAACTGTTTTTGACATAACCATTTTAAATATAAAATTAACACCACTTATAACTTCTTCTCTACTTCTAAAGTTCTTATATAATTGGATCTTCCTGTTGATTTCACCTTCAGTTAATGGGTATTTATTATATTTATCTAAAAATAATTCAGGTTTCGCTTGCCTAAATCTATATATACTTTGTTTAACATCTCCAACCATAAATACATTAGGATTTTCCATAGTCTTTCTAGATACTAAATCTATTATAGTTTCTTGTACATTATTAGAATCTTGATATTCATCTACCAATACTTCATCAAAATATTCTCTAAAGCTTTCTGATACCTTTGAAGGTTTTATATCTCCATTTTCATCTACTTTTATTAATATCTTTAAGCATAAATGTTCTAAGTCATTAAAATCTAATATATTTTTTTCTTTCTTTTTTTCAGCAAACCTTTTAGAAAACTCTAATGTTATATTAGCTAATGTTTTCATATATGGATATGAGTTCCTTATACCATCTAGAGATTCTTCTGGTGTCATTGAAAAACTATCTTCTATAAGCTTATTTATCTTTTTCTTTATACCATCTCTAATATTTTTAACGTTTTTTTGTGCTTCTTCATCTTCTACTTTGTTTTTTCTAACTACTTTAAGCTTTATAAACTCCACTGATGATAAACTTTTAAATAAATCCTCTATTCCTCCATCTAAAGAATAATAAACATTCTGTAAAGCCTCTATATCACTTATAAAGGCTTCTAAATAAGGTTCTAACCCTTCAGTTTCGTTTATTATATCTACAGCCTTTCTTAGCATGCTTAAATATCCACTTACTTCAACAGCTATATTATCCTTTAATACCTTTATCCATTCAGTATTATTTAATTCTTCTAAAGTGTTTATATTAAATTCCTCTGCTTTTTCAAGTAACCACCTTTCTGGCCAAGGTCCACTCATAGAAAATCTATATAAATCTAAAACTATATCTTTTAACTTTTCATCATCTCTATAACCACTATAAGATTCTAGTAAGTTTTTAAAATCCTTATCTTCTTCTTCATAATAATCTTCAAACAATTCATTTATAATCTCAAGCTTTAATAAAGTATTTTCTGTTTCATCAGATATTCTAAAGCTAGGATCTAAATCTATTGTATGAAAATGATTTTTTATTACATCTAAACAAAATGAATGCATTGTTGTTATATTAGACCTACTTAATAATGTTAATTGTCTTTGTAGTACCTTAGAATTAGGATTTTCCTCTAATGCTTTAGAAATAGCAGCTGCTATTCTCTCCCTCATTTCAGCAGCAGCTGCTGATGTAAAAGTAACTACTAATAGTCTATCAATATCTATAGGATTTTCTTCATTTGTTATTATCCTTATTATTCTTTCTACTAATACAGCAGTTTTACCAGATCCTGCTGCTGCCGCTACTAAAAGATTACAATTCCTTGTAGTTATTGATTGTAATTGCTCTTTAGTCCATCTAGTTTCACCCATAGTTACTTTTCACCTTCCTTTTTAATATCTGCTACCTTATCTCTCATTGATTGCCAAAGCTCATCATTATCTTTCTTTAAAATAACCTTATACTTATTATCTTCTATTCCTGTATCAAATTGACATATAGATGAATAATCACAATAAGTACAATAATTAGTTTGTTTAGTTTTACAAGGTTCTATTTTTATAGCTCCACTTAACATTTCTTCACAAATCTCAATCATTTTGTTATTAACATATTCCCTCAATATTCTAAATTGCTCTTCTGTAACTACTGAACTTTTATTTGTAAAGTCACCATCTTTTTTAAATGCTGCTGGTACAACTAAAGAATATGTCTCCATATTTTTATCCATTGCCCTAACTAATTTAGCATCTTTTAATACTAATCCATTCATTTTTAATTTATCTAAAACTTGCTTTTGTATTTCTGCTTCTTCTAATTCCTTTTTAGATTTTATTATTGGATCATCTATTTTAAAATAAAGTATAGCACCAGGTATGGCTTGCTTTTCTAAAAGATACTTTGAATTCTTAAGTAATGCATCTAAATAAACTAAAAGTTGTATTTGAAGTCCATAATAAAGTTCATTTAAATCAAACTTCTTAGCTCCTGATTTATAATCAACTATTCTTAGATATGTATTTCCATCCATCTCTAAGGTATCTATTCTATCTACTCTTCCAACTAAATAAACAGTGTCCTTAGAAGGTAAATCTATTTTTATAGGTTCTCCATCTTTGAAGTTTCCAAAGGAAAATTCATTTTTGAATACTTCAAACTCGCCTCTTTTCATTTGTTCAGCAATTACCATAACTGATTTAGTTATAGTTCTTTTAAATCTATCAGCAAAGTACATATATCTCTTATTACTATTTAATATTGAGTTTGAATCCTCTGCTAATTTTCTACTTATTAACTGTCCTATAATTTCCTTACATCTTTTCTTATCTAAATCTGCCCAAGCTATTTTTTCATCTTTAACTTTATTGGTAAAGTCATCTAATATATCATGCATAAAAGACCCTAAATCAGGTGCTGTAAATTCATATACCTTTCTATTCTTAGCCTTTAATCCATATTGAACATAATATCCAAAAGGACATTGTGAATACTTTTCTATTCTTGAAACACTAAACATAAGCTTTCCACTATCACTTGCATAAAGCTTTCTTATTTTTTCTTTTGGCATATTTTCAACTAAATTAGAATAATTTAACCCATTAAACATTCTTTTTATCTTGTCAGTAAACTCATCACTTTCTTCAAACCATTTAAATACTTCTGCCCAATAACTTTCTACTTCTTCTTTTTCAAAATCCATTCTCAAAGCTGATATAAGTTCGTTAAAAGTTGGAGTAGGTGCTGTTATTTTATTGAATTTATCTTTAGCTAATCCCTTGTTGTATATATCACTTTCTTCTTCTAACCTTGGAAATATCTTTTTAATCCTAGGAATTATTATAGATGGTCTTAATGATTTCCCCTCAAAGTCTGCCATAGGATAGGTAACCATTAAATATTCTGATGGTATTGCTAAGGCTGTATAAACCATAAATTGTTCTTGGAAGGCTCTACTCTTAGTATCTACGCCTAGTTCTATACCTTTTTCCTTAAGTAAATTTCTCTCTCTATCTGATAAAATACCCTCTTCTTTATTTGCAGATGGGAAAATTCCATCATTTACTCCAACTATATATAAAGCCTTAACTTCTCTTCCTTTTATTCTATCAATATTACCAATATTAATTTGATCTAATGACATAGGAATAACTCCTATTTCTTTTTCTTCAAATCCTGAAACTAATATTTTTGTAAACTCTTTAATATCTACAACTTCATCACCTAATACTTCAACAGCTTGATCTAACATATCCATAACCATAGCAGGAACTTGATTATATTCCTTTATTTTATCTTGTAAGCCTTGCTTATCAAACTCTTCAAGCCAAATTTCCATAACCTTAAATACATCTAATTCTACTAAAAACTCATATAAAGATGTACATAACTCTATTACTTTCTTATCACCCTTAATTTTGTTATGTAAATTAATTAAAGGTCTTCTTACCTCTTCCATTATTTCAGTTATTAATATTTCATTTTGTGTTGCTTCGTCTTGTATTATCAACTCTCCAGTCCACTTGTAACCTTTTATTCCATTAGCTAATACATAGTTTTCTAGTATATCTATATAATTAGAATCTATAGTTATAAGTCCACTTTTTAAGTATTTAAATACACTTTCATAAGACCAATTACTTATTAATATTTCTAATGCTGATATTATAAGAACTATTAATGGATTATTTAATACATCTCTTTTCTTATCTAAGAAATATGGAATATTATACTCATTAAATATTACAGAAGTTATTTTTTCATAATTATCTATTTCCCTACATACTACTGCAATATCTTTAAATCTATAATCATTATCTCTAACTAATCTTAGTATGTCCTTTGCTATTGCTTCAATTTCATCATAACTATTGTTAGCTTTATATATTCTTATATCTTTTACATCCTCTTTATATTCTTTAAAAGGATAAGTAAAAAAGTGTTTTTCTATATGCTGAATTTCTTTACTATTTTTAAATCTATAAGAAAATCCTTTATTTAAATTTATAGGCTCCATATATCCAATATTATTTTCTTGCATCATTTTTAAAACCTTATTCTCAGTGCCTTTTATTATATCAAATACATCAGTTTCATCACTTGTAGAGCCTTGACTTAAATTATCACAACATAAAGTTATATTTATAGTTTTAGCTTTTTTAGCTAACATTTTTATAACTTCTATTTGTTGTGGAGTAAATGTTATAAACTCATCAATCCATATTTCTGAGTCATCATATAAATTACAATCCTTTAACTTTTTTGTAAGTAGTATTAGTTCATCTTCTGCATCTATATAATTCTTATGCAAAGTATCATTAAATTCTCTAAATAATAAACCTAAATCCTTAATTTTCTTTTTTAATTCTTCATCTTCTATATCTATATCATTTTCCTCTAACATTTCCGGGGAAATGTTGTAATTTTTAAATTCAGTTATTGCTTTTGATACTATCCCTGTAAATCCTTGTTGCTTTGACATTCTATTAAAGTATTCAAGTTCTTCGCCTCTATCCTTAAGCAACTTATAAATTAACATATTTTTTCCTGTATCTTGCATTCTTATATTTGTACGTCCACCACATTCATCAAATACCATATGTGACATTTTTTTAAAACTTAAAACTTCTGATGTTAATAAACCTGGTTCACCAACCATATCTAAAAGTTTCTTTTGTGTATCAAAGGTATATTGTTCTGGAACTAATAAAATTAACTTTCTATCACTCCCATTATCTATTTTCTTTTTTATTTGTTCTAAGCAAAATTTACTTTTCCCAGTTCCTGATCTACCAAATATAAATCTTATTCCCATATCCACCCTCCTAATTATTAATATACTTTAATTATTACCGTAATTATAATTTAAATTCAGCTCTTAGCATACCCATTACTATAGTATCCAAATATTCTCCCTTTAAATAATACTTACTTCTTCTAACTCCTTCTTCTATAAAACCTAGTTCTTTATAGAAATTAACGGCTCTAGCATTTTCCTTAACTACTTCTAATTCTATTTTATGAGCTTTCTTTTTGTAAAATAAATATTTGCATAATTGTATTGTCGCATCTCTTCCATACCCATCTCCCCAATAAGCTCGTCCTATTGTAATCCCTATTGAATAAGTATCTATAGTGTACCTATTTTCCTTGTAATAAACATACCCTATAACTTGTCTATCATTATTTACTATAGTTAATTCTTCTCTATTAGGTCTATTTAAATGTTGAAACTGATCCATAATAGTTCCCTTTGATGGAATTCCTACAGAACCATAATTATATTTCAAAACTTCTTTGTCTGTACAAATATTATATAAAGCCTCTATATCCTCTTTAACCACACTTCTCAAATACATTTTATTTCCAAAAATCATTATCCCAACCCCTTTATACTTGTTTCTACTTGAATAATACACCCACATTCAACATTTTTCCAATTTATTGAATATAAACTCTCTCTATTAAGTCTTTGTAACATCTATTTTCTCAATATTTTTCATATTAACGTAAAAATAAGAGTCCAGTATTATACTGAACTCTTATTTATCCTATTTACTTTCTAATATTGCTAAAGCCGCTGCTCCTAAAACACCTGCTTTACTGTCTAAAACAGCTTTTTCAACTTTACAATTAGTAGCTATAGTTCTTAAGCATCTTCTATTCATTTCTTCTTGAATTTTATCAAAGACGATTCTTCCGCCATTACTTACTCCACCACCGATAACTATAATATCTGGGTCAAATATATTTGCTACATTAGTTACTGTAATACCTAAATATGATAATGCATTATCTAATATATCTTTAGCTACAAGATCTCCTTTTTCAGCTTCTATAAATACTTCTCTTGCTGTAACCTTATCATAGTTTTTTAAACTTGTATTTGCATTACTTGCTACTGCCTCATTTGCTCTTTTCATTATAGCTGTTCCTGATGCTAAACTTTCTGCACAACCAGTATTTCCACAGCCACATCTTGGACCACCTTGCATTACTGTCATGTGTCCAACTTCTAGAGCATTTGCTGTGCTACCTCTAAATAAATTTCCGTTTAATATAGCACCACCGCCTATTCCAGTGCTAGCAGTTATAAATACCATGTTCTTGCTTCCTTTACCAGCTCCAAACATGAACTCACCTAAAGTTGCAACATTAGCATCGTTATCTAAATAAGTATCTACCTTATATTTATCCTTTATTGGTTTAACTATATTAAAGTTTTTAAATGGTAAGTTAGGAGTATAAACTATTAGTCCTTTTTCTACATCTAAAGGTCCTGGTGATCCAACCCCTATAGCTTTAACTTCATTTATATCTGTACCTTCTAATACAGTATCTATTGTATATAATATTTTCTCTAAAACTGCAACTTCGCCTTTTTCAGCTTCTGTTTTAATTGTTATTTCTTTTTTTATATTTCCTTCTAAATCAACTAAAGCTGTATAAATCTTAGTCCCACCTAAATCAACACCAATTACAAATTTTTTATTCATGTTTACCTCCATACATACCTTTACATATATTTTAATATATATTCATTTCTATACTATATAGTATATCATTGATAAAATCGTTTATAAAATTTAAATTTACTTTTAATCTTAAATTATCTTTATTTAGCTTAATATAATATTCATTATACAACCGTTTGCACAGTTTTTGCAAAATTTATTTTTTAATTGATTCTCTTTCTATTAATTCTGTTTCAATTATATAATTTGATACGCCATCAATTCTACCTTCTAGTTTATCAATTAATAACTTAGCAGCATAATATCCTAGTTTATTTGAATTAATATCTACAGATGATAATGGTGGATTTTGATATTTAGATAACGGTGAATTATTAAATCCAACTAAATCAATTGTAGTAATATTTTTTTCTAATAAATATTTTTGTACTCCAAAAGCTAATAAATCATCTGTTGTTACAATAGCTGTAGGTTCTACTATACTTAATAATGACTTAGCTCCTTTATATCCTTGTTCTTCAGTGAAATTTTTTAAATCCATAATTAAATTACTATCTATCTTAATACCATTGTCAATTAATGCTTCTTGATACCCCTTTAATCTATCTATAGAAACATTTAAATTTCCTCTGGCACCCATAAAGCCTATTCTCTTATGCCCCTTTTTTATTAAATGACATACAAGATCCTTCATTGCCTTAACATTATTATTATCAACCCATAAAACATCACTTGCTTCTTCAGGTCTACCTATTACTACAAAATCTACTGATTGCTCTTTTAGATACTTTATACACTTATCATCTTCTTTAGAATTTAAAAGACATATTCCATCTACTAAATTGCTATCAATAAATCTTCTTATCCACACTTCATCATCTTTGTCATCTTCTTTAAAGGCATACATTATATAATAATTTTCCTTTTGAGCATATATACTCATACCTCTCATTGCTTGAATAAAAAATGGATTTTCAAATAACCCCTCTGCACTTTGTGGTAATACTGCTGCTAATATTTTAGTTCTATTATTGGCTAATCCTCTTGCAATAATATTTGGTGTATAGTTAAGTTTTTGTACAGCTTTATTAACCCTTGTTTTAGTTTCTTCACTTATCCTATTACTATTAGATAATACTCTAGATACTGTTGATGGAGATACATTTGCCTCTTTTGCTACATCTTTGATCGTTATTTTCATATAGCCTTTCCTCTCTACCCTTTTTGTTAATTAATACAATTATATTATTTATTTTTTAAAATTTAAATACAAAAAAAACATCTAACCTAAGTTAGATGTTCTTGGCGGAGAAACCGGGATTTGAACCCGGGCGCCAGTTGCCCGACCTACGCCCTTAGCAGGGGCGCCTCTTCAGCCACTTGAGTATTTCTCCATGTGCCTTACATTATATTAAATATAAAACTGGCGGAAAGACAGGGATTCGAACCCTGGGTACCCGTAAAGGTACGCCGGTTTTCAAGACCGGTGCCTTAAACCAACTCGACCATCTTTCCATGTTCCACGTCTTACGACAGTTATTATTATAACAACGTATTTTTTAACTGTCAACATATATTTAAATATTTTTTTGTTTTTTTATTTATTTTTCGACCATTAATTTTTGACAAAAAAATGGCGGAAAGACAGGGATTCGAACCCTGGGTACCCGCAAAGGTACGCCGGTTTTCAAGACCGGTGCCTTAAACCAACTCGACCATCTTTCCACGTCTCACGACAAAAATTATTATATCAGCACCTATTAATTATGTCAACACTTTATATAAAAAAATTATATATTTTTTAAAATAGGTAGCTATATTTCTATAACTACCTATCTAAAGTTAAAATTTACTCTGATAATTGTCCATGTTTTTCATATCTTGTAACACTACTTATTTTATTTTCTTCATTTACAAAAACTACTTTTGGTTTGTGATCTATAGCTTCATCATTCTCTAATTGACAATAACTCATTATTATTATTTTGTCTCTAACTTGAACACATCTCGCTACTGCTCCATTAAGACAGATCATTCCAGATCCTCTTTGTCCTGCTATAGCATATGTTTCAAATCTACTTCCATTATTTATATCAACTATTTGAACCATTTCATACTCTAATATTCCAGCTGCTTCTAATAATTCTTCATCTATAGTTATACTTCCAACATAATCTAATTCGGCTTGAATTACTGTTGCTCTATGAATCTTTCCCTTTAACATATTTAATTTCATTTTGCCCCTCCAATTAAACTTCAAATGTAAAATTATCTATTAACCTAGTTTTTCCTATATAAACTGCTATAGCTACTAATACATTTCTATCTATTTCTTCTACAATTTCCATAGATATACTGTCAACAACTTCAATATAATCTATTTTAGCTAACGGTTCCTTATCTATATTTTCTTTTATTATATCCCTTATTGCTTTAGCACTTCTTTCCCCATTATTTAATTTATTTCTTGCAATTTTCAACGATTTATTTATTATAGTTGCTGCATTTCTTTCTTCTAGTGATAAATAAGTATTCCTAGAACTCTTAGCTAGTCCATCTTTTTCCCTAACTATTGGACATCCTATTATCTCTATATCTATATTTAAATCTCTTACCATTCTTTTTATTACAGCTAATTGTTGAGCATCCTTTTCCCCAAAATATGCTTTATCTGCTGATACTATATTAAATAGTTTAGATACCACTGTACAAACCCCTCTAAAATGAATTGGTCTGCTTTTACCACACAATTCTTTTGTTAACCCATTAATATCAACAAAAGTAGCAAAATCATCATAATACATTTCTTCTTTTTTAGGATAGAATATCAAATTCGTTCCTGCATCTTTACATATACAGCTATCTCTCTCTAAATCTCTTGGATATTTATCTAAATCTTCTTTAGGCCCAAATTGAATTGGATTTACAAATATACTGACTATCACTTTATCATTTTCAATTGCCGCTCTTCTTATTAAGCTTTCATGACCTTCATGTAAATATCCCATAGTTGGAACGAATCCAATACTTAATCCAGCCTTCTTCCATTCTTTAACCTGTAATCTAATATCTTTTATACTTTCTGAAATTCTCATAAATATACACCTTAATTAGTAAAGTTTTTCTATTACTTCATCACTAATTTTAAAGCTATGTGACTCTTCTGGGAAAATACCATCTCTAACTTCATCTATATATCGATTAAATGCATCCTTCATTACATCTCCTACCTTTGCATACTTCTTAACAAATTTAGGAGTAAAATCATTAAACATACCTAACATATCTTGATAAACCATTATTTGTCCATCGCATTTATTTCCTGCTCCGATTCCTATAGTAGGAATATTTAATTCATTAGTTATTATTTCTGCAAGCTTAGCTGGAACACATTCTAAAACTACAGCAAAAGCTCCTGCTCTTTCTACTGCTTTAGCTGCCTTTATTAACTCTCTTGCAGCTTCTTCACTTTTACCTTGAACCTTAAATCCACCAAGAGCATTGACAGATTGTGGGGTTAATCCTATATGTGCCATTACAGGTATAGATGCTTTAACTATAGCTTCTATTTTGTCGCATACTTCTACTCCTCCTTCTAGCTTAACTACGTGAGCTCTCCCCTCTTTTATAAGTCTACCTGCATTTACTACAGCATCATAAACTGATGTCTGATATGACATAAATGGCATATCAGCAACAACTAATGTATTCTTTACACCTCTGGATACTGCTTTAGTATGATGAATCATATCCTCAATAGTTACAGATAAAGTATCTTCATATCCTAAACATACCATTCCTAATGAATCTCCAACTAATATCCCATTAATACCTGCTTCATCTATTATTTTTGCAGTTGAATAATCATATGCTGTAAGCATTGTTAACCTTTCATTTTTTACTTTCGCACCTTTAAATGTAATAGCTGTATTTTTCATTTTTTGCCTCCTAGATATTCTTCTATTTCTTTATAATCTCTATCTTTATTCTTAATTTTTGCAATCTCTAAAATATTTTTAGATAACATCTTATATAACTCTTTATCTATACCATATAAAGAGTTACAATGAGCCTTAATAGTATTTAAATCTCCTCGTTCAACTGGACCTGTTAAGCTTTCTACTACACCTTTTTCTTTTATATTTTTTATATTGAATGTAATTAATGGATATAAAGAATTAATAGCGTCTTCTTCATTAAAACCACATTTCTCTAAATAATTAATTCCATTATTAATAAGACCTATAACAAGGTTACTTACAACAACGGAAGCAGCATGATATAAAGGCTTATTTTCTTCCGTTATTACAGTTGTTTTATTTCCTAATGATTCTATAACTTTCTTAAAATCACTTATATGTTTATCATGTCCTTCAATTGTAATAAAAGCTTCTTTGAGATTTTTATAAGAATTATACTTGTCTGAGATTGCTAACATAGGATGAATTGAATATCCATAAGCACCATATTTGTTTATATTTGAAAAGATATTTGAAGATAATGATCCACTACAATGGCAAATCATTTTATTTTGAATAGACAGTTCTTTTAATTCATTCCAAACCCTTTGAATTTCTCCATCTGGGGTAGTAATGAAAATAGCATCACTTTCATTTATGATGTCTTCTAAATTATTATATTTTTTTGTATTTGTAAAAATTGAGGCTTCATATGCGGAGTCCTCATTTCTACTATAGTATCCAGTTACAGTAATATTATTTTCCATAAAATATTTTCCTAAAGAAAACCCTACTTTTCCTGCACCTATAAATCCGATTTTTATAATTATCACCTCCTAAGCTAGAATGTGATACTATTTTAGTCTCATTCTTAATGATATGAGCTGTCTAATAAAAATAACCAAATATAAATTTAATGGTGTGGTTTATTCTAATACCACCCACATATACATTATCATATATTGTAATTTTACTCAATAATTAACAAATAATTTTTGTAAAAAAGAGATTATAGTTTCCTATAACCTCTTTTAAAATTTATTTTAGAATATCACAATTCATAAATCTTCTTAAAGCTTCTGGTACTTCTACAGTTCCATCTTCTTTTTGATAGTTTTCTAATATAGCTGCAACGGTTCTTCCTATAGCAACTCCTGAACCATTTAATGTATGAACAAATTGTGGTTTATCTTTTGGAGTTTCTTTATATTTTATATTAGCTCTTCTAGCTTGGAAATCTTCAAAGTTTGAACAACTTGATATTTCAACATATCTATTATAACTTGGCATCCATACTTCTATATCATACTTTAATGCTGCTGTGAATCCTAAGTCACCTTTGCATATTCTTACTATTCTATATGGTAATCCTAATCCTTGTAATACTGATTCTGCATCTTTTACTAATTTATCTAATTCATTATAACTATCTTCTGGTTTACAGAACTTAACTAATTCTACTTTATTAAATTGATGTTGTCTTATAAGCCCTCTTGTATCTCTACCAGCTGATCCTGCTTCTGCTCTAAAACAAGCTGAATAAGCAACATGTTTAATTGGAAGATCTGTACTCTTTAATGTTTCATTCCTATACATATTAGTTACTGGAACTTCAGCTGTTGGAATTAAGAAGTAGCCATTATTCTCAACCTTAAATGCATCTTCTTCAAACTTAGGTAATTGACCTGTACCTGTCATACTCTCTCTATTTACCATATATGGAGGTAATACTTCTTCATATCCATTTTCAAAGGTGTGCTTATCTAAGAAATAATTTATTATAGCTCTTTCTAATCTTGCTCCTAAACCTTTGTATATAGTAAATCTTGATCCTGTAATCTTACCAGCTCTTTCAAAATCAAATATATTTAAATCTGTTCCTAAATCCCAGTGAGCCTTTGGTTCATAGTTAAACTTTGTTGGCTCTCCCCATTTTTTAATTTCTATATTGTCCTCGTCAGTTTCACCTTCTGGAACTTGAGGATTTGGTATATTAGGCATTCTTAACATTATATACTCTAACTTTTCATCTATTTCTGATATTTTAGTATCATCTTCTTTTATCTTGTCTCCAAGCTCTCTCATTTCAGTCATTATTGCTGTAACATCTTTACCAGCTTTTTTTAATTTAGGTATTTCTGCTGATACTTGATTTCTCTTACTTTTTAATGCTTCAACTTCAACTAATATATTTCTTCTTTGCTCATCTAAAGCTATTATTTCATCTATAGTTGATTCTTGAAAATCTTCCCCTCTATTAGCTAATGCTTTTTTTATTTCTTCTGGATTATTTCTAATTCTTTTTAAATCTAACATTTATATATCTCCTCTCTTGATACTTGAATATTATTTTTTCAAAATAAAAAAGAGCCTTTTCATCCCATAAAAGGGACGAAAGACTCCGCGTTGCCACCCTAATTGATAATATAATATTATACTATCCTCTTAAAAAATATAACGGTTAAATCCGTACTGCTCATCACAGTCCCTCCAAGGTGGATTCATAATACTTTGCTATCGATTCACACCAACCATCGACTCTCTTAAAACAAATAATACTATTACTAGCCTCTTCATAGGTTTAATATTACATTTTAGTTAACTTTAATATATTATACTATAGGTAACTTGTCAATATTTTACTCGTATTTAATTTATTCTTATTTATATTATTGACTTATTTTTTTAAATTATTCTCTCTCTAAAGTTCTAGTACAAATTATATCAATTCCTGTATTTAGTATATTTTTGCATATAATATCACCAGATTGGATAGGTATATTAACATAAATTCTACTTAATACTTTAGATAACTCTACCCATAAAGCCTTATCTACAAATTCACTACTTTTTATAGGGACCACTTTATATTTTTCACTCCCTTTTACTCTTACAATAGAAGTAAAAATCTCCTTTTCCATCATAGCTACCCCACTTTCTTATACTCCGTCAAATTCCTTTATTCTACTGGATATTATTTTAGACTCCTTTGAATCATCTACAATATCAGTAACCTTTTTATCCAATTCTCTAGCTAAAATATTTATTATTTTTTCATAACAATATGAACCATGACAACTACCAAATCCAGCTCCAGTTCTTCTTTTTACACCCTCAACCGTTCTAGCTCCTAATGGTCTTCTTATGCAATCAACAATTTCGCCTTCAGATATATTATTACAAACACAAACAATTTTCCCATATCTCTCATCTAGAGCTATAACTTCATTAAGTTCTTCTCTATCCATCTCTCTAAATTTATAAAAATATCTTCTTTTGTCTAAGAAATTTTTCTTTAAAGTACATTTTAAATTATTAGTTAAAGTATCACAAAGCATTTTTGCTATAGCTGGTGCCATGGTTATTTTTCCATAGTGTGTTCCTGTAACTCTTATATAACCTCTTTTAATTTCACTATCATCAATTAAAATAGAATCTTTATCATAACTTTCTCTAAATAAATTATTTATATTACTTTTATCTAATCCTATAAGTAGATTATTTACATAATCCAAGTTATCATCTAAACTAGTTTTTTCAGTACTTTTAATTCCTATCAATGAACCCGTTGTTGTTGTAGGAGTACTTAATACAAAAGTATTTTTATCTAAAGTTTCTATAACAATTTTATTTAATTTATTCTTGTAATTATCAGCTACTAATAAATAGCTCATATTTTTAAATTCATTTTCACTTACTTCTGAATTCTTTTCTTCAACTATCCCATTTTCCTGTATATATATCTCATTAGGTATTGTGTTTATAACTACCTTACAAGAAAATTTATTTTTATTCGTAGTAACCTTAAAACCCTTACTTAGATTTTGAATATTTAAAACTTCTTCCTCTAATCTAAAATTAACCCCATTATCAGAGGCAACTTCAGCATAAGCAATAGCTAAATCATAAGGGGCAACTATAGCTACATTCTCTGAGTATAATCCTTTTTTTATATTTGTATTTATATTAGGTTCAATACTATATACCTCTTCCGAATCTATTAACCTAACACCATCTATGCCTCTATTTTTTGCTCTAGCATACATTTCTTCAAGTTTCTTAACACCATTTTCATCATTAACAACTCTTAATGCTCCTATATTTTTAAATGGAACATTAAACTTCTTACATGTATCTTCTAATATTAAATTCCCAATATACTCTAATCCAGCCATTATATTATCCGATGTTTCAGATCCGTCATAAACAACAGATGTATTAACAAATGATATATCATCTGCAATATCATAATCCTTTTCGATAACAGCTATATTAAAATTATATTTAGATAATTCATAAGCTACTGAACACCCTATTATTCCTCCACCTAATATAAGAATATCATAATCCATACCCCTAATACCTCCTGACTTTACTTACAGTAAAAAACCTTTTTCTTTTAACTCCATCTTTATCGACTTCATATCATCCTCTGTATCTGTAGATATAGTATGTAAATGAACCCCATTAGTTAAGTTAGATAAAGGTTTAATGTTCTTATTAATAAACTCATGTTCAAACTTATTTAAATCATTAAGATTCTTTATCATTAAATTACCTCTAATTTCCCCATATAAAGGATGTTCTATAATAACATCTTCTATTATTCCACCATATTTAACTACAGTCTCTAATTCATTTATAGTTTCATTCGTATTATGATTTACCGCAACTATCGATTTTACTTTATTATTACTAACATTATAAATATATCCATCAGGAGTTGCTATAATGGAATTTCCTGCAGCTCTTAAAATAGCTATATCCTTAACTATAATTTGTCTAGTAACATCAAATCTATTCGCTAATTCCATTCCTTTTATGGCTGAATTACTTGCCTTTAACAATTTCATTATTTCTTCTCTTCTTTGTATAGACCGCATCTAACCACCTCTCTTCTAATTTTTATTATCACATTTACTTATTATTTCTAAAATTTTATTGTTATTATCATAATTATAATTATGATGCTGTTTTATAACCTGTAAAAACTCTTCATCATAATTATATTTTCTTAAAATTTTTTCTCCAATTTTAGGATGATTATAATAAATATCTATTTGCTTTATATTATCGTATTTATTAATTTTTCCATTAGTTGCTTTATCTAAAAGAACTACAATAGACTTCTCAAATATATTTAATTTAAACTTACTTTTCCCTATATCATGAAGTAATGCAGCTTTAGCAAGCTTAAAATCATCTACATCTATATTCTCTTGTTCCTTCATTAAAATAGAATCTTTACATACTCTTATACAATGATGTTTATCATTATGTTTTAAAGTATCAAAAAGTTTAATTTCATCACTATTTAAATATTTCCTTAAATAATCATAATCTATTCTTTTAAAATTTGATTCTATTGCCCATAAAAATTGTTTTACTCTATATAATGACATAATCTCACCTATATCTATATAAAATTCATATATAAAAATAATAACACTATATTTTTTATTATCAATTTAAGTTTTTATATAACAAAAAAAGCTACGATATCATCGTAGCTTTTACTTGGTGGAGATAAAGAGATTCGAACTCTTGACCCCTTGCGTGCAAGGCAAGTGCTCTCCCAACTGAGCTATACCCCCAAAATGACCTGGCAACGTTCTACTCTCCCACACAGTCTCCCATGCAGTACCATCGACGCTGTAGAGCTTAACTTTCCTGTTCGGAATGGGAAGGAGTGTTTCCTCTACGCCATCATCACCAGATGTTTCAGATGTTCTCTGAAAATTGCACATGAATTTTTGCCATTTCGTTATTGGTCAAGCCCTCGACCTATTAGTATCAGTCAGCTAAATATGTTACCACACTTACACCTCTGACCTATCAACCTTGTGTTCTTCAAGGGGTCTTACTAGCTTATGCTATGGGAAATCTCATCTTGAGGGGGGCTTCACGCTTAGATGCTTTCAGCGTTTATCCCTTCCCGACTTAGCTACCCAGCCATGCTCTTGGCAGAACAACTGGTGCACCAGAGGTCAGTCCATCCCGGTCCTCTCGTACTAAGGACAGCTCCTCTCAAATTTCCTACGCCCGCGACGGATAGGGACCGAACTGTCTCACGACGTTCTGAACCCAGCTCGCGTGCCGCTTTAATGGGCGAACAGCCCAACCCTTGGGACCTACTACAGCCCCAGGATGCGACGAGCCGACATCGAGGTGCCAAACCTCCCCGTCGATGTGGACTCTTGGGGGAGATCAGCCTGTTATCCCCGAGGTAGCTTTTATCCGTTGAGCGATGGCCCTCCCACGAGGTACCACCGGATCACTAAGCCCGACTTTCGTCCCTGCTCCACTTGTGGGTGTCGCAGTCAGGCTCCCTTCTGCCTTTGCACTCTTCGAACGATTTCCGACCGTTCTGAGGGAACCTTTGGGCGCCTCCGTTACTTTTTAGGAGGCGACCGCCCCAGTCAAACTGCCCACCTAACAATGTCCCGTCACCAGATTCATGGCGTCCGGTTAGAACCCCAATACTGTCAGGGTGGTATCCCAAGGATGACTCCACCAAGGCTGACGCCCTAGTTTCCCAGTCTCCCACCTATCCTGTACAGACAATATCGGAATTCAATGCTAAGCTACAGTAAAGCTCTACGGGGTCTTTCCGTCCAATCGCGGGTAGCGAGCATCTTCACTCGCACTACAACTTCGCCGGATTTGCAGTTGAGACAGTGCCCAAGTCATTACGCCATTCGTGCGGGTCAGAACTTACCTGACAAGGAATTTCGCTACCTTAGGACCGTTATAGTTACGGCCGCCGTTTACTGGGGCTTAAGTTCACACCTTCGCTTACGCTAAGTGTTCCCCTTAACCTTCCAGCACCGGGCAGGCGTCAGCCCCTATACATCAGCTTGCGCTTTAGCAGAGACCTGTGTTTTTGCTAAACAGTTGCTTGGGCCTATTCTCTGCGGCCTACTCTCGTAGGCACCCCTTCTCGCTAACTTACGGGGTCAATTTGCCTAGTTCCTTAACTGCAATTCTTCCGCTGGTCTTAGGATTCTCTCCTCATCTACCTGTGTCGGTTTGCGGTACGGGCACTACTTCTCTCTCTAGATGCTTTTCTTGGAAGCATGGAATCAGATACTTCAGCCTTTTGGCCTTCCCCATCACGCCTCAGAATTGTTGAAACGGATTTGCCTGTTTCAACTCCCTAAACGCTTAGACTAGCATTTCCAATCGCTAGCACATCCTATCCTTCTCCGTCACACCATCGATAATAACGATTGTAGTGGTATCGGAATATCAACCGATTGTCCATCGCCTACGCCTATCGGCCTCGGCTTAGGTCCCGACTAACCCTGGGCGGACGAGCCTTCCCCAGGAAACCTTAGATTTTCGACCTGTGAGATTCTCACTCACATCTCGCTACTAATGCCAACATTCTCACTCGTAATCAGTCCACCGCTCCTTACGGTACGACTTCAGCCCGATTACGACGCTCCTCTACCGCTCATCTTACGATGAGCCCGTAGCTTCGGTGGTAAGTTTGAGCCCCGGACATTTTCGGCGCAGGATCTCTCGACTAGTGAGCTATTACGCACTCTTTCAATGAGTGGCTGCTTCTAAGCCAACATCCTAGTTGTCTTAGAAATCCCACATCCTTTTCCACTTAACTTACACTTTGGGACCTTAGCTGACGATCTGGGCTTTTTCCCTTTTGACCACGGATCTTATCATTCGTAGTCTGACTGCCGGACTAATAGTATATGGCATTCGGAGTTTGATAAGGTTCGGTAAGCGATACGCCCCCTAGCCCATTCAGTGCTCTACCTCCATTACTCATATCCGACGCTAGCCCTAAAGCTATTTCGAGGAGAACCAGCTATCTCCGAGTTCGATTGGAATTTCTCCGCTATCCACAGCTCATCCCATGCTTTTTCAACAGCAACGTGGTTCGGTCCTCCACGGGGTTTTACCCCCGCTTCAACCTGGCCATGGATAGGTCACCCGGTTTCGGGTCTACGGCATGCAACTAGTCGCCCTATTAAGACTCGGTTTCCCTTCGGCTCCGTACCTTAAGTACTTAACCTTGCTACATACCGTAACTCGTTGGCTCGTTCTACAAAAAGCACGTCATCACACTCATATGGTGCTCTGACCGGTTGTAGGCACACGGTTTCAGGTTCTATTTCACTCCCCTCCCGGGGTTCTTTTCACCTTTCCCTCACGGTACTGCTTCACTATCGGTCATCAGGTAGTATTTAGCCTTGGGAGGTGGTCCTCCCTGCTTCCCACAAGGTTTCACGTGTCTCGTGGTACTCTGGATCAGAACTCTAAACCTTTCTGTTTTACCTACGTGGCTATTACACTCTATGGCCTAACTTTCCAGTTATTTTCGGTTACAAATTAGTTTATTTAATGTTCTGTCCGCAACCCCAGAGATAAATCTCTAGTTTGGGCTCTTTCCCTTTCGCTCGCCGCTACTCAGAAAATCGATTTTTCTTTCTCTTCCTCTAGGTACTTAGATGTTTCAGTTCCCTAGGTTTACCTTCCTGTAACTATTTATTCATTACAGGATACATGGGGTTTCCCATGTGAGTTCCCTCATTCGGAAATCTCCGGATCACTGGCTATGTGCGCCTACCCGAAGCTTATCGCAGCTTATCACGTCCTTCATCGGCTCCTGATGCCAAGGCATTCACCATGCGCCCTTTGTAGCTTGACCTTTACGGTTCTCTTTTTACAAAGAGTCAATTTATATCACAAAGAATATTTTTCTTGGCTTGTTGTCACTTCTCAATTAACATTTGTTAATAAAGTTGTTTTAATTCATGTGCAATTTTCAAAGAACAAAATTTTGAAGGATTTTGGTCCTTCAAAATTGAACAGAAGTTAAGATAACTCTTCTTTTGAAATATACTAGTTAATCATCTTGTTAACTAGATTTCTCCATAGAAAGGAGGTGATCCAGCCGCAGGTTCTCCTACGGCTACCTTGTTACGACTTCACCCCAATCGCTGACCCTACCTTAGGTCGCTGCCTCCTTGCAGTTAGCTCACGAACTTTGGGTATTGCCAACTCTCATGGTGTGACGGGCGGTGTGTACAAGGCCCGGGAACGTATTCACCGCGACATGCTGATTCGCGATTACTAGCAACTCCAGCTTCATGTAGGCGAGTTTCAGCCTACAATCCGAACTGAGACAAGTTTTATAGTTTAGCTCCACCTCGCGGTATTGCATCTCGTTGTACTTGCCATTGTAGCACGTGTGTAGCCCTAGACATAAGGGGCATGATGATTTGACGTCATCCCCACCTTCCTCCCGGTTAACCCGGGCAGTCTCGCTAGAGTGCTCAACTAAATGGTAGCAACTAACAATAAGGGTTGCGCTCGTTGCGGGACTTAACCCAACATCTCACGACACGAGCTGACGACAACCATGCACCACCTGTCATCCTGTCTCCGAAGAGACTTCCTCGATTAAGAGTAATGCAGGAGATGTCAAGTCTAGGTAAGGTTCTTCGCGTTGCTTCGAATTAAACCACATGCTCCGCTGCTTGTGCGGGCCCCCGTCAATTCCTTTGAGTTTTAATCTTGCGACCGTACTCCCCAGGCGGGATACTTAATGTGTTAACGGCGGCACGGAAGGAGTTGATACCTCCCACACCTAGTATCCATCGTTTACGGCGTGGACTACCAGGGTATCTAATCCTGTTTGCTCCCCACGCTTTCGAGCCTCAGCGTCAGTTACAGTCCAGAGAGTCGCCTTCGCCACTGGTGTTCTTCCTAATCTCTACGCATTTCACCGCTACACTAGGAATTCCACTCTCCTCTCCTGCACTCTAGACTTCCAGTTTGAAATGCAGCACCCAAGTTGAGCCCGGGTATTTCACATCTCACTTAAAAGTCCGCCTACGCTCCCTTTACGCCCAGTAAATCCGGACAACGCTCGCCACCTACGTATTACCGCGGCTGCTGGCACGTAGTTAGCCGTGGCTTCCTCCTCAGGTACCGTCATTATCGTCCCTGAAGACAGAGCTTTACGATCCGAAAACCTTCATCACTCACGCGGCGTTGCTGCATCAGGGTTTCCCCCATTGTGCAATATTCCCCACTGCTGCCTCCCGTAGGAGTCTGGGCCGTGTCTCAGTCCCAATGTGGCCGATCACCCTCTCAGGTCGGCTACGCATCGTCGCCTTGGTGAGCCGTTACCTCACCAACTAGCTAATGCGCCGCGGGCCCATCTTGTAGCGGATTGCTCCTTTAATTACTGCTCCATGCGAAGCTGCAATATTATGCGGTATTAATCTTCCTTTCGGAAGGCTATTCCCCTCTACAAGGCAGGTTGCCCACGTGTTACTCACCCGTCCGCCGCTAGGTTTGTTCCCGAAGGAACTCTCCTCGCTCGACTTGCATGTGTTAGGCACGCCGCCAGCGTTCGTCCTGAGCCAGGATCAAACTCTCACTAAAAAGTTTAATCTGTGCTCAAATTACTTTGAGTCTTTGTTTTAAGACTTTCAAAAGAATTGCTGGTTATACTTAACTTTTATTCTGTTCAATTTTCAAAGACCATTTTCTTCATCGCCCTCAAGCGACTCATTTATCTTACCATCATTAAAACATTTTGTCAACACTTTTTTGAATTTATTTTAAAACAATTTAAGTTGTTGATTTATCTTTTAATGTAATCTCAAGCACTCTTGCTGAGAACATGACTTATGATATCATCTTAAAAGCTAATAATTCGAGTGTATAACCATTATATATTCAAATTATTAGCTATATACTCTTTTTTTCTATATTATTCTACATTTTTCTTATACTGATACACCTGGGTGAGTTACTATATTTTGTATTAATAGTTCGAATATTCTTCTTATATATCTATATTAAATATAAGATATTTTATTTAATTTAACCATTATAATACTTTTTTATAGTACAATTTATTATTTCTATATCTAACTTCATAAAACTATTTTTTGTTTTAGATAGTTCTCTATTCTTAATAATAATTTAAAATAATTTATTTTATAGCACAAAAAAAGCTACGAAATACTTCGTAGCTTTTGGTGGAGATAAAGAGATTCGAACTCTTGACCCCTTGCGTGCAAGGCAAGTGCTCTCCCAACTGAGCTATACCCCCAAATATGGTGGACCTTCAGGGACTCGAACCCCGGACCTACCGGTTATGAGCCGGTTGCTCTAACCAACTGAGCTAAAGATCCTCAGTTTACCTGGCAACGTTCTATTCTCCCACACAGTCTCCCATGCAGTACCATCGACGCTGTAGAGCTTAACTTTCCTGTTCGGAATGGGAAGGAGTGTTTCCTCTACGCCATCATCACCAGATGCATTGTCACCCCAAATCTATGATTTGGTTGGTGTAAAGCACTTAGCATAGCTAAGTTACCTTTTCAGAGATGTTCTCTGAAAATTGCACATGAATTTTTGCCATTTCGTTATTGGTCAAGCCCTCGACCTATTAGTATCAGTCAGCTAAATATGTTACCACACTTACACCTCTGACCTATCAACCTTGTGTTCTTCAAGGGGTCTTACTAGCTTATGCTATGGGAAATCTCATCTTGAGGGGGGCTTCACGCTTAGATGCTTTCAGCGTTTATCCCTTCCCGACTTAGCTACCCAGCCATGCTCTTGGCAGAACAACTGGTGCACCAGAGGTCAGTCCATCCCGGTCCTCTCGTACTAAGGACAGCTCCTCTCAAATTTCCTACGCCCGCGACGGATAGGGACCGAACTGTCTCACGACGTTCTGAACCCAGCTCGCGTGCCGCTTTAATGGGCGAACAGCCCAACCCTTGGGACCTACTACAGCCCCAGGATGCGACGAGCCGACATCGAGGTGCCAAACCTCCCCGTCGATGTGGACTCTTGGGGGAGATCAGCCTGTTATCCCCGAGGTAGCTTTTATCCGTTGAGCGATGGCTCTCCCACGAGGTACCACCGGATCACTAAGCCCGACTTTCGTCCCTGCTCCACTTGTGGGTGTCGCAGTCAGGCTCCCTTCTGCCTTTGCACTCTTCGAACGATTTCCGACCGTTCTGAGGGAACCTTTGGGCGCCTCCGTTACTTTTTAGGAGGCGACCGCCCCAGTCAAACTGCCCACCTAACAATGTCCCGTCACCAGATTCATGGCGTCCGGTTAGAACCCCAATACTGTCAGGGTGGTATCCCAAGGATGACTCCACCAAGGCTGACGCCCTAGTTTCCCAGTCTCCCACCTATCCTGTACAGACAATATCGGAATTCAATGCTAAGCTACAGTAAAGCTCTACGGGGTCTTTCCGTCCAATCGCGGGTAGCGAGCATCTTCACTCGCACTACAACTTCGCCGGATTTGCAGTTGAGACAGTGCCCAAGTCATTACGCCATTCGTGCGGGTCAGAACTTACCTGACAAGGAATTTCGCTACCTTAGGACCGTTATAGTTACGGCCGCCGTTTACTGGGGCTTAAGTTCACACCTTCGCTTACGCTAAGTGTTCCCCTTAACCTTCCAGCACCGGGCAGGCGTCAGCCCCTATACATCAGCTTGCGCTTTAGCAGAGACCTGTGTTTTTGCTAAACAGTTGCTTGGGCCTATTCTCTGCGGCCTACTCTCGTAGGCACCCCTTCTCGCTAACTTACGGGGTCAATTTGCCTAGTTCCTTAACTGCAATTCTTCCGCTGGTCTTAGGATTCTCTCCTCATCTACCTGTGTCGGTTTGCGGTACGGGCACTACTTCTCTCTCTAGATGCTTTTCTTGGAAGCATGGAATCAGATACTTCAGCCTTTTGGCCTTCCCCATCACGCCTCAGAATTGTTGAAACGGATTTGCCTGTTTCAACTCCCTAAACGCTTAGACTAGCATTTCCAATCGCTAGCACATCCTATCCTTCTCCGTCACACCATCGATAATAACGATTGTAGTGGTATCGGAATATCAACCGATTGTCCATCGCCTACGCCTATCGGCCTCGGCTTAGGTCCCGACTAACCCTGGGCGGACGAGCCTTCCCCAGGAAACCTTAGATTTTCGACCTGTGAGATTCTCACTCACATCTCGCTACTAATGCCAACATTCTCACTCGTAATCAGTCCACCGCTCCTTACGGTACGACTTCAGCCCGATTACGACGCTCCTCTACCGCTCATCTTACGATGAGCCCGTAGCTTCGGTGGTAAGTTTGAGCCCCGGACATTTTCGGCGCAGGATCTCTCGACTAGTGAGCTATTACGCACTCTTTCAATGAGTGGCTGCTTCTAAGCCAACATCCTAGTTGTCTTAGAAATCCCACATCCTTTTCCACTTAACTTACACTTTGGGACCTTAGCTGACGATCTGGGCTTTTTCCCTTTTGACCACGGATCTTATCATTCGTAGTCTGACTGCCGGACTAATAGTATATGGCATTCGGAGTTTGATAAGGTTCGGTAAGCGATACGCCCCTAGCCCATTCAGTGCTCTACCTCCATTACTCATATCCGACGCTAGCCCTAAAGCTATTTCGAGGAGAACCAGCTATCTCCGAGTTCGATTGGAATTTCTCCGCTATCCACAGCTCATCCCATGCTTTTTCAACAGCAACGTGGTTCGGTCCTCCACGGGGTTTTACCCCCGCTTCAACCTGGCCATGGATAGGTCACCCGGTTTCGGGTCTACGGCATGCAACTAGTCGCCCTATTAAGACTCGGTTTCCCTTCGGCTCCGTACCTTAAGTACTTAACCTTGCTACATACTGTAACTCGTTGGCTCGTTCTACAAAAAGCACGTCATCACACTCATATGGTGCTCTGACCGGTTGTAGGCACACGGTTTCAGGTTCTATTTCACTCCCCTCCCGGGGTTCTTTTCACCTTTCCCTCACGGTACTGCTTCACTATCGGTCATCAGGTAGTATTTAGCCTTGGGAGGTGGTCCTCCCTGCTTCCCACAAGGTTTCACGTGTCTCGTGGTACTCTGGATCAGAACTCTAAACCTTTCTGTTTTACCTACGTGGCTATTACACTCTATGGCCTAACTTTCCAGTTATTTTCGGTTACAAATTAGTTTATTTAATGTTCTGTCCGCAACCCCAGAGATAAATCTCTGGTTTGGGCTCTTTCCCTTTCGCTCGCCGCTACTCAGAAAATCGATTTTTCTTTCTCTTCCTCTAGGTACTTAGATGTTTCAGTTCCCTAGGTTTACCTTCCTGTAACTATTTATTCATTACAGGATACATGGGGTTTCCCATGTGAGTTCCCTCATTCGGAAATCTCCGGATCACTGGCTATGTGCGCCTACCCGAAGCTTATCGCAGCTTATCACGTCCTTCATCGGCTCCTGATGCCAAGGCATTCACCATGCGCCCTTTGTAGCTTGACCTTTACGGTTCTCTTTTTACAAAGAGTCAATTTATATCACAAAGAATATTTTTCTTGGCTTGTTGTCACTTCTCAATTAACATTTGTTAATAAAGTTGTTTTAATTCATGTGCAATTTTCAAAGAACAAAATTTTGAAGGATTTTGGTCCTTCAAAATTGAACAGAAGTTAAGATAACTCTTCTTTTGAAATATACTAGTTAATCATCTTGTTAACTAGATTTCTCCATAGAAAGGAGGTGATCCAGCCGCAGGTTCTCCTACGGCTACCTTGTTACGACTTCACCCCAATCGCTGACCCTACCTTAGGTCGCTGCCTCCTTGCGGTTAGCTCACGAACTTTGGGTATTGCCAACTCTCATGGTGTGACGGGCGGTGTGTACAAGGCCCGGGAACGTATTCACCGCGACATGCTGATTCGCGATTACTAGCAACTCCAGCTTCATGTAGGCGAGTTTCAGCCTACAATCCGAACTGAGACAAGTTTTATAGTTTAGCTCCACCTCGCGGTATTGCATCTCGTTGTACTTGCCATTGTAGCACGTGTGTAGCCCTAGACATAAGGGGCATGATGATTTGACGTCATCCCCACCTTCCTCCCGGTTAACCCGGGCAGTCTCGCTAGAGTGCTCAACTAAATGGTAGCAACTAACAATAAGGGTTGCGCTCGTTGCGGGACTTAACCCAACATCTCACGACACGAGCTGACGACAACCATGCACCACCTGTCATCCTGTCTCCGAAGAGACTTCCTCGATTAAGAGTAATGCAGGAGATGTCAAGTCTAGGTAAGGTTCTTCGCGTTGCTTCGAATTAAACCACATGCTCCGCTGCTTGTGCGGGCCCCCGTCAATTCCTTTGAGTTTTAATCTTGCGACCGTACTCCCCAGGCGGGATACTTAATGTGTTAACGGCGGCACGGAAGGAGTTGATACCTCCCACACCTAGTATCCATCGTTTACGGCGTGGACTACCAGGGTATCTAATCCTGTTTGCTCCCCACGCTTTCGAGCCTCAGCGTCAGTTACAGTCCAGAGAGTCGCCTTCGCCACTGGTGTTCTTCCTAATCTCTACGCATTTCACCGCTACACTAGGAATTCCACTCTCCTCTCCTGCACTCTAGACTTCCAGTTTGAAATGCAGCACCCAAGTTGAGCCCGGGTATTTCACATCTCACTTAAAAGTCCGCCTACGCTCCCTTTACGCCCAGTAAATCCGGACAACGCTCGCCACCTACGTATTACCGCGGCTGCTGGCACGTAGTTAGCCGTGGCTTCCTCCTCAGGTACCGTCATTATCGTCCCTGAAGACAGAGCTTTACGATCCGAAAACCTTCATCACTCACGCGGCGTTGCTGCATCAGGGTTTCCCCCATTGTGCAATATTCCCCACTGCTGCCTCCCGTAGGAGTCTGGGCCGTGTCTCAGTCCCAATGTGGCCGATCACCCTCTCAGGTCGGCTACGCATCGTCGCCTTGGTGAGCCGTTACCTCACCAACTAGCTAATGCGCCGCGGGCCCATCTTGTAGCGGATTGCTCCTTTAATTACTGCTCCATGCGAAGCTGCAATATTATGCGGTATTAATCTTCCTTTCGGAAGGCTATTCCCCTCTACAAGGCAGGTTGCCCACGTGTTACTCACCCGTCCGCCGCTAGGTTTGTTCCCGAAGGAACTCTCCTCGCTCGACTTGCATGTGTTAGGCACGCCGCCAGCGTTCGTCCTGAGCCAGGATCAAACTCTCACTAAAAAGTTTAATCTGTGCTCAAATTACTTTGAGTCTTTGTTTTAAGACTTTCAAAAGAATTGCTGGTTATACTTAACTTTTATTCTGTTCAATTTTCAAAGACCATTTTCTTCATCGCCCTCAAGCGACTCATTTATCTTATCATTTGTTTTTGTTATTGTCAACAACTTTTTTAAAATTTATTTTCTAAGTTGTTTTCAATTTGTTGCCGCATCTCTCAGCGACGAGATTTATCTTACCATCTAAAACAAAATCTGTTTTCGTCTTTCATGTTGTTTAAATGAATTTATTTTTATTTTACTTAATTTTTCTTATTTTTACTTAGTTTTTCTATTTATGATACACGTGGTTAAGGTTACTGCAATTAGTATGTGTTTTTTACTTTAATATCAATTTAAAAACCTCTTTTTTTATGCTTTAACCATAAATTTTCTATAAAAAACCCACTATATTGAGATTTATTTTAAATTTATTAAATAAAAAAAGATGTAATGTATATAGAATAATTCTATTCATTACATCTCTCTTTATTAACTTATTGTTATATATTGTGGCCTATACATACAACCCTTGCACATATATACTCATATTAGTTATCTTCTTCAGATCTTTCAATAAGCTCATTAAGATTATTGTCAATTTCCTTATTTCCATCTAAAACAGCTTCTGATGTCTCTACTGCGACTTCGCTATTATTTTCATCCATTGAAATTTGAACGTCCTTTTCTTCATCGCCACCTGTTATTTTAGCTATAGCTACAACCTGTTCTTCTTCACTAGTTCTCATAAGTGTTACGCCCATAGCAGACCTACTTGTTACTGATATATCTAAAACATTTATTCTTATAGCTACTCCACTTGTATTTATAAGCATTAACTCATCTTCAACCTTACATACTGTAGCTCCAACTAACTTACCAGTCTTTTCACTTATTTTATAAGTTATAAGACCTGTTCCACCTCTTTTTTGTCTCTTATATTCACTAACAGGTGTTCTCTTACCAAATCCATTTTCACTTATAACTAATAGATCTTCACCTTCTACAGCTATATCCATACACACAGCTACATCATCTTCTCTAAGATTTATAGATTTAACTCCTGCTGCTGTTCTACCCATTGGTCTTACATCTTGCTCATTGAACTTAATAGCATTACCATCTTGAGTTGCAATTATTATATCTGCATCTCCTCTAGTAACTTTAACCTTAAGTAATTCATCTCCATCTCTTAAATTTATAGCTATTAATCCATTCTTTCTAAGATTTTTGAAATCAGATAATGGAGTTTTCTTAACTAATCCTTGTTTTGTACCCATAAATAAGAATCCATCACTAACATCATCTCTAACTGTTAACACAGTCTCAATTCTCTCGTCTTGTTCTATAGCTATTAGATTTATAATATTAGTTCCTTTTGCAGTTCTTCCTGCATCAGGAATTTCATATGCTCTTAACTTGTATACTCTTCCTCTATTTGTAAAGAATAATACATCTGAATGAGTTGAAGTTATATTAACATGTTCTACGAAGTCATCTTCTTTTGTAGACATAGCTTGAATACCTCTTCCCCCTCTTCTTTGAGCAGAATAAGTATCAGCTGATATTCTCTTTATATATCCTGTATGAGTTAATGTAACAACAACTTCTTCTTCTTGAATAAGATCTTCAATATCTATTTCATTTACAACTTTTTCAATTGAAGTTCGTCTTTCATCATTGTATTTAGCCTTTATTTGTAATAATTCATCTTTAATTACACTTAAAAGTTTTTCTTCACTTGCAAGTATTGAGTTTAAATAATCTATTAACTTCATAAGTTCCGCATACTCTTCTTCAATCTTATCTCTTTCAAGACCAGTAAGTCTTCTTAGTCTCATTTCTAAGATAGCAGTAGCTTGCTTATCACTTAAATCAAATCTCTCTATTAATGTATTTTTAGCAATCTCTGAAGTTTTTGAACTTCTAATTATGCTAATTACTTCATCAATATTATCAAGTGCTATTCTTAACCCTTCTAAGATATGAGCTCTTGCTTCAGCCTTATTTAACTCGAATGTAGTTCTTCTTGTAATAACTTCTTTTTGGAATGTTATGTAGTTATCTAATACTTGCTTTAAATTTAGTATTTGTGGTTCGTTGTTAACTAGAGCTAACATTATAACACCGAAAGTATCTTGCATTTTAGTATGCTTATATAAAAGATTTAATACTACATTTGGATTAGCATCTTTTTTAAGCTCTATTACTATTCTCATACCTTCTCTATCAGATTCATCTCTTAAATCTGATATTCCAACTATCTTTTTATCTTTAACTAAATCAGCTATATTTTCTATAAGTTTAGCTTTATTTACTTGATATGGTATTTCAGTAACCACTATCTTGTGTCTATTATTTTCTTCTTCTATTTCAGCCTTTGCTCTAACAACTATTCTACCTTTACCAGTTTCATAAGCTGCTCTTATCCCAGCCTTACCCATTATAGTTGCTCCAGTTGGGAAATCTGGTCCTTTAATTAAAGTCATTAATTCTAATACTGTAGTTTCTGGATTATCTATAAGCATTATAGTACCATCTATAACTTCACCTAAGTTATGAGGTGGTATATTAGTAGCCATACCAACGGCTATACCTGAAGATCCATTAACTAAAAGATTTGGATATCTTGATGGTAATACTTCTGGTTCTTTTTCTTCGCCATCAAAGTTAGGAATAAAATTAACAGTATCTTTATTTATATCTCTTAGCATCTCAGCCGCAATTTTATTCATCTTTGCTTCTGTATATCTCATTGCAGCTGCATTATCACCATCTACAGACCCAAAGTTTCCATGTCCATCTACTAACATATATCTCATTGAAAAATCTTGAGCCATTCTTACAAGTGCATCATACACTGATGAATCACCATGTGGATGATATTTACCTAAAACTTCCCCTACTATTCTTGCACATTTTCTATATCCCTTTTCTGGAGATAATCCTAATTCTTGCATAGAATAAAGTATTCTTCTATGAACAGGTTTTAGTCCATCTCTAACATCTGGTAATGCACGACCAACTATAACACTCATAGCATAATCTATATAACACTTTTTCATTTCCCTATTTATATCAACAGGTATAACTTTTCCCTCGTTTAAACTCATGTACTTCACCTCGTTCTAGTACTAAATATCTAAATTGCTTACTTTCTTAGCATTTTTTGTAATAAATTCTCTTCTTGGTTCAACTTTATCACCCATTAGAATAGTGAATATTTCATCTGCTGCTATAGCATCTTCTATTGTTGCCTTTAATAAAACTCTTCTTTCTGGATCCATTGTTGTTTCCCATAATTGAGTAGCATTCATTTCTCCAAGACCTTTGTATCTTTGAATATTAGTTGAGTTATCCTTACCTCCAACTTCAATTAACAGCTTTTCAAGTTCTTGATCAGAATAAGCATAGTATTCCTTTTTGTTCTTCTTAACTTGATAAAGTGGTGGTTGTGCTATATAAACGTGCCCTTGTTCTAATAACTCTCTCATATATCTATAGAAGAATGTTAATAATAATGTTCTTATATGAGCTCCATCTACATCAGCATCTGTCATTATTATTATTCTATTGTATCTTATCTTTTCTAAATCAAAGTCTTTTCCTATTCCAGCTCCAAAAGCTGTAACCATTGATCTTATAGAGTCAGAATTAAGTATCTTATCTAATCTTTGTTTTTCAACGTTCATTATTTTACCCTTTAGAGGTAAAATAGCTTGGAATTTTCTATCTCTTCCTTGCTTAGCTGAACCACCCGCTGAATCCCCTTCGACTATATAAATTTCACATTCCATAGGATCTTTAGATGAACAATCTGCTAATTTCCCAGGTAATGATGAACGTTCTAATACTGATTTTCTTGTTAATTCTCTTGCTTTTCTTGCTGCATCTCTAGCTCTAGCTGCCATTAAAGCCTTTTCTATTATAATCTTACCAACGTTAGGATTCTCTTCTAAGAATACTGAAGCTCCCTCTGCTAATATAGAATCAACAATACCTCTTACTTCTGAATTACCTAACTTTGTTTTTGTTTGACCTTCAAATTGTGGTTCTGATATCTTTATAGATACAACTGCAGTCAACCCTTCTCTAATATCATCTCCTGAAAGGTTTTTATCATTTTCTTTTATATGACCAAACTTCTTAGCATAATCATTTATTACTCTTGTTAAAGCAGTTTTAAAACCAGCTAAGTGAGTCCCACCTTCTATTGTGTCTATGTTATTAGCAAATGAATATAAATTTTCACTATATCCATCGTTATATTGAAGTGATATTTCCGCTATAATTCCATCTTTTTCACCTTCAACATAGATTGGTTCTGGATGAAGAACTTCTTTATTCCTATTAAGATATAAAACAAATTCTTTTATTCCACCTTCATAAAGATAATTTTCTACTCTTTCTTCATCTTCTCTCTTATCTTTAAGTGTTATGCTTATTCCTTTATTTAAAAAAGCTAACTCTCTTAATCTATTTGATAAAATATCAAAATCATATTCCGTTTCTTCGAATATTTCTAAATCTGGTTTAAACTTTACTTGTGTACCATGTTCATCAGATTCTCCTATTTTAGATAACTCACTTAAAACATTTCCTCTTGAGTATTTTTGTTGCCATATAGCGCCTTCTCTTTTTACAGTAACTTCACACCACTCTGATAATGCATTTACAACAGATGCACCAACCCCATGAAGACCACCAGATACTTTGTATCCTCCTCCACCGAATTTACCACCAGCATGTAATACAGTCATAATTACTTCTACAGTTGATTTTCCCATTTTAGGGTGTATTCCTGTAGGCATACCTCTACCATCATCTATTACTGTTATAGAGTTATCCTCATTTATGGTAACTTCTATATTTTTACAGAATCCAGCTAGTGCTTCATCAATACTATTATCTACTATTTCATAAACTAAGTGATGTAATCCTCTAGAACTTGTACTTCCTATATACATTCCAGGTCTTTTTCTAACTGCTTCTAATCCTTCAAGAACCTGTATCTGACTTTCATCATAATTTTGTTTATTTTGTTCCAACATAATTTCCTCCTAAAATCACATATTTTATTATAATCACATTGAAGGTTTAAATATTGGACTTATGGATTATAATCTATATTTGTTCTTTTGGTTAAAGTTGAAGATGATATTGGTGATAAATATATCTTGCTCATTTTATTCACTTCCGCTATAACAAAAGACTTTGGTTTCTCTTTAGATATCTTCTCTACAAATCCATCTTCTTCTGCCATTCTTAAGAATGCACTTGTATCAGAGCTATACATAGTCGTTTGTAAATCAAAAATCCCTATTACGTCTTTAATAGGAACTACTACATTTTCTCCTAAATGTAAAAACATATGAATTCCTCCTTGCTAGTTTAGGATTTCTCCATTTTTAACTTTAAAAACCTTAGAATTTTCATCTAAATAATCTGTTAAATCCTCTATCCCTGTACAAGTTATTACAGTTTGAATTTCGCCAATAGTCTTAAGAATATATCTTTTCCTACTAAAATCTAATTCAGATAATACATCATCTAGTAAAAGAACAGGGTATTCTGAAGTTAACTCTTTTATTATTTTTAAAGATGCAAATTTTATTGTTAACACAGCTGACCTTTGCTGTCCTTGAGATCCAAAACTCTTTGTATCTACACCATTTATAAGAGTTGAAAAATCATCTCTATGCGGTCCAACGCTAGTTATTCTTCTTTCTATGTCCTTTTTTCTGTTTTTCTTTAATAGTTCATAGAAATCAGCTTTTACGTTCTCTAAATTTTTTATTAAAGTTATATATTTAAACTCAATGTCTTCCTTACCAGAGGATATATCCTTATGTATACTTTTTCCGTAAAGATTTAATTTCTCTATATACTTAAGTCGTTCTATTATTATATTATGACCATAATTTGCCAATTGTATATCATAAATATCTAATATTTCTTCATCTATTCTTTTATTTTTTAAAATTATATTCCGTTCATTTAAAACCTTATTATATTGAACTAGATTATAATAATATTTTGAATTTAATTGGCATAATTCCATATCCATAAATTTTCGCCTTATTCCTGGCGAATCTTTTATTATTTTTAAATCCTCTGGTGAAAACATAACTACATTAAAGTTTCCAAATAGTTCTCCTATTTTTGTAACTTTAACTTTATTTATTCTTATTGCCTTCTTACCGTCTTTTAAAATAGTTATATCTATTTTTTTATCTAATCTATCTTTACCTACAGTAAGACTTACATATGCATTCGAGCTATCCCAATTTAAAAGTTCTCTATCCCTAGAAGTTCTATGTGATTTGGCAAATGCACAATAATACATAGCTTCTAGTATATTAGTTTTTCCTTGAGCATTGTCACCCATAAATACATTTACATATTTTCCAAGATCAATATCTAGTGCTTTATAGTTTCTATAATTCAACATTTGTAGTCTTTTAATATACATTTTTAACACCTATTTAATTATATCATAGTTAGATGAGTAAAAAGTGATTATAGAAAATTTTTAAGTAATAATAAGATTAATCAACTATATAACCTTATATTCTGCTCCTTCAAATTCTACTATATCTCCAGGTCTAATTTTTTTTCCTCTTTGGGTACAAACTTCACCATTTACTTTAACCATTTCTTCTAGAACATAAATTTTAGCTTCTGATCCTAAAGAAGCAACTCCACACCATTTTAAAAATGAATCTAATTTTATAAACTCAGTATTTATTTTTATTTCTTGCATATCTAACTAATCAGTGAATATTTATTCTAATTTTATTCACTAATTTACACCTCCATCTCTATCTTATTAATCTTACAGGTAAAACTAAGTATTTAGCATTTTCCATATTTTTTCCTTTTATAACACAAGGACTTACACTTGAAGTCATTTGCATAACTACTTCATCATCTTCCATAGTTTTAAGAACATCTAATAAATATCTTGAATTAAATGCAATTTGAATATCTTCACCTTGCAGATTTATCGAAACTTCTTCCCTTACTTTTCCCAATTGAGAATTAGATGTGATAATTAACGTATCCTCTTGAACATCTAATTTTATTAAATTACTATTTCCGTCCTTAGCCATAAGAGATGCTCTTTCAATACAATTTTGTAATTTTTGTTTATTAACATTTACAAGTATTTTATATTCTTGAGGTAAAAGTGATTCATAGTTAACAAATTTTCCATCTAATAATCTAGAAATAACTTTTGTATCATTCAAATTAAATAAAATATGATTGTTCGTAAATGTTATTTTAACTATATCTGATATATCTTCTAGTATTTTTGAAACTTCATTTAATGTTTTTCCAGGTATAACAACTTCTATTTCGTTATCATTATCTAAAAATTCACTTTTAACAGCTAATCTATATCCATCTAATGCAACTAAATTAAGAGTTTTGTTTTTAACTTCAAAAAGAATACCTTGAAGAATTGGTCTAGTTTCATCTTGAGCTATAGCAAAAGCAGTTCCTTTTATCATATTTTTTAATATGTTTTGTGGAACTTCAACTGTTAAATTTTCATTTATACTTGGTAAAGATGGATAGTCTTCTCCATTCATATAAACTAAGTTAAATACTGACTTCTCACAAGTTATTTGTATTATATTATTTTCTAATGTTTCTATTTTTACTTCTGAATTTGGTAACTTTCTTATTATTTCACTAAAAATCTTAGCATCAATAACGATTTTACCTTCTTCTAAAACATCTGCTATTAATTTAGTTTCTATAGATACGTCCATATCTGAACCAATTAAAGTTAAACCATGTTTAGTTGCACATATATATATACCTTCTAAGATAGGCATTGTTGTTTTTCCAGTTATAGCTTTAGTTGCTATAGAAATAGCTTCTTGTAATTTTTGTTTTTCACATATAAAAATCATAAAATACCTCCTAAGTTATAAACAATGATTAGTATACTAAATAAGATAATATAGATATATATATTAATAATAATAGTAGTAGGGGCTGTGGATATGTGGAAAAGTACTCTCAGCCCTTATAATCATTAGATTTTTTATAAAAAAATATTGTGGATAAGTAGAGCAAAAAAACAATACGTTATCCACATTAATAACAAGCAATATGCTTTCGAAAAGTTATCCACACATAATTCTATAAAGTTATGTACATTTGTTGATTAATTTTGAGTGAGTTTCTTTGTTATATCATTTACTGTATGTTGTAGACTTTCATCTGTATTTAAACTATCAGAAATCTTTTCGTAAGCATGAATTACAGTAGTATGATCTCTACCCCCAAATTCTTCACCAATTTTAGGTAAAGACATATCTGTAAGTTTTCTACTTAAGTACATAGCTATTTGTCTAGGATACGATACATTCCTAGTTCTTCTTTGAGACTTTAAATCTTCTACTCTTAGATTAAAGTATCCAGAAACTACATCTTGAATTACATCTATTGTAATATTTTTATTTTGTTTATTTGAAATAATGTCTTTTAACGCTTCAGTAGCTAAATCTACTGTAATATCCCTATTAGTTAAAGAAGAGTAAGCTACTATTCTTATTAAAGCACCTTCTAATTCTCTGATATTTGATTTAATTTTTGTCGCTATATAAACCATAACTTCATTTGCAACATTAAGCTTTTCTACATCAGCTTTTTTCTTTAAAATAGCCATTCTTGTTTCAAAGTCTGGAGCTTGAATATCAGCAATAAGACCCCATTCGAATCTAGATCTAAGTCTATCTTCTAAAGTTGGAATTTCTTTTGGTGGTCTATCTGATGATAGAATAATTTGCTTATTTGCATCATGAAGAGCATTAAAAGTATGGAAAAATTCTTCTTGAGTTCTTTCTTTTCCAGCAATAAATTGAATATCATCTATTAAAAGAACGTCAACATTTCTGTATCTTGTTCTAAATTCTTCATTTTTATCATCTTTAATTGCATTGATAAGTTCATTTGTAAATTTTTCAGATGATACGTATGCAACTTTAGCATTTGAATTATTCTGTTGTATATAATGACCTATCGCATGCATTAAGTGAGTCTTACCAAGACCAACTCCTCCATAAATAAAAAGCGGATTATATGCTTTAGCTGGAGATTCAGCAACTGCTAATGACGCGGCATGAGCAAATCTATTACTATTACCGATTACAAATGAATCAAAAGTATACTTTGGATTTAATGTACAAGACATTTCATCATTTACAGTAACAGATGATGTATTTTTTACATTTGCTTTTTTTACTTCAACTTCTTCTTCAGCTTCTTGAAGATCAGATTCTATTAAAAATTCTACCTTATATAATTTAGAGCAAGCAGCTTCAATAGAGTTTACAACTAAATCTTTATATCTTTTCTCTAAAATATCTTGGGTAAAAGAATTAGGAACACTGATTTTTATTTCGTGGGAAGACATAGAAATTGGTTCGCAACTTTTGATCCAAGTATTAAAACTAACTTCACTCATTTCACCTTTTATAATATTTAATGTTTTTTCCCATAATGATTTTAGCTCAGTATCCAT